>NZ_KE136482.1 GCF_000407185.1 Enterococcus malodoratus ATCC 43197
TTTTAGCAAGCTTGCCTTCAGTGGATATTTTATTGAAGCAAATCGATTCGAACTATCCTCATGGAAAAGCGAAAGAGGCAACACAACAAGTTTTAGCGAACCTTCGGAAAGAAGTGGTTGAGGGGACACGGCAAACAGCGTTTGATCAAGCAGAAATCTTATCGCTGGTTCAAAAACAGTTAGAAGAAAAGGAATTTTCATTGCGTCGCGTGATTAATGGAACGGGAACGGTAATCCATACGAATTTAGGGCGTTCTTTATTGAGTGCCAAGACGCAAGAACAATTGCTGGCGACCAGTTTTCATTACTCAAATTTAGAACTTGATTTAGAAAATGGAAAACGCGGTTCACGTTACAGCCATTTAGTCTCAATCGTGAAGAAACTCACAGGGGCAGAGGATGTCTTAGTCGTAAACAACAACGCAGCAGCGGTGCTGTTGGTTCTGAGCAGCTTGACGAAAGAAACAGAGGTACTGGTTTCGCGGGGTGAGTTAGTGGAAATTGGCGGAGCATTTCGAATCCCGGATGTGATTACTTCAAGCGGCGGGACAATCGCAGAAGTAGGGACTACTAACAAAACACATCTAACTGACTACGAAAAGGCGCTGACTGAAGAAACCGGGGCTATTTTAAAAGTACACACCAGTAATTATCGAATCGTCGGATTCACTGAAACACCAGCATTAACTGATTTAGCCGAACTGGCTCACGCGAATAATTTGCCGTTAATCAACGATTTGGGAAGCGGCTTATTATTAGATATGCGCCCATTCGGGTTACCTTACGAACCAACAGTAAAAGAGGTTTTGGACCAAGGCTGTGATGTTGTGACTTTCAGCGGTGATAAATTATTAGGCGGACCACAGGCGGGAATCATTGTCGGCAAACGAGAGTACATCGAAAAGATGAAGAAAAATCAATTGCTGCGGGCATTGCGGATCGATAAGATGACGCTGAGTGCCTTAGAAGCAACACTGGCTTTGTATCTTGATGAAAAAGAAGCCTTACAATCAGTGCCAACGTTACAAATGATTGGGTTAAGCGAAGAGGATTGTTTAGGAAAGGCTGCTGAACTAGCGGCAATGCTGCAACCCCTTGCTGAACTAAGTGTGAAGATCGAAAAAGACACGAGTAAAATTGGCGGCGGTTCTTATCCGGAGCATTTGCTGCCGACCTATGCTGTAGTTTTAAGCAGTGAGCGCTTTACAGCCGATATTTTACAAGAAAAGCTGCGTTTTTCGGCGACACCAATTATCACGCGGATAAAAAATGATTGCAATTATCTTGATCTACGGACGATTTCATTGGAAGAATTTCCAACGATCTTAGAGAGCTTGCAAGAAATTTTTAAATAAATCAAAGGAGGAAGGAGTATTCAACCACAGAAGCAATTAGTTGCCGTATCTCATTGTGTTTTGAATCAAAATGCAGTGATTCATGGCTGGGAGCGGGCACGCGGAGCATTTCCATTTGCGATCGATTTGTTGAGTCGCGGAGTTGCTCTGATTCAATTGCCGTGTCCAGAATTTATTGTATTAGGTGGCGGACGTCCGCCGATGACCTACGAAGAGTATCGAGATTTACCCGCTTTTCGTCAGCAGTGTCAAGCAATGCTGCAACCGATGATCCAGCAGATCCAAGCTTATCAAATGGAGGGGTATCAGTATCTCGGCGTAATCGGAATCAATGAAAGCCCGAATTGTTCGATTAGCGGACAACGCGGCGTTTTAATGGAAGAGTTTTTTGCGGAATGTCAAAAGGCTCAAATTGGAACCAATTTTTTAGAAGTGCCCACGTGGTACACCGAGGAAGCTCGGGGTGATTTTAATGAACAGTTGCAAATGTTTTTAGAAAGAGGGGTAAGGAATGAATAGTAAAGCAAAAGTGATCGCAATGTGTGCCATCGCGGTAGCGTTGAATGTTGTGTTGGGAGAAGCGGTATCGATGTTGAGTATTCCGTTATTGTTCTTAGATACGATGGGAACGATTTTTATCGCAGCAAATTTCGGCATGAGTTATGGGATTTTAACAGGGGTGTCAACGAACCTATTGATGGGAATGATCAGCGGTCCGTTATCAATTCCATTTGCTTTAGTGAATGTGGCAGTAGCGGTCATCGTAGCATTGCTGGCGAAAAAAGGCTTTGGTTATAAACAAGCACTGATCGCCGGCGTATTATTAGCATTTATTTGTCCAATGATTGGTGCACCGATTCGTTTGGCCCTATTTGGCGGATTTACCGGATCGGGTACGGATATCGTTATTATGGCGCTTAGAGCTTCAGGGAAAGAAATGATCAGTGCAACATATTGGGGCGCTGTAACCGGCAATTTCGTTGATAAAATCGTCTCGTGTTTATTAGTCGCTTGGTTTATCAAATTGCCGCAAATGAAACGTTTCGCAGTTAAATGAGCATGAGTATCTTCTAAGGCTGAGGTTCTTAGTCTAGAAAATTTAGAGTGAGCTAGTATCAACAGTAA
Source organism: Enterococcus malodoratus ATCC 43197 (assembly GCF_000407185.1). Taxonomy (GTDB): domain Bacteria; phylum Bacillota; class Bacilli; order Lactobacillales; family Enterococcaceae; genus Enterococcus_A; species Enterococcus_A malodoratus. Next base: position 2,481 of record NZ_KE136482.1, read on the forward strand.
AAAAGTTGAGACTAGCTTATTTTTTTGTCTTTCATTCAGCTAAGCGGTTTGTGGAAAGGTTTTCTTTTCTATCGGATTCGATTATGCTATTCTATAGGTAATTATTAAACGAGGGGAGGAATTTACACATGGTCTGTATGTCAAAAATAACGATGAATCAAGATAATTTACGATTCCATATCAGCTTTTGTCATACGCTTACCTTTAAAACTGTGGTCAAGGGAGCAGTCTGCCCAAAATTACATGATTTTAAAGAAAATACATGACCATGCGATAAAATCCTTCATAAATGGAATTTTAATGAATAACAAGGTCGTGTATGGGTCAACCCTGCACGGCTTTTTCTATTTTTCGCTTGGTCTTGATCTAAGGAGACGAAGACGATGCTGATTCAAGCAAACAATATAACAAAGAATTTTAGTACTACTCCAGTCTTTAGAGAGTTGACGATCGCAATTAATTCTGGCGATAAGATTGGTTTAGTTGGAATGAATGGGTGCGGCAAGAGTACCTTATTACGAATTTTGACCGGGGAAGAAGGAATCAACGGCGGTACTATTGCCCGTCAAAAGGGCTTAACAATCGGCTATGTTCCACAAAAATTATCTTCTAGTGAGAAAATTGTCAAAGATTATTTGTTCGACAGCTTTGAGGAAGTAGGGAAATTACGGGAGAAGTTAGGATTATTGGAAGAGGAAATGGCCGATCCGAAGGAAGATATTGAGCGGTTGTTGATTAAATATGGCCGACTGCAAGAAATATATGAGGAGTCTGGCGGCTACACCTTGGAAGATCGAATTAGCAGTACGTTGAAGGGGCTGGGTGTTGCGGATAAACTTGAGGTTCCGCTATCTTCGCTGAGCGGTGGTCAGCGAGTTCGGGTCGAATTGGCGCGAGCGCTGACAGAATCGGCGGACGTATTGTTATTGGATGAACCGACCAATCATTTGGACATTGCGGGGATTAATTGGTTAGAGAGTTATTTGAGCCACACCAAACAGGCATACTTAGTGATTTCTCATGACCGGGAATTTTTAGACAATGTCGTTGACCGAATCGTGGAGATCGAAGGCGAGCAGGCCATCAGTTATCCAGGAAATTACAGCAAGTTTGCGCAGCTCAAGCGAGAAAGAATCGCGTTATTACAAAAGAATTATGCATTGCAGCAAAAAGAAATTCAGCGCCTTCAACGAATGAGCCGGCGTTACCGTCAATGGGGTCAGGAATCGGATAATGAGGATTTTTTCCGCAAGGCCAAAGAAATCGAACGACGAACGGAAAAATTGAAGCAAGCTTTAGTAAAGCCGCCGCAATCAGGCAAGAAACGATTGCAGCAGGTTACTCAAGCCAATCGATCGGGAAAAGAAGTTCTGATAGCAGAGGGTATCGGTAAATTAGTTGGGGATCGTCTTTTATTTACGGAGTCGGATTTTATTATTTATCGGCAGGAACGTTTGGCACTAATTGGGGCTAATGGAAGCGGAAAGACGACCTTGCTGCGGTGCTTGCTGGGAGAAGACTCACCAGACGAAGGAAATATTAAGCTAGGTGCCAGTGTCAAAATTGGTTATCTGCCGCAGAAGCTGCGTTTTAAGAAACCAACGCAGCAAATTTTAACGTATGTGCGAGAAGTTGTTACGGATGAGCAAAAGGCTCGCCGCATGCTCGCGCGTTTTGGATTTTTCGCTGAAGATGTTTCCAAACGAATTCAGGATCTATCTGGCGGGGAACAAATGCGGCTGTATTTATTGCTGCTGTTACAAAGTGAAATTAATTTCCTCGTATTAGATGAACCGACGAACCACTTGGATATTGATGGCAAAGAAGAGCTGGAGGAGATTTTGACTGCTTTCGACGAGACTTTGCTGGTAGTTTCTCATGATCGGTACTTTTTGCGAAAAATCACCGAAGGGCAACTAATCATTAAAGACGAGGCGATTCGCAAAGTAGAAAAAAAGTAGTTCTTTAGCAAAACGCATAAAAATAAATCAATCGTTCGAAAACGGCTAGTATCAACGAAGTAATCGTTGGCATTAGCCGTTTTTTTGCGTAAAAAGTTCAAAATGACAAAACTGTTAGCTGATTTTAGGTTGTATCAATGGTTGAAAATTCGGGAATTTTGTATAGTTGCTCTAGAAATAAAGAAGGAGCAATTAGTTATGAAAAAAATTTTGATTGGTTTAGTTAGTTTGATCATCATCTCCTTTGTGGGCTTAAAGATAGCAGAAAAAGTTGTAGCAAGCGGAGATGGTTATTATGTCCAGATCACCACTGACGGGCAGCGTGTTGATGGTAAAGATGACAGCGGACGTCCTTATATTGATTATAAGTATTCGCTTCCGGGTTATGACAAAGAAGGCCAGAAAAAGCAGTTAGAATTTAGCGCAGCAAAAGATCGTCCCCTTCGTCGGGAAGCTTTCCTTAAAGTAACTTGGAAGAAAAGTAAGGGCGTCACCTCTTATGAAGAGGTTCAACAAAAACAAATACCGAAAAAGGCCGCGAGTAAATTAGGGCTATAAGTCTGGTTTACATTCAGGCATGGAATAAAAGGAATGAGGAGTGAAGATATGGAAAAAATCGTATCCATAAATGAAGTAAAGAAAACATATGGAAAAGGCAATCAGAAAAAGACCGAAGCCTTAAAAGGAATTTCATTTGAAGTAGAAAAAGGCGAATTTGTCGGAATCATGGGCGCTTCAGGCTCAGGTAAATCGACCTTGTTGAATTTATTAGCGACATTGGACAAGCCGACTGGTGGCAAAATCACTATTAATCAAGCCGACGTTACCAAACTATCGGGAAATCAATTAGCGGATTTTCGCAGTCGTGAGATTGGATTTATTTTCCAAGATTTTAACTTGCTGGAAAATTTAACCGCCGCCGAAAATATCGCTGTTCCACTGTCCCTTCAAGGCGTCAAGGGAAAAGAGATTCATCGACGAGTCGCCGCAGTTGCACAGCGTTTATCGATCGAAAGCATTCTGAGCAGTTATCCGGCTCAAATTTCCGGGGGACAAAAACAACGGGTCGCCGCGGCACGGGCTTTGATTACCCAACCGACCATTCTTTTGGGCGATGAACCAACGGGAGCTTTGGATTCAAATAGTGCGCGAGATTTATTGGATACAATGGAAGAATTGAATCAAAAGGATCAAGTATCGATTCTTTTAGTAACCCACGATCCTTTTTCAGCAAGCTATTGCCAACGTATTTTATTCATTAAAGACGGCGTGATCTATCAAGAGGTCAAACGCGAAAATCAAACGCGAGAAGCTTTTTATCGTCAGATTTTAAGTATTCTCGGTAATTTGGAACAGTAGGAGGGATTCGATGCTTTTAAAATTATCGCTTACTGGAATAAAAGGCCGCCTGCGAGACTATATCGTGCTCTTTTCAGGACTTGTGATGGCTTCGGGGATCTTTTATATGTTCGAAGCCTTGGCCACGAATGAAACGTTTTTAAAAAGCAATTCGATGATTTCTTCTGTCGTATTGATCTTTCATTTAGGAACCGTACTACTTTCGATTATCACGTTTGTATATATACTGTACGCCAACTCGTTCTTGATGACGATGCGGCAAAAAGATTACGCGATGTTTATGATGTTAGGAGCCAAAGGCCGTAAAATCGCCCAGTTGATCTTTATCGAAACATTTGTCGTGGGTGTCGGTGCAACGGTGGTAGGAACTGTATTGGGAATTGGTTTGAGCAGCGTAGTCCAACAATTATTGGTTCAACAATTGGCAATTAAGATTACGCATTTTACGGCAGTCAATTCATCGGCGGCCTTGTTGACCTTAGTCTTTTTTACGATCATTTTCTTGTTAGCGGCATTAGTAAATGCCATGACGATCGTGAAAAAACCGATCTTGACCTTGCTGAGAGCAAGCGAAACACCGTTGCCGGCTAATCGTAAACGGGTGACATTGGTATTTGAAGTGTTGGCAGGAATTGTTTTCTTAGGGATCGGCTATTTCATGATGGCTCAAGTAATGAAATTCGCTTTTCTAGCGTTGATCGTGGCTTTGATTACGATTATTCTTGGCACGTATTTTGTTTTTCATTCGATCTTGATTTTCGTTTTGGATGTATTGAAGCGGCGTGATGGAATTGCGTTAAAAGGCTTGAATAATTTTACGCTGTCTCAATTAAGCTTCCGAATCCAAGATTACACGAGAATTTTGTCTATGGTGGCGATGCTCTTTGCTTTGGCCTTAGGTGCAATTACGGTGGGACTAGGGTTTCACAATGAAATCACGAAAATGACCGAAGCCACATCAACCTATGATCTAGTGTTGAACAATGGACAAAACGTCAGTCAAAAGGATCTTAAAAAGATCCATTTAGCTTCTGACAACAGTTATCAGCAAAAAGAAGATAACGATACGGTTTATTATGATCGCACACAATTTGATCAGGCACCGTTATTGGTTAAGGAATTTACAGGGAGCCGTCAAACGAAAAAAGTTCACTATACTGGCGAGCAATTGGCGAATAACTTGACTGCATCCGATAAATTACGGTCTTTGGAATTGCCGGAACAAAGCGCGAAAAAGCATCAATTTTTATCTAGGGAGGAATTTGCGGCTTTACCAAGTAAAACAACCGAGCTGCGGCTAATTATGGTAGCAGATTTCGCAAAAGATAAATCCGCGTTGAAAGATTTAGCAGAAGAAAATTTCCGGCTGAATCCAACGTTGAATAAAGAAGAAGGCAGTATGACGCAAAAAGTATTGATGTACGAGCTGTATAATGCCTTATTCTCAGGTTTTGAATTCATGGGCTTCTTCTTAGGGATCGCCTTCTTGACGATGCTGGCCAGCTGTTTGATGTTCAAGATCTTGTCTGGTGCTAAAAGTGATATCCAACGTTACAGCATGCTGGAAAAAATCGGTACACGCCGCCAGCTATTACTAAAATCCATTCGGAAAGAAATTGGTGTTCTGTTCTTAGTTCCAGGTCTGTTAGGAGTCATTCATGTGTTGTTCGGACTGCAGATGTTTAAGACACTTTTGAGTGAACCCTATAACAGTATCTGGCTGCCGTTCCTGATTTTCTTTGTTCTGTATTTTGTCTATTATCTATTGACTGTATGGATCTATACAGGGATCGTCATGAAACGTGAGGCATAAAAAAACTTCCAGTTAGCAGCTGGAAGTTTCTTTTATAAGAAAGTGTTTAAAACGATTCCTCTTCAAGATAAGCGAGAATATCTCCCGGCTGGCATTCCAACACTTTGCATATTTCATTTAGTGTGGAAAAACGTACGGCTTTGGCCTTTCCGGTTTTTAGTACAGAAATATTGGCATTGGTCATGCCAACTTTTTTGGCCAGTTCACCGGAGGACATCTTTCTTTTGGCTAACATTACATCTAAATTTACTTGAATCATTTTGCTGGGCTCCTTTCGTTCGTCGGGCTTAAATCGTTAATTCGTTTTCTTCGGCAATGGCATTGGCCTTTTCTAAAATCTTAGCTAATGCCCAGACGATTGACGCACCAACGATATAGGTTAAGTCAAGAGCGGCGCCATCGACAGCAAGTCCTTGCATTGAAGCATAAACATCTGGTAAACAAGAAACGACCGATAGAAGCAACAGCACAACCGTAATTTTTTTAGCCGTTAAAACATTTGTATTTACAAAGATCTGATCCATTTCCAGGTTTTTGAAAAAGCTGCGTACAAAGTAGAACAGCAGACCGTATAAAAGAATATTCGCCATCAATGTCAAAATAAAAACAGGTGAGGCAACAATTTCATACGTGTATGCGCCAAAAGGCAGCTCGCTGACGTTAATGACCGACAGTTCTTGTGCAACAGCAGGAATATTGAAGACGATTACGATAATGACCAAACCTGCAGCGGCGATTCCCATGATACCGACAAAAAAACTAAACAACCATTTCAACCCTTTAAAAACACTTTTTTCTGAATTCATAATAATTTACTCTCCTTTTTTGTTTGAATTACTTGTTGAGTTAACTATAAAGCACGATTTAAACAAAGTCAATAAAAATTTATCGAAAAACGATAAAAATATATCGAATAGAATGCTATGTTGTCTGTTAATCGATATTTAACTATTTAGGGAGTTATATGAAGAAAATAAAAAACGAATTGAGGAGATGTTGTTATTTTATGGATAATTATTAAGAATATGAATTTTTTGTGTCTTAGGAAATTTTCATTTAGCAGGAAAAAACGGACAAACTTGCGGTTCATTCCTTAAATTTTGAAAGAAATCTCACATTCTATTTAAAAAAGATAAAATTACGTAAGCAACTGCAAATAAAAAGGCATATTTTTTAAATCTGCTCTATAGTAAGAACGGACAATTTAATAGAGAAAGAAGTGTTCCGGATGAACCGGGTAAAAAAAGCGTTTACCAATCGTTGGCTCATTTTATTGACGGCCAGCGTACTGTTTTGGGCAAAGACCATCTTAGCCTATTATGTTGATTTTTCACTAGGTGTAGAAGGGTCCATTCAGTATTTGATCTTATGGATTAATCCGATCGCTACGACTTTACTGCTTTTTGGTGTTTTCCTCTACGTCAAAAAATTTAAGCCGGCCTTGATCGTGTTGTTTTTAATGGATCTGCTGAATACCTTGATTCTATATCTGAACGTGATTTTTTATCGGGAATTTACCGATTTTGTGACGATCAAATCGATTTTAGGTTTTTCTAAAGTGTCACAAGGAATTTCAGGCAGCTCTTTTGCCTTGATGAAAGTTCATGACATTTTTTATTGGGCGGACTTGCTCGTATTTTTAGGAATTTTGATCTACATCATTGCTAAACGTAAAGAAATCACCAGCAAGCCAGTCAAAAAGACCTTTGCGGTTGCGGTCAGCTGTTTGGCAGCTATGACTTTTTCTGTCAACTTATCATTGAGCGAGGCTAACCGACCTCAACTATTGCAACGGACGTTTGACCGTTCTTATATTGTAAAATATTTAGGGCTGGATGCCTTTACCGTTTATGATGGGATAAAAACTGAGCAGACAAATAGTGTCCGGGCCCATGCTTCAAGTAACGGGCTAACAGATATAATGAAGTACACCAAAGATCATTACGCCGCTGCTGATCCAAGTAAATATGGTATCGCCAAAGGCAAAAACATCATCGTCATTCATTTGGAAAGCTTCCAACAATTCTTGATCAATATGAAGGTCGATGGACAAGAAGTTACACCGTTTTTAAATAGTCTGGAAAATGACAATAAACAAACCTTAGCCTTCGATAATTTCTTCCATGAAGTCGGTCAAGGAAAGACGAGCGATGCGGAAAATATGCTGGAAACCAGTACCTTTGGTTTGCCTCAAGGGTCATTGTTTACTCAATTAGGGTCTGATAATACATTCCAGGCAGCACCAGCTATTTTAAACCAAGAAGCCGGCTACAGCAGTGCTGTTTTCCATGGGAATGTCGGCAGCTTCTGGAATCGTGACCATGTCTACAAAAATTTAGGTTATCAGGATTTCTTCGATCGGTCTTATTTCAACCAATCAGATGAAAACTTGGGCTACGGGATCTTAGACAAGGATATGCTGAAGGAAACAGTTGGTCATTTAGAGCATTTGCAACAACCGTTCTATTCAAAATTCTTAACGGTAACGAACCACACGCCTTATTTGACGGATGAAAAGAATTTTAATTTCCCATCGTTAAAAACGGGCAACAGTACTGTTGATGATTATGTGCGGACAGCACATTACTTGGATGAATCATTGCGCCAATTCTTTGATTATTTAAAAGCTTCCGGCGTTTACCAAAACTCGATCTTCATGATCTATGGCGACCATTTCGGAATTTCCGATAGCAACAACAAGGATTTGGCCAAAGCGTTAGGAAAAGATCCAACGACTTGGAGTAAATTTAACGATGCGCAAATGCAGCGTGTTCCATTGATGTTCCATATTCCTGGCTATACAAATGGCGGAATCCAACATCAATACGGCGGTGAGATCGATGTCTTGCCAACTTTGCTGCACTTGATGGGCATTGATAATAAAAAATATATTCAATTTGGTACAGATCTGTTTTCACCACAGCATGATCAAACCGTCGCGTTCCGCAATGGCGACTTTGTTTCACCAAATTATACGGAATTAGGCGGCGAGACCTATGACAATAAAACAGGTGAGAAAATTGATCCGAAAGCTTTAGGCGTTGCGCCAGAGATTGATAAGGATCAAAAACAAGTCAAGCAAGCATTGAGTTTGTCTGATAAGCTGAACCAAGAAAATCTTTTGCGTTTCTACACGCCAGAAGGTTTCACACCGGTCGATCCGAAAAATTATGATTATCATAATCTTGATAAGAAAAATACGGCGATTGAAAAAGAAAAGGGCAATCAGTCAACGAGTATTTACTCGAAAAACGGTAATAAGACAACGGCTGGACTTTACCCGCCAATCCAATAGTTTTATGTAAGAAGTATCCACTCAAAGGATGCTTCTTTTTTTAGGTTAAAATCGGTTCGAGGAACCTGTTGAGCAGGTTGGATCCCTACATATTCCCGCCCCACAAGTTTTTATCAGGTCAATGATCCAATAGCTGGCTGATTATTTGGTAAAATAGATGAGAGAGAAGCAATATTGTTAAATCGTAGAAGGCGTCTTTTAAAAAGCTAGGTGTATTTTCTTTTAAGGTTTTTAACATAATAATCATCCTTTCAAACTAGTCATGGCTTCACCATAAATAGTGAAGCTTATGACCGACTTAAAAGATCCTAAGAAAATGTAAACGTAGATTTGGCAGAAGGAGAGTCAAAATCTATTTGATTCAAAAATGCTTTCGGCTTAATATGGATAGAGAGAATGAAAAGGAAAAGGTAGGATAGCTGTGACTAATTTCGAGAATATTATTCAACATGTTTTTCATCCAATCGTTCTATTATTGGATGTTGTATCGATTTCCATTATTGTACTTGGAGCGATTTTTGCGTTTATAAAATTAATTCATCGAGAAGACAAGAAGGATTTTTCGTCCGTTTTGCATAAAAACAGATATATCAAAGCGTATCTTGGCAGCTACATTTTATTGAGTTTAGAGTTTTTGATCGTGGCGGATATTATTGAATCTATTATCAATCCTACCTTTCAGGACATTATCCGGTTAGCGCTGATCGTGCTTATTCGAACCATGATTTCTTATTTTTTAAATAAAGAAATCAGCGAGTTTTCTGAAGATCAATAAATTATCAGATGAAAACCAAGCCCGTGTTTACCCTAATAGTTTAGTCATTTTAAAAAAGGAAGGAAGTATTCAAAAGATGGATGTTTCTTTCTTTTTTCTTTGCGATTTGTTATTGATTCCCACTTAAAGGAATGGTATGATTGTTTTGTTTCGGGAGTGGATGGGTTCTGGTGTTCCCTCTGGTCTTCAAAACCAGTATGAGGAGTTAGGAGCTTCTTGGGTAGGTTCGATTCCTACACATTCCCGCCAATATGACGTTAATAGCCAACGAGCTTTGATTTGGATTTTTCTAAGTCGGCGAGTTGGCTTTTTGTTTCAATTAAATCTATTGTCTTCATAAAAGAGTGTTTTATTATCTGTAAACGGCGGGTTGTTTTCTTATATAGAATGAAATTACGAAATAGGAGGGATTCTAGACAATGCAGGAATATAAATTTGAATCGGAAATTTACGCTTCGGATATTGGAAAAGGCGGTGCGTATATTATTTTTCCTTATGATCTTCGAACAGAGTTTAATAAAGGTCGCGTAAAAGTGCAGGCAACCTTTGACGGCATTGACTATCAAGGGAGTATTGTTAATATGGGTGTAAAAAATCAGGATGGCAGTATTTGCTACATTTTAGGAATTCGGAAAGATATCCGCAAAAAGATCAATAAAGATATTGGTGATCGGGTATCTATGGTGGTACGGCCGATTGAATGATTGACGTTAAAGAAAAATTCGTTTCCACAGTAAAACAAATGGGGTGCGGAATAACTCGTTGATTTTTTGAAGATTTTTTTTACTTTAATGACTAATCGATCATACAACGGAATCCTTTCCTCCTGTATAATAGGAGGAAAGGAGGCGTTTACAATGAAAAAAAGTTCCGTACTGATCTTTTTGTTGTTTGGTTGCCTGGCTTTATTCGGTTTCTCGACCAAAGTTTCCGCAGATGTCACTGTCTATCGTCTGTATAACCCTAATTCTGGTGAGCATTTTTACACTACGCAACTGCATGAGAAGGTTAATTGTGTAAGATCCGGCTGGCATGATGAAGGTGTCGGATGGAAAGCGCCTGAAACAGGGATGCGTGTATTTCGTGTGTATAATCCGAATGCCGGCGATCACCATTACACTGTGAATACCCACGAAGTCGCACATTTGAAGAGTTTAGGCTGGTGGGATGAAGGAGAGGCTTTTTATTCTTGCTTTGTAGATTGGCCAAAAGTTAATTTGTATCGTCTATATAACCCGAATGCGAAAGCTGGTGCTCATCATTACACACCGCATGCGTATGAACGTGATCAACTTGTTCGAGTGGGCTGGCGTTCAGAGGGAATTGGATTTTATGCAGCAAGCTTGAAATAGTTTAGCGGATCAACGGTGAAAGAAGAAGTTCTCCTTAACGTTGATTGTTAAAATGATGCGATTAGGCGCAGTAGATTTGTTTTTTTAAAGTTATATATGGCTTATGAATGCCCAAATCCAAACGGATCAGGGCATTTTTTGTGCTGGCTATTTTCGAATGAAAAAAAATACTCTGAAATAATTGTCAATAAGCAATCGTTTTAGTCTATTTTGATGAATTGAATCGAATTTATTGTTTAAATGAGAATTGTGTGAGAATGATAAAAAATAACTTAAAAAGAGATGTTTTAAAGGTAAAATGTAATCGGTTACAAATATAATCAAGGAGGACTGTTATGAAGCTGAGAAAAGGGTTTGTTCGTTTAGGTGTGGTGCTTGTTTTAGGGAGCAGCATGCTGGGGTTGGCAAGTGTGGCAGAGGCGAAGAGCAAAGTTCATGATTATTCAAAAGAAGAGACGGTAGACGAATTGATTGGCCGTCATTGGGATGAGACTGAAATTAAAGAGCAATTTGAGAAATTTTCGAAAAAGCTGACAGACAAAAAAAGCATCAAAAGTGAGATCGTCAGCGATATCTCGAAAAAGGATCAGAAGAAAATCACTGATTATTTTGACAAGTTTGCTGGGAAGAAAGTAGAGTATGTGTACACCAAATTTGATCAATTTTACAAAGTAAAAGCGGATGATGATTACAATGATTTGCGGGCAATTCTGGAGTATAAGTTTAAGGTTACTGACAAGAAAAAGGTAACAGAATACAGTGTTCTATTGAATATGGCACGTCTGGGCGACAAAGACGGTGTGAAGTGGCAGATCTACGATATCCTTTGGAAAGACACGGGAATTGATGTTTCGGATATCGATTTGAAGCAGCTGGAAAAACCGAGTAAAGGTGAAGAGGTCTGTGTCATGGACACGGATGCGGGAACTATTAAGATGCGTCTATTCCCAGATGAAGCACCCAAAGCGGTGAAGAATTGGATTCAGCTTTCTAAGGAAGGCTTCTATGATGGAACACCGTTTGCCCGTGTTATCAAAGATTTTGTAATTCAAGGCGGTGCACTCGATGGATCTGGCGATGAATCAAAATCAATCTATGACGGCTTCTATGAGGATGAAGTAAATAAAGGTCTGTACAATTTTGACGGAGCGCTATGCCTTGGAAATAATGGTCCCCATACGAATGGCAACCAGTTCTATATCGTGCAAAATACGAAGATCGATGAAGAACAATTACCGATTCTGGCTTTACCAGGGAATGTAGAAGAAAAATATAAAGAAATCGGTGGATTACCGGAATTAGACGGCCGATATACGGTGCTAGGACAGGTTTATGAAGGCATGGATGTCGTGAAGAAAATAACAGATCAAGAAACAGACGACGATGACGCACCTGTTTCAGATCCAGTGAAGATTAAAAAGATCACTTTTGAGAAGGTAGAATAAATTTAGAAAAAATAAAACGACTTTGGCGTAGTAAGCCAAAGTCGTTTTTGCATTCAATTATTCAAAAAAATCGTAAACCCCAATCGTTCCGTCAGCCCGAAAAATGATTCGGTAATTTTTATAGGAAAGACCGTCTTCATACATTTTTGCATAGACCTTAACCGCATGCTCAAAGGAATGCTTTGTGATTCCTAAATAATCGGCGCATTCCCAGACATTTGTGAAGCGTTCTTTGTAGCAGTGGATAATGTCTTGAGGAGTGACGATCAAAGTCGATCCTAAATCACGGGCTTTTTGTTCTTGTTTTCGTTTTTCCTTTGTATCTTGACTGATGATATCACCTGAACTCGTTAAGTAATGTGCGATTTCCTCAGCAACGGTATCGGTCAACTCTTCAGAGGTTTGACGAGGATTCAAATAGACATGGTTATCAATATACAATCCTTTTTGGCCATCTGGCATAGAAGGATCGAAAACATAGTTGATTCCTTGAAAATCAGCCATTAATTTTTCTGCTTTATCCATTCACTCAATCCTTCTTTGCGTGTTTCTGCTTAATAAAGTCAATATAATTCAGAATATCTTCCATTTGTTCTTCAGTCACTTCATCATCAATATGCGCGGCCACGGTCATCTGTTTGGTCGAAAAAGCATTCTTTTGCGTGCGACCATGTAAATAATCTAAAGAGACATGAAAGAAATCGGCAATTTTATTTTGCGTTTCTATATCAGGTGTTCGTTTGCCTTGTTCATAGGAGGCATACGTGGTTTTGGCAATCCCTAAATTTTTTGCCATGTCCAACTGGGTAAGGTGAGGTGTTTTTTTTCTAAGCTTTTTTAATTGTTGTGCAAACATAGGAACACTCCCTTCAGTTTCATAGTAACACGAATAGTATACTAATTTCCATAAAAAACAGACAATATGTCGACAAAACAATTTACAGAGTACGCGAAATGTATTACCATTAATTCATAAAAAAGATTTCGAATACCTATAATAGGGAATTTAGTATTAAAAATAATTTCACTATTTCTTGCTAATTCAAGCAGCTGTTATTTTAAGGAGGAGAGCTTATGGAAAAATGGAAGAAAGACTATTTAAAAGGAATTCTGAAAGATTACCCTAAGATGGAGGATTACTATTTAGAAAGAAAAGAAAAATTGCTCTTTCATACGAAAGAAACCCAGCAGCATGCGTATGCGAATACGAAAAATAAAAAACTATTGATTTCTATTTCTTTAGATCGTCAGCTGATTAATTTGGAACGAAACCGCAAGATCATTTCACTGTGCTTAGACAACGCGACTGCGGAAACCAGAGAGATCATTGAACTGCTTTACATGAACAACAAACAGAAGGTCAATCTAGACTTGGTGGCTGATCAAATCTATTTAAGCAAACGCCAAGTGATTCGCCTGCGCGATGCCTTTTTTGAAGAATTAGCGGAACATCTAGGAATTTGATGTCTTTTTTTTGGCAACAAAACAAACATACGTTCGTATATAGTGTAGATAGATCAAACAGAAAGGAATGAAACGGATGAGTAAACGAGTGCTTGTTTTGAGTTTGGGCGGGAAAACATAAAAATTATGTTTGTGGTGGAGTGAAAGTAGTGTCTTTGATAGTTCAGAAGGATTTTTGGCAGGTGGTTTTTCTATTTTTGAATGTTTAATGGAGTGTTTTTCAGCGTTGATAGAGAATTACGAAATCATTTATTGGTTCAAATTGTTCTTCTGAATGTGTTAGAAGGTCAGTAATAAAATAAACGAATAAATTCAGGAAAGCTGGTGAAGCATGGATAACTTTATCTCAACCTTTCTCAATAATCCTGAAAGCATCGGATTTCCAGTGCTTTTTGTATTTCTCTTAGTGTGGGTGATGAAACAAAATAATGCGCGAGAAGAACGCTATTTAAACACGATCGATGATTTGACAGAATCACTCAAGCAGGTAGAGAGAATTGAGACAACGGTCAATCGTATAAATGAACGAGTAGGAGAACATGAATGAGGATTTGAGGAATATTTTGGCGACAAGGCAAGTTGTACGTTGATTCTGATTAACGAAGACGTAAAAACTAACACGATTATTGAATAAAGAAATGTACTATTTATATCGCTTCCTTGAGGCCGGTTTTAGGAGCAGCTATTTCAAACAAATAGGGGAGTCAGTGCTCTGTGGGTTTGTTGTTGGCGACAGGATATGCTACCAACGAATACGGTTTAAAAAGCGGTACGAAATAAAGATAAATATATGAAGAAGGAGGGATTTATTAATGGGCGACATTAATAAAATGATTCAATGGATGAAGGATCATGAAGGCAAGGTTATTTATGAACAAGTCAGACCATGGGGAACAGGCAATCCACCGCGTTATGATTGTTCAGCAGCGGTTATTTCTGCGTTAAGGGCCGGTGGTTTTTTGGATAATAGCGGTGGAAATTATGGCAATACTGAGACGCTCTATGGACTGGAAGGTAGTCTTTTGCAGCCGATTTCGCAAGAGCAAGTGGGCAGAGGAGATATTTTTGTATCAGGACCTAAGGGATCTTCAACAGGAAACAACGGACATACAGGGATTTTTCTTGATAATCAAACGATTATTCATGCTACCAAGTATTTACCTTATGGTGTTAATGGAATTGTTACGACTGCGGCGGCCGGTTGGTTAGGCGGTCCTCCCGTTTATTATTATCGATTAAAAGGTGGGAATGCTTCTGGAGGCGGAGCTGCTAAAGGGGATGTTCAGCCGCAATGTTTCATTGAAATGAATAATGGAATCTCCAGGTTTGATGGAAAGCGAAGACACAATCTTCCTAATAAGGATTGTCAGGAAATTTTGAATCGAATTTATAGAGAAAACAATGGCAAGGATATGCCAGCAATCAAGTTGAAGGGTGCTGATGAGGCATGGTTAGTACGATTAGATCAAGCCATTAATGCTAAAGCATAGAAAAGAAAGGAGAGGAATATATTGGGACAAAGAGAAGTAGCGAAACAAGTTTGGGATTTTTTAGTATCTCGAGGATGGACCAAACAATCTGTGGCTGGAATATTAGGAAATATTCAAAGTGAAAGTAGTCTAAATCCTGATATCTGGTCTGGTGATGGCGGTTATGGATTAGTTCAATGGACGCCGGGGTCAAAATTAATAAATTGGTGTAATGGGTTAGGTATGAATTATAAAACGGTAGATGCTCAGTGCCAGCGTATTCAATATGAGATGGAAAATGGCATTCAATGGTTTAGTAATCCACAAAGACCAGATCTAAGTTATATATCATTTCGAGATTTCACAAAGCTGACGGATGTAAGAAGAGCGGCTGAATATTTCATTGCGTTTTATGAACATCCGGCAAACCCCAATCAACCAGCTCGAGCAACACAGGCGCAATATTGGTATGACCAATTTAAAAATGAAGCAAATACAACAAGTCAAGGAGGAATTGAAATGCAAGCACTTATTACGATTGGACAAGGTAGTAAAAAAGGAATCAGTTGGTTTGACGGACAAAAGCGTCATAATTTGCCTGACGCAGACTGCGCTACGATTTTGAATCGTATTTATCATGAAAACACTGGGAAGTATATGCCGAATATTGATTTATCAGGTAGTTCAGAAGCTTGGTTAGTTCGTTTGGATCAAGCGATTAATGCAGGTTCTTAATAAGAAAAGCCACTTCAATTTGAAGTGGCTTTTCTTATTGAAATTAGACGATTACTTCTTCTCCGCCGCAACGATCAGCATCATTGGTCGGCGCATCTCATCTTTCATTCCCGGGATATCCAGCATGTTTTCCGGTGGCATCGGTTCGACGATGCGCGTGATCTGAAAACCGTTGGTTAGCAGGGAATCTAAATAAGTAGTTAGGGTCCGATGATATTTTGTGACGTTGCTGCCGAGAAAGTGGGCGGTTCGCTGTCCTTCGTAAAAATAGTTATCAACGGGAAAGTGAGCGATTTTTCCTTCTTCATTATAAAACCAATCTTGGGAGCCCTCCGCGGTAAAGATCGGATGTTCGACTGAGAAGATTAGTTGACCGCCTGCTGTTAACCAGTGGGCGATTTTTTTCGCTAATTTTTCAAAGTCGGCAATATAATGGATTGCTAAGGAACTGATGACGATATCAAAGCTGTTTGGTTCAAAAGTTACGTCATCGATACTGGCTTGAAGATAACTGATTGTGTCAAAGGTATTTTTTTGGCGCGCGACTTCCAGCATCTTTTCGGACAGATCTACGCCTACAACTGAAGCTGCACCGTGTTCTGCTGCATATAAACAGTGCCAACCGTAGCCGCATCCTAGATCCAATACCCGTTTTTCTTTGAAATCCGGCAACAATTTTTCCAGTGTTTGCCATTCTCCGGCGCCATCTAGTCCTTTTTGACTGCGGTCCATTTGACTGTAGCTTTCAAAAAATTTCTCGTTATCATAAATATTTTTCATTGTGATTCCTCCATGTAATTTTTTTTTGCCTAAACTACATGGAGTGCATCTCTTTTGTGTGCGATCATTTTTATTCCCCACTTTCGTTAAATTTCATTCATCCAATACGTACGGTCGATCGGTTCGACAAAGATCTCAAATTCGATGGACTCGTTTTCAATAATATGTGTAATCCCATGTACCAATAAAAATTTGTTTGGCTCTCTCAATTGTAAAGTATCGCCTACTTGAGGGATCAAAGAAAGATTCATTGTACATTCTTCCTTGCGGGTAAGGATATTTTTTAAGCTGGCTTTATACATTTTTGTTCCTCCAATTGCACTTGTGTGTAAACATATTCAGTTTAACACAGAAACGAAAGAAAAAAAGACCGTCCAAAAAAGGCAACGGTCCGCAAGTGAAAAAACAAATTCTATAAAGGATGGGTAATACCCGTTTTTAATATAATAGGAAAAGGCTTTCTTTGCAAATTTTATGCTCAAAAAAAGCCGTCGCAGGGCAACGACGGCTGGAGTCCTGGGAAGGAACTCGGATAAACAAATGAACTACTGTTACCATAACGGATAGCTAAAAGAGATACAAGAAAAATGCTCAGAGAAAAGTAAATGATTCGTGAAATCTGAATGTTGAATTTTATCATAAGATCGCTTTTGTTAGAGGAATAATAGTGTGAGAACGAAACAATTTAATGGAAATTTTCCAACGGAATGGCTTCATTTACACACGGTTGGACGAAGTCACGATTTTTTTGAGTATGTTCGTTATTAAAAGAAAAGTTGATTTCGTTTCACAGAACGCTTATTTTCCTTTATAATTTAATTAAGGAGGCGGTTACAATGATTCGTAAATACCAAAATATTTTAGTAGCAATCGACGGGTCTGAACATTCAGAGCATGCTTTTGATGAAGCCGTTGAAGCAGCCAAACGTTATGATGCCAAACTGAATGTTATTTCAATCATTAATGACAGTGAACTATCCACGAGTGCCTTTTCTTTCAGTAAAATTTATGCAGCAGAAAAAGAACAAATTGAAAAAGAGATGTTGAAAAAAGTTCATGACGCATCTCGCAAAGAATTAGACAATGTTGAACCTTTTGTGGAGTTGGGCAGTCCAAAAGAAAAAATTGTGGAATTTGCAAAAGACAATGAAATAGACATGATCTTTCTTGGTGCTACAGGAAAAGGCGAGATTCGCCTATCCAGAATCGGCTCGACCGCAGCCTATGTTGTGAATCACGCGCCTTGCAGTGTGACCGTTATTCGTTAATTGGAGTGACGCTGTTACTGTGTACGTTATTAAAACTTGGAATGAGGAGTAGATACTATGATCAGCAGATATAAAAATATTATGGTGGCCGTTGATGGATCCGATCAATCGGAAGGGGCTTTTTTCGAAGCGATTGGCGCAGCAAGACGAAATGATGCTAAGCTGTATGTTGTTCAAGTGATTGATGATTCGAGTATTCTATTAAATAGTGCGCAACCAATGGACACGATTTTGGCCGAAGAATCTCAGCGGGCAAAGCAATATTTAGAAAAGTTAAGTGAACGCGGCCGTTATCCTAATATGGAGGTCATTCAATATATCGGGAACCCTAAAAAAGCATTGACGGAAGAATTGCCGCAGCAATATGACATCGATTTGATTTATGTAGGTGCGACTGGGAAGGGCCGTTTCCAACGGTTGCTGGTTGGTTCTACGAGTGGTTATATAGTCAATCATGCTCCATGCAATGTCATGGTAGTGAGATAAAAAAGGTTTTGACGAGTGAACTTATTCGTCAAAACCTTTTTCGTATTGTTCTTTCAATAAGGTGTAATGATTCATGTCCCGTAATTTGCCATAAAGAAGCGCATCTTGCTGTTCGATACTGGTTAAGCTGAAGCCGCATTTTTGTGCCACCCGGTTACTCGGGAGATTTTCGACATTCGCAAAAATTGATAATTTATTCAAGCCGAATTCGTTGAATGCGAGATTGCAGATTGCTTGAACACTTTTTGAGATAATTCCACGACTTGTATAAGAAGAATGCAGCCAATAACCGATTTCCCCTTTGCCAACTTTTTTATCGATAGTATGAATGTCGATACATCCGCAAAGCGTTTGATCGAGAAGGATGAAGAAGAGATAATCGGTTCCTTCAGCGTAGCCGTGAAGCTTGGTCTTAATAAAATTTTTTTCATCATCCGAAGTTCTTGTTTCCGCGAGGACATCAATAAAAGCTTCAAGATGCGGCCGATCCGACTCCAGCAGAGAAAAAAGTTTTTCTGCCGCTTCAAGGTGAGGGAAGGCAAGAGACAAGTGGTCATCAATTTTATAAGTAAACGTATTCATCAGCAGCACCTCCAAAAAATTATTTTATCGATCATAACAGCGGATCTGCTTAAAGTCAAAAAAAGGCACCTACCGTGGATTCACAGCAGGTGCTCTTAACGCAACTTCGCGTCTTTCATTGAGGAGTCACTCCTATTTTCGTTTTAAGGTCAGCATTTCTGATCCTTATTTCGTTTTTTGCAATTCTTGTACCGCTTTTTCAATCGTTACGCCAGTTGCTACATGATTTTTGTCCTTTTTGTCGAAAACGATAAAAAGATTTAAATCAGTGTTCAATGTGACACGGTATTGCATGTTTGTGTTATCGAATGTCATAATCATTCTCCTTTCTTAGTGTGACGAAAGGCAACTATTACGTTGATAACGAAATTCCATGTATTAATATAACATAAATCATGAGTGTTTACTAACAAAAAGTTTGTAAACGCTGTAAAAAATACTGAACTTTAGCGAATAATTAATGTTTTCCCGCTAAGCCGAAAAAAACGTTAAAATAGCTTAAATATCTAGTGGATTTCAGGATTTTCTTTGATGCATTTTCTAATAGATTGTATAATTCCCCATGTGCTAATAAATGTTAGGTGATGGAATGAAGAAAAAAAGAATTGTTTTGCTGCTAGTGCTCGTTGTGGCGATCGGCGGGATCATTTATTTTACTCAAGGTAAGAAGGAGCTGACGGAATTAATCGGTCAGCCGCCACAAGAAAATAAAGTGATCTTAGATGTTCCTTTAGAGGATCAGTTTGAGGATGATGCATTAGAGAATGGCTGCGAAGTGACGGCTCTGTCAATGCTGTTGCGTTATTATGGCTATGATACGAATAAAAATGAACTGGCTGACGAATTAGATTATCAGCCGCTGTATACGGAATCCGGCAACCACGGAGACCCTCAATTAGGTTTTGTTGGGGATATTACTGGCGGTGATGAAGCGATGGGTGTTGGTGTTGAACCAATCGCGAAGCTGGCGGAAGAATATGTCGGGGAGGATTACCGCGTTGTTGCGAGTAAAAAAACATCCTTCGAAAAAATTATGGATGTCGTGGCTAGCGGGAAACCCGTCTGGATTGTTGCGACGGTAGATTTTCAAGTACCGAAAGATGAGGATTATTTGCTTTGGGAGACGGATCAAGGCAGCACGTATGTTACACCATTGATTCATTCCGCGGTTATTACAGGGTTTGATCGTGCGAATAATATCGCTTATGTCAATGATCCCTATGGTTATCAAAACCGCGAAGTCGATTGGTCTGATTTAAAGGAAATCTATCAGGAGTCGGATCAACAGTCATTATATTTGGAAAAGAATTAGATCGTTTTAACCACAGAGATTTATTTTGCTGTGGTTTTTTATTGTCTTAAGATAAAATCCAAAATCGTTATATTCGTTTATTTAAAAGGGTTTTTACTGAAAAATAGCTCCTACTTGTTATACTGGAATAAAAAAGGGGGCAGGACTCAATGAATGAACGTTATTACAATATTCTAGCCGCAGTTGATGGGTCGCCGCAAGCACATCAAGCGTTGATGGAGGCAGTTGAAGCCGCACGCAGAAATAATGCTCGGCTGTACATTGCGCAAGTCGTTAACAGTAGTGGATTTTTGATCAATAGTGCGACACCTGTGTCCCAGATTATTGAGGAGGAAAAGGAGGCTGCGATCAAATTATTAGAGGAAGAATTTGCTGGGATCGACTACTACAACAAGCAGATGGTAACGTGTGTAGGAAGTCCTAAAAAAGTGCTTTGCTTTGATTTACCGGAAACATATAAAATCGATCTGATTTATATGGGAGCCACGGGAAAAGGTGCCGTTGAACGTATGCTAGTGGGTTCTACCACAGCTTATGTAGTCAATAATGCGCCGTGCAACGTGATGGTTGTCAAGTAAAGAGGGGAAGCAGACGCCAGCAGCGAATTGCTGGCTTTTCCTTGACCTTAACGTTGCGTTAAGGTGTAAGATAATTTTGTCAGGATGCCAGTTTTACTTCTTTAATGAATTAGTAGAAGGATAAAAACAAAAGAATTCTCGGATTTTTAAGAGAATCCTATAGTACGAAATAGAGGGGATCAAAATGGAGTACACAATTAAACAAATTGCTGAAATTTCAGGTGTTACGACGCGAACGCTGCGATTTTACGATGAGCAATCGCTGTTGAAGCCGGCCTTTTTAAGTGATGTGGGATATCGGATGTATACTGAAAAGGAAGTGGACCGCCTGCAGCAAATTTTATTATATCGTTCAATGGGGCTGCCCTTAAAAACGATCAAGGAGTTAATAGATCGTCCGGAGGATAAAATTCAAGAGACGCTGGTACAGCAAAGACTCCAACTAGAACAGAAACGTCAAGAGTTGGATCGCCTGCTGCAAGTCCTCGATGATACATTACTTTATTACAAAGGAGAGATTGAGATGACAAATAAAGAGAAGTTTGCGGCATTCAAAAAGGAAAAATTAGCTGAAAATGAAGCCAAATATGGAAAAGAAATTCGAGAGCAGTACGGGGAAGAGGCAGTTGAATCCTCCAATCAAAAATGGCAAGAGATGACCGAATTCGATTATCAAAAAATGGAAGAAATTGAAAAAGAGTTGCTTAATCGATTAACACGATATCTGCAAGAAGGAGAACTTCCTAGTTCGTTAGCAGAAGAGATATTTTCTCTACATAAATTATGGTTGCAGTTTAGTTGGGAAAAGTATTCTGGTGAAGCCCATAAAGGGTTGAGTGAGATGTATCTGAACGATGAACGCTTCACTCAGTACTACGATGAAAAAAGCGGAGTAGGCGCAGCCGAAGCGTTGTATCAAATTATTCAACATTATGCTTAGTAACCGAGGATTGAGCCCTGACTCAATCCTCTTTTGCCGCTAGTAATTTCAATGAGCGCTGGGCTTCGGACACAAATTGTTTTTCTTGTAATAAAAAGTCCACGCTCTGAGGAAACGCAGAAAAACAAATCAAAAGCTTCCATTGAATCAATGGCTTATCACGGTAAAGCTTCTGAATTTCAAGAAGCTGATGAAAATTCTCTGTCGTGGATACTTCTGGATGATAGAAGGCCATATAACCGATTGCATCAATTAGCTCACTTAATTGTGAGAGCGGCAGCCGCTGCGCACTTTCAAGTAGTATTGAAAAAATCTTCGGATTCATCCGTCCCAAGGAACGGGCAATCAAATCCCGCGGCAGCGGAAAGCTTTTTTTCTTGGACGGGCTAGTCGGTGAATGGTGCTGATTGTTACCGATGGATGCGAGGAAGGGAATCATTTTCTGAGCCGTCGCTTGATCCCCGTGCTCCAACTTTTCCATAATGGCTAACCGGGTATAAAGGGCTGATTCATTAGCCAGTGAGTTCAACAGGATGTTCGTTAACTCACAATCGAGCGGCAATAGTTGGACAGCAATGGTCCGTTCACGTGCGTCTTCAGCAGTGAGCATGAAGTTCAATTCACTTAGGAATTTATCTTTATAGGCCAATAAATCGCTGGTTTCAACCCATCCGCGTTGTTTTCGTTGCTGATACTTATCCATGAGTTTCGCTCCTTTTTACAAAGTATAACAGAAATGAGGTAAAATAAAATTTGTGTTTCAGTTCACAAAATCGTTGATTTCTATTAAATGCTGTGCTATGATCAAAAAAAGAAGAGGTGATGGGAATGAAAAAAGTAGTTGCGAATCCAATGGAATTAAGAGATGCTATTCGGTGCGAGAAACAAAATATTTCAATCACAGGCGGTTTTGCTGAAATGCTGCAACCATTAGCCACACAGCAAGAAGCGAATGCTGATTTGCCGATCGAAACGCTGGATCTGCCAAATTTCGTAAAATTAGCGCTAGATCCGACAACGATGAAAACTTTATCTACTGCGTACCAAGTGGCCATGAAGAATGGAACCAAAGGATTTGAATTAGAATACGTGAAGATCTAATTTTTTTATATCTGTTTGTGAAAAGTATATCAAACTGAAATGATCATTTCCTTGTAGCAAAATGCTGCAGGGATATTTTTTTAGGCCATAGATGGTTGTATATACAGGAAAATAATCATTTTAATAATTTTAATTCACCATAATTATGAAAAACGAACACTTTGATAGAAGGTAAATGTTTAGTAACATTCAGAATAAATTTGAAAATGTTAAAAAAACAATTCGTAAAATCGCCAAAAAGAAGAAGAAATCTGTTAAAATATGAATATGAGGAAGACCTCTCTCAATCTTTCTTAGCTAGTTTTATTTGACTAGCATCCCCTTTAAGCACCTTGGTGATCAAGGTGCTTTTTTATTTTTGAAAAAAGAAAGCGTTTTTTATATCTGCTGTACAAAGGTATTGATAGTTAGTTACAATGGAAAAAAGGAGGTCTTATTATGAAAGAGTCATACAAAAAGATACTTGTTGCAGTAGATTCATCCGAGCAGGCACGCCGAGCATTTCAAGAAGCAGTCGAAGTCACCCGCAGAAACGATGCACATTTGTATATTTTGATCGTATCCGACACCAATCATTTGGGGGCCGAACCTTACGCCGTGGATCACATCGTCAAGCAAGCCTATAAAGCTGCTAGCGCGGTTGTTGGTTCCTTGGAGGAATTACTTCCAGACGATATTTCCTTTACATCCATTATTGACGATGGCAATCCGAAAGCCCAAATTGTTGCTTATGCCGAAGAGGAAAAGATTGATTTGATTTTGATGGGTGCCACTGGAACGGGGACCTTTTCACGATTACTATTAGGATCGACGACAGCTTATGTTGTCAATAATGCGCCTTGTAACGTGATGGTTGTTCGATAAAAAAATTAGCCAGCACACGTGTGCTGGCTTTTAGCTTGCCGTCTGATAGGTTTGAAAATCGTTCATGAGTTTGGTTTTGCCCAATACCGCGTACTTGGCTACGATCAATTGTCCGCGGGTATTTCGTTTGCCTAAAACAACGATCTTCATGCCATTTTCTACATCCGCTAGAAAGTTCAGCGAGTGAGCGGCAATCAAGCAATTGGTATCGGCAAGTTGGAAATAGACTAAGGGCTGCTGTGAAAATTGAACAATTTTTAGTTTTGTAACGGTTCCTTTAAGTGATTCCATCGGACTTCCTCCTCGTGTGGATGCCTTTGAAAACGAGTTCATTGTTTTTGCGTTCAAACTGAAAATAAATATCCTTTTTGCGACCGGTCTTTTTGGCAGGGATAACAAAATAATCACGATCTTCAGCATCCATTTTTGCGGTAATTTGGTTCAAAAATAAAGCTAGCGGCAGTGAATCCTTCACTAGGGAATCATAGGTTCGATAGAAAATTTCAACAGAATCTGGACTAATCATAGACATGGTCATCACCTCAAAATCATTATACGAACATTTGTTCGAAAAGTAAAGCGGCAAGCTAAAAAACTTTTCGAATTAAAGTACGCAAAAAACAAAAAAAGAAACCTCCAAGTAATTGGACAGTTCCTTTACAGCAATATCTTTAAAATGAAATAGACAATAATCCAGAATAGGATGCAAAAAGCAAAAATAAGTCGATAGATGATGTGTCTTGGCTGGCGGTAAAGCCATTCGTAAATTTTTTTCATAGTAAAAATCCTTTTTATTCAGTGATTCTGACAGGAAAATCTGTCACCAACTGGAATGCTACCGCAATGGAGGAGAGAAGTAAAGCAGGGAAGATCAAAAAAACACGGCTGCGAATTTCACAGCCGTGTTTTACTATCCAAGTGTGGACGGCTGGAATCGAACCAGCACCTCTATCTTAAATGCGGACTACATCACTGAACGAGTAAAACACCAAGTTCATCCACGACTATAAGTATAGCGAAGCGGCTGGGAATTTGAAAGAATACGTATGTTTTATTAAAAAATTATTATACTTTGACCTTTTTCTCGTACTCTTCGCCGAATTCTCTGGCGATCATCCAGCCATAGCTTTCAGTAATAGCCGCAGCGGTAGAGCCGTTGACGATGTTGCCGGCAACTGGAAGCTTTCCAGCTAAGAAGCGTGCAGTCATTTGACCTGCTTTTTGTGCTAAAAATTGTGTCGCTAAGGCTTTTGCGGCGCCTTCTTCAAGTTTGATATGAAAAACTTTGCCCAAAGCGATCACCATGGCGGTTTGGATCGGCAGCAAGACGGTCGCATCTGGAAATGGCAGTTGAGCCATCCCGGCACCGACTCCTGCGGCAGCCGACGCAGCACTGTGAATGATGAGATGGGCTTTTCTTCGTTGTATTTTGTTCATCTCGGAATCTCCTTACCCGTTTGTTGAAGAAAGTTTAGCATCTTAATCAGAAAAGGACAATTTATCCAACCTTCCTTAAAGCAGTTTTAATGATTCCAAAATTAAAAAAACGAGGAGAAACGTTTGTTTTCATTTTTCCTGTGATTGCTGGAATGATAAACTAGGGGTGAAAGGGGCGGCAAAAATGGTTGATGAATATAAAAATATTTTAGTAGCAGTAGATGGTTCTGAACAATCCAAAAAAGCGTTTGATGAAGCGATCAATATCGCGAAGAGAAATAACGGCAAGCTGACCTTGGCAACAGTGATCGACACGGCTAGTTTTAGCGGAACGACCGGAGGAAATTCGATTCCATTGATGCAGGAAGTCCACGAAAAAGCCCAGAAAATCATCACAGAGCTGGAGCATCATCGAATCGCCGAGGAACAGGAAGTTCATTTGACTTCGCAGATCATCGCGGGAAATCCTAAGCGGGAAATCGTAGAGCTGGCCGAAAAACTTGAGATAGATTTGATCGTTATGGGAGCCACCGGTTTAGGGGCATTATCCTTGCTGCTCGTTGGTTCGACAACCGCCTATGTGGTAAATCAGGCGCCATGTAATGTCATGGTAGTAAAATAAATACACAAAAATCGTCTGACCGGTAAAGTCAGACGATTTTTTCGTCTAAAGTCATGAGTAATTCGTTCCCGTCATCATAGACATACATGACTTTAGGAAATTCCACCTCATCGTAGGCTTCGACATATGGTGCTGTGATTCCATCGGAAAAATAAGGATCATTTTGTGAATACACGACACTCAGTGTTCGAGCCATTTTGTTTTTGAAAAAGTGAAAACGTTGTGGTGAAGTAAGCGGCAAGCCCTTCATGGGACGGATAAAAATCATATGCCAAATTTCTTGCTGCATATGCTCAGGAACGACGTCAAAAGGGACATCGCTGCGGCGTGTTTTGGTTGGTTCAAACATTTTCTCAGCCCTTTCTTTGCTTTATCATAGCAGGTTTTTTTTAGAAAAAAAGCAAAAGCAATTAATTTCTAGGAATTTAGTTCGTTAAAACTGTTTTTTTAGATTAAAAATGATAAGGTGAAGGGGAAAAGAACAAGAGATTTCGCACTTGAAATCAATTTTGAACGACAAATGAATGAGGGTGAAACAGATGCGTTATGGAATTTTTTTTAATCCTAATGCTGGAGATGGCGATGCAGAAGAATTAGCCAAGAAAATGCGTGAAAAATTTGAACAAGCCGGACATTCGGCCGATTTTTTGACCGCACCTGATCCTGATCAGGCAATCGAAGAAGTCAAGAGTGCTTTGGATGATCACGACGGTATCGTAGCGATTGGCGGCGATGGTTCGCTGAATATCGTAGGGACGGCATTTGTTCAAGCAGGAAAGTCATTGCCGCTTGGAATTATCCCAGGAGGGACCATAAATAATTTCGCAAAACGGTGGCATTTGCCAATGGATGAGGAGGCCGCAATGGATGTGATCATTGCTGGTCATCAGCGCAAGGTGGGAATCGCGGCCTGCCAAGATCGACAAAAGGCGGTCATTAGCTCCTTTACTTTTGGCTCATTTGCGGATATTTCAAATGAGGTTCGTCAAAGTGAAAAACGGAAATTTGGTTTGATCGTTTATCCTTTGAAGGCGCTCAAACAAATTGGGAAAGATACTTCTTATCCTGTAGAAATTACGGCAGACGATTATCATGAGAAACTGAAAGTTTGGTTTGCCTTATCTACGACCACGCATTCGATTGGCGGAAGAGAGTATGTAGATTCAGATCTTGACGACCTGCATGTCAGCATTTTGCATAATATGCGCTTTCGGAAATTACTTCAGCTTCTCCGCTTTGTTTTTACTGGTCGGCTAAAAGATTCAGATGCAATGACTTATTTAGAGACGAGCAAGTTGGAGTTAAAACCGCTGACAGACAAAAAGATCTATTCCCGAATTGATGGGGATAAGGGTCCGGCATTACCGTTAACCGTGGAATTTCTGGCCGATTTTGTGCCGCTTTATGTACCAGAAGAAGATGAAAAAAACTAAGGATCGGAGGAGTTTAAAAATGGATAAAAACATGGAAACATTGTTGGCTAATGCCGATACATTTATGTTGATCACAATGGACAATCGCGAGTTTCCTCATGCGATCGCAGTTTCCCCGCCGCTGGAACGAAATGGCTTCTACTATTTCAAATTCTATATCAATGGTGAGGGACGTACGGCAGAAAACATTCGTCATAATCGAATCGGCAGTCTTTTTTGTTTCGACAAAGAAAAACATGAGAGTGTTTCGTTGAAAGGCTATCTATTTGTTGAAGAATTAGTTGAGTATAAGAAATTAGCTGCTCAACTGAATGAGTTTCAAAAAGGCTTGAATTACGAACACCCGGTTATCGCGATTTTTGAGACCTTAAGCGTTAAACATTACGAGAATATGCACGGCGAATTTTTAGATGTACCGGAAAAATAAAAAGAAAGTTTCGTCCCTCGAATTTAAAGGGATGAAACTTTCTTTTTGCTTAATCTATTTCAGCTGTAGCGGTACCTGAAGCTTTGGCTTTTTTGATGATCATAGTAAGAACCAATGAGAAGACGATACAGCCAATCCCCATTGCAATGGCATACATGAACATCATGTTGAAGCCGGCTTTACCAGGATTTGCGTCTAACCAGCCGCCGATCATTGTATACATGAAAACATCTGGCAAGTAGCCTAAACATGAAACGATCCCAGATACACGACCGGTCATTTCAACTGGGAAGCCAGCGTCATCAATAATCGCGAAGTATTGACTGCGTACTACGTAGATAAAGAACAATCCGAAGATAAAGTTCGCTATTACAGCGGTCAATAAGCCAGCGCCAACCGGTAAAACTAAGAAGCCGGCAAAACAAAGTGTCAGTAAAGCAGCACCGCCGATAATTACGCGAAGTCGCGAACCTAATTTATCAGCAATAATCCCGCCGATGATTCCGCCGGCCGCCTGAACTAAATAACGCATCCCGCCAAGTGTGGTTCCGCCTGCGACAGATAATCCATAAACATTGATGGCGTAAGTGTTGATGTATCCTAAAATACCGTAAATACTATAAGCGAAGAATACGATTGCGACCAATACCCAAGTACGCGGCATTTTCAAGGTCTTAAACATTCCGATAGCAACTTTTGATAGAGGCTCTGTATGAGTTTCTGCTGCAGTGTCTTCAATAACAAACCAATTTAAAATACCAATAATGATAACAGCGATCGCACATACGCGAATAGCCCAAGTTGTACCTAAAACTTCATTTGAGAAACGACTGTAAACGAATGTCATCCCGAATACCAGCAACGCGTTCAAAAGTCCGCGCAATCCTTCTTGCCAACCGAATAAACGTCCTTGTTCTGAGCTGTCGCCCAACATCCGAGTAGCTTTAATCGCGGCAGACCAGTAGGTGATGATGGTCGAAACCCCCATTAAAACGAAAATCAATCGGCTGATTTGGAAGCCCGGGAAAGTTGAAAACCAAAAGCCCAAGACACCCGTAATCAAGAATGAAAAGGTCAGCAACTTGCGAGCTGAGAATTTATCGGCAACGATCCCGCCGACAAAGTAAGAAAATGTCGCCATAGTGGCATAACCCGATGAAAGCATCCCCATTTGTGCGTTGGTCAGATCCATCGCCTTTTGGATCGGAACATAAAACGTCTCCCGAATGTAAGGAAGCTGAAAGATAATCCCAGCGCCGGCCGATAATAGCAATAATGTTCCCCATTTTTTAACTGCTTGTTTGTTCATATAACACCCTCCTGCTTGTGAATTGTTTTACAAAAAACAAAAAAGAAGCAACGCTTAAGTAAGCGTTACTTCTCTCTGGTCTCCAGCAACACCCAAAGTATAGAATTTAATGAAAGCGATGTCAACATCTTTTTAAACCTAAATTTTTCAGAAAAATAATCTCAATGAATATTTAGCGGTAAAAAAGTAGGGAAAACCTTGATAAATCAACGAATAATTTTGACTCAGCCTTTTTTCGAGAGATTGACGTAACGTCTGTTTTCCCTTAGACTGTGGAAATACAGCAGCCGCGGAAATGATTCTTTTGAGAGATTGGCGAAATCAATTCAGGAAATAGATTTCGGATCGCACAAATTTTCATGAAAGGGCTTGTGAGATATGCTAGAATGAAAGCGTATTAAATTACTTGGTAGGGATAAGGATAAAAATGAAAAAGAAAATTATTCAAATGATGGAAGACAACCCATTGATTGCTGCCATCAATAGTAAGCGCAGTTTTGAAAAGGCCTTGACCTGCGAAAGTGATATCATCTTTGTCTTGTATGGCGATGTTTGCAGCATCGTAGACATTGTCGATCGGCTAAAGGAAGCCGGCAAGATCGTGATGGTGGATGTGGACTTGATCGATGGCTTGGCTACCAAAGAGACGGCGGTCGATTATTTGAAGCGAGCCACGCGAGCAGATGGGATCATCAGCTCGAAATCAATCTTATTAAGGGCCGCAAATGCCAGAGGATTGTTTACGGTTCATCGCTTCTTCCTAATTGACTCAAAATCGTATCATAATTTACCGAAGCAATTAGGGACGTCAAAGGCGGATGTCGTGGAGGTCTTACCTGGTGCGATGCCAAAGGTTTTATCATGGGTACAAGATGTCGTGGATGTACCAATCATCGCCAGCGGACTCGTTTGTGACAAGGAGCTGGTAATGACGGCATTGCAGGCAGGAGCAGTAGCCATTTCAACAACCAACATGGATGTTTGGGAAATATAAAAAATTAAAACGGTCGTTGTTGCTAAGAGGACAGAGAAAAGCGGACACCAGCTTATTTGGTGTTCGCTTTTTTGTTTTGGATTTATCTATGTATGGCCTAACGAACACGTTGCATCAGTAACGGATTGAACGAGTTTGCGCAGCCTTTATCACACACTAACAGGGGGAAGATAAATGGAAATCACAGAATTCGGTATGGATTTTTTTTCATTGGAGGGAAAAGTCGCCATCGTGACTGGGGGGAATACCGGTATTGGGCGGGCCTTTTCATTGGCATTGGCAAAAAGCGGAGCAAATATCCTTGTTCCCAGCTTGATCGATGATGACGGTACCACGCAAAAAATTATTGAGGAGACTGGCTCATGCTATGTCTTCATGGAAGTGGATTTGACCGAAGAGGGCGTTCCCCAACAGGTGGTGGAGCATTGTGTGGAGGTTTTCGGCACCGTTGACGTGCTGATTAATTGTGCCGGGCTGTATCTTGCAGCCGATGTGCGCCAGTTCGACCGCTCAAAATGGGACCCGATGATCCAGCTGAATCTGACCGCGGCTTTTGAGATGGCTCATGAGGCAGCCAAAGTAATGATTCTGCAAAAGAGCGGCAAGATTATCAATATCTGCTCCTTGTTTTCATACTTAGGCGGCCAGCAATCTCCGGCAAATGCCGCAGCGAAGCATGGATTGGTCGGGTTGACCAAGGCATATTGCGACGAATTAGCCCAATACAATATTCAAGTGAATGGAATCGCGCCAGGGTATTTAGCTACGGATATGACTAAGAAGGATCGCGAAGACCCTGAGATCAACCAGCAAGTCTTGGCACACGTCCCCGCCAATTATTGGGGAGAGCCAGCGGATTTGATGGGGGCGATTATTTATTTAGCGAGTCCCGCTTCAAATTTTGTTAACGGACATATTTTACCAGTGGACGGCGGCTATTTAGTCCGCTAGCGACTGTTTGTTGCGGCAAGCTTTTTTGCCGCGACGTATTACATAATGGATGGAGGAATCATTTTATGATCGAGTTTGAACAGGTAGAGAAAAGGTATGGCGAAGAGGCAATCGCAGTCCACCCATTTGATTTGACGATTGAAGATAATCAATTTATTTGTGTCATCGGTACCAGCGGGAGCGGGAAAACCACGCTGGTGCGGATGATCAATCGAATGATCGAACCCTCAAAGGGGATTATTAAGATCAATGGGCAAGATGTCACCAAATTGAACGAAGACGAGCTGCGGCGAAAAATCGGCTATGTGATTCAGAACATCGGCTTATTTCCTCATATGACCATTCGGGATAATATTATGATCGTTCCGAAGCTTTTGAAATGGAGCGAAGAAAAGAAGGCGGGAATTGCGGAGCGCTTGATTCAACGGGTAGATTTGCCGTTAGAATTTTTGGAACGCAAACCGAAAAATCTTTCCGGCGGACAGCAGCAGCGGATCGGAGTAATCCGCGCATTAGCCGCCAGCCAAGATATTATTTTAATGGATGAACCCTTTGGCGCCTTAGATCCAATTACGCGGGATGCCTTGCAGGAGATGATCAAAGGTCTGCAGCAGGAAATGAAAAAGACGATTGTTTTTGTGACTCATGATATGGATGAGGCGATCAAGCTGGCTGATAAAATCATCATCATGGATCATGGTGAACTCGTTCAATATGACGAGGTTGAAACGATCCTTGAACATCCGGCGAATGATTTCGTGGAAGAATTGATTGGGAAGCGCAAGCGCAACAGTTATTACAACAATGAAATGACCGTGGCCGATTTGATGGTGAAGCGGGTCGAGGCTATTTCGATCAGCAAGTCGATCACCGATGCGATTCGTCAAATGTCCGAAAAGAAGGTGGACACGCTGCTAGTGGTGGACGATCAGCGCTGCTTAAAAGGCTTTGTCGATATCAACTTTATTGAACGAAATATTTCTAAACTAAAGCCGGCTTCGTCGGTTTTCGAGGTCATGGGAAAAGATACGGCCAGCGTTAATCAAAATGACCGTGTGGCCGATGTGATCGAGCCGCTAATCAACCATACCTTTAAATATTTGCCGGTAGTGGATGATGAGGACCATCTTGTCGGGATCGTGACCCGATCGTCCTTGGTGTCGCTTGTACAGGAACAGTTGCAATAGGAGGTGATGACATGAGTTTTTGGTCCGAATACGGAAGTGAAATAGTATTAAAATTTTGGGAACATTTTTATTTATCCTTTTTAGCGATTTTTTTAGGAATTCTAGTGGCGGTTCCTTTAGGCGCGTGGCTGACCCGTGTGAAAAAAGGGTCTGAGACAGTCATCAAAGTGGTCGGTGTGTTTCAAACGATTCCTTCGCTGGCGCTGCTTTCCATCATGATTCCTTTTTTCGGGATCGGTAAGATTCCAGCGGTCATCGCCTTGTTCTTATACTCATTATTGCCAATTTTGCGCAACACTTATGTCGGTATCAAATCGGTGGATGCGACCTATTTGGATGCCGCAAAGGGTATGGGAATGTCGCAAATGCAGCGTTTATTGCAAATCGAATTGCCTTTAGCAATGGGCGTTATCATGGCGGGCATTCGGGTATCGACGGTCTATGTTATCTCTTGGACGACTTTGGCCGCTTATATCGGTGCCGGCGGTTTGGGCGACTATATTTTCAATGGATTGAACCTTTATCGGATGGACCTGGTGCTGATGGGGACGATCCCAATTACGCTGCTGGCGTTGATTTCTGACGCGCTTTTGAAACGCTCTGAACAAAAATTAACGATGGATCGAGGGTGAGTCGATGAAAAAGCGAAATGTACTTTTAGCGGCGATGATCCTGTTGTTCGGCAGCTTTATTGTGCGGAATTTTACCGCCAAAGACGATACGATCACGGTAGCCGGAGGAGTCACTTCGGAATCGCAGATCTTGGGAAATCTCGTAGTCGAACTGCTCCAGCATTCGACGGATAAAAACATTGTCTATCTGAATAATTTAGGTTCGGCGAATTTGATGCATGAAGCGATGGTTCGCGGCGATTTGGATATTGCTCCGACTCGTTATACCGGAACCGATTTGATCGGTACGCTAGGACTGCCGACGGAAAAAGATCCGGATAAGGCCTTAAAAATCGTTCAGCGGGAGTTTGATAAACGGTTTGGTTTTGATTGGTTCCCTAGCTATGGTTTTTCGAACCAATTTACCTTTATGGTGACACAGGAAACGGCCAAAAAATATGATTTGAAAAAGGTTAGCGATCTGCAGAAATGTGCGGGAAAAATGCGTTTGGGTTCGGATCAAACGTGGTACAAGCGGGAAGGCGACGGCTATAAGGGCTACACTGAAGCGTATAAAACCAAGTTTCAGCGAGTCTATCCAATGCAGGTCGGGCTGCTGTATGATGCCTTGGTCGCTGAGGAGCTGGATGTGATCCTAGGCTATTCAACCGATGGCCGGGTCGGCAGTTATGATTTGGTCATGCTGGAAGACGATTTAAAATTCTTCCCGCCGTATACTGCCAGTGTCGTTGTTTCGGGAGAGACGCTGAAAAAATACCCCGAGCTAAAGCCGATCTTATTGAAACTGCAAAATACGATTGATACGGAAACCATGCAGCGTTTGAATTACGAATCAGATAATGAGCTGCTGGAGCCAAAGATTATTGCGCGCCGTTTTTTAGAGAAGCATAACTTTTTTGAGGAGGGAAGCTGATGTTTGATAATCTTGTTCAATACCTAAGTGAAAACTCTTCTTACCTGATCACACAATTCGGAGTTCATGTGTATATCTCGGTGATTGGTGTCGTGTTGACCTTCTTGATCGGTTTTCCTTTAGGGATTCTTTTATCGGAGCGGCCAAAGCTTTCGGATATCGTGATCGGGATCATCAATGTGATCCAAACCATTCCCTCGATTGCGATGTTGACCGTTCTTTTGATTTTGATGGGGCTAGGGCAGAATACGGTCGTGGCTACCGTTGTCTTGTATTCGCTGCTGCCGATCGTGAAAAACACCTATGTTGGCTTAGTCAATGTGGACCCGATGTACGTGGATAGTGCCAAAGGAATCGGCATGAATCGTTATCAAATTTTATATATGATCAAGATTCCGTTGGCGATGCCGGTGATTTTAGCCGGCGTTCGAAATGCTTTGGTGATTTCTGTCGGGATCACAACGATCGGCTCATTTGTGGGAGCCGGCGGGGTCGGGGATGTGATCTTACGCGGGATCGCGATCACGGATGGCGGACCAATCATTATCGTAGGGGCCGTTTTGTGCGCCTTTATCGCTATGATGATGGACTGGCTGTTTGATTGGATCATGAAATAAGCGGGTCTGTTCAACGTGAAAGTCGCTTGCTGAGAACAAGCAGCGACCAGCAAATGAATCACAAAAAAATGACCTTCGCGAATTATTCGCGAGGGTCATTTTTTGTCAGCTTGCGGATGACTTCTTCGATGTACATCAACAAGATCGTTCGGGTCTTTTCGTGGGATTTCAAGTGTTCCTCTTGGTGAGACTTGGTTAAGAAGATGATCTCACTGGCATCGAGGGACAAGTCGGTATTCATTTCCTCCATGACCAATAATGATTTGGCATGGTGTTTTTTGGCTTCTTCGAATAAAGGATCGAAATTCGCGAATTTTCCCGCGACGGAAAAAATCAGCAGCAGCGAGTCATCCGTCAACAAATCAGGAATCAAGGAAGGCTGACTTACACGAATGACATTTTTGTTCAAGGTGAAGTTCAGCTTATATTCAAAATATTCCATACAGAAGTTTGTTGGGCCGTACCCAAACAATAAGATTTTTTCTGATTGCTGGATCAAATCGGCCAGATAATCAACGGAGGATGCATCGAAGTTTTCCATGAAGTCTTGAATACGGGCAAATTCACTATTTAATTTTTTTTGTTTGACTAATTCCTTCCCGGCTAAGAAGCGCGAATATTCCTTATAGCCTGAGAAGCCCATTTTTTTAACCAGCTTAGAGATCTTTGAAGGAGAAACGTCTGCTAGTTTCGCGGCTTCGGTGATTGTCATCTGCGGCTGGTCTTGGCTGGCCGTCATCAAACAGCGATGAATCTCTATTTCCAGATCATTTAACCGATCCAATTGAATCTTCATTGCGGTGCCTCCTTTATGATACATCAAGAATAGCATAGCAAAAGACAAAAAAGCAAATAAAAAGTGGAAAATTTTCCAAACAGTTCAATAAAGTTGAAAAAAAGTAGAAAATCTAATTAAATTTTAATGTAAAATGAATTTCAGCACTTTATACTGAACTCAGGAAAAGCGCTTTCGAAAAAAAGATGAATGGAGCTAATTGAATGAATTCTGAAACATTGGTGAAAGAAGCAATCATTAAAGACGTAAAGAACATCGTTTCTGAAGAGCAGGTCGTTACGGATCGCGAAACATTGTATGATGCGTCCTCTGACCGCTATCGTAAATACATGAAAGCAAAAGGAGTATTAGACAATCCGCTGCCGACTGCAGTCGTTTATCCTAATAATCCAGAAGAAGTGAAAGAGCTTTTGATGTATTGCAACGAAAATGATATCAACGTCATTCCCCGCAGTGGACAAACTGCAACAGAAGGCGGCTTGGAAAACTGGAAAGATCTAGCATTAGTGATCGATGGATCGCATATGAACAAAATTTTGAAGATCGATCCTTATAACATGCAAGCGACTGTTCAAGCAGGTGTGCCGTTGCAAGCATTAGAAGATGAATTAAGAAAAATCGGCTACACTACCGGACATTCGCCGCAATCAAAACCAATCGCGCAATACGGCGGATTAGTGGCAACACGCTCAATCGGACAATTTTCTACCTTATACGGCGGAATCGAAGATATGGTCGTAGGGCTTGAATGTGTCTTCCCGAATGGGCATATCTCGCGTATCAAAAATATTTCTCGTCGTGCTGGCGGCCCAGACATTCGCCACATCGTTATCGGAAATGAAGGAACGTTGTGCTATATCACGGAAGTAACAGTGAAAATCTTTAAACATTATCCAGACAACAATAAATTCTACGGCTACCTAGTGAACGATGTAGAAGATGGAGTGAAGGTCCTTCGCGAAGTGATGGTCAACGGATATCGTCCATCTGTTGCTCGGACGTACTCGCCGGAAGATGCGCGTCAGCACTTCTATCATTTCTACGAAGACAAATGCGTCTTGATTTTCATGGCTGAAGGCCCAGAAGGTATTGTTGAAGCGACTGGTAAGGGAATCGAAGAAGCGGTTGAGAAATTCAAAGACGGTATCGTGAAGCAAGTGGATTCTCAATTGATCGAAAACTGGTTCAACCAATTGAACTGGACACAACAAACGATTGATGATGAAGTTCAGGGCATGATCGATAACGACAAACATGATGGCTACACTACCGAAGTATCAGCGGATTGGGAAACAATCACTAAGATTTACAACAACGTAATCGACAGAATTCGCAACGAGTTCCCGCGTGCTGATGATTTGACGATGCTGGGCGGACATTCTTCACACAGCTATCTAAACGGTACAAACATGTACTTCGTTTATAACTATGACATCAACTGTGAACCAGAAGATGAAATGAAGATCTATCACCATCCGATCCAAGCGATCATCGTAGAAGAAACGCTGAAATTAGGCGGCTCAATGTGTCACCATCACGGTATCGGCAAGTATCGTAACGAATGGACAAAAGAAGAGCATCAATCTGCGTACTATATGTTAGAAAGCCTGAAAGAAGTTTTCGATCCGAAGGGTGTCATGAGTTTCGGAAATATTTATCCCGTTCAAGAAGGCTTGAAGTATCAAAAATAAAACAGGATTCATTCGAGGGCGAGTCTTCGCCCTTGAATGAGAATGGAATTTGCGAGATAGGAGGGGAATCATGAAAATCATTTGTTTAGTCAAATTTGTACCGGATACGGAAAAGTTTGTCTACGATTACGAGACGGATAAAATCGACCGAGATATGTCCCGGCTTATTCTAAATCCAGATGATAAGAATGCCTTGGCTTTTGCGATGATGCAGAAAAAAAAGGACCCTGCTATTTACGTAGAGGTCGTTACTATGGGACCCATGAAGCTGGAAGAACCGATGAAGGACTTTGTACGATTAGGTGCCGATCAGGCGGTTTTGATCAGTGATCGTCAGTTCGCCGGCAGTGATTCACTGGTAACGAGCCGGATCATCTCTAGTTATTTGGCTTCAAAGGACTATGATCTATTGCTCACCGGCACACATACGTTAGATGGCGGAACGGGGCATGTTGGTCCGCAGATTGCAGAAATCATGGGGATCAACCAATTTTCTAATATCGTGGCCATCAAAGAAGCAACGGAAGAATTTTCGATCGTGGAAGCCTTGCAGGAGGAAAAAACGTATCGCTTGAAAATTCAAAATCCGAGTGTGTTGAGTGTGACGCATCAAATGAATTTGCGTTTAGGATTTGTAAGATATGAAAATATCGGGAGAAATGTGGATGACCAATTTTCACTGGTGAGCAACGAAACGTTGAAGTTGCCGGCAGAAAAAATTGGCGGCAAGGGTTCACCAACTAAGGTGAGAAAAAATGTGGTTGTTAAAAGAGAGCAAGTGGCGCATAAAGTGGTAAAAGTCGACGACGAGGGTATTGAAGAAGTCGTTCATTTTCTAAAGGAAAAGGGGTACTTATAATGTTTAAAGGACTCATTCTGATAGATAACGATCAGGTCGACTATTCATTGGCTTTGGTTGATGTAGTGAATCGCCTAGCTGGTGAAGAAGAAACGTGTGTTTATGGATTAGGAATCAATTTGCCTGAAAAAGTAAAGGGACTGGATGCAGTGATCCAGGTCAATGCACCGACGATCCAGCCAAAGGACAGTCGACTAACGACCGATATCATTGAACAGGTTCATAGGAAGTATCAGTTTGACAGCATCATCATTCTAGCGACGGAATTTGGGCGAATGGTGGCTCCTCGCTTGGCAATGCGGCTTGAGGTAGGATTAGTGGCTGATATTACGGATATCCAAGTTGATAAGCGCGGAAAAAAAATGATTCGACCGGCTTTTTCAGGCAATATCATGGCAAGTATCGTGTGTGAATCGACACCGATCATGGCAAGTGTGCATCCGAATGTTTTTCAGACGGCGGACTTGACCAAAGAACCAGAAGTGATTGATTTTATCCCGACCGATTTGAAAGCGTCATCAATCGAGGTGTTAGAGGTGGTTGAGAGCGCAGAAAGCACTGTGGATATTCGCGAGGCGGATGTGATTGTTTCGGCAGGCGGCGGATTTACGCAACCGATCGATCAATTGCAGGATTTGGCAGATGAGCTGACGGGTGTCGTAGCGGCATCAAAGCAGCTCGTGGATCGGAAAAAGGCGCCACGAGAAATTCAGGTGGGGCAATCGGGTAAAACAGTCAGTCCGGATCTCTATATAGCGTTAGGTATTTACGGCTCGACGCAGCATATCGAAGGGTTAAAAAATGTGAAGGAAATTATTTCGGTGAATACCGATCTTGGGGCACCGATGAATTATTTAGCCAGTCTCGTCGTTCATGGCGATGCGGCCGAATTTGCAAGGAAACTGAGTACCAAACTTAAGGGATAACCCCAAGCGGGTGAAAAAACAAAATAAAAGGAAAAGAAGGTAAAAAAATGGAAATCAAAGACTTTAAGATGGACATGTTTCACATCAAAGGAAAAAACGCGATCGTAACAGGCGGAAACACTGGATTAGGACAAGCATTCTCATTGGCATTAGCTGAAGCTGGCGCAAATATCTTTATGCCATCAATCATGCCGGATGATCCAGAATTTAACGCGGTTCTAGCAGAACGCGGCGCGAAAACAGCATATATGGAAGCCGATATTACGAAAGACGGTGTCTGCCAAGAAGTAATTGAAAAATGTGTCGCTGAATTTGGCTCCGTTGATATTTTAGTAAACTGTGCTGGGATTTGCCCATGTGACGACGTAGTAAGCTACGGCCGCGATAAATGGGACCCAACGATCAATATCAATTTAACGGCAGCCTTTGATATGAGTCATGAAGCAGCAAAAGTTATGATTCCACAAAAGAGCGGAAAAATCATCAACATCTGTTCAATGTTCTCTTTCTTAGGCGGACAATGGGCACCCGCTTATGCAGCCTCTAAACATGGTTTAGCTGGCTTAACCAAAGCGTATTGTGACGAATTAGCGCAATACAATATCCAAGTAAACGGTATCGCACCGGGCTATTTCCAAACCCATGCGGCGAAGGCTTCGATTGAAGATCCTGAACGCAGCAAATGGATCGTGGACCACACACCAGAAGGACGTTGGGGTGACGTTGCTGACTTGATGGGTGCGACTGCATTCTTAGCTTCTGAGGCTTCACATTTCGTTAATGGCCACATTCTAGCAGTCGATGGCGGATTCTTAGTACGATAGTCTATCCAAAAGACTGAGAACCTTTCTTCTCAGTCTTTTTGTACTTTTTAGGGTTCGCGAAAAGGACCGATGTAAGGATCTATTATAATAGAAGAAAAATTTCAATTGAAGGAGAGCCGTATGGAGAAAAAATATATTGTTGGGATTGATGGCGGGAGTCAAAGCACGAAGATCGTCATTTTCGATTTGGAAGGAAATATCGTAGGTGAGGGCAAAGAAGCGTTGCGTCCGATGCACTTAGGCGAAGATGTCGTTGTTGAACATCCGGGCGATGACCTGTGGGATGCGTTATGTGTCGCAGCGAATAAAGCGATGGATGAATTCGGCGTACGAAAAGAAAATATTGTCGGCATCGGATTAGGATTTATTCGCTGCTGCCGCGTACTATTGAAAAAAGACGGCACATTGGCGCAGCCGGTAATCAGCTGGATGGATAAACGGACCTCTACGCCCTATGTCCATGATAATCCCGATGTTCAATATGTAACATCAACAAGCGGGTATATTACGCATCGCTTGACTGGCGAGTTCAAAGATAATATTGGTAATAACTTTGGTCAATGGCCGGTTGATTATGAAACATGGGACTGGTCAACCAATGATGAAGTGCTGAAGCAATACAACCTACCAGAGGATATGCTGTTTGAAGCCGTGAAACCCGGCGACAAATTAGGTGAGGTGACTAAAGAAGCCAGCGAGAAAACAGGCTTGCCAGCAGGGTTGCCAGTTTTTGCGACAACAAGCGATAAAGCAGTGGAAGCGTTAGGTGCCGGATTGATCCAAAATACGAGTGCAGTCGTTTCTTTAGGAACCTATATTTGCAGCATGATGATGGGCAAGGAGATGCCGCCAAGCGACGCGGTTAATTACTGGGGAATTCTATCATCAATGCCGAACCGCTATATCTATGAAGGCTATGGCATTCGCCGCGGGATGTGGACAGTGTCTTGGTTCAAGGATCTTTTAGGCGAAAAAATCAGTATTCGTTCGAACTATCAAGGCATCAGCGAAGAGGAATATTTGAATGAACAAGCAGCGAATATTCCCGCCGGAAGCGATGGTTTAATGACAAAATTAGACTGGTTAGCGAATCCATGGGAACCCTTCAAACGCGGCGTGATGATCGGCTTTAATGCCCATCACGATTATCGCTATCTATACCGTTCAATTTTAGAAGGTATCGCCTATACAATGAAAAACAATGTCACAAACATGACGGACGAAATGGGTCATCCGATCGATGAAGTAATCGTGACTGGCGGCGGCTCAAATAGTGATCTATTGATGCAGATTTTTGCGGATATTTTCAATTTGCCGATCAAACGAAATGTAGTCAACGGCAGCGCCAGTGTTGGTGCGGCGATTAACGCGGCAGTTGGCTTGGGCATTTATGAGAGTTATGAAGAAGCTGTTGAAAAAATGGTCAAGGTGAAGGATGTCTTCACACCTAAACCGGAAAACGTTGCGATCTACAAACGCTTGAATGAAGAAGTTTATCAAACCTTGACGAATTATACCGATGAAGTATTGAAGAAGAGCTATGAGGTGCTGCATCCAGAAGGATAACCAGCGTTAAGACTGATTCTGTTTTTATATGAAATAAATCTGTGAGCGGGTCTTCAAATGTTAGAGCAAAAAGCTAATGTTTGGAGATCGGCTTTATTTTTTTGTACAAACTTTCTTTTTAGAATCATTTTAGTGATTATGAGTAATTTATGAGTGAATCGCGGGTGCAACCCTGCTATAATAGAAAAAATATTTAAAAAGGGGCGAAGGAAGTGACAAAAGAGACATTAAAGCGATTGATCGATGCGGCGGCAGGACGTGTTCCGGCTGATTTAGTTCTAAAAAATGCGCAGGTGGTCGACGTTTATCAAGCAGAGATCATGCAAGGCGATGTGGCGATCATTGATGGAAAGATTGCTGGTGTTGGTAAAGATTATCAAGGAAAAGAAACGATCGATCTAAAAGGAAAATTTGTTGCTCCAGGATTTATCGATCCCCATATCCACGTGGAATCGTCTTATGTGACCCCAGAA
The DNA here is from genome assembly GCF_000407185.1 of Enterococcus malodoratus ATCC 43197. Classification (GTDB taxonomy): domain Bacteria; phylum Bacillota; class Bacilli; order Lactobacillales; family Enterococcaceae; genus Enterococcus_A; species Enterococcus_A malodoratus. The sequence goes on from NZ_KE136482.1 coordinate 43,717, forward strand.
GAGTTTGGCCGATTGCTAGTTCCTCATGGAACGACCACCGTGCTGGCTGATCCTCATGAGATCGTGAACGTACTTGGCTTGCAGGGCTTGGATTATATGGTGGAGGCGGCCAAGGAAACAGCCTTGGACATTCGCTACATGATGCCTTCTTGTGTGCCCGCGACCAACATGGAGAATGCTGGAGCAGTCGTAGAAGCAGCAGATATGATTCCATCGTTTGAAAAAAATCAGGTCGACGGATTAGCCGAATTTATGAATTTTCCCGGCGTGATCAATGCTCAGGATGAGGTGCTGGATAAACTAGTAGCCGCCAAAGAGCGGAATCTACGAATTGATGGGCATTCGCCAATGGTCTTTGAAAAAGACTTGAACGCGTACGCAGCAGCGGGCATTGCGAATGATCATGAATGTTCGACGGTCCAAGAGTTAAAGGATCGGATTGCTCGCGGCATGTATGTCTTTTTACGTGAAGGCTCAGTTACGCAAAACTTGCGGACCCTCCTAAAAGGTGTGACCGATAATAACTATCAGCGATGCGTGTTATCAGCGGATGACTTGCAGGCAAAAACGATGCTGGAAAAAGGACACTTGGATAACAGCATTCGAATTTGTATCGAGGAGGGCGTTTCGCCGATTCGAGCGATCCAACTGGCGACGATCAACGCTGCGCAATGCTGTCAATTGACTGATCGTGGCGCGATTGCTCCAGGTTTAAGAGCAGATTTAGTCATCTTCTCTGATTTGGCACAGCCAGAAGTCGAAGCGACTTATATCGCCGGAAAACTAATCGCAGAAGCTGGAAACTATCTGCCAGCAATCAAACGAATTTCAACGGAAAACGTTCAATCCAGCGTGCATATCGATAATTTCCGTAAAGAGCAATTAACGCTGACCTTAAACAGCAGCAGAGCCCGTGCGATCGAAGTGATTCCGCAAGAAGCGTTGACCAATGAAGCGATCGTTTCTGTTCAGCGAGATATCAACGATCAGTTTGTCTTTGATTCGCAGCAGGACGTGACTAAAATCGCCGTCGTTGAACGCCATCACAATACTGGAAATGTGTTTGTTGGGTTATTGAAGGATTACGGCTTGAAGAAAGGCGCGATCGGCCTATCGATTGCCCATGATTCACATAATCTGATCGTAACAGGAACGAACGATGAGGACATGGCCGCAGCTGTTCAAGCGTTAAAGGAACAAGAAGGCGGCGTGGTTTTGGTTGAGGCAGGAGAAGTCATCGGCAGTATGGCCTTGCCGATCGCGGGCTTGATGAGCGACCTTTCAGGCGAAGCCGTAGCGGAACAAGAGGCGGAGATCAATCGTTTGGCCCATGAAACATTAGGTGTCTCGGAAAAAGTTGATCCGATCATGACGTTAGGCTTTATGTCGTTAGCGGTCATTCCCAATTTGAAAATCACGGATATCGGTCTGGTAGACGTAACGAAATTTGAAGTCGTTCCAGTATCGGTGGAAGAATAAGAAAAAGTTAGGTAAAAGATCCTCGAAAGAATCTTTTGCCTAACTTATTTTTTTGGTTTAAAAATGGCTGGCAGAAAAATGAAGAATGAAAGAATGATCACACTAGCCCCAACAGTCAGCAATAATTTTGCCAGACCTAACTGAGAAGCCCCGGCAAAATTGCCAAAAACATTCGATAAAATAATAACCAAACTGACTAATACCGTAGCAATAATGGCTTTCATCCGTTCCCCGCGTTTCTCAAAATAAGTAATCACTGAATAAAGTCCCCAACCCAACAAAACAATCGTTAATGTATCCATTTTTTTCCAACTCCCTTTCTTTGATGTATTCATCATATCAAGGAAACAAGAGAGAAAAAACTTACGAAAGCAGTGGTAAACTTACGATTGTGAAAGGTTCAATGTTATTTGGTTATAAGCGATAAATGAAGGTTGAGAATAAAATCCCGGTCGGCGCTTATTGACGAAGCACTCGGATTAGGAGAAAATGTTCGCAAAGAGAGTTTTTCCAGAAGAGCGGTCTGCTGAAGCAGTCGGTCCTCTGACAAAATAGTGAAGGAGTGTTGGCATGGTACGAATAGCTGTCGATATGGACGAAGTGATCGCGGATTTTATGTCTAAAGAGATTCGACTGTTTAATGAGTCAAATGGAACCGCGTACACCAAAGAAGGGATAGCTGGCAAGAAATTGCGTGAGCTGCATCCAGAAGAAACTGAAAATATTCGCAAACGGGTCAGTGATCCCACCTATTTTTCTGATTTGCCCTTGATTGACGGCGCAAAAGAAGCGCTAGAAAAATTGGCGGAGAAACACGAGATCTTTATTACGACTGCCGCAATGGAATTTCCGACATCGTTCAACGCAAAATATGCTTGGCTCAAGGAGCATTTTGCCTTTATTCCGGAAAGCCATTATGTTTTTTGCGGCGATAAATCGATCATTTCTGCTGATTATTTGATCGATGATCATTTGCGTCATTTGGAAACCTTCCGTGGCCAAGGCATCCTTTTCGCTGCCCCCCATAATGCCCATGAAACCTACGAGCTCAAATTGAACGGCTGGGATGAAGTGTACCGTTACTTTGACGAGAAGTACTAGACGGCCTTACAAAAGGGGTCGATGAATAGGTTTCTTGTGATGAAACAAGAAACCTGCTATTTTTTCTTTCCCTTTAAGAATTTATTGATTCTATTCTGCCGGCTTTTCTCTGCTCGATCTTGTGCGATTTGTTCTTTGGTCTTGCCATAGAGCAGAAAGTTAGTATCCGAGTAATCTGGTGTCGCGGCACTGTTTTTAGACGGCGTTTTTCCTGCTTTAGACGTCACAGGCTCTTCGCCAGGGAGCGGGTACAGCGCATCTGCCCTCGCAGCGGCTTCTTCATAGCTCAGGCGGGGACTGTTGGCTGACTTCGTAGGCTGATTTTTTTGCGTCGTTTTCTTTTTAGCAGGGTTGGAAGCTGTAGGAACTAGTTCTTGCGGCTTTTTTACTTTGCGAGGCTGTTTTTCTTCAATAGTCAGGTTCTGAGCAGGGGCTTCTAGTTCTGCTTGAATCGCTTCATGCTCCGCATCAATACAGCCTTTTTTGCTTTTGAATTTTACGTATTCAGCAAAGCGGCGGACACCGGCGGCTTGGAAAATGGTCAGCGTTGTCAAAATCCCCAATACTTCAGCGGTTTCCTCTACGGAGCACACTTGCTTCGTATCACGCAGCGTCCATGTGTGGCGTTTTCCGTTAGCGTCTTTAAAAATCGACACAAGATCGAATTGAAAGTCGGATTTATTTGCTGTTTCAAGGTTCTTTTTCTTTAACAGCTGGTTGTAAAGCTGAGCTTCTTTGGTTAATTGCTGATAGTCTTCTTTATTACTGAATAAACGCTGGATGACAGTTTGCCATTCAACGCTGGAAAAGAAGTCTTCAAAGTAGACGCAGTGTCTGCGCAAAGTATCATTTGGTGTTTCAGTCATGAAAATTTGATGAATCAACGCACTTAGTGGCTGAAGCGAAAAGTCGCCCACACAGATCGAGTGGCGAAATAGGATCGCTACAAGGTACTCCACGACTTCGGCTGCTTGCTGCGTTTGTTCGAAATACTGACGAACTCTTTTCAAGAGCGTCTCCTTTTTCATACCAAATAATTGTCTTTGCCCCAATTTCGCTACTTCCATCTTCAATTTCCTCCAGACTAGTAAAAAACATTTGTTGTAAACGTTTTCTGTAATTTATATCTAAAAGAGTAACCTTTAATAACGAGGTTGTAAATAGTTTTTCGATATACTTTTTTTAATAATCTTTCGTAAAATATTTGAATAATAAGGTTTATGAGTCTCTTTTTTGAAAAAAACTCACGGATTAGTAAAGATTAAAATAACTAATTAGTGATTTTGCTCAAGAGGAGATCGGTCGTGAGCGGTTCTATTTGATTTTTTCGCATCTGGTTTATTCTAAAGTAAGCGAGATGATTATAATCAGTCTGGTAAAGGCCGTGGATCTCTATAGGGAATGGTGCTTTTTTTAAGCAGATAGCGGATTTTTTGATGAAAAACCCAAATTTTTAATGCAAAAAAAGCTGCCTGTATCTCATTAAGAGATCAGGCAGCTTTTCTATTAGTCTAATGCTTCGCTAGCATCACCAATTGCGTCGTCAAGTGATGCGGCGGGTTCTTTGTAATGGAAGTTTGAGGTATCGTATTTAAAGTTGTATTTATTTCCTAAGAAATATTTCGCGATATGCAGCGTACGATCACTGGAACGTTCAAGGTTAGAACTGATATCGATCAACAGCACGCCATCCGCTGCCCGACCTTCACCTTTAGTCATTAAGCGGATATATTTCTTCCGCAATAGTTCAACCAGCTGATTGATCTCTTCTTCACGATCCAACATTTTCTGAGCGAGTTCAACATCGTCATTATCTAAAACCTGCATCGCATCTCGGATATTTTTTAGGACTTTATCGAAAAGCAGCTCAAGGTCTTCGTCATGAAGCAGGAATGTTTGCCGATTATTGGTTGATTTGGTCTTATTCCGTTTGTCTTTTGCCCGCTGCTTTTCTTCTAGGGCAATGGATTCTTCGACATACCGAATGATGTTCATCGAATGGTCGCCCATGCGTTCGAAGTCTTTGGTGAACTCTAGCAGCATCGCTTGTTCCTGACTCTCCAAAGGTGTTAACTCGGTCGCAGAAATTTTTACGAGATACTCCGTCAATTCAATGTCGCATTGATTGATGGCATCCTCATATTGTAAAACGTCATCGCGCCACTCTTCTTTGGTGTCGTTGTAGTATTTACGTGCGGCCTTCAATGAAGAAAGGACGTAATTTCCCATTTGAACCACTTCACCTTTTGCTTGCTCGATCGCCATAACAGAAGATGTATGGATGATAGGCTCGCTTAAAGTGACTGAGCGGATGTTCAGATTCTTCTCGCTGCCAGGAACGATCTTCTTCACGAGCATCTCGATCTGCGGAATGAACCAGAACTGGATCGCCAAGTTGGAAAGATTGAAGAGCCCATGGGCAAAGGCGATCTGCATGGCTGGATTCAAGCCCAGAGAACTTGCAAAGAAGGTGACGAGCCTTGTAAATGGTACTAATAATAACGTGAAAATAATGGCACCAACTAAGTTAAAGATCACGTGAGAGGCGGCGGTACGCTTAGCGGCAACACTTGCGCCTAGACAAGCGATAATGGCAGTGATTGTCGTACCGATATTATCCCCAAATAGAATGGGTAAAGCAGCGGTTAAGGTGACACTGCCCTGCATATAAAGCTGTTGCAGAATCCCGATCGTCGCACTAGAGCTTTGCAAGACCATCGTCAATAATGTACCGATTCCAACACCTAGGATCGGGTGATGAGAAACACTGATCATTAATTGATTGAATTGTGGCAGGTCTTTTAATGGGTCCATCGCCGTTCCCATCAATGTCAAACCATAGAAAAGGGCTCCGAATCCGAAAAGGATCTGCCCAATTGATTGCAGAGTAGTTCGTTTGGAAAAGAAGAGCAGGATCGCACCCGCACCGATGATCGGCAGGGAGTATTCACTCAAACTGAAGCCGATAATGAAAGCGGTGACAGTCGTCCCCACGTTGGCTCCCATGATGACTCCGATCGCTTGCTTCAAAGTCATAAAGCCGGCACTCACAAGTCCGACAGCTAAAACGGTTGTGCCTGAACTGCTTTGGATTAAACCGGTAACGATAATCCCGGCTAAAACGGCACGAAATGGCGTTGAGGTGAAACGATTTAGAATTTCTCTTAATCGATTTCCGGCAGCTTTTTGCAAGCCGTCGCCTAAATATTTGATCCCAAAAAGGAAAATTCCTAATCCGCCTAAGAAAGAAAAGATCATTTCTTGATAAGACATAATGCGCGTCCTCCGCTAAATTTTTTTGCATGCTACTACCAAAATAATAGATTCACAAGTAAAAAGAAAGTCTTTTATTAAAAAAAGCGTTGTTTTTTTCGAAATAACTGAATTATTTTGAGTTAATTCGAAAAAACTGCTTCATCTAAGGGATAAACGGAAGGAATTCTTTTGTGTTTTTTAGCGCTTTCAGCTACTCTTAAAGTAGAAGGAATTTTTTTGTTCAATTGGATAAACAAGGGCATTTTCAAAAACAGAGGAGATGTGTCGGATGCTTTATGGAAAGAAAAATCGGCGTGAGGCAAGTTATTTGGAACCAATTTTTGGATCAAAGAATGAAGATGAAACATTACCTTCGTACCATTTAGGTGAAAAATCGATCGAACCGCGAATCGCCTATCAGATGATCAAGGACGATCTATTAGATGAGGGAAATTCGCGTTTGAATCTAGCGACGTTCTGTCAGACATTTATGGAGCCGGAAGCGGTCAAGCTGATGAGTGAGACGCTGGACAAAAATATGATCGATAAATCTGAGTATCCTCGCACAGCCGAAATGGAGAATCGCTGCGTGAATATCATTGCAGATCTCTGGCATGCGCGCGGACCAGAAAAATATATCGGAACGTCAACGATCGGTTCCTCCGAAGCCTGTATGCTGGGCGGAATGGCGATGAAATTTGCTTGGCGCAAACGGGCAGAGGCCTCAGGTATGAATACCCAAGCGAAGAAGCCGAATTTGATTATTTCTTCGGGCTATCAAGTTTGTTGGGAGAAATTTTGCGTATATTGGGATATTGAGCTGCGGGAAATTCCGATGACGGAGGATCACTTGTCGTTAGATGTGGAAAAGGCCATGGAAGCGGTGGATGACTATACGATCGGAATCGTTGGAATCTTGGGGATTACGTATACCGGACAATACGATGACATCAAAAAATTGGATCAATTAGTCGAAGCACACAATCAGCAAACCGAGCACAAAGTCTATATTCACGTGGACGCGGCCTCTGGCGGGCTGTATGCGCCGTTTGTCGAACCAGAATTAGAGTGGGACTTTCAATTGAAAAATGTCATCTCGATCAATACATCCGGTCATAAATATGGCTTAGTGTATCCCGGTGTCGGCTGGATCGTTTGGCGTGATGAAAAATATTTGCCGGAAGAGCTCGTCTTTAAAGTCAGCTATCTCGGCGGTGAAATGCCGACGATGGCAATCAATTTTTCCCACAGTGCTTCCCAGATGATCGGTCAGTATTATAATTTTGTGCGTTTTGGCTTTGACGGGTATCAGAGTATTCATCAGCGGACACACGATGCGGCGGTTTATTTAGCCAAAGAAATTGAGCAGTCTCGTCATTTTGAACTGATCAATGATGGCAGCCAGCTGCCGTTGGTCTGCTATAAATTAGCCGCTGACAGTGAGCGCAAATGGACGCTTTATGACCTGTCGGATCGCTTGTTAATGAAGGGCTGGCAAGTTCCTTCCTATCCGCTGCCCAAAAATTTGGACCATCAGATCATTCAGCGGATCGTAGTACGAAGTGATTTTGGCATGAATATGGCCCATGACTTTATTGAGGATTTGAAGGCGGCAATCAAAGAGTTGGAAAATAGTCACTTAGTTTTTCATAAGGAGACGGAAATAAAAAATTATGGCTTTACCCATTAATTGAATCAAAGGAGGCGTTTTTAATGAAAGTAGTTTTCCATGTCGATGAGTTGGGAATGATTAGAGAGGCTCGTCATAACATTGAATACGTGTTATTGACGGAGCCGGAGGCAGACATTGTGCTATTGATGAATGGCGAAGCGATCCAAGGGTACCTGCTGCCGCGAGTGATCAAGTTCATGAAGGAATACCGCAACATCACATATCAAGCTTGTCACCAATCAATGCGCAATTTTCACGTTCGTTCGAAGCAAATGCATGAGCAAGTCGAAATCATCGAATCTGGCGTGATTGGCTTAGTTGCGCTGCAAGAGCGGGGATATTCGTATATTAAGTGTTAAAAGTTTGAGTCCTTCTTCATAAGAAGGGCTTATTTTTTTTGCTTTAGCAGTTGAATGACTGTCGCTCCAAAATATTTTGAACACTTTAGAAAAATAAATGCTGAAATGACCGCCGGCTGTGCTTTAATAGTGAGTGCACCATTGATTCAGGCGTTTTTTGCATTTTTAATTTGAAAAAGTTGCCATTTTAAGTAAAGGGCTTACATTGTATAGTTTATTTGTAAGCGGGAGGTAGTTATGAGACAAGAAAAAATTGTTGAATACTTATATGCGAAGAAGCAAGCGATTGCTCCCAAGGCATTAGCCGCTGCCGTTCAAATTTCGGAGCGGACACTTGCCAATGACATCAAATGGCTGAAGGAAATCGGTTCGACAGAAGGCTTCACGATCGAACGCGTACGTTCGGCGGGCTATCAGTTGAAGATTCTGGATAAGGCCAAGTTCCGAAACTACTTGTCACAGTCAAAGCAGCAAGAACAGGTAGACAATTCAAGTCCGCAAGAACGCGTCAAAAATATCGAACTGCTGCTGCTGTTCAATGATGAGTACATCACCATGCAGCAAATCGCGGAATGGCTGGATGTCAGTTTGTCGACAGTCAAAGCGGATATCAAACAAGTCGAACAGTTTTGCGAGAATTACGAGCTTTCGCTTTTCAGTAAAGCTCATTACGGCTTGAAAATTCTCGGCACAGAAAGTAAAAAGCGGCGGGCGATTTTATATTTGGTTCGCAACACGATTCATACACCGGTACTGACGGAAAAGTATAAAGAATTCAATTTTGTTTTTGATGAACAGGCTTTACGGCAATTCTTACAGGAACAGCTGAAAATGAACCAATTAAAAATCAGCGACATCGTCTTTGAGAATATCGTCCAGCATATTCGATTACTAAGTTTTCGAATCTTGCAGAACAATACATTGAGCAAGGAAGAGGTTGAAGAGACCAACATCGTTGACGGCTATGACCGTTTGACGGAGGCGTTGGTTGGCTATTTAGAAGCGACCTATCAGTTAACCTTTTCTCACGCGGAGAAAAATTATTTAGAAGAGCAGCTGCGGGGGAAATTCACGGTTCTCGATGATGCCGCGAGTAACAGACAATTGGCTTCGGCGATTCAAAAAGCGCTGGAACTGGTTGATCGACGTTACCATACGAGCTTCCGGCAAGATCAGGATTTGGCGAACGCGCTATTGATGCATGTCGCGCCATTACTTCAACGGCTCTATACCGGACATCAGCTGGAAAATCCGATCATTGAAGATATTTATACACAATACGCCAATGTTTTCAATGTGGCAATGGTATTCATCAATGAACTGAATAAGGATTTGGATGCGGATATCAGCAAAGACGAGATCGGTTATGTGGCGATTTACTTCGCGGCCAGTTTGGAAAAGCAATCCAATCAAGTGATTGATGATTATCAGAAAATAGCGGTGATCTGTTCAACCGGCGGCGGTGCGGCGTACTTGCTGAAGGTTAACTTGGAACGTCTTTTCAGCAATGCCGAGGTCGAAACCTTCGCTTTAAATGAGATGGATCAGATTGATTCAAGCTTTGATTTATTGATCTCAACGGTTCCATTGGAGCAGGCCAATTTCGAGCTTCCGATTATTTTTACGAAAACGATTTTGAGCCAAGCGGAAATCAGCAAAATCGAGAAAGACTTGAATTTGCTGCGAGAATCGCAAAACAAAGTTCATGATGTGAATCAGTTTATTCTCAGTCTGTTTGAGCCGGAGTGGTTCCAGATCGAGGAACAGGCAGATAATTATTTGCAGGTCTTAGAAAATGAAGGCGCTCGCTTAGAAAAGCAAGGCTGGGTCGAACAGGGCTTTAAGCAAAGTGTTTTAAATAGAGAGCGGATGATCGATACGATCTATCAGCAGGGGGTCGCAGGACCTCACCCGATGGAACAAATGGCGGTCAAGGAAGTCATTGATGTGATCTTGCTGAAAAAACCGCTGATGTATCGCGACAAGCAAGTAAAAATCGTCTTTCTGATCAACATTAAAAAAGACCATTTAAATCTCCACAAAGAAATCAGCCGGCTGATGATCAAAATGATGGATGATCCGATGCTGGAGCTGCAATTAACGAAAATCAAGAATTTCCAAGACTTTACGTCTTATATGAAAAGTTTAATGAAAGAAGGATAAAAAGAATGAACGATCAAGAGATGGATATTTTTAAAATTATTTCCGCGGCAGGAGATTCACGAGGCTCTGCTTTTGAGGCTTTGCGACTGGCGCGTAAAGGAAAATTCGAAGAGGCGGATGCAAAAATGCAAGAAGCCAAAGAAAAAAGCATCGACGCACACGACGTGCAATCTAAATTGATCACTGGCGAAATCAACGGGGAGAAAACTGAAACCAGCCTGTTGATGGTCCATGCGCAGGATCATTTGATGACCAGCATCTTGGCGCGTGATTTGATTGAAGAAATGATCGGTATGTTAAGGGAACAAAGCGAAGCAAAGGCTTTGCACTAAAATAAAAAATATTTAGGGGGATATACACATGAAAACACTGCTAGTTTGTGCCGGAGGTTTTTCAACGACTATGATGATGGAGTCAATGAAGAAAGTCGTGAAAGAATCAAAAAATTTGGATGAAAAGGATTATCCAATGGAAGCGATCGGTGTCGATAAATTGGAACGCTACATTGATGATTATGATGTGATCTTAGTCGGACCGCAATTGAGCCACAAATATGATTTCATCAAAGGCGAAGCAGAAAAGGCCGACAAGCCAACAGTTTTATTGACTTCTGATATTTATGGATCAATGGATGGCGCTACCGTGATGAAACAAGCCTTAGTCGCTTATCGTAAAAATCAAGCAATCAAAAATCAATAGTCAGGAGAGAAAAAAATGGAAAATCCAAAGAAACAGAGTGCCTTTGATAAAGTCGAAGCATTCATTCGTAAAACATTGGTTCCAATTGCCAACAAAGTTGACAGCAATCCTTACTTAACGGCCATTAAAAAAGGGATGGTCGTGATGACACCGGTGCTATTGTTGGGTTCGATCGCGGCGATCTTCCCATCGATTCCCGAGTTCATCAAAACGCAGGCTGTGGCGAACTGGTTTGAGAATTATGGCTATATTTTTGGCATCATCTCTAAAGTTTCGTTAGGTTTGGTTGGTTTGTACGCGGTCTTAGCCATCTCGTATTTCTTGAGTGAGCATTACAAGCTCTATACCGTCGGCTCCATGATGCTTTCTGCCATCGCTTTTTTAATCGTGGCGATGGATGTCGATAAAAACGGCAATATCGTTGCTTCTTACCTGGATTCAAAAGGGTTGTTCACCGCCATTTTCGTAGCTATTATTTCGGTAAAAATTTATCAGTTCTTTACGAAGCACAAATTGGTAATTAAAATGCCTGAAGGGGTACCAGATTTTGTTTCCAGCTCCTTCGAATTGATTACACCGACTGCGGCGATCGGGATCTTGTTCATCGTGATTCGTGCAGTGACAGACAGCTTATCTGGCGGGATCTTATTACCGCAGGTTATTATGAACATCTTAGCACCAGCGATCGGCAGTCTTGATTCACTATGGATGATCTATTTTGTCTTAGTATTACGTTTGGTCTTCTGGTTCTTCGGGATTCACTCAGCGGTCTTGTCTCCGATTCTTTCACCGATCGCGGTGCAATATTTATCAGAGAACATTGCGGCTCACGAAGCTGGTCAACCGTTGCAGCACGTAATTACAAATGGTACGTTATCTGCTTTTGCGAATTTCTCAGGATCAGGGGTCACGATCGGTTTAGTCTTGGCGATGCTGATCAGTAAATCTTTGCGCTATAAAAAGGTTGGGGCGGTGGCCTTGCTGCCATCACTATTTGGGATCAATGAGCCGGTACTCTTCGGTGTGCCGATCATTCTGAATCCGGTGTTGATGATCCCATTCATTTTCGGCGGGGCATTTGTAGGTATGCTGCCGATGATTTGCATGAAACTAGGTCTATTGAACTTCCCAATCTTTGATCCGCCGTATGTTCCGGTCTTCATGGAAGGCTTTTTGACTGGCTTTGACTGGCGCTCGATCATTGTTCAAGTAGTACAAGTAGCCCTGTCATTTGGCTTGTATCTGCCATTCTTCAAAGTTTTAGAAAAACAAGAATTAGAACGCGAAGCATTATTAGAAGCAGAAAAAGCGAACTCTGTCATTTCAGATGACGACGAACAATATTTAACAGATATTGATTTCTAGCCGAGAAAAAGGACAGTTGCGACTGTCCTTTTTTGGTCGATCCCGAATGACATAGAAATAAGGAGCAATCAGATGAGAATAGAAAAATTACGACAACTATTAGGCGAAAAGCAGCTATCTGGACTGTTAGTGACGGACAAAATCAATCGTCGCTACTTATGCGGATTTACCGGTTCTAACGGACTATTATTGGTCACAGAAAACGACTTGCGTCTCTTTGTAGATGGGCGCTATACACAACAAGCGCAGCAGCAGACTGCTGGAGTTGAGATTTGTGAGATTCCTGTTGACGGCAATCTGCTGTCGACTTTACAGCCCTTCGTGAAGGGATTGACCCTAGGATTTGAAGCAGGCACGATTTCCTATCAAACATTTACCGGCTTCCAATCATTGCTGGAAGAAGTCGGCGGCCGATTAATCAAAACGGCCAATTTAATCGAAAGCCTGCGGATGATCAAAACATCAGAAGAAATTCAAGCAATTAAACAAGCGGCCGCTATCGCAGATCAAACGTTGGAAATTATCTTGCCGATGATCCGCAGCGGAATGAGCGAGCTGGAATTGGCCAATGAAATTGATTACCGCAGCAAAAAGCTGGGTAGTGAAGGCCCCGCTTTTGAAACGATCGTAGCTTCAGGAACACGCACGGCCTTGCCTCATGCCCATGCTAGTCAGAAAAAAATTGAAGCCAATGAGCTGATCATGATCGATTTTGGTTCGATCTATCAAGGCTATTATTCAGATATCACACGGACTTTCGGTTTTGGTGAAGTATCCGCTGAAATCGAACAAACCTATCAGCAGGTTTTGACTGCCCAAAAAACAGCGATTCAAACAGTGGCTTTAGGGAAAACGCTCGGGGAGATCGACCAAACGGCACGGCAAATTTTGGCGCAGGACAATCTGGCGCAGTTCTTCAGCCACAATCTAGGTCACGGTATCGGACTTTCTTGTCACGAATATCCGGCATTGGCACCAAATGAGGCGTTGCCAATCGAAAGGAATATGACCTTCACGATTGAACCGGGAGTATATTTACCAGCATCCGGTTTTGGGATTCGAATCGAAGATGATGTGGTCGTGAATGACGCCGGGCACGCCGAAATTTTGACTCAGTTTAATAAGGAGTGGATGACAATTGACTGCAACGGCTAAATTATTGATGGAATTATCTAACCTAGACGCATTACCGGGACAAGAGGCCCAGGTTCAAGCGGCGCTGCAAGAAACGATTCAAGGATCGGTCACGAAGGATGCATTTGGCAATCTTTATTTCGGTGATCTGCAAACTACTAAGAAAAAAATCGCTCTGTACGCCCATATGGATGAGGTCGGCTTTTTCGTTCATCGGATAACCGAGGACGGCTTTGTCTATTTTTATCCGATTGGCGGCTGGTGGGGCCATGTGGTTTTAGGTCAGCAAGTACGGGCGACCTGTCGTAAAAACGGCGCCGTTTTGGAAGGACTCGTGGGGACACTGCCCAAAACAAGCCATAAAATGTCCGAAGTCGTACCCCTCAGTGAGATGTACATTGATTTTGGTGTTCAGTCAAAAGCAGAATTAGAAGCGGCCGGTTTGCAAGTTGGCGATATGATTTTGCCGAATACAGCGGCAAAGAAAAGCTTCAATCAAAAGAAAATCATCGGCAAAGCGTTGGATGATCGGGTGGCTTGTACCGTCATGGCGCAAATCAAAAATCAAGTCGAAACCCAAAATATTGAAGTTATCGGTGTTGGGACGGTCCAAGAAGAAGCCGGAACCCGCGGCTCAAAAGTCGCTGCGGCGCAAGTCGAAGCGGACATCAATATCGTGATCGATGTTGCCAATGGGAAAGATACGCCAAAAGCGGCAGAATTTACCAACCGCATTCAAGGAAACGGCCCCGGTTTGGTCTTGGCGGATAAAACAGCTCTCGGCAATTTAAAATTACTAGATTATTGCAAGGAAATCGCCGAAAAGAATCAAATCGCTTGGCAATATGATCTATTAGGCGGGGGCGGCACGGACGCTGGATCAGTCCAGCTATACGCGGGGAAACCAACCTTAGTATTTTGCGTGCCGGTTCGTTACTGTCATTCATGGAATTCGATTGTGGCGATCTCCGATGTCGAAGCGACGATCAAGCTGCTGTCGGCAGTCATCCGTTCATTAGATGAAGGAGGCTGCGATCTTGAGCAATTTTAACGAACAACGGTCTCGTTACGGAACTTATTCGACCCAATGGGACTATGTACAGGATCGTTTTGGCGAAAAGGACCTGCTGCCGTTTTCTATTTCAGATACGGATTTTATGATTCCAGATGGCACGATCGAGGTACTGGATGAAGCCGTTGCACGAGGCTTTTTCGGCTATACTCGCTGGAATCATTTGGATTACAAACGCAGCATCACCCGCTGGTTCCAGCAGGAATTCGACAGTGAGCTTGATCCCGAGTGGTGTGTCTATTCATCGAGTGTAATTTACAGCTTATCGGTTTGCATTCAATTGCTAAGCCAAAAAAACGATAAAATCGTGACCTTCACACCTTGTTACGATGCCTTTTTCAATTGCATCGGCGGAAATGAACGAGAACTGATAGGCTTTTCACTAACGAATCAGAACGAACAATTTACGATCGATTTTCCAGCACTGGAAAAAGTATTCATTGCTGAAAAACCAGCGATCTTCCTATTGTGCAACCCGCATAATCCAACAGGCCGAGTATTCACCGAAGAGGAATTGACGCGCCTGATTTCATTATGCAACGCCTATCATGTCGCGCTCATCAGCGATGAAATTCATATGGATGTTCGCCGTCCCGGAAAGCAGCATTTACCGATTTTACGTTTTATTGATCAAATTGAGGTGCCGGTCGTTTTATTATCCTCCGCATCGAAAACCTTCAATTCACCAGGACTTGGCGGTTCCTACGCGCTGTTTCCAGAAGCAGCACTCCGCGAGCAATTTTTGAGTATTTTGAAGGGAAGAGACGGCCTATCCTCGATTCCATATCCGGCACTCTTGGCAACGATGGATTGCTACAACAATCAAAAAAATTGGCTGGAAGAGCTGAATCGGACTATTGACGAAAATTTTGAGCTATTGAAAAAGATTTTGGCTGATGATCCGCGCATTCACTTTGCCATTCCAGAAGCGACCTATCTCGGCTGGATCAACGTCAAAGAATTGCCTTATAGCATGGAAGAATTGCAGACGGTTTTGGTCAAACAAGAAAAAGTCGCCATCATGAAAGGCGCGACCTATGGACCAGAAGGCGCCGATTATCTGCGCTTCAATCTCGGAGCACCAAAAGAAAAAATCATTGATGGTGCGGAACGCTTAATGCGCACTGTTCGATATTTAGATGAAAGATCCTCTTGCTAGAGGGTCTTTTTTGTATGGCAGGACATGTTATATTTTAAGTTACACAAACCTCGGGCAATGAACGAAAAGTAGTGTTCAGTGTTTTTTTATTTTACGGGACTATTTTTTGGTCTACTTGCCATTTTGGAGGCGTGCTACATTAAGGATGAAGGTGAGGATGATAATGAATAACGAATATGTAGATAGTAAACAACGGAAGTATTTGATTATCAAACGTTTGCTTAATCAGGAGCATCTAAGTTATCAGCAATTATCAGAAGATTATTATGTTTCTCGAAGCAGCATCGCCAATGATATTTCCTATATTAAGGATGTGTTTTCGAAGGAGGATTTAGCGTTAACGTTTGACAACTCGGGCACCTATTTCAAAGGATCAGAAGCACAAATCCAGAAAATATTAAAACGAATTGTACTTAATCTGCTGAATAATGAATTATCGACGGAACATTTCATTGATGCGGCGTTAATGAAAAAAGTCGCCCAAGGATTCTCGCGAGCACTGAATGAGAAAAAGATCGAGATACCTGAAAGCTATACTCAGAATATTATTGTTTCTATTGTACTAATCATTCAACGCGCTAAGGAAAATCATCACATTCACTTAGAAGGAACCAACCAATACGGCAAGTTCTTCTTAGAATTTGACAAGTATCCCTTAGTTTATGGACTTTTAAACGAACTGCAGGAACAAAACATTTATCATTTTTCCCAAGAAGAAATCCAGCATTTAACCTATCTGATTGTCGGAAGCGGCTTGCGTTTCTTTATGAAGGATGATGCGATTCCCCTCAGTTTTAGAGGGAAAGTCCGTTTTTTGATCCAAAAAGTTAGTGAGGGCCTGCAGACGGATTTAACGCAGGACGGACGTTTGGAAGAAGATTTAGTCGTGCATCTGTATCAATTGATTTTACGGCTCGAGGCTCAATCATCAGTAGTCAATCCACTGATTGAGGAAATTAAGCAAACGTATCCGTCGCTATATGGTGTTGTTTGGTTTGCGCTAGCGGATTTTTGTAAGCCGTACCAAATTGCTTTATCTGATGATGAGGTGGGTTTCGTAAGTATTCATTTTCAAGCTGCTTTGGAGCGTATTAAAAAGATGCATAAAATTTTGTTTGTTTGTCCAAATGGAATCGGAACAAGTTCGTTTGTTTCGGCGAAAATCCGCCGGATATTGCCTGATGTGAATAGCATTGAAACCGTATCGACCTCGACACTTACGAAAATGGACCTTTCGGATGTTGATTTTATTATTTCCACTGTTCCTGTACCGATCACTGAAAAACCAGTTGTCCGAATCAGTCCGATGGTGACAGCGAAAGACATGAAACGAATTATGAATCATTATATTGATTTGATCATTGCCCGAGAGCAAAATGCTCCGCCTAAATTGGAAATAGCCAGCGAGACTAAAGATCTGATCGCACAAAATATTTTATTTCAAAATTTTTCGACGAAGCAGGAAGCCTTAAATTTCTTAATTGATCAGCAAGCCTTTTCTGACGAGGAACTAAAAGAAAAGTTCAAATTATCTGTTTGGGAACGCGAAAGATTGCAATCGACCTATTTAGATAACGGCTTTGCGATTCCTCATGGTTCACCTGAATTTGTTGAGAAAACAACGATTTCAATTTTGATTTTAGACAAACCCATCAACTGGGGAAATCAAAAAGTCGACATTATCGTCTTATTGATAATCAAGGAAGAGGAAGTTCGAAAAGTTGAACCTGTGATGGAATTGGTCATGCAAGGGATTGAGGATAAAAACGGATTCATATCAAAAATGATGGAGGTTAAAACATGACTTTAACAAATACGATATTGCCAAAAGATCAAATTCAGGTTGCGGAAACAATTGAGAATTGGCAGCAAGCAGTCAAACTTGCCAGTGAACCTTTGCTAAAACAGGGATTTATCACTCAAGAATATATCCAATCCATGATTAACAGTGTGAAGGAACACGGACCGTATATGGTAATAGCCGATTATTTTGCTTTGATGCACGCTCGGCCTGGGGAGGGGGTTATTCAGCAAAGTATGAGTCTGCTGGTAGTGAAAGAGCCTGTCGATATGATGAACAAGCCCGTGAAGATATTTTTAATTCTAGCGGCCAAAGACAATCAAAGCCATTTAGAAAGCTTGCAGAAGATCATGACAATCTTTATGGATACCCAGAAATATCAGGTAATTCTAAGCGGAAATAAAGCAGAAATAACCGAGTTGTTTATTGAAGGAGGAAATGGAAGATGAAAATTTTAGCAGTCTGTGGATTTGGTGTAGGCAGTTCGATGGTATTGAAGATGTCAATTGATAAAGTGGTGAAGGAATTAGGCTTGAAAGCCACCGTTGAAAATACGGATCTCTCAACGGCGAAGGCGACACCGGCCGATGTATATTTCACCAGCAATGAATTGTTGACGGAACTAAAATCATCGGTTAAATCACCTGTTTATCCGATTAAAAAATATATGGATGTTGCTGAAGTACGTGCGCAAATGGAAAAATACTTAAACGAAAGAGAGGGGTAAGATAATGGGGTTTATTACAGATCACATTCTAAAAAATCCGCCGGTGCTATTAGGATTAATTGCTATGATTGGACTAGTCATCCAACGAAAATCGATTTCTGAAATTATTAAAGGTTCTATGACTGCGGCTTTTGGGATGGTTATTTTAACTGCTGGTGTCAACATGCTGGTAGGTACGATCGCACCAATTAATGTGGCCGTCCAAACACAGTTAGGGGTAAAAGTAGCGGAAGGGCTTTCAGACGTGACCTTTACTGCTGAATACGGCGGGACAGTAGGATTGGCGATGTTCTTGGGCTTGATCCTGCATTTATTGATCGCGCGTTTCACACCGATCAAGACGATTTTCTTAACCGGTCATATGCTTTGGTGGTTCCCGTTTGTATTGGTTGCTGGCGGAGTAGAGGCAGGCATGAAGGGGACCATGCTAATTGTAGTAAGTGCGGTCTTGTCAGCCGTTTATTGGTCAGTGATGCCGTGGATTATGCGGAAATATGTCTGGGATGCCACCGGGGACGATTCCTTCTTGATTGGTCATCCGACAGGAATATTGTCTTTGATTTCCGGATTCGTTGCTAAAAGAGTGGGTAATAAGGAAAAATCTACAGAGGACTTGAATGTTCCGGAAAGTCTATCCTTCTTCAGAGAAATTTCGATTACTGGCGGACTGGTGATGTTTTTGATGAATCTTGTTGTAGGGATTATTGCTCCTGTCTTGATTCCCAAAGGCGGCAACCTAGTTATGTTTGGGATTGAAGCAGGTTTAAACTTTGGTGCCGGCTTACTAATCATGCTTTACGGGGTTCGCCTGCTGATCAATCAAATTATTCCTGCCTTCCAAGGGATTGCTGAAAAAGTCGTGCCCGGGGCAAAACCGGCATTCGATGTGCCGATTCTATTTAATTACCGTCCAAATGCCGTAATCATTGGTTTTATCGTCGCGATGGTTACGTCAACAATCATGGTTATTATCGTTAATAGTTTTGATCTTTTCGGTATTTTGATTGTTCCATTGGTCATCACGAGCTTTTTCGAATGTGGCGGTGCTGCTGTAATCGGAGAAGGACAAGGTGGACTTCGCGGAGCGATTATTGGAACAATTACTGCATCGATAGTGATGGTTCTGCTAGTCGGTGTTTCAGCGGTAATGTTTAGTACGACAATTCAGAATTGGATACTGATCTTTGGCGGAAATGATCTTTCCTTGTGGGGAATGGTCGGAAAACTAGTGGGCAGTTTGTTTGGAGGGTTTTAAATGTTTCAATACTTTGATCGTATTCAGGAAATACTAAAAGAGGTTGAGTTAAAAGAAGCAGAGGCAATAAATCAGACGATTGAGCTGCTGACGGATGCTAATTTGAATGAAAAAGGAATTTATATTTTTGGAGCGAGTCATGCGGGGATTTTGGCGGAAGAGCTGTACTATCGTGCTGGCGGAATGATGACGATCAATGCAATTTTTGGTCGTGAGCTGATGCTAGATCAATCACCGATCACGGTTACCAGTAAAATGGAGCGTTTGGAGGGTTATGGGACTACATTAGCCTCAACGATTCCCTTCAAGGAAGGTGATGTGCTGATTCTCCATTCTGTTTCTGGGCGAAATCCCGTAACGATTGATCTGGCATTATCGGCTATCAAAAAGGGTGTAAAGATCGTGGCATTAACGAATGTCCATTATTCAAAACAGGTTTCGAGTCGGCACTCTTCAGGAAAACGGTTATTTGAATTAGCGGATGTTGTTTTGGATAATCACGGAGACACGGGAGATGCCTGTTGTTCTATCGAAGGGATTGAGCAGAAGGTTGGACCTAGTTCTACAGTAGTTGGAGCGACGATTTTAAACACGATTGTCGTAGAAGTCACACGTAAATTAATTGAACGTGGGGTTGAATACCCGCCTATTTTCTACTCAGCTAATCTTGATGGCGGCGACCAATTGAATCAAGAGCTGTTTAAAAAATATGAAAAGGTCATTCATTACAGCTTATAGTACAAAAAACAGAGAAGCAGCCAGTCAACCTCGGCTTACTTCTCTGCTTTTTCGTTCCATTTCTTCGGGCTCCAAATATTGCCTTCCAGCGCGATTTGCAGACTTTCGTTGTCATCTTCTAATTGTTCAATGTATTTTACCGCTTCGCCTATAACGAATTGATACTTTTCATCTGAAATCGTGGCTAATTGTTCTTGCAACCAAGTATTTCGCATTTACTTCACCTCAAAAGCAGTGTAGCATAGAATCAGTTGATGGTCGGCACGTGATGCTTGGGAGGAAATAGACAATGGAAATAAATGAAAGCGTTCTTTTGGAGATAAAGGCTGAATTGGCGGCAGCTAAAATCGAACTGGAACGATTGGAACAGTTGACGTTTTCTAGTGATTTAAAAGAGGAACGAATCAAAACAATCCAACGCGAAATCCAACAGGCGGAACAACTGTTGAATTCATAAGCAAATTCTTCGCCTTCTAATTTTCCCGATGGTAGAATAATTTTAGGAACAAATTTCGATTATTTTATCAAACAGGAGGGTTTATTATGGCAAACAACGATGAACTAAAAGGTAAAGTGAACGAAGCAAAAGGAAAAGTTACAGATGACGAATCAACCGAATTAAAAGGGAAGATTCAACAAGGCTTCGGTAAAGCGAAAGACAAAGCAAAAGAAACAGCAGACGATGTTGCTGGTAAAATCAACAAAAAAATCGACAAAGAAAAAGAAGATTAATTTTTTTGACCCGCCCCGGCGGGTCTTTTCTTTTGCCAGTTTTGCTTTTAGCAGTATATTAATCTTGAGTGACAAATAAGGATTTTAGTAAGAAAATGAGCAAGCGGTTTAGCAAAATGGTATGCGTACGAAAACAAAAGCATTTTTCTGTTTTTTAGAAAAATGCATTCAACCGTATGAGTTAGCTGCCAGTTTTGCTTTTAGCAGTATATTAATCTTGAGTGACAAATAAGGATTTTAGTAAGAAAATGAGCAAGCGGTTTAGCAAAATGGTATGCGTACGAAAACAAAAGCATTTTTCTGTTTTTTTGGAAAAATGCATTCAATCGTATGAGCTAGCTGTCAGTCCAACTTTTCGCAGATTTTCCGAGAGTCAAATTTTTCTCTTTCCTTATAAGTTAATCTCAATTTTGGCTGAAAGCCTTTCGCGATTGCATTATAATGGGATAGAAGGAAAGTGAAAGGTTGGGGTTAGGTGAAACAGACAGCATTATTGGTTGTGGATATTCAAACTGGAACATTGGCACCGTTAATTGGGAAGGAAAAACTGCTGGAAAATGTGAATGAATTAATCGGACATTTTCATCAGAAAAAACTGCCGGTCATCTTCATAAAGAAAGTCGGATATGGGGAACTTTCTTCTAAATTGCAGCGAGGAGCAAATGATTTGGTGGTTTCAAAGGTTCAAATGAATACATTCAAATCATCAGATTTTCAGCTGTTGGTTGCCGATCATAAGCTGGATGATTTTGTCGTCGTCGGTTTGATGAGTAATGCTTGTGTGCAAAGTACTTGTAAAGGGGCGTTGGCAGAAAATTACTCGGTAACATTGATCGAAGATGCTCATGATTCGGTGATTAAGCCGATGCGAACTATTTGGAATAAAAAATTGAGTGATCTTGGTGTAACGACAAAAACTACCAAAGAATATTTAGAACAGTAAAATATCAGCCTCAAAGTTTTCATATTTCAATTTTATTAGCGGAAAACGTTGGGATGACAAACGAATTAAAAAATTAGTTTATAAAAAACGAGGAGTGAATGATTGTGCGTATTTTAGTAGTCGGCGGCAAAGGGACGATCGGTCAAGCGATCGTTGAGAAATTAAAAGAGAATCATGAGCTTATTCTAGCGGGCAGAACCAGCGGCGATGTCCAAGTAGATTTGACTTCGACGGACAGTATCGAAACGATGTTCAAAAAGGTTGGTCATGTGGATGCGATCGTTAATGCATCGGGAGCCGCAAAATTTCAATTAGTAGAAGAAATGACACCAGAGGATAATATGGTGGCGGTACAAAGCAAATTGTTAGGCCAAATCAATTTGGCGCTGATCGGGCAAAACTATTTATTACGTGATGGGAGCATCACCTTGACCACAGGGATCATGAAGGACGATCCGATTCCTGGCGGGGCTTCTGCGGCGATGGCAAATGGCGGTGTTAGAGCCTTCGTAAAATCAGCGGCGATCGATTTCACTCACGGAATCCGCATCAACTGCGTCAGCCCCAATGTTTTGGTCGAGACCTATGACAAATACCAAGATTCTTTTAAAGGGTTTGTACCTGTACCCGCTGAGCGAGTGGCGATGGCCTACGTTAAGAGCGTGGAAGGCAAACAAACCGGGCAAGAATACCAAGTCTATTAAAAACGAATCACTTTCGCAAAAGCGGGAGTGATTTTTTTGTTTCATTAACGGTATAATAAAACTAAAAGCTAGCTAAAAAGGGAGAAACGATGGGAAGATCAAGGATTCAATGGTTAGGATTGTTAGGGGTAGTCAGTTTTCTTTCGTATACGGCGGCAGTTGTTTTTAGTCCGCTGGCCTATCCGGGATATGATTGGATGGCACAGGCCGTCAGTGATTTGAGTGCATCGAATGCCCCTTCGCGCGTATTATGGGGACAGCTTTCTGCGCTATATAATGGGTGCGGCTTGGTATCGATAACTTTGGTTTTCATTTTTGTTCAAGGCAAATTAACGAAACTGCTGCGAAGCGGAATCTACTTTTTTACCGCGATGAACTGGGTCAGCGGTGTCGGATACCAGATGTTTCCGCTAACGGATAGTGGTTACGCGGGCGAATTTCAAGATCAGATGCATGTGGTAGTGACGGTTCTAGTCATTCTATTATCGATCATTTCTTTAGTCTTGATCATAATTGGCGGTATTCGTGAAAAAAGCTTCTTTTCATTGGCGATTTGGGCCGGATTGGCGCTGGTATTAATGATCGCTGGAGCGGTTGGTATCAATGTTGTGCCGATCGAATACTTTGGCATTCCTGAACGCTTTAGTGTGTTCGCAGCCACACTTTTCAACGCCGTATTAGGAGTTTATCTGTTCAACGGATTTAACATCGCGGACAAATAGAGATAATCACTTTCACAGTCGTGGAAGTGTTTTTTTGTAAATGAAATTTCTATTTATAAAAAAATAGTTTCAGTTCTTATGATAGTAGGCTATAATATTTATAAATACTATAAAAATAGTTTCGGATG
Organism: Enterococcus malodoratus ATCC 43197; assembly: GCF_000407185.1. Taxonomy (GTDB): domain Bacteria; phylum Bacillota; class Bacilli; order Lactobacillales; family Enterococcaceae; genus Enterococcus_A; species Enterococcus_A malodoratus. Next base: position 66,925 of record NZ_KE136482.1, read on the forward strand.
TGATTCGGTGTTAGCGAAAGAGCTTTACTTAGACAGTAACTTGAAGGAATTGATGGAATACCCGGATAATGCCTTCCCCTTCGGTATTTGGCAGGATGATTTTAACAAAACCGTCGGTCAGATTTTGAATTATCATTGGCATGAGACGATCGAAATGAATGTGCTGTTGAATGGGACCTTGGATTATCGTTTGGCCGATCAGCGATTTGTCTTAAATGAAGGAGATACCATGATCGTTTATTCCAATAGTCTGCATGGTGCGGCGCTGCGGGAAAAAGCGGACTCGGCGGAGATGCTGACGATCGTTTTTTCGGCTGATTTATTAACCGGCGGTGCAGGAACGATTTATCAAAAATACTTTCAAGCGTTAAGCGCAGAAGGTTTCCTTGGGAAAAAATTCGAACATAATAGTGAGATGGGACGAGAGATGTATGGCCTGCTAACAGATTTAGCAGCTACTGAAGAAGGCATCGGCTATGAGCTAAGGGTGCTTTCCAAGCTTAGTCGGATTTGGGAAAAGCTGTTCATTCACCTGATGGAACAGCAAAAAAAACCGGTAAGCAAGCGCTCGGAAAAATATGAAAAAGAAATCAAAGACGTGATGAATTATGTTCAGCAGAACTACATGGAACGTGTCACGATTCAAACGATTTGCCAGCATACTGGAATCAGCCGCTCGGAGTGCTTTCGCATTTTCGCCCGCTTTACGCAAAAGAAACCGATGGAGTATATCAATGATTACCGCATGTCAATGGCTGTCGCGCTGATGCTGAACACGAGTTGGACTGTGGACCGAATCGCGCAAGAATGCGGCTTTAAAAATGCCAGCTATTTCGGAAAGCTGTTTAAAGAGCGCTTTAATCAAACGCCTAAAAAGTATCGAATAAATCAAAGAAAAGAGGAAAGAGCGATTGGATAAAATTGCAGTACTGATCCCTTGCTATAACGAAGCGCAAACCATTCAAGCAGTGATCGATGATTTCAAGAAGGAATTACCAGAAGGCACGATTTACGTGTACGACAATAATTCTACTGACGACACCTATGCGATCGCCAAAGCGGCGGGGGTGAAGGTTAAAAAGGAAAGCCGCCAAGGAAAGGGAAACGTGGTACGAACGATGTTTCGCGAGATCGATGCCGAATGTTATCTGCTGGTCGATGGCGATGATACGTATCCTGCTAAAGATGCGCGTAATTTGTGTCGTGAAGTTTTGGAAAACGGAGCGGATATGGTGACGGGCGATCGCTTGTCTTCGACTTATTTTTCGGAGAATAAACGTCCCTTCCATAATTCGGGCAATGTCATCGTACGCAATCTGATCAATTATTTCTTCAAGGGCAATATCAAGGATATTTTGACTGGCTATCGTGCGTTAAGCCCGTTGTTTGCCAAGAGCATGCCAGTTTTAAGTAAAGGCTTCGAGATCGAAACGGAAATGAACATTCACGCGTTGGATAAAAACTTTGTGATCAAAAACGTGGAGGTCGATTATCGCGATCGACCTGAAGGCAGCGATTCGAAATTGAATACGGTGTCCGACGGGCTGCGTGTAATCAAGACGATTTTCCAATTGTTCAAAGATTATCGTCCCTTATTATTTTTCAGTGCCTTGGCAGCATTTTTGACCGTCTTGGCAGTCATTTTGGGAATTCCCGTTTTCTTAGACTATTTCCGAACTGGTTTGGTGGAACGGATGCCTACGTTGATCACCGCCGGCTTTCTGATGCTGGCTGCATTACTAAATTTATCCTGCGGGTTCATATTGGATACAGAAAATAAAAAAGCGCGTCAAAATTTTGAGCTGCAATTAAATGTTTTACACCAACTTATCAAAGGAGGCAACGCATGATCAAAGCAGTGGCAGTAGATATGGATGGAACATTTCTAAATAAACAAAATGACTATGACCGTCCTCGATTCGAGCAACTTTTTAGCCGGATGCAAGAAAAAGGGGTTCGTTTCATTGTAGCTAGTGGAAATCAGTATTACCAGCTGCGCTCATTCTTTAGTTCCTATCAAGGAATCACTTATATTTCGGAAAATGGGGCTTTGGTTTTTAACGACCAAGGATTGCAGCAGGAGCGGCATTTTACCAAAGAACTCACTGAAAAGATCATTACGTTCTTAGTAGAGGGCGCTCACGATTTGGAATTTGTGACTTGCGGTATCAAATCCTCTTATATGTTGGAAAGCGCCAGCGAAGACTTCAAAAGATTTGCGCGGATTTATAGCTATCGTCTTGAAGAATTAGCAGATTATGCGGAGCTGCCAGATGATCCAATCGTGAAATTTGCTTTGGATGTCGAAGTGGAGAAGACTTATGAGATCGCTGAACATTTAAACGAAGCATTTGCCGGTGAAATTACGGCAGTTACTAGCGGACATGGCAGTATCGATATCATTATTCCGGGAGTAACAAAGGGGCGAGCAATCAAGAGCTTACTAGAAGAATGGGGTATCGAGCCGAATGAGCTGGCCGCATTTGGCGATGCCAATAATGATTTGGAGATGCTGGCATTAACGGAACACAGCTATGCCATGAAAGAGTGCAGTCCTGATGTTTTAGCAACAGCGAAAAAACAGGCGCCATCCAATAATGAATCTGGAGTCTTACAGGTTGTAGAAACATTATTAGCGTAAAAAAAAAGCGAAAACAGTTTGTCACTCACTGTTTTCGCTTTTTTTATTTGTCTGTTTCATTCGCGTATTCTTTATACGATTTTGTTTTGTATAGCTCTTCCGTCGAGCGTTGACCGTTCTTGGAAAAGACGCTAGTTGATTGATCACCCAGTTGCTTCTCGATACCATTCAAGGTTTTCACTGAATTTTTGTAGTTGAACTGCTCGGTTTTAACTGGGCTCAGGTCGCTGTCATAATAGAATCGCAGCAAGTCGCCATTATTGATTTGATCAGAAGCGGCAAGCTGTTCATCGACTTTCTTTTTAAGCTCTTTCGCTTCTTCAAGCACTTCAGGGCGGCTAAAGTTTAGCAGTTCACCTGTTTGATTGTCGTAAATGTCTCCTTTATGGTAAGAATAATCTTTCGTGACGAAATTTCCGTTGCGGAAGGCGACCAACTCCTCTTTATTCGGCGACAGCATATCATGTCCCAACAGCATCAAATTGTCCGAATCGTACCCGATCATGTTTAACAATGTCGGCAGTACATCAACCTGTCCACCATAAGTATGATTGATCCCACCCTTTTCTTGACCGGGAATATGAATGATCATTGGAACTTTTTGCGCCTGCATCGTATCGAAAGTCGTCCAATCCTCCTTACCAAACAATTCCTTTGTGTCCTCGATTCGAGAATCAGAAATCCCATAGTGATCCCCATATAAGACAATCATCGAGTTTTCGTAGAGGCCGCTGGCTTTGAGATAATCGAAAAATTCCTTAATCGCGGTATCCGTATAGTTTGCGGTTGCGAAATAGCCGTCGATCGTAGAATCTCCGGTATTTACCTTAGGAAAACCATTCTCCGCTTCGGGCAATTCAGAAAACGGGTAGTGGTTAGAAACAGCCAGAAACTTCGCATAAAAAGGCTGCTGCAAATGCTCCAAATACTTCACCGATTGTTGGAAAAAGGGTTTGTCGTGCAAGCCATATTGGAACGAGTTAGCATCATTTAATTTGTAATAGCTGGCATCAAAGAAATGCTGGTAGCCGAATTTTTTATAGGTCTCGTTTCGATTCCAAAAGTTGCCGGCATTTCCGTGGAAGGCGGCCGTTGTATAGCCCAATTTTTGATCAAGGATCGAAGGTGCGGCGTTAAAAGTATTTTTCCCACCTAGTTGGGAGAAAAGTGAGCCTTGATTCAGTCCAAACAGTGAATTTTCCAACAACGTTTCTGCGTCACTGGTTTTTCCAGCGCTCACTTGATGGTAAAAATTATCGAAGCTGAAGGAACTGTTGCTGTGATACAGACTATTTACGAAAGGCATTACTTCATGTTCTACGCCATTTTCATCCTTCAGTTTGTAATCGATCAAGAATTGATGGGCACTTTCCAAATGAACGTAAATAATGTTCTTATCCTTAGCAATGCCAAAGGTTTCAGGATTCTTTTCTTTTGGATGCTGCTTCAGCTTTTCTGCCAGTACTTCCATATCATTGGGACTTGCCTGTGCGCGGATTTGCGAGACTTGGTAAGTCTTGACACCATCATAAACCGTGTAAGCATTGATCCCTAAATATTTCACCAGATAATCTCTGGAGAAGGTCCTCGTTAATAGTCCCGGCCGACTCGTTTCCGCCAAAATAATATTTCCAGATAGGAACAATAAAGAAGCGATCGTGACCGAAAAAGCAAACTTCGCTCGAACAGGACGGATATCTAAGGGTATTTTTTTGAGGAGTAAGACGGCTAATACAACGATACAATCTAGAAAATACAACACATCATGGGGCTTAAATAAACGAATCGCACTCTCGCCAAGACCGCTGGCGACTTTCCCGGCCCCCAAGATCGTATCAATCGTAAGAAAATCCGTAAATTCCTGATAATAAACGACGTTCGCAAACAGCAGCAAGCTCAATAACAAATAGATGAGATAGCCGGTGATATAGGCGGCTTTAGTTCTTCTGATAAATAAAAAGATCGACAAAAAGAGCATCGTTGTCGCTATTGGGTTAATCAAGAGGATGAATACTTGCAGCGCATTATCCAATCTCAAATCGAAATCAACAAAATAGGCAAATAAATTTTTAACCCACAATAAAAGCGTCAGTAATAAAAAGAAGCCGAAGCGTGAATTAAGTTTGCGTTTGATCATAATAGAACCTCTCTTAATCAGCTTTGTAATTAGTTAATTGTACCCAATCTGACACCAGCGTGTAAAGGTTACATGAGATTTATCCGCATTATTTATAAAAAAAGCAATGATAAATGAATAAAAAATAGAATTTATCCATATTTTGAATCATTTTCTTTGGTCAAAAAAAGAACCGATAGAGAAAATCTATCCGTTCTAAAAAATCTTATGATTCCGCTGGTTGTTTCTGATGTTCCTGCACAAATGCTTTGGCTTCTTTATTGATCGTTTTCAAATCACAGCCCTGCTGTTTCGCGGTAAAAACACAGCCGCAGTAGCATTGACGGTAAACATCATATTCTTTGCACATTTCAATTGAGCGTTGATAACCGGAATTTTTTTTGAAATCACTTGGCAGATAGTGGGTATTGTAAATCTTTTGGATATCCATGCCGATTTGATTGATCAATTGACTATTTTTTTTCGGGGAGATCGTCAAGGCACTGCCGAAATAGTCATATCCACGTTCCAGCGCTTCTTTAGCCGCTAAATCCAAGCGCATATTAAAGCAGGCGGTACAGCGTTCGCCGCCCTCAGGTTCTTCAGTCAAATTCTTTTGCTGCATCAATTGAATGAATTCATTCGGTTTGTAGTCATCAATGATCAAGTCCACCTGATTGCCAGTCGCTTCATTAAAGTCATTGATAAATTTTTCTTGAACCAGAACCCGCCGTTGATACTCACTTTCGGGATGGATGTTTGAATTGGAAAAGAAAATTGTCACATCCGCGTGCTGAGTCAAAAATTCCAATGTATATGTACTACATGGCGCGCAGCAAGAATGAATCAGAATTCTCGGACGTACTTCCTCTTTTTCCCATGATTGAATCATCTTGTGCAACACACGATCATAATTTATTTTTTGGTTGCTCATTTTATCAACGATTTCCGTTGCATCTATTGTATTCATAAAATCACCTGTCGGTATTATAAGCGAAATGACTTCAGAAAGAAAGCGGAGCGAGAAGATAATTTTATTAAAACCCGCTGTTTCAAAAGTAAAAAAAATCTGAGAATGATTGAATTTTTCTAAATTACGAATATAGTATATACTGTTAGGTATATACCGAATGAATATTTACTAGTAAATGTTGGTCTAGCCAATACGCCAAAGAATCAGTATAGTGAAATTGAGAAGACCTTTGGCTTTAAAAATAGAAATAAATAGATTAATAGGAATAAGGGTGCCAGTTCCACTCGCATTTTTAATGGGTTAGAGGAATGGTATACGGTATGATCATCAGACTTATTTTTCTTAAAAGAAAAATAAATACATTAATAGGAATAAGGATGCCAGTTCCACTTGCATTTTTAATGGGTTAGAGGAATGGTATACGGCATGACCATCAGACTTATTTTTCTCAAAAGAAAAATAAATACATTGATAGGAATAAGGAGCGATTATGGAAGAGAAGAAAACGACAAAGGCGAAATTTGACCAAGTATCTGCTGAGATCGAAAAGCGAATCCATGAAGGTGTCTATGTGAGTTCGCAAAAACTGCCTTCAGAGTACGATTTGGCTAAAGAATTCGACTGCAGCCGCTTAACGGTTCGCAAAGCCATCGATGATTTAATCAATAAAAATATTTTGGTCAAGCGCCGTGGGAAGGGCAGTTATGTCATGTCGCAGCCAAAAATTCAAAGTGGACGTTCTGGGCTGCAAGGCTTTACTGAAGCGGCGAAGGCCTACGGGAAAACCAGCAGTACGGAAGTAATCTCGTTTCAAAAGGTAGACGAGCCCTCAGAAGAAATACTGAGCGCGCTGCAATTAGAAGAGGATCATCCAATCTATGAACTCGTTCGTCGGCGGATTTTAGATGATGAGCCGATGACGGTCGAAAAGATCTACTTGTCTGAAGATTATGTCAAAGGCTTGACCAAAGCGGATTTTGACGGATCGTTATTCAAGTTGTTGGAAGAAAAAACTGAGATCGCCTATTCGCACCAAGAGGTAGAAGCTATCTTAGTCACTCCCGATCTTTCAAAACTATTGGATGTGCCGATGGGGGAACCGTTGCTGCAGGTTTATTCGGTGACATTCGCATTAGATGCGACGCCGATCTTTTACGATATCTCCTATTATCGATCTGACCGCTATGTCTTCAAAACAACGTTGACCCGTTATAGTCATTAGAGAGTACGAAATAAAATAGAAAATTTAATAGGAATCAGGAGGCTTCTCATGTCCATTGATTTTAGAAAAGTAATTGAGGAAAACAAAGAGCAGTTTTATCAGGATCTGGATCAAGTGATGCAGGTAGAAAGTGTCAAAGGAACGCCTGCAGAACAGGCACCTTTCGGAAAGGGACCCAAAAAAGCACTAGAGACAGCACTGGCATTGGCTCGAAAATATGGTTTTGAAACAGCGATCGTAAACGACGCGGTCGGCTATGCTCAGTGGGGTGAAGCTGAAGAATATATTGGTGTAGTGGGCCATTTGGATGTCGTGCCTGCCGGTGACGGCTGGTCGTTTCCACCTTTCAAATTGAGCAAGCAGGATCAACGTTTCTACGGCCGAGGAATTTTGGACAATAAAGGACCGATCCTCGCTTGCCTGTTCGGGTTGAAGCTGCTGAAAGAACTGAATTTACCAATCAAAAAGACGATTCGGATCGTTTTTGGAACGGATGAGGAAAGCGGCAGTTCGGATATTCCGCTGTATTTAAGTGAAGAAAAAGCACCGCAATTCGGTTTTACTCCCGATTGCAAATATCCGGTGGTCTATGGTGAACGAGGAATCGTCAATTATGAAATTTTGACAACGTTCTCTGAAGCTGAATTGACTATTTTAGGTGAATTTATCGGTGATCAGGCGCGGGATCACGTGCCGGATGACTTGTCCGTAGCGATCAATGGCACAGAAATTCATGTAATCGGGAAAAGAGCTCCATCGAACGCGCCTGAGCTTGGAGAAAACGCGATTACCTTGTTAGCAGAAAAAATTATCCAAGAGAACCGAACTTCTGGTAAGCTGGCGGATTATTTCTCATGGATCGTCAAAAGTTTGGCGAATCAGCATTATGGCGAAGGGTTGGGAATTGATTTTTCCGATGCTGACAGCGGAAAATTAATGATCACCCCCTATCAGTTAATCAAAAAAGGCAATCAATTAGCCCTTTCTGTTGCCATTCGCTATCCGGTTTCAATTGAAGAATCTGATGTAACAAAGGCTCTGGAAGCTCATCTGCCTGCTGAAAGTCAGTTAGAAGTCAGCCGCCGAATCAAAAGCAGTCATTTTCCGAAAGAGGACCCAAATGTTCAAACACTAGCCAGTGTTTATGAAGAGGTAACGGGATTAGATGGGACACCGGTAACAACTACGGGAGCGACCTATGCGCGTTTTGTTCCGAATATTGTCGCGTTCGGCCCGTCATTTCCTGGGCAAAAGGGTATCGCTCATAATCGCGACGAATATATGGATGAAGAAGACTTGTTACTAAACATGGAAATTTACATGCGGGGAATGTTAAAACTAATCGAATAGCAGAATTTAAAAGGTCTGACGATCAATGTCAGGCCTTTTTTTGCAGGATTTATTTTTTTTAGCTTAGAAAACGCTAAAAAAAGATAAATAAATTTCAAATTTAGTATATACAAAACAGTATATACTATTTATAATGAGGTCAGATTTCTAAATGTAAACGGTAACGGAAGGAGCACGACAATGGCGTGGGGAGCAATTGCCACATGGCGTATGGCGCACGATGGCGTAGTAGAAGCGATGCGTTTATTAGCAGAAAAAGGTGAAGCGGGGGATGCCGTAGAGACCTTGATCAAAACAGTAGAGGATTATCCTTACTATAAATCGGTCGGGTTTGGCGGATTGCCAAACGCGGAGGGCATCTTGGAAATGGATGCGGCCTTCATGCATGGAGATACCTTTGAAATCGGCGCAGTCGCCGGCATCACGGATGTAAAAAATCCAATCTCTGTCGCACGAAAACTTAGTCAAGATAAATTCAACAGTTTTCGAGTGGGTGAAGGTGCCACAAAATATTCAATGTTAGAAGGCTTTGAAAGAAAAAGCATGCTGACGGAACGGGCCCACAAGATTTGGGAGAAACGGCTAATAGAGATTCACGAAAATAATTTAAATCCTTATGACGGCCATGATACGGTCGGCGCGATCACCTTGGATCAAATGGGAACGCTGACAGCGGGAACCTCCAGCTCGGGTCTATTTATGAAAAAACCGGGTCGCGTAGGGGATTCTCCGTTATCTGGTTCAGGCTTTTACGTCGATAGCGAAATCGGCGGAGCAACTGCGACGGGTTTAGGTGAAGATCTAATGAAGGGATGTTTATCCTATGAAATCGTCCGTTTGATGGGCGAAGGCTTCACACCGCAAGCTGCTTGCGATAAAGCCGTTTATGAATTTCACGATAAATTAACCGCCCGCTATGGAAAGGCCGGCGCCTTCTCCTTGATCGCCATGAACACCAAAGGGGAGTGGGGCGTTGCTACCAATGTCGAATTTACCTTTAGTGTTGGTAACGATCAGCAGGAACCGCAAATTTTTATCGCCGATATGGGAGCGAACCATACTACCAATATCCAGCCAATCACCCAAGAGTGGTTAGAAGCATATGAAAAACGAATCAAAGCACCAATCGAATAAACAATAGGAGAGTGGAGAACATGAGTAAAAAACAAATTTATTTATTTTGTGATGCAGGAATGTCAACGAGTATTATGGTGAACAAAATGATGGAAATCGTCGATAAGCACAATATGCCGCTTCAAATCACGGCTTTTCCAGTGGCGCGTTCGCAAGAAGTTGTTGAAAAAGAAAAACCAGTGGCGATTCTTTTAGGCCCGCAAGTGAAATTCTTGCTGGAAAAAACCAAAGAACAATTCGCACCGCAAGGGATTCCAGTTGCTGTGATCGCACCAGAAATCTACGGCATGATGGATGGCGAAAAAGCGATGAAAGAAGTTTTAAAATTAATCAAACAAAATAAAAAATAATCCATGATCGATTGGAGGAAAAAAAGATGCAGAAGTTTTTAAACTGGTTGGAGAAAATTTTAACACCGCTGGCCAAAGTAATCGGAGAAAATAAGTATTTGATTGCGATCCGTGACGGATTTTTGATTTCAACGCCATTATTAATCGTTGGTTCCTTTTTCCTATTACTTGCGAATTTCCCGATTCCTAATTGGAGCAATATGATCTCTCCGATTCTAGGAAAGAACTGGGAGTCGCTGATGTCAGTACCCGCTTCGGCGAGTTTTGATGTAATGGCCATTTTGGCTGTTGTCGGGATTGCCTACAGTTTAGGGCGTCAATTAGAGATAGATGCGATCCAGTCAGGTGCACTGGCTTTGGTTTCATTCTTCATTTTGACACCGTATACGACGATGTTTACTCCTGAAAATAGTACTCAAGTTTATGAAGTAACCAGCTTGCCGTTAAAATGGATGGGTTCAAGCGGTCTATTCTTAGGGATGATCATCGCTTTAGTTTCAACTCGAATTTTCGCGGCAGTGATTCACCGCGGCTGGACGATCAAAATGCCAGAAGGCGTTCCGCCGACCGTTGTGAAATCTTTTGAAGCATTGATTCCAAGTTTTGTTGTGGTAACGATCATGTTCGTTATCAATTGGCTAGTTTCATTAACATCAATGGGGAACCTGCAAGATGTCATCTTTAAATTCCTGCAAACGCCATTATTAAGCTTAGGAAATACTTTAGGGGCAATGATCGTTGCCTACTTGTTCTTGCACTTCTTCTGGTTCTTCGGAATCAACGGTTCTAGTGTTGTTGGAGCGGTATTCAATCCAGTTCTACGCGCGTTGTCAGTTGAAAATATGCAAGCGTTTAAAGATGGTCATGAAATTCCTAATATCATTACCGGCCAATTCCAAGATATGTTTGCCACTTTCGGCGGCGGCGGATCGACCTTATCATTGATTATCGTGATGGTGATCTTCTGTAAGAGCCAGCGAGTGAAAAAACTATCACAATTATCATTAGTACCAAGTATTTTCGGGATTAATGAGCCGATTATTTTCGGCTTGCCGATCGTATTGAATCCGATTATTTTGATCCCATTTGCACTAGTTCCTACTATTAATATTATTATTTCTTATTTTGCGATGGATTGGGGCATCGTTCCTTATACAAACGGGATTCAGTTGCCATGGACAGTACCGCCGATTATCTCTGGATTCTTAGTCAGCGGCTGGCAGGCCTCGGTGCTGCAGGCCCTGCTGATCGTCTTGGGAATGGTGATTTACTATCCATTTATCAAGGTATTGGATGATCAATACTTGCGCGAGGAAAAAGAGGCCGAAGAATTAGAAACAGAAGAAATTGATTTTGATACATTCGATTTTGATGAAATCTAAAATAGATAAAGTGATGGAAGGAATTTTTGCAGATGAACGATGAACAATTACAAGTAGTCATGGGCTTGATCATGAATGCCGGCAATGCGAAAAGCGAAGCCGTTGCTGCTTTGGCCGCGGCAAAGGAAAATAATTTTTCCGAAGCTGAGGAGCGAATGAAGGCGGCAAACGAGGCATTGGTTGAAGCACACAATACGCAGACAGGGCTATTGACTGCGGAGGCAAGCGGAAACAACTCAGAAGTGACGCTATTGATGGTACACAGTCAAGACCATTTAATGAATGCCATTTCCTATATCGGCTTGACGCAAGAATTGATCGATATGTGTAAACGTTTGACAGCTTTAGAAAACTAAACAGACAATGAACTGACAAGGTATAATAGCCTTGTCAGTTTTTTTGTATTCATTAATTATTTCAAAAGGCCTATAATCAAGGAAAAAGAAAGCAGGGAATAAATGAACCCATTCACTATTTATAATGAAGGAAAAAATGAAGCGCCTGTCATTATCAGCCTGCCTCATAGCGGAACCTGGATACCAGAAGAGATGCGGAAAAGTTTACGAAATGAGGCTGTTCTAGCAAATACTGACTGGTTTTTACCGGAATTGTACAGTTTTTTGGCAGCCAGCGGCTATACAGTGATCGAAAATCAGGTGAATCGGTATGCGGCTGATCCTAATCGCGAGAGTCGTATGTCTGGCGAGGATTATCAAGCTACCGCGGTTTATCAGCGGAATACCTTTGGCAAGCAGTTATATAATGAGACGCTCTCGCCACAAACGATCGATGAACGGTTGAACAAATATTATTGGCCGTATCATCAGGCGCTGCAAGAATTGATCGAGGAAAAACGAAAGTATTTTTCAAAAATCTACCTGTTTGATCTGCATAGTTTTGCGGAATATCCGAATGTTGATCAGCAGAAACCCGCTGATTTTGTGATTGGAAATCAAGCAGATCAAACTGCCAGCGCGGATTTGCGTGAGGCATTGACGGAGTTACTAGAGGCGCAAGGGTATAGTGTTTCGAATAATCATCCGTTTCGCGGCGGATTTATTACGCACCATTATGGGCAGCAGGCCGCGATCGAAGCGCTGCAGCTGGAGATTCGTTATATTCAATACATTGAGAAGCGATCGTTTGGCGAAGAAGAATTGAGCAAGTATGATCCGGAATTGTTCTTATCAACGCAAAAACAGTTAAAAAAGATTTTTGCTGAATTACTAGCTAAACTTGCATGCGAGAGGAAGTAAAAAATGAACGAGCGGAATACGTTTACCCAAAAATTATTGATCGACTCTGGTATCAAAGAAAACCTGCGAATTTTAGATGTCGGCTGCGGCACTGGCGAAGTCAGTTTTTTAATTCAGGAGCTGATGGCTGGCACTGGTGAAATTGTTGGAATTGACATCAATGAAGCAGCGATTGCAGGTGCCCAAAAAACGGCCGATGAAAAACAGCTGACTAATGTACGATTCATGACGCTGCCGATGGACGCTGCGGCGGAAAAATTAGGAACGTTTGACGCAATTGTCGGCAGGCGAATACTGATGTATCTGCCTGATCCCTTTCAGGCAATCAAGGATCTAGCAAATTGTTTAAAGCCCAACGGACGTATGATTTTTCAAGAAAGCGATGCAGCAGGAGCGGGGACGTTGGCTGAAAAATTTCCGCTGCACACCCAAGCGCAACAGTGGGTCTGGGAAACCGTCGCTCATGAACAAGGGAATATTCACATTGGTTCTGAAATGTATTCTTTGTTTACCAAAGCGGGGCTTACGGTGAAGGATGTTCGTGCAGAAGCCGTTTTACAGACGGCTGAAACAGGCAGCGATCTTGCTTGGCTACTTCAGATGATGGCGGGGCGAATCATTCAAACAGGCGCCGCAACAAAAACAGATTTAGAAAGCATCAATGAAGAAGCGTTACTCAAGGAAATGCATCAGGCACAAGCGGTCTTCCTCAGAGATATAAACTTTGGCATTTGTGGGGAGAAATAAAAAAGCGTTCGATCAAATTTTTGATCGAGCGCTTTTTAATAATCATTTGGGGAATGAACGACGATGAATTTTACAACATTGCTCGTCTGGTTGTCCCAGTTGTGATCAATCGTCGAAAAATAATGCGCCGAGTCGCCAGGATAAAGCTGGTAGGTCTCTTTTTCGATCACCAAGGTCAAAATTCCTTCTAATACATAAACAAATTCTTCACCTTGATGCGGATAAGTAGTAGGCAGCTCGCGTTTTTCGTGGGGCATGATCTCAATCATCTTCGGTGCGATCTGTTTATCTTGAGGTGTCCGGCTCAACTGCTTGTAGATCATATTGTTCAATTTATGGATGACTGGTTGATCATATCCGCGAACGATCGGTTCGATTTCGGGCTCCTCTTCAAAGAAGTAATTGATTTTTACTTTGAATAAGTCCGCGATATTCGACAAATGCTCTACCGCAATAGTCGTGATTCCTCGTTCAAATTGAGACAAAAAGCCTGTAGACAGGCCTGTTGCCTCGGAAAGCTGTTTAAGGGTCATGCCGCGTTCATTGCGCAGGTTTTTTACTTTTTCGCCAATATTCATCTCCATACCTCTATTTCATATTAAAGTAATTTCTGATTAAGAAAGAACTGAGCAGGATGCCTATTGCGCGTATCCTGACATCAATTAGTTATTTTTAGTATACCCGAAAAACCGTAAAACGCCTAACCATCATTTAAATGAAAAACTTTAGAAAAAATAAGTTAAAATATTCACTATTATGAATAAAGCGCTTGCAACTAAACGAGCGGCGCTTTATAATTGAGGCGGGAGGGAAGAACGTGAAAAAGCCTACGATTTTTAATATTCAGAAGTTTTCGACCCACGATGGGCCGGGGATTCGGACAACGATTTTTTTCAAAGGGTGTCCCATCAGATGTGAATGGTGTCACAATCCTGAAAGCCAAGTATTTGGGCCGGAAATCATGTTAAACAAATACGGCAAAGAAGAACTGATTGGCAAGGACTATTCGATTCGTGAGTTGGTCAAAAAAATTCAATCAGACCAAATCTTTTATGATCAGTCAGGGGGCGGGGTGACCTTTTCTGGCGGTGAAGTGATGGCGCAAAATATGGATTATGTAGTGGAACTGGCGCAAGAGTGTCAACGATTGGGGATAACGGTCGCGATTGATACTTGCGGAGTAGCACCAACGGAGAATTATCAGCGAATTTTACCTTACGCGGATTTGTTTTTGTACGATTTAAAGTTCATCGATTCACATAATCACCAGCTTTATACCGGTGCAGGGAATCAGCTGGTCCTGGAAAATTTACGTTTCTTATCGGAGAACCAAGCGGAGATCAATTTACGTTTGATCTTATTAGATGAAATTAATGCCGATGAAGTAGATGCGGAGGCGATTATTGACTGGTTGGCAAAAGAAAAAATTCATGTGAATGAAATTTCACTGCTACCCTATCACGATTTTGGCCGTGACAAATATGAACGTTTGAAACGTGTGTGTACGCAAAACTTTATCAAACCGGCAGACGAAAAAGTTGAACGGCTTCAAAAGGTTTATCAAGATGCTGGTTATCAAGTGACGATCGGCGGATAAAGAAATATAAGGAAGCATTGGATCAAAACATAAAACAGGAGGAATAGTAATGACAGAATTAACACTGGAACCAACAAGAAGAGGGAGCACAGAACGAATCAAACGGTTGCGGGAGATCAGTGATAAGGAATGTACACCGAGTATTTCGATGGAACGAGCGGTCCTATTGACCGAGGCTTACAAGAAATGGGAAGGTAAAGTTTCTGCCCCTGTTCTACGCGGTCTTTCTTTCAAGTACATCATGGAAAATCGAACGAACTACATTGAAAAAGGCTCGTTAGTTCTTGGAGAAAAGGGTGACAAGCCTTGGGCGGCACCAACTTTCCCTGAATTATGCTGCCACACCTTGGAAGATTTCGACAATATGCATAATCGCGAAAAAGTATTTTTCCGAGTGAGTGAAGAAGATCGACGGGTACAAGAAGAGGTTATTATTCCTTATTGGCATGATCGTGCGATGATGACACGGATGAATCGTCTATTACCAGAAGAATGGCACTTATTATTTGATGGCGGCCTATATACAGAATTCTTGATGCAGCGCGGACCGGGACATACGGTAGCAGACGGAAAAATGTACCAAAAAGGCTTCGCTGATTTCATAGCAGATATCCAACAGGAAATCGACAGTTTGGACTATAACAATGATATGGAAGCATTGAATAAACGCGAAGAATTAGAAGGCATGAAGTTAGTCTGCGAAGGGATGATCATTTACGGCAAACGCTACGCGCAGCAATGTCGCGATATGGCTGAATCAGAAACAGACCCGCAGTGGAAACAGGAACTGTTGGAGCTGGCTGAAGTCTGCGATGTGGTTCCAGAGCATGCGCCGCAAACCTTCCGTCAAGCGATCCAAATGTATTGGTTCACTCATATTGGCGTGACTGTCGAAATGAACAACTGGGATGCTTATTCTCCAGGGAAATTGGATCAGCATTTAGAACCTTTCTATGAAAAAGATATTGAAGAGGGTCGTTTGACCCGTGAAGAAGCGCGCGAGTTGTTAGAAAATCTCTGGATTCAATTTAATAATCAGCCAGCGCCGCCAAAAGTCGGAATCACCTTAAAAGAAAGTGGTACTTATACCGACTTCTGTAACTTAAATACGGGTGCCTTGCGTCCTGATGGAACCAGCGGCGTAAGTGATGTCAGCTACCTAATCTTAGAAGTTATGGACGAAATGAAATTATTGCAGCCAAGTTCCAATGTACAGATTTCGCGTAAATCACCAGAGAAATTCCTGCGTGAAGCATTAAAAGTCTCGCGTAAAGGCTGGGGACAACCGGCGATGTATAACTCTGAAGCGATTTTGGCGGAACTAAGCTACTTAGGAAAATCCGTTGATGATGCCAGAGAGAGCGGAATTTGTTCAGGCTGTGTCGAAGTTGGTGTGGCCGGAAAAGAAGCCTATGTATTGACCGGGTATCTTAATATTCCGAAAATCTTTGAATTGGCAATGAATCGCGGCTACGATCATTATTCTGATAAACAAGTCGGGATCGACGTGGGCGATTTCACTGAGATGAAAACCTATGAAGAAGTCTTCAACGCTTTTTATGAAGAATTGCAATACGTGGTGGATGTGAAGGTTGCGGGGAATAACTTGATTGAACGGATGTACATGGAATTCATGCCGGTACCATTGCTTTCTGTGATGTCCGATGATTGTATCAAGGTCGGAAAAGACTACAATGCCGGCGGCGCTCGTTACAATACCAGCTATATTCAATGTGTTGGGATCGCGACGATTACTGATTCATTGGCGGCAATCAAACACAACGTCTTCGAAGAAAAAACGATGACGATGCAAGAGCTGCTGGCTGCCTGTGAAGCGGACTTTGAAAACTATGACGAGATTTACGACAGAGTTTATAATGAAACACCTAAATACGGAAATGACGATGAATATGCGGATATGTTATTGCGAGATGTCGCGGCTTCATTGCAAGATGTAATCGCGGGACGACCAACACCGAAAGGTTCGAAAACAGTAGTAGAGTTCTTACCGACAACGTGCCATGTTTACTTTGGTCAAGTCATGGAGGCTTCACCAAACGGCCGTCATAAAGGAATCCCATTACCAGATGGCATTTCACCAGAAAAAGGGGCCGATCGCAACGGTCCGACAGCAGTAATCAAATCTGCTTCGAAAATCGATCAAACCAAAACCGGCGGTGCATTACTAAATCAGAAATTTACTCCTAGTGTGGTAGCAGGTGAAGCGGGAATCACGAACATGGCCTCACTAGTTCGCAGCTACTTTGCTTTGGACGGGCACCACATCCAATTCAACGTGATTGATCGAGAAACCTTGCTGAAGGCGCAAAAACATCCGAAGGAATACGAAAACTTGATTGTTCGGGTAGCGGGCTACAGCGATTACTTCAATAATTTAGAAAAAGCTCTGCAAGATGAGATCATTTCTCGGACAGAGCAAGCATTCGGATAAGCCTAAAATCCTCGACAGTTGTCGAGGATTTTTTGCGTTAAGTCAGAGGAAAGACGCTCTGGCTTTTTATTTTTTTACCGATATAAAAATAGATAACGCTTCAAGCAGAAAAAAGCATCATCAGCCAAAAAAACTATTTGAAAAAAAGTAAATTATTTATTTGACTGTTTTTGGTTTAAAGGAGGAGGTCAGCTTAATAGTTACAATATTTTGAATTTCAAGTTTGGGATTATAATTCAAAGGAATTGTGGATTAAGTGAAAATAGTAACTATATCATGTATCTGATTATATTAGGCAACAGATAAAACGGTTGTAAATTATTTCTAAAAGACGAAGGACGATTAAAAAATAAAATAAATAACAACAAAAATGAATAGAAAAAAGATTGAAAGTCGAAATGAATGCTGATAAAATGGGTTTGTCTATATTAGTCGTTTGTCGACAATCGACTATAATTGGATGAATAGATTTTATTAGAAGCTAATCTATTTGAGTGTTTTGTAATGCTCATATAATCACAATTGAAACTGTAATCAACAAGCTCCAAAAAAGAAAGCGATATCATTTTGGTTTTTTAGAAAATCACGGTGAGTTTTCATCGTATTTTATATAGAACGGAATGGAGGATAGATATGCAAGTGTATGACGTAATTATCATCGGTGCAGGTCCCGCGGGATTGTCAGCAGCTATTTATGCCGGGCGGGCAAGGTTAAAAACATTGCTAATCGAAAAGGGTAAGGATGGTGGACAAATCATACTGACTTCCGAGATTGAGAATTATCCCGGCAGTCTGGAGAAGGAATCCGGTCGTTCTCTGATTAAACGGATGACCGAGCAAGCAGCATCATTCGGTGTTGAGCGCGCAGCGGATACGATTGTTGAAGTCGATTTTTCGAATGATGTGAAAGTAATCAAGGGCAAAAAAGGGGAATATCAAGGGCGTTCAATCATTATCGCCTCGGGAGCTTACCCTCGGCCGATCGGTTGTGCGAATGAAAAGGAGTTCATGGGTAAAGGGCTCTCTTATTGTGCGACCTGTGATGCGGCCTTTTTCGAAGATATGGAAGTTTTTGTGATCGGCGGCGGGAATTCAGCGGTGGAAGAGGCGATCTTCCTATCAACCTTTGCTCGTAAAGTGACGATCATTCAAAATCTCGCAGAACTGACCGCAGATGCGATCGCGATCGAACAAGTTAAGGCCAACGAGAAGATCCACTATGTCTATAATTCGGTCGTGGAGAGTCTCGAAGGTGACGGCATTGTTGAAGCGATCACGATTCGCAACACTGAGACAAATGAAACGACCCGCTTCGATGCTGACGAAGAAGACGGGCTGATTGGTATTTTCAGTTTTATCGGTTATTTGCCGCAGTCGAAAATTTTTGAAAATATCGTTGAAATGGAGAGAGGCTACATTAAAACCGATGAAAAGATGGCGACGAATGTTCCGGGCGTATATGCTGCTGGCGATGTTCGGGTCAAAAATGTTCGTCAAGTTGTCACAGCAAGTGGCGATGGCTGTACAGCGGCTGTTGCGATTGAAAAGTATCTGCATCATTAAAATTTTTCTTGAAATGTCAGCTCCGTACCTTTGCATAAGTAAGCGGATTGGCAGATGAAGTGTGGATTAGAAAATTGATTAAGGAGTAGTTTGACTATGAAAGTTTTAGATAAAAAGAATTTTGAAGCGGAAGTATTGCAAAGTCAGGGAACGATGCTGGTTGATTTTTTCTCAGAAACTTGTGAACCCTGCCAAGCTTTGATGCCCAGTATCGAAGAATTTGCGGATAAATACAGTGAGAAAATACCATTCGCTAAGTTAGATACAGCGAAAGCCAGAAGAGTGGCGATCGGCCAAAAAATTCTTGGCATACCAGTAATCGCTATCTATAAAGACGGTGAAAAAATCGAAGAGCTGGTGAAAGACGATGCTACACCTGAGAGTGTAGAAGCAATGATTCAAAAGTATATTTAACGGGTCAAACCGTTTAAATAATAAAAAAACAAGGAGGAATCATTATGTTGCTGAAAGACAAAAAAGTTATCATCCTCGGCGACAGAGACGGCGTTCCCGGGCAAGCCATTGAAGAATGTGTGAAACCACTAGGCGCAGATGTAGTATTCTCATCCACAGAATGCTTTGTCTGAACGGCCGCGGGCGCAATGGATCTGGAAAATCAAAAGAGGGTCAAAGAGTTTACAGAGGAATTCGGTGCTGAGAATATTGTTGTTGTTCTTGGCGCGGCGGAAGGTGAAGCTGCTGGGTTAGCAGCCGAAACTGTAACTTTGGGTGATCCTACGTATGCCGGTCCATTAGCGGGAGTCCAGTTAGGACTTGACGTATATCATATCGTTGAACCAGAAATGAAAGAAGCGATTGACTCTGAACTGTACGAGGAACAAGTTGGAATGATGGAAATGGTCTTAGATGTTGACGATATTGTCGACGAAATGGCTTCAATTCGAAGTCAAATAAGTGAATAAGTTTTGCGTGCAGTTCTTTTATGATACTGGACGAGGACTTGTTCAGTATCATTCCAAAATTTTGATCAGAAAGGATGTTCCTATGTATAGCGTATTGAAAGGGTCGAGCTATTATCTGGCACATACTCCAGATATGGTCGTTCATAATGGCACTACTCAAACACTTCAAAGAAAAATTGATCCTGATTCAGAATACTTAAAAGAAATAAGCAACCACTTGCGCGATTACGAAACCTGCGTGTCCTATCCGCCGAATCAAGTTTATATCGGGAACATGACTCCAGAAGAGCTCGAAAAAATCGAAACTCCTTGGTATGACAAAAAAGCTGAGGACAAACGACAAGGGAAATTTGGAGAAATCATGCCAGAGGATGAGTTTATCGGCATGTTGAAATACGTTGATGTTTTTGATTTGGTCAAATTGAATGATGAATTTAGTAAACAGGTAAAAAATAAATTAGATAAACATCCATTACTGGATGAGAAAATTTTAGCAAAGCTCGCAGAGGAAGTTTCTTCTGATGAGATCTTAGGTTTTATCGAAAATGAGAAGGCAGAACCGATCCGCTTTAATGACGAGATCGTTGGTTGTGTAAAAGCCGCTCACAATTTGGATGATACCTTATTTGCGCATGTCATTTTTGAAAATCTTGTTTCAAAGGCCTCTTGTACGATTGCGATTTTACACTTGCTTCAACAAACAGGCATCGATAAAAACGAAATTGAATATGTCTTGGAATGTTCAGAGGAAGCCTGTGGCGATATGAATCAACGCGGCGGTGGGAACTTTGCAAAGGCGGCAGCAGAAATGGCTGGATTGGAAAACGCGACAGGCAGCGATGTTCGCGGTTTTTGTGCTGGACCAACGCATGCTCTGATTCAAGCAGCTTCATTAGTAAAATCTGGTGTTTTCAAAAATGTGATCGTTGCGGCTGGCGGATCGACTGCAAAATTAGGCATGAATGGCAAGGACCATTTGAACAAAGGACTGCCGATTCTAGAAGACTGCGTCGCAAGTTTCGCGGTATTGATTTCTGAAAATGATGGGATTAGTCCAGAATTAAATACCGATATTGTCGGACGTCATACCGTTGGCACAGGGGCCTCGCCGCAAAAAGTGATTTCTTCTTTAACGAGTATTCCGTTAGAAAAAGCCGGTCTCAAGTTGACCGATGTCGATAAATACTCTGTTGAGATGCAAAATCCAGATATTACAAAACCGGCGGGAGCAGGCAATGTGCCGGAAGCAAATTATAAAATGATCGGCGCATTGGCAGTGATGAAAGGTCAAATCCAAAAAGCCGAATTGGCCGATTTCGTGAAGCAGCACGGCATGGTGGGCTGGGCACCGACTCAAGGTCATATTCCTTCTGGGATTCCTTATCTAGGCTTTGCTCGCGAGAATATTTTGGCTGGTGAACTCAATCGGACGATGTTTGTCGGAAAAGGCAGCCTTTTCTTAGGGCGGATGACGAACTTATTTGATGGGATTTCCTTTATGATGCAAAAAAATAGCGGAGAACCAGAAACGGCTGTTTCTGAAGAGCAAATTAAGCAGTTGATTGCGGAATCTTTACGCGACTTCGCGAGCCATCTTGTTGGAAAGCTTGAGGAATAAACTTATGGCTGGAAAAGATACGAAACAAATAATTGCTGAGGTATTTCAGGAACTTGCGGATACATTGGAAACCGGACGGGGTGTTTCGTCAACAGTAGCATTGACTGCTTTGGGGAGTGAGCATGACGAAGCAGAGCTGATTGATGCGGCGAAAATGGCGGCGGATAAAGGAATTTCTGTGAAGGTCATCGGGACTAAGGAAATTGATTATTCAGGCATCGAAAGTATCTTAGTTTCAGATACAGATGAAGCACAAAAAGAGCTGGAGAAGGTTTTGTCTGAAGGAACGGCGGATGCCGGTGTGACAATGCATTATCCGTTTCCCATCGGTATTTCTACTGTTGGTCGAGTCATCACGCCAGCAAAAGGCAAGCATATGTATCTTGCGACAACGACAGGTACTTCTGCGTTAACACGCGTTGAAGCTTTAGTGTTGAATGCCTTGTATGGCATTATCACAGCGAAAACCTGCGGTATTGCGGAGCCAACCATCGGCTTATTGAATATTGACGGTGCCCGCCAAGCGGAGATTATTCTAAAAAAATTGATGGATAAAGGGTATCCGATCCACTTTGCAAAATCCAACCGCAGCGACGGCGGAGCAGTCATGCGAGGCAATGATGTTCTGGCAGGGACGTGCGACGTCATGGTGATGGATTCCTTAACGGGGAATATTTTGCAGAAAGTCTTTTCTTCCTATAGTACTGGAGGAAATTATGAATCTTTAGGTTTTGGTTATGGTCCAGGTGTCGGCGAAGAGATGGACAAATTAATCATGATCGTTTCTCGCGCCTCGGGAGCTCCCGTTGTCTGTGGAGCCATCGAATTCGCGGATGAGCTGGTTCGTGGCGACTTCAAGCAAGTTCAAAAAACCGAATTTGCAAAATTGAAGCAGGCATCTTTAGAAACCTTACTAAAAGAAGCGCAGCCAAAGAAAGAGGCCGTTCAAGAGGAAGTAGCTGCACCAGATAAAGAAATTGTTACTGAAGAAATACATGGCGTTGAAATTTTGGATTTAGAAGATGCCGTGCAGCATTTATGGCAGAAAAATATTTACGCTGAAAGCGGTATGGGATGCACCGGTCCAGTGGTGATGATTGCAGAAAAGAGAGTATCGGAGGCAAAGGCTGTTTTGGCTGACGCCGGCTATATTGGCGGCTGATTAATCAGCTGCGGCAAAGATAGTTCAGTTAAAAATTAGTCCCAAAATGAGAAAGGAGTAAGCAAATGAAATTAGACATCGCAAATTTTCATGTTAAAGATATTCAGTTCGGTGAGAAAACAGAGTATGCCGAGGGTATCTTAACGATAAATAAAAAAGAAGCGCTAGCTGTTGTTTTTGAAGATGAACACATTACCGAAGCAGAACTGCATATTGTCAAACCTGGGGATGAAGTCCGAATGGTTCCAGTCAAAGAAGCCGTTGAACCGCGTTATCGGGTTGGGGGCGGCCCGGTATTTCCTGGTGTAACTGGAAAATTAATGCAAGCGGGCGACGGAGTGACTCATGCTTTAAAAGATATGAGTGTTTTAGTTGTCGGTCAGCATTACGGTGGGTTCCAAGACGGATTGATCGATATGAGCGGAGAAGGTGCGAAGTATACGTATTACTCGCAGCTTAAAAATGTTGTTTTGGTTGCTCATACCGATGAAGCATTCGAATACCACGAGCAGCAAAAGAAAAATCATGCCTTGCGTTGGGCAGGCATGCGTTTAGCAGAATATATCGGCGCTTGCACAAAAGGATTGAAATCAGATGAGGTGGAGACCTATGAGCTGGCACCAGTTACTAAACGGGATGAAGCCGTGAATCAATTACCAAGTGTAGTCTTTGTGCTGCAGCCGCAATCACAAATGGAGGAAGATGGCTACAATGATTTGAATTATGGCTGGAATTGCAATTCGATGCTGCCGACCTTTATGCATCCAAATGAGGTGTTGGACGGTGCGATGATTTCTGGTTCCTTCATGCCTTGTTCCTCAAAATGGTCGACCTATGATTTTCAAAACTTCCCAATGATTAAACGATTATATGAAGAACACGGGAAAACAATCAATTTCTTAGGCATAATCATGTCGAATCTGAACGTGGCTTTGGAACAAAAAGAACGGGCAGCCATATTTGTCGCTCAAATGGCGAAAAGCCTAGGGGCTGATAGCGCGGTGGTAGCCGAAGAAGGCTATGGGAATCCAGATGCTGATTTTACTGCTTGTTATGTGGCGTTAGAAGACGCGGGTGTTAAGACGGTTGGACTTACCAATGAATGTACAGGGCGGGATGGCGCCAGCCAGCCGTTAGTATCAATGGACGAAAAATGCGACGCGATCGTTTCAGCAGGGAATGTTTCTACTTTGATCGAATTACCGCCGATGAAAACAGTCTTAGGAGAATTGGAAGCTTTAGCCCGTGACGGACTTTCAGGCGGCTGGTCAAATGACGAAATTCTAGGCTCCTCGGTCAAATCAGATGGGTCAATCATTATGGAAAACAACGCGATGTTCTGCGGAGATCAAGTAGTCGGCTGGTCAACGAAAACGATGGTTGAGTTCTAATTCGACTTGCGGCTTATTATTTCAAGAACTGTTTAACAGCAGACACGATCTTTTTCCAAAATAGATCTCAGTAGTATGAATTAGGAGGGAAATTATGAAAGCGATTTTATACATTAATCAGTTTTTCGGTCAGATAGGCGGAGAAGAATTCGCTGGTCATGAACCGGAAATCAGAGAAGGAATTGTTGGCCCGGGTATGGCCTATGCCAAAGCCCTGAAGGATGAAATTGAAATCACTCATACCGTTATTTGCGGAGACAATTTCATGGGTTCAGAAACGGAAGAGGCAATCGAGCGTATCTTAGGATTTTTAGATGACAAAGAGTTTGATATTTTCTTTGCAGGTCCAGCGTTTCGAGCAGGCCGCTATGGGGTTGCCTGCGGTCATATTTGTTCGGCGGTTCAAAAGAAATTTGGCGTACCAGCAATCACCTCAATGAATGAAGAAAATCCCGGTGTAGAAATGTATCGCAAGGAAATGTACATTTTTGAAGGCGGAGCCAGCGCAGCGGCGATGCGTAAAGATGTGGCGAAAATGTCGGCTTTTGCTTTGCGTTTATTGTATGATGAAAAACTAAATTCAGCGGCGGAAGAAGGGTATTTTGGCCGCGGTGTTCGTGATCAAGTTTGGTTGAACCCGCCAATTCCTGCGACCGATCGTGTGATCGACATGCTGCTGAAGAAAGTAAATGGCGAAGAATACCAATCCGAATTGATTATTCCTAAATCAGAGCGAGCACCGATCGCGCCAGCTATCCCGGCGGAAGAATTAGCGAAAATCAAAGTAGCGCTAGTCACTTCTGGTGGGATCGTACCAGTCGGCAATCCTGATCGAATTCAATCGGCTTCGGCAACCAAATGGGGAAAATACAATGTAGACTCAATGGACGAGTTGAAAAAGGGTGAGTTTATGACGATCCATGCCGGGTTTGACCCGGCCGCAGCGAATGACGATCCCAATGTCGTATTACCATTAGATGTGATGAAAGAGTTCGCTAAAGAAGGAAAAATCGGCGGTGTTTATCCTTATTTCTATGCGACGGTTGGGACTGGAACAACGCAGGCGGAAGCAAGCCGGATGGGGCAAGAAATTGCACAGGAATTAATTGGTGATGGCGTTAAGGCCGTTATTCTCACCTCCACCTGAGGAACCTGTACTCGTTGCGGTGCAACGATGACCAGAGAAATCGAAAAAGCGGGAATTACAATTGTTCAAATGGCCAACTTGATTCCAGTTGCTCGGACAGTCGGTGTCAATCGGATCGTACCCACGATCTCGATTCCATATCCGCTAGGAGACCCAGCAACACCGAAAGAAGTTCAGCACAAGCTGCGCTACCATCGTGTGGGTGTTGCTCTAGACGCGTTATCGACTGAAATTGAAGAACCTCGACTCTTTGAAGTGAAAGTTTAGTAAGTGAATGACGAGTCGTAGAAATGCGGCTCGTCCGATTAAAAAACTTTGAGGAGGAGGCGTTAAAATGAAAAAAAATATAGTATTTTATGTATCTCTTTTGATCACCGCCGTAATTGTACTTGTCGGTTTAGTCGCACCTAAGCCATTTGCGCAGGCGATGAATGGAACAAAGGCCTTCTTGGTAGATACTTTTGGTTGGTTTTATTTAATTGCTATGTTTGTTTTTGTCATTTTCTCGTTGCTGATTGCTTTTAGCCGCTTTGGAAAAATAAAACTTGGTCCTGATGATTCTGTTCCTGAATACAGCAATCGTTCTTGGTTCGCGATGCTGTTTGGTGCCGGTATGGGGATTGGCTTGGTTTTTTGGGGTGTCGCTGAACCGTTGAACCACTTTGCTACGTTTGGCGGAACGGAAAAAGCAGCCGATCTAGCGATGCAAAAATCCTTTTTACATTGGGGCTTTCATCCGTGGGCGGCCTATTCGATTATCGGAATGGCGCTGGCTTATTTTCAGTTTAGGAAGAAGACACCGGGGTTGATCAGCAGTATTTTTTTACCGATCCTAGGTGAAGAGGGTGTTCGCGGTCCGATCGGTAAAATTATAGATATTTGCGCGGTCTTTGCGACAGTTGCTGGAATCGCGACGTCACTTGGTCAAGGAACGCTGCAAATCAACTCGGGATTGAACTACCTGTTCGACATTCCAACAACCCGACTCGTTCAGATAGTGATTATTGTTTCCTTGACGGTCGTGTATACGTGGACCGCGGTTAGCGGAATTGATAAAGGAATTAAACTTTTGTCAGATATCAATTTATTCTTGGCGGTAGCGATTCTTTTAGGAGCTTTTCTAATCGGACCTAAAATCATGTCCTTGAATATTTTTACTAATTCTTTTGGCGGATACATCAATAACTTGGTATCAGAAAGCTTTTCGATTAATCCATTTGGAGACAATGCGTGGTTAGGTTCGTGGACAATTTTTTATTGGTCATGGTGGATCGCTTGGGGACCGTTTGTTGGAACCTTTATTGCTAGAATATCCAAAGGAAGGACGATTAAGGAATTTGTTTTGGGAGTGATCATTGCTCCTTCGATGGTCTCGTTTATCTGGTTCTCAATCTTTGGCAGCTTAGGACTTAATTTGGATATTGAGATTATTAACAAAGCGAAGGCAGTAACAGAGACGGCACTTTTTGTTGTTTTAGCCGAATATCCGCTGGGAATGTTCTTTTCGATCATCGCTATTTGTCTCCTGTGTACTTTTTTTATCACTTCCGCCAATTCGGGTATTTTTGTTCTGTCGATGTTTTCATCGGAAGGCGACTTGAATCCCGGCAACGATAAAAAAATTCTATGGGGAGTTATTCAAGCGCTGCTGGCATTAGTTTTATTGATGACGGGCGGTTTGGATGCGTTGCAAACTTGTTCGATTGTTGCAGCCCTGCCATTGACGGTGATTATGCTGCTGTGCGCGGTGTGTTTATTCAAAGCATTGCTGCAGGAGAAACCCAAACCAGAGGAGTTATCGAAGTCCGCTGAACTGGAAAAGTAATCAGACAGTGAATAATCATGTGAATGAAAACACAATTTAGATAGGGAGTATCAGTAGATAAAGTCGAAGGAAGTGCGCGTATTTATAATGGTCAAAAGGATCAGACACCGAACGCCATGAGACTTAGTAAAGGCTTTCTGATATAATTAATGGGATATATCGGAAGGGATGCTGATTTATTTATGGATATTATGCCTAGATACGAAAAACAAAGTTTAAGCGATATGGTTGTGTCGTATGTTAAAAATAGAATCTTGTCAGGAACGCTAAAGGGCGGCGACCGATTAATTGAAACAGATATCTCAAATAATTTTAATATTAGCCGAGCACCTGTCAGGGAAGCGATGCGTATTTTGAACGAACAAGGATTGATTACATTTTCTCCTCGTAAAGGAAACCATGTGATTGAAATGGAACCTGCTGAAATAATGGAAGTCTTTGAAATACGAACGTCACTTGAAACACAAATTTTGCGAAAAATTTTGCGGAATCAATTGCTCAAAGAGGAAGATTTCGATCAGCTGACGAAAATTGCGTTAGAAATGAAAGACGGGAAACAGCGTTGTCGAAATGAAGAGGACAAGGTCTTTTTGCTAAACACATTAGATATTTCTTTTCATAAATATCTTTGGCAATTATCAGGCAGTGTGCGACGGGCCCAAATACTAGAGAGCTTGTTTTATCAATTGCTTATTGCCATGAACGAAGATTTGTCATCGTTGGGAATTCTGGAAAAGAAATCAGATGAGCATTTGGCTTTTGTTGACGTTTTACGGAAAAATGAACTTCCTTCGGTTGTTCGCGCGTTTCATGGGCATATTCAAAATTATGTCAGAGCCACCTTGCCGGAAGAAGAAAAGTCTTTTTGTTTGGATTGTTAAGAGGAAGAACTCTTTTGCTTATTTCTGATTTGGAGGAAATATGACAAATAAAATAAAGGTTTGGACGAAGCAGCATGCAGATATTTTGAACGTATTGAATCAGACAGGGCGGTATATTGCAAAAAAAGAGTATATTGAGCAAAAAATGGAGGATCATACAAGCCTTTATTTGGGTGTCTATGATTGGTATTTTCATGCGGCCTCAAAGCTGGTTCAACCGCCGGCGGACGTGAAGTATCCGATTTGGGTCTCGCTCTCTCAAGAAGAGAGTATTCAAAATAGCGAAGGCAATGCGATCTTGGAAATTGAACTTGAGCAGGACCAATTGATTATCGTGGATCTGCTGAAATGGGGCAATATTGTTAATTATTTGTACATTCCTAAGGATCTGGAGGATCAAAAGGCTCATAGTGAACTCTTAGAGCAATATGGCATCGATGATTGCACGGCTTTTATGACACCGTTTTATCCTAATATCAAACGAAAAATCGAAAAAAGCCGTGAACGTCTTTTTGATGATTCCAGTGTATTGGGAGAAATGAAAGTTGGGACGATATGGGAGATTCGCAAAGAATGGATTACAGAGATCACCAGGTAACGCTGTTTACTTCTCAGAGCCAAGTGGTTGTTGATAAAATTGTTGAGACAGGAAGATACACGGTCAAGAACGAATTCATCAGCAAGAAATATGGTGAAACTTCGCAAGTTTTTTTGCAGGCCTATGGCTGGTATCGTCAAAACGCCTCGCAAATCGTTGAACGGCCCGCGGATGGAGACTCAGCAATTTGGTCATTTCTAAATGTAAACTATCTCGATTACTCAGCAGATTCGAAAATTATCAAACTGCATGTTCCAATCGAGCAGATTGTGTTCTTTCGAATGTCTGATTGGAATAAAATTTTGAATTTACGTTTGCTGGGAACGCCTGAAGAGGAAGCAGAGTATTATGAACGACTAAAAAAATTCAATGTTGCTTATGAAGGCGATGTTTATACAACTGGGTTTTATCCGCATTTGAAAACAGAGCTGGTTCGAAGCTGGCAAAAACTTTTTCAATATGATCACATGATCAAAGAGACCAAAAATTTGCCTTTTGACGATATTCAAGGGGGAATTTGGGAAATTCGAAACAGCTGGGTCGAGTCATTTACGGATTGGGGAATTGAGCAGTGAGTCGAAAAATAAAATGCACCGTCCAATTTTTTTGGACGGTGCATTTCTATTTTTTCAAGGCAATTTGCTGCGCGCCGATATTTTTCAAAAAGGTTTGATCGTGTTCGACGATCAACATCGTAGGTTGCTTTTGCAATAAAAGATCCTCCAATTGCTTTTGATTGAAGACATCCAGATAATTTAACGGTTCATCCCAAATATAAAGTTCCGCTTCCTGCGCCAATGATTTCGCCAGCTCAACCTTTTTCCGCTGCCCCATACTCATTTCCTCGATTTGGTTTTGAAACACGTTGCGTTCCATTCCCAGTTTTCGGAGGTTGTTCAGAAAAGCAGAATAGTCTAATTGATTGGCTTCAGCGAAATCCTGCAGCGTCCCGCGATTGTTTTCGTAGTTTTGTCTTACGTAACTAATTTTGACATTCGGTCGAAGAAGTTCACCGCTGGCTTGGCCCGCAAAAGTTCCTAATAAATAATGCAAGACGCTGGATTTCCCAATCCCGTTTGGTCCTGTGAGCGCTACGATCGTTCCTCGCTGTACTTCAAAGGATAGCGGGGCGAAAAGAGCCTCTTGTTCTTTGTAGTGCAAGGACAAATTTTCCATTTTTAACAGTTGCGCGTGACGGCTGGGATGATAGCTCATCGTTAATCGATCGACATCCTCCAAATCTTTCAAAAGTCCTTCTTTTACTTCGATTTGATCATACATCCGCTGCTCTATATTTTTCGAACGTTTCATCGTGCGTGCAGCCCGCGCACCGATGAAGCCAGTATCAAAGATTCCGCCGCTGCCTTTTTCTGACGGCTTGCCGTATTTTTCAGTCTCGCGAGAACGGGACCACTCTGCTTTTTCGGCGGCAGTTCTTTTCAGTCGGCTAACTTCTTTTTTAATTTTTCGATTTTGGGCTAATTCAAATTCATCCCGCAATTCTTTTTGTTCCTCATACGTAGCAAAATTTCCTTGGTACAAAACTAGCTGACTTTTTTCGATGGCCAGTGTATGATCGGTGACTTGATTCAAAAATTGCCGATCGTGGCTAACGACGATGAAGCCGTCTTTGTGCTGCAAATAATTTGCCACGTGCTGCCGACCTTGTAAGTCTAAATGATTGGTCGGTTCATCGATCAACGGGAAAAAGTTTTCCTGCGTAAAAAGCAATGCTAATAGAACTTTTGTTTGTTCGCCGCCAGAAAGTGTCTGGTAGGGTTGCCATAGCACTTGCGGATCCAGCTGGATCAAATTCATTTCTCGTTCTAGTTCCCATAATTCGAAATCAGCGACTTCCAGCAACGCATAATAGGTGAGTTGATCCTGCTCGCTGATTGTTGCTGGAAAATAAACT
Organism: Enterococcus malodoratus ATCC 43197; assembly: GCF_000407185.1. GTDB lineage: Bacteria > Bacillota > Bacilli > Lactobacillales > Enterococcaceae > Enterococcus_A > Enterococcus_A malodoratus. The sequence continues at coordinate 97,168 of NZ_KE136482.1, forward strand.
GGCCGTAAAGGAAATTGAATTTCTCCTTGATAGGCGTATTTTCCTAACAATAGTTGCAGCAGCGTTGTTTTGCCGCGGCCGTTCCGACCGACCAACCCCAGCTTCCAGCTGCTGTCGATGGTCAAATTAGCATCCTCAAATAATAATTCGACTTGTTTATCAAACCCGAAGGTCAAATGTGTAATTTTAATTGTAGACATAAAAATTCCCCCTTTGTTTCACAATGGAAACAAAAAAATCCCAACCAATTTTCAGGATGGGATCAGGAAGCGATAGCTTTTTTCTAAACAGTGACAAGCAGGCAGCTCAATCAAACTGCTTGTTCACTAGTTTTGCAATTCATGCTCGACAAATTGCGAAAAGCATAAACGACAAAAAAAGACCATCCCTTGAAAACCTAAGCCAATCCTGAAAATCTGCCCACTAATCCCATCAACGCAAGTTAATTTAAGACTAGTTTGCAACTTCCAACATTCGCTTAGTTTTTCAATGGCATGATCCCTCGTTTCTCTAATAGATGCATTTATTAAAACAGATTATTCTGGCTTTGTCAAAAAAATACGGACGCAGCCGCTTCCCCAAACATGCTACGCCCTGGAGTGATCCTCGATAAACGAGGCGAAGAAAATTTTTTTCTTCTATTATTATAGTAGCATATTTTGAAGAAAAATTTGTGTTTGAACACTTGGCTAAGGTCTAAGTGGAGAGAGGAAGAAGATATTTGGTACAATGGAAGCAGAAATGGAGGTGGAGGGATGAATTATGCAGGAATTTATCATCGTCCCGAGAGTGAATTTGCGTTTCTTTATACAAAAGATTTGATGCGGATTCGCTTGCAGACAGCACGCAATGAAATAAAGTCCGTTGGGTTGATCAGCGGAGATTTCTATTTGTTTGCTGAGGAAAAATGGTATCAAGAGCAGCAGCCAATGAGCAAAACCTACACGACCGATAACCTCGACTATTGGGAAATCGAAGTGACCGCGCCGCATCATCGCTTGGCGTACGCTTTTTGTATTACGGATTATTCGGGGAAACAAGTCTTTTATACCGATCAAGGGATTTTTGACTATGAAGAAAGTCGTTTGGAACGTGATTTTTTGTACTTCCGGATGCCTTACTTTCAAGAAATCGATCGTTTCAAAGTGCCGGATTGGGTCGCAAAAACAGTCTGGTATCAAGTTTTTCCAGAACGCTTTAACAATGGCGATCCCTCTAACGATCCGGATGGCGTATTGGCATGGGGGAGTGAGAAACCGACCCGCGAGAATTTTTTTGGCGGCGATCTGCAAGGCGTTATTGATAAGTTAGATTATCTGGAAGATTTGGGCATAAACGGTCTTTATCTGTGTCCGATTTTTACGTCGCCATCGAATCACAAGTACGACACGGTGGATTATTATGAAATCGATCCGCACTTCGGGGATAAGCAGACCTTCCGTGAGCTGGTCGAAAAGGCTCATGAACGCGGAATTCGTGTGATGCTGGATGCGGTCTTTAATCATTTAGGGGCGAGTTCCCATCAATGGCAGGATGTGATTTTGCAGGGGGAAGAATCGGCGTATGCCAATTGGTTCCATATAGACTCTTTTCCACCGCGATATACGGCAATTCCGGATTCGGAAAACGCGAAGAATTTGAATTACGATACCTTTAACTTCAATCCGCATATGCCGAAGCTGAATACTGCTAATCCAGAGGTACAAAAATATTTACTTGAGATCGCAACCTATTGGATCCGTGAATTTGATATTGACGGCTGGCGCTTAGATGTAGCCAATGAAGTCGATCATCATTTCTGGAAAGAGTTTCACGAAGCGGTCTTACAGCAAAAAGACGACCTCTATATCTTAGGCGAAATTTGGCATTCGTCACAGCGCTGGCTGCAGGGCGATGAATTTCATGCGGTAATGAACTATGCCTTTACCGATAGTATTAAAGCCTTTTTCGTGGAGCAGTCGATCTCAATCTCGCAAATGATTTTCGGAATGAATCGTCAACAACTGCTTTACCGCGATCAAACGAATGAAGTCAGCTTTAATTTGCTAGACTCTCACGATACGCCACGCATATTAACGTTGTGTTCAGGAAACAAAGACTTGATGAAGGCAGTGCTGACCTTTATGTTTATCCAAAAAGGAACCCCTTGTATTTATTATGGAACAGAGGTCGGCATGGAAGGGGAAATGGACCCAGATTGCCGCCGCTGCATGATTTGGGAAGATCAAGATGAGGAGCTCAAGCTCTTCTTCAAGCAATTGATCGCTCTGCGGAAGCAGTTTTCTGAAGTCTTCAGCTATGGAACGATGATCTGGCATTACGATGACGATAAAAAGACGTTTTCGCTAACACGAACCTACAAAGAGAAGACATTAATTGCTACCTTTAATGAAGGGGAATCGTTTGAGGTCGAAAAAGCAGGGCGCCGTCTGTTTGGTCATAATTATCATGAGGGGGATGCATATCAGCTGCTGTCCCATGGATTTGTGATTGAAGAACGGTAGCAGCAAGTCGCTTTGATTGGAAAAAAATAGAAAAATGAATATAGTAGATAAATCAACCGTATAAATAAGGAGAATTATCTATGACAGGATTCATTTTACTATTATCAGGAATTATCGGTCTGCTGCATTTAGTGATCATGGGATTAGAAATGTTCGCATCGCCGGAAAAGCAAGCGAAAACATTTGATATGCCTCATGATTTTGTGACTCAGCCGAATGCGCAAATCGCGTTGAAAAATATGGGGATATATAATGGCAGCTTAGGTTTAACGCTTCTGACCAGCTTGTTTTTATTTCAAGGAGACGTGAGATTGAAGGTTTTGCTGCTGTTTAACCTTTTCGTTGTGATCGTTGGATTGTACGGCGGGAAGACCGTCACTAAATCAATCTATCTGATTCAAGCATTACCGGCAATAATCACGTCACTTTTGATTTTCACTCAATTAGTCTAAAAAGAATCGACTAGGATAATCATCCTGGTCGATTCTTTTGCATATATGTGCGTTATATTTTTATATAAACATCTTATTGACTTTGTATAATCATCGTATTAAACTGTAGTCAGGTCAAATAAAACTTTTTTAAGAGGAGAAGCGCATGAATCGTTGGGTTTATTTATTTTCAGAAGGTTCAAAAGAACAAAAAGATTTACTAGGCGGGAAAGGTGCCAATCTTGCTGAAATGACAAAATTGGGTCTGCCAGTACCGACCGGGTTCACGGTAACAACGGAAGCATGTTTATATTATTTAAATCATGGCAATCAATTGATCTCGGATATGAAGGATCAAGTGATGGATGCTGTTGAAAAATTATCCGCTAAAACGGGAAAGAAATTTGGTGATATGGAAAATCCATTATTGGTTTCCGTACGAAGCGGCTCCAAATTCTCAATGCCGGGGATGATGGATACGGTTTTAAATTTAGGATTGAATGATCAAACAGTTGCAGCCTTGGCAAGTAACAGTCAAAATGAACGGTTTGCCTATGATTGCTACCGTCGTTTGCTGCAGATGTTCGGAAATGTTGTGATGGGGATGGACAACAGTGATTTTGAAAATCGCATCACGGCACTAAAAAAAGTAAATGGTCTGTCTTTCGACAACGAATTGACCGCGGATCATTGGAATCAAATTGTAAGCGAGTACAAAGAGATTTATCGCAAAAAATTGCAGCGTGAATTTCCGCAAGATCCGATCGAACAATTATATTTAGCGATCGAAGCCGTCTTTGGCAGCTGGAATAACCAACGGGCGAAAACGTATCGCCGCCTACATGATATCAGCGATGATTTAGGGACCGCAGTCAATATTCAAGAGATGGTCTTTGGAAACTTTGGTGATAGTTCCGGGACTGGGGTGGTATTTTCACGCAATCCATCACTAGGCGATCCAGGATTATTCGGTGAATATTTAATCAACGCACAAGGAGAAGATGTGGTGGCGGGTGTTCGAACACCAAAACCGATCCAAGTTTTGGCGGACGAACTGCCTGAACAGTTCCAACAATTAAAAAGCATCTGTGAAGATCTAGAGAAACATTATCAAGATATGCAGGATGTTGAGTTTACGATCGAACGAGAAAAATTGTTCATCTTGCAAACCCGCAGCGGCAAGCGGACATCGAAAGCGGCATTGACAATCCTGTTAGATTTCTATAAGGAAGGAATCATCAATGAAGCAGAATTGGTCAGCCGAATCGAGGCAAAAGATTTAGAAGCAGCATTGCATCCAAACTTTGACGAAGACGCGCTGAAAAATCGCGTATCCTTCTTATCTGGCTTGGCGGCTAGCCCGGGCGCTGCTACAGGAGCGGCTTACTTTACAGCCGAAGCAGCGACCGAGGCAAAAGCTCGCGGCGAAAGAGTGGTCTTGGTTCGTGAAGAAACATCACCAGAAGATATCGAGGGAATCGCAGTCAGTGAAGCGGTCATTACTAGCCGCGGCGGTATGACTTCACACGCGGCGGTAGTCGCCCGCGGAATGGGAATCTGTTCGGTTGTTGGCTGTGAACGATTGACCGTGCTGGAAGAAAATAAAGCAACAGTCGGGGAAGAAGTAATCGAAGAAGGAACGATTCTTTCCGTTGATGGAACGAGCGGCAAAATCTACTTTGGCGAAATTCCAATGGAAGAAGTGACCAATACAGTCGCTTTGGATGAACTGCACGTTATTTGGGATCGTCATGCCAAAATCAAAGTAAGAGCGAATGCTGAAACACCAAAAGATATTGCTACAGGGATGGCTTTAGGAGCCGTTGGTATCGGGTTGGCCCGGACAGAGCATATGTTCTTTGAAAAGAGCCGTCTGCTGCAATTCCGTCAATTAATTTTGGCTGACAGTTTAGACGAACGGCTGGAAGTTTTGAAAGACTTGAAACAAGTGCAAAAGCAAGACTTCAAATTCATGTATGAAGCCGCTGAAGGCAAGCCAACAACGATTCGCTTGTTGGACCCACCGTTACATGAATTCTTGCCAAAAGGAGCCGATGAATATCGCGAAGTTGCTAAGGAATTAGGCAAGACCTACAATGAAGTGAAGCGTAAAACAGACAATTTAGCAGAAGTTAACCCAATGTTGGGATTCCGCGGTTTGCGCCTAGGGGTTGCTTATCCAGAAATCTATCAAATGCAAGCGGAGGCGATCATTGAGGCGGCCTGCGAAGTAACGAAGGAAACAGGATTGGCCATTCAGCCGGAGATCATGATTCCATTTACCATCGATGCACAGGAATTCGCTCGTGTCCGTTCATCGATCGAAGAAGCGATTCAAAGAAGTCTTAAGGAATACAAACAGGACCTTAGCTATCAAATCGGAACAATGATTGAGATTCCTAGAGCCTGCTTCGTTGCGGATGAAATTGCTCAGCATGCGGACTTCTTCAGCTTTGGAACCAACGATTTGACTCAGATGGCGTTAGGTCTGTCTCGTGATGACTCGCCGCGCATTATCAATCAATACATGGAAGCCGGAATTTTTGCGGACGATCCATTCCAAGTCTTGGATGAATCGGGTGTTGGAGCTTTAATGAAGCTGGCAATTGAACGGGGAAGACAAGTCAATCCGAAGCTGAAGATTGGAATTTGCGGTGAAGCAGCGGCTCATCCGAAGTCGATTGCCTTCCTAAATAACTTAGCGATCGACTATATCTCTTGCTCGCCGTTTAGAATCCCACAGGCAAAAATGACTTTGGCTCAGGATGCGTTGAAAATATAAGAGGAAACACGGATAAAAAAACAAGTATATGAGTATTTAATTAAAAAACAGCATGAATTTGGAAAGAGATAGTCTTTTATGAGACTATCTTTTTTTTGTTATTAACAGGACAATTCAAAAATTTTAAATTAATGATAGATAACAAATAAATGAGAAAGAACACGCTTAAATGAATGAAATATAATTTGTAAACGGATTCAACCTTCGTTATACTTCTTATAGGCTTTAAATATGTCATGTCACTAAAAGATAGCGTCTTTTTTGATCAGCTTGAATAACAAGAGAATTTAAGTGAAAACTTTATTTTTAATGAAAATCAGCTTTTTTATATTAAATGATGGTTTTTTCACAATGACTTATGAATAAAAATACGGTATAATGCTAACTTGGGAGGTGAAACAAACTGCGGAATTAGGAATCATAGAATAACATTTTTGATTTTCATGAGCGGTCTTTTCCGTTGATTGTTTTGACGTATTACAACCTCAAAAGGGGCCGTGAATTCGTCTTTTTGAAAAAAAGTTATTCTAAGCTGTCAAAATTTGAATACTATATTTAGACATGATCTTTCTAATGAATCTAACAGGTTTTACAGACTTGTTACAAAAAAAAGAAAGCAGGGATTAAACAATGACAATTGATTGGCAAAAAGAAGTAGAAGCACGCAAAGATGATTTACTTAAGGATTTAGGCGAACTTATTCGCATCAACAGTATCCGCGACGTGGAACATGGAACAAAAGAAGAACCTCTTGGACCTGGACCAGCTGAAGCATTACGCAAAGTTTTGGCATTCGGTGACCGCGACGGTTTCGTTACAAAAAATATCGAAAACGTAGCTGGCCATATCGAATACGGCGACGGCGAAGAAATGTTCGGACTATTAGGACACGTTGACGTGGTTCCTGTTGATGATAATTGGGATACAGATCCATTTGAACCCGTTATTAAAGATGGAAAATTATATGCTCGCGGCTCAGCCGACGACAAAGGCCCTTCAATCGCTGCGTATTATGCAATGCGCATCATTAAGGATCTAAAATTACCAATCACTAAAAAAATCCGCTTTATCTTCGGTACAGACGAAGAAAGCGAATGGGTTGGGATCCACCGTTATATGGAAGTGGAAGAAATGCCTAAAGTTGGTTTTTCTCCAGATGCACAATTCCCAATCATCAATGGTGAAAAAGGAATCTTATCTTATGAAGTAACTTTCGCGGCTAAAGATGGCGCTGAAGCTGGTGACTTTGATCTTGTAAGCATGAAATCTGGCTTACGTACAAACATGGTACCAGGGGACGCTACAGCTGTTCTTAAAGTGAACAATGAAGCAAAAGTTGCGGACATGAAGGCTGCATTTGACGCATTTATCGAAAAATCTGACGTTAAAGGCGAATTCGCTGAAAGCAATGGTGAAATCACATTAACTGTCATCGGTAAAGGTGCTCACGCACAAGAACCTAAATTCGGCGTTAACTCTGCAACATTCTTAGCGGCATTCTTAGCTGACTATAACTTAGACGGCAATGGTGCTAACTACATTCAAACAGTTGCCGAATATATGCATTTAGATTACAACGGCAAGAAATTAAATGCTTATACAAAACACGATGTAATGGGTGAAACGACTTCATCAGCGAACTTGTTCGATTATACTGCTGAAGGCGATAAAAAAATCACTATCAACGTTCGCCATCCAGAAGGCATCGACAAAGATACGATTTTAGCCAACATGGAAGAAGTCCTTAAAGATGCAGGCGTTTCAATCGCGATCATCGGTGACGTGAAAACTCCTCATTATGTTCCAGCAACAGATCCATTAGTGAAAACATTATTGGATGTTTACGAAGAACATACTGGTCTTGAAGGCCATGAAGAATCAATCGGCGGAGGTACTTACGGTCGAATCCTAGAACGTGGTGTCGCATACGGCGCAATGTTCCCAGGTGAAGAAAACGTAATGCACCAACCAAATGAATTTATGCCGATTGACAGCTTGTTCAAAGCAACAGCAATTTATGCTGATGCTATCTATCGTTTAGTTAAATAGTCGGTAATGAGAGACAGGAATCCTGTCTTTACAGGATTCCTCATCTCATTGAGGAAATGAAAGTAAGGAAGGAATTTCAAAGATAATGAAAAAACTCTCAAAAGACGCTTTTGGTGGAGTTGCAGGGAAAGATTATGTCCCGTATGTAGCTGATAAGCCTAAAAAATCAGGTTCACCAATCATCATGATTCTAGGTATTTTACTAGCTGCATTATTTGCTGCATCGACCGCTTATTCAGGTATGAAAGCTGGTTTGACCGTAGCAGCAGGTATTCCAGGTGCAATTATTGGATCAGGGCTAGTTGCCCTATTTGTAAAACCTAAAACAATTTTAGGTAAGAACTTATTGCAATTAATGTCAAGTGGTGGGGAATCTGTAGCATCAGGTATGATTTTCGTATTACCAGCCGTAATTTTAGTCGGTGGTAAAGTGAACTTCATCGAAGGTGTAGGAATCGGAGTCGGCGCTGTCTTACTTGGTGTTGGTGTGTTCTCATTGGTTGAAGAATATATGTTAGTTAGTGAACATGGTAAACTGGTTTATCCAGAAGCAATGGCTATTTCTGAAACATTAGTCGCTTCAGATACTGGTGGCGATTCACTTAAATACATGGGTATCGGCTTCGGTATCGGTGGTGTTTTAACTGCGTTGACTGGTTCTGTTTTCGGAATCATGAACAATGTTATCAGCTATGTAAATGAAAGTTTCTATAAATGGAAATTTGAAACAGAAGTAAACCCATTATTAGCAGGTATCGGATTTATCGTCGGAATGGACGTATCTGTCTTGATGTTTGCTGGTTCGATCTTAGCGAACTTCGCGATCGCGCCATTATTAGGTTACTTCATGGAAATGGCCAACAGCAACGCTCATGTTTGGGATAATGCGTCTCAATTATTGAGTGCTTCAAACTTCGCAGTGATCTCTGGTTCTTATGTTAAATACATCGGTGCTGGTATGATGATCTCTGGTGGATTGATCGGTGCGATCAAATTGATCCCAACAATCATTTCATCTATCTCTGCAACTTTGAAAGGTCGTAAAGACGGTTCTGAAAAAGAAGGCGGCGGTATGCTGCCATTGATCGTAGGTGCTGTGATCGGTATTATTATGGGATTTGTGATCACTGGAAGTGTTGCAATGGCACTTGTAGCGGGTATCCTATCAATCATCTTAAGCTTCCTATTCGTTATTGTTGCAGGTCGTTTGACTGGTACGATCGGTACATCAAACTTACCTGTATCTGGTATGACAATCGCTTCAATGGTTATCTTGACGCTAGTATTTGTAATGATGGGCTGGACTTCAGCTGAAAATACTCAACAATTACTATTGTTTGGTACATTTATCGTATTGGCAATTTCAGTAGCCGGCGGTTATGCACAATCACAAAAAGTGACGTTTGTAATGGGCGGAAACTTCAACGAAGGCCGTAAATATTTCTTGATTTCTAATATCGTTGGTGTCGTAATCGTTACAGGTATGATGGTTATCTTATCACCACAATTAGCAATCACTGGTTCTAACCCTCCATTCGGTTTACCACAAGCGAACTTAATGGCAACATTAACTTCAGGGATCACGTCTGGCTCTCTGCCTTGGCACATGATCATCGCTGGTATTGCAATGGGTGTTGTTTTACACTTCATGAAGGTTCCAATCATGACATTTGCGATCGGTTTCTACTTACCAATCTCAACAACTTCAATCATCTTAGTTGGTGCGTTGATCCGTCGTTTGATTGACGAATTGAACAAAAAAGAAACAGAAGAAGTTGCAGAAGAACGCATCACTTTAGGTGTCAGCTTGTCTTCTGGTTTGATCGCTGGTGGTTCAATCATCGGTTTGATCGGAATCATTTTACAAGTAACAGGGGTCGTAACTCCTGGTACACCAACAGGCTTCTTAGGATCTAACGGTTCAGCATTCTTGCTGCTTATCGTCTTGATCGTTGCGATCATTGCGCCATTGTTAAGTGTGAAGAAAGTGAAACACAATGACTAATCAACAGCCAAATGCTGTAAATCCTGAAACAGAAGAGCTGCTAAAACGAGTGTATCGTCTTAGAGAAGGCTTGCATTATGAAGTTCGTGACGGCATCGTCTTTGTCATTACGGAACAAAATGCTTGGATCCAACGAGTCTTACGCAAGATTCATTACAAGATCCCAGAAACTTCTGAGATGGAGCTCGACAAATACGGTAGCTTCATTTTTCAACAGGTGGATGGTAAACGAACCGTTAAAGAAATTGGTGAAAATCTTGGCGCAGCCATTGAAGAAGCCAATGATCAACTATACGATCGTCTATTGATCTATCTGCATCATTTAGAGAAGAATGAAAAGTATATTGAGTTAGTTTAAAAGAGTGTCCTTCAAGTGTTTACACTTGGAGGACATTTTTCTTTTTCGGTTATTTGAAATGCAGCTAATTTTTCGTGAACAGACTACTTATGATGATTCGAATCATGAGTGGTCTGTTTTTTGGACTTCACACTTTTACTACTTTAGATTATAATAATCTAAAGTAGTAAAAACGGAGGTGTATCATGTTTCTAGGAAGAGAAAAAGAGTTAGCGTCTCTTGAGCGGATGTATCAAAAGGAAAATTTCCAAATGGCGATAGTTTATGGCAGACGGCGAATTGGTAAAACAGCGTTGCTGAATGAATTTATCAAAGACAAGAATTCACTTTATTTACCGGCAGAAGAAGTCAATGATTCGTTAAACTTGCAAAATTTTTCTAAACTATTAGGTGAAAAACTAGGCATCAAAGATTTTCCAACAGTTGATAATTGGAACGCCTTTTTTTCTATTATCAAAGAGCAGCTTGGAGATAAGCACATGGTGGTTGTGATTGATGAGTACCCTTATGCAGCTTCCGCAAATAAATCGTTGAATTCCATTTTGCAGCATGTTATCGATTATGATTTTAAGGAGACAAATATCTTCTTGGTTTTATGCGGCTCATCCATGAGTTTTATGGAGAACCAAGTACTGGGAGAAAAAAGCCCACTATTCGGCCGAAGAACTGGACAGCTCAAAATCAATCCCTTAGATTATTATGATTCGGCACGTTTTTACCCGAATGCCAGCGATGAGGACAAAATTAAATACTATGCTTGTATTGGCGGGACGCCGTACTATCTCTCATTAATCGATCCGAAGCTGAGTTTTGAGGAAAATCTGCGTGAACTTTATTTTGAAATCAGCGGCTATTTACTTAATGAAGGAATTCTTCTGATGAAGCAAGAGTTTAGAGAGCCGGCAAACTATAATGCCGTTTTACAGGCCATTGCCAGCGGCGCAAATACGCTTCGCGAGATTGCAGGGTTTACAAAGCTTGAGAGCAGTTTTATCTCGAAATACCTGCTAACTCTGCAAGAATTGAACTATATCGAGCGCGTCATTCCATTTGGTTCAAATCCATTAAAAGGAAAAATCAGCCAATATCAGATCACTGAGAACTTCATTGCTTTTTGGTATCGGTATGTCTTTTCCGTAAGAGCTGAAATTGAACGAGGAAATGGCGATATTTACTTTTCAGTAGCGCTTGATCATTTATCCGATTTTATTGGATCACTATTTGAAGAGGTAACGCGTCAGTATTTGAGAAGACTTAATGCACAAGGAAGGCTTCCTTTTATTGCCGAATCATTTGGCAAGTGGTGGGGCAAAGACCGAAAAGGCAACGTTCAAGAGTTAGATATAGTGGTTGAAGCTGTATCGGGAAAAGAACTGCTGGTTGGTGAGTGTAAGTGGCGCAACTCCTTTAAGGTGAATAAGACGATAGAAGTATTGAGTGAAAGAGCCGCGTACTTTGACAAATACACCACGCACAAATATCTTTTTACAAAAGGACCAATTGATAGTAAGGAAGATTCGGATGTTCGCAACATTTCGATTGCGGATTATTTTAAGTAATTTGAGAATCATAGAAACATCAAATTAAACAACCGCTCTTCTGATGTGTGGAAGAGAAAAGAAAGAGGGAATAATGAAGAAAAGTGTTTTGTTTTTGGGTTTGATTTATCTGATATTTATTAGTTTAGGACTGCCGGATTCAATTTTGGGTGTGGCGTGGCCGAGTATGAACGGCGATTTCCGAGTTGCTGCCAGTTCCGCGGGAATCGTGGCTATGGTGATTTCAATCGGTACGATTTTATCCAGTTTTCAAACCAATCGGATGATTCAAAAAATCGGTGTTGGAAATTTGATCGTATGCAGTATTTTCTGCACGGTGATCGGACTTTGCGGTTTTTCGATTTCGCAAAATTTTTTCTTTTTGATCGTCAGCGCGATTCCGCTTGGGTTAGGTGCCGGAGCGATCGACACAGCCGTCAACGACTATGTTGCTTTGCATTATAAGGCGCATCATATGAATTGGCTGCATGGATTTTGGGGGATAGGTGCAACTGCGGGACCGATCATTATGGGCTTCTACTTGAAGAATCAAAATTGGCGCGGCGGATACCTTGTTTTAGCTAGTCTGCAATTTATCTTAGTGGTGATCGTCTTTTTCTCTCGGAAGCAGTGGCAGCAACCACGAAAAATTGCACATGCCAGTGAGAAGCAAGACTCGATGATCACTTTGATCAAACGGCCGGGAGTCATTTTTTCTTTGATCTGTTTTATTTTTTATGTCGGAATAGAAGCCTGTATGGGGTTGTGGGGAAGCAGCTTTTTAGTCAGAGTGAAAGATATTCCGATATCCACAGCCGCGTTTATGACGTCGACTTATTACGCGAGTTTGACGGTTGGTCGTTTAGCCGCTGGTTTCATTACCTTTTTCCTATCGAGTCGAAAATTATTGTATCTGAGTGAAACACTGCTGATAGCCGGTGTGGTCGTATTATTATTCGGCAACGGAAATTTCGCCGCGATTGGGTTTATTTTCACCGGCTTAGGTTCTGCTGCGATCTTTCCGACGATGCTGCATGAGACTCCAGGTCGCTTTGGCGTAAAAAACTCCGCGCGAATCATGAGCTTGCAGTTAGCGCTAGCGTATACTGGAACAACTTTTTTGCCGCCGTTATTAGGCTTCTTGGCAGAACGATTTACCTTAGTGATTTTCCCTTACCTGCTGTTTGTTTTCGGCTGCATTTTGTTGGGATCAACGATTATTTTAGAGAAACGAGTGAAAGAACTTCGTAATTAGCAGATCCTATATCGTAAATAATCCCCTCCATAATATATGAAGGGGATTATTCCTATTTTTTCCACCGTTTCAATTCAGGGAAGAAGCTGTCCAAGAATTCTTTGGTTTCTTCTTCGGTTTTTCCTTGTTCTGCTAAAATACCGGCTTCTTTCATATGCTGCAGGCTGATGGCGATCATATCATCCATCGTGCAGTCATCTACGAAAGTTCCGTGTTTGTAACAATAGAGACAGTAGTCATTATTTTGAGAGCCATCATGCTCGGTGCCGTGCGTTCCTTTGGTTAAGGGCATCCCGCAGCTTTGGCAATAGGTCATTTTTTCCATGTTATCCTCCTTAAACAAGTCACAGTAATCGTTTTCATTGAACTTTAACCGAACTTGCTGGTAGTATTTGTTATACTTATTTTATCAGAAAAAAAAGGAGAGAAGTAAATGAAATTACATCAATTTGGTTTAAAACGTGTCTCACTTGAAGAAGCGAAAAAAGAATTGATGAAGAGTGGCTTTTTAGCCATTGATTCAGCAAAAGATGCGAAGACATTATGGTTTGAATTTTTACGAAAAAGTTTTTTAACTGTCCGCGATGAAAGTGGCTTTACGAATAAACTTAGCAACTTTTTGGCAGATGAGCACACAGATTTGGCCGAATTTTATCAAGCCGGCTCTCCGTTAACAAAAGAAGTCTTCTATACTATGGGCCTGCAATTACTGGATTTTGAACCGACAATTGATTTCGATCCAAAAAACGTTTTGGCAGAGGCTGAAAAAATCGGTGTCCCCATGAAGGATGGCGACTTTTCTACCAGCGAAACAATCATTGAAGCCTGGTATTTACTATTAACGAGTCACACAAAGAATGGTCTGAATTATTTAGACAAACTTGCTTCAGAAGGGTTCTATGTAGACAAAGAAGTCAGCAAACCCTTCTTCTTCAACGGCAAAGCGCAAGCAGTTTTTGACACGGCTCAATTGATCCGTGAGGTCGTCTATGTAGAAGCGCCGCTAGATACGGATAAAGACGGCAAAAGAGATCTGCTAAAATTAGAAATCTTGCGCCCTGTCGAAACAGAGGATGGCTTGCAAGTCGCAACTCTATTCACGGCAAGTCCGTATAGCCAAGGGGTCAATGGGCCTGCTGGCGAAGAACTGACTTATGATGTAAACGTCCCATTGAAACGGAAAGAACCGACAGAGACTACTTATGAGGATATTCAATATAAACCAGCACTGGTGGAATTGCCGGCTGAACGAGAAGTAAAAGGCAAAGCCACCCATGCGACTGAAACCTTCGCACGAGAAAACAATCATAGCTTGAACGATTTCTTCTTGGCTCGCGGTTTTGCGGTCGTGTATGGTGCAGGAATCGGGACACGTGACTCTGATGGGATTCAAACGTGCGGTTCGGTGGAGCAAACAACTTCGATGGTTGCTTATATCGAATGGCTGGCCGGTAATCGCCGGGCTTTCACTAATCGTACAGATAATATTGAAATCAAAGCTTGGTGGAGCAACGGAAAAGTAGCGATGACCGGGAAATCTTATCTAGGAACCTTAGCAACGGCCTGTGCGACGCGTCAAGTGGAAGGCTTAGAAACAATTATTTCCGAAGCGGCGATCTCTGATTGGTATCAATACTATCGTGACAATGGCTTAGTCATCGCGCCAGGCGGATTTCCAGGAGAAGATGCGGATGTTTTAGCAATCGAAACCTTCAGCAAAATGCGCAATGCCGGTGATTACCTGCACAGTAAGAAATTTTTCTTGGATTATCTAAAAGAAATGGCCGAATTACAGGACCGCAAGACTGGAAATTATAATACTTTCTGGGATGAACGGAATTACTTGCCATTTATTAAGGATATCAAGTGTGACGTGGTAATGGTTCATGGGTTAAATGACTGGAATGTGAAGCCTCGTCAAGTTGCGGATTTATGGGACGCATTGAAAGATGTGCCGGTAGCGAAGAAATTGATTTTGCATCAAGGACAGCACGTTTACATCAATAATATGCCGTCAGTGGATTTCCAAGACATGATGAATTTGTGGTTAAGCCATAAATTGTACGGCGTTGAAAATAATGCCAAAGAAATTTTACCAGATATCGTTTACCAAAAAAATACCGCGGCTGAAACGTGGGATACCGTCAAGGATTGGGCACCAGCGGCTGAAAAAGTTTATCATTTAGGTGAAAAGGCGTTGTCAACAACCGTCGAAGCTGGTCAAGTAAGCTTCAATGATCAGTTGCCAAAAGATCAATACGAAGGCTACACGAAAAATATTGAGCTGTGGGAAAAGGAACTGAAGGAAAACGGGCCAATGGATGGTCACCGCTACTTGGTGAAATCAGAAGCATTGGATGAAGAGCTCTTCTTAAACGGTCGTCCAAAAGTCAAAATTAAAGTGGCTTCCAGTGTTGATTTAGGAATGCTGAGTTTTGAGTTGATCGATTTTGGGACAGCCAAACGCTTGAAACCTGTGCCGGATGTGGTGGCGCTGCATGGCTTGCCGCTGGGCCGCAATTGGCGCGAGGACAATCTCGTGGAATTCAAATTAGGCGCAGAAAATGACTATAAATTAATCACTCGCGGGCATATCAATTTGCAAAACCGTGAAAATGCATGGAAAAACGATGATCTGAAGGCGAATGAATTCGTCGAGATCGAAGTGATCTTGCATCCAACGATGTATCATTTACCAGCAGGCCGTCAAATCGGTTTAGCGGTTTATGGTACGGACTTCGGCATGACTGTTCGCGGAAATCAAGATATTCAGTACACCTTAGATTTGGCAGAATCGCAATTGATTTTACCAATCGGCGAATAAAATAAAAAATGAATGAAGCGCAGAAAGATTGAGTTCCACACTCACTTTCTTGCGCTTTTTTTGCTGTTACGGCTTTTTCCGACTAGCGCGTTTTTTGATGAATGCTATAATGATGGAAAAAGTAAACAGGGGTATTCGTTCAGCCCTTCATAAAAAAAGAGATCGGAGTAAGCAATGAAAGTTAGAGGAGTGTTGTTAGCCTGTTCGGCAGGTGCGTTATGGGCACTATCAGGGATCATGTGCCAAATTCTTTTTGAAAAATATTTCGTTTCGCCTGAATGGTTAGCGAGTGTACGTCTTTTGATTGCGGGCCTGCTGCTGACAGGTCTCAGTTTTTTTCAGCGAAATGTCCCGCGAAGAAAATTTTCTTCAAAGGATTTATTTAGTTTAGTATTGTTTTCTTTAATCGGTATGCTGGGTGTACAGTATACCTATTTCAAAGCGATCCAGTACAGCGGGGCGGCTATCGCGACGATCCTGCAGTTTACTGGACCTATCTTCATCTTTATTTTTTTGGTTTTGAATAAGGAAAAGAAGATCAAATGGCTCGAAGTTTTATTGATGCTTGCGACCTTTGTCGGTGTTTTTTTGATTGTGGCAGAAGGCAGCATTCGAACGCTGAATATTTCGACGATGGGCTTTATTATGGGGATCGCGTCGGCGGTTACACTGGCTTTTTATACGCTGCAGCCTCGGAAATTATTAGTGAAGTATGGTGAAATGCGTATTGCAGGGCTCGGAATGCTTATTGGCGGTCTTGCGTTTCAGCCAATTCGACCGATCTGGCGGCCGGAATTTCAAATGGACAGCTACTCGCTGGGGTTAGTTATCAGCATCATCGTTTTTGGAACGGCGCTGCCTTTTTTATTTCAATTATCTAGTTTGCGATTTATTGAGGCGTCGCTGGCCAGCGTTTTAACGGTGGTCGAGCCGATTTTGGCGACGATTTTAAGTGTGGTGCTGTTCAACAGTCATTTTGCCAGAGTTCAGCTGCTGGGATTCTTGATTGTAATCGTTTCAGTGATTCTTTTGACGCGTTTATCCGATAAAAATGTACTGCCGGAAGAGGAGCGGATCAGCTAAAAGACCGTTTCAACGGCTTCCCTTATCTTTATTCTTTTTTGACGATTTGGTATATGATAGACCAGAAGTATGAAAAGGAGTGGAGAATATGAAGGAACGTGTTGTCGTTTTTGGCGATGCGATCATTGCGATTATTTTGACCATCATCGTTTTAGAATTACCGATTCAGACGGCCGCAAATGGCGCTGTCGATATGTACTCACTGTTAAGAGCGGTGGGAATTTATTTTATTAGTTTTTGTTTTGTGGCGAATCTGTGGTTTCAGACCGGGTACGCGTTTAATAAGATCGAACAAGTGAAGAATAAGGATCTCGTGGTTTATCTGCTATTATTATTCTTCTTATCATTGGTTCCATCAGCGACACGGTTACTAATTGAAGATACAACCAAACAAACACTTTTGATCTATGGGGTGCTGACTCTGATTGTGACGCTAGTGATGCGGCGTTTGATCGTGGCTTTGACAAGTCAATCGTTGAAGGACGAGGAACAACGAAAACGGCGAGTAAACGAGCTGAACAAGCAGGACATGGTATCGATTGGATTTCGAGTGATCGTGCTGATCTTTGGACTATTTTATGTACGTCCTGCTTTAATCATTTATTTGATTTTGCCGATCATGGCCTTTTTGCAAAATATTATTGATCGCGAAGAAGACAACTTGCTTGCGACATTGGATGATCAGCAGCAGGCGGATTACTTTCAAGATCGAAATCAGGTTTGGGGCAATTCAGTAAGACGATATTCAACCTTGCTGCGTGATTCAATGAAGGCAAACGGCGATCATGACCCTGAACGGTGGAAACAAGTCATGGCCGATTGGGAAGGGCATATCAATAACGAGATCAATGAGCGGAAAGAGCGACTTACATCTTTAGATGGGAACGATAAACGGCGAGTAGAAAATGAGATCGACCGTTTAGAAAAACAAAAGCAACGAATGGCGATGCAAAAGGCGATGACGGAACGACGTCTGAACCAGCAAAAGGACATGCCAAATCAACGCTTGGAGCAGCAGAAAGAGCGAAAATAAATACCGAGACGAAGGGTAAAAGAGCTTTTCGTCTTGGTATTTTTTTCATTCTTTTATATAATGAAGTATAAATATCGCAGGAGAGCTAGGTGGTAAAATGTCATTAACAATGATTGAGCACCCAATAAAGATGTACATCCGTCGTGATCTCGGAATGACTGTCGAGCAGTTCGGTAAGCTCGCAGGAATCCCGCAATCGACCTTGGCAACCTGGATCAAAAGAGAACGTCGAGTGGAAAAGCTGCCGATTGATTTTTATAGCGCATTGGCTACAGTTCGCAAACAAAAAATTGAAACCGTATACGGAGAATTACTGGAGTGGCAGCAGCGTTATGATCGCTACAAACAAGAGAGTCTGCAAACGATCGCTGAAGAGCAGCCGCTATTTTCGTTAGCAGCTGAAGAAGGCCGGACGATTTATCGGATTTATCGAACACGTCAGATGGAAAGCCAACTGCTGGAACCAGCTAGACGTCTAAGAAAAGCCATCGATCAATTGAACGCACAGCTCTTTATTCAAGTGATGATCGAGATTTACGGAACAGTAGAGGCTCCTATGCCGACTTGGATCGCCAAGTCCTTTAATAAAAGCGAACTGAAGGAAATCGGACAGGCTTTTTACAACGAGTTATTAATGAAGGGATAGATCTGGGAAACCAGGTCTATTTTTGTTTAGAAAGCAAAAAAAGAAGCGGTTATCCGCTTCTTTAAAGTTCTTCTTGAACTGTCTTGGTAATTTTTTTAAGATCATCCGTCATTTGACCGGAATGTTTAATGATATCTGATACTCGCAAGAAGCTGTTTTTGTACATAGCGACTTCGCGGAACTTTTTGTATTTCTCTTCGATCTCGTTAAAGGTTGCTGGTTTGCGGTCATCCTTTTCGACGGTTTCGGAGCCATTCACATAATGCATCCCTAAAAATGAAAGAGCATCATTAATTCCGTCTAAAAATGCCTCGTACTCTTCTTGACGGATCTTGCCATCCGCTAAGCGTTGACGCTGTTTTTCAATAAACATTTCGATTACTTGTTCCATTCACAATCCTCCTGCCTCTACGCATTTTTCTTGTTGCTCATCCTGTTTATTGTACTATGAAATTTAGTGTTTGTGTTATAAAAAAAGTGAAAAATTTCGAGCAAAAGGAAAATTTGCAGTAATTTTAACGCTGTTGGCTGAATTTTCAAAATAATTTGACAGTTTTTCCTTTTTTGGGAATAATAAGTAAAAGATTAAAAAATCCTAACAACTTGTTAAACTGAAGGAGACGTTCATATGGAACAAAGTAAACGCAAGCAATTATTGAAGCTGATTGAATCCGACTGTCGGTTAAGTATGGAAGAATACGCGGTGATGCTGGGCGAGGATGAAGTGATCGTTTCTGCGGAAATCAAACGACTGGAAGAAGAAAAAATTATTTGCGGCTATCGGGCCCTGATTGATTGGGATAAAGTGGAGGATGATTGGATCGAGGCTTTGGTTGAGGTTCAAACGATTCCGAAAGGCGAAGAAGGGTATCGTGAAATCGCGGAACGGGTACGGAAATTTCCCGAAGTCAAATCGTTCTTTTTTGTCAGCGGCGGGTTCGATTTCATTTTGCTGCTGCAGGGGCGCAACATTAAAGAAATCTCGAAATTTATTTCGACGAATTTAGCGTCAATCCCGGATGTTTCGGGAACGCAGACGCATTTCTTGCTGGACAAATACAAGGAGTGGGGCATTGATATGTATCAAGATGACTCCGACCCTAGAATTCAGGTGAGCCCATGAGAGATTTTTTAACGAAAAAAATTACAGATATCCAGCCATCAGGCATTCGGAAATTCTTTGACATCGTTTCTGAACAGCCTGACGCGATCTCGCTAGGTGTTGGGGAACCAGATTTTGATACGCCTTCTCACATGACGCAAGAAGGGGTTCGTTCGATTCAAGAAGGGCGGACATTTTATACGGCTAATGCCGGTCTGATTGAATTACGTGAAAAAATCAGCGATTATTTACTTTTTCGCAATAAGGTTAACTATGATCCGAAAACGGAGATCGTTGTTACAGTTGGCGGCAGCGAAGCCATCGACATCGCCTTACGAACATTTGTCGATCCTGGCGATGAGGTAATCATTCCTCAACCTAGTTTTGTATGTTACGAACCGATCACTCAAATAGTCGGCGGCACGCCGGTAACGATTGATTTGAAAGCAGAAAATCAATTTATGTTGACGCCGGAAGAGCTGGAAGGCGTATTGACTGAGAAAAGCAAAATCTTGATTTTGTCTTATCCAAATAACCCGACAGGCGGGACAATGGATCGCGAAGCGCTGATTAAGATCGCGGATGTCGTGAAAAAACATGATCTGCTGGTTATTACGGACGAAATTTATGCGGAACTGGTTTACGATGAACCGTTTACCAGCATCGCGGAATTGCCTGGGATGCGGGAACGAACAATCGTTATCAACGGTTTTTCAAAAGGGTTTGCGATGACTGGCTGGCGCTTAGGTTTTATGGCTGGTCCAGAGATGTTTATGGAGCAGTTGTTGAAGCTGCATCAGTATACGATTATGGCGGCACCTACAGCGAGTCAATATGCGGCGTTAGCAGGATTGAAAAATAATTGGCAGGAAACCGTGGAACCGATGCGGTTGTCCTATGAAGAACGGCGGAACTATCTGCATCATGCGCTAGAGAAAATGGGATTGACCTGTTATAAGGCGAAGGGAGCCTTTTATCTCTTCCCGCAGATCAGTCAATTCGGCTTAAGCAGTGAAGAATTTGCTTTGCGCTTGCTGGATGAAGAAAAGCTGGCGGTCGTTCCTGGCTCGGCGTTTGGAAAAAGCGGCGAAGGTTTCATCCGTCTTTCCTATGCGTATTCGATTTATGAATTAAAAGAAGCGATTCAGCGCTTGGAGCGTTTTGTGACACGACTGAAATAGCAGCAAGGAGCGGAGAGATCCGCTCCTTTTTTTTGCGAAAAAAAACTGCTCAAAAATGAACAGTTTTCTAATTGCTGGGATATTCTTCTTGCGAAAACTCAGTTTTTTCATATTCACCTTCATCAGTGCCATAATAGCGATTGTAGCGTTGCTTGAATTTTCGGAAAAGAAAGACGCCAAAGGCCTTGAATACCGTATAGGTTGGAATACCGAAAACTAAACCGAAGAGACCGAATAGATTTCCCATCACTAATAAGACCAAAACGATGGTTACAGGATGGACCTTTAATTGATCACCTAAAACTTTCGGCTCGATCACATTGCCATTCAAAATTTGTTCGACGATCCAGACAGCAACCAAACCCAACAACATTTGGAAGGAATGCAGCAAAGCAATCACCGCACACGGGACAAAGGCAATAAAAGGGCCGATATAAGGAATAAATGAAGTGACTGTAACTAAAATGGCCAATGGCAAGCCATAGGGCATACCGATGATCAAAAAGCCGACAAAGACAATCAAGCCATTGGCTAGGGCGACAATAAATTGGCCTTTCAAATAATCCCCAACCTGGCTGTTTAAGATCCCGCCTAGTTCATTTGAATCGTCGCGGAATTTAGGCGGCAGCAATTTTAAAAAGTACTGATAAAAGTGACGCGCATCCTTCAGTAAGAAGAAGGTAATGATCGGTGCAGTAAATAGAATGATGAAAAAGCCGCCAACGGTTGAAAATAATCCGCCGATAAAACTCTGGATATCGCCTAAAGAATTGGACAGAGTGTTAATTACTTGGTAAACAATATCTTCTAAAGAATCAAAAATATCAGCTGTCGGACTTTCTAAGACCGTTCCAGAGACAAGTTCCTGTAACGTTTGGTTGAAAGAATCAACGTGCTGCGGGAAGTCATTCACCAAATTCGCCGTTTGACTATAAATTTTAGGAACAGCCCAAACACTAAAGGCGCTTAAAAGAAGTAAGAGGACAACAACGATCCCTAAAATTGAATAGATTCGCTTGATCCCTTTTTTCTCGAAATAATTGACGATCGGGTCCAATAAATAATACAGGATCAGTGCCAGCAGGACAGGGGCAAAGATCGTTTTAAAAATAATCAGCAATGGATTAAAGATAAACCGCACATGGTAAAAAATAAAAATCAAAGCTCCTAATAAGACACCGGCAATCAAGGTAAAGAGTAGGTTCCGGCCGCCGATAAACTTGATCCAACGGGTCGCTTTTGTCGAAGGTCGTTCCATTTTTATCAAATCCTTTTTCTTTTTATTGTAGCGAAGAACGAATTCCGACACAAAAAATAGGCTTAAACCGTCCGTTTTAAGCAATAATTTGAAAAATGAAGGAGCAATTTCAATTTAATTGATTTGTTTAGTTTATATAAAACTTTTACTTTATTTTTAATAAAAGCATTCTTACTTGATTCTAGAAATGATAAGATGAAGCCATATCCTGGGGGATAAGAATTTTTTTAAGGAGGCTTTTATGCTGACACGTTTCAAACAATCAAAACTGTTTTTTTGGACAGCCGAGATTGTCTTAACTATTATAGGTATTTATTTTCTGCTGCAAATGCCTAATATTTTCGAACCAGTGCTGGGGATGATCTCCGCGATCGTAATGCCGTTGTTAATTGCTGGTTTTCTTTATTATATGTTCGATCCAATCGTTGTCATTTTGGAAGAACGCGGGGGATTGCCGCGCGTCGTTGGTTTTCTCTTATCCTTTGTTGTGATCGCCTTTATTATTGTGTTGATCATGATGAATGCTGTTCCGAAGATGATCGAACAAACGGTTCAGCTGACGCAAAATCTGCCTGTATATGCAGAGGAATCCGGCCGCTGGATAAATGATCTGGCTAATCGAGAGGAATTTAAGAATTTCAATCTTGAACAACAGCTGGCATCTGCGAATTTAACAATCAATAATCTGCTTAAAGTCGGGATCGTTAGTGTAACCTCTAGTTTGTCACGAATTGTTGGGTTTGCGATGAAATTTTTTGTTCTATTATTTACGGTTCCTTTTATCTTGATTTTCATGTTCAAGGATGGACATAAATTCTTAGACGCTGTTTCTCAGTTCTTTCCAATATCGATTCGTAAGGAATTGCGTCAAACGGTTCGCGAATTAAATGAAACATTATCCGCGTATATCAGCAGTACGGTTTTAGATGCCTTTATCATTGGGATCTTGAGTTTTATTGCGATGACGATCTTTAAACAGCCGTATAGCTTGCTGCTGGCTCTTTTCTGCGGAATCACTAATATTATTCCGTATGTCGGTCCCTTTATTGGAGCCGTGCCGGCAATCATCGTAGGACTGTTCATTTCACCGCTGCAGGCGCTTTATATGGGGCTTTCAGTGCTGGTCATTCAACAATTAGACGGCAATCTGATCAAACCGCTGCTGTTTGGCAAGTCGTTGAATATCCATCCGTTGACGATCATCTTGGTTTTGATTGGAGCAGGCAGTGTTGCGGGAATTGTTGGGATGCTGATCTGTATTCCAGTGTATGCCGTGATTAAAACGTTGATTATCAATATCCATAAAATCTATCAAATTCGTCGCGAAAGTCAGTTGTTTAAGGACAATAGCGAAGGCAGCTAAGCCAGCGGATTTTCTGATTAATTGAAGAGGCTCTGAACTATCAGAGCTGTCCTATGTACGGGGCAGTTCGATTGTTCAGAGCCTTTTTGTGAATAGTTTACATAAGTAATGAAACGAAATAAATAACTGATTTTAATTCTAGTCATCAGAATTTCGAAAAATTTTGTTGAATATCGGTATATTTTGCTCGAATTTGAAGTAGTAAATCCCTAGAAGGGTGATAAACCAGATTGGCGAGAAAAACAAAGCCTCTCGAGTATCATCTGCTAGTGCTAGAACGAACAAGACAAACGCCAGAAAAGCGAATATCAAATAGCTGGTGTAAGGAAAGAGCGGCAGTTTGAAAGAACCCTTAGCTGCTAGTTCCGGTTTTGTTTTGCGATAACGCATATGAGTGAGGACGATCATCCCCCAAATAAAGATAAAGCAGATCGTCGCGATCGAGCTGATCATCGTAAAAATCCGACTAGGCACGAAGAAGTTCAGAA
Source organism: Enterococcus malodoratus ATCC 43197 (assembly GCF_000407185.1). Classification (GTDB taxonomy): domain Bacteria; phylum Bacillota; class Bacilli; order Lactobacillales; family Enterococcaceae; genus Enterococcus_A; species Enterococcus_A malodoratus. Next base: position 121,068 of record NZ_KE136482.1, read on the forward strand.
TCACCGCAATAAAAATGACGAGTGTTGAGAATACCAGTGCATTCCCCGGAACGCGATTACGAGTCAGTTTGGTAAAGCGGCTTGGCGCACTGCCTTCTTGAGCCAGCGATCGAACCATCCGACTAGTACTGTAGATCGCGCTGTTGCAGGCCGACATAGCAGAACTTAAAACGACTAAATTAACGATCGAAGCCGCCGCTGCAATTCCAATCTCTGAAAAAACTTGGACGAACGGGCTTTGATCTGCGGATAGACTCGACCAAGGATAGATTGACATGATCATGAATAAGGAGCCTAGATAAAACAAAATAATCCGCAATGGAATGGTATTGATCGCTTTTGGTAAAACAGATTTTGGATCAGAAGTTTCACCGCCGATTAAGCCGACCAATTCCACCCCGCAAAAGGCAAAGGTCGCCATTTGAAACGATAGAACGAAACCGTTCATGCCTTTCGGGAAGAAGCCGCCGTGGCTCCATAAATTGCTGACATTTACTGTGCCTGCGCTTGTTTTGAAGCTGGTGAAGATCATAAAAGCACCGACAACAATCAAAACGATGATTGCAACGACTTTGATCAGAGCAAACCAGAATTCCATTTCCCCAAAAAGACCTACGGCTACTAGATTCAAGCCTAATAGTAGAACGAGTGCGATAATCTCTGGCAGCCATTGAGGAATACCCGGCAGCCAGTAGTTGACGTACATTCCAGTTGCCGTCAAGTCGGCCATCGCGATCGCGATCCAGCAAAACCAATAGGTCCAACCAGTAACGAAGGCGGCTTTATTTCCTAAGTAATCTGCAATGAAATCTAAAAATGAATGATAATTTAAATTTGACAGCATTAATTCACCTAATGCACGCATAATCAAAAAAATAATGATGCCTGTGATCATATAAGATAAAAGAATCGAAGGACCGGTAAGTTGGATCGTTTTTCCGGCGCCAAGAAACAGCCCAGTGCCGATTGCTCCTCCAATCGAAATTAATTGCACATGCCGATTTTTTAATCCTCTTTCTAATTCTTCATGACTTTCCAATAAAATCAGTCCTTTTTTTAATATAAGAAAGAGTTTATCAAAAAAATTGGCGGAAACTAAAAGTTAGCCATCAAGATAATAAAACGATTAGATTTTTATAATAAATTTAAAATAACAAAAAAATAGAAAGAGTTGCTAAAGATTTCCCTATAACTTATGCTTTGTAATGATTAAAATGCTATAATATTGACAAATTGTGTTCAGAAGTCCATGTGCATGTTCAATTTTATTGGTTCATAGGTGAATGACAAAGGACAAGGAAAATAGATAGATTAAAACGAATAAGGATGCCAGTTCAACTTTTGGCAGTTCGTTCAGTGATAAGCTCAAAAAAAGGTTGAAGTAAATAAAAGTGACCGATACTAGTAGAATGGTATACGGCATGAGAATAAACCCTATTTTTCGATTTTTGAAAAATAGATACTTAAAAACGAATAAGGATGCCAGTTCAACTTTTGGCAGTTCGTTCAGTGATAAGCTCAAAAAAAGGTTGAAGTAAATAAAAGTGACCGATACTAGTAGAATGGTATACGGCATGAGAATAAACCCTATTTTTCGGTTTCTGAAAAATAGATACATTAAAACGAATAAGGATGCCAGTTCAACTTTTGGCAGTTTGATCAGAAATAAGCTCAAAAAAATGGTTGAAGTAAATAAAAGTGACCGATACTAGTAGAATGGTATACGGCATGAGAATAAAATCTATTTTTTGTTTTTTGAAAAATAGATACTTAAAAACGAATAAGGATGCCAGTTCAACTTTTGGCAGTTCGTTCAGTGATAAGCTCAAAAAAAGGTTGAAGTAAATAAAAGTGACCGATACTAGTAGAATGGTATACGGCATGAGAATAAAATCTATTTTTTGTTTTTTGAAAAATAGATACTTAAAAACGAATAAGGATGCCAGTTCAACTTTTGGCAGTTCGTTCAGTGATAAGCTCAAAAAAAAGGTTGAAGTAAATAAAAGTGACCGATACTAGTAGAATGGTATACGGCATGAGAATAAAATCTATTTTTTGTTTTTTGAAAAATAGATACTTAAAAACGAATAAGGAGGAGCCGGTTTGAACAAAAAAACAATCGGTTGGGTGTTATTAGGACTGGTTGTGTTTGGCGCAGTAAGTTTTGCCAGCTACCACATCTATCAAGAAAAAGTGATCCAGTCAGAGAAAGAGAACAAGAAAGTCCTGAATGATCGTCTTACGGATCTTTATGAGGATCAAAAGTCGGGCTATTTTAAAGCGGATATCTCGGCGGAGGCTTTTGATGACTTAGCCTCTGAGGTGAAGAATCAACGGGGAGAAAGCCAAACATTAGAAGACATTGATCAAGCCAAAAAGAATTTTGAAATTCAAGTTGGGCTGAATGATCTGTTTGAAAGCGACGTATTAAACGGGTTAGACTTGTCTGCTCGCCCTATTTTAAAAGATCCTGAGGAGAACAAGATTAAGGCGTTGAAGGAAGAGTTGGGTGAAAGTCCTGCGAAGGATAAGGACTGGGGCCAAGATATCAGCATGCTTTTGGGCATAGCAGAGACACAATCAAAAGATTTCGCTAATGCTGAGAGTGATGTGACGAATTTAGTAAATAAAGGAACTAGTTTGACCTTAACCGACTATTTGGCAGGGGTTAAAACATTGGCGGTCTTGCCAGATGGTAAATTTAAAGGACAGTTGTTGGATAAATTGGCTCCGGTCAAAAACCAGCTAGCAAACGAAAATGATAGTTTTGCTTCACAGATTCAGCAGAGTGATGCTTCAATGGCAGCGGCAGAAAAGAGTTATCAGGAGCGCCAAGCCAAAGCATTATCAGAACGTAACAAAGAACTAACAGAGTTGAAAAAAGATTTAGCTGAAAAACAGGAGACATATGACTCCTATAAAGAGATATTGGATTCTATTGATAATAGTGAGAAGGACGAATCTTCCCGTAAAAAAGCGGAGTCTGATTCTCGTTCACGTGAATCGGATTCTTCACGATCATCTAGTTCATCAAGCTCTAGTTCATCTTCATCCGATGAACATCACCCAGATGACAATTAAAAAAAGAGCAACGATTTTTTATGAAAAATCGTTGCTCTTTTTTAATGTCATTTTTTCACTGGAGGAGGCTTGATAGTCTTCAAAAAGCGGAAAAATCTGTGTGCGCTTCTTGATATCAAGTTTAATAAAAATATTGTGTACGTGGGTCTTGACTGTTCCAAGAGAAAGGAAGAGCTGATCGGCGATTTCTTGATTGGTTCGATGGAACATCAGCAGTTCAAAAACTTCAGTTTCCCTTTGCGTGAATTGGTGAGCATGACAAAATCTTTGAATCATGATTGATTCTTCTTGCTCTTCAGGGCTTTCCTCTTCAGAAATTTGCCGCTCTTTTAAAAAGAAGTGGAAGAGCAGCAGGCAAACGGTAATAGAAAAAATGTCTTCAGAGATGCTCCGATTATATATTTTGGTCGTTAAAGAGCTGTATTGGTCAACATTGAAGATTACAAAGCTATCCTCTAGGACGATCAGAATACTAAACAGAAAATTGATGATCGCTAATTTTTTTAGATAGCCTTTATTTAAATCGGGCAACTCTTTTTTAGTTCCTCGCCAACAATAAAAGCCCAAATAAAGGAGAAAAATTTGATTTCCTAAATAATAGAGCCAAACTTTGAAGGCTGAATTTTCTAATAATGGAATAGAGACCATCCAAACGGCTAAAGCAATGAGCAGGCCATAGTGGAACGGTTTGAGTTTTTCTTTACGCAGTTCGGCAATGATGGAAGCGGAGAAGAAGGCATTTCCCATAAAGATGATGGTCTTAACCGCAGGGGCACTCATAAATGCTTGGTCATAACTTTGGGCAAAGGAATTGATGAATTCGGTCATATAAATAATGATGTTGTCAAAAATGAAGAAGGCTAGATAGAAACTGATCAGCAGAAACACTTTGTTTTTTTCTTTTAGATAGGAATTTATAGCAAACGCCATGGTGATGGAATAAAGAATGATCAAAAGAATATTGTAAACGAAGATAGCTATCATATTGAATCCCCTTTCATTTTAGAATCAAGATTCCTGTTTTTCACTCTAAGTATAACACCATTTATTCCCTCTTCGTTCCAAAATACGCTAAACTTTTCCCTAAACTTTTCTAAACCCTTGAAAAATAAAAGGTTTACATCTAAAAATAAACCATCTATGTAATGGTGAATTACGCAAATGATAGCGTTTACATCCTTTAGCTTATCGTAAACTAGAGCTTTTTATCCTAAGGTAAAGATGCAAAAGCAAACAAATTACTTAGGAGGCGTCAACATGACAAAAAGAGATTTCATTACAACAGAAAATTACACACGGGAGGAGATTCAATACATCGTCGATTTATCATTGAAAATCAAAGCTTCTATTAAGAACGGTTTTTATCCGCCATTATTAAAAGATAAAGTGTTAGGCATGATCTTCCAGCAATCTTCTACTAGAACACGGGTTTCATTTGAAACAGCGATGACGCAATTAGGCGGACACGCAGAATATTTGGCACCTGGTCAAATCCAATTAGGCGGACACGAAACAATTGAAGATACAAGTCGTGTACTATCTCGTTTAGTCGATATCTTGATGGCACGGGTTGAACGTCACCACAGTGTGTATGACTTATCCAACAACGCAACCATTCCAGTTATCAACGGCATGTCAGATTTTAACCATCCAACGCAAGAATTAGGCGATCTTTGTACAATGATCGAACATCTGCCGGAAGGCAAGAAAATCGAAGACTGTAAAGTTTCCTTCATTGGTGATGCGACACAAGTATGTTTCTCATTAGGTTTAGTCGCAACAAAAATGGGTATGGAATTTGTACAATTCGGTCCTGAAGGGTTCCAATTAAACGATGATCATCGTGCAAGATTAGATGCGATCTGTAAAGATTCAGGCGGTTCATATACGGTTTCTGATCAAATCGAATCAATCGAAGGCTCAGACTTTGTTTACACTGATGTTTGGTACGGATTGTATGAAGCCGAATTATCAGAGGAAGAACGCATGAGCACTTTCTATCCGAAATACCAAGTAAATGACGAATTGATGAAACGTGCCGGAGCCAATGCGAAATTCATGCACTGCCTGCCTGCAAGCCGTGGTGAAGAAGTAACAGATGAAGTAATGGATGGACCAAACTCGATTTGTTTCGATGAAGCAGAAAATCGTTTGACATCGATTCGCGGCCTATTAGTTTACTTGATGCACGATTATGCAGAGAAGAATCCAATCGATGAAAAGAAAAAAGCAGAAGCAAAAGCAGATTTGGAAGTCTTTTTAGGCAAAGCGCTATAGACCCCAGAGGTGAGGACGGAAATGATCTGCTGCAATAAAACCAATCAGGATTATTTCCATTCGGGGGTTGAGGCAATCCTCAATCCCTGTTTCCCTTGTACCGGAAAGGAAGAAAACAATGGGAGAAAAAAAGAAGAAGTTTAGTTTGATGAGTGCAATATTATCCGTTATCTGTGTCGTGTTCGTGGCAGAGGCAGCGGCGCCGGTTGCGGCGATTGGAAATTCACAATTTTTTTGGTGGATCTTCCTGCTGATCGCGTTCCTTTTGCCATACGGCTTAATGTCTTCAGAATTAGGCACAACATATATTGGCGATGGCGGGATCTATGACTGGGTGACACAGGCCTTTGGACATCGCTGGGGGTCACGTGTTTCGTGGTACTACTGGATCAATTATCCGTTATGGTTGGCTTCGCTGGCAGTTGTTTGTCCCGATCTGTTAACAACGATCACAGGGGTTGAATTCTCAACATTACCAGCTATTTTGATTGAATTAGTGTTTATTTGGGTAATTGTTTGGATCAGTTTTTATCCAGTCAGTGACAGTGTATGGATTCTAAATGGTGCGGCTGTCATTAAAATGATCTTGGCCATTTTGATCGGCGGATTAGGTGTTTACACCGCTGTTACGAAAGGTGTAGCTAATGAGTTTACCTTGTCATCGATGCTGCCAAGTTTAGATTTAAATAGTTTATCCTTTATTTCGGTTATCATTTTTAACTTATTAGGTTTCGAAGTTATTTGTACTTTCGCGGATGATATGGAAAATCCTAAGAAACAAATTCCACAATCGATCATTGTCGGCGGTATCGTAATCGCGGCAATCTACATCTTCTCAGCATTCGGGATCGGTGTAGCGATTCCAACGGATCAAATCAGTACCGGAAGCGGACTGATGGACAGCTTTAAACTATTGACTGGTTCAACTGGCGGCTGGTTTATTATCTTGATGGCGTTCTTGTTCTTGCTGACATTATTCGGCAACATGATTTCTTGGTCGCTTGGTGTGAACAATACGGCCTGCTATGCGGCTGAAAATGGCGATATGCCGAAATTTTTCGCAAAACGCGGCGGGAAAGACGAAATGCCGATTGGGGCCGCGATTATGAATGGGATCGTTGCGACTGTCGTCGTAGTGATTGCGCCGATTTTACCAAATCAGGATTTATTCTGGGCGTTCTTCTCATTGAACCTAGTAATGTTCTTAATGTCTTATGTACCAGTATTCCCAGCTTTCTACAAATTAAGAAAAATCGATCCAGATACACCACGACCATTCAAAGTTGGCGGAAGCGATGCTTTCTTGAAAGTTTTGGTTGCGCTGCCAATGATTATGATCGTCATTTCATTGATCTTTACAGCATTACCGTTGCAGTTTGACCCTGCGACACTAAGTGAACAACTGCCGATCACGATCGGAGCTGTCGTCTTCACCGTATTTGGTGAAGGGATTATATGGGTGAAAAAAATCAAAAAAGAGGGAGTAATTTATCATGGCGAAAAGAATTGAAAAGACAACACCGAAACAAGACGGATTTAGAATGCCCGGCGAGTACGAACCACAAGAGAAAGTTTGGATGATTTGGCCTGAACGTCCAGATAACTGGCGCGATGGCGGGAAACCAGCACAAGAAGCTTTCACTGAGGTTGCTAAAGCGATCAGCAAATTTACACCAATGAATGTGGTAGTTTCACAACAACAATTCCAAAACTGTCGTCGTCAATTACCAGAAGATATCACTGTTTATGAAATGTCGAATGACGATGCTTGGATTCGCGATTGCGGCCCAAGTTTTGTGATCAATGATAAAGGCGAATTACGCGGAAATGACTGGGGCTTCAACGCTTGGGGCGGTCTTGTTGACGGATTGTATTTCCCATGGGATCAAGACGATTTAGTCGCACAGAAAATTTGTGAGATTGAACATGTAGATTCTTATCGCACGGATGATTTTATTTTAGAAGGCGGATCTTTCCACGTTGATGGAGAAGGCACTGTTTTAGTAACAGAAATGTGCTTGTTAAGTGAAGGGCGCAATCCTCACATGACAAAAGAAGAAATCGAACAAAAATTATGCGATTACTTGAATTGTGAAAAAGTCCTTTGGTTAGGCGATGGGATTGATCCAGAAGAAACGAATGGACACGTGGATGATGTGGCATGTTTCGTTCGACCTGGTGAGGTTGCATGTATCTATACAGAAGATAAAGACAGCCCATTCTATGAAGCGGCTCAAGATGCGTACAAACGTTTAAATGAAATGACGGATGCGAAAGGCCGTAAACTAAAAGTTCATAAAATTTGCTGCCCGATCGAAAATGTAACGATCGACGGCAACTTCAAGATCGACTACGTGGAAGGAACGATGCCGCGGGAAGATGGCGATATTTGTATCGCTTCATACATGAACTTCTTGATTACGAATAACGGTGTGATCGTTCCGCAATATGGCGATAAGAATGATGCATTAGCGCTTGAACAATTAGAAATGATTTTCCCAGATAGAGAAATTGTGGGTGTTAATACTGTAGAAATCGTCTACGGTGGCGGAAATATTCACTGTATCACACAACAACAACCACAAAGATAGGAGACGCTCATGTCAAAAATCGTTATCGCATTAGGCGGAAATGCTTTGGGCAATTCCGCGAATGAACAGTTAACTAAAGCCGAATTAGCGGCGAAATCAATTGCGGATTTAATTACTGCGGGGCATCATGTTGTGATCGCTCACGGAAATGGACCGCAAGTTGGGAAGATTCGTTTAGCGTTTGAAGAAACTAGCCAAACACCAGAAGATACCATGCCGTTTCCAGAGTGTACGGCAATGAGTCAAGGCTATATTGGGTATCACTTGCAGCAAGCCATTGATGAAGAATTGGTAGCCCGCGGCTTGGGGGATATCCCAGTTGTCTCGATGTTGACACAAGTCGTGGTTGATCCTGCTGATCCGGCATTTGCCAACCCAACGAAACCAATCGGCGGGTATTACAGCGAAGAAGAAGCGAAAAAATTGATGGCCGAAAGTGATGATGTATACGTAGAAGATGCAGGACGCGGCTGGCGACGGGTAGTGCCATCACCAAAACCGGTCGATATCTACGAAAAAATCAGTTTAAAAACCTTAGTCGATGCGGGGCAAGTCGTAATCGCCTGTGGTGGAGGAGGTATCCCGGTAATTTATGAAGGGACCCATTATAAAGGGGTCGATGCTGTAATCGATAAGGATTTTGCCGCAGCAAAAATGGCGGCACTGATCGATGCGGATGTCTTCATTATCTTAACGGCGGTTGATCATGTCTTTGTTAACTTTGGCACGCCAGAGCAAAAAGCCTTGGAAACAACAACGGTAGCGGATATGCAAAAATATATCGAAGAGAAACAATTCGCACCCGGCAGCATGCTGCCGAAAGTCGAGGCCGCAATGGATTTCGCTGAATCAAAGGCAGGCCGACAAGCCATCATTGCCTCATTGGAACAAGCGTCAGAAGCAGTTAAAGGCACTAGCGGAACAATCGTACAAATGTAATTGCGTATCCCCAGATATTTGGCAAAAAACCAAATATCTGGGGATTTTTGTGTTGTTTAAAGGAGTACAATAAAAGTAAAAAGGGAAGTGAAAGGAGTCATGAAAAATCAAACAGTTGAAAAGCTCTGGAATGTCATGATTTGTTTAGGATTGGGCGGCTTAGTTCTCTTGTTCTCTGTACTTTTTTCAATGTTTTTGTGGGCGGCTCAAGGAAACAATAGTCATAATTGCTCAGTCATCGAAATCTTTGCGATGTGTTTTTTCAGTCTGTTTGCTTCATTTGTGATGCTGCGGCTTTCCGAAAGTTTAAAGTTATTCTCTTTTGATTTGAAGTTTTTTTCAAAGAAAAATGGACGAATACTGTTTCTCTGTACGCTTTTAATGTTGACACTTTTATTTGCCGAAATAGTTCTCATGAATCAACACCTGATCAGTGATAAGACCATGAATCCACTTGCAGCTCAAGTTTTTACGAATGTACCGCCGCTGATCATGGTGCTCTTCTCCTTTGTTTTTGCCCCAATTATGGAAGAGGTCGTTTTTCGCGGTGGAATCATTGGTTTGGTTTTCAATGATCATTTGCTGTTAGGTGTCTGCATGTCCAGTCTGATTTATTGTTTGCTCGTGCGGCCGGAAAATATTTTTGATTGGCTGCTATGTTTTGCCACGAATGCTGTTTTGGGGATTTCCTATGCAAAAACAAAACGACTAGAGGTACCGATTATTATTAAAATGATTGCTGTTTTATTTATCGCACTATCTATTTAAGTTGTAGAAGGAGAAGGTATGAGAGAGAAAACAAGTGAAGGTTTATCGAATATTTTGACTATGTTGGTTTTGGCGGGAACCTATTTGCTGCTGTATACGGTGTTGATTTTTCTGATTCAGAGTTCTTATAATCCAGCAACAAAAGATTTTTCAGGCTCATCAAGTTTATTGATCTGTCTTTTCGGAGCGGGTAGTTCCATTGTATTATTACGGCAATTAAAAAAATCGGAGGTGCTATTATATAATCCAGCTTTTTCTGTGAAGAAAACGATCAGCGTCATTGTTTTGGGGTGTCTAGTGAAACTATTATTTATTTTAGGCATGGCTACACTTATAACAAAAAATAGTGAATCTATGGCTTCTAGTGAACAAACGCTCAGTCAAATGATGCAAGGCCTGCCCTTTGCAGTATCGATTTTTATTTTTTGCGTGTGCACGCCAATCATGGAGGAAGTTGTTTTTCGCGGAGGTATTATGAGCGTGGTCTTTAAGAATCGGCTCATTATAGGAATCATTGTTTCGAGTTTGATCTTTGCATCGTTTCACTTGCCGCAAAATCTTTTTGAATGGATTCTTTATATAGGTGCTGGTTTGATCCTAGGATTGTCCTATGGAAAAACGAATCAACTTTTCATACCGTTTGCGATTCATTTTTTTACCAATCTTTTCTCGAGCTATATCTAGAGTGAGTAAAAATATATCCCTTCATTGCGTCGAGAGGTTAGCGCAATGAAGGGATATGAATGATGAATTAGTCAATTTCTGCCAAAAGCTTTGCACTATCACGTTCAATCAAACTCCGCATACTTTCTTTGTATTGGCTCAAATCCAGGTTGGCCAACTTCGTTTTGATCGTTGGAACTAATTCCGGCTTCGCTTGGGCTAAATGAGCCAAGTAGGGGATACATTGGCGAACGACGGGTGCTTTTGAGTCATCTAGGACTGCCAGAATTTCTTCAAGATGGGTCTCAATAAATTTCTGTGAATCCCAGCGAGCATTGATCATAAAAAATTTGAAAGTGCGTCCGCGTCCGCAAGAACGGCTTGTGTTGAGTGCAGGCAAGAATGACGCTAAATCATCGGCATAAATAGGTGCGGTGCTGGCTTCGACTTCCAATTGCTTGAAAGCGGTCATCGCTTCTTTGGTATCTTTTGCAGTCAATAATTCGAATAAATCTTCCATATTTTCACTCCTCAATACTTAGTTGTTTTGTCCCATTTTCTATAGCAAAACAGTCGTCAATTGACGACTGTTTTTTAATCTTTTTCTTCAAGCTGCTTCTTCAGATCATTGATTCGTTTATCTAAATCTTTGCTTTGATTTTTCGTATCGTCGATTTGATCTTTGACCGTGTTTATTGCAGAATCGCGAGCGGCCTTTTCGTGAGCGTACTCGGCTTCTTTATTCCGATAAACATTGGTATATTGATCGGAAAGTGTACCGCCAGAAGGTTCGACCTGCTGAACTAAGGCGAAGACTTGCTGTGCATATTGGTCGAATGTCTGCCAATTGTCTTGCGTATCGGTCACGATGAGTTCGAATTGACTCAGCGTATCGATTCGTTCAGAGATCAATTGATTGCTGAAGGTAGAAGCTTCTTCCACCATCGGCGTGTTTAATTTCGCCGCAGTCAGCTCATTGGCTTTTTGCTTAGCTAATGTGTCAATGCTTGCCGTAGCTGTTTGCAAAGCATTTTTTCGCGTTGCCAAAACTTGTTTTGTTTGGCTGGAGCGGGTGACTAATTGTCCGCCGGCTTTTTGTACGGAAGACGGCATTTGGAAATCGACATCTTCTTTGCCGTTGTTTAACAGATCCATTGTTTGTTTGAATATTTCTTTGGTTGCTTGCCCGACACTGGCATTATCCTGCGGTTGCGGCGTGTCATCACCGGCCCAAACTGCCACCGTATAATACGGTGTGGCACCGACTGTCCACAAATCTTTCGCTTCATCAGTCGTCCCAGTTTTGACTGCCCAATATTGATTGTGAGCCAAACTTAAGCCCGCGGCGGTTCCGTCCGCATTTTGATGAACAGCCTTCATGGTATCAATTGTTAAATAAGCAGCATCATCGCTGTAAACCTTTTGCTGAGCCAGATCGTTTTGAGTGAAAATTTCCTGGCCATTATCTTTACGCTTGATGGTTTGAATGTTCAAAGGTGTTCGATAGTTCCCTTGATTCACTAAGGTAGCGATCCCGCTGGCCATTTCCTGCGTAGTTGCCCCATAAGTCATCCCGCCGACCGCGATGATTGGATTATCATCCGCAACATCTAGTCCGGTAAATTGCATTTGGGCCAAGGGCTGATAAATCGGTTCTTTCAATTCATCCCGATTCTCGCTAGCCAATTTGTACGCCACGACGTTAGATGAAATCGCCAAAGCATTGCGTAAGGTCAAATTGCCTTTTGATCCATTATAGACATTATTCGGATACGTATTGTTTGGCCGATCATCTGAGACGGCACTGGATTCTAATAAGCCGCGTTCATAAGCGGGAGCATAGGATACCAGCGGTTTGATCGCCGAACCGGGTTGTCGATAGGAAAGAAAGGCCCGATTATAGTGATTGCCTTCTTCGCCGCGACCGCCGACACTTGCGACAACATCGCCGGTTTGATTATCGATGACTGTTAAGGCTGCCTGTTTAGTATAGAAATTATTTTCGCCTCCGCGGTCTTGCCAAGAATTCATTACGTTGCTGAGAATTCCCTGCAATTGATCATGCAATCCAGGATCGATGTTCGTGCTGATCTGATACCCCCCAGAAAGGATTCGTTGATACACTTTGTTATAAGCGGTGGTGTATTCTTCGTTATAACGATCTTCTTCTTCTTTCGTATCAAACTGATATTGGAAACGGAAATCCTGTTGCCCCATCAAAATTTTGGTTGTTGAATCGACCGCTAAGGCCACTTCGTTGTTGTCTAATTGATTATTGAGAGCGTTGCTATGAACCTCGGCATTAAAATCATCCTTCACAGCTTTGTCATATTGTTCTTTCGTAATATATCCCTGCGCGTTCATTTCTTTTAGGATCAATTTGGCACGTTTTAACGCATTTTTTTTGTTGGTCGTTGGATCGAAAATCCCGGGATTATTGGTAATACCAACAAGGGTAGCCTTTTCTAGAAGACTCGTATCGTTGATCGATTTACCAAAATACACTTTGGCCGCGGCATTGATTCCGTAAGCTCCGTGACCGAAATAAACATTGTTCAAATAGTATTCTAAGATTTGATGTTTAGTGAATTTCTTTTCTAAAGATTGTGCCATAACCATTTCTTCGATTTTACGAGAGATCGAAACTTCTGGTGTCAGGTAAATATTTTTAACTAACTGCTGAGTGATAGTAGACGCTCCGCGGACGCCGCGTCCGGTAGCAGCATTCAGCGCCACAGTCAGTAATCCCTGGGTATCCACACCATGATGCTCATAAAATCGCTTATCTTCTATTGAAGTTAACGCCTGCGAAACCAACGGGTCCATCTTGTCATAAGTCAGATAGTCGCGTTCCTGCGTTTTAAGCTCCTTGATGACTTGACCATTTTTATCTAAAATCGTCGTTGGATGGTATTGCTTGAAGTCGCTCTCTTGTATTTTTGCGGCATGTTCTTCACCCGCATCAATCGCTGCTGTCACTTCTTTGCCATATTTTTGGAAGAAGAAAATAGAACCTGCAATTACAAGTAAAAGGATAGCCGCAAGAATACTTAGAGAGATTTTGGTAGACTTCGCCAATTTTCCTCTGGGTGTTTTGACTCGCGAAACTTTTTCCTTATTTTCTTTTTTTCTTTGATGTCGTTCTTGTCTCTTTGCCATTATCGCCTGTCCTTATAAAATCATTTCTTCTAGTGTAATAGAAAATCATCAGAATAACTATCATATTCATATTTTTCCAAGAAAAAATTTAGATTATTTCATAAAAATAGGCAGATATTCACTAGAAATACTTGACGCTCGCTTAATTAGTCGCCACAATAAGGAGGAGACGAGGTGACCTATGAACACATCAAAAAAATGGTTGATCTTTTGGGGCGTGCTGGCGGCTTTATTTGTCGGGACTTTCGGCATCGTTTTAAGCGGGAATTTTCCCCAATTCACGATTCCCTTCAGCGTTTTCGCTAGTGATGATAAAGGCAAGAAAAAAGAAGAATTGCCAAAATTAAAGACACTAGCTTTAAGAGATGTCAATGATCAAACATTATTGGAAGAACAAACTGAAAAAACAGAGGCCTTAAACAAGGCATTTGCGGACAATAACAGCTTTTCCAGTTCCCAAGCGATGGCAGAGGCGATCGAAAAAATATACGGCTCTGCTAAAGACAGTAAAAATATTTTTAATCTCTATCGAAAAATCTATCCGATGATCAGTTCAGATGAGAGTGGTTTTGTCAGTGTGAATCTGATTGGTTTTGGCCAACGGCTAGTGAATGACCAGCCGATGATGACTCAACGGCAAGTCTGGAGCTTCACGGATACGGGTGGGACAAGACATGATTACACTATAAGCTTGCGGTTCAATGACAAAGAGTTGAATGAATTGAAGGCTGAAGATGGCAGCGACGTGAAATCTGTAATTACAAAGGATGATACGTACCTTGATAAATCAGCCGATTTCGAGACGGCTTGGACAGAATTAGTTCGTCGAGGCACGGATACCCAATTGTATCGCCAAATGAAGAAGGCCGGGATGGATAGTAACCAAACGGAGTTCAAGGCGTTGGAAAAAAGTATCAATATGACAGATCCAAGCGGGTTCTTTGAACTATTCAAGGATACTCGGGGAGATATAGCACACGCGTATCTATCTGGTTTTTATCATACAAATACACCGAATGATGGACAGTCGGATTATTATTTCCGTGTGCCAACGTCAGAAAAGGCTGTTGCGGAGTTTGTCGTTGTTTATGACCGTCTGCAGCAAAAGATTGTATCAATCAATCGACAATAAAGGATTAGTAAAAATAATAATTATATAAGAAAAGGATCATCAACTTTTTGATGATCTTTTTTTTGTTCAAAAATTGATCGGGTATTAAAAAAAGGCCGCTTGGTTTCTAATGTATCGTGGATTTTCGCAGAAGATACTGCCAATTAATTTATTAAAAAAATTATAAAATATATGGTATTTAGCAAATTCTTTTTGTCATAATCCAAATATATTTTTTGTTTTTTGATGAAATATGGATATATATCACAATAATTGTTATATTCGATGTAACAGGAAAATACCTGTAAGATCACATTTCTTAGAGGCGGGGAAAGATTGAGAGAGCAATTCCTGTAATCAGACATACCGATGTGTATGTACGTGATGGGGGGTGGTATATGGGACGCTACTTCTGTTTTTGGCCAAAAACAATCTCCAAAAATAAACGACTACTATCTTTCGAGGTAGTAGTCTCAATAATTAGGGTAGGTTTATTTGTTGTGCATTTTTTGCACTTGGGTGAGAGCAGAAAAGGAGAAAGAAATGAAAAGAAAGAGTTTAATGAAAAAGTTAAAAGGGATCATGTCGTTGGTAACGTTATTGATCATGACTGTTTCTTCGTTAGGGGTGCCAGCTGAAGTATTTGCGGCAAATGACAATGTACCAGGAAATCTGACGGTTAAGCATGATGAAAATCATCAAACAACAGAGCTTCGGTTTGATAAAGTAGAAAATGCTGAAAGTTACAAAGTTTATCGGTCGGAAACGGAAGATGGAAAGTTTGAACATATTCAAACGTTGAAGGGCGACGAAACATATTCACTTGATCCGTACACAGAACTCAAAACAGACGGCACAATCAAGGCTGATTTTCTTTACTACTATAAAGTCTCAGCTGTTGTCGAGGGTAAGGAACAAGATGCAGCTGGACCAATAGCCAATCAAGATGTTGTTACAAAAACAAGTGAAGCGCCAACAGTTCCAACAGCAGCAAGCGAAGCGGCTACTGAGGAAACAACGGAAGAAGCAGCTGAAGAAGCAGCCGAAGAAGCGGCGGCCGTGCAAACTTATGGGTCATCGAAACATAAAACAGGATGCGATGGCAAACATAGCGGCCGTACTTGTAACAATAATTCTGGCAAACATGATGAACATTGCGACAAGAACCATAAGAACGGCAGAAGATGCAACTCGAACAACTGGAAACATGGCGACAACTGTGATAAAAACCACAGCGGCAAAAACTGTAACGAAAACAAATGGCAGCATGGTTCAGATTGTGATGAAAAACATAGTGGTCATGGTTGTAACCATAACTGGAAACACCATGAAGACTGCGACAAAAAACATAGCGGCAAACATTGCAACCAAAACAACTACAAAGAAAAATGGGATGCAGTGAAGAATGTTTGTGTGACTGAAACACAACACCATTGGTTAAAACTTAGCTGGGAATCAAAAGGCAGCAATGCTGAATATAAGATTTTCCGTGCAACCAACAAATGTAACGATTACAATTCTGGAAACTTCAAAGAAATCGCTACAGTAACTGGAAAAACAACGTATAACGATATCAAGTTGAACCACAACACCACGTATTGCTACAAAGTGATGGTGAAACGTCCAAAAGTTTGTCCATATACGATTGAAACAGTTGGCAGTTCAAACATCGGCAAATTTACTACTTGCGGAACAACATTGAACCCAAGTATTAAAGCAGCGGCTGTTTCTGAAAGAGCCATCAAAGTAACATGGACAAATACGAAGAGTGATAATGCGTCAACACGCTACGCAACTAGCTACACATTGTACCGCAGCACAACGAACAACATTAACAACGCGACTGCGATCAATGTGAACGGTAAACAAGACGGTTCAGAAATGTCATACACTGACGATTGCTTGAACCAATGTACAACTTATTATTACTGGGTGAAGGCAAATTATGGTCAATGGAGTAGCTGGGTTAGTCCTCAATGGGGACCAAGCTGTGCCACAACACTTAAGAAAAAGGAAATTGGTAAAGGATTGAATGGCTGTATTAAAAATGTTCTTAAATGCGGCTGTATTCCAACTCGTTACTATGGAGCACAAATTTTCTTAGGTACTCAAAATCCAAATTCATTAGACTACACGAAAGTGCGTGTTTACCGCAGAACTAGCAGTGGTGGTTACGGCTCTGCCTACAAGACTATTGATGTTCGTTATGCGAGATATATGAACGGCGCTTTTGGAAAAGGATATTATCTTGATTACTCGTTAAGTCAAGTTTGCCTATCAAGAGGAACCTATTACTTCGCGATTCAAGCAGTTGGTTCAGATTGCGGAAAAGAAATCACCGGACCAATGAAAGAAATCGGCTGTGTTACTGTGAGATGGTAAATAGATAAAACGTGTATCAATTTAGGGTCGGGGGTTAAAAAGTGTTTTAAGTAGGAAAGAAATCCGTTTTTGGTGAACTTTCCAAATAGCAAGAAACGTCCAAAAAAAGTGTTAGGGGAGGGGGCCCCTAACACTTTTTTCATGTCTTTTGCTTAATCGATAAATACTGCTTCGTGTCCAGTATAGGGCAAAAATTTCTCAAATAAATCGGCCGTCTTTAATTTCATATAGTTCGTTACAGAACCCGAACTGCAGCCATACCATTCGCGTTCAGCGACGGATTTATCAAAGACTAATTGAATCTCATGTTCAGGGTCCTTTAACAGCCCAAAGATTGTTGCGGCTCCCGGGATGACGCCAAGCCGTTCCTTTAGTAAGTCGGCTGAGGCAAACGATACACGAGGGATTTCCATTTTTTTACCAAACTCTTTTGTGACAAATTTGAAATCAGCCGGTGTAATGTACAGATAGAACTTGGTCTTCTTTTGATTACACAAGAAAATCGTTTTTACTACTTCAATTCCTAAACGGTTATCGATGTCGATACAGTCTTCCATCGTTAACGCTTCACCGGTAGCAACTTGATAAAAAGGGATCTCCAACTTTGCTAACGTCTCATAAGTCTTTTCCTCTAACTCAGAACCAAATTCAGCTGGCGGGGTAGTATGCATTTCACTAACGTAAACCATAGCGGCCTCCTCTTTGCTTGTAATAAATACTACGATACCCGTTTTTGCGCAACATCTCAACTGTATTTTGTTTATTTTGACGATTGTGCCAAATCTTTTTTTACAAGCTTTTCAAGAATTGCTTCGATATCGTTGTAGTCGGTATTCGTGATGTTCGAGCGAATAATAACGACCTCTTGACTATCATGTAAAAAATTCTTGCAGGTTGGAGAGGTTCCAATGATCAGCTGGGCATCTCGCGGATTTTCAACAAAAGTTAAATGGTAGCGATTCTTAAAATTCAAATTGATTTTCTCTTTAATAAAAATACTGAAAAGCTCGCTGCTTTCAGAGAAAGCATAGACAGAAATTTCGGGCAGACAATTTTCTAAGGAGAAGAGGGTGACGCAAGTTAAAAATGAATACAGTCGTAATTGTCTGCGATTGTATTCAGGAACGGCTTGTGTGAAGTCCTGCCAAAACGCCTCAAAGCGGCGGAAATAGTAAGGAAATTGAGTTCGTACCTTATGTAAAGCGATGCTGCGGCTAAGCTGTTCGACCATGGGATCGTTCAAGCGGAAGAAAGCCAATGCTGCGTAATGTTGTTTTACTTTTCGAGTTACAAACTTTTGCTCGGGGCCATTCAGCGGCCTGAAATGAATGGAGAAATAATCTATCCAGCGAGAAACAGCTTGATTAAAAAAAAGTTCCCTAGAGCCGTTTTTCGGCTGCAGTTCAAAATCATTCAAGAGCGAACTGTAGATGGCATAAAGAAAGAACCTCCATTCCTTCACATCCCAGGTTTTCAAGAATTCCGGTTTTTTCGGATATTTGAAACGGCCAAGCAATTCCTTTTCAGCGCTATTAAACGCTAGTACGCCTTTTTTACTAAGTGATTGATTCGTGATCAATAGCCAAAAACTGAGCATTTCCAAATTAGTTGGATTGTTCATAAGTTTTAAGTAGTCTTCTATTTGTTGAGCCAGCAGAAAATAATTGTCCGTATTGATCCAATCTATTTGCGCGAATTGATGGTACAGGCCGCGAACAAATATATAGTAGAAACGGCGAATATCAACTTCGCGTCCCTTTAAACTAATTTTGGCCGAACAGGAAATATACAGATCATAATCTGAAAGCTCTTGATTGATTTCTTTGATTTTACGTCGTAATTTTGATTCGCTGATATTATTGTCCATGCAAAACTGAATCGCAGAAATTTTCCGTTTTGCTAAAATCGAGCGGATTATTTCACAGGCGAGGTCATGCTGGTACAAATAGCTTGTCAAGGATTGGAGATTTGTCGAGAAACGGTCCAATTGGATGCCGCGACCATTATTCATACGAAGTTTCAACGAATAGTCTTTTCCTGTATAAAGATCGTCAATAATTGCTTGTAATTCCTTGCAATTCACACGAATCGTACCAAGACTGGCGTAACCAATTTGTTCCTGTAATTCCTTCAAAGAAATGGGCATTTGTAAGCCATCTAAAATCTCAATGATTTGAATCTTTAGCACCGTGTTTCTATCCATTCCTAACATGAATAATTCCTCCCATTCTTATTTAATAAAAAATAACCACACTGACTTATATAATAGATTAGAATATCATTTAATACAAATAATAACCTAATAAATGGTAAAAAATAAAGCTTTTACCTAAAAAAAGCATAAAAAGCGCCTCTTTTTAAAAATTACCTATGTTATATTTTACTTTTCAAATCTAGATAAAGATTTTGAAAAGAAATTTCCGATAAAAATGATACTTTTTTTTATATATGACGAAATCTGTTCGAAATGAGATTAATGAGAAAAAGCTAATTTTTCAGCTATTCATTGTGATAATAGTTAAATAGGGTGGAAGGCGTTAAAGGATGGATCAAATGAATGAAAAAGATTGAAATAGGTGAAAGAATGAGCTACATAAAAAGCTTTCTTAAATAAATTGAAAAAAATGGTTTATTTAGTGATTTATATCACTTGATTGTTGATCTTCCTGCTCTTTTTATTCAACAAAAAAGGAATTCTCCGCAAATTTTAATGAAAGCGGTCGTTTCCTCTTTCATTCTAAGGTATAATATATCTAAAAGGAGACGGCAATGAGAATCTCAGAAATGAAAAATATTGGTGTGGTAAATGAAGAAAAATTGGCACAAGTAGGGGTCGTTACGCCAGAGGAGCTGCGAGAACTTGGGACAGAGGCAGCTTTTTTGAAAATCCGCCATTTGGTGGATGACGGGGCATGCTTGCATTTGTTATATGGTTTAGAAGGAGCGATTCAAGACATCCCTAAACGTGAATTGACGGAACGGCGAAAAGCGGAGCTGCGTTCATTTTTCAAACAATTGGATTAGAGTTGTTTGACTTTGCTTGCTGACAAATTTTTTTCACGTTACACTACATACAAAAAGGAGAGTGGCTTTTTGTATCTAATGGCATTAGTAGTATTTATTATTTTGGTGGGCGCCTATAATATTTTTATCAATCTTGCCCGTCGCAAGAAGAAAAATGTGACGCCGCTAATGGTGAATATCCAAGTAACGTTGAATTTAGTACTGATTGTCGCAGGTTTGCTTTACTTGATTTTTGGATAGAAAAAAGAGGAAGACAGCAGTCATTCCTCTTTTTTTAACGAATTGAAACAATCTGAGCACCAAACGGCATTAATGCCAGACGAGCAAGCTTCAAGGATTGCGCGGCAAACGGAATACCGACAATCGTGATGCAGAGTAAGACGGCGCTTGCTAAATGACCAAGTGCTAACGGTACACCAGAGACAATCAACCAAATAATATTGACAATGAAATTTACACCCGTTGTATGGTAGACGACATCTTTGCCGAACGGGGCAAAACTTAGACTGGCAAATTTGAAACACTGCAAACCGATTGGGATGCCGATGATTGTGATACACCATAAGATTCCCGCAAGACACCAAGTCAATCCGCCAATCAGGCCGCCAAAGATGAACCAGATGATATTACCTAAGCAAGACATATTTCATCCCTCCCATTTACTAATAGTGTACCATCTTTTTATAAATACACATCCAACTTAGGATGGATTTACATAGCGAAGAACGATTTACATAAAAACTTTTTTAGAAAGGGGTCTATTCGATTGAAGAAATTTGAAATTCTTTCTGTTGATCAAAATACAGTATTGAGAGGCTATCATTGGCCTTGCGAGAAC
Organism: Enterococcus malodoratus ATCC 43197; assembly: GCF_000407185.1. Taxonomy (GTDB): domain Bacteria; phylum Bacillota; class Bacilli; order Lactobacillales; family Enterococcaceae; genus Enterococcus_A; species Enterococcus_A malodoratus. The sequence goes on from NZ_KE136482.1 coordinate 141,901, forward strand.
CCGTGGGCGGTTCTGCAAGTGACTCACGGTATGGCAGAACACCTATTACGATACGAGGGACTTGCCGATTATTTAAATAAGCAAAAAATTGCGGTGATTGGCCATGATCATCTAGGCCATGGTGCTTCTGTCCAAGAAAATCCGCAGGGCTATTTTCATGATGAAAGAACAAAACATGGACTGGTTCAAGATTTGTATCAAGTAACAAAATGGGGAAAGACCGCTTATCCTGATCTGCCATTCTTCATTTTAGGTCATAGCATGGGATCATTTGTCTTGCGCAATTATTTATACGAGTACGGTGAGGCGATCGATGGCGCTATTTTAGTTGGAACCGGGCAGCAGCCTGTTTGGCTGACCCGTTTCGGTCAACAAGCAGCAAAAATACTAAGCAAAATTCAAGGAGAGAAGCACCCCAGCAAGCTGATCGACCAATTGGCTTTCGGCAATATGAATCGCAAGATCAGCAATAAACGAACCGATAAAGATTGGCTGAGCAGCTTAACTGAAGAAGTCGATGCTTATTTAGCAGATCCGAACTGCGGATTTCTCTTTACGTTAAGCGGCTATCATGAGCTTTTTTCATTGATCATCCGCTCTCAGCAACCGGAATTACTACAGAAGGTACCTAAAAATTTGCCTTTACTATTTTTGTCTGGCAAGGAAGATCCAGTCGGTGAATTTGGTAAAGGGGTGATGAAAGCGGCGAAATCTTATCAAGCTGCTGGAGTAAAAAAAGTGACGATTCAACTCTACGAAAATGCGCGGCATGAGCTGCTGAATGAAACCCAAAAACTTACAGTTTTTCATGATATTTGCAAATGGATGGAAAATATTTCTGGAAAATGATATCATTGTAAAAATTTTAGGTAATTGAGGGATCATATGAAAGCAGAATTTTTGATTGATTATTGCCACCAAGGTGATTGGGAACCGCAAGGCGGACAACGCCAATCACCCATTGATATCCAAACATCTCAAACTGAAACCAATGATACTCTTGCAAATATAGAAGTAAATTTTTCGGAAACAACGGCTACTTTTTTTAATAATGGACAAAACCTGCAACTACTAGCTGCCGGACAAGCTAGCTTTAACAACCGCTTGTTTAATTTTGTCCAAATGCATTTTCACGCGGATTCAGAGCACCGCTTAAATGGGGCGATTTTTCCGTTAGAAGGACATTTTCTTTTTCAATCACCCAGCGGACAGCTGGGAGTGATCGGCGTGTTTTATCAGGTGGGAGAGTTTAACCCCGATTTCGAACACGTGCTGAATCAATATGATCAAGGAAAGGGAGAGGGAAACTTCTCCGTTGAGGGATTGATTCCAAAAGACAAAAGCTATTATCACTATATAGGTTCTTTGACGACGCCTCCGCTGACAGAAGGGGTCGAATGGTATGTGATGCAAACTGTTTTGGAAGTATCGGCAGAGCAGGTTCTGCGTTTTATTGCTATTCATGGGAGAAATAGTCGGAAATGTCAGTTGATAAATGACCGAAAGGTATTAAGCTATAAAGAATAAAGTCGTTGCCGGATTGACTTCTGGCAACGACTTTTTTGTTAAAAATTAAGCGAGATATTCTTTAAGGATGAAGGCAACGCCGGATTCTTCGTTTGATTTTGTCAGCTGATCGGCAATTTTCTTTACAGCCGGTGCGGCATTTTCCATTGCGATACTGTTTCCGCTGAGTGTAAGCATTTCTAAATCGTTCTCCTGGTCGCCAAAAGCTAAAACGTCTGATAGCTCTATCGATAAATGGCTAGTTAAAAAGTTTAGTGCCGCGCCTTTATTGACTCCTTCAGCCATGACCTCCAGCCAATATTTATCAGAGTAGGAGCTATTGATTTGCTTTCTTTCCAGCTGTGCGCGCAATTTGACTAACTTACTAGTATCTTTGTCTGTAAAAGCCAGCTTGAAATAGCTGATCGCTTCTTTTTCAAGCTCTTCCCACAGGTCGTCTGCTTTTGATTCTTTTAGATTGAATTGCGCATAGTAGGGACTGTTGACTTCGTTTTTATCCTGTGCGAAGGAAATTCGGTCATCTTGGGTCGCACGGCTGGCTACGACCGTGACCTCTGTTTTCATTGCAAGGGAAAGTGCAGTTTTCACTGTATCTGGCAGGATCGTATAGCTTTTCAAGACTTCTTTGATTTCGCCATTTTCGATTTTCGCAACATAGGCGCCATTAGAAGCTAAGGTATAACCGCTAAGATTCAGTGTTTCGAAAACTTCCTTCGCCGATTGGATAGACCGTCCAGTCGCTAGAGCAACCGTGCCTCCTTGACGATCAAATTCTTTTAATGCCCAAGCATTTTCTTCAGAAACACGACCTTCTTTATTTAACAAGGTACCATCAAGATCTACTGCTACCAATTTCATCTATATCCGTCCTTTTTTATTCGTCTACTATAAGGGTAGTTCAATTTTCAGAAAATGAACAATCAAACGCTCATGTGATTACAAGTTCAAACTTAAAGCAATAAACAATATGAAAACTTTATAAAAAATTAACAAATAGCGAAAAACCTTCAAATGATGGGAGTTTTTACTATTTTTTTGAGTAAATAATAAGGCTCACAAAGCATTAATTTTGCTAAATCACTGCGAGGGGACTAAGCTATATTTTGAAACATGTGTTATTAAAATAAAAAATATTAGATAGGAGTGAAGGTTATATGTTCTCGAAAATTGAGGAAATTCCCTTGGTCACAGCAGCTGATGAAAATTATGCTCCTTATCTGAGTGTGATGATCTCAACATTGCTGGACAGAACTTCAAGGAAAACCCCGATACGCTTCATTATTATTGACGATGATCTTTCGGTCCAAAGTAAGGAGAAATTAATCCAAACAGCGCACAAGCATTCTGATTCCGCTGTTATTCAATTCGTAAAAGTCGATGAGGAGGTATATGAGGACTTTCTTGTAAGCGACCATATTACGACGACTGCATATTTCAGAATTTCAATGCCGAAGATCTTGGCTAAAAAGAATTATCGAAAGATTCTATATATTGATTCAGACACGTTGATCCTCGACGATATTCAAAAACTTTATCAACAGGATTTAGCTGGAAAAACGATTGGAGCGATCATTGATCCTGGACAAACAGAAGCCTTAGAGAGGCTAGGCGTCGAGTCCGATGACTATTACTTCAATTCTGGGGTCATGGTAATCGATGTCGAACGTTGGAATCAGCAGCAAATCACTGAAAAGACGATTGATTATTTGAAAAATAATGGCGATAAAATCATTTATCACGACCAAGATGCCTTGAACGCAGTACTTTATGAACAGTGGCACCCGTTCCATCCTAGGTGGAACATGCAATCATCGCTGATCTTTGATAAGCATCCCGCACCAACACAGCAATATGAGGAGCTGTATAAAGCGGGGCGGAAAGACCCGGCAGTTGTCCATTTTACAGGACATGATAAGCCTTGGAATACGTTAGAAGGGCATCCTTATCAAAAATTGTATATGGATTTACTAAACGACAGTATTTTTATGAAGACGGTGAATGTAAAATGAAAAAAGAAAAAATTACGGTAGTATCAAGTTGCAACGACGCATTTGCTGAACATGTATCCGCACTTTTTGTTTCGGTTTTAGAAAATACGGATCATTCAACAGCAATCTTTGATTTTTATGTGATTGACGATGAAATCAGTATTGCGAACAAACGCTTGATGAGAGAAACGATCAATGAATATGCGGCAACACTGCACTTTTTAACGATCGATAAAAAATATTTTGCCGATGCGGTAGAAAGCGACCGCATCCCAGAAACGGCCTATTATCGCATTGCGATCCCGGAATTATTCAGAGATCAGGATCTTGAAAGAATTCTTTACTTAGACTGTGACATGATCGCCTTGGCGGATATTTCTGAGTTGTGGCGAATTGATTTGAGCGAGTATGTTTTGGCGGCGGTAGAAGATGCCGGTTTCCATCAACGCTTGGAGAAAATGGATATCGCATGTGCGTCAACGAAGTATTTCAACTCTGGCTTTATGCTGATCAATATGAAAAAATGGCTGGACGAGGACGTTACCAATCGAGTATTGCGTTTTATCCATGATAATCCTGAAAAACTAAAATTCCACGATCAGGATGCCTTGAATGCGATTTTGCATGATCAATGGCTGCAGCTTCATCCTAAATGGAATGCGCAAAGTTATATCATGAAGCGAGAAGTGGAGCATCCAGATCCTGAAGGTGAAAAAGAATATTTCGAAACCCGCCGAGATCCTAAGATCATCCACTACTCAGGCCATATCAAACCATGGAGTCCCGAGTTCACCTCATCGATAAAAAAATACTATGAAGAATATGAAGAGATGACCGCCTTCACCGATGATGATGAGGAAAAAGGCTCCGCAAAATTATCATCAACCCAAAAGTTAGGCTAATCGATTTTTAGAAAACCAATTAAGGAGTGTATTCAATGAAATCTATGATAAAAAGCAAGTGGGATCAACCTAAAGGGCATTTCCACCCGCAACGCAAAACGAACAAAAAGAATGAGCCGCAAAAAAACAGTGCGGTTCGCTCACTGATGTTCAAGATTCTATCAGTCTTTGTGATTGGTTTTATCACGAAGAAAATCAATAATCGAAAAAATAAATAATTACTTAGCTGCTGCTAGTTGAAGCAGCACAAAAGCCTTAGGGATTCAGTGTCCTTAAGGCTTTTTTTGTGTGAAAAATTTTATGGACGGCCCCACCGATCTCTGGGGCGATGTCTGACTTGCGGTTCAAGCTCATTGATCAATTTCGTTAGAATATGGTCAAACTGCTCCTTTTCTTCATGAGTCAAAGCTTCTAGTACCACGGGTTGGAAATCATCGCTCTGCTGGGCCGCGATCTTTCCGCGAGGAGTCAAATGAATGTTCATCACCCGCTTGTCTTCCAATGATTTCTCTCGAGTAATGTATTCTTTCTTCTCCAATTTACGAATCATCTCAGAGGCAGACTGCGGACGCATATCTAAGCGGCTGACTAGATCCTTTTGGGAAATGGTTCCGTGTTCGCGAATAATAGATAAAATTTGTCCCTGACCACGATTTCGATTTTCAAATTTGAAAGGACCACGAGAATTCTCCCGGAAAAATTGCATGAATAGACTGCTTAATTCAAAATATTTTTGGGTCACAGTCAAGTTTAGTTCTTTTTCATCCATTGAGTTATAACTCCTATTCATCTAATAGAAAAAATGGTTTAGCATGTCACCCATCATTTTATCAGGTTACCGAAATAAATTAAAGATTTTCCTTTATGGGCCATCGCTTTTGAAAATGGATAGATGGTATGATAATAAAAAAGCGTTTTTAAATGAGGTGGGAAGCAAGATGACCAGTGATAAACAGGTGCAGGTGCAAAAAGTGGGTAAGGGTTTATTGCAAGGATACTATTTAAAAAATAGAATAAGGAACTCGGCAGGAGCGATCCTTGTTTTTGGCGGTTCAGAAGGCGGCTGCAATTATCAAAAAGCCGAGTGGTTGGCTCACCAAGGCTATGAGGTCTTAGCGCTTTATCTTTTTGGCAAACCGTATCTGCCGGATGAATTGAAAAAAGTCCCGTTAGAAATTTTCGAAGCAGCTTTGTCTTTTATTCGCGAGTCATTTAGCTGTTCGACGTCCATTACGGTTATAGGAGAGTCAAAAGGGGCGGAATTCTCATTGCTGCTGGCGAGTAAATATAGTGATTCCATTGATAAAGTTGTTGGTATTGTCCCAAGCAGTTTCGTGTTTTACGGTTTGGGAGAAATGGATAATGAGGTCTCATCGTGGACGCAAGCAGGTGTGGAAATTCCGTATATTTCATTAGCGGCCATTCGAAAAGGTGTTCACTTGGCGACAATCAAACCTTTCTTGCGCTATTTTTATGGCACGTTACGAAAAAAGCCGATCGCTTTTCGGACGCTTTACCAAGCCTGTGTACAATTGAGTGATCACGGAGAGGAAGCTCGCATTAAGGTAGAAAATTTTCAGGGAGACGTTTTATTGATTGCCGGGAAAGAAGATCAGCTTTGGCATTCAGATAAAATGGCGATGGAGATAGCTGAACATAGAGGACAGTTAAGAACAAAGGTGATCATTTATGAAAAAGCCGGCCATTCAATTGGCGGACCGTATCAAACGAGTCAGCTTATTCTTGGTGGCAATGAGGAACAGAGTAAACGGTGCTACGAGCCCATGATGCAGGCAATTCAGTCATTTTGTCAAAATAGTTAATAAAAAGTTTGTCCTATCGATTGCCGGTAGGACTTTTTTTGCAAGAAAAGTCGAATTAAGGTGTAAAGTGAAAGCCGAATTTTTGACAGAAAGTTCCTTCTCTTCATACAATGTGACCAACGTGAAACGCAGTAACCGTTTTCCGTTGCGTATTTCTCAGAAACATTTTTTGCTAAAAATATTGGACTATGAGGAGGAAGAAACAATGACAGAAAGAATTTCATTAGAACAAGCAGCGATTGAATTTAGTGAGGCAAATGCCCCGCACCCGAGAATATATGAACTGCCGCCTGAAGAAGGCCGGGCTTTGCTGGAGCAGGTACAGGAATCGCCTGTGGCAAAGCTGGCGGTTCAGATAGAAGATCAAACAATCAGTACGGGCCAATGGGGCGAGATCAATGTTCGATTTATCCGTCCTGAGGGAGCTGTTGGACCTTTACCCGTCATTTTCTATATTCACGGGGCCGGCTGGGTCTTCGGCAGCGCAAAAACACATGACAAGCTGGTTCGCGAGTTAGCCGTTCGAACCAATTCGATCGTTGTTTTTCCAGAATACAGCCGTTCGCCGGAAGCGAAATACCCTACCGCCATTGAACAGAATTTTGCGATTTTGCAGCAGCTGCCGAATTTAGCAGCGGAGAAAAACATGGATATTGACCGTTTGACTGTGTCCGGTGATTCAGTCGGTGGAAACATGGCGACAGTCATGACGATCATGACAAAACAGCGCGGCGGCGTTCCCATCAAACAGCAGGTTTTATACTATCCAGTGACCGATGCAAACTTTGAGACCGATTCTTACAATCAGTTTGCGGAAGATTACTTCTTGACCAAAGAAGGGATGCAATGGTTCTGGGATCAATACACGAAGGATAGAGGCGAACGGGCAGAAATCACCGCTTCACCGCTCCGAGCATCACTTGAGGAGTTGTCTGGATTGCCGCCAGCTATGATTTTAAACGGCGAGGCAGATGTCTTAAGAGACGAAGGTGAGGCCTACGCTAGAAGATTACGCGAAGCGGGCGTAGAAGTGGCTCAAGTTCGTTTTCAAGGGATGATTCATGACTTCGTAATGGTCAATTCGCTGGATCAAACCAACGCGGCACGCGCGGCGATGACCTTATCGACTGAGTGGATCAAGCAAAAAAATAAATAATACAGCCTAAACTCCTTTCATTAATTTGGAAGGAGTTCTTTTATCGTCTATTTTTTTCTTTTAAACGACTTTATTGATTGAGTCTTTGTCTATATAGGTTTTCAGCACTATATGGGGAGTGGCGGCGAGCTCTCCAATCCGGATTTTTCTGGATATATTTCCTTCATGGTAAGCTGATTTTATCAATTGATAAAAATACAATTGAGCGTTTAGTTTGGGGGAATAAGAATGATTTCATGGGTAAAAATATTTGGTGTTGCGGCGGTCTCATTTTTAGCATTGGATGCTTTTTGGTTATTGATTATCGCTAGAAAAATGTATCAGCAATATTTAGGAAATTTAATGGGGCAGACTAAGTTTGCACCTGCAGCAATTTTTTATGTACTTTATTTGATTGGACTGCTCTTTTTCGTAATTAATCCAGCTTTGGAAAAAAGCAGTTTGTTTTATGCGATTGCGGCTGGCGGATTTTTAGGACTGTTGTGTTATGGAACGTACGATCTGACCAATTTGGCAACTATTGGGAAATGGCCGGTTTTTGTGACGGTAGTGGATCTAATTTGGGGAACATTTGTAACTGCGGCAGTATCCGGGATCACGGTATTCGTCGCGCAGCATTTCAATTGGAGGTAGGCCGTTATGGAGATGAGTCAGCAAACGCAGCGAATTGATCCGAAAGAATTGCTTTTTGCTTTTCAGCAAGGAGCAATTCAATTAATCAATCAAAAGCAATTATTAAATCAGATCAATGTCTTTCCCGTATCGGATGGCGACACGGGCAGTAATCTGGCTTCTCTGATGCAAACGATTTTGGAAGAGACAACAGAAGAAAGTCATTCTGTCGTGGAGGTTTTTGAAAAAGTAGCAGATGCTTCTTTATTGGGTGCACGAGGAAATTCCGGGATCATCTTTGCCCAATATTTCAATGGCATTTACAATCATCTACTGCAGCTGGAGGAAAAAGGCTCCGTTCAAAGTTTTATCGAAAGTGTTAAATCGGCCATCAATGAAGCCTACCAAGCAATCGAACAACCCGTCGAAGGAACGATTATCACAGTGATTCGTTCGTGGGCGGAAGCGTTGGATGATAGTGAGCAATTATTTAGTTTAGAACTTTTGCTGCCTAATGCGTTAGACAAGGCCAAATTAGCTCTAGAAAATACGACCAATCAATTAAAAGTTTTAAAAAAGAATCAGGTCGTTGATGCCGGAGCAAAAGGGTTCTATTTATTTATTGAAGGCTTTACCGAAGCCTTTGTAACCAAACGAACGGCGCTTCATTTAGTCCAAGATTCTGCGGAGTCTGTCAAAATCGAACGATCGGAACAGGAGCATATCCATACAACAGAACCAACTTACCGTTATTGCACGGAGATTTTGCTTGATCAAGTAGCCCTGTCAAAAAGTGAGCTTCAGCAGAAATTACGACCATTTGGCGATTCGCTGATTGTTGCTGTCAATCGAGGAAAAGCCCGTATTCATATCCATTCGAATCAACCGGATGAAGTTTTAAAGTATTTGAGCGGTGTCGGACAACCGATCCAGCAAAAAGCGGATGATATGCTGCTGCAATACCAAGTGAATAAACAGCGAAAAGCGTCGATTGCTTTAGTGACTGACTCGATCGCAGATATTCCAGCAGACTATTTATTGGAAAATCAAATTCACGTATTACCGATGAATATTTTAATGGGGGATACCAGCTATATTGATAAAATCACCTTGCAAACCAAGCAATTTTTCGATTTAGACCGGCAAACGGATGGACGTGCGACCAGCTCGCAGCCCACGCTAAAAACAGTCGAAAATCTGTTTTCATTTCTGGAGACACGTTACGAAGCGATCCTAGTGATCACAGTAGCGGGAAAACTGAGCGGGACCTATTATACGGTCAAAGAAGCGGCGAAACGCAACCGTACGATCCCAATCGAGGTTATTGATTCCAGACAAAATTCAGCGGCGCAAGGTTTATTGGTCATGAACGCGAATGAATGGATTCAAGCAGGGGTACCCTTTACGGAAATCGCATCGCGCGTTGTCGAAAAACGCGAGCAACTGAAAATTTTGGTCAGTGTCGATGATTTAGATCCGATGATTCAATCCGGACGAATCCCGCAGTTTGTCGGCAAAGTCGCTAAGCGGGTTAATTTGAAACCAATCGTCAGTCTGGATGACTTTGGTGAAGGAAAATTAAGTAATTTCGCATTCAGCCGCAGCGGAAATGAAAAGAAAATCTTCCGCGAGCTATCGAAGGTGAACGAACAGCATACAATCAAACGGTACGTAATCATTCATGCCAATAATGAGGAAAAAGCCAAATTGTGGGGCAGAAAACTGCGCGAACAATTAGCGCTGTCACCAAGCTATATCACGGATAGTTCGACCGTGATCGCGATGAGTGCGGGCGCTGGCAGTGTTGCAGTGGCTTACGAATTGGAAGGAGAGGAGTAGCAATGATCGTTTGGACAATTTTATTACTACTATTTGTGTATTTCACAGCGCTATTCTTTCTCGCGCAAAAGCTTCATAATAATTCCATCGTAGATATGGCTTGGGGGCTCGGTTTTGTGATCGTTGCAGTCACCGGCTATCTCTTGATGCCGGAGAAAACGATGGCGGCAACCTTCGTTTTGCTTCTCGTGACTATTTGGGGACTTAGATTATTTTTCCATTTAGCGAAACGAAATATCGGCAAGCCCGAGGACTATCGTTACGTCAATATGCGAAAACGCTGGGGCAACCATTTTGCGAAATTGAAGGCCTATCTGAATGTCTTTGTTTTACAAGGTGTGCTTCTGAGTATCGTTGCGTTGCCGATTTTCTTTGTTACCACCGGGTCGGAAAAAGCGTTCCACTGGTGGAACTGGCTAGGCGTGATCGTGTGGCTGGTCGGCTTTGGTTTTGAAACGATTGGCGATTATCAGCTGACAGTCTTTAAACGACAGGCTGAAAAAGGCGAGCTGTTAACAACTGGGTTATGGTCGTTGACCAGACATCCGAATTATTTCGGTGAAGCATTGAGCTGGTGGGGGATCTTTTTGATCAGCTTGAATGAAATGCGAAATTTTTGGGGCATCATCGGTCCGATCGTGATCACATTATTGCTGCTATTTGTTTCGGGCGTACCATTATTAGAAAAGAAGAACAAAGAAAAGCCCGGTTATCGCTCATACGCGAAGCAAACACCGAAGTTTGTGCCCTTTATTGGGAAAAAGGGACTGTAGTTTTAGCTTCATGAATGAAAATAGTAAAAACGGTAATCGGATTTCTAGTTAGAAACCCGATTACCGTTTTTTGTTACATTAATGATTTGTCTGATATCTAACCAATGAGGTTCTAAAAAAGCCCTCGGCAATATAATACTTATTTTGCGCCAAGATTTTGCCATTAGTTGAATAGAGGTCCTCAGTCATTAAAACCAGCTTTTCTCCTTCAGCAAAGTTTCGTCTAAAACTATCTGGTTTTCTGGAAGAGATACTGATCGTCAGCTTTGAGTTAGCAACTTCATGATAAATATCCTTCTCTAAAAACTGAATGATCTGCTGCTTGTCCTCCAAATCCAAGTTGAATTTTTCGACTGTTTCAGGCAGTAAAATAGAGAAAATATTCGCGATGTTTAATTCATCATCCATTTGATACCAAACATTCAAGGTGAAGTAGGAAATGTCCTTCACTTCAAACAGTTTATCGGTAAAAACGCTGCTGGGATTTTTAAAATAATAGGCATCTTTTTGCGAAATTTGTTCGATTGGAACCGTCAAGCTATCTAGAATCGGACAGCCTAACGAACGAATTCCTTGATCGCTTTTTTGTGTTTCTGAAAGATTAACAAAATGCCCTTGTCCGTGAACACTGCTGATCACGCCATCTTCTTTTAACAAAGATAGAGCGGTTCGAAGTGTCACCCGGCTGACGTTAAAATCATTAGTCAGTTTTTCTTCTGAAGGCAATTTGGAACCTGGCGCAAACTGGGATCGTTTGATCATCAGTAAAATTTGATTATAAACTTGCACATATTTTGGCGTACGATGCATCTTTTTCACCATTCCTCGTAAATAAATATAGTTGCATTGTAACACAATCCTTATTTACATATTCTTATCGGATAAGTAAATTCCAGAAAATTCCCGAATTGTTCACGGCCGGGCATGCGATATTTTTTACTTGGAATAAAATTCAAGCTGGTCAGCAGATGCTGCATGGGGCTATTAGAATTATTTGTACTTATTTTTAATTGATCTACTTGTTTTTCGCTTTCGGCCTGCTGAATAATATCTGTCAAAATGAAGCGGGCGATGCCGCTTCGCTGATAACGCGAACTGACAACTAAGCGTTGAATAAATGCCGTGTGGTCAGTCTTTTGAACAGTTACACAGGCTTCGTAATGACTTCCATAAACCCATAATTGTTTTTTCTCAATGTCTTGCAAAATGACGTTTTTATTAGGGTAAGTGTCATCCCATTGGCTGATTCCCTGCGCATTCATTTGCTGTTTTCCATCATTGATAAGAGCCAGAATAGTTGCAGCTTCATTGCTAGCGGCGATCCTTTTAGTATAAAACATTTCTTCTATTGAAATAGAATCAGTGATAAGACTAAGGATAGCACGACACCGAAAATCATTGGAACCGAAGTTCTGCGAACAATTTGCATAGGAGACAGCTTGGTCGTTCCAGCCACAATTAAGATAACCGCTGCGACAGGAGAGACGGCCCGCAGTAAATTACCAGAAAGCTGCATTGGAATCGATAAAGCGATCGGATCAATCCCCGCGGCTTTGGAAAGCGGAATCATTAATGGAATCATCGCAAATAATAAAGCTGTTCCACTTCCGCTAAGCAAGACGATCACGGCTGTAAAGGCGACCATAATAACTGGTAGAAGAATTCCCGCGCCGCTGATGTTTTCCATTGTCTTTTGAACCAATTCGATAATTCCAATCGATGTAAGACCTTGAACAAATACCTGAGCAGAAACTAAAAGAGCAACAATACTCATCACACCGCCCATGCCATCAAAGAAGTAACTAGTTTCTTTGAGTACAGAATTTACTGAACGGCGAGTCATGAATTCAACGAGTACAGCGATGATAAAGCTGATTAGGCTGACTACTTGAACACTGATATTTAGCGTAGTGCCCAGAACGATATTTAAGACAAAGACGATCAGTAATAGAATGATCGGTAATAAAGGCAAGATGCCATAGACAAAAGCTTGAATACCAGAATAAGAAGTTTGCGTATCCACTTTTGTTTCAGCAGGATCGTTTGCTGCGATTTCTTCTGCATAGCTCAAGGTTTCTTTTTGTTTCGTATCTTCACGCTTTTGCCAGAAATAATGAACGAGCGCGATAGCTAGCAAGGTAGGGATCGAAACGATCGCGTGACTTTTAAAAACATAGTCGGTCACGTTGATATTTAATAATGAAGCAATGGCGACATTATCAGATCCTAAAGGTGTAGGGACGATCGTAGCGGATGTTCCGATAATCGCCGCCGCACTTAGGCGCGACATTCCCGCTGTACGTAGAACGGGATAAAGTGTTGCTAACAAAATAATTGCTAAATTAGAAGCACTTGGAATTACTAAGGATAATAAATTCCCAATCAAGAAAACGATCGGAATTAAAATGTAAATCGATTTTATTTTGGCGATTGGTTTCGTCAAAGCTTGTACTGTTACTTTGTTCGCACCGATGTGATTCATGTAGGCACTGTAACCGCCTAAGATCAGGATAACAAAACCGGGGCCAACCAAAGTATTCGTAAATTGATCAACGATTACTTGGAAGGGATCAAGTAAAAGCGCGCCAGTTGTTTCGCTTATTTCAAGTTTTCTTCCCATTAATAGGGCGATATACATCAAGATAACACCCAAAATCAGCAAAGTCATCTTTATATCATTTTTCTTTAGCAGCATATAAACCAAAATTCCAACTGCCAATATACCAACAACACAGGTCAATACAACGTTCATCTTTTTTCATCCACACTTTCTTTACAAAGTTTTTGCAATTGACTCTACAAACCATTTTTCAAACTGCTTGGGATCTACGCTGATAGCTACCTCAGCGTTCGCCGGCAGCTTCAAGTATCCTTTAAGATCGATTAGTGACGCGCCGGCGGTCAAAGCTCCGGTTGTTTCTATCTCAACTCTGGTATTTACGATTTCGAACATTTCTGGGTTTAGAACTAAACCGATTGCTAGGGCATCATACATACTTAAGCCTGTCGCGAAACTGCCGCCGCGATATTTTGAGAATAGCTGGTAGAACATATCGCCGATTTTACCAAGCTCTTTAATTTTTTCAGAGACTTCAGGCATGACTTTCGCTTGTCGGCCGACTTCCATAGGAGCGACCTGAATAGCGAGACCGCTATCAAAAACCATCTTGGCAGCTTCAGGATCGGCGGCGAAGTTGAATTCTGATAAAACGCCATAATTGCCTCTGCCTAAACTACCGCCCATAACAACGATCTGTTCAATTTTTTCCAAATCTTGCGGGTATAAATGAATAAACAAGGCGATATCCGTCAATGGACCAATCCCGATTAGAGTTGTTTTGCCTTCAGTTTGATTGACCACTTCATGCATAGCGGCTACAGCGGTTAACGATTGCTCGGTGGAAATCGTTGGTTCTGGGAATGAATAGCCGTCCATCCCAGTCTTTCCATGAACTTCGCTGGCGTTGATCGATTTTCTTAGAAGTGGGCGACGGCTTCCTAGAACAACACGAGGAGCTTTTCCATAAAGCGTTAACAATTTTTCCGTATTTGCTTTTGTATTTTCTAAACTAACGTTGCCGAAGATCGGGCAGATCAGCTTGACGTCAAGCTGTTCACTAAAAAGTGCCAAAGCAATGGCGACGGCATCATCGATTCCTGGGTCGGTACTAATAATTACTGATTTTTTATTCATAGCATTCACTCTTTCTTTGTTAGATTGAAACGTTTCCAAAGAAATAATACAACATAGTATCTTTTAAGTCAACGTTGTATTAAAAATAAAACAACGTTGACTATTAATGGATTTATTAGAATGCGAATTTGGCTGTTGTTCTTATCAATAAAAATGGTTTTAGTTCGCAGAGGGATGGTGAACTAAGCCCTTGGGCGGATGGTTATCTTCACGATTTCATGTATAGTAAGGTTGAACCACAAACCGATTCGTGAAGGGAAGGATGAAAAATGCTTTTTTTATGGTGTCTGATTATTGTTTTAGCATTGCTAATCATTTATCTTTTTCTGCCAGGCGGTCCTGCTTGGAAAAACTATCTCGCGGATGTCGAAAATTCCTTTCAACACGAGCAGACTGCTGAGAAAACGCAAACGATTACGGAAGAAGCAATCACAGAAATACCGCAATTATTGAAAAAATATTTAAGGAAAAACGGTTATGTCAATCAACCGATGATGCGTAATATGTATGTTCAATTTGGTAATACAAAATTTAGGATGGCGGCGGATAAAGCTCCGATCGCGATTGATTTTTGCCAAGTGAATTTTGTTGATCGACCGGATCGCTACGCTTTTTTGAAGGCCCGGATGTTTGGCTTGCCTGTTCAGGTCAGAGACAGTGTTCAGGATGGCCGCGGGGCGATGATCGGTGTAATTGCCAAACACTTCCAATTGTTTCACTCAACTGGACCTGAGATGGATCAGGGGCAATTGATCACAGCTTTGGCCGATGCCGTTTTTATGCCGAGTTTGTTTTTACAAGACTATGTCGCATGGCGCACATTGGAGGATCGTACGATTGAGGGAACGATTACTTGGAATGGTGTGAGTGCCAAAGGTCGTTTTACTTTTGATGATTCAGGAGATATCATTCGTTTTGATACTGAGGATCGCTATATGGATGAAAACGGAAAAGGCACGTCCTTGGTTCCCTGGTTTGTCCTTTACGAAAATTACGAAAGCGATCAAGCATATCGCAGACCCGGATGTGTCAGCGTCAATTGGAAGCTGCCTCAAGGAATCGATAATTATTTTGTGAGTGATAAGATTACAGTGAACTATTCCGTTGATTTAGAGGATATAAAATAAGTGATAATATCGATCCCGCTAATCATGTATACTGAGTTTATAAATTGAAAGCAAAACTATAATAGTGGAGGGTGGAATTCATGAAAACGAAAAAGCAAAAAGAGCTGGTGGCGTCATTTTTGGTAATGCTAGGAGATGATGATCAGTCCTTGTACCGTGAGATCATTCTTTATTTATCCGAGCTTGGTTATAATCCGAAAAAAGAGCGGTCGCAACTCTCATTTAAACATGCCTTGCATAATAAGCAGATAGTAAAAATGGGAGTCAGAGGCAAGAAAGAACCAGCCCCCTTTTTCGCTTTAAGGTTTTCTGCCTGCAAAGGGTATTCCCAAAGATTTGCGGAGGTTGTCAGATCCTCTATCATCAAATTCCCTAGCAGAGGTTCCAAATGCATGAGTGGAGACTGTGACTATTGTGCCGGTGAGCCGGATACACACATTTATACATACGCATTTTCTGACGGGGAAAAGAAAACGCATTGCGGCGCCTATTCACTTGAGATACCAAGTATCGCCGTGGAGGATTTAGAGGAGATAAAAAAACTCATTAAAGAAGAGCATGAGTATTTATTAAAACACGAAGCTAGTGCATAATGGCAATACTCATTGTCGACAAAAAAATACAGCCGCGGCTGTATTTTTTTTGTTTGGTTTCATGAACGAAATTCATTCACGAAACAGTTTTAATGTCCTTTATGCTTTTCACGTTTCTTGGCTTGCTTCTGCTGAAAACGAGCTTCGGCATAGTCGGCTTTTTTTTGACGCTTTTGCGCCTTGTTCGCCATTTTTGCCTGTTCACGTAATTCACTGATCGCAAGCTGGGCTTTCGTGGAAACGACCGGCTGTCGTTTTTCACGATTGATCAATCGCTGGATACGCTTCGGATTCATTTTCTTTTCAGATTTTCGCTCCGCAGCGACAGTACCGGATTGTTCCAATAAACGCGGCAAACAATTGGCAATGAATTCTAAAACATCCGCATCTTTTGGTTCAGCCCCAAAAACATAACGGATCACTTGGTAATGGCCGTCGGATTCAGCTTCCACCAAGCCACACCAAAAACTGCCATCGAAGTAAATCGTCAACTTCATGATGACACCTCCCTTGAATTTTATTTCAAGCAATGGACAACCCGGGAGGGCAGGTTACTGACATTTTCATGCGGCGGACTACCAACCGCCATGTGTTTTTGTGCTTGATTTAAGTGTACTATTTCTAATCAGAAAATCAATGGCAACCTGTGCGAAGGGGATAGTGGTTGATCAGGGTGATTTTTTGAAGTTGAGAAGCGGAAAGTGTTCAATAATATCCTGCCTAAAGCAGTTCATAATTATTACTGAAAAAGATAAAAAATATCAGATAATCATATTTTTACTTCTCGGAGAAATAATTGAGTCAATAATGGATTGTATATATTTGCTTGTTATAAGTTCCCTCAATATGAATAGTTTTTCGGCTTAAACAAAGGGTTTTGGAGGTTTTTAAGGCTCTGTTTAAAACTTCCATCGTTATAAAAATGAAGTATTTCACTACATTTTAAATGCTATTTTTTAATACTTTTTAAAAATTAGATTAACAAGGGATGATAAGTGCTGTATCGTAATATGTGTAGATAACAGAACGTATTTAAAAAAATGAATTTGTAGAAGGGTGATTATTAAAATGATTAAATTATATGGTTCGGCTAGTTGTAATTCGTGCAGGAAAGCGAAAGCATGGTTGGAAGAACAAGGGCTGACATTTGAAGAAAGAAATATTATTACTGATCCGTTAACGAAAAGAGAACTGAAAGAAATTCTTGCTTTGACTGAAACAGGTACGGAAGAAATCATCGCGACACGTTCAAAAGTTTATAACAAATTTTCTTTTGATTTCAATGATTTGTCTTTCAATGAGTTGGTAGAAGTGATTCAAGAGAACCCTAGTTTGTTAAAACGTCCGATCGTAATGAATGAAACTAAGTTACAAATCGGATTTAATGAAGATGAGATTCATCAATTTATTCCGCGTGAAGTCCGCAAGTTAAATTCGAAGCGCATGACAGAAACTTTGTTTTATATGGATTTGGAAAATCAAAGATTCGCTTAAAATAAGCGGATATCACTTGGAGCAACGTAGTCAAAAGGGATGAGTAATATTGAATAGTCGGCTGCACCACCACCTGTAACCGATGCGTTACGAGTGGTGGTGTCTTTTTTCACTAGCATTTCATCGCTGGAAATTGGGAGAGGAATTCTGGTGTTTGTGCTGAAAGGGGCTTATGGATGACATGACGACGGATTTTGAACAGAGAGCAATTGAGATCATGGTGCAGGCAGGAATCAGCAGGGCGCACATCCAGCTGCAAAAGAAAAATGTTTTTCAAGCTGCATCGGTAGAGAATTATTATGACAAAGTAGAGGACAGCGAGAAGCTCTGCGAAAACATTCCTGTAGAGAAAATTCTTGCGATAAAAACAACTTGGCCCATCGAAGGGAAATCCGTTTATGATCTCTTTATGGGGAGAGTGAATGAGGAAATAGATGCTGAAAAGATCAATCAAAGTTTGAAATCACTAGAAGAAAATGGTTTGGCGTTTCAACAAGCCTTTTATTCTGGGGAGTTTGATCCGCCAATTAACTTTAATTACTATAAAGCAGATGATTGTTATATTCTTCAGCAAGAGGGGCTTCATCGAACAATCGCGGCGAAGATGTTTAACGCTCCGGAAATGTCAGGTCTGGTTACCTCATACGAGCTGAATGAGGAAAAAAAGAAGCAATATGACGATTATATTTCGTTGAAGGAAATCTTGC
Organism: Enterococcus malodoratus ATCC 43197; assembly: GCF_000407185.1. GTDB lineage: Bacteria > Bacillota > Bacilli > Lactobacillales > Enterococcaceae > Enterococcus_A > Enterococcus_A malodoratus. The sequence continues at coordinate 160,136 of NZ_KE136482.1, forward strand.
GTTGAACAGATATCAAAGGCTTGACCCTTGATTTATTTCAAGATAAAAAGGACAAATAAAAGACAACTGCCTCCGTCTAGCGCAATAGAGGCAGTTGTCTTTTTGTGTAACTACATATATCCCTCAGCTTCTTTTCTAGTTAGCCAGAAATGAATGCCGCCCGTGGAATCGGCCCAGCGATTGGGATTAAAATTTTCAGCAACCACATATTCACCCGTCCGATAAATAAAATCACTGTCTACATAAGACACCGCTTCATCGTAAGGCTCGTTCGTATACATATCCTTAATAGACAGGACCTTCGCTTTATCGCAGCGGCAGCAAGAATTGGTCGCGGAAGTTCTGCGAGCATCGGCCGGAATTAATAACTGAACGATCCGGAAATCAAAACACTTTTTATACCCGATAAAAGGACCTTCAGCAGGACAATAAAGATCGAAAAACTTTGTCCGATCATCATGAATAATATCTGTTAAATCGGCGTGCTCCAGCATAGCAAAAAATAAATTCGCCCCAGAAATATCAGCCCCGCGCAAACTGCATCCTTGAAAATCGGTTCCTTGTAAAGACGCATCCCTCAAAATGGCCTCAGAAAAATCACAATCAATACATAGGCAGTTGCTTAAGTTCGCACCGGTCAGATCCGCATTGGAAAAATCTACATGTTCAAAGGTCATGTCATGAAAATTGGCCTGTTGCAGCTTGCGAAATGAGTAATCATGCTCTTTTAGTGTGGCAGTCACGGGAATCCCGTCCTTTCTCAAAGGTCTTTTCTATTATCATTTTAGCATTCTAAAGTCGAAGAAACTATCGCTTATAAATTGATCCAATAAACTTGTACCATTTTTCCATCGACATGGGTAAATTCTCTTTCTAAAACGCCGCCGTTTTTCTGAATCATTTGGGCTGAAGGACTATTTTCTTTGTAGCAGGCGACCATTACTTTTTCTAACCCAAGCGTTTGACAATAGGCTAATCCCAGACGCAAGATTTCTGTCGCGTATCCTTTTCGTCGTTCGGATGGACGTACGCCGCAGCCGATGTGACCGCCAAACGCTTGTAAAAAGTCGTTTAACTCATGGCGAATATCGATCGTACCAAGAATTTTTTGATCATTTTTGCGGATAGCCAGCAGAGTAGTGGAGACTACCCAATCGGAACTTACTGAGGTTTTGTCAGATTGTTTGGCTAAATGCTCTAACCAGGCATCGTAGGATTCCATTTCTGTAAGCAGCGAAGAACCGTGTAAAAAGTTTTCGCCATTGGAAAAATGTTCCTCTATGTAGTCAAGAACAGCCGCTTCATGTTTTTTGGCGGGATGGACCAATTGAATTGTTTCCATGAGTTTCTCCTTTTTAATCACTAAGTCTCTTATTGCTAGTGTAGCATGATTGACTTGAATGAAATAGCATAAAAACAGCTTGACCTTCACCTGAAGTTGAATGTTAGGATGATGAAAAGGAGGCGATGAGATGTGGACGATTAAGGAGTTTTCTCAATTGACCGGCGTTTCTCCAGTGGCGTTGCGCTATTATGACAAAGAAAAGATTTTACCCTCTAAACGTTTAGCGAATGGGTATCGTTCGTATGATCAAACGGATTTATTGATAGTAAAAAATTTGGTGGTATTAAAATATGCGGGTTTTTCATTAGAAGACATCAAAACGATGACCTCTTTGTATCACGAGCCGGAAGGGCAGGCGTGCAACGATCAAGCAAATGAAGTGTTAACGCGCAATTTGCAGGAGATGAAGGAGCGGATCAAGCTGTTCAATCAGATTATCGAAGTCGTTGAAGGGATCATGCCGCTGTTTGAAAATCACGAATTGTATAAGCTAAATCAGAGCGAACTTAATCAAAGTATTGATCAGATTTTTGATCAAATTTCGACAGGAAAAGGGACGATCGCATGAAGAAGAAGGTGAGAATCATGCTGCTGATTGGGTTGGTAGTCTTCGTTTTATTAGGCGGGTACGGGCTGTTTTACTATCAACGGGTTCTGCATTATAAGCAGGCTGTTCAGGCGATTCATTTCACGGAACCTGATTTGACTGAGGTGGAAGATGGCGAGTATATTGGTGAGCACGATGTGGATTTTATTCGTGCTAAGGTGAAGGTCAGTGTAAAGGATCAACGTTTCACAGCAATCAAAATGCTGGAGCATTATAATGATCGTGGAAAAAAAGCAGATGCTCTACCAGAAAAAATGCTGGAGCAGCAAAAGATTTCGGTCGATGCCGTTTCGGGGGCCACAAACTCGAGCAAGGTGATTCAAAAAGCTGTTGAAAAAGCATTGATAAAAGAATAAAAAAGATCGAATCCTTCTCGTTTAAGACAAGAGGATTCGATCTTTTTAGTCATCAATATAAAAGCCGACGACGTTGTACCAATGCCGGTCATCGTAACTTGTGCGATAGCGGTCTGCAGAGAAGCCTGATAAGGCATAGCCTAACATCATCAAGATAACACCACAACCAATCAGATAGGTAGCGACTTTTGGTAATAAAAGTTTGGATTTCATACTTGGACAACCTTTCTTTGGAAAATGTTTCGGCGAATGATACGCATCAAGCTGCGATGCATGTTCATGAAGACTGCACTGAATTTATAGGTCAGCCACATGCACAAAAGACCGAAACCGAATAGAAACATTCCCGCACCAAGTTGTGTTACACCCATAAAGAATGAATCGAATAGGACAAATGGACTGGTGAAAGCCGCAGCGACACCGCCAATAATTGTACCGCCAGCCAAACATGCTCCTGTAAATGGAATACACCAGATTACGATATCGATACTCAACAAAACGAGGAAGGCGGCTAGTGCCAAACTACCCCATAACGGGAATCCAAGAACTAAAAGGCTGATCCATAGCCAGTTAAAGCGCCGAGGAACCTTTACTTCCGTTGGGATGCCCGCAGCTTCATAAGCCAGCTGCTTAGGGTCCCCTAATTTTTTGACGGCCGCTCTTTCAGAATAGCCATCCTCCATCAAATCTAAAATCATTTCATCATAATATTCAATCAAGCGATGGACTTCGCTAGGTCTGACTTCATAGGCTAAATAATTGCTTAACTCCTTGATAAACTCCACTCGATTCATTCTTCAACACTCCTTCTGATATAATTGTGAACCGCTTCTACATCGTTCCATTCTTGTAAAAATTTCTGAATACTGGCAAATCCTAAATCTGTTAAGTGGTAGTATTTTCGCAAGCGACCATTGTGGACTTTCGAATAGGTAGCCACCTTCTTATTTGTCTCTAACCGTTTTAAGATCGGGTAAAGCGTTGATTCGGTAATCGCGATACGTGGATGGATTTCTTTGACGATTTGATAGCCATAGGAGTCAACATCTACTAGCGAGGCCAATACACAATACTCAATCAAACCCTTTTTCAATTGACTATCCATCAACAACACCTCTTTATACGTTATACTATACATTACATAGTATAGAGGAACTATAGGACTTTAGGCCTATTTTCAAATTAATTAAATAAAATCAGCAAGACCAAATGAAGCCCAGCGATTATCCCAGCAGAATAAATTATCAGCAAAGAAATAAAACCGGTAAGCTGATTATTCGGATGTTTTCTAAACAGGAAATGAAGAACCAAATGACCGATCAAAAAAATATCAATTACATAGAAGAGGGCTGTATTCGCGGACAGAAGCAGGAAAAATAAAAGGGCATACAGAAGAATATGAGGCAGAGTGAAGACCCAATAGGCCGTTTGTTCAGGCAAGTTTCTTAAGCCAATGAACAGCATCCATTCTTTATGACGGACGGCATCCATTTCATGAGTCAGTAATAGCGCCAATTCGATAGCGAAAAGCAGGGTTAAAAAGATATTCATGGATTTCTCCTTTTTATTAATGGTGTGCCTCCTTTCATTTTAGAGGACATGGTGCATGTTGAAAAGGGTGTACGGGTTAAAATAGAATGTCGCAGGAAATAAAAAATCTCCTTTTAATTGATGGTAAACTATAATAGAAGGAATTTAATCATGCGGATTATTTAGTGGAAGAAAGAGGGAGCCGATTCAATGACAGAGATATTTTTAGTAGAAGACGATCAGGTGATCGCCAAAAATTTGATCATCTTACTTCAAGCGGAGGGCTTCGTTGTTACGCATGCCGCCAATATGAGTGACGCGTTCGCAAAGGTGCGGGAAAATAAATTTGACCTGGCCTTGGTTGACGTTTCTTTACCTGATGGCAATGGCTTCACGGTTTGTACAGAGATCAAAGCGTTGCAGGAGATTCCGGTCATCTTTTTAACGGCTTCTGCTGATGAATCTAGCGTGGTCACTGGGCTGACGATGGGGGCGGATGATTATATTACCAAACCGTTTCGTCCTAGAGAATTGGTCGCGCGGATCAAAAATTCCTTACGAAAAAGTGGTCAGGTACAAACCGCTTTTGAGGTTTTGGGATTGTATGTGGACAGTACAAGCGGGAGTGTGCGAAAAAATGGCAGTGACGTTTTTCTTTCGGCTTTAGAATATCGTTTATTGCTGGTTTTTGTGAATCATCCGAAAAGTATACTGACTCGAGAACGATTATTGGATGAATTATGGGACGCGGCTGGCGAATTTGTCAATGACAATACGTTAACGGTCTATATCAAGCGACTGCGGGAGAAAATTGAGGATGAGCCGGCAAAACCGCAAATTATTCAGACCGTTCGCGGGATAGGCTATCGATTGGGAGGCAGTAATGTTTAGAAATCAAGAGATCCGCAGGCTAGTCTGCGTCTTTATTGCGGTTTCGCTTATTTTGACAATTATCGGATTTGGTTTGAGTGTGCCTTCGGGTATCCTCGTTTTATGTGCCAGTCTGATTTTTGGCGGCATCTTTTTTCTTTCAACGAAAGCACGCTATGAACGAATCGCTCAAATTTCTGATCAAATTGATTTGGTTTTACATAATGAAGAGCATTTATTTATTGAAGAATTGAAGGAGGGCGAGCTGTCGATTTTACAAAGTGAAATCGCAAAAATGACGCTGCGGATTCGCGAGCAGAATGCGGCCTTGCGGAAGGAAAAAGAAAATCTGGCGGATTCGTTAGCGGATATTGCCCACCAGCTGCGGACACCACTAACCTCGGTCAATCTCATCTTGTCTTTAGCGGCTGAGAGCACGGATGAAAGAGAACGTAAGATGAGTCTCCGCGAAGTGGAAGCATTGCTTTTACGCATGGATGGCTTAATTACTGCTCTGTTGAAGTTATCTCGTTTGGATGCGGATGTCGTGCAGTTTCAAAATGAGCCGATCAATCTTTTAGCATTGGTCGACGGGGCACTGCGGCCATTTTCCACTTCTCTTGATTTACATGAAATTCAGACAACAATGGTCATTTCTTCAGACATAACGATTCAAGGCGATTTTATTTGGCTGTCAGAAGCGCTGCAAAATATTTTTAAAAATTGTATCGAGAGTATCGGAGAAAAGGGAAAGATTGACATTCAGGGAGTTGAGAATCCCTTATTCACTGAAATCACCATTCATGATACTGGCAAAGGATTCGAAACGGCGGATTTACATCATGTCTTTGAGCGCTTTTACCGTGGGGAAAATGGCAGTTCAACAGGATTTGGCATCGGGATGTCGCTTAGCCAGTCGATTATTCGGCGCCAAAGCGGGACGCTCGTTGCCAAAAATCATCCAGAGGGCGGTGCGCTTTTTGTCATTCGTTTTCCAAAGTGACGGATCTCTCACTTAGAAGTCACCGAGCTGAAAGGTGGATGTTCTATTCTATAAGTGAACCATAGGGAAGGGGGCTCATAGTATGGAGCTGTTGAAAATCGAACACCTCAGCAAGGTTTATGGCAAAGGGGAGAATCAAGTCGTCGCGCTGGATGATGTGTCGTTGACGATCGAAAAAGGTGAATTTACGGCAATCATCGGCGCATCGGGTTCTGGAAAATCGACGCTGCTGCATATGATCGGCGGAGTGGATATACCTACCAGTGGAAAAGTATATCTGGATGGACAAGATGTGTATGCGCAGAATAATGAAAAGCTAGCGATTTTTCGCCGGCGCCAAGTCGGACTGATCTATCAATTTCACAATTTGATTCCGACGCTAAATGTGGTGGAAAATATCATGCTGCCGGTCTTGATGGACAGGCGTAAAGTGAATCAAGGACGTCTAACTGAATTACTGGAGCTTTTAGGCTTGAGTCAACGAAAGGAGCATTTGCCGAATCAGTTATCCGGCGGGCAGCAGCAGCGGGTTTCAGTTGGTCGGGCACTAATGAATGCACCAGCAGTTTTATTGGCGGATGAACCAACGGGCAGTTTAGATAGTAAAAATGGACACGAAATTATCAATTTGCTGAAATTGAGCAATCGAAAATATGGTCAAACGCTAATCGTTGTGACCCATGATGAGGAGATCGCGCTGCAGGCGGATCGGATCATCGGAATATCCGATGGCCGAGTGACTCGTGACGAGAGGATGATGCAATCATGAACATCTTCAATAAAGTCACACTACAAAATTTGAAGAAGAATCGCACGCGGACATTGGTGACGATCATCGGTGTTATCCTGTCGACTGCTATGATTACGGCAGTCGCGACGTTCGCTATCTCGCTTCAACAGTATATGATAAAGGGCTCGGCGCAAAAATACGGAGATTGGCATGTGGAGTTTTTAGCAGCAGATTTGAATTTTGCGAAACAACAAGCACGGAATAAGGCTGTCTTAAAGACAACGTCATTCGCCGATATTGGTTATAGCAAGTTGGACGGCGGTAAGAATCCGAATAAGCCCTATTTGTTTGTGGCGGGATTCGATCAAACGACCTTTGATACATTACCAATAAAACTACTTTCCGGCAGATTGCCGAAAAACGGTCATGAGGTAGTGATCCCAGCCCACGTTGCGGCTAACGGTGGAGTGAAATATTCAATCGGAGAAACACTTTCTTTGTCACTTGGGGAACGAGTGTCAGGCAATAAACAACTCAATCAACATGATCCTTACGAAAATCCGAGAAAAAAGCAAGAAACGTTGAGAGAGACGAGACAGAAATCGTATAAAATCGTGGGTATTTGCGAACGGCCGGGCTTTGAAGAAAAGATGGCACCAGGCTATACCTTGCTGACGATCGCAGATCAAGCTGAGAAACGAGGACGACTCAGTGTTTTTGTCACGCTTAAAAATCCGCGAAAAGCTCGTTCCTACGCTAACAGTATCGCCAAGAATCATTCATACACACTTAATGATGATGTTTTACGTTTTATGGGAGCTTCGGATGATCGGGTTTTCAACCTATTACTCTATTCGATCGGGGCGATTTTAGTTGCATTGATCATGTTAGGTTCAGTTTTTCTGATTTACAATTCTTTTACGATCTCATTAAATGAACGGATGCGGCAGTTTGGAATTTTGGCATCGGTTGGCGCAACGCCCAAGCAGCTGCGAAACTCTGTCCTGTTTGAAGGATTTTGTATCGGAGCGGTAGGGATTCCAGTGGGATTATTTGTGGGGATCGGAAGTATAAAAATCGTGATCGCCCTTGTTGCGAAAAATTTCAACAATATTTTATATGCAGATATTCCGCTGGTTTTGTCACTGTCCATTCCAGTGTTGATTGTGGCGGCCGTCATTAGTCTGATTACGATTATGATTTCAGCGTATATTCCGGCTAGAAAAGCGGCCAATACACCAGTGATGGAAAGTATTCGTCAATCCAACGAAGTGAAGGTATCGGCGCATGAAATCAAGCTAACAAAGTTTTCTGAAGGGCTTCTTGGATTAGAGGGCATGCTGGCTTTAAAAAATTTCAAGCGCAACAAGAAACGTTACCGAACAATTATCTTATCCTTAGCTTTGAGTGTCGTTCTATTTGTATCGGCACGGGCGTTTGGAAACAACTTGCAGCAATCGGCCAAACAAATGGTGGTCGATTCGGACTATGATATTATTTTGACAAGTTCCGAAATGAAGGAGAGCGAAATGTTTCACCTTTATGATAAGCTTCAAAACGTTACGGGCATTACGGAAAGCTCCTACCAAGCCATTGCCTCCTATACCAGTCCAATAAAAACGAGTGATTTTTCGCCTCGTTATCGTCAATCGGAAAATGATTTAACAATGGAACAGACTACGCGGGCGGTGGATGTTCAATTTATCGAAGACAAAGAATACCTGAAATTTATCAAGGAGCAGAATTTTTTGCCCGTCAAGGAATACACAGGTGACGGGAGCAAACTAATCGCGGTTGCTAAGAAAAGAATCGAGCAGGAAAAAGGCAAAAGCGAACTGATTGATTTGTTTGCGAAAGATAGCATGGAATTATCGATAATTCCAGAAATCGATGGCAAACCTGCACCAAGCCAGCAGAAAACGGTCTCGGTCAAATTTGCCGATACTTATCCATTAGATACGCTGCCGCGGCAACCTGCTGCAAAACAGCCTTACGTGTTTATGCTGATTGCGCCATATGCCATGAAGGCTAAGTTTTCTCCTGCCGGGATTGAGCAAACGATGGGACTAACTTTTCTGTCAAAACAGCCCGCGCGTTCAACGGCGACTATAAGAAAAATCATTGAACAGGAGGGAGTTACAGCCTCCTATGATCTCTACAATCTCCATGAAATATTTGAACAAAATCGCAATACTATTTTTGTGGTGAATATTTTCAGCTATGTTTTTGTCGCGATGATCTCATTGATTGCGATCGCGAATGTATTTAACACAATTTCGACCAATATTCAGTTGCGGCGGCGAGAACTGGCGATGCTGCGCTCGGTGGGAATGACTGATCGTGAGTTTAATAAAATGATGATGATCGAATGTGCCTTTTACGGTTCGCGTTCATTGTTGTGGGGCGTACCAATCGCGGGCATTATTTCGTGGCTGATTTATAAAGGGATGACAAAGGGTGGTGCGGAAATCGCGTTCCAATTTCCTTGGAGCAGTATTTTGATCAGCATCCTAGGCGTATTCTTAATTGTAGTAATCACAATGCTTTATGCAGTAAACAAGATCAAAAAAGAAAATATTATTGACGCGCTGCGGGATGATTTGACCTGATAGACGCAATAAAAAAATCAAGTGTGATAGCCGCACTTGAATTTTTTTTGCTTTAAAAACAAACCAGATATACTCGGATTATCTATGCCGCAGGTTGTTAATCTTCATTCGCCGGATCATTTCTGTGGTAATTTGTTCTACGATGTTGATCGTTGTTTTGGGTGATCGTTGGCTTCTTGGAATATCGATTTGATAGATTTGCGCCACACGGCCAGGATTTGAGTCCATTAAGACGACACGATCGGAAAGCTGAACAGCCTGTTGGACATCATGAGTGATCATGACAATCGACTTCGTGGCAATTTGATTGCCAAGCCAAATTTTCAATAGATCATTGGATAATTGACTAGAGGTAATGATGTCCAGTGCTGAGAAAGGTTCATCCAGCAATAACAGGCTAGGCTCAATGGCCAAGGCACGGGCGAAGCCGACTCGCTGCTTCATGCCGCCGGAGAGCTCGCGGGGATAAGCCTTCTCAAAGCCGGTGAGTCCAATCATGTCGATCAGATTACTTACACGTTTTCCCATTTGCTCACGTGAGATATCGTCGCGATTTTCCAGTCCAAAGCTGATATTCTTTTCTACAGTTAACCATGGAAATAAGGCGAAATGCTGGAATACCATGCTGATGTTGGCGTCTGGTTCGGTAATGGTTTTATTTTCAAATGTAATTTCGCCTTTGGTTGGTTGAAGCAGTCCGGCAATACTTCTTAGCAGGGTTGATTTTCCTGTCCCTGATTGTCCGATAATACTCAGAAATTCGTTGTTTTTAACGGTCAAGTCGACATTTTCCAGTACCTTTAAATGTTCCTTATGTCCTTCAATTTCAAATTCTTTGCAGACTGATTTGACGTTTAATAATTCGTTATTTTCCATTCTTCTATTTTGTATAGCTGAAGCAATCGGCTTCAACCTACTTCTCCTTTCGTTTGAACGCTTATTAAATTTTGATGCGTTTTAATAATGAAATTTTTCTTTAGCCACTCGATATAGGGGCTGCCAGATGAAGGCAATGCAGAGGCCTACCATAAAGCACATCGCCAATGTTCCAAGAGCAGACTTGTCTTTGATGCCGTCATTGACGGAAATATAGTGGCCCAATCCTGTGACATCGATCGATTTCTTTCCCCATTGAATACTTTCAGCCGCAATGTCGGCATTCCAAGCAGCTCCAGCAGCATTGATAATCGCAGTGATGATGTAGGGCAAAATGGAGGGAATAAGGTATTTTACCCACCATTGCCATTTAGATAATTTAAAAATTTTCGTGACATCTCGAATATCGTCCGGGATCGCTAAGTAACCAGCGATAACATTGAAGAAGTAGTACCATTGACAGCCAACCATAATCAAGGGCAACAGCCACCATTCCAATCTATTGAAGCCCATGCTGATAAAAATAACGATAAAGGGCGTGTAGACATTAGATGGAATCGATCCTAGGATTTGACCGATTGGCTGAACAAAGTTTAAGCGGCGATTGTCACTCGCTACCCAAATCGCTAAAGGCGTAAAGATCAATCCGGCAACAATCATCGCCAATGTAACCCGTAAAGTAGTATACAGCGTCAATTTCGGGATCATCCCAAAATCTTGATGGGGCAAGAAATGATAGAGCTTGATGGCATAAACGATCACTAAGATGGCCAGACCGACGTACCACAGAGTTTTAAAGAAATTACGAAACCTCGCCACTAGCTTATAGAGCCGATCCAGCTTTAAGAAATACCAAATTTTCGGCAGTTTATAGATCCAAAAGTGACTGAAGGCCGAGAAAAAACGGGAGCAGCGTTTGGTTAATGTCGCCTCTTTGAGCACTCGATAAATAATAGATTTTGGCGGAACAGAGCTTTCGACATCGGTCTCATACTTAAAATAATAGGTTGCGCGAACTAACGGCTGAAAGACTAAGAAGTTGAGAATCACAACATTCAGCAGCAGTGCCAAGACAGCCCATAGACAGGCCTTAAAATCGGCACGATCCAATGCAATCTGAATGTACGAGCCGATTCCAGGTAAGAAAAGTGTCGTGTCTTTCGGAATAGCCACGGAGGCCTGCTCACTGGCGACTAAGGCGAACCAAGCCGCTGTTTGAGAAATAATCACGTTCCACAGCAGTCCTGGAATCGCGTAAACAAACTCTAAGCGCCAAAATTTTTCCCAAGGGTTGTATTTGAATTGATCCGTGACATTGGACAAGTCAGAGGGGATGACCTCCATGATTTGGTAGAGGGTCAACATAATATTCCAAGCTTGTCCGGTGAAAATCGCAAAGATCGCGACACATTCCGCGCCTAGTACGTTTCCGGGGAAAAGCCCCAACAGCCAAGCGGTGGTGAAGGTCAAGAAGCCCAGCAGCGGCACGGATTCTAAAAAGTTGACCATGGGCAAAATGATTCGTCGAGCAGTTTTGTATCTCACTGCCAGTACGCCGAACACAAATGAAAAGAGAAAGGACCAAAACATCCCGACAATCATTCGAAACATTGTCCGAATGGAAAAGTAAACTAAGTTCGAAGCAGCAAGAAAATCGTGGGTTTTACTTGCTGTTGCTAAAAAGTCTTCTGAGGGCAGTGAATGGAGCGGTCGATTCATTTTTATCAAAGAGAAGATCAAGATGAATGCAAACAACACTACGATCACTAAGAATGTAAGATTTCCGATCCCTTTCTTTAGTGTGCTGTTTTCTTTGGATGGTGCGCGTAAAACGTTCAATGGAAAAACCTCCTAAAAAATCATATTAAGGAGGTCGCCGAATAAACAGTTTTATCAGGAAATCACGTTAATTGAGCTTTGGCTTTCTGAGACGTAAGAAAAGATCTTCTAGTTATCTTAGGAAAGCCTTAATTCGACAATCCCTGCTTTACTCGTTACTGTCTCTCGACATTTCCGAGCGATAACCTATGTTCTTCAGAGTAACCTCACCTAATATGATTTTTATTTTATTGTGCACACCCATCATACTCGTGAAGGGGGAGAAAGCAATTGCCTTAAAGCGGCCGGCTGATTTCTCGAAAGGGAGAGTCAGTATAAATAAAGGCTTTCTGCGACTTTTCGCTTTTTGGATAATCGCTTTCCAGATTATTGGAACGGGCAGCTATTGATGCGTTCAATCAATGATCCTGTTTTTCGTTCAAAAAGTTATTAAAAAAATATCAATCAATCGTTAATCGCTGTTAAAGAACTTCTGTTATCAAATGTTTTTCCTTGATTATTTGGGGTGAGTAAGAGCAAAATTAGGTTGACCTAAAATATTGCGTGCTTGGAAGTGAAAAAAATGTCAATTGAAAAATTAGAGTATTTCTACCTTATCGCTAAATACAACAGCCTTTCTAAAGCTTCTCAGGAGCTGTATGTAGGCATTTCCTCATTAAGTTCGGCACTGAAAAGTCTTGAAAATGAACTTGGCTACGATTTATTTCTTCGCCATGGGAAGAAATTGGTATTAAGTGAAGAGGGAGAAAAAATCCTGCCGTTTGTTAAACGGATTATTGAGGAGGCCAAGAAAATTCATTTTCCGCTCTATCAAATGATTGATCGGCCTTCCTTTAAAGTAGGAATCAGCGAATCAGTTTTGATATTCGAAGCGGGGGAGTGTGCTTGCAGGGATGAATCCTACACAATCAACTATATTAATGCGGCTCCGCTAGAGCTGTTTAATCAGTTAAAGCAAAAGGAAGTCGATCTGGTAATCACCAGCAGTGTGGTGGAGGACCCACAATTTGAACGAACGTCTTTGATCCGTTCAAAAATGGTCTTGGCCGCCAATGCCTCCCTAGTGAAAAATGAACTGAAGCAGGCAACCGCCGAAGATTTAGAAAAAATGCCTTTTATTGTCTTAACAGATCATTTAGGGCATCGGCAGCTAACTCAACGAACAGCGAACTTTTTCAATATTGCACCTGATTATCTTTATTGCCATGACAGCTTAGGGATTCATAAATGGCTGAAGGAGAAAAAAGGGGTTTTTGTGATCCATGCGATTGAAAAGGAGCTGTTAGCCAGCGAGTCGATTCATTTTCTGGCTTTACCTAGCGCCTTAAGCCTGGAATTCTATTTATATAAAAATAAAACCAGTCATCATGCTTTTGATATTGAGGCGGTCGAAAATGACCTAAAACGGATTTTCAAAGAGATAGAAATTAAAGGGAATGGCCGACCGGCCCTAAGCAGCCAATAATTTTAAACAATAAAAACAGCGTATGAGTGTCTCCGTCAGAGAACTTATACGCTGTTTTCGTCGTTATCAAGGGACAAACCCATTTTTAGTTTTAACAGTAGGCAGCGCACCGGTTTCTGTATTATCTGGTGTGCCGATGTAGGTATTGCCGTTGAGGGAGGTAGATTCCTTGTCTTCGGCCGCTTCATCTTGAACAGAGTAGTCGCTTTGATAGAGATAGTCGCCGTCGGTATGGAAGACAAAACCTTTTTTGTCTTGTTCATTTTTTTTGTCAATCCCGAGACTCACTCTCAGTTCGTGGCTTACATAATCGATGCTATCTGGATACAGCTCCACCATGCTGCGACCTTGGTTGCTGAAGGTTCGCCAATCAAAAGTGAGACGCTGCTTTTCGTAGTCACTGTAAACCAAGCCGTTTTTCATCAGCGCCAGCAGCTGATCGGTGGTAATGTCTGTTTGGATATTGTTATTAAAGGAATCAATGATACCTGTAAGATTTTTGACGGCTTCTTTGGATTTTAATTTATTTCCGACGGATTGGATGATTTCCTGCTGGCGGAATCCGCGCATGATATCGTTATCGCTGTGGCGTTCCCGCGCATAAGACAGGGCCTTTGTCCCGTCGACATGTTGTTTTCCTTCGTCAAAGTGAATCGCGCCCGGGCCGTCCTTCGTCACACCGTCAAAAGAATGCTGGACATCAATATCGATTCCGCCGATCGCATCAATGAACTTAATGAAGGATAAGAAATTGAACACGCAATAATGATCAATCGGAATGTTCAATAATTTTTCTACCGTATTGATAGAAGCGGTCGGTCCGTCAAAGGTGTACGCCGCCTCAATCCGCTGGTTGCCGTGATAATTTTTTGAATCAATCGGCACAAAGCTGTCTCGAGGCAGACTGCAGAAGGTAATCTTTTTGGTCTTATTATTGAGCGTGACGACCATCATGGCGTCAGTCCGCGTGGTACCCAGCTTTCTTTCGATCGTATTGTCCAAACCCATGATCAAAAAGGCTTCAGTATCCTTTTTGTTCTTAGTGTGATACTCATTTTTTATAGGATGATAGCCGTTATCCAGCGTTTTCCTTAAATGCTGGTTGGCGAGTAAAAAATAGGCGGAAACAGAAATGGTGCACATTAAAATCGCTGTGAGACAAAGTAAAATAATCTTTTGCGCTCGTTTCATGATAAGACTTCCTTTCGATATAAAACGGATTTGTATTAACAAAAAGGATAGCCCTCTTACATACAATAAGAAGGCTATCCTTTCGTGTCCTCTCATCGTCTGAGTTTTAGCACTATACAACGTAAAGAAGATCCTTAGCTATATTTAGAAAAGCCTTAATTCGACAGTTCCTGTTTTACACATTGGCATCTTTCGATGTTTCTGCGCAATAGCATATGTTTGTATAGAAGCCTCACCTAACAAGGTATTTGCTGCTGTTAACTGAGTATATAATAACGGTATTGGATAAAAGAAAATAGTTGGATACTTTTTCTTAACAATATATTTAAAATTGAAATTACTAAACAAACATTGTTGAATAGGCGAAAAGGCTTTACGAAAAAAACGAAAAGAGCGTATTAAAAGAACGCTTTTCATATTTTTGTTTTTCAAAAATAACTATTTTAAGGTAATTGAAGCTGCTACTGACCCAATAAGTAGTAAGGCCAGAAAAGAAACGAGGGGACATTAGGGAAAAATTTTATGATTGAGAAAGGAACATTCTGACATAACACTTTCAGTTCAAAAAAAGTCAAAGCTGGGGTCTTTTAGGCACCACTGCTTATTGCGAAAAAAGGTTATCTGCGATATTTTAGGTTTGCCTAAAATAATTATAAGAGCTTTTTTTGAAAGAAGGAATTTGATTGAATGATCCGCATCCAAACAAAAGAAAGGTGACGCACACGAAGCATCA
The DNA here is from genome assembly GCF_000407185.1 of Enterococcus malodoratus ATCC 43197. Lineage (GTDB taxonomy): Bacteria > Bacillota > Bacilli > Lactobacillales > Enterococcaceae > Enterococcus_A > Enterococcus_A malodoratus. The sequence continues at coordinate 175,290 of NZ_KE136482.1, forward strand.
CTTAGTAGAATATGCAAACGGACCGTCACTGGAAGAAATCAACGGAACTATCGAGGTTCCCAAAAATATGGGCTTCTGGAAAACTCTATTCGCTTATTCAGGCCCTGGGGCATTAGTTGCCGTTGGCTATATGGACCCGGGAAATTGGTCAACCTCGATTACCGGGGGACAGAATTTTCAATACCTGCTGATGTCGATCATCCTCATGTCTAGTTTGATCGCCATGCTGCTGCAATATATGTCAGCCAAATTAGGAATCGTGTCTCAAATGGATTTGGCTCAGGCGATTCGAGCGAGAACCAGCAAATCATTGGGCGTCGTTCTGTGGATTTTAACGGAGCTGGCGATCATGGCAACGGATATCGCTGAAGTAATCGGGGGAGCCATCGCTCTTTACCTTTTGTTCCATATTCCCTTATTCATCGCGGTGTTCATTACCGTTTTTGATGTCCTGCTGCTGCTTTTATTGACTAAAATCGGATTTAGAAAAATCGAAGCAATCGTCGTAGCATTGATTGTCGTCATTTTTATTATTTTCGCCTATCAAGTAGCACTGTCAAAACCGGCTTGGAACGAGGTTATCAAAGGACTGGTGCCAAGTGCTGAGGCATTTTCAACGAGTCACCCCGTCGCTGGACAAACACCCTTGACCGGCGCATTGGGAATTATCGGAGCAACCGTGATGCCGCACAATCTTTACTTGCATTCTTCGATAGTACAAAGTCGAAAAATCAATCACAACGATCCGGAAGATATTGCGCGGACCTTGCGCTTTTCAAAATGGGATTCGAATATTCAGTTGACAATGGCCTTTTTTGTCAATTCTCTGCTCTTAATTATGGGAGTGGCGGTTTTCAAAACAGGCAGTGTCGCAGACCCGTCATTTTTCGGTCTGTTCAAGGCTTTATCAGATCCTACTGTAATGAACAACTCCATCTTGGCCCACGTAGCAAGTTCAGGTATTTTGTCGATTCTTTTCGCGATTGCTTTATTGGCTTCGGGACAAAATTCAACGATTACCGGGACACTTACGGGGCAAATCATTATGGAAGGCTTCGTTCATATGCGGGTGCCAATCTGGTTGCGGCGGTTGGTCACCCGACTCCTGTCAGTTATCCCTGTATTGATCTGTGTGTTGATGACCAGTGGGAAAAGCGACGTAGAGGAGCATATCGCGATCAATAATTTGATGAACAACTCGCAAGTCTTTCTGGCTTTTGCCTTGCCATTCTCGATGCTGCCGCTGCTGATGTTTACCGATAGTCGGATTGAGATGGGCGAGCGTTTCAAAAACTCTTGGCTGATAAAACTCTTGGGCTGGCTCTCAGTTTTAGGCCTGATCTTTTTGAATATGAAGGGCTTGCCGAATCAAATTGAAGGATTCTTTGGCGATGCAGCGACGACGAGCCAGCTTCAATTCGCTGATAATCTGTCGTATGGAATCATTGTCCTGGTTCTGCTCGTTCTAATTTGGACCATTATTGAGCTGTACAAGGGAGACAAACGCTATGCCCAGCAACTGAAAACAACTAGAGCAGAAGGGAAGAGTGAAGATGAATTTTAAGAAAATTATGGTTGGTGTAGACGATAGTCCAGATGCACTAAAGGCATTTCGTTATGCCATCCAAGAGGCGCGTCAGGCGATGGCTGAATTGATTATTGTTTCTATATTAGAGGAAAAAAATATCAATGTGTATCAATCCTTGGATAAGAATTATTGGGAAAAGGAAATGAATGAGTTGAGAGAGCGAAGCGAGAAGTACAAACAGGAAGCGCTCGCCTCTGGGGTCGTTCGTGTTACCACAATCGTCAATGAAGGCAATCCGGGGGAATTGATTGTCAATAAATTTATTCCGATAAACCAGCCAGATCTGCTGGTCATCGGAGCGAAATCGACGAGCAGAATAAGAGATTTTTTCGGAAGCCAAGCTGCTTATATGGCGAGATACGCCAAAATATCGACGATTATTATCCGCTGATTTTTAAAAAAGATTCGCCTGTCAGAGCTGACGGGCGAATCTTTTTCGTTTCTATTAACGCGGATCAATTACTTTTAATGCTTTCTCTGGGACTTGGTCACGCCGGATTTCTTCATAGGTTTCAATGTGAGCCCCTTTATTAATGAGCTTCAAGTAACGATTAGTCTGGAGTTCGGACATCCCGTCAAATTGCACGGTTCGTGTTTTGCCGTCCTTGTTTGCCGCAATTTGCTGATAGCTGGCAGCCCCATGGATATCCACCGATTGGGGCTTCGTTGTTTTCACATAGATTTCGCTTTTCGGAACTAAAGGATTAAGTTGATCCAAAACCCCGGCGACCTCACTGGTTGAATGTTTAGAATAAAGCATGGTACCGAATAATAAAATGAGGGCTCCGATAAGGACACCAAGTATTTTTTTGATCATAACTCTTTTTCTTCCTTTCACCTTTGATACCTTTAGCTTACCAATGATGAAGGTATCAAAAATCGGGCGAGGGACCTATCTGCGACTAACAAAACTGTCACACAGTCGGCGGCGGAGATTGAAGAAACTGCCGGGAGTGAGTATACTTATACAATAGTAGGAAAGTCATTTATAGGCAGACAAGTCAGACAGGTGCAATCGGTGTTGCAGGCGATGGAACAAGTGATTATAGGAGGAAATTATGAAATTTTTTCTAGACACAGCGAATATTGAAGAAATCGAACGAATCAATCAGCTTGGCTTAGTGGATGGTGTAACGACAAATCCCACGATTATCGCAAAAGAGGGCAAAGATTTTGAATCCGTTATCAAAGAAATTTGTGCGTTGGTAGATGGGCCGGTCAGTGCAGAAGTCACCTCGTTAGATAGTGATGGGATGATTCGTGAAGCGCGGGAGATCAATCAATGGGCCGCCAATATCGTGGTGAAGATCCCGATGACAGAGGCCGGACTAAAAGCCGTTCACACAATTTCTAAAGAAGGAATCAAAACCAATGTCACCTTGATTTTTTCGGTAGCTCAAGGGTTGATGGCCGCAAAAGCTGGGGCGACGTATGTCAGTCCGTTCTTAGGGCGGCTGGATGATATTGCCTCTGACGGGATTCAATTGGTGAGTGATCTAAGAGAAATTTTTGATATCTATGACTTTAAAACTGAAATCATTGCGGCAAGTGTTCGCAATCTTGGGCATGTCGAAGCCTCTGCATTAGCGGGTTCAGATATCGCTACGATCCCAGGAAATCTATTCGAGAAATTATGGAGCCATCCATTGACGACGAATGGGATCGCCCAATTCGAAGCCGATTGGCATGCCTACCAAGCAAAACAATAAAAAATCAGTGAGCAGATTTTTGCTCACTGATTTTTTTTATTTTTTACGATTTCGACGAACCATGATAAAGGCAATTAGAGCTAAGATAATGACGCCAGCCACCGTTAACCAGGTTCTTCTTTGTTCACCGGTTTTTGGTAGGAAGCTAGAACCGCTGTTGTCTTTTTTATCGTTTTTAGCCGGGGCGTTGTTCTCAGCGCTTTTTGTCGTTGAGGCTGTTGATTCTTCGGTTGTCGAAGTATCTGTTGTACTTGAACTTGTCGTTCCAGCCCGAACAGCATCATCTTTCGCATACCGCGCGATCCAAGCAATAATCCCAGGGAAAAAGTTTCCTTGCGTTCCAATCATTTGTTCTTGAAGCGGTGAAATGTGTTTTAGGACATTTGTTAACTCCTGATTGCTCATTTGACGAATCGGCATAAAGGAGCTATTGCTAGGGTACAGTGCCGCTAAGTATGCCTGCAAGCTGTCAAGTTGATCAATCATTTCAAGAGCATTGGTGTAATTATTTGGATTGTAATTTAAAATATTTTCGATTTTACTCCAAGATAGCGTGTTGTCTTTATAAAGTGCCTGTAAGATTCGAGCATAACCGCCGACATCCAAGCCGTAGGTATCTGCGCTGATTCGTTGGCACAAATTCATTGCATTCAATAATTGCTGGTCAGAATAACCGTCAACTTCGCTTGATGAAATTAAACTTTTCATTGATTCGTCTTTCAACATTTCGCGAATTTTTTCAGGATCTTGCTCGTTGCCGACAGGATCGTTACTCTTTTTCACGCCAGTCTCTTTTTCAATTTGCTCAACCGTTTTATCTTTGGCTTTCTGAATATCTTTAACTTCGCTGTTATCAGCAGGCGCGGCTGAGGTTGATTCAGTAGTCACACTAGAGTCAACAGTTCCGTTGTCACTGCTTGCTTCAACGGGAGTCGTCTGTTCGGTTGCGGCTACAGGGGAATTCTCTGCTGGAGCCGAATTCTCAGTTTCAGCATTCGCGCTGATGGGGAATAGAATGAATAGCGATAAAGCAAATAGTAATTTTTTCAAAAATCTCACTCCTTAGTCAATGTTGTGAATGTCCTTCATGCCGTGTCTCATCCAACGAGATCTTTCAAACAATTTGTCGATAAGAACTTTTTATACCTCCAATTATTTCAAGCTGCAATGAGTTAAACAGGCAATTTAATCTTTTCGTAACATTATTGTAACATAAGAAATGTATCTGTAAAGTATTAATGTGAATTTTTTTTCAAATTTATTTTGCGGCGCGATATCCGGCTTTTTTTGCTTCATCAATTGTCTTGAACCACGCTCTTGGATTCGTAGTATTGTCGTAATATTTGCTGCCGGGCAAGTGGTAGACACCGCTTTTTGAACCCTTGATCAATCCTTTGCCGGAGCTATCAACGTATTCTTTCTCGGGAGAAGCAGTCGAGGACGTTAATGAAGTTGATGATTGCGACTTAGTGCCGATCGTACTAGTGCCGTCCGCATAATTTAAGTTGACGCCTTCTTGCACATTAAAAATGTAGACATTGAAATGAATATCGTCGTTGCCGATAGATTGAGCCATCATGTGGACGCCACGAGCTAACAGTTCATCGCCGCGAAAAACAGGAACGACAGAATAGCGAACGTAATTTTTATTACTTTTTTCTAAATAGTATTTGATATCCATTTCAAACCGCAGCATCTCCGGACTGTTCAATTGCCGAGTTCCAGTGATCAAGTTTTTCCAATTGGCATTTTGTCCGGTTAATTGATACCCAATCAGATGAGAACGATTGAAAAGGTATTGGCCGTTGATTTTTTTATTGTGCCAACCTGTCGGCGTGACGCTGGAAATCTCGCCGCGTTTCTCAGTGGGCATCAATTTTTTATTTAGTAAAGCTTCCGCATCAGTCGCTCGATTCAAATGATCCAAGTCGCCGAATTTTTCCCAAGGACCATTCGCAGTAGAAAGATCCTCTTTAGTGAAGGTCGGGTTATTTTGATTGATCTCGATCGTCTGAGTGCCTTCATAGTTAAGCTGAGCCAAATCCTGCTGTGCTGAAACGACTTGCGATTGTGTTTGCGTCGTTGCTGGTGTGGTCGTTTTTGGTTCTTGAAGATGATCTTTTACGCCGTAGACAGCGAAACTAGCTGCCACAATCACGATTGCAGCAACTAGTTTAGTTTTTTTTGACAAGGGGAATTGCTCCTATTCTTTCAAGTTATTCGGGCGCGCCGATGATCTTGATGTATTCATCAGGATTCATAATTTCAAAATGTTTCGCAACTAATTGATTGCGCTTGTTGCGGCGACCTTCAATATGAATCATATATTTGTTTTCCGGTAAGCGAAAAACATAACCGGAAAGATAACGATCTTTGATCAAAACTTCGGTCTTCGTTTCGCCATCGCTCATAATCAGTAAAGACATCATGATCGGCTTTTCTTGCAGTAAAATCGTTTTTTCTAGTAAGCCGCGATATTCTTCCAAAAAATCACATCCTTTTAAAAATCTATAGGTCAATTTTAGCATTTTTAAGCAATTAATGCTCTGATAAAGAAATCGCGCTTAAATCTGTTACTTTTAATTATGGTTTAAAAATGCAAAAAACTAATTATTATCAATGGTTGCTAGCTGGAACAGTTCCTTTCAAATTTTTTGAAAGGAACTGTTCTTTTTCATGGCGATTGTGATGACTTATACTAAATTCAGGAGGAAAGCTTATGGATAATCGATTATCAAATTTATATACTTTGCTAGCAAAACAAGGAAAAATCGTTGAAATCAATCAGTTGGCCAAACGATTTCACGTGAGTACTCGAACGATTTATAACGACATCAATAAATTAAATGAAACGCTAAGTTCTGTTTCCGAGAAGACAATCATCATTGATAAAGCGCGTGTTGAGTACAGCGTTGACAGTCCGGTAGATATCGAGAAACTATTGCTCAATAATAGTGATTTTGTCAGCAGTGATAAGCAAATCAGGCGGATTCGCGTTTTAGAGTCTATCTTACTTTCAGCGGGTATTTTTAGTTCTGAAGATTTGCTGCAACGGACATTGGTTTCTAAAAATACCTTATTGAGTGATTTGCAGAAGATTAAAAGGAAACTTGAGGAAAACGGAATCGAACTTGAAACACTCCCATTCCGGGGGTATCGAGTGATTGGCGATGAAATCCTTATTCGCAATCTGCTGGCCGCAACACTTGAACAAGATCCGTTACTATTTGAAACGGAGCACTTTGAGCATGAAAAAGAGTTATTGCGTGATATTGAAGCATTTATCGAAAAAATTTGTGATCGATTGGGTATTCAATTAAGTGATGAAGCTTTTCAAAAGGTACTTATCCATTTCTGGATTACGAAGAAACGAATCGAATTGGGAGAGACGCTTTCGACAATTAGTGAAAAGGACTTTTTGAGTAAAGAAGAACAGACTTTATTTGACTATCGAAGGGAGTTGGCTGAACTTTTTGGCCAACCTGTCAGTTCAACAGAACAGATTTATTTAGCCAATAAATTGTCCGAAGCCTCGATCACAAAATACCAGGAGTTGATTTCTGATAAGTGGGTAACCTTCAATCTGCTAGTTGAAACGTTTATTACCGCAGTGAATAGTGAGTTGCCTGAGTTAGTTTTCAAAGGGGATCAGAAATTGTATGAGGGACTGATCAATCATTTGCGGCCAGCTTATAAACGAACGTTGGCGAAAGAATCGTTAGAAAATCCAATGTACGATTATGTGTTAGATCATTACTGTGACTTGCATTTGATTATTCGTAAACAGATTTCGTCGATTGAAAAAATGTTGGAGATCACGTTTTCGGATCATGAGATTAGTTTCTTTACGCTATTTTTCGCCGCTTCGTTGGAACGCAAAAAGTTTTATGTACCTCATAAAACCAAAATAGTCATCATTTGTCATGCCGGAATCAGCACGTCGGAAATATTAAAAAGCAAAATCAAAAATATTTTTAACGTTGACGTCATTGGAACTTTTGGGGCTAAGGAAGGAGTCAAATGGCTGACGGATCACAAAGTTGATTTAGTGATTACTACGATTTCTTTAGAGATCAAAAGTGTCCCGTTTGTTCAAGTGAATCCTTATTTATCTGAGGAAGACATCAGCATTATCAGCGGTTTTATTAAACCCGTTTTCCATGAGGTTGAGGTTGGAAAATTGTTGGAAATAGTCAAGCAGTATGCGGTGCTGAGTCCGCAGCAGGTACAAAGTCTCTCGAAGGAATTTACGAATTATCTTAATCTCAAATCAAGTGAAAATATAACAAGGGAGTATCAGCCTATGCTTAAAGAAGTATTGACAGAGGAATTAATTGACCTGCATTATCGTGCTGAGAATCGTGATGAAGCAGTTAGAAGAAGCGGAGAATTGCTAGTAAAAAATAATTTAGCAACAGACGCTTATATTGAGGGCATGATAAAGAATGTTGAAGTTAATGGCACTTATATTGTGATTGCGCCTGGGATCGCCATGCCGCACGCGCGTCCAGAAGAAGGCGCTTTGGCTATCGGTTTTAGCGTCGTCACTTTGGCAGAACCTGTAGTATTCGGGCACCCTAAGAACGATCCGGTGAAGATCGTGATTGGTTTATGTGCGGTGGATCATCAGACCCATCTGAAGGCCTTAGCGGAACTAGTGGAGATATTATCCCATGAAGAAAATGTCGAACGTTTCTTGAAGGCTAAAGAAGCAAAAGAAATCTTAGCGATGGTTAAAGGAGGAAATGAATCATGATAAAAATTGTAACCGTTTGTGGCGCCGGTGTCGGCAGCAGTATGATGATGCGTTTGTTTACCCAGCAAATTTTGGATGCCGAGAGTGTCGAGGCCACGGTTGATGCAGCCGATATTGGTTCGGTGGATCCTAATAGTTATGATATTTTGATTACCACTTCGGATTTTGCCGATACTTTACGGGACTCAACGGCTAAAATCATCCGAATCGATAACATGATGGATAAAGAGTATCTGAGGGAGCAACTGTTGAGGACGATAAATGAATAGGGGGGCTTAAAAAATGTCGGTCTTTTTATATATTGTAAATAATGTACTGAGTCAAGCAGTGTTTATTATTGGGATGGTAGTGATCGTCGGGATGGTCGCTCAAAAGAAGAGCTGGGATCAAATTTTACCTAGCACACTCAAAACAATGATCGGCTTTACTATGATCAATGTCGGAGGGCAAACATTGGGCGGGGCCTTGCTGCCGCTGCAACAAATGATCTCGAAAATTTTTGATATGAAAGCTTTCTCTTCAAATATTGGTGTCGCTCAAGCTGAAAGTTTTGCGGATATCGGAACAGAAATGGCGTTGATTTTTGCTTTCGGCTTTCTGATCAATCTTTTGCTGGCCCGGTTTACCCGCTTTAAGTATGTACATTTATCTGCGCATGTCTCTTTCTTCTTTGCGGGATTGATTGCGGCCTTATTAAAATTTAATACGACGTTACCGTTTACTGGTATTGTTGCTGTCGGAGCGATTATGTTAGGGCTGTACATGACCTTTAGTTGTGCGTATGTGGCTGTTTGCATGAAAGGGGTCAAAGGCGGGGAAGGATTTACCTTAGCGCATTCTAGTTCTTCTGGTTTATTAGTAGCTACTTTATTGGCTAAGCTATTCGGAAATAAAGAAAATGATCTGGAAGAAATGGAAATTCCTAAGAAGCTGAATTTTCTAAGAGAGATGACGATTGCTTTGACCTTAGTTATGACTGTTCTATTCTTGATCGTCAGTCTCTTTGCAACGCCTAGCTGGACGATGGAAAACATTACGGGTGGCCAAGATATTATTGTCTTTTCTTTATTACGAGGTGTTGAATTCGGGATGTGGATTACCGTCATCATCACAGGTGTACGTATGATGCTTTCTGAAATTATTCCAGCTTTCCACGGAATCGCCAATAAGATTATTCCTAACTCTAAGCCGGGGCTGGATATTCCCTTGCTGTTTCCTAGTTATCCTACTTCAGTGATCGTCGGCTTTTTATGCAGTTTAGTCGCTGGTTTAACCGGAATGTTGATTTTAGGAGCGATAAATTATCCAGTGGTTGTCTTTCCGGCGTTAATTCCTACTTTCTTTACAGGAGCTGCGACAGCGATTTTCGGCAATGCTCATGGAGGACGCAGAGGAGCAATTTTAGGTTCTTTAGCAAATGGATTCATTTTGATTTTTGGTCAAGCATTCTTGCTTCCGATGGTCGGCAGTTATGCACCGATTATGCGAATCTTAAGTGAGACAGATTACACCGTCTATGGGCCAATTCTAGGATGGATTCTGCAATTACTTGGAGGTGCGTAATGAAAAATTTAGTCTTATATTTAACCATCAATTATCCGACGCGCCAAACTTTTTTTGAAATATTAGATCTCGTTGAAGAATTTAAAATCGGCTATGTTGAGATTGGAATTCCGGTTGCTGATCCTTATTTAGATGGCGCTATCGTTAGAGAATCGCAAGAGAAAGTTTTTCCAGATTTAACTATGGAAGAAATCACATCGGTGTTAGCTGAAATACGCGAACACTATTCATTCAAAATAATCTTGATGACTTATAACGAAGGGGTGGAATCTTTCAAATTGGAGCAGCTTTCTCAAAGTACTTATGATGCAATTTTATGTGTAGATAAAAAATTAGATACGGAGAAATATCCGGGACTGGTCCATACGTTTAGTAAACAGTTGGATAAGACGGCGGTAGCCTCACAATTATCGCAAAGCTCCCAATTCATTTATCTAGTTTCTGGTGAAGGGAAGACCGGCGAGTTTGATCAGCTGCCGAATGACTATATTGAATTGCTGCCATATGTCAAAAAGAATACCGACCTGCCAGTATTTGTCGGGTTTGGTGTTAAAGATCCTGAAGATATCGCCAGCATTTTAGCGAACGGGGCAGATGGCGCGATAATCGGATCTGAGTTTATAAAACGCTTTAATCAGGGCGGAATAGCTAGTTTAAAGGCTTATTTAACTGAAATACGTACAGTTTATTAAGAATACGCGAGTCAAAAGCCATCAGAAATCGGTCTGATGGCTTTTGACATGCTCTACATTGGACAAAAATCATTGGAAAGCTGCTGAAGCTCTGCATAAAGTTGTGAAATATGATAGCCGACAGCTGCCGCATGACTGATTTGAATGGTAAATGGCAGCATGAGTCGTCCATTAATGGACTGATATTTTCCCCAAGTAATAATTGGCTCCAAATTGGGGCGCTCATTGTACATTTGCAGACTAAAATCTTTATAGTACATCCAAGGAATGCAGGAAATATAAAATAAATTGCGGGGGGTGTTGCTCCAATCAATTCCGGCAGTGTCGCGGTTTGCTTCAATGTCACCAACGGCATTTTTATAAAATGTGGCGAAAGAGGGATCATAGGCCGTATAAAGATTGTGAAAAGAATGATCTTCGTCGTGAAACATCGTGTATGACGGTGACACATTTTGCCAGATTCCAGCATTTCCCTGTTCGTCATAGCCCATCTTAAATTCGTCAAATTTATTTACAGCAGCGGATACTAAATGAATAAATGACGCATAAAAACGAAGCTGTTTTTCTTTGCATTGGACGACGACATTTGTGACATCAATATCCGCAGTCAATGTGATGGTATTTTTGACATTGTGAGTGAAATGCTCATAGGCTTGCTTGCGATTCCAATCAGTTAGATCCTCAATTTTTCTAAATTCCATAGTTTGATGCTCCTGTTCTTGATTTTCCTTGATTATACCAGAGCAAAATATCTTTAGGATAAACGCAGTAAAAGAGGTGTATTTTTGGGCGAATAAAGAAATCGCTCACGAAATTTGATATGATAAAAGAAAAAAGCAGGTGAGAGCGCATGGGAGCTTGGAATCCATGGCGGGGCTGCCGCCGCGTCAGCGAAGGATGCAAATATTGTTTTATTCATGAAGGGGATAAAAAGCGCGCTGTCGATACAAGTAAGATCGAAAAAACAGCCCAGTTTGATGCACCGATCAGAAAAACGAAAAATGGCTATAAAATGAAGGGCGGCCAAAGAGTTTTCGTTTGCTTTTCTAGTGATTTCTTAGTCGAAGAGGCAGACTCGTGGCGGGATGAGTGCTGGCAAATGATTAAAGAGCGCAGCGATTTGAACTTTATGTTTTTGACTAAGCGAATCGAACGATTGATGGATTGTGTGCCGGAGGATTGGGGCGATGGCTATGAGAATGTCACGATCGGTGTCTCGGTAGAAAATCAAGCCAGAGCGGATCAGCGGTTATCCTTACTACAAAAATTGCCGATTAAGCATAAAACGATTGCTTGCCAGCCTTTGCTTGAAGAAATAACGATCCGTGATTATCTGACGGATATTGAAGTGGTCGTAGCCGGCGGGGAATATCATAAAAATGCTCGGCCATTAAACTACGATTGGATGTTGAAATTACGCGAAGAAGCAATTTCTAAAGGTGTGGCCTTTGAATTTCGTCAATGCGGCACCCATTTTATTAAGGACGACCAAGAATATCAACTGAGCTATCGGCAATTGTTTTCGCAAGCCAAAAAGGCGGGAATCAATTGGTATCCGGACAAATAAAAAGCAGAAATCCTATCATCAGGGATTTCTGTTTTTTTGTTTCGGCTGGTAAAAATGATTCCAATTATTGAGATATGGCGGATGAAAGTCAATTTCTCAATTGACAAGACCAAAAACGATTGCTAAACTTATAAAAAACCGACCGTTGGTTTTTTATTTAGGAGGTATAGAAATGCCGAGAAAAAATAATCCGAAACAAACAATCGAAAATATTGTTTCTGTTTCTTCAAAACTATTTATCGAAAAAGGATACGATAAGACCAGTATGCAAGATATTGTGAATGCTTTGGGGATGTCAAAAGGGGCCATTTTTTATCACTTTGATTCTAAAGAAGCGATTTTTAATGCAGTGATGGAGAAGGAATTTGAGCGTGTGGCAGAAACAGTCAGCGGATGGCTGATGGACATGCAGGGACTAACAGCTAAAGAAAAACTTAGCCGTTTACTCAAACTAAATTTAACTGATGAAACAGTTAATGAGTCCAGCACGATGATTGCCAGTGTTGCAGGCAGTCCCCAAGTCATACTAGGATCTATTCAAAACAGCCTAGAAAAATTAGCACCCATAATTGCAGCTGTTATACGTGAAGGGATAGAAGATGGAAGTATTACCACAGAGTTTCCGGATGAATGTGCGGATGTATTTTTACTGATGCTCAATTTCTGGTGTGATACGGACGTATTTCCCGGTGATAGTGAGGTAGTTGTAAAACGTTTTCGCTTTTTACAGCACATGATGAAACAATTGGGTGTTGATATCGTAGAAGATGAAATCATTGAAGCAGTTGCAAGTTTTTATCAAAAGGGCTCTATGTAGTAGACTGATTCAGGTTCAATAAAGCTGAAATTGACTAAGTTTTTTACTCAGCTTTTGAAGAATAGATACATTGAACCATTATCTTAAGGAGGGATTCTATCATGTTGATTCTATTAATAATTGCCGGAGTCATTGCTGTCGTAGTTTTATTTTTAGCTGTATTGACGGTTGTTCATCAAACGCGCTCATCGTCGGAGTATGAGCGATTGGAAGCACCTGGCGAAGTTGTGGAAGTGGCTGGGCACAAGATGCATGTCTATTTAGAAGGCGAACACGCAAATGAAAACGCGCCATTGTTAGTCTTTCTAGTGGGAAGCAGCGATCCATTTCCGGTTTTTACTTTCCGTCCATTGTATTCAAAGCTTTCGAAAACCCACAGAATCGCGTTAGTAGAGAGGCCTGGGTTTGGCTATTCTGAGGAAACCGATCAACCGCGAGATGTTGATAGGATTCTTTCGGAAACTCGTACAGCGTTAAGTCTTGTCGGGGAAGGTGATCGGCAATATATTCTGCTTCCTCATTCGGCAGCAGGATTGGAGGCTCTTTATTGGGCACACAGATACCCCGATGAAATCGCCGGTATTCTAGGATTAGATATGGCTGTTCCCCAAGCCGTTTCAGCTAGCAAAATCAATCCATTCGTACTTAAACTGGTAAAGCTTTTAGCATTTATTGGAGTGCACCGATTATCGGGTGTCGCCATGATGAATGGGATAGTGGACTTATCGGCCATTGAAAAAGATCTGTCTGTTCATGACAAGGAACAAATGAAGCTGTTGTTTAACACAACAATGTATAAAAATGTCGACAAAGAAACACCGGAATATCTCAAGGCTGCTCAGCTTATAGAGGAACAAGGTATTTTAAATAAACCGATGATTTTATTCTATTCAGGTAAATTCGAAATGATGGGAAGCAAGCCGGGATCTTGGCTAAAGCATAAAAAGCAATTCGCACTTGAACATAATGTCCCATTGATTCACATAGATGCCGGTCATTTATTGATGTCTGAAAAGCCTGAGCTTATCGCCCAACAAGCCTATGATTTTATGGCCGCTTTGTGAGGCGAAAAACGAACCGTTTGCGAGAGAATCGAATAAAAAAACCTTTCGATCGAATAGGCTGCGAATCACGAGCTTAATTGATCAAAAGGTTTTTTCTTTAGTGATTTAAAACGCATCATTTACAGAAGGAAGAGTTATTCCGATAAATCTTCTTCCATTTCCTTAGTAGCAAGTGCGACGCGTTTATTACCTTTGTAGAGTTCGACAATCGTCCAAACGAGCAAAGCAAGAACAGCGGCGATTAATACATAAGCAATCGTATCTGCCGTGATGATTTCCGCAGCGGAAGGGGTGTCACCGAAGAATCCTTCGACTTGACTAGGTAATCCGATCAAGTTCAGATAAGTCAATCCGATAACGGATACCCAACCTAGGAGTTGAACGAACCATTTGTTCTTAAAGCGTTCCCCCATTTCCGCCGAGCTGTTCGTCATCATCAATAGCGGCAGCATAGAGAACGGTAAGGCGAAAGCTAGGAAAACTTGCGAATTGTTCATTAAATTGTTCAATGCTTCATGTTCTTCAACCACGGTACTGCCGCGAGTTAACAGCACACAGATTAATACGGGAACGACTGAGATCAGCCGAGTGACTAAACGACGCAACCAGATTGGCATCCGCATATGAACGAAGCCTTCCATAATAACTTGTCCAGTCAAGGTACCAGTGATTGTTGAATTTTGACCAGAAGCTAGAAGTGCGACTGCGAATAAGGTTGATAACGCGCCAGTCTTAGCGACACTTCCTAAAATACCGTTACTCAAAGTATCAGGATTAGATAATGCTTCATACAATCCGAAGAATGACGGATCTTTGACGGTTCCTGTTTTGAAGACCGCCACACCCATGATCAAAAGCAAAGCATTGACTAGAAAGGCTAATGACAATTGGATGTTTGAATCCCAAGTTGTGAAACGAACCGCACTTGCGACTTCTTCTTCATCGTCATGATCGATGGCACGTGTTTGTGAAACGGCTGAATGCAAGTAAAGGTTATGGGGCATTACGGTTGCTCCGATAATACCAAGAGCTCCAGTCAATGGTGTTTGTCCGCCAATCGCAGGAGAGTCGGCGAAGGTTTCATGAGTTGGAACGAAACCTTTCAACACATTGCCCCAATCGGGATTGGACAGGGCTACTTGATAAATAAAGACGAAGAGAATCACGAAAATCAAACATACCACGATGGCTTCGATTTTTCGAAACCCGACTTTTGTTAACAGCAGCAGTAAGAATACGTCAAAGACCGTGATGAAAACGGCGATGACTAGTGGAATGTTAAACAATAAATACAGCGCGATGGCTGCCCCGATAACTTCCGCAATATCGGTTGCCATGATAGCCAATTCGGTCAAGATCCAAAGGACGATTCCTAATGATCGGCTGGTTCTCGCACGGATTGCTTGGGCCAAGTCCATTCGAGTGACGATTCCTAGTTTAGCAGCCATGTATTGCAGCAGCATCGCTACCAAACTAGAAAGCAAAATGACCGACATCAATAGATATTGGAAATTTTGACCACCAGTGATAGAAGTTGACCAGTTACCTGGGTCCATATAGCCGACAGCGACTAACGCTCCCGGTCCTGAATAGGCGAGGAGTGTTCGCCAGAAACTTTTTCCTTTCGGTACTTTGATCGTACCGTTGACTTCCTCTAATGAAAGTCCGTTTGTATGTTCTAAAAGGGGATGATTTTTTGTACTCAAGACGCTCCCACCTTTCTCTAAACTTTTCTACGATGCAATAATACACCCAAAATCAGGAAAAGAAAAGAAAAAGATTCGGTATGCCTAAAATTAATTAAAAGCATATTTCTTTGGCATAAATCAGTTCTAATTTACACTTAAAAGAAGAATATGAGGTGAGAATATGACAGATTGGCATACTCAATTAGATGGCACCTGGGAAATAAAAGGGACGAACTTTCCAATGTGGCTGACCGATAAAAGAAAAAATCCCCGAATCACGTATAAACGAACCGAGAAAAATGCGGTGGAATTACTTGATTTAGTTGAATACGAAGCGAATGGCAAAACAAAACAAATCAAAGGCATCGATCGCTTAGTTGCGGAGCAATTTGTTTGGCGCGGTTTAGGAATTTTGAAGCTTTTAAGCAGCCGCTGGAAGGTCGTGACGGTGAAGGGCGATGTATTAGTGATTCGTTTTGAAAAATCGTTGGTGACACCGGCCGGAGTGGACGTATTAGTCAAAAAAGGTGCGGTGATCCCAAATTTACAGCAGCGAATACAGGAACATTACAAAAGTTTTGGACTGACTTTACAAGAAAGAAACGAGCTTCAATGGAGCTAAAGCAAAAAGGCCTCTCGAATGAGAAGCCTTTTTCGTTTGTTCTTATAAGCCTGTAGCTCTAGACTGACTTTCGTACCAAAGCTCTTGTGGTGAGTAGCTGTCTTTACCGAATAGCAGAACCGTACCATCCTCCAGAATCTCGATGTCAGTGCCTAGCCACATTATTGTCGGACCACCGCCAATTAATAAGCGGCGTTTGCCTCGGCCTTTGGTTAATGAATAGGCATCTAGGTAATCATTCAGATAATGTGATTTCAAGTAACGTATATCGCCATTGTCAAAGGTGATGATCAGAATATTGGCGGCATTTTCGACTTTCACCGCTTTTGGAACGTCTCCTTCTGGATAACTTGGTTTAGAATCGGTCTCTTTCTTTTTCATGGTATTTTCTCCTTTTTTAGAAAAGAGTGCGTGAAGAAATGACGGCTTGGAATTTCCCAGCAGCTTATCTGTTGAGATCTGGAAAAATTCACTTAGCTGCAGCAGCGTATCCAAATCGGGATAACTTTTATTAAGCTCCCACTTAGAAACAGTTTGGGGAGTGACATGCAGGTGGTCCGCCAATTGCTTTTGCGACATTTCCTTTGCTTGTCTCAATTCTTTTAATCTGGTTCCGATCTCTACCATAAGTTTACCCTCCGAGTCATTTGATAAGCAATAAACTGTTGATTGAAAGGGCGAAAAAGCCACTCAACCAACAGTTGAGTCCGTGATTGACTAATTAAATACTATCATAAGCCCATTTATTAGTGATAGAGCGAGTAAAAAAACCTTCATTTTATTCAAAAAATTTTATTAATCAAACAACGAAAGTTTTTTTATTTTTTAATTATAGATTTAAATAAAAATAAATTCTTCCTGTCGATGGGATAATACGTAGCATGCTCATTTGTGAAAGCGCTATTTCGGGTGATTTGTAAAATGTTTGCAAATGATTTACAGTGTAGGCGTAAAGCTAGAGAGGAGGAAGCAAGATGAAAAAGCAATTATTCACGCCACAGCAATTATTTCACTTGAAAAGAAAAACGTTGGAAAAAAGAATCACCAATTTTTATCAGGAAACAGAAAATGGGGACATGGCCATCAAGTATTTGATAGCGCTGCAAGTTCGGGATGAGTTAGGGACGGAGGACTTTCGCTGGATGCTGAAGGATTTGGCGCGCCATGTATTTTTGAAGACCAAGGCTACACGGACGCTGCGCCGCTATTTTAACTATTTCAAGGATTATTTTACTGCTCAGGAATGGCGGAAGATGGTTGCTCGTTTGCTTTCTTCGAAGAACTGGTTGGCAGAAAAATTAGCCAAATTAGGAACGAAAATCACTGGAATGACTGCACAAATCTTTAACAGCGCAGTTCAAACGTCAGAAGGAGCTGTGATCGGTGAACAGTTTTTTGCTGGAAATCAATTGCTTGAATCTCCGCCAAATCAAATAAAAGCTCCAACAGAGCCGCCGAAAAAAAGGCGCTGGCGACTGTTGGAGCGATTAGGCATGGTTCATTCGAGTTAATTTATTTGATTATTGGCTGATCTCAATAACACGATCGGTCCAATCTTGATAGAAGCCCTCTTCATGGGAAACCACGATAACCGTACCAGCGAAATTCGCTAGGCTTTCACGCAAACTATCTTTTGTGGCTTGATCAATATGGTTGGTCGGTTCATCGAGAATCAGGAAGTTGCCTTTTTGCATCGTCAATTGGCAAAGCTTGACTTTGGTTTGCTCGCCACCGCTTAGGGTACTCAAGGGTTCTTGAGCTAACTGATTCGGCAGGCCAGCTTTCGCCAAATGCTTGCGCAATTCTTTGACCGTTTCTTTCGGAAAATGCTCGCTTAGATATTGTAATGGGGTTTGGTAAGGATTTTCCCATTGCAGATCTTGCTCGAAATAATTGATCTTAGTATTGGCCGGAAAATGAAATTCCCCGTCAATTTTCGGAATTGCTTCGATCAATGTTTTCAGCAGCGTTGATTTACCGATACCGTTGAATCCGCGAATCGCGACTTTTTCGCCATAACGCAGCGTCATATTGATGGGCGGCAATAAGGGTCTTTGATAGCCGATCTCGAGATCGGTCGTTTCAAGCGCCAAAGTTGTCACGATCGGTGCATAAGGAAACTCAAAGTGTGCGATCGCGTTAGAAGAAGGCGGCGTCAAACGTTCGACTTTGTCTAATTGTTTTTGCCGGCTTTTTGCCATGGTTGAACGAGAACCAGCTTTGTATTTGCGGATATATGCTTCGGTTTTTTCGATCTGCTTTTTTTGTGACGCGTACTGTTTCATGTACGTTTCTTGGAATTGTTCTTTTTGTTTTAAGGCTTTTGTTAAATTCCCAGTGTATTTGGTTAATTTACCAAATTCAATATCGGCAATATGGGTCGTGATCTGATTTAAAAAATCGCGATCATGGGAAATTACTACAAAGGTGCCGTTAAAATCTTGTAAAAACTGGCTTAACCAAGCGACATGCTCGTCATCTAAGTGGTTGGTCGGTTCGTCAAGAATCAAGACGTCTGGTTTTTCCAGCAATAATTTTGCCAGAATCAGTTTTGAGCGTTGTCCGCCGCTCAAATCTTCCAATGGTGTGTCCATCCCTAAGACATCTAAGCCTAAGCCGCTGCTCATTTCAGCAATCAAGGTATCGATCTGATAAAAATCGCCTTGGTCCAACTCGGTTTGCAAGCGACCGGCTTTTTCCAGCAGTTTATCGTTCATAGATTCGCTGTATTCCATGTAAAGTTCACCGATTTGCGCCTCTTTGGCAAAATCCGCTGCATAAGCGGTTTTCAAAAAATCCTTGATGGATAAGGTTGGATCGACTTCAACATATTGATCCAAATAACCGACATGGATATTTTTTTGCCATGCGATGGTGCCTTCATCAGGTAATTGTTCCCCCGTAATGATTTTGATCAAGGTACTTTTTCCGGCCCCGTTCTGTCCAATCAGCCCTAGATGTTCCCCTTTATTCAAATGCAATTCTAAATCTTCATACAAAATCTTATCGCCAAATTGTTGAGCGATACCTGTTAAATCTAAGATACTCATGTTTCTCCTACTTTCTTACTCAATTTCTCATCATCTAATAAAAGCAGGGGATAGTCAAGCAAAAAAGAGCCCTTTTTAAGGACTCCGTGAATTTTATAGCTGGGCAGAAAATAAATAGATGAGGATATCAGAAACAACATCGATCATTTGCCCAAAGAATTCGACTGCCCACTGGATCAGACCGCCAAAAAATTGCATCATCATTTCAACCATTTTTCCCGCTCCTTTTTCTCTTTTGTTTTGCCAAAACTGGAAGACTTACTTATTGAATAGATTAGATAACCAATCAATCGGATAAAGTGACATATGTAATGTTATGTGAGCCAACAAATAACTTACTGCGAAGAATGGAAATAACAATTTTTTCATGATTTTTCAACCTCCGTATTTTTCGTTGCTTTAGTATAACTTGAAAGGAGAGGGAAGAAACATTGATTTAGCTTATAGGCAACGAACAAATATGTAAGTTGAGCACACAAAAAAGCCCCTGCTTTCGATTCGTCAGCAGAGGCTTTTAATTATAGGCTTCATTCATTGAGATGTGCGCTCCTTAGGCAGGTTTTTTTAAATCATAGATCGCTTGTTCAATGGTGATTCCAGTTCCTTGTTGGCCGGTAACAGTAGAGTAAACGATAAAGATGTTTTCTTCTAAGTCAAATGTTACGCGGTATGGTTTTTCTTGTTCAAAAAAAGTCATCAGTAATCCTCCTTTCATTTAATAACAGACTTACAAATAAAATTATAACACATTAAAATGAAATAATAAAACAAATTTCCATTCATAAAATATTTTAATTATTTAAAATTTGGACCACAATAAGTAATGCAATTATGCCGAAAAAAAAGACTACAGCAGATTTTGCTGTAATCTTTCTTATTATTTCGCGGGTGATTGATTCAGAGTTGCTGTTTTTTGTTCATTTTCATTCTCTAAGTTGTAAGCTACCGTATCCGCGCGATGCTCAGGGGTTGGGTTAAGGTTGCCGCGATCCTTGAAGAATTTGGTTAAGGCCGGCCAAGCGTAACAAATGGTCATAAGAATCGCCATCATGCCGACCATACTCCACGTGATGCTGTAGCCCTTCGCTGATTCCCCCGTTAAATCGCCAGAGAAAATCGGAACGAGATTATTATTTAAAAAGTGCATGGCGACGACTGTCCAAATGTTGTCGGTTTTCATATAGGCGTAAGCATAAAAAATCCCTAAAGTCAGACAAACAACGACTTGATTAGTCACTGAGATAAGGCCATCCGCCGGAGAAGTATAAAAGAAAAAGTTCAGCGGCAAGTGCCAAAGGCCCCACAATACGCCGAGAATCAAAACACCTTTAAGTGATCCGTAGCGCTTTTGCAAAATTGGCTGGAAAAAGTAGCGCCAGCCATATTCCTCCCCAAAGTATGGGACGAAGAGCGGAATGTAGGAAACTAAGGTGGACAATAGGGCGATCCAAACCGCTGATTTAGTGAATATCTCCAACATCCCCGAAAAGTTCCCCTCAGCAGCATACGCGACGACCATCCGAGCGGTATACAAAATCACGTAAAGGGCGACCATCCAAATCGTGGCCTTCCAATTTTTACGGCTCAGGCCATAGGCTGCGCGCCGATCTTTTTTGGCAATGAGCAGGCAGAGCCATAATAGCAGTCCGCCAACGATCATCAATAATCCTGACAGTTGCGGAAGGGCTTCGCTATTAGAAAATAGACTGAAAAGACTGATGCCGATCATCATGGCCGTTTGCAGAAGATAGCAGATAAAAAAAGGTTTAGGGATCAGCTTATGATTGCTGTTGCTGAGCAGCAGGGCGATCATCGCACCAGCAGCGGGATAGTACATGTGAGCCATTGAAAAAAGATCCAGATTTTTATTATTGCTGTACCCATACCACATAAACAACCCCATAATAACAGGCAGACCAAAGGCGATCATAGAAAAGATTGCCAGCTGCTTTTTTTCATTTCGTTCCTTCATATACATTGTTTCACTCCTCAATAAAATAGTTTCGGTCTTGTATAAAAAAGTTTACAAGAAAAAACCGACCATTGGGACAGGTCGTCCTAAATGGTCGGTTTATCATCCTAAAGAAACTTATACGGATTCGAAAATGGCCAGCTCCTGAATAAATTCGCCATTTTGCTGTTTGGTTTCGCTTAAAATATTGTTGTATTTCTGAACAACTTCTTGATAGATCGATAACCCTAGCCCGCGATAGGGTCCTTTGGTGGAAAAACCGCGATTTCTGATTTTGGCGAGATTGACCTTTTCGGTACAAGGATTTTTGACAACTAAGGTAAGCTTGTCCGTTTCTTTTATTAAAAGAATATCGATTCGGCGGTTCACTGCTTCTTTTTCGACCGCCTCGACAGCATTATCTAAAAGAATACCAATGCAGCGGAGAAAATCAGAAATCGACATTTTTATTTCATCCACCGATTCGGCGACTTCCAAGTTGAAGAGAATATCATGCTGTTTGGCTAAGATCATTTTTGAAAGCAAGAGCCCTTTAAGCTCAGGGGAAGAAATGCTGGCCAATTGGCTGCTCCATTTCATTTCTTCTTGAATCCCTTCATCCAAATTCAAAAGGGACTTTTCAATGTATGTCTGAATTTTTTCGTTGTCTCCATCTTTGGCATGCAGGTAGAGACCTGTGATCAAATTTTTATAATCGTGCTGAACTCCTCGCAGCTCAAACTGAATTTTTTCAAGCTGCTTCATATAGGATTGCTGCTGAAGAAGCAACAGTTGGGATTGTTCTAGTTCCAGTGTTTTACTCAGGTATCTTGAATAGAACACAAAAAGCAGCAGGCACAATAAAAAACCGGCAGTAACAATGACCAGCAGCATCATATTCCAATTATTCGATCCTCTTTCATGATGAAGCAGGAAATAGAAAGATAAGTCAATCATTGCAGCCAGCCAAAATATTTTTAGACTGAGTGAGCGGTTTTCAAGGATATCATTCAAGCCAGCGAGAAAGCGGGTCCGAAGCATGAAAAAAAGCAGGGCAAAAAGAAAGACATTATTGGTCAGATAAATCAATAAAGAAATCCAGAGACTGGAGAACGGGATCAGATCGCCGTGCCCCATTGCTAGAATAATAAAGACGATTACTAAGGAAACAACCACTTCAACGACAATACTAATGTGCATTATCAGCATCGCAAGCACCATGGTTTTATAGAGCGCAATATTTTTTACGTACAATCGAATAACTAGAGACAGGACAACGATAAAAAGAAAACCCTCGGCCGCAAAGAAAAGGACGCGATGCGTGAGCAACAGGCTTGATTCTCTGAGTTTAAATTGAATAAAGACTTGTAGAACAATTAGCAGACCCAACAGGATGAAACTGGCCGGCAGCAAACGTTTCATCTTCACGTGACCGGTGAGTACTTTAAAAATAAAAAATAGAGCAATGATATCGTTTAACAGCAAGGGCAGGGCGAGAAAAGGAAACGATTTAAGATAATCAATCAGTTCAACCATCAGGCACCTCCTTTTTGTTCACTCAGACGTATGTTGACATCATTTATCTTGTTTCTAGAGAGTAAAACAGTATTGCCATTGGTCAATTGCACCAGCTTTTCCTTTTTAACAATACCGGCAATATAGTCGCAATTGACGAGATAAGAACGATGGGTCCGAATAAATTTCTCCCCCAGCTGTTCCTGAATATCCGCCAGTTTACCATAAAATTCAATAAAGGCTTCCTCAGTAACCAGGTTCAACACATGTTTCTTAGCAGAAGTCTCAAAGTAAATGATCTCCGCCAGCGGAACATAGGAACTATCGTTCATGCGCTGGACAGAGAAAAATTCTTTTTCCGCGCGTCGATCCTGTTTACAGCGATTGTTGATCTCCGCTAAACTCAGAGCTATCCGTTCCAGCAGGTGCTGGCTGTCGTCCTTTGCGATATAGTCCATCGCTTCTACTCGGTACTTGAAGGTTTCGCTTAATAGCTCGGTATGTGTCGTGATATAAACGATAAAGCCTCGGGTATCGAGCTGGCGGATCTGTTTTCCCAACTCAAAGCCATTCAATTTTTCATCCTGCAATTCCACATCAAGAAAATAAATTCCTTGTGTCGGATTAGCCGAAAGCTTGTTCAGCAATTTTTCCGGCTGAGTGGCTGCTAGGGTGACTTCAAAATCGTATTCTTCAAACATACAGATGTCCGTGATTTTTTTTCGTAAAAAGTCCAACATCCCTTGATCATCTTCGCAGATGTGAATAGGTATCATAATCGGCTCGCTTTCTTAACGGGTAAACGTGACACTTACAATGATACACTACTTCAAACGGCATAAATATTCTTTTTAAGGAACTATTTTTTTGCGATTTGACGAAATTCATTTACGGTAACCACTTACTAGAGGATATACCTATTTTAATCCTGCTATACTATAGAAGAAAAGTGTTTTTGGGGAGGTAAAATACATGCGGCGTAAAATAATTGAACAATTCGTTGAAGCGATCAATCAGCAGAATGTTCCGCAGCTGATTGAAATGATGGCAGAGGATTTTCAATTTATTGATACGTATGGGAAGAGCGAAAATAAAGAAGCGATGAAGAGCGGGTGGCCAGGTTATTTTGAATGGTTCCCGGATTATCAAATCGAGATTGAAGAATACCTGGCTAATGAGTCATGTGCGGTACTGATTGGGAGGGCGAGCGGCTCTTATTTAGGACAAGCAGAAAAACAGTGGGCACTTCCCGCTGCTTGGAAAGTAGTTGCAGCAGATCAGCAAATAAAAATCTGGCAGGTCTTTTGCGACTCAAAAAAACAATTGGATTCAATGAAGTGAATAAAATCAGGAACGAAAGGAATCCACTCTTCGTTCCTGATTTCTTTTTATAAAGAGGTTGCCGCAGGTACTCGAAACTTTGGATAGATGATCAAAAAAGCAAGATAGCTGATCGATAGAAGAGAAACGGCCCACAAATTTTGCGCCAACGATCCGGGCGCTGATAGTGAGGCGAAAATATTAAACAAAGCGTGAAAAGTGATGACGGTATAAATGGATTTTGTTGAATAATACAAAAGCGAGAAGACGCCGCCCAGCAATAACGCGTTAATGATTTGCAGAACAACTAGGGCTGGAGCAGCCTCAGGATTCAAACCGCTGGCGATATGCAGAATACCAAATACGATACTGGAAAAGCAGATGTAAACCTTCGGATCGCGTCCCTTTAAATAGTAGAAAAAGATGCTGCGAAAAAGAGTTTCTTCAACAAAGCCCACTAAAATCATTTGCAGAACAATCAGTAAAAGTGTCGAAACGGACAATGAGAAATTAATACCGCAAAAAAGCGGTTGAATCAGAACGATCAAAGCGATGAAGGCGATCAATTTTTTAGTTGCGTTTCCGTTAGTGAAGCCGAATTGTTTTAAGGTTGGATCTTTTTTCTTCATATAGAAAATCAGGAAAAGCGCAAAAAGCAGGAAGGCCGCGATTTGAAACAGAATTGTGCCATTTTCACTTACGCCAAGGATGACGCTTGCTGCTGAAAAAAGACTGATGATGAGGGTTAGGCTGATTGCCAAACCGATTAATTTAAGTGCTGTTTTAAACATAGTTTATTCCTCCAAGAGTTCGTTTTTTAAAATATAGCATGGGCAGGCCAGCAAAATACCGTTATAATTCCTGTATACAGGAATTTACGAATCGGAGGATGCAATGTACAGCGAAATAATTAAACAAATTCGAAAGGCCAAAGGTTTTACCCAAAAAGAGGTCTATACGGGGATTGTATCAAAAACCTTTTACAGTGATTTCGAAGCAGGAAAATATTCAGTGGAAATCACTAAATTTGAAGCGTTTCTCACTAATCTGGGAATCACATATGAAGAGTTTGAGTATTTCAAAAATCAAAGCCAAACGAACGATGCGGCATTTTCGCAAAATACAATCGATCAACTTTATAAAAATGGGAAGTTTGAGGAACTGTACGATCTCTATGAAGAATACTGCCGTGACTCAAACAAAGAGTTACGATATTTAGCTATTCAGGCCTATCTTTTAGTGCTGATTACCAACACAAATTTTTATAAATTTTCACGAGCACCGTTTAGTGAAATCGTCTCTGAACTTGAAAATGCCAAAATGTGGACCTTAAAAGAAATCAAATTGAGCAAATTGGTGCTGTTGTCACTTTCTGAAAAGGAGCGAGACAAAGCGGCGGAAATCTACAAACGAATCATGCATGAATTGGAAAAATACGCGGACTTAAATCTAAAAATTTATTATGAAGAAATAGGGGATCTGCATTTCAATCGTGTCCAAAGTTTATTGATCATCAATGACATTGAAGCGGCACAAGCCGCCTTAACTACCTATAAAGAAATCGTCCAAGCGTCCGACGATCTGTATTTGCTGATCCAACTGAAATTTATCGAAAATTTGGTTCAATTGTATCTAGCTTTTCCAGAATATCAGCCAAAAATGAAGGCTTTATTGGCGCAATTGAGTGAGACACCGACCTCGGAAACTCATTTCTATACGATTATTTTTCAGATTCATCAAGAAAAGGCCAAAAGTTACTATGAACGGTATAAAATTTAGCTAAATACAAAAAGACCGCAGCGTGATTGCTGCGGTCTTTCGTATAAGCTTTCGCCCCTGCCAAGGAAGCTTAGTATAGCATTAAACGGGCTGATTGTGAAAGATCAATTGCATCGCGCGTCTTAATGGGAAGAACACGAGGCTGACGATCAAAATGGTCGAAAAGATATTGATCACAGTCGCAGGCATGGTTGCGATCGCCGCGAAGAAGGCCGGTTTCAGTTGAGCACCGGCGATCATTCCCATGACGGTCACTTTGATCACGGACATGATAAATTTGGCGATGCCGGCAAAGATTCCGATCACGATAATTTGGTAAACACGGCTGGGTTTGCGTTTGAAAATAGCAAAGGCAGCATAAGCGGCCGCGCCGACCACAAAACTCTCAATTAGAAAATAGGGGGCCTCGCTAGCAAAGCCGTTCATGATATCAAAAATGAAAAAGCCGATCCCGCCAGCCAGCGATCCTTGCCAATAGCCAATCAATAAAACTGCTAAAAGAACCACCGAGTTCCCGAAATGAATAAAGGCTCCCGTCGGTAAAGGAATCTTGATCATCGTGCCAATAAAAGTCAATGCGGCAAATAAGGCAATCAATACTAAGTTTTGAATTCGTTTATCACTGTTCATCTGAATACTCCAATCGTTTTTCTCCGTGAGTGTAGGCACCATGCCAAACATGACCTACATAAGGATTGATTTGTTCCCCCATCGCAATCGCGGCCTGAACAAAATCAATCGCCAGTTTGATAGCCCGTTCAATTGGGTAGCCTTTGGCAATCGCTGCGGTAATCGCCGCCGCAAAAGTACACCCCGCGCCATGATTGTAGGGGGTGTCGATAACGGGATGCGGATAACGGTGAACATTCAAGCCATCGTAATACAGATCCAAAGTTTGTTTGGAATCGAGCCGAGCGCCGCCCTTGATTACGATATGCTTCGCGCCAAGCAGGGCGATCTTTATTGCGGCCTGTTCCATTTGCTTCTCGGAAGTCAGTTCGCCCATTTCCGATAAAATGCCGGCTTCACGCAAATTTGGCGTGGTAACCAATGCCATCGGCAGTAGTTTTTCCCGCAAAGCTTGCACCTGTTCGTTTTTAATAAAGTCTTGCGTGCCTTTGCCGCCGATGACCGGATCAACGATCAGCGGGATATTTTTAGGAATCAGATCACTGACCAACCCGATAATTTCCTGCGAGGGAAGCAGTCCAGTTTTGATCGCGTCGATCGGTCCCGCGAAGACTGAAGCGATTTGTTCTTGAATCAGGTTAGATGGGAGACTTCGTAAATGATGGGCCCCGTTTTCCGGATCAAGGGTGACGATCGAGGTGATCGCCGCCAAGCCAAATGTCCCAAATTCTTGAAAGGTCTTCAAGTCTGCTTCTAATCCGCCTCCGCCAGTGGCATCTGAGCCGGCGATTGTTGCTACTTTTTTCATTAAAAATCCCTCCGATTCACGCTTAATCATTTATTTACTATAATACATTCATTCTTCATTTTAAAACAGCCAATTGGCTCTTGTTTTCCTCATCCAATTAATGAACTTTGATCAGGTGGTGTAAGAATCGGCTGAAAATTTACTAATCCAAGACCAAGTTTAGTTTGTTGGGGATATTTTCACGGATAAAGTTAGTTACTGTCAAAGATGTGTGTAAGAATATTTATTGAAAAACGTCTGTAAAATGATCATTAATATTATCTTTATCGATAAAAAAGAACACAAACGTTAATCAATCTGTTATTATTGAATAATATAAATAATAATATGCGAATAGAATACTATTCAATAATTATTTTAAAAAGGGTAGGAGGAATCAATGTGAAAAAAAGGATTAAGGGTCTTGTTCTTACTGGAATGTTGTTAGGCGGAATGGTTCTCCCCAATGTGGCTAATGCTGCGAAGTGGCGGGCGAATTTAGTCAGTGAAATTGAAATCACCAGTGGTCAAAAAGAATATACGTTAAAACGAGGGGACACTCTTTGGGCGATTGGTCAAAAGATCAATATTCGCTATGAACGTCTTGCTGAAATCAACGGCATTGACTTAAGCTCGGGTGAGGAGTATCGCTTGCCTGTTGGTCGGATTATCAGTATCGATGGAAACGTAGTGACGATAAAAGAAAAAGATGGTTCAATCTATTCTCAATCCGTTATTACACCAGAACAAAAAATTGATGATACAAAAGCAGTTGGCGAATCAGTCGCAGAACAACCGGCTTTACCAGAAGTCAAAGAGCAGCCTGCTGCGCCTGAAACGGAAGATCTTTCTGCGTATCCCTATGCAGTGAGGGTTAATACCTTAAGCAATCCGCTGACATTTACGTTTACTGGGGCAAATGTGCCAGTTTCGGCTCGCGTGAATTTCAATGAAGGAACAGTAACTTTTGTCGACCAATCATCTGGCGGCAAGACTATTATTGAATCGGAAGATGATTATTTTCTTGTTGAAACGGTCTATAGTATGACTGTCAGCAATGTCGAAACAAAAACGATTCGGGTATTTGGTGCAGGAGGCAACCCCATTCGCAGTGTTAACGCAAATACCATGATCACTTTGACGGGACGTCTAACGAATCCAGATGATCGTGATTATGGTGTGGGCAGAAATCTTTACTTGATCGTCAATCAGGCAGGTACGCTATCACTGCTCACACCAAACTATGCTGGAAATGTAACGGAAGAAGACTACGATGTTATGATAGAAGTTTTACAATAAATACTCGTTTTCATATCTGACCTTTCACGTTTGTGGAAGGTTTTTTTCTTGGTTAAAAAAGGATTGTAGGAAAATACAAGGTGTTTCAGTCAATGAGCGGGCATAAGAAAAGGCTTGAGATACCCAAGCATCTCAAGCCTTTTACGCTATTTCGTTTTCATCCATTGATCGCGGATATCATCGGTCAAACGAATGATGCGTTTGCCAACTTCCGGATATTGATTGGTGGCAAGGTTGGCTAAGGAAACGCGAACGGCCCATTCACTGCTGCCAAAGGCGTTAGCTTTCAAAAGCATCAATTGTTCTTTTTCCGCTAGGGAAGTTAGGACTTTCGTTACGGTCCATTTATTCTTCAAATAATCAGCAAAGGCGTTGCCGTAACGTTTACGGGTCCAGTCTTCGTAATTGATTTCGCAATAGTAGGCGGTATCTAAATCTTCCAACGGTTCTTGCAAGCCTAATGTACTAAATAATAATTTTTCCCGTTGGCGGCAAATATCCATGACTTCGGCTTTGTAGGCTTGGCCTTCATCCAACAGGCTGTACAAGCTGAACATTACCATCATCACCTGTTGCGGAGCTGAAAGTCCAGCAGCGTGGTTCAAGGCAACGTCACGGCTGTCGGCAACGATCCGATCAATGAAGGTGATCGTTGTTGGATCAGCGGTCAACGAAGCGTAACGTTCGTTCAATTGTTCGATTTTTTCTTGCGACAGATTAGCGATCAACTCGTCAAACAGATTGTGTTTGGCTACAGCGATCGTACCTACACGCCAGCCGGTAGCACCAAAATATTTTGAGTACGAATAAATGCAGGCGGTGTTGTATGGAATCTCTGAAAACAGAGAAGTGAAGACAGGGACGAACGTGCCGTACACATCGTCGGTCAAAATCATCAATTCAGGATTGTCCGTCGCTACGATGTCCTTCAACAGATCGATCGTTGGTTGGGCAAGCGCATTGGCTGTCGGATTGCTTGGGTTGACCACAAAGACCGCTTTGATCTCAGAATCCCGCAGTTTGTTGATTTCTGAATCTGGGTATTGATAGGTCATTTTGCCGTCGACCATGGTTTGTTTTGCTTGAACCTTGACGATGTCAAAGGCATATTTTGGCAATTCAGGAATTTCCAAATAAGGCGCAAAGGTTGGCAGCATCAAAGCAATTTTATCTCCGCGATTCAATAGAAAATTATTCAACAGCGTGTCAAAAATGTAGCAGATACCTGCTGTTCCGCCTTCCACGGCAAAAATGTCAAAAGGCGTTTTGCTGTCAGAGAAAAGTTCTTGATTCAAATAAGCTTTGATTGGTCCTTCGCAGGCAGTTAAACAACGCACTGGATTTGGGTAATTGTCGCCAATAATATGATCCAGCATGTCTGTTAGCCAAGCTTCTTTGGGCATACCTAAATAGTTATTGTCAGAAAACCAGATTTTCTTTAAAAAGTCGGCGCCTTTACCAGGGTGCGCAGCTAAAAATTCAACGAAACGTTCACTGCGGCCGCTATTGGCTTGGATCATTCCGGCGGTTAGTTCGCCCGGCCCGAATAAGGTTTCTTGCGTGGCGAATTGACCTAGTAAGAAATAGGCTTCCCGCGGCGTAGGGGCGGTCCAGTTTGGATTTCCCCGTCCGGCATTCAAAAGGTTGGTAACATTCTTATTCTCATGGATCTTTTGTTCCAAAAAGAGACTCAATTCAAAGGGACTTAGTTCTTCTAAGGCTTGTTCTGTAATTGTTGACACAAATACGACTCCTTCAACGCTTTATTTTAATTCTATAGTAACGAGAATAATTTTTAATACAGCGTAAATACGCTTAGAGTTTGTGAGAAAATTTCTGTTAAAATACAAAGAAATAAAGTCTGTTTTCTTTTATTGTTTGTTAAAAGTCTGATTACACCGATATAAACAGCGCTTACATAAACCTGAACGTTTATTTTTTATAAATTTCCCGAATAGATATCAGACTTTCGACCCATGTCAGCGAGTAAAAAAAGAGGCATACTATTCCTATAAGTTAATTGATGTGCAATTGGATGGACATTGCAGTATATAAAGAGGTATCCACGAAAGAGGGGGAATTCAAGATGGATCAGTTGATAGCTATTGCATTTATCGCGTTGCTGGTTTTCTTTGTTGTAAAGGTCGGGTCAGTCTTATGGCGCATTGCCGGCGTATTGTTCTTGCTATTTATCATTTATGTATATAAGGATCAGGTCATTTCACAGGTCCAAAACTTTATTGCCAATCCAGACTTTGGCGGATTATGGCAGAGTGTTTCAAGTTTCTTTGGAAATTTGTTTGATAAAGTCGTCAGCTTTGTCGGCGCGGTAATTGAATAGCTTGAGTAGGATAAAATCAGTGATTGATTTTATCCTTTTTTTTACATTAAAATAAAAAAAGACTATAATATCAGTCTTTCTAACCACCAAACACTTCAACCAGTCGAAAAATTGATTCATGAATAAGTATAAAAGTTTTATCAAGGCAGATCGATCCGATCTGTCTTTTTGAGCCGGATTTTTGCTTTTTATTGAAAACGTATTCTATGATGGATAGATAATAGGAGAGGTGGAGAATATGGAAAAACAATTCGACAAACAATTTATTGGCGGAAAATGGAAGCAAGGTAATGATTCAGAGCATGTGAATGAGGATAAGAATCCCTACACGCAAGAGACGTTCCTGAAGATCCAAGGAGCGAATACAGAAGATGTCGATGAGGCCTATCAAGCCGCTCAAAAAGCACAGAAAGAATGGATGAAGCAAACGCCTCAAGAGCGCAGTGCCGTTATCAGCAAAGCGGCTGAATTGATGGAAGAAAAAAAGGCGGAGATCGTCGAATGGCTGATCAAAGAAGGCGGTGCGACACAAATCAAGGCTGGACTTGAAGTCAGTCTGGCCAAAGGAATCACCGAAGAAGCAGCGAGCTTCCCGATGCGGATGGAAGGGAAAATTCTTCCTACCAATACACTGGGTGAAGAGAGCTTTGCGACCCATCGTCCAGTTGGTGTGATCGGGATCATCAGTCCTTGGAATTTCCCGTTCCATTTGACGATGCGTTCATTGGCTCCGGCGCTTGCGACAGGGAATGGCGTCGTGATCAAGCCGGCGAGTGATAGTCCAGTAACTGGTGGACTTCTGCCAGCCGCAATTTTTGAAGAAGCAGGTGTCCCAGCGGGCTTAGTCAATGTGACTGTCGGCAGCGGGAGTGAAATCGGTGATTATTTTGTTGGACATCCGATCCCAAGCTTTATTTCCTTTACGGGCTCTACAGCTGTTGGCAAAAACATTGCCAGTCATGCGATGAGCGGGAAGAAGATCAAACAAGTCGCTTTAGAACTCGGCGGCAATTCACCCTTTATCGTATTGGACGATGCAGATATTGAAGAAGCGGCGCAATCATTGATCGTCAGCAAATTCATGCACTCAGGACAAATCTGCATGGCCGCTAATCGTGCAATCGTGGTGGAATCAGTCTTTGACGAATTTGTTGCTAAAGTCGTTGAACGAGTGAAAAAACTAACTGTTGGAGATCCCGCAAAAGAGGGAACCGTTGTTGGTCCGATCATTAATCAAAAACAAACGGATCAAATCCAAGAAATCATCCAACAGGCAAAAGATTCAAACGCGCAGTTCCTAGTAGAAGGATCAATCAAAGGGCAAGTAGTGGAACCAGTGGTATTGGTTTCGGAAGATGCTGCGTTGGAGATTTTCCATCAGGAAATTTTCGGACCCGTTCTGCCAATTTTGAAGGTAAAGGATACGGAAGCAGCTATCCAAGCAGCTAATGATACCGAATATGGCTTGTCCAGCGCACTA
Source organism: Enterococcus malodoratus ATCC 43197 (assembly GCF_000407185.1). Lineage (GTDB taxonomy): Bacteria > Bacillota > Bacilli > Lactobacillales > Enterococcaceae > Enterococcus_A > Enterococcus_A malodoratus. The sequence continues at coordinate 207,508 of NZ_KE136482.1, forward strand.
TTTACAAAAGATTTAACTAAAGGGCGAGCATTAGCGAATAAAATCGAGGCTGGAATGTGCCACATCAACGGCTTGACCGTCGATGATCAACCAAACGCACCTTTCGGCGGAGAAAAGAATTCCGGTATCGGACGTTTCAACGGTGAATGGGTATTAGAAGAATTCACTCGAACACAATGGGTAACCACCAAATCAGGCAAAGGCCAGTATCCATTTTAGGCGTAATTATAGTATTGAGAGGAACCTTCAGCGTTTCTCTCAATACTATTTTTTTATGAACTGACTTTTTCTGTAAACTTTTTTGCTGAATCCTCTTTATTTTCGTTAACCTTTGAATTATAATTGGTTAACGAAAATAAGGAGGGCTTTTTTTGACAGTAACAGCTGAAACGAAGGCGGCGATTTCTAAGGCAGATTGTTTAGAAATTTTGTATTCCGATAATAATTGGTGGCAGTATTATGCGGCCGCCCTGAAAATCAAGGCAACTAAATCTGGGAACCGGATTCGCTTGAATTCACTGCTGAACGCCAAAAGCGGATTATGCAGCGAGGATTGCGGCTACTGCTCGCAATCAAAGAAAAGTACCGCGGCGATCGACGAATACGATTTGCTGCCAAAAGAGGAAATTTTGCGCAAGGCTTTGATCGCCAAGAAAAATCATTCCAGCGTTTTTTGTATTGCATTGAGTGGGAAACGTCCGTCACGACAAGAGGTGCTGGTTTTAGGCGAGACGATCCAGGCAATCAAAAAAATGATGGCGATCGAAATTTGCTTGTCGATCGGGTTGGTGACGGATGAACAGATCGTTTATTTGAAAAGCTGCGGCACCGACCGCTTCAATCACAATTTAAACACCAGTCGAGAAAACTATTCTTCGATCGCAACGACCCACAGCTATGATGATCGGTTGAATACGCTGAAAAAACTGCGCGAACATGAGTTAAATATCTGTTCTGGTTTTATTTGCGGCATGGGCGAATCGAATGAACAATTGGTAGACTTGGCCTTTGAATTGAAGGAACAGCAGCCATACTCGGTTCCAATCAATTTTTTATTGCCGATCGAGGGGACAGCCCTTGAAAAGCAGCAGCCATTAACGCCTCTAAAATGTTTGAAAATTTTAACCATGCTGAGAATGGTTTTTCCGGAGACCGAATTGAGGGTGAGTGCCGGAAGAGAATTCCATTTGAGCGAATTGCAGCAACTAGCCGTTTTAATCGTTGATTCGATCTTTCTGGGGGATTATTTGACGGAAAAAGGGGCGGCGATCTCAACGGATCAAAAAATGCTGGATCTACTGGGTTTAGCTGTTGAAGGAGCGGCCGATGAGTAATCAGTACATCATTTGCGGGATTGGTACGGATTGTGGAAAATCCGTCGTGAGCGTTCTGCTCTATGACTATTTGAAGAAGCGGAAAAAACTAGAGCCAATACTGGTTAAACCTGTTCAAACAGGCGCTGCTTTAGACACCGATTTTTATCAAGCCTGTCAAATCAATCGGCAGAATATCTTCAATTTTTACACGATGACCTCAGAGACATCGATTCACACAGCCAGCCACTTAGCTGAAAAAACAATTGATGTGGATCAAATGGTACATGAGACGGTCTTATTACAAACGAAAAACCGGCCGCTACTGCTTGAAATGGCCGGGGGATTAATGTCGCCGCTCAATGAAACTACGTTGATGATTGATTTTGTCGAAGCACTTCAACTGCCGGTGATTGTGGTGGTTGATAATTACCTTGGGGCGATCAACCACGCGCTGTTGACGACCGAGGCTCTGAAAAATCGAGGGATTCCGATTGCTGGATTGATTAATAATACCTCCAAGAAAGAGAACGCTTATGATCAGACTTCTCTTGAAATTATAGCGAGCTATAACGGTTTATCGGTGATTGGAAGGGTGCCCTATTTAACAAAAATTGAGGGTCAACTAACAGAACCCGATAAAAAAAGCGAGTTGGTAAAGGAGTGGCAATTAAATGTATCGCAAGCGAACTAATGAAATGACACGGATGGCGCTGTTTTTCGCCTTATTGATCGTAACCGCAAAATTGGTGATTTCATTGCCCTTGTTAGACTATTTATCGTTACAGATCATCACCGTTTTTCTGATCTATCCATTTCTAGGAAAAAAAGACGGATCAATCATAATGATCAGCTATCTAGTTTTGGGTGTTATCGGTTTGCCAATTTTTGCCAGCGGCGGAGGTTTCGCTTATGTTTTTAAGCCGACCTTTGGCTTTTTGCTGGCCTTCGCAACGCTGCCACTGATTCAGGCGTTGCTGACTCAACTTGTTCGACAACAAAAGTGGTCGCCGCTAACAAGAATGCTGATAATCAATTATTCAAGTCTGCTTTATATTCATCTAATCGGAATCGGCTATAAGCTGGTGATTTTACGACTGGCAACGCAAAATTTTGCCGCACTTTCCAGTATTTTGACAGTTACGACACTGATCGATCTTTCCTGTGATATTCTGCTGGTCTTTGTCGCGAGCGTAGTGACACTGAAAATGAAGTCCTTACTTGGTGTCAAAGCGAGTGGACTTTTCAATTAGCAATAGAAAAATGATCCTGCACTTCTTTAATAGAAGAAATCAGGATCATTTTAAAATTTCTGGCTTTATTTCCGCACATTTCCGGCCAAATATTTCTGGCAGCGGCGATAACTCATCAACACTTTTTCTGGAACATCGACATGCGGGATAAAGTTTGCGCCATTTGGTCCATAGCCTTCTTTGTCATCATTGAGTCGGCGAATCTCGCCAATCACTAACGATAAGAAATACTCCGGCGCCCACCAAGTATCCATTTGCGGATTTTCAAAATGGGGGCGAGTATCAAAATCAATTAATTTCGGCTGTTCGAAAAAGAGTGGTTGGATCGCGGCTAAAGGCAATCCCCATTCTTTACTGAAGGTAACATGCGATCGTTTTTGAACTAACGGATCTTGGACGAGCCAAAAATTTTGCGGCGCAGCTTGGTCAAAAAGTTCATAAGAGAAGCGAGCGTTTTCTCCAGTATTCGTTGATTTCTTTTCTAAGCGTAAAGTGAGCTCGCGAGAACAGTAATGCAAGAAGACTTCCTGCGTGATTTCCGCTTCTGAAAGGTCTGACCACTCAGAGCGAACCAACTCAGGATACATCTTTTTACAATTCGCGATCAACGGGGCGGTGCCGTGACCGATCCCGCCAACAAAAAGCACCTGCTGAATGCTCGCTTCACTTTCACAAAATTCTGCGGCGGAAACAATCAAGCTTGGTAAGCTGTTGCCGGCAATCACTAATGTATCGGATTGAAAATGTTCGTTTTCGGGAATCGTCGTCAGATAATCGACGAGGGTAGCAAAATCAGACATGGCTGCCTCCTTAAAAATTTAGTCAATAGAATCTCCTATATAATAGTAGCAAAAATTCAGACAGAAAAAAACTGCCAGTAAATATCTACTGACAGCAATTTGTTAAAATAGGTATTTGATAAAAAAGAAAATACATGAGGCAAAAAGCAAAACGGATATGGTTAGCCAAGCTTTTTGTTTGATCCACAGGAATTTTCCGTAACAAAAGGCGGCCGCAGCTCCGGTAAGAAGACTAAACAGATCCATAATTTCTCGATGTTCGACAACACGTGCCAGCATCAGGATACTAAAAAGGATCAAACTAAAAATACCCGCGGTAGCCAGAGCCAAATCCGTACTGGTCTGTTTCCGTTCCTTTTCCATGCGTTGCCCTCCATTCTATGAATACGTCAAGCTAATTTCTTCGTTAATTTTGCGTTAATAATTCCGAGTTATAAGGGTGGTTCTCCTGCAAATTAAGTAAAATCAGAACGATATCATGTACATTGTTGTTTTTATTATAAATGAATCCGGTTGCAATGTCACGTCTTTAAGAACTTACTATTTTATAAAATAGTTATTTTTTGGGCTTTTAAGGAATTCGGTCGCTCTTTTTGGTATAAATCACTGATTAGTAGTGTATACTTGGTGGGTGAAAGTTGCCGAACCGACTTTTTCAGCTCAGCTGGACAAGCGGAAGGGAACACGATAACGATCATTTTTCGTATGTTGAAAGATGACGCTTTAATAATGACTAAGGAGTGAGGGTGTGACACAGTTTTATTTTGTCCGACACGGGAAAACAGAAATCAATGCAAAAGGGCGCTTCAATGGCGGGACCGTAGATTCTCCATTAATCGAATCAGGCGTGGAAGCCACCAAGCGAATGGCTCAACATTTGAAGGATGTTCCTTTCGATCGCGTATTAACCTCTCCGCAAATGCGCGCGCAAACGACAGCGAAAATCATTCTAGCAGAAAATATCAAAGCACCAGAGTTGACGATCGTTGAAGAATTACGGGAATTGCGCTTAGGAGATTGGGATGGCAAAAAAATCGATCAAATCACCGCAGCCTATCCTGAAGAAATAAAAAATTATCGCACACGACCTGATTTGTTCGATGCAGAAAAGATCCACGCGGAATCTTACAATAGTCTGATCACGCGGAGTACTAAAGTAATTGAGGAAGTCACGGCCGCGCATCCGAAGGAGAAAGTTTTAGTCGTCAGTCACGGCATCCTTTTGATGGCATTGCTAAATACGTTAAAAGGAATTCCATTGGCCAAAATTCGTGAGAGCGGAATTGTTGACAATTCCAGCCTGACGATTTTAAATCATTCAAAAGAGCAGACGGTATTTGAAACATGGGGACAAACCTTCTAAAATAATCAAGTGGAAACTAATGAAAAAATGTCACGAAAATTATATTAGAATAGTCAATTTAGCTAGCGATTAGAGATTTTTTAGACGGTCAAAAAGAACTTTGCAAATTTAAGAAATGATCTCGACAAAACCACTATGTAATTGTTTAGGTTATTTGTTGGTTTTCTTATGTGATTTAAAATAATAAAAATTAACATAAGAGAACAGGGCGAAACTTGAGTGAATCACTTAATTTTTGCTTACAAATGATTCATTATGAGATAAGTAAGAGTTTAAATTCCTCAATTTTCTCAATCAATTAAAAAACGAACTACAAATAACTTTTAAAAAACTCTTTGGCGTTTTTTGCTAAAGTGTTTTTTAATAGATCAAATGAATTCTCGCGTAAGAGATAAAAAAACGGTCTTTTTATTTGCTAGAAGACTTTCTAAAGATAGTTAGACAAAAAGGAGCCCTTCAAAATTTATATTTTGAAGGGCTCCTCATTCTATTTTAATGTGAAAATAAAAATCAGGTAGTTAATAAATCTTTTCTTTTGGGACGATAGGTTAATTCAATCATTGTCTCTTGATCGTCTAAAGGAACGGAAGCATCTGTTAAAAAGTACTCGTAACTGCGGAAGGTGAAGATCCCATTTTCTTGCTTGATGGCATCAACCAATTCTTTATATGAATCTGTCAGTTCCTCGTAATCGCCGACATAAAGTGTTCGTACAGCTTGATAGCCTGGCAGCACATAGCTTTGGAATTTTTCTGTTGATGGGATTTCCTGATTGATCGGGAAGCCGATCTCGACCGCTAACAGTTCATCCTTAGCATTGCCCGTTTCATCCAGGTTCAAGTAGGAAATAAAGGGTGTTCCTACAAGTTCAGCTCCATTTTTTTGAATATATTCTAGCAGATCGACAAATGAAGTTCCGATGTAATTAGGTATGTGCTCATGTGAAATATGAGTGGACATCGAAACGATTGTCTGTGCTGGTTTAGTAATCTTCTCAATTTGCATACTCATCCCCCGTTTCTAAAACTCCTACGGTGATTGTAACAAGGAATGAAATCGAATACAAATAGGAACTATTCTTCCTGTGAAGGGAAGCCTAGGACTTGTCCATGCTGATTCAAGTAATTGAAGAAGATCGGAAATAAGTCTACGTCAGCTTTTGCTAGACGTTCTTTCGCTGCGAGCCGCTGCCAAGTGGCGGGAGAGATTCCTTTTTCCAATCTTTTTTTGGCCTGCTGAAAGGTCGGTTTACGCTGATAAACAATGCGAGCCAACAGTTCGCCTTTAGCGTAAAGGTAACAATAATAGGCGCCTTCCCCGGGTAAGATCCCGACAAACGTCTGATTTTGCATGATCTGGATCAACTGCTTATTGCGTCGTAAAAAGCGCTGAACAGTCAAGTAATTATCCCACCATTGCGCGGAGCCTTCATAATCATGCCGCGCGTTAGCAGCTTGAACACGCTGGTCAATTCGGGTAAGCAGGGCAGTTGACTGGCCTAATAGAGTCTCCTTGATTTCTTGAATCCGCAGCTCAAATTCTTCCTCAGGTGAAAGCTCCTCGTAGCTTTTAACGATTCCGGCGACATATTTCAAAGGGCCGTCCAGGCGGTAAGTACTGTTAATGATCTGCTTTAATTCTTGGATCTTGCTTTGCTTGAAGAAGGGGCCGATGACTAACCCCTCCTCAGACCATTCACTCAGGACCTTCAGGTAAGGAGCCTTGTCTATGAACTGAAAGTAGCCGTATCCTTCATAATAATTCATCATGCGGTTGTATTGCGGCCGAATTTGATGAATCAAATGGCATTCTAATAAGAGCGCATCAAATTCTGTGTCTACTTCTTCGTAATCAAAGTCGGTAATCCAGCGGACCAGCTCCTGAGTTTTTCGAGAATGCTGCTTATTTTGGACAAAATAGGAGCTGACTCGCTGCTTCAAATTTTTGGCTTTTCCAACGTAAATAATATCCCCATTGGCGTTTTTCATTTTGTAAATACCAGGTGTTTTTGGCAGATTTCTGATTTTTTCTTTTAGCATATGCGCACCCCATTTGTTCAAATTAACAAAAAAGATTTTTAAACATCTTTTAAAAGGTCGGTTTGGGAATCAATTTTTTAAGGAAAATGAAAATAATTGAAAAATAGGCCTTTTTGGTCTATTCTCTGAAAAAATAATCTAAAATATCAAGAAATGCAGATCGTAACCAATGACCAACCATTTCTATTGTGTTATAATTAATTATGTTAAGAAAGCAATGAGAGAGAGAATGGAGAGATGTTAAATGTCAAATAAAGTTTTAACCAGGCGCGAGCTGCGTCAACAGAAACGACAGAAGACCAGTAATTATCGCTACCTTAAGAAAGGGTCTGCTGTAGTAGGTACGGCGTTAGTGACGGTTTCAGTAGCGGCACCATTACTAAACACACATGAAGTAGAAGCAGTTGAAGGAAAAACGACAGCAACCACCTCAAATGTTGATAAGAAAGCATTTATCAATGAAGTTTCAAATGAGATCAAACCGTTAGCCGAAAAGCATGACCTTTATGCTTCGATTATGATCGCTCAAGCCATCGTTGAAAGTGACTGGGGACAAACGGATTATGCGCAAGCCCCTTATTACAATCTCTTCGGTTTAGAAGGTCAATATCAAGGCAAATCGGCAATGCTGGATAAAAAAGACGCAGAAACTGGTCAAACTGAAAAGAAAGAAATGAAACAATATGGTTCTTATAAAGAAGCCATTCAAGACTATATTGAAATCATAAAAACAACTTCTCGTGACGGTAATGAAAATTACTTCAGCGGTTCTTGGCGCAGCAATGCGAATGATTACAAAACAGCTGCCGCAGCATTAGAAGGCCGCTTCAATGATGACAAGGGATATGTTCAAAAATTAGTTTCTACTATTCAAGAACATGATTTGACTAGCTATGATGCAACAGAACCAGTGACTCCGCCAGTAGCGCAACCAGCTGCTGCAGCACCAGAACAATCAAAAGAATACACTGTTCAATCTGGTGACACGGTCAATTCTATCACGAATCAATTCGGGATTGGTGTTCAAGAGTTCACTGATTGGAACAATATCGACGACAGCGGGAATATTTATGAAGGACAAAAAGTCGTTGTTGGCAACGGTACAGCTAGCGAAGCAGCACCAGTTGCTCAAACTGCACCGGTAGAAACAGCAGCGCCAGTTGAAAATACGACTCCAGTCGTTGAACAACAGCCAGTTGCTAATGTTACACCAACACCGGAAGTAACGCCAGCAGCACCTGCTGAAGTACCAACATCAACTACGGATGCTTTGAAACAAGAACCAGCAGCACCGGTTCAAAAAGAAGAAGCTCCGGCTCAACAAGAGCAAACAACACAAACACCAGCGCCTGCTGAAACGCAAACGCCGGAAAAACAACCAGAACAAACACAGCAAGAACAACAAACTGCGCCAGATCAAACGCAGCAAAATCAACAACAGCAACAACAAGAACAACAAAATCAACAAAATCAACAACAACAACAGCAAGATCAACAGCAACAACAAAATCAGCAGCAAGATCAACAACAATCAACGGATGCTACTCGTGGACAACAAGTTGTTAATGAGGCTGAAAAATATATCGGTACACCATATGTTTGGGGCGGAAAAGATACGAGCGGTTTCGACTGTTCTGGTCTTACTCAATACGTTTACAAGCAAGTAACCGGTAAAGATATCGGCGTTTGGACAGTTGCACAAGAATCATCTGGTACGCAAATTGCCGTAGATCAAGCGCAACAAGGCGATCTATTATTCTGGGGTGACCAAGGATCAACTTATCACGTAGCAATCTCCGCTGGGGGCGACCAATATATTCACGCACCTCAACCAGGCGAAAACGTGAAATACGGTTCAACTCAATACTACACACCAGACTTCGGTGTTCGCGTATACTAAAAGTAACTTAAAAAAATATCCAAGAAGACTTAAGAACATTTCGTCTTTTTGGATATTTTTTGTTGCTTTATGGAATTAATTGCCGCTACAATTAACAAAGATCATTTTTAGCAAAGCGAGGGAGAATCTATGCGAAAACGACAATTCGAGACAGAACGGCTCTTTTTTTCTTATTGGTTGGAGTCGGACAGTGCATTAGCGGATGAATTATGGGGCGATGAACACGTCACTCAGTTTATTGCCAAAAATGGACGCTTCTCAAAGGATCAAGTACTCCAGCGCTTGCATACAGAAATTCAGAGTCAAAAGGATTTTGGCTATCAATATTGGCCGCTATTTTTAAAGCAAACCGAAACGTTTATTGGCTGTTGCGGATTACATGCGTATGACTTAAATACCAAACGGCCGAATTAGGCTTTCATTTATTGCCTTCTGCTTGGGGAAGAGGATTCGCTGAAGAAGCTGCTCGCGGCGTAATAAATTTTGCGGAAAGCAAAACCGATCTCGTGTTCCTATTCGCGGGACATCATCCAGACAATCGCGCATCAAAAAAATTATTGGAAAAGCTGGGCTTTCAATTTCAAGCAAACACTTACTATGAACCCACAGGTCTGGAACATCCATCTTATCTTTTGAAATTAACATCCGTTAGTTAGCTGGTGAGGAAGAGCTCATCAGCTTTTTTTATCTGATAGATAATCTTCAAAATTATCCAATGCTATAATAAAACTAAAAAGAGCTGGAGGTGGCACGATGGTCTATCAACTAAATCATACAGAACATAAGATTTATCAGAAAATAATGAAAGCGATCGCAAAAGGCGAACTGCCTAAATTGACCAAAGTCGCTGAAGAGAACTATGTGTCAACGACCTATATTGTTAAGTTCGCTAAAAAATTAGGGTATTCGGGCTTCAGTGAAATGATCTATGTCAATAAATATAAACAGCGCCTAGGAAATACCGCCAGCAATTCGGAGATCGCGCTTTTTGATCAAGAGGATGTCCATAAATTGGCCGCGTTGATTTCGCAGTTCTCGGATAAAATTATTTTTGTTTTTGGGATCGGCTATTCGGCGATCATCGCAGATTACCTGCAAAAGAAGCTCTCGAAGTTAGGGCTATTTGTGAATAGCAGTTCGCCGATCGACATGACGATTCCTTATCAAGAATATTTGGTGATCTTCATTAGCAAAAGCGGGGAGACGGATGATGTTTTAGAGATTGCCAAGAAAATAAAATCGACTGTTTCAGCCTCGATTCTTTTAACGGCCGCATCAGACAGCACGATTGGTCGACATGTTACGCACACTCAGGTTGTAGAGACAGAACGCGAACCAAATGCGCCAGATCTCTTTGACAGCAAGTGTCTAGCACTTTTCGAATACATTTTATTGGAGCTTAATCAGTAGTTACAATTGTAACTGGTCTAAAAAAATTTAATCCTTCCGGCTGTTGTATAGTGAGTTCAGATACAAGAAACGACTTAGACAGACAGGAAGGATGAGGCTAGATGAAAAAGTTTAACGTAGTATTTGTGGGAGGCGGAAGTACCTATACGCCCGACATGATGGAATTGATGTGTTTGGTAAAGGAAACCTTTCCGGTGAAGAAAATCGTGCTTTACGATAATGATGAAGAACGGCAAGAACCGATTGGGCAATATGGTGAGGTGTTGTTCCGCGAGTATTATCCTGAGTTAGAGGAATACGTATATACAACCGATAAAGCGACAGCTTTTAAAGACATGGACTTTGCGTTTGTTCAGATTCGAGCTGGCGGTTTGCCGATGCGTGAACAGGACGAAAAGATTCCATTGAAATATGGTGTGATCGGACAAGAAACTTGCGGACCTGGCGGGTTTGCATACGGAATTCGCAGTGTTCTGGCGATGAAGGATTTAATCGAAGACATTCGCCGGTATTCACCGGATACGTGGATCTTAAATTATTCTAATCCGGCGGCGATCGTGGCAGAAGCATGCAAATTATTGTTCCCAGACGATCATCGAATCATTAACATTTGCGATGTGGCCATCGATATTATGGATGTTTTCTGTCCGTTGGCGGATAAAAAACGCCAGGATGTTGAACCACGCTACTTTGGTTTGAACCACTTCGGCTGGTTTACGGCACTGTATGATAAGGAAACGGGAGAAGATGTACTGCCGACGATTTTGCAGGAATTATTGTCAGGAAATGCCAGCGATAAATTAGGTTTTACCGCGAAAAATGACGACTATTGGAATTTTACCTTCAATCATTTAGAAAAAATGGTCAAGGATTATCCTTACTCATTGCCAAATACCTATATGCAATATTACTTATATCCGCAGGAAATGGTGGAGCACAGCGATCCCAACTATACCCGTGCTAATTACGTAATGGATAATCGTGAAAAGAACGTCTTTGCTTACTGCCGCGAAATTGTAAAATTAGGCAAAATGAAGGGGACGAAGCACGATTTGGACTTGCGCTACGGCGAAAATGCGGACAATGAAACGGAAAAAGCCTCGGTCGCTAATAATGATGCCCACGCTACCTACATCATTGAACTAGCTGAAAGTCTGGCGTACAACAAACACGACATTTTCTTATTGATGGTCAAAAATGATGGAGTTATTCCCAATGTAGAAGAAGGCATGATGCTGGAAGTGGCTTGTCGAGTAGGTTCTTACGGCGCGCAGCCATTGGCTTATGGTCCAATCGGGACCTTTGAAAAAGGCTTATTGGAATCTCAATACGCGTATGAAAAATTAACCGTTGAAGCGACCTTGGAAGGTTCTTATCAGAAATGCCTGCAAGCGTTGGCTGTGAATCGAACAGTCGTTGATACGGACTTAGCAAAGACGATCTTAGACGAATACATCGAGGCAAACGGACAGTATTTCCCAACATTCAGTTAGGAGGATTACGATGGAAGCTTTCACGAATTTAATTGATAAATCCTTAACACCCTTCGCGAATAAACTAGCCGGAAATAAGTACTTGACCGCCTTGAGCCATGGTCTAATGGCGACACTGCCGATTCTGATTTTTGGCTCAGTCTGCATTATTATCGCCGATTTTCCGGTACCGATTTTTCAAGAGTTTATGCTCAAAACACTGGGGAACATTTGGACTGAATGGGCCTGGGAAATCGTCGTTCCTTCAACTATCGGACTGATGTCGTTACTAGCTATTGTCGGGGTGACGAATTCGCTTTGCGAGCAGAATCATGTGAATGCGACACCAGCGATCGTGATTTCAATCTGCTCCTTCTTCGTTTTACTCGTGCAGACAAAAGATGGCGGGTTCAGTGCCTCAGATTTTGAAGCGCGCGGCCTTTTTATGGCGATCATTACAGCGGTGATTTGTGCGGAGCTGTATGCCTTTTTGATCAAGCATGATATTCGGATCAAAATGCCGAAGGGTGTACCTGATTTTGTTTCAAATCAATTCTCGGCGATCATACCAGCGGCGATCATTATTCCAATCTTTTTGATCGTTCGTTTAGGCTTTGAGGCTACTTCTTATGGCACCTTTACTAATTTCTTGATCGATATTGTTCAGAAACCTTTAGTGGGAATTGGGTCGACCTTAGTTGGAACGACTGTTGCTTCGTTCTTTAATACCTTCTTTTGGTTTTTCGGTATTCATGGAACAGCAGTAGTCGGAGCCGTGATGGACCCGTTGTGGTACGCGGCTCAATTTGAAAATCTAGAAATTTTTAAACAAGGCGAAAGTCTTATCAGACCCTTCATCGGAACGATGGATTATGCGAATTTCTTCATCTATCTGGGTGGAACAGGTCTGACATTTCCATTGACTTTACTCATGGCGTTCAAATGCCGCTCGCAGCGGCTCAAGGATTTAGGGAAATTGTCGATGCTGCCTGGATTTTTCAATGTGAATGAGCCCGTTATTTTCGGTTTGCCGATCGTACTAAATCCAATGATGCTGATTCCTTTCGTATTGGCACCGTTGATTTCGATCTTGGTTTCGTGGCTGGCGATGTCCAGCGGCCTCGTTCCTTATCCAACCGGTGTCACGATTTCTTGGACAACCCCAGTATTTATCGGCGGCTGGCTGATGACCAGCAGCTGGAAGGGCGGGATGCTGCAAATCATCGTCTCGATCCTATCAGGCTGTATCTATTATCCATTTATCACCACATTAGATCGGCAATATTTGGCGGACGAAAAGGAACTGGAAGAACCAGAGGAATCCGTGAATGTTGAAAAGCAGTCGATCAGTGTGAATGCTTAAAAAATCAATCAGCCCCCTATTTAAAGAAGTCGGTCGCCCCTATGATCGGCTTCTTTTTTGATTTTGTGTTGACGTGTTAAAAGAGTACTTTCCGCCAGGGATAGTTACCTTGCTAACAAAAAGAATAGCCACTAATAAATTCCATAGTAACATTGCGAATGAGAGTAATGGTTGTTATACTGTGGCTAATTTCAAGCAGGATACGGGAGGTTTTACTATGTACGAACCTAAGTTGGAAAAAGAGATTCGCTGCCCTTTGGAATATGGTCTGGATATTTTTGGCGGAAGATGGAAATCACGCATTATCTGTGTTTTAGCAGAGAAACAGGTACTAAGATACAATTCATTGAAAAAGGAAATGACAGATATTACTGATGCTGTTTTGGCTTCTGCACTAAAAGAGCTGCTTTCAAATGAGATTATTGCCCGCAAACAATACAACGAGATCCCTCCAAGAGTGGAATATTCACTTACCGAAAAAGGGAAGTCGGTCGTGCCGATTCTGCAGCATATTTGCGAATGGTCGGGGGCGTATCATAAAGTAGATAGCGAAAAATCATTGATGCAATGCCAAAAATGTGATTACCATCGAGTTTCTTAATTAGACGAAAAAAAAGCTAGAGCCCTTTTCATATGTTGGAAAAGGGACTCTAGCTTTTTGATTGACCGTTAAGCAACGGAGTAAATTTTGATTTCTGGGTCCTTGAACCACAATGGCTGCAGACCAGTGACCACATCCTTGGTAAACAACTCTGTTTCAAGATAGGCCTGAGCAGCCTCAAGATCAGCAAAACCGTGTAATACTTGAACATCCTCGTCTCTAACAAGTAAATCCTTGGTAAGAGCGCCCTCAATCTGCGTCAAAAAAGGTTCTCAATAATCTGTAAAAACAGTTACTGCGGCCGCTCGTTTTTCTTCCTCAATGTATAGCGTAATTTCTAAATAAGCCTTCACCGTCATATGTTTTCCTCCTACTATCAAAGTTTTTCCTTCGCGCTAAGGTAAACTTAGATTATCAGAGATACTTTTCTAAGTAAATATTCTAATAAATTAGTTAGTCACTCTTTATTTTCTTAGTGAGTAGATGACGTGCAGAAATGAAGTCGAAATATAGGGCTTATTCGACAGCATTATCTTATTAATCAGTCCTGTTCCAAAAAAGTACCTGAAACATTTTATCGTGTTCATTCAACACGATAAAGGATATTTTTCCACCATGTTTTTCAACGATTTTTTTACTGATGGCTAAACCAAGTCCGCTGCCGTTTTGGGAAGAGCGGGAGCTGTCGCCGCTGACGAAGGGCTCAAATAATTGCTCCTGCAATTCTTTAGGAATCGAATCGCCGTTATCCTTAATCTCAAAAAGAATCTGATTATCATGGGAATAAAGACGAATGTGAACGCCGGTGCCCGCTGGATTGTGCTGGATACTATTGCCAATCAAATTATCAAAAACACGACGTAGCTCGACCGGGTCTCCAGCAAATTCTAAAGCAGTCTCCGGTAATTCAAAGGTTAGATCAATCCCATTTTTTTCGGCGGATTCAAGGTGCTCCAATAAGACTTCGCGAATCAACTCAGACAGGTCCAAATTTTGCCGGTGAAGCTGATAATCGGGGCTTTCTAGTTTCGAAAAGATCAGCAAGCGATTCACCAGTTCATTCATGTGCTCAGATTTTGAAATGATGGTTTCCATCGTTTGTGTTAGTTTATCATCACTGACTAAGCCATCAGCTACTGCTTTGGCGGTGCCTTGAATAGTGGTGATCGGCGTGCGCAGGTCATGAGCCATATTGGCAAATAATAGCTGACGCTCCTTTTCATAAAAAGCACGTTGCTGTTCCGCCTGGTCTAGCTGGTTCGCCATATGGTTAAAAGAATCCTCAATCTCAACATACTCGTATTCCGCATTCAGATGGATTTTTTTAGCGTAATCACCATTTTTGATCGTTCGCAAGCCATCAATCAGCACCGTATTCGGTGCAACAATATGCTCCTTGACGGATTTGGAATAGCGTTTCAGACAGAAAATGAAGATCAAAAACAAAGGAATCAGCAACAGCACGATCTTTTTTAAATTTGAAAGGAAGGTAGGTGAGCTGAAACTGTCAAAAACGAGATTGAAATTTCCGCGAATACTTTTTCGTGGTACTTTAGCAAGACAAATATAATTTCGTCCATCAGATCCCGTAAAAGGCGCGAAGGTTGCCATATATTGTGCTTCTGGATCGTTGAATTTAAAGGTGATCGGGCCGAATAGATAGGTTTTATGACTGATCATTGATTGAAGAGCATCCATTTCTAGTAACTGATTTTGAGTATAATGTGCACTCTTTTTTGCCACTTTTCCTTTGGTATAAATCACGTCATTTTTTTCATCAAGAATCTCAACCCAGCCGCCAACATCTTTCAAAGTAGCAATATCAATTTTTTTATAATCCGGGCGAACAATTGTCTGGGCGCATAGTTCTTCCACCATTTCATTCGTTCCAGAGACAAAAAATTGAGCGATCGCTATGAATAAAGAAATCAAAAACAACAGCAACAGAGAAGTTGTAAGGTATTTTTTGGTTAAAAATCGTCCGAGTGTCTTGGGTTTCTTTTTCATGGCACCATCTTATAGCCTAACCCGCGAATCGTTTGGATATAAGATTCCTCCTCTCTGGTTCCGAGTTTTTCTCTGAGGCGGCTGATATAGACCATGATATTATTATCATCGACGATATAGCTATCCTCCCAAACCGCTTCATAGATCTGTTTCTTAGTAAAAACCCGTCCAGGGGAGCTCATTAATAGACGCAGGATTTTGAATTCAATCGAGGTCAGTGAAATCTGTCGCTCTCCTTTAAGGAGCAAGCATTGATCAAGATCAAGGATCAAATCATGGAGGACAAGTTCCGCTGGCTCCACGATTTCTTGTGCTCCCAGTGAGTAGAAGCGGCGAAGCTGTGCGCTGACACGCGCAACTAGTTCCAAAGGATCAAATGGTTTAGTCACATAATCGTCCGCGCCGATGTCCAATCCCAATACTTTATCAGCACTGGCATCTTTGGCCGTCAAAAAGATGATCGGCATATTTTTTTCTGCTCGAATTCGCTTGATTAATTGATAACCATTCATTTTTGGCATCATAATGTCTAAAATAGCCAGATCAATTTTTTCCTGTTGGATACAAGCCCAAGCTTGCGCGCCATCCGACGCTGTAAATACTTGGTAGCCGTCTTTTTCTAAATACAAGGTGACAAAATCGATGATCCCTTGTTCATCATCCGCCACTAAAATTGAGAACCCCATTTTACACCTCCGTGCTAGTTCAATCATTTCCTTTTATTATACCGTTTCAAAGGGCTATTTTATATCCACTCTTTTAAAAAGCAGCGAGGCTAGTGCCAAAAAGAGACTGATAATTGCGAGTGTGGAGAGCAGGGCAGGGAGTAAATGCTCGGCCTTGCCAGCAATCAGATTGTTGCTGACGGAGAGAGCTGAGTATTTTAAAAAGGAAAAAGTATTGGCACCGATCAAATAATTGACTATAAACATGCCGATCAGTGCGGTCACAAAGGTAGTAAACGGCGACAAATATAATCCAGCCAAAAAAGTAACCGCCATAAATAATGATAGATGAAGAAAAATAAATAGAATACTTGCCAAAACTTCCGGCAGTTCGATCATTCCCGATTGAAAATGCCCATTTCCGATACTCGATTCGGCAATAAACAGATAATAACTTCCGGCAATAACTAATGTAAACAGGATAAATGCACAAGCAGTAACCGTCATCAAAGCTAAAAACTTAGCGACAATGACACGGCCTCTTTTGCCGACCCGCAGCAACGTCATTTTTATTTGCCCGCTGGAAACTTCACCTGAAAATTGAAACGCAGCGACTAAGATAAGCAGGATTCCCCAGATACCAAGCATGCTGAAAAAGGCCCAAAGCGTATTAATAAAGTCGAGACAGGCAAACTGACTATTTTCAGTCAAGCCATCGCCAGTCAAAGTCAAGCCGCCAGTTGAAAGGGCAAACGACATAATCACTACTAAAATCGAAGGGATCAGCAGAATCAAACTATTTTTTCTTTTGAGCGTTTTAAGAATCTCCATTTTATAAATTGTCCATATTTCCATTTTTTTCTCCTCCTATTTCATCAATTCAATCAATTGGGCTTGCTGATTTTCGTAGTGCGTATTCTGGTCCGAGTAGCTGATGACTCCGTTACTCAAGACTAAAATATTATCGGTCAAGTCACAGACTTCCTGCATCTGATGGCTGGAAAAGAGAATCGCCGTCTTGCGTTCGCGGCAAAGTTTTCGCAGCAAATCTTTGACTTCCTCTACACCAATCGGGTCCAAACCAACAAACGGCTCATCCAAAATCAATAATTCTGGTTTAGTGATCAGCGCCAGAGCTAAAGCAAGCCGCTGCTTCATTCCAAAAGAAAAGTTTTTAACCTTTTTACGTGCAGCATTGCTCAATTCAACGAATTCCAAACTTTCTTGAATGACCTGCTTACGGTTTCTCTTAGGAATCGAGTCAATTAAACGAACGGAGAGCATCAAATTATCGTAAGCATTCAAATCTTCATAAAATTGCACATCCACCAATGAGCCGATCTTCATTTTGGTTCTTTTGTCCGCAGAATCTAAGTTCCGCCCCTTAAATGTCATTTGTCCGCGATAGTTAGCGGTGAGACCTAATACACATTTCATTAAAGTTGTCTTTCCAGCACCATTACGGCCGAGCAGTCCAGTGATTTTTCCTGGTAGTAGCTGCAGGTCGATTCCTTTGAGAATTTCATTTGACCCATAATTTTTTTCAAGATCGTTAATTTCTAAAATTGTTGTTGGCATGTTTTTTCCTCCTGTTCCTGTTAAATACAGTATAAGGAGGGAAACTTGCATAGAACTGGTCTTAACCTTAAAGTAACCTTACAAATGGAAGTATTAATTTAACGAATTTTATTCCTTTATTTAATACTTTGGTATAATTAAGGTGAGAGACATCCTATGAGTCTCAATGAAATAAAATGTTAATCGTTAATTTTAGCTGATTTAGTTTTTAGCGAATGGATTTATAAAAACGGGGGTGGGCGAAGTGGCGAATGTATTTCGAATTCTTGGACCAATTCTGGTGATAGGGTTGATTTTATTGATTGTGAAGCAATCGAAAAAGACAGAGGCTGAAATCGTTGAGTATGATTTGATTGTCTCGATAAAAGTGGAACCCGCGCCCAATATTATTCAGCATGCAAAAATAAAAGAGGCGGCTACTTGGGAAGTTTATGGTAAAGGTGTTTTTAGGGGAAAGTCGGTATTAAAAAAGGATGAAATGAAGGCACTGCTGAAAAAGGAATTATGCTTAACTGAAGAAAATATTATTGTAGTGGATGCGACAGACAGTTTTATCAAGTCAAAAACGTAAACTACGACCGTCAAAAAGAGGAGGACTTTGGAATAGTTCTCCTCTTTTTGGTCTCTCAAAATAGGTTGATTAGTGCAAATATAACCATGAACCGATGGCGATGAAGGATAAAGCGATGAGATAGACAAGCATGCTAGCAAATTGAACAATGATTTCTACGCTTCCATTCTCGGAACTTCCCTTGTAAAAGAGCAGAAATAAATTATATTTGCGGAAAATGAATACTCGAATAGCGGCGATTGCACAGATAATACCGACTAAAAATAGAAATAAAGGGAGACAGATAATTGACGTTTGCTCTAGAAAAACACAAAGGGCGATCAAAAAAAGATAGATATATTTTTCCAAAGATCACTTCACTCCTTTAGCTTGCTGCTTCTTTTATATTATAAGCAATCCAAAGGAACATGCGCCGCGTTCAAACGAATCGACCATTCCAATTTTTAACACATTGTAAAAATCTAGGGAAAAGCTCAGCAAAAATAGCTGATTTTTTTAATCTTCTTTTAGATAGCGCCAAAGCGTTGTCCGGCTGATTCCTAACTGTTCAGCGGTTTTGGTTTGATTGCCATTGTTTTGCTCCAACACATTCAAAATGATTTCCTTTGAATAATCGAAAAGGGTAGGTTTCTCTACCTTTGTTTGTAAGGTGAAGCTTCCCAGATGTGAGTCCGAAAAATTTTGGATCAAGCGTTCTTTCCTGAGTAACTGGATGACCTGATGCTCGGAAATGTAATGAGTAGTGAATTTATTACCAACTCTTTGATCGCCGCCTGCAATTGATTGAAATTTCCCGGCCATTCGAAGGCCAAAAATTCTTTCAGCGCGTTGGGATCAAAACCGATCACCTCTTTGTTGCATTCAATGTTCATTTTATTTAACAGAAGTGTTGTGATAACGCTGAGCTCGTGTTTGCGTTCCTTGAGCGGCGGTGCATAGATACTGGCGCAGTTTAACTCGAAAAGAAGACGATTATAGATTTTTTCTTCACTGACGTTATTGGTATTATAGGTAAATAATAAGTTGTTTCGCTGTAACAGCTTCGTATTTTTGACGATCGTAATCAGCTGTTCAGCGTCTCGTACAGAAAGCTGTTCAACATTTTGAAACAGCAGAGTGTTGTGTTCGTCAACTAACGGTCCGTTCGTGGGATTAACTAAAAATTTCCACATTTTATCGTTCATCAATTTGGCATCGATCGAGATCAATTGATTGTTATGCATCTCCTGATTCAAAAAAGCTTGATAAGCGATACTGGACTTCGCTGTTCCGGTTTCGCCAACGATAATGAGGGCGCTGTAAAAATTATTGACCCGCTGCAATTCGCGTTTCGTTTCCTCTTGGATAAATTGGGTGAATAGAAGTTTCGTTGTAAAAATCTCTTCGACTTCTGATCGTTTTTGATAAAAAATACCAAAGCGATTGTTGATGATCGGCGGTGTTGAAATCTTCAAGTTGCAGCTAAAATAAATCCGATCGTCCACAACTATTTTTTTGACCAAAATCATGTAGACCCTGTTTCTAAAGGTATGATAGTATTGATTTTCATCTGTCATATCTTTTTTTGTGCTTAAGAATTTGGCCATCGAGCTGGATAGATCATGCGAGACATTTGCGGCATGAACATCAAAGGACTCGTCAAAAATGACAAAATCCTGCTTTTGCTGCTTGAGACTTTCTTCCAAAACTAATTTTTCATGAATCACTCTTTTCAATTGTCTGGCGATAGTTAATGCTTCTTGATAGGCATGTTTGACACTTTCAAAGCCAGAGGTGATCAAAATCGTATTGATTGATTTGGTTAATGCCAACCGATTCGTGATCGCATCACATAGAATCATTTCATAGTTTTCATCAGCCAAAATATCCAGAGTCATACTCGCATCGGTCAACTCATCCAAGGTGATGATCTTGATGTTGTAGCCCAAAATATCACAAAGCAGGTGCGCCGTTTCGGTGATACTGGCATAGCCGACAATCGCGAAGTTCTCTGTGTAATTTCTGGCCAGCCGAATCGTCCCGAGAATATCATAAATGGAAATCGATACGTCAATCACAGGAATAGAGACGACTTGGCGAATCAAATCAGCTGTTCCGCCGCGAGAGATAATCGCATCGTAGTTATTACCGAAAAGCTCGGCCGCAATTTGTTGGCCTTCTTCCAAGTCGGCTGTGTAAATATCGGACTCTACTTCTTTGAATTGTTTGCTGACAATACTCATTGAATTATTCAGCTCTTCATAAGGGGCAATGCCTAAAATTTTGATTTTCGCTGACATGTTGTACCTCCTTGCGTTTCATATAGGAACGATTATACCTCGGATTTTTGTATATAAATATCGATTTTTTGAAAACGTTTCAAAATTAAACGATTTTTTTCTTTAATGAATATCCAAGACAGGGCAAGCAAGCTAGAATGAAACCATGAAATCTAAGGTGGTGAACGGATGATAAAGCTGCTAGTTATCGCAGATGATTTTACGGGAGCCCTTGATACGGGCGTTCAATTCTCTAAACAAGGGATATCTACAGTAGTTTCAACCGATACAAATATAACGTTTGGTGAAGTAGATGAAGATATTGATGTTTTAGTCATCGATACGGAAAGTCGTTACTTAAGCTTTGAAGAAGCCTATCAATTGATTCATACAATAATTGTAAGCGCTAAAAAAGAAGGAGTACCTTTTATTTATAAAAAGGTCGACTCTGCTTTACGGGGAAATATTAGTGCCGAAATCAAAGGCCTTCTTGACGCCAGCGAAAAATCAGCGATACCATTTTTACCGGCGTATCCTGAAATGAAGCGCGTGTTGATCGATGGCGATTTATATATTGATCAAGTACTGGTTTCCGAAAGTATCTTTGCAAAAGATCCCTATGAACCAGTAATCGAAAGCAATGTGCTGCGGCGATTGAAAAAAGAAGCGGATATCGATGGTCAATTATTGAAAGACAAATTGCCTGAAAAGCTTGAAGGTGTCTTAGTCTTTGATGCTGAAACGAATGAGGATTTAGAGCAGCAAGCAGCCCTTTTAGAGCAGGCGGAATTATTGTCACTCTCGATCGGCTGTGCAGGATTTGCGCAAGTATTGGCCGCAAAATTGTTTCCTAAAAAAGAAACAAAAAAATATGCTTTAAAGAAACCACTCGTAGTGATTTGTGGAAGTATTAATCCGATCACAAGAAAACAAGTGGATTACGTTGAGCAGCAAAATTATCCTAGAGTTTCATTGAGACCGCAGCAGTTGCTGCATTCTAATTATTGGTCAGATGACGCTGGGGAAAAGGATGTCGCTCAGTATCTATCTTTAATGAAAGAACATCCTTTAGTCATTTTTGAAACATTGAGTGAAGAGACTAGTCTGGGAATCGAACAGCACGGTCAAGAACAGGGAGTCGCTCTTTCAGATTTCCGTTTCAGGATCGGCCGATCATTAGGTGAGTTGACCCAGGCGATTTGGTCAAAAAAAACGGAGAATACGTTCCTGTTCACTGGAGGAGATACTTTGTTTCAGTCAATGAGTGTATTGGAAATCAATCAGATCAAACCAATCGCTGAAATCAGCGCAGGTGTAGTCCTATCTTCAATTGAATGGAACAATCAGGAAATTCAAGTCATTACTAAATCAGGCGGCTTTGGTAATGAAAAACTTTTTGAAGAAATTAGCCGCCTGACAAAATAGAAAAAAGCTGGAGGAAGAAAGATGCTTGTAGATTACAGTTTAAAGATGCCGAAAAATATTATCGCTGGCGAACATGCGATTGAACAATTAGCAGAAATCATTTCGAAGGATATCCAAAAGATCGTGATTTTTACCGATAAAGGGATTTTAGGTGCCGGACTAGTAGATGCACCTGAAGCGGTAATCGAAAAGGCCGGTGTGGAATATACGATTATTTCGGAAATTCCCGCAGAACCTAATTATCATGAAGCGCAAGCGATGGTTGACGAGTTCAAAAAAGAGCAGGCTGATTTCATCATCGCTATCGGCGGCGGCAGTGTGATGGATGTAGCCAAGCTTGCATCGATTCTAGCAACGGACGACTATAAGGTCAAAGATTTGTTGGATGATCCATTGTTAGCAAAAAAACAAGTCGCTAGTTTAATGATTCCGACTACAGCGGGTACAGGTTCTGAAGCAACGCCGAACAGTATCGTTGGCGTACCAGAAAAAGAATTGAAAATCGGGATCGTAAACCCTGAAATGATCGCGGACTACGTGATTTTAGATAGTCGCATGATCAAAAACTTACCAAAACCAATCGCTGCCGCAACTGGAGTTGATGCTTTATGCCATGCGATTGAATGCTTTACATCGGCTAAGGCGAACCCGATCAGTAATACTTTTTCATTAGAAGCCCTTGATTTGATCATGAACAACCTGGTTGAAGCGTGTACGAATCCAGACGCATTGGAAGCAAAAAGCAACATGCTCCTAGGCTCATTTTACGCCGGAGTAGCCATCACTTCCTCTGGAACAACTGCGGTCCATGCGCTTTCGTATCCGCTAGGCGGAAAATATCATATTGCTCATGGTGTTTCTAATGCGATGCTGCTAACACCAGTGATGACGTTCAATCAGCCGGCAATCAAAGAATTATTGGCGATCGCTTACGATCGCGTAGTAAAAGATGGCGATAAAGCGTTATCCGTTGATGAAAAATCAGAGTATATGATTAATCAATTGGAAGAGATCGTTAAAGTTTTAGAAATTCCAACAAGCTTAAAAGAATTCAATGTTCCGGCAGAAGATTTAGACGGTTTAGTAGCTGCCGGTATGGAAGTCACTCGTTTATTAGTTAACAACAAGCGCGAAGTTACACCAGAAGACGCGAAAAAAATCTATTTGGAAATTCTATAAAAGGAATGAGGCAGAAAAAATGACAGAAATCAAAGGGATCATCTCTCCGATTTTAACACCGATGCATGATGACGAAAGCGTCAATTATGAAGAGTTTCGAGTACAAATCAATCGTATGCTGGATGGCGGGATTCATGGAATATTCGTTTTTGGAACCAATGGAGAAGGCTACATTCTTTCAGAAGACGAAAAAATAGAAATCATGAAAACAGCCGTAGAAGAAGTGAATGGGCGTGTTCCTGTTTATGCTTCAACTGGTCTTGTTGGAACCAAAGATACGATCCGTTTATCTCAAAAGGCTAAAGAGGTTGGGGTCGATGTTCTATCAATCATTACACCATCTTTCGCGGCGGCATCACAAGACGAGCTGTATACCCATTTTAAAACAGTTGCTGAAAATGTTGATATGCCGATCGTTTTATACAATATTCCAGCACGGACAGGAAATGCGATTGCACCAGCAACTGTTGGGAAACTAAGCAAGATCGAAAATATCATCGGTGTGAAAGACAGCAGCGGAAACTTTGATAACATCCTGCAATACATCGAACAAACGCGCGACTGTGAAGACTTCGCGGTACTTTCAGGCAATGATTCGTTGATTTTATGGACTTTATTGGCAGGCGGACAAGGCGGAATCGCAGGCTGTTCAAATATTTATCCATACGTAATGGCACAAATCTACGAACAGTTCTTAAAAGGAAATATCAAAGAAGCAAGAACGTACCAAGATTCGATCCGTTCATTTAGAGATTGCTTCAAATACGGCAATCCTAATACGATCGTCAAACATACCGTTGGTTTATTAGGTTATCCAGTTGGAAAATGCCGTGCGCCGTTTAATCAAGTAGCTGAACAAGCGACCGAAGCATTGCAAAAGGTGATTATTGACAATCAAGAAAAAGGCATGAAATAAAAAGGGGGTAGTCAAGATGAAAAAAATCATTGGGATCACGATGGGCGACCCCGCAGGCATTGGACCTGAAATTGCGATCAAGGCCTTAAATAAAGCAGCGTTATATGATCGCTGCAAACCGCTTTTGATCGGCGATAAAAGTGTGCTGAACCACTATCTAGAAAAGCATCCGGACTTAAATCTTACGGTGAATGTAGTGAACAAGCCAAGTGAGGGGAAATATACCTTCGGAACGATCGATTTAGTTGATTTAGGTATCGTGGACATGCAGAATTTGCCGATTGGTGAAGTATCGAAAGTCGGCGGGAACGCGGCCTTCCAATATGTTAAAAAGGTCATTGAGCTGGCATTAGCTAAAGAAGTCGATGCTACTGTAACGAATCCATTGAATAAGGAAGCCATGAATGCGGCGGGCCATCATTATGCTGGACATACTGAGATCTATGCGGATTTAACAGGAACCGAAAAATACACGATGATGCTTGCAGATGGAAATTTACGAGTAGTGCATGTTTCGACACATGTTTCTTTGAGAGAAGCCTGTGATCGAGCGACCAAGGAGAGAGTTTTAGATGTAATTCGCATTGCTGACCAAGCGTGCAAAAATCTAGGAATCAAAGAACCGCGCATCGCAGTGGCGGGACTAAATCCTCATTGCGGGGAAAACGGACTTTTCGGTCAAGAAGAAATCACCGAAATCAATCCAGCAGTAGAAGCGGCACAAGCAGAAGGCATCAACGCGTATGGATCATTGCCAGCGGATACAGTCTTTTCGAAAGCCAACGGCGGCATGTATGACATTGTTGTTGCAATGTATCATGATCAGGGGCACATCCCGTTAAAAACTTTAGGGTTTGTTTATGATCAAAAATCAGGTGCTTGGGAAGCGGTCAAAGGAGTAAATATTACACTTGGACTGCCGATTATTCGCACCTCGGTTGATCACGGCACGGCTTTTGACCAAGTCGGAAAATGGACCGCCAGCGAGTTCAGTCTCGAAAATGCGATTGATTACGCGATTCGTTTAGCTGAAAACGTGTAGGAGGTCAAAAAATGATTATTGATGCCATAGCGAATTTGAGTCACTATACTAAGTTATTTCCGACAATTCCTGAAGCCTTAGAGACAATGAACAGCATCGAACATCAGGAGTTGGGTAAAAAATATTTTTTCAAGGGTGGTTACTTCTTCTTTCAAGAAGGAGCGACCAAACCGATTGAAGAAGCGCAATTTGAGGCGCACCGTAAATACGCAGATCTTCAAATCGTTTTAAAAGGCGAAGAATACATCGCTTGGAATAAATTAACTGATTTGACGGAAGTTTTGCCCTACGATTCCGAAAAGGATGTACAAAAATTCGTTGGACAAAATACCCACAAGATGAAAATATCCGAAGGGATGGCCTATATTTGTTTTCCTTGGGATGGGCACCAAGCGGTTTTCCATGTGGATCAGCCGCTGCACTTTATGAAGGCTGTTATTAAGTTAGAACTTAATACAAAATAAAAGGAGGAAAAAGTATGACGAAGGAATTACCAAAAGTAAGACAGTCAGAACCAAATGGAATTACGTATCGGGATGATTTTTTAAATGTAGATTTTGCTTTGATCCCAACAGGCGGGAATGCGACTGCACATGCACCAGCATTGATTGAAACGGAAGATGGCGGAATGTTGTGTGCTTGGTTTGCCGGAAGTTTTGAAGGCAGCGGGGATATTTCTATCGCTGTTTCAAAATTAGATCCGGAAACGCAAGTCTGGTCAGAAGCAGAAATTGTTTCTAAAGGCGAAGATCGCAGTGAACAGAACCCGGCCTTTTTTAGAGCACCAGATGGCGAGATCTGGTTGATTTATACTTCTCAATTGAGCCGCCAAGAAGGCAAGGATAATATGCAGTTTACATCGATTATTATGGTTCAGAAATCGAAGGATGAAGGCCAAACATGGAGCGAACCAGAAGTACTCTTTGATAATGAAGGAACCTTTTCAAGACAAGCAATCCAAGTATTAAGTAACGGGCGTTGGATCTTCAGCACTTGGTTATGTGAAGATTCTCCTGAAGGCTTGACCAATGATCCAACAGAATTCCAAGTTTCGGATGATCAAGGAAAGACTTGGAAAGCAGTCCGGATGCCGGATAGCAGCGGGCGTGTTCATGCCAACTTGAACGAAATGGAAGAAGGCCATTTAGTCGCATTTATGCGTAGTCGCTTTGCGGATCATGTGTACAAGAGTGAATCGTTTGATTTTGGCGATACATGGACAGTTCCAGAAGCAACCGTCTTACCGAATAATAATGCTAGTGTCAGTGCAATTAAGTTGCAGTCTGGTGAAATCGCTTTAGCTTATAATGTGAACGCTGCCAACAATGCAGAATTTGGAGTGGTGGCTTGGCCAGGATTACGTAATCCGGTTGCGGTATCTGTTTCTGAAGACCACGGTAAAACTTGGCCGGTGGGCAGAATCTTTGAACCGGCGGAAGGCTATATCGGGATTGAAAACAAAACGAACAATTCACAGCATGAATATCCAACTTTGTATCAGGATAGTAAAGGGTTATTGCATTTAGTTTATGCATACAAAAATAGACTATGCGTGAAGTATATTCGTTTCACTGTTGAAGAATTATTTGGTGAAAAAAGAGAGGCGGAAGGCGTCTATAATCCAACCTCTGGCGAAGGTGTTTAAAGAAAATATGCAGTTAAATGTAAGGTTATAAAATTCCAGCATCAGTGTGTTGCGCTGCAGAGCGACCGCTGCTCAGGACTTAGAATTGCGTTTACCGTTGAGAGATCAGAAAGCTATTTACCTAATGCCTCAACAACAAGTGAAAAACAGTTTTAATAAAGGAGAATACAAAAATGACAATACAAATGATTCTCGCCCTGGGTATTTTGATCTTCATGATCGTTTTGATCATGTCGGACAAATTGGCCTTTGGCGCACCCCCATTGCTGGCCTGCCTTTTATTGGTAGTCACTGGTTTATCGACGGTTCAAGAAGCTTTTGCAGGATTTATTAATTCAAGTGTTGTAATGGTTGCGGGATTTATGGTTGTAATGGCCGGCTTGATGAAGACGACCTTGATCAGTCGCGTACAGTCAACGATGATCGCCTTGGTCAACCGCGGCGGGTATAAAAGCTATGTGCTCTTATTGATCGTCGTTATGCTAGGTGCTAGTCTGACCGGTTCAGGCTCAACAGGATATTATGTACTTATTTTATCATTGGTTTCAATGATTCCTTATAACAAGAAAATGCCGACATCTAAATTAATGATGCCGTTGGGATTCGCCACAAACCATCCGTTACTGCCTTTCAACTGCGCACTTTTTTATGGAGTGACTGTCAGTGTTTTAGAAACGGCAGGATATAAGGATACTATTTCAATGCCGAAATTCGCAGTAGTCAACTTTATTTTGGCAATGGGCTTTCTGATCTGGAGTTTAGTTGCCTATCGCTTATTACCAGACCACGAAATAACCGAACCGGGTGAAGAAGATAAAAACGAGACGCAAAAAGCCGAAATTTTACCCGCTTGGAAAGAAAATACGACAATTGCACTATTTATTCTCAGTGTTGCCGGCATGATGATGATGAATACTTTAGGTGATGCTTCGTATGTTATTCCCGGCCTGGCAGGCGCTGTCATACTTGTGATGCACGTTTTAGACTTCAAAGAAGTGCGTGACAGCATGGGCGCACCAGTGATCTTGATGATGGCTGGAGTAATCGGGGTTGCGGATGCATTAGCCAATACTGGATTCACCGCAATGATCGGCGATCTTGTGGCGGAAACACTGGGAACAAATATCCATCCATTCTTTTTGATCTTGATTTTTGCTTTACTGACAAGTACTTGTGCAACTTTTACAGGGTCAAACATGGGGTCGGTCTACATCTTCGCGCCAATCGCGATTGCGACCAGCATCAGTCTAGGCCTAAATCCTGTTGCAGCAGCGACTGCTGTCGTAATCTCAGGCTGGAATGGCGGGTATATGCCTGTTGATGGAATGCCGGCCATGATTTTAGGAATGGGTAAATACAAACTTCCTGAATTTTGGCTTTATTCCGTTCCGATGTATCTGATTCGAATCGTGGCCTTGTGTATTGGGGCCGTTGTTATGTTTCCTTTCCGTTAAAGGGATTGAGAAAAAATTGAATCACATAAGGGAGTAACTGGCAACGAAATGTTGTGACAGCATCACCAAGACTGAAAGAAATTTCTGGTGCTGTATTAAATGGTGAGACTTGTGTATGTTGAACGAAACATACGCAGGTCTTCTTTTTTTAAGAAAAAATAGGAGGATTTTATGACGGAATTGAATAAAAAACAAAGTACGACCGAATTTTATGCGGAGACTTCAGAGGCTGTATTGATGCAGCTGAAATCATCAGTCGATGGATTGAGCGGAAATGAGGCGCAAAAACGGCTAGCCGAATATGGCAAGAATGAGTTGGCCGAGGGCAAGAAAAAAAGTTTATTTGTGAAGTTCGCTGAACAATTCAAAGATTTCATGATTTTAGTATTGTTAGCTGCAGCGATTATTTCAGCAGTCGTTTCTCATGAAGTCGTGGACTCGATCATCATTTTACTAGTCGTGATCATTAATGCGATCATGGGTGTTTTTCAAGAAGCGAAGGCGGAGCAGGCGATCGAAGCCTTGAAACAAATGTCTACACCCAATGCGACGGTTTTGAGAGATGGACACACCTTATCGATCAAAAGCGATGAGCTGGTCCCTGGCGATATCGTTCTTTTGGAAGCCGGCGATGTAGTACCGGCGGATATTCGATTGCTGGAAGCTGCCTCACTAAAAATTGAAGAGGCCGCTCTGACAGGAGAATCAGTCCCGGTCGAAAAAGAAATCACTGTTTTGCCGGCGGGCGATATTGGTATCGGTGACCGGATCAATATGGCTTTTTCAAACAGCAATGTTACTTACGGCCGCGGCAAAGGCGTAGTTGTAACGACTGGCATGAGTACCGAAGTCGGAAAAATCGCCGATATGCTGGCTCAAGCAGATGAAACGGAAACACCACTGAAAAATAATTTGAATGATCTGGGCAAGTTTTTGACATTGGCGATTATTGCTATCGCAGTCATCATGTTTATTGTCGGAACGGTATTCAACGGAACGTCTTTCGTGGATATGCTGCTGACATCGATTTCGTTAGCAGTCGCGGCGATTCCTGAAGGCTTGCCGGCGATCGTCACGATTATTTTAGCTTTAGGAACCCAAGTGATGGCGAAAAGAAATTCAGTTATTCGAAAATTACCGGCAGTGGAAACGTTGGGCAGTACCGATATTATTGCTTCAGATAAAACAGGAACCTTAACGCTGAATCAAATGACAGTAGAAAAACTTTATACGGATTTTCAGCAAAAATCAGCCAAAGCCGCGATCGAAAAGGACAATATGGCGTTGAAGATCATGAACTATGCCAATGATACGAAAATCGCGCAAGATGGCACACTGATCGGCGATCCAACAGAAACGGCTTTGGTTCAGTTCGGAATTGATCAGAGACTTGATCTAAAAGAGAGTCTTGGTAAGGAGCCGCGAATTGGCGAACTGCCTTTTGATTCCGATCGTAAATTAATGAGTACGATCCATCAGCTTTCAAATGGGAAATATTTGGTCGCGGTAAAAGGTGCCCCGGATGTCTTAATTCAGCGAACAACCCGAGTGCTCGCTGAGGGACAAGAAACCGCAATGTCCGAAAAACAAAGAAATGAAATATTGTTCAACAATGCAGACATGGCCAAACAAGCCCTGCGTGTGTTAGCGATGGCTTTCAAATATCTTGATGAAATTCCCCAAACGCTGACTTCTGAGCTGCTTGAAAATGACCTTTGTTTTGCTGGGTTAGTCGGAATGATTGATCCGGAACGAGCAGAGGCGGCAGAAGCTGTCAAAATGGCAAAAGATGCAGGAATACGTCCGATCATGATCACGGGGGATCACAAAGATACCGCGGAAGCCATTGCAGTCCGGTTAGGAATCGTTCACGCAGGAAATTCGGATGCGGTCTTGACTGGTGCGGAGCTAAACGAGATGAGTGATGAAGAATTTGCCAAACAAGTCTATCACTATTCTGTTTATGCCCGCGTATCCCCTGAACACAAGGTGCGTATTGTCAAAGCGTGGCAGCAAGAAGGCAAAGTCGTGGCGATGACAGGAGATGGGGTCAACGATGCACCATCGCTAAAACAAGCAGATATCGGAATCGGTATGGGAATCACAGGGACAGAAGTTTCAAAGGGAGCTTCCGATATGGTCTTGGCCGATGATAATTTTGCGACGATCGTCGTGGCAGTAGAAGAAGGGCGAAAAGTCTTCTCAAATATTCAAAAAACAGTGCAATATTTATTAGCGGCGAATTTAGGTGAAGTGCTGACGTTGTTTATTGCGACAATGTTTGCTTGGGACACGTTGCTGCCAATCCATCTATTATGGATCAATTTGGTTACAGATACTTTTCCGGCGATTGCTTTAGGAATGGAACCGGCAGAAAAAGATTTGATGAGTCATAAGCCAAGAGGGCGGAGGTCTAATCTATTCTCCGGCGGCGTTTTCAGCAGCATTATCTATCAAGGAATTTTGGAAGGCGGTCTTACGTTATTCGTCTATTGGTTTGCGATTCAAAATCCAGCACATACGGCTTTGAACATGCCGGGACTTTCGGCGCAGGCTCTTTATAGCTTGCAGCACGCGGATGCTTTGACGATGTGTTTTGCTACACTTGGGTTTATGCAGCTGTTCCACGCATTTAATGTGAAGTCTGTAAAACAGTCGATTTTCAAAGTCGGGCCTTTCCGTAATAAAACCTTTAATTGGGCGATCTTGCTTTCCTTTGCTTTGATGGGTGTGATCATTCTCGTTCCGGGACTGAACGATATTTTCCGAGTAGCGTCACTGAATGGAACTCAATGGGGTGTCGTGGCGGCAGCCTCCTTCTCGATTATTCCAATCGTGGAAGTCGTTAAGTTCCTACAAAGAAAGACTTCAGTTGAAAAAGTTGAGGAAGCCGTGATCGACTAGACGAATCTAAATAATGAGTAGAGGATTTTCTTTTCTCCTAAAATAAGGAAGGCAACGTACGCTAAATCAGTACGCTGCCTTTTTATGTTATGAACGATTACTTAGGACAAACATATTTATCCGTATTATTTCCGACAAGTATGGTGTTTACATAGATCTGTTCGATGATTCCGGTTACTTTTTCTCCATAGCAATTGATTGTGGTAATCTCATTTCCAATAACAAAGTCCATCTAGAATCAATCCTTTCCTTGGACATGCTAACACTAGAAGAAGGAATATTCTTTTCAACTTTTTATTAAAGGTAGAAATAAATAATAGTGCCTTTTACTTGTCAATTTCCTATTTAAAAGGCTTGTTTTTCATTTTCTAAAATATTTTTATTGAATTCAAAATTTATTAGGTTCAAAACAATGATAAACGCTATAATGAACGTACTAGATAAAGGTTCGTGATATAGAGGTGTTTTGATGAAACAAAAGAAAAATGAACAGGCGCTAACAGTCGGAAAACGAGAGCTGTCTTTGCCAACAGGCATTGCCTTGCCGCCAGAATTGGCTGCTCGAGTTGAGCTGTATCCAGAGAATAAACGGCGGCCGGTGAATAAAACGTTATTCAAAAACGATTATTTCCAGCTATCTTACAATACAAGAGATCAATCAATGGCGATAGCCTCTCAAGGAAATCTCGTGTATTCTGCGATTCCCTATGATACGGCTAGAAATTATATTCAGCGGGCGGCGATCCAATATTTGCTGCATCCGGAAGAAATTCGCCGTTATATCGAATTACACCAGACGACATTGGAAAAATACCTGACGCTGAGTATTTTTCAGGTGACAGGAAATCGTGTGGATGAGCAATCTTTTGAAGTGAAGCAGGCCTATAATGCGATCTTGCAAAATCCTTTGTTGGAGATTCAGGTGGCGGGCCGCTTGATGCAGCACGATGAGACGGGACCACTCTCTGCGAATCTGGCCGGGAAGTTTCTGTTTAGTGAAAATGCGAAGACAGGGATCGCGGGGTATATCTCTGAATACTTGAATTTCGTTGTGCAGCTTGCGAACTCTTTGCCATTAATGATCGATGGCAAAGCCGTTCAGTTATTATCTTCTACCGAACAAGATCAACTGCTGATCGATCAAGGGTTAACAATTCATTCAGATATTGATTCTGCTTTGTCGTTATTACCACAAGAGGTAAAACAGGGACTAGAAAACGCACTTGTTGTTATGGGGTCAACGCCGGTGGTCAATACTCAGCCGCTTTTACGTTCCGAATACGGCGAAGAACTGACCAGAGTTCGCGAGAATTATATTGCTCATAGTGTCCATCCCGATGAGGCTGAGAAATACTTCAAAAATGTTCATTCCACCGAAAACCGAAATATCGTAAATGTGGTGTCAGACATTCATGCCAAAGACGGGAAGCTGCCATTTCTCAATCGCAACTTTAATGTACTGGCGGGGGATGTTTCTGATTCGCATGTAACAGATGAAGAAATAGCGGGTATCTATGTGATCGGCGGTCATGAATTGGTCGATGTATTACCTGAAACCTCCGATCAGGAAAACGAGCAGTGGGATAAATGGCGGCCTTATTTCAAGTACGAATGGTTCAAGGAGCTGGTTCAAGATCCCGATGAAGCGTGGTATTTGCTGCCGACAGGAGAGCATGCTTTTTATGAGGTTGTAAAGACCGAGTTAGCGGAGCGTTTTCCGAAAATGCAGCTGCTGAATAATGGCAGTCTCGTTCATGATGGGGTTCGCTATATCGGATTAACCGTGCCAGTCGCTTTAGTGAAACGCAAGAAGGCACAACAGCGATTCATCTTAAACTCGTTAGAAAAATTACTAGACCAAGATACGAATATTCCAACGGTGATTGTTTCACATGCACCATTATTCAATGAGTTGAGTCTATTGCCGGAAACTAGCGAGGCCTATAACAAAGAATATATCTGTGAGGAACCGAAAATCGAAAAACTCTTTGAACAGTACAATATTGTTGGGGCAATCCACGGTCACCACCACATCCCGGCCTCTTCTAGACGATTCAAAAAAGTCGAATTCGCAGGAAAAAATCTATTTGTTGTATGTTCGATCTATTCAAAAGTAAATACCGGTTTTGAACTGATGAGTCTGTTGGATGTGAAAAACTAATACAAAAAAAAGGAGAGAACTTTTTCGAAAGTTTTCTCTTTTTTATTTCTAATAAGGCAATCGCTGGTAAATAGGATGAGATGGTATACTTGCTTTGAGGTTTATCGAGATCAAAGGTTTGGAGGAGAAGCTATGAGAGTCGTTGTTTCGGGAAGTATTGCTTTTCAAGCGGAGTATCAGAAATTGCTAAGATATTTTGAAAAGACTGGAGTAGAGCTGATCGATTATCCACGTCCTAGTCAGAATCTAACAGAGGAGTACCCTCAAATTCTGACGACTTTCTTTCGGAATATTGAAGTTACTGATATTTTTTACTTATATAATCAAGATAAAAATGGCGTCTCAGGTTATATCGGCGCGGCGAGTTTTTCTGAATTGACCTATTGCTTAATGCAGAACTTGATTCATGGAAAAGCGATCAGAATAGTTTTATTGAAAGAGCCAGCAAAGGAAAATTTTTGCTTTGATGAGGTTAGTATGTGGTTTAAGAATGGGTGGGTGGAAGTAGGAAATCCCCTAGTAGCGAATTGAAAAAAATTTGAAAAATAGACGGGATGAAATTAGCCGAGGCACGGCCTCAATAGTTTTGCTATAATGGATGGAATTGACGCCAAGAAACTTGATTCAAGCGTAAATTTATTATAAAGGAGTTTCAAAGATGTTAAAACGTTTCTTTAGCTATTATCGTCCGTATAAAAAACTGTTTATTCTGGACTTCACTTGTGCGGTATTTGCTGGTTTGTTAGAGCTGGCATTTCCGGTTGCGGTGAATCAGGTCATCGATAAAATCATGCCGCGAAAAGAATTTCGGATCATTTTATTGGCCTGTCTCGCACTGTTTCTTTTTTATGTATTAAATACGATTCTCCAGTATATAGTGGTCTTTTTTGGACACAAATTGGGGGTCAACATTGAAACAGATATGCGCCGAGAGTTATTTGCTCACCTGCAGACTCAGCCATACGAGTATTACGACAATCAAAAGACGGGGAAATTGATTAGTCGTTTGACCACCGATTTGTTTGAAATTTCAGAGGTCGCTCACCATGGTCCAGAGGATGTTTTTATCACGATCATGACGCTGGTCGGAGCCTTTCTATTGATGCTCAACACCCATGCAAAACTAGCGCTAGCGACGTTTGCTGTATTGCCGCTGATTACGATTGCGTTAGTGTTTTTCAATAAGAAAATGACCAATGTGAATACTAGGATCTATGAAGATTTGGGTGAATTTAATGCGGGTGTGGAGGCTTCCGTCAGCGGGATTCGGGTGACGCAATCCTTTGCCAATGAAGAATATGAGTACCATCGATTTGGCGGTTTGAGCGAGGCTTACCGCAAGTCAAAGATTCTATTTTATCGAATAATGGCTATCAGTTCGGCCTATAACTATTTATTGATTCGTTTGATTAACCTGTTCACGCTGATTTTTGGTTCGTATTATGTGATTCAAGGGGAGCTAACTAATGGTCAATTCGTTGGGTTTATTCTTTTAGCCAATGTTTTCGTCCGTCCGATTGAAAAGGTCAATAATATGATTGAAAGTTATCCCAAAGGAATCGCAGGGTTTAAACGTTTGACAGAAGAATTGGATAAAAAGCCAAACATTGTAGACCGGCCAAATGCGCTGAATGTGACTCATTTAGCGGGCAATATCAACTATGATGACGTGTCCTTTTCTTATGCGGATGGGAAAAAAGTGCTGAATCATGTTGACCTGACGATCAAAACTGGGGAAACGGTGGCGTTTGTTGGTCAAAGCGGGTCAGGGAAAACGACGTTGTGCAACTTATTGCCGCGCTTTTACGAAGTGACCGATGGAAAAATTACAATTGATGAGATCGATATTCGGGATATGACGCTCGCGTCTTTACGAAATCAAATCGGAATTGTTCAACAGGATGTGTTCCTATTCCCAGGAAGTATTCGAGAAAATATTGCTTATGGTCGTTTGGATGCAACAAATGAAGACATTCTGACTGCCGCAAAATTGGCTCACTTGGAGGGCGTATTAGAACAAATGCCAGAGGGGATCGATACTCAGATCGGTGAACGAGGGGTTAAACTTTCTGGCGGACAAAAACAACGGGTAGCGATCGCTCGGATGTTCTTGAAGAATCCACCTATTTTGATTTTAGATGAGGCGACTTCCGCTTTGGATACCGAAACAGAACAAGTGATTCAGGAATCCTTGAACTCATTGGCGAAAGGGCGGACGACTATGATCATTGCGCATCGCTTAGCCTCGATTAAGCACGCAACCCGGATCGTCGTCGTTAGTTCGGACGGTATCCTAGAACAGGGCACCCACGAAGAGCTGATGGAAAAAGGCGGAGCCTACCGCAATTTATACGAGGCCCAATTTAGAAAATAAAAACGATCACTGAAAAACTCTTCCGAGAATTTTCAGTGATCGTTTTTTATTTTGCATATAATTCAGCAATATTCTGTATTCTTCGTTTCATTTCTTCGCGAATATGCGGTGGTTCTAAGCACTCGCATTTATCCCCAAAACTGAAGAGAATATTGTAGTTGTAGTCATTTTCGATGAAAGGGAATTTGACGAGGTAATGCTCCTCACCATCCGGCTCAAATTGTTCATAAGTACAATAATCAAGTACGCCGTCCATGACAGATCGATGGATTCGAATGATGATCGTTGTTTGCATACTTTCTATAATATCAGGGAATTCCAGCTGCGGTTTTTGATATTCTCGCGGTGTAAAAGTTTTTTCTTGCAACTGCAGGCTTGTGATACGAGAGAGCTTGAATAAGCGGAAATCTTTTCTTTCGCAGCAATAGCATTGACAATACCAATGGCTGTTTTTTAAGACAAGCTGATAGGGCTCGACTGTTCGTGCGGTTTTATTGCCATGGCGATCCGCATAATCAAAGGAGAGCAGTCTATTTTCCTTTAGAGCAGTTTGAATCAGCTTTAAATAGGGTTTGATATTCTTGTTGCCCATCCATGTACTTAAATCTACGTATAGTTGGTTGGTTTTTAATTCAATATCTTTTGCTCTGTCGGCCGGGACGAAACTCTTGACTTTCGCAAGTGCATTCGCCAATTCTTCACCATGTCCCATATTGGAAAGGCTGGAAAGACCCATCAAGATAGCGGAAAGATCCGTCGTCGAAAAGACCTTGCGATCCACCTTATAGTTCTCCATGATCTCAAAGCCGCCGCCTACTCCTGAAGTCGAACGAATCGGGATGCCAGCCAAATTGATAGAATCTATATCGCGATAAATCGTGCGGGGGGAAACTTCAAATTTTTCTGCTAACTCCTGTGCGCCGATTCGTTCTTTATCAAGCAGGATCATAATAATGCTGACAAGCCGGTCAACTTTCATCGAATGCCCCTTCCAAAAATATTTTTCAGTTCAGTATAGATTGTTGCCATACAGATGTCAACGATTGCTAGGTATACTAAACATGTAATCAAATCAAACACAACGAAATTGGAGGAAAATTATGAATACAATCTATGTTTATGTTCTTAATACTTTAGCTGACTGGGAAATTGGGTATGTGACTTCAGAACTGAATTCTGGACGATTTTTTAAAAAGGATGCACAAGCTGTATCACTCAAAACAGTCAGCCATTCCAAAGAGCCAATCAACACAATGGGTGGGATGACAATCGTGCCTGATTGTTTAATTGATGATATTCTAGTGAACGAAAATAGTGTGCTGTTACTACCAGGAGCAAATACGTGGAATGATCCAAAACATGCGGCTATCCTAGAAAAAACCAGCGAACTTCTTGCTGCAGGTGCTACGGTAGGGGCGATCTGCGGAGCAACGGCTGCATTGGCTAACTTAGGTTTGCTGGATGAGCGTCCTCATACTAGTAACGGAGCAGGATTTCTTGATATGGTTTCGCCAAGCTATCAGGGACAAAGTTTTTATATCGACGAGCCCTCTGTAGCAGATAATAATCTGATCACTGCCAGTTCGACTGGAGGATTGTTGTGGGCAAAACAAATCATTGAACGTTTAGATGTTTTTCAAGCGGACACATTGGAAGCTTGGTATAACTATTTTAGTACTGGTCAGTCAGAACACTTCTTTGCATTGATGCAGACATTGCCAGCTAATGAGGAAGGCTAAGCTTATCTCCTATATACAGAGTAAGCAAGAAAGATCGCGTAAATGTATACCATTCTAACGATCGAACGACGGTTTTTGAAATCGTCGTTTTTTTGATAGTTGTTAAATTAATAAAAATAGTAATATCTTGCTTTATCCTTTTCAAATTTGTGAAATTTTGGCTGACCTATTTATGATTCATAGGATTCTTCAGCGAACTCCCTTATAATTCAATGAAAGAAAACGCATTCAATAAAGGGAATGAGGTGAAAATCCTCAACAGCCCCTTTCTACTGTATACGCAGACGAAATCATTGACGCCACTTTACGGGAAGGCATGAGAGTAGGATGAAGCGAAGTCAGGATACCTTTGTTGAAAGCGATAAGAGAATGGATTGGGAAATTCTTTTATACCGCAAATGAGCAGAGGACCGGATAAAACTGTTTTTTTGTCGTATAAAGGCACGCCCTAATTCATTGGATTAGGGCTTTTTTGCATGTCAAAAAGTCGCACAGACGACTTATACGGGAGAGAAAAAAATGAGTATTCAGAGGAGCAAGCAGCGAATCATTCAAATGGTGATCGTATTATTCGGCATTAGTTTTTTGACCTTTCTATTGGTTTACTTATCGCCGGGTGATCCGGCAGAAATCATGCTGACGGAATGTGGCAATATTCCAACGCCAGAAACATTGGCTCAGGCCAGAAAAGATTTAGGTTTGGATCGGCCGTTCTTGATCCAATACGGCAGTTGGCTGAAGGGGGTAGTGACCGGTGATATGGGGATGAGCTATTCCTTCAAGGTCCCGGTCTTTCAGAAATTGCTCTCGTGCTTTATTCCAACGGTGGCTTTGGCCGTTTCTTCCTTGCTGCTGATGATCGTCGTATCGATTCCCTTGGGTATTTTATCGGCGGTTTTTCATAACAAACTCTTGGATTATCTGATTCGCGGATTTTCCTTTATTGGCATCTCAATACCGAGTTTTTGGATCGGGCTTGTTTTGCTGCGGATCTTCGGTGTGAATCTGGGCTGGGTCTCGGTTTCGGGCGGCACAGCAGATATTCGATCGCTGATCTTGCCGGCAGTCACGTTGGCCTTAGCGATGTCAGCCAAGTATACGCGGCAAGTTCGAATTACTGTTTTAGAAGAATTGAATAAGGACTATGTGATGGGAGCTCGGATGAGGGGGATTTCGGAAAATAAAATCCTTCTTCGCCATGTGCTGCCGAATGTCTTGCTGCCGCTGGTCACGATTTTAGGGTTGTCCTTTGGAAGTCTGTTAGGCGGCACAGCTGTTGTAGAGATTATTTATAATTGGCCGGGATTAGGCAATATGGCGGTAAAAGCTATCGCTTGCCGGGATTTCCCGCTGATCCAAGGCTATGTATTGATGATCTCATTGCTCTACATGACGATCAATATTCTGGTCGATCTGTCTTATCCGTTGATTGATCCAAGACTGAGGGAGAACGAGTCATGAAAAAAACTTTGGCTTTGTTGAAGAAGAACAAACAACTGACGATCTCATTGATTTTGCTGGCGCTGATCTTTTTAGTTGCGCTCTTTGCGAAACAGCTGGCGCCCTTCGATCCATTAGCTGCTGATATGAACAAATCGCTGACCGCGCCAAACAGTGTGAATCGATTCGGCACGGATAAATTGGGACGAGATCTATTATCACGTATTATTTTCGGGACCCGTACATCCGTCGGTTCAACGATTATTATGGTGGGGATCATTTTTGTACTAGGAACTTTTGTCGGGATATTGGCCGGTTTTTTCGGCGGCTGGGTAGATCTTGTTATCATGCGGATCGCCGACATGATGATCTCTTTTCCAGGATTAGTGCTGGCGATTGCGATTGCGGGAGTATTGGGGCCGAACTTGGTGAATGCAGTGATCGCTATTACCGCGGTCAGCTGGACAAAATATGCGCGA
The DNA here is from genome assembly GCF_000407185.1 of Enterococcus malodoratus ATCC 43197. Classification (GTDB taxonomy): domain Bacteria; phylum Bacillota; class Bacilli; order Lactobacillales; family Enterococcaceae; genus Enterococcus_A; species Enterococcus_A malodoratus. The sequence goes on from NZ_KE136482.1 coordinate 246,859, forward strand.
TTGTCCCGAAGCTTAGTGTTGAGAATCAATGAAAGTTTATTTATGAAGGCGGCATTGGTGACGGGAACCAGTAACAGTCGACTAATGTCTAATTATATTTTGCCGAATATTTTTTCCCCCATGCTAGTCACTGCGATGACTGATATGGGCACTCTGATGCTGGAAATCGCGGCCCTGTCCTTCTTAGGATTTGGTGCACAGGCACCTGCGCCGGAGTGGGGATTGATGCTGAATGAAGGGAGGACTTATCTGACAACCGCACCATGGCTGATGATTTATCCGGGTCTGGCGATGGTGATTGTGGTGGTGACGTTTAACCTTTTAGGCGACAGTGTAAGTGACTTGATGGAAACAAAGACAGGATAAAGGAGGAAATCAAATGAAAAAAATGGCAACTCGCGGAATTGCAGCAGCATTATTGCTTTTGGTGGTTGGTGGATTGGCCGGCTGCGGAAATGACAAGGAGGCCGCCGAAAGTGACGAAAAAAATCTGACGATCGGCGTAACAAGCTTCGCGGATACTTTAGAGCCGACGGAGCAATATTTTGGCTGGGTCGTTTCGCGCTATGGGTTGGGGAAAACTTGGTTCGATTTGATAAGGACGGGAAAATCGAACCCTGTTTAGCAGAAGACTGGTCGGTCAGTGATGACGAGTTGACGTGGACCTTCACGCTTCGTAAAGATGTGAAGTTCTCCAATGGCACGAAAATGACCCCTAAAATTGTGAAAGAATCCCTTGAACGGGCATTCAAGCTTAATTCACGGGGAGAAACTTTTTTCAAACCAGAATCAATCGAAGTGAAAGAGAATCAATTAGTGATCAAAACAGAGAAGCCTTCTGCTGTTGTTCCGGGAAGCTTGGCCGATCCGCTCTTCTTGATCGTCGATACGACGGCCGATATGGATTCCTTTGCTAAAGACGGGCCGATTTGTACCGGACCATATGTGGTGAAGAAGTTTAATCCCACCGAAGATTGCGAGTTGGTCAAAAACGAACACTATTGGGATGGTAAAGTCCCGTTGGATAAGGTCACGATGAAATGTATCGATGATCAGGCTACTCGTTCGATGGCGTTGCAAAATGGTGAAATCCAAGCTGCCTATAACTTAAAAACGGAAAATCTAGCCGAGTTCAAGAAACAAAAAGATATCAAGTTTCTAGAACTAGATTCGTTACGTTCAACCTATTCCTTTATGAATCAAAACGGACCGCTAAAAGACTTGAAATTGCGGCAAGCGTTGATTCGCGGATTGGATCGTGAAAGCTATGCAAATAAACTGTTAAAAGGCGGTGCAACACCAGGCAAAGCACCGATCCCGCCGACCTTGGATTTTGGCTTTGATGACTTGAAGGATGAAAATGCCTATGATCCAGCTTCAGCGAAAAAATTATTGGCAGAAGCGGGGTACAAGGATACCGATGACGATGGTTTTGTTGAAATGCCGGACGGCAAACCCTTGGAGCTGGAATTCGTGATCTACACCAGTCGTGAAGAATTAAATATCTATGCGCAGGCAGCACAGGCGAACTTAAAGGATATCGGGATCAATGTCAAATTGAATACAGTCAGCTATGAAACATTATTGGATATGCGGGATTCCGGCAGCTTCGATATGCTGATCTGGAATGTGTTAGTCGCAAATACCGGTGATCCAGAAAATTATTTACGCGAAAATTGGTACAGTAAATCGCCATCGAATCAAGCAGGCTACAAAAATGAACAGGTGGATACGCTGATTGATGAATTGACAATTACGTTCGATGAGAATAAACGCCGTGAGTTAGATATCGAGATCCAGCAATTAATAATGAATGATGCGGCAACGGTCTTCTTTGGTTATGAAACAACCTACCTGTTCCATTCGGATAAGGTAACCGGACTAGAATTGTATCCAATGGACTATTATTGGTTAACAAAAGACGTGAAGTTTAAATAGAGGGTGAGCGCTTATGCTGAAGATCGAACAATTATCCGTTCAATATCAAGGAAATCCACAGCCTACACTGCACGATTTCAATCTGTCCATAGACAAGGGGGGGATTGTTTGTATCGTAGGAGAAAGTGGAAGCGGGAAATCCACCGTATTGAAGACGATTATAGGCGCATTGCCAAAAAAAACACAGATTTCAGGAATGATTCAATTTGAAGAAATGTCACTCTTGCAGCAGTCAGTTTCTGAATGGCAGAAAATGCGTGGTACTGTCTTTTCGATGATTTTTCAAGACAGTACCGCCGCGTTGAATCCTATCCGAAAAATCGGAAAACAATACGAAGAATATATTCGCCAGCATGAATCAGTCAGCTCTGAGGATGCCCGAAAACAAGCGGAAGCGATGCTGAAGAAAATGCAGCTGCGGGATGCTCGCAGTATTATGGACAGCTATCCCCATCAATTGAGCGGCGGAATGTGCCAGCGGATAGGGATAGCGCTGGCGATGACGTTCAATCCTCGTCTGCTTCTGGCCGATGAACCAACCAGTGCGCTGGATGTCGTGACGCAGGAACAAATCGTGGAGCAGCTGCTGCAGGTCAGAGAACAATTTTCTGTATCGGTCCTGCTCGTTACACATAATGTGGCGATGGCGGCACACATGGCAGATCGGTTGATCGTGATGGAAAACGGCAAAATTGTTGATCAGGGTTCTCCATTAGAAGTGATTACTCAGCCGAAAAGTGCCTATACTAAAAAACTGTTAGCCTCAGTTCCCGAACTGAAAGGAGCCGCTTATGTCTGAGTTGATTTTAGATATTCAAGGATTGACCAAAGAATTTATCTTACCAAATAAAGAAACCTTAACAGCCTGTGATCAGCTTTCTTTTACTGCCAAAAAAGGCCAAACAATAGGTATCGTTGGCGAAAGCGGATCGGGAAAATCGACGCTAGTCAATATGCTGATGCTGATGGAAACACCGACTCAAGGTAAGATTCATTATCGAGAAAAAAATATTCTCAATCTAAATCGACGAGAAATCTGGCAGCTGCGACCCAATATCCAGATGGTCTTTCAATCGCCCACCGCCTCGATCAATCCAAAAATGAAAGTCATCGATGTCGTGACCGAGCCGTTGTTTAATTACAAAAGATTGAAAGCAAAGGATAAACGAAAGAAAGCACAGGAGCTGTTGGCGCTAGTCGATCTTTCTGAAGAATATTTGGAACGATATGCGCATCATTTGAGCGGCGGGCAATGTCAGCGCGTGTGTATTGCTCGAGCATTAGCGTTGAATCCAGAAATTTTGATTTGCGATGAAGCGACCTCCGCACTAGATGTGTCCGTACAAAAAAATATTATCGACCTCTTGATAAATTTACAGAAGAAAAATAATATGACAATCCTGTTTGTCAGCCATGACTTGGCGTTGGTCCAGTCCTTTGCCCATGAAATATTGGTGATGCAAAATGGGGTGATCGTGGATCGGCTGTCACAGGAACAGAATCTGAATGCTTCGGAAGTGACGTATACACAATGCTTGCTTAACTCAGTTTATTCGCTATCCAAAGTAAAACAGCGTCTTTTGCTGGAGAACTGACCAAAGGAGAAAATCTATCGTGAAACATTTACTGGAGCAGCAGTCCTCTGCTAGTGCCAAAAATTATTATTTCCAAGTTCGAGGAACAAAGCTAGAACTTCCCGTATCGATCATCAAAGGTAAAGAATCGGGGCCGACAGTATTGATTACCGCAGGCATTCACGGGTCTGAATATCCTGGGATCGAAGCCGCGAAACGATTGATTCAAGAGATAGATCCCGATAGGCTTGTTGGAAATTTGCTGATTTTTCCTTGTATCAATCAACGCGCTTTTTTTGAACGCGCCGCATTCATCAATCCCGCCGATGGAAAAAATCTTAATCGCTGTTTCCCGGGAAATCCGACAGGGACAGAATCAGAAAGACTCGCTTATGCGCTGGAAACAGAGATATTTTATTTGGCGGATTTCTATCTGGATTTTCACAGTGGAGATTTGTCAGAACAACTAGAATCATTTGTCTTTGTGCCCGGCTTTGGTGAGGACTCGGTCATGCAAAAAGCTCGGCAAGCAGCGAATTATTTAAATTTGCCTTTTGGCGTAGCTTCCCAAAGTCGTACAGGCGCATACAATCACGCTTCTATAATAGGTGTTCCGTCCTTGTTGATCGAGCGCGGAGGGTATGGCGAACGATGTGCCAAAGATATAGCCGGATTCGTTGACGATGCTAAAAGAATCATGACGCATTTAGGAATGCTGGAGCACTCACTACTAAAGAAGAAAGAGCTGAAATTACTCACCCAAATCTGCTATTTTGATAGCACATTAACAGGTTTATGGACACCTGCTTGCAAAATAGGAAACGTAGTCAAAAAGGGTCAGCTTTTAGGAGTAACAGAAGATTTCTTTGGAAATATTTTGGGAGAATATACTGCTGAACAAGACGGACAGATCTTGTATCAAGTCACAAGCTTGCCGATTGTTAGCGGAGAAGTGCTGATTGCTTATGGATATTAACAAGCTTTACAGGCAACTTGTATTTTATTGCTGATTTAAAAGAAATCATTGATCAAAAAAGCTAGCTTATCACACCGTAAACAAAGAGCTGAATTGAGAAGAATGATGATTTCTAAAACAAAAGGTATACCTATGACCCCTGCGATCAAAAATTGCAGGGGTATTTAACGTCCACTGAACTAGTTCTTGATGAGAGCTACAATCAATCCCATAAAGGCATATCGAATAAACTTACTCAAAGTCGCATCACCTCCCATCCGGAGTAAGAGGGATGACGACTAAATCAAGTTTATCTACGCATATTCAGTTAGAGAAGGCAAAATTTAGTTTTTTAAGTTTTATCAGACTTTATTCAAGAAGGGCCTTCCTTATTCTTGAGGTTTTTATGTATAGAATAAAGGTTTGGCATAACGGAGATTAGTTGAAAAATTGATAGGATGGATGAAGAAATGCGAGCTTAATTAGGGTAGTGAGATGAAAATGTAGATTCACAGTATGGGTGATTATGGAGTGACAAAATAAGCCACACTATGAATGAAATCACGGCAAAAAAACTCAAACAGTGATTAAAAAAATGAAAAGAATCAAAAGGGCATAAATTAGTAGTCCCATTGGATTTCTCGGATTTATGGTTAATCCATATCCTATAGGTCTAGACACAAATAATTTATTCTGTTTCTTTGGATTTAAAATGAGAACAAGCACGGCATTCATAATAAGAACTAAAGCAATGATGAGACCAATGTAGTTTATGCTCATATTTGATAGCAAAGTATTCTTTAAGACGTATAGAATGATAATAATTATTGCAAGTATGGCAAGCGCAACACCAATTACTTTGTCTTTGTTCAATTAAAATTACCTCCAATAGTTGCTCGGTAAAAATTTTTTTGAGAATTTATATCTTTCGGGATGGACTAGAGTGCCTGCAAGTCAATGTGGCCTCCGCCAACGTATGGTTTATGGACTGAATCAATAGATATGGCGGAATTTCTATTGATTTGAGAAGTACAGGTCGTTACTAGAAAACATACGCTTAATACTAAAATGACTTTTATCTTTAGTGGAAGACTTGTTGGGTATTCTATTTTTTATAATCTGCTTCCGTAAGCGTTTGTTTCGAACACTTCTCCTAGAGGGGTTACTCTGTAAAATCCAACTGTGCCAGAGCCTCCTTGCTGAGCTATTTCTAATGAGTGTAGTGAGAATAAGAAATGTGCATCAATTTGCATATAGAAATCTAGTTGCAGATTTGGATTTGAAACTAATGGTTGTGTATCGATAATTCTTTGTTTAGCTTGTTCTGCTGTAGTTACGTAAGTTGTTTCTTGTAGCTGAGCTTCAGTAGGCACTGTCGACGATGCTTGATTAGGGACAGTTGATGCTGTGTCTGAAATTTGTTCAGTAGATTCCACAACGGTGGACGAGCTGGTAGTTGATTCTGGTAATTGAGAGCTTGAAGATGTTGCTGTTACTGTTACAGATGCTTTTGAAGAAGACGTCGAAGTTTTAGTGTGTGCTGATTTTTCTTTTTCACAACCAGATAAAGCTATTAAACTTAAAAGAATGATGCATAAAGTTATTCTTTTCATATAGAGACCTCACTTGAATTTTTAAGTAATAATAACAATAGTTTATGAATTAACAGCAAGGAAATAATAAAATAAAAAGAACAACATAGTGGTGCATTACTAATAAAAAAGGTTTTTCAGGTAAGGTCAATATTGCTGGTTTAGTTGTTTAAAATAACTGGTCATATTAAATCGAATCGAAAAAATACAAGAGAATTTTCTCTTGTATTTTTTGTCTTAGTTAGTAGCGAAATAATTATCAATATGATTCTTTATTTCTTCAAAATCGTTAGTCATAAATAATTTTGCAGGAACTTGAATTATTGGAAGATTATTTTCGTTATCAAAAGGTGTAAATGGGTTAGGGACTACCAAATAATCAACGGAATCCTTATCTCTAATGTAGTTGATGGAGACGTTGTAGTCTTTTGAAAAATAATCTTTCAAATCCTCGTTATTCCTGACACGTGGGTTCGCAAATATTGAACCATAGTTAATTCCTGTGCTGACAGTTAATACAAAGCATATTTTCTTCATAATATATCCCCTTACATATAAGGATATATTTATGAAAACGCTTTGTAAATATAAAATTTACCAACAGATGAAACAGCGTATATTGAGTGCTACCAATGAACTTTTGAATTAAAACAAATAAAAAGGGACAGTCGTCCCTTTTTAAAATCTGTTATTCTTAGAAACCAATGATTTGGCTAAAGTTACTCCTGTAACGATTACACCAACGTAGACTGCAATGATTATCGTCATGATAACGGCCTCCTCTTTTACATTAAGAGTAAAGGAATCAAAAGAAAAAATCAATGGACCTTAGTTACGGATAATTCGGCTAACGGAAGATATCAATGACAAAAAAATAAGCATCTACCATGATTAACATGTAGATGCTTTCAGTACGAACAGTAATTGTCCATTAGAGATTTACACTCCTTATGCGATTTTTGCTAATTCTTGTACTGCATTTTCAATTGTGGTACCTGTAGCACTTTTGTTTTCGTTGTTTTTGTCGAAAACAATAAATAGATTCAAGTCAGTATCTAAAGTTACTCGGTACTCTAATTTTTTGTTAGTGAATGTCATATAGCATTCTCCTTTCTCATTAGTGACGAAAGGCAACTAAAACGTTCATAACGAAATTCCATTTATTAATATACCACAATTCAAGAAATTCTCCTAATAAGTAGGTCGAGGGTTAATACATAAACTTTATAGACCAGTTGTTGGGAGACTTTAGATGAAACTCAAACCGACTCTTGACGAAGTTCGACTTCGGGAATGATTTTCTATTGTTTAGGTTTTTTTACCCTGAGCGAAATTATATATGATAGTATTTCTTTGTATAGAAGGCGAGTATTGAGTGATGCAAAACTCGAAGAAATTGAATGTTCTGTATATCAAAAAAGATATTGAAAGAACTAGTTGTACTAATGAAGCGATAAGAAAATCAGTAGCAAGGGAATGTATATCGAGTCATGGATGGAAATAAAAAGATTTATATCCGAGGAGTTATTCAAGTAATAGTGTTCATGTTAATTGTTGGGTTACTGCTTTACGGATCTCAAAATTTTTCACTAAAAAATTTCTTATTAGGAACACTAGTCTTTTCATTAGGTGTATGTGTCAGTGTGTATTTAAGGGTGAGTAAACGGTGATCTCTTTACTTCACTAAAGCAAAAAAATGAACGAGATTATTCAAGTCTAGTTATTATTCAAAGGGCAAATATTTTTTATTTATTATTACTTATTTGTGTTATCTAGCCCAATTGTTTGCTGAATGCTTCTGAACCTTTATTTTATTAAGTAAATCTGTTATTTTGAATATAGATAAAGACGCTTTCTGCGAGGTTTAGAGTTATGAAATAGAAGATGAACAATACTATTTAACTTGAAAGTTGTGGTTTATCTAAAACTGAATAGTTCAATCGGCGGTTAGGAAAAAGGTGAAATTCCTTTACAGTCCCTTTCTACTGTAATGCATGAGGCAAAGTCAGACACTAGCGTTGATTGATTCGAACAAGCAATATCAGGGTCGTTTGTTTCAATATTTATTCAGACACCCATGATTTTGGGTGTCTTTTTAGTTAATAAAGTTAAAGGGGATAAGGATAATGAAGAAAAGAAATTTAGTTTTTGCGGGATTAGTGAGTTTGATGTTATTTGGCGGATGTTCATCAGATCAAGCAGATTCGACAGATAGTTCGTCTGCCAAAGAGACAGTTTCAAGTACGAAAAAAAATGAGCTTCACTCAAGTATCACGTTATTAGATGGTGACAAGGAGCTGTCGAAAAAGGAGATCACGTTTAAAGAAGGACAAAATTTATTTGATGCACTAAAGGATAACTACACTATTGAGGATGATGATGGAATGATCACCTCGATCGATGGTCATGCTCAAGATGCCAAAAATAAGAAGTATTGGGTCTTTACAATAAACGATGAGCAAGTGAACGCTGGGGCAAAAGATGTCGTGTTGAAGAAGGACGATCGTGTGGTGTTCAAACTTGAACAATTCTAGATCAATCTATTCCATCTTTTCATTAGGGGTAAAAGAATTAAGTCTGTTGTCGATGATGGTCGCTTTATGTGTCGTCAGTCGAACGTTCTTCCAATTTATTGTGAATGTGCAGCCTGTTACGGCGATATTATTGATTATCACGATCTATTGGGGCGCCTATCAGGGATTATTAGTCAGTATTCTATCCATTCTGATTACAAACTTTTATATGGGGATGGGTGTTTGGACCATCGCCCAAGTCGCGACCTATTTTCTACTTATTTCACTGACCGGATTGTTAAAAAAAATTCCGAAATTTAAACAGAGTATCCTGATCCAGGCGGTCTATGCAGGGATCACAGGCTTGCTATTTGGATTTTTGATATCAGCGATTCAAGCACCATTTTTGGGTATCTCAGCATTTTTGCCTTATTATTTGGCAGGTATCCCTGTAGATGTAATGCACGCCGTTGGAAATGTTGTGTTCTATCTATTATTGACGCCTGTTTTGAAAAAATTATTAACAGAGACGATACGAAAGTGGCGCAGAGCAAGCAATGGATAAACAGTTTATAAGTTCAAAGCTTGTCTGCGTGAGAAAATGATTTACAAATAGTCGGCCTTTTTAATGAATTATCATGAATCCATTTTTAAGTTGATTTTCTATACCTTTTTCTATAATTTCGAATGATAAAATTAGCTTAGAAAATTCCGGATAATTGCTGAAAAGGTGGGAAACGATGATAGGAAGTATTGCAGGATTATTAACAACGATTGCCTTTGTCCCTCAAGTAATCAAGATATTGAAAACAAAGGATACGCGATCAATCGCATTTGAAACATGTCTCTTACAAGTTGCAGGTGTCTTTTTGTGGATCATTCATGGTTTAGTGCAGTCAGATACCGCGATTATCATGGCTAATGTCGTAACACTGTGCTTAACCAGTATCATCCTAGTTTGCAAACTGCTGTCCAGAAAACACGGTGTGGAAGTTGAGGCTGATGTTTTGAAGGATAAGTGAAATAGCAGAAATAGTGATAGTTTTTAGGGTGAAATTTCAATCATTTCTAACCCCCCTTCGATTATATTATCGAAGGGGGTTTTTATCTGTGTTGAAACATATTTGCTTATCCAAAGGCCATGGCGAAAAATTCCAATAAAAACAATATTCCGGAGAGTGAATTTGGTAAACACAAACAAAAATATCTATTTATAGAATTTATTCACTTTTTTTATATTTTAAACTTAAATTTTTGTTCTTTTTTACGTTAGAATATGATATTTTAAAGTGATTGAAGAATTTCTATCAAAAAGTATTTGTTCTTATAGAGAGTCAAAAAGAAGAAACTTATGAGGTATTCTGAAAAATGTTAAGGGTTTTGTTTGGATATGGTGAACATAAATAAGTGATTAATATTGGATAATCCCATTAAGTCATTGATTTTGTTAGATAGTGAAAAATAAAAGTGTTAGGAGAAGAAAATGAAAAAATGGATTGTGTTGGTATTGTTGGTAGGAATTTTGTCAGGTTGCGGGTCGGGTGGAGCGAAAGAAACAAGTGAAACAAAAAAACAGACAGAAACAGCCTCTACAACTGCGGCATCGAGCTCTAAAAAGGCGACATCAAGTTCTGAAAAGAAACTCAAGTTGACAGATGTTGATTTTCAAGTTGAAGGAACAGCCTACAAAATGAAAATTTTGGATAAGTGGGAGATCCTTGAAGACGAAGAATTCTCATTTAGCGCAGGTAATGAAGATGAGGCGGACGGTGTAATGGTTTATGGCATAAAAAAGACAGATGTCAATGATATTGAGATATTAAAAAATTCTTTGAGAGATGAATATGTTGCAGTGGATGATTTTCAAATAAAAGAGGAAACGATCAAAGAAGAAGCGTATCAAACTTCACATTATACCGGTGAGTTGCATAGTTTTGTTGGTGTAGCTGAGGGAGCGAATGCCGAACTTCGTTTCTATGTATTAGAGACGGAGACAGATTATGTCGTTGTTAACTTCTTTGGTCTGCCGTCATTCTTTGATAGAAACGAGGAACTTGTCACTGAGATGATGAATTCTTTTGTGGCTGTATAAGTAGAATGCGCATGAAGCTTGGATATACATATTCGAGTTTCATGCGTTATGTGTATACAAGACATGATTGTTGCACTCTGATAAAAGCAATGCAAAGGTGGTTTCTAAATGAAGAAATACTTATTCCCCCTCTTAATTTTATTTGCTATTTTAAGCGGCTGTTCAACAAAGTCCCCATCAATGATAACTCATGTAGATCAAAGCGATGGTCGGTTTGATTACATCACAGGAGAAGCACTGTCTGATATAAAAGGCGTTGTTTCTGTCAGAGAGGATGGGTTTAGAGATCAAGTTTCGATAAAAGGGAAAAAATTTGATCTTGCTATTCCGTCAGAAATTAGTGATAAAAAACTGAGACTCAAAGTTGCTTTAAAAAACGGACAAAAAACAATTCTTGAAATTAAGCTGCCGAAGAGAGCAGTAATTGATTCATACGATAATTTCGCTGATCGAATGAACGGGACTATGAATGACCTAGATGAAAATACTGAAACGAGGTTTCCTCTCACTACAAATGATGGCACTTTTATTGCTGATGACGAGAATGAAGTGCAAACCTGGATTCATGTTCGAGATAGTAAATTGGTCGGATTAAGTATGACCGCTGGAGCGGAAGCAGAGGAAGAACTAGCAGCGATTATTGTCTCTTTTATTTTAAGTTATGAGGTCAATAACGATAAGGTATATGAAGCGTTCAATAATTTTTTAGATTCTGGAAAAACAACCACGGTCACTGCTAGTGGGTATAAATTTAAATTTGATCATGGCGATAACAGAGTAACTATCGATATAATCAAATCAGTTGATTAAAGTGAACGATTAAAGGAGTTCTTGTGTTGATAAAGATTAATAAGGATATTTGTTATGTAAGTTTTCCTGCAGCAATTAAGCAATTCTTTACTGGTTATTTCGATTTTAAAGGCAGAACAACTAGAGCGGGGTATTGGTGGGTTATGGTAGTTTTTTTAATCCTCTCACTTCTTTCGATTCCTGTTCTCGTTTATCAATTTGTAAGTATGACAAGCATGCTCCTTCAGGGGATAGATGATGAACAGGCTCTGGATTACGGAACGAATAATTTGATGATGTTGATGATGGTCGCACTGGTCATATATTTATTAATCTTTTTTATTCCAAGCATGGCCTTGTTTACTAGACGATGCCGAGATGTTGGCTTTAGGGGACGAGGTGTTTTAGTGTTGTGGATCGTGTCTTTAGTATCAACGATATTTGCTTCAATGGGATTTTTTCTTTATATATTTCTTATTTATTTTTCTTATCAATCGGGGGCAGATATTCTTTTTGTGTATTTAAATTATATTATCGGAGTCTTCTTCTTCATTTTGACCGTACTCCCATCCGATTTCTTAACTACTAAATCTAAAAGTAAAATTGTCCGGTTCTTTTTTAGAGTAAAAATGTAGATATAACTGTACGAAGGAAACATACTTAGAAATATCTCCAGAATATAATGATCATTTCGTGGAGCATGAGCTAGGCGGAAATTTGTTCCAGTTGAAGGTTTTTATTAGTTAAGAAACTTTTGACAGGATGGTGTTAGACCAAACCATTGATGAAGCGGGAGCTATTATGAATAACCTATAAAGGAGAAAATATGATAAAGAAGTTAGTTGTATTGGGATTATTATTGTTGGTAGGTGACGGGTGTGCGACTGAAGATTCGGGAGCTACTGAAGAAACCCAGAAATCTCAAATGGTACAAGAAAGTAAACGGAAAATAGAAAAAAGAGAAGTAGTGGATGTGGTGGCAGAAAATGGGGAGATTTTCCATTATACGTTGCCAAAGGGCTGGGAAAAAAGAGTAGATGAAAAGTCTGATTTCTTTGCCAGCTCGAGCAAAGAAGGGGTGAATATTTTTATAAGTGATCATGGAGATTTTGAAAACTTTATGGCTTACCAAAATGCATTTATTAAAGGCATTGAATCTTTAGGAGATAACATGGTTGAGCAAGGAAACACGGTGGGAAAGGCGGGTATGTCAGGTGTTGAATTTGTGGTTGAAATGGATAGAGAAGGACAAAAATTCAAGACATTGATGTATGTTTTAGAAACGGAAAAGAATTACTTGGAAATCCATGCATCGACACATCGTAGTCGTTTCGATGGTAACCGAGAAGTACTTAAGGAAGCGGCTGACTCGCTTGAAAGAGCAGAAAAATAAGTGTTTTTTGTTATTAAAAGTCCTTACGCATTAGATATAGTGACACCAAAAAAGAGCGCTCAAAGCATTAATCTGCTTTGAGCGTTTTTAAAATAAAAAAGGTTACATTAGTTCATTGTTTATTTTTCGGACAACAGCACTGCTTAGCCCTATAGCTTCGGGTACTTGCGGATTTTTCAGCAAATTTTCGAGAGTTTTGTGGGAATAATCGTTCAGGAAAAATTTAAAAAGCGTGGTATACGATTGTTATTTTAAAAATTCTTCTGTTGACGCCTCAAAAAAAGAATAGTAGTATTTTTGGTGAATTGAATAGTAATCTTCGGGGCAGGGTGTAATTCCCGACCGACGGTGACAAGGCGTGCCTTGAAGTCCGTGACCCGCATATTTGCGGTTGATCCAGTGAGAATCTGGAACCGACAGTTAAAGTCTGGATGGGAGAAGAAAAACTTATCAGGAAATGGATGGGGAAAGTGTACACTTTTTTTGTCATCATTTCTTTGAGTTTGTCTGTTACGGCCTCGTGTATGTGCTTACACGGGGTCTTTTTGTTTGGAAAGGAGGAGATTGGATGCATGAAAAGTACATGGAGCTCGCGATTGATGAGGCGCTGAAGGGAAAGGGTAAAAATTTTACCAATCCATTAGTTGGCGCAGTCATTGTAAACGATAATCAGGTCATTGCAAGAGGCGGACATCTAGCTTATGGAGAGCCTCATGCAGAGAAAAATGCGATCCATTCATGTAAAACTCCCGAAAAACTATTCAACTCAACGATCTATGTGACACTGGAACCGTGTAATCATTATGGGAAACAACCGCCTTGTACGCAGGCCATTTTACAAAGCGGAATCAAACGGGTGGTGATCGGCCAGCTCGATCCGAATCCTTTAGTTGCTGGCAAAGGCAAACAGTTTTTGGAGGATCATGGAATCGAGGTGATCACCGGGATTTTGGAAAAAAAGGTCCAAAAATTGAACGGACACTATAATTTTTATTATGAGCATCAGCGTCCTTTTATTACGTTGAAACAGGCGATTTCGCTTGATGGGAAAATTGCTTTGGCCGGTCAAAGAACGGCTTTAACTGGAGCGGAAGCATCGGAAAAAGTTCATGAAGAACGCGGCGATTATCAAGCGATTTTGATTGGGAGCAACACAGCGCTGATCGATAACCCATCGCTGGGAACAACGAAATCCACCGCCTTTCCGCCTTATCGAATAATTTTAGACCGAAAAGGAGAGACTCTGAGTCATAAAGAACTGACTATTTTTCATGACGGAAGCAGTCCGGTGCTGATTTTTACTGAGAACATGCAAAAAGCTGATGTGCCGAAGCATGTAGAGGTTATCTGTGAAAAAGCGCTAACAATTCCCGTGGTTGTCTCGGAATTATTTAGTCGGACGATCCAATCTGTTTATGTTGAAGGGGGAGCGAAGATTCACGATGCTTTCCTGGCTAGCGGTTATTGGGATGAGCTGATTACCTATTTGACGCCGAAAATTATTGGCGGTGATGGGACTGCGAGTTTTACTAGCTCGCGGAGGACAGAGCAGGTGACGGCGATAAAAACTATTGCGATTGAAACCTTTGGCGAGGATCTAAGAATCACGGGAAGGAGAGGATAGAATGTTTACGGGACTCATTCAAGAAACCGGAAAAATTACCCGGCTCGTTTCTAGCGGCCGAACGATTTTACTGACTTGCCAGGCCTCAAGCGATTTATTGGTGGATTACAAAGTGGGAGATAGTATGGCGATCAATGGGGTTTGTCTGACGGCTGTGAAAAAAACGGAGCAAACATTTACCGTTGAGATCATGCCGGAAACTTATCAGCGAACGACCTTTTCCAAAGCGAAAATCGCTGACGAGGTAAACCTTGAACGTGCTTTAGCTTTCAACGGCCGCATAGAAGGGCACTTTGTCGCAGGGCATGCGGATACGACGACTAGATTGGCAGAAAAAAGAGTATTGGAGAATGCATTGATTCTGACCTTTGACTACCCGCAGGAGTTGGTGGGCGAGATCATTCCTCAAGGCTCCATCGCGATCAATGGTGTCAGTTTGACTGTGACAGGAGCAAACGCGCGCCGTTTCTCAGTTGGTTTGATTCCTCATTCGAAGGATCAGACCAATCTAGGGAAATTGAATCGTGGCGAGTTAGTAAATATCGAGACGGATTTGTTAGGTAAATATGTCAAAGCCCAAAGAAAGGAACAGCCTTATGAGTAAAAATAGTATAGATGCAGCAATCGAACACTTACGAAAAGGACAGCTGGTGATCGTAGCAGACGATGATGATCGGGAAGCCGAAGGGGATTTAGTCGGGATCGCGAACGTAGCGACCACGGCCACGGTGAATTTCATGACGAAGCACGCCAGAGGACTGATCTGCGCACCGATTTCCGAAAAGGTTGCCCAGCACCTGCAGCTTTCTGAGATGGTCGAAAGAAATACGGACAGCTTTGGCACAGCTTTTACTGTAAGTGTGGATCATCGTTCAACGACGACAGGAATTTCGGCAGGTGAACGCGCGCAGACGATTCAGGCATTGGCAGATCCGCAGACACAGGGGGCGGATTTCAACAAACCTGGACACATTTTTCCGCTGATCGGAAAAGCTGGTGGAGTATTGGAGAGAAGGGGACACACCGAAGCAGCTCTAGATTTGGCCAAATTGACCAATCAAAGTGAAGCCGCCTATATTTGTGAAATTTTAAATGACGACGGCTCAATGGCGCGGCGTCCGCAATTGGAAGAATTAGCGGAGCAGTGGGAAATGCTGCTGATCACGGTCGAAGAGCTGGCGAATTATTTTACGGAACAAGACCCAATTACCGTTCAATTACCGACAGAATACGGCGAATTCGAATTGACATTGTTTGAGGATTCGCAGCAACGAGAGCACTTGGTTCTTTCAAAAGGCGATATATCAAATCCAGCACAACCGTTGTTGGTACGTATTCATTCAGAATGCCTGACCGGCGATATTTTTGGCTCACATCGCTGTGATTGCGGCGAGCAGCTCCATGAAGCGCTGCGTTTAATCGAAGCAGAAGGAACTGGCGCTGTTTTATATTTGCGTCAAGAAGGCCGAGGCATTGGACTGAAAAACAAGCTGCGGGCTTATCAGCTTCAAGAACAGGGCCTGGATACCGTTGAAGCAAATGTTGCGCTTGGTTTTGAACCAGACGAACGCGAGTACCAATTTGCTTCAGAAATTCTATCGTCCTTCGGCATCAAGGACATCCGCTTATTGACGAATAATCCGGAAAAAATGAAGGAATTAGAAGCAAACGGCATCCATGTAAGTCAAAGAGTTCCCTTGGAAGTAGCCCCAGTCAAAGAAAATGTTAACTACCTAAAAACTAAGAAGGAAAAGTTTCATCACCTATTATCGATCTAAGAAAGGGAGAATTAAAATGCCACAATTTGAAGGAACATTTGAAGGTCAAGGAATCAAGGTTGGAATCGTTGTTGCCCGCTTCAATGAGTTCATTACCTCCAAACTTTTGAGCGGAGCGGTGGATAATTTGCTACGGCATGGAGTGCGAGAAGAAGATATCGATGTTTATTGGGTACCAGGCGCATTTGAGATTCCATTTATCACCAAAAAGCTAGTCAAATCCGATAAATACAGCGGCCTAATCACACTAGGCGCAGTCATCCGAGGCGCCACCACCCACTACGAACTTGTCAGCAATGAAGTCGCTAAAGGAGTCGCTCACATCGGTTTAGATTCAGAGATTCCCGTCATGTTTGGCGTCTTAACCACTGAAACGATTGAACAAGCCATCGAACGAGCAGGAACCAAGGCTGGAAATAAAGGTTCGGAAGCCGCACAAGGGCTGATTGAGATGGTTTCGTTGAATAGTGTTGTTTGATAGAGATTTTCACTTAAAAAATGACTACAAAACCTGCGATCGTTTAAATCGCAGGTTTTTTATTAAAGCAATCTTGTCGAACACCCCCATAAATCATGATAAAATCAACGATCAATTTCATGTTAGATTATTTCGGAGCATAATATCAAACTATCGGGCGAGGCGTATTGATTTATTATATGTACGAATGAAGTTTTACGTTAAACTTCATTGAAAAAAATTTTATTCTGATGATTATCTTAGAAATTACTAATTATCCACTCCTACGTTAGTTCAAGCAAACAAGAAAGTTTGATTTATCAAGGGTTTTTGGTGTTTATAAAGGAAATAAACATTTTTCTTGATAAAAGGGCTTTCATGTTTTATAATGACCTTGTAAGTTAGTTTAACGTTAAACCAAAAAACTATTAAAGGAGAGATTTTTATGCCGATTGCAGTTGCTCGAATTGACCAAAGAATGATTCACGGAATTGTAGTAAATCAATGGTTCGCTCATGTGCAGCCGAAAAGGTACATGGTGGTGGATGATTTAGTAAGTCAGGACGAAGTGCAAAAAGCCGCGATGCGTTTGTCAAAGCCTACCGGAACAGGGATGAGTATTATTGATACGAAAAAGGCCATTCATAATTTTAAAAATGGAAATTATGATAACCAAAAAGTCTTTTTGATTGTCAAGCAGCCAGAAACATTGATCAAGTTTTTAGAGGCAGGAATTGAGATTCCTCGGGTTGATTTAGGAATCATGTTTGATGCTGACGGAAAAGAGAAAATTTCTAAGTTCATTTCTCTTACTGAACAGGAGAAAAAGGATCTTGAGCGAATTCAAAACTTGGGTGTCCCGGTCTATATTAAGTATGTACCTGATGACCAAGATGAGCCTTATAGTACAAAATAAGAAATGATAACGCTTTATGTGAGCGGATAAAGAGAGGGATAACGATGCCAGATTTATTACAAAATATTTTAATTATCTTATTGGCGGTAATCATGACGTTGGATGTACAAGGGATCGCGGTAATGACAGGGTTTCCAGCAATTATAGGTTTATTTGCCGGGTTAATAATGGGCGATATGCAAACTGCAATGGTTATAGCTGGTACGTTTCAATTAATGAATTTAGGTGTTGCTGGTTTGGGCGGCTCTTCTGTTCCAGATTATGGGCTGGCAACTATTATTGGAACTTTTGTAGCTGTTCGAGCAGGAGTTGGAACGGGGACAGCGTTAGCAGTGGGGTTGCCAGTCGGCATGTTGGCTATTCAATTAGATGTTTTAGTAAAAATGGTCAATACTGCCTTTGCAATGAAAGCGAAGGAAGCCGCGAATGCCGGACACTTTAAAAAAATGAATTTATGGTTATGTGTCGGACCGATGTGTTTTGCTCTAAAACAAATTATACCGACGACAATTATGGTTTTCTTTGGAACAGATGCCGTTGAACTTATTTTAAAAGTAATTCCAAAATGGATGACAGAAGGGTTGAATATTGCTGGGGGAATGCTGCCGGTAGTTGGTGTTGCTTTGTTGCTCCACTATATGCCAGCTAAAAAGTACTTAACTTTTTTAGTTGCCGGATTCGTGTTTTCTGCCTATTTGAATCTGCCGGTTTTGGCAATTGGTTTGTTAGGCTTTAGCGCCGCATACTTTATCTTTAATGTTGAAATGAACAAAGCCGCAACAGTGACAAGCGGAACAATCAATACTCAAGTGGAGGGTGACGATTATGATGAATAATGCAGTAGAAGGCAAGCAACCGAATGAACCAATCTTGACCAAAAAGGATCGTCACAAGGCGGCGTTGCGCTATATGTTTATGGGGGTAAATAATTTTAATTATGAAACGCAACAGGGTCCAGCAGTGGTCTTTTCATTGAACAAAGCTTTACGAAAAATCTATTCGGATGATCAAGAATACATTGAATCGTTGAATAACCATTTTAAATACTTTAATACGACGACTGCCATGGCTAATATCATTCTCGGTGCTAGCTTGGCAATCGAGGAGCGAGACGGCGGTAAGTCAATTGAATCGGTGCAATCACTGAAAACGTCATTGATGGGACCATTTGCAGGGGTTGGCGATACGTTGATTTGGATCTTGATACCCACGATTTTGGGTTCGATTTCTGGTTATATGGCCTTAGAAGGAAACCCAGTCCGAGCAGTCATGTGGCTTGTTTTCAATCTTATCTTTGCCTTTGTGAAGCTAAAGCTTTGGGATTTAGGCTACTCATCGGGAGTCAAGCTTGTGACCACTTTAGGTGAAAAATTGACTATTTTTACTGAAGCTGCCTCTGTTATGGGATTAACCGTAGTAGGAGCGTTAATTTCTACCGCAGTAAAAGTCCAAACTGGTCTGACTTTTAAAACAGGTGCTGTAAAATTGCCGCTTCAGTCAGATGTTTTGGATAAAATCATGCCCGCGTTATTACCAGTATTGCTGACGATCGTTGTCTATAAATTAATTGGCAGTAAAAGATGGACGACTACCAGAATTATTGTTTTGCTAATTGTCATTTCAATGGTTGGTGCATTTTTCGGAATATTAAAACCGATGTAAAAAAATCAACGAAAGGACTGAATAAAATGAGTGAAATCCAATTAATTGTGATTGATCTAGATGGTACCTTATTAAATGCACAAAAAGAAATAACTGCAAGGAACATAGAAGCCATTCGACAGTCCTCTGCTAAAGGGATAAAAATCGCGATTGCTTCTGGGAGACTTTATCCTGACATTGTTCGACTATTCAATCGGGAACTGCAGGTTTCAGGGTACAAAATTTGTTTGAATGGTTCGTACATTTTAAATGAAGAAAATCAAGTGATCTCAAAAACTAGGATCGAGCGATCATTGCTGAATAAAATTTTCGAGATCGCCTACAACAACGAAGTCAGCCTCTTTTGTAACGGTCTGATATACAGTGTCAATTTTGCCGGTATAGATTCGGATGAAAGTGTACTTAATGGTCGTACTCTATGGGTGAAAGACAGCGACGAATTTAATCAAAAATTAGATGAGATGGCTTTAAATATATATAAGTTTGGCCTTCACTCGACAAATTTGGATCGACTAAAAGAAGCTGTAGAAGACCTCCGAGCTTTAGGAATTTCAATGGTACGAACAGAGACTTATTTTTTTGAAGGTGCCAATCAAGGCATCAATAAGTTCGAGGGAATTAAACAGGTTGCTCAATCATTAGGAATTTCTACTAAAAATATCCTGGCGATCGGTGATCAAGAAAATGATTTCGAAATGATTAGAAATGTAGGATTTGGTGTTGCTATGGGAAATGCTATTCCCGCCATCAAGTCTGTTGCGAAATATATAACAAATACAAATGAGAGAGACGGAGTAGCGCAAATCATTCATGATTTGATACTCAAGGAGGATGACGCATGAACATTGTCCAAGGAGCGTATTATCGCTTTACAGTGATTACAAATAAATTATGTCGCGTAGAATATTCAAAAACGGGGAAATTTGAAGATCGGCCGACGCAGTTTGTTCAGGAACGGGATTTTGGAGAAGTTGATTACACCGTTAAGGAAAATAATGGGGGACATCTCGTTGAAATTATAACGGATTCATTTCACCTGTATTATGATGGGGGAGATTTCTCGGCATCCAGCTTATACATCGATGCAAAGTATAATTATGGCACCTATTTTTCAAGGTGGCATTTTGGCGAAAGTGATAAAAAAAATCTGCTTGGAACGGTTGAAACACTAGATGGCATTGATGGGGAGGTTCCGTTAGAGCCGGGGATTCAAAGTAAAGATGGTTTTAGTTACATTGATGATACGGGGTCATTTGTTCTATTGGAGGATGAATTTATTCCAAGGAATCCACAAGAAGTCGACGGATACTACTTTGCTTATGGACATGATTATCGCAAAGCATTGAAGGATTTTTATCGTTTATCTGGGAAAACGCCTATGATTCCGCGCTATGCGTTAGGAAACTGGTGGAGTCGTTACTATAAATACACCCAGGAAAGCTACTTGCAATTAATGGATCGGTTTGAAGCGGAGCAGATCCCAATCAGTGTTTCGGTAATTGATATGGATTGGCATAAAACGGATATTCCTGAACGTTTTGGTTCTGCTTGGACAGGGTATTCTTGGAATAGAGAGCTGTTTCCAGATCCTGTGAAATTATTTGAGGAGCTCCATTCTAGGGGAAAGCATGTCACGTTGAATGTACACCCAGCAGCTGGAATCAGAGCATTTGAAGATAGTTATCCTGCGGTTGCCGAACGGCTGCAGCTTGATCAAACCGCTGAAGAGCCGGCAATCTTTGATTTCAGTAATCCTGTATTTAGAGAGAGTTACTTTGAAGATGTTCATCATCCAATTGAAGAACAGGGTGCAGATTTTTGGTGGGTAGATTGGCAGCAAGGAGATAGTCGTGACAAGTCGAAGGTAGAGCCATTATGGGCGTTAAATCACTATCATTTTCTGGATAACAGCAAACGAAATCATGGCGACGGATTATTACTTTCTCGTTATGCAGGACCGGGTTCACATCGCTATCCATTAGGTTTTTCGGGAGATACTCAAATAACTTGGGCATCGTTAGCTTTTCAGCCATATTTTACTGCGACAGCAACGAATATTGGGTATACTTGGTGGAGTCATGATATTGGCGGTCACTACAAAGGTTCCTACGATGCACAATTGTCGTTACGATGGTTACAGTTCGGAGTTTTTAGTCCAATCAATCGTTTGCATAGTTACGATAATCCTTTTGTTGGAAAAGAACCATGGAGTTTTCCTATCCAGATCGAACGAGCCATGAGCAATTTCTTGCGCCTTCGTGGAAAACTGATTCCTTACTTGGATACAGCAAATTATCATACGAGTTTCTCTGGTCAAGCACTGATCGAACCAATGTATTATCAATATCCTGATGAACGAGAAGCTTATGAGTTTTCTAATCAATATCTTTTCGGCAGCGAGATGTTTGTTGCACCGATTACAACGCCGACAATAGAAGATATTGGCATGAGTACGGAAAATGTCTGGCTGCCTGAAGGAGTTTGGTATGATTTCTTTAGCGGTCTAAGGTATCAAGGCGGAACGAAAATCAAAGTGTGCCGAGATATCGATTCGATCCCCGTATTTGTCAAAGCCGGAGGGATCGTTCCATTAAATGAGAACTATATGGAAGACCCAAGCAAGCTGCCAGAAACAATTAGTGTTCAGGTTTTTCCTGGAAAAGACAACTGTTACTCTATGTTTGAACATGTAGGAGAACATATTGCAGAAACAATTTTTGAATATAATGAAAAAAGTAGACAGTTAACCTATACTGTAAATGATCCAGAAAACATTCTTCCAGAGAACAGAGAAATAAAAACGATCATTCATAATGTTGAAGAAAACCAAAATGAGTTGGTTAAGGCGGAGATTATGAGACGGTTGCAATTTACTAAAATGAGTTTCACAGCGAAAAAAGAGGTTTTCCGTTTTCTTCCGACAGCTTTCGCCAATCCGTAAAAATTCTCAAGTTATATTGAAACAATCGAGCATTCTGCAATTCGAACAATGCTGGCGGAGATGAGCTATCTAATCGAATAATGGAAAGTTTAGAAAGGTTGATGAAATGAAAGTAACGATCAAAAAAATAGCTGAAGAAGCCGGCGTATCAGTTACGACCGTTTCAAATGTAATAAACAATCGCTCGCATCGAGTCAGCAAGGAGAAACTTGCGCTGATTAACTCGATCATAAAAAAATACAATTACACGCCGAATCAAAATGCTCGGTCGCTCGTTAAAGCTCCAAGCAAGCTAATTGGACTGATCTATTATTCCAAACGTCATAGTCGGAATATTGTGAACCCCTTTGTATCTGAAATTCTTTCAGGTGTTGAATATGAGGCGAAAGAACAAGATTATTTCGTGCTCTTTCACAATGTTCAAAAAGCTGAGGATTTAATCAAAATTCAAACAAACTGGAAATTCGCAGGGTTTGTCATCGTCGGTGTGCCTTCTGGAATGTTTAAGGAAATCGATCAATTATTAGAGGTTCCTGTGGTGTACATTGATACTGTATTGGACGCACCAGACTTGCGAACCGCTTTATCAAATCCGAATACGATGTTTGTCAACACAGAGGATTCTGAACTAGAGGCTATTGCAACGAGGCATTTGATTGAGAAAGGACACAAAAAAATCGGGTTTGTTTCTCGAGGATTTGATGAACAGGAACCGAGTGTCAATGAGCAGCGGTATGCTGGATACAAAAAGGCGATGCTGGAAAATGGTTTGACAGAGCTGTCAAAAATTGAGCGTTCACAAAAGGTTCATTTTGAAGACTTTTTATCAGAGTTAAACGAGTTGACTGCGGTCGTCGTCACGGAAGATTTTCTTGCGATTGAGTTGATTAAATTTTTGAAAGATCATCAGTTGATGTTATCTGTAGTAGGAATCGATGATATTGAGTTCGCCTCGTTGGTAGAACCACCTTTAACAACGATTCGAATTGACCATGCGGAAAAAGGGTCGATTGCGATCAATAAATTGATTGCTAATATTTCTGAAACGTTCGCGGGGCAATTCACAAGTGTGAACGGAGAATTAATTGTTCGAGAATCGGTTAAGGACATCTCCGAATCAATCGATTAAAGCTGCGAGAAATAGGAGGAAATATGAGAAAAATTATTTTAGCAAGTCATTTGAATTTTGCCAAAGGCTTAGAAGAAACGGTAAAGTTTATTATGCCGAATACAACTGAGATCATCACGATTACGGCATATACAGAAAACATTCCAGTAGAAGAAGAAATTGCGGAGCATCTAGCAGATTTAACGACTGATGATGAGGCAATAATTTTCACGGATCTACTTGGAGGGTCAGTTAACCAAGCCTTTGTCCCATATTTATCCAAACCACATATCCATGTAATTACAGGAATGAATTTGCCGGTCATTATGACTGTTTTACTGGGATTGACCGATGATTATGCGGATCAAGCATACTTTGAAAAGGCCGTTACAGAAGGTCGCGAGCAAATACTGTATGTAAATTCTTACCTATCAGAGCAGATGCTCGATGAAGAAGACGAGTAAACTATAAAAAGCTCTAGAAATGATGTGAAAACAGTCATTTCTAGAGCTTTTTTCTGTGTAAATTTCTCCATCTATTATGGCTTCCGCTCACTCAAACTATAGCTGAAGAAGTGAGTGGAAGTAACCTACGCAAATGTATTTAATTTAGAGAAAGGCAGAATTTAGTTGGATGATTCTGGATCACGGGAATGAATATCCGGGTCGTCCTTGTTTCGATTCTTCTTTCTTCGAATCCATTGGAGAAAGCTTTTTCGTGTACGTGATTGTTTAACAGAATCAGGTTGTGTGACATCTTCTATAGGCTCGCTGACAGAATTGTCTTCTATTTTCGGAATGGCCGGTTCTCCGATTTGTGGTGTATTTATTAATAACGAAGGGTGTCTACTCGGTATTTCTGTGGGGCCTTCAAGCTTCTTTGCGATCGCATTTCTTGAAGGTTCGAATAAATAGTCGTAATTGTTTCCAGTTTTGACACGTGGCAACTCCGTTGGTTGTGCTGTTTTTACAGATGCTTTGCGCTGTTCGAGAGATTCATTTTTCTCGATTTTCGGATCGTTTTTCACATCAAAAATCTCAGTCTCTTTGGTTGTCACGATCTTCGCCGTCACTACGGAATCAAATAGTTTTACGCCGTTTTGTTCAAAAATATCTAAGCTGGTCAATAATTCGCAAGCCTCTTTGATCACTTGTGGCGGCAGATCGGCATTCACATCTTTATATGTCCAATCGTGTTCTTTGCCCAGACCGTTGGTAAATGTTGTCACTAAATCCTTTTTCATTTTTTTGCTTCCTTTCTTAAATTTTTATTTGCGCAGGTAAGTTAATCTCAAGGTTCATTTGTTTCGTCGGGGCGGGCAAAGGGTATCAATGAGCGGAAGAATGACATAGCCTTCTGACCAAAATTACGGACAGGAAACACTTTCGAATTCAACGCTCGCCATTCAGGTGCCATAAAGTAATCTTTGAAGTAATAGAAAAATCGCTTCATCGTGCGAGTCGCTTTTGTATGCATGAAAATTTCTCGGACAAGATCCTTTAGAATGTGGGCAAACTCCTCTGCACCGAGTTGATACCGTACTCGCAAGGTTAAGATATATTTGATTGTTAAGCTGCTGTTTTGTGTCTTGTAATAGTTTTCAGTAATTCTTTTTTCTAAGGTTTTTGATTTTAAGTTGAAAAGTTGTCGGTGAGACAAAGTTTGTTCATTCATGGGATTCTTATCCTCTCTTTCTTAGTTGGAGGAGGGCGGATGCGCCGCCGCTCCTCATTCACCTAGTTTAAAAAATAATTGTTTCTACCGTTTCTACATATTTCGCGCTAACGACTTCGTTAAAAAGTTTTTCGTCGTCCTTTTCAAATAGGTGAAGCAGGGTGAAGCGTTCTAAAATGCCTCGGATTTCTTCGGTTGATTTTCCTTCGCCAGGATCGGCATAGCTCCATGTTTGTGAGCGGCCAGCGCTGGTTTTAAAGATTGATACGATTTTTTTCATTTTTTGTTTTCCTTTCCATTAATTATTTAGTCACTCGCGATTGGCTAGTGATGATCACGCCATCAAGTAATGTGCCGTCTTTGTCTAAGTCCTTCATGATTTCGCCTAATTGGATGATTTCATTTTCATCTGGATCATCGACCACATTTGCGAAAGTGACCTTCTTTAATTTCTGTACCCCTAGTTGAGATAAGTGAACTTGTAATTTAGTGCCTAACTTTTGAATCATTTTAACGCCTCCATGTTTTGTATTTTTTGTTCCGGCCGGTGACTCAACGATAAAGCACAAAACAAAACTAGGTCAAAGTCGCGAAAATTGCATTTCGGGAACAAAATTGCAGGCTTTTTGTGCATTTATTTTTCAAAAACCTTGATTTCATCGGGTTTGTAAAAAAGAGAGAGGAGAAATGGCTGTATTTTTCACGGCGAAATGCAAGTTTGCCTAATTTGACATAGAGTACCTCTATGTGCATAGTAGATAAATATTGATATAGCAGTGTTCTTATTGAAAAGAGCGCACGATTTCCGAGAAAACAGCAGCAGAATTTTTCTGTAACTGATACCCAATTTAATCTTTTCTTAAGGGTTTTGAGAATACCGATAGGAGAAAAGATGGACAAAAAAACTGATCACAAGGCATTTCATCTAGTATAATGATTCAATACTCCTGACTAATGATTCTGCAGGAACGAGAATACGACGAACAGAGAGGAGAACAAATGAAGAGAAAGAATAAAGCTTGTACGACCCTATTAGTTGGGAAAAAGGCTGCCAGTGATGGTTCAACAATGATCGCGCGTATCGAGGACGGTTTTGAGAAGCCTAATCCGCAACATTTCGTTGTGGTTTCCCCAGAGCAGCAGCCCCGCCGCTATTGTTCTTCCATTACTTCATTCGAGCTTGAACTGCCGCAAAATCCCTTGCGCTATACATCTACTCCTGATTTGGATGATCGTTTCGGCATTTGGGCCGGTGGAGGGATCAATAGTCAGAATGTGGCCATGACAGCATGCGAAACGATCACTAATAATGATCGGATATTGGCGATTGATCCGTTGGTTGATACTGGGATAGGTGAAGCGGATTTCATTACCTTGGTCTTACCATACATCCATTCTGCAAAAGAGGGCGTGCTGCGTTTAGGAAAGCTGATCGAAACGTACGGAACCTATGAAATAAATGGCATTGCGTTTTCAGACAGTGACGAGATCTGGTATTTAGAAACGATCGGAGGCCATCATTGGGCGGCGGTTAGAATTCCAGATGAGGCATTTGTCCTTGTGTCGAATCGTTTAGCGATCGATCACTTTGACTTTAATTCTCCAGACAATTTATCCGCCACGGGACTACAAGATTTGATTGAAAAACACCAGTTGAATCCAACGAATGATGAACTAAATTTGAGGGATATTTTTGGGACTTTTACAAATGGGGATCAGCACTACAACAACCCTAGAGTTTGGTATATCCAGAAAGTCTTTTGTAAAAACAACTCGTCCCATCCTGAAGATCAGGACTTGCCATTCCTAGCGTATCCGGATAAAAAGCTGACTATTGAAGATGTTAGATGGGCTCTTAGCTCCCATTATCAAAATACCCCTTACGATCCTTACGGAGAAGGGGAGATGAGCGACAAATCACGCTACCGTTCCATTGCTTTGAATAGAAATGAAGAGACACATATTCTTCAGATCCGAAATAATGTTTCCAAAGAAATAGCGGCGATTCATTGGTTGGCCTTTGGACCGAATACGTTTAATACGCTGGTGCCTTTTTATGCAAATATCACTCAGACACCAACGATATTTAATGAGATTGGGAGCACATTTAAGGCGAATGACATCTATTGGTTGAGTAAGGCAGCGGCACTACTTGGGGATTCAAATTTCTCTCGGTTTGAAACTTTGAGGGATGAAACAGTCTCAGAAGCAATGATCGAATATAGGAAAATCCAATTAGCAACTGATTCATGCGAGGTGGAGGACGGTCAAATGATTCAAGACCATCTAGAAATCGCCAATAACAAAATGGCAGAGATTGCACTCACAAAGATGAATGAACTTTTGGGAGAAATGATAAAAAGATTGGGAAAATAGTTCATCATGTGATGGATACCGAAAAGGTTCCTAAGAAATTGATGGTTCCTTCAAACATTTTTCCCTCCAAAGTACTGTAGGATATTCGCAGAGAAGTAGTAGTGATGCAAATGAGAAGGCCTATTTAATGGGTCTAAAAATTTGTGATCGTGATTGTCGAAAATACAGAGGTAGAAAAAAAGTTAAATACTGAGCCACACTACGCAACTCAGAAATTGAGTTGCGTAGTTTTTTGAATATTAAAAGAACTTCCTAATCAAAAAAATCCTGTCAATGTAGGTCATGATAAAAAAGACAATATATTCAAATGGAAGAGATTCATTACATAGCAAAAAATGCTATCATGGGAAATAGTGATTGTTTGTTTTATTTAAGAAGCAAACACAGCTAGTTCATTTTGAAATTCCGCCGGTATATTTGGCGCGTCACAATAATAAACAGGATTATATAAGGAGTTGCTTATTTATGGAAAATAAAAATGAGGAGCGGGCGTTGGTCTTTTTGCCGCAGGCTGCTAATGGGAAGCCTCAACATATGGGGGCTGAAAAAAATGGCTGTCCTTTTTGCGATTATGCAGAAGAGGAGAATATTTTAAGAAGAGAAAAAGAAATGCTGTGGATTCGCAATAAATACCAAACGCTGCAGGATACATTTCAGACGATTATTATTGAAAGTAATGACCATAATAAGGATATCTCCACTTATACAACAGCGGAAAATCGAGAATTATTCAACTTTGCATTTGAATGCTGGTTAGAAACGAAAAAAGATCCGCAGTTTGAATCTGTGCTGTTTTATAAAAATCATGGGCCATTATCAGGCGGCAGTTTAAAGCATCCGCATATGCAAGTTGTAGGGTTAAAAAAGCTTGATGGAGAAGCGCAGGTTCATGCTGATAACTTTACTGGGATAAGCGTTTTGTCGCAAGATAATGTGGAGATTAATTTCTCAACCATGCCTGTAATGGGATTTTTAGAAATCAATATTATTGTTGATGCGAAAGAGCCAACAGCTATCAATAGTTTGGCGGATTACGTGCAAAAGACAGTTGGTTATGTATTGAAGGACTATCATCATGGTCGATGTGATAGCTACAATTTATTTTTCTTTGAAGAAGCAGGAAAGTACATCGTCAAATTAACTCCGCGTTTTATCGTATCGCCATACTATGTCGGATATAAAATAGCTCAAAATTTTTCTGAGGAGCATCTGCTGGCTTTGCGAGAAGAGTTTAGAGAAAGTTTGTTGGATGAGTAACGAATACGTTAAGAATTAAAAAATCAGAAACAGAACTGCGTAATAGAGATTTAACGATGACGGATTCGCTAGATAAATTGAAATAAGGTTAAGGCAAAGTTGTAGTTTTTACTTTGCTTTAACCTTTTTTCTTTTTGTTCGTTAATTCGTTATTGACAGTGACTTATAGATCTTCATCCACAAGTTTTGTCTTATTATTTTCCATAACCTTGAAAAATGGATAGTAGATAACGGCGCTAACAAGGATCAATACTAAGCAGAATACTACATTTCGCCAATCCATACTTGAAAGATAGGCTTGCGCAAAGAAAGGAGTGAAGGAAGGATCGACAATCAATCCCACTCCAATCAGACCGATACTTTGAGCGAAATACGTCAGCAGCAAAGAAACAATGGGTGTTATCAAAAATGGAATTGCTAAAATCGGATTAAAAACAATCGGAAGTCCAAAGATTACGGGCTCGTTGATTGAGCAGATGCCTGGTATAAGCGACAGCTTTCCAATCGTTCGGTATTCCGATACTTTACTTCGCATCATTAAAATCACTAAACCCAATGTTCCACCAGCTCCACCTAAAACGGAGATCCGAAACATTTGTAAATTCATCAGGTGGGTCATGGTCTCACCGTTAGCCATTTGCTCAGCATTTAATCCCGTTTGGGCCATGCCTAGAGTGAAGACGATTGGAAAAATGATGGATGATCCGTTAATGCCGAACAACCACAGAATATTTCCTAAGGTTACTATTAACAAGAATCCACCAAGACTTCCGGCGATATTAGTTGCGGGTGTCAAAACTTGCATCACGGTTTCTGGAAAAATCTTTTTTGTTGTTACTAGGAAAATCAGATTAATCCCATAAAAGAGAATGATATTCGTTAATAAGGGGACTAGCGTGTTGATAAAAGTCGCAACCATAGGCGGTACAGTATCGGGCAATTTTAATTTGATATTTTTCACTTCAAAGAATCGATTTACTTCAACCACTAGCAAACCAATAATGATTGCTACGAAAAGACCATTCGTCCCTAAATAATTTAAGTTGATACTGCCTTCGCTAACGGGTGTACATACCATTAGAAAAATGACTGACGCCACCATACCATTCATTGATGGATTGATCTTGTATTCGCTGGACAGAGAAAAAGCAATTCCGAAAACACTGATCAGCCCGATGATGCCCATGGTCAAATTGTATGGGGCTGTAATCAAATCATAATTCGCTACAGCAAAATCCTTCCAACCAGCCATAAATTTCATGAAAAAATTAGCTGTCTCCGGATTATAACGATCGATATTGATTGGCGGATTCGCAAAAATCAGAAAAAAGGATCCAATAACAATAAATGGCAAACCAAACATCATGCCGCTAGATATTGCTTTAAGATGGCGTTGATTCCCGATTTTTGCGGCAACTGGGCTGAGTACTTCATTAAGTTTCGTTATGATCGTAGAATTTTCCATGAGTATGACCTCCTATACTTGCCAAGGGTTAAAAACAAATGTACTTGGTACTACATGATCCGGGTCATATTTTTCTATGATTTTTTCATATTGCTCTTTATAGTCATTGTCGACTTTTGCTTGTGGGATGACTTTACTGGCTTCATGTAAGAAATGTTCTGAACCACGGCCCATTTCCTGCCCGCGAGTTGTGTGTTTATCCAAGGCAATATCGGGTATCTCAGGCACATACCCCATAGCGAAACTCTTTATCACAATATTTTTGAGCAAATCGGACGAACGATCCTTTTCTGATCCGCACAAGTAACGAATAGCATGGAAGAAAAACATCGCGCGGTCGGATTCATTATACTGAAACTCTTTGCGCATCATATTCAAGTTATTAATCATAATGGCTGCCATCGCATTTCCCATACCTACATCTTCAACACTGATGGCTAATAAACGTCTCCATAATTTT
This sequence comes from Enterococcus malodoratus ATCC 43197, assembly GCF_000407185.1. Lineage (GTDB taxonomy): Bacteria > Bacillota > Bacilli > Lactobacillales > Enterococcaceae > Enterococcus_A > Enterococcus_A malodoratus. The sequence goes on from NZ_KE136482.1 coordinate 277,423, forward strand.
TCTTCAAATTGCGGTGAGGTGATATACATTTCATAGGCAAACTCACAGGCAGCTTTTTCTTTTCCTCTCCGGATGGATTTCTGTAATGCTGAGATGACTTCATCACCTCGCAAGCCGTTGCGTGTAGTCATTTTTGCCCATGGGTCCTGAATAAAATTATTTTCTGTCATGATATAATACTCCTAACTAAAGAATTTGAGGTGGATCTTATGGATACTGAAACGCTAATTGATAAATATCAGTTGAATGATTCAGAAGCTGAGGTTTTGCGATTTATGGATAAAAATCGTGATTCGTTGAGAGATTTAGGAATTCGCGATGTAGCCAAAGCGTCTTATGTCTCAACTGCGACAATCGTCAATATGGCGAAAAAAATAGGTTATTCCGGTTACAGTGAATTGGTTTTTGCCTATGGCAGCAGACATTCAACGATCAGTCTCCCTAAGCATTTCTCAAATGAAGAAAGGGACGAATTTATCCGTTTACTATCTGATTATCGAAATAAACGGATTATGATCCTAGGATCAGGTTTCTCGCAAAATATCGCGAATCACTTTTCTGAAACACTTAATCTTTATGGTTTCCGTGCGACTGCCAACAGCCATCTGGAGTTTCTGCGAGAACAGGTTGAAAGGGATGTTCTGATTTTTATTATCTCTAATTCAGGCGACACTTTTCGTCTAGCTGAGCTTGCAAAAATGGCAAAAGATCACCATATTGATTTAATTGCTTTTGTCGGTGAAAAGAAATCGAGAATTGGACAGCTGGCAACATTAACAATTAGCACAGATACCTATACTCCACGGGTTCTATCGGAGTATCAGCCTAACCTTTTCTTTGGAACAACGTTGAATCAATTCGAGATATTATTAAGCGAAGCATTATCAGCTATCTTTGATTAGAAGAACGATGTGGCCACTGTTTCTTCAAGTCCTAGTATAAGTGCTGTACTTAGAAATGTAAGTGTTTACTAAGGGTTGTGAACATGTTTAGGGATTTACAAACCTGTTTACTGAATCAATTGAAATAGGGGAAGTACTGACGACTCATTCTCTTATAACGTTAAAACCAAAAAGGAACTCCCGGATTGGAGAGTTCCCATTATGAAATATGTGTATAGGGTAAGAGAAAAAGGGTCCATGACACTGACGGAAAAAAATAAGTTGCATTCAATGCCGACTGCGAATAGACTGAGAGAGGTTTTTCTCAAAACAATAAAAAGGGCTGCCAGTTACCGAAGCAACTGGCAAAATGAAAAAGATTTTTGGGTTGAATATACAATAATAAATGGAACTTAATTGAACCTTAAATAGAAAAAATGTCTATGATCAAGAATCCGACGATGGATTCCATTCATATATAGGCTCATGCTTAAAAAAACAATTTATACTTTGGAGGAATAACGATGAAAATAAGCAGTATTTTAGTGCTAGGGCTTGGTTCGGTATTACTATTATCCGGCTGCGGCTCTACGAAGGATAAAGGCGAAAGCACGCCTGTGAGTTCGACAGAAATCAAGGTATCCGTCACAGCAAAAAGTGACTCATCAACTTCAAAAACATCATCCGAGACATCTTCAAAAATATCATCAACTTCGTCCTCTGAAACAAAAGAGACGCAGAGTATGAGTCAGGAGGAAAGTATTGCCAGTAAGGGTGCTCGGTTGAGTGACAGTCAAAAAGCTCAAATTAATCTAGCTTTTCTTGATTGGGCAGGGCAGCGTGCCGCGATAGGAAATATGGCAGTTAGCGATTGGTTCTTTGATCATGGAGCAGCGGGGCATGGAGATTGGTATGCCAATACGCCAGATGGTCAGGTCCAGGTTCAAAATTTTGATATGCCGGGAAAAAGAGCCTTTCCTATTCGGGCAATAGGCGGGTGCATCTTCTATACAGCGAAGGATGGCGGCGTCGGCAAACAAGAGCTTTATGCGGATTCTTTTGCCGCAAATTATTCTGTTAAGCTGGATAAGGATAAACCTGTAAGCAAATATTTGCTGGGGGATAATGGCGTGGTCTACGAGTTGAAAACCGGAAACGGAGTACCAGTAAGTACCAATACAGGATTTGGTGAATACGCGGATGATGGCACTCAAGGAAGTTATACACCGGATTTGGACTTTCAAATCTCAGAGGACAGTGCGGCGCAAGAAAAACTTCAGGAACTTATTCGAATTTATTAAACGAACCTGCTCATAAACTTTTTAGAAGTTTTTTGTCATAACCGTTCTTTTATTACCTATTTTCATTTTCTAAAACGGTAACGAATGACTCTCATTGAGAGATTCGTTGCCGTTTTTCTATTTAAACGGCCATCCTTCTTTCCCAACTAAATGTATGTGAAAAAAGACAGCGTTTTTGATATATTCAAATCGATAATTAAAAGGAAAAAGAATGAAATTTACCTAGATTAAAGGGAATGCTACTATTTTACATAGAAGGAAGAATAAAACTTTTAGAAGAGAAGGAGTAAGTCAATTGGATTACAAAAGATTATATGCTATTTATTGCAACGAAGAAGATAACAGCGGTTACATTTCAGGAAAGTACTATTTTTCACGAACGAAATACCTGCATATTACTGAATTGTACTTCGATCAATATCCTGACGATGATGTACCGATACAGGTGCTGCAAATCGCGAATATAGAGACATTTTCATGTAAATCAACAGCACAACGACAAATCAAGAAATATACTCTATGCACGAATATTGAGGATATAGAAAACTTAGTGGTGAGAGAATTAAGTTATAGAGAAATCGAACTGATTGATAGGTGTCGGAGGTTTATGGAGGGTCGCAAGAAGGCTCAATTGTACTTGAAACAATTCGAAAATAAAAATTTTGAATGCTCTGCTTGTGGAAATAAGGAAATATCGGAAATGATCGTGGGTGAAATGACCTATCAAGTGTTGGATGAACACGAAACAACCAGAGTTGACGTCCAGATACCGAAAGAGGTGAGTGTGTATTGTAATAAATGTGCAGCGAAGATTTATAGTGAGAATCAAGCGACTCCTGCGTAGTCCTGATGAAACAGATCAATAGTAAGTAGATAGTGTGGGGAGTTAGTTAAAAATAGTTGATGAATGCTTAAAAAAACGAGTCGGCTGTGTAATTTTGCCGCTCGTTTTTTTGTTATATAGCAGGAAACCCACAGCTACAAAATCACTTGAAAATTATGATTAGCTTCGGCTTTGATGATTGGATGTTCTTTTAGATAATCTGCGATTAGTTCGGTCATGTCGACTTGGATTTCTCGCACAATTTTATCAGCGCTGAACATATTGTAATTGCCGCCGCCGATTGCACGGTATTGATTGGTCACGACTTCAAGTTCTTGGTCAGCGGTGATGGGAAGGTTGTTGAAATTTAGTCTCGTTATTCGTTGTCCGGCGGGCCGGTTCATATCGATTGTGTAGTCAATTCCTTCGTACATATCGTAATTATAGTATTGTGGTTTGGGCTGGATAAAGGCCGGATTAAAGACGATTTTGCCATCTTCCACTGCTAAATAATTGGCGGTTTGCTCTAATGCGGCGCGCAGGTCTGCGCCGCTGACTTTGATTACTGCCAAAGTATTTGGATAGATATAGTTTGTAATGACATCCCGCATGGTGATCTTCTGGCCAAAACCTTTTCCTTCATTATTAAAAAGTGCGGTGCCTGATATTGCGGCTCCGCTGGCGAACAGCTGGACTCGATTGATAAATTCTACATAAGGATGTTCGATCAGGCGAGCCTGCATCGGATCATCAATCCGCATATCCCCTTCAACTTGCCCTAATGTTTGATCAAGCCAATGTTCCAATTCTCTTTCCATAGGTTCAATCGCGCTGAGAATTTGGGGATCGGGCGCGACATCTTCAACAGAATGCAATGTCGCATGGCTGTCCGTGACAACGAACTGTTCACCCATTTTCTCGACGGTTAATTGAATTTTTCCGATATGATTGCCTTGGTAACCAGGCTGAACAACCGGAACGCCGTTGATTTTCGTCGCGATTGTTCGATGCTGGTGCCCAGTAAAAAGAGCGTCGATACCCGCAACTTCCTGCAGCAATTGATAGCCTTCGTTTTCCCCAGTTAGCGCCTCGGTTGCTTCACCTGTTGCTAGATCTTTTTCAAATCCGCCGTGATAGCTTACTACGACTAAATCTGCTTGTTGCTTCAGGAGTGGTACGTATTTTTTGGCTGTCTTAACGATGCTTTCGAAGGTCATTCCTTTCAGTGTCTCTGGCTTTTCCCAATGTGGGATGTATTGGGTGGTGAGTCCTAATACCGCGATTTTTATCCCAGCTTTTTCGAGGATAGTATAGGCCTTACCAAAATAGGGCTGCCCAGCTTGATTTAAAATATTCGCCGCTAGAACAGGCGCCTGATAATTTTTGATGGCCTCTTTTAAATAATCGAGCCCATAGTTAAACTCATGATTGCCAATGAGCTGAACATCGTAATTCATCAAATTAATCAGGTTTGTCAGTTCTTTCGCCGAGTGCTGTTCTTTGGCGAGATAATAGCTCAGAGGGGAGCCTTGAATAAAGTCGCCGTTTTCGATTGCAATCACAGGCCCATCTGCTTGCGCCCGCAATTCTTTCAATTTAGCAGCAGCCTTAGCCGCACCGATAGGCAAGTCTGTTTTGCCGGAATAGGTGGTTGGGTATACGTACCCATGCATGTCGCTCGTTTCCAGAAGAGTAATGATCACTCTCGTTTCTCCTCCTTTTTGGCTCTTTTTTATGATAGTGAAGAGACCGATGCATCAAGCCAATCGGTCTCATTTTTATTTATCTGCTCATATCGAGCGTTTTTAGAACATGGCCCGGCATAAAGTTCTCGGATGTCTGCCGAGTCACTCTGCCATTTTTGAGCTGATAGAGATTGTACCCGTGGCGTTCTTCAAAACGAACGAGGCCATCGCCTTCGTCCTCACCAACAAAGGACATACTGGAGACGGTGAAATAGGGGATGCCATTAATCTCATCACTGAAGGTGTGATGAGTATGCCCATTTAGAATACAACGAATATCATAGGGAACGAGCAATTCTAAGAAGCGTTCGGTTCCCGGCCATTTTGGCATCGCGCTTTGCTGCGCCAGCAGGTGATGGTGGGTCACTAAAATAATCGGCTGATTTTTCTCTTGTTCCAAGGCGTGTTCCAGCCAGTGGAATTGCTGTTGGTCAACGATTCCATCGGCATAGCCGTAACTAGAATTATCAAAGGAAATCACGCTGAACTCAGGATATTTCACGATCCGATTGTAAGGAGCAGAGGAAGCCGCTTCTTGACACCAGCCAACATGAAAATGCTCTTTGATATCATGATTGCCTAAAGTGACAATAATTTCCGTATCGCCCAGTGCCTTTTTCAGCCAGTCCTTCAAATAGCGATAATCGTCGATTTCTCCATCCTCAGTCAAATCCCCGCTGATGATCACAAGATCAAGAGTGGTTTGGCTGTGCAAATGGGTCAAGCACTCACCTAAAGGAATGAGAGGATTCTGCATTTTCGCCAACATGCCTTTATAGCCCTCGTCACAGGCTTCATATTCTCTGCGAAAATGAATATCTGATATATGCAATATGTTCATAATTATCTCAATTTCTTTCTTATGATTCCGGTTATTTGATCTAAAATAAACACGGTAACAACAACACCGATCAAAATAATGCTGACTTTGCTCCAAGAGCGTGTCTGGATCGCGAAAATCAGCGGTGCGCCGATTCCGCCAGCGCCTACTAAGCCGAGTGTTGCTGCGCTGCGAACAGCGATTTCAAAATGATTCAATGCTAACGAACAATAGATCGGCATCAGGTAGGGGATTCGTACAAAGAAGATTGTTTGCCAAAAATTGGCTCCAACCGCATGCATCTCTTCCACTAAACGTTCATCCATCGCTTCCATTTCTTCGGTAAACAATTTCCCAAGCATTCCAATCTGGTGAACGCCGATCGCCATGACGCCAGCAAAAGGTCCTGGTCCGACGACTTTTACAAAAATAATCGCAAAAACTAATTCAGGAAAAGCCCGTAAAACGTTACAGACAAATTTCCCCAGCTTCGTCACCCAAGGATGGGCCTGCCATAAATTTACGGCACTGATTAATGTTATCGGGATAGCCAAAACAGTCGCGATCATCGTTCCTAGACAAGCGATCCCGATCGTTAGCAGCAGCAGGCTTAGCAAATCTTCACCGCTGCCGTCATATAAAAAGCCCCAATCAGGCTGACCTAGCCCGCGCAGCACATCCATTCCCATAGCAGGTGAGAAGGTTCTTAAACCAGAGTAGTCTAGAGTTGCTGCTGATAAGACAACGAGGATGACCAATACGGCTAATAACACCAGTGTTTTTCTGCTCATTTCGCGAATCATCATAACAGGGACCTCCTGACGCGTTCACTCATTTTGTCCACGATCGCTACTGTGATCAAAATCGTCAAGATAATGATCGATACCCGTTCGTAATTCAACAATGCCAAGGAAGAGTTCAAGATGACACCAATCCCACCGGCACCTACGTAACCAAGAACGGTCGAGGCACGAACATTAACTTCAAACGCATAAAAGGCATAGCTGGCAAATTGACTCAATACTTGCGGGGCAATCGACCAGATCGCGATCTGCATCTTGTTGGCACCGACTGCCGCAGCGGCTTCGATCGGACCAAAATCAATCGTTTCGATCGCTTGGAACATCAATTGTGAGACCATTCCAAAGGTAAAAACAGCGATCGTCAGTACCCCCGTTGCTTCACCAATGCCAAAAACCGCAACAAATAATGCCGCTAAAAGCAGGGTAGGAATCGTTCGAACCAACCCTAAAAGAAAACGGAAAATAGTAGAGAGCCAGCGGTTTTCAGTGACAACGGTCGTCGCCAAAAAGCTGACAGGAACGGCGAAAATCAAGCCGATCACAGTTCCCAATAGAGACATCTGCAGCGTTTTGATCATCGGTTCCACCAGTTTAGGCAGATAGCTGAAATCAGGATGAACAAAGCGGGATAAGAAGGCGGTCATTTGACTAGAATTTTGAAAGACCTGTGAAAAATCGGCCGCGGTGATCCAGACGCTTCCCTGAAAGCAGGCAACTAGGAATAAAAGAATAAGCAGGTGTTTGTACCATTTAAAGTGAACTGTCTCTTTCAAGCTCATCGATTTCGCCTGCCTTTTCTTCAAAAATTGCTTTACCGTAAATTTGATTCAAACGTTCATCGGTCAAAGCTTCTGGTGAGCCGTCAAAAACGACTTGACCAGCATTCAGCGCGATCACACGAGTGGAAAACTCACGTGCCAGCGGGACCGAATGCAGATTGACGATGACGGTTTTGTCCATCGTTTGATTGATTTTTTTCAAATCCTCCATGACTTTTTGCGTCGTGATGGGATCTAAAGAGGCGACTGGCTCGTCGGCTAAAATGATCGGCGCCTGCTGAACCAGCGCACGAGCAATCGAAACCCGCTGTTGCTGACCGCCGCTCAGCTCGTCACTGCGTGTTTGTAATTTGTCAGACAGACCGACAGTTTCCAAGGCTTGTTTGGTTTGCTGATAATCTTCTTTTGTGAAAAGGCCAAAAATACTTTTCCAAGTCGAATAATAGCCCAAGCGTCCAGACAAGACATTCTTCTGAACGGTACTGCGCTTTACCAGGTTAAAGCTTTGCGAGATCAAGCCGATCTGGCGGCGAATTATTCGTAATTCCTTTTTGTTTGCTTTTGTAATAGAAGTCTCGTTGATCCGAATGTCGCCTTCAGTCGTAGAGACCAGGCGATTGATGCTGCGCAGCAGAGTACTTTTTCCGGCTCCGCTCAATCCGATGATGGAAACAAATTCGCCATCTTCAATAGTTAGATTAATCTCCTTTAGTCCTACGACGCCATTCGGATAAACCTTCGAAACATTGTCAAAAATTATCATTATCGTTCTCCATTTTTTAAAGTGTCAGCAAAGAAGTTTGCTGACACTTACTGATGTATTATTCGGCTGCTTTTTTCGTGTAATCTCTGATCGTGTCGTACGCAGAATCGGCCGCTTCTTCATAGCCTTGATGTCCCCATAGTGACATTGCTTCGGCGCCATCTTCGTCATCCTTCATTTCAAGGAACGTCTTTTTGATCTTCGCTTTCAGGTCTTTCGACATATCTGGTTGAACAGCGATCGCGTCATTTGGAATGTCGCCTTCAGTTAAATACAATACTTTCAAATCTTTAAATAAATCATTATCTGAAAAACTAGAGGCAAATACATTTCGGGCACCTTCAAAAACAAAGGCCGCATCCATTTGTTTATTCAACACTGCGGTAATCTCACTAGGAATATCGTTGACAGTCGTCATTTTTGTTTCGGTCGTTGGATCAACGCCTGCATCTTTAAGTTCAGCAACGGGATAGATATAACCGCTGGCAGAGTTTGGACTTAATGTCGCGATATTTTTTCCTTTAAGATCAGCAAGTTTCGTCATATCGCTGTCCGCCCGAACTAAAACTTCACCCTTAAAGGTATTCGTCAATTTGTCTTTTAATGGAAGACCAGTTTTTTGATCGTAATCGCCTAACTGAGAAGTTAGGATAGCTTCAGCAGCATTTGCGTCCTTTGCTTGAACATAAGCAGCGGGGGGCATAATGCCGACATCGACTTGACCTGAAGACATTGCTTCGACAATCGTTGAATAATCAGTAGCTAAGGTAACTTCTACGTCGCGATCTAGTTTCTTAGATAGGTATTTAGCGAAGGGCTTAGCCTTTGCTTCCATGCTGCCGTCGTTGTTTGTCGGAACGAATTGAACCACCAATTTTTCTTTACTGTCCTTATCGGAACTGCTATTTGTACTGCCTGAACCGCAACCCGCTAAAGCTGTAAGTAACATGACTCCGATAAACCCTTTTGCTAACTGTTTTAACTGCATTTTTTTCCTCCTGTTAGGTATGTATTTCTATTACGTCTAAATCATAGCAAGGAATGAAAAATAAAGAAGTGACGCACGTCCTATTTTACACAATTTTTACATACAATTTACAAACAATTATAAAAATCGTTCGTATTGAGCGGATATTCAATCTAGGCTATAATAAAGAAAAAACTCTTTAGAGGTGACCTTTTGATGAAAAAGATTCAAGACGCTGAGCAACTATCTGCCTACGTTGAGATGCATCATTTGCAGGATTATATGGACTCAGATATTTTGGCGATGGCTTCTTTACAATATTTCGAAAAGGAAGAGCACCTCATTCGAACGGGAACGACTTCTGATTTTCTTTACTTTTTAGTAGATGGAACGGTCATGGTCTATTCCTATTCTTCCGATACGCAAAATATTTGTATCGACCATGCAAAGCCCGCGACACCGCTGGGAGAAGCCTCTTCATTATGGGGTCTGCTGCCAAAAAGCAGTGTGAAGGCTGTCTCAAATTGTATATGTGTCAGTATCCCGCTGAACCAATATCGGGAACAGCTGCAGCAGGATGTCCGCTTTTTACAAAATATTTGTCAGCTGCTTAGTTACCGGTTGAACTCAGGAATCAACTTGGCGAACTCGTTAACAGAACCAGTGGAAACACGGCTAGCTAAATTCATTTTAACGAACCATGAAAATGAAAAATTCTCTTTTCGTCTGACGACTTGCGCCTCTATCTTAAATGTCAGCTATCGCCATCTTTTACGAACAATCACGAATTTTCGTGATGCGAATATCTTGGAAAAAAAGAAAAATTATTATTTAATCCATGATTTCGACGCGTTGAATGATTTGGCTGAAAATCTTAGCAGTCCGGCAAAATCATAGAAATCAATCCTAAAGTAAGACGCATTCTACTTTAAAAATAAAAAGAGCTTTAACCACCATCGTCCAAATGAATTGCGATGGTGTTTTTTTGAGTGAAGAGAAAAAATAGAAGTGCCAGGTCAGCATCATTAAAAGATAATAATTCTTAGAAATACAATAGTGTTCAGTATATAGGTATGCTATACTTTAAAAAAATGTGTCAAGACACCTATTGCGAAGGGGAGAAAAATAGTGAAGAAGGTTCTCGTTTCATTCTTATTTTTAGCGTCATTTTTAACGCTAGTCGGCTGTTCTCAAAATCAAGGAGAGGAAAAGGCCGAAAAAGAGGGGAGTAAAATAGCGCTAGTTTTAGGGTTTGGTGGAGTCGATGATCGTTCCTTTAATCAGGCCGGTTGGGAAGGCCTTGAGACTTGGGGAAAAGACAAGCAGTTAACACCAAAGAAAGACTTTACCTATATCGAAACAAATAATCCTGAAGACAATAGTACGAACATAGATCAAGCCATAAAGAACGGGTTCACAACGATTATTAGTTTAAGTTATTTGCAGGCAGAGGAATTGAAAAGCGCGGCCGAAGCGAATCCTGAATTGAATTTTGCTCTGGTCGATGGTGATATTTCCGGTAAAAAGAATATTTCTTCAGCGACGTTTAAGGATCAGGAAAGTGCCTATCTAGCCGGACTATCCGCCGCCTATACGACCAAAAGTAATAAAGTTGGATTCATTGGCGGAATGGAAGGACCGGTCATTCAGCGTTTTCAAAGCGGCTTCGAAGCCGGAGTTAAGGCTGGTGCAACCGCTCAAAACAAAGAAATAAGCGTGAATAGCCAATATGCAGCATCCTATGATTCGCCAGATAAGGGAAAAGCAATCGCGGCGTCTATGTATAAGGACGGTGCAGATATTCTTTATCAAGCAGCAGGAAGTACCGGTGCCGGCGTCTTCCAGGAAGCGAAAGCCCGCAATGAAAATGATTATAGTAAAAAGGTTTGGGTCATCGGCGTCGATCGTGATCAAGCGGATGAAGGTGACTATAAATTGGAAAATGGCGACACGGGTAATTTTACGTTAACTTCCACTAAAAAGAATGTTGGTGCGGCGGTAAAAGAATTTGCGGAGACCTCTTATAACAACAAATTTCCTGGTGGGAAGCACTTAACCTTTGGTCTAAAAGAAGAAGGTGTTGATCTAACGAAAGGGCAGCTATCTGAAGAAGCCTATAAAGCTGTTTCGGATGCCAAGGAAAAAATTATTAACGGAGAAATGTCTGTGCCGGATAAATAATTTTTCTGACATAAGCTATTTAAGTATAAGTGATAAAAGATTCAGCATAGATGCTGAATTCTTTTTATAATTGTAATAGTACAGATAAAAAATTCAAAAACAATTACGGGAGGCTTCGAAATGGACAAGAGTGTATTAATAAACGATAGCATCGACTATATTTTGTCTCATTTAGAAGAACCCATCACGATAGCTGATGTGGCCGATCATCTTTCTTACTCAAAGTATTATTTTTGCCGCATGTTTAAGGACGTAACTGGCGAGAGCGTCTATTCCTTCATCAAGCGAGTCAAGCTAGAACAAAGCGCGATTGATTTAAAGATAAAAAGGGAGAAACAAATTTCGCAGATCGGCCTGGAATATGGCTACAGTGCCTCAAATTATAGCTCTGTATTCAGAGAAATGTATGATCAATCGCCCATTAAATTTAGGAAATCTGTCCAAGCCAATACAATCCAAAATCCATTCGATTCACAGAAGCAAGAGCATCTATCCTCGTACGAAGAATATCAAGAAAAGATTCAAATACGCGAGGTCAATCACCTATTTGTTGTTTACAAACGACAGATTGGCAATTACATCGAGCTAAAGCAAGAATGGGCGTCCTTTATTGCTGAGAATGCCTACTATGATGAATCGGCGATTTTGATGGAAAAATATTATAGTGATCCTTCTGTAGCGCTTGAAGATCATAGTATTTGCGATCTATGTTTTACAGTGGACAAAGCCTTTGATGCTGAGAATACAAAACAGGTCGAAGGTGGACGATGTGCGGTTTTTCCTTTTCAAGGAGCTATCGAGGATATCTTTTCAGCGATCCAAGGACTGTTTACGATTTGGCTGCCGCAAAGCAAGTATCAAATGAGCAAGAAATATGGGTTGAATATTTATCGCAATATTGATTGGGAAGCGGGCTATGTTCAAATGGATATTTGTATTCCAATAAAATAGAGCAAGAATTCAGAAGTTTCACAAGCGATTCTTTTCTACAATAAAGTTATCTAAGACAGATAATTTTTATGTAGAAAAGAATTTTTTTGTAAAGGAGGTATTTGTATGAGAATGGTGATTCCACCTTATCTTGGGCAATAGTTTGATTGCCCAGGAAAGGAAGGATAAAAGGTGAGAAAAGTTGTCTGGACGATAAATTTTTTGAGTACTCCGACGATAACGCGTCATTGCAAGAATTGTAACAGAGATATGGAATTTTCTTGTTCAGAACGTTTTCGCATCAATGCTCAGGGAAAGTATCTGGATGTCTGGCTGATTTATAACTGTAAAAAATGTAAAACTAGTTGGAATTCAACCATTTTTTCAAGAGTTCATACGAACAAAATGGATCAAGAATTACTGGCACTTTTCCAAAACAATGATCCGATGCTTGCAAGACAATACGGCTCTGATCGCACGATTTTAAATCAAAACGGCGTGACTCTTCGAAGAGTTGAGTATGAAATTTTAGGCGAGAGGTTCGAACTGGATGAACCCGTCATTTTAGAAATTCAAAGTGACTTTCCACTAAAGATTAAATTGTTCAATCTGCTTAAAGCTAAACTGGATCTTTCAACTAGCGAATTGAAACAGTTCTTAAAAGAAGGAGCTATTCAAGGGGCAGCTGTGAATTGTTTTAAGAAAAAAGTACATGAGAGTACGACCATTATTTTTAATCAAACAGAGGAACTTATTGATTCTTAAATGAAATACGTTTCGTCGAATATAAAAAAACCATCGAGTTGATCAATGATCGATTGCCCGATGGATTTTTTGATTTTTTACATTCTGTGTATCTTATTACAGTCTTAAAACAAATAAGAATATTTCATGATATATTAAAGAAACAGGTCCATAAAATATCTATGAGAAGGTGAGCCTATGGTAAAAATTTTGATGGTCGAGGATGAGCAGGAAATCAGCGAGCTGGTTGTCTTTTATTTAAAAAACGAAAATTATGAAGTGATTACTTGTGAAACTGGGCAAGCTGCCTTGGAAAGGATTCACACAGAAGATTTTGCGCTGGCGATTTTAGATGTGATGCTGCCGGATATTAGCGGATTCGAATTGTGTCAGGCGATTCGAAAAAAATATACCTATCCGATTATCATGCTGACGGCTAAGGGTGAAGAGATCGATAAGATAACCGGGCTTACACTTGGAGCAGATGATTATATGACGAAGCCGTTTCGCCCCTTGGAGTTAGTCGCACGGGTGAAGGCGCAGTTGCGAAGAGCAACTCAATACAGTAATTTAGGTCGTAATATCCTGATGGTCAAGGGGATCGAACTGGATGTGGAGAAACGGAAAGTGTTTCTGAATGAGCAGGAGCTGTATTTGACACCGATTGAATTTTCAATCCTAAAACTATTGATGGAGAGACAGGATCAGGTGGTGAGCTCGGAACAAATATTCAGAGAAGTCTGGGGCGAAAAATACTACGTAAACTCCAATAATACGATCATGGTACACATTCGTCATCTAAGGGAAAAGCTGCAGGATACCGGCGAAAAATACAAATATATTCAAACCGTTTGGGGCATTGGCTATAAAATCTGACTCCTTAAGAGAACTTAAGATAGAAATAAGTGAATATTAAAAATTGCCTTTCTAGTAGATGCTTAAATAGGTCTATAGGGAGGTTTTTTTATGAAAAGGCAATTTAAAAATTGGATGGCTTTGCTCTTGCTAATTTTTTTCATCCTAGCAGGTGTACTTTTGTATCGGGTAGGAAATACATTTAGCAGTGCCAATTTATCAAAATCGGAATCGTTGATCTTAAACAAACAAATTTCGTCCGATCATTATTTACTAAAATCAAGAAACGGGTCGGAGATTTATCGCAAAGGCGAAACACAAAGAATTTCGATCGCTTCCTTGACGAAAATAATGACGGCAATTTGTATTATTGAACATGCAACGGGTCTTGATCAGTCCGTGACCGTCCCTCAGAATATTTTTTTCGAAATTGAACAAAATAATTTGGCTGTGGCTGGATTAATGCTCGGTGAGAAGATTAGCTATTGGGATTTATTGCACGGCATTATTTTGCCTTCGGGTGCAGATGCAACATTGACTGCTGCTTTAGGAATCTGTGAAGATGAGCAATCATTTGTTGAAATTATGAATGAAAAAGCGGCACAGCTCGGAATGACAGCCACTCATTTTGCCAATTCAACAGGATTGGATGCGGCCGGTCATTATTCGACCATCAAGGATATGATGATCCTTTTGGAATACGCGCTCAAAAATGACTCCTTTTATCAAATTTTTACTTCATTGAATTATCAAGGTTCAGCAACCAACAGGCATCCAGAAGGAAATTATTTCACCAGCAGTATGATCAGTCGAGGAGAAAGTCTTGAGCTTTCAAAAGGGAATATTATCGGTGGAAAAACGGGTTATACACCAAAAGCTGGTTTATGTTTGGCTAGTTTAGCAGAGATTGATGGCGAGGAATATTTATTGATTATCGCAGGCTGTAAGGGCAGCGATGAATCTAAGCAATTCAATGTGATCGAGAGTCGTACTTTTTATAATAGTATTCAATAAAAAAGCGTAGAATTTTCTACGCTTTTTCTAAAGGCAGTGCGATCGTAAAAGTGGTGACTCCATTATCACTAGTTACTGTAATCGTTCCTTGATGAGCCAAAATGATTTCTTTCGCGATCGCTAAACCTAGCCCAGCGCCGCCGGTTTTGGTCGATCGTGATTTATCCAATCGATAGAATTTTTCAAAAATATTTGATAATTGATTTTCAGGAATAGTCATTCCTTCATTCGAGATACTAAAGGTCATCCTTTCAGCATCACTTGAAAGATGCAGCCGAATCGTTGAATGTGCGGTCCCGTAGTTCATCGCATTTTTTAATAAATTATTCAATACCCGAGCCAACTGTTCATTGTCCGCGAAGATGGTCAACGTTTCGGGGCCTTCATAAACCAGAGATTGAGTTTTTTCTTTGAGTAAAGGATAAAATTCATCCGCCAGCTGATTTAATAGAAAGACAAAATCAAGTTTCTCTTTATACAGCTGAATATCATGCAGATTAAAGCGGGTGATATCAAAAAAATCGTCAATCAGATGTTCCAGCCTTGTCGATTTTTCCAAGGTGATCGCCAAAAAGTGCTTCTTTTGTGCGTCTGTTAAATCATCTGAATCGATCATCAAATTGAGATAGCCGATAACGGATACTAAAGGCGTCCGTAAATCGTGAGCCAAATAAGTAATCAAATCTTTGGTTCGCTGTGTTTCGCGTTTTAACAGAATTTCGTTGTTCTCAATATTCGACTTAATTTTCAGCAGCTCATTATCAATCATCAGTTCGCCTGTCGGAGCGGCAGAAGGTTCTGAAAAGAAAACAGCGATTTTCCCCGCAAGCAGCCGAGTATTCTTTGTCAGTTGGATGCGATGGATAATATAACTGACCAATGACACAATGAAGATGATGGTGAGCGCATAAAGAATAAGAAACAATTTGACGTTCGGCCAGTCAATATAGGTTTGAGTGTACTCTGCGCCATCAGAGGTAGGAACAGAATTTGAACGAACTAAGGTATTATAAAAACCGTCAAAAATAGTATGATGCAAATCGGTTCGATTAAAGAGAAAATACAATCCGACAAAAAGAACGATGCTTAATAAAATAAACGCTAGGATACTTGTTTTTCTGCTCATTTACGCTACCTCACTTTATGGTCTCTTTATAAGTGTAGCAAACGCATAGAGCAGAAAGAAGTTGAGAAGTCTTAAGTTTTCTTCATTTTTTTACGAGTCAGACAGAGGAAAGAGGAATCAAGAAAACTTTTATAGACAAATCATTTTGAATCGATTAAACTACAGATGTAGTTTGAAGGGAGTCAGTGATGGAAAAAGAGATAAAAATTACCGATGCGGAACTAAAAATTATGGAATACGTTTGGAAAAGAGCCTCTGTTGATTCAAAGGAGATTATCCGAGCATTTGAAAAAGAGGAAGAGTGGAGTCCGAATACGATTCGAACGCTATTGGTTCGTTTGGAACAAAAAGGGGTTGTCGACCATTCAAAATCAGGCAGAGTGTATGTCTATCACGCACTAATCCCGAGAGAATATTTCGTGAAGCAGGAAAGCCAAAAGTTTATTCACAAATTTTTTGATGGCAAGGTCAGTGATTTCGTTTCGAATTTTGTTGAGGATGAATCGATTGATGAAAAGGAAATCGACGAGTTGCGGGAATTATTAAATAAAAGGAGAAAATAGATGACTCATTTTCTTTTGAATATCATTTCTGCCAACCTGTACCTGATTCTTTTATTCATACTTAGAAGGCTGCTCGACAAACAGCTTTCACCAATCTATCAAGGCAAATATTGGAATCTAGCGGGATTGACCGTCTTCTTCTTTATTCCCAATCAGCTTCTTACGGGATTCAGGGATCTTATTTATTACCGAATGCAAAGTGTAATGCCAGGTCGAGCACTTCCGACTTCGCTTCATTTGGATAATGCTCAAAGTTTCATGGGAGAAACGGCCTCTGGCTGGATGAATGACAATGCACTTCCAGCGAATGATTTCGGCTCTATTTTTTTATGGTCGATGGCAGCTGTATGGTCGATCGGTGTTGTGATTTTTCTGGTTCGAGCAATCTATTCTTATAGCCAATTTCGGAAAATGATTCGAGCGGCTGTACAAGTAGATGATCAAAGAGTTCAAAAACAATTGGCAAAAGCAGAGAACTGTTTGGGATACAGCAGAAAAGGATTGGTTCTCCTACAGACTGATGGAGTCGATAGCCCGGCGACATTTGGTGTTTTTCGCCCCAAGATTGTTTTGCCGAACAGCTTTATTGCTAAAGCTTCAAATGAACAGCTATTTTTCATTTTATTACATGAACTGGTTCATCAGAGAAATAGGGACACGGTTCAAAATAATCTTTTATTTGGGCTGTCGATTCTAAACTGGTTCAATCCCGTAAGCTATTGGCTCGTCAAACAAGCAAGAAGCGACCGAGAAATTTCTTGTGATCAGTCTGTGATGCGTTTATTGAATGAAGAGGATGTTTTCTTTTATGGAACGACATTGCTGGATTATGCGCAAAAAAATCAGAATTCATATTTGCTTGGTTTTTCCGGTAAGCGCAAAGAGCTGACGAGAAGAATCGAATGCATCAGCAGCTTTCAGCCCTCATCGACCAAAAAATTGGCTGCTAAATTCATGGTGGTGATCGCTCTAGTTGTCGGTATTTTCTTGATAGTCCCGCAAGCGCGGACTGACGAAACGGATCAATTTTCGCGGCAAGAACCGCTGGTTGAACAGAAATCCGATCCGCTTTTTGATCAAAACGAAAATAATTCGCTGGTCATTTATGATGAGAGCAAGGATCGCTATCTGACCTACAATCAAGCGGCAGGGCATAAACGCTATTCGCCTGACAGTACCTACAAAATTTGGAGTGCGCTGTTCGCACTTGATGCACATAAGATTGATCAGACAAGTAATGTACGGGCTTGGGATGGAACGGACTATCCAATTGACAGCTGGAATCATGATCAGAATCTTCAAACAGCCTTAACGAATTCCACGAATTGGTATTTCCAGCAGCTTGATTCGGAATTGGGAAAAACGAAGTTAAAAGAAAACTTTCGTTCAATCAACTATGGAAATATGAATCTTTTAGGTGGAATTGATAATTATTGGCTGGAATCGTCCTTGAAAATATCGCCATTTGAACAAGTGGATCTGTTTAGAAAGCTGCTGGAAGGAAAGCTGTCATTTTCGACCGATAATGTGGCTTTTGTAAAGGAGGCCATTCATTTACAAACACAGCCGGAATATGCACTTTACGGAAAAACCGGGACCGGCAACAGTGTAACAACGAGTACAGGCTGGTTCCTTGGGTCGATGGAAACGAATAAGGGAAACTATTATTTTGCCTGTCATTTACAAGGAGCAAAGGCAACTGGATCAGCAGCGGCTGAAAAAACATTAGCAATATTAAAGGAGCTAGAAATTTATTGATTTCTAGTTTCTTATTACTATCAAAAACTACAGATGTAGTATATGGAAAGGTGCAGAAAAAATGAAACGAAGTGAGAAACACAAGCGCGGCAAGGGAATCGTTATCGTTACGGGAATTTTGATTATCGGTTGTCTTTTCTTTTTCGGCTACCGCACGATAAATGAACAACGGATGGAGGCAAAAGGTAAGGAAACGATTAAGGTCTTTGTTGATCGACTTTCGAAAGGGAAATATCAGGAGTCTTTAAAATATCTTTCTGAAGACTCGTTAAAGGCGCTGGATTTTTCAAAGCAGCAAGTAAATGAAAAGTACCAAAATATTTATGGCAGTATCGGTGTTCATGATATCAAGATTAAGAATCTTAAAATAAAGAAGAATCAATTTGCGTATACGGCGGTTCTTTATACAGGCTTAGGAAAGTCGTTGAAGCAAAATTATCAAGGAACATTCACGAAAGGAAATAGTTTAATCGAATGGGCGCCGAATTTGATTTTTTCTGGAATGAAACGAACAGATAAGGTGGCTTATCATTACCTTTCTGCCACAAGAGGAGAGATCGTGGATCGAAATGGACATGGCCTAGCCAATAATGGTGAGATCGTTAACTTTGGGGTCGTGCCTAAAGCGCTGGGCGAAGGGGAGCAAAAACAGGAAAAAATCAAAAAAATCAGTGAAGCTCTAGGTTTGACTGAAAAAGCCATCAATACGGCATTGGAGCAAAGCTGGGTCAAGGAAGAGTATTTTGTTCCATTAAAGACTGAAACGAAGGTACCAGAAAACTTCGAGGCCCCAGACGGATTAGAGGTGCAAACGGATATTGGGAGAACCTATCCAATCGGTGAGGCGGCCGCGCATCTTATTGGATATGTTGGAGCGGTAACAGCAGAGGACATGAAAAAAAATAAAGGTTTATCCGAAGGCAGTATTATTGGTCGGACTGGGCTGGAAAGAGTATTTGATAAAAAACTGCGAGGTCGCGATGGCGGGTATATTGCTATAACGAACAGCGAAGGGAAAGAAAAGGAAATTCTGCAAAAAATCAATGTCGTTGAAGGGAAAAAGATCCAATTAACGATCGATGTCCAAGCGCAATACTTGGCCTATAAATCATTAGATAATGAGCGAGGATCAAGTGTAGTGACGGAACCGAAAACGGGAGATTTGCTGGCTGTCGCCAGTTCGCCGAGCTTTGATCCCAATAAATTCGTTCATGGAATTAGTCAAACGGATTACGACAAACTTTCGAAAGACGAAGCTTTGCCATTTTTAGCAAGATATTCAAACGGTTATGCGCCAGGATCGACCTTCAAGTTGATCACAGCCGCAATCGGATTGGATGCCGGAACAATTGATCCGAACCAAGCTTTAGCGATCAATGGATTAAAATGGCAGCAGGATGCTTCTTGGGGAGGATACAAAGTAACTCGTGTTTCCGATGTTTCGCCAGTCGATTTAAGGACGGCGATGATTTATTCCGACAACATCTACATGGCTCAAGAAACTTTAAAAATGGGGGAGAAAACATTTCGTGCGGGCTTAAACAAATTTATTTTCGGAGAAGAGCTAGATTTGCCGATCGAAATGAATCCCGCGCAAATATCCACCGAAAAGAATTTCGGCTCAGATATTTTATTGGCCGATACCGGTTACGGACAAGGGCAGCTGCTATTAAATCCGATTCAGCAAATCGCGACCTACTCAGTTTTTCCTAATAATGGAACGATCGTTTATCCGAAACTTTTGCTGTCGCAGGAAAATAAAACAAAGAAGAATGCAGTCTCTGCTGAAACGGTCGCCCGTATTAATCAAGACATGCAGGCAGTTGTGGAAGACCCTAACGGCACCGCCAATAGTCTGCAGTCCTTAGGGATTCCGCTCATGGCAAAAACTGGAACCGCAGAAATCAAAGAAAAACAAGATGAACGCGGGCAGCAAAACAGTTTCCTTTACGCCTTTGACAGTCAGAATCAAAAATTTTCGGTCCTGCAATTTTTAGAAGACCGTCCAGACAGCAAGTCGGCCGTGGGAATGGTTCCAGAATTGTTGAAATATCTAAAAGAGAATTACAACTAAACAGTACGTACAAAAGCGAGCTGTCCGACTCTTGGATCAGCTCGTTTTTGCTATTGTATGGGCCAAAAAGGCTTTTGTGATGCCTTCTCATTTTAGCGTATACTTGATTTATAAGAAAAATCGAAAGAGGAGGAACGAAATGAATTTCACGAAAATCACCGCGATTTATACGATGATGTATGCGATTATCAGCTTTATTCTGTTAGTAACGATTGGTGTCTTTACGGTTGCTTCCAGAGGAGCCGTTATTTTGACGCCATTTGTTGGACCGCCTTTTTTCATCGGTTTTCTGCATATTGTCGGCTTTATTTGTGAAATTATTTGTTTCCGTGTGAATAAGAATTTTCCTGCGAAAAGGAGACCCGTCCTTCTTTCCCTAATTTTTTATATCATCGAAATAGTTGCTTTGGTTCTGCCATTTATCGGTATGTTTGCAAAAATGAATACCTATCTTATACAAAATGTGGTTCTTTACGCAATGGGAAGTATCCCGGTGACGAAGGTCTGTTTATTGGTTTTGTCGCTTATTATTTTGGTGAAGTTTCGCAAGAGAAAGGACACTATTTAAAAAGATCGAAAAAAAGGTCGCTTCAAAAAAGAAGCGGCCTTTATATGTTGGGAAAAATCTATTAAATTAGGTCGTTTTGCCTTGGATGAGTTTGATCGGCAGCGCGTAGTATTGCTCCAATTCTTTTTCTGGGTCTGTAATTCGCTGAATCAATAAATCTACCAATAAATCAGCAAAATCAGAAATTGGTTGGGCAATCGTCGATAATTGCGGGAAATAATTTTGAACAAATTTTGTTCCATCATAACCAATCAATTTTAAGTCCTCTGGAATAGAGATCTTCATTTCTTGGCAGATATTATAGACTAAGATAGCAGTTAAATCGTCTGTACAAAACAAGCTGTCCAAATCTTCATTTTCCAAAATCCGCTTGATTTCTAAAGTCTTCAGAGCCATTGAATTCGCTCTGGAATCAATCGCAAACACTCTAGACTCCAATTCTTTCTCTGCTAAAAATTGTTCATAACCTTCTAAACGTCCGTTAGTAGGGGAGTTTGATTTTAAACTTCCAGTAAGAATCCCGATTTTTCTGCATCCACGCAAATATAAATTTTCGGTTGCTAGATAGCCGCCGTGGAAGTTATCGCTGCCGATAATCGGAATTGATTCAGACAAATGGCGGTCAAATGAAACGATCGGCAAGCCGATGTCTTCATACTCTTTGATGCCCAAATTATGTGCGCCGGCGATGATCCCATCCACGCGATTTGCGGAAAGCATATTGATATAGGCACGTTCTTTTTCCTTATTGTTGGCACTGTTGCAGAGAATGGTCTTGTAGCCTTGCTCAAATAAGGTGGTCTCCAGCTTATCGACCAGCTCACCAAAAAAAGGATTGGAAACTGTTGGAAAAATAACTCCGATTAATTGAGTATTTTTTCCCTGCAAAGAACGGGCGAGAGAATTTGGCTGATAATTTAATTCCTTCATCGCTAAATGTACTTTATCAATAGTCTTTTGACTTAATGATCCATAATTATTGATTACGCGCGATACTGTAGTGGGAGAAACGCCTGCTTTTTTTGCGACATCTGTCAGTTTGATTGCCATCGTATCATTGTACTCCTTAGTCGTTTTTCATATTGCGCAAACACCAGAAATCACCAGAAAAATCTCCGGATGTTCCTTCAAGGTAAACATCCTTTTCATTTTCAGCCGGAAATACTCGCGCAGTCAAAACGTGCTGTCCGCCATTCACGAAAATTTCGCAAACAGAATGATCCACAAAGATCTGTAAGGACAATGGTTTGTTCTCTTCAAGTGAGAGGCTGCGAGTTGTGCCGTATTCCTGAGCAAATGGATTGCTGACGTGTGTACGATCTACACTAATCATACCATTTTTTGCGTCGAAATCGAGGACTAATGAGTGCTCCATTTCCTCATCTGAGTAAAGTAGAAGACGCCCTTGACTGTCTGCGGAAAAATCGAGCACTAACTCATAACAATTATTGGTTTTATCAGCAATCACAGCGGCTTTTGGTGACAACTTTCCACTAACAGAGGTTTGATCTTGTCTCAACTCGATCAGTTCCTTTACAGGAGTTTGGTACAATTGACCATTTTTAAGCTGCAATTCTTTGATGATACTGAGGCAATGAGCCCAGCCTTCTGAATCACTAGGGTATTCCACTTCAGGAAGTCCGATCCAGCTCACCGCTAAAGCTCTTCCGTCTGGCGCATTAAAGGCTTGAGTAGCATAGACATCAAATCCATGGTCTAAATTGCTTAACGAACTTGCGTTTTTTAGAGCAGGCTGCTCACCGTCAAAGGTATCAGCAATAACGTAAGTATTTGGATAAATATTTTGATAGTCCATAATGTTTTTATCAAGACCTTGCGGGCAGAATAGTAAAACCGGTTTGTCTTCAATAAAGATTAGGTTTGGACATTCCACCATGAAGCCCATTGACTGATTTGTGAAATCTAAAGGCCCCTCAAATTGCAGATCTTCTAATGTTTCACCAGAGTAAACCAATACTTTTCCTTCAAGCTCTTCGGTTTGTGCACCAATCAGCAGCCAATATTTATTTTGATAAAAAAGAACCTGCGGGTCACGAAATTCATGAGTATATCCTTCAGGCGGTGCAGGAATAATCGGTGTGGCATCTTTAGTGATTACGCCATCTCTACCCATATGGGCCAACATTTGATAAGAAGTTCGCGTCCAATCAGCATCACGGACATTTCCTGTATATGCCAAAACTAACTCATCGCCGATGACGATTCCTGAGCCTGAGTAAACACCATGCTTATCATAAGGCGAGTCGGGGAGCAGAGCGATTCCTTCAGATTGCCAGTCTACGAGATTTTCGGATGAAACGTGGGCCCAAGATTTCACTCCATGAACGGGTCCCATCGGATAAAGCTGATAGAAGAGGTGCCACTTGCCATTGAAATAAGAAAAGCCATTGGGATCGTTTAGCAGTCCGCTTTTTGGTTGGACATGGTAACTTTGCCGCCAATGAGACTTGCGAATAGTTTCGTTCAAAAAAAGTTGATATTTATCGTCCCATTGATGGTAAGGCAGGTAGCGCAGGTCATCGGTCCATTTTTTTATTAGTTCCATCTTTGATATCTCCTTTTATACAGATGCAAAGTTTATTCGTTTGTTAAATGTTCCATATCTTTTTTAGCAAACGCATTCTTTCGCTATAAAGATACTTCAAAAACGGATGATTGTCAAACGTATATCAAATGTATAAATCTTATATTTGCTTGATTTATTACCAATAAAATTTTTTATTAAAATCATTTTGATAAACGTTTGACATTTATGGAATATGTTGTATGATAAAAGTGAAAAAAGCGATTACATTGGAAGGGGAAAAATTATGAATCATAAAAAAGTAGCCGCAGAAGTAAACAAAGCATTAGGAGAGGGGAATATTCAAGCCGCCGCTCATTGTGCGACTCGATTACGGTTAGTGCTAAAAGACCCTAGCAAGGTTGATCACACTGCTTTAGACAATAACGAGGATGTCAAGGGGACATTTGAAGCTAATGGTCAATTCCAAATTATTATTGGTCCGGGAGATGTGAACAAGGTTTATGCGGAATTGGTAAAATTGACGAATGTAAAGGAAGCGTCTACAGAAGATTTGAAGGCTGTCGCTGCCGAGGGTAAGAAACTAAATCCGATTATGGCATTTATCAAAGTCTTATCAGATATTTTTGTACCGATCGTTCCTGCGTTAGTAGCGGGTGGGCTATTGATGGCGATCAACAATGTGTTGACCTCGCCGAATCTATTTGGTCCGCAATCAGTAGTTGAAATGTTTCCCAATATTAAGGATATTGCCAGCATCATTAATTTATTAGCTTCAGCACCGTTTGCCTTTTTACCGATTTTAGTTGGATTCTCGGCAACTAAACGCTTCGGTGGTAACGGGTATTTGGGGGCAGCGATGGGTATGGTTATGGTTATGCCCGATCTGATTAACGGATACGGTGTTGCCAACGCGATTACAGAAGGAACGATGCCTTATTGGAATATTTTCGGCTTGCAAGTAGCGCAGGCTGGATATCAAGGTTCTGTATTACCAGTGTTAGCTGTTTCTTGGATTTTAGCAACGCTAGAAAAATTCTTCCATAAAAAAATCTCTGCCGCATTTGATTTTACCTTCACACCAATGTTAGCAATTATTATTACTGGTTTCTTGACCTTTATTTTCGTGGGACCTGTGATGCGGACAGTTTCAGATGGATTAACCGATGGCTTAGTCTGGTTATATCAAACGACTGGAGCAGTCGGATTAGGAATTTTTGGTCTATTTTATTCACCAATCGTAATTACCGGTTTGCACCAAAGTTTCCCAGCAATTGAGACGACTTTGCTAGCGGATGTTGCCCGAACAGGGGGATCGTTTATTTTCCCTGTAGCTTCCATGGCTAACATCGCGCAGGGGGCTGCGACCTTGGCAATTTTTGTTTTAACAAAAAATGAAAAGCAAAAAAGTTTAGCTTCTTCTGCAAGTATTTCTGCACTGCTTGGGATTACAGAACCGGCGATTTTCGGGATTAATTTGAAACTTAAATTCCCATTCATCTGTGCCATGATCGCCTCTGGCGTAGCAAGTGTTGCACTTGGATTATTTCATGTATTATCTGTAGCGATGGGGCCTGCGAGTGTGATTGGCTTCATTTCAATCGCACCAAAATCGATCCCATTCTTTATGATTGGTGTCGTAATTAGCTTCGTATTAGGGTTTGCTTTAACCTTTGTTTACGGAAAAAATAAAATGGATGTTCCTGCAACTTCAACAGCTGACGGTCAAGAAGCTGTTGTGATCAATGAAGATCCTGAACAAGCGATGGCTGTTCAAGATGATGTATTGGCGGCAGTGGTTTCTGGAAAAGTTGTTCCATTGAAGGATGTCAATGATCCCGTGTTTTCTACTGAAATGATGGGTAAAGGTATTGCGATTGAACCTGAAAGCGATCAGTTATTCGCACCAGCGGATGGTGTGCTGACGGTCATGTATGATTCGAAACATGCCTATGGAATTCAAGCGGACAGTGGTGCGGAGATTCTCATTCACATCGGTATCGATACGGTTAATTTGGCGGGGAAATTCTTTACGACCGATAAAAAGAAGGGTGAACGAGTTAAAAAAGGTGAATTGTTAGGAACCTTTGATAGAGCAGCGATTAAAAATGCCGGATATGATGACACCGTCATGATGGTGATTACGAACTCTGCTGCTTATGGTGAAGTCAGCGGCTTAAATAAGATACAGGTCGTTTCTGGCGATGATTTAGTCGCAGTGAGTGCCGCCAATGAGTAATAACTGGTGGCAAAAAGCAGTCATCTATCAAATCTATCCACGAAGCTTTCAAGATAGTAACGGCGATGGAATCGGCGATTTAAATGGAATCATCCAAAGATTGGATTATCTCGCTTTTTTAGGGGTTGACGCTCTTTGGCTGAGCCCGGTATATTCTTCGCCGAATGATGATAATGGCTACGATATCAGTGATTATGAAGCCATTGGATTTGAGTACGGCTCGATGGCTGATATGGATCGATTGATTCAAGAAGCTGCGCAGCGAAAAATTAAAATTATTATGGATTTAGTGGTGAACCATACCTCAGATGAACATGTATGGTTTCAAGAGGCATTGAAAGGTAAGGATAATCCTTATCATCAGTTCTATGTTTGGCGAAGTCCAGTTGATGGCGGCGCGCCGAATGATCTGCAATCAAATTTTAGCGGTTCTGCTTGGACCTATGTTCCACACTTAGATGAGTATTATCTGCATCTGCATTCAAAAAAACAGCCGGATTTAAATTGGGAAAACCCGCAAATGAAGCAGGCGATCTGGGACATGATGAATTTCTGGCTGGCTAAAGGAGTCGGCGGTTTTCGCTTAGATGTGATTGATTTAATCGGCAAAGAACCTGATCGCGGGATCACGAAGAATGGTCCTAAGTTGCATGATCTGCTGCAAGAAATGAATCGCCACACCTTTGGCAAGCATGATGTTGTCACTGTCGGCGAAACGTGGGGAGCCACACCTAAGATTGCAGAACTGTATTCGAATCCAGCAAGAAATGAATTATCGATGGTTTTTCAGTTTGAGCATATCAATTTGGACAAACAATCAGGTAAACGAAAATGGGATTTAAAACCCTTAAATCCGCAAGAATTGCATGAAGTTTTTTCAAAATGGCAAACCGAGTTGGATGAAAAGGGCTGGAATTCTTTGTTCTGGAATAATCACGATTTACCGCGCATTATTTCCCGCTGGGGTGACGATTCAGAAGAGTTTCGACTAGTGAGCGGCAAGATGTTGGCGATCTATCTACATTTTATGAAGGGGACTCCTTATATTTTTCAAGGGGAAGAGCTTGGGATGATTAATTATCCGATCAAGGAAATTCAAGAAGTTGATGACATTGAAAGTATTCGAATGTACAATGAACGACTTGCGCAGGGGTATCCCGAAAGTGAGTTGATTACATCAATCAATGCAAAGGGACGCGACAATGCACGCCATCCGATGCAATGGGATGGACAATTAAATGCCGGGTTCTCATCGGTCGAACCTTGGCTGCCGGTACATCCGAATTATCCAACAGTCAATGTAGAGGATGCATTGGCAGATGAAAATTCTCTTTTTTACACGTATAAACAACTCATTCAATTAAGAAAAAAATATGATGTGATCGTGTATGGAAAATATCGGGCAATTAAAACAAACAATCCGTTAGTTTTGGCTTATCAACGATTTGATCAGAACGATGTAGTGACAGTGGTGGTCAATTTTTCGAACACCACTCAACAATACAGCTTAGAGATTCTATTGTCGGATAATGAACGATTAATTCATAATTATCCTGAACGCTCGGAACAGTGGCATGAATTAGCTCCCTATGAAGCGTACGCCGTTCGAAAAGCAAAATAAAAGCATTGCCCGCTATATTACTTGCGGGCAATGCTTTTTCTTTTACACTTTCTTCCAATGGAATAGGAGTGTGGAGAAGTCTTCTTTGATTCGTGGAATTGCGATACCGGCATAATTTAATTCGGATCCAGACACGCATTGTCCTGTATCTATGTTTTCATAGATTGTTTGATCATCTAAATAATGTGTTTTCAAATTTTTCACAGGTACGGCTGGTCGAGCTAATCCATTGAAATAGATTACCGCAGCTTCTGTATCATTGACAAACAACCATGCGGAAGCAAAGAACTCATTTGGTGCTTGCAGGCGATAGAATTTTCCAAATTGGAATAAGAGGCGATGCACCTTATAGAAAGTGATTTGCTCGATAATTTTATTTTTTTCATTGTCTGGCAGACTAGTAAGATCTAATTCATAACCTAGATTCCCACTCATGGCAATCAACCCGCGAGTATGCAGACTTGTTTTTCGACCTACTTGATGATTTGGCACAGGAGAAACATGGGCTCCCAACATGATCGGCGGATATAAATAGCTATAACCAGCTTGGATTTGACTGCGGCAAAGCGCATCGGTATTATCGCTCGTCCAAGTTTGCGGCATGTAACACATCATTCCTGGATCAAAGCGGCCGCCGCCGCTTGAACAATTTTCGAATAAACAATCTGGATACTGCTTAGTGATTGTTTCAAGTATGCGATAAAGGCCGAGTACGTAGCGATGCGAAATTTCCTTTTGCTGAGCTGCTGGGAAAGCCAAACTACCGACTTCAGTTAAATGCCGATTCATATCCCATTTGATATAATCAATTTTTCCCGTTGCTAAATAGTTGCTCAAAACCTCAATAAGATAATCTTGGACAACAACTTGGCTTAGATCCAGCACCAGTTGGCGGCGCCCTTCAGTCATCGGATAATCAGGAACCTGTAAAACCCAATCTGGATGCTTTCCATATAAACGACTGTTTTTCGAGATCATCTCAGGTTCGAACCACAAACCGAATTTCATTCCTTTTTGCTGGATTTTTTTTGCCAAGCCGGCAATACCCTGCGGCATTTTTGCTGGATTTTCGAACCAATCCCCCAGTGAAGAAGTGTCATCATCACGGTGACCAAACCAGCCATCATCTAAAACAAAGAGTTCGATTCCTGTGTCTTTAGCCAAGTCCGCTTGGTCAAGCAAGTCCTTTTCTTTAAAATCGAAATAGTTGGCCTCCCAAGTGTTTAGCAGAATCGGCCGTTCCTGTTTTTGCCAAGAAATAGGAACCAACTGTTCTTGATAAACTTTGTGGAATGTTTGTGACATGCCGTTAAACCCTTCGTTCGAATAATTAATTACGACTTCTGGTGTCTGAAAGGTTTCTTTCGGAGCCAAACACCATTCAAACGTTTCAGGTTGGATTCCCAACTGCACACGGCTAGAGCCATACTGTTCAACTTCCACTTGAGCAGCAAAATTCCCGCTATAAACTAAATGAAACGCGTAAACTTCTCCTTGAAATTCATCAGTTGTAGAATCAGCCAAAGCCAAAAATGGTTGGTGCTGCGGGCTGCTGGTACCGCGAGAGCTCTCAATTTTTTGGATGCCAGTATGCAGAGCTTGTCGAGCTATGTTGGCTTCATTAGTGTGAGCGCCTGTTAATGTGACCATATCAAAATCATTTCGCGGCAGGTCGAGCATCATCGAACCGGCATTTTCGAGAAAAACAGTTTCTTTTCCGTGATTAATAAAGCGAACATTGCGGGTGATGACGGGATGATCTTCATAAAGATTGTAGACAAGCGTCATTTCTAGCTGTTGGATCTCATCAACCAGCATGATTTCTAAAGTTGTGGCATTTTCCCCGCGTAAACTGGGCAGTCCATTCAAAGGCACTTTCCCAGAAGAGATAGTGTGATCACGATAAAAGAAATTTGTAACATTTGATCCGTTCATTCGTCGGATTTGATAATTACTGATCCGATGATCTCCGGTTCCTTGAGTGCTTGTTTCCATAGGCAAAGCATTTAATGAAAAGGTTCGATCCGCTATATCTGGATTTGTCGCAAAGCCGCGATCGATTCGCTGCAAAGCATTGCTCCCAGTATAAAAGGGGAGAACTTTTCCAAAATAGCGATGGGTAATATATTTTTCTTTTTCTATTCCGATAATGTAACTGATATGTGAATTAGACAGGTGGAACGTTTGCTTTTCGAAATCAAATGTAATAGGCATGGATATTGCTCCTTTCTGCTGTATACTATAATCATAAGTAAATAGACAGAGGCGGACAAGAATAAAAAATTTGAACTAGGGGGTAAAAAATTGCAGGATTATTTTTCAGAGAGCTATTATTATTTGGAAAATTATGGGTTGCCTTATCTCAAAGGACTTGGATTTGGACATGGTGGGGAACATTATTTCTGGGATAACAAAAAGCGAAAAGATCATCTAATTGTGCTGCAATATACGTTGGCAGGAACAGGATATTTTGAAATGGAGGGGCAACGGACCATTCAAAGAAAAAATAGTTTTTTCCTGGCCGAGATTCCTAGCGATTGTTGTTATTATGGCGAAAAAGACTGGCGGTTTTTGTATTTTGAATTTTCCAAGGAAGCTCTTCAATGGTTCTTTCCAATAAATCAAACGCATCTGGATAGTTCCTCGCGGTTTCAAGAATTGCTGCTGACTATACATGATCAATTGAAGGGGCAAACAGATGTCGATTTTTTTGAAAATTCTCAGTTGGCTTATTCCTTAATCGTAGCGCTAAAAAAAGAATTGCTGACGGTACGAGTAGAAAAATATCCGTTGGCAAAAGAAATAAAAGATTATTTGGAGCAGCAGTATCAAAAGGAAATTGGTTTAATGGATATCGAAGAGCACCTTGAATTATCTAGGTATAAAGCGATTCGCTTATTTGAAAAAGCCTATACCGTTTCTCCGATGGCCTATTTAAAAAAATATCGAATCAAACGAGCATTACCATTTTTGCTGGATAATCAGCGAACTATACATGAGATTGCCAAGCTAGTTGGAATGTCGAACGGAAACTATTTTGCTAAGGTTTTCAAGGCAGAGATGGGGATGTCTCCAAGCGACTATCAAAAAAGCCGACATAATTTCAAATAAGACTACTTGTCAGTAATAAAA
Source organism: Enterococcus malodoratus ATCC 43197 (assembly GCF_000407185.1). GTDB lineage: Bacteria > Bacillota > Bacilli > Lactobacillales > Enterococcaceae > Enterococcus_A > Enterococcus_A malodoratus. Next base: position 307,655 of record NZ_KE136482.1, read on the forward strand.
CGTGCACCTCTTATATACAAGAAGTGCACGTTTGTGTGCCAATGATTATAAGAAATCTTGAATGAAGTCCCGATTTTCGGGTCTTTTTTTTAGCTCTAAATGAGCAATTTTTTGGATCAGAGTATCTAAAGTGACTTCGTTCATTTCATCTTCGACCTTTTTCTGCAGGGCATCATAGTTCTCGTTCAATACATCTTGGATATTGGCGCCGACGATACAATCAGGATTGGTTTTTGGATCTACTTGAATCAGCTTTGTATTGCCCTCAATACTCTGATAGACATCCAGCAGTGTAATTTCCTCTGGTCGTTTTGCCAGCGTTGGATTGGGTTTTCCTATTTGTGTCAGAATCAGACCAAATTTTTTCAATTGGCTCATGATTTTTCGAATATTGGCGGGATTGGTCTCCACGCTTTTAGCGATCATATCACTGGAGAGAAACTCCGTATTTTTATAAATTTCGATATAAGTGAGAATGTGGAGCGCATCACTAAACTGCATCGAATATTTCATTTTTATTCGTCCCTTCAAAAACTCTTTCTTGACATATCTTATCATACTACGTATTATCAAAGGTGTAAATTATAAATGTACAGCAAAAAAATGAAGGAGTGGCTATTATGAACTATTTAGTAACAGGAGCAACTGGTGGATTTGGCGGTTATGCCTTAGATTTCTTGAAGGAAAGTGTACCTGACTCTGAAATATATGCCTTAGTTCGCAGTGAGGAAAAAGGCGAGGCATTAAAGAAAGCTGGTTTTAATACACGTATTGGTGATTACGCGGATGCGGAATCGATGAAAGCAGCCTTAAAGGGTATCGATCGTTTGCTATTCGTTTCCGGTGCGCCAGGCAATCGGCAAGAAGAACATGGAAATGTTGTTGATTCAGCTAAGGAAGCCGGTGTATCGTATATTGCTTATACAAGTTTTGCAGGAGCGGATCACGCAACAAGTCCTCTAGCTGCTGATCATCTCTTTACTGAAAAACGCATTGAAGAATCAGGAATCCCTCATACCTTTTTACGAAATAATTGGTATTTAGAAAATGAAATGCCGATCGTTCAAGCGGCATTGACTGGCGATAAATTTGTTTACGCGGCTGGTAATGGGAAGACTGGTTGGGCATTGAAACGCGAGTATGCAGAAGTTGCGGCAAAAGCATTATTAGGTGAAGATTTCCCAGCAATTCTTGAATTATCAGGAAAACCTGTGACTTACGAAGTATTGGCTCAGGCATTAAAACAAGCAGCCGGGAAAGAATTCGACGTGGTCAATTCAGACGATAAGGGCTTTGTGGCAAATTTAGCAGCGAGCGGTCTTCCTGAATCAGTGGCGGAAATCTTTTTATCTTTCCAATATGATATTAAGAATGATCAGTTGGATGTCGTTTCCGCTGATTTTGAAAAGGCATTGGGCAGACCGCTGGTTAGTTTAGAAGCTGGATTTAAAGAATTATTAGCCTAAGTGATGAGGATAGGCGTGTATTTTGATTGAGGAGAAGGAAGTGGATGGAATGAACTTTGCAGTAACTGGTGCCGCTGGAAATTTAGGGAGTCGTGTGGTGACTAAGCTGGCTGCTTTAGTCGATAAGAAAAATATCGTGGCGCTCGTGCACACACCAGCTAAAGCACAAAACTTAAAAGAACAGGGCGTAACAGTCAGAGCAGGCGACTATACGGATGTTGACAGCATGATTGCGGCATTGAGGGAGATTGATCTGGTGATTTATATTCCCAGCAAGACTTATGATGTGGTTCAGCGTGTCTTGGAACTAGAGAACACGCTGACTGCGATGAGGAAAGCAGGAGTCAAGAAGATTATTTTCGTTAGTTTCTTTGCCGATCAGGAAAAGAATCCTTTCACTATGTCTCCTTATTATGGTTACGCGCCAAGACGTTTGGCCGGCTCTGAATTTGAGTATACGGTCGTTAAAAATACGCTGTATGCTGATCCGTTGGTTCCGTATTTGCCGGAATTGATTGAAAGAAAACAAATCATCTATCCGATTGGGGCAGAAAAACTGTCATTTATCTCACTGGAGGATAGTGCGGAAGCGTTGGCCAAGTTAGTTGTTCAGCCAGATTTACGAGATCAAGGTCAAACTTATTTGCTCAGCCAGAAGGAAAACTATTCGATGGATCAGTTGGGCTCGATAATGAGCGATGTGACGGGAAAAGAAATCGGCTATCAGCCTGTTACGCTAGAAGAATTTGCGGAGATTTATCGTGGTGACGGCGATGGCAAAGAACTGGCTTCCATGTATCAAGGCGGTGCATTGGGATTATTAGGAGAAGTGACGAACGATTTCGAGACGATTACTGGGCACGCACCGCTGGATATGAGGCTCTTTTTACAAGAAAATTATAATAAATAGTTAATCGGCTCTCTTATCTTATAAACAAAGATAGGAGAACCGATATTTTGTTATTCTGGTTTTTTCGTAATAATACGAAACATAGTGGCAAGATCCTCAGACGCCATTTGCACCTTTGACTTTTCAATCAAAATGTTTTTGCCAGTCATGATATATGAGGGCATGATTCGAATGTCCTGATAGAAAATTTCACTTTTCCGTATTTTGTAAGTAGAGATGGCAGGAACGGCATTTTTCTTGGTCGCTTTTTTTGTTATTCGATTAAAGCATTTCTTTGCGACATCACCCATCAGCATAATAACCTGAACATTTGGAAAAAGGGACAGTTCTTTTTCCAAATAAGGCAAACTTTTCTCGATACTGGCATTATCGACTGTGGATTCTGTCTTAGGCATCTTTATCGCATTTGTCAGATAAATGCCTTGATCTAAAATTTCCTGAACCGTTGTGACCTCGATACCGGCCTTTTGAAATAATGGAATTGTCGTTTCTAGATAGGTTGCATCTTCTGATCCATAGAAATCATTTTCTGGATAGGCTGGAACGACTTCATTGATCATGATTGCCTTTATCGATGCTGGATCGATAGTGATGTCGTTCAAATAAACCAGCGGATCGCTGCCAACCTCTTTTTCAATTTCCTGTTTAATATTCATCTTCTAACCTCCTATAAAATCAGTGTACTATACAAATCTTGACAAAGTATGTCCAGTTTTCGTAAATTGGGATGTTTAAAAGCGAAATAATGAATCGTTTTTAAGGTCACAGTCTGTCCCCAAAAAAGTGAATGAAAAGAAAATATTAATTTTGCCCTCCGAGCAGATTAGTTTCCTTCGAAAATTAATCGTGTTACGGTAATTTTATCAACTGATAAGTGGAGGTCTTTTTTATGTTTTTAGCGATTAATGAAATCAAACATTCCAAGCTGCGTTATACGTTAGTGATGGGTGTCATGTTTTTGATTGCCTATCTGGTGTTCTTTTTAACAGGGTTGGCTTATGGGCTGGCACAGGACAATCGGACGGCAGTAGACAAGTGGGATGCCGACAGTATTCTTTTGACAGAGGAAGCGAATAATAATTTGAATATGTCTATGATCCCTTTGAAAACCTTTGATGAGGTGAAGGCGGATGAAAAAGCGTATCTTGCGCAAACGGCCGGAGTCATAAAAGGCGAGGGCGGAGAAAAAATTGATGTCAGCTTTTTCGGGATCGACAAGGATCAATTTTTAGCACCGAAATTGACCAGCGGAAAAATGTTCTCCTCCGATGATGAAGCTGTCGCTGATATTTCTCTGAAGGATGAGTACGATTTGAAAATCGGTGAGACTGTTAAAATGGCCGGAAATGATAAAACATTGAAAATCGTCGGTTTTACAAACAACGCGAAATTTAATGTAGCACCGGTTCTTTACACAACAATCGGCGCATATCAGGAAATTCGCTTTGAAACGCAAGGAACGAGTGAAAACACTCGAATTAACGCGATCATCACTCGTGGGAAAGTTCAATCCACTCCTGACGATTTAGATAAGACGGATATAAAAAGTTTTATCAATGATCTGCCAGGCTATAGTGCTCAAGTATTGACCTTTGGCTTTATGATCGGCTTCTTGATCGTAATTGCCGCGATCGTAATCGGTATATTTATCTATGTATTAACGATGCAAAAGGCAGAGATCTTCGGTGTTATGAAGGCCCAAGGTATTTCTAGCAGATACATTTCTAATTCCGTAATTGCGCAAACCTTTTTACTTGCGACTGTTGGAGTAGTGATCGGACTGGCCGCAACATTGGGAACGGCACTGGTGCTGCCCGATGCGGTTCCTTTCCAAGTCAATATGCTGTTCTTTGGCGGTATTAGTTTGATGATGATTGCGGTAGCGTTGATCGGTGCGTTCTTCTCAGTTAGAACAATCGTCAAGATCGATCCATTGAAAGCAATCGGGTAAGGGGGAGAAAACATGAGTGCAATTGAATTTAAACAAGTAGAAAAAACATTTAAAGATGGCGATTCAACGATCGAAGCGTTAAAGGAAACCAATTTTTCAGTCGAAAAAGGAGAGTTTGTCGCGATCATCGGTCCTTCTGGTTCAGGGAAAAGTACCTTTTTGACGATTGCGGGCGGTCTGCAATCACCCTCAAGCGGCGAGGTGTTGATCAATGATGAAGACTTTAGCGAAAAGAAAGAGAAAGATCGGGCGAAGCTGCGGTTCAAAGAGATTGGTTTTATTTTACAAGCATCGAATCTTGTTCCGTTTTTGACGGTCAAAAAGCAATTAAAATTGGTCGATAAAGTCAGCAAAAAAGAGAATTCCGAGGTTGCTGAAAAGCTGTTCGAACAGCTGGGCATCGACAGTTTAGAAAATAAATATCCAGAAGAATTATCCGGTGGGGAACGACAGCGTGTCGCAATCGCTCGCGCATTGTATCATGATCCAACGATTATTTTGGCCGATGAACCGACAGCAAGTCTGGATTCCGAGAAAGCCTATGAAGTCGTTAAAATTTTGGCGAAGGAAACCAAAGAAAAAAATAAGGCGACGATCATGGTGACCCATGATACTCGTTTAGTGAAATATTGTGATCGTGTGTTGGAAATGAAGGACGGTCAATTAAAAGAAAAGTCAATGAATGAGGATGAAAAGGAGTCTTATAGCGTATAATAAAGTATCAAAGAAAAATGAGGCGATTCGATGTACGAAGAGATTTTGGATGTTGCCGAAGAACTGTTTATGAAGCAAGGCTATAATGACACTTCCACTCGGCAAATCGCAAAGATTCTTGAGATTACGCAACCGAACATTTACTATCATTTCAAAAATAAAGAAGAGATTTATTATCAGGTGATGCTGCGTCTGGCAAATGAGGTTGGAAAAAATTTGAGCGAACTATCCGCTAAGGACACAACCTTTGAAGAGAAAATCAAGGCAATGGCTTTTTATTTACAAGAAAGACATCCGTTCAGCTTGTTTATGATGATGCATGATATTCAGCACACTGTTTCACCAGAAGTATCAAAAAAACTCTTTTCGCTGTGGGAACAAGGCTACAAACAGCCCTTTGTCACTGTGTTTGAGCAAGAAGATAAGATTCGGTCCACGGTCGATTCGGAGTTTGCGGTGCGCCAATTGTTCATTTTAATCTCCGCATATCTTGATCTGCCAGCAGAGATTAAACAAGAAAATCTAAACAAAGCCGTGGAAATTTTTTTCTACGGGGTGTTGGAGTAATAGAAAAGTCCCATCGTCAATTATGGCGATGGGACTTTTGCTTACGCTAAGACAGCTGCGATCATATCTGGCAATTCTTTTTTCATAACGCGTTTTGTTGATAGAGCGTCAGTATAAGTAATTGTTTGATCAGCTACGACCGTTGCTAATAATTGACGGTCTTTTTTAGGCGGGTTATAGAAAACCTCGATTGATTTGTCAGTGTCTGACCATTCTGCAGAGTAGTTTGTCTTTGATTTTAATGATTGATTCAAAGCTTCTGCTTGTTCGGCAGTTACTCCAGTACTCGCTGGTTCTTTGACTACATCAGTTAAGATATCTTGAGCAAGTTCCGTTGCTTTATCAGTATCAACATCGACAGGAGTCTTTTTTTTGAAGCTTTCTGACCATAGGTTATAGATACTATTAGTCAATTGGTTCAACGTATCTGTTTGCGGTTTTTTAATATGCGCATCAACTAGGTCCTTGAATGAGTGATCCTGCTCAGCACTTTGAATATGACGTGTTTTTCCGTCAGGTGTTTTCTCATCGAGATGGATTCGGTGAGTTTCTGCTTTGTCGAAATAAATCTTTACATCACTATGGATATGACTAGCTAATGTTTCTTCGACTTGAGCAAAAGTTTTGTTAATTTGTTTGTTGCGATTTTTGATTGTTTTTTTGATACTTTTTAAATTCACGAGTATAATTCAGTCGCTTTCTTTTAAGAATTGTTCTAATCCGATTGTATTATAGCATACTTCACTAAAAGTGCAGTAAGAATAAGGTAAAAGATGTTATTTGATTCGAAAAAATGAACGAAATTTTGGTTAAATAGAGTTTAAATTAGTTTTCATTAACTTGTCGACTATTTGAACATCGTTCAGTATAATGGAGCTGAACGATGTTCAGGGAGGTGGAATCATGAGTGAAAGAAACAATGTTAAAGAGGAAATTATTAAAGTAACTACTGAACTTATTGAAGAAAATAATGGAAACGTAGATCGTATTACCGCCCGAGTGATCGCAGCAAAAGCCAATATTGGATTAGGACTGATCAATTATCATTTTGGCAGTAAGGAAAAGTTGATTTCGATTTGTGTGGAACGAATTATTAGCGAAGTGATTTCAAATTTTGATCCGACAAAGGAATATTCGACAGATAGGAAACGACTTATCGCCAGTGCGACACATGTTTTTCACTTTCTGTTTGAGCATCCAGCCATTGCCAAAATTTCAATTCTATCTGATTTGCAAAATTATACGCTGAAGAGCAACTCGGTATCTACTCAATTAGGGTTCAAAAATGCATTGAAAAAAGAAACGGATAGTTCGAAAAAAGCAAATGTCTCATTTATCCTAACAGCTGCGATGCAGGTCGCTTTTTTAGGCGGCGGTACGATGAAGGATTTATTGGGTTACGACTTCAAAAAGTCAACGGATCGAGCGCGATACATTGAGATGTTAGTAACTACAATTTTGGTCGACGATTAAAAGGGGTGAGCCGATGAATAAGCAAATTGTAAAAATTTCCTCATTGATCAATGTTCTGGCAGTTTTCAGCTTTGCATTATCTATGATTGCGGGTTCAGATTTTTTAAGTTACTTCAGTGCCATTTTTATCGCGTTTAGTTTTGTCCCAATGATGTGTGCCTTTTGTTTTTACGCAAAGCCGGAAGTGAAATTGGCGGGGAATCTGGCTATAGTATTTTCGGTAATGTATGCTTCGCTGATCTTGCTGGTTTACTATGCTCAGGTGACTGCTGTTCAGGCTGGCGGTTTATCTAATGAAATGACCGCCATTCTTGATTTTCAGCAATTCGGACTGTTTTTCAACTACGATATGTTAGGTTATGCGTTAATGTCATTAGCCACTTTTTTTGCTGGATTAACGTTAACCGCGAGTAGCAGGTCTGACAAATGGTTAAAAATTTTATTATTGATTCACGGTATTTTCTTTTTCAGCTGCTTCTTTATGCCAATGCTTGGTTTATTTAAGCCAGGAATGGTAGGCGGGGAGTGGATCGGTGTGGCGGTTTTGTTGTTTTGGAGTATTTATTTTATACCGATCGGTCTCTTGTCCTTTTATCATTTCTCGAGGTATAAATAAAAAGCAGTTACGAAATTAAAGTACCATTTCGTAACTGCTTTGCTTATCTTAAATCATCCAAAAATTCAGTTTTTCCTGGGTCGATCTCGTCTTTCATTTTAATGATCTTAGCAGGGGTACCCGCAACGACTGCGCCAGCAGGGACATCTTTTGTAACAACTGCACCAGCTGCTACAACGGCATCTTTGCCAATGTGAACACCTTCTAAAATAACGGCGTTGGCACCAACTAAAACATTATCTTCCACAACGACCGGTGAAGCACTAGGTGGCTCAAGGACTCCTGCCAACACTGCACCTGCGCCAATATGCGCATGCTTTCCAACGGTTGCTCGAGCACCTAAAATAGCTCCCATGTCAATCATCGTACTTTCACCAATTGACGCGCCGATATTAATGATCGCGCCCATCATGATGACTGCTTTATCACCAATTTCCACACGGTCACGAATCAAAGCACCTGGCTCGATTCGTGCATTGACGGATGAGATATCCAGCATCGGTATCGCTGAGTTTCTACGGTCATTTTCTACATGAACATCTGTGATTTTGCCTTGTTGTTCATTTAATACTTCTTGTACGGCCTGACTTTCACCAATCAAGATCCAAGTCTTTTCTTGACCGAAAAATTGAACCTTTTCTTTTGTAATCCCCGCTAAGTCTCCTTGGATATAGGCTTTCACCGGGGTCATTTTTTCGGCGTTTTTGATATATTTGGCAATTTCATAAGGATCGGTTAAAGTCATTGAATCTGCTCCTATCTCGTATAAAGGTAATTATTTTTTCTAAAAAACGAAAAAATAAGTTTGATTCTCATCACGTATATCATCCAACTAAACATTGAATACGAAGTTTAGCATTCGGCGGTTATCCTGATATAAAATCAGGTCTTACTGCGAAAAGTTGGACTGACATCCTATCTCGTATAAAAGTAATTATTTTTCAAAAAGTAAAAAATAAATCTGCTTCTTGACATATATATAAGTAGTTTTTTTCAACAGCGAAAACTAGCTTTCGTCGATTAATTTTTCCATGTCGTATAGGCCGGTCGTTTTATCACTTACGTATTTTGCGGCTTTGACTGCTCCGCTAGCAAAGATATTACGTGATAAAGCTAAATGATTCAACTCAATCACCTCATCAGGACCAGCATAGATTACTGTATGTTCACCTGGAATCGTTCCTCCGCGAACAGCGTGGATACCTAACTCTGACAAAGGATTTTCTAAATCGTTGCCATGACGGCCATAGATATAGGTTTTCTTTTCTTCGACTGCGTCATTGACCGCATCGGCCAGCAGAAGGGCGGTGCCGCTTGGAGAATCCTTTTTCTGATTGTGGTGCTTCTCAACGATCTCGATATTGAATTCGTCCTCTAAAACAGGAGTGATTTCACGAATCGCTTTTGCTAACAGATTGATTCCCAAAGACATATTAGCTGAGAAGAAAACTGCCGTTTGTTCAGCCGTTTTTGTAATTTGTTCTTTTATCTCATCAGTCAGTCCGGTTGTCGCCACGACTACCGGGATTTTTTTTGCTGCTGAATAGTCCAATACCGCAGGAACGGCTGAATAATGAGAAAAATCAATGATTACGTCCGCATCTACCTGACAATCTGCGATAGATTGGTAAGTAGGGAAGTCAGCGGAAAACGTTTCGCGGTCGATTCCGGCCACGACTTGCATTTCAGGTTGTTGTGCGATCATTGTCTGCAAAACATGGCCCATTCGACCATTGGCGCCGCTTAAAATAATTTCGATCATTTAGCGACCTCCAAACCGTAAGCAGTCATTTCCTTTTTCAAACCTTCAACTGTTTCTGCTTTCGCAGCTGAAAGGGGAAGGCGGAAGTTCGGTTCGATTTTTCCTAATAGTCCAACGCCAGTTTTGACTGGAATTGGATTTACTTCAAAGAAAATTGAATGGATCAATGGTAATTGAGCTAATTGCAGGTCCTTCGCTAATGGGAAATCACCGTCCAGTAATGCTTGGGTCAATTCATGGGTCTGACGGGGAGCAATGTTTGCGATTGTTGAAATAGAACCGCGTCCGCCAAGCGCCATAATTGGCAATACTTGATCATCATTTCCAGAATAGATGGTGAAATCTTCCGGCATGATCCGAGCGATTTCAGCGATCTGGGAAATATTTCCGCTGGCTTCTTTGATTGCTACCACATTTGGGATCTCCGCTAAGCGTTTAACCATTTCTGGCGCGATATTCATATTGGTACGTGAAGCTACAGAATATAAAATGATCGGTAATTTCACGCTTTGTGCGATTTTTTGATAATGTAAAAACAGGCCTTCGTCTGAGGCTTTATTGTAGTAAGGAGTCACGATTAATAGGGCATCGGCGCCAACTTTTTCCGCACCAGTCGATAACTCGATAGCGTGCTGTGTGTCGTTTACACCTGTTCCAGCAATGACTGGAACTCGTCCGTCGGCCTTTTTGACGACTGCCTCAATTACAGCAATATGTTCGTCATTGGCTAAGGTAGATGCCTCGCCGGTAGTTCCGCAAGCGATAATTGCATCGGTTCCTTCGCTGATTTGCCACTCAACAAGTTCCTCTAATTTCTTGTAATCAACAGCACCATCGGCTTTCATAGGTGTGACTAATGCGACACCAGATCCTTCAAATATTCTCAAGGGAAACAACTCCTTCTTCATTTTTTATTTTTAGAAAAGGCCTTTCTATAAGAAAGGCTCTTTAATAGTAGAATTATATCTTAATTATGAGTGAATGCCAACGTAAATCTCATGGATTTTTTAATCAAGGGTAATCAAAAAAAACAAGGACAATTAGTGTCCTTGTAAGTTTAAGAGATACATCAACAATAAATCCAGACTGGCAATCAAAAAGTAAGCGATCCCGATTTTATTGCCGAAAAGCGAAAAGAAGGCGAATGTACCGATTGAATAAACGGCAAGCTCCAAAATTAATTTTGCGCCGCCCGTCAGTACAGTAGGTGATTTTGGCGCACCGTATTTTGCCCAAACGAACGTAATGATCACCGCTAAAGCAACGAAAATTAATTTTTGATAGATTTCCTTTTTAATAAATACACCGCTGAAAAGTCCAATAACCGTACAGACTTCGAGTAAAAAGCGGATTCCTAAGACTAAACCAGCCAACAGCACGACCTCCAAGAATTTTTCTTTCTATTCTATAGAAGGAAGTTCTTGATGTCTATAGAATAAATACCCTAATTGTTTAAGCAAATAAAACAGAATGACTATTTTATTTATAAAAAATCTCACTTCACATTGGCTGAAGTGAGATAGATCAATCAAAAGGTTAGGCAAAAATTCTTTCTTGCGCAGATAGAATGGATTCTCTTACATCGACTTGAAGCTCATTATTCTCTGGGAACACCACAATAATCGTATCATCAATTTCTTTTTGTTTAAAGAAATCAAGATCAATGTTTGCAATTTGTGTTTTTTCCGAAACCTGCTGGCCCTCTTTAACAAGGATATCGAAGCCTTCTCCATTTAGAGAAACGGTATCCAAGCCCATGTGAATTAAAGCTTCTGTGCCAGTTTCAGACTGGATGATGATCGCGTGTTTTGTTGGAAAAATTGATTTAATAGTTCCAGCAATGGGGGAGTAGATTTCTCCATTTTCTGGAATAACTGCAAAACCATTGCCCATCATTTTAGTTGAAAAGACATCATCATTCACTTTTTCTAAGTTGATGACATTTCCTTTTACCGGATTAAAAAGGTTTGTACTGATTTTTTCAGATACATTAGACAATTCATCTTCCTTGCTGTTTTGTCTTTTTCCGATAAGAATCGTTAAACCCGCCGCGATGATGAACGTAGCTGAGATTGCGATGACTTCATAAATCATTTTTGATTCCGGACCATTGAACATTCCTAGCATGAAGACATTCAAAACAGGGGCAAAGCCATAAAGTTTTACTCGGAAGAATCCAGTTAACGCGCCACCAACAGCCGCACCAATACAGCCTGCAATGAATGGATACTTTTTCTTCACATTCACACCGTAAAGTGCAGGTTCGGTAATTCCGAAGAAAGCAGAAACGGCGGCGGAAATAGAAATTTGTCTTTCATCACGATTTTTTGCGGTGGCAATAGAACCCACGACTGCACCAAACTGACCGAAGACGGCTGACATAAACATAGCCATGATGGTATCAAATCCCAGCACTTGCGTATTGATTTGCCCAATTGGAATGATTCCCCAATGTACACCGAAAATAACGAAGAATTGTCCGATTCCCGCTAACAAGCCACCGGAGATTGTTGGACTCAACTCATAGAGCCAAGCATATCCGTTCGCAATTCCAATCCCAATATAGTTGGCAAGGGGACCGATGAGTGCAAAAACGATAAAACCAGTAATTAATAGAGAAAAAGTAGGTACGAAGACTAAGGCCGCAACTTGAGGAATGATTTTCTTCATCCATTTCTCCACGTGAGCCAAAAAGTAAACAGCGAAAACAGTCGGTAAAACGGCACCGCCATATATTTTCAACGGAATCGTGAATGCTCCCATGACTACCTCGCTTGGAAAATCTGCGGAAGTCAATGGAAAAATTAACGCTGCAGCAAGAGCGACTGCAGTATAGCGACTAACTTTAAACTTGTCAGCAGCAGTGATCGCGATAAAAATAGGTAATAAAGTAAAAACTCCGGATGATAAGGCATTCAAAACGGCGAATACAAAAGAAGCCTCATCGATTACTTGAGTCATTTGTAAAAGAACAACTAATCCCTTTAGCACGCCGACAGCTGCTAGAATATTAATATAAGGTGTAAAAATTGCAGAAATTGTTGATAGTAAACGATCTGAGATTTTTTTCTTTTCTTGCGGTTCTGCCGAAGATTCTCCTTCGGCAGTTCCTAGATCACCTACGAATTGAGTGAGTGTCTCGTAGACATCTGTTACTTTTGGTCCGATAACTACTTGATATTGTCCGCCGGTTTTTAGAGCTTTCATGACAATCGGCAGATTATCAAATTGACTTTGTTGAACTTTCCCATAATCTTTTAACGTAAAACGAAGTCGTGTTGCGCAATGGGTCAAACTCAAAACATTTTCTTTTCCGCCGACATTACTTAAAATCACTTTAGCAGTTTCATCATAATTTGCAGTCATTTCATTTTCCTCCTAATTTTTTATGCATAATCCCCAGGTTTCGTTTTACTGTTCATGGCTACGCCAAAGTCCGTATAAATTCGTTTGGGTAAATTATTACCTAATGCTTCAGCGATATGATGAGCCAGCAGTTGGAAGGGAACGATCATGAATAGAGGTGCTTTGTACTCATCAATCTCTAAGTCCAGTCCAAGTGTTCGGTCATCATTGCTTTTGTTCAAAGTCAGAGTATAGAGATTTTTCACATGCTGCTGTTCATAGTCACGCAATCGCAATAAGCGATCATTGACCGGAGAATTCGTTTCGATAAAAAATAGTTGATGATTTGGATTGACTTCCAAATAGGGTCCATGCATGAATACTTCGATATCCATTCCTTGGCTAGGAACTCGAACGGTTTCACAAAATTTCGTTTGCATTTCTAATGCAGTGCCGATCGCTGATCCACAGCAGAGAGAAGTGAAACGGGATGCTTGAACTAACTGAACTGCCCAACGATCGAAGAAGCGTTCTGTTTTTTCAATCACGGCAGGCAACTCTGCAATGGCTTTTCTAAACTCTTGTAATTCACTTTCTTCTTGAGAAGCATCCAATAAGTTTACGTTTCTTGCTGCTTTCAATCCCATAAGCATCAATTTTAAAATAGTGGCAGAAAAACCCTTTGTGACGTAGCCGACACGTTCTTCACCATTTTCAATGTCAATTACCGTATCAACAACAGTAGCAATTTCGCTAGTTGTTTTTCCAGTAAGTCCAATGCGTTGAATCTGGGGGTGTTCTTGACTGATTTTCTGCAAGGCATTGATTGTTGATGTGCTTTCACCACTTTGAGAGATACCGATAATTACATCGATTTCTGGACGAAGTTTCTCGTAATAATCGAACTTGAAAGGTTCCTCGATCGAAATATGGATATTAGTCATTTTCTCGATGTAATATTTTGCGCTGAAAGCGGCATTGATACTTGAACCAGTAGCCAGAATTAGCCAATTTGTTCCCGTAATGCTAGGGACATTTTCTGGATACCCTTTCAATATGGTGTTAAAGATTTCAGGTTCTTCGTTGATATAGGTCATCATGGTTGGATTTTTTTGAATCATAAAAATTGCCTCCTTATTTTCGGTAACGTTTCCGGAATCAGTGTATAATATTTCACTCAGTAATGCAAGAGTGTTTTTCATATTGTTTTTATAATAATACGTAATAATCGGCAACGTTACCGACATTTGATTTTAATTTGACCTGGTTATCGTTTTAAAACATAATGAGTAGAGAACGTTTCATGAATGTGAGGGTGTATATGAATACTAAAGTGACCATCAAAGATATTGCTCGAATTGCTGGAGTTTCAGTGAGTACTGTTTCACGCGCAATTAATGATGATAATGAGGTATCAAAAAAAACAAAAGAAAAAATTGACGCGATTATTCGTGAGCAGAACTATCGTCCAAGTATGTTGGCTAGAGGAATGGTCTCAAAACGAACAAATATGATAGCGCTGATCGTTTCAGATATTACGAATCCTTATTTTTATCAATTTATTGCCAATATTGAGGAGACATTGATCGATCAGGGATACACACTTTCGCTTTTTGATACGCAAACTGCCAACGCCCATAGTGATTCAAAGAAAAAAGAAATCGAAATAAATATTTTCAAACAGATTCAGGAAAACAATTTTGATGCAGTGATTCTTTTAGGCGGCCTCATTGATCGAGTCACTTTAGATGATGAGTATTTAACAGGTTTGCAAAATTTAGCGAATGATATACCTACTATCATAGTAGGCAGGAGAATTTCTCAGCTGAACAATAAAAAAGCAAAGATTATTTTTATTGAGCGAGATCAAGAATTAGTAACACAATTTTTGGTTACTCATGTAATAAAAAAGGGATATAAAAAAATAGCTTTTATAGGAGGAAATGCATCAGGGTGGGTTACAGTTGCTAGAGTAAATGCTTTTAAAAATACGCTAAGGCAACATGGACTAGCATTTGATGAACAGCGGGTTGTTAACAATAACTTTTATGCTCAGGACGGATATGACGGTGTTCTGCATTTGCTAGAACGTAATGTTGAATTCGATGCGATCATTGCTATTAATGATCGCGTTGCCCAAGGCGTGATACGCGGCTTGATTGACGTAGTCGAGGAATCAACTAAAATCGGTGTTGCCAGCTGTGAACATTTTACAGAGAGTATTTTCAATAATCCAAGAATCACCTCTGTTGACCATAACTTGAAGGATCTAAGTAAATTGGCGGTTGATACGCTGATTTCTTTAGTCGAAGGCAGTGAAATAGTTGAGGAAGCCCAAAAAATTCTTCCTAGACTAGTTTTGGGAGAATCAATCTAATTCTATTTTTGTATATTAAAGCAAGTTCATCTAATTTTGAGTTTTTGGAAGATTAGAAGAGTTTGCTTTTTTAACTTTACTTTCTTCCAAAGAATCCGCTACACTAATATTGTGATTGATTGAACGATGCTGTTGTTATGAAATGTCAGGAGGTGGGGAAAATGAAGAAGTATACGGCTGCTTTTACATGAGTGTGAGGAAGTCCTTACTTAGAAGTTTCTAAGAAGCACTCTATTTTCCCTGCTCAACAGAGTCTTTCCCAGCTGAATCGGGAAGGATGTTCATAACAAGAGGAGAAATGAACTATGATTTATTTAGACAACTCTGCGACAACACTAAAAAAACCGGCTGTCGTAATTGAGGCCGTGACAAATGCATTGAGTCAATTAGGAAATTCTGGGCGCGGTGTGCACGAGGATTCTTTGAAGTCATCGGAAGTGATTTTCCAAACGCGCCAAGCGTTATGCCGGTTATTCAATGGTGAACAGGCGCGGCAAATAGTCTTTACTTCGGGTGCTACAGAAAGTCTGAACTTAGCGATCGAAGGAATGCTATTTGGCAACGATCATGTGATCACGACTGCGCTTGAGCATAATTCAGTCTTGCGGCCGCTTTATCGAATGCAAAAAGAAAAAGGATTAATGCTGACGATAATTCCAGCGGATAAACAAGGTAACTTAGACTATTCTGATTTTGAGGCGGCAATCAAGGAACAGACGAAGGCGATAATCGTCACTCATGCCTCAAATGTAACCGGAAATATTGTGGATTTGGAAAAAATCAGTGGAATTTGTGAAAAGCACGGACTCTATTTGATCGTAGATGCTTCGCAGTCAGCGGGTATTTTATCAATTGATGTTCAAGCATTGAAGATTGATTTATTGTGCTTTACTGGACATAAAAGTCTTTATGGGCCACAAGGGACCGGCGGGCTGTACGTTCGGCCGGGTATTTCTCTGCGCCCATTAAAGGTTGGCGGAAGCGGGATCGATACGTTTAATCCGCAGCATCCCACAAGTTTTCCAACAGCGTTAGAAGCGGGAACTTTGAATGGTCATGGAATCGCGGGATTAGGTGCCGGTGTGCACTATTTGTTAGATCAGACTCTTGAAAAATTGAGTCAAGAATCTGGTCGGATATCAAAGCTTTTTTATGAGGAGGTTTCAAAGATCGATGATCTGATCGTGTATGGTGATTTTTCAACGAATCAACGTTGTCCGATCGTGTCATTAAACCTTGGTCAAAGAGATTCTGCAGAGATTAGTGATTTGTTGTCTTATGAATATGGGATTGCCACTCGTTCTGGTGGTCATTGCGCACCTTTGATGCATGAAGCGCTAGGAACAAAAGAACAAGGGGTGGTTCGTTTTAGTTTTTCCTCCTTTACGACTGAACATGAGATTTGGGAAGCGATTGCGGCTTTACAAAAAATTAGTCAAAAGGGGTAATGATCAATGGCAAATAAGAAAATGTATTTGACGGTTGGGGTAGGATTTGGTTTAGTAGCAATTATGTTGGCCTATTTTGGTAATCCAGCAAATATGGCAATTTGTGTCGCGTGTTTTATTCGTGATATTGCTGGTTCGGCGAAGCTTCATGGAGCGCCGCCAGTGCAGTATTTACGACATGAAATTATTGGTATTATTTTTGGCGCGATGCTGATGGCGATTCCTAGAAAAGAATTTCAAGCCAGAAGCGGCTCTTCTACGGCAACGCGTTTCTTACTAGGATTTACGATGATGATTGGGGCATTGGTTTTTCTTGGCTGTCCATTACGGATGGTCTTGCGGATGAGCGGCGGCGACTTGAACGCTTATGTGGGATTAATCGGATTTGTTGGCGGTGTATTTACGGGAAGCATCTTTTTAAAACAAGGCTACTCATTGGGGAAACCGCAAGAGACTAAAAAATCTAGCGGATTTATGGTGCCGGGCTTCTTCTTAGCGCTGTTTCTATTATTCTTAGTTGTTCCATCACTATTTGTAGTGAGTAAAGAAGGACCGGGGAGCTTCCATGCGCCTGTAGTGATTTCATTGGTCGGCGGGTTAGTTTTTGGCGGGCTGGCGCAATTGTCTGCGATTTGTTTTTCGGGCAGTATCCGAGATATCTTCTTAATGAAGAATTTCAATCGAATCACAGGGGTTCTGACATTGTTTGTGGTGGTCTTAATCTATAATATCGCGACTGGAAACTTTCATTTGAGTTTTGCTGATCAGCCGATCGCTCATATGGAGCATCTATGGAATATTCTTGGACTATATGTGGTTGGTTTTGCCGGAGTATTGCTCAGCGGCTGTCCGTTGCGCCAATTGATTTTGACGGGACAAGGTTCTTCAGACGCTGGAGTGACAGTGATCGGAATGCTGGTCGGTGCGGCTTTTGCGCATAATTTTGGTTTGGCCTCGTCTGGCGAAGGAACGACCAGTTTCGGGCGGATCGCGATCATTCTATCGATTGCGTTACTGTTTATTATCGCGTTTACGAATTTAGGGAAAAAAGCGGAAGCTTCCGCGAATTAATGAAGCAGGGAGAGATTTCTGGTGGTAAAAGAATGGCTTATCGTGACTTTTGAGACTGAATATGATGCGTTGCATTTTTCAAATTTATGCAAACAAGCAAAGTTAGAGGGGCGCTTGATGCCGATCCCGCGTAAATTATCCGCAGGTTGTGGGATTTCGTGGCGTGCGGAGCCCGAGCTTGAATCGGCCATTCAAGTGTTGATTCAACAGCATTCAACAGATCTTTCCTGTGAAGTCGTAAAAATTAATCTTTAAGCTATAAAGTGATTCGCTCTTGATTGAGTTGAATCACTTTTTTTGTCATCCTTATTGTTTCCTTATATTTGTTTTTCATACTAAGGGTACAACAAGGGGGAATCAATGATGAAAGAAATGATTATAACAACCGAAAATTTGACTAAAACCTATCAGCAGCAAAAAGCCGTTAATAAATTATCCTTAGAAATTCCTAAAAATGAAGTCTATGGACTTTTGGGTGCGAACGGTGCCGGGAAATCGACAACCTTGAAAATGATCGCGGGACTCATTCAACCATCGGAAGGAGCAATTTTTTATAACAATCAACTGTGGCAGCGAAAGAACTTAGCAGAGATCGGTGCCTTGATTGAAAGTCCTCCGCTTTACGGAAACTTAACGGCACACGAAAATTTGTTGGTACGCACGACGACTTTAGGCTTGCCGGAGACACGCATAGCAGAAGTTTTGGAGCTGGTGGATCTGCGAAATACCGGTAAGAAAAGAGCTCGGCAATTTTCAATGGGAATGAAGCAGCGATTAGGCTTGGCGTTGGCTTTATTGAACCGTCCTAAATTATTAATTTTGGATGAGCCGACGAATGGGTTAGATCCGCTAGGGATTCAAGCACTGCGAGAATTAATCCGATCTTTTCCGGCACAAGGAATTTCGGTGATTCTTTCCAGCCATATATTATCAGAAGTCGAAAATACAGTGGATACGATCGGCATCATTGCCAATGGTCAGCTGAGCTATCAGGGCGAACTGCCAGAAAATAGTGCGGCATTGGAAAAATTGTTTATGGATGTAGTGAGAGAAAAGCAAACAGAGGAGGCGCTATATCATGGGTAGACTAATTCAGGCTGAATTATTGAAGGGAAGGCGCAGTTTTGGCAGAAAAGGTCTGGTTATCTTTCCACTGTTAGTCAGCGGAATGGCAATTTTTTTAATGGGCGGGCAGTTCACTCAAATTGGTGCCTATAATTGGTGGTACATGCTGCTGTTACCAATGGTAGCAGCGCTGATTTGTATCAATCTGATTGATTCAGATAAGCAACTGTCCTTTTTCAATGTCAACGTAGTGCCGATTTCCGCTGCAAAAATCTGGCGAGGGAAGATTTGGACGGGCATTCTGTATTTACTATTTGGCAATGGATTAGTTTTTGGGCTTACAACGATTTCGGGCATTTTTTTTACGGCGCAATATCCTATCTGGCGAGGGCTTTTAGCAGGATTGGTTTTAACGCTTTCTTGGGCATGGCAGATCCCTTTTGGTCTGTTTGTGGCTGCTCGGTTTAACTCGATCGTGACCTTTATCAGTTTCTTGTTTCTAAATATTGTTTGTTCGATTCAAACCGTTGCGGGCGGAAATCTTTGGTATTTGCCGTTTGCAATTGCACCGCGTGTAATGACTCCGATTCTTGGGATCAATCCGAATGGTGTCCCTTTGGAAGTAGGAAGTCCCTTGCATGACACCAGCGTGATTGTTCCGGGATTAATTATCACGAGTATCTTATTCATTGTTGGTTATTTGTTGACAACGAGGTGGTTTGCTAAGGGGAGGTATTCCCATGAGAGGGCTTAAACAGGACATACAGGCAGATTTATTTAAACTAAGAAAAACAGCATTTTTCTGGCTACACCTAGTCGTTCCATTCTTGGGTATTATTATTTTCTTTGGTTATCAAAAATTGACGAATTATCCAGCGGACGCGTTAACGATAAATTACTTTCAGCTTCTTGCGCTGATCTACCCGATACTTGCAGCATGGATGACGACTATTCTAGTTGATCAGGAAATCGAAGCAGGCGGCGGCTTTTTTCTCCTCAATGCGTCTTCTAAAGCGCGTGTGCTGTTCTCAAAAATAATCTTACTGTTAACGCCGGGCGTATTTTCTTGTTTGTTTATCGGGCTGGGCTATCATTTGGTTCTTTCGCAAATCAGCTCGGACTATTCACTGCCGCTTTCTTTGATTTTTATCTTAACAATAGTGATCTGGGGCAGCGCGCTCTTTCTCTATTTTTTTCATTTGTGGTTAGGATTTTGCTTTGGCCGAAATGTAAATTTTGCGCTTGCAGCAGTCGAGTTTTTACTTGCCGCTTTGCTGCTGACGGGATTAGGTGAAACGATCTGGTTCTTTTTCCCATGTGCATGGGGGATTCGATTGGTTCCTTTAGTTACGACTTATTTTAGCGGAAACACTCTTGAAGCTTTGCCAAAAATCGAAATGGGGTTAGGCAGTATAATCAGCTTAACAGGAATTATGCTGATTTTTCTCTTTGTTTGGTTCAGCAAATGGGAAGGACGAGGTAATGAAGCGTAATGCGCTTGTGGCAGAGCTTTTTTAAACGTATGATGGAAGGAGTGGGGTGAGAAGATGGCAACAATTTTCGCAATTGATGATGATGAAAAAATTTTGACTTTTATCAAAACCGCTTTGACGCGTGAAGGGCATCAAGTGGAAACATTTACGAGCACGGCAGCAGTCACTTCGGAGAAAACCAAGTTTGCTGATTTATTATTATTGGATGTCATGATGCCGGGTGAGGATGGCTTTGAGTATTGTCAAAGAATCCGCAATGAAGTTGATTGTCCGATTCTTTTCGTAACAGCTAAAACGAATGAGAGCGAAATGATTCACGGCCTGGGCATTGGCGGCGATGATTATATTCGGAAACCCTTTTCTGTTTCAGAGTTACGTGCTCGTGTTTCGGCTCATTTACGAAGGGAAACGCGCGGGCATACAAATAGTTTGCGAGTGGGAAATTTTTCTTTAGATTTTGCGGGTAAGAAAATCTTTTATGGTTCAGAGGAAATTTCTTTTACAAAATCAGAATACTTGATTTGTGTTCATTTGCTGAAATCTGCGGGACAGGTTTTTTCCAAGACGCAGTTATACGAGGCGGTCTTCGGGTATGAGGGAGAGTCAGATGAAAGTGTGATCGTTGAGCATATTAAAAATATTCGGGCAAAATTGAAAGTCTACGATGAAGATCCAATTGAGACAGTCTGGGGGATTGGGTACCGATGGCGAAAATAAAAACGATCGGGTTAACGAGGTATGTGACCAACGTTTTATTATTGGCTTTTTCAGGAATCGTTGCGATCTTATTAGTCGCATTAGTCTCTTTTCAATTGTTGATTTCATCAGGAAAAATCGCGCCAGCCAATGCTGGTGAAACGGAAGCGCGAGCAGAAGTGGTCAAACTAAAAGAGAGTCAGTCATTTCCGAGTAAATTGACACCTAAGTTTTATGACTATATCCATTTTGCAGAAAATGGAACGGTCAAGTCTGCTTCAGTATCCGGAGATGCGTTAAAAAAGACGATTAAGGATTATAAGGATAGAAACGAGTCTTATTCGACGGCAGCATATGTCACGTTTTCTGACGGAACCTATGCGCTGGTTTTCTGGCAATACAAAGCTCAATTTACAAATGACGCATTAAGGAAGCTTTTCCCCAATTTCGAGATTCTTTTCTTTATTGGAATAACGATTGTGCTGCTGCTTTTTTTCAGTTTATTTGTTCGAAGGACGAGTAAACAATTGAAAGCAAAACTGATCTTAGTCGAAAAGGCTAGTCAACAAATTGCGCAAAGAGAGCTTGATTCCGATATTAAGACTGAAACGGGAATTGTAGAATTTGATCATGTGCTGCAATCGATTGATGACATGCGAGGGGCATTAAAAGAATCACTGATGCAGCAGTGGGAAACACAGCAGCAACGTAAACAGGAGATCGCGGCTTTAACGCATGATATTAATACACCATTGACGGTCATCAACGGGAATGCGGAGCTTTTATTGGAAGATCAGCTGGGAAATGAACAACGACAATTAATTGAAAACATTCATGATTCCGGAATAAAAACAAAACAATACATTGAACTGCTGCAGCAAATTTCAAATTTTGACGTGATTCAAGAAGAAAAAATCGTGGTTTCACTTGAAAGTATTATGGAAGAGTTGACCAAGACATTGTCACCGTTAGCGAAACAGAAAAAGATCACTCTGACTGTTCGCAATGAAAGTGCAGTAAAAACAATTTTGGCGGCGCCAGTCATGTTGATGCGCGCTTTGGTGAACATCGGTGAAAATGCGATTCGCTTTACAGACTCAGGCGATGTGACGATCAAAGTCCAACAAGCCGAGCAAAAAATAGTGTTTATAGTTGAAGACAATGGTCCCGGTTTTTCTGGAGAGGCCATCCTGCATGCAAAAGAAATGTTTTGGCAGCAGGATCAAAGTCGCACCTCTGACCATAATTATGGGATCGGTTTGTCGATCGTTGATCGAGTAGCAAAATTCCATAATGGACAATTGAAGTTGGAAAATACGCATGTTGGCGGAAAGGTAACGCTCATTCTGCCAGTTGATAAGTAAAAGAAAAGAAGCCTATTTTTTGAATAGGCTTCTTTGTCGTTCAAATTTAATTTCCCTTCATATCTAAATAAGAATAATCACGAACGTCAAAACGATTGCGGCTGCGAGAATACTCGATCGGATCACCGTTTTGCTGATAGGCGATTTGGCGGATCTCCAGAACAGGATCATCTACCGCACAATCAAGGTAGGTTTGATCATATTCAGAGCTCTTGTCTGCTCGAATCGTTCGATAGGCACCAGTGATTTTTATGCCAAGTTCTTTTTTGATGTACTGGTAGATCGAAGATTCAATAATTTCTTTTTTTAGGTTTGGCACCGCTTGGATCGGCATATACGTATGCTCCAAGATAAAGGGCTTATCGTCTAAAATTCGCAAACGAATGATTTTATAAACAGGTTCTTCCTCCGAAATGTGCAATTTTTCTTGGATCGCTGCATCAGGAAACTCGACATTGAACTCAATGACTTTGCTTTCTAATTTCCGATTTGCTTTTTCCATCTCAGTGCTTAATCCTTCATAATAAGAAAGGACAGAGGTATCCTTTGTCAAAAACGGATGGTTCAAAATAGTGGTTCCAACGCCTTTTTTTGACGCTAATAACCCTTCTAACGTTAAAATTTCTAACGCTTTTTGAACGGTCATGCGACTAACTGAGAATTCTTTGACCAACTCGATTTGTTTTGGCAGCAAAGACCCCGCGGGATAAGTATCATTTTTTATTCGATTCCGTAATGTATTTGCGATTTCTTCGTATTTTGGCAACGTCATCACCTCAATATGATTATACCTAAGTTCATATGTCTATACAATGACTAAAAAAGTTAAGACAAACTTTTTAGGCTTGTCTTAACTACTTATGGAAACTATTCGATATCGTAGGATTGTTGGCGATCAAGGATACGCAAGAATGGGTACCAGATAAAGCCAACGATGATGAAGTCAAGAACTTGTAAGGCTCCGCCTAACCAAGAATTGGTTGCCAAGATTCCGCTGGCAACAATCGGCACGGTCCATGGAACAGAGACGCCGGTTGGCGGGGGAACAATCCCTGCAGCCATGACTAAATAATTAAGTGTTGTAACAACCAAAGGTGCTAATACCCAAGGAATCAAGATCGTCGCATTTAAAACAATCGGCAGACCGAAAATTGCAGGTTCATTCACATTAAAAATACCAGGGGCCAGAGCTAAACGACCGACATCTCGGTATTGCTTTTTCTTCAATACGAAGGCCATTAATAGTACAACGGCTAGAGTCATACCGGAACCGCCTAAACCAACCGTGAAGGTTTCCATGAAGGGTTTTGTAATAATATGCGGTAGAGGATTGCCTGCCTTATAGGCTTCCAAGTTGTCTAACATTAACGTGTTCCAAATCGGGTCCATCACAGAATTGACAATGATTTGCCCGTGAAGACCAAAGAACCATAAAAACTGAACTAGGAAAAGTGCTAACAAAGTCGCTGGCAGGCTGCTGCCTAAACCAGTCAATGGTTTTTGAATGACTTCATAGATAACATCGTGCAGATTCGCATGGAATACGCCGGTCATAATTGCATTAACGATCAGGAATACAGTCAAAGTCACGACTGCGGGGATTAAAGCGGCGAAAGATTTTGTGACAGCAGGGGGAACACCGTCAGGCATCTTGATCTGCCAGCCTCTTTTGGTAACACGGCAATAGATTTCAGCAGCTAAAAATGCGGCCAGCATACCGATAAACATTCCCTTTGCCCCTAAACGATCCAACGTCAAGATACCGCTGATCTGTTCACCATTTTCTAATGTCATGACGAAGGGAGTCAAAATTAGAAAACTGGCAAACGAAACCGCACCGCCAAAAATTCCTTCTACTTCATATGATTCAGATAAATAATAGCCGATCCCGAATGTGACAAAGACGGACATGATGCTCATTGTGGCATTTTGTCCATTACCAAAAAGCTCAGACAACGTTCCTTTAGTCGCATCATTAAAGAAAGGTAGATTATTAACAACGACAACAATTGACCCAAACATGGTCAGCGGGAATGACAGCATAAATGCATCTCTTAGGACAGTCAAGTATCGATTTTGCCCTAACTTGTTCGCTAGGGGCATGATTTTTTCCGCCAGTTTATCCATAAACCCATTCATTTTCTTCACCTCTATATTTTTTTGTAATCGATTACAGCTATAATTTATCATGATTATTTAAGTATGTCTAGTCATATATTTAATTATGATTGATTTTTATTTAGAAATTGTTTATCATGATGATGAAAGATAGGATGCTCATTCGAAAAGATTCATTGAGTGAGATCCATGATAAGTATTAAAAAGAAGAATTTGGAGGAGAAGAAGATGAAGTATACATTTCCAAAAGAGTTTTGGTGGGGTTCTTCCGCCAGCGGCCCGCAAACAGAAGGCAGAGTTGAAGGAGATGGCAAAGGAGAGAATATTTGGGACTACTGGTTTGAGTTGGAGCCAGAAAAGTTTTTCAATCAGGTAGGTCCTAATAAAACATCTCGTGTCTATGAAAAATTTCGCGAAGACATTCAGTTGATGAAGCAGATTGGTCATAACTCTTTTCGTACATCAATTCAATGGAGTCGTTTGATACCAGAAGGAACGGGAGCGGTGAATCAAGCAGCAGTCGATTTTTATAATCAGTATATTGATGAATTAATCGCGAATGATATCGAACCATTTCTAAACTTATATCATTTTGATATGCCGTTGCCGCTGCAAGAAAAAGGCGGTTGGACCAATCGCGAAACAGTTGATGCATATGTTGCTTACGCAAAAACTTGTTTTGAGTTGTTTGGTGATCGAGTGAAAAAATGGTTCACTCATAATGAGCCGATCGTTCCAGTGGAGGGTGGTTACCTTTATCAATTTCATTATCCAAAGCATGTCATTATGGAAGAAGCGGTGATGGTGGGGTATCATGAAAATCTTGCTAGTGCAAAAGCGATTAAAGCCTATCGTGAACTGGGTCTTGATGGAGAGATTGGGATCATTTTGAATCTAACGCCTAGCTACCCTAGAGACGAGAACAATCCTGACGATGTCAAAGCTGCAGAAATAGCTGACGTCTTTTTCAATCGTTCGTTTCTTGACCCAGCAGTGAAGGGCGAGTTTCCCGTAGAATTAGTAGCTGTAGTGAAAGAGTTAGACATTGCACCGGAAGTTCAAGCGGGAGATTTGGAGATCATAAAAAACAATACGGTTGATTTGCTGGGAATTAATTATTATCAACCGCGACGGATCAAAGCAAAGGAAACGCCGATCGATCCAAGCCATGGTCCGATGCCGGATGATTATTTTGATTATTATGATCTGCCTGGAAAGAAAATCAATCCTTATCGGGGATGGGAGATCTACGAAAAAGGGATTTATGATATCTTAACGAATACACGGGAAAATTATGGAAATATCCGCTGCTTCATTTCGGAAAATGGGATGGGGGTTGAAGGCGAAGAACGCTACATCAATCAAGATGGACAGATCGAAGACGATTACCGGATTGAATTTGTTTCAGATCACCTGAAATACGTTCATCAAGCGATTCAAGAAGGAACCAATTGTCTCGGTTACCATATGTGGACTTGCATGGATAATTGGTCATGGACCAATGCCTACAAGAATCGCTATGGCTTTATTTCGGTCGATATCACTAATGAAGGCAAACGAACGATCAAGAAATCTGGTCACTGGTTCAAAACAGTGGCGGACAATCATGGTTTTACAGAATAAATGAAAACTGACGAAAACACTGTTTAGGTGTTTTCGTCAGTTTTTTTGTCTAAATAAAAATAATCAGAGAATTTGCTAAGTTATAGCAGGTATGCAGCAGCACAGATCCCCATAAACTGCCAGATTTTCGGTAGGTATAGGAACAGGTGAAATGCAAGGTAAGCAGCAATAGAATATGCGGAAATGTCAGTGCATTGAACTGCTGACTACTGATCCACTTAACAGGGTAATGGGCAAGAATGAATAGGATAGCGGTAACGCTGGAAGCGATATGCTCATTTCTGAATAGACCTGTTAGACGCGTTTCGATATATCCGCGATAAATGGTTTCTTCCACAAAAGCGCTGTTCAAAAAGAGAAGTACCATGGTCAAATTTGTCGATCCTAAAATAATTTTAGTCACATTATTAAAAGAAAATGTAACGATGAAATAAAATACGAGCTGTACTCCGAGCAAAAGAATTCCCCAAAAGATACTTCTTTTAAGTCGATTTGAATGCAAGCCAATCGACGACAGTCTGTCTTTAAACGCTCTTAAAAAAATAACCAGAACAAGCAGATCCAACAAAGGAAAAACAAAATTTAAGCTATTTATCAGCGCTATGGGAAGCGAGCTCATTATTAAGAAGCCATGAAGAAAAGCGAAAAGAAAGACAATCAGAAAAAGCAGGAACGCACTGAGTCCTTGTTTTTTAGTGTAATGATCGGGTTGAGAAAGCATTGAAAACCTCCGCAGTTTTAATTTTAGTATAGCAGAACATAAAAGGGTTGTGAGGATGCTCACGGATAAATGGTCAATTTAATTCAAATAGTAGGATGCTTAGTCTGTCCGAATAGGCCTATTTTACAGATAGAAATACTTTTCTTTCTATATACTGAAAATTTGCGAAACAAATTAATGACCAAAGAAGCAATCTGTACTATAATATGAGAAACTATCAATGGATTTCTAATCTAAAAAGCATTATTCTAAGAATATTTATGGAAATGAGTGAGACGATGATCGAT
The DNA here is from genome assembly GCF_000407185.1 of Enterococcus malodoratus ATCC 43197. Lineage (GTDB taxonomy): Bacteria > Bacillota > Bacilli > Lactobacillales > Enterococcaceae > Enterococcus_A > Enterococcus_A malodoratus. The sequence continues at coordinate 334,722 of NZ_KE136482.1, forward strand.
ACGGAAGTCAAAGAATTAGAAGAATTAGTTACTACCATGCGCCGCGAATTGCACCAAATTCCTGAATTGGGATTGAAGGAAAAGCAAACGGCTGCGTATATTCGAAAAAAGTTGGCAGCCTTTGGTGTCACGGAAACGTACGAAGTCATCGAAACAGGTACGATCGCGGTCTTACGGGGAGAAAAGCCGGGAAAAACCCTCGCTTTTCGTTCAGATATTGATGCATTGCCGGTAGAGGAACAAACAGGGTATGACTTTGCCTCAAAAACTCCGGGAAAAATGCATGCTTGCGGGCATGATGGACACATGTCAACACTTTTAGGTTTCATTGCTTATTTACACAAACATCCTGAAAAAATTCAGGGAACATTAGTATTTGTTTTTCAACCAGCGGAAGAGGGGCCAGGCGGAGCAGAATTAATCATGCAGTCGGGGATTTTACAGAAGCTGGGTGTGGAGGAAATCGTCGGATTGCATGTTTTTCCTGATTTGCCGGCGGGAAATATTTCCTGCCGCCCAGGGCCAATGATGGCCCGCAATGCGGAGGTAACGATTACGATTAAAGGTGTCAGTACTCATGGCGCTCAACCTCAGTTAGGCGAAGATGCGATTGTAGCTGCTGGCGGTGTAATTTCTGGTTTAAATAGCATTTTAGCAAGAAATATCGGACCGTTAGACAATGTTGTTTTGACATTTGGTACCATTCATGGCGGCGAAGCGATGAATATTGTGGCGAAAGAAGTCGTTTTGCATGGCACTATGCGAGCTTTTGATGATCAGGTCTACGATGAAGTCGTTCGTCGAGTGAACTTATTAGCGGGTGAAATCGCAAAGGGATACGGTTGTGAAGCAGTGGTTGATTTCAATCACATGTATCGAGTGGTAGACAATGATCCGAAAATGGTGGAGACACTGGAAAAAGTTGCGGCAGATTATTATGTAGAGACACCGCCGTATTTGATCGCGGAAGATTTCTCGATGTATCAGCAAGAGATTCCGGGGATGTTTTTCTTTTTAGGCATTCGGGATGAAGCTAAGGGCTACACGTATCCGCTGCATAGCGGAAAAATGAAATTTGATGAAGTGAATCTGCTTTTAGGGATTCAGACGTATGTAAATTTGATTGCTGGATTGAACGAAGATTAATTGAGGGGGCTTATAATGGAATTTGAAACACAAAATGGACATTTGATGTGGGATGGCTGCGACACCGTCGCTTTAGCAGAGAAATTTGGCACACCGCTATATGTATTTTCGCAAACAATGATCGAAGAAAAATGCCAAGAACTGCAACGAGATTTTGTCGAAAAATACGAAAATGTACGAGTGGCCTTTGCCAGTAAAGCATTTTCGACCTTAGCGATGTTAAAAATCGTGCAGCAGCAGGGGTTTTCTTTGGATGTTGTTTCGGATGGAGAGTTGTATACCGCAATTAAAGCCGATTTTCCGGCGGCGCATATTGAGATGAACGGCAACAATAAATCAATCGAAGAATTAGCGATGGCGATCGACTATGGTGTCGGTCGGATCATCGTCGACAGCTTACAAGAAGTGGACTTAATTGCCGCGATTGCCAAAGAAAAAAACAAAACGGTGGATATTCTGTTCCGAATTACGCCGGAAGTCAATGTTCAGACACATTCATTTATTTCGACCGGGCAAAAGGATTCGAAATTCGGTATTCCAATTGATGAAGCTATTTTGTTCCCACAGATTCAAAACGCCATTGAAACACCGGAAGTGAATTTCCTAGGCTTCCATTTTCATGTGGGCAGTCAATTGTTTGATAATCACGCGCATTTGTCAGCAGTCACAATTGCTTTGGATCTAGTTAAATTGGTAAAAGCTAGTTTTGATTATACGATCAAAGAGCTGAATTTTGGCGGAGGCTTTGGGGTGCAGTATACCGATGCTGATCAACCGAAACCGTTTAGCTATTTCACAGATCCAATGATGGAAAAGGTTCTGGAATTTTGCGAAGCAGAGCAATTCCCGCAACCAGCAGTAGTTATTGAACCGGGCCGCAGTATTGTTGCGGAAGCAGGGATCAGTTTACACACGATCGGCGCAATCAAAGAACTTCCGGGCTTGCGAAAATATGTAAGCATTGATGGCGGAATGACTGATAATATTCGTCCGGGACTTTATGAAGCAGAGTATACGGGGATTTTGGCCAATAAGGCTGACGATGCGGCAGTTGAAAAAGTGACTGTTTCTGGGAAAGCTTGCGAAAGTACCGATATTTTAGTGAAAGATATCGAGTTGCCGACGGTTGAGACAGGCGATATTTTCGCTACTTTTTCAACGGGCGCTTATGGTTTCTCAATGGCCAGCAACTATAATAAACTGGCAATTCCGGCAGTTGTTTTGACAAAAGCGGGACAAGCGGAGATTATTGTAAAAAGACAGACGTTGGATCAAATCATTCAAAATGAGGAGATTCCTGAATTCTTGAAATGAGGCTTGGAGCATGAAGGTACCTTTTTATAAAATGCAGGGCGCTGGAAATGATTTTATTCTGATCGATAATCGAGAATTGAATTTTTCCAGTGACCAATTAACAAAGTTTTCAGCTCGTGTTTGTACCCGGCGCGTTTCAGTCGGTGCGGATACATTGATCGCGGTTGAAGAGGCCCGCGGCGCAGGTGATTTTTATGCTCGTTTTTTCAATGCGGATGGATCAGAAGCAGAAATGTGCGGGAACGGCGCTCGTTGTGTTGCTCGTTGGGCTTACGAGACGGGGATCGCGAAAGAAAAAATGATTATCGAGACGATCGCGGGAGATGTGCCGGCGGAACGTTTAGATGCCCGAACGTATCGAGTACAGCTGAATTCGCCAACTGTTTTTGAAGCAGATAAAACGATCCAAGTGGATGGAAAAGAAGTAATCGTGGATTATGTCGAGTTGGGCAATCCGGGGATTCCACACTTAGTCGTTCACGTGCCCGATCTTGCTATGACGGAGTTAGAAACGATTTTTGATTTTGCCAGAAAGTTGCGAAATCACGCGGCTTTTGAGAAAGGCGCGAATGTAAACTTCTATGATATTTTACCTGATCAAACGGTTGTGGAGCGCACCTATGAACGTGGTGTTGAAGACTTCACTTTGGCTTGCGGAACGGGAACCGGTTCGACCGCTTTTGCTTTAACTAAAAAAGGCCTGGTTAAGAATGATCCGGTAGTGATCGAAGTTTTAGGCGGGCAGCTTCAGGTGAACGTCATAGCTGATGAGCTTTATTTGATCGGCGATACGAATATCGTGGTTAATGGAACAATTTTAGATGAAGATTTAGCTTAAAAAAGACGATGACCAAAATCTGGTCATCGTCTTTTTTGTGTAATAGGATTAGTCGATCAAAACAATTTTTTGTTTGTTGTATTCCTTGCGCACCTTATCTGGAATTTCTTCTGAGATCAAATAAGTCAAGTCATCGACTGGACCGACGATGTGGTTGCTGATGGTACCGAATTTGTCGTTAGTGATCATGCCTAGGACTTCGGTCGAAATGCGGACCATCTCGCGTTTGATTTCTGATTCTTGTGTAGTGGGAACGCTGGTTCCGGCCTCTAAATCCAAATTATAAATCCCCATGACATAAAGATCGGCCCGAATATTCTGGAGCTGTTTATAGGCTTGTACACCGATATTGATCATCGATTGTTTATAAAAAACGCCGCCGATATTAATAATTTCGAGGTTAGAATGTTGGGCCAGTTCCAAAGCGATCGGCGGGCTGTTCGTAATGATGGTTGCTCGAAAATCCTGCGGAATCTCTTTAGCCAAAGCAAGATTCGTCGTGCTGCCATCAATAATAATGACGGAATCTTCTTTTAAGAAAGGGAGGGCTTTATGAGCCAGCTCTTTTTTTCGGTCACTAGCTACAGTCTCGCGATAATTAAAATCTGTGATTGGCGGTCCAACGCGCAAGGCGCCGCTATGAACTCTTTTTAAAAGCCCCTGATTATCCAACTCCTTCAAATCTCGTCGAATGGTATCTTCAGAAACGTTAAAGCGCTGACTGAGATCGCTGGCAATAACTTTTTGTTCAATATTTAATAGATCGACAATTTTTTGATGACGTTCTTCTTTTAACATTGTGCGCACTCCTTCTGGTTTCTTCCTGTTCATCATGCCATGCATGCGGTTTTGTGTCAACATAGATAGCGATTTAACAAGTTTTCGTGCATAAACGTGCAAACAAAAATAAAAAATATGCATGTTTATATTGACTTGTGATTGTTAAGCGGTTACACTGGATTTGTAAATGAAGGATGTACGGCATTCGAACCACGCTGATTTTTTCCGGAGAGAATCGGTGTATTGAAAGTAGGAGGAAGTTTATGGAAAAGAAAATCATTCTATCGCCATCCATCATGTGCGGAGATTTAGTGAATTTAGAGAAAAGTATCAATGAATTGGAAGCTGTCGGCATGGATACTTTGCATATCGATGTCATCGATGGCTCATTTAGTCCAAGCATGCCATTAGGAATTGAAACAATTAAAAGAATGCGGGAGATTACTTCAATGAACTTCGACGTCCATATTATGTCGAACGACAATGAATTCTTCATTGGTGAGATGCTGAAGATCGGCGTTGAAGGAATCACTTTTCACCATGAAACAAGCCTGCACGTGGATCGCTATATTCAATTAATCAAAAATGCGGGAACCAAAGTTGGCGTAGCATTGAATCCGGCAACACCTTTAAATGTTTTGGATTATGCTCTACCAGAAATCGATCGGGTATGTCTGATGCTGATCAATCCAGGGTTTGCGACCAATAAGGCTGAAAAACAAATTCCTTATGCCTTGAAAAAAATTACTGATCTACGTCGATTGGTCGAGGAACAAGATTTAGAAATAGATATTCAAGTTGACGGTCGGGTATCGTTAGCGACGATTCCCGATTTATTGGATGCTGGAGCAACGAACCTAGTGTTAGGCAGTACGAGTCTCTTCATTGCCGGCAACACATTAGCAGAGAATCGTCAGTTATTGTCTGAAGCAGTGAACAAATCAGTCTTAGTGAGATAAGGAGGGAAAACGTTGGGGTATACAGCAGTCGAACAAAAAATCGTAAAAGAAATTGCGGCAACATTAGATAATATCGTAGTAAAGGATGTAAATCGGCTAGTATCAGAGATTGAAAAAGCGGAACGAGTCTTCTTTGTTGGTGTCGGTCGTGTACTGCTTTCATTAGAAGGGATCGCCAAGCGCTTAGCGCATTTAGGTGTTCAAACAGTCGTGGTTGGTCAAATTACAGAGCCCGCGATCACAAAAAAGGACCTGTTGATTGTCGGATCAGGCAGCGGAGAAAGCTCTTTCCCATTGGCTATTGCCAAAAAAGCCAAAAGTTTTGAAGCGGCGGTCGCACATATTGGATCAAATGCTAATAGTTCAATGAAGGAATATACGGACCTTTTTGTTCGGATTCCAGTACAAACAAAACTGGCTTTACCGGGTGAGATTCCTTCGGTTCAGCCGATGACGAGCTTATTCGAACAATGTTTACTCTTACTAGGAGACAGCATTGCTTTGATGATGGTAGAAGAAAAAGCGATAGATATGCCTAGTTTGTGGCAATATCATGCTAATCTGGAGTAGGTGAAGAAAATGAAGGCGGTACATTTTGGCGCAGGCAATATTGGTCGAGGTTTTATCGGACAAATTTTACATCAAAATGGATTTGAGCTTTGTTTCGTTGATACGGATGAGACTTTGATTCAACAACTGAATAAGGCTGGCGGTTATTCGATCGAGATCATTGATGAAGATGCGACAACTGATTTTATTGATCAAGTGACAGCTTTAAATAGTATCACCGAGACAGAAAAGGTGCTAACAGCGATTGAAGAAGCAGATATTTTAACTACTTCTGTGGGTGCGAATAATTTAGTAAGAATTGCTCCAGTTATTGCACAGGGGTTAAGTAAACGGTTTGAACAAAAGCGCAGTCTCAATATTTTGGCGAATGAAAATATAATCAACGCCAGTGATATTTTGAAAAAAGAAGTTTATGCCCTATTGACTGAAGCAGAGCAAACTACTTTTGATCAGTATGCTTATTTTGTGAATACGGCAATCGATCGCCAATCTCTTGGGAAAATCGTTGACGGAAAAGCGATCGCGATCGTCGAACCGTATTATGAATGGGTGATTAATCGGCAGCAATTCGATCCGGCGACACCGTTTGAACTGGAAAAAGCGGTCATGATCGATGAGATGCAGCCGTATATCGAACGAAAACTTTATATCGTCAATGCGGCTCATGCGGCAGTAGCGTATTTAGGCGCATTGCAAGGCTATAAGACCATTCAAGCAGCGCTTCAGGATTCAAAAATTCTTCGTTTGGTCAATCAGTTTTTAGCGGAGAATTTAGAGTATTTTGTAAAAAAATATTCGTTTTCACGAGAAGATTTAAAGCAGTTTATCGAAAAAACACTGAAACGCCAAGGAAATCAAAAGCTTTCAGATGAGATTGCTCGTGTGGGCGGCTCGCCAATCAGGAAGCTGGGCCCAGAGGATCGTTTAGTTGCTCCGGTAGCAAAACTAACTATTGAGGATTTGCCCCACGATGCGGGCGTAAAAATTATCGCGGCCGGTTATCACTATCGTAATTCCGCTGATCCAGAGGCCGAAAAGATAAAGTCATTGATTGCTGAAGAAGGTTTGGAAGCCACGATTAAAAAAATTTCCAATTTGGATGGAACGTTGCTTGAAGAAGTGGCTGCTGCTTATGAATCGCAGAAATAGGAGGCAGAAATGTTAAAAGAACAGTTAATAGGACAGACGATGTTTGTTGAGGCGATAGATTCTTGGCAGGAGGCCATCCAAATGGGCGCCAGACCGCTCCTGGAAAAAGGTATTATTGAAGAATCGTATGTTGAGGCGATGATCCAAAATGTTTTAGATAACGGTAATTACATCATTCTATTGCCGAAAGTTGCGATGCCTCATGCACGTCCGGAACATGGAAGCAACGGCATTGGGATGACTTTCTTACATTTGAAGGAGCCCGTGATGTTTCCGGGTGAAGAACCGGTCGAGGTATTATTTACCTTATCATCCGATTCTCCCGACGGGCATTTGGAGTTGATCGCCAATTTAGGCGAACTATTGAGTAATGAGGAATTATATCAGAAATTATTTGAGGTTGAAACTGAGCAGGCGTTGTTTGATTTGATCAAGGAATAAAGGAGAGAAGGAAATGGATGTAACGAATGAAGGTAAACAGGTATCAATGCGTGCGAGAGTCCAAGCATTTGGCGGCTTCTTAACGAATATGGTGTTACCAAATATTGGCGCATTTATCGCATGGGGGATCGCGACCGCATTATTTATTCCAACAGGTTGGTTTCCAAACGAATCATTAAATGAATTAGTCGGTCCGACAGTCAGTTATTTATTGCCATTATTGCTCGCTTATACTGGCGGCCGTATGATCGGCGGACATCGCGGAGCGGTGTTAGGGTCAATCGGAACAATCGGCTTGATTATCGGTTCGGATATTCCGATGTTCATGGGCGCGATGGTGATCGGTCCATTGGGCGGCTGGATCATGAAGAAAACGGATGACTTTTTAGATGGAAAGATCCCGGCTGGTTTTGAAATGGTCGTTAACAATTTTTCAATCGGAATCATTGGATTTGTCTTAATGTGTTTGTCCTATTTAGTGATTGGCCCGACGATTCAATCAGCCAACCAATTTGTTACGAATGCGATCGAGGCATTAGTTTCAACTGGATTTTTACCATTGCTGTCTCTGATCAATGAGCCGGCGAAAGTCCTGTTCTTAAATAATGTGATTGACCAAGGTGTTTATTATCCATTAGGGATGCAGCAGACACTAGAAGCAGGGAAATCGATCTACTTCATGGTGGCTTCAAACCCTGGACCAGGTCTAGGATTACTATTGGCTTATTCGTTCTTTGGCAAGAAAGTAGCGAAGCGGACAGCGCCTGGAGCGATCATTATTCACTTCTTTGGCGGAATTCATGAAATGTATTTCCCCTATGTGTTGATGAAACCGATTACGATCTTGGCGATGATCGCAGGTGGTATGGCGGGGACGATGACATTCCAACTACTTGGAGTTGGTTTGGTAGCTGGACCTAGTCCTGGTTCGATCTTCTCTTACTTGGCGCTGACTCCTCGAGGAAATTTCTTTGGTGTAATTGCCGGAGTGGTGATAGCGACAGCCGTTTCATTCTTAGTGACCGCTGTAATTTTGAAGGCGGACAAGACGGCCGACGACGATGAAAGTTTTGAAGAATCTGTTCAAAAATCAAAATCAATGAAATCAGAAGGAAAAGAATTATTGAATGGCGAAAACTCTAAAGCAGCCAACCTAATGACTGCTGAAATAAAGAAAGTTTCCTTCGCTTGCGATGCGGGAATGGGCAGCAGTGCGATGGGGGCCACAACATTTAAAAAGAAACTTCAAAAAGCGGGTATCACGGATATCGAAGTGAAAAATTATCGCATCGAGGATGTGCCGACAGATAGTGATATGGTGGTCGTTCACCAAGACTTGGAAGAACGAACCCGTAAAGCCCATCCGAAAATGACGATTGTGACGTTGAAAAATTACTTGCAAGATCCAGCGATTGATGAATTAGTCGATGAGATCGTTGAAATCAAGTCCAAAAAATAAAGTGAAAACATCAGCAGATTATTCTGTTGATGTTTTTTTATCTTTTTTTTGAAAAAAAGTGTAATTATAAAGGTACGCAAATAGAACCTCTAAAAGTTGAAATACCCAAACTTTTTATCATTTATTTTAATTAAGAGTATTTCTAAAAACTATTTACATTGTTGCATTTTTAGTTATATTATTAAAGCATAAAATGCAAGCGGTTTCTTTAAAGGTGGAAGATGGAGGATGGAAGCAGTAAAGTTAGGGCAAAGACAGTTGTTCGCTATGGGAGAAAAAAGCTTAAGTAAACGCCTAGGCCAATTTTATCAACAAACGGGAAATACTGCGGAAGTAGTGGAGTTTGCTGTAGCGACCCTCATAAGGCACACTTTATGTTTAGCAGATTTTTCAAATTGCTGCAAAACGTTGCTCCGCGAGATTTTTCTTACTTCGAAACCCAATAACACGCTGCGTCAGTACTGCGTCCTTTTTCAAGATTATTTTGAAGCTGAGGAATGGCAGCAGGTTCTTGACCGCCTTTTTCAAAACCGTAAGGAATACAAGAAGTTTACCAAGGAGACTTGTTTATATAAAAAGCTTTTAGATAAGAAAAATCAGGAGGTACCTGAACCTTCGGAGTATCAATTCAACATTGTGTCCGTTTTTAAAGACGCCGCTGGCAAAAAAACACCTGGACTCTGCGCGATGCCAAACAGGTTCGTTCAGAAGTTGAAACGAGTGAGGTCTTAAAAATGTTATCGAGCCTGACAATTTTCCAAGACGCCGGTGTTCGTCGCTTCACGGAATATGTGAAATTCAAAAGCCATAAAACGTATCTTGATGCGGAACATGAGATGACTCAAGAGGAGCAGGAAAGTTCTGCTCAAAATGGCTCAGCTGACAAGACCGATGTATTGAACGCTGATTATGAGCCGTCGTCTCAGCAACCGAAGAGCGCTTCGACTGTTGGGTCTGGTAAAAAAACCGCAGAGAAAAAGGACGCAAAGCCTCTACTTTCAGAAGAACCACTGTCAAATGGACTGAAATCGCCAGTCGCAAAAACGGCATTTTCGGCTGAGAAGAATAAAGTATCAAGTCAAGTGGGTACAAAAACGCAAGCGGCAAAGTTGGATAATCCATACGGACATGATCGCAAAAGCATGGAGCGCATTAAGAAAGGACGCGAAGCTAAGCGTCTTAAGCGAGTGGTAGACAGGCAGCTTGGTAAAAAGAAAAATAGAAAGTAAATAGATTTCGTTGCCTTTAGGACTCAGAATCGTTCTTCTTCATTGACGCAGAAATTTGTAGGACTTATCATGAAGGGAGTATGATTATCTAGGAGGCTGACATGAAGAAATTTAAAAAAATGGTGGCGATTGAGCCAACCAAATTATTGCCTGAGTGGGATGAAAAGTTGAAAACGTTGGCGGAGGAGACCGTCTTTTATGAAGATATTCCAACTGAATCATCAACAATCATTGAACGTATCGGCGATGCAGATTGTGTGATGTTGAGTTTTACCAGCTTTATTGACAAAGAAGTATTGGATGCTTGTCCGAACATTCGCTACATCGGCATTTGCGCCAGCTTATATGCACCTGAAAATGCAAATGTAGATATTCTTCATGCGGAAAAAAAGGGAATCTTGGTAACTGGTGTGCGGGATTATGGCGATGAAGGTGTGAAGGAATATGCCATCAGTGAATTGGTTCGCCTATTGCAAGGCCGTGGTCCTGCAATGTGGAAAGATGAACCGATGGAATTGACGAATGTCAAAGTTGGGATTGTCGGTATGGGCACAGTGGGCAGTCTATTAGCGCGGACAATGAACTTTTTTGGGATGGACGTCAGTTATTACAGTCGCACGCGCAAACCCGAAATAGAAAAAGAATTAGGTATGGACTATCTATCATTGGACGATTTATTAGGGAAGGTCGATATTTTAATCACTTGCCTGAACAAGAATGTTGTCTTGCTAGATGAAGTAGCCTTTAACAAATATGGCAATGGAAAAATTTTGATGAACGTGTCGATTGCACCCTCCCATGAAGTTTCGGCGCTAAAAACTTGGCTGGCGCAACCGGGAAATTATGCGTTCAGCGATACGGAAGCAGGGTTAGGAGAAGACGTAATCGGTTTGCCGAATGTTTTTGCTGGGAAAACCAACGCTGGACTGACCTCTATGGCAAAAGTACGCTTGGCGCAGAAAGTAATCGATAATATCGAAAATTTTCAAAAGACCAACTAATACGTATGAGTGTAGGAAACGGTTCAAGCAGATTTGCTTGAACCGTTTTTTTTGCCAACTTCATGTAATGAAAAGTTACACAAAATGTTGCAAAATGAAAATTATTTTTATTCTATGTAAGTAAATATAACATAAGTTATTGAAATCCCGATAAAAACTCGCTATGATTATAAAAACAGAGTTAGGGACTGACTGCTTAAGCCACAGAAATAAGTAGTTAGGTGATCCTGGCCTAAAGTCTCGCTATGAATTTTGCTCGCTGCCGGTTTTGAAAAGAAATGGGGAAAAGATATGGAGTATCAGTACTTAGTTCAAGTCGAAACAATTGTTGGGGAAATGACGGAAGAAACATTCACGACTCATCGAGAAGCACTTTGCTATGCGACAAATTACGGAAGGGTCAAGATGAGTAAAGTGTTTAAAGCGGGTGAACAGGTAAATGAATTCAATTATTAATCGTAAGTTATGAGAAGTATTCGGCTAAAAGAGGGCTCGTCTTTACAGACGAAGCCCTCTTTTACGTGATTCGATAACATTTCCGGCAACAAAAATTAAAATTCCCAGCCAAATAAAGGCGAAGGCGATAAATTGCGGCAGTTCATAAGGCTCATGGAATAGAAAGATTGCCATGGCCAGCATAATAGTAGGATTGACATATTGCAAAAAGCCGAGAGTGATATAAGACAATTTTTTACAGCTGTCGCAAATAGCAGTAAAGGAATTGCTGTAACGATCCCAGCTCCAATAAGTAGTAAATTAGTGTTCATCGGATACTGCATAAATCCCGTTGGTGAAAGGAAAAACAGATAAATCAATCCAAAAGGAGTGATGATCAATGTTTCCAAAGTAATACTTGTAGCAGCGCTCAACTGCAATTGCTTTTTAGTCAGACCATACAAACAGAAACTAGCGGCTAAAAAGAGCGAGTTGAAGGGGAAGACCCCGGTTTGAATCGTCAATAACACGACACCCGCGAGAGCCGAAAAGCTTGCGAGTTTTGCCTGTTTAGATAGTGGTTCTTTCAAATAAATGGCGCCTGCCAAGACATTTAGCAAGGGATTGATGTAATAACCCAAGCTGGCTTGTTGAACCTGCCCAATCGAGACAGTATAAATATAGATTCCCCAATTGAGAGAAATAAAAATCGCGGCGATGATAATGGCGAGGGTATTTCGTTTACTTTTCAATAGTTCCTTAACTTCTCGAATAAAAAGCGGAATTTTTCGAAATATAACTAAATAAATCGTCATAAAAATCAACGACCATACGATTCGATAAAATAGAATATCCACTGACCCGACATTTCCTAATAATTTCCAGTATAGCGGCAGGATGCCCCAAACTATATACGCACTAAACCCATAAACCAACCCAGAATCTTTTTTCATTGGAACCTCCTTCATTGAACAGTATTCATCATTTTAACATAAAAAAAACGAGGATTTTAATAAAAGATAAATTAAGGTTATTGATAAGTTGAGTAAGTTTGAAAAAATAGGGCAAATAGCACAATCATCCGTGTCTGAAATCTGACTGTTTAAGATTAACGGTTTCAAATTATTAGGGGAAAAATGGAACATAAAAGACCATCAGCTAATGATGGCCTTTGAGACAGTTATTGTTTGATTTATTGTGGTATCGAAGAAGTCATGACCGCTGCCACTTCATGGATAATTCTATCTCATTTGTTTCAGCATCTAGTTTTTCTTCTTGAATCGTAAACTCTTTTTTCAGGTAGAATTGTACGGCATTCTCGTTCTTTTTATAGACATTCAGAGTTAACTGAGTATGATCAGATTGTGCTTCCTCTAATAATTGGGTACCAATTCCCAGTGAGCGGTATTCATACAAAACGAAGATGCCCGCAATGTACTCGTCAATGAGACCAAGAAAACCAACAATCTTTTTATCCTGATAGTAGGCATAAATGGTTGCACTTGGAAAAGAATTCAGCACAAACTGGTAATTATTATGCCAATACTCCTTACTGATGAAATCATGGGCCTCAATATTGCTCTTTAACCAAATTTGAGCGATAGCTTGTAAATCAGTACTGCTTAACTGGTCAATTAGTTTGATCATATTTTGCTCCTTAATTAATAATAAAACCAAAATTCTAAGCTCTAGTCTTTGAGTATTTTATCTATCTAAAAGAATTAATAGCCCAATTGTCGGACACTATTTTCAATGTAATCACTATATTGCGGGTATTCTGTTTTTAATACATCACTTTCAGCAATTACCGCCGATACAGCGCTTTGAACATCATTCGGCGAACCGCCGGCTGCGACTGCTTTGTTTTGATTATCGATTGCTGCATCCCTGGCTGCTGTTAACCGATTTTGGATATCCGCATATGCTTGATTTTCTTTTGACGCTTGATCATTTACTTCTGAAGAGGATTCTGCAACATCACTTGTAGAATTATTTGTACTAGTATCCGTTGGTGTGAATTCTATTGCTTGGTATACGGCGGCTTTGTGGGAATCGCTATTTTTGCTAGTAAATGCTAATGCAATATGACCATTGTTCATAGTATAGGCAAAAATTTTAGTATCGTTTCCGTTAAAGGGAGTTAAAAAGTCGGCACTAACCGCATTTGTTGTATCAGAAAGTTTGAGTTCGGTATTAGCTTTAACTGTTTTTTCTGTTCCGTTTTCTACCACGTTTATTTTTTTAGTCGAGATATTTTTTGGAACAAGAGAAGCATTTTCTCCCATATGTGCTGTAGGATCGGTATTGGCTTTTGCTCGAGAAGCAACCATTATATCGCTGCGATCGCTATATGTTGTTATCGCAAAACCTAATTGATCATAGTTTCCTTGATAAATCTGATTGCCTGGAAAAGCAACACTATATGGATAATCATTTTTTTGCGAGCTGCTCCTATCGTTAGAACTTTCGCTAGCTTGGGAGGACGAAATAGAAGACTCACTTGATGTGTTGTGGTTTGAGTCCTTGTTGCTTTGCCCGTAGAAAAACATACCTAGCAGAGCTATGATTATTATGACTGCTATTATAATGAACCATTTTAGTTTGGATTTCTTCTTCATCATTTGATTTTGGTTTCTTTGCATGATAGACACCCGCCCAAAAAGTATTTATTCAATTATATCGCAACATGGCATAAATATATCGTCGGACCACTCGATTCTACTTGCCTATCAAGTAATCGGTTAAAAAAATTCTTTAGAGGGTAATCGCTAAAGCGAGCCACCAGAGCCCACGGCTTTAAAACTAATCCTGATAAGAGTTATATTTAGTCAAACGCTCCTCCAAACTCCCTGTGTGCAGCTCAAACAGATGATTGTCATAATCATAAAAGTAAATAGATTCACCTTCGCCAGTGATTCTTGACCGGCCTTTTTCAATTTTTAGACCGGCTTTTTTAATGCGAGAGCGATACCCCTCCAGCTCTGAAATGGGAATATTGAATGCAATATGGTTATAACTCTTAGGCAAGTCCACTGTTGGATCTTCCATTAGTGCGATCCAGAGAGAATCAAGGAGAAAGAATTTTTCTGGATGAACAGAAAATTGAATAGCCTCACTAGAATAAATTTCTTTCGCGCCAAAGACATTTTTTAACATATTAGATGAACGTTCAAGATTTTTTACGATAAACGTGATGTGACTGATTGAAGGCAATAAGAGCCGCTCCTTTCGTTTGAAAATACTTAATAAAAAAACCATTCAACTGGATGAATGGTTAAGAATTCAATTTATTTCTAAATTTAGCAAATACGACAGCGGTACCGATAACCACACTGTAATACAAAAGCGGTATGAGTGGCGAGCCGAATCCTTCGAAATAATAATAATAGAATACCAATGATCCGCCAGAGAAAAAACAAGCAGCAAACATTTGGAATAGGGAGGGTCTTCTTTTGAACAAAGCGATCGTATATGCGCCTAAAACAGCACCAAGTGCACAAATTAGAAAAGCAGCAACATCTCTAGGTAACATGATAACCACCTCCAATTTTATTATACACCGTGATATTAATTCAGTAAAACGGATTCTGAGTTAAGCGGATGGGCGATCTAACAGTCAAAAACAGCGCAATTTTTCGTTTTACAAAAATACTCCTCTAGCTAAAAACTAGGGGAGTACTTTTATTAAGCAAATTAACCGATCTTAGTTGTTCCGCTGCCGATATGAGCAACGTAAAAGTCTGGAGCATAACCGACAGTCTTCATGTAGTCGTCATAGACGTTGTTTTTGAAGACGGGAATATTTTCTTCCTTAACTAGGGCAATGGCGCAACCGCCAAAGCCTGCACCTGTCATGCGGGCACCAAGGACGCCGTCCTGAGCTTGGGCAGCATCGACCAATGTGTCTAATTCGATTCCCGTTACTTCATAATCGTGGCGCAGGGAATAGTGAGACGCATTCAATAATTTTCCGAAAGCTTCTAAGTTGCCTTGGACTAATTCTGCTTTTGCTTCTAATGTTCGTTGATTCTCTGTTACGGCATGGCGTGCACGACGGATCAAGGTTTCATCACCGATCAATGCAGTATTGGCTTCAAAGGTTGCTTCATCAAGATTACCTAATGATTGGATGTCTAATTGTTTTTGCAGCCGAGCCAAGGCTTCTTCACATTCGCTGCGGCGTTCGTTGTATTTGGAATCCGCAAGCTCACGCCGTTTATTGGTATTCATGATGACTACAGCATAGCCGTCAAGTTTTACCGGCACCATTTCATATTTCAACGTATTCGTATCTAAGAGGATCGCTTGGTCAACATCGCCAAAGCCGATTGCGAATTGGTCCATGATTCCTGAATTTACACCGATAAATTCATTTTCGACTTTTTTACCGGTTTTAACGAGTTCAAGGCGGTCGGTATCTAGGTTAAATAGATCTTCCAACATCACTCCGACTAATAGTTCTAATGAAGCACTGCTGGAAAGTCCCGCTCCATTAGGAATCGTTCCTTCGACCAATAAGTCAAAACCGTGGTCAATCGTATGACCTGCTTCCTTCAGCTTTAAGACCATGCCTTTAACATAATTGGCCCAATTGTCTTTTTTAGCGTAAGTTAAATCGTTTAGATCAAAGGTAATAACACCGATATCCTCAAAGTTGGTAGAATAAACCAACACCTTCGTGTCTTCGCGAGGAGCTGCCACGCCATAAGTACCGTAAGTGATTGATGCAGGGAAGACATGTCCGCCGTTATAATCCGTATGTTCACCGATCAAGTTGATTCGACCAGGAGAAAAATATTGCGTCGTTTCCTTTGGACCAAAAATTTCAGCAAATTTTGTGTTGAGTTCGCGTTTAATTTCCATGCTTATTCGCTTCTTTCAAGTTTATTTTAAATTCTGTGGTGGTTTCGAAAGGTTCATTCGCCGCCAGCTTTATCGAGCCGAATGCTGGGTATTGCTCAGCGCCAGGGGCGATTTGCGTTTCAAAAGTAATTCCACCGTGATCCGCTAATTTTTTTCCGCGCATCTCTGGGGCGTTATCCCCGAAGTTTGCGGTAAAGATCACGACACTTGAAGCATCTGTTGAAACGACAACTTCGACTGTGCCATCCGGACTGACCAGCTTAGCAGCGGGTGTGTTCAAGTCGTTTTCCTTTAGAAAGAAGGGATGATCAATCCCGTTGAACTGATTTTTTTGTTCAAAGTCGCTAGTAAATACGCTAGCCAAATTCTTTGGCGTTTGAAAATCAAAGGGAGTACCGGCAAGAGTTGCTTTTTCGCCTGTTGGAATACTGTCTTGACGCAGCGGAGCGAAGTCGGCACTATTCACCCAAAGCTGATGATTATCGATTGACTGGGTAACGTCTCCGGTCAAATTGAAATAAACATGGTTCGTCGGATTAAATAAAGTCGTTTGATCGCTGACGCCTTTTGTCGTTAAGCGCCAAACATTTTCTTGAGTCAGGGTATAGCGCACCTCAACATTTAAATTCCCAGGGAAGCCATGTTCGCCGTCGGGACTAACAGTTGTAAAAATAATAGAGGCCTCTTTTTCCCCATCTTCAATCGTATAATCCCATTTCTTTGTTTCGAAGCCTGGTTGGCCGCCATGCAAAGAATGACCGTTCAATGGATCTGTCATGACTTGATAGCTTTGGCCCTCAAGTGTGAAACGACCAGCTTCGATTCGACCGGCTGTTCGGCCGATTGAGGCTCCGATAAATGCATCTTTTGCTAAATATTCCTCGGCAGAATCAAAGCCTAAGATCAATTCCATTTCGCGCCCAAGACTGACAATCCGTGCTCCCAAATCCGTGACGGACAGATGGAAACCGGCTTCATTTTCAATAGTGATCAGGTGGTAGTTTTTGCCAAAATCTTTTTCTGTAATATGCATCTAAAAACCTCTCTTTTTGTGTATTGGAGAATTCCTCGTGTCCCAATAATTTTATCGATTTCTGGCTAAAGTGACAAGGACTAGCTGATCCATCACTAGTGGATGCCTTCAATTTATCAAGAAATCGCTTTCTTTGTAACGTATTTCTGTGACGACTATTTAACTTTTTGTTGCATTTTGTCCATAAATAAAACGGGCCAACGCAATTGTTGGTCCGTTTAGTAATTATATCCGAGCGTTTCCGTTCCGATTGAAAACCAGTGTAAAAATTGAGGCCAGCGCTAAGACGACCCACGTGAAAATTGGAATGAACCAGCTAATGAAGAAGGACAGAAGTCCGCCGCCAATAAAAATAATCAGATCTTGTTTATTCAAGAAACCGATTTGTTTGATTTTCCCAGCATTTTCAGGATTTGATTGCGCAAGGCAGTAGGTAAGGTAGACGTAGCTGATTACCCATAAAAAGATATTCGCTAAGTACAATAACGAAGCCCCGCGATAGGCTGGAAATTTTCCAGCGAAGGAGGTAGTAAATGGGATAATGGACAAAAAGAACAGCCAGAAGGCATTTGCCCAAAAAATGTTCTTCGTCATCTTATTTGAAAGTTTAAAAAGCTGGTAGTGGTCATACCAAGTGGTAAATATCAGAAAAAAACTAACGATATAAACTAAAAAACTTCTCCAATTTTCCATTACTAAATGAATATCAGGGGTATCAGGAGATTTGAATTCTAACACTAAAATAGTTACAACAATGGCAATTACGGCATCGCTTGACGCTTCAATACGGGTTTTCATATGGACACTCTTTTCTATTAAATAAGATTAGTTTAAACAAAAAAATAAAAAAAGAGTATTATTTACACTTGAAGTCAAGGGATTTGTTGAGTTAGCGCCAGAACTTCGTGTAATCTGCCTTATCTTGAAGGTTAAACGTGATCATATCCTTTAAAAGAGTGTAATTGATCTGTTCCGTCCATTTAATGCGAAAGATATTGTTTGTATGGCTATAGCCGATTTTTTGAATAGCAGGTAAAAACTTATTTAGACAGGCGACTTCTGGGGAAACAGCCAGGTGCTTTTTGGCCGTACTGATCCCAAGAATAAACGTTCCGTGGTGAGTAAACATCGGTTCGTTCCAAGCGATCCGCGTATTTAATTCAGGAAATTCAGACAAAATCCATTGAAAAAGCTCCCTGAGTTTGTTTCTGTGATCGTCATTCTCAATGTGGGTTAGGTAATCTTCGAAAGTATCCATCGCTGTGCTCCTTTTTCTTTTTAGTATACCAGCAGAAGGAGAAAAATCAGAGCAAAAAAGACCAGCAAGTGTGCTGATCCTTAGAGTGAATGGAAGAAGATAACAAACCATCAATGCTGCAATAGCACCAATAAAATCGTACTAGAATCAAATAGGACATGAATGATCCAGCTAGTCCAAATCGAATTGGTTTTGATTGCGGCACGGTTAAAAATTAATCGTGCGACTCCTTGAATGAGCAGGATATGGGCCAAGGTGTGAAGAACATTCCCATCATTGTAGGTCGAATAGTGAATCAATCCGAAAATGAGTGCAGACAGAAGGCTGGCGATGGGCAATGAGAATTTACTAGAAAAAACACTTAAGAAATAGATCGAAAGCAGCTCTTCACCCATAAGCATGATTGGAATGGTAAAAAGCAACAACCAGCTTGGATTATCATTGATCGGATTGCCTTGCAGATGCCAGCCCAAACCATAATTCAATAGAAGCGAAACGACGATGCTGACGAGCCAATTAAGCAGAAAGTAACCAATGATGATTTTTACTGGATGAAGCGGTTTTCCGAAAATCGCTTGAACGGACTTCTTAGGATAAACGATAAGCAGCGCAATCAAACTAGTCGCTGCAACCGAGAAAAATCCAAGGTAGCCTGGGCCAAAAAGTAAAATAGCCAAACCAGCTATTAGGATGGCAGTGGCGATGCCGATATTTTTGAAAGCAACTTGTTTATTCAATATTTTATCCATGATCTTGCTCCTCGTGTGAGTTTTTTTGCTATCGTGAACTATACGCTTCTTTTTTAAATAAACCAGCTTATTTTATTTGTTTCAGAAAACTGACGGAAGAGAACGATTGCAACGAATCAGTCAATATGTCTGGTTCGTTACTTAAACTATCATCATTGAAACAAAAATTAGCTGATCGCGCAATTTTTTTGATTATTGAAAATAATTGGATTCGCAGCGATTACGCGGTATTCTGAGTTGATTTCATGTATAATTTAAAATGAAAAATCAGGCTGGAGGAAGAGCTGATGGAACAGACGATCTTTTTAAAAAAAGAACAACATCAATTGAAAACTGATCTTCATTTTGATTTTTGCGGGATTTCAAAAACGCTGCCGTTTCATTCCTTTGGACCGGCGATTCGCCAAAATTATATTTTGCATATTGTGATGGAAGGCAAGGGAACCTACCAAGTAAAAAATCAGCAGTATCATTTAAAAAAAGGCGACCTGTTCTTGATCCGACCGGGGGATTCCACCTTTTACTTGGCTGATGGGGAAGAGCCGTGGATGTATTGCTGGCTGTCGTTTGGCGGTTCGGCTGCTGATGAGATTATTCGTCATTCTCAGTTTAAAGACGATCAATATACGATGATTTCTTCAGATATTCAAAAATACATCGATGTGATTTTGGCATGTCTTCCTTTCGCGGAGGAGACACTAGAGAATGAATTGCATTTGAATGAGCTGACCTATCGTTTTTTAGCGGCTCTTTTGGCTGATGGTGGGAAAATTCATTTAGGCGAGCAAAAAATTTATTCGCCTTTAGCAGTAGAAACGGTGGAATACATTGAGTCGCATTATGCGGATCAATTAACTGTGGAAGGGATCGCGCAGCACTTAGCGGTCAATCGCAGCCACTTATCGCGGGTCTTTCGCAATCATATGGCTATTAGTATTAGAGATTACATTTTAGGTGTGCGGATCAATCGTGCCGCCTTTCTGCTTTCCATGACTGATGAATCTGTTGAGCATGTCGCGGAACAAGTGGGATTTAATAGTTTAGTTGTTTTTAGTCGAATGTTTAAAAAACTGACCGGAGAAACGGCGACGACTTATCGCAAGCGAATGAAAAATGAGGATTTTAAAAATGTCTCGTTAAATGAATTGAAACAGAAGCTGGAAAAGCAGGCAATCGTTAATCGCGCAACCTGATTAAGTGAGCGTTTACAAAGAGAAACGGATACCCTATACTTAATTTAAGAAGTGTAGGGTATTTTTTTGTAAAATACCTGAGATGCCGGATTTTATTTGTGAATGGAATCACTTTTGCTGCAACTAGGAAAAGGCAGGCGCGTTGAAGACCAAATAGGAGGGATCCAACTATGAAAAAAGCGAGTGAGATGACTGTTGAAGAATTAGGTGCTTATATTGATCAGTCGGTGTTGAAGCCTGATTTCACTGAAGCCGAGATTCGCCAATACATCCAAGAGGGGATCGATTATCATTGTGCGACCGTTTGTGTCAACCCGTCTTCGCTAGACATTGCAGCGGAGCTGACTAAGGGCACAGATACAAAGATTTGTGTCGTTTGTGATTTTCCTTTCGGGACCAGTACAACTCCGTCCAAAGTTTTGCAAGCTGAGACCTATTGCCAGCGGGAAGATATTGATGAATTGGATATTGTCGCAAATTTTGGTTGGATTCGCAGCGGAAAATATGATGACGTCATGAAAGAACTTTTAGTGATCGTTGAAACCTGTCATGCTCACGGAACAGCAGTGAAGGTCATTTTTGAGACCGATACATTAAATGAGGAACAAATTCGCCAAGCCTGTGAATGTGCGATCGCGGCGAATGCCGATTTCGTTAAGACAAGTACGGGATTTCTTACCGGCTACGAAGGCAAAGGGGCGACGCCGGAAGTGATTCAGATTATGATGGATCAATGCAAAGGCCGGATCAAGATCAAAGGCAGCGGCGGTATTCGTACGCGGGAGGATTTCTTAAGATTGATCGATATGGGAATTGACCGCATGGGGATCGGCTTTAGGTCAACACCAGTTGTGTTAGGATTAGATAAATAATATGGATGATAACTTACTTTTTGAAACGCGCGATGATTTTCGAACTTGGCTCACAGAAAATGCTCAAACTAGCGGAGGTGTGTGGCTGAAGTTCGGAAAAACGAAGGAACTCAAAACAGTCAAAGCTGGAGAAGCATTGGAAGAAGCATTGTGCTTTGGTTGGATCGACGGTGTGATGAAAAAACTCGATGAGCAGGCATATATCAAATATTTTGCTCCTCGCCGTAAGAACAGCAAATGGTCTGAGAAAAACAAAAAAATCGTTGCGAAGCTGGAGCAACAAGAGTTGATGACTGAACTCGGACGGGAAAAGATCGCTGAGGCGAAGAAAAATGGACAGTGGGACAATGCTGCAAAGCCATCAGCGATTACTGAGGAGCAGATCTTGGAAGTAGCGATACTGCTAAAGGAAAATACTGAGGCCGCGAGAAATTTTGAAAATATGCCGCCATCAGTTAAAAAGACCTATACGCGAGCCTATCTTGATGCCAAAACGGAGGCTGGACGTGCAAAACGTTTGGCTTGGATGATGGATCGTTTGGAAAAAAATTTAAGACCGATGTAAGCAAAGACGCTGGAATCTCAAGAGGATTCCAGCGTCTTTTTTTGCGGCTTGCTAGTATCAGCGAATATAATTCGACAATTCTTTTTGATAGTCTTGCCAATTTTCTGCGCCGGTATTTAAATAGTGAGCCAGCAAATAACCGATATATGGTCCAGTCGTCAAACCAGAGGAACCTAATCCGCTAGCGACGAGCAGTTGATCATTCAATTGACCGAAAAACGGAGCGAAGTCAGAGGTATATGCGCGAGTTCCGACACGGTAATGAGCAGGAGCCGCTAATAGTTTTTCTGGATCAGCAAGGAAACGACGAGCCCCCTGCGTAAGCTGATCAAAAGCTTCTTGAGTTTCTGCCAAATCCCAAGCGGCGTCATTTTCGTGTGTCGCTCCCAACAAAATTTTTCCATCCAAGAAGGGGATCAAATCCGCTTCCCCGTCCAGCATGGCGACGGGGAAGTTCCCGCTATTTTTAAAGGTCGTTTGGAAAACTAAAAGCTGTCCTTTTTGCGGACGTAAATCTACTTGGTAACCTAAGGGAGTCAGCAGTTCTTTTAAATGCGGACCGACAGTCAAAATAAGTTGATCGAAAGTTTTCTGTGTTTCTCCAGCGATGACAGTTTGAGCATTCGCTAACTGAACACGTTGGGAAATAAAGCCGACACCTTTTTCTTCGGCCTTTTTACGCATCCAGAGTAAATAGGCTTTGCCATCTAAACGACCGCCGCCGCTGATTTTTAGAGCGGAGAAAGGCTTTAACAACGGCAGTTCCTGCTGTGTTTGTTTGCCAGACAGTAGGGTGATTTGACCAATTTCTGGAGCTTCCTTTTTTCGTTCTTCCGCTAATGCTAAAAGTTCATCCAATTGTTTTTCTGGACGTAAGAGGAGCGTGCCAGATCGCTGATAGATGGTATGATCCAGATGGAAATCTTGGATCAATTTTGGGAAAAAGGCTGCGCCGTCTTTGGCCAGCCGATACCATTGTTGGTTTCGGCGTTTTGAAAGCCAGGGAGAAATGATTCCGGCACTGGCTTTAGTTGCTTGTCCGGTCGGTTCGTCAAACACTGTTACCTGATATTTTGTTGGGTCTAAATAATTTGCCAGCGTCATACCAATAATGCCGCCGCCAATAATTGCGATTTTTTTCATGGATTGTACTTCCTCTTTCTATTTAAAGAACTTATTTTCCAAAAATCATGAAAATGAGTCCGTTGATCGTTGAAGCTGTTTTTTACCTTTAGATCAGGCCTGCTTATTATTTAAGACTTTGGAGCAGACAAAGTAAAAAGCAACCGAATAGCTTTCCGTTGTTGATTTTGACACACTAGAAACATTTTTTCAATAATTCTGAAATATTTTACTTTACCTGTCGTAGTAATTGTCGTACAATGATTACAACGACAGATGAAGTAATTTCAGGAGGTGGCAAAATGATTTCGAGCGATGGAATTCGCGGCTACAATGATGTCATCATCTTGTCCGTACTGAAGGATGGGGATTCGTATGGTTATGCTGTTTCCCAAAAAATTCGTGATGTGAGTGAAGAAGTCTATATTATCAAGGAGACGACACTCTATTCCGCGTTTAATCGTTTGGAGAAAAATGGCTATATCCGATCTTATCCGGGAGAAGTTACTCATGGAAAAAAGCGAACTTATTATCAGATTACAGATAAAGGTCTAACTTTTTTAGAAGAGAAACGGGATGAGTGGCAGCAAACTAAAAAAGTAGTGAACCGATTTATGAAAGAAGGGTAAAAAATGGATACGATTAAAAATTATGTTGAGACATTGTTTCTCGAATTTCCCAATACGAAAGAAGTGCAACGAGCAAAGCAAGAGATTTTGACGATTATGGAAGATCATTATTTGGCATTATTAGACGAGGGAAAAAGTGAACACGAAGCGATTGGACAGGTTATCAGTGAATTTGGT
Source organism: Enterococcus malodoratus ATCC 43197 (assembly GCF_000407185.1). Taxonomy (GTDB): domain Bacteria; phylum Bacillota; class Bacilli; order Lactobacillales; family Enterococcaceae; genus Enterococcus_A; species Enterococcus_A malodoratus. The sequence goes on from NZ_KE136482.1 coordinate 358,504, forward strand.
TCTGTCGACGAATTACGAGAAGAATTAGAATTTGCGACGCGTGAAAAGGAACCAGATAACGCGATTGAAGAAGAAGAAATGATTCAATATTTAATGGGTCGCAAGAGAGACGCAAAGGGCTTGAGCCTAGGAATCAGCGGCTGTTTGTTAGCGGTTGGAACATTGATTGGACTAAGCACACGTGGGGCTGAAATGATGGGCTTTTTACTATTCTTCATTATCATAGCGATCAGTGTCGGGATCATTATTTATAATGGGATGCAATTTTCGAAAAATGGCTTAGCCTTGAATGACCGCTATGTTTCGGTTGATTTAAATAAAGAAGCGCAAAAATTAAAACAAGGGTATCAAAAAAGTTTTCAAGTGAGTTTAGTATTTGGTATTTGTTTGTGTGTATTGAGTGTTTCGCCGATCTTCTTTTTCCAAATGTTTACGTATGCGGAATACGGTATTCCGGTTATGTTCTTCTTTTTGGCAATCGGGGTATTCTTGATTATTTACGGCAGTATCATTTTCAGCAGCTTTGATAAATTTATCAAGGAAAAATATTTTATTGCAGATGAAGATACGCTGGGACCAAATGCAATGCAGGAAAAGTACGGCGATTCAGCACGTACGAAGCATTTGCTGGAACGTGTTTACTGGCCAATTATTGTGATGATTTACTTTAGCTGGTCGTTCTTGACGCATTCATGGGGCTACAGCTGGATGATTTTTGTCATGGCAGGAATCTTTTATAGTGTTTTGGAGGCAATTTTTGTAAAAAAGTAGCATAGCTTTACTTAATGAAACTGTCCTAAGTGTTGAAGGCTTAGGACAGTTTTTTTTTGCTGCTTTTCTCGTCAGATCTTTATGCGTAAATGATTGACAAAAAATCAGAATAAACTTAAACTAAAAGCGAACATATGTTTGTATTTTAGGAGGTGGTTTTGATGAATGTTTACGAAGGAGAGCCCGTTAGAGATATTTTTTGTATGGATTCCAAAAGTTTTTATGCCAGCGTTGAATGTATTGAGCATGGTTGGCATCCGCTAGAAACATTATTAGTCGTAATGAGCGGCGATCGAGAGAACGCAGGATTGGTTCTGGCTGCAAGTCCGAAAGCGAAAGAGGTTTTAGGCATCAGTAATGTCAGTCGCGGCTTTGAAATTCCCAATCATCCTGACCTTAAAATCGTGCCGCCGCGGATGACGCTCTATATTCAATACCACATGCGCATCCAAGAAATTTTTCGTTCGTATATGGCAGAAGAAGATATTCATACATATAGCATCGATGAACAATTTGGTGATTTGACTCACAGCTGGAATTTATTTGGTGCCAGCTCGGCAGAAGTGGGTAAAAAAATTCAGGCTGAAATTATTGATAAGCTTGGTATTTATACGTCGTTGGGGATGGGGGACAATCCTCTATTAGCGAAAATCGCGATGGATAATGAAGCGAAGCATGAGAAAGAGCGCTTTGCTCAATGGCACTATCAGGATGTCCCAGCAAAAATTTGGCCGCTTCGTTTGAGTGATTTTTGCGGAATCGGCAGTCGAATGGAACGCCGGTATCAAATGATGGGGATGAAAACGATGGGAGATTTGGCTCACACAGATCCTTTTGTTTTGAAGAACCATTTTGGTGTAATGGGCATGCAGCATTATATGCATGCTTGGGGAATCGATCGTTCTGTTTTGTCGCAAAAAGATTTGTACCCTACTAAGGAAAAATCGATTGGAAACTCCCAAGTTTTACCGAGAAATTATGCGCATAAGGCGGATATTTTGACCGTTGTGGCTGAAATTTGCGAACAGGTCGCTCAACGTTTGCGCAAGGCGGATGTTTTGGGCGGAACGCTGCATTTGGGAATGGCTTATGCTTATTTCGGCAGCGGAAAGCGCGGCGGTTTTCATCATCAGGTGAAGATTCCGCCAACCCACCAAGCAAGAGAGCTGACGCGTGTTGCATTTTCATTGTTTGAAAAATATTGGGATCATTCGGAAGTGCGAAATATTTCCATTACTGTTTCTTCCTTGCGGCCAGCAGGAAACCTGCAGCTAAATCTGTTTGAAGATCCGCAGCAGACGATCAAAGAAGAGAAAATTGATGAGGTCATTGCGCAAATTCGCAGCCGCTACAAGTTCACGTCGATCGTCCGTGCTCATTCGTTAAATGAAGGAGCAACCGCAATCAAGCGAGCTGGGTTGGTCGGCGGTCATGCGGGCGGAATGGAAGGGATGGATTAATCATGATTTATGATGATGAAAGTGCGGAACAACTATTTATGGACGCCAAGCGGGTGTATCAGGATCGCGGGATGATGAAATGGATCGGGTTTTATTTATCAGATCATACTGCGGTGCTGGATAAAGAGTCCAAAGAACGCAATCGGATTAATGATGAAAAGGAACAAATGACCGTTGAAGAAATCGGCGAGACCCTGCAAAGGGCGTATCTGCAAAATAAGCGGATTGCTATTCAATTGGAGGCTTTGGACAGCGAAGGGAATTTCTTAGATGACCTTGTGGGAAAAATCGTTGGACAACGAGAAGAACGAATATATTTGAACGAGGAGGAACGCGGGATGCTGCATCTGGAGATCGAACAGATCCATCATGTAGAAGTATTGAATCCTAAGAAAATTCTTTCTCAAAAAATCATTAAGTAACGAGAAAAACAAAAAAGCCGCGGCGGGAAGCGTCGCGGCTTTTTGCTTAGAATATTTTGAATTCGTTTAATGGCCAGAAACGCAAGAGCACTTTTCCTTGGATCAATGATTTGTTGACGAAGCCGAAGATGCGGCTGTCTTTGGAAATCAACCGGTTGTCACCTAAAACAAAATACTGATTTTTAGGAACGGTCACATCAAAATCAGTCGTAAAGCTGGTGGCATTTGCTGCCTGTTCTTGGAACGCGGTACTGTAGGAATATTCATCAGCAAGCTTATCTTTTTTGAATTTCTCTTTAAACTCATCCAGATACGGCTCCGCATATTTCTTTCCATTGATCGTTAGAACGTTATCTTTCATCACCACATGATCACCGGGCAGGCCGATAATCCGTTTCACCACATAAAGATTTGTGTCATCAGGTTCTTTCGTCGTAATAATATCTTGCCTCTCTAAATTGGATATTTTAGACGTAATCAATCGTTGTTTGTCATGCAGCGTCGGGTCCATGGAATGGCCTTCGACTCTTACTGGAGAAAAAACAAACATCCTGGCAAGAAAAATTAGTACTATGAGAATGACTACGGGCAGCCATTCTTTGATTTTATTGTTCATAGATTCACCTCATTGCTAGATTTTATCATTCTTCAAAACAAAAAGCTCTTTTCAGCCTCTATCGGATAGAAAAGTCATTTAGGGCTAGAGAATTTGTAGCGTTTATGGGAAACTGAGAACATGAATAATTTATTAGGCTGTCGGTTTTTTTGAGTAAGATCAGAAAATTTAGACATTCCTTAGGTTCAGAGGAATGATCGACAGCGGGATGAAAAATAAAATATATGACTATACAAGGAGTAAGGCAATGATCAAAAATTATCCGGCACCACCGATTTTACCTAAAAATTTTTCTGAAGATTTTTATCTGGAAGACGAAGCCATTATTGAAGAGGTTCACGGCATTGATTTTGACTACAGCTATTTGACTTGTGAAAATCTGGTATTGCGTCGTTCGATCTTAGAAAAAGTCACGATGCAGCGTTCAAAACTGGTTCGCTTTGAGGCTAGTAATGTAATTTTTAAGAATTGCGATTTTTCCAATCTTGAATGGATCGGCGGGAGTTTCCATCAAGTTGTTTTTGAAAACTGCAAATTGACGGGCTGTAATTTTGCGGAGAGCTATTTGCGAGATTGCCAGTTTCAAGACTGTCTGATCAGTTTTGGTTCCTTTAGTGCGACAAACTTGAAAAATGTAGCTTTTGAAAACTGTCAATTAGGCGATAGCGAATTTTTTGAAGTGACTTGGAAGCATCTCTTTTTGAAAAATAATGAGTTGGATAATAGTAATTGGATGCGGACCAACTTGTCTGGCCTGGATTTTACGACCAATCAATTTAGTAAGATCGCTTTTTCGATGGAGCAGCTGAAAGGTTTGAAAGTCGATTCCTATCAAGCGATGATTATCGCGGCAGGTTTGGGCCTGCAAATTGTGGAGGGCTAAAAAATGAAAAAAGAGTCAAAGAAAATTCAAGGAATTCCAGTTATCTGTTGGGGTGAGTCGAGTAAAAAGGTAATCTTGGCCTTTCACGGCGATCAATCCTATAAAGAGGATACTGTGATCCAAATTTTGGCGGAAACAGCAACAAAAAAGGGCTATCAAGTTTGGAGCTTCGACCTGCCAGAACATGGGGATCGAAAAGCGGAGGACTATCCACTGAATCCGCAAAATGTCACAGCAGACGCGGATAAAATACTAGTTGAGATAGGGCGGCAGGCAGAAAGTATTTCATTATTTGGCTGCAGCATCGGGGCCTATTTCGCAATGATGGCTTGTCAAAATAAGAAAATTGATCAAAGCTTTTTCTTGTCGCCAATCGTTGATATGCGAGAATTGATCGAAAATATGTTGAAATGGTCAGGTCTGACACCAGAGGATCTGCAACGAGAAAAACAAATCGAGACACCCTTTAAAACATTGGATTGGGAGTATTACACTTATGTTGCAGCTCATCCGATCAACTGGACGATTCCGACAAAGATTCTTTACGGCGGGAAAGACAATTTGACCACAAGGGCAACTATTGAAAGGTTTTCTGAAGCGCCCCAATGTTCTCTGACGGTTTTCGAAGCAGGGGAGCATTTTTTTCACACACAGGAACAATTAGATTTTTATCAAGCATGGTTGGAAAACAATATATAAAAAATCCATCTAGCTGAATCGGCTAGATGGATTTTTTTTATTTCGCTTTTCGACGGTTAAAAATCAATAAGATACTTGATAGAATCAGCATGCCGATTCCTGCGATAAGATAACTTGGCGTGATTGTTTCACCAGTTTTTGGCAGCTTGCGAGTTGTTGTGTGTGTACCAGCTGCAGCAGGGTTGCCGGGTTTCTTAGTTGAATTGCCGTCTACGATATTTCCAGCAGCATTTGTTGAATCTGTCGTTGTGGATTCAGCGGTTGCGCTAGTATCAGTAGTTGACGTTGAATCACTGCTAGTAGTTGTATCGGTCGTTGGTGCCGTTTCAGCTTTGTAGACGTAAGTTATTGTTTGCGCTTGATCACTAAATTTGCCTTTAGCATTTTTAGGAAGCTGATCTTTGTCTAAGATATACCCCTTGATAGTTGGCTGGTACTTTTCATCAGAAAAATCAAAGGATTCACCAAGTTTACCCGTTTCAACTTGTTTCTTATGGATTTCTTTGCCAGTTGAATCGACGTATTTGATTGTGACAGGTTTTACTTCGGCCTTATCAATGACTGTTACTGTTGCCGTCGCGGTAGCTTGATCGCCCGACCAGCTTCTGTTAGGAACGCGGCTGTAGGAATAGGTAACTTCATATTTTCCGACCTTTTTATTATTGACATCATCAACGGCTTTAACGTCGTCAATCGTAATGGGATTCCCATTGGGATCAGTGCCGCCATCGAAATTATCTTTCGCCGACCATTCATCACCGACAGTGATCGTTGAATCGTGCGCCTTCAGAATAACAGCGTTTCGTTTGTAAACATAGGTAACCGTTTGCGGATCGGCGGTCAACGTACCGATCATATTTGACGGCAATTGATCTTTATCTAAGGAGTATCCAGGAATTTCTAACTGATATTCTTCAGTTGTTGCATCGTAATCCTTATCCACATTGCCAGTGATTTTTTGTTCTGGATGGATTGGATCGCCTGCTTCATCGACATATTTGACGGTCACACCTGGCGACTCGATCGTGTGCTGAACGTCAAACTGATGCAAATAGGTGCCGGACGAAATGGCGTAAAAAGTGAACCTTTCCGGCGTTTGGTAAGTTCCAGCGGGGTTATTCAACCGTGCATTGTACTTAAAGGTTTTCAGCTGATTAAATTCTTCCTGTGTTACACCTGAAACTGTAATTCCTTCATCCGTGATAGCTAAGCGACTGCTCGGCAGCTGTTCGCCGTTGAAATCAAAATACGTTTGACTGTCACTATTGGAAGTACTGAAGGGTGGAATGTAGCCATCAAAATTAACCATTCGATTCGGCATGATTGAAAAGGGAACAAAGATTGTTTGCTGCTCTTCATTATAGTTCAAATTTTTGGCATTGATTGCGGTAGCTGGATCATTCCTGCCAGTGTTTTGTCCAAAGGCTGCTAATTGAGTAAGAGCGGGCATGTGATTGATTGGTTTGAAATCAGTGATTCCGCAAAATTGTACGCGCAGTTCATTGAGCTTGGTCAGTGCAGTGACCGGTTCAATTGTGGTAATCTTCATATTCGATTCGAAAGTTAAGGATTCCAAATCAGTCATTTTAATGATTTTATCGTAAACACTATCCGTGACACTAGTGCCAGATAGATTTAGACGAGTGAGTCCAGCACCGAAATTTGGAACGTTTTGATCCGTGACATTCGATCCCATCAGATAGACTTGCTTCAATTTCGGCAGAGCAGTCAATAACGAGAAATCAGTGATTTGATTATTGGAATTCATATAAAAAAATTCAAGATTTGTAGCTAATTCTAACCCTTTTAAACTAGCGATTGCATTATCAGCATTTTGAATATATAAACTAGTGACTTTTGGCATATCCTCTTGAGTCAAGGTTTCTTTTGTCTTGCCGATGGCCTTTGCGACGATCTGCTGCAAGACTGGATCTGGCATCCAATCTGCTATAGTTGAAGCTCGTGTTTCTGGCATGTTCGTCGTTGAACTTGTTGTTGCTTGCGAACTAGTAACCGAGCTTTCAGTCGTCGAAGGCGTACTAGTTGAAAGTGTGGTATCCGAATTTATGACAGAACTTGCTGTTGAAGGCACAGTGCTGTCTGTTGAATAAGCGGGAGACGACGTATCAGAAGCGGTCGACTGGGTGGGTTCAGCAGTATCAGTCGTTGCTTCCGCCGCACTTTTTAATGGCAGGCCTGAAAAAGTACCTAATACCATAGAGTGGGCAAGTAATATATATAAACTTTTCTTCACAAATATAACTCCTTTATAAATATAATATAGCTAGTAAATAATAAAACTGTTTTTAGTTTTAAACTGTTCAAGTTTTATTTTTTTAATTTATTATTTTGAACATTTTTGTTCATCTTTTAATAAAAAACCTCTAAACTTTTAAAAGTTTAGAGGGAAGAATTTTATTTATAACAGGTTGCCAGGAAAAGATCAGCCGCTTGGTTCATGAAGATTTTTTCACCATGATAAAAGTCATGGATGTTTACTTTAGAAAAACCGATAGTTTTTAATAGGCTGGTCAATTCCGCCGGATCAAAACCGCTGTGAACTTTCGGGTGGCTCACACTGGAATTTTTCATGAAGTCCACGATCAGTAATTTACCGCCGTTGGGTAGAAGCTCAAATAATTCAGTTAAAATTTTTTTCGTATCGGGAATATGCAGCAGTACTAAAGACATCATGATTGTATCAACAGATATTTTGGGTGCTCCGTCTGTAAAGTCGGCATGCAGCACGCGCGCATTGGTCAATCGCTGTTGTTGAATTTTATGTTCGGCAACAGCCAGCATATTTTCAGCGGCGTCGACGAGGATCAATTCTTCTGCTCGGTGAGCTAAGGGTAAACTGACCAGTCCCGTTCCGCTGCCATAATCCATGATTTTTCCGTGAAATTCAGGTTCAATTTCTTTCGTAATAATTTGTGCTAAACTCTTTCGTTCGGCAGTATCGTATCTTTCTGCCATTTTTTCAAAGACATTTTTGGTCATTTCGAGTCGCTCCTTACATGATATCTATCTGGTTGTTATTGTATGATAACCACTCTGGAAAGTGAATTAGAAGCTTCTATTAAGGAAACGTTTAGTCTAGTAAATTTTTCATAAACTGTTTTATAAGCAAAATTAAAGAAATTAGGATTATTTACGAAAGGTTTTGATATTTAATGGCAAAATAAGTAGTATTCGTTGTGAAAGTAAATATAAGAAAACTTGTTAGGTGAGGCTCCTAAACAAACATAGGCTATTGCGCAGAAACGTCGAAAGACGCCAATGTGTAAAATAGGAATTGTCGGATTAAGGCTTTTCATAAAATAGCTAAGAGTAATTTCTTTACGTTGTTTAGTGCTAAAACTCAGACGATGAGATTGTGTGAGACGCCAAACTTGTTAGTTCTTTTTGCTAACGTTTGGTGTCTTTTTTTTGAGGTTATTTACAGTGGACTCTCTCGTCTCGAACAGTTGCTTGATGAAGGGGAGAGATGAACATGATGAAAAGAAAACAGATCGATTGGCTATTGTTGTTGCCCTATTTAGGGACTAGCTTAATCGGTCTTTTAATTGTCTTCAGTGCGAGTTCATACCGCTTAATGGCAGCTGGAGAAAATCCATTGTCGTTATTCAGCAAGCAGGCCATTTTTATGGTGCTCAGCTGGCTGGTCATCGCAGTGATCTATCGCGTCAAAAGCGATGTTTTGCTGAAGGGAAGACCCGTCAAGATTTTATTGGGCATTGGGTTATTCAGTCTGTTGCTGGTAAAAATAAGTGGTGTGAGTATCAATGGCGCTCAAAGATGGGTATCGTTATTCGGCATCCAGTTTCAACCTTCGGAAGTAACGAATGTCGCGTTGATTTTCTACTTGGCTTATTTTTTTCGGAAGAAGCGATCTCGGCACGAGCTGATCACGCCAAGTGTGCTGGTTTTTCTAAGCGGCCTGCTGATCTTATTGCAGCCGAAGGTTACGGGGGCGATCATTCTCTGGATCGTTGCGCTAGTGATTATTACAACGGCTCAGCTTCCGTATCAGCTGACCGTGATCCTCTTTTTGGCTATTTTTCTAGGAATTGCACTGGTAGGAGGGATCATTCTTTTTTTGGGAAGTCATTCTCTTTTGCCTGAACTGTTTGCTCATACCTATGATCGGATTCGCTTGGTTAGAGATCCTTTTTTAGATCCTTATGGCAAAGGATTTCAAATGAGCAATTCCTATTACGCCCTCTATAACGGCGGATTTTTTGGTCGCGGATTGGGCAACAGCATCACTAAAAAGGGCTATCTGCCTGTTGCAGAAACGGATTTTGTGTATTCGATTTTGATCGAGGAGCTCGGTGTGATTGTCGGACTTATTGTGCTGGCGCTGCTCTTTGTGATCGCACTTCGTCTATTTGTTCTGGCTGCCAAAGAACCAAGCCAGCAGGTGAGTTTGGTTTATTTCGGGGTCGGAACCTTATTGCTGATTCAGACGAGTATCAACATTGCGAGTATTCTAGGGCTGATTCCTATGACGGGGGTCCCATTGCCGTTTATCAGTTATGGGGGCACGAGCTACCTGCTGCTCTCAGTGGCCTTAGGCGTCTGCCTAAAATTTTCTTCGGAGGTTCGACCACATGTTGAAACGCTTAAACAATGATTTTAATTATGCTTTGTTTTTACCGATCCTGCTCTTTTATCTGATCAGTATCGGCGTGCAATCAATGGCGGCTGAGCTGGATGGGGTCGATGTAAAAAATGTCGTGACGAAACAAATCATTTTTTGTGTCCTCTCATTGGTCGCGATGATGATAGTCAGTAAAATAAAAACAGCGACTCTATTGAAGTATGCGCCTTTATTTTATGTGCTTTCACTAGGCGTAATGGCACTTTTGTATTGGTTTTATGATCCTGCCATGTATTCTGTGACCAGTACGAAACGCTGGTTGCGCATCGGCAGCTTTTCTTTTCAACCTTCGGAGCTAATGAAGCTGAGTTTTACACTTTTTATGGTGCGGTTGACAGTAGTCAATGAAATGCGCTGTCGGCAGCGAAGTTTGAAAAGCGATCTCTACTTTCTTGGAAAAATCGCGCTTTATAGTTTGCCGACCTTTTTATTGATGTTCATGCAGCGGGATTTTGGAACTAGTCTGGTTTTTATCGCGATTTTAGGTGCCTTGTTTGTTATTTCGGGTGTTCATTGGAAGATCCTTGCTGTGATCACCGGAAGCGGGGCGGCAATTGGAAGCCTGCTGCTGGTTTTAGTATTTAGCAAGTGGGGCAATCAGCTGCTTTATGGGATGCATTTCAAAACCTATCAATTGGATCGTGTTCGAGCTTGGGTCGATCCTTTTCAATACCAAGATTCGATTGCTTACCAGCAGGTTCAAAGTTTGTACGCTATTGGATCAGGCGGGCTGACTGGTCGGGGCGCAGATCAGGCCGCGGTTTATGTACCTGTGCGAGAATCCGACATGATTTTTACGGTGATTGGCGAAAGCTTTGGTTTTATCGGCGGAACGATTGTGATCTTTCTTTATTTCTATCTGTTTTACCAGATTCTTTCGGCCGCGATAAAAACGAATAATAAGGCAAATCTTTACGTGGCGGTGGCCTTCGTTTTTGGCTTGTTGTTTCAAATTTTCGAAAATATCGGAGCCGCGATTGGCGTTTTGCCCTTAACTGGGATTCCTTTGCCGATTTTGAGTCAAGGGGGAACCTCTCTGATTGTTTTAGGCATTGGTTTGGGAGTCATGATGGGGTTCAAAGAAAAAACAAGTTCATTTTGAAAAATAGTGTGGAAGAAACGAGGATAATTATGCGAAAAAAACTATTTATTGCCAGCGGCGGGGCGCTTTTTGGACTGCTGATACTGACAATTGCTGTAACGATGGATGCCCATTGGCTGAAAGGCCTTGATGGCATTTTCATCCAAAATCGATTGCCGAACATTTTTTATTTAACCGCTTTTGCAGGGGCCACAGCAAAATTGGCTACGATCGGTCCAATGATCATTATTTTTAGTATTTTGGCAATCTTTTTATTGCGGGTCCATCAGCGGACTTGGGTGATTTGGCTATTTGGCAATTTATTGTGTGTGAGCGGAGCGGGATTTGTGCTAAAACAATTGATCCAGCGAGCACGTCCCGACCAGCTTCAATATATTGCGCGTTCCTCGTATAGTTTTCCTAGTGAACATTCTGTGCTGATCGCGACGTTTATCTGTTCGGTGATCTTGCTTTATTCCTTTAGTGAGAAAAAAATGCCGGCGCTAGTAAAAATTTTATTAGTCCTGTCATTGATCATCATTACCGGCGGCAGAATTTATTTAGGTGTGCATTACAGCAGTGACGTTTTAGCGGGATTATTCCTTGGTTTCGGTCTGACCTTTGGCAGTGCTGGCCTATTTTATCCCTACTTGAAACCGAATACCATTGGTTTAAGAAGGAGACGAAGAGCGTCAATTTTTTCTTGGCAAAAAATGTTATTAAGCGGTTTGGCATTTTTAGTGGTGCTGGTTTCAGGTATAAGTGTTTTTGCACTAAAGTTTTATCACAGTTCGCAAAAAATGGCGGATTCCATGTATGCACCGGTTGAACGAAAAAATAAACTAAAATCTCCGGAAGCTTCAGAACCTATGAGTATTTTAATTTTAGGGATCGCCAATGACGCAAAACGAAAAACAGATTTTCGGGCAAATACGATTATGGTGGCGACCTTGAATAATCAAACAAAGAAAACCACTTTGGTGAGTATTCCTCGGGATTCCTTCGTGGAGATTGTTGGCGCGGATTATCAGGATAAAATCAACCACGCTCATTCAATCGGCGGACCTGAGATGATTATGGACACTGTTGAAAAATTCTTGGACATACCGATCCATCACTATGTATCCGTAAATATGGATGGATTACAGACATTGGTTGACGCGGTTGGTGGCGTAACGGTCGATAATGATTTTGCATTTTCGGCGGAGGGAATCGATTATCCTAAGGGCAAACAGCATTTGAATGGCTGGGAGGCGTTGCAGTATTCTCGTATGCGATACGAAGACCCAACCGGAGATTATGGTCGCCAAGGCAGACAGCGGGAGGTCATGGAACTGCTGATTGCTAAAATGCTGTCGACTAAAAGTTTGTTTAGCTACCAAAAGATTTTGGACGGAATCGGCGAGAACGGCAAGACTGATTTGACCTTTGATCAAATGCAAAAAATCATGACAGGTTATCATTCTTGTCTCACAAAAATCGATAGTCAGCAGGTTCAAGGCGAAGGGTTCACTGGTGATGGAATAACCGGACAAGACGGGATATCTTATCAACGAATTCCACAGGAAGAGGTGGATCGTGTAGAGACGATCCTGCATAAACAATTGAATGTAGCAAAAAATTAGCAGGTAATTGATGAGAACTGTTTATCAAAGTCGTCAATGTTTGATTAAATCATTCAGTGGAATAATTAATCCAACCGCTAAATAATCTGACTATTTACAAAGTTGCGCTATAATGGCAACAGAAAGGGCGGGAAGTTATGCTTAGTCAGATAGGGTTATTATTAGTGACCGGTGTATTGGCCGGTATTTTAGGATCGATCTTAGGGATCGGCGGAGGAATTATTTTGACGCCTTTTTTGACGTTGATTATGGGCCTGGATATCAAATATGCAATTGCCGCAAGTATTGTTTGCGTCATTGCGACGAGTTCAGGCGCGACGATCGCTTATTTGAAAGACGACATGCTGAATCTGCGTGTGGCGATGTTTTTGGAAATCGCGACGACAATCGGAGCGATTGTTGGGGCGCTGCTTTCAGGGGTGGTGCCGACCGGTTTTCTATTTATCTTATTCGGCGGATTTTTACTTTTTTCAGTCAGCAATATGATCCAAAAATTACGCGGGAAAGCGAATAAGCAAGTTAAAAAGGCAACAGAGGATTCGCTGGCAGATAAGTTGAAACTGAATGGTTCTTACTATGATAAAGTTTTAGAGGAGCAGATCGATTATCAAGTCGAAAAAGTGCCGGGTGGTTTTGCGATGATGTTTGGTGCAGGGATCGCTTCGGGGCTGCTGGGAATCGGTAGTGGAGTATTCAAAGTGACGGCAATGGATACAATCATGAAAATGCCGTTGAAGCCTTCAAGTGCCACCAGTAATTTAATGATGGGGGTCACCGCAGCGGCTTCTGCGACGGTCTACTTTTTCAGCGGAGCGATCTTACCGCAAATTGCGGCACCTTTAGCTTTAGGTGTTTTAGTCGGCGCAACGATTGGCTCTCGGATTATGCAGCGCTTGAAACCAATTGTTATTCGACTGATTTTTATTCCGATTTTATTGTTTATGGGAATTCAAATGGTACTGCGCGGATTCGGGGTGATCATCTAATGGAAGACAAAGAAAAAGCAGAGATTCTGAAAATCGAACGGTCGATCGGCTATATTTTGCGGATTGGCGTGATTGTTTCGGCGACGATTATTCTGATTGGTATGATTTTATTATTCTTTCAACCAAGCACAGCGCAAGCACCGAATAGTTTGCCGCTGATTTTTCAAGGTTTGATGCAATTGGACGGGCAAGCCTTCATCATGTTGGGACTTTTTTGCCTGATTCTAACGCCAGTCTTGCGAGTAGTCGTATCCATCTTCGCTTTTGCGAAAGAAAAAGATTATTTATATGTGGCGATCACGATCATCGTACTGGTTATTCTGATTATCGGTATGAGTCTGGGATTAGTCGAAAAATAATTTTATAAATAAAAAAAACGACCAAACAAATTGTTGGTCGTTTTTTTAGTATCAACTTTTGCGTAATAAAATTTGGCTCGTCAAGCGTTCGAGTTTTTCTTTTGTGTCAAAATAGTTATCCGGTAATTTGCGAATATCTTTGAGGGCCTGTTCGGTATATTCTGCCGCCAATTGCTGAGCGTAGGTCACGCCGCCTAATTGATGAACCAGTCGTTGAACTTGCCGGGTATCTTCGTCAGTCATATTCTTTTTCTTTTCCAAGTAAGGCCGCAGCAGTTGATTGTCTTGATTAAGAGCATAAATCAAAGGGAGTGAATAGACTCCTTGCCGCACATCTTCTAAAACGGGTTTGCCGAGCATCGCGGCATCGGCCTGATAATCCAGCAGATCATCCATTATTTGAAAAGCGATACCGATATTGTGTCCGATGGTCCCGGCTTTCTTTGCGAAACGTTCGCTATTGCCGCTTTCAAAAGCACCGACAAAACAACTCAAGGCAAACAGCTCCGCGGTCTTGCCTGAGATATTTTCCAAATACTCATCAATCGTTTGATCAAGTTTGTAGCGATCATCCATCTGACCAAGTTCGCCGTCTAAAATTTTCTCCATGCTGCGAGAATTCAGCTGCAGACTTTTTAATGAAGTCGCGTAATCGGATAATAACTTGAAACAGCAAATAAATAAGTAATCTCCCGCATAAACAGCGGTGTCATTGCCAAAAGCGGAACGAATCGTCGGCAGGCCGCGGCGCAATTCAGATTCATCAACGATATCGTCATGAATCAAGGTAGCGGTATGCAGCATTTCGATGGAAGCCGCTAGCGAAGTGGCTCTTTTTTCGTCTTGATCGGTTCCAAATTGCGCGAATAATAGCTGATAGGCTGGGCGTAAAAGTTTTCCGCCAGCATGGATCATGTCCAAAACGGCCGACTCAACGTTTTTATTTTTTAATTTGACAACATTTTCCATTAATTGCAGTGTGGTAGTTAATTGTTTAGCAAGATCAGGATAGTCTTGCCACATAGGATGAAGTTTCATTTCGGATAGCCTCCTGATCCTTATTTAGATTTCTTTGTCAGTTCATAATCCAGCTGGAACTTTTGCAGCGCCTGTACATGAACCAGCAGGTAATTTCCTGCAATACCGATCACGATTCCCGCAAGAATGCCTAAGAAAGACATGACAGGCAAGTAGAGCATGACCGTCCAGGATTGCGCAATCCAGCTAGCGACTAAGAGTTGACCGACATTATGAAGAAAACCGCCGGCCGCGCTAATCCCAATGATGCTGACGCGCTTAGGCCCAAGGCTTTTAACTAAAAGCATTCCAAAATAGCTCAGCATTGAACCGCTCATACTATATAAAAATGTCGAGATTGTCCCGCCTAAAAGGGTCGTCAAAATCAGACGCATCCAAATTAAGCGAAAGCTGTCTCTTTTTGGCATCGTAAAGAGGGCCACGATCGTAATTAAATTGGCGAGTCCGAGTTTTGCACCTGGCGCAAAGGCGAAAGGCGATGGAAACATATTCTCGATTAAACCCAGGATAACCCCTTGGGCCACTAAGAGTGCTATGTAAATCAACTTTTGTGTTTTATTCATAATGAAAGCAGCTAATAAATGACACTGCCGGGTTCCCCTCCGTCTGAGGATTTTATTTCGATTAATAATTTATGCGGCAGACAAACAATCGTTTCGCCAGACTGATCGATCCATCCGCGTCGTACACAGATTTGATCGCCGCAATCCGCTTCCTTAATACGAATTCGTTTGCCTTTGACTTCGATTAAATTATAGTCGCCATCTGCGTCTTCGTAGCGATAGGTATAGGCCTGAGAGCTGTCCGTGAGATCGAAGGTTTTGATTTTCTTCCCGTCGACTGAAAGAACCGCCTCTTGTGTAGGACTAGTCGCACGATTGAGACTGAAGACCACAACCGGAGCAAAGGAGAGTAGAACTAGGATTAAAACGATAATGCCGTCCCATGGCCGCAGCAGGCTATTCTTTGCAAAATCCTTCAGTTTCAAAACTTCCACTCCTTTTTCTTGATATCTAGCTAAGCGAACGAGTTAATGAAGCTTTTCTTATCATAACATAAAGAAAGTTCTAAAGAGGGTAGGTAAGCCCCTTAGAACTTTCTTTTACTAGTGATAAAAATTAGTTCGAACTGTTTTTTCCGTAAATCGATCTTGGCGTTCCATACCACCATTTGCCAGCGGTACGCTGAATCCAAGGAATCACCCAGCGATCAAGTCCTAGAGCACGACCTGAACCGTTCATCAAAGCAAAAGCAACGGGTACGAACCAAATGTTCACCCAGTAGAACATACCTGATAGACAGAAGGCGATAACTAAACCGATCGTAGCAGCATTGGCTAACCAAGTAAATAGGCCAAAAATCAAGGCCAACGCGATTCCGATTTCAACAAAGGTCATGAATTTTTGCATGAATAAAGCAACATCTTTATTCGGCATCATGAATTCCATGATTTTTGCGAACCAGTGAGGCATTTTTTCAAAGACCGGCATTGGATTTTCACCAAAGGTATAGTTGAAGCCAAAATGTGTTGCTTGTGTAGCGGTCGCGGCTACAGCATCCGTTGCTCCGCCAGCAGCGCCAGTTGCCGCCGTCGTTGCTTCAGCTGCATGAGCCCCCGCCGCAGATGCACCAGTTGTGACTTGTTCTTGCAGCCAAGGGAAAGGGAAGACGACTTTATCAGTAAACCATGAGCCGCTGCCAAACCAAGAGCTTGGATTCAAATAACTGCCATCGCCAACCACTTTTTTCGAGGCTTCGATCAGCCACATTGAACCGTAGAAGACACGTAATGGAACGCTCCACAAAACGTTTCCGTAACGAGAAGAGTGTCCGCGTGTCACATTGCGATCGTTTTTGATATGGAAGAATTCGTGCATCATGTATTGGAACATATAATAGCCAGAACGCATATCAAAGAAGTATTTCAAATTGACGATGTGTTTCATCACGATTGCCATGAAGCCGGCCAAGTGAACTTTGTCCATTAAGTTGGCAACACCCCATTTAGAACCGATAGAAACCATAAATCCTTGGTAGTTGCTCTTGAACTCATGCTTTTGCGTATTTTTGATTTTTGCGACAATATTTGCTGCGGCAGTGTGAGCCGTTTGTTCCGCAGCTTGAACGATTTGCGGCGTTGGTTTGCCATCGCCATTTTCTTCGTAATGGACTAAATCACCAACAATGTAGATATCTTTGTCTTCGTAACCCTTAGCCTGCATGTATTCATTCGCGTACAGACGCTGACCGCGTGCAGATTCTAATCCGAAGTCGGCTGCATCAGTCGTACCCTTAACACCAGCAGTCCAAATCAACGTGTTTGTTGGAATTTGCGAACCGTCTTTTAAGACGATGTGATCTGCGGTTACTTGTGTGATGGGAGATCCTTTTGTCAGCTGGATGCCTTTTTTCATCATGAAGCGTTCGGCCTTTTCGGCATCTTTGCGATCTAGCATATTTAAAATAGTCGGAAGGGCTTCCACGACCATTAAAGAAAACTCTTCAGGACGCAACTTATGTTCCTTCGCCAGAACATCTTTCCATTCCATCAATTCACCGATCATTTCGATTCCAGTGAAGCCAGAACCGCAGACGACAAAGGTCAGCATCGCACGGCGAATCGCTTCATCTGGTTCAAGCGCCGCCTTAGCTACGGTATCTTCAATATGTTTTCTGATCTTGATCGCATCTTCCATCGACCATAAGGTAAATCCGTGTTCCTTAACACCAGGAGTACCGAAATCGTTAGGTTCGCCGCCCATACCGATGATCAATTGATCAAAAGGATACTTTCCTAATTTGGTTTTGACGATTTTTTTCTCTTTATCGATGCCGATAACCGTATCCGTTACGAGTGAAACGTTTTTCTTTCGTGCAAATAGACGCTGTAGGTCATATTGCACAGCTTCGGGTTCAACCCGTCCACCAGCCACTTCGTGTAATTCGGTCATCATTGTATGGTAAGAGTGACGATCGATCAAGGTGATCTCAACGTCGTCTTTTTTTAACTTTTTGGCCATGAATTTCGTTGCTGCAACACCTGCATACCCTGCACCCACAACGACAATCTTCTGTTTCGTCATTGATAATCCACTCCCTTTAATTGATAATGACTGCACAATAATAATGTATTGATAATAGCTGAACAATCGATATCATTATACATATAGTTTATTTTTTTGTCTATTAGAATTGTTTTACTCTAATAACCGTCTTTTTTTAACAAATTAATTAGAAAATATAAGTTATATGTAAAAAAAGATGTACAAAATTAAACAACTGATTTAGAATGATTCTTGTTTAATGAATCACAAAAAAAGAAAAAGGTGGAGTTAAATCATGAAAATGAAAAAAATAGTATCCGGGTTTGCGGTTGTGGCATTTTCAACAGTGGCTTTAGCAGCTTGTGGCGGAAATAATGACAAGGAAGCCTCATCAAGTTCTTCAGCGAGCTCTTCTGAAGCAGTTAAGCCAGCAGAAAAAGAAGCGGGCGGCGATTTAAAAGACGGCACTTATAAATTAGAAGAAAAGAATTACGATCACGGTTATCGGGTTGTTTTTGATATGACAGTTAAAGACGGAAAAATTACGAAATCAAATTATGATTACCTGAATGAAGATGGGAAATCTAAACAAAAAGATGCTGAATACGAAAAAAGCATGAAAGAAAAAACCAAAACTGGTCCAAAAGAATACATTCCAGCATTGAATAAATCATTAGAACAAACGCAAAATCCAGATGCAGTAGAAGTTGTTACGGGTGCAACGCATTCAAGTGAAAACTTCAAAAATTACTCACAACAATTAGTTCAAGCTGCTCAAGCAGGCGATACGAACACGATTGAAATCGACAACGGCGCAGCATTGAAAGACGGTACGTATAAATTAGAAGAAAAGAACTATTCTAACGGCTACCGCACAGTGTTTAGCTTGACTGTTGCTGGCGGAAAAATCACTGAATCTAACTTCGATATGATCGACAAAGATGGTAAATCTAAAAAAGATGACGCGGATTATGAAAAGAACATGAAGGCTAAAAGCGGTGTAGGTCCAAAAGAATACATTGAACAATTAAACAAAGGTTTAGTTGAAAAAGGTGCTCCTGCTGACGTTGAAGTTGTGACAGGTGCGACTCATTCTTCACACGCATTCCAAACGTATGCTTCACAATTAGTGAACGCAGCTGAAAAAGGAAACACTACTGCCATTCAAGTGGACAATATCGTAACTAAAAAATAATTCCGGTACATGACGGAATGTTTGAAGGGTTTGTGGCAGATCAGTCACAGACCCTTTTTGTCAATGATGCTTTATTAGTCTGGGCATACAGCAGGTCTACTATTTAAAAAATCGGCGTGGTAAAGTTGTCCGAAAAACGCTATGATAAGGTGAAAAAAATATTGAATAGATAAAGGAAGTAGTTACGTGAAGAAGCGCATACTAGTATTATTTTTTGGTTTAATTACAATTATTTTAGCGGCTTGCGGCAGCAGTCAACCGAAAATAAATGAAAAGCCTTATGAAGATAAACAGTTTTTAATGGGTACATATGTCCAAATTCGTATTTACGATGATGGCAAGAAGAGCGCGTTGAAGCCGGCCTTTAATCGAGTGAAGGAATTGGCTGATAAGATCACCGTCAACCAAGAGGGGTCAGAAATCGATGAAATCAATAAACAGGCAGGGATAAAACCCGTCAAAGTAACAAATGATATGTACTATTTATTGAAGGAAGCTTATAAATATAGTCAGGATTCCAAAGGCGGCTTCGATATGGCGATCGGTTCGATTACATCTTTATGGCGAATTGGTTTTCCTGATGCACGTAAACCGGCACAAAGTGAGATTGATCAGGCCTTGAAATTGGTGAATTATCATGACGTGGAATTTAATGACGCTGAAAAGACGGTCTATTTGAAACAAGCAGGGATGAAATTAGATTTGGGCGCGATTGCTAAAGGCTACATTACCGATGAAGTCGTGAAAGTCTTGAAAGAAAATGATGTAACGACCGCGATTATTGACCTTGGCGGAAATGTTTTTGTGATGGGACACAGTCCCCGCGGTGATCAAAATGAAGACTGGACTGTAGGAATTCAAGATCCAAATCAAGCACGTAACGTGGTGTTGGGAAGTGTTCCTGAGAGCAATATGTCGTTAGTAACTTCGGGGATTTATGAACGTTACTTGGAAGCAGATGGAAAGACGTATCATCATCTGTTTAATCCAAAGACCGGTTATCCCTTCGACAATGACATCGCCGGCGTAACGATCGTCTCTAAAAAATCGATCGATGGCGACGGACTGTCCACCGCAGTCTTTTCAATGGGAGTCAAAGACGGCTTGAAATATGTTGAAGAGTTGAAGGACACGGAGGCGATCTTTGTCACGCGTGACGATAAAGTGTATGTAACTTCTGGTTTGAAGGATCATTTTGAATTGAACAAAGAAGCGGGTTACAAAATGGGCAACGACAAGGATTTGAAATAGGGAGCATGCCATGACAAGAAAAAGTTTTTTTGACTTAGTAGAGATCCGAACCAAGTTGGCGAGTCTATTTCCATTTGTGATCGCGGTATTGTTTACCAACACATATTTTCATTCCTTTCATTGGGGCAAGACCTTGTTCTTCTTTTTTGGAATGATCGCTTTTGACATGGCGACGACTGCAATCAATAATTATATGGATTTCCGCAAAGCACATTCTGAGGAGTATAAGTATCAAGAAAATATCATCGGCAAAGATCAGCTGTCTGAAAAAACAGTCGTGATGATCATTTTCGGTTTGATCGGTTTCGCCGCCGTTGTTGGACTTACGTTAGCGATCCAAACGGGCTGGCTGCTGCTGGTTATGGGCTGTGCTTGTTGTTTCATCGGTGTATTCTATACATTTGGTCCAATCCCGTTATCACGTATGCCTTTAGGTGAAGTGTTCAGCGGTGTTACGATGGGCCTAGGGATATTTGCGATCACGATTTATTTGAACACGTACGATCAAAAGCTTTTTTATATGGATTTAGACTTTAAACGTTTTGCGATTACCGGCAGTACGACGGCTGCACTTGCGGTAGTTTGGGCATCGCTGCCGTTGATTGCGACGATTGCTAATATCATGCTGGCGAATAATATCTGTGATTTGGATCAGGATATCGCGAATCATCGGTATACCTTGCCTTTTTACCTAGGCAAAAAGAATGCCGTGATTTTATTCAATGGCTTGATGTACAGTTCGTATCTGGCAATTGCCATCGGTTGGATCGCTGGAATCTATCAATGGCCGATTTTATTAGTTTTCTTGAGTCTATTAAAAGTCTATCCGCAAACAAAAGCTTTTACGAAAGAGCAGATTAAGAGTAAAACGTTTGCGATGTCGATTAAGAATTTAGTCACATTCAATGGCTGTTACGCACTAGGGCTGTTGGTCACGTTGCTTTGGCAATCTTTCAGTTAATTAAAAGTCTCGCTGCCACCTAGATTTTTAGGTGGTGGTAGGATTTATGGACAGAAATAGGAAATTTTGCAGGTTGGGGGTTCAATATGGAAGACACTAAGCGGCTAAGGGCAGCGCAGAATAAAATGACCAAGGAAAATTTCTTTGAACTTGTGCAAATACGCACAAAATTTGCTGGGATATTTCCTTTTGTGATCGCCGTACTATTTACGAATACGTATTTCCACTCGTTTCATCCGGGGAAAACACTGGTCTTCTTTTTCGGAATGTTTGCCTTTGATTTAGCCATCACCGCCATCAATAATTATATGGATTTTCAAAAGGCGCACTCTGAAAAATATAAATATGAAGAGAATGTCATTGGTCGAGAAAACCTATCGGAGAAACAAATTCAGCGTCTGATTTTCGGACTGGTTGGTTTTTCAGCAATCGTGGGGATTGTCTTGGTTATTCAAACTGGCTGGCTGCTTTTGCCAATGGGGGCGGCGTGTTTCTTTGTCGGCATATTTTATACGTATGGTCCGATCCCGCTTTCTCGCATGCCGTTGGGGGAGATTTTCAGCGGAGTAACGGAAGGCTTAGGGATTTTTGCGATTACGATTTACTTGAATACCTACGACCAGCGGCTCTTTTTTATGGATTTGGATTTCAACCACTTTGCAGTGACAGGAGATACGATGGCTGTGATCGCGGTTATTTGGGCAGCATTGCCCTTGATGCTGACGATCGCGAATATCATGTTGGCAAATAATCTGTGTGACCTAGAGCAGGATGTTCAAAACCAGCGCTATACCTTGCCATTTTATATTGGGCGCGAGTGGGGTGTTCGGTTGTTTAACGGATTGATGTACAGCTGCTATGCGGCAATTATCATTGGCTGGATTGGCGGAATTTATCAATGGCCGATCTTACTAACGTTTATTAGTCTGCTAAAAGTTTTTCCGCAAACGCAGATTTTTACTAAAGAGCAGATCAAAAGCAAAACATTTCCAATGGCCGTTGAAAATCTGATCGTATTTAATAGCTGCTATGCAGTTGGACTTTTAGCTACGATGATTTTGCAACTTATATAATAGAAGAAAGGCGGCAGTGATCAAAAATCACTGCCGCCTTTCTTACCCTAATTGTATCAAAAAGACAATCAAACTAAGCAACCCAAAACTTGTAACGATCGCGAATAGAATTTTGTCTCGTTTCGTCGTGAAGACGGGGCGATGATAGGTGTGGCTGTTCCAAAACCAAAAGACAAAACCGAGCGCATAGATTCCGATACAGTAGAGCAAG
The DNA here is from genome assembly GCF_000407185.1 of Enterococcus malodoratus ATCC 43197. Lineage (GTDB taxonomy): Bacteria > Bacillota > Bacilli > Lactobacillales > Enterococcaceae > Enterococcus_A > Enterococcus_A malodoratus. The sequence goes on from NZ_KE136482.1 coordinate 380,842, forward strand.
TTCAGAATCCCTGATGAATACAACATATAGATCCCGTAAATAATTCCGCCAACGGCTAAAAATTGCTGACTCTTATGTTGTTTGCCTTTGGCGACCTGCCATAAGAAGGCGGCAGATAAAACATAAGGAACAAGAACCATCGTCGTTGCGGTATCAGTCACGGACTGAAAAGCGTCCATCGCCCAGCGAGATATCAAAAAGACGATCTGCATAATGACGCCATTAAGGACTAAGGCGTTTACCGGCGCATTTTGTTTGTTGGCCTTTCCTAAGAAAGCCGGAAACATCTTGTCTTGTGCAGCATCAAAAGAAATTTCCGCTGCTAAGATCGTCCAGGAAATCCAAGCACCCAAGACTGAAATGATCACACCAATATTGATCATTTGCCCGGCCCAAGCGCCAGTTGATGCTCGCAGAACCCCGCTTAATGAAGGGCTAGGCAAGTTTGCCAGCTGTTCTTGCGGCAACGAACCAAAGCTAAGCATGACGATCAATACATAGATCGCCAGTGTTACACTGTAGCCGATCAAGGTTGCCCGACCGACATCGCGGGCACGTTTTGCCCGACCAGATAGGACAACGGCACCTTCAATCCCGACGAAAACCCACATTGTTTGCAGCATTGCGTGGCGAATTTGGGTAGGAATGCTGCCTAATTTTTGCCCGTTCATCATCATATTTTTAGCGAAAACATCCATTGAAAAGGTCTGATACTTAAAATGAACAAATAAAAGAAAAATTGCTAATAAAATTGGAACCACTTTTGCACTTGTCGCAATCGTGTTTAAAATACTAGCCGTTCGAATGCCGCGAGCGACTAAGAAAATGACGCCCCAGATCATAAAGGTTCCTAAAAATAATCCGATCCGACCACCTGAACCACCAATCGCCGGAATAAACTTGCTTAATGCATCTAGAAATAAGATGACAAAAGAGACATTTCCGATAATATTACTCAGCCAATAGCCCCAAGCGGAGTTAAAGCCGATATAATCACCAAAACCATCTTTAGCATAATAATAAATTCCGCCGATGATCTCGGGCTCCTCTCTCGAAAGAGTTTGAAAAACTTTCGCGATAAAGAATACACCGATTCCGGTAATCAGCCAGGCTAATAATGAAGCGATAACACCGGCGGATTGCGAAATACTGCTGGGCAGATTAAAAACGCCGCCCCCCAGCATCGAGCCGATGACGATCATACTCAAGCCCAATAAACTCATTTCCTTTGTGTGATTATCGGGCGTTTGATTCTGTTCCATAAATACCCTCCTATAGAAACACTGTTTCTATTCAAGCATATTTCACTAAAAATAACCAGAAGGAAGAGGTGAAACTACGCGCTTTTAACTTAGAGAATCGCCACTTATTTTTAATCAAATTTTCCGTTTCCGTTATTCATTGATTGTTAGAAAAACTTGGTTAAAACAACCTGCTACCGATTGAGTTGTCTCGTTTTATCAAATTGAGTGATTCATCTGTTATTGTTGCCATCACTATGTCAACTAAGGTAGATATGAGTAGAAGCCTTGAATTAATAATAGGCGGATGATTATCTAAAGATTTGTTTGCGTCTTTTTTAGATAGGGTGTTTTTTTATTTAACAGAGTGATAGAATTGAACCAGCAAGGAGGTCCAAGATGATTGAAATTCGAGTAGCAACACGTGCAGATGCGTCTGCACTAGCAGCGATTTATGCACCATACGTTAAAGAAACCACCATTACGTTTGATTATGATGTACCTAGTGAAGCGGATTTTGTTCAGAAAATAGAGGAAACGGTTACTGCTTATCCTTATTTTGTGGCAGAGGATGATGGCGTAATTTTAGGTTACGCTTATGCCCACGCTTATAAAGAGCGGGCCGCCTATGATTGGGCAGTGGAGGTGAGCGTCTATGTTGATCGCGATAAACGCGGCAATGGCGCCGGAAAATTATTGTATCAGGCCTTAGAAGATGCCTTGAGAAAACAAAACATAGCGATTTTAACCGCATGTATTACTGGTGGAAATCAAGGAAGTATCCATTTCCACGAGAAGCTTGGCTATCAAAAAGTCGCTCAGTTTCCTAAAATCGGCTACAAATTTGAAAAATGGCTGGATGTCATTTGGCTGGAAAAATTCTTAACTGAGGTTGAAGGGGATCTGCCGCCTTTTATCCCTTTTTCTAAATTATGAAGCTAAAAGAACGGTTTCCGTTTATCGCAACGACCAAAGGAAAAGTTTTTGTCGGTTTTGTGGCCTTGGCTATAATTTTTAGACTCGTCATCGCGGCGGAAATGCCGGTCAAAATTTATATGCAGGCGGGGTATGACGATGCGCTTTCGATCAACCAAGCATTGACTATTCTTGCCGGAAAGTGGCTAGGGGCTTACAATGCCGGAACGCTGACCAAGGGATTATCCTTTACCTTCTTTTTGATTGCTAATCACTTTTCGCAGCTTTCTTATCCGTTGTTTTTGTGTCTATTCAACATTGGGGCGGCCTTTGCTATAGTCAGAGCATTGACTCCCTTGATCAGAAACAGCTATCTAAGTGGTTTGAGCTTTCTATTTCTCATTTTTTCCCCCGCGACGTTGGCTTCGGAATTTTCGCTGCGGGTTTACCGGAACAGTTTAGTTTTTGCGGCTGTACTATTTGTTTTAGCAGGAGTACTCGGCCTTTATTTACGCAGAAAAGATACGATTAAGCGGCGGCTTCCATGGTCAATTGTGCTGATGATCGCTTTTCCGTTCTTTTGGTTTTTGCGGGAGGATTCCATTTGGCTAGTGCCACTTTATCTGGTGGCGACGATTTGTACACTTTTTGGGATCATCGTACAGGATCGTCGGCTAGGGACAACTTTTAAAGAAAAATGTCGTAATTTTGGACGTTCATTGAAGGCGGCGAGTAAGAAGAAAATAGGTATGAATATTTTGCTGTTGCTCGCACCTGTGCTGTTAACGTTAGGAGAGTCATTGGTGATCTCCAAAATCAATGAGGAGCATTATGGGATCTTTACCACTAATGATCGTACGAAGACATCCTTTGCTAAGCTGACGGAAAATTTGATTCAAATCGACAACAGCAAGTATGATTCCCGATCAATTGCTGAAAACAGCGGTATCTGGGTCTCAAAGAAAACCTTAGCTCAGGCACAAAAGGTATCACCAACGCTGGCCAAATACCATGAGGGTATTAATTGGATGGTGAAGGATTCCATTTGGCCTGAATCTTGGCCAGTTGAAAATGGAGAGTTACCGGGAGATATGTTTGTCTGGGGGCTGAGAGAAATGTTCCAACGGGCAGGATTGTATAAAGACGGTCGGGAAAACGAAAAAGTTTTCAAAAAAATCAATCAGGAATTAGAAAAAGGCTTCGAGACTGGTCAATTGACTAAGAAAAAAATGCTGTTTGTTTCGAAGCAGAGTAATGGAAAAAAACTGGAAGATCTAGGGAAAGTACTCAATTATATGGGTACCGGTGGCATCGAGACAATCCTTTATAAGAGCTATCGAACAGATTATGGCGGTTCAATCTTTGTCGCCAACCAACCTGCGCAGGTCATTCTGAATTTGATTAATGTCAAGTCAGTCTCGACTATCAAAAAAGGAATGGAAGCTGAAGCGAAGCGAACAAAACCTTTGGTGCGGATTATTAACGGCCTTATTTGGCTATATCGGATCCTATCGCCGATTCTCTTGCTTATCAGTTTAGGCGCCATATTGAAGTTTATTATGATCTATTTCAAAAAGAACGAGACGCGAACCATTTTGGCTGACTATTTGATTATTTTCCTAGGATTGTTGCTGACGTATACCGTCTATCTCTTCGGCGTTTCATGGTTTGCTACCTGGGCGCCGGGCGGAAAAGGCTTGTTCATGTTTTTCTACACAGGAGCAGGTGTTCCTTTGCTGCAAGTGGTCGAGATACTAGGCATCGCATTGGTCGTAAGAAATGTCAGAGGAAAATTATTCGAAAGCACAGCTGAAATAAATTAGATCCAGCTAACCATATTCTAATTAAATTCAATAAGAATTGTTACGTTCCTATACCAATGGTTTGCTATCCTTGCATTGTAAAAGTGAGGAGGGCCCTAATAGCACAATGAAACCAGAGAGGAACACTTCGAAAAACGAAGTAAAAACCACCGACTTTCTATTAGAAATGTTGGCGTTGTTCATTCTAATTTTCTTAACTATTTATGCCATTAGAACCGGGAAGATTTTTTAAAAAAGAAAATATGTATTAGCTGTTCGGTTATTAGAAAAAGCAAAGACCTTGATTTCAAGGGCTTTGCTTTTTTGATTTTATTCAAATCTACAATATTTCTCATAGCGGAATTTAATTACGATGTCAGGTTGTAGTGTGGAGTTAATTAATTATGGCTGAATCCCATATTTTGAGATTCCCAATTGAACTTCTCCAGAAGTCTTGTGTGTGGTGGTTCGTAAAGCTTCTTCCTCAGACATTCCATTTCGTACTTTCCAAGCGACAGGAGACATCCCATACTTATTAACAAAATCTGTTAATGATAAATTGTCAGCGTCTTGTTGAGCAGATGATTGTTGATTTTCAACAGCAGGTTCTGGCGTTTGTGGAGAGTAAGTTGGTGCGCTTCCGTTAGCAAAATCACTAGCCTCCTGTTCGGTTGCGCCTTTTTCAATCGCTTCTTGATATCTGGCATCCCTGATATTTGCATTATGGTCACCGTAGCCAGTTCCTTGTGGCATAGAAGGTTGGGTGCTGTTATTGACAGATGCATTATTACTGTCTGTTGTCGAAGAAGTGCTTGAATGCGTAGTATTAGTAAAGTTTGTATGTGTAAGAGTTAAACCAGCGGAATCAACGTACTTTTGTACAAGATCTTGCGACAAGTCACCATTAAATTGCATTAAAATTTTTTTCTTTTCATTCGTTGCAGTATATGAAAAAGCGATTGCTGACTCTTTACCTAAATCATCATAATAGGTTTTAGTTTTATTTAAATCTTTAGTATTGTCAAAAGAGAAAATTCGAGCATTCATATATTCATTTTCATCGTCCTTTTGAATACCGAAAATATAAGCCTCTTTAGCGGACATAGGAGCCATTCCAAAGTCATCTTTTGTCATAGATTTAGAGGCTTCTACAGTTAGCCCATCTATTTTGAATTTGTTAATAATTGCTTCTAAGTTTTCTGTTGCCTTTTTCTGTCTTGAACTGCTAGTTGTTAATTTTGCCCTTGTCGAATCCGTTGATTCTGCTTTTTTATTAGTTGAACAGGCGGAAAGGACAAGGACAGAGCATACCAATAATACGATGTTAAACTTTTTCATTGCTAATCTCCTTCAAAGTTTTTCAATAGCACATTTTTGTATCAATTTCCAAATAACCATTGGATCGATTCTCTATAGTGTTTATTATATCGGAAAAAAACTCCTGTCACGAAAAAAAGTTTATCTAACACATAGAGTAGAGTGATGTGTTATGAACAGAATTAGTAGACCTGCTATATGATTAGGGCAGAAAGATTATTAATAAATAAATGATATACCCTGATTGGCTTTTATCATTAGAAAAGAAAAAAATTTTTTCAAAAACAAAAAAAGAGAACTTGCGAATTCTGCAAGTTCTCTTCGTCATTAGCGGGTAAATTCTTCCAAGGTCTTCATTTTTTGAATCACTAGGTCTGGAGTGATCGTTTCTTTCATGAGATGGATCATCTCGCCGGGGGCGCACGCGCGCTCGGCGACGGCTTGGTAATCTTCTTCTGTTAAATGCATACCTAAATCAACGAGATTTGTTGGTAATTTTAATTGGTGGTAAAAAGGTAACAGATTTTTGATTTCAGTTAATTCATCTTCAATCATCAATTGAACTAGAATTCCGTAGGCGACTTTATTTCCGTGAAGTTGCTGGTGACTATCGGGTAAGACAGTCAGGGCATCGTGGATCGAATGCGCCCCAGCGGTACGTCCATATTCATCACCAAATCCGCCGACCATACCAGCCAATAAGATGTTCGTCTCAACGACATCGATAAAGGCTTGGTTCATTTCTTGCGTATCTATCGCCACTAAGGCTTCAGTACTCTTTTCTAAAAGAATCTCACGACATTTTTTTGCGGCAAATTCAGCGACTTGAACTTCGACCGGCTTTACCTCTAATTGAGAAATAATCGCGTGGGATTCGTACCATTTTGCTAAGGTATCCCCAATACCGGCGATCATCAATTCTCGTGGGGACTGCAAGATAATTGCTGGATCAATCAGCACTAGATCGCTGGCTTTTGGAAAGATATCGTAGCGAAGCATCACATCGGCTTCATCATAAATTACACTCAAAGGCGTATAAGCGGCACAAGTGGCAGCTAAAGTAGGCAAGATTAGGATTGGCAAATGTACCTTATAGGCAACGAACTTTCCTAGATCTGCGACTTTTCCGCCGCCCACAGCGATGATGCCGTCAAATTGTTCCTCCATGCATAAAGACGCAAATTTTTCAGCGGCAGAATCTGTACATTGACCGCCGTAATAATGAAAAGCTTTTGTTATTGATAACTCAGGAAAGTAAGTCTTTACAGCTGCCCAGGATTTTTCGCCGTGCAGAATGAGAACTTTTTTGATATTTCTTCTATTAAGGTGGGACTCCAATGATTTCCAAGCCTCTTTTTTTAGCTCGTATTCTTGCGGAGCGCCCCGTACAATCAATTGTTTTGTCATCGTAAAACTTCTTTCATTATTTTTTTAGATAATTCTTTTTTTATTATAACTAGTGTGGTAGTATAAGTGCAAGTTCTTTTTGAATAATTATTCTTTAATTGTTCCTGTACTTATATTATTATTCAAAAAGAAGTGTCGGTCGTGAATGTCGCCGAAAAGAGAAATTCGGTTTTAATGTCACAGCAAGACACATAAATGAGTGCCAGACTAGTTTTTCGCCAGAGAAATTAGTTCATTTAATAGTAAGAAGGAGTGGGATGGATGAAGAAAAAAATTGGAGCACTAGTAACAGTGCTGCTGATGTTGCTGAGTTTTTTACCAGCAAAAGCGCAAGGGGCAGAGAAAGATGAGATATACGAGCGCATTCAGCAGAGCGGTGAATTAGTTGTAGGGCTATCGGCAGATTATGCGCCTTATGAATTTCACGCGGATGTAGATGGAACCGATAAAATCGTTGGTTTTGATATATCGATCGCTAAAAAAATCGCTAAAGATATGGGCGTGAAGCTGAAAATCGAGGAATTAGGTTTTGATGCTTTACTAGGCGCCTTGAAGACCGGCAAGATCGACTTGGTTATTTCTGGTATGTCGATCACGGAAGAACGACTAAAGGAAGTCGATTTCTCTGATCCATATTTTGTCGTGCAGCAAAAAGTATTGGTTCGTAAAGGGGATAAAAATAAATACAAAACAACAGCAGATTTTAACGGCGTACCTGTTGGCGCCCAGAAACAAACAACACAAGAGGATCTAGTTAAAAATGAATTAACTGGTGCTGATCCGACGTCGTTGCAAAAAGTTCCAGACTTGATCAATAATTTATTGAATAAAAAAGTTGAGGCCGTGGTATTAGAGCAGCCAGTAGCTGAAGCTTATGTCCAACAAAGCGACAATGTTGAATTGGCGCCGGTGAAGTTTGAACAGGGTGAAAAGGTCACAGCTATTGCCATGTCAAAAAATACGCCGGAGTTGAAAAAGCATGTCAATGCGTCGATCAAAACGATCAATGACAAAGGTTTGTTGAAGGGCTATCAAAAGGAAGCCAATGAATTGATGTTCCAAGGCGAAAAATCCTTCTTGCAAAAATATGGCCCGTATTATTTAAACGGTGCGAAATATACAATTTTGCTGGCGTTTGTCGGGGTATTATTTGGTTTGATCTTCGGTAGTTTGCTAGCGCTGATGAAACTTAGCAAGAGCAAAATCTTGAAGGCCCTTGCCGTTATCTACATTGAATATGTTCGTGGTACGCCGCTTTTGGTACAAATTTTTATCGTTTATTTTGGGACTGGAGTTATCGGTTTAGATCTGTCGAAATTATTAGCAGGTTGTATTGCGGTCTCCTTGAATAGTGCTGCGTATGTCGCGGAAATTGTTCGGGCAGGGATCAATGCGGTGAACAAAGGTCAAATGGAAGCGGCTCGTTCGCTGGGGATGAACCAAAAAGAAGCGATGCGCTACATCGTCTTCCCACAGGCAATCAAAAATATTTTACCAGCCTTAGGGAACGAATTTGTAACGATCATCAAGGAATCATCTGTCGTTTCGGTTATCGGGGTGTCAGAATTGATTTTCCAAACAGGAGTAGTACAAGGAGCCAGCTTCAAGCCGTTCTTGCCATATGTTTTGGTATCGCTGATCTACTTCGTATTGACCTTCTGTATTTCCCGTCTATTAGGGTTAGTTGAAAGGAGAATGGGTCTGAATGATTAATGTAAAACAACTGTCAAAAAGTTTTGGCGATAATGAAGTGTTAAAATCGATTGATCTTGAGGTCAAAGATGGAGAAGTAGTTGTAATCATCGGACCTTCGGGAAGCGGGAAAAGTACGATTTTGCGCTGCTTGAATTTATTAGAGGAACCGACCTCCGGCGAGATCTTTTTCGAAGGGCAAAATATTACCGCCCCTGATAGCAATATCGATCAGATTCGTCAAAAGATGGGAATGGTATTCCAAAGCTTCAATTTGTTCCCGCATATGAGTGTTTTGGATAATTTGACCATCACACCAGTGAAAATAAAAAAAGAAGATGCGACGAAAGCCAAAGAGCAGGCCATGGCGTTGTTAGATCAAGTCGGTTTGAAGGAAAAAGCCGACAGCTTCCCGTCCAGTTTATCTGGCGGACAGCAGCAGCGGGTAGCAATCGCTCGGGCATTAGCGATGAACCCAGATGTAATGCTGTTTGATGAACCAACCTCAGCGTTGGACCCGGAAATGGTCGGTGAAGTACTGGCTGTTATGCAGGATTTGGCTAAAAAAGGGATGACGATGGTCGTTGTGACTCATGAAATGGGTTTTGCCAAAGAAGTGGCAGACCGTGTGATCTTCATGGCGGACGGAGTCATTCAAGAAGAAGGAACACCAGAGGAAATCTTTGATCATCCGCAAAATAGTCGGACGCAGGATTTCTTGAATAAGGTATTGTAAATTAACGAGGTGAGCAAGGATGGATAAAAGTAAAATAGCACGACGCTTCCAACAACCGGCAGAAAATTTGTTGATGAAGATCGCCGTTTTAGCAAAAGAAAAAGAAGATATTATTGATTTGTCGATTGGTGATCCCGATTTGATCACCAACCCGGCGATCATTGAGGCCGCTTATGAAGATGTCAGAAAGGGTGCGACGAATTATACGGCCCCTGATGGCAGCAAAGAATTTTTGACGACAATCGTTGATTTCTATCAAAAAAAATACGGTCTGAGTTTTCAAGTGAATCAAGTCCGTGGAACAGTCGGCGCTTTGCATGGGATGTATTTGGTAATGCAAGTGCTGCTTGATCCCGGGGATGAAGTGATCATTCACGAACCGTATTTTTCACCTTATCGTGAACAAGTCGTTTTATCTGGCGGCACACCTGTTTTTGTCCCGACCTATGAGGAAAACGATTTTCAATTAGCGGTTGCTGATTTAAAAGCGGCGGTTACGGATAAAACGAAAGCAATTATCATCAATTCTCCAAACAATCCAACCGGAGCGGTCTTCTCCGAGGAGACGTTGAAGCAGATTGCTGAAGTGGCGGTTGAAAATGATCTATTCATTATTTCGGATGAAATCTACGAAGATTTTGCCTTTAAAGAAAAATTTGTGCCAATGGCAAGTTTGGCTCCGGAAAATACGATCACCATCAGTGGCGTGTCAAAGGGCTTTGCGATGACGGGTTGGCGTTTAGGTTACATGATCGCACCAGCTTATATCAATCAAATTGCCGGGATGATCAACGAGAGTATTACTTACTCGGCCCCCACAGCTTCCCAACGCGGTGCAATCTATGCGTTGAATCATTATGAGGAGCTTGTTCCGCCGACAGTCGAGGTGTTCAAAGAACGTCTGGCTTATATTGAAAAAAGAGTCGCCGAAATTCCTTATTTATCCTTGCGTCCAGTAGCCGGCAGCATGTATGCTTTTATTAATATCAGTAAAAGCGGACTAGACTCAGTGACTTTCGTAGAAAAAGTGTTGGAACAGAGCGGTGTCTTGTTTGTTCCGGGCAAGGCTTTTGGCGCAACGGTAGGTGACGAGTATATTCGTTTAGCCGCGACACAGCCTATCGAGCTTTTATCAGAAGCTTTTGATCGACTGGCGAAGCTAACTTTTTAGCTCGCTAAAAGCGGCACGTTCTGCGAGGTTTTTCTTTGCTGGTCCTACTATAGTAGAAATAGGAGGAAAATGGATGGAATGGTTAGATCATTTAAATACGAGTATTGCTTATGTGGAGGAAAATTTGACGGGGAAAATCGAGCTGGAGCGCGCGGCGCAATTAGCGCAATGTTCTAGTTATCATTATCAGCGGATGTTCTCTTATATCGCTGATGTGACCTTGGGTGAATATATTCGCCGCCGCAAGATGAGTCTGGCGGGGGTGGATCTGCAACGAGGTGAAAAGGTCGTTGATGTCGCCGGCAAGTATGGGTATGATTCTCCCACTTCTTTTAATCGCGTGTTCAAAAGTATTCATGGAATGACACCGAAGGAAGCGAAGCAATCTGGTGCGAAATTGACCAGCTATCCAATGTTGACCTTCAAACTTACCGTAAAAGGAGTGCAGGCAATGGAATATCAATTAATCGATAAGGATGCTTTCCAAGTGACAGGTTTTGGTTTGAAACTTGCGCAGGATATGGAAGCAGCACAAAAAAGAATTCCAGAATTTTGGAACGAGGTCAGCTCTAGTGGGCAATTGGAACAATTGATTCCGCATATGGATCAAAACAATCCGGGCGTTATGGGGATCAGTTTGATGACCTCCGAGGTGCAGGATGCTTGGGAATATGTGATCGGGGTTGCTAGTAACGATACTACGGAAGAATTCGCGCAATACGAAATTCCGGCAGCAAAATGGGCGGTCTTCTCAGGAACTGGTCCGATGCCGGGTGCAATCCAAGAGCTGCAGCAGCAGGTCTTCACAGAATGGCTGCCGACGTCAGGCTTTGAATACGCTGAGCTGCCGGACATTGAGTTGTATTTGAACATGGAACCAGAAAATGCGCAGTTCCAAGTCTGGCTGCCAGTTCGAGCGAAATAAAGTAAAAGAAGCTGTGTCCACAGCTTCTTTTTTTGTGACATCCGATTACAGGAAAGCTAGTTTCAAATTGTTGATTTTCCTCGCTAAAGGCGGCCACAGCAGAAGATTAACGATCATGAAGCCTATGAACCAGCCAAAGATAGGAAGGGTCAGCGAACCAATCGATAAAAAGCTATGGAATAAAACCACTGCACCAAAAGTACCGACAGTTGTTGTGACCACTAAAAAGAATCGCAGAGGATTTAAAGGCTGGCAGGATTTAAATACTGCATAGCAACTGATCCCGATCAATAAATAATACATAAGCGTTCGTGCATCCAAGGCAGATAAGAAGAATTGACCGAAAATCCAAACGAGGACCACATTCATTAGGACTAAAAGACCGCTAGGCAAGGCTCGTTTGATGGCGATAGGTAAAAAACGTCCTTGGATTTTCCGCTTGTCTGCTTCAAAGGATAGAAAGAAGGATGGGTAGCCTTCGATCGCTAAATCGATTAAAGTGATCTGTAATGGAATGAAAGGGAACGTTGATACTGTTAAGATACAGAACAATGAAACCAGCAGCGAATAGATCGTTTTGATAAAGAATACGCCGGATGAACGAGTAATATTATTCACGACTCTGCGGCCTTCAAAGATGATCGCTGGCAAGCTGCCGAAATTAGAATCGAGCAATACTACATCCGCGATTTGACGAGTGGCGTCATCTCCTTCAGCCATGGCGATGGAAATATCTGCTTCGCGTAAAGCCAAAATATCATTTACACCGTCTCCAGTCATTCCAACGGTTTGATCCTTTGATTTCAGCTCATGGATCAATAGTTTTTTCTGTTGCGGAGTGACCCGTCCGAAGATCGAATGGGTATGGGCCAGTTCCCGAATTTTGGCTTCCTCAGTATAGGCCGAAAGATCAATGGCTTTTTGATAATCAACAAACCCGGCTTTTTCAGCGATGGCTGCGACCGTTTTTGGATTGTCGCCTGAAATAATCTTCAAATCCACGCCTTGTTCGGTTAAAAAGTTCAAGGTTTCTTGCGCGTTTTCGCGGATCGGATCACTTAAGGTCAGAAAGGCGATCGGTGACAGATTCGTTGGCTGTTCCAAGTTCTCTGATGGAGAGAGAGCAATCAAAAGAATTCGCAACCCCGCCGCTTGATAATGCTGAATCAGTGATGGAATCTCCTCGGCAGGAAGTAAATTCTCCGGCGAACCTAGATAAAGGGTGGTACCATTTTCAAAGGCTACGGCGCCATATTTTCGTTCGGATGAAAAGGGCAGTACCTGTTTCGCAGATTCGTGAGCACCTGAACCAAAATAGGCGTTTAAAGCCTGCGCGGTAGGATTGCTGTCTTCCGTTGCTGCCAAATAGCTGGTCATCAGGTCGGGAAGAGTTTCTCGATAGGACTCGGCTAAAAGATATAGATTTTCCACCTGCATCTTGCCCTCTGTTAAGGTTCCCGTCTTATCTAGACAAAGGACATCCATGTGGGCCAAATTTTCAATCGCGTACATATTTTGTACAAGCACCTGTTTTTTCGCCAATTTTAACACGCCAGTAGTCAAAGCAATACTGATCAGCAGCACTAGACCTTTCGGCAGCATCCCTAAAAGCGCGGCGACAGACGCTACGACCGCTGTGTAAGTGGAGCTGTGACGTAAAAAGAAGGCTTCGATAAAAAGTAAGACACCAATGGGTAAAATGATCAGACTGGTAAATTTGGAAATTTTTTGGATGGATTGGATCAGCTCGGATTTTATCGGTTTGGCAGCTTTGGTTTCATTGATGATTTTCGCCGCATAATTATCAGCGCCTACTCGTTCCACTTGTGCAATCAGCTGTCCGCTAGTCAGGTAGCTACCTGACAAAAGCTCAGCGCCGGCTTTTTTGATAATCGTATCAGATTCGCCAGTCAGCAGTGATTCGTTGGCTTCAGCCAGACCAGCTAAAACCAACATATCGCTGGGAATCTGCTCGCCGGCTTTTAATAGAACGGTATCTCCTAAGACTAATTTATCCGGAGCAATCCGTTGTTTTTCCCCTTCTCGAATGACGGTAATGTCATTCTGGGCCAATAGAGTCAGGCGTTCGACCATCCTTTTTGCGCGAATCTCTTGGACGATGCCGATCGTGATGTTGAATAGGATGATCAAGATAAAGAACATATTGCTGTAGGCTTTGACTGCAAATAGGCAGGCCGCCAAAAGAAAGTTTAATAAGTTAAACAGTGTTAACGTGTTTTCGCGAATGATCGTGGCGGTGGACTTTGCCGGGTTCAGACGATGATCATTAGTTTGACCAGCCTCGCTCCGCTCTTGGACTTCTTTGGCGGTTAAGCCGGTAAATGAATGCATAAATCGTTTCCTCCAAAAATATAAAAGTGGTTGGGCGTTGCTTATAGTTAATTTTATGATAATCAAAGGAATCAAATAAACAGGGCGGAAGTGATAAACAATTTGTAAACTATTTATTAATACTTGCTTTATTTTTGCGAAAATGAGGCGTAGTCGTGTTAAATAAGAAGAGAGAAATGAATGAGATGAGGCGATCAGAGATGACGATTCGACAACGGCTTTATTTATCCAATTTACTAATGATCATCATGCCGATTGTTTTGACCGGGATCGTTTTAAGCGGATTGTTCTTTATTTTTTCTGATACCTTTGGCAGAAACTTTTTTCACCAATGGCAGGAAAATCGAATATACGCTAAGGAATATGATCAGATTGAAGAGTTAAAGACGAAATTTGATGCGAAGCCGCCAACTGAAAAACAGATGATCGCTGAGGTTGCTCGCATCGATCGCCAATTTCCTCGCGACTATATCAGCGTGCTGGTATACAGCAAGGAACAAAAATTGCTTCATCGCGAGGGACCCTATCAGGAAGACAAAATCGTCAAAAATATGCTGGCTGATCCGCAGCAGCACACGCTGGTAGTCAATAACGTTTTGGTAAATCGGCTTGAGATTGGCGGCTTCCATCTGCTGCTGATCAATCAAAAATATCATATGAATCTAGAAGAAAGGCTCGTGGATAATAAGCAGAAGATTCTGTTTGTGATCGTTTTGACACTGGCTTGTGTGATCCTCTTTGTGCTGCTGACCAATTACCTATTGTCGCGCTTTATTTTCCGGCCGATCAATGACGCGTTAACGGTTCTTTTGAATGGTGCCCAGCAAATCCGGGACGGAAATTTGAGTTGGCGTACGAGCTATCATGAAGAAGACGAGTTTCTTCCGGTTGTGAACAGTTTTAATGAGATGGCTGAAAGGCTTGAGACGATGGTGACCGAACAGGAGAAAACGACCGAAAATCGCAAAGAGCTGATTGCTGGAATTTCTCATGATCTGCGCACACCGTTGACGGCGATCAAGGCCTATGTTGAAGGCTTAGATAAAGGTGTGGCTACAACGCCCGCCATGAAAGATAAATACTTGCGGACGATTGCGAGTAAAACTGACGAACTGACTCATTTAGTAGAGCAGCTGTTTCTTTTCTCCAAAATCGATTTGGGCGAGTACGCGCTGAAGATCAAAACGGTCAATATCGGAAAATATCTGGCGGATGTGATCGAGGGTGTGACAGACGAATACGCACAACGAGGATTGACGATCATTTTAGGAGCGCGTTCTTTTCAGACAAAGGCAGCGATTGATCCAGAGCAGCTGCGTAATGTGATCATGAATATTATCGAAAATACGTTGAAATATGGAAACCAAACCGAAAACCAACTAGTGATTGAGCAATATGAGGATTTGGATCAGGTGATACTGACATTCAGTGACAATGGTCCTGGGGTTCCAGCCGAGCAGTATGAAAAAATCTTCAATGTGTTTTATCGTGGGGATCAGGCGCGGACACAAACTGGGAAAGGCAGCGGATTAGGACTGGCGATTGCGCGACGCGTGGTTGAAAGTCAGAAAGGTACCATCGAAGCAGCACCTTCTCCAAGCGGCGGACTGCAAATACGCATTCAACTGCCGATTCGTTCCGCAGAAAATGAGGACAAAGAGTAAAGCTACTAAAAATATCCATGAATAATGAGGGGAAAAAATGAAGCATATTTTGATTATTGAAGATGATGAGGCGATTGCAGAGATTGAACGGGATTTTTTAACGATTCATGGCTTTGAATGTACCATCGTTCATGATGGGACAGCCGGTGTAAAAGAAGCGTTGTCGCAAGATTATGATTTGATTTTGCTGGATGTGATGCTGCCGAAAATGGATGGCATCGAAGTGCTGCGGCAGATTCGCAATGAGGTTTTGGTTCCGATTCTGTTAGTGACGGCCAAAAATGAAGAAATCGACAAATTACGGGGGCTGGGACTCGGTGCGGATGATTACATCAGCAAACCATTTTCGCCAACAGAACTCGTGGCTCGCGTTCGGGCAAATATTGCTCAATTTGAACGACTGAACAATCAGGAACCTCGCCTTTCGAAGGTTCGGCAGCTTGGAACCGGCGACATCGTGATTCAGCCGGACGCGATGAAGGTATTGGTTAAAGGAACCGAAGTGGTAATGAAGCATAAAGAGTTTGAGCTGCTGCTGTTTTTGATGCAGAATATTCAACGTGTCTTCAGTAAAGAGGAGCTCTATAAGAAGATTTGGGGGATGGAATCAGTTGGCGACATGCGGACGGTGACAGTCCATATCAATCGCCTGCGGGAAAAAATCGAAGACAATCCCTCTGAACCAGTTCATATTCAAACGGTTTGGGGTGCGGGGTATCGTTTTGTGCCTTAAAAAGTTAAGCGTATGAGAATAATCCGTGAAGGCTTGGTCAAATGAACCAAGTCTTTTTCTTTGCATAGAGGGACCGCCAGAATAATTTGGTATAATCGATGTGCATAGAAAAGTCAGAATAAGGAAAGATAAGAGGGGATAAGATGCAAGAAATCATTGAGGAAATTATGGCATACGAACCGTTTACGGAACAAGAAGCGGCGGATAAAAAACTATTTTTAGACAAGCTGCAATTTCAAGAAAATCTGCTGACGCGGGAAAATACGGACTATCATTTTTCTTCCTCCGCGTGGGTCATCAATCCCAGCTATGACAAAGTACTGATGGTCTATCATAATATTTATCAGTCCTATTCTTGGACGGGTGGCCATGCCGATGGTTGTGCTGACCTATTATTCGTAGCTAAAAAGGAATTGGAAGAAGAGACGGGAATCAAGGATTATCAATTGATCCACGAGGGCTTGTTCGCCTTTGATATTTTGCCAGTGCAGGAGCATTATAAGAAAGGGCAGCTTATTAAGGAGCACTATCATATCAATACGGCCTATCTTTTTATGGCAAAAGAGGACCAGATGCTGCATATCAAGGAGGATGAGAACAGCGACGTCAAATGGATCGATGTCGCCGAGTTGGATCAAGCGGTCACTGAAGAAGAGATGCGGCCTTATTACCATAAAATGATGGAAAAGGCACGTTTACTAAAAAAATAGAAACACACCGATCTTTGTAATATACTATTCCTGAATGGAATGGAAAAACAATGATGAACGAGGGGGGACATTATGGATCAGCAAAAATTGCAGCTTTTTCTCGATTTAACGGAAACGTTGAATTATACGGAAACGGCTGAGCGGAATTATATGACCCAAGGAAATGTTTCGAAAAAAATCAGTGCGTTGGAAAAAGAGCTGCAAGTTCCCTTATTTGATCGCAGCAATCGTCAGATTCAGCTGACCGAAGAAGGACGGCTGCTATTGCCGGATATCAAAAGAATCGTGAGGGCTTATCAGGTTTTAACGGATAGCCTGAGCGAATATCGTGAGAAAAAAGAGCGGGTGCTGACGATCCATACGATTCCCACCATGCCCAATTATCGAGGCTTCGATCTATTAACCAATTTTCTGAAGCAGCATCCTGAGATTCATCTGAATTTGAAGGAATCGGAAGCAATGGCGCTGGGAAATTTTGAGATCGAGAAAAATAGGGTCTACTTTTTTCGTTCCTTAAGGGAACAAACCGAAAAAAATTCTATTATTACTGAAAAGGATCGTTTTGTAGCGGTTTTGCCGAAGCGCCATCCGTTAGCCAAAAATGCGGTGATTGCTCTTAGTGATTTGGCAGACGAAAACTTTCTAATCTTAGGGCTGGCGGAAAGTCCTTATTATTCAGTCGAGGAGCTTTGTCGTGAAGCCGGCTTTGAACCGAAAATTACCTATCAAGGCACACGAATCGATTTGATTTTGCGTATGATTGAAGAAGGTTTAGGCGTTTCACTAATCATGGAAAAGTCGTTGGGAAACTCTTTGTCCGATCAATTAGTGACTCGAGAAATCGAACCGACCAATGAGAGTTTTCTGAATTTTTATTTATCCGAAGATGCAGACGCGCCAGCACCAAAAGAATTTTTCCAATTTCTGCAGAGCGAATATTCCAATATGGAATAGTTCCGCCTGAAAGCCGAATTGTATTGTGACATGGGTGAGCCTAAACTTAGCTTATCGAAATGATAACAATCCAAGGAGGCTTTTTTTATGTCTACACCTTATGATTTGCGAAAAGTTTTAGCTGAGCTGCAAGAAATGCCAGGAGAATACCATGAGACGAATCTGGAAGTCGATCCGCATGCGGAATTATCGGGAGTCTATCGTTATATCGGAGCGGGAGGAACCGTCAAGCGGCCAACGCAAGAAGGTCCGACGATGATGTTCAACAATGTCAAAGGCTTCCCCGATACGCGCGTATTGATTGGGATTATCGCCAGTCGTGATCGCGTCGGAAAAATTTTGCATCATGACCCAAAGCATTTGGGACGTTTATTGAAGGATTCAGTGCAAAATCCAGTCAAGCCGATCAAAGTCTCAAAAGCGGAAGCGCCTGCGCAAGAAGTCGTACATTTAGCGACCGATGAGGGCTTCGATATTCGCAAAATTTTGGCTGCGCCGACCAATACGGAATATGATGCGGGACCGTATATTACGATGGGTGTCGTTTTCGGTTCTGATCCTGATAAAACCATGAGCGATGTAACGATTCATCGCATGGTTTTAGAAGATGAAGACACAATCGGCATGTATATCATGCCAGGTGGTCGTCACATCGGCCATTTCCAAAAACAATACGAGACGTTGAACAAGCCGATGCCGATCACGATCAATATTGGGTTGGACCCAGCGATTTCTATTGGGACGACATTTGAGCCGCCGACCACACCGCTGGGCTACAACGAATTATGGGTGGCAGGTGCGTTGCGACAAGAACCGGTGCAATTAGTTGATGGCGTGGCCGTGGATGAAGTCGGCATCGCCCGGTCAGAATTTATTATTGAAGCGGAAATTTTGCCTTACGAAACGATTCAAGAGGATATCAACACCAACACAGGCAAAGCCATGCCGGAATTTCCCGGCTACAATGGCGATGCCAATCCAGCGGTTAACGTAGTAAAAGTCAAGGCCATTACTCACCGCAAGGATCGTCCGATCATGCAGACAACGATTGGTCCTTCAGAAGAGCATGTCTCGATGGCGGGGATTCCTACCGAGGCCAGTATTTTAGACTTAGTCGACAAGGCGATTCCGGGGAAAGTGACCAATGTTTACAATCCTCCTGCTGGCGGCGGAAAATTGATGTCGATCTTGCAGATTCATAAAGAAAATGAAGCAGATGAAGGGATTCAACGACAAGCAGCACTACTGGCTTTGTCAGCCTTCAAAGAATTAAAAACCGTGATTTTGGTGGATGATGATGTCGATATTTTTGATATGAACGATGTAATGTGGACGCTGAATACTCGTTTCCAGGGAGATCAGGATATTATCGTGCTGCCGGGGATGCGGAATCATCCGTTAGATCCGTCTGAACGGCCAGAATACAATCCAACCTCGATTCGCTTCCGCGGCATGAGCAGCAAAACGATTTTGGATGGGACTGTGCCCTTTGATTTGAAGGATGATTTTATTCGAGCAGAGTTTAAAGAAGTACCTGATTGGGAAAAATATTTGAAGTAGGTGAACCAGATGAAAAAGAGAATCGTCATAGGAATCAGCGGAGCCTCAGGAATCGTCTACGCGATCGATTTAATCAAACAATTGAAAGACGATCCTGCGATCGAGACTCACGGGATCATCAGCGATTGGGCAAAGCAGAACTTGAAATTAGAGTCTGATCTAACGCTAAATGAGCTGGAAGGCATGCTGGACTATCATTATAGTAATCGTGATTTGGGTGCGGCAGTCGCAAGCGGTTCGTTTTTAACAGATGGCATGGTGATCGTACCAGCCAGCATGAAAACTGTCGCCGGGATTTCAATTGGTTTTGGCGATAGCTTGATTTCGCGAGCGGCCGATGTGACCTTGAAGGAACAAAGAAAATTGATTCTAGTTCCGCGAGAGACGCCGTTAAATGCGATTCATTTAGAAAACCTGACAAAATTAGCTCGTTTAGGTGTTCAGATCGTCCCGCCGATTCCGGCCTTTTACAGCCAACCTAAAACGATCGACGATATTGTAGCCCATCAATCGATGAAGCTGATGGATGCATTAGGAATCGCAAACCATGTTTCAGGACGGTGGAAAGAAAATGACTAAAACCTTCACCAGCAAGCAGGCCGGCTATCAAATCACTTTGCGGGCTGAATGGATCGGAAATGACTTGATTCTGTGTCTCTTCGGAGGAGATACACCTCATATTGGGACGGTGACTACTTTTTCAAGTGAAAAACAGGTCCAGCGCTTTCCGAGCCATGACGGCCGCTTTCATAAAGACGATGTGCTAGCCGATCTGATTTTTGAAACGATCGCCCCAAAAATACCCGGAAATTGTGTCATTACGGCGGGAGTGCACGTGGACCATATTTCGAAGGAACAAATCGAAGCGGCTTTTTCGATGACCGATGAGCTTGCGGCAGCGCTTGCTCTTTGGCTCGATGGACATACCTTAACAAAAGCACCGCTATATAATTGATTGTAAACTGCCTAATTCTGTTAGGCAGTTTTTTTCTGAAAATTTCTTGCCAAAATGTGACATATGTCCTAATTGGTTTTGACGAGAGGTACTAGAATAAGGGTATAGGAGGTGATAAAGATGATGATCCTTATTCTATTGATCCTTAGTCTTGTCGTGTTGATGGGTGTTAGAAAACAAAGAAATGCCCAAGCAAAATTGCGCTATTGGGAGCGAATCAATGCGCTCGAAGCACAACGGAAACAGCAAATTCTAGCTAAGGCAATCAAAATGCAGCAAGCATCCAATTCTGATAATAATCAAGATTTGAAGAAGGCTAGTTAAGCTTAACTAGCCGATCTTCTGTAGTTGATCAGCAGTTAATTGCTATTATATTTTATTATACGCAATTTCATTCTTAGGCCGTTTCAGGTAAACTAATTGAAAACGGCGAAGGGTAAAAAATCATGATGAAGTACGAGCTGAGAGAACTGCCTAGTTTTTCTGTGATTGGTTTGGAGCAGGAACTGACGGAGCAAAAAAGCACAAATCTAGAACGCTGCCTGTCATTTTGGCCGACGTTTAATCGGCAGCTTAAAAGCAACGGATTGAGCCAGCAAAATGCTGCTTGGACAAAGTTTGCCTTTATGAAACGTCGGGAAGCCCGATTGATTTACTATTGTGCGGTTCCTTTCACATCGAAGGTGCCGGCAAACTTTGTTTTGGAAGAAATACCAGCCTGCAAGTATTTGGTGGTAGAACATCGAGGGGCAATGGCGCACATCTATTCTACTTATGCAGATATTTATCAAGGGCTCATACCGAAACTGGGTCTGTCATTGGAGCAGACCAATTTTTTGCATTTTGAAAAATATGACGAAAAATTTCATTGGAATCGCGAAAGCTCGGTCATCGAGATTTGGGTTCCGCTTAAAGCTTAAAACACTCAAATGAGTGTTTTTTTTTGGAGTTTATTGTCATAGCCAGTCTTTTCTCGTATAGTAATTACAAAGGTTGGCGCAATTCAGGACAAAATCATTTCCTTTTTGGAAGTGTTTACTACAATAGAAGAGAAGATGTCCGTTTTGTCTTTCACAAAGAATCAAAGTAAACCATTTTTAGTGATAATGAAAAATAATCAGTATAGCAGCAGGAAAAACTCATTTTTCAATCAAAAGATGACCTAGGGGGATGAAGCGATGATTGAGTTAACGGGAATTACGAAAGTTTATGGAGAGAAAAAGGCGTTGGATAATTTGAGCCTAACGATCAAGGAAGGCGAGATTTTTGGCTTCTTGGGACACAATGGCGCGGGAAAATCCACCACGATCAAGAGCTTAGTGAGTATCATTGAGCCTACAAGCGGCGAAATTTTATTTGATGGCAAGAATTTGAAGGCGGATCGTTTGGCGATCAAGAAAAAAATCGCGTATGTGCCGGATTCACCGGATATGTTTTTGCAATTGACGGCAAATGAATACTGGGATCTGATCTCGGCGGCCTATGAGTTAAAGGGACAAGACCATCGGCGGCAGGAGCTGATCGAATTGTTTGATCTGATTGGCCATGAGGATGAGACATTAGAAAGCTTCTCCCATGGGATGCGGCAAAAAACGATCATCATCGGGGCGCTGCTGCCTGATCCTGATATTTGGATCTTAGATGAACCCTTGCAGGGCTTGGACCCGCAAGCGGCCTTTGACTTGAAGGAAATGATCAAACGGCATGCGGAAAAAGGAAAAACAGTCATTTTTTCTACCCATGTGTTGGATACTGCGCAGCAATTATGCGATGAGTTAGCTATCTTAAAAAAGGGCGAATTGATTTACAATGGTTCGGTGGACAGCCTATTGCAGGATTATCCAAATGAATCTTTAGAAAGTGTCTACCTCAAGATGGCGGGCCGCCAAGCGGATGGCGATCTGATAACCGAGATTGAGGGGGATGCGCATGAATAGCGGGATCATCAAGCGATTGATTGCGGTAAATATGCTGTATGTCAATCCATCTTCTACGAATCAAATCCGCAAAAAAGGGCGTAAGGGGAAGCAGGTTATCCGCGGGATCATTCAGCAATACCTGTTATCCGGCGTGATTTTTCTAGCGATCTACGGAGTCACGATGGTGATGATCGACTTTGCCAAATTGCCTGGATTTTTCACCTATTATATGACCTTGTTTGCTTTGATCGGCTTTTCCCAATCCTTGTCGGCCATCTTTAATGTCTTTTTTGAAAGCAAGGATTTACAGGATTATCTGTCACTGCCGATCAAACAGAGCGAAGTGTTTATCGCGAAGTTTTTAGCGGTGGGAATGACGATCGTGCCATTTTTGCTGCCGCTATTGATTCTATTTTTCCTGACGGCCTTTAAGAGCGGCTATTCCATCGTGTTTGCGGTGATTGGCGCGATACTATTGTTCTTCATCTTCTTCATCTTGCTGTTCAGTCTTTGCAGCTTGATTGTTTTTGGGATGACGAAGACCAAGCTGTTTCGCCAACATAAAAAATTGTTTACCAGCTTGATGCTAGGATTTTCAATGGTCGTTTCTGTCGGCGGGATTTTGATGATTAATTTTTCTCAGAATACTGTCGATCACTCAGCAGGCATGGTTGATCGACAGGCATTTGCGATCTTCATGCCATTTTATCAAGTGATGCATGGATTGTTTACAGCAAGAGGACTGTTGACTTTAGTTGGCTTGCTCGTCCTAACCGGGCTGTTTTTACTAGCACTTAGATTTTTTGTTGTTCCTAGTTTATATGAACAATTCAGCGATGAAGGGTCCCATACGATTGCAACCACCCGAAAACGTAAACTCAATCAAACGCTGAAGAAGCAGTCGGAAAGCTATAATCATCAGCTGCTGAAAAATCCGAATCTGATCATGCAGGTTCTAACATCGTCATTGATCATGCCGATCGTGATGGTGGGAACTATGGTGACTACCACTCCAGTCAGTCTCAAAACATTGGAACCTAAATTTATGGGAGTCTTCTTCGTATGCGGCATCGTTTTTGCCTGTATTATGTTGAATCAAACCTCCTTTGTCAGCAACCTGATCTCATTGGATCGCGAGAATTTTTCTTTTATCCAATCGCTGCCTTTGTCCATAAGAAGATATTTGCGGCAAAAATTTTGGGTCGGATGCAAGATTCAAATGATGATCGCGGGCGGCGTCGGGCTGATCATCGGACTGGTTTTAAAGATGCCGCTATTCCTGCTTATTCCTTTTTTTGTTGGGATATTATGGGGAACATACTTGATGTCGCTGCATTTCTTCAGTCGTGATTACCGGCTGCTGAATGTGACCTGGACAAACGTCAGCCAGCTGTTCACACGCGGGGT
Organism: Enterococcus malodoratus ATCC 43197; assembly: GCF_000407185.1. Lineage (GTDB taxonomy): Bacteria > Bacillota > Bacilli > Lactobacillales > Enterococcaceae > Enterococcus_A > Enterococcus_A malodoratus. Next base: position 404,302 of record NZ_KE136482.1, read on the forward strand.
AGGGAATTATGGCCTAATGCTGTGGATGTTCGGAACCTTATTTGTCGGGGCTATCTTGATCGCGTTATATGTTGTCGCGGTCCTGATGGACATCAATCCAATTTTATTAAACGGCGGTGTCGTGATCTGGCTGGCTATTCTGTCAGTCGCGTGGCTGCTGATTAATCGTAATAATTTTTGGCGGAAGTTAAACGACTAACTTATGAAACTAGAAAAGAGTCTCGGTCGAGATTCTTTTTTTTGCGACTAAAAACATTACAAAAATCAAAATAATAAAATTAGATTTTTCTCGTTTTACGATTGATTATTCATGTGTTTAAGATGGCAATAAGATAAAATAAATCAAATCTTATTGCCATAATAATGTGCTGTTTTCGCGGGTTTTCAAATAAGCACTCATTTAAATCGGTGATTAATCAAATATCGGTGACAATTTTTCTGTATTTTTTTAATTTTAAATAAAATTTATGAGATAAATAGGCAGCGCTTTCTAATTTTTTGAAAAGTATTTTGGGTTTGATATAACGTAGTTTTAAGCAATTGGTGAAATGAGATAAAAAAACAAGTGAAAATAGTACGTTTATTCTTTTCTTATTTTCGTTATTTTATCATTTAGTTTCGCTGGCGATAAAATGACCTTGGTCTATGATATTGTAAGACTTTTCAGAATATTCAAGGACTTTCGTGTTTCTTGCGCTCTGTGTTTTTTCATTGTACAGTACTATTTAGGGATTTCTTATATTTAAAGTGTTCTTGTTCAATTAATAACTTATTATAAGATCGAAGCACATTGAGTTAATTAATGCCCTAGATAAAATTGAATAGGAGTGGTTTCAATGTCCAAAGCAGAAAAAGGCATGACGCTTGGCGCTCTGGTCATGATGATCTTTACCTCAGTATTTGGGTTTGCCAACGGACCGGTAGCCTTTTACTTGATGGGGTATGGCTCAATCGTCTTTTATGTCGTTGCTGCAATACTATTTTTCATTCCTTTTGCCCTAATGATGGCTGAATTCGGTTCAACGATCAAAGGCGAAAACAGCGGGATGTATAAATGGTTGGAAGTCAGCGTAGGACCACGTTTCGCGTTTATCGGAACGTTCATGTGGTTTGCTTCATACGTTGTCTGGATGGTGTCAACATCATCAAAAGTTTGGATTCCTTTTACAACAGCATTTGCTGGGAGTGACCAAACACAAAAACTACATATGTTTGGTATGAACTCAACACAAATCGTTGGGATCTTAGCCTGTGTATGGATGATTATCGTGACTTTAGTCTCAATCAAAGGGGTTAAAGGAATCGTCAAAATCACTAGCTTAGGTGGTTTAGCGGTAACTAGTTTGAACGTTGTTCTTATTGTGATTTCAGGTATTATTTTGGTTGCTAACGGTGGGCATTTGGCTCAACCTTTCGACCACATTTTACATTCTCCAAATCCTAGTTACCAAAGTCCAATCGGTTTGTTAGGTTTCGCGGTATTCGCGATCTTCGCTTACGGCGGTCTTGAAGCTGTTGGTGGGATGGTTGATAAAACACGTAACCCAGAAAAAACGTTCCCTAAAGCGGTCGTACTTTCTGCCTTGATTATTTCAATCGGTTACGCATTAGGAATCTTCCTTTGGGGCGTAAGCACCAACTGGCAAGATGTTTTATCAGGCAACACAACAAACTTAGGAAATATCTCTTACGTAATGATGAACAATTTAGGGGTTGAATTTGGTAAAGGTATCGGCCTTAGCCAAGCAGCTGCTATCAGTATGGGTAACTGGTTTGCTCGTTACACTGGTTTAGGAATGTTCTTGGCGTATAGCGGCGCGTTCTTTACTTTAACGTATTCTCCATTGAAGACGTTGATCATGGGAACACCGAAAAAATTATGGCCTAAGAAATTTACTGAACTAAATGAAAACGGCATGCCAAGTACAGCAATGTGGGCACAATGTGGGATCGTTGTTGCAATCATCTTGATTGCTTCATTCGCTACACCAGACCCATCTGCGTTTTATAACATTTTGACTTTGATGGCGAACGTTTCAATGACATTACCATATTTGTTCTTGATCTATGCGTTCCCTAAATTCAAGAAAAAAGATGGCTTGGATCGTCCATTTGAAGTGTACAAATCTCATGGTATGACGATGGCTATCAGCGTTGTAGTCTTCCTATTAGTATTGGGTGCGAATGTCTTCACGATCTTCCAACCAATCATCGAAGGCGCCGGCGTTCGCGATACACTTTGGATGATCGCAGGTCCGGTCGGATTCTCAGCTGTTGGTATCATTCTTTACCAAAACTATATCCGTCGTTCAAAAGCTGAACAATAAAAAATTCTCCAGCGAATATTCGCTGGAGTTTTTTTTATTCTGCCGGCTTCAAAGCGACCGCGAAATCGATTCGATTGATTCGGACAGTTATATACCCTTGAACCAGCAGCATGCAGATAAACAGGACCAGACTGGCAATTGCCAGACTTTGGAAAGTGATATGAGGCAAGTATTGCTGCTGATCGGTCGAGACCATGGCCGTATAAGCCGTTAGAAAAAGTTTGCCAGCTGGTAGCCCCAGCAGCCAGCCAAGCGCTGTTAATAAGGCTGTTTCCAAAAAAGATAATAAAAAGATTTCCCGCTTCGTAAAGCCAAGAACTTTCAGAGTAGCGAACTCAATAAAACGTTCAGAAAAGATCAGCAAATGACAGTTCATCATAATAGTGATTCCCAAAACCAATGCCGCTAAGATCAATAAAGAAACAATCATTAAGATACCCTCGATCAACTTTTGCGAATCCTTGAACTGCTGCTGCTTTTCATTTTTGCTGGCAATCAGAGGCGAGGCGGCTAGCTGATCCTTTTCTCGTAGTAAAAGGCTCTGGGGTTCGAAGGCTTGCCCGATATCGTTCCAAGTATTTTCCGAGAAGAATAATCCTTGTGGTGCAGAAAGCGGAACAATTTTTTTAATATATACAGGAATAATCTGCTGCTGCAGTTTGATGTAAAGAGTATCCTTTGCCTTTACATTCAGGCTTTTTGCCAATGCTTCAGATAGACCGACCTGATTAGCAGTTAGATCCTCCAGATCGAGTTCGGGCAATTTCAGCTGGTCTCCATCTGAAACAATCGTGGCGATTACAGCCTGCTCTTTCGAATCCTGCAACAGTTTGACAGATTGCTGCTCCAGCCACTGATGATCAGTAGTTATGGTTTTAGCGACCGCGTTTTGCTCTTGGTGATCTAAGGACTTTTTAAAGCTGATTTTTTCTTCGTAACGATAAGTGTCATTAAAGATAGAATTTAAAGAGAAATCAATGGAATCTTTGATCCCAAGTGCGGCGATCAATAAAAGCATGCAGCCAAGCGCGCCGAAAACCCCAAGTATAGCCCGGCGAATGTTTCTTTGGATATCTCGCAGCGTCCATTGTAAAGCAAAAGGCAGGTAAGACCAGAGCTTCGTTTGTTCCAGCCAGACCCGTTTAAATCGTTGATTTGACTGCCTTTGCATGATTGTCGCCGGCAGTTGACCGATCAGCGGCAGTACAGGAATCAAAGTGATCAGCATACTGAATAAAGTGACGAGCGCGACAATGGCATAACCAAGCGTGGTCTGGACTTCCAACCATTTGGGAACCGAGAATTGATTGCCGATAGCTGATAATAAAGCAGGGGAGAGCAATTTTGGCCCTAAAACGCAGCCGCTAATCGACCCTAAAAAGGTCACGATCACGCCAAAGGATAAATAATGGAGCAAGATCGTTCGACGGCTGAACCCTTGTGCTTTCAGTGTGGCGATTTGCAGCTGCTGCTGTTTGACGAAGCGCCGCATCGTCGCTTCAAGTGTAATTAGTGTCAACAACAAGAATAGACTTGAAAAAAGAAAAGCCAATCGCTGAACCTGAGTGACTCGATCAAAGAAAATCGAGAGTCCGCTGCTATCGCTTGTATGACTCAATCGCAGATAATCAGCGTCCCAGATATCTGATAACTCTTTTTCCAGCCACGGCGTGTTGTTTTCTTTGTTTGTTTTCAATAAAAGCTGACGCGTCGGGTAGACCGGCAAGGAGTTAATTTGCGACTCTGACATGTAAGCATAGCCGGATCGTTTATGATTTGGCAGCGGCTGATCGTCACTTTCTGTATGATAGATAAACTCTGGCTGACGAACGGTTCCTAAAATTTTATACTTTTGCTTCTCAATCAAGAAAGACTCTCCAAGCTGATACTTATTTGCTTGAAAGAAATCTTCGTCCAGCCATATCCCATCCTGATCCGACAGCTTGGCCCCGTGAATCACTTGCGGTCTGCTAAGACGAGAGTGGTTAAAGGTCAGAAAGGTCAAAGAAAGATCATCGTTTTGATAATGTCCGATCGAGCGTCGAGCGACTTTCTTAATGGTGGTCAGCTCTTTCGTTCGCTGCTCTTTTTGATCATTGAAAGTTGTGAGGGACAAGGTACTATCAGCCAAGTGACTGTTCTGTGAAAACTGTTTTCCAGTTGCGTCCATTTGCTGACTCAGATGGAAAATACCGGTAAAAATAAACAGACAGATAAAGCTCATTAGAAAAACTGAGAAGAAGCTGATCCAGTTTTTTCGCAGATCACGGAAGGTTTTACGAAACATTACCACTTCACCTCATCGATCTGTAAAGGATGCTTTTGACGAGTATTTTCAATAATTGCGCCATCCTTTAAGTAGAGTACCCGATCTGCGATTTGGGCGATCGAGGCGTTATGAGTGACCACGATGATTGTATGACCGTGGTTGACTGCCATGTCCTTCAGTAGGTGCAAGACCTGTTTTCCTGTTTCGCTGTCTAAAGCACCGGTGGGTTCATCGCACAAAATAAGCTGCGGATTTTTGCAAACGGCTCGAGCGATCGAAACACGTTGCTGCTCGCCGCCAGAAAGCTCCTGAGGAAAGTTCATTAAGCGATGAGAGAGCTGAACCTTCTCTAATACGTCCTTAGCCTGAAATGGATTCTCAGCGATTTTTTGAGCAATCGCGACATTTTCTAGGGCTGTTAGGGTTGGGATCAGATTATAAAATTGGAAAATGAAGCCGACGTTTTTACGCCGATAATCCGTTAGTTCGTTTTCTTTGTAGCTGTGAATCGGTTCTTGTTGAACAAATAATTCCCCGCTTGTTGGTTGATCCATCCCGCCTAAAAGGTTCAACAGCGTTGTTTTGCCGGAACCGCTAGGGCCTAAAATGACGGTAAACTCGCCTTTGTCCAACGAAAAGGAAACATCAGTTAGCGCAGGTATTTCTGCTGTTGCTGTTCGATAACTCTTTTTTAGCTTTGCTGCTTGAATGTATTTCATATGATCCCTCCAAATTGAACACTGTGTTGATTTTTTATGTTCCCTAGTTTAAGCTGAAAGCAGTAGTTGAACAACGAACAATAATCCAGCGAGTGTTCAAAAGTTAACCACTTCACGAGCAAGTGTTCAAAGATTCAACAAATCAAGTCAAATTGTTGGGGGAAAATATGTCGAATAAAACGGATCGAACAAAAATGCATATCATTCAGACCTTTTTTGAAATGATGAATGACATTGGTTTCGAAAAAATTACAGTAGCGAATCTATCGCAACGAGCAAAAATCAATCGCGGAACCTTCTACCATCATTTTCCAGATAAATACGCGGTCTTAGAAGAGGTGGAGGATGAGATCTATTCAAATTTTGAACAGGTCTTGAATGATCATGTCGGCTGGGCAGTGACGGAAAAAATCGATGTCTATGGTCGGGAACAAGTAGAAAAATTCTTCAATGAGGCTTGTTCGTTCGTAATGAATTTCCTGTATGAGCGAAAAGAGACTGCCCAAACACTGTTGGGGGAGCACGGGCGCCCGCAGTTTATTGAAAAATTAGAACGCGCCTACATCTCAGCAGTTCAAAAAAAGATTCGGTTAAGTTCCCATGAATTTAGCGAAGTGGAAAAACTGCAGCAGGAATTTATCTATTTCGGTGCGATCGCAATCGTCAAACGCTGGATACGAAACGGCGCGAAGGAGTCTCCTAAAGAAATGGCTCAGGTCATCTCGAAATGTATGACGACTCCGCCAATCGAGATTTTTGAAACGATTGAACGAGGTGGATCAACTACTAGGTAGGGAAATAAGTTACAAAGTGTTGACATAAAACTTGCAGGTTAATGGAGATTGAAATGGACAAAGGGTGCTTTTCAGAATGTGTGGATTACTAGTATTGCTTTAGCTGATGAGGTTCGGGATCAAGCAGGCCTTTTTTCGATTCTTAGAACGGACGGATTTTACGAACCATTTGGCTTCTTGGCTATTTATGGAATCAGATGTCTGTTATTTTAAACATCCCATATCGGATTATTTGACATCCAGTATCTTGGCTACTTTGATTCGCTTGCCTCTCGAGTGGAAACTGATCTCATGCAAGCGCTGATTTGGAAGATGATTACGAGATTGTGCTACGGATTGGTTCTGGGATTGCTGCGTTGGAAAACAAAGAATTGCTATTCGACGATGTTGTTACATGGAGCGATGAATACTTTTGGTCGATGATTTTCTAATATAAAACGTTGTTAAATCAATAAATACAAGGTTGACAAAGACTTTTGACAAGTGGAAAAGGCCTAATGATAAAGAGTTTTGCTGGTGAGGATTGGTGGGAAACTTTATGGTGAGGATGAAGGAGCGGATGAAATGAATTTAAGCAAGCAGATTAAAAAATTAAGAGAGACGGCGGGATTTTCTCAAGAGGAATTATCGGAAAGGATCTACGTTTCGCGCCAAACAATCTCCAATTGGGAAAATGAACGGAGCTATCCAGATATTCATAATCTGTTATTGTTGAGTGTTCTTTTCGACGTGACTTTAGATGAACTTGTCAAAGGAGACGTGGAAACGATGAAAAAAGTGATCAAAAAGGATGAGATGGATAAGTACAGTTACATTATGATGGGGACGATTGGAGCAGCAGCGATTTCATTTGGCCCAGCTTGGAAGTTTTTAGGCGATAAAGGGCTAGTGATCCCTTTAGTTCTTTGGATGGTCGGTATGTGGGCAGCGATCAAAATCGAAAAAATCAAGAAAGAAAAGAATATCAAAACCTATAAAGAGATTGTCGCTTACATGGATGGGGACAATGTCGAAGAAAAGCGGCAGGAGCGCAGCTTAGGGAAGGACCTACTCTCAAAAACAATGATCGTTATTGTTTTTACCGCTGTAGTTTTAGTCGTGGTTTTAGCAAGTATGTGGATAAGCGGAATGTTTTAGGAAACAGGATTAAGTGTCTAGAAAGGTGATTAGATCAACCTTATAGGCACTTTTTTTTGTTAAATAAAGCGAACGAGTTTGCAAAATATTTAATTTTTTGGTAAAAAACCGGGTTCGTCTTTTAGGGTTCTTAGCGGTATGATGTTTTTGAGTCATTTATGAAAGCGCAAACAAGAATGAGAGGACGGGAATTTCCATGAAGAAAAACGTACAGACCAAACCATTAAGCCAGGTACAATTGTTTGTTACAAAACGCAACACATTGGAGCAAAAGATCAGCAGCTATTACGAAAACACACAAAATGTTTCTGATGTGATCCAGTATGCTGTTGCGATCATGGTCAAGAACGCCCTGGTCCTCAGCGACTATTCAGAGTTTTTAAAAGAATTGGTGCGAGAGTTATTCTTGCATGCTGAACCAAGCGAGGTGCTGCGTAAAAATCTTTGCTATTTCAAGCCATATTTCAAAGGCGGCGAGTTTGATAAATTGGTCAATCGCCTGTTTAAAAATAGAAAGGAATACCTTCAATTTTCCGAGGAAGCTCGTTCAATTTGTAAATATCTGCACACAGAAGATGCACCAGCAAAGGAAGACGCTAAATATGGCTATCATCTTGTTTCAGTTTTTAAAGCGGCCAGCGGGAAGAAGCATAGTTGGATATTAAGGAATATTGATCCGGCGATGTCGAAGGAAGAGGCGCGAGAAAAAACGCGGGCCTTACTAAAAGTATTAACGACATTGACGATATTTGAGCAGAATGGCAGCCGAAAATTTGCCCAGCTTGTGAAGTTTGACTATATAGAAAGTGCTAATGTCATGCACCATGAGGAGTCGCAAGAATTATTGGAGGAGTCTGATCAAAATTCAGAAGAGGCAAAGGAAACACTTACTATCATGGTGCCTCACGGGTTTGATCCGAGAACGTTGAGTGATGCAGAAGCGATAGTCTTGATTCAGGCGCACTTACCTGAAGGAAAGACACTGGCAGATATAGAGGTCTTGTTTGTTGAGCGTCCGGCTGATTCGGCAGAAGCAGCAGATCCAGTATTTGATCCCCCAGTTATATCTAATGAAGTACAGCAGAAATCCCATGAACCGGAATCCGCCTTAATAAAAGAAGATCGTGCGATTGGTGTTGCTGATCCGCCGGTAACAGAATCAACTCCCAAACGATCAACGAATAATCGTCCACTCAGCGGCCGACAGCTTTCCGCACTTAGTCTGATTAACAATCGCGAAAGAGGACAAGGCCAACAGACGAGTAGCGGTAAGCGCAGCGGCAAGAAAAAAGGCGGTAGCGGCAGTCAAAAGAACAAAAAACGAAAGAAATAAAAAACCTTCGGCGTGTGTGTGCAGAAGGCTATTGGCGGGGGGATTATTCCGCCGTTTCGCTAAAAATTTTATCACTATCGTCATTGGTCCAAAAAGCCATAACAATCAGTTCAATCAATGTCGCAATTAGGCCAATCGGCGGATAGAAGTAAATGCCGATAGCCGTTGCAAAAACGGTCAATGGAAAATAGATACTTCCCATATAAAAGTATGGTCCCATTTTCTTGATTTTTTGACTGATCTCAGTATTAGCCTCATGGTTCACGCGGTCAATGGTTCGGCTTAACCAGTAATAAGCCATACTCCACAAAGTAAAAATCAATAGATAGAAATATTCAGGCGCATGGTACAGCATGAATTCACCTGCCCAAGCTGTTGCGACAGGGATCATCGCCATAGTGAAAAGCCAAATGTTGTTGATCCAATAGATGCTTTTAGTTACTCGTTTGGTCAGGCTGAACATGTAATGATGATTGTACCAAGCCACCGCGATAAAGAAAAAGCTGACAGCATAAGCGAATAAATAAGGCAGATCCTCCAAAATTGCTGTCCAGTGAAAATCATGAGGGGTTTTAAACTCTAAAATCATAATAAATAGTCATAATGATGGCTACGATAGCGTCAGAAAATGCCTCTACGCGTCCTTTGTTCATCTCTAAGACTCCTTCTTTCTTAATCAAAATAGTCTATTATTTTTAGCATGTTCAATGCGCTGGGGCAAACAAAGACACTTAAAAACACAGACTTGATTTTTTTTAATCAGGTCTGTGTTTTTTTGTTCGTTTAAATGAAAAAAATTCTACATTACGAGGATTATTTTTCTAGCAATAAATGAGGTAAGTCTTCATTTCAAAGTTAATCGTGTTAAAAACGATTAGCCAAGTTTCTTTTTGTCGATCCGGCAGCTGTTTAAAAACCAATGGCGATGATAATCTCCGACTAATGCGGTGAAGGAAACAGCAGGTTTTCCTTGTGCTGAAAGTTCGGCCTCCAAATAGTTTTTCAGAACCCAAGGATCTTCGATGCGGCTAACATTCAAATTCAAGGTATCTTCGATTATTGCCGGAGTGGTGTTTAGATCAACAGCGATTTGTTCGATGCTGAGTCCGGTCTGTTCGAAATTTTCTTGGAACTCTCTTTTTGTATCGCTGATTTGTTGAGGATTTAATGACATGGTATCCGCTTCTTTCTTGAAAAATGAATAGTTGTAACTTTAACTATCGACAGCATACGCTGTTCTGATTTAGTTGTCAAATAAATAGTTGTAATTTAAACTATTCGTGAAAAACAAAAACGTATCTGCTTTCAGCCCGTAAGATTTTAGTCGTAAAGTGCAATGAATATCTGAATCTAACTGAACGGGGGCTTGAATGCTTCAAACTAGTCATTTTCGTCATAAATAAAAAAATAACTGATTGAAATAGGTTTTAGCTTGTTTAACAGCATTTTATAGATTTATAAGAACAAAACAAATTGAAAGCAAACGCTTTTACTTGCAATGCACAAATATATGGTTAATATATGACAATAGTAAAGTTATTTCAAATAGAAAATAAGCCATAAATAAGAGCGTTCTTGTGAAAAGTTCTCATTATGTAATTCACAATGTAGGAATTTATTATTGCAGTATTTATTTTGCTATTTGACTTGTTGCTTCTTTTTTAGAGTGAACATAGAGAAGATGAAAGCCAATTCCAACTAGGGGTGAGTATAGAGTATATGAATAGAAAAAGAAAAAGTCTAGCTGTTTTTACAATAGCAGCATTAAGTTTATCTATTGCGAGTCCCTTGACGCAGGTATTTGCAGCAGAGAATACAATTGTTTTTAAGGACAAAGGGAAATACGAGGCGGCATTAGCGGAGTATAAAAAGAATCAAGCTGATTTCCTAGAAAAAAGTAAACAGTATCAAGAAAAAGTTGATGCTAATAAGCAGATTCAGCAAGAGAATGAACAAGCGACGAGTGCTTTTCAGGCCGAGCTGAAGAAGTTTAACGAAGATATGGCGTTGTATAATACTCAGATGGCAGATTATGAAGCGAAATTAGCGCAGCATAATGAAGCCTTAGATCAGCAAAAGCAACTATTGAGTGATTATCAAGAAAAGATGGCGAAATACCGGGAAGAGCTGGCGAATTATCAAAAGCTATTGTCTGAGTATCATCAGCATCTGGACGAAGTAATCGTGGGAAATAACCAGATGGATGAAAAGTATAAAGAGGCTTTAAAGCAATATCAGGCGGCACTGGCGATTTACGAGGAACAATTGAAAGAGTATTCCGAAGCCGTTGCAAATCGTGATGAGATTATCCAATCCAATCAAGACGCAACCAACAACTACCAAGCAGAACAACAGGCCTATCAAGAAAAATTAAATACATACAAGGAACAATTACAAACCTATAATGATGAATTAGCCGAACGACAAAAAGTGGTGGAGTCCAACGAGAGTTTACACGAAGCGTTCAATACGGCCTATACAAAATACCAAGCAGATCTGGCTACTTATCATAGTCAAAAGACCGATTATGATCAGAAGATGGCGACAATAAATGATCATTTATTGGCCGGTCATTATACAATGCCAAGCTCTTGGGATAATTCCTTCAACCTTTATTCGCTGTTTACCAATTACACGGGTATGCAAGCCTACCTTGAGTATGGCTTATCTACCAGTGGAGACGACATGGTCAAATTGATGGACACGTATCGTTCCAAAAATGCGATACCAGAAGGAACATTAAAAGATAAGTTAACGAATTCGATACCGGTTTTTACAGAGACCTATACGTTTTATAAGAATTTGCCAATTACTTCGTCCGTGCCAATCTATTTTCAAACGGTGCCGTCCGTTACGAATGGGGCAAAGGGACCCAATGGATTTAGTCAAAATCTAAGAGGACAAGGGTTCGATTTCAGTTTTACAAGTTCATTTGAGGGGGATCCGGAACAAGCAAAGAATGCTACGACCAGCAACATTCCAGAAAGCTTGCGGACACCGACGGAACAAGATATTTTAAATGCGATTCCGCCGCTCTTTACTTCTAAGCAATCATTTAATGCATCGAATAGTGATCAGGTAGCTATCCAGATTACGCCTGAACTAGTTGATAAATGGAAAACAGCTTTGAAAAGGACAAAAGAACTGAGTGACAGTGAATTCAATCAGGCGTTCGATCTCTATGTACAGGCATTCAAAACATTTAATGCCTCCGATCGGGGACCGCAGGCACTGAAAAATCTGCAGGATCAAGTAGTTAGTGTGAATGCAATCGAGCGAGATGCCGTTGATTTGATAAGCGGTAAAAAGGTTGATCTCGGTGAAAACAATCGCGAATTTTTGAATGATCTGACGAATACGGCAGTTTCCTCTGATCAGTTGGCCAATAAATATGGATACTTGACGCTATTAACTAAAATGGCTGGAGCAACTGTATTTGGCTATTATCATGAGCTTACGGCGAAACCGGGTGAAGTCATTAAAGTAGCGACGAATGATGTCTATTATCCAGGCTATTGGGGCTTGAGTTTGAATTCAACAAAGGCGACGCCGGTGTATCCGGTACTGCCTATAGAACCGACACCGCCAACGGAACCAGAGTATCAAAAGGTTCCCGATGAGCCTGTACCGCCGGTTGTTCCTGAGCCGCCTAAACCATTAGTGCTGCAAGAAGTACCAAACGTTCCTGCGATGCCGGTCATGCCGATTGCTCCGACACCGCCAGAGCATGAAACCGTGCCTGAGAATCCGAACTTGGTACCGCCGGTTATGCCTGAGGAGCCAGTCTTGCCCGAAATACCAGTGGTGCCTGAACTTCCGGTCATGCCGAAGATACCCGTGCAGCCAGAGCTGAAGCCGCTGCTTCCAGTAGGCGAACCTCCAGTTCCGCCGATTCCGCCAGAATATCAGCCGGCAACCGACATTGTGGAGCATCCTAAAACACCGAAACCCGAATCGCCGATTACTGAAAAAGTGGTCTTAGTAAATAATAAACATACCACTCAAACGAACGGTTATACAGAGAGTTATACCCCTCAAAAAAGTGGAACGGTGAAAGAGTATCCGAAAACAGGGTCTAAACAAAGTGCCCTATCAACTGTAGGCTATACTGTTTTAGGAAGTGTTGCTGCTCTTTACCTTTGGGTGTTGAAACGTTCACGGAAATAGTTTTGTTCATTAATAATGACAAGCGTTAAACGTCCGTATGAACCTGTAAACCATGAATAAGAATTGAACAGAGTATCCGCCAATCGAATCATTGGATGGCGGATACTCTGTTTTTTATGCTTTTGAGCGGGAGCGTCAGTTATGGGATGTTTTTTTAGCCAGAAATGGATTGCTTGTTTTCATTTTATGTAAGCAAACATGAAATTTTCTGACAAAATTCAAATTACAGTGAAATTAATTTAGAATTAGGCTTTTATCATTTAAGGACATCTGTTATAATTGTCATCACATCTTGATGCAGGAAATCTTTGTCTGATTACTATAGAAGTTTGTTTCTTAACAGTGGATCAGGAAGAGATTTACGGCTTAAAGATGGAAATAATTCCATAACTATGAAAAAGGAGAGAATGAGTATGACGATTTACAATTTTTCTGCAGGTCCCGCAGTATTACCGAAAGCTGTGTTGGAGATCGCACAGTCCGAGATGCTTGATTACAAAAATAGCGGTATGTCGGTGATGGAGCTGAGTCATCGTTCCTCCTTGTTTGAAGAAATCATCCAAGCTGCTGAAAGCTTATTGAGAGAATTAATGGCGATCCCTGACAATTACAAGGTCTTGTTTTTACAAGGCGGAGCAAGTTTGCAATTCAGCATGGTGCCGTTGAACTTGGCCCAAGGCAAAAAAGCGTTGTATGTCAGCACCGGTTCGTGGTCAAAAAAGGCTATCAGTGCCGCAAAAGCACTTGATAATGTCGAAGTAGAAGTGATCGCTTCTAGTGAAGATAAAAATTTCACCTATATTCCAGAATTGCCGGAAACGGTGGATCAAAATGCCGCTTACGTGCATATTACAACGAACAATACGATAGAAGGAACAGCGTTTGCGAAGATTCCAAACTTCGGCAAAGTTCCCGTGGTAGCAGATATGTCTTCAAATATTTTAGCCAATGACTATAAAGTAGAAGACTTCGGCGTGATCTACGCCGGCGCACAGAAAAATATCGGTCCGGCTGGATTGACGGTCGTGATCATTCGTGAAGACTTGCTCAATCAAGAAGCGGTTTTTGCGCCGATGTTGGATTATGCGTTGCAGGCGAAGAATGATTCCCTATATAATACACCGCCTACCTATGCGATCTACATCGCGAAGCTAGTCTTTGAATGGGTGAAAGCTCAAGGCGGCGTAGCCGGAATTACCGAAAAGGATCAGCAGAAAGCCCAACTATTATATGATACGATCGAAAAATCGAAGTTGTTCACGAGTCCCGTGAGAAAAGATAGCCGTTCAATCACCAATATCCCATTTGTGACAGGTGACGATGCCTTAGACAAAGCCTTCAACCAAGCGGCTTTAGCAGAAGGCTTCGAGAATCTGAAGGGTCACCGCTCAGTTGGCGGCATGCGTGCGAGTCTTTATAATGCGTTCCCAACGGAAGGTGTCGAGGCGTTAGTGGCCTTCATGGCGAAATTTGAAAAGGAAAATGGAGGGAATTAGATGTTTCAGATTAAAACATTCAACGCGATTGCTCCTGAGGGAATGGCGCGTTTTGATAAAGAAAACTACCGCATCAACGAAAGCGAAGAACCAGACGGCATTATTCTGCGAAGCCAAAAGCTGCATGACTATGCCTTTCCTGAATCTGTTTTAGGGGTAGCGCGGGCAGGTGCCGGAACGAACAATATTCCAGTTAAAGAGTGTACCGAAAAAGGCATCGTGGTTTTCAACACACCGGGGGCCAACGCGAATGCGGTGAAGGAATTAGTGATTGCGAGCTTATTATTAGCGGTTCGTCCGATGGTTCAAGGGATCGATTGGGTGCAAACATTGGAAGGTGCCGATGTCGATGAACAGGCTGAGGCGCAAAAATCACAATTCGCCGGAACGGAACTTGAAGGCAAGAAACTAGGGGTCATTGGTTTAGGTTCAATCGGAGCGATGGTGGCCAACGATGCTTACCGTCTAGGAATGGAAGTTACGGGTTATGACCCGTATGTTTCAGTCGATACGGCTTGGAGCATTTCTCGTCGAGTAAAACGGGCGAAGGACTTGAAAGAGGTTTTGACCAACTGTGATTTCGTGACTGTCCACGTGCCGTTAACTGAAAATACCCGTCATTTGATCAGCACCGAAGAATTGATGCAAATGAAGCAAACAGCACACTTAATGAACTTCGCGCGCGGCGAAATCGTTGATACGGATGCTGTAGTGAAAGCTGTAAACGAAGAACGCATTGCTGGTTTTACAACCGACTTTGCGGAAGAAAAATTATTGCATAATGATAAAATCACGGTGCTGCCGCACTTAGGCGCATCAACCGAAGAAGCGGAAGTTAACTGTGCTAAGATGGCAGCCCGCGGTTTGAAACGATTCTTAGAAACCGGCGTCATTAAACGGTCAGTCAATTTTCCAAATGTCGAGATGGCATTTGATTCTCCATACCGTATTACGATCATCAATCGCAATGTACCGAACATGCTAGGATTGATCGCATCTGAGATTGCTTCATTAGAAGTCAATATCGATAACATGCTGAATCGCGGGAAAGACGATCATGCCTATACACTGGTGGACGTTTCAGAAACAGATCCGGCTAAAATAGCGGCGATCACAGAAAAACTAGGCCAGAACGAAGGCATTGTCCGCGTTCGTGCAATCAAACGGGATGAGGAGAGTGAATTTTAATGGTTCAAGTTCATCCATTTAAAGGTATTCGTCCAGCTGAAGAGTTGGCCGATCAGGTAGCGGCTTTGCCCTACGATGTTGTTAATTCACAAGAAGCTAAAGACTTAGCGGCGGATAACCCGTACAGCTATTTCCATATCGACAAAGCAGAGATCGACCTGCCAGCCGACCTGTCACCTTACGATGAAAAGGTTTATCAAAAAGCTGCCGACAATTTAGCGGCATTCTTGGAAAAAGGCTGGTTGTTCAAAGAGTCTGAGGCGTATTTCTATCTCTATGAATTAGTGATGAATGGCCGCAGCCAGACAGGGATCGTGGCTTGTACATCGATCAGCGACTATATCGATGAAAAAATCAAGAAGCACGAATTTACCCGTCATGAAAAAGAAATCGATCGGATGAATCACATCCGCACCTGTGATGCGAATACTAGTCCGATTTTCTTAAGCTATCGACCACAAACAGAGATTCAAACGATCATCAAGGATTGGCAGCAGGAGCATGCGCCGGTCTATGATTTCACCAGTTATCATGATGTGACGCATCGTGTATGGGTGATCGATCAAGCGGAAACGAACGAGAAATTGACGAAACTATTTACTGATGTTGACGCGCTGTACATTGCGGACGGACATCATCGGACAGAGTCAGCAGTCAAGATCGGTTTGGAAAAACGCCAATCCGGCGATCAGAATTCAGAAACAGAACAGTTCTTGTCGATTATTTTCCCTGAGGATGAGTTAGCGATCTGGGAATACAATCGAGTGCTGAAATCAGCACCGCCAGCGGACTTTATGGATCGTTTGGCTGAGAACTACCAAGTCACCAAAACAGGCGTTAAGAAGCCTGAAAAAGCCGGCGACTGCCAATTATATGACGGTGAAGCTTGGTATACCTTAAGCATCAAACCGGAAAAGGTTCCGAATGATCCCGTCGAAAAATTAGATGTGGCTCTGCTGCAAAAATTTGTCTTAGAGGACATCTTTGAAATTGCGGATATTCGGACAGACAAACGAATTGATTTTGTCGGCGGGATTCGCGGAACAGAAGAGCTGGAAAAATTAGTCGATTCAGGCGACTGGAAATTAGCCTTTTCAATGTACCCAACGCAAATGACGGATCTTCTAGCCGTCGCGGATGCGAAAAAAATCATGCCGCCGAAATCAACCTGGTTTGAGCCAAAACTATTAAGCGGTTTGTTCTTACACGATTTAGAAACGAAATAATACGTAAACTCTCGAATCTTTTCGAGAGTTTTTTGTATTTAAAATATTATGTTATTGACTATAATGTGTGTCACACAGTATAATAATATTGAAGAGGTGATCCTATGCCAGATAAGGATATCGTACAGAATTATGTTACAGAATTAAAAAGAGGAAATTTGGTTTTGGCTGTATTAGGCAGTCTGAATACGCCTCATTACGGCTACGCGCTTTTGCAGACTTTGCAGGAGAAGGGGATGGATATCGAGGCCAATACGCTTTATCCATTGCTGAGAAGATTAGAAAAACAGGAGCTGCTGGTCAGTGATTGGGATACGACCGAAAGCAGGCCGCGCAAATATTACACGATCAGCAAAACGGGAAAAGCAGTTCGGACAAAATTGTTTGAAGAGTGGAAGGAAATGCAAAAGAGTTTAATTGGTATTTATTCGGAGGGGTGAACTATGGAAAATGTAATCGAACGTTACATCGCTGCGGTGGTAGGGCAGCTGCCGGAAAACGAACGAAAAGAAGTGGCACAAGAATTACGTGGCAATATTTACGATATGCTATCGGACCAGCCAAGTGCCGCAGAAATTGAACAGGTTCTGCAAGCGATGGGCTCGCCGGCAAAACTGGCGGAACAATATCGGCAAAATCCGCGTTACTTAATATCGCCTCAGGTCTACGAGGATTATCTTCGCTTGTTAAAATTATTGGTTCCGATAATCGGGATCATTACGCTAGTCGTGGGGGCTGTTACCGGCGGGCTCGAAGCCTTTCAGCAAAATGGGGCGCAGGTAGGAAGCGTCCTTCAAGTCATGTTTCAATCTGGGATCGAGAGCGGTGTGTCTGGGGTCTTGCAGACGCTGGTTTGGACGACTATTGGTTTTGTGATTGCTGAACGCACCGGAGTTTTTGATAAAAAGAAAACGGAAGAGTGGACCATTGATGATCTGCCGCCCGTGACCACAGAAAAAGCGATTCCGATCTCTGATGCGGTGGCGGAAATCATCGCAGTATTAGTCTTCAGCGCATTTTTACTGTTTGGAGCATTAAACGCTTTTCCACAAGTTTTTTCTAAAACAGGTCATGCGATCGTCAATATGCCATTATTCAGTAATGATTTCGTTCGGTTTTTGATACCAGTGCTGATCATTGGAACAGTATTGACATTGATCGTTAGTGTTCTGAAACTGATAGATCGCCGCTGGAGCAATCGTGTCTGTTTTTGGTCGATTATTGACAATGCCGTCTCCGCGGTCATGTGGGTCCTCTTATTGCTAAGCAACAACATTTTCAGCCAAGAGCTGGTCGACTTATTACAGGAACAGACCTGGTCTAACGGGGATGTGCTGCACTATATTTCGACAGGGGATACAGCTTCGATCCGCTTGATCATCAGTGCGATCATCGTGGTCGTAGCCATCATTCAAATCGGGATCGTGGTCTATTACCGAAGCAAGCGCAATATCTCCCAACGCTGGATTAACCAAGAACGTGCGTAGTGAAGAAAAAAATGATGTCAATCGGTTCTCGATTTGAGGGCCGATTTTTTGCGCAAATTTCGGGCGATGGAGTATGCTAATAAAGTCTAATCTATCGAAGAGGGTGGGAAATTGGAGCGAGTGACGAATTATTTTAAAAACAATCGATTATTGAGTGGTTCTTTGGTTCTAGCGCTGATTAGCTGTTTGATCGGTCGTTTTTCCGCCGATTTTATCGATTATAAAGTGATCTTCAGTTTATTTGGCCTAATGCTTCTGATTCAAGGCTTTGAACAGGTTGGCCTCTTGCAGTACTTGGCGCAAAAACTGCTGCACTTTTCTAAAAATAGCCGACAGCTGGTTCAGCTGATGATTCTTTTGTCGCTGATCGGCTCAATGTTTCTAACGAATGATGTGGCGATATTGACATTGTTGCCGATCTATTTGAAGCTCTTATCAGTACTGCCAAAATTTAAGGGCCGATTTTTAGGCAGTGTTTTGATTATCGTTGCAGCGAACTTAGGCAGCAGCTTCTTTCCATTCGGGAATCCGCAGAATTTATATTTATATGATTATTATCATGTACCACTCCCTCAGTTTTTGACATGGATGTCGCTGGTGTTATTAGTCAGTCTGATTTCATTAGCGCTTTTGACACTGTTCGTCGCTAAGGACTCATTGACGGAAATTAACCTTGAAAATAGTCCGTTTGAGCGAAAAGAAACACTGCTGTTGTCAGGTTTAATGATTGTCATGATTTTGGTAGTGCTGGATGTATTGCCGTATCAGTGGGTGATTCCTGCGGTGGCGTTGATCGTGGCGAGTTATCGTTGGGAATTGTTTAAGCACGTTGATTATGGTCTATTAATGACCTTTGTCTGCTTTTTTATCATTGTCGGAAATATCGGGGAAGCACAATTTATTAAAGAATTTTTGCAGAGACTGAATGGCAAACAGATTTATTTGGCAGGTTTAGGCCTGAGCCAAGTGATCTCAAATGTACCGGCGGCTTTCTTGATCGCGCCTTTCACAACCAACCAGCAGGCAGTCATCTTAGGCGTGAATATCGGCGGGTTAGGGACTTTACTGGCTTCATTAGCGAATTTGATTGGTTACAACTTGTTCCGGATTTACTATCCCAAAGAGACAAAGCGCTTTTTCGGTCTATTCAGTGCAGTTAATTTTGGCCTTTTGTTTTTCCTAGGCGGTCTCTTTTATTTTTTCATCCATTAGAAAGCTCCTAGAATTCCTAAAAATAAGCTAAGTTTCTTATGGGAATTCATCCAAAAACAATGAAAACGCTTCAAACGGTGTTAAGCTAGTCTTGTGAGAAATGACCGAAGAACTTTGACCGTGTAACAGATAATGAAGCGGTAAAGTGACTCTTCGAAAAAGCACTTGCAGGAACTTAGGAGGATTTGTGATGAAAGACAAGACAAAATTAATCCACGGCTATCATGCCTTTGATGAAGAAACCGGCGCTTCATCGTTTCCGATCTATCAATGTTCAACTTTTAAACAGGCATCCATCAAGGATGGACAGGCCTATACGTACTCGCGTTTCGGCAATCCAACGCGGACAGCTTTAGAGGAAGCCGTCGCCGCTTTAGAAACCGGCAAATATGGAACGGCATTTGCTTCTGGTATGGGAGCAATCTCGGCGGTTCTGCTGAGTTTCAATCAAGGCGATCATTTGGTGATGTGCAAGAGCATTTACGGCGGCACCTTCCAATTGGTTAACGAGGTTATGAATCGCTTCGGGATCGAAGTGACGTTTGTCGATGAGACCAATCTTTCGGAATGGGAGCATGCGATTCGGCCCAATACACGAGGACTTTATTTAGAAACACCATCGAATCCTTTATTATCAGTGACGGATATTGCGGGAGTAGTCGCAATCGCAAAAGAGCACCACTTAGTGACCATGATCGATAATACCTTCATGACACCGCAATTCCAGAAACCATTGGCATTAGGAGTCGATGTGGTGATTCACAGCGCTACTAAGTTTATCAATGGACATAGCGATGTAGTAGCGGGGTTAGTTATAACTAATGACGAAGAGTGGCACAAGCAAATCAAGCTCCAACAAAAGGTTTTGGGCGGCATTTTAGGTGTCGAAGACTGCTGGTTGACGATGCGCGGGCTTAAGACGATGGGCTTGCGGATGGAGCAGAGTGCACGCAGCGCGGAAAAAATCAGTCAGATGCTTGAAGACCATCCGGTTGTAAAAAAAGTTCATTATCCCGGGCTGCCTAGCCATCCCGAATATGATATTCACAAACGTCAGGCGACTTCCGGCGGAGCGGTTTTATCTTTCGAATTAGCCAGTCAAGAAGCCGTGTATACTTTTTCGGATGCTTTGCAGATCCCGATCGCAGCCGTAAGTCTCGGCGGAGTAGAGTCGATTTTATCTTATCCAGTCACCATGAGCCACGCTTGCGTACCAAAAGAAGAACGAGAAAAACAAGGCATAACAGAAGGTTTGCTGCGTCTATCTGTGGGAATCGAAGACACCGAAGATCTAATCGCAGACCTAGAACAAGCATTAGCCAAAGTTCGAATAACCGTAAAATAAACACATTGGGAATTTCCTTCCCAATGTGTTTTTCCTGTTTTAGGGGAGATGAATACCTAAAGCTGAAGGAGTTGCGAGTCCAAGTTTTCGCAGTATATATTGAATAAAGCAAATCCGGATTCATTCTACAAAAAACGAATAGTTTAGTTTAATTGGATCGTATACGCAGTGAAAATCGAATTCATTTTTCTGTCTTTTTAGAAAAATGAATACCTTAAGTTGAAGGAGTTGCGAGTCCAATTTTTCGCAGTATATATTGAGTAAAGCAAATCCGGATTCATTCTACAAAAAATGAATAGTTTAGTTTAATTGGATCTTATACGCAGTGAAAATCAAACTCATTTTTCTGTCTTTTTAGAAAAATGAATACCTTAAGTTGAACGAGTTCGGTATAATGGTATCATCTCTTGGAGGAAGTGAAAGTCATGATCGAAAATTTATTACGCCCAGAAGTGTTGCTGTCAAACGTGATTGTTTGTTTAGTGACTGTTTTGATTACTCGTTGGGTACTTAAACGAAAGCCGAAGCCGGAACGGCCAGCGGAAGTGGTTCAGAGCCCGAAGCAAACGGCAGATGGGACAGTCATTCTTGAGACATCGCTGGCAACCTTGCAATCGTATAAAAATAATTTAAATAAATTTGGCTATGTCTATTTTCAAGAAACGACACCGATCGTGATTGAACAATTGAAGGCGGAAGCGAGCAGTTTGATTGTCTCGGAGACCAATCAGCCGATCCATGAGCTGCTGCAGAAAAACTATGAAAAGTTAGCGGCTTTTCAGCAAAAAGAAGTAGCTGATACGAAGAAATTGGAGCTGGATGTGTTGAATCATGTCAATAAAACCATCATTACTTGGCGCAATCTGCTGAAGGAAAGCAGGTGAGTTTGATGGGTAAAGCGACGGATACTGAAGTTTATCAGCTGTTAGAAAAATGGCAGATTCCTTATGAGCGTGTGGATCATCAAGCTGTTTATACAGTGGCGGAGATCGATTTTTCGATCGATGGCAGCGATGTGAAAAACCTGTTGATGAAAAGCAAGAAGACTAAAAACTATTATTTTGTGATCTGTCCGGGTAAAAAGCAGCTGGATATTAAAGGACTAGCAAAAGCCTTGGGCGAACGTCATTTATCCTTTGCTTCAGAAGCGGAGCTTTTTGAATTGCTTGGCTTGGAAAGAGGTTCGGTCACACCGCTGGCTCTGCCGCATGATACTGAACGGCAAATTACGGTGATCATTGATGAGACGATCGATCAAACGAAAAAGATCGGTTTCCATCCGAATACGAATACTGCGACGCTCGTGATCGCCTTTAGTGATTTCAGGAAATTTTTAGCCAATCTGGCAATCGAACCAAAATATCTATCAATTCCAGCAAAACAGCGCGAAGCGTAAACTTCGAGCTGTTTTTTTTCAATAAAAAAAGCCGCGCAGAGTTATCTGCACGACTTAAATAGGTTTAACGCATCCGTAATCGACGGCGAATGCCATCCACCCGAGGGCCTAATAATTTATCGGCCATCCGCGTCTTCAACGCTAAGATCATGTAAGTCAATCCGCCAAAGGCCGCGACGATCAGAATAATGATCATGGATTGCATTTTCGAATCTGAGCTTAAAACTAATTCACAGCCGTATTTCACGACAAAGGCGACCACACCCATTGCCAGCGACATCAATGTAACTTTTCCAATAGAGGTCATCGTTTCTCTAAACGGAAATTGCGTGATGACATGGATTCGATCCAATAAGAACATATTTGCGACTAGGAATCCCACAAATGTAGCGATCAGCGGGCCGTAAGCCTCAAACATAAAGGTCAGTGGAAATTGTGAAACAGCCTTAACGAAGATCCCGATACCTAAAAACCAGACAGCTTGCATGTTGCCATCTAAACCTTGCAGCATCGTAGAACAGACCATGAAGAGTCCCATCATGATGCCGACCACACAGGAAGCGGCCAATAGTTGCGCGCCCAGCGGATTCGGCCAGTAGAATAGGGTATTCAAGGGATAAGCCAAGATGAACATTCCGACAGTCGCCGGCATCATTACGAAGAACAATAATTGGATATTATTCGTTACTAGTTTGGCTAATCCTTTGTGATCTTTTTTCGTAAAACGTTCCGTGATCAGTGGCAAACCGGCCGTTGCCATCGCTGTCCCAAGTGCGATCACCACCATCGTCAATTTATCCGGATTGGCGGAGATTAACGCAAACAGGTCGGCATTTTTCGCCGCGGAATAATTCGTTACGATCGACATGATTTTTTCAAAGGAATATTGATCAATCAGCTTGAAAATACTGATCGCACTGCCGACAATAATGAACGGGATCGCTTGCTGGATCATTTGCAGGACTAATTGACGCCCGGAGAAGGTAATCTCGTTATTGCTTTCTCTGATCAATTCACGAAAGGCTGTCCGTTCTTTCAAAAGCGAGAACAATAGAACTCCCATCGCGAAGGCGACACCAATGAAGGCAGCGAACGTTGAATGTACAACAGCTGTCTTGTAACTGCCGTTGTTGATCTGCATGATAATGAAAGCGGAAGCTAACATGTAGCAGACTCGGGCGATTTGCTCGACAATTTGAGAGATCGCGTAAGGCTTCATATTGTTGTTTCCTTGGAAGAAGCCGCGGATTACACTCATAGCCGGGAAAATCAGCAGCACGACACTTAAGGAGCGCATGACTGGAACTAGGTCAGCGTTGCCTTGAGACAGGTATGGTGCGCCCACAAACATAATAGCGGCACAAATCACACCGCCGATGGTCATCAGCCGCATGGTGTAAAACAATAGTTTTTTACTTAACCCGTATTCATTCATGGAATTATAACGGGCTGTTTGTTTAGCTACCGCCGCTGGAATCCCCGCGGTAGAAATCATAAGAAAGAGCGCGTAAACGTTGTAGCCCTTAGTGTACAAATAGTTGGCCTCTAAGCCATGGGGCTGCATCCAAGCAATCCAAGGGATTACGTAAACGGCACCTAGTAAACGGGAGAAGATATTCCCGACCGTCAGCCAAGCTGTGCTTTGCACCATTTTCTCTTGAGCTGTGGCCTGTTTTTTGGGTTCAGCAGGGGCGTCTGTTATTGGCTCTGCTTCAGGCGCCTGCGCTGTATTCCTTTTGTGTTCTTTTTTAGGCGGCGGTGCCGCTTCTGTATGATAACGAGCGACGCGGGATCTTGAACCCTGCAACTCGTTTTCGTAGCTATTTTTTTCAGTCATATAAACCAGCTTTCTGCAACAGTATCCTCCATATTTTACCTGTTCTTCCAGGGAGTTACAATCCTGTCAGGAAATCTTTAAGAATTAGGGATAAAGGTATTGATATGACTGGCGAAGCTTTCAAGGTTTCGCGTTTGAATATAGACAGATCCGCGTCCGTGGAATTCATTGACCACGCCTTCGCCGGTCTTGAAGCCGAAGGTACCTGAGGCCACCTTGATGTTGTAATCCAACGAGCTGGTCCAAGCGATCACATGCTGATTATCAATAATTACCGGTGCACTGCCGTCTAATTCGATTTTCTCAACATCGCCAAAAGCAGAAACTAAGATTTGCCCGCTGCCGGTCGTTTCCATGACGAAAAAGCCGCCGGTTCCGCCTAATAGGGCACCAGAAAGTTTTTGTCGTTTCATTTGGTAGTTGACGTTTTCTTCGCTGGCAAGAAAAGCACCAGTATTCAAACGCCAGTGTTCTGCACCGACATCGAGGGCAAAGATTTTCCCCGGTACCGCTGGAGCGATGGCGATCATGGCATTAGCAGAGTGGGCAGTGGCTGTACTGATGAAGAAGCTTTCGCCGCTAGTCACCGAGCGGCCCAAAGCACTTAATGCACCGCCAAGACCTTTCTTGCCATTGGTATTCATTTGGCCTTCTAATTCTATTTCCCCGATCTCATAAACCATTGCACCTGGTTCGATCCGTAATTGTTCTCCGCGCTGCAGTGTCACCTTTGCGATAGGGGCAAAAGTGCTTTCAGATAATTCGTAATTCATAGTAAAACTCCCTTCAAAGACATTTGCTAAAATTATAACATTTCCCATATCTTTTCTGTGAGATTTTGATAAGATTATTAAAAGGGAAAAGATGGAGGAGAAGGTATGGAAATATTAGCATTTGAGCACGTTCAATTCGTTCGTCAGCAAACGGTTCTATTAGAAGATATTAATTGGCAGATCAAAGCAGGCGAGGATTGGGCCGTCTTAGGGTTGAACGGTGCCGGAAAAAGCTTGATGCTGAACATGATTTCAGGCAATTTATGGCCTTCTAGCGGAAAGCTGACGGTCTTGGGTGAGTTATTTGGTCAAACGTCGATTCCTGATCTAACGAAACGAATCGGCTGGGTGAGTCAGTCCTTACAAGAACGAATTCATCGAGAAGAACAGGCTGAATATATCGTTTTGTCAGGGAAGTTCGCCAGTATCGGTATTTATCAGAAGTTTTCAGTGGAAGAACTGGAAGAGGCCAAACAAGTTTTGAATTCCTTAGGAGCCAAAAAGTTGATTGGCAAGGTGTATCAAGTATTGTCTCAGGGAGAAAAACAAATCGTTTTGATCGCTCGGGCATTAATGGCCAAACCAGAGCTGTTGATCTTGGACGAGCCGTGTAATGGATTGGATTTATTTGCTCGTGAGGATTTATTGGCACGAATCAAAAAAATGAAACAAGCGGCGGATGCGCCAAGCTTATTGTACGTGACCCATCATACCGAAGAAATTTTACCATTGTTGAATCACGTGCTGATGATTCGCGATGGCAAAATTTTTAAACAAGGCCAACGAGAAGAACTTTTGAAAGTAGACGTACTGAATGAGTTCTATCAACGGCCGATCGAAATTCATGGAATGAGTGACGATCGCATGATGGTGATTCCTAAATAAAAGGACTCTCGTTTTGAGAGTCTTTTTTTACGTTTGAATTATGTAAATAAAAATATCGCAAAAGAAATAAGTGGGAATTATGTTCGTCTAAACGCATTTAGTAGCGGGAGTGAAACATGTTCTTATTTTCGACTTGAAATATCTATTCAAAAAAATAGCGATACATTTCCTGATAGTTGAAATTTTAGATTTAAATCACCGATCTTTATTTTTTCGTTCGATTTTATTTTTATGTTATTTAACAATTAATTTATCGATTTATTTCTTTTATATGTGTTGTTAAAAATCACTATTTAAATGGTAATTAATGTGGTTATGGGAGTTTCTGGTACACATGCGGATTCTGATTCAGTGTGTTATAATAAGAGACGGTATTTATCATAAAAAGGAGGATGTTGTATGTTTAGAAAAAGTGTTTATTTGTTTTCTGTAGCGATATTAGGGTTATCGCTAGTGCCCAGCAGCGCATGGGCCGACGAGGCAATCGAATCGGCTGCACCTGCTATAACAACAGAGTTGGTTGAAAGCCCTGTCAATAGTGTGGAACAACCGGTCGCTGAGCCTGAAGAAACAGTGGTGGAAGCACCGACCGAACAGCAAGCTTCGATTGGGGAAGAAGCAGCTGAACTTCCAGCTACCGAAAATCAGGAAAGTAATACTGAAGAGATCGAAGTCCCAGCTGAACCAGTCGCAGCACCAGAAGAACCAGCGGCCGCGGAGCCAAAAACAATTGAGCCAGAAAAAAAGGTTGAACCATTTGCCGCACCGCAGCAAAAAGCAGCACGGGCAGCGATACCGTTTTTAAAGGATGACAATGACGGGAAAATCGTCGACCACGAAAAAGCGATTACAGATGAAGAGGCTAAAATTTCTGCCGAATACAACTTCATGCCTAATTTTGATCAGCTAGATGACATTGTGGTGCAATCGAGTGCCGGCTACACAGAGCGAACGAGCTACTTCGTTTTTGATTTGAAAAATGCGGCAAAAAACTCAATTACCGTCATCTATAAAAATGTTGGTACCTACAATGGAAAAGTAATTGATATGAAGGTGACGGTCAAGGATTGGACTGTCTTTACTGGAAGTGTCTACGCACAATTGTCAATTAGCAAAAGAAATGGAATTACCATGAATGGAATCAGCGATGTTCGCTTGAACTATTCGTTTCTTGATAATTTAACCGCTAAGGCGGCAAATGTGTCGGGCTTTTTCAATTTTACTGATATCGACTTGAAGCAAAGTATCGATTTATTTGACCATAACAACGTACAGAATTTTTACGTTACTAAGGGCAACGAACTATACGTTAAAACACATAACGGTTTTATCAGAGTCGGCGAGATTAATGGAGACAGGACCAATGATCTAAACATGGATCATTGGCTGACCTATACTTACAAAAATATTTCTAACTTTGATGTCCGCTATAATCAAGATTACGATTCTGGTGCCGTCTTTAATTACACGTACCAAGCACCGATCGTCATTGAAGAAACGGCGGTCGTCCCTGAGACAAAAGAGCCAGAAGTCGTTGAAGAAACGCCGATCGAAGAAGAAACTGCAACCGACGAAGTTGTCCCGGTCAAAACTGAGACCGCAACGGTAAGTCTTGCTGCTAAAGCGGCACCTGCAAAGGGTGAAGTAGCAAAAACAGAAGTGAAAAAGGTCGAGGTTAAAAAAGCAGAACCGTTGAAACAAGCCGTGCTGCCGCAAACAAATGATAAAGTAAGCTCAATTTTTATCACACTTGGCGGTGCCTGCCTATTCCTTTTCACCGCATTATTCTTGAATAAGAAGAAAGTATAGAAATAGCGGCTCCTCGGAAAAAACCGAGGAGCCTTTTTATCTGTCGATCTAGCTAGGCCTTCAAAACAAATAAAATGATTATTATAAAGATTAAATATTATTATCGTAGAAAAAACAGCAAATTAGATAATAAACGTTATAATAATTATTGATATTTATCATAAAGGAGGCTTTTTTATGGCTAAAAAAAGCATTTATCTATTTTCGGTGGCACTCTTAGGCGTTTCAATGATTCCAAATGTAGTCTGGGGTGAAGAAGTCACTGAATCAGAAGCGGCGAATATAACGACCGAGTTAGTTGAACGACCCCATAATGTTTCGGAAAGTCCCGCTGAGGAAGTGGAGGCTTCGCCAATTAGTGAGCAAGAAATTGCCGCTGAGCAGGCAGAACCAACCGCAGTTTCAACGTATTCAATTGAATCAGAAAATTCAGCAGTGCAGATAGAAGAGGTGACCGACTCTGAAGTTACAGAGTCGTCGTCTGTCTCTCCTGAATCAACCGAAACAACAGCGATAATTGAACCAGATAAAACGACAGAAGAACCCCCGACTGTACAGGAAAAGCAGTCCGAACCTGCTGCAACGGGGGAATCAAGCGAAACAAGAGCCTCTGCACCAGCTTTGAAAGAAGAAAATGACGGCAAGATCGTGGATCACCAGAAGACGATTACTGATGAAAATACACAGCTTCCTAATGACCATGCCTTCATGCCGAACTTTGCAAATGTGCAGGGTATCGTGATCGGCGGCACGAATAATTATGTGAACGACGGCTACACCTTCACCTTTGATCTGGATACAGAAAAGCCAAACACAATCACCGTCACCTATAAAAATGTCGGCAGCTACCAAGGGAAAGTCATCGACATGAGAATCACTGTCAAAGGCTGGACGGCTCTTGCGGGCAAACAAATCCTGCAGATCAATAAAGACAACGGGATCACAATGAGTGGGATTCGCGACGTGCTGCTGAATTACTCTTTCCTAGATAATTTAACCGCCAATCCAGTCAAGCTGTCGGGCTTTTTCAATTTTACCGATATCGACTTGGAACAAAGCATCGATCTTTTTGATGCGAATAATATCCAGAATTTCTATGTAACAAAGTCCAATCAGCTTTATTATAAAAAACATGATGGTTACATTAAAATCGGCGAGATCAATAATAATAAAATTAATAATCTGAATATGCACTATTGGCTGACCTACACCTATAAAAATGTTTCCGGATTTGATGTACGTTACAATCAGGAGTATGAAACGAATGCGGTTTTTAATTATTCCTTTAAAGTGCCCGTGACAATCGGCGAAATTCCACCGGGCATCGTTGATCCGACCATCCCAATTGATGTAGAAGAACCAGAGGAGTCGGAAGTAAATGAGCGTTCACAGGATCAATCAGCAAACCTAATTGCCAAACCCGGCTCATGGGTGGCAACGGTTTTGGCAAAAACTGAAGCCAATCAGCTAAGTGAAAAAGCGACCCAATCTGTCGGTTCAACGAAATCAACAGCAGTACCTCAGATAGCACAAGCGGAGTTGCCAAAAACCAACGAGCAGTCCAGTTCATATTTGGCGATTCTCGGTGGGGCATGCATTTCCTTGTTCACGGCCATCTTTTTGAATAAGAAAAAAGGATAAAACAAGAACCTGCTGAAAAATCTCAGCAGGTTCTTTTGACGATTAATTCAGTTCTGTTTCAGGAATCGCAGCTAGATACTGATCGACCGCAGCCAATAGGGCGGTCATTTTCGCGTGGTCAAATGGCGATGATAGATGACCTAATTGAACGGTCTCCAAAAAGGTCTTACTGCCGCCGATGCGACAAATCGCTAGGTAATCTTCCCATGTGGTCGGGTCCTGTTCAACGATACTACGCTGCCAGAACTGCAAAGCACAAACTTGTGCCAAGGTATAGTCGATGTAATAGAAGGGAACTTCAAAAATATGCCCTTGACGATACCAATAGATCCCGTGGGCTAACGCTTCCGAAGATTGATAGTCGCGTTCTGGACAATACCGTTTCTCTAACTCTCGCCAGCAATTCTTCCGGTCAGCCGCCGACCATTCTGGATGCAGATAGATCTCTTCTTGGAAATGATCGACTAAAGCGCCATAAGGCAAGAATTGCAGAGCACTGCTTAAATGAGCGAATTTGTATTTCTCGCTATCCGTACCGAAAAATTTGCTCATCCACGGCCACGTTAGAAATTCCATACTCATCGAGTGGATTTCAGCGGTGTCAGATGTTGGAAAAACCAATTCGGGTTCAGTGATCCAACGGGACAAATAGCTTTGGAAAGCATGACCGGTTTCATGGGTCAAGACATCAACATCATCGGAGGTTCCGTTGAAATTAGCAAAGATGAAGGGCATCTGCACCTCATCGATAAACTCGCAGTAACCGCCGCTTTGCTTGCCGGGGCGGCCAGCCAAGTCCATCAATTCTTGCTGGATCATTTGGTCAAAAAAGTTTCCCGTTTCGTCCGACAGTTCATGATACATCGCTTGGGCTTTTTGAACTAAGTCGTTTCTATTTCCTTGTGGTCGCGGATTGCCTGTTGGATAGACCAGCGGCAGATCATAATGGAAGAGTGTGTCAATCCCAAGGCGTTCTTGTTGGCGTTTGTATAGTTTTTGATTGATCGGGACGACTTCTTCTACAATAAACTGACGGAAAGCATGAAGCTGTTGGCGGTCATAGCTCCAACGATTCATTAACCGATCGCCGTACTCCACGTAATTCGCGAAGCCTAATTTTTGTGCCTGCTGATGACGCAGCGAGACTAATTGATCAAAGATCTCATCAATTTCTTGTTCATGAGTCACGAAGAAGCTCTCATAAACCGCGTGGGCGGCTTTGCGGGTCTCACGATTGGGCTCTGTAAAGAAAGCCGACAGTTCTGACAACGTGCGTTTTTTGCCTTCAAACTCTAATTCAGCCGAGGCGATCACTTGGATATACTGGCTGACCATTTCGTTTTCCTGCTGTTTTAATTCAATCACCGAATCATCTAAAAGCCGCAATTGATCCTCCGCAAAAAGAAACAGCGTCGCCGGAAAGTCTGCTTCCAGTTGAGTTCGAAAAGGGGAGGACAGCAAGCTTTCATAAAAATGATTGTGGATCTGATTGACCAGCGGTTCATGATGGTCCCAAAAATCATTCTCGTCACGATAAAAGTTGTCACTAGTATCAATGGAGTGACGGATATAGGCTAATTTCATGTTTTTGGCCATGTCACCGCGCAAACGGTTCAGCTCCTGCAAAGCCGTTTTGGCATCCGAATAGCTGTTTGCTTCGGAAAAATGTTTATTTGCTGCATTGAACGTCGTTTCATACTGATTAAGATCAGGACGTTCATAAGTAAAATCAGAAAATATCATATGAGACCTCCATTTATTTATAAGCTAACTAAGTATAACAAAAAAACCTGCCAGCAGGAGGCTGGCAGGTTTAATCATTCTTACGAATTCATCATTAATTCTTCGTTTAGCAACTCATCCAGCTGCGTATAGTCCATCGATAAATCTTTTGCGACAGCTTCAATCGTCAACTTGCCGTTGTAAGTATTCACACCGCGGCGAAGCGCTAAATCATTTTTCAAGATTTCTTCTAACGGGTTGTTAGCCAATAAGTTGGCATACGCCATTGTACTATTACTCAATGCATAAGTCGCTGTTTGCGGCACAGCACCAGGCATATTCGCAACCGCGTAATGAACAACACCTTCTTTGACATAAGTTGGATCGTCATGGGTAGTCACGCGGTCTTCAGTTTCGAAAATCCCGCCTTGGTCGATGGCAACATCGACGATGACAGAATGATCAGGAATATTTGCGACCATTTCTTTGGTAACTAAAGTTGGTGCTTTATGGCCTGGAATTAAAACAGCCCCGATAACTAAATCAGCCGTTTTCAAGCATTCTTGAATATTGAAGCTGTTTGACATCATGGTTTGGATACTATTGCCGAAGATAATGTCTAATTCCTTCAAGCGGGGAACGCTGACATCTAAAATAGTTACGTTCGCTCCTAAACCTAAAGCCAATTTTGCGGCATTCAATCCAACAACACCACCGCCGATTACGACAACATTGCCGCGACGTACGCCAGGAACACCAGAAAGCAGGATTCCTTTACCGCCGTTGACACGTTCTAGATAGTTGGCACCGATTTGCGCAGCCATCCGGCCGGCAATTTCACTCATTGGTGCAAGTAATGGCAATGTATTATCTGCCGGTTGTACATTTTCATAGGCAATCGCATTCACACCACTGTTTACTAAAGCTTCTGTTAACGGTCTGTTTGCTGCTAAGTGTAAATAGGTGAATAATAATAATCCTTTACGGAAATACTGATACTCTTCGGGAAGCGGCTCTTTTACTTTCATGACCATTTCAGCAGCCCAAACATCTGCGGCATTGTCGATAATTGTTGCACCTGCTGCAGCATACTCTTCGTCTGAAATTGCGGAACCTTTGCCGGCATCTTTTTCTACTAATACTTGATGACCACGATTGGTTAGATCAAATACTCCAGATGGGGGAAGGGCAACACGGTTTTCATTGTTCTTGATTTCTTTCGGAATTCCAATAATCATTTGACACACTCCTTCTTAACGATTCGTATACGAAGTGGATTCGCTTACAAAATAATTGTACAGGAATATAGAACAATTTCAACTAAGAATTTGCAAAGGATTTAACGCATGTGAATTATTGTGACCAAATGAAATCCTTTACATATTTTAATAGTCGCCCGATTCTGCTTAGCGTGCTCTTATTGATGAGGGCTGCCGAATAAAAAATTATTATTTAGATAATAAGAAATAAAATATTTGCGAAAATGGAGATTACTAGGGATAATAAGAAAAGGATATTAAGGAGCGAAGTCACTATGCCGGAAAAACAACGGATTGATCTATTAAAAGAGCAAGTCAGCTTTCTGGAAGCACGCTTGACTCGTTATGAGGAATTACTTAACGGTCCCATGCTAAAGCGAATCGTATTTGGCGGGGGACGCAGAGCTAAACTCAGCATTGTCGAAATTGTGATCGGCCTGATCGTGTTACTATATACACTTTTTAGAGTGCAGTTAAGCGTTATTTTCGCTGTAATTGTGATCTTATCACTGTTTATCATTCTTTTTTCTGCGATTCAATTGAATGTAATTCGTAAAAAGAATGGAAAAGAAAAATATCAGCGGATGATTGCCAGCTTAACAGCAGAGAAGGCCTCGATGGATAAAGAGTTGGCGCGTTTAACAGCAGAAAAAGAAGGACTTGAGTAATTGCTCAAGTCCTTCTTTATTGTATTGCCAGCAGATTGTTTCGTTCGTTTGTCTGATCGACCATCAACTGGATTTTGTTCAGAGAATGAATGCTGGGACAGAGCTCGACAGCAATGATCGGTGTTTGGCAATTGGGTACGTTAAAGGTAGACGTACTGATCACTACATCGTGTTCTTCAAAAACTTCTAAGTAGCTCTTATTATGTAATTGAGTGACATTTACTTGATGAATCACGTAATTCCCTCGAATTGAAAAGCGTAAAAGTTCGATTAATAAACTCTCCTGCATTTTTGAATCGGTTGAAACAATCAACAAATTGACAGGCTTTTCCGATTGCTTCATGCCGTTCAAACAACTTGGGACAGTGGCGATGATTTGATAGATATAATTATCGATAAATTCCGTAGAGTTGAATAGATGATAGTCGTCTGTGAAATCAATCACTAGTTTACGCAGCTGATGAACACAATGAGCGTGAAAAACCTCCAATAAACGCAAACAATCCTTTTTCCGATCCTGTACCACACTGATGAATTCCTTTGTTGTTGCATGAAACAGATGCTGATTGATTAATATAGTCGCTAACTGGTCCTTTTGCAGGTCGCTTAAAGGTTCGTTCAGCATTTTACTCAATTTTTCCGTCAGTTCATAATGTGTTTCATAATGATAAGCTAAGGAATGATTTGCTTCTAAAACCCGATCTCGCTGTTCTTCTCCTAGTAAAAACAAATCTGAGTAGAGCAGCCAGAAACTGTCCTTCATCACGTCTTCGGAATAGAGTATCAGCAACTCATTACGCAAATAAGGGCCGAAATTGTTGATGGTGTTTTGATCAGGCGGAATTATACTAGTAGAAACCAAGGTACGGGAAGATACTCGATGCCCTCTGGAAACACGAACAAGACTGATAAAGAAGGAAAGCGTCAAGCGATTATATTGGGCCAAAGAGACTGTAAGGTTATTGTTCTTAATCATTGAACGAGTAATCGCGTCGCCGAAATGGAAAAATTCGGAACTAAAGCGCGTATTTTCCCGCTCAATTTTCTTTTCCGAAAAATACAGGAAGTACGAATGACGAATCGCCGTTTCATTCCCGGTTAATCGAAAGGGACGGCGGTGAATCGTTAACTTCCATTTTGCTAAGGCCTCCTGTAAGTCCTTCATCGCCGCTTGGATAGTTGTCAGGCTGCAAAATAGAGCTTTCGAAAGGTCCAATAAAGAAAGGCAATCTTCAAAGAAAATCGCCTCCAAAATTTTGAAAGCCACGGAGTTTCTGATTAAGGTTGAAAAAAGCACATCGATCGTGGCATTGTCTTTAAGTTCCAAACGGTATAAACCATTTTCCCGCACGATTTTATAGTAATCACTTTGGGCATTGATTGCGCGAATGTCATTTAAGAAAGCTGGTGTTGTACATTCTGTTATCTTAGATAATTCATCACTCGAGCGAGGATGTTGAGAATAATAAAGTGTTTCAATTAAGAGCAGTTGACGCTGGCTATCTCGCTTTAGCAGATGGCGTAAGTTCATTATATAGTTCCTTTCGTGACGGAAGAGGTTCATAGTCATTTATAAATTGTTGGATGCGATCGAAATCCTTTGATGTCGGATAAGTATTGATCGCGATCAATGGGCAAGCCGGTACCAAATTGTTCATAGTAACATTTGTGACGACCAAATCGTAATTGCGTGTTAAGTTGACCAGTTGTTCTTGAAAAAGATAAGGACTCTCAAAATACTCATATTGAACCGACCCCTTAATATAAGCCGGAAAAACAGAGTGCCAAAAGCGTTCATGAGATGTAGAGGTATCCGATAGTAAAAGAACTCTGATCGGACGGTCTGCATCGACCAAGCGCTGTAATAAGTCCGGAATTATAGTGATCAGGCTGCTGATATACATCGAAATAAGTAACTCCTGCTTTCGCGGAATTAGAAATTCACTCACAATTTTACTCAATTTTCTTATTTCTCGGCCGTACTTTTTCCCAATTAATTTCAACATTGCTTTGTCTGTCTCTTGAATAATTTCAATCGAACATTCTTTATGATTGTAGCAGAACAGGCGATTGCCCAGCTGCCGCAAGGTATCCAGCCTCTCAGTCTGAGAAAGCGGCGTAACTAACAGATTATTGACCTTGTCTATTAAAAAATGACGGGCTTCATAAAAATGTGCCAACTGTCTATTTTTTTTATGAACGAGGGTCTGCTGCTGGCGAGTCAAAATCAATTGGTGAGAATAGAGCGGCCACAAGCATTCACGTAAGTAGGCCGCATTGAAGGGCCGTTCGCTTTCTCGGCGGATTAGGTAGCCCAAGTGAGTGAGCTGATCTAATTCAGGAATGATCAATCCGCATTTTGAAGAAAGACCTTTCATCTTATGTCCATGTTTTCGACGCTGCAGGCCAATCAAAAAACTATGCATCAGTTGAAAATGCACATTCATGTTATTCGTAATATGATTGTCGGCTAAAATTCGACGAATCAACTGGTCGACAGCGTCAATCAGGTTTTTTGAAAAGCCGTAATTTGAAAATTGTATTCGTGACTCTTTAAAGAAGAGATAGTAAAATTGACGAATTGAAGCTTCATCCCCGACCATTTGCAGCGGGCGATGGTTAACGCCAATGTCCCATTTAAGCAATTCGCTTTTAATCGCAATCAGATAGCGCTGCATGTTGGAAAAGCTGCAATTCAAATCTTTCGCAGCAAACTGAATCTTTTCATTCTTTTCAAAAAAGAGACTTTCAATAATATCATATTCCAGACTGCTGCGTAAAACGTAGGCGTAGATCGTATCGATCGTCGCGTGAAAATCAAACTCAATGGAGTAAAGACCTTTATTTTTAATAATTCTGATAGGTAGATTTTCTTCATTTAGAAAACGGATGTCATTAAGCAATATAGGTCGTGAGCAATCCAATATCTCCATTAATTCTTCAGAAGTCACAAAATCTTTTTCATAGTAAAGTTTTTCAACGATGATTATCCGTCGCAATGATTCTTGTCTCATTAACCCTCTTAAACTCATAAATAAAACTCCCTGAATATTTTTTTATTTAATATAATGTCAAAAGAGTGGTTAAACAAGCCTAAAAGGCCTAATTATCCGTTATATTTGTTATTTAACTAACTATCAATAAGAATTATTATAATTTAGGATACCAATTTAATAAGGGCAAATACAAATTATTTTAAAAAACTTTGAATAAATTTTTTATTTTTTAATATATAATTAAAAAAAAAGAAAAAACCGAAAAAGAGAGAAAAAGAGCGTTAACTGTTGCCTTTCTCCGCAAGAACGAATAGAATTATCTTTGGAATACATTAAAAAGATAGTGGAGGCTATACATTATGATCAATAAACAAAGTTTAGTTGAACAAGTAGCAGAAAAAACTGGATTAACAAAGAAAGACGCAACATCAGCTGTAGATGCTTTATTTGACGGCATTCAATCATCATTAAAAGATGGCGAAAAAGTCCAAGTCATCGGTTTTGGTAACTTTGAAGTACGTGAACGTGCTGCTCGTAAAGGCCGTAACCCTCAAACAGGTGAAGAAATCACCATCGCAGCAAGCAAATCACCAGCATTTAAAGCCGGTAAACAATTAAAAGACGCTGTAAAATAGTATCGACATTAGACCTGTTGGGGCTGTAAGGCTCTTGCAGGTTTTTGTTTTGTAGAAAGGGTAAAAGGGGCAAAAAA
Organism: Enterococcus malodoratus ATCC 43197; assembly: GCF_000407185.1. Taxonomy (GTDB): domain Bacteria; phylum Bacillota; class Bacilli; order Lactobacillales; family Enterococcaceae; genus Enterococcus_A; species Enterococcus_A malodoratus. The sequence continues at coordinate 440,700 of NZ_KE136482.1, forward strand.
GGGGCAAAAAGAAAAAGAATGGCTATAAACCATTCTCTTCTAGTTGGCTGATTAAGTCAGTCTTCATTTTATCGGTAATGTGCGTATAAATTTTATTTGTGACGTCTGCATCTTCGTGCCCTACTCGATCCATAATTGCTTTCAAAGGTGTGTTCTGTTCGGCGAGTAACGAAACATGGGTATGCCTAAGAATATGAGAGGTTAATCGCTTGTGAATTCCACTTTTTTTACCTGCAGCAGCAAAAGATCGATTGAATGAACTATTTTGCATGGGCGTTCCCGATCGGGTCACAAAAACGAACCCATCATTACTAAAATCAGATTCGGATACCAAATCTAGTTTATTTTCCTCAAAAGTGCGTTTTACTAGATCAACCGTCCGGTGAGTCAACTGAACATCTCTATTTGATTTCTGGGTCTTGGTTGGTCCTATCGCTTTTTGTTTGTAACCTTTGCTGTAGTCGATTGTACCTCTAATGTGAACGATATTATTCTCCAAGTCGAAATTTTCTTCTCTTAATGCGACTGCTTCGCCAAAGCGAACTCCTGTTAAATACATAAATTCAGCTAGTCGTCCGACACGAAAAGTTAAGCGACTTTTATATAGTTGATCTAGGATCAATTTTACTTCACTTTTTTCAAGGTACTTATCCTCAATACGTTCTATATCTTCTAACGTTTTCGCTTTAGAAATGATCTCCACGTTTTCTACAGGGTTTTTATCGGCGTAGCCTAGTTTAATCGCATACTTGAACACTAGGTTAAGGTTTGACTTGATATGTGCGACATAGGTCTGAGAATAGTCGAGAGAAGCAAAGAAATTCTGCAGCAATCTTGTATCAATGTTTGAAATTAAAATGTCTTCGTTAATAGCCTTGAAAATAATTTTTCGAATGGCTACATACGTGTTCTTTGAGTTAGGTCTCAATGATTTAAAATAATTATTTTCCCACTCCGTATAAACTTGCTGGAAGGGGACTTTGTCAATTTTCTTTTTGGCCAGCTCATTTTCAATTTTATCATTCAGAATACTTAACGCTTTATTCCATGCCTGTTTAGATTGGCTATTCAGTATCACTGATTTTTTTCGGGTTTTCTCAGTGTACGGATCTTTGTAGCGCTCGATAAATTTGAAACGCCCGTCCTTAGTTTGTTCAACCCACATTTTTAAAATCTCCTTATGAATGTATGTTCTCTGTTTAGTAAAAAGAAAAGCCCTGAGGCTAATCGTGTTTATCCCTTCATCAATAAAGATAAATAGTGTATAATCACAGTAAATCTTACAATTTTTCGGGTGGTGTTTTTTATGAATAAAGAAGTAGAAATTGAGTATGAAAAATTACATAAAAAAAACTTATCGAGGCGGAAGCAATTTAGTAAGGAAATCGAAAATAGTTCTATCAGTTTTAATATCTCTAAAAAAAGAGTTGATTCCCGCTTAAATAGATTTATTCCAAATCGAAAAAAATAGCTATAGGTCGAACGAAGTATCCATCATCTTCTAATAGGTTATACGAATCTAAAATTATTTCAGTAAATATGGAATGTGTCGATGAAGCGATTATGTCAGATTCCAATTGGACTCCTTCTTCGGGAATAATGTTCTTATTTCTCTTTGACATTACAATGCCAATCATTTTTAAAGGCCTTTTAGTTTGCCCCATCGCAGAAAGAGTAGGGGAGTTCACTCGCAAATTCTTCTTGTCTAAAATAGATAAAGTGTCGTCTATTCTTATAAGTATAGAGTCTGGGTATAGAAGTTGCCCAAAGGCTGCAAAACGATTGACCAAATTAAAGGTATCTTTAGAACTCTTGGATTTAATGAATTTTTTCAAGACTTTAATTCTTTCAGAGTGTTTATTCCTAAGCGCTTTTGAAGAAGTTAATGTTTTTAGTTCTGTCTCTGCTTCAATAAGTTCTTCATCCTCGAGCATGACTAAGCTCACTGATTCGTCTCGCGTAATGCTTTCCAATATTTCGAAATTATATACATAGAAATTATCCTTTATAGAGATGAAATCTCCTTCAGACCAAACTGACTCTGAAGTCAATAAGCGTTCTGAACCTAGTTTGTCAACAAGTACATCTAAAGAGTAATCATCTAAAATTGTATCAACTAATTCTGTATTTGCCTCAGAGAAAACAATTTTAAATTTATCAAATTCAGTATTGGAATAATCTCCGTTACCTTTTACGAGGCCTTCAACTCCCAAAGATCCTCCGACAGTTTTAGTTATTTGATTGCCACCTTCCTCTTCATTTTCTTTTTGTTCTGCTTTACTAACAGTTAATTTGGTTAGAAGCCCTTCGTTGAGTTGAGCTAAACAAGAATTTACCAATTCTGTATCTAAATACACAAATTCTTTCATCATACAAACTCCTTTAAAATTAAAATATTTGAATTTTTCAAAATCATGAGTAACCTATTTTGCACGATCACATCTCTTGGCGGGGTAGGGATCGTGTTTTTTTTATATATTCGGAAAATCATCGTCTTCAGAATTGGGTACTTGGTCATCAGAAAAACCTAATTCCTCAACAATCTCTCCCCAAAAACTACTGCCCTTTAACTTGTCAACATATGCGGATTGAATTTTGATTAAAGTTTCAGTTTCTTTGTTTGCAGCTCGTTGATCAATTTGCTGTTTAACCTTATATCTAAGGATTTGACGTGTTTTGGGATCTTCGGATCGGAATTTCAATACATAATTTAAAGCTAATCGAAAAGGTAATCTCAATGCATGCTCAATATAATTAAGTAACCTATTATGCATAGCCGGCTCACTCATACCAGTATTTCGGCACATGTCCTTAAATGTATATTTTTTAGCTAACATGTATTCAAGACGTTCTCCTGGGCAAAAAAGGATAGAACCGATAATATTCGCTTCGTTCTCAAAAGGAATTAGTTCCTCAGAGTATTGACCGTCAATCTGGTCATTTGTTAGCGAAACGAATGCTTGTTTCTTGTCTTTATCTCTTATATGAAAATAAAAGTGACATAGTTCATGCAAAATTGTAAAAATGATTCTAGGATAAACCCGATCCTGATTAATTAAGATAAGAGTGCGGTTGCCTTCAGGAATAGTGACACCAGAAATTCGATCAACAATTTCTGAATCTAAAAAGCAAAAATCAGCGCCTTGAATAGTATCTTTGTATTTAATCCAAGAGCTGTCAGGCTGAGTCTCGGGCCATCCTTCGTCACCGTACAATTCTGTTGGATCGGCTTCAAAAAAAGCAAAGTGTATATTAAAATTGATTCGGAAATAATTAATTATGTCATCATAACGAAGTTTATTGTAAAGGGCCACGATAAAATGTAGGAAAAGGGCCATCGAAAATGTAGGTTAGATTTAAAATCTGATATTCTTTTTCATGAAACCATTCAAGGAGAGTGACTCATGCGAAAAGATGTCTTAGAAGGAGTCTTACGACACATTATGAACGATATTCAACCTAACTATGCAGCCATGGCCAAGCAATATAATTGTGATTACCGAACAGTCAAGCGTTACTATGAAGCTGGAACTAAAGGGGAAGTAGAACAGATCAAAAAGAGACAATCTTCTGCTCCTCTTTTATTAAGCGGTTTTGAAGAAATTATTAAAGATAAAATGGAGTTAAGCTGTTCCGCTTCTTCAATTTATTATTTTATTAAGAAAAAAGGATATCAAGGTGGCTATACCACCGTCAAACGATATTGTCGGAACTATCGAGAAAAGCGTGTAAAAAAAGCAACCATTCGAATTGAAACGACGCCAGGTCTTTCTGCTCAAGTCGATTGGAAAGAAAATATTAAGATGGTGAGTAAACATGGTGAAGTCTTTTACTTCAATCTTTTTCTATATATTCTAGGCTATTCTCGCATGAAATACTTAGAGGTAACCTTTGATCGAACCCAAGCGAATGTCTTCAATTGTTTGGTCAATGCGTTTGAGTACTGCGGGAATGGTGTTCCTCAAGAAATTTGGTTTGACAATATGAAAACAGTTGTTGATAGAAGTAAAAGCCAATTTAGTCAAACCGTTTTTAACGAAAAATTTCGTCAATTTGCTAAAGATGCTGGATTCAATCCGATTGCTTGTCGCCCTTTTCGTCCACAAACCAAAGGCAAAGTTGAAGCTTTAGCTCGTACTGTTAACCGCTTAATGGTCTTTAACTACGAGTTTGAAAATGAGCAGGAGCTAAAACGAATCGTCTATGAGTTTATGAATGACTTAAATAATGAACGTTCTCAAGCAGTGAATAATCATCCCTCTAAGCTTCTTATAGATGAACAATCGGTGTTGCGTCCTTTCAATCGTTTAGAATTAGTCAGATATGTTTCTAGAACCCAACACGTAATTAGAAAAGTTTCCATTGAATCCATGGTCCAATATCAAAACTCAAAGTATTCTGTTCCCGTGAAATATATTGGTAAAGAGGTAACTTTAGATGTCCGTAAGGACAGTCTATTCATTTGGTATGGCCATCAATGTATTCGCTCGCACCCATTAAGCAAAAAAACCTTAAATTATCAACGTGATGACTCTCTTGAGATTCTTCGATCTGATGTCTTCAAATACTTAGAAGACGAAGAGTTGGAGCGCTTTGTAGAAGAAAATTTAGATGCTTACGATGAATTATAAGGAGGCTCATATGTCAAATTACCATCAGTTATTAAATCAATTATCAGATTTAAATCTTACCTGTATCAAAGAAATTTTACCTGCCCATTTAGATGAAGTAGCTAAAAATGAACAATCTCTAGTTGATTCTTTATTTGAATTAACACATCAAGAAATTAGCTATCGTAGAAAGGAGACCCAAAGAAAAATTTTAAAACGGGCAATGTTTCCCTATCATAAACGCCTTCATGATTTTAACTTTGATTTTCAACCCAAAATCAAAAAAAGTGAAATTCAAGATTTAGTGACATTACGCTTTTTAGACACGTATGACAACCTTTTATTCATTGGAAATAGCGGTGTTGGAAAAACCCATTTAGCCGTTTCAATTGGTTTAGAGTGTATTGATAGAGGGCAGAGCTGTTTATTTATCACTAGTACAGAACTGGTTAATCGACTTATCCGGGCACATAAACGTGGGACAAGTGATACCATGCTCAAAAAATATGCGAGCTATTCTGTATTAATTATTGATGAAGTCGGGTATCTCCCCTTCTCAAAAGAAGGATCTAACTTACTGTTTCAACTAATTAATATGCGATACGAAAGAAAATCAACGATTATTACAACGAATATTCCTCTGTCTCAATGGTCCGAAATTTTTGGTAATAAGAAATTGACTAATGCTTTATTGGACCGATTGGTCCATCATTCTAAAATTATTCAAATTACAGGACCTTCCTATCGAATGAAAAGTTATAGTGAAACGAAAGGAAAAGAAACGAAACGATAAAGAGAAAACTACCTACAATTTCAATGGCCCAAAACCAACATTTTATTATGGCCCTTGACACTGAATGGTCTGATTCGGGGGAGTCGGCATCAGAATATAGTATCGTCTCGGTTTATTCCGATGCGCAAACGACTCCGAACCCATCGGCTGGCAGACATATCTATTTCTTTGGATTCAGAGGCAATCAGCCAGTAGTGTTAGTTTCAATGCAGAATCAAGGAATGCCTGATAAGGCTTTGCATTTTAATCTGACAGAAAATGAGGCCTTAAATTCTGGTTTTCAAACCATCGCGGCCGGAAATCCAGCAGAATAAAAATCGGGAAAGCAAATTCCTGTATGCGTTTACTTTTTCGATTGATATCCGCTGCTAAACCCTGTATGCTGACTATGAGTGGTGTACTCAAATAATTGATTTTAGGCAGGTGCATGTATGAAACAACATCCATTAGAAGGTAAAACAGCGATCATTAAATTCGATTCAGGGCTGCAATTTCGCATTGATTTTTTAGAGGAAAAACAGTTGCGTTGGACCTCGATTCGCAAAGAAGACGAAGGGGCGACTGATGTCGAAAAGATCCATATTGAGGAGTATCCTGGCGGGATTTATTCCGTTGATTGGGTCGAGGAATCCGGACTTTGCGTCTCTTATACCATTGATACTAAGAATGAGTTTGTAAAGAGCTTCATGACCTTCACAGATGACAGTTATCGTGGTGGACGCAGACCATTTACCCATGAAGGGACCTTTCAATTTGTCCTAGACGATGGTCAGTCGGACACAGCATCGGAATAATCAACGATATAAAAATACTTATGAAGTGCGCTCTTTAAGTTGATTCTAACTTAAAGGGCGTTTTTTGAACTACAGAATCAACATTTTTTGAAAAGGTTTTCATTATTTTATGATGGATTAAAGCCTGATAGCATCACAATCAGCCTCTGAAAATCATTATGATTAATTTATTATTAATTAAATGGTGTGTAAAAGCCGTGACAAAAGGGGTATTTTGTTGGTGTAGATATCTTAGATAATAATGATTAAAAATTAGCCCGAAAGGAGGAAGTCTTTTGAAGGAACATGGACTAAGCAGACAGCAATTATTCAAATTATCCCGTCGAACATTGGAGAAACGTATCCGTACATTTTACTATGAGACAACAGATGGAAAGGCCACCATCGAAATGTTGATCGCACTTCAAGTAAGAGAAGAATTGTGTGATGCGGATTTTTCAAATGTCCTGCGGGCCTTGGTTCAGCATATTTTTCTAAAAACGCGTTCGACAGCTGCGATGCGCCGCTATTATCTTTATTTTGGCGAATACTTTGGGAAAAAGGACTGGCAATTATTATCAATCAAATTATTTCCAACACAAACATTTATCGCTGAAAAGCTTGAGCAATTATATACACAAGTAATTAAAAGACCCTTGACAGGATTAGCGGAATCATGACCACGTAGCGAGAAAGGAGGCTAAAAACAAAAAAAGAAAGGGAATGAATGAAATGATAAAAACAATCACGCTAGATGCGGAATTTGCAAACAGTAATGGCAAATCCCAGCATCTTCAACTAAAGAACTTCGATCCGACAAAAACGGCTGAAGAAATCAAAGCATCTTTGACAAAATTAACTAAGCTCGATCTGTTTGAAAAGGACGGTGTCGGCTTATTTAAGGAGGTGCTGCATGCAACTGTGCGGGAGAAAATCGTTGAACCGATTTTTGACGACCGAAAGAAGGCAAAGAAAAAAGCCAAGGACCCGCTGACTAGAATGATGGAGGCGGCGATGGGCCAGACTCAGACAAAACCGCTGCCGAAAAAACCAGAGGCTCTGCCGCCGCAAACAGAACCCGTGGAACCAATGGAGAGCCTTGAGAATATCCGGATTCCGCAAGATTTGACTATCTTGGAAGAGAGACCAGAACCAGATGTACTGATTCAAACCATCGAACTGCCGAAAGGAATCAATCCGTGGAAGCTGGATGAGAACCAAGCATTTAGCCTGATCCTAGCATGTATGCCGCCGCATACTTCACTGATAAATGTGGTGGTCGATGACCAATCAGTTCCGGCAAGATTGATCGTCACAGAGAAGATTGAGCAAGAGCAGGTGCCGCTTGATACCTCAGAGATCACTCAATCACCGCCAGAGAAACCGAAGCGCCTTCGAAAGCGGCTGCTGGATCGCATTCGAAGTCGAAAATAACTGATAAACTCCTTCCTCTCATCATGAAATCCAACGTTGGTATGAGGCGGAAGGAGTGATTAACCATCTTCTATAGTGAGATTTTTTAGCCCGCTAAAACAGCGGGCTATTTGTCGGGTTAAAAAGAGAAAAGGATAGAATTGTGATAAACATCATTTTAGAGAATTCAATTCAGATTTTTTATAATCTAATACATATCATAACTTTACTCTTCCATCGTTAAAGAAGTAGCACTACGAATATCCGCAATCTTCGATGTTTTGATAATATGTTCCATGTTTTGTTCAAAGTTTTTAGCAAACAGCGCCGAATAAAGGATGTCTAATAAATGGACGACAGAAGTGTTAGTCGAATAATGACCAACCTTCGAATAAAGACGCTCCCGTGTTGCCATATATAAAATGGCGTCCGCATTTTGCGACAAAATATTTTCAGAAAAGCTGGTAATGGCAATGATCGGGATATTTCTAATCTTCAATACCTCAGTGACTTCCTGCATCTTTGAACTGCTTCCCGTATAAGAAATCAGCAAAGCGCAAGAATCTTGCGGCATATTTAAGACATCATAGATGTGCTCACCTTCAACGTTGCTGATGGTTACAGAGTACATTAAGCGTCTCATTTTAAATTGAAATTCCTCTGCCAGCAGAAGATTTACGCTGCTGGCAAATATCGTAAAGTGTTTTTGTTTATTCAAATAGTCTACTGCTTTGGTCAACTCTTTGTAAGAGAGGAGCTCAACGATGTCATCAAAGGTATTCTTTTTTAATTCAGTGATCTTATTTGCGATACTTAACGCTGAATCTTTTTGAGAAAAGGGAATATTTAAATCTACTTTTGAGATACTTCTCTCAAAGTAAGTAAGTTCTTTGATATAAGACAGCTTCAGATCATTCCAGCCCATAAATCCCATCTTGTTTGCGACACGAATAAACGTTGACGGAGAAGAAAAACTTTCCTTAGCAGCCACTTTTATTGTCTTATCGGCTAATTCATATTTTTGACTTTGCATGTAGTCTACCACTAATTGTTCAGCCCCGGTGAATTTAGTGGTTTTCATTAATTCTAAAATGGACATGGATAGTGCCTCCTTTCGAAATTAGAATTTCATTTCAGAAAAAGTAAATGATTTCAACTAGAAATGAAAACGGTTTTCCTAAATGATTAAACGCTGTTGGAAAACAGTTTAGAATACACTATATTTTACATTGTAAGACCAAGCAAAACAAGCTAGGTTAAGGCGCCTAACCTGCAGAAAGTATGGGGTGAAATAGAAATGGATTACAAATTATTAGCAAAACAAATAATAAGAGGTGTTGGAGGCAGTCAGAATGTCAGTAAGGTTTGGCACTGTGCAACGCGTTTAAGATTCAAACTAGTCGATGAACAAAAGGCTGATACAACGGTCCTGGAATCGTTGGATGGGGTAGTGACAGTTGTTCAAAGTGCTGGTCAATATCAGGTCGTGATAGGCAATTCAGTGGCTAAAGTTTTCGAGGAGATCGTACAATTAGATACCAAATTTGAAGGAAATACAAGTGATCAGGCAGCTAATAGTAATGAAGAAAAACAAAGTTTAATCAACCGTCTGTTGGCTTTTGTCTCAAGTGTTTTCACACCGTTTTTAGGTGCGTTAGCTGCTTCAGGAATTTTAAAAGGGTTGCTGATTTTAGCTGCCAACTTTAATGTTTTGTCAGAGACAGATGGAGCATACCAGATTTGGAGTGCTTCATCCGATGCAATTTTCTATTTCTTACCATTATTTATCGGCTTCACAGCAGCAAAACAGTTGAAAGTCAACCAATTTGTAGCGGTAACAATCGCTGCAGCATTGATTTATCCTAATTTGATCACACGGATGGCAGAAGCTCAAAGTTTAGATTTCTTTGGTTTACCGATCCAATCGGCAACTTACTCCGCGTCGGTCATTCCAATATTATTGGCTATTTGGTTGTTGTCTTTCATCGAACCATTATTTGATAAATTTTTTCCAGAATCGGTCCGAAATATCTTTACACCGTTACTATCAATTATGCTTATGGTTCCTCTTACCTTGTTAGTTGTGGGGCCGATTGGAAATAGTGTCAGTAGTGTGTTAGCAACAGTACTAGGATCAGTGTATAGTTTTTCTCCAATGATCGCTGGTCTTATATTAGGCGCGACTCATCAAGTAATCGTCATTTTCGGTGTTCATTGGGCCTTGATCACCTTGATGATCAATAACATTGCAGAATTCGGACAAGATCCTTGGCTGCCGATTGTTTGTATCGCGGTTTTTGCGCAGGCAGGTTCGGCTTTAGGTGTCTTTATGAAAACAAAAGATAAAAAATTGAAATCAATTGCAGGTTCCGCCTTTATTACAGCCATCTTTAGTATTACAGAGCCCGCAATCTATGGAGTAAATCTGAAGCTGAAAAGACCGATGTATTTCGCTCTTTTAGCCAGCGGAATTGGTGGAGCAATTGCAGGTTTTGGTCAAGTTCAGGCATCGACGTTTACTTTTCCAGGTATTCTAGCTATTCCAACTTATTTAGGCAATGGGTTTGGTTTTGAGGTAGTAGGGTTAATCGTAGGATTGTGTGGTGCTACGCTACTGACCTATCTTTTCGGAGTAAAAAATACTACAGATAACGAAGAAAAGCTCTCTTATGACTTGATTCATGAAACCCCGATTGAAGGGAAGAAAATAGAGCTGAAGCAGGTGAATGATCCAGCTTTTTCTTCAGGCGCAATGGGAAAAGGTTTCGCAGTGATCCCGACAGAAGAGTTGATCAAAGCACCTTTTGCTGGGACCGTTTCCGCGGTTTTTCCTACCAAACACGCGATCGGATTGACGACTGAGTCAGGTGTGGAGTTATTGATTCACATTGGAATCAATACCGTTCAATTAGCTGGAGAATACTTTGACAGTCTTGTTTCACAAGGACAAAAAGTCGATCCGGGGCAACCTTTGATCCATTTCGACAATGAAAAGATCCAAGCAGCCGGATATGATACGACAGTGATCTTCGTGATTACCAACAGCTCTAAATTTGAGAATTTAAAAATCGATATTCAGCATGAGCAGCCGATACAGATAGTTTAGTAAATTTTGAAGCGAGGGAATTAGTGATGAAATTAAGAGATGATTTTTTGTGGGGCGGCGCTACAGCAGCTAACCAATATGAAGGGGCCTATTTAGAGGATGGAAAAGGATTGACAATCAATGATGTTGAACTAGGGGCTGAGCATGGAAAAAAACGGTTGATTCATCAAACAGTTCAAGCAAACAACTATTATCCTAGCCATGAGGCAGTAGATTTTTACCATCGGTACGAAGAAGATATCGCGCTTTTTGCGGAGATGGGATTCAAAAGTTTGAGAATCTCAATTTCATGGGCGAGGATTTTTCCAAACGGGGACGATTTAGAACCGAATGAACGAGGATTGGCTTTTTACGATCGTGTGTTTGATGAACTGTTGAGCTATGGGATCGAACCAATCGTAACCCTGCACCATTTTGAGTTGCCATTGAATTTGGTAGAAAAATACGGCGCATGGCGAAATCGAAAATTAGTTGATCTAGCTGTCAGATATGCCCAGACAGTGATGGAAAGATACAAAGATAAAGTGAAATATTGGATCACGTTTAATGAAATCAATGCTCTTTTCATCTCTTCACAGCCTTGGCATATGGCCGGAATTATTTATCAAGAGGACGAAAACCGCATGAATACGATGTTCCAAGCGGCTCACCATCAATTGGTCGCCAGCGCAAAAACCGTAATTGAAGGCAAGAAAATAAATCCATCCTTCAAATTTGGTTGCATGCTGTTGTATCCATGTACTTATGCTGCTACTTGCCACCCGAACGATCAAATTAAAGCAAGAGAAAAAATGCTGGCTACTTATTATTTTGGGGATGTTCATATTAGAGGAAAGTATACGAATAATTGTCTTGCGTATACGGAGTCGCTAAATGGAACGATTGATTTCGAACCGGGAGATGCAGCGCTTTTAGCACAAGGAACCGTTGACTATTTATCCTTTAGTTACTATTTTTCAGCGATTGAAGGGATCAGCGAAGAAATTGAAATGGCAGAAGGAAATCTATCTAGCGGAGGCAAGAATCCCTTTTTAGAAACAACGGAGTGGGGCTGGCAGATCGATCCTGTCGGTTTGCGAAATTCATTGAACAGTCTTTATGACCGTTATCAAATTCCATTGTTCATCGTTGAAAATGGGATGGGAGCATTGGATACGATCGAAAAAGATGGCACGATTAACGACGACTATCGAATTGATTATTTAGCACAGCATATTAAGGCGTTGAAGGATGCGGTCGAACAAGATCACGTTGACCTTTTAGGCTATACAGTCTGGGGACCAATCGATATTATTTCAGCGGGTACTGGCGAAATGCGAAAGCGGTACGGGTTTATTTATGTCGACAAGGATGATGATGGGCATGGTAGCTTAAACCGATCGAAGAAAAAATCGTTCGAGTGGTTCAAAAAAGTTATTGCAACAAACGGCGAATCAGTCGAGTTAGAAGGGTCGTACCACTAATGGATGACTACTCTTTACTTTTACAGGTTGGACAAAATAAATTTACTTTCTTTCAGAAAACACCAATGAAGTTTTTCGTTAAATCCATTTTGGCAGGTATCTATTTAGGGGTGGCGATGAGTTTGTCACTTGCTTTGGGTGGGATTATTGCTACGATAAATCCTAATCTAGCAAAGATCGCCTTCGCAATGTTCTTCGGGCTAACGTTCGTACTCATCATTTTTTTGAATGGGGAATTATTTACGGGGAACTGTCTCACCACCATTTTTCCAATTTATAACAAAAAACAGTCTCTTTCATCTTTACTTAAAATGTGGGGAAATTGTTTACTGGGAAATGCAGTGGGAATCAGTATTTATAGTGTACTTTTCATCCGAAGTCGTGCACTGAGCACTATAATTATTCCATACCTTGCTAATTTAGTGGAAGCGAAACAACATTTCACGTTAGAAAGCTTACTTATTAAGTCGATCCTATGCAATTTCATTGTATGTATCGCGACCTATGTAGCACTAAAAATCAAGGAAGATCTAGCCAAAACCTTTATTATGTTAGTAGTAATTATGACATTTGTGGTATGCGGTTTCGATCACTGTATTGCTAATATTGGACTTTTTCTGATGCAAGCAATGAGTGGTGGAACAGCCCTAAGCGGCTCATTAGTATTTCAAAATATCCTTTTTTCAATTGTCGGAAATGTTCTTGGCGGATCAGTGATGATGGCAGCTCCATTATATTTTGTTCTTTGTCCGACAAACCTGAACATGAGAAGGTAACTGATCCAACATATAATGATCATTCTGGATTTTCTAAACTCCACACTAAAACAGCCTCCCAACTCTTTTTAAGATTTGGGAGGCTGTTTTTCATAATTAAGAGACTTTTTAGTCAGTCTCTTCTTAAACTCCACTCTCTTTTAAATAACCAACAAGTAGGTTTCAAGCTACTATTTTTCACCAATATTCTCGAGCCATGTTGTGGCAAATCGGTTGAAAATATCAGACGCTGCAGAAGAATAGACATCTGAGTTTTTAGCAATGACTAATGAACGATAATAGTGTTCACTAATTGGCCGAATAGCGACATTGACATGGTTAGGTATGCTATCGAGAAAAAATTTCGAAAAAATACTGATGCCAAATCCGGCTTCGATAAGTTTTAAAGCCACGAGTTCATCGAAAATTTCGAAGGTGTATTGTGGTTCTAAACCAAGGGAATGAATGAAACTACCAATTTCAAAATCAAATCTTTCTCCAGATAGGATATATGTTTCATCGACTATCCGATTGATGGAAATAGTAGGTTCGGTAACAAATGGATGATCGCAGGGCAACACGACGACAAACTCATCTTGTAAGAAAACTTCATAAGAAAACTCATCCATGCCATACATCGATGTGAAAGCAACATCAATTTCATTTCGGCTTAATTTTTCATAGATTTCTTGTTGATTTCCTGTAAAAATCTCAAATTTGATTTTTGGATATTTTGTCGTAAATTCTTTTAATATTTTGGGCAGGTAGGTCATTGCAAAGCTAATAAAGCTTCCGATGCGGACAGTCCCAATTTCTGATTGCGTCATAGCATCTGATAGCTGTTGTAATCGCAGGTTCTCTTGATGAATAATCTCAAGTGATTTTATAACAGAACTTGCATTTGGTAAAAGCATCACACCAGAGTTCGTTCGTTTAAAAATTGGGAACCCCATCTCATTTTCAAAAGATTTAATGGTTTGACTAATCGCTGATTGGCTATAGTTTAAATTCTTTGCGGCCTGAGAAATATTACTTGTTTTTACAACCTCTAATATTACATCGTATTTATCCACCTGAATAATTCATAGATCTAATTTTTTTGGGAAAATAACGTTTATACATCGATTTGAGTTGAATTTTCTTTTTTCAACCGGTTTGTACTTGCGAAAACAGATTTCCTTTTGTTTTTTTAACGAAGATAGGGAATCTGGAGCTGTTTTTGGGCGCACGAATCCCTTAGTGATTCCATGTCTTTTTAAAAGCTGATTGCTATTTTACACTTGCCAACTGAGTTGCTGGATTTTGTCCAGTAACTGATAAAACAAGTCTTGATAGACATGGGAGGAGCTCATCCGTAAAAGCAATCTACGGCCACTGCGGACTAATTTACCCGCGACCTTGAACAGGCGGAGCCGCAATGTGTCGACTTGGAATGTCGCTTCCTTTTCAGGTAGACATATGGTCTTCATGAAGTTGACCAGGTTGTAAGCCAACAGGCTTACCATCATCCGTGCATGATTTTCCAAGAAGCTTGAGCTATCCGTCTTGTCGAAATAGAACCCATTTTTTGCTTCCTTGATGAAGTTCTCCATGGTGCCGCGTTTATGGTAAATCTGGAAGATGGTTTTCGCGGATAGTTCCTCGTGAAAATTAGTGACCACGTACTCGTGACTGAACACCAGCTGATTCGATTCCCGAGTCGATTTGATACAGATTCGACGTTTTTGGGACCAGCTATTGGCTTGATAGAACGCGGAATAGTAGTGGACTTCCCTTTCCTCCCAGGGATGGTCGTCCCCAACCAGGACAAAGGTTTCCGCTAGTTTTTCCACGACTTTATTTGATTTCAGGCGGATGACATAGAAACTTTCGTTGGATTCACACGTATCATAGACCTCGGGCGTCGCAAAGCCGCTGTCTCCCCGGACCAAAATATCAGTGCAGGGAAGGACTTGACGGTAATGTGTGAGCATCGGTGCCAGAAAATCTTTTACACCTTTTGACGTATACACATTTCCAGAACGAAGTTCTGCTTTCAGAAAGTCTCCCGTAAGGCCATCGAAGGCTACCAACGGATGATAGCCCTGTGTGCCGTAATGGGCATTGTGCTCAGTCTTTTCTTGATTCCCGAACGTATCCGAATGTGTGGAATCTAAATCGATGATCATTTGGGTATTGTTCCGTTCCATGCGGACCTTGTCCAGCATGGCTTGGTTCAGTTCCTGGAACTGTGCAATGTTCTCCTCGCTGATCCGGTCCCAGAAGCGGGATAGCGAGGCCTGGGAGGCGATGGCTTCCTTATCCAAAACCAACCGAAAAATGGGATCTTCCTTCAAGAGATTGGCGGATGAATCTGCGGAATATCCGGCAATCAACTGGAAGAGCAGCTGTTCGAGCAGGGAGATGTTGTCATGAGTCCAATAAATACGGTCCTCATTGAAGTGGAGGAATTGCTTCGCGAACGAATAAAATCCAAGCGAATTCATGAATTCCTTCACCAAGATGAGACCGGCATCTGACGAAAGATTACCACCGGTGTTTGACACCACCATTTTAGAGTTGAATTTTACGTGTTTTTCCTGTAATGTAGCCATTGAGAGAACCCCTTTCTTGGTTTAGTTTAGACACTTTAACCATAGCAGATTGGGGTTCTTTTTGTACACCCAAAGGGTGCGGTAAAAGAAAAGAAGAACCGTGCGTTAATAAGCTTTTAATAGAGTTTCAGAAATTCTATGAATTATTCAGGATCCATACTGACCTCCTAAGAGTATATGTACTGCGAACCTAGAAATTATCAGCTTTTTCTAATGCAATGTCAAGCGCTGGTATTAGGAACCTGAATACCCGATAACAAAAGGTCTTATAACGCCATCACTAATTGTGAACAAAAGCACAGGTTGACTTGGTATTAAGAAAACTGATAGCGGGCAACACTTTTTGTTGGTTTATTTACGACAAGCCCATCGTTACAATAATCTCGTAAATAACTCAAATGTTGAAGGGATGATATCGTGAAGACAATCAATGAAAAGCAGGTCAAAACATTTTTAAGTATGGGAAATGTGATTGAGGTTGTGAAGAAATTATATTTTGAATGTACAGAAGGCCAAATACGTGCTGGTAATAGAATATATATGCCTATACGCGGTGAAGAAAATGTAGGGCAATGGTTAGTCGCTAATTCACTTAGTCAACCATTTTTTGGTTCAAAATTTTCTTCTGTATTTCCCAAAAATGTGGCTATTGGACTTCCAAGTACCATTTCAAAAATCAGCCTCTACTCAGCAGAAACAGGAGAACTGCAGGCTTTGATCGATGCGAATTATTTAACGGCGATTAAAACAGGCGCAAGTGCTGCTGTTGCGACAGATTTAATGGCTAGAAAAAACGCGTCTGTTTTATCCATCATCGGTACAGGGTTGCAGGCATATTCTCAAGTACTTGCTATTCAAGAGGTTAGAAAATTAGAAAAAGTCTATGTTTATGACGTTGTGCCCGAACGGATCGATGAATTCATCTCAATGATTGAAAAAGAAAAAAATCAGGACTATTCGATTGTCGCTGCTGCATCAGGGGATGAATGTGCAGAACAAGCAGATATTATTTGTACGTGTACGACAGCAAAATCTCCAGTTTTTTCAGGTGAGAAGCTTAAGCCCGGGACACATGTAAATGCGATTGGTTCTTTTACTCCTTTCATGCAGGAAATCGATGAAAACACCGTTCTTAAAGCATCGAAGATTTTAACTGAGCATGTAGAGGGTTTGTGGGAAGCCGCTGGCGATATTTTGATTCCGTTCAATGAAGGGAGGATTACTAAAGAGGATGTAACTGGAGAACTCGGTGACGCATTGACTGAAAAAGTATCTGCCAGAGACAACGATCAAGAAATCACCTTGTATGAAAGTGTAGGTTCAGGTGTTTTGGATATTGGTTTGTCGATCTATGTGTACCAAAGTCTTTATAAAGAGGAAAAGGGTAAATGATGATGGAAATGAAAACGAGTTATAAGGATTCATCGTTAAAGACGATTCATAAAAAAGTATTTCTTTGTATGCTTTTAGGACAAATGGCTTGTTCCTATGCATTAGGGATTGCAGGGACAGCATTAACACAAGCTTCCGAACCGTTAGGACTGAACAGTTTTTGGATGGGATTAATAGGTGCCGGGACATTGATTGGTTTAATGGGGAGCATTGTGGTTGGTAATCTGGCCGATCGCATGGGTAGACGAATCCTTTTCAATATAGACATGATCCTGTTCACAGTTATTTCCTTAGTTCAATTTTTCGTAGTCGGTCCAATCAGCTTATTTATTTTAAGAATTGCTTTGGGGTTAATGATCGCGATCGATTATACAGTAGGTAGTGCCTTGTTGACCGAATGGCTGCCAGATAAATGGGCGGATAAATTTCAAAGTTATCTGATCATATTCTGGAGTATCGGCTTTGTTGCATCCTATTTTGTTGGAAGCGCCATGGTTAATCTAGGGAATGGTGCGTGGAAATGGATTTTTATGTCGTCTGCGCTGCTTAGTGTCGTGGCGGCGATTGTTAGAATTGTTCTCAATATTCCAGAGTCTCCAGAATGGTTAACGACTGTTGGCAAAAAGGATGAGGCTTTACGTTTAGTACACGCTCAGCTGGGTTCGGACTATAGTTTACCGATAGTTGAGCAAGGAGAGTCTGAGAAAGTTAGTTGGTCAGAGTTGTTTAATGAACACAATCGAATAAATACTCTAGTTGGCGGTATTTTCTACGGCTGCCAAGTATTTCCATATTTTGGCGTAAGCATCTTTATTCCCATATTGGTCAAAAACATGAACATGGGAAATAGCGGTACGTCTGGTACGATCTACAATATTTTTGTTGTAGTTGGTGCAATCGTCGGTGTTATTCTTTTTGATCGAATCTCAAGGAAAGCCTTTTTAATGACAACTTTTTACGTACCGGCTATTGCGGTTATTGGGATGATTCTTTTGCAAAAGGCACCGCTCGTGATTACGATTGTTTTATTTTCTATCTTTGCGCTCGGCATGGCTGCTTCCGTTGTTGCTGAGAATCCTTATCCGCCTGAATTGTTTTCAGCAAGACTGAGAGCTTCAGGTGTGGGTGCCGTGATTGCGATAAGTCGTATTGGTGCTGCCCTCGGAACATTTCTTTTACCGATAATTGTTGATCGTTTTAGTGCATATACTGCTCTAGGTGTTTGTGCGGCTGTTCTAATAGTCGGCGGTGTCTTTTGTCAATTGTATGCCCCTGAAACGTCTAATAAATTTAAGCGGAAGGAGGAGAAATTCGATGCCCCATATTGCGATCCAAATGTATCCAGGACGGGATCAAAAAACGAAAGATAAAATTGCTAAAAGAATGCAGGCTGTTCTTGCTGAAGAAATGCAAGCAGACAAAAAATATTTTTCCGTTTCCATTCAAGACGTTGAAGCAGATGACTGGAAGGATAGTGTTGAAGACAAAATTGAATCTGAAAACCTATTTATTTCAGCCGAATTTTAGTAATAAAAAATACAATTAAAGAGGAGCAAGTAATTATGGCATTTAAACGAATGATCAATTGTGTAGAGACTCATGACGGCGAGCCTATGCGTGTTGTAACTGGAGGCGTAGGACATATTCCAGGTGACAGTGTGTACGAAATGATGGAAAACCTAAGAAAAACAGATGATGGCTTACGCAAATTTCTTCTTAGAGAACCTCGAGGATATCCGCCTCTTTGTTGCAATATTGTTGTGCCGCCAAAGCATCCTGATGCGGCAGCTGGTTTCATTATCATGGAACAAGTAGAGTATCCCATGATGTCTGGAGGCAACACAATCTCTGTGGCTACTGCTTTATTAGAAACGGGGATTATCCCGATGCAAGAACCATACACTGAGTTTAATTTAGAAGCTCCAGCTGGATTGATTGGGATCAAGGCGAAATGTGAAAATGGCAAAGCTACAGAAGTGACCTTTAAAAATGTTCCTGCTTTTGCTGCTTACACAGATACTGTCATTGATGTGCCTCACATTGGACATGGCGTTGAAAAAGTCACCGTCGATGTCGCTTGGGGAGGGATGTTCTATGCTATGGCAGATGTTCGTCAATTCCCTTGGGTAGAATTAGAGCCTGATCAAGGTCGTGAGATCACACGTATTTCGTCATTGATTTTAAAAGCGGCACAAGAGCAATTACCTGTCGTTCATCCAGATTATCCTGGAGTAGGGATTACTATTTCTCAATTGTTCGGCCCAACGGATGATCCAAATGCAGATGTCAAAAATGCGGTAACCGTAGCCAGCGGTGAGGTCGATTTTGATAACCCGTCTACCTGGATCGGAGCGCTCGATCGCTGCCCTTGTGGAACAGGTACCTGTGCTCGTATGGCTGCGATGTATGCTAAAGGTGAACTAAAACTAAATGAACCTTTCCTACATCAAGGACTTTTAGGTGTTGTCTATAAGGGAGAATTAGTTGAAGAGACAACGATTGGGGACTATAAAGCAATTGTCCCAACAATCACTGGCTGTTCATGGATATATGGCTTCAATAATCTGGTTTTAGATCCGACTGATCCATTTACAGAAGGATTTACAATTGGAGATATTTGGGCTTAATAATATAGTAACAAGAAACAGCTTTAGATTATTTAGTTAAAACGTAGAAGAAGACCTCAGAAGCTTTTTGAGTGTGAAGTAAAGCCCAATAGTTAGACTGCATTTTCACTTTGTCATTCGTTCTCGATACTTAGGAAGCCCCCTTCAATGGGAAATTTAAAAAGGAGCCAAGAAATCATTGCGATTTCTTGGCTCCTTTTATCACGTCCACAAATCATTCATCGCATCGCGTTTCTTCTTACCAGCGATATGCGTATAAACGGTCGTTGCTGAGGTTCCGGACTGGCCGAGCTGCTCGGCGACTTGCACGAGAGAGTTGGTTTTGCTATATAATTGGGTCGCGACTGAGTGGCGCAGTTTGTGCGGCGAGATCTTGATTTTGAAGGCCTCTGAATATTTTCCAACCATGGCTTCGACGGCGCCGTTGGCGATGCGCTTGGCCTTGCCGCGATAGCGGGTGAGGAAGAGGGCCGATTCATTTTCGTCTGGCTGGTAAAGCTGATTTCGCTGTTCCAGATAGACGTTTAGATATTCGATCGCGATCGAAGAAATCACCACCATATCCCATTTTCCGCCTTTACGATACACCCGTGCTTCACCAGTGTTCAAGTCGAGGTCCTGCACGTTCATATTGACCAGCTCAGACAGCCGCATTCCCGTTCCGAGAAAAAGCCCGATAATCGCGAGATCTCGTACTTGATTGTTCTTAAATGCGGTAATTGCCTGGCGCGTTTCCAAGGTATCGATGTAGCGCTTTTCAATAAAATCAAGAAAATCCAAGGCTTCCTCGTCTAAGAATAATTTCTTCTCAATAGCCGCCCCGCGTTCAGCCATCGTTTTATTATCCTTGACATTTGCGACTTTTCCCATCATATTGTGTTCAAGATAAGGCTTGCCTGTCTTGCGATCAATCGCTTCACTCAGATAACTGAAGAGCGAGCGTAAAGCAGTAACCCCGCGTTGAACGGTCGCATTTTGTCGTAAGGGGAGAGCTTGTTCACTTTCTTCTAGGCGTTTCTTGGTTGATTCTTTTAAAATTTTCGGTGCTTTGACAAGATGCGCTTTGTAAAATTCCAGATCTTCTGGCCACAAAGCAGCGAATTCAGCCAAAGTAATTTCAGCTAATTGGTCAGCCGAAGAAAAGCCTTCTTGAATCAACCAATTCAAAAAGCGCCGATATTCCTTGGCGTATTCATATAAGGTGATGGAAGAGTACTGATCACCGCTTTTTTTACGAAAATAATTTTGGACGAACCAGGGAAAAAACTGGATTTCTTCCTCCATTCGCCGATTGGCTTCTTGCTGATTCATTCTGGCCAACTCCTTTATAACTAAAAGTATATGACAGAGGCTAAATCTTGTCAAACGACAGTTATTTTATAAGGTATAATAACCTGTGAAATGATTATTGTTATCATAAATTGGTTATTTAATAATTAATGGTATAAAAAAATAGTTGTTCATTTTCCGCAAGAAAGCCGATTCGCAAAAAGATATACTAGGGGTAATAAAGGGGGAGTAACTCATGATTACTTCAAAGAAAAAACAAGTAGAATACTATCATGCCTTAAAGGAAAAGGATCGTCATTACGATGGGCTCTTTTTTGCCGGAATCAAGACGACAGGAATTTTCTGTCATCCGACTTGCCGTGCTAGAAAACCAAAATTTGAAAACTGTGAATTTTACTCAACAGCGGAAGAAGCGTTGTTGGCGGGATATCGCCCATGCAAGATCTGTCAGCCGTTGTCTTTTCCGCAAGCAATTCCTGAAGAGGTGCAGCAACTAGTCAACGCGGTGGAAGAACAGCCGGAAAAACGTTGGAAAGAAGCAGATTTCTCAGCCATCGGTTTGAATTCCGCTACAGCCCGCAGAAGATTCAAAGAGGTCTACAATATGACTTTTGTTCAGTATGCACGAGCACGCCGAATGGGGTTGGCTTTTAAAGAAATCAGTCACGGCAGTAAAGTAATTGATCAGCAGCTTGAAACGGGCTATGAATCCTCCAGCGGATTTAATGATGCCTTTACCAAAATCATGGGCAATCCGGCGAAAAAGCTGGATGCTCGAACATTAAATGCGTCATTTATCTCAACACCGATCGGTCGGATGCTCTGTTTGAGTGACGATGAGTACTTGTACTTATTGGAGTTTGAAGATCGGCGCGGCTTAGAACGAGAAGTCGAGCAATTACGGACAAAGTATAACTTCCGCATCATCTATGGACGAACGGTTATTAATCAGCAGGTGGAAGAACAACTAAGCGAGTATTTCAGAGGCGAGCGGACCGAATTTTCATTGCCGTTGTTTTATGACGGTTCGTCGTTCCAAAAAGAAGTCTGGAAAATTCTAGAAACGATCCCCAGTGGTGAAACGTTGAGTTACCGAGACATCGCTCTTCAATTAGGGGATAAAAATAAAGTTCGCGCGGTGGGACGGGCCAATGGGTTAAACAAACTGGCGATCGTCGTACCATGTCATCGAGTAATCGGAAGCGATGGGAATTTGACCGGCTATGCCGGCGGATTGGAACGAAAGCAGTATCTGCTGGAGCTGGAGAAGAAGGCGGGAAAAATAAAAGAAACAGCTAAAAAGCGAGGCGAGTAACATTGGTTCGCTTTTTAGCTGAAACGAAATATGACCATCACAAACAACAAGAATAGAAAAAACATCACGGCTAATAAACAATAAATCTTCTTTTTGAGAGTAAGGAATTCAGCCGTTTCCGCAGTGTTCATCCGACTAACAGTCTTTCGCCGTGTAAAGAGATAGAGGAGCAGGCCGCCGCCGTTTTGTCCGCCGGAAGCTACAATAGACCAAAACTTAGGATTTTTGATTCCACGACTTTTGGCGTCTATCATAACAAGAGAGTAAATAAAGTACCACATACATCCCGCCGCTAGTACCAGTAAGACCATCAAAAGAATCACTATCATTGTTTGACTCATAAAAATCAGCTCCTAAATTTTTTTAATAATCAGATAAAAAAGCGAGAGAGTATTGGCCCCAATCAAGGAGAAGATAATGATAATAAAAGGCTCACTCATCGTTCGATTAAACAAAAGCACAACCATTAAGAACACATTGATAAAAAGCATCGTAATAAAAATCTTCAAAAAATGATTGACGACTGTGTTTTCCTGCAAATGCTTGACCATCTCTCGATCTCCTTTCAACAACTCATCCAGCGATAAGTCGTAAATTTCTGATAAGCGAATGATTCGTTCGATATCTGGGTAGCTTCTGCCATTTTCCCAGTTCGACATCGTCTGGCGGGTGATACCCAATTTCTCCGCCACATAATCTTGCTTCAGATGCAATTCATTTCTTCGTTGTTTCAATCGTTGTCCAACATCCATTTTTAATCCCTCGTTTATCTATCTTTCTTATAGCATAAAACAATCTGCGTAGAACTACGAGAAAAAATAGGGAAAAAACCTTTTACATACCGCTATTAAAGGTTTAATCAAACAGGGAAGGGGAGGATGAAGGGGGAGATTACGAACTAAAAATATCGCAAAGAAAATATTTACAAATATCTTTTCCTAAAAACCGTTTGACAATTAGCTAAAAGCGGGGTATATTCTAAATAGATACCAGTGGTATGTAAGGAGCTGACGCTATGGCTAGAGGGAAAAATCCTGAGGAAACAAGGCAAAAAATCCTCTCTGTATCGAAAAAGTTATTTCTTGAAAAGGGCTACGACAACACTTCGATTCAAGATATCGTGAACGGCTTAGATGGAATGACCAAAGGTGCGATCTATCAGCATTTCAAATCGAAATTTGAGATTTTTGAAACGATTATTGAACCAGCAGAATCGGCGGAGGAAAGTTTGCGCAAGCACCAGGGGAATACTGGACTAGAAAAGCTGCAAAGCGCGATTTTAGATGCTTTTACCGACTATTCACGGATGAGATTGAACTATTCAGCGGCGGTTACGCTGCGAAGCCCGCGTTTTATCGGAGAGCAGTTCATTGATATGTTTAGTGAAGTGATTCCTGAGATCAAAAAGATCGTGGAAGAGGGCGTCAAGGACGGATCGATCGAGACGGAATATCCGGAAGAGGTAGCGGATGTCTTGATGATGAACCTGAACACTTGGATTGGACTGCATCTGACCGTTTTTACAGAAGAACAGTTAAAACGCAAGATTGACTTTACTAAGAAGATTTTTGACAGCATGGGAATTCCGATCTTCAATGAGGAGATCATGACAGAAGCGTATAAGATGTTTGAGTATATTAAAAAAGATAGCAGTGAATGAGCTATTTTTTTTAAACATATAGATACCAACGGTAGGTATGTTAATGAGTATTATTGATCGTCACTGAAGGAGTAGGAAAGCAGGGTTTAACTATGAGAAAAAATAAAAATTTTAATTTATTAATCGGAAGTCAATTATTTTCAGTTTTAGGAACCACGATCGTTCAATTCGTGATCTCCTTGTATGTCTTGGATATCACCAAATCAGCCTTCACATTTAGTGTGATTGCTTCATTATCAGTTGTGGGACGTTTGATTTGTCTGCCGTTCTGCGGTGTGCTGGCCGATCGTCTGCCAAAAAGAAACTTGATGCTGTTCATGGATTGCCTTTATCTAGTCTTGTCAGTGGGGCTCTTCTTAGTCACTCGTTTAGCGAATCCTGTTACGGCCATCGGAATTCTGACCGTAATCATCGGAATGGTCTCAGCCTTTGAAACGCCAGTCGTTCAATCAGCAATCCCAGTGATTTGTACTGACGAGGAAATTCCGAGAGCGAACGGCATCATCAGTTCTATTGGAACATTAGGTACCGTTTTAGGTCCAATTATTGCAGGCATCATCTATCGTTTCGACGCCGTTTATCAGATCTTTGTGATCACCGGCGTCTTGTTCTTAATTGCTATTTTTTGTGAAGTGCTGCTAACTATTCCGACGCAATCACAAGCGGTGACAGAAGGCTCGCTTTTCCAAGTCGTAGCGGGTGATTTGAAAGAAGTCACGCAATATTTGAAGGCGCAAAAGGTGATTGTCAAAGTCGCTATGGTGGCGTTCTTATTGAACTTTTTCTTAGCATCTTTCATTCAAGTGATCATCCCTTACGTTTCACGCATTCAACTAGGGGTGAGCGACGCCCAATTTGGGTTAATGAATACTATTTTGGCGATCGGCAGCTTGTTAGGAACCGTGGTGTATGGTGTGATCGCCAATCGTTTGAATGAAACAAGTATTACTAAAAATCTGATTTTAGTTGCTATCCTGTTTGGTTTATTGGTGATCCCGTTTGGTCTGATTCAAAACGCGGCTTTGGCCTTTTGGGTTATGACAATCATCGTTGCCTGTGCAATGGGCGTTGTTACAGTAGTTTCAGTCCAACTAATCGTCTACATTCAATTGGTTTCAGACAAAGCACTGCTTGGCCGGATCATGTCTTTGGTTATGATCGTAACAACTTTAGCGGTACCGTTAGGACAGGTAATGTACGGCGGTTTCGCGGCTGTAGCCTCAGAAGCAATGCTGCTGATATTGATTGCCGGAACTTCACTTGTGACAGTTCTGATCGCATTCTTTTCAATCAAAATATTTAAACAAATGAGGGTCGAAAACGAATTATAATATTAAAAATCATATTTATAATATTTTGTCAAACCCAAATATTTTATTTTTTGTAAAATTATCGTTAAGACAAATAATTATTCCCACTTACTTTTCTTGATATAATAAAAATGGATGTATTAAGTTCTAAGGAGGGATTATAGTGAGCTTTTTCAGCTATAAGGGAAAGAACGTCTTTTACGAAACAATTGGAGAAGGAAAACCACTCGTTTTTTTGCACGGAAATACCTCGTCATCAAAATTGTTTATGCCCATTTTACCCCTTTATAATGACTTTCAAGTGATTTTGATTGATTTTTTAGGCTATGGTCAATCTGATCGCTTGGATAAATTCCCTACAGAACTATGGAAAGATGAAGCACGTCAAACAGTTGCATTATTAGAGCACTTAAACATCAGAGAAGCAAACCTAGTTGGTACCAGCGGCGGCGCCTGGGTCGCGATCAACGCAGCATTTCTTAGACCGGATCTGATTGCAACCGTTACCGCGGACAGTTTTGACGGTCGGACGTTTCACGAGGGCTTTGATGAAACCTTATTGGCAAAATCTTGTTCAAACCAAACCGATTTCGAGACTTCGCAATATTATCATTGGTGTATCGGTGACGATTGGGAAGAAGTTGTTGAACAGGATACAGACTCCATGTGGCGGCTGATCATTTCTAGAAGAGAACTATTTTTCGACTCACTGCAAATTTTACAGGCACCATTACTTTTAACTGCGACTAAAAAAGATGAAACCATTCGCCCCAATATCGAAAGAGAATACCGCGCGATCGCAGGAGAAGTCGTTAATGGTCAATTTAAGATATTTGATAATCCCGGACATCCCGCAATAGGAACCAGCGCGGAAGAGGTTGCCGAAACAATCAATCAATTCATTACCGAATTCAATTGAGGAACACTTAGAAAATGACTACAAGAGCGATCACTACTTTATGACGTGGATCATAACATGAGTGATTGCTTTTGTTTTATACTGAAAATAAACTAGGAGGATTTGACGATGAGCTTCTTCAATTATCAAGGTAAACAGCTTTATTACGACATCATCGGGGAAGGCGAGCCGCTCTTCTTTTTGCATGGGAATACCTCGTCATCAAAATTATTTACACCAATGTTGCCGTTATATGCGGATTTTCAAGTGATTCTGCTCGATTTTTTAGGTTATGGCCAGTCTGATCGCCTAGATACATTTCCTACCGAACTTTGGAAAGCCGAGGTGCTTCAAGTGATTGCTTTACTTGAACACCTCCAATTGGGAAAAGTTCACTTAATCGGAACCAGCGGCGGCGCTTGGGTCGCGCTCAATGCGGCTTTACTGAGGCCTGATTTGTTTGCGACAGTTACCGCTGATAGTTTTGACGGCCGCACTCTGCATGAGGGTTTTGCTGAAGAATTAACGGCTGAACGATCGGCCGCAGCAGCAGATCCCGAAGCTTCGCAGTTTTATCATTGGTGTATCGGTGACGATTGGAGCGACGTTGTCAAGAAAGATACCGATTCGATGCTGCGATTAATCACTTCGGAAAAATCCCTATTTGTCGATTCGCTGGAGTCTCTATGCTGCCCATTACTCTTGACCGGCTCCAAAAATGATAGCGCGCTTCGGTCGAACCTAGAAGAGGAATATCAAGCAATCATTCAGGAGGTCCCACGAGCGCAATTCAAATTATTTGAGACTCCCGGACATCCAGCCATCGGAACCAGTGCGGAAAAGGTCGCCGAGACGATCAAACAGTTTATTGCCGAAAATCATTGACGAACAGCAAATTCCAAGTTATTGTTTAGTAAACAATTGAGGTGAACATAGATGGTAGGAATTCGAGACGTTGCCAGAAAAGCAGGGGTCAGCCCAGGAACCGTTTCAAGAGTATTGAACAGCGATCCGACATTATCCGTCGCAGAATCAACCAAAGAACGAATCTATCAAGCAATCAAAGACTTGAACTATGATATCGACAAACGAAAATACGTAAAACGCCGATTGCCTTCGATTGGTGTGATCACCACGACCAGTCGTCAAAAGGAGTTGGATGATCCTTATTTTAACGCTCTCAGAATTGGTTTGGAGCAAGAAGCACGGCGGCTGCATCTCGGTATGAACCGCGTTTACAATCTGGAGGACAATCCAAAAACCTGGCAGGACTTCGATAAACTCGGAGCGATTATTATTGTCGGGACCGTCTCTGAGACGGCTGTGCAACGGTTAAGCAAACAAAATAAGAACATCGTTGTAATCGATAATCCGGATATCAATCAAGAGGTCGATATGGTTTACGCCGATTTTGAGCGAATGACTAAACGTGTCCTACAGCTTTTCTATGAAAAGGGACATCGGCGCATTGGCTATATTGGCGGGTTTAATATTGACATCAATGAGGCCGGTGAGAAAATTTACAGCGAAGACGAGAAACGTTTTCGCGCCTATCAGGAATTTATGGAAAAGAACGAATTGCAGAAGCAGGCAAAACTGGGACTTTGGGAACCGCTTGAAGGAAAGCGGCTGATGGATGAATGGCTGAACTCAGAGGAAGAGCTGCCTACCGCACTTTTAGTCGGCAGTGATCCGTTATCCGTCGGTGTATACCGCTCCCTGCAATCTGCTCAGATTGCGGTCGGACAAGACATTGAGATCGCCAGCTTTGATGACATCGAAATCGCGGAGCTTTTGACTCCCAGCTTAACAACGGTGCATATCAGCGCACAGGAAATTGCCAAAGCAGCCGTACGTTTAGCCAAAGAACGGATTGAGGAAGAACGAAAAGAAACAGTCATCATGACTTTTCCTTCAAAGCTGGTCGTGCGGGAAAGTTTTATTCCAAACAAATAGTGATGTAGAGGGCTTTTGAAAAAAAGTTCTCTTTTTTTGCAGATTTCTCTTGACATAATTGTTTAGTAAACATTATAAGGTAAACAACAAGTTAAGAGGAGGAATAAAAAAATGTCACAAACCTACGCAGCATTTAATCAAGAAACACAGGTTTTCCATCTACACAACAATGAAATCTCTTACATCGCACAAATAGAAGAGGATGGGGTTCTTCATCATCTATACTTTGGGAAAGCTGTCCAACACTATACCGGTAATAAAAACTACCTGCGCAGAGATCGCGGATTTTCGGGAAATGTACCGGGCAACGCTGAAAGGGCTTACTCAAAGGATACATTGCCGCAGGAATATTCCAGTCACGGATCAATGGACTATCGTTTACCAGCATCCATCATTCGGCGGGAAAATGGTTCGAACTTGCACGATCTGCGCTACTTTGATTATCGCATCGAAGCAGGCAAACCTGAGCTAAAAGGAATGCCGCAAGCTTATGTACTGAATGAAGAGGAAGCGACCACTTTAGTCATCGTTCTGAAAGATCGCGATCAAGAGATTTACGTAGAATTAGCGTATACGATCTATCATGAACGGCCTGTAATCACGCGTTCAGCAAAAGTTCTTAATAAGACCAGCGAGAAGATCGTTTTAGAAAAAATCGCTTCGATGCAAATGGACCTAAGCAACAGCGGAGTCTACGATGAAGTCATCTCATTACCGGGCGCCCACTTGCGGGAACGCCAAATTAATCGCGACAGCATTCATTCCGGTATCCAAAGCTTTGAGAGTCGACGTGGTGCTTCAAGCCATCATATGAATAGTTTTATCGCGTTAGTCAATCACGATACGAATGAAATGAGCGGTCCGGCCATCGGAATGCATCTGGTCTATTCCGGCAATCACGCCTTCGAATTGGAAAAAGATCAAATTGATCAGGTTCGGGTGCTGGCAGGGATCAATGACTACAATTTTTCTTGGGAACTTTCTTCCAATGAAGAATTCCAAACACCAGAAGTCATTCTGACATACTCCGATCAAGGGTTGAATGGAATGAGTGGCAGCCTTCACCATTTATTGCGGGAACGAGTAGCTCGTGGGGAACACCGATTGAAGGAACGTCCTATTTTAGTAAACAATTGGGAAGCAACCTATTTCGACTTTGACAGTAAAAAGATCGAGCAGATCGTTGATGAGGCTGCTGATTTAGGTATCGAAATGTTTGTGCTGGATGATGGCTGGTTTGGTCATCGCGATTCAGATAATTCTTCATTAGGAGATTGGTTTGAATACGAGGGCAAGTTAAAAGACGGGTTGAAGGGCATCGCGGATTACGTTCATGAAAAAGGTCTGCAATTCGGCGTGTGGTTTGAGCCGGAAATGATCTCCGTCGATTCAAAACTTTACGAAGAACATCCTGATTACTTAATGCAAGAACCAAATCGGACGCCGTCATCTTCACGTGATCAGCATTTATTGGATATGGGACGCAAAGAGGTCCGTCAAAATATCGAAAATCAAATGTGCCGCATTTTAGATGAAGTGCCGATTGATTATATCAAATGGGACATGAACCGCAGCTTATCAGATGTTTATTCGATTGAACTTTCAGCTGAAAATCAAGGAGAAACGGCTCATCGCCATATTCTAGGTGTTTACGAATTAATGGAAAATCTAATCGCACGCTATCCGAAGATTTTATGGGAAGGCTGTTCTGGCGGCGGCGGACGATTTGATGCCGGCTTCCTTTACTACATGCCGCAATCTTGGCCAACTGACAATACCGATGCAGTGGAACGTTTGAAGATTCAATATGGGACAAGTTTGGCTTATCCGATTTCTTCTATGACTGCACATGTTTCGGCCGTGCCAAATCATCAAACAGGTCGAATCACTTCATTGAAAACAAGAGGTGACGTTGCTATGAGCGGAGTTTTCGGGTACGAATTGGATTTGACGGAAATGTCCAAAGAAGAGAAAATAATTGTGAAAGAACAGGTGCAGCAATATCAAACGATTCGTCCTTTAGTCCAATTCGGTGACTTTTATCGCTTGAATAGTCCTTTTGAAGGAAATATGACCGCGTGGATGTTTGTCTCAGCTGACAAAACAGAAGCATTAGTCATGATGGCCCGTACCTTGGCATCGGCGCAGCCGGTTTTCCATGAAGTCTTTTTGACCGGATTAGATGAAACCGCTCGCTATCAAGATCAGGCGACAGAGCAACAGTATTATGGAGATGAACTGATGAATCTCGGCGTCAACGTACCTGATTTTTATGGCGATTTCCAAACTGCTTTGCTTCATATAAAGAAAGTTGAGGCGTAGAAAAATGATCAATAAAAACAGTATCATGACCCGTTTATCTATTTTGTCTATCTCACTCTTATTAACCAGTGCCTTATCAATCAATGGGGCACTGCCGCAAATGCGGGCAGCGCTTGGTATGACCACGACACAAGTAGAATTAGTCGCAACTTTACCCGCTTTAGCGGTCGTAATATTCGTTGTCCTTTCTAGTTTTATAGCTGGAAAAATCGGCACGAAACGCACCGTCCAGCTAGGATTACTCCTAGTTGGCTTTGGCGGCGGGGTAGCACCCTTATTTTTGAACAGCTATGTTCCGATCCTGATCAGCCGCTTCATTTTAGGTGCAGGTTTTGGTCTATTTAATTCATTAGCCGTTTCAATCATCAACTTGCTCTTTCAAGATGAACCCGAAGAACGAGCAACCT
Source organism: Enterococcus malodoratus ATCC 43197 (assembly GCF_000407185.1). Classification (GTDB taxonomy): domain Bacteria; phylum Bacillota; class Bacilli; order Lactobacillales; family Enterococcaceae; genus Enterococcus_A; species Enterococcus_A malodoratus. Next base: position 471,384 of record NZ_KE136482.1, read on the forward strand.
TGTTGGGGTATCGCGGAGCAGCGGAAAATATCGGGAATGCCGGCCTGACCTTATTGGCTGGGGCATTACTGGCATTCGGCTGGAGATTCTCCTTTAGTGTTTATCTGATTGCCTTTCCAATCCTGATTTTGTTCACCTTCTTTGTTCCCGAAATCAAAGAAGGCAGCAAAGCGAAGACAAGTGAGAAGGGTGAACTTAAAATTTCTGTCTATTTGTTAGCGCTTTTCGCCCTGTTTTTAGTCATGACCTTTGTAGCCATCGGTGTTCGTTTCCCTACTATGGTGACAGATATCAAAGGCGCCAACTATAACGCGTCCACTTTCTTGGCGGTGATGCCGATTATCGGGATCATCACAGGTTCACTATTCGGCTTTTTCAACCGCTTATTAGGGGAGAAATGCTTGTACCTTGGTTTGGCTTTGCTAGCATTGGCGACCTTTATGATCGCTATCTCTGAAAATAATTTTGGTCTGCTGCTGATCGGCTACTTTATCAGCGGGATTCCCGGCAGTCTGATTTTTCCATTCATTTATAATTCGCTAAATCTTTACGCATCACCAGCGAAAATGACAGCGGCTACTTCGATCATTCTGATCGGCTGCAACCTTGGAAACTTTATCGCGCCATTCGGATTAAGCACGCTGCAATTCATTTCAGGAACATCCGACCTTTTTGCACCATTCAAACTATTAAGCCTGCTGCTGATTGTCATTTTAGTCGGAATCTTCTTGCATAAGAAACGTCCCTTTCAACGCAACGTCTTAAATGGAGGAAAGCACATTGACTGATACAACGATGAAAGCACAAATGGACTCGGGTGATAATTATTTTGAGTCCAGCGAGCTGAAAGATGAACAAGCCGTTTATCGCGATCTCCTCTTTCAATTCAATCAGACGCTGCCTAGTAAAAAACAGGAAAAGGCAGTATTGTTAGATAAGCTGTTGGGCAGTTTTGGCGAAGATTCTTATATCGAGCAGCCCTTTCATGCGAATTGGGGAAAAAATACCTATTTTGGTAAAAATGTTTACGCAAACTTTGGATTATCCCTTGTAGATGATACGACCATCGATATCCAAGATGACGTGATGATCGGCCCCAATGTGACCTTATGTGCCGGAACCCATCCATTATCGCCTGAAATGCGCTTGAAAAAGGCCCAATACAATCTGCCGATCGTGATCGAAAAGAATGTCTGGATCGGAGCAGGAACCATTGTTTTACCCGGTGTAACCATCGGTGAAAATTCCGTAATCGGCGCAGGCAGCATCGTCACAAAAGATATCCCTAAAAATGTCCTGGCCTATGGTTCGCCATGTAAAGTAATCAAAACAATTGAATAATGAGAAAATTGGCTTTAAGACAAAGCTTAACTAAGAAAGGATATCTCTTCGGAGGTATCTTTTTTATATAAACGATAAGATTGGCGGAGATGAATGGACAAATTTCACGCATCGGTATTCAATAGGCTAGATGGAATTTTATAGTAGAAATGAAGAAGTGCGAAAGGATTTTTTTGAATGAGGATTTTACTAGGTGAAGATGAAGATAAAATGCGGGAATTATTGCGGAAATTCTTTGAAATGGAAGGCTACGAGGTTTTTGAGGCCAGTGATGGCGAAGCGGCTTTGGAAAAATTTTATGACGAAAAATTTGATCTAGCCATTTTGGATTGGATGATGCCAAAAATGAATGGGTTAGAAGTCGCACAAATCATGAAGCGGGAACGAAATATCAAGATTCTGATGCTGACGGCCAAGAACATGCCTGAAGATGAGGTTGATGCGCTGATGGCTGGCGTTGATGATTATTTAGCCAAACCGTTTCACGCGAACGTACTGCTGATTCGCGTCGCTAAATTATTGGGTGTGATTCGACAGGATATCAAGCAGCCTTTAGTATTTATTCCCAATGAAAAACGAGTTTTGCTGCATAACTCGGAGCTGACCTTGACGAAAAAAGAATACGAGATGCTGTATTATCTCTACCAAAATCAAGGCTTGCCTTTGACCCGCGAACAGATACTGTTATCTGTTTGGGGATTGGATAATGAAAATGACGAAAGGACCGTTGACAGTTTTATTCGTATCTTGCGCGACAAGATCGGCAAGGAATTCATCCAAACTGTTTATGGAATAGGCTATCGCTTTGAATTACCGAAAGAATAGTTTGACCCGTTCCTTTATCCAGCGGGTGGGAATCATTTTTGTGCTGATTCTTTTATTCGTCACACTGGTTTATCGTTGGGGATTTCCTACCTATTATTATTGGAAAATGGAGCAGCCGGTGAAAGAGGCCCAGAAAGCGCTGCAAAATGGACAAAACTATCAGTCTTCTGATGATCTTGTCGTGGTTCCCATAACTAAAGGGAATTCTAATCCAGAAGAATTAACGGATGACCTGACATTCCGTTTGGAGCGGGAAGGAATTTCCCTCAATCGATTCTGGGTGGATCAAACAACGATCGAGGCCGTAAATGATGGGCGTTCCGTCCAACGTCTATACAACCAAACCAAACAAAAGAGTGATTTTTACACGGTTTTTTCAGTAAGGGCAATATCTTATATCTGGTTGGAACCAGTATTCCTGATTTTAAGTCTGCGATCCATACGCTGCTGCCGCTCTTAGTCGCAGCCACTATTCTATTTCTAGTGTTGCTCTTCGGTTTAGTGATCGTTCTGGTTCGAAACCAGATCATTAAACCGATCAGCCGTTTGGAGCAGGCGACCCGCAGTATTTCTGAGTTGAATTTCGCGGACTCAGATATCCAGGAAGAAAATGAATTGGGCAGTCTAAGCCATTCAATCAACTTAATGAAACGTTCCCTTCACCAGCATGAATTGGACCTGCTGGAACGAAACGAACGGTTAAAGAATTTTTCATCTAATTTAGCACATGAATTAAAAACGCCGTTGTCAGTCATGCAGCTCTTAGTTGATGGCGAAGATATGGGGCTCGAAAATCCAACCTTCTTGCCTGATCTCAATCAGCAGCTAGAAGACATGAATCATTTGGTTGCCAATATTTTGGCTTATAGTCAGCAAATGCAAGAAGAACTCCCGCTTGGAACGATTGATATCCAAGCATTCGTTGAAAAAGAACTAACACAGCAGCGCTTAATCGCTCCAAAGTTTCAGATTGAGCTTCGTTTGGAGCCTTGCCGACTTCAAACAAATGAGCAGCTGTTGCGGATGGTTTTCATTAACCTGCTGACAAATGGAATGAAGTACAGCTTAGACAATCAAATAACGATCACTGGCGAAAAACTCGGCAGTGATTACCAATTAATCTTTAAAAATAAAGCAATCCAAATGACTGATCAGCAAATCGCTCAATTGAAAGAACCTTTTGTTGTAGGAGAAGAGTCCCGCAACAATCATCTATCTGGAACAGGCTTAGGCCTCTCAATCGTCGAACAAACTGTAAAGGGCTTAGACGGAAAAATGACCCTTCAGCAAAAAAATAATCACTTCATCGCAACGATTACTTTACCAATCAAAAAAGAGACCGTACTTAAATAAGTGCGGTCTCTTTTTTTGCACAAGTTTTGCATAATTGTATTCTATCATGTTACTCATAGGAGGCGAGGATATGAAAAATGAAACCAAGAGAAAGATCATCATAAGCATTTTAACGATTGCCTTATTGCTATCGGGAGGACTATTAGCTTCCTTCGCCACACAGCCAAAAGCGCAGGAACCCGCAAATTCTCTGAAGGATAACTCCTTCATTGATTCCAAAATAGATGACTATGCTGACTCTGATCAGCCCTCACATGGAATACCAAAGATTCGTTGGGAGAATAGCGAATCTGATCAAGCAACAATGAAACCCTTTTGGTGGCTATATAACGCTTTAAAAGAATCTGTCACTAATTAAAAGAGAGCAGGAAAAACAGCATGAATAAAAAAATATTACTAGGACTATTTCTGATTTTATTGGCTATACCCATTTATGCCTTTAAGATCGAACCAAATTTAGCGGTAGTCCATCACCTTAAGCTAGGCGATCAAGCGAAACCAGCAGAGTTGAAAGTCGTTCAGCTTTCAGACATACAAGTATCTGAGAGCTATGCCACCAATCGATTAGATAAGGTGATCCGCAAAGTGAACAAGGAGAAACCGGACATAATCGTTTTTACCGGTGACCTTTTTGATAACTACGCCAAATATCAGCACGAACAGGAAATTATCGAAAAATTAAGCAAAATGCAGGCCTCCATTGGCAAATACGCAGTCTGGGGCAACCATGATTATGGCGGCGGAGCAGCAAATATTTACGAGCGGGTGATGAACGCCGCGAATTTTGATGTCTTAAAAAATACTGGTGAAACACTGACCCTCAAAAATGGCAAAACACTTTTTATCGGCGGGCTAGATGATTCCTTACTGGGAAACCCATCAGTAAACGATACCTTGGCATATCGCGAAAAATATGACTATTCAGTTTTACTGACGCATGAACCCGATGTGGCCGATGACTTTGTCGGAACCAATACTCAACTAGTTTTAGCAGGACATAGTCACGGCGGACAAATCCGGATTCCATTTCATCCGGTGAAAAACGTTTTAGCAGAAAAGTACATCCGAGGGTTATATGAACTCAGCGATCACACCAAACTCTACGTCAATACAGGATTAGGAACAACTTCGATCCACGCACGATTCGGTGTACCGCCTGAGATTTCCGTCTTCGAATTGCATTTTTAATTTGATAAACGTTTTTTGAAGCTTTCTTTACTCCGAGAAAACGAGTGAACTATTTATCGTGTGAACGGTACACTTCACTTTCTGAATCATCGCTCATCTGTAAAATGATTTTTCCAGTGGCTCTTCCTGATTGGGAATAAGAGAACGCTTCTTCAATAGCAGCAAAGGGAACCACGCGATCAATCACAGGTTTGATCGTATCTGATTCAATTAACTGGCTTAAAACCTCAAGCTGCGCACCACTTGGCTTCATGAAAAGAAAGGTGTAAGAAACGCCCGTTTGTTTTTCCAACTTAGTTAATTTACGAGTGACGAATCCGAAAGCAAATTGTTTCCATAATGGCACACCAAACTCCTTACCAAATTGTTTGTTAGGAAGACCGGCGATGCTGACAACTTTTCCACCCGGTTTAATAATCTTAAATGCATCTTCCAAGGTTTTTCCGCCACGCGTGTTAAACACGTAATCATAATCAGAAAGCACTGCTGCAAAATTGGTTGTATGGTAATCAATTGGATAATCGGCGCCCAGTGTTCTAACTAAGTCAAAGTGGCCACTTGAAGTTGTCGTTGCCACATAGGCACCAAGGTATTTAGCAATCTGTATAGCAATTGTCCCGATTCCGCCTGATCCGCCTTGGATCAACACCTTTTGCCCAGGCCTGATTTTCATAATATCGTGCAAAGCTTGATAACTAGTCAATCCAACTAAAGGGATTGAAGCTGCTTCTTCAAAAGTAATATTCTGCGGTTTCAAAGCGATATCTCCTTTATCGACGGCGATATACTCCGCAAAAGTTCCAATACGGTCCTTTTGTACACGCCCATAGACCGCATCACCAACACTGTATTCAGAAACACTTTCGCCAGTTTCAACAATGATGCCGGCAAAATCACTTCCTAGAATCAACGGCATGTCATACTCAAGCAGCATTTTGATCTCGCCATCTTTCGTTTTTGTATCAATAGGATTAATGCTTGCAGCAACGATTTTCACCAAAACATCATTGGAACGAATTTTTGGAATAGCAGTTTCTTTTATGTAGGGTATTGGTTGTTTGTAGTTGTCAATAATTGCAGCTTTCATAGTAGTCATCATTAATATATCCACCTTTATCATTCAATAGTTCAAACGTTTAATCTTTTGAACGTTTGCTTTTTATGAGTTTAGTTCGTTGGTTTAAAAATGTCAACCAATAGTTGTTGACAGCAAAAAAAAAGTATTGTTTAATAGTTTAAAATCATAAACGCAATATAAAGGTATTGAGAAAGAGGCCTCCGAATGGCAGAACAAACACTAGAAATTTTTAAAAAGGGAATTCCAATTTTTACTATGTTGCAGGATGAGAACCGGCAACAGATTCTAGTAATGCTTTGTAAATCTGGGAAATTAACGGTTAATCAGATTACTAATCATTTATCGTTATCTAGACCTGCTGTTTCACATCATTTAAAACTAATGCTGAATGCTGGGATTCTATCTGTTAGTAAGGCTGGAACTGAAAGATATTACAGTGCCAATATGAACAGTACTCTGGATCTTTTAAAGGAGTTAACAGATTCTTTAGAGGAAGATATTAGAAATGGTGCGAAAGAGTAATACTATTTAGTATACTACGACAATAAACATCAATAATAAAAGGGCAAGGATCCTAAAGCAATGCAGCTGATATTTATGCTGCCAAACGATTATTTATGTCTATCGATGAAAAGATATCTCTTCTGAGGTATCTTTTTTCATTTTCTATCAAAGCATTTCCTTAGAAGAAAAATGGCAGGTTACGTTAGAATGGAGTCAAAATTGGAGAGGATGAATTCGATGAACAGTCAAAACTTAATCAAAGAGAATCTCTTAGATAAAAAAAGCCGAGTAAAATTATCGATTCTTCAGTTTCTGTCCGATAATCGCTTTTATATAACCAGCGACTATTTAGCTGAGTATTTTAACATGTCGCAATTGAATTTTTCTATCTATATCAAGGAGCTTGAAAAGGATATTCTCTCATTAGAATTATGCGAACAACCACTTTTGAAAAAGGCAAATTTCATCAAAATCAATTTGCCTTACACTGATCTTGCGGAATACTATTATCGTCTGTTAATTGACTATTGTGAGCAGTCCACAAATTACAATATTCTGCTCGCTTTGCTGAGAAGGGACACGAACTCCATTTTAAGCATCAGCGAAAAAACTAATTTTAGTGTTTCCTATATTTACTCTCGGATGAAAGCGATCAATGCCTTTCTTTTTCATTACGGGATCAGGGTGGACTTTTCTAAACCCGGAAAGAAAACGATCACGGGAAGTGAAGTGCAGCTTCACTATTGCATACTCGATATCTATTGGAATATTCATAGCAATATCGACCTGCACACCGATAAGGAACAATCACAACTCGTGTATTCAACCTTGAATATCTATGTCAAAAAAGAAACGATCCAAAATCTAGAAGGTGGAATGCTCGATAAGTTATTCTTGCTGATTCACTTATGCTTGAGGAATTTTCCGATTAGCTCAATCGAAATGATCCGCAAACAATTAAAAGCGACGCCCAACTCAGAATTATTTGTCCATCCCTATTTTGATATTCTTAATCCAGTGCCGCACTTAAGCAGTGAGTTGCGAACAACAATCAATATTCTTGCCAGATTATTACTTTCAAAGACTGAACCGAGGGGGATAAATTTCAAACAATACGAGGTGCTGAAGGAGAATGATTCACCTCATTTCGAGTATTCTGAAGAGCTGATAGATGCCTTTTCGACTGAATTTTGCTTGGTGATCCCTGAGGACGAAAGAAAAATCTATGTACTCAATTTTTTGAGAAATCAAATTTATTATGATGTGTTGACCGCAAATCATCCCAACACGACAATGGCTAGTTATAGCATTTACGCTGAAAAGAATCAAAATGATGTAAAGAAAAAAATCCAGCAATTCTACAAACGTTTTGTCTCAAAAAAGAGGAAGAGGTATCCATTTATTCAACAGCAAAACCAACAGTGGCTGCTTGAAGATCTGATTCATATTTATGATCGCTACAAAGAAAATGCACAAATTGTTATTGGGGTAAATTTTACTAGGGATTACTACATTAATGATGATTTATGCTCGCAGATCGAGCAGCATTTCGGCCCAGCAAATGTATTGCTAAAAAAGAAAGCGATGAAAACCTGCGACATCATTATCAGCGATTGTCCAGTAAACGATTTAGCAGAAAATACGAAGGTTATCTATTTAATCGATGGGGAAATTACCGCATCAAAAATAAAAGATTTATTCAATCAACTGTCCGATCATATTTTTGATTTGCGCCAAGTATAGTTTGCCCATTCTACAATTTACTCATTTTCCCAATAAAAATAGTAGAATCCATCTCTCTTTTTTTAATTAAGATAGAAAAAAAGAGGAGGGGAAAAGATGATTACTATTTTACTTGGCAACTCTTGTACTTCGTGCCGAAAAACGAAAGCTTGGTTTCAGGAGCATGACATTCCATTTGCTGCAAGAAATATTGATCATGAGCCATTAAGTAAAGAGGAGTTAAAACAAATTATTACGCTTTGTCCAAGCGGGTTTGACAAGATCATTTCAAAAAAATCGAAAATTTATAGAGCCTTGAACATTGATTTCGACGAACTATCCTTTAATCAATTATTGGTCTTGCTTAGTCAATACCCAAAACTGGTGAAAAGGCCTATTATCTACGATGAGAAAAAGATTCAAGTTGGTTTTAATGAAGAGGAGATCCGAACTTTGCTTCCAAAGGAAATCAAACACACAACCAGAAATTACTTATATAAAGTAAATACAACGATGCTCTATGAGGATATATTAGCTATGCAAAAGACAGAATTTTTCTAAGACGCACTCAAGAAAGAGGCATTCCAATAAGTGGATGCTTCTTTTTAAGTCATGGACATTTTTATCCTGTTCGTTAATATCTCTAAAAGCTGCTAGTAATCATGAAAATCTATTCAGATGAATAGATTTTCATGTTATTTTTTTGTTGACAAAAGAAAAAGAACTTGGTACAGTATTCGTGACAAATCGTAATTATTACGATTTGAATGTTGCAAAACGAAAAGGAGTCATTGCTTATGGCCAAAAAATCAAAGATAGCACAAGCAAAAAAACAACAGGCGTTAATTGAAAAGTATGCTGAAAAACGGCTAGAGCTAAAAGCAGCACATGATTATGCCGGATTGGCTAAGCTGCCGAAGAATTCGAATCCCAACCGGTTAAAATTACGCGATCAAATCGATGGGCGTCCTCGTGGATATATGCGCAAGTTTGGAATGTCGCGAATTAACTTTCGCGACTTAGCTCATCAAGGCCTGATCCCAGGCGTAAAGAAAGCAAGTTGGTAATTTAATCAAGCAAGGAGGAAACCGCGTGGCAGTACCAGCAAGAAAAACATCAAAAGCAAAAAAAAGATTGCGCAGAGCCCAGGATAATCTAAAAAAACCTGAAATTTCTTTCGATGAAAGTTTAGGCGATTATCGGCGTAGTCATCATGTATCTCTAAAGGGGTACTACAAAGGACGTAAAGTTATCGATAAAGAATAGGAGGCGTATTCTTGAAAATTATTTATCCCCCCTTAGTCGAGCAAAGCTTTCAATTTTATCAAGCGAACGATGAACAGGAATATAGCAAGAGCGAGCTATATCGTTCCATGGTTGAAAATCATATTATTTATGAGAACGGCGCTCCTACGCCTGAAGCGATCGAACAGGGATTGGTCCGAGATTTTTATGAAGAGCCGAATCTTTCCTTTCAAGATTTCTTAACGATTTATCCTATTTTTCAATCGTATGATTCGACTCTTTTTCAACGAATAGATGGATTTTGGGAAATTCCGCTCGATATCAAAAATGACCTATTAGGGAAACTAGTACTGGACGAAATTAGCTATGATGAAAAAATTCAGATTGAAGAATTCCTTGAAGATCGATAAACCAATTGGGGCAGGTGAAATGAATGAGACAAAACATTATTTTAGAATGCGTAGAAACAGGCGAACGCTTATACCTTACGAGCAAGAGTAAACGTAATACGCCAGATCGTTTGGAGTTGAAAAAATATTCTCCCAAGCTGCGCCGCCGTGCAATTTTTAAAGAAGTGAAATAAATTCGCAAAAAAAGGACATTCTCTATTGAGAGTGTCCTTTTTTTCATGTCCATAAATCGTCAATCACTGAACGTTTTTCTTTTTTGACGATATGGGTATAGATCTCCGTGGCTGAGGTACCACGCTGTCCCAAAATCTCACTGACCGTTTTCAGATTTTTGGTCTTTCTAAAAGCCATCGTTCCAACACTGTGCCGCAGCTTATGGGGGGTGGTTCGTTTGCCAAAGGCTGTGGAGTATTTGTCAATCATCTTTTCAATCGATCCGCCTTCCATTCGTTTGGCAACATTCTTATGTTTGGTCAAAAACAATGCAGCCACAGAATCGTCCGCATTATAGAGAACCTTTCTTTGATCGATATATTCCTGGATATAATCAATAAAGATGGGCGAGATCATCGCGTGATCCATGGTGTCGCCTTTACGCTGGACTTGGATATATAGACCATCATAATTGAGATCACTAACATTGGTATTGACTAGTTCTGATAATCGTATCCCAGATCCAAGAAACAAGGCCAAGATAGCCGTATCCCTGATTCGATTTTTTTCATAGGCTGTTTTGGCCTGGCGCGAGGTAAGGTTGTTTCCATACCCTTCATAAACAAATTCAACAAAGTCAATCGCATCAGAATCTAAATACAGCATCTTTTCAATCTTGTCTTTTCTGACTGCATCGGAAGCATCAACACCGCCATTTTCGATATTAACCATGATATTTCTCCGCAGCATTGGCCGAATGATATATTCGCCTGTCTGTTCGTCAAATTCCTCGACCTCCTCATTCGCTAAGTATTTAAAGAGGGAACGCAGGGCAGTGATGCTTCTCTGTACCGTTACTTTTAACCGATGCGTATTTCTTTCACTCAAAGGGGATTGGGCGACATCATTTTCCGTTTTTCCTTCAAAAGTCCGTTTAGGTGACTGATTCAAAAAGGACTTATATAAAACGATTTTATCTTTATTCAGCCGTTCAAAATCTTCTAAGCAGATTTCTGAAATATCATTAACAGAGATAATTTTCTCAGAGGTGAGCCAGGCAAGAAATCGGCGATATTCTTTTGAGTACTCATACAGAGTGTTGGTCGAACGGGGGATAGCTTCTAAATACAATAAATATTTTTGGATGAAGTCCGGCAATTTTTCAAATTCTTTTTCATAACGTTCTTTTAGTAATTCTCGACTCATTCGATTCAGTCCTTTCATTATAGTGGGAGAGGGATAGGAATCCCTAACTACAGTATAATTGGTATATACCTTTAAGTCAATTATAAAATAACGAATTTATCAATTGTTTGAAAAGAGGAGAGGTATCAAAAAACATTTACTATTACTGAAAAATGGTTCTTTCTATAAAGCTAAAGACTGCTATAAAACCACTATAAAATAACTGATAGAGAAATATAGAAAAGGGAGAGTCGCAAGAAAAAATGAACCGAAAGTATTTTTCAACTTAAGAAATCCATGATCAATTGCTGCCGCAAATTTACGTTAGTTGCTAACAATCAATTGAAATCTCTCAACAAAACCTTGATACATCGGTCTGTTCGCACATGCTAGTTCAACTAAGTTTATAAGACGTTTTTGCTTGAACTCGTGAACCAATTACTAGTATTTTAGTAAAATTCGCACAAGAAATAATCCGAAGCAATTCTTCGTAAAAGCCGCTTTTTAGCGCGGATCACTGTTTAAAAATCATGCTTTCGGGAAAATAGATATTGTTACGAAAACATGATTTCTTTTCATTTGTCGTTCTCGGCTGCTGATCCACCCATAATCTACTAAAAAGGCTTGTTACAACTGTTGACTAGCCATTATTATCTGAAACGACTGCTGGTGCTCACGTATATCAACACTAACAGCAATTTTCAGCTCTTATTGACCATATTCAGCTTCAAATTGCGGCCAATCACGGTTCTGTGATCATCTGGTGCATACAATCATACAACGAATCATTTGAACTCGTTTCAGATCGTTCATATAGATACTTCATCATAAACCTTGCTACTGAATGCTGATAAATTGATTTATGCTTTATGATTTACCAGTTTAGTTCCGAAAATAAAAATGCTAAACACTTTTAGTAAAACTTTTTGTTGTTGAAAAAAATACGATAAAAATCAAAAAAATTGCTGATCTTATAGGATTCCTGATTTAATCAGCTCTTCTATTTATGCTATATTATGGTTTGAGAAAAACTAACATTATTCTCAAACCATAAAGCGACTATTTCCTACTCTTAAATTGAAATAATCGGCAAATAGAACTTTGCTCTACAAAAAGTTGTATTCAATCTATTTTTTGAAGCTGCTTGATCAGCATCTACAAACGCAAAATAAATCCATAAAAACATAACCAGTCGTATGTTCTTATGGATCGTTTAAAGGATATGCAGTTGTTTCGCTTTTTCAATCGCGGTGACTCTGGAATTGACTTCCAATTTGCGGTAAATATTTAGTATATGGGTTTTGACTGTTGCTACGGAAATAAATAATTTGTCGCCAATCGCTTTATTGGTTAAGCCTTTCGCCATTTCAGCCAAAATCTCGCTCTCTCGCTCGGTCAGCAAAGAATCCGAGCTGGTACAGCACAGCTTGATTATTTCATGATGAAAATCTTTTTCCCGTGGTTCCAAATTTGCTTCGATTTCGTCTTTCAGCAGTTTCGTCAGCTCTTCGATTTCATTTCGAAAAAGAAAGAAGTCATTCAATATTCGATTTTCACTTCCATAGTATAAGCACTCGTGATAGATATTAAGCATTTGTCTGGCGGAGTCGCCTTTCATTTTCAGCAATGCTGAAAGTTTTAGCAGGTTGGCTTCAATAATTTTGGAATAAATACGCTGCTTGCGGCTTTTTTCCAAAATTTGATCTGCTATCGCTAGACACTCTTGATAATCCCCTCTTTTAAATAGGATCATGCCATAAAACAACCGATAAGCCATATTATGAAGTTCTGGGTGCGCCTCAAAAGCTTCGATGAACTGCTCTTCGTAATACCCAGGTAATTGACCAAGTTTTAAAGCATATTTCATGATGCCGGATTGTGTAAATGGATTGCTATAGCTTCCAGTTGCCCCGGTTTCTAACTCTTTAAAGGCTAACCAGCCTTTCTCTTCATCGCCAGAAAGATAATGCAGCTCGGCCAAATTGTACAAATAAGACGCGTGGATATGCGGATGTTTATTTGTATTGGCTTTTTTTAATGTATCTGCCGCTGCCTCCAGATTCAATTGTTTCAGATGGATACCGGTGATCGTGATAAAGAAACTGACTTGATAGGTCTCCTTCATCTTTGAATTGAACCCCATACCGTCCAGCTTCTGATAGATAGCTGTCAAAATGGCCAATCCTTTGTTTAATTCTCCGGTCTCCTCGCAAACTTGTGCCAGCAATGTTTGGTTAAAGTACAGCAAAAAGTTATTCTTGCTCTTTTGATTGAGCTTCAAGCTTGCTTCAATAAAATGCTTGGCCTGCTGATAGCTTTCCTTAAAGAAAAGAATCAATGCGCTTTTTAGAAAAATGAAGGCTTTCGAAACGTCATCCAATTTCAATTGATTGATTTCTTGAATAGTATTCGGTGTTTGCTCCGTTGTTAAATAATCTGATCCCAATAATAATTTGATTCCGCTTAAGGCGCGAATCTCTTTTTTATCAGGATATTTTTCTTCCAATGCTTCGATCAAATCGTGGCAATTTTCATATTCAAGATTGGAGTAATAGTAGACAAATTTTTGAAACGCGAAATCGATATTCGTCAAGGCAACTTCTCTCGGTATCTGCTCAATGTAATAAATCCGCCGAAAAGACTGTTCGTTTTCTACAATCAAATTCATGAGCTGCTGGTACTTGCCTAATTCAAATAATAATGCCACACCTTCATCCAAATAACCGTCTTCAATAAAGATCGCCGCGGTTTGATTTTTTAAGGTTGTCTGCTTCTCAACGGACTGCGCCTGAAATTCTTTCACTAAATAGTCTTTTAGAATCGGATGAAAAGTAAATTTTTGCTCCAGACGATCAATGCAGCTGATCATCAGATTTTTCTCCTGCAAGTCCTCGATCATCGCTGAAAAGTCGATCTCAGGAAACAGCTGTTGACTCAGATTAGGATAAACAAAAGGGAAATAACCAGTGATCACTAAAAATTCCTGTTCTTCTTTCGATAAGTTGCCAAGTATTTCTTTGGCTAGATATTCAGAGAGAATCTTATTTTCGAAGCGGATCTTTTGATTTTGCGATTGATTGATCTTTTTAACGGCCATCAATAATTTCAGTCCGCCGATCCACCCTTTAGCTGTCTTAAGTAAATACGTCATTGTTTCCTGAGAAAGTGTCTCTCGCGAATTTTGCTGGATAAAGCTCTCCCCTTCAACGTCGGACAACAGAAAATCCTCTTCCTGAAGGTACTGAAGCTGCTCCGCCAGTAAAAATTTGGTTAAGTATAACTCTGGCTGATATCTCGTTGTTATTACTACATACAAATTCTCCGGTAGTTCTTCTAAAAAACGCTCGAAGGAATGAAGCACTTCTTTATCATTTATCGTATGAAAATCATCCAGTACAAGGTAATCACTTGTTTCCAAAACTAGACTATCCGTTAAAAAGGAAATAAATTCCTCAATGTTCTCGGCATTCATTCCAGATTGAAAATAGACAAGCATTTCCTCTTTCATCGGACCTAATTGATCCTTTAACGTTTCAATCAGATAGCTCCAAAAAACGATTAAATGATTGCAGTCTTCATTCAACGTCAGCCATTGCCACCGATCAGAAGGCAGTTGATTGAGCTTTTCACGAATAGCCGTTGTTTTACCGTGTCCCGCACCAGCCTCCAAAACCATCAGCTTTTTTTGAAGTCCTGTTTGGATCTTCTCTGCCAACTCTCTTCTAGTAATAGAATTTTCAAGCGCTTCTGGTGCTTTAACACGATTGGTTGATAAGTGTTTTCGCATAAAAGTAGTCCTTCCACTAAAAAGTACCCTTAGTATATCAGTTTACTCAGTTGCGGACATACTCCTTTCTTGTTTTAGCTATCGCGATGATCATCAAAACGGCACTGATACCAATTAGATAGAATAGCAGCTGAAAATTGTCTCCATAACTTTGGCCAGCTTCGATATTTTTCACCAGCTCTAAGAATTGTTTTTGCGGCAGCCAATGGATCAGATCATTAAAGAATTTATTGCCATTATCCAATGAAAAGAAACTGCCGGATAGCAATGTAGTAATCATCATGATCATTGATCCTAGCATACTTGCGGTATCAGCTACTTGGAAAAACGACGCATTACAGACTGCGAAAGCCGTCGCAAACAGTGTGATCACACCAATTAAAATAGTATAGTTCATTAAAGAAAGACCAATATCAGTCAATCCTAAAAATGAAATACCCGCAATAATCAACAAGTTGGGAATAAACAGCACCAGCCATGCGAACAATGCGTAGTTCGCAAATAATTTGATAAAGCTGATTGGCGTCGTGATGATCCGTTCCATGATGTGCTTTTCCTTATCCTCACTAAACAGCAGCATATTCGTCACACTAAACATCAACAAGAACATCAGCATATAGCCGATTATCTTACTACCGGTCCCGCCCTCATTTTTTTGAATCGCCTTGATCGATTGCGGATCTTTTAAATAGTTCATCAATTCTTTTTTGTATTCTGCGCCTTTAAACGTCGAAATTACAGGCGTTTCTTGGCGCATATCGACAATGGCATCGTAGGTCCCTAATGCTAGTGCTGATTTATTCGGCTCTTTGGACAGTGGGACGATTTTTACTGTATCAGAAGCAACCTCCTGTTTAGGACCGCCAATTACTCCAATCTTGGTTGAAAAGTTTCCTTTGCTGCTGACAAAAACGGCTAGAAAAATGGAGACGAGGATCAAGCCCAACATGACAAATAGCCGCGCTTTATTCTGCCACGTTCTAGCCCAATCATTTCTGAACATCGCAATCATACATATTCCTCCCCGTTAAATAGAATCATTGATCCAGCCATAATCAAGCCAGACAAAATTAGCAGCAGCATAAAAACAGGCAAAAAATTCGCCGCGTTCTGATCGTAAATCATTTCAAAGACTGTCTTTGCTACTTTGGCCGTGGGCAGCCACTTGCTTATTTTGACAAACGTTTCGCCCAAATTAGCGACTGGAAATAAGAAGCCTGAAAGCATCGCCAAAGCGGCCGTCAAAATACTCAAAATTTGATTAGCGACGCCTTCACTTCTGAAAATGCAACACATCAAAACACCAATACAGCTAAACAGCAAATTCATCCCGATAAATAAAAGCCAGATTTGCAAGAGTTTCTCATCGCCGAAGCGTATCTGAAACAGAAAATGGCAGATCACAGCGGCGATGGTATAAAAGAACGTGGAAAAGATAAATGTCGCAATGACTTTTGAAAATGGGATAAACCAATTGCGAATAGGTGAATAAACAATTCGCAGATTGGCCCTTTTGATTTTTTCTTCCATAAAACTATTTGCCGAAAAAGTGCCTGCATACATCGCTGAAAACAACATTAGAGTGACGCCGTAATAATCATAACTAGTGAAATAGTCGCCATATAGCCCCTCCGTAAGAAAACCTAATATCGCCACTAATAAAAATGGGAACATCAAACTAAAGAAAATCCACATCGGGTTCGTTAATAGATTGATCGTGTCTCGCTGAATAATTTTAACTAATCGATACATCTTTTTTCTCCTTTCTTAATCTCTTAACGAGCGACCCGTCAAATCTAAAAAGATCGTCTCTAGATTTGCTTCTTGGACAAAGACGTTTTGAATTTTCTGCTGCAGACTGATCAGCTTGCCGATAATATGATCGAGATTTTCAATTCCTTTGATCGAAGTAATCCGCAATTCATCCTTATTTAACGTGACTTCCTTTACACCTTCGATTTGATAAAAGGTGTCCAAGGAAATATCATTGGAGTCACTGATCTCAATAGTGATCTTCCGCTCATCATTTTTCTCTTTTAAAGCCTCTTTGGTTCCTTCAGCAATGATCCGACCATGATCCATAATAATGATGCGCGAAGAGATTTCTTCCACTTCTTCCATATAATGAGTGGTATAGAGAACCGTCATTCCTTTTAACTGCATATTTTTGATCGAAGTCAGGATATGATTTCTCGATTGCGGATCAATCCCTACCGTCGGCTCGTCCATTATTAACAGTGCAGGCCGGTGGGCGATGGCACACGCGATGTTCAACCGCCGTTTCATCCCGCCAGAAAAAGTCGCGACCTTTTCTTTTCGATGACTAGTTAAGCCAACCGAGTTTAAGGCAAAAGTGACTCCCGCTTCTAATTCTTTTCCCTTCAAACCATACAAGGAGGCAAAAAATTGTACATTTTTTTCAGCCGTTAAATCCTCATACAATGCCAAGTCCTGCGGAACAACACCCAGCTGTTGTTTGAATGCCTGTAAATTCTGATCGATTGGATCGCCTTTGCAGGTAACTTCTCCGCGATCAAATCCAAGCGCGCCGCACAAAATATTGATTGTGGTGCTTTTTGATGCGCCGTTCGGCCCCAAGAGACATAAAATTTCTCCTTGATAGATGGAAAAGGATATTCCATGAATCACCTGTTTGTTTTTATAGCTTTTTTCTAAGTTTTTTACTTCGATTAATGATTTCATCAACGCTCTCCTCCTAACTACACCCATTGTAGAAAAAGTTCTAGTCGAATCCTATCCACCAAGTGGTTGATATTTGAGTATTAAAAAAGAAGCATCGGAGTCATCTACTGATCACTCCGACACTTCGGTTTCTATTTTTGCTGCTCTTTTGAAATTTACTAACGCGACAACCTTTCGCAAACTATCCCTCGTCTTGGATAAAAATCCCTTTGTCTTCTACTTTAGAATTTTCTGCACTCTCTGAGTTCTTTCCGTCATTTCGCTCTCTGCATCTACAGTGTAATATGCCCCAAACTCTAAATTACACTCCTCGAAAGAGCCAACTTGAATTGCGGGAATTTCATATTCTCTCAGAACAATCGACAAGTGGCAGAGAATGGAGCCGCGCTCAAAAATGAAAGCTATATTTTTCGAATCATACGAATGGATGAGGTTCAAAAGCTCAATACTTGTTTTATCACAGGCAAAAATGATGTTCTCCTCGATATTTTGACTGTTTTTCGTAAACTTATTATGAAAATGGAGATCAAACGATTCGTCATCGGTTAAATCCACATTGACTAATTTTCCTGTCAGTTTTCCATGAGATAAAATTCCTTGAGAAATATCTTTGGAGGTTAACTCCAGGAGCTTCTCAGAGTTTTTAACGAGATCAATTAAATAAGGTTTTGCTGCATGATCTATTTCTAATAAACCAAATTCGATTAAAGCATCTTCTTCAGCCAAAAATCCTTCAAATTCATTTAGAATGGCTTGAATTTCCTGTTTTGTTAAGCTATTTTCTTTGTTAGACGTGTCTTTATGCTGTATCACTGCCCCTTCAGATATTTCATACCATTCGTTTTGCAAAACTTCTTGTTTAGAAATGACTTCCCCCGCTCGTGAAATGAGATAATTAGAAGAAGGAATGGTCCCTTTTGTAAAGAAGTGGCCTTTTATAATTTCAATAATATAATTATCGCCTTCTTTTTTGATGACACCAGTAAATTTTGGAGAATAAATTTCCTGAATGATGATTGACAAAACCCAAAAATCTTTCTTTGCCATGCTGACAAAGTCCGCTATGCCTTCGTTTATGTCCTGATATTTTGGGTAAGTTTTAATTAAACTGTCTTGTTTGTTTAGCGACCCTAGACTTAGCCTTCCAGTATTTCCAACAAAGGATCGGATAACTTTTTCTGAAATGAGTTTTGGATATATTACTACGGCGCTATATCCCTGACAGAATGGACTTCTTGTAATGATTTTAAGATTATTTGAGCGATCTTGCTTGATCGAGTCGTTGCTAATTATTACATAGGCATCGGAAACATGCGTATTTTTTTTCTGCGCTTCCATTCTTATAGCGACTTTATCACTTTTTAAAAGCTGTTTAGGTAGCACAGCTAGCTCTTCAGCCTTAACAGGAACCGTCATCGGTTCGATTTTAGTTATGGAGGCTAACGGTCTGCACTGAATATATGAAATGTTGCCATTCCGAATGGTCCACTCAACATCAAGCGGATATCCTAAGCGATCCTCCAACTCTTTTACCCTTCGACATAATTCGAACAATTTTTGTTCTCCAAAAGGAATCGCTTGTTGATTAGCCAAAGAAAGTTCTTTGTCGCAGATGGTAATCAGCACATCCGTGCCCTCTTCTTCTCCTGAAACTAATTTCTCCCCACAGCCATCTGTAAAACTGACAATGCTTTCATTTTTTGAAAAAGTTAAGGGATTCGAGGAAAAAATGACCCCAGAATAATCAGCACGAATAAATTCTTGAATGACTACACCCATTTTATTGTTCGATTGCGTCTCGTCAGCCACCTTATCTTGGCTCAGAATAACCCTTTTGATTCCTGATAATATCTCTTCAAAACTCATCAAACCAAGAATTGATTCATAATGTCCAGCTAAACTATCATTGACGCCATCCTCATTTAAAGCAGAAGAGCGAATTGCGATATCATATAATCCTTCCTGATTTTTGAAATCTTCCAGATACGTAAAAAGTTCATTCTGAAACAATAAGCAATCTACCTTAGTAACATCAGCTGTTGCCTCAATAAAAAAGCTTTCAGGAACATTAAAATTTTTCGAAAATAGTTCTTTTAGACCATTCGCTTTTCCTCCAAACTGGTGAGCGGAAGAAAAGTTCTGCAGGGAACAGATTTTTAACATGGCTACTTCTCCTTAGAGATATGGATAATTCTTTTATCTATCTCATTTTCTTTGATGAAACGATAAACACTTTTAGGAACGAGATTTCCCCAAGGTTCGCCATGGATGATTTTAGAACGAACCTCCGTTCCGCTAGTTACTTTTTGGTCATTCGTTCGTTCCCACATGACGTCAATATCGCAGCCAAGAGCTGAGAGAATCTCATATTTTTCATAGCTCCATTCATCATAAAGAGTCATCAAATATTTGCCCTCTTTGGGAACATAATTAAATAATTTCTCAGGTACATTTATTGGGAAAGGAACGATATCAAATTTTTCTCTGGGAATCGAACATTCTAGCATAGCTGACCGGATCATTTCAAAGCGTTCATAATAAGTCATCGGATTGGCACTATCCAATGATCTATGCGGGTTTGAGGCTGTGTATTTAGTATAGTCGCTATCCGGACTTGAAATGCCAATCAACAGATACTCGCATTTTTTCATTCCTTCTAAAAGATATTCCAAATGACCATTATGTAGGATTTGGAATCTTCCATGAATGATTCCTAGTTTATTCTTCATTTTTTTCTCCAATATCGTTTTCTAAAATCATATAAAGCTATGTACAAAAAAATTAATGTCTAGTATAATCATACCATTTCGCGTTCCAAAAATATGCAAATTTTCAGGGTTGATTTAGTCTCTAAAAACAAAAAACATCATAGGTCAAAGCCAGAATTATTGCGGTTTCTTCACCTATCAATAAAAAGACTTTTCACTATGATGTATTCATATGAAACTATTTGATATTCTTTTTTAAATTCACCAATTCAATAGCTACGTGTAAACTGGTTTCATCTTGAATGGGAATTAAAACAGCGTTTAGTTTGCCGGATTTTTGAATCGACGCGTCGTTTGCCTCAAGTTTGTTGAATAGTTCATTGGCTACTAATTGCGGCCAAACTCGTTCCCCAAAGTAAACTGTTACCTTAACGCCGGTCTCCCAAATTGAGATCCAGCCAAGGTTTTTCTTTTTGAACAATATTTTGCTCAACCATGTTTTTCCATCGTTATAGTAGTTCCAGTCTTCCTTGAAAGAACACGCATGGATTTCCTCCAGCAGCTGCTGGTAAAGAGCTAAATTTTTTTGGGATAGATGATTGGCCAAGTTTTCAATCGTCGGAAATTCTTCCTTGTCTTTTAAAATCGGCTTCATTTAGAACGCCTCCTTTATTTCCAGTTTAGCAAGTGTAACTTGCAATCTGATGTCAAGTTCTGTATTTATTTCGCAGTACATCAATACGATCAGCCATTTTTTTACGATAATACTCTGGCGCTAAAATCTCTAAATGGTCCCCAAAGGAAAACAAATAATTCATAGTTGATTCATCATCGAGGTAAGTGATCTCAACCAACAAACTGCCATCCGGGTTTTGAGTGATCGTATCAAACTCCTCATAGACGCGATAGGCCGCACTAGAATCGAATAATAATCTCATTTCAACTAGATTTTCGGTGGGATGCTGTCTTTCTGCGAAAACCTTTTTGGGCGTCTCTCGAATAAAGTTTTCAGTTAAAGTTTGAAACGCGCGTATTCGGGATAACTTGAACAATCGGTTTTCATTTCTTAGACGACAAAAAGCGTATAAATACCAGGCTTTATCTTTGAAAACCAATTTTAAAGGCTCTAAGTCACGCGTAGTCGTTTGTCCTTTTGTACTAAGATAGTCTATCTGAATGACCTGTCTCGAAAGAATCGCCTGCTGAAGGTCGGTAAATAATTCATTCCGTAATCCGGTCCAATCGGAAAAATCGATCTCTAACCAATCATGACTTTCCTTTTTAAACAAAGAATGAAGCTTCGAAACTAAAGAGCTTGTCAGTGCCCCATTGGTGAGATTCAAATTTTGAAGAGCGATCAATATTTCCTTTTGTTCTTCGTCAGTAAATACAGCCTTATCCAACACATAATCTTCTTGGATAAAAATCCCGCCGCCTTTGCCTCGAACCGCATAAACGGGGATGCCGGCAGCACTGAGCGCATCAATATCGCGATAAATCGTCCGCGCAGACACCTCGAACCGTTCTGCTAATTCCGGTGCCGTCACCGAACCCTTCTCTAATAAAATAAAAAGAAGCTGTAACAATCTGCTTTCAATCATTTGCGGCCCTCCCCTCATGATTAAGCGTATCATAAGGAATTAGGCAGGGAAAGGTTGGATATCGTTAATCGCTAAATCATCATTAAAAAGACCGTATCCAATAATATGGATACAGTCTTCTTCGCAACTAGATATCACTTTGCTTCCCAATAAAAATTATCGATCAAGCGTGTATTGCCGATATAAACCGCAATCGGGACTAAGATGGCCGCATTGATCGTTTCGACCTTTTGTAAGGTTTTTTGATCAACAATTTCAACATAATCGATTTTCGCTAAGGATTCTTTACTTATTTCTTCTATTATAAGTTGAATTAATTGTTTCGGTTCTCGTGTGCCTGCATTTAATCGCTGCTGCGCCAGATTCAATGCTCGACTCAAGACTAAGGCGGCTTTGCGTTCGGCGGGATTCAAATAGACGTTTCGTGAACTCTTGGCTAGTCCATCGACTTCTCGAATGATCGGACAAGCAATGATTTCTACCGGAACATTCAGATCACGAACCATTTGCTGGATGACCGCGACTTGCTGCGCGTCCTTTTGTCCGAAGTACGCACGATCAGGCTGAGCGATTTGCAATAGTTTTAAAACGATCGTCGTGACGCCGCGAAAATGCGTTGGACGGCTGGCACCTTCAAGAACTTCGGTCGTTCCGTGAACCTCAACAAACGTGTCAAAACCTGAAGGATACATTTCTTGGGGTTCAGGATGAAAAATCACTTCTACTCCGGCCTTTTCGCATAACGCTTGATCCTCCTCAAGTTTTCTAGGATAGCTGGTCAAATCTTCGTTTGGCGCAAATTGTGTCGGATTGACAAAAATACTGACAATCACGTGATCGTTTTCTTCTGCGGCACGTTCAATCAAACTTTGATGTCCTGCATGAAGCGCCCCCATCGTTGGCACAAGACCGATGGTTTCACCGGCTTGCCGCCAGAGGTTGACTTGTTTTCTGACTGCTTGGATCGTTTCAAGTGTTTGCATGACTATATCTCCTTCTCCAAGGCTTCGATTATTTCTGGAGCGATGCTAAATGTATGTTCCGAAGCCGGAAATTGTTCTTGTTGGATTTCTTCTTTGTACAATTGAATAGCGGTAGTCATATTTTTTCCTAATTCAGCGTAGCGTTTGACGAATTTTGGTTGAAGATCGCCATACATGCCCAACATATCCTGATAAACCAAAACTTGGCCATCGGTTTGGTTTCCGGCGCCGATCCCAATCGTAGGAATTGTTAGTTTTTTCGTGATCAACGCAGCCAAATCTGCGGGGATTGCTTCTAAAACAATTGCGAAAGCACCCGCTTTTTCCAGAGCTAAGGCATCCTTCAGTATTTTCTTCGCCGCTTCCTTGGTTTTACCCTGAACTTTAAAACCGCCGAAAGCGTTGATCGATTGTGGTGTTAGACCAATATGTCCCATCACAGGAATGGACGCACGGGTAATGGCTTCAACCGTTTTGGAAAATTCCGCACCGCCTTCAAGCTTGACCGCCGCAGCATTTCCTTCCTTAATAAGTCTGCCAGCATTATAAACCGCATCAGAAATCGAGACATGATAAGACATAAACGGCATGTCAGTCACTACGAATGCCTCTTTTGCTCCTCTAGCTACCGCGCGGGAGTGATGAATCATATCTTCCATAGTTACAGATAAAGTATCCTCGTATCCAAGCATTACCATGCCTAGCGAATCGCCTACCAATAGCGCGTTGATTCCTGCTTCGTCCATTAATTTGGCGGTGGAATAATCATAGGCTGTCAACATACTGATTTTTTCGTGGTTTACTTTTTGCTCTTGCATTGTCAAAACGGTATTTTTCATTGATCTAACTTCCTTTCCATCGGTCGGTAATCTCGTTCGGGGTGTTTTTCTGCTGCGATTTGAAGCAATTTCTTTGTAAGTTCGCGATAAATCTCTACGGATTCGGGTGGAAGCGCCGCTAAGTGGTCGCTTACTGTTGAAAGATCGTTGCGTTCCACTGGACCAGTCAATGCATCACTAGGACTCATGATCAGTAAATTCTGGATATTTTGTGAAAACAACTGGCGCCAAGCTTTTTTGGCAAACTCATTAGGCAGTCCGCTCGCTACGAACAATTCCTCAGCGGTCGCACTTAGACCGACAACTAGATTACTGGCAAACACGCAGGCCGCGTGATAAAGCACTTTTTCCTCCGATGCGATGACCGCGATCAGGTTTCCCAGCCGCACAAGCGCCTGTTCGACTTGCTCCACATTCTTTGTTCCCTCTAAAGTAAAGGCAGTATCGGCTAGTTGAGTCAGCGACATTTCTTTGTTCGCGAAGGCTGCTAACGGATGGAGCGAAAAACAAGAAACACCTTTGTCCGTAGCAAAAACCAGTGAACTTTTCGCTCCGCTGCAGTGAAAAATGAATTGTTCAACAGATACAAAGGGTTCTGCTTCTGACCAAACGGCGGCTATTTGATCATCAGGCGCAGTGATAAACAACCAATCACAGGCTTCAATACATTCTTTTAAATCTGTAAACGCTCGGCTGTTCGTTTGTCGTGAAGCAGCGACGGCATTTTCATAATTTCGACTATAATAGCCGACGATAGGAAAATCTTTGCTACAAAAGTAGCGTCCCAAGTTCGTGCCAACTTTCCCGGCGCCAATAAAACCGATTCGCATCCAGTTCCCTCCCCTTTTCTCATATAAATTTAATAGAAAAAGTATAGCATAACGATTTCACTTTTTTTCTCGTCTTAAGAGAATATTATTGGACGGCACAATAAAAAGGCTGGGCAATTATGCACCAACCTTTGTTCTGTAGGATGTTCAGATTTCGATTTCTCGCATTTTTTCCGAAACACAAGCCATTCGTTCTTCCAAGTTTTTCGGCTCATCTTTTGAAAATTGAAGTTCACTAACGATCTGACCATCACTCATGAATAGTACGCGCTGCGTTTGCGCGGCAACTTTCGCATCGTGAGTGACTAAGCAAACCGCTGTTCCCTGTTGATTGATTTCCGCTAGGAGCGTCATGATTTCTTGGGCCGATTTAGAATTCAGTGCACCGGTTGGTTCGTCGCCAAAAATAATTTGCGGATCACCCATCAATGCTCGGCAGATTCCTGCAC
Organism: Enterococcus malodoratus ATCC 43197; assembly: GCF_000407185.1. Taxonomy (GTDB): domain Bacteria; phylum Bacillota; class Bacilli; order Lactobacillales; family Enterococcaceae; genus Enterococcus_A; species Enterococcus_A malodoratus. Next base: position 496,288 of record NZ_KE136482.1, read on the forward strand.
GCTGCAGCTGACCGCCTGACACTTGTGTGATGTCTCGCTGCTCTAGTCCGGCGATACCCATTCGATTCATTAATTGCTGGCCTTTTTCCATTAATGATTTGGCCTGTTTTTCATTGCCTTTTTGGGCGGGCAGCACGATATTGTCTAACACATTCAGATTTTTCAATAATGTCGGCTGTTGAAAAACAAAGCCCATTTGTTTGCGGCGCAGATCGGCCAGAGCATTTTCTGAAAGACTCGCCAATTCCTTATCATCAAATTGTACACTTCCTGCATCAATTTCATCCATGCCGCTCAACGCGAACATTAAAGTAGTTTTTCCTGATCCTGAGGGTCCCATAATCGAGACGAATTCTCCTTGATCAATTTCAACTGACACATCGCGTAAAACTTTTTCTTGCCCGAAAGCTTTCTCTATATTGGTCCCAATAATCATTTTTTTCATCGTCATCATTCCTTTATATTATCGCTGATTTTTATTTTTTGTAACGAGCCGGTCGCTAATGTTGTGGCTGCTAAAGTCACCAGCAGCATACCCAATGGGCAAAGCACAAAACTGATTAGCGGATTGATCGAAAAGCGGAAGGTGCTGACACCCATCATGGACATGGCGATACCCGCGACCTGTCCACCTAATGTACTCGCTAACAGCGTTCCGATAATTGTCCCTAACACAACAATGACGAGTGAACGCATAAAGTATTGCTGGCGTACATCTGAACTGGTGAATCCCAAAGCCTTCAACGCCGCGATTTCGTGGCGATCTTTCGCCAGCAGCATCTTGATAAACAATAAAACGATTAAAGCTGTGATTGCTAAAGCAACGATTGCTGCTACTTTGGCTGCGGTCGCCACCGTTTGAATCGTCGAACCAAATGTTTGCTGCATATAGTTCTTAATATCAGAGACCTTGGCATAGGTGAATTGTTTGCCGTAGTCTTTGGCTTTTTCACTTGCCGAGATGCCGGATTTCAAGTTCGCACTGATCGTACACCACATGGTTCCCGCCTTTTGATCAGTGAAAACAGCTTTGGCGGTCTTTCCGCCATTAGTTACATCGGAATAGATGCCGCAAACTTTAAGTGTGCGATTGCCGGTTGAGGTTTTCACTGTCAGCGAACTATTGAGTGCTTTCTCAATATCATCAGACAATGAGCTGGATAAAGCAATTTCATCGGCTTTTTTCGGAGCCTTTCCTTCAGCGTATTCCACTGGAAAGACCGTATGATCGCCTAATTCGATTTTTAATTGGTCCTCCGCTTTGCCTTGCTTGATCAAAGAAAAAGCTTTTGTTGTCAAAGCGACTGATTTGGTGACTTGTTTGTCTTGCTGCAATGCTTCCATAACTTCCGCTGTTTTAGCAGGAATATTTTTGGTTTGCTGAATGTCTAAACGCAGATCCGATTTTCCGATCCCCATATAGCGAGAAAAACTCTGGGATGAAACCGTGCTGTAAAGATTTTGCGGCATGATCAAAATAAACGAAGACAGCAGCAAAACAGTAAACAGGGTCAGATAAATCTTTTTACGTGCCAAGACGTCTTTGATCCCTAATAAGTTGTTGATTTTCGGGAAAGAGCGCCCAGCTATTTTTATTCCTTTGCGCCCACGAGCTTTATCTTGTGATCCGCCAAATCGAATGGCCGAGGCCGCCGAAATCTTCCGAAAACGGCGCAAGACGAGATTAACGTACAAGACGACACCAAAGAAGATCAACGCCGTTCCTACCAAACCAACGAGCAGCGACAAACCTTGATTGCCGCTTTCTCCCATATAAAGCTGAATATTTTTCAACAAAATACCGCGGAAGGCAAAGGACAGCAGATAACCAAGAATACATCCAACCAATCCGAGCGTCGCGTATTTCGCCAGATACAAACGTTTCACATCCGAATTTCTTAGTCCAATGGCCTTCAGTACTCCGATTTCCGGATAATCATCTTCGATCTTTGACAAGAGCGTGAAGCGAATACATAAAAAGGCCACCGCCAGCATCAAAAGACTCACCAGTAAAATAATCGCGATCATGATTCCATCTGACATGGCGTTCATCATGCGAAACAGCGTATGAGTCAACGCGGGACCATTCGCTGGCAGATCAGCTTTCAAATAAGCCTTTTCTAAATCACCGATCTTCTCCGTATCTTTGACCCGATATTCAATCAAGTATTCGACGTTGCCGAACTTTTCTAACACTTGATAATCCTTTTTATTAACAATGAATCGTTTCGACGAAGACAGCGACGCATTCATCTGAGAATCCCGCAGAAAACCAGCGACTTTTAACTTATGACCGCGTACCTCCAATGAATCCCCTTTTTTGGCGATGCCTTCTCTTTCGTAGATAATCGGCAGATAGACTTCGCCGACCTTTGGCTGAATGATACGATCCTTCGTATCTACCAGAAAATCAAATTGTTCGCTTTGAACCGAAAAACCATTGTCCTGAACACTTTCTGTCATAGGCTTTCCAGCGATAAATAATTCACTGTTGTCGATATTCAGGAAATCCAAGACTTGCCAATCGGCCAAATTCGATTGTGCTTCTGCGAACTCCTCCAATTTACTTTGATCGAGTGCTCCCGAGTGCATCTGCATAAAATGCGGTGTTTTCGCTCGCTCCATCATCCCATCGATCGAACCAGCCAAATTGATTATCAAAATTGCGGCCAAAGAGACCAGCATTGCGGTAATCGCGATGAAAATTGTTGTCGCGGCGGTCACCAGCTTACTTTTTTTGATATCATTTGTGATTAACCTACCATACATAAAACCCATTCCTCCTTCATTTTTACCCATGTACTAATCAAACATACCCTCCATTTCTCTTGCTAATTTTCCTTCTTCAACACCTAACAATCGTTCTAAAAGATAAAAGAAACTTTTCACTCGATGTTCTTTCTTAGCTCTGCTGTCTGGAACCATTTCCTGTTCATCAAATGCCACGCTCGCGTAAACTACCACCAACTCCACCGATTCATACGGATAATCCGTTTGAAAAATTCCTTGTTGGATACCATCTTCAACAATGCCTGTCAGTACTGGTGTAATTTCCCGTACTAACGCCGTTTGAATTTTTTGATGCATCAGTGCATTTTGCGGCTTGTGAACATAATCCATCATCGTATCGTCTTTTGAAGTATCTAACCGCAGAGCAAGGACTGTTTGAACAAAACGCTGATAAACCGGAATCGAATGATCGTCTGCCACTTTTTTGGCTGCATCGAACAGCAAACTCGTTGTTCGTTCCACTAAGGCATCCATAATTTCCTCTTTTGATTTAAAGTGATAGTACAAAGTCCCGCGAGCAATCCCCGCCTGAGTAATAATCTCCCCAGTACTCGTTTGATCAAAGCCCTTTTCCGCAAAAAGCCTGCCAGCAACATCCAAAATTTCATTTTTTCGTACGGTTGGATCTTTTGATACACGCATAGTACTCATTCCTTTTCTTTTATGACCGACTGCCTGTCTATATTAAAGTATAACGGTTTCACAATGAGGATTCTAGAATATTTATTAGAAATCAGCTTAAAAACCTACCCAAAATATTTATTTTTTCAAATTTAATTGATAAGAAAGCACTTAAAGCATGATTTGTTGGTATGTTTTAGTAAGATAAAAGGTTACAGAATTATTTCTTGTGGTTCTATTTATAAACGATTCACAAGCACAGATGTTCCCTTTCAAGAAAAAAATTGTGAAGTCTACATTAACGGATTGCGCATTTAATCGAATTCTGCTGGAAATCGATTTCGGCTATAGCTATGTGGAAATTCCTTCTGGCAGAACTTGCTTAGGCCCTCTATTCCTTTGTGCAGAGCGTTTTTGCAGGATTTATCCGATTGATTAGCTAAATGACTCGCTTTTTTTGAAAAAAATCGGTAAAATTATAATGATAAAAACTATTTCTTGAAAGGAGTGCAACATGAAACAACTATTAAACTCCTCTACCTATCGACGAATTCAATTCGTTGAGTTTTTGGATCAGCTTCCCTCTTGGTGCGATATCAAAGAAGCCGCACATACAGTGGATTGCTCCGTAAAAACGCTATTATCAGACATTGATTTTATCAATGAGTTTTGGGGCGACTATATTTATATCGAGTACTCAAAATTTCAAGGAGTACGCTTGAACAACCTCACGTCAAATAAATTAGGCAATGTTTATGGCCAGATTTATCATGAATCACTCGAATTTCAATTTTTAGAAAAAATGCTCTATGAATCCAATCAGGACGCCGATTATTGGATCAATGAGCTGTTTATGAGCGAGGCGTCGTTTTATCGAATGGTCAATGCTTTAGAAGATTTCTTGCAGCGGCGCGGTCTTAAGCTTGAACGCTCCCCTTTTCGAGTCACCGGACCTGATGAACGCTGGGTGCGCTTTTTCTACCAGCAATATTTTACTGAAGCTTATGGGGTCAATCAGTGGCCCTTCACTTTGGACCATGAGGGTACGACCTGTTTCATTATGCGGACATCGACAGATTTTGATGTTTCATTAGATGATCGGGAGATCCAAGAAGCCGCCTATCTTTTCATGGTGACGCTGAACCGCATGCATCAAGGGTTTTATCTGCCGGAAAATGTCTATGCTGAAGAAGATGATACCCTCGACAAAGTCTTGGATTTCAGCCGTCCTTTTGCGGAGCATTTATTAGCTGGGACTGATTTCAAGCTTCCGAAAAAGTGGTACAAGGAAATCAGTCGAACCGTATTTCATGAATTTTATAATTGGGACAATCCGGAACAGATCGTCCGAATCAATGGGAAAATCGAAACCTTTTTAGAAAACGTTTCGCAGGCAATTGAATACCCGCTGGATCGCGATGACAAGCGAAAGATTATTCAAGAGATGATGTCTTGGTACGTAGAGTATAATTTTTATCCTTACCGCCAAATCATGCTGTTTGATAAACATCAAAAATTTGCCCGAGAGATCCAACTTGTCTATCCGATTTTCTCGACCTTAGTAAAAATTTATTTGGGGGATATTGAGAAGAAGTCGCCGGAGCTGTGGACGGACATTCGTTTGAATAATGTCTTCTTCCTGCTGATGAAAGAATGGTCGCATCTGCCTATCCATTTAGAAAATCTGCGAAAGAAAGTTACGATTCTCGTAATCAGCGATTTAGGCCGCAGACATGCAGAAATGCTGCAGGATTTTCTGGTCGTCAATTACAATAAGCGGATCGTCGTCTCTACCTTCAATGAGCCGGTCATTTCAACCGGACCAGAGGATTTTGAAAAGTTTGCTCAATATGACATTGTGCTGAGTAATAATCCGATCAAAGGCTATGACAATGAAAATGTATTGATCGTCAACAATTTCTTCTCTGCCTCCGATCGGGAGAATCTGTTGAACTTCATCGTGGCGATTCAAAAAAATGCGGCTCGCAAGCATTTGAAAGAATTGGGCAACGTAAAATTGAAAACCGCCAAGGAAATTTATTTTTCACAAAAAGTATTAAACAACTAAAAAAGAGCCGTGGGTTCAAAGTGAAATTACACTTTAAATCCACGGCTCTTTTGTGTCTATTTGCTGGCAAAAACGATTAGGTTGTAATCATCGTTGATACAGGTCTGCAAAGTAATACGTTCGCCTCCGCCTGTTCCAGTGATTTGATCCCAATAGTCCGTTCCATCTGCGGCTATTCCTGAATCATCCACGGTCACGGTATGTGTCACGCTATAAGCAGTCACATTATTTGATCCATCCGATACTTCGATCGTAGCACCATTTCCTACTGAGAATAGTACATTGAAGATTCCAGGGTTATGACCGATAAAGTGAGTATTCGATCCATCGTTCCCAGATTGAACAGTCGCTCCACCCCAAGTTGCGACTTGATTAGGATTAGCATCAATGATCGCTTGGCCAGATCCCTGCCCTGCATTTGAATATGAAATCAATTGACCGTTGACCTTCAATTGGTCGGCCTGCATGGTTTCAGGAACAGGTGTTGCCGCATTTTGATTTTCTGGTGCTGCGGCTGGCTCACTAGCGGGAGCTGCTTCATTAATAGTAGGAGCAGGACGACTATTGGCTTCAGCAGTTTCTACTGCAGGAGCGGTTGCCGAATCTTGTTCAGCTGAACTACTAGCAGCTGTCGCAACTTCATTGCTGTTTTGTGCAGCCGATTCCTTCTCGCTATTTTTTGTTGATTGAACAGATGATGCTTCCTGACTAGCTGATGAAGCTGAAGCGTCCGTCGAATGGTTTGATTCCTCCGTCTTTTTACTACTAGACTGTTCTACTGTTTGTTGATCGGTGGTACTAGGCGAACTCGTTTCAGAATCTCCTAATATAGATGCTGCACCAGACGATAGGAACATGGCAGCGATAACGACAATTTTAAGATAGGTACTCATTTTCTATTTCCTCCTAAGCAAAGAGATTAGCTCTTGCTTATAAATTAACGGAAAATCGGTCCTATCAGTTGTATACTGCTCATAAAATAACCATTGATATTATATTTATTCGCTTAAAGCGATAATTAATCGGTTTTTGCTCAATATTTTCATAACTTTCTATTTTGTCGACAAAACTGGCGAGCACATAATTAGGAAAATTATTAATAGCGGGACTATTTTACAGTTTTATGAATAGTCATTGGGAACTAGTTGGTACTCATCAATGATGGCAAATAGTTCGAATCGCTCTTTTTTAGGTAAAGATTTTAAATAATCTTTTAAAAGATGCAAAGTGTCATTATTTGCTTTAATATCAATGTTTTCTACATCTATTCTGTAGTTATATTCTTTTCTAAAATATAAAACTAAAGTCATTATAAAGTTTTTATCAAGCTCTTTAAAAAGTCTTTTGTAAAACTCGGGCTTTTCTGGACTCAAATTGAGGTATTCTTCGAAATCTGCTGGTGCTGAAATATTTGTCGTAATTAGTCGGATTTTTTCCTCATAATCCGCGGCCGAATAAGCTTCTAGCAATCGATTAAATGCTGCTGCCGGCATTGTAGGAGGCAATTCTAATTGCTTCTTCCTAGGAGCGGTGGTAATAAAGAAGTGAACGGCGCTCTCAGCCTCTTTTAGCTGACGGACAGTCACTTGGAATTGCTGATAGATACGGTGATAATAGTCACTACGTTCAAATAATTGATTTAGCTCTGGAGGAGTATTTTCATTCTTGATCCGACCAAAGGCATATTGTGCCTCAATCCGATTAAATAAGAGTGTCGTGTTTTGATTTTTTCCAATTAATAGTTTTCCAATCATTTGTCGATAGACGATCTCAAATAAATTATTCACATCCTGACGATAATCGAATCCTAATTTTTGCTGGTACTGATCCAAAAGTTCATAGATTTGAACTGACGGAATACTTTTAAGAAAGAAAACTTCGGCGGCTAAATTGTGCAAATAGCACTCATAAAATTCAATACCGACATAATTTGCCGGAACAGCCTCCGCGAGTTGATAGTCAAGAAAAGCCTGATCAACCTCTGCTGCACCATAATCCAAATCATAGGTCGTGAAAAAATGCCAGATTTCCTCTAAGCTCTCTTCTAAGGATTCGATTCCAAAGCTTTGATAATTTTCTTTTATCGTCAAATAGAGAGTTTTCAATCTGGCTAATCGCTGCTTTAATTGTTCTTTCCCTTGTTCAAATCGTTCGGGCAGACTCCCTTCATTTCCATTTTCCAAAACAAACGCGATTGATTGTTGGATTCTCTCTGCTTCATCGATCGGCATGACGCTCGAACCACTTAAACGCTCTTGTAATTTCTCCATAAAAAAAGGATAAAATGCCAGATCTAATATTTCGTTTTTCATTCATCCGCCTCCATATCTGGAAAATCTTCAAATGATCCCTGCAACATTTCGAGATCACCTTGGTACGTTTGATAGCGCCGTTGAATTTCGTCAATGATTTCCTGATCGGTTATCTGACCAGGATGATACGCCCGCAAGTAATAGAAGATCGCTTGGCATACCGACAAATGCTCTAAATAATCACTTTTGTAAAATAGGGGTTCCGTGACTAAAAATCCTGCCAAAGCCTGTGAATTCTCCCAGCTAAAATCAAGCAAGTGATGCTCCTTGAAAAGCTGATTCCGTTCCTCAGCCAATTCAGAAAAATCGGCCGCCGATAATTGATAGCTCTTGTTGCTTACCTGAAGCTCTTGGTTTATCTTTGTCCGCGGTTCTTCCTTTCGTTCCGATAAATACTGGTTAAATAACGATAGATCAAATTGAGTCATTTCTGCACACGCTCCTATCAAAGACTTAATAGCACACCCGCAGCCAAAAGACAATCTTGAATTTCAGTCCAAAATGTGGTATTATAAAGAGAGTTAAGGAAGTTGATTTAAGCATTCCTTAACTTTTTTTGCGAGAAATATTGGGCGACCACTTCGTCACTCTGTACATAAAATAACTAAAGGAGCGATCTGATGATTCTTGCTACCTTACTCTATCTTTTAGCTGCGGCTTTTGTCATTTGGGTCTGGTCTCCACCTGCCCTGCCTCGGTTGATTATCATGATCGTGCTGATCATACTTTACTGGGCAACCTCTAAACGAATGAGTCACAACGGAAAGAAATAGAAAAAGCCAATCAGATCAAGTCTGATTGGCTTTTTTAAACGTGATTTTTTGAATCATGATTGGATTTAGCGGTACATCCTGTTCATCTGTCGCTTGAGCAGCAATCGCACGCACAACCGGCATCCCTTCGACGACTTGACCGAAAACAGTGTAGCGGCCATCTAGCTCTGGGATTCCGCCGACAGCTTCATAATGGGAACGGACTTTTAACGGCAAGTTCATCCGATACAGCTGTTCTTTGTCTACATAACTGCGCTGGACGATATAAAATTGATTGCCATTAGTATTTGGCCCATGATTGCCCAAGCACACCGCGCCATCAAAATGATACAAACCTTCATCTACTTCGTCTTCAAAGAATCCGTCATAAATTGACTGTCCTTCTTCGCCGGACCCGTCCAAGGCGCCCCCTTGAATCACAAAATCTTTGATTACGCGTGCAAAAGGCGTCCCGTCATAAAATCCTTGCTTCGCCAACCCGCGCCAATTTTTGACTGCTTTCGGCGCATCCTGCTGAAAGACTCGCAGAGTGATCATCCCTGCGTCTGTTTCAATCAGACAAAGCTCCTCGTTTGAGCGAATCGGCGTCAATTGCAGTAGATACTGATTTGGGTATTTGATCCCGTGATCCTGTTCAACGATTTTTTGGATATACCAGTCTAATTTCTGCTCATTTCCTAAACGCGCTACTTTGATCAAGTAGGTGTACTCCTTTTTGGGGGTTGCCACTCGATAGGAGACTAATCCGCGTAGATCATTATAGGAATCGCCTTTAACCTTATAAAGGGACACGAAATGCGCTTCTAAAAATGTTAAGGACTGACCTTTCAGCGAATTGAATTGTTTGGCTGTTTTTCCTAAAAGAAAGGACTTGATTGCTTCCTCTTCACCTAACGCTAACGCCTCTGTAAATGCAATCAATCGATCGTTGAGTTCCTTCTCATCCCAATGACGCGGGATTAATTGTTTGGTGACGGTTTCATCTATAAGTTTCTTTTTCGCGACCAACGCCGTGACTCCCAGTACTCCTGCGGCTAAAACAACTTTGCTCTTTTTCATACCTTACCTCCAACCTGCCTTTTCTTCCATTTTACCAGAAAAGAATCCGATCAGTCATTCCGCTAATGGCTAGTAAGAGTGAATTTTGAAAATAATTCGTTTGCGATATTTTTAGTTCGCATTATATTTTATAAAAAAAAGAGCAGATTCACTGCTCCATTCAATAGTTTGATTTACAACGATTTCTTAAACTTCTTGATTTTTTTCGCCGCCCACTCATAATGACTCGACGTCGCGGAAACAAAGTAGCTGCCTAATGTACTGCCGCCGACCCATAGGAACACATTTTTCGAAAATAGCTCCTCATTGGAAAATCCCTCTTCTAGATCCATCACCTGTTGATGACTTTCTGCCAGCAGGTCACGCGCATTCTCATAACTAGTCGTCTGATGCTTCTCCCAAAACTCAATATTCATTGCCCCGTAGCTTTTCCAATTATAGCCCTCTTTTAAGAATTGCTTAGCCTCACCGGCCTGATTCGCCTTCACCCAATTCAGCAGCAGTTGATGCCATTCATACAAATGGATCAATACATCCCGCAAATTTTTGTCTCGTGTCCAGTGAGCCTGCTTTTCATTTTCAACATCAAAGGTAAAATTACTGTCCACTTCTTCGTTTGGGATAGAATCCAATAGGTCGATCATTTTCTTATACCCATCATTCCCTGCTTGGATCAAATCATTTTTAGTCGTTGGTCTTGCCATCATTTTTTCCTCCTCATAGTTAGTGAATCGAACTGATTCATCTCTCTTTCATTACAATCAGTATGGACCAACACGTAACGTGGGAGTCAAGCATAATTAATATTTTTTTTTATAGTCAGAAAAAAACCTCTCCAGTGATCCACCAGAGAAGTTTTTCGTTTAAATGATCCCTTTATCAATTTGCTTCAATTTGCGATAATGGGCATTCGTTTGTTTTAATTCATTCGGACGACCTTGCATCGCCAAGTGGCCATCTTCGATAAAGATAACCTGATCCATCGCGTCGATTCCCTGCAAATGATGCGTGATCCAAATAACCGTTTTATCTTCCAGTTCATGGAAGAAAGTGTTGATCAACGCCTGCTCGGTTACTGGATCAAGTCCGACCGTTGGTTCATCCAACAGAATAATCGGCGCCTCTTGCAATAATATCCGGGCTAATGCCAAACGCTGACGTTCACCACCGGAAAAGCGTAAGCCGGCTTCGTCCACCATCGTTTCTAGTCCATCCGGCAGACTTTCTACCAGCTCTCTCAGCTCGACACGGTTTAAGACTTGCCAAAGCTCTGCTTCGGTCGCTGACTCGCGGCCGATTCGCAAATTATTCGCGATCGTGGTATGGAATAAGTACAGTGTTTGATGGATAACGCCTAAATAGCTGCTGATGTCATCACCAAACTTGTAGGTCTCTTCTCCATTTAACGTGATTGCCCCTTCAGTTGCTCGCAGATCGCCGCGAATCAAATTGGCTAACGTACTCTTGCCAGAACCGCTGCGTCCTAAAATCGCGATTTTTTCGCCTGGGTGCAACGTCAGATCAATGCCCGACAACACCTTTTTGGCACTTTCGGGATAATGATAATGAACCTGATCGATTTTCAAAGTAACTGGTCCCGAAATACTTGGTACTGCGGATTGATTTTTCTGAATCGCTGGCAGATCATTCAAATTTTTGATCGAGTCCTGATAGCTATTGGTTTCTTGAGCCGCAGCTGGCAACGGCGCAAAGGCATCGATCAAAGGAAAGACTGATAAAACAAATGCCGCGATCCAGTTGGCCGCCCCACCATGATTGCCAGGAAATTGCCGGCTCGTCCATAGTAGTAAAGCAAGCGTGATCACACCAAACATCAGCTGCAAAACGAAGTTGCGTTTTCGTTGGAAACTTTGTAATTTCCGATTCACTTCCCGCAAAGCTTCTTCCGATTCCTCATGGTGGTTCACATAATCCTGCCCCCGTTGACTAAAGATCCAATCGGACACACCTAAAACATTATCCGTCAAATCACTGTAAAGCTGATTCTTCATTTGTTTCTGCTGCTCTTGCCGTGCGCCATTAATGATTACTGACCACAGCGGCAACAAAAAGACTACGATGCCTAAAAGCAGCAGCATCGCCAAAGCGAAGAACGGTGAAAAATAGCCGATCCCGATAATGATGAAGGCATACAGCAGCCAAGCGATAATCGTTGGAAAAATCGTCCGCAGATACAAATTTTGAATATGATTGATATCTTCGGAAAGCAAGCCAAGAATATCCCCTGTCCGATGATTCTGTTTGAAGAAGATCGCGTCTTGCTCCAAGGAATCGTAGAGCTTCACGCGCAAATTTGAGGTCATTTTCAAAACCCAATTGTGACTGACTAACCGTTCAACATAACGAAAGACTGGACGACCAATCCCAAATGCCCGTGTCAAAACGATTGGAACATAGATCAGCAAGATATTTTCCGGCAATGACGCCGCCCGACTGATCAAAAATCCGGAATTGAACATTAATGCACCAGCACAGAAAAAGGTAATGAATCCCAGCACCAAAGCAAGAATCAACGATCTTTTATATTGTTTGAAGAAGGGCTTGACCCATTCATCCGTTTTTAAGACTTGAAATAAGCCGATTCGATTCATGCTTTTTCACCTCGCAATGCTTGACTCAATTTCGTAAAAGCGCCATTTTTCTGCTGCAATTCGGCTAAAGTTCCTTGTTCGACTAATTTGCCATGATCCATCACCAGCAGATAATCCATTTCGGCTAACCAATGCAGGCGGTGAGTCGCAAAGAAGACCAAATGATTTTCCATCAGCGGCAGCATCCGCTCCTTCAATTCCACTTCTGTCTCGATATCTAAATGAGCAGTTGGTTCATCGAACAATAAAATTTTCCGTTCTTGATCCAAGAACGCCCGCGCCAAAGCGATTCGTTGTGCTTGTCCGCCGCTGAGTGTTCGGGCACCCTCGCCTAGATTCGTGTCCAAACCTTCTGGCAATTCGTTTAACAAATCCGTCAAACCGGTCACTTCGATCGCTTTTAGAATTTCTTCATCACTAGCTTGCGGATGATAAAAAGCGATGTTCTCCCGAACTGAGCGTTGGAAAATATAAGGATTTTGCGGAATATAAACCAGTTGTTCTTGCCATTGAGGCTGGTCAAAGGCCGGCAGCTCGTGCTCATTAAAGCGAAGCTGACTTTCATCCGGTCGTAAAAAACCGCTCAGTAAATTGATCAGTGTTGATTTGCCGGAACCGCTCATCCCGATGATCCCGATTTTTTTATAGCCTTGCACTATAAAATCAACTTCCGCGCCTAGTTTTTCTTCATAGTTAAAACGCATATTCACGTCCAATTGACTATCTTCCGACCACGTTGGCAAGCCGATCGTCGCATCTTGGCTTTCTGGCAACTCTAAAATCTGATTGACCTCATCCATCGCGTTCTTGCCGTCCAAAGTCGCATGATAATCACTTGAAAAATCACGGATCGGTAAGAAATACTCAGGTGCTAAAATCAAGACCGTCAATGCTGGAAACAAAAGAATCGCTTCATTGATCAGACGCAAACCTAAGAGAACCGCGACCACTGCCACAGATAATGTTGTAAAGAAGTCCAGCGCAAACGTTGATAAAATCGCGACCTTCAACGTGCTCATCGTCGCTTTTCGGAAACGTTCGCTGGTTGTAAAAATACTCTTGCTGTACTGCTTGCTGATTCCGAAGAATTTCAACGTGTCGATTCCTCGCAGCGAATCAATAAAGTGGTTCGACAATACTTGGAAAACCTTATATTGCTTGTCCGCTTTACTTTGTGCCGCATAGCCCAAAATGATCATAAAAATAATGATCAACGGGAACACGATCAATAAGACCACGCCCGATTCCCAGTCCATAAAAAAGATCGCGACTAGTAAAATCCACGGAATGATCATCATATTCAGCATTTTCGGCAGAATCAAATGCAAGTACTCTTCTACTTGATTAATCCCGTCCAGTGCGGTCGTGACCACACTCCCTGTGCCCTGCTTTTGTACAACTTGAGGACCTAAGTGAAAAATCTTCCGCAGCAATTGACTGCGTAGATCCTTGGCCTGCTGATAAGCATATTCTTCTAACGCGTGCTCCCGCAAATAAGTCATTAAATGCCGCAACGCGAAAGAAACAAAGAACAGCAGCAGCCAAGTTAGTTGTTTGTTCAGCCCTTCCCCGTTCCATAAATGCGTAATGGTCATGGATAGACCATACGCTTGCCCAATTATAAAGATTGCTTGCAGGACAGCAGATCCTGCAAGCAACATTAGAACTTTTTTGATACCGGGAAGTTGTAATAACTTCTTGTCGATCATGATTGAACTCCTAATTCCTAATAAAGTATTCATTTTTCAAAATCCGAAAAATGAGTTTTACTGTCATCACGTATGCCATCCAACTAGTTCATTAATGTTAATAGAATAATAAACGTCGTTAGTTTTTTACTTCAAGTAAACTGTTAAGAGTTGGACTGGTACTCCACCGCATGCGGATGCTTGATCCGTTTACGGAAAATATAGTATGTCCAGGCTGTATAGCCTAATACGAACGGTAAGATCGTCAATGAAATATAAGACATAACCTTCAATGTATAAGGACTTGATGACGCATTTTGGATCAATAGATCATTGCCTGGGATCGAGCTGATCAATACCCGTGGGAACAATCCGCTGAACAATAATACAACTAAAGCAACCAAGGTCAATCCGCTGGTGATAAACGCCAGCATTTCCTTGTTTCTGAAGACAGAGACATTGGCAATCACAGTAAGTAAAACGATCACTGCCAATAAAATCAACGTCACCGCAAAATTATTTTGGAAGAAATCCGTTTTGAAATACATCAATACTGCGAACGCAACTAACCCGAAATACAACACACCGTATAATACTTGCGCGTAGTTTTTCGCCCGATAACGAACCGGACCTTCTGTACGCAATGCGATATAGTTCAAGCCGTGCAAGTAGCACAACAGCGTCAAAGCTACTCCGCCGACGATTGAATACAAGTTAATGTAATCGGTAAAGGCAGCCATCATATTGTGATTCGCATCAAGCGGCATCCCTTGGATCATACTGATGAACAAAACACCAAAGAAGAATGGCACGATGAAACTACCTACACTCAATGTCCAGTTCCATAATTGTTTTCGTTCCTTCGGCATACTGCTGCGGAATTCAAAAGACACTCCGCGAATGATCAAGCCGAATAAAATGATAAACAGGATCAAATAGTAGCCGCTGAACAGTGACGCATACCAATATGGGAAAGAAGCGAACATCGCTCCGCCAGCCGTCAATAGCCAAACTTCATTACCGTCCCAAACCGGTCCAATCGTTTGGACGATCTGATCTTTTTCATGCTCGTCATGAGCCAGCGTTTGAACAGACATGCCGACACCAAAATCAAAACCTTCTAAGAAGAAGAAACCGGAAAACAGGACGCCGATCAATAAGAACCATAATAATTGTAAACTACTCATGAGAGAACGCCCCCTTGTCGAAAGGATCAATTGAATCTTGATCAGATTTGTTGCCTTCATCTAATTCTGGACCCTTGTTTAATTCACGTCTAACTAAATAAATCATCGTTACCGCTAATCCTGAGAATAATAAGAAATAAACGATATTCGAAATCAATAGTGAAGTAACCGAAACATTAGGTGAGACACTGTCTTCGATCGTGAATAAACCATAAACAGTCCAAGGATAACGACCTAGTTCAGTCACTAGCCAGCCGGCAGTATTTGCTAAGAATGGGGCAAACGTACAAAGACCCATCACCCACAGCATCCAGCGTTTTTCATAAAGAATCGGTTTCTTCTTACGGGTAAAGAACAAGCCAAGTATTGAAACTAACAACATCAGCATACCAAAGCCGGCCATGATCCGGAAGTTCCAGAACAAAACATTTACCGGCGGATAATAATTCCGATCCCCGTATTTTTTGATCAATTCTTTATTGACTGTGTCCATCCCTTTAATAGAGCCAGACGGTTTATTATAGGAAAGAATACTTAGCATATACGGAATTTGAACGCCGAACACTTGCTTGTGCTCCCGTTCATTGTCCCAAGCAATCAGCGTCCAAGCTGCCGGGTCGCCCGTATCCTCATACGTTCCTTCCATCGCCGCAAACTTCATCGGCTGACCTTCAATCAACGCCTTCATTTGCGCATCACCTGCACCTAAAACCATGATCGAGCCAAATAAAGTAACTACTAGCCCGATACGCATCGATTTCATGAAGAACTCACGCGTTTTTTTGTCTTTGCGTTTTAACAATTGGAATGCCGCAAGACCTGCCGCAATCATTCCGCCCATTGTGATCGCCGCCGCGATTACATGGCCAAATTCATACCAGACCTTTGGATTGGCAATGACCGCACCAAAATCGGTCATTTCTGCTCGACCATTACGAAGAACATAACCGACCGGATGCTGCATAAAACTATTTGCTGCTAAAATCCAGAAAGCCGATAACATTGAAGCGATAGTTACTAACCAAATAAAGATGACATGTGTCCGCGGTTTCACACGATCCCATGTAAACATCCAGAGTCCTAAGAACGTCGACTCCATAAAGAAAGCTAACAAAGCTTCTATTGCTAATGGCGCGCCAAAAATATCTCCGACGAACCGTGAATAATCCGACCAGTTCATCCCAAATTGAAATTCTTGGATGATCCCAGTCACGACGCCCACCGCAAAGCTTAATAGGAAAATATTTCCCCAAAATTTCGCCAATTGACGGTATTTTTCATTTTTCGTTTTTACAAATAACGTTTCCATAATGGCAACTACCAAGACCATCCCGATTGAGAATGGCACGAAGAAAAAGTGAAAAACCGTTGTCATAGCGAACTGAAAGCGGGCCAACGTCACTATATCCATTTTAATTCCTCCCCTACTGTTGTGAATAACAAAACTAAAATAAAACCCTTTCTGTAATTACTATAATCCTTAACAAATAAATTGCCAAATGTTCAGCTTAAGCGCTTTTTATTATTCATGAGAGCAACGGAGGAAAATAACTATTTGCCGTTAAAAATTTCCTGATTGATGGAGAAAATAGTTTTCCAATTCCCGCTGGTTTGACATAAATCTCACTTTAAAAATCATTTTACCTACATCTTTTAATGAGAAATTTGTACCATTAGAATAATTTTTCTTTTTAAAGAAAAAAAGCCGCTCGATCATCAATATTAGATCGAGTGGCTTTCTGTTTTATTCCGCTCCGCAATAAACCTCAAGATGCTGCGGCAATACTTTGAAACTCAAAGGCAGCTCTGGACCTTCATCGCCATCAACACTAGGATGCAGATCAGCATCCTCTTTCACCGTCAATCGTCCTTCTTTAAAGGGTGTATACCCAATATTTTCAGTGGACTGATCGACACCTTTGATAATGTCCGGCACGCTCTTCAACCGATCCGTAATGCTCTGATCTTTTAGATAAAGCAGATAAAGATTTCCGTCATTATTTTTAGCCTCGGGTACGATGTGAGTAAATCCGCCAATCGTGCGCGTCAATACGATCACAACGGCGCTGCTTTCGATCTCCGTTTTTTCTCCGTCAATTTCCAAAGTAAAATGATAGTTTTCATCATTGAATACCTCTTTGACTCCGTTTACGAAATACGCCAGCTTGCCGAATTTGGTCTTCTCTTCTACGTCTACATCACTAATGGCCTCGGGTATACTGCCCACGGACACGATATTCATGAAATAGTCCTCATTGATTTTGCCAATATCCAAGGAAGTCTTTCGCTCGCTATCAAACGATGCGATCGCCTCTTTCGGGTCCATTGGAATATTCAACGAACGGCCTAAGTCATTGACTGTACCTAACGGGAAAAAGCCGAACTTCGGTCGATAATCCTGTTCTGCTAATCCGCTGATTGCTTCATTGACTGTTCCATCGCCGCCCATTGCAAAGACACTGTCCGCTTTTGCTTCTGCGGCCTCACGAGCAAACTTAGTTGCATCGCCGCCTTTTTCTGTTTCCCGAACTTCTACTTCGTCAAAAAACTGCTCTAGTTTTTTCCGAGCTTGACCCGAGTATTTTTTTGCCTCTTCATTCCCAGAGCTGGGATTGACGATCAAGACTGCTTTTTTCATAGTTTCATTTCTCCCCTTTTCGGTTATCTGGAAAATTAGTATCAAGTATCCGTTTTCTAGTTCAGTATAACAGGTAGAGGGCGATTTACCTTTGGTGATGCCTCCCACGAAAAAGAGCCCAAAGCCAAAGGAATCTTTTTTATCAAAGATTCTTTCAGTTTAGGCGATAATTATATTTAATCAGCACAAACTATGGGCAATGGCTGCGCGCTATTCATCACCCTTTTGTTGATACTGTTTTGATTTTTTCCACGTCGAATTATACCCTTCAGCTTAACCTCTAAGCCATTCTAATAGCCGCTTTCGCCTCTTTTTCGGCGGCGATTCGCCAGCTGTAGATTTGGGCTTTTCTTTCATTCGAACGGTTAGGATCATTCGCACAGGCTCTGTACTCTGATCCATACTAAGGTCTTCGAGTGTCCCGTTTGGCGGTATGATTGCCAGCACTAGGGACACTGCCTCATGTTGGCTTGGCTCTTCTGCGTTCACACATTCTGGTAATTCAACTACTTGACGCAGGATGTCTGGTTGAATCATTTTTTGTTCCACGATTAATTCTCGCAGATCGCGGATCGGTTCTGCAGAATTTTCCGTTGATTCAATTATCGGCTCGACTGTTGGAACTGTCTGCGTTTTAACAGATTCAGCCCTTGTCATAGCAGTTGCTTCATCGTTCGTTGGATCATTTTTATCAAAAATCGGAGTCACGATCGTTTCGACAAATTTTGCAGTCACGACTTTTTGGAACAAGCCGACACCGTCTTTTTCGAATAGATTGAGCGCCGTTAACTTTTCTAAGGATGTTTTGATTTCTGTCGCGGATTTACTGGTATCTGGGTCTTTCATACTCCAGCGATGGTTTCTGCCATTGCTGTTTTCAAATGTTGCGGCTAAATTTATCATTTATTTTTATCATTTCTTTTCGATTTTTTTACTGCTGCTCCTTCGTCAAGACCCAGCCAATCCTTCTAAGGGCTCTTTGATAAATTGCGTATATAATTGCTCAAGCTTTTCAGCGATATAGGTTTTGATTGGAAATAGGCGGAGCGTTAATAACCGCCACTCCTTCGCTTCAAAATATTCTTTGAAGTAGACATAATAACGACGCAATGCTCGGGTCGATTTGGTTTTCATAAATAGACGGCGGACGAGGTCATACATGAAGAAGGAGAAATCGGCTTCTCCCAGTTCATCTCTTACTTGAAGCGCTATCAAAATTTTGACTGTCTGCGCTTCATCGCGAGTTTCTTCGTAATAGGTGCTCGTACGTTTCTCAATAGTCTTTCGTTTTAACGTAAATAATTGTCTCGGTGTAAATAGGGTTTCTGACATGCTGTCGCCTCCTTTTTTCATTTTCTGCTTGTGATCACGCCTAAACGATACGTCAAAAAAAGCAGTAAAGTCAACGAGGTTTTTCACTTTGTCGGGAAATGTCTCAAAAACGCGACATTTTTTGCCGAATTTCACGAATTTGAAAAAAACTATTGACAAAAATCCGGCCTTTTTGGTACTTTCCTCATAAAAAAAGACACCTGCACCTTTCGACTCATGTTTCAGAAATAACCACAAAAAACTGGAACCCTTCGCTAAGACGAGAGGTTCCAGCTTTTTTAATATCTATTAGTCGTTCAAGTTGTAGCGCAATTTCATTTTTTCTGAACCTGAGATGACCATATCGCCAAATAGTTTGGTTTGACGAGTGAAAGATTCTTCTGCTAATTTTTCATTGGCAGCTTCCAAGAATTTTTGGACATCAGATTGATCTGCAACAGCCTTGTCGGTTTCATTTTGAATACCGTGGTAGGCAGACATTGCTTGCAATTCAAAGGTATTGCGGAAATCAACGTAGAAATTGTAATCCGTATCCCCAAGTAAAGCAGTTGCACAGCTTAACCAGTACATATTATTCATGTCAAAAGTACCAGTCGCATCTTTATAGCATGCTGGTGTGTCATTAACATTTGAATAGAATGGCACGACAGTATTAAAGGTATTCGCACCATAAGCTAACCAGTGAACACCAGCGATTTCAGCTGGTACACCGTTACGAATTTGTAAAATGTGTACATTGTGGTTACGGTTGATCCCGATTGGACGAATCAAGGTTTTTTCTGCTTCTGTCCCGTCGCCGTAAGGATCGTATTTCGTATTTTCAAAGTGAGAGCTTAACACAAATTTCACGTCTTCAATGGAGATTTTGCGGTTCGCATGACAAATGAATGGCAAATCTTGATCCATTGGGTCTTGTTCCACTTCAGGAGTGAAATATTTTTGACCGTACCAAGCACGCGGATTGTTATACACTGTATCTTTAATAGAAGAACTACCAAAAATGTGGCGCAAGTTGTAGCCTTCAAAATCTGGATTCAAGTGATTATCTTCAATCAATGCTTGCAAATCATCAGAGCAAAGCGTATCAGCAGAATCAAAATCAAAGTCGTCGATATTCATGCGGTTTGGTGCAACTACGTAGGCATCATCTGGGATACGTACTGCTGCCCAATGATGGCCGCCGATTGTTTCCAACCACCAAACGTCATCTTGATCAGAAAAAGCGATCCCGTTTGGTTCGTAAGTTCCGTATTGTTTTAGCAATGCGCCTAAACGTTCAACGCCTTCTTTGGCACTGTGAATATAAGGTAAAACTAAAGTAACAAGATCTTCTTCTCCAATCCCACCTCCAACATAAGGATCGATTCCTTGAATCCGCGGATTAGTTGTGATTGTTTCAGTTGCAGACATCGCGATATTTTCGCTGTTGATCCCCGCAGCTGGCCAGATACCATTGGTTAAAATAGAATTTGGCATTGATGTGTAACGCATTGGATTGTCAGGCAATTCAACTTTCACACCGCTGATTACTGCTTGATAGTTTCTTGGCTGGTCTTCTGGTTGAACGACTACAAAACGTTGTGGGTCCAGAGCTTCATGCCCATCATCGTTCCTTGAAATAATAGTTGAGCCATCGATTGATGCTTTCTTTCCGACTAGTACAGTGGTACATGAACCTTTTACTCTTTTTGTCATACTTGAAACACTCTCCCTTTTCATGGTATCTCAAGTATAACGCTAAAAAAATTAAACACCAAATGAAACCCTATTGGAAGATTTCGGCTACTAATTTTCCAGTTTCTGCTGTTCCCTGTTCTTCTAGTGAACGGACAATTTTCGAACCGATCACCACGCCATCACAGACCTGTTGGAAGTTTTTGACCTGCTCGCTCGTTGAGATGCCAAAGCCCGCCAATACCGGAATTTTGCTGGCTGACTTAACCTTCGCTAAATGCTCCATCAGATCCTGACGGAAATTTTGATCCGTTCCGGTTATTCCATTGACTGTTACTGCGTAAATGAAACCTTCTGCCTCTGCAGTCAACTCCTCGATCCGTTCCGTGGGACTCGTTAAGGAGACTAAGGTCAACAAGGCCATCTCACCTAAATCTGGTGTCACCAAATTGCGATGCTCATAAGGCAAATCCGGAATAATCAAACCTTGAACGGCCGTCCCCTGCAAATCATGCACCAGCTCCTTGATCCCATAATGGAAGAAAGAATTACTGTAGCCCATCAAAATCAACGGCACCTCTGAATGGATTTCATGCAATGTTGCGATCAATTTTTTCAAGGTGACTTGTTGGGCAAACGCTCGCAATCCTGCTGCTTGTATCGTTGGCCCATCTGCGACTGGATCGGAAAAAGGGACACCCAGCTCAATCGCAGCAGCCCCCTGTTCGGCCAGCATCACGATTTCTTCTGCTAATTTATCTAAGCCCTGTGCGCCCGCCATAATATAAGGCACGAATAATTTTTCTGTTTCCGCTTTGTTTTTTAAGTTTTGCGTCAATGGTTTCATTTTGCTGCCTCCATTCGTTCTTTGATTTGCTGAACATCTTTGTCCCCGCGACCGGAAAGATTCATGACGATGATTTGATCCTTGTCCATCGTCGGCGCCACCTTCATAACTTGCGCTAATGCGTGAGAGCTTTCCAACGCTGGAATAATCCCTTCTAATTGAGAAAGATAATGAAATGCTTCAACCGCCTCATCGTCATCGATCGCCGCATATTCTGCCCGACCAATATCATGTAGAAATGAATGTTCTGGACCGATCCCAGGATAATCTAACCCGGCAGAGATCGAGAAAGCCTCTAATACTTGACCATCATCATCTTGCAGCAAGTGCATTTTTGCACCATGCAGGACACCTACACTCCCCTTATTGATTGAGGCCGCATGTTCATCGGTATCTAATCCATGACCTGACGCTTCCACTCCCATTAATCGAACGTCTTCGTCTTCGATAAACGGATAAAACATCCCCATCGCATTGCTTCCGCCGCCGACACAAGCCATTACCAAATCAGGCAATCGTCCTTCTGCTTCCAGAATTTGTTTACGTGTCTCGATACCGATCACGCTTTGATAGTCTCGAACGATCTCAGGAAATGGATGCGGCCCTAAAACCGACCCCATCACATAATGGGTGTCCTCCACCGTTGCGACCCAGTAGCGTAAAGCCTCATTCACGGCATCCTTCAAGGTCTTACTGCCGGAAGTCACACTTTCCACTTTTGCCCCTAAAAGCTCCATTCGAAAGACATTCAGGGCCTGACGCTTCACATCGACCTCACCCATAAAGATTGTACATTCCATTCCGAATAGCGCAGCCGCGGTGGCCGTTGCCACCCCATGTTGACCCGCGCCAGTTTCAGCGACAACTTTGCGTTTGCCCATCTTTTTGGCTAACAATACTTGTCCTAAAGCATTATTAATTTTATGTGCACCAGTGTGGTTCAAGTCCTCGCGCTTCAAATAAATTTTGGCTCCGCCTAAGTCATTGGTCAAACGTTCCGCAAAATAAAGTGGATTTTCCCGACCTACATATTGCTTCAGATAGTACATCAACTCTTTTTGAAATTCTGGATCTTGCTTCGATTCCTCGTAAGTCGCTTCCAATTCTTGGATCGCATACATTAATGTTTCGGGAACAAACTTCCCGCCATATTCCCCGTAGAAACCTTCCTGATTCGGTTCTTGATACATGAAATCACTCCTTAAATTTTCTTTTCTTACATTCATTCATTTATAAATTTAAAAATCACTGATAAAAAAGGAATGATCTTCACTCCGTATATCCTTTATTTCTGAGCATCCGCTGCTTTTACCGCTTGGCAAAAGGCAGCGATTTTTGCTAAATCTTTTTCGCCGTCAGTTTCGACCCCGCTGGAAACATCTACTACCCGCGGTTGAAAGAACTGGATCGCTTCTCCGACATTTTCAGCCGTTAATCCACCTGCTAACCAAAGCTTCTTTTTAGGCAGATGCCGCTGATCAACCAATTGCCAGTCAAAGGTCTGTCCGTTTCCGCCCATCAGTTTTGCTGGCGGTGCATCTAATAAAAAATGCGGATACTGAAAGAAATAAATCGACTCCTGATCTTTGATGCTGAAGGCTCGAATGATTGGTCGAGAAAGCTCTGTTAAATCTGATTTCCCGTGAATTTGAATCATATCCAAGTCAGCGATAGCGACGATTTCTTCAACCTCTTCTTTCTGCGGTGAAACGAAAACGCCGACTTTTTTAATTTCCTGCGGCAAATCTCTTGTCAAATCGCGAACCTTTTCTGGTCGCACCTGTCGAGGACTTTCAGCAAAAACAAAACCAAGATAATCCGCGCCCGCCATTACCGCAGCTTCGATCGCTTGTCGGTTTTTCAGACCGCATATTTTGACTTGCGTCATTCTCGACTCACCCGCAATTCGATGATTTTTTCTGCAGGGTCCTCCGCTCTCATCAACGTCTCCCCGACAAGAATCCCCTGATAAGCCTGTTTAATTTTTTCAACATCCCCGCCTGTCCTAAAGCCGGATTCACTGATATAGAGCGTGTCCCCTTCCGGCTGGGCCAAATCCAAACTAGTTTGGATCGAAACGTCAAATGTTTTCAAATTCCGATTATTGATACCGATGATTTTTGCACCAAGCGCTTGAGCCTTGCTCAACTCCTCTGCATCATGCACCTCGACAAGTACTTCCAGTCCACGATCTTGCGCTCCTTGATAAAGTTTTGCCAAGCGCGAAGAGGATAATGCGGCGACAATCAGCAACACGATACTCGCTCCGGCTTTTTTCGCTCGGTCCAACTGCTGTTCATCGATGATAAAATCTTTGCATAAAAGCGGAACTTCAACGACCTGCGCAATCGCAGCCAGATCAGTGATTCTGCCCTTAAAAAACACTGGATCGGTCAATACCGAGATCGCGCTGACTCCGGCTTGCTCATAACTTTCGGCCTGCTGCAAGATATCTACGTCTTCATTAATCGTTCCTTTTGAGGGAGAGGCGCGTTTGATTTCACCGATCACATGCATCCTTTCAGGGTGGTCTTTCACCATTTGATAAAAGGAAGGACGCTGCTTCGTACGAACTTCCTGTACAGCTGTTAGGTTTTCAACCTCTTTTTTCTTTTCTCGCAAGATTTTTGTCAAAAAGTCCATTTAGGCCACCTCCTGTTGTTTAGTTATCAACTGTTGCAGCCGATCGTAGGCAGCTCCGGAAAGAATTGATTGTTCTGCCTCAGTAATCCCGTCAGCCAAGGTTTCCACTCGACCGCTGGCTAGAAAACCTAATCCGGCATTTAGCAAAACAGTTTCATAGTAAGCAGAGGGCACGCCTTTTAAGACAGAAAGTAGAATCTCTTTATTTTTCTCAGCCGATCCACCAACGATTCCGACTAATGGAACCTTTTTGAAGCCAACTTCTTCTGGATCAAAAGAAAATTCTTCAACCACATCATTTTGATAAATCGCGCAATGAGTTGTACCAGCCAGGTTCGCTTCGTCCATACCACCGTGTCCATGAACCACGATCGCTCGTTTCCGTCCCAACTGCCCCAATGTTTTCGCCGATTCGACTAGGGAATCACCCGCATAAGTTCCCATCAATTGATGTTCTAAAGGATAAGGGTTAATGATTGGACCCAATAAGTTGAAAATCGTCGGTGTCGCTAGCTCCTTGCGAATATGCATCACCGCACCCATGGCAGGATGCAATGTTGGTGCGAAAAGAAACGCGATTCCAGCTTCCTTCAATAAATAATCAATTTTCCCAGGACTGACCGTCAATGAAATCCCTAATGCTTCTAACACGTCAGCACTGCCGGATTTGCTGGAAATGCTGCGATTTCCATGCTTCGCCATGGGAATCCCGCCGCCTGCTAGAACAAACGCCGAGGTCGTACTGACATTAAAGCTATGCGAGTGATCACCGCCTGTACCGCAATTGTCCATCACGCCAGCCGGCGCTGCTAACATCGGCGTCCCTTTCCCCTGCATGACTTGAGCCAAGCCTGTCAACTCTGTTGCTGCGACGCCTTTAACTTTTAATCCAACTAATAAGCCGCTGATTTGGCTATCCGTCAATTCTTGTTCAAAGATCGCTTTGCCCAGCTGCTGCATTTCATTGATGGTCAAATCTTTTCCACGATAAACTTTTTCAAATAATTCCTGCATGTTAAATCCCTGCTTTCTGTAAAAATTGAGTGAGGTAGCTGGCGCCATCTTCTGTTCCGATTGATTCTGGATGGAATTGCAGGCCAAATACCGGATAGCGTTTGTGACGAATTGCCATGATACAGCCTTCTGCTTGATCAGTTACTTCCAAATCCTGCGGCAATTCTTTTGGATCAATTACCAGCGAGTGGTAACGCATCACTTGGCGATCCGTCTGACCTTGCAGGCGTGATTGTTTGCCGTGCATGATGGTAGGGGCACTGACAATTTTTCCGCCGAAAACTTCACCAATCGCCTGATGACCAAGGCAAATTCCTAAGATCGGTTTCCGGCGATAAAAACGACGAATCAGCATTTCCATCTTTCCTGCTTCTTCTGGTCGTCCCGGTCCCGGCGAAAGTACGATCGCCGAGGCCTTTTCCGCCGTTGAGAACAATTCTGGATCGTCGTTTCGTAAAATTTGCAGATCCTCTGGTAAAAGCTGTACCAGATTATAGGTAAATGAATCATAATTATCGACTAATAAAATCATTGTCCTACCTCCATCAGCGCTTTGGCTTTTTGTAATGTTTCAAAATATTCACTCGTTGGCTCCGAGTCGTAGACGATTCCCGCCCCCGCTTGCACATGTGCTCGCTGATCCTTAATGACCATCGTGCGGATCGCAATCGCAAAATCAGCCTGATCTTTTTGGTCGAGAAATCCGACAGCTCCCGCATAGATCGAACGTTTGACTGTTTCCCATTGATAGATGCGGGTCATCGCCCGAATCTTGGGCGCACCGCTGACCGTTCCAGCTGGCAGTGTCGCCTTCAACGCATCCATCGCCGTTAAGTTTGGCTTTAATTTCCCTGTCACTACAGAAACTAGATGCATCACAAAACGATAACGTTCAATGGTCAAGTATGTCGGTACAGCCACAGATCCGCGGACAGCCACCTTGCCTAGATCATTTCTACCAAGATCCACCAACATCCGATGCTCCGCGATTTCCTTCGGATCATTTTGCAGCTCGTTTGCCAACGCTTCATCTTCCTGTGAATTCTCTCCACGCTTTCTAGTCCCGGCGATCGGATTAGTCGTCACTCGTTCCCCTTCAACGGTGACTAGACTTTCCGGCGAACTGCCAATCACCTGAACCTCTGGAAAATCCAAGTAGTAAAGATATGCCGAAGGATTGCTTTTTCTCAACTGTCTAAAATAAGTAAAGGGATCGATTGAAAACTCTGCCGACAAACGCTGGGAAGGTACCACTTGAAACAGATCCCCCGCAATAATTCTTTCCTTCGCCTGCTTCACAATCGTTTCAAATTCTTTTTGAGAAAAATTACTCGTAAAGTGCAACGGCTCCATTTCTATATCAGGCAGGTCTATTTCCGGTTGAAGCTTCTGCTCTAATTCCTCTAAACGTCTATCCAACTGTTCTTCCGTATCCTTGCTGTAACTATTTCCAACCACCAATTTGCACGTTAGATTTCGTTTGTCATAGAGCACATAGGATTCATATAGATAAAATTGCAGGTCAGGAAGATTCAGCTCATCTTGAGGAATCTCGCCGATATTTTCGTAACAAGCCGCCACATCATAACCCACATAACCAATTGCTCCGCCCTGAAACGGCAGGTCTGCTAGTTCCGCTTCATCTGTCAGCACATATTTTTCCAGTTCCTTTAGTGGGTCTTCACATGGATAACTCTCCGCGCCATCGCAAAA
This sequence comes from Enterococcus malodoratus ATCC 43197, assembly GCF_000407185.1. Taxonomy (GTDB): domain Bacteria; phylum Bacillota; class Bacilli; order Lactobacillales; family Enterococcaceae; genus Enterococcus_A; species Enterococcus_A malodoratus. The sequence continues at coordinate 523,259 of NZ_KE136482.1, forward strand.
GTTCCCATTTTGAAAACTCAGCAGCTTGACCGGATCAAAAGCGATGATCGAATAATCCTGTGTCTCAGACCTTCGCTCAAACAAACACGTTCCGCGAGCTTCCAAGCTGTAATAGATAGTTAGTGGATTTAAATTTTTATTGGTGATCGCTTTTATTTTTTTCATGATAAGACTCCTTAGAAATAGATTTGATGATTCAGAAAATTCTTTAGCGTTAAGAAAACTGACTAGCTCGTTCATTTTGTTTTCATTATTCGTACGATTCCACTAAGGGACTAAAGTACCAAGTGGAACTCGCAGTTACCTCACAAGTTAGGTTTAGATTTTCCTAACGTAAAATCCTTTATTTTCGTACACATATCATTTTTCTAATCATGCTGAAGCATGAAGAAAAACTGACAAAAAAGCCCCCAAACCAAAGAAACTCTGGTTTGAGGGCGCAAATAGCACGGTACCACCTCTTTTTACTGTTCGAAAACAGCAACTCTAATCGTCCAACAACGATCGCACTCTGTAACGGGAGCTCCCGTCGTTCCCTACTGTGATTCAAGAACGCTCCAACAAGTCCATTCACTAAGGAAAAAATGTTTCTTCTCATCAACCGAAACTTTCTGTGATTTTTTCTATCCTAGCTACTTCTCTTGTTTATGATTTGGTTTTAAATATTGTTTTAATAAATTAAATGAGCACCTGAACTCGCAGTTACCTCACAAGTTAGGTTTGGATTTTTCTAATCATGCTGAAGCGTGAAGAAAAACTGAACAGCTAGTTCATTTTGTAGTAATTATTTTTCTCAGAAGAAAAATAACTTTGTTTTCACTACGCATACGATTCCACTAAGGTATTAAAAATACCAAGTGGAACTCGCAAAAAAAGCCCTCAAACCAAAATAAGCTTTGGTTTGAGGGCGGATAATCCACGGTGCCACCTCAATGGTATGCCAAACAAGGCATTTCTCGTTCAGTCGTCCAACAACGACCTTACTCTATAACGGGAGTTCCCGGAAGTTCCTACTACTCTTTCAAAACTTCGTCCAAAAGTCCATTCGCATAATTCCCCCTACTGATTCGCAGCACCATCAGCTCTCTGAAAAGGTTCATTTATGTTACTTCTCTTTTGTCAGACACTTATTTTTTTGAATACTACTCGCATTTTTTCGACTTGTCAATATTTTTTAGCCAAAAAAATCATTTTCTCCCAACCCTTTGACTGTTCGTAATTCACGGAACTTGTTAAAATAAGGGTATTGGAGGCGAAATCGGTGAAAAATCTTTTTTTTAAATTAATCAATTGGTTGCGCCATTTTTTAACGGGTTCTTTTTTCAATCGCAAAAATGTCTTACAGGCGTTTCCCGAATTCTTCGATGCCGCCGTGGAATTGGCTTATCCCGTTCCAGGCCTAAAGAAAGCAACATCCCTCAATTTGAAAAATCAAAAAGAAAATTGTTCGGACATGACACCTCAAGGACTGACGTTAACGGAAAACTATCTGCTCATCTCTGCCTATTGTCATGACCATCAACATCATTCTGTCATTTACGTGTTGGATCGGATCACCGGTGTCAAAATAAAAACGGTCATTTTGCCTGATCTGCCCCACGCAGGCGGGTTAGCCTATGATCCGATCCATCGGAAAATCTGGATCAGCAACACTGATGGAAAACAGGCAGCTGTGGCGGCGATTCAGCTTACTGAGCTCGAAAACTATACAGATGATTCTGCCCCTATATCCTATCAGCAAAAAGTCACCCTAAAAGAATTGCCGCGGGCATCCGCTTTGACTTACGATCAAGGTTATCTGTACGTTGCTTTATTTACTTTGAATGAGCCTGGAAAATTCTGCTGCTATCCAATCGATGATCAAGGAAATTTAGAGGTCGCTGTTGAGAATACACTAGTCAAATCTCCTTATGATACTTTGGCGATTCCGCAAAAAATTCAAGGCGTGACCATCTACAATAATTTACTGCTGCTCTCGCAGTCTTGGGGCAAACAACCCGGAAAAATCTTTGTTTTCGATATTCAAAATACCGCTGATTTTTCTGATCTGGCTGAAACGATGAAAATTATCGACACGCCGCCTTATTTAGAACAGATTTATGTGGAAGGCAATCAGCTTTTTGCTTTATTTGAAAGTGGAGCGGCCGCCTATTGCAAGAAGACTCCTTATGTCCTGAAAGAAACTGTAACCTTGGACCTGACAAAACTGCTCACAAAATAACCCACCAAAAAAAATTTTGGTGGGCTTTTTCTATTTCACTGTACCTAAGTAGACAAAACCATCCGGGGCCGCCGGAGCTCCTTTACTCAGTAAAAATTCAAATTCTTTGCCGCTTTCCTCAGTTGCCACAGCCAAATGACAGAGCGCGATTCCTACATCCAAATCAGTCAGCTTGTACATCATCCCCGGCAGTCCATTGATCTTTTTCTGACGATAAACAAAGATCGCGCCATTTTTCGCGATAAAATACCATGGCTGTCCATTTAAACCAGAGGGAGCCAAACGTGCCGCCTCAATACGCGAATCTTTCCCTTCGGATATCTCCTTCATAGGTTTGCGATCAAAATCAGCTAGCGATCGGATGGCGGGTTCTTTGGGTTCACCAAAAGCCATCCCAATAATAAAATCAGCATCCGATTCTTTCGGCTTGATCATTCCGACCCAACGAGTCGCATAGCCTTGAGAATAAAGAAACAACTCTGCATGCTGAAATAAGAAACCCGCACAGGTATTTCTCAATTGCTGCTCTTCACCATAAATCAGAAAATAATGCGGCGCCTTTGGAACGCCCATTCCCTTGACCCCTTCTGGCCCTACCAATTTATAAGTGATTTTCGCAGCGGGTATCAACGGCTTAACCGTCTCAATAAAGGCCTCGATTTCTTTGAGTTTACTGTCCGGCAATGGTGTTGAAGTAAAATTGCGAGTCGACTTGCGCGTAAAAATACTTGAATACAGCTCCATACAACTACCTCCTCATTCACATTCACTATTTTAACTATAGGCGCCATTGCAAAGAATCGCAATAAAAAGTAGGCGATGGATCACTTTTAAATGGCCTTTAATTGTCTCATCTAATATTTTTTTGTCAGGTTGCTCAGTAAAGCCCACATTTCCGCCAATGAGGTCTCATCTTCTTCCGTTAACCATACTTTCCAGACGGTAAATGTTCCTGCAATAATAAACTTCATCTGATAATACTCTGATCTGTTTTGCGGCTGGATAAACAACTCTGTCTGCTGACTGAGGATATCAAAAAAGATACTGTCATAATCATGGTTGATTGCTTTTATCAAATCACTTTTCATGACTGAAAAAAATTCTGTAAGAATCACCAGCTCTTCTTCCCCGTGGGTCTTCTTTATTTTATCAAAAAATGCTTCAAATTTTGGACAATAATACTGTTTTAATACATCTTCGATCGACTCAAAATTTCTGTAAAAGGCCATCCGAGAAACACCTGCCCGCTTAACAACCTCCATAACTGTCAATTTGTTAAACGATTTGGAATCAAGTAATTGCAATGTGGCTTCAGTGATAAAATTTTTGCTGTCCTCTTGCAATGAAATCGAATAATTTGTTTTTGCCATGAGCAGCCTCCTTGATCGTTACAAATTGATCGATGTGTAACCTATGACATCAGATCACTTGTCCTATGCTCTTTTAGATTATATAATCTCTCCAAGATAGTTACAAATGTAACCCTCTGGAGGGAGAAATATAATATGAAAAAAGTAGCTTTAATCACTGGTGCATCTAACGGAATGGGCTTTGAAGCAGCCAAACTATTTGCTGAGAAGGGCTATTCTGTCGTTGCTGGGGCACGAAGAGTAGAGAAAATTCCTGTTGATAATAATATCTTGGCATTCAAGCTGGATGTTTCTGAGGTTGCCTCCAATGAAGCTTTTGTTCAATTTGCACTGCAAAAATTTGGTCGAATTGATGTCCTCATTAACAACGCAGGCTATGGAGAATTTGGACCAACGGAGGAAATAAGTTATGCCAACGCCTTATACCAATTTAAAGTGAACTACTTTGCCGCAGTCAATTTGGCGCAATTAGTCTTGCCAACGATGAGAAAACAAAAATCTGGTCGAATCGTTAATATTAGTTCAACCGGCGGAAATGGCTATGTACCGCTTGGAGCGCATTATCATGCTTCAAAAGCAGCCCTGCAGCAATGGTCAGACGTGCTGGATACAGAAGTGAAACAATTCGGCATCCGATCTGTCATTGTACAACCCGGCGGAACGCAATCGGCCTGGAGCGAGATCGCCATGAAAAATGTCAAAGACAACTTAAAACCCGACTCCCCTTATGAAAAATTAGTAGACGGGATCGGAAACCTGTTAGGAAATATCAACTTGTCTGCTACTTCTAAAGACCTCGCCGAAGTATTCTATCAAGCCGCAACTGATGCTCGGCCAAAATTTCGTTATTACTATTCCCTTAGCGATCGGATGATGGTTTGGGTAACAAGAAATCATCCACGAATCACACGTTTTGGCATGAATCAGTTTGTAAAAAGTGTTTTAAAAAAATAAGTGCTTTTCAAATAAAAAAATCCGCGAAAATCAATTTAGATTTTCGCGGATTTTTTGTTTATGGATGTGACTTTTTTTAGTCAACATATTTAGAATCGGTATTATTCAACCACGAGTACCCAAGACCCATGACCAAGCCACCACCGATAAAGTTTCCGATTAAAGTAAAGAATAAATTGTGAGCCACATTTCCTGCAGTCATTTCAGCGATCGTTCCATGAGAAGCAAAGTACGCTAGAGAAAAAGCTGGGAAGTTGGCAATCACGTGCTCATAGCCTAAGAAGGCGAAGATGAAAATGATAAAGATGATCGCCATAACCTTCGCTGCATCATCCTTCATTCGCAGACTTACCAACACAGCCGTATTCACGACGATATTTGCGAACATGCCTTCGACTAGAATCTGACTCGTAGATTTGGTCAGTTTAGACGCGATTCCGGTGAACATATAATTATCAGCCTCTAAGTGGCCAAACGGCGCTGTTAATGATAACAAGTAGCCGCAAAGCACTCCGCCGATCAGGTTAAACAAGATACAGGTAAACAATAATTTCAAAGCAAACGATACAGACATTTTTTTCTTGTACACACCGATTGTGGTGTATAACATATTCGATGTCCCTAATTCTGCATTCATGAAGAGGATCATTACTAATGACCAGCTAAACATAAAGGCATAAGCCATTTTTTCCAAACCAGGAATCGCTTCTTGCATGCGAATGGCGATATAAAAAGCAATAGCCGTTCCTAAAGCTAAAAATAAACAAGCAAACATTGAACGTACTGCATAACGAGGCAAACTCGAGTTAAACAAATCAATTTTTTTACTAATTGAATATTCCAACTGTGACATTAATGTTGAGTTAGTTTTCACATGCTTTTCGCTTTCAGTCGCAGGTGTTTCTTCAATTTCCATAAATAAATCCGATTTCATAAGGTTCCTTCCTTCTTGGCCGAAGCCATAATGTAAGGGTATCATACAAGATTTCCATATTATTTTCAATGAAAATATGGAAAAAAATGAAATATTGAGAAAAATTGCACAAGTTATTTAATTTTTTGAGCAAAAACCGTATGATTAGAGAAAAGAAGCTGGAGGGATTTTAATGGTCAAACAAGTTTTAAAAGCAGAGGTTGAATCTTTAGGCGGATTGCAGCTGAAATGCTCCGCTCGCGGATTTGAGTTTATGATCGACGAACCAGAAAATGTTGGCGGAACCAATGAAGCGATGAATCCGTTAGAAGCACTGCTTTGCTCACTAGGTGCCTGTAAAATGATGGTGGTTCGGTTCTTTTATCAAGCAAAGCAGATCAAATTAAAGTCGATGCGGGTAGAAATCTTAGGTGAAATCGATTCTGATCGGCTGAAAGGCAAACCAGATGTCAAAGTCGGTTTCTCAAAAATCATCACCAATTATTATATCGATGCCGACAATACGGATGAGGAAATTCAAGACCTCGTGGCCTTTATCGAAAAAACCTGCCCGGTCAAAGATACGATTGTCAATGCACCAGAGATGGAGCTTCATATCAATCCATAGCTTAAAAAGAACCCGCTAAAAGAAATTCTCTTCTTTTAACGGGTTCGTCAGTTTTACCAATCCATTTTCATTTCGTACTGATCACAAAAATGATCAAAGCCCAATTCTTCTAAATGTGCGATCAACTCCTGATCGGTAAAATTAATATTATGCAGTCGAACATCCTGATAACGTCCGCTTAGATTGACCATCAGCTGGCCTAATTCTGGCAATTTTCCTTCACGTCTTCCCCATTGCTTCACGTGCCCATTATCTTTTTGGTAAATAATGAACGCCTCGCATTGGTCTGGGGTTCCGGTAAACATAATCAGATAATCATCAGGGAAAAATTGAAGAATCTCTGTGCGATTTTCAAATGAGGGCGCATCATGCACCAATGGTACTAATTTTTCTAACGGAAATTCTTTGATCGGCAATTCTTGGAAATCTTCAGTTCCTTTTGCGGATTCTCTCGCATTTCCTCTAAAGCACGCATATTCTTTAATGACCTCTAAGCCCATTTTTCGATACGTCGCGACTGCCGGTTCATTGGTCTGGATCACTTCCAACCCATAATAAGCAAAATTGTGCTGTTTTAATAAGTCCATACAAAAATCCATCATTTTTGAATAAAGTCCTTTGCGGCGATGTGCCGGCACGACACCTGTTGCCGCATCGAAAGCGACCTTTTCTCCATTATAATCGCCCACCGCATTCAATAAAACGGCTACCAATTCATCCTCAACAAAGGCGCCACAAGATAAATCATAGCGGACATTTTCACTGTGGAAGCGATGGTAAAGAGCCTCATCCCCCAATTCCATTTTTACATAGTAATCAGAAAAGGCATCTCTCATACAGGCGGCGACCTTAGAGAATTCTACACCAGATAAATCCTTGATTTCGTACATGTCACTACTCCTTTCTTTGCACAAAAAAAGCTGAGCCGTATACCCAACAATTCTTACTGTTTTTACTCTAATCGTCTATTATCAGCATATCATGTAACCGTTTTATCTCATCGTTTAATGAGAAGCTTCTCACCATTAAAAAGGTTGTCCTAAGTGATTAGAACAACCTTTCAACCTATTTTATTAAACCGCTTCTTCCTCTGTTATTTTCGTCGGGGTACTGCCCTTTTTCGAAGCAAAGGAAAGAATGATCCCTAAAGCGATCGAACTGAAGGCAGCCACTACCACTCGTACATTTTCCGGCAGCAGAAAGACGATCGTATGAACCGGAATCCAAAAACAAATTCCAACTTTCAGCCAATTGAAGGTTACAAAGGCTACCCAATCAATTTTTCCGATCAATCCTTTTAAACTCACCGGTTCTTTGGCTGCCGAGGTTTCGATCCACAGCTCCATGATCCGATGGAAGGTATTCATCGCTGGAGCGAAAGTTAAATTCATGATACTGCTGCCGCAGAAAGCTTGGACAACAGAAACGCCCGCAAATGGCAATAGTTTTCCTGCTTGCGCCAGACCTGCACCGCCCATAAAGACTGGAAAAACCAATGTCACCATGCAGCCGATGATTCCCCAAACGACTGCCCGCAGCAAGACTTGTGCCGAAAACTGATACTCGCCCGAAGCGATTCGCTTGCCAAACAGATCCCCCATAGTTGCTAAGATCGCAAATTGAATGAAGCCGCCGATGTAAGGATGGGCGCCGCTTGCCGCCAAGATGGAATCTCTGGTAGCAGGGATTACAAACAACATGAGTAATCCAGCTAGTAAGAGCGCCCAAACAATGTCCCCTTTTTTCATTTTATCTCCTCCTATCACTTAGGCGGCTGGTAATCTTTGTCCATCACTACAACTGCCTTGATAACCTCGCCGCTGATAGAATCTGCTTCTGCCTGATTGATGTTTTCAAAATCATAGTATTTTACAAATTGATCGAATGGAAACTCGCCGCGTTTGTAGAATTCGATCAAGTTAGGCAAATGGTATTTAGCGATCGTATCTCCGATCAATACACCGCGAACCTTTTTATTGCCGAAAACTAAGTCAAAGAAGGTATTCACTTCAAAGCTCTTCTGAGTTACCGCCAAAGGCACGAAGGTTCCCGAATTACTAACGGAATGCAAAGCTTTGGTCATGACCGGTCCAACGCCTGTTGAGTCGATCACATAATCCAAGCCCCTTCCGTCGGTCAAATCCTTGATAAATTTTTCTGGATCATTTTCTTTGCTGTTAAAGATGTGGCTCGCACCTAGTTCTTTAGCTTTTGCCAAGCGTTGATCATTGATATCGATCGCAACAATCGGATAACAACCAGCGATTTTAGCCGCCATGACAGCTGAGAATCCGACCGCGCCTGTTCCAAAAACTGCGATCCCTTCGCCCACTTTCGGCTGCAATACGCTCAACACCGCGCCGCTTCCTGTACCAAGTCCGCAACCTAATGGCCCCAACAAGCGCAGATCAACATCCTTATCCACTTTTACAACATTTGATTCTTCCGTCAAACTATACGTTGAGAAAGAAGATTGATTAAAGAAGTTGTTGACCTCGGTTCCGTCTTCAGTATGCAAAATGAATTCTCCTCGTGGATTTTTTCCAAGGTTATTCACGGTGAACCATTTTTCACAAGAAGATGGGTGCCCTTCGACACAATGTTTGCACTCCCCGCAATAAGCATAAGACAAGATCACATGATCTCCTGCTTCGACTGAGGTTACGGCGTTCCCAACTTGTTCAACAATCCCTGCCCCCTCGTGTCCTAAAACATTTGGAAAATTGATACTGTTGCCGTTTCTTTCTCCGTAATCTGACCGGCACAAGCCTGATGCCACGATTTTTACTAATACATCCTTAGATCCGACTTCCGCTAACTCTAATTCGGAGATTTCATATGGTGCCCCTTTTTCCTTTACTAATGCCGCTTTGATTTTCATTCGTGTTGCCCCTTCCTCTGTTTAATTACTATCCTTTTTATATCTAGTTTTATTTCAGTTATTTTTTTTCAGCGTACGAACCTGTTCTACGCAAAGTCGGACTGGCAAAATTGCTTCAACTCTTCTTCCCCTAATACCACACGCTCTGCCCCTTTTGATAGAGCGATCATCTCGTGTTCCCCCGGCACGGCGATGATCGGCGCGATAAATCCGACTCGTTTTTGTAATTCTTCAACAACCATTTGCGAATAAGCCACGCCACCAGTCAAGGCAATTCGATCGACAACGCCGTTCGTTACCGTTGCAATGCTCCCGATGCCTTTAGCAATCTGATAAATATAGCCGTCGTAAACTGTTTTTAACTCTTCATCGCCAGCCAAGACCCGCTCTTCGATCTTTCTGGCATCGCTCGTTCCCGCGTAAGATTTCAAACCGCCTTCCCGTTTGTAAAGTCGCAGCATTTCTTTTAAAGAACGTTCGTAACACAGCGGCATCAAGTATTTCAACGGCAAACCGCCTGTCCGCTCCGTTGAAAATGGGCCTTCATCATCCGAGATCAGGTCGATCATTTTACCATTCTGATGAATACTGATCGTATTTCCGCCGCCTAAATGGGCAACGATCAATACTGAATTGTGATAATCTAGACCTTCTTCTCGTGCAACCTTCATTGCCACCGCCCGCATGTTTAAGGCATGACCAATACTCTTTCGCTCAATTCCTTTTAAGCCTGAAATCCGCGCCACGTCTTCAAATTCATCCACCGAGACGGGATCATAAATCAAAGCAATCGTTTTTTCGTTGCCTTGTTCTTTAATTTCATTAGCCAAAATAGCGCCCAAATTCGAAGGATGTTCGATCTGAGTCACATTTTTTAAATAATCGATCATCTCAGCGTTCACTTCATAAGCTCCCGATGAAACCGGCGGCAAGCTTCCACCCCGTCCCGCAACGGCGTCTAGTTCCTTAGGGTCGATTCCTTCCTCTTTCATAAACGCCAATAGGATATCTCGGCGAAACTCCATTTGATCAACAACATTCTGAAATTTCCGAATCTCTTCTGTTGAGTGAGAAATCCCCTGTTCTTTGACGATTTCTCCATCCACATAATAGGAAACCTTGGTCGAAGTCGATCCGGGATTAATTGCTAAAATTTTCATCTGCGATCACCTCTTGCTGCAATACATAGCGACTAGAATCGAGTATGCTTTTTCTTCTTCAGTTGACCCGCGAGACACCATAACGATCGGTACGCTGGCCCCCATGATCAATCCGGCCATCTTCGCACCGGCCAAAATTGTTAAACTTTTTCCTAAAACATTCATTGTCGTGATGTCTGGCCCTACGACGATATCAGTGTCTCCGGCAACTGGACTATCATAATGCTTGATTGCCGCGACTTCTTTGCTTAATGAAAGATCCAATGAGATCGGACCATCGATCCAGCAGCTATCTGGTGCTTCAGCTTGGATTTCCTGCATAATTTCTTCTGCCTCTACACTAGAAGAAATTTTTGGATTGACTTTTTCCGCCGCCGCTAACAACCCGACCTTTGGCTTTGCGATTCCGATTTTATTCATTACTTCGATACCGTGCTGAATCAGAATTTTCTTATCCGCCTTACTTGGGGCGGTCACCATACCGCCATCGGTTGTCAGTAATAATTTGTGGTAAGCAGGTATCTCATTTAACGCCACATGGCTCAACAGCCCACTTTTGGCGATTCCATTTTCACGGTCAACCACTGCTTTTAAGAAGGTCCGAGTTTGAATATGCCCCTTCATCAAAAAGTCGATCTCCTTTTTCTGAACCATCTCTACACCGATTGAAGCGCACGCTTCTTCTGTATCTGCGGCAACAATTCGAGCAGAAAAATCGAATTTTGCTAGTATTCCCGTTATTTTTTCCTTGTCGCCAATCAAAATCGGCTCCAAAAAGTCTCTGACCTTTTCATTAAAGACCGCTTGAATGGTAACTTCATCATTGGCGCAAACGACTCCGATTCGGATCTTTTCATCACTGGAAAAATTTGTCAGCAATTCATCAAATTTTTGCATCATTTTCACCTAATCCCATGGATTGCCGTCATGTTTTGGTGGAATCGGCATCGCAATTCGCGAGATATTGATCAAGTGTGTATAGGTCAAATTCTCGGAAATGATATTGTTTCCCCAAGAACCGCAGCCAAGAGAAACAGTCGGGTTCAATCCGTTTGCCGGTGAACCTCCCGCATCGATCGTTGGTTGATTGATCACTAATCGACTGACCGGTAATACTTCTCCGGCGTATACTTGATGCTCTTTAGTATGACTAAACAGACCAGCTGAGTGTCCTGAACCTTCTAATAGTAAGTTTTCTCTAGCAAAAGCGACTGCCTCTTCAAAAGAGTCGTAGCTTTTCAGTGCTAAAACAGGTGCCATTTTTTCTTTGCAGAATAATTCAGCCTTGCCGACTGCATCTACTTTTACCGCAATGATTTGACTATCCGCAGGGATCTCTACGCCTGCTTCATCCGCAATCACTTTAGGATCTTGTCCGATCATCGCTGGATTTGCTTTTCCATCAATAAAAAGTGTGTCGCGCAACTTAGCCAATTCAGCTTGATCAGTAATGACTGCTGCTTGTTTGCCTCGTAAAGCTTCAAGTACTTCGGTTTCTTTCTCCACTGGATAGATCAAACTTTGTTGGCAAGCACAAACAATTCCATTATCAAATGAACGTCCGATAACGGATAACTCTGCCGCCGCCTCCACATCAAAATCACGATCCAAAATCGCCTGAACATTTCCTGGTCCTACGCCATAAGCCGGATGACCGCTGGAATAAGCCGATTTCACCAAGCCTGGACCACCGGTAGCAACGATCAAGTCGACAGATTTCATTAGCTCTTGTGACAATTCGATACTCGGCTCTTCAATCACCTGCAGCAAATCTCTTGGTGCTCCAACACTGACAAGTGCTTCACGCATCAGTTCAATCGTTTCCTTCGTGGTCTTTTTTGAACGCGGATGAGGGGATACGATCATGGCATTCTTGCCTTTTAGTGCCATCAAGCCGTTGCCTAATGGGGTAATGGTCGGATTAGTCGTCGGAGTTACTGAACCGATCACTCCGCGCGGATGCGCAATTTCAATCAAGCCTTCCTCAGGAATCTCTTTGATTACACCTACAGATGGTTTATTTTTCAAACTAGCAAAAATATTGGTCGCCATTCCTTGGTTTTTACCGATCTTATGATCCAACCGTCCCAATCTTGTCTCTTCAATCGCCAACACAGCCAATGGTTCTGCTTGATCAAAAACTGCCTTTGAAATTACATAAAGCATCTCATCTACTTGCGCCTGATCATACCCGCTGATTTTCTCCATTGCGACACGTGCCTGCTGTACCATTTCCTCAATTGTCATTTTCTCAAGCTCCTTTCATTTTTACATACACGAGTGTATGTTTCTAACAACCTCAATATACTCAAGTTATGTAAGCGCTGCCAATTTAGTGAAAAAAAGAACTTGTTCGCAAAATGTTGCTGCAAACAAGTTCTTCTTTTTTTTAAGCGTTCTTAAAAATAATCGTAATACTGCGTTTGATAGCCTCCGGTGTGTAATTTTTTGTCACCTCTTCTGGTGTACCAGATCCATACATTCCTTCAAAATAATTGTATAGCATACTTGAAATAGCCGCCGCATCATTCTCAGTTAACCCTTCATTTCTCAGTCCCGTTAGAAAGAAATTATATAGTCGAGCCCGGGTTTCGCGAAAATTCTCCAACAGCTCGGAAAATTCTGGATAAACCTCTAACGTTTTCAACGACTGCTGCATGAATTTGAATCCTATTTGATTATGTGACGGTACAATCAGTATTTGTACGACTTTTTCTTTGAATTCCAAACTTTCGGAAAGCATGATTTCTCTTTTTTCGTCTTTGATTTTTTCGATCGTCATACGAACAACTTCCCCAAAAATTTCCGATTTATTTTTGAAGTGCCAGTAAGCAGCTCCGCGGCTGACATTTGCATCTTTTGATATTTTGTCTAAAGAAGTATTTTCAAACCCTACTTCATAGAAATTTTGAAAGGCGGTTTCCAATAATCGCTGCTTCGTTAATAAGCTGTCTTGCTTCCGTTTCATTGTCATCTCTCCCAGTATAAAAAAACAAGATCAGATAGATTCTGACTTATTTTTGAAATTTTTTAGTTTCCTCATAAATTTCACGAAATCTATTAACTTGTGAAATTAGTTCTTACTTCACTCTTGCATAAAGCAACTAGATAAAAAAGAATACGATTACATTTTCACACAATTTGTCCCTTTTTAAAAGAAAAAAATGCTGCCGAGTAAATCACTCGACAGCATTTGATTGATAGATAGTCTTATTTCATTGGTGGAATGACTGCCAATAATCCGTTGCTCAAGGTAACATAGATTGAGGCAGCAGTCGGCAAGGCTTCCGTTGAAGCTTTTTTCGGATTCAAAGCTGTTGCCGCTAATGCAATCAAGCTTTCTCCGCGGAAAAGATTGACGAATTGCTTCGTTGACATAACTTGCGGGATACGCGGGCTGTGGATAAGACTTGCAATCAACTTCGATTGGATTCGATCGTTCGCATCAAACGTTGTTTTTGTTGCTTTGATTTCTGGTCCAGTCGTTTTTTCTTTCGCGTGGTCAAACTCTGTTAAGTCATAGGCTTTGATAATTGCATTCAATTTTTCAGCATATTGCTTATCAGTGGCATAACGTCCCTGTAAATGATCGGTTGCATCTTTATAAGATTCCGTTTGATCCTTCCAAGTATCTTTGTAGAAATCAGCGTTGCCTGAAATTCCTTTTTTAAGCAGCTTCGCATAATCTTCCAACGATTCTTTATATGAAGGATATTTTCTAAATTCAGAAGTTATTTGATAGCTAGAGCCTTCTTTATCTTGTTCTAACGTTTGGAAAGACACACCTTGATCTTTGAACTTACCTTTGATTCCAAATAGATTGTAATTTGGTTCGCTGGCCAACGAGCTATTTCCTGAACCACTTTCTAAAATGGCTTGGGCAATCATTACTGAAGAATAAATGCCGTTCTTTTGTCCGATCTCACGAGAAGTTTCCCCGATTTTTTTGATAAATTGATCGGTCGTTTGATTTTTGTTGAAAATAAATGGCTGATCCGTACTATATTCACCAAAGGCATTCGATAAAGAACCGGTTGCTTTTGGTAAGCCGGCAATATTCACGCGAACAGCAAAGGTTGGCGCGAAATCACTGATGCTGCCGATTTTCACGACATCACCTGGTTGCGGCGCATGAATATATTGTCCGTTGCCGATATAAATTGCGACGTGCGTAGTTACACTCGTTGGTGCTCCCCAGAATAATAAGTCGCCAGGCTGTGCTTCGCTGACTGGAATTTGAGTACCTGCATATTGCTGGTCTCCGGTCCAACCACCGATATTATGGCCTGTCGCATTCGCATAAACCACGTATGCTAATCCAGAACAGTCAAAAGCGTTTGGTCCCTTAGCACCCCATACATATGGTTTACCAAGATGACGATAAGCTTCCTGAACGATCGCGGTTTGAACTTCATTACTGAAGGTAGGCGCATTTTGATTTGAAGGCACACGAACATCGGCTGGTGCTGATGATGCATCCGCTTCTGGTTGACGAGCCGCCGAATTATTGTCGACCGGCTGTTGCGCCGCTGCATTGTTTGAATTATTCGCGGGTTGGTTCGTATTCGTATTTCCCGTGTTTTGATTTCCAGAATTGTTCGTTCCAGTATTTCCATTAGGTTTTTCTTCAGGTTTAGGTGTCGATGGTGTTGGTTTCTCTTCCGTTTTCACTGGAGCCACTTCAACTTGAACCGAAACGTCGGCATCCGGCATTGAAAACTGTCCATTAATGTTAGCATTTGCTGAAATTGGGACTTGTGTTGCATTATTGACAAGTTTAACTTCCTTTAACTCGAAGCCCTTAGCTAATGAAACATAGTAATGAACCACTGTAGTAGCGATTAACCCTTGCGTTTCTAGGTATTGAAAACTAATTGAGTTGCCATTACCCAAATCAACAGGGGTATTATTTGCAATAGGTGCTCCATCCTTTAATAGATTATATTGTTTCACTGGTTCAGGAGTTGGTGTTTCTGAACTTTCCGTACCTCCCGTACTTGAACTTTCAGTCGTTTGTTGGCTTGATGAAGTCGTAGCAGAGTTGCTAGCAACAGTACTGCTTTCTTCAGCAAAAACTTGTTGTGAAGATAAAAGAGTTGGACCAAATAACGTTCCCAACGCTAATAAACTTACAATTTTATTGTACTTCACATCTATACCTCATTTCCGATTTAAATATATTTCTATATATAATTATTTTCCTTAATTACTTACTATAATATCATTAATTCGAAAGCATGTCTAAAGAGTCGACCATAGTTCATAAAATCTTCAAGATTATCAGAAATCGATAAAATTAATTGCTTTTTCGCTCAGCATTTTCGTTTTAAACTGCTGTCAAATCAACGATATCGGGACATAAAAATTAGTAATAGACTCAGCAAATTTCATTTTATAGTTTCCTCCTTCTAGTATGAAATCAATTATTTAATAGCATATTTAAAATGTGAATGGTTTTTATTAACCTAATTGAATACTTTTATTTATAAAACATACGCATAAAATCAAAAAAATCTGGAAATATCAGCGACAAACTGATATTTCCAGATTTTTTTTATCATAAGCGAATGCAAACAGCGTCGTCTCATCCGCTTCTCTACTATAAAACTTTCGAAAAAATTCTTAGTAAAGCGGTTATCTTATCAAATTGAACATCATCCAAACGGTGATCATTTAGATCTGCTCAATATTACGCCTGTTCTTTGACAATTTTTTGCATCAATTTTGAAATTGATCGTTCATGGAAATGGGTCATTCGCACACTTTCGCCATTTTCCGTCTGCCAGATTTTATTTTCATAGAAGCCCACGGTATCCCGTTTTCCATCCATTAATTCCTTGGCATAACCTAACACTAGACGAATCGCTTCACGTGTTGGTTCATCACTCTTGAAATATCCTGGATAGCTGCGCAAATATTCTTCGAGATCACTATTTCTTGAGACTTTCCAATCTTCAATAAAATCTTCTAAGGCTGTAACTACATTGCTCGTTTGAATCTCCCATAATGATATATCCACTTGATTCTCCATAATGATACCTCCATTTTTGAATCCCTCTACATATAGTTATTATAAAGTGTTTTCATTTTAAATGGCTGAGATATCCGCAAATTTTTTATTAAAAAATATGTTTGGGTTTCTAAAGTTAAAAGTAAACCCTAATTAATTAAAGTTTACCGTTTTATTCTTTGTCAGTGGATTTAACTTCTTATTGTATAAAATTTCAGTTATACTAGTACTAATTGATTGATAAGGATGATTTTTATGCTAACTATTTTAATAAATAAGATTACCGAACGCTGGAAAGGAAACAAGCGGACCAGCGTTGGAATTTTGGCAGGAATTCTGGGGTTGATTTCAAACCTCATTCTATTCCTTGCCAAATTTTTTATCGGCTCACTTTCCGGCAGTGTCTCGATTATGGCGGATGCCATGAATAACTTGTCAGATACTGCTTCGTCGGTAATAACCCTTGCAGGGTTCAAAATCGCGGGTAAACCCGCCGATGAAGATCACCCCTATGGACACGAACGTTTCGAATACATTAGCGGCTTCGTCATTTCCATTTTAGTCACTTATGTTGGTGTCCGTTTTTTGGACAGTTCCTTTGTCAAAATTATGCATCCAAGCAGCGTCTTGCTTTCTCCGATCGTCTATATTGTGTTGATCCTTTCTATATTAATGAAATTTTGGCAATCTCATATGTATCAGAAACTGAGTCGCGAGATTAATTCTGATACCTTGAAGGCAACAGCGCAGGACAGTATTAATGATGTCTATACAACGATCGCCGTTTTGGTTTCGGCAATCGTTGAATGGTTCAGCGGCTGGCGAATTGATGGATACATCGGTTTCTTGATTGCTCTTTACATTATTTATTCGGGGATCAAAATGATTCTGGGCTTTATCAACGATTTGATGGGTGTCCGTCCCCCTGAAGCAGAAGTCTTGGCGATTCGAAAACATCTCGATCATTATCCAGATATTATCGGCTACCATGATCTGCTGATTCATAGCTATGGACCAAACAGTATCTTTGCCTCTGTTCATATTGAGGTGGATCAAGATTGGAGTCTGCCACATGCCCACGAGGTGATCGACTCAATTGAGTATGAGGTCAAAGAAAGTCTAGGCGTCGATCTGGTCTGTCATTTAGACCCCTATCCGCTTGATGATCCAGATTTTAAACGGATCGCTCCGGAGTTGAAGAAGACGCTAAAAGACATTCATCCGCAGCTGCGATTCCATGATCTGCGCGTGGATAAAACGACGACACCAGAAACGATTTATTTTGATTTAGTTGTGCCCGAACAGCTGAAAAAGGTTAAAAATACACAGCTGCACGATCAGATCAGTCAACACTTTATCAGTCAAAGCGAACTGGCTAAACTAGTGATTACTTTTGATCGAACCTATTTGCTATAAGAAAAAGCCTTGGTCTCGCGACCAAGGCTTTTTCAGGCTTTCCGTTCAACTAATTGGTAGTAGCTGCGAGCAGTTAAACGATAGACGATGAAATAGAGAATCGCAAAGACGATCGTCACAATCCCGCAAATAAGCAAGAACAGCTGCCAGTTCACTAATCCGAATAAAATGAGCAGTTTTCGAATCAGCGGGAAGGCAAAGGCTAAATGGATCACAGCGATAACTAATGGGAAGGAGAAAACCATCAGAACTTGGCTGCTGATTACCTTCTTAATCTCACGATGACTCATCCCTACCTTTTGCAAAATCTCAAACCGTTCTCGGTCATCCATTCCTTCAGAAATTTGTTTGTAGTAGATGATTAAGGCGGTAGCCAAAATAAACGTAGCACCAAAAATGATTCCTAAGAAAAAGAATCCGCCGGTAAATACTTTATTTTCGGAAACAAAAGAGTATTTATCATCAAACGTAAATTGTCCCTCACCCGCTTGTTGGAAGATTCGTTCTCTTAACGTTTGAACAAAATCTAAATTCTTTTCTTTATTCTTCAAATCCGCATTAAACATAAAGTTATATTCTGGAAGTTTCTTTGAAGCGTCTGCTTTTTTAGGAAACCATTTCGCGAGAGACTGATCAAGAACTTCTTGATTCGGCATAACAATTAAAAAGGAATCGGTCAAACCTACCTGCTGATTGATTCCAGGAAACTTAGTGATTCGTTTTTTTATCTTAAATGCCTGATCTGCGAATTTCAACTGGTTCGCTTTTAGATCACCACTGACAGGATAAAAATAAATTTCATCGTCTTTCAAACTTACTGTTTCATTCGTATGTTTTTGATACTCCTGTGCCGTTATAAAATTCATTAGGGTGATCGTTGTGGATCTTGAGTTATAGTAAGTATCTGCATCAGCAATCTGATAAATGTCATTTTCAGGATCAAAAAGAATACTTTGGGTTGAGGTTAAATAAACTTGCTCAGAGAGCGGCGCTTGTTTTTCAGCGCTCACTGCATCAATGACTTCTTTCACTTGGTCGGGATGTTGTTTCGTTGAGATCATTACGTCACGTGGATAGCGCGTGCGCTCAACATCCTTTTGTCCAAAATAAAGACTTGCTGTGGTCGCTACCGTCACCAATACCATGGTTGAGAGAATACAAATGCTGGCCAACCCCGCCGCATTTTGTTTCATGCGATACATCATACTAGATACTGAAATGAAATGGTTCGTTTGATAATAGAAGCGTTTATTCCGTTTTAAGAGTTTTAACAAAGCGATACTTCCCGCGATGAACAAACAATAGGTTCCAAGAATTACCAGAACAATCGCAATGAAGAATAGCGACAACGCATTCAGCGGAGAGTCGATCGTCACGGCAATTACATAGCCGCTTCCCAAAAAAATGAGGCCCAAAATAGCGATGATCCATCGAGCTTTTGGTTCCTGCTCCCCTTTTTTACTTCCATGCAAGAGTGTGATAGGATTCGTTCGTTTGATTTGCCAGCAATTGATTAATAATAGTAGGAAAAAAATTCCTACGAATAGCAGTGTCACAAATCCCAGACTGGAAAGCGACAGCTGAAAGACAAAATCGTTTCCTACACTAATCAAGCGCTGCAATACTAAAAAGGCCAATTTTGATAAAACGAGTCCGGTAATCAAGCCGGAACTAATCACGATCAAAAAGCTAAGCAAAGTTTCCCAAATCATTAATTGATAAAGTTCGCGCTTGCCTAAACCAAGAATATTGTATAAGCCCAATTCTTTTTTGCGCTGCTTTAATAAAAAGCTGTTCGTATAAAACGAAAAGATCACGGTGAAAATCATGATAATAATATGCCCTAGGCCGAACATCGCCCGTGCGGAGGCACTATTGGGTAGATTTTGCATCCCCTCATTATTGACTATAACCTGTGTCATCGTATTGATTGCTACGAGAAACAGCATCGATATTAGAAAAGGCAGATAGCCGCGATGATTTTTTCTTAAATTGGTAAAAGCTAATTTTCCGTAAAACATCTGCTACGCCTCCTTTGATAGCAAGGCTGTCAATGTCTCGTTGATCGTTTCAAGAAACTCATAGTTATCCTTATTTCCGCGATATAACTGATGATAAACTTGTCCATCCTTGATGAACATGACCCGTTTGGCATGGCTGGCGGCGATTGAACTATGCGTAACCATTAAAATCGTTTGTCCATTATCATTCAATCGTTGAAAAATCTGCAGGAGCTGTTCCGATGTTTTTGAATCTAAAGCACCTGTAGGCTCATCTGCTAATAATAATTCCGGATTGGTGATGATTGCTCTTGCTACGGCTACCCGCTGTTTTTGCCCTCCCGATAGTTCATACGGATATTTCTCCAATAATTTCTCGATCCCTAAAGCCTTCACCACTGGTTTAAGTTCGCTCATCAATTCTTTGACGGGTGTTCGAGACAATACCAATGGCAGCAGAATATTGTCCTTAACCGAAAAAGTATCCAATAAGTTGAAATCTTGGAAGACAAAGCCTAAATGGTCTCGGCGGAAAGCAGCCGCGTTCTTTTCCTTGATCGTATTCAGATCCATCCCGTCTAATAAAATTGTACCGGAAGATGGTTTATCTAATGTAGCGATCAGATTCAACAGAGTACTCTTTCCAGAACCCGATTCTCCCATAATCGCGACATAATCACCCTTTTCAACGGATAAATCAATGTTTCGCAAAGCTTCTACAGGCATACCCTTGAACTGGGTCTGATAGACTTTTTTTATTCCCTCAACTTTTAGTAGTTCATTCATTGTGATTCCTCCTAGTTCGTTTTGAAATAAGTATTCGGCCAACCTATTGATACTGATCAACCCTTCTACTTCATCATAGAATCCTGCCTGTAAAAAGACTACTTACGAAAATAAATCCAAACTTACAATTATGAAAGTTTGGATTTATTCAAAAGCTGAGATTTCTTCAGGAAAAACGATCGTGACCGTAGTTCCTTCATTGACGCGAGATTCAATATATAGCTGACACCCTAATTTACTCGCGGCTTGTTGACTAAGATAGAGGCCAAGACCGCTGGCTCTTTGCTGTTCACGGCCATTCATTCCAGTATAGCCCTTTTCAAAAACGCGCGGCAGATCCTCCGCTCGTATCCCCATTCCCGTATCTTGAATCGTCAAACGATTTTCAACAAAAGAAATGCTGATTGTGCCATCTTCCGTATATTTGATTGCATTAAAAATGATTTGCTCCAAAATAAAAATCAGCCATTTCTGATCCGAATAGACCATTCCTTCAAGATTTTCAAGCTGTAAACTTAGATTTTTTTGCGAGAAAAAAGTCGCGTATTTTTTTACAACCATTTTGATGATTTTTTCAATCGATAATTGTTGAAAAACTAAATCTGCCTGATTAAGATTTTGACGCATATAATTTAGAATCATTTGCAAGTATTCATTGATTTTGAATAGTTCATTCTTCATCGTTCGCGGATCAAGCTGTCCTGATTGAATCAATAAGTCTAAAGCAGCTACCGGTGTTTTGATTTGATGGAGCCATAGTCCAAAATCGTCCAGCATATCTCGCTGCTTTTGCTGCAAATCTTCTTGCTGCCGATTTTTTGTTTCTAAAACTAAACGCAATACTTCTTGATACGTCTTTTCACTCAAGGTTTCAGCTTTAGGTAAAAAAATCAGACTGCTTAATTGCAGATCTTCTGTCGCCAACAATTCCAATTGCTTCTGTTTCTGGCAATAGCGGTAAAAAGAAACCAGCGAATACACGAGCAGCATGAACATCGTGAATAGCCAGCCATCCCAAAAAGGCGCAAAAGGAAATTCATAGAGATAGAACGTCAAGAAAATCAAGAACCAGAATACCAGATACATACCGTAAATAATCCGACGTTCATAAAGGAAATGTTTAAGCCGTCTCATCGCTTCTCCTCAATTAAATAGCCTTTGTTTTTGACCGTTTGGATCAAACTGTCGATACCGAAGTCCTTCAGCTTTTTGCGTAAACGCGTCAAATTAACCGCCAAGGTATTGTTATCAATGAAATCATCACTTTGCCATAAGGTCTCAATAATTTGCTCCCGCGGAACGATTTGACCTTGCGTCGCAAATAGTACGCTTAAGATTCGGGATTCATTCGGTGTCAGCGGCAAATGATCATTCGCCGATTGGATTTGATTGATCGCCGGCACAAACTGATATTCACCGAAGTCGTAGCTTAATTGCTGTCCGTATTGATAACTGCGCCGCAGCATCGCTTGAATTTTTGCTAATAAAACCGTCAGTTCAAATGGTTTTTCAATAAATTCATCTGCACCCATATTTAAGGCCATTACTTGGTTCATTTGATCCTTTGCCGAGGAGAGAAAAATAATCGGGACTTCAGAGACCTTGCGAATCTCTTGGCACCAATAGAAGCCGTTGAAAAATGGCAGGGAAATATCCAAAATCACCAAATCCGGCTGCACCGCTTGATACTCAGCAAACACCTGCTGAAAATCTTTTGCTACATAGCAGTTCATTCCCCACTGATTCAAATGTTGTTGAATTACGGAAACAATCGTCGTGTCATCTTCTACTAGAAAAATTTTATTCGTCATTATAGTTCCTTCTACTTTTTCTTCTTATTATACTAGAAATTTTTAGAATTTCGGCGGCTATCTCAGAATTGCACGGACATTTTCTTAAAAAATAAACCGAAATACCTTATTTATCGACACGTAGACTGGTATAAATGTAAAAAAAAGCCCTCTGCTTAGCAGAAGGCTTCTCGTATTAGAAAGCGCGATAGACATATTGATTTTTCGGTGCACTGACAGGCTGCGCCTTAGCCACCGCTACGGAAGGAATCTGACGATGGAACGGTTCAAAGAAGTCCAGCGTGATCGTCCCTTCGACATGCAGCCATTGATTATTTTTCACCGCTAGATTTTCCGGCAGCTTAGTCATTAAGCCAAATACACCCGAATCAGCAACACAATGAATGATCCCAAAGCGGAATAGAAAGTCATATTTTTGATTGTTCTTATTCGCTTCATAAACGAAACCGTTGAAAGAAATATTCTTGCCGACAAAAGAGTTCGGATAATTATAGATCAATTCCATTACTTCCAAATAATTATCGTTCGTAATCTCTAGCTTTTGATCCGTCTCATATTTTTTCATAAGCTTCGACATTTGATCGTTATAATCGTTTTTATTGTAGTAAATACTAGTATCGGGCTTTAAATACTGGGTATTCATCTCTGGGTCGCCCACCGATTCTTTACTAATGGGGAAACTAAAGCCCTTCGCCTCAACAATGGTCGTATCTAAACTGATCGTTGGAAATAGCATCCCGACAACCAAAGGTAAGATCAGCAGCAGATAGACGATCCCGCGTTGATACGGCTTCGACATAACATGATCATGTCCGTCGTGGTGAACATGTCCTTCGTGCTTCTCCCCCGCTGCCCAAATCCGCAATTGAACCAAGGCCAACAACAGCGACAAGCCCATTGTCAGAAAAACCAGATAACGATAATGTACATTGATATATTGATCCAATCTGCCAGAAACTTGCAGATACATCATTAATTCGAAATAACCTGATAAAATCAGAAAACGTATCATGAGGTTCTCTCCTTTGTGGTTCTTCTTACTCTTCTTTTGTTACAACTGCGAAAGATTGAATTGGCTCCCTTAGTCCATTTTTGGTAATTATTTTTCTGAAAAAAAAAAATAAATTCGATTTGGATTTCAATTTATATCACTAATGCGTAGACTGTGACGATCACACTGATCAAAGCGATCAGCTGTAAAATAAATTTCCCATGAAAACTGCGTTTCATCATCATCAGGTTTTTGATGTCGACCATAGGGCCAAACACTAAAAATGCCACAATCGCATTGGTACCAAACAGACTCAATAACGATGAGCCGACAAAAGCATCTGCTTCTGAACAAAGTGACATCGTGAAAGCCAAGACTAACATGACTAAAATACCGATGATTTTCGAAGAGGTCAGCTGCAGCATAAATTGTGTCGGTAAAAAGACTTGCATCCCGCTCGCAATCAACGCTCCAATAATCAAATAACGACCTGTGTCAAAGAATTCATCAATGCTATGAACCAAGACAGACCAAACCTGCTGACCAAAGGATTCCTTTTCAGCTGTTTCGTGATGATGGTGCTGATGCTCCCCATGATCATGCTCGTGCAGTTCTGCCTTTAAAATCGGTGTTCGATTGAAATAGGCGATCCATGAACCGATCAGCAAAGCTACGATAAAGCTTCCTACTGCTCTCAATAAAGCGAACTTCATACTGTTGCCAAAAGCGATATATGTAGAGAATAATACGATCGGATTAATAATCGGTGCCGTTACCATAAAAGCAAACGCTGTATGCTCCGGTACCCCTTTCCGCATGAATTGAGTGACAATCGGAATAATACCGCATTCACAGGAAGGAAAAAAGAATCCTATAAAAGAACCTACTAAAATAGCTAAAAATTTATTTTTAGGCAATATTTTTTGCACACGCTCTGGTGTCAAAAAAACTTGCAATGCACCAGAAATGATACAGCCTAATAGAACGAACGGAATCGCTTCAATGACAATCGATAAAAAAATTGTACTCATTTGCAATACCGAATGTGGTAGAAAATTAAACATAGGATTCCCTCCAATTTTGCACTGTTTTAAGATATACTCTTTTTTATCAAAAGACACAAGAAAATTTCGATTCACAAACTTTTTTTAAGACTTTTTTTATAGTTTTTTCCCCTAAACGCAAAAAAGCCCGCTCATCAAGAGCGGGCTTTTATTTGTTATTTTACAGCGTCTTTTATTATAGCGGTCTTACCACTTGTTCGCTCTGGTACAAAATAGCTTTAAATCAGCGTTTAATAACACTTTTTATAAAAGGGAATTTTTGGCTAGAACGGACTAGTTAGGTTTTTTTGCCCCTTTTTTGCCCCTTTTTAGTCTTAATATTCTGCCTATGCTATACTAAACCCGAGGTGATTATATGGATAAATTTACTGGACTGCTGACCAAAATCAGAGTGATAAAAGAAAAACCGCTGTTAGTAAGATTTACACTGATCACAGAAACGGACGCAATTAATTGTCTAATCGCTAAAGAAATGTTGAGCAAACAAATAATGATGTTGCCTGACGACAAATACACGGTGGCGGTGAAAGGATATTTCAACAAAAAAGGACAGTTAGTTATCAGAGAATTGAGGATTCTAGATAAAGATGATTTTACTAATCGATTGGGTCTGTAAGAAACTATGCGGTTGTCGGCAAGACAAGTATCATGCTAGAATTTGAATCAAGTAGATTCCAACAGAAGAAGGTATGAAATGAAGGCTGGCGAATTATTAAAACAATTGACTGTGAATCCTTTTCATGAGGACTATACAGGGATATTTACGCAAATGGGCAGTACCATCATTCCGCTGACTACTGCCAAACCTGATGATGAAGGAAATCTTATCTTTTTTCGCCAGAACAGGAAGGCTCCCATGAGTACTAAGACTTTATTTTCTATTTTGCTGCTACATAAGAAGAATATTTTCTGTTGGAATAATCACAAGATCGCCATATACAGTTTTAGAATTGACCACGGAAAGATTATTGTATAAGAGCCTGAATTTTCGGGCTTTTTTGGTTTTATCAACACAAATATCCCACTCCTCGGATCAATGAGAAGTGGGGTAAGAAAGTGAGGTTAAATGTCCTCTGAAATAAGTATAGCATATCTCCATCAGAAGTTGGTAATCAATTACTATTCGTACTTTCTAATTGGATACTTCCTCTAACCATAGAAAACATCTTCCCGCAGTTTGTACATTTCCAATAAAAAGAAGCATTGGGACGCTGAGCTCTGGCTAATATCTCGCCACAATCACATTTGATATAAGTGGGCGGCCAAGAAAGACCTTTGCTAAACTCCGTAATCGGTACCATATTAGGATTAAAACATTCACGTCCATCGATCATTTGTGGTTCCTCTTTTCCTAAATTTGCACCTATTATACAACTTCTCAAAAAGCAAAAAAAGACCCTCTCAGATTAACGAAAAGTTTATATGCTATCTCACAACCAACACATTGCACGGTGCGTGATTAACAACGTAGGCGGTCGTAGAGCCAACCAGAACGCGTTCAATTGCTCCTTTACCGGTTGCGCCCATGACGATAAGATCAATATCTTCATCTTTAGCATAATTAACAATTTCGTGTTTAGCAACTCCTACCGAAACCTTTTTTTCAATCTTCATCGTAGATTCATCTTGTGCAATGTCATCTAACATATCTTTTGCGCGTATTAACAATCCAGAGGTGACTTCTCTCGCCATTAATGGAGCATGAGAAATCGTGGAAATGTCTATACTAGTTAACATTGTCAACTCGGCTTCATTTCTCTTAGCAATAGCAATTGCTTCGTGCACTGCATCTTTTGACTGACTTGAACCATCGACAGCTACTAAGACGAATCTATATTTGGCTTCCATTGTTACGCCCTCCTTTGTAATCATAAAAGATTTGTTCAATGTATTGATTAGTCATGATTATCAGCTATTAACGAATCAATTCGAGAATCAATATCTTTTTGTACCATTAAAGATCTCAAATAGGGATACGCTACCGCTTCAGGCAAAATAAACCACGCAGCTTGATACCCTCTTCCTGTAGTAGGGAAGCCCTTATCTTCTTCGTTATCACCATCATACCGAATCCCATAAACCTCTGTATTTTTCCATCTTAATTTTGCTATTGAGTAACCTTTACCCGTTTTGGTCCCATCTTCTACAATGCGCAATAATTCAATTTTTTCTTTGGGACTGATAACTTCTTTTGGTGAAACCACTGTAAATGCCTCCTTTGATTTAATTATTGAGGAATTTATCATATGACGTTTCGTTCCTTGCAGAATACAATCTAAAATCTTGGGTTACCTTACAACTAAGACGTTGCAAGGTGCGTGACTTACAACGTAAGATGTAGTAGACCCCACTAGGGCTCTCTCGATTGCTCCTTTACCTGTTGCTCCCATAGCAATTAAATCAATTCCTGTTTCTTTTGCAAACTGTACAATTGAAACCTTTGGGGTTCCTTCTACTTTACGAATAGTATAATTAAAGTCTGATGGTAAATGCTGCTCTATTTTCTCAGCAACTATTTTCGATCGTTCCTCTGCCAATTCACGCACATACTGAACGATACGTGCATCAGCTGTTGCGATAGACATATCGGTAACTGTTAAGATATACAGATGAGAGTCGTTTCGTCGAGCGATTGATAGTGCTTCCTTTAGGGCCTTATACGATTGTTCAGAGTCATCAATAGCAACTAAAATTTTTCCATAATTGTCTTCCATTGTAAACGCCTCCTTTATTTAATTATAAGGGAATTTGCTTATTTAAGGAAATGATATACAAGAAAAGTCTAGCGAATAGATGGTGTGCACGGTACGCTTGAGGTTCTTATGTCCACTCAACTATACACAACTATCCGCTAGACCGTTCGATTAGTAAGGAATCCTTCAAACTCCCACAATCCTTTCGTGCCGACTCTCATCGGCAGGTTCACTATTTGTTTGCCATTTCTGACAATCTATCGGGAATTCTCTATCCCTTACACCTGTTTTATACCACATAAAGAAAACGATTACAAAATATTTGCTCAAAAATACCATGATGACAAAATTTAGTTTAGCTTTTGGGATTAGCCGCATTGCTCTACCGCGCTTTACTTACTAATAATAACTGTTAAAATAAAAACAAGAGTAGCAGAATTTCCCCCAGAGCCACTTCCCCAAGTTCTCTGATTCTGCTGCTCTCTTTTTGAGTGATACTTATGCTTGAAAACAGTTTAACGAAACTCTGTATTTTTTGCAAAGAAAACGAAAAAAAGACCGGCTTAATATATGGGTGACAGCCGGTCTTGAAACAAAATGTTAGCAATGATTACTAACAAGTTTAATTATATCGTACTAATTTTTCATGTCAATTCAAAAAAATAGACTGACCGAAAGCTAGATCGGCCAGTCAGCATGCATTGATAAAAGGATGCCCCATAAATATTATTAATTTACCACTAAAATGAGATATGTCAACAGAAAAATACAGACTGACCAGGAGCAAACCGGTCAGTCCTAACATTGCATCGAGGTGCTACCTTCGATGTCTTTATTTTACACATTACTTTAAAATAAATCAAGACACTCTAACAAATGAACGCCCAGCCTGAAAAAGACTGGGTGCCGATCGAGATGTAACTTTGTTATGAAAGAAGAAGTAAGTTATGGTAACTTACAATTTAACTATAACTCTTTGATTATTAAATTACAATTGTTTTTTAATATTTAAACCCCTTAGTGTGCGCCGGATTAATTCCAATATCCTTCGCCTTACCCATCTCTTGAATCTCTTTCTGTCAAGGGCCATAATAAAATGTTGGTTTTGGGCCATTGAAATTGTAGGTAGTTTTCTCTTTATCGTTTCGTTTCTTTTCCTTTCGTTTCACTATAACTTTTCATTCGATAGGAAGGTCCTGTAATTTGAATAATTTTAGAATGATGGACCAATCGGTCCAATAAAGCATTAGTCAATTTCTTATTACCAAAAATTTCGGACCATTGAGACAGAGGAATATTCGTTGTAATAATCGTTGATTTTCTTTCGTATCGCATATTAATTAGTTGAAACAGTAAGTTAGATCCTTCTTTTGAGAAGGGGAGATACCCGACTTCATCAATAATTAATACAGAATAGCTCGCATATTTTTTGAGCATGGTATCACTTGTCCCACGTTTATGTGCCCGGATAAGTCGATTAACCAGTTCTGTACTAGTGATAAATAAACAGCTCTGCCCTCTATCAATACACTCTAAACCAATTGAAACGGCTAAATGGGTTTTTCCAACACCGCTATTTCCAATGAATAAAAGGTTGTCATACGTGTCTAAAAAGCGTAATGTCACTAAATCTTGAATTTCACTTTTTTTGATTTTGGGTTGAAAATCAAAGTTAAAATCATGAAGGCGTTTATGATAGGGAAACATTGCCCGTTTTAAAATTTTTCTTTGGGTCTCCTTTCTACGATAGCTAATTTCTTGATGTGTTAATTCAAATAAAGAATCAACTAGAGATTGTTCATTTTTAGCTACTTCATCTAAATGGGCAGGTAAAATTTCTTTGATACAGGTAAGATTTAAATCTGATAATTGATTTAATAACTGATGGTAATTTGACATATGAGCCTCCTTATAATTCATCGTAAGCATCTAAATTTTCTTCTACAAAGCGCTCCAACTCTTCGTCTTCTAAGTATTTGAAGACATCAGATCGAAGAATCTCAAGAGAGTCATCACGTTGATAATTTAAGGTTTTTTTGCTTAATGGGTGCGAGCGAATACATTGATGGCCATACCAAATGAATAGACTGTCCTTACGGACATCTAAAGTTACCTCTTTACCAATATATTTCACGGGAACAGAATACTTTGAGTTTTGATATTGGACCATGGATTCAATGGAAACTTTTCTAATTACGTGTTGGGTTCTAGAAACATATCTGACTAATTCTAAACGATTGAAAGGACGCAACACCGATTGTTCATCTATAAGAAGCTTAGAGGGATGATTATTCACTGCTTGAGAACGTTCATTATTTAAGTCATTCATAAACTCATAGACGATTCGTTTTAGCTCCTGCTCATTTTCAAACTCGTAGTTAAAGACCATTAAGCGGTTAACAGTACGAGCTAAAGCTTCAACTTTGCCTTTGGTTTGTGGACGAAAAGGGCGACAAGCAATCGGATTGAATCCAGCATCTTTAGCAAATTGACGAAATTTTTCGTTAAAAACGGTTTGACTAAATTGGCTTTTACTTCTATCAACAACTGTTTTCATATTGTCAAACCAAATTTCTTGAGGAACACCATTCCCGCAGTACTCAAACGCATTGACCAAACAATTGAAGACATTCGCTTGGGTTCGATCAAAGGTTACCTCTAAGTATTTCATGCGAGAATAGCCTAGAATATATAGAAAAAGATTGAAGTAAAAGACTTCACCATGTTTACTCACCATCTTAATATTTTCTTTCCAATCGACTTGAGCAGAAAGACCTGGCGTCGTTTCAATTCGAATGGTTGCTTTTTTTACACGCTTTTCTCGATAGTTCCGACAATATCGTTTGACGGTGGTATAGCCACCTTGATATCCTTTTTTCTTAATAAAATAATAAATTGAAGAAGCGGAACAGCTTAACTCCATTTTATCTTTAATAATTTCTTCAAAACCGCTTAATAAAAGAGGAGCAGAAGATTGTCTCTTTTTGATCTGTTCTACTTCC
The DNA here is from genome assembly GCF_000407185.1 of Enterococcus malodoratus ATCC 43197. GTDB lineage: Bacteria > Bacillota > Bacilli > Lactobacillales > Enterococcaceae > Enterococcus_A > Enterococcus_A malodoratus. The sequence continues at coordinate 553,159 of NZ_KE136482.1, forward strand.
CCTTTAGTTCCAGCTTCATAGTAACGCTTGACTGTTCGGTAATCACAATTATATTGCTTGGCCATGGCTGCATAGTTAGGTTGAATATCGTTCATAATGTGTCGTAAGACTCCTTCTAAGACATCTTTTCGCATGAGTCACTCTCCTTGAATGGTTTCATGAAAAAGAATATCAGATTTTAAATCTAACCTACATTTTCGATGGCCCTTTTCCTACATTTTATTATGGCCCTTGACACCAATCGCGCCATTCGTTTCGACCTTGATTCCATAGCCCATTCTTTTAGCAGCCTGCTCAAGTGATTCCGCCGCCATGTACGTATGCGCGATGCCCGCCGCACATGCTGTGACAGCAACAATGTTTCTCTCCATTTTCTTGTACCCCCAGTTATTTATTTTCCATTATGAAGATTAACTTAATAACATCTATAAATAAAGCGTTTTCGGATTTTTGGGTACTAGTACCAGCTTTTAATGTAATCTTGGGATTAATTTCAGTTTCATCTTTGCTCATATTTAAATGATTATCACGCGGAAAAAGTAGCACTCCAACTTGTAAGCCACACTAAATAAACTAAGAAAAAGTTACTTTTTCTTAGCTTGCAGCTGGTCACAATTCAATTTGTCTTACACCAAATATTCACTTTTAAAAGCCATTAATTGTTTCAGGTAAAATTCTTTTTAAAAATTTTCGTGTCCGCTCTTCTTTTGGTTGAGTAAAAAAAGTGTTGGGCGTTCCTTGCTCTACAATTTGACCTTGATCCATAAAAATTACATGATTGGCGACATCTCGGGCAAAGCTCATTTCATGGGTCACTACTACCATGGTTACCCCTTCTTTTGCTAATTGCCGCATCACCTCCAGCACCTCTCCTATTAGTTCTGGATCTAACGCCGAAGTGGGTTCATCAATCAAAAGAACTTCCGGTTTGAGTGCGATCGCCCGCGCGATCCCTATACGCTGCTGCTGTCCGCCAGAAAGTTCATGTGGATAGTACTTTTCAAAAGCACTTAGCCCAACTTTTTCAATGGCAGCTTGAGCGATTCGCAACGCTTCCTGTTTAGGAATTTTGCGGGCGATGATCAATCCCTCCAAGACATTTTCTAAAGCGGTTTTATTCGCAAATAGATTGTAGTGTTGAAAAACAAATGCGGTTTTTTTGCGTATTTGTGTTATTTCTTTCTTCTTGATTTCGGCAAGATCATACTTCTGCTGGTTTATTTCCAGCGTGCCGGAGTCCGCTTTCTCAAGACCGTTCAAGCAGCGCAAGAAGGTTGTTTTTCCTGAACCGCTGGGACCTAAAATGACTACCACATCGCCTTGATTAACCGCCAAGCTAACGTTGTTGAGAATCTCCTGCTGATAAAATTGTTTGCAAATATTTTGGACTTTTAGCATGCTGTTGCTCCTTTCTAGCCGACTGATAATTTAACCGCTTGCTCAACAGATAAAATAGGCCTTGCACCCCGCCGCAAAGTAGCAAATAGACGACGAATATCACTAAGTAAGATTCAAAATACTGATAACCATGGGCGGCTTGCACCTTGGCGATGGCCGTAATATCTTTGATCGTCATGACGAAAACCAACGATGTTCCTTTTACTAAACTTATCGTTAGATTGGATAAATTCGGCAACGCCGCGACTAAAGCTTGCGGAAATATAATTCGCCGATATGTTTGATAGTTGGTCAACCCAACCGACTGCCCCGCCTCTAACTGCTGCTGGCTTACGGTCGAAAGTGCGGAACGAAATACCTCTGATAGACTGCCCGTTGTCAACAAGCCAAAAATGATGAAGGCATAGTACAAAGGAGATAAGTTGAAGATATTGATTGAACTATTTACGGCGGTTAGCAGTCGATTTAATAAACTGGGTAAGAGACTATAAAAGAACAAGATCAGCAGAATCGGCGGTGTCGCTCGAATAAAAGCCAAATAAATAACCGAAAAAGTTGTTACACCTTTTACTTTGTGAATCCGGCCGAGTGCTAGCAAAATTGCTGGGCCGATACTGAGCGCAATGGAGACGACAGCGATCAATAGTGTCACTGGAACTCCGCGTAGTGTTAAAAGGAACGTTTCAATAATATAAGTCCAATTCATTTAAGCCGTCTCCTTTCGTTGCGGAACTAAAATCAATTCTAGTCCCTGTGTCGCGATAGCTAATAACAATGCCATTCCCCAATAGATAAATGCAGCAGCGGAATAGACTTCCAATGAATGATTGCCAAAATTTTGACTGATCAATAAATTTGCTCCCCCAAGAATATCTACCAAGCCAATCGTATAAGCTAACGCAGCATCCTTCATCAAATTTAATAATGCGGTAGAGAAATTAGGTAAAGCGATTCGAAAAGCTTGAGGAAGAATAATCCTTCTAAATGTTTGATTTTGACTCAATCCAACACTTAAGCTTGCTTCCGTCTGCCCTTTTGGGACTGCCAAATAGGCTGAGACAAAAACTTTCGAGATCATAGCCGCAAACAACAGTGTCATAGCGATCACAGTGAATGTTGTCCGCGACCACTCCTCACTTCGGATACCCAACCACCAAAATAAAAATTTGGGCAATCCATAAAAAACAAGAAACAATAAAACGATTGGAGGTGTGCAGCGCAGAATAAAAATATATCCCTCAGCCCAACGGCGAATCATTCGTTGAGGCGCAAACGTTCCCCAAGAAACAAGAAATCCCAATAGTGTTCCAAAAAGAACCGTCAACCCCATGACTAGTAAAGTTTTGGGAATGTAGCCAGTTAATTGAGGGATCGTTTGCCAAACTTTTGACCAATCATAACGAACCATTTAGCTTCCTCCTATTCCTGAATAAACTTGAAAACATCCTCACCAAAGTATTTTTTGGACAGCTCGATCAAGGTCCCATCACTCTCTAATTCCTTAACAGCTTTGTCATAAGCAACAGAGAATTTTTCATTCTTATCATTGCGGTGCAATAGCGGGAAAGTTGGAATGCCCTTATAAGGAACGTAACTTAACTGATCAGCATATTGATGATAAGAGCCTTTCTCGTTTCTAACCGCCTCCTCAAAAGATAACTTAATGTCAAAATAGGCATCATAGCGTTTTTCTAACACCCAAGCATACGCATCAGAGACATTGAAAGCCTCAGCTGCCTTTAACTGGATCGGGTGTTCGGTGTGTTCCTTGTTGTATTCTTCGATCACATTCCATTGTGCATTTTGTGGTGAAATAGGTACTAATTTCCCTCCAAACTTTGCGATATCATCAATGCTTTGATATTTTTGTTCGTCCGTCTTACGAACAGTAAACCCAATGATACTAGCTCCGATCTTTTCTTTAGGAATAATGAATTTTTCAGCACGCTCTTTTGTGTACCAGGCACCCTTGACGCCAAGATCGTATTTTCCTGATTCTAATCCAATCAACAGATCATCATCGCTGGTCCCGGTAAACTTCAGCTTATATTGGGGCAGCTTTTTATCGACCGCTTTAAGAACCTGCACCTCAAAACCGTCGGATTCACCCTTATCATTGATATAATCATATGGCACATAATTCTGAGTGTGAGCAACATTGATTGTTGTAATCTTTTCTTCCGCAATCGCCTTTTTATTACTGCTTCGAATGCCCAATGTCAACGCAATAATCGCAATTGCTGCAATACCTACTACCAATCCTTTTTTCATTATTCATCCTCCATTCTGCTATACAAAGCGCTTCGCTGCTTGTCGAACCAACTCAAGATTTCTTAATGGAATATCATTGGGAACTGTGCAATCTGCTCCAAGAATAATGCCGGTAGTTCCAGCTTCTTCTAATAACGCGTTAACCGCGGCTTGAATTTTCGTCGGTTTACCGCGATATAAGAGTCCCTGACTCGAATTTTCAAATCCGCCGATCACTGTTTTATTGAAAAACTTTTGTCCTTCAGCAAGTGAGACGCCTTCTGGTCCAACCGCCCAATTCACTGCGGCGGCCGGATAATCTTGATACAAATGCAAATCATTTTTTGCTCCTTCATATCCGCAGATATGCAAGATATTTTGACCACCGGCCGCATTCGCGGCTTCTAAAACCTTTCGTTCACTCGGTTGAATAAAATCTTGATAAAGCTCTCTGCTTACCCGTTCATCCTGAACATTCTGCACACTTAGGTAGATGCCGTCGATTGCCGTTTCTGTCAAAATCCTCGTTACTAAATTCACTAAATCATCCGCAATGATACCAAGAGCTTTTGCCACCAAGTCGGGGGCCTCGGCCAACAAATCAATAAATTGCTTTTCGCCTCCCGGAAGCTGCCATTTAAGATAAGTAGCTGGCGCAAAAATATTATAGAAAGCCGCAATCTCTTCAACAAATTGATTGGTCTGCTGATTTATTAAATCAACCTGTCCTTGATTCCATGAATGTTCTTCCCCAATTGATTGAAATTCCTTAAGGTCTGATACCTCTTCAACCTGTTGAATTGCTTTATTGGGATAATAGAAATACCCATCACTCATCAACTTCACAAAATCCGGCTGAAATTCCTCAATGAACTTTCGATGTCCAGCGATATTTTGTTGAATCGTTACTTCGTTCGGAGCCGCCTCCTCTGGCTTTTCCAAAAAGTGAAACCAAAACCCTACAGGTACACGCTCGACCTTTTCTTGATTTAACGCTCGCAACACTAACTCTTTTTTTGTCATAAAAACACTCCTTATCTCTTTTAGGTAAACAAAAAGGACCTGAAAAATTTTCAAGTCCTTTGGTCATCATTAAATTTCGCCATACGCTAATGCCGCCATTTAAAGGTATGCCAAAGAACATGATGGGCATAGACACATCATGTTTGGCATCATCATTTTGTTTGTTCGTCTTGTGTCCTTCATGATTGCTCGCTCCTTTCAGAATTGTTCTATCTCTAGTAAATCAACTATACCAGCTGCTAACTTGCTTGCCTAATTGAGATTTTTTATGACTATTCATTGCTTTTTATTATGATGCATCACTTCTCTTGCAATGTTTTCTTTAGTTCCGTTAGAAAATAAGTGCCAAGCTCAGTTGGTTTGCGCATCCGGTTGCTTATCACTACCAAAGAGTGCTGGTCCGCATCCTCCAACGGACGCAAAACGATCTGATCTTTGGTTAATCCTTTGATTATTCCAAGACCAGAGGCATAAGCATCTGAAGCGGCCAATAAATTCATTAAGGTGCCTCGATCATTTGTATAATAGTTCGAGCGCTCCTTGGATATACCGATGGGGTCTTCGTTCAGGTAGGCTGATCCGTGATCTTCTTGAATAAATCGAACCTGCGGATATGCCGACAGATCGTCTTTTGTTATTACCTCTTTAGCCGCAAGTGGATGATGAGCGCCCAAATATATATGCGTTGAAAAATTACCTAGAACCTCAAAGTTCAGACTTTCTTGATTGAAATAGCGTTCCAGCATTCGTTTACTTTGCTGATTAAGATAGATGATCCCCAATTCGCTTTCAAAATCGCGGATACTTTCAAGAATTCGTTTGGTGGTTGTTTCATTCAAATAGAAATTTTGGCAAACTGACTGAAATTTTTCTGCGACCTTCATAAACGGTTCATAGAGAAAATCATAATGCTGGCAACTCACCGTAAAACTCTGCTTAGTTCCCAACAAAAAATGCTTTTCCATTTCTTCAACCTGGGCTAAAATTCGTTTAGCGTAGGTCAAGAAATCACTGCCAGCTTCTGTCAGGCACGCACCTGATTTTGACCTATGAAACAATTGTACGTCCAACTCGTTTTCCAGCTCCTTGATGGAACTGGAAAGACTGGGTTGAGTCACAAATAATTCTTTCGCCGCCTGACTGAAGCTTCCAACCGTAGCGATCGTTTGGACATAGCGATATTGCTGTAAGTTCATGTTCACCTCTCCTGTCTCACGTTTTTACTCTTCAAAAGCGCCAAAGCCTTGAGCCAGATCCCTCAACAAATCTTGACTATCTTCTATACCAATCGAAAGACGTAATAAATTATCTGTTAGCCCATAGGATTCTCGCAGGTCTTTCGGAATATCAGCATGGGTTTGAGTAGTCGGATAAGTGATCAATGTCTCCACTCCGCCCAAACTTTCGGCAAACGTGATCAAATTCAAATTTGCTAAAAAGTGATTGATTTTACTCGCGTCTCTGACATAGAAGCTGATCATTCCGCCGATGCCGGGATACAATACTTTTTCGATCTGCGGAAAATCTTTTAAGGCTTTGGCGATTTCCTGCGCATTGCGTTCCTGTTGTTCAAAGCGGATTTTCAAGGTTTTTAAACTGCGAATGAATAACCAACTGTCAAAACTTGATAACGTTGGTCCGGTCGTATTGCTCAACCAAGCCAATCTTTCTCCTACATCCGACTCCTTCGCAACGACGACCCCCGCCAGCAAATCGTTGTGTCCGCTTAAAAATTTCGTGCCAGAATGAACGACGATATCAGCACCTTCTTTAAGCGGCTGCTGTCTTAACGGAGTAGAAAATGTATTGTCTACGATCAGACAAGCTTGGTACTTATGAGCTAGTTTGGCCGTATCAGCGATCGAAACTTCTTGCATTAAAGGATTCGTCGGTGTTTCCAAAAATACGGCGTCGATTTTTTTAGTTAGTTGACTCTCTAAGCTGTCAAAATCATCGAAATAATGAAACACGGAAGAATTCTGCCGTTCCAGCTCTTTGAAATAGCGATAACTGCCGCCGTAAAGATCACGAGAAACTAAAAATTCACTTTTCGCCGGAAACAAATTGAAAACTAATTGGATCGCACTCATACCGGAGCTTGTCACGATTCCCTGACTTCCTGCTTCTAACTTCGCCAAGGCCCCCTCCAAAATATCTCTGGTGGGATTTTTCGTACGAGTATAATCATAGCCGGTACTCTGTCCTAATCCCGGATGAGAAAAAGTCGTTGATAAATAAATCGGTGCAGATACTGCTCCCGTTTGATCATCCTTATGATTGCCGATTTGTGCCAATTCTGTCGCTGTCTGATACATATTGATTGCCTCCCTTAATTTTATGATCAAGCTTTATTAGATTTCTGATTGCTGTTTCTATGATTTCTGGACTTGTCGCCAAGTTAATACGGATGAAACCTTTAGTCTCAGGCGAAAACCATTCTCCATAATCGATCGCTAAGCCTGCTTCGTCCTGGATAAAGCGTTTCATATCTAAACTAGGCAGCCAAGCTCTCAAATCGAGCCAAGCCAAGTAGGTTCCTTGAAGCTCGCTGATTTCTATTTCAGGAATTTGCTTCGTCAATCGCTGCGTCAGTAATTGATAATTTCCCTCTATCACCGATAACAGATCAGCCAGCCATTCATCGCCTGTTCTATAAGCAGCCCGAGCGGCTGTTTGCCCAACCACGCTAATTCCTGTTTGACGATAAAGTTCTTCCCATTTCTCATATCTCTTGCGCAAGTTTTGATCCGGCAGCCAAATATGAGCATTCAGCAAGGATGCTAAATTAAAAGTTTTTGATGGCGCATTGCAGACAATCAAATGATCCAAAAAATCTAGTTCCGTCGCGATCGTCAGTGCTGAAATAAAAGTATGCCCCGGTAAAATCAAATCAGAATGAATCTCATCAGAAATGACCAGTACATCATATTTTTGACACAGAGAAAGAATCGCCTTCAACTCTGTTTCTGTCCAAACCCGTCCAACTGGATTATGGGGCGAACAAAGAATGAACAGCTTAATCTCATTTTCAATCAATTGCCGTTCGAAATGTTCAAGGTCCATCTGATAGCCAGCCTCTGTTTCAACCAGCTCTGAGGTGATCAATTGTCGCTGCTGATTGTTCACAACATCGAAAAAAGGATAATAGACTGGCGGCTGAATAATAATCTGATCCCCTACATTGGTGAAGCATGCGATCAAATCATGAATTCCTTGAACGACTCCCGTTGTAAAATGCAGCCACTCTGCTTGAAAGATCGTCTGTTCATGCCGACTCTGCCATTCCTGATATGTCGAGAAATAATCCGCTGGTGTTAGCGAATAACCGAACACACCATGAGTCATTCTCTCGATCAAGTCGGCTTGAACCGAATCAGGCGCCGCAAAATCCATATCCGCTACCCAAAGCGGGGTTAAATCCGCATTGTCATAACGCTCCTGCAGCGCGTCCCATTTTAATGAATCGGTTCCCTTTCTTTTTCGATAATACTTCTGAATAAATTTCGCGGCTTCCATGTGCTCACTCCTTTTCCTTAAAAACAAAAAACGCCCCTTTGTCATTCGACAAAGGGACGGATCAGACCGTGTTACCACCCAAATTCGTATTATATAAAATACCTCGACAGTTCCAAAAAGAAACTCGGTGAGGTAACGGTCACTGCCGTCTAACAAGCGTTAACCCGTTAGAAAACTCAGAGCTCATCTTCATTGAGTTTGCCGTATCCTCTTTCTCACCAGCCGAGGTCTCTGTATCAAGCAGCGTCAATTACTCTTCTCTTCAACGTTCTATTATTTAAATCAATCTAATTATAATCATTGTGCCATCTTTGTCAAATAAAACTTTAAATTAACCTGCCTTGATTTGACCGTTCAATACGTTCTTTGTATTCTGACAAATGTGTTTGGCGACGTCGGCATTGTTCATCGTGTAGAGATGAATCCCCGCCACATCCTGCGTGGACAGATCCACGATTTGATCGATCGCATAAGCCAAGCCCGCTTCTTTTAGCGCGATCGGATCGTACTCATATTTTTCTAAAATAGCCAAAAATTTTCGCGGCAATTTTGTATTCGTAGTCTTGATCAGCCGCAACGCCTGATTGCGATTAACAATTGGCATGATCCCCGCTAAAATCGGGACCTTGATATCCGCTAGATAGCAGGATTCCTGAAATTGATAAAACAATTCGTTATCAAAAAACAACTGAGTAATCAGCTGCTCACAACCGACAGAAACCTTATGTTTCAGATTTTTAATATCCTCCACGCGATTATGGGATTCGGGATGAGTTTCCGGATAACAAGCCCCGCTGATATGAAAATGCGGCGCCGCCTTTTTCACGTAATCGATTAAATCACTAGCATAGACAAAATCCTTTTTTGGCGGCAAATCGGGAAGAATATCTCCCCGCAAAGCCAATATCTGATTGATCCCGATCTGATCAAGCTGTGTTACAAGTTCGACCAACTGTGCTTGACTGAGATACGCGGCCGGCAAATGGGCGATTGTCGGAACATTTAGTTCTTTATGAATATAATCCGCAACTTTCAGCGTAGTCTCCTCAATCGTTTGACGGTTATTGCTGCAGGTGACACTAATAAAATCAGGCTGCAGCTGCTTTAGCTCCTTTAAAGTTTTGAAAAGTTTCTCGGCACCAATTTGCGTATTGGGCGGAAAAACTTCGAAGGAAATCGTACTAGACATAGGCTATAATTCCTCTCTGACTTGCTTTACCGCTTCCGTCATGTTGGTCAAACTAGCGGTCGTTTCCGGGATACCGCGTGTTTTCAAGCCGCAATCAGGGTTGATCCAGACTTTTTCCAGAGGAACTTTCGCCAGAATCTTATGGATCGTCTGTTTGATTTCATTTACTGCAGGCACTCGTGGAGAGTGGATATCATAAACACCTGGACCAACTGCTGTTCGGAAATGTTGCTGCTTCAGTTCGTCTAGTATTCCGAGATTCGAGCGGGAAGCTTCAAAAGAAATCACGTCCGCATCCATTTGATCGATCGCCGGAATAATATCGGTGAATTCGCTATAGCACATATGCGTATGGATTTGGGTCGCTGCCTGCACCTTGCTGTGAACCAATCGAAAGGCTGGAATCGACCAATCCAAATATTCAGAGTACCAATCGGTTTTTCTCAGCGGTAATTTTTCCCGCAATGCGGCTTCATCAATCTGGATGACTCGAATCCCATTTTTCTCCAAATCAAGGACTTCTTCTTGAATCGCCAAAGCGATTTGCAGCGTCGAATCCTTCAAGCTGATATCCTCCCGTGGGAATGACCAATTCAAAATAGTAACGGGGCCCGTCAGCATGCCCTTCACGATTTTGTCCGTTTGTTTTTGCGCGTAGGTCGACCATTTCACCGTGATAGGTTTTTCGCGAGCCACATCGCCCCAAATGATCGGTGGTTTTACGCCGCGGGTACCGTAAGATTGCACCCAGCCGTTCTTGCTGAATAGGTACCCCGACAGATTTTGTCCAAAGTATTCCACCATGTCATTCCGTTCAAATTCCCCGTGAACCAAAACATCTAACCCAATTTTTTCTTGCCATTCCAGCCAGTCATTGATTTGCTGAGCGATAAACTGATCGTAAGCTTCTTCGCTAATTTCCTGCCGCTTGTATTTTGCTCGTGTTAATTTGACTTCTCTTGTTTGCGGAAATGAACCGATCGTCGTAGTCGGTAATACCGGATAATCAAAAGCTGATTTCTGAATAGTTTCCCGCTGCTCGAAGGTTGGTTGCCGCGTGTAATCCTTCTCTGTTAGAGCGTTGATTTTTTCTTGTACGGCATGATTTTCTGTAAATCGACTTTCCGCAAACAATTTCTGATTCACCTGCAACACGTCTTTTGCTCCAGTTAGTATATCTGCTATATCTACAAGTTCTGCCAGCTTCTCTTTGGCGAAAGCGAAATGCTGATTGATTTCTGCTGAAAAAGTTTCATTCTCAGTCGTAAAAGGTACATGCAGCAGAGAGCATGAGGTAGTCAGTACCAGCCTCTCAGATTCGATTTCTTTAAGAGCCTCAATCGTCTGCTGGTAATTATTGCGCCAAATATTTTTTCCGTTCACGATGCCGGCGAATAATAGTTTGTCTTTTGGGAAACCTTGTTTCACTAATTCCAGCGTTTTGCGTCCTTCCACAAAATCCAAGCCGATCCCATCAAATGGCAGTGCGATAACTGTTTCGTAAGCATCACGAATATCACCAAAATACGTTTGCAGCAAAACTTTTATTTGAGGTTCCGTCAGTAATTTTTCATAAATGGCTTTAAACTCTGCCAGCTCTTCGGTTGTTACATCCTTCACTAGACTTGGTTCGTCTAATTGAATCCATTCAGCGCCTAAAGCACCAAGTCTTTCAAAAATTTCTTTGTAAGCCGCAATCAGCTCATCAGTGATTCTCTGCTGATCCGTTCCCAGCTCAAACTCACTGAGCTGTAGCAGCGTATACGGTCCGATAATTACTGGCCGTGTCTCAATCCCCAGTACCTTGGCCTCATGATATTCTTTAAAAATTTTATCACCGCTGACAAAAATACTTGTACCTTTCTCAATTTTTGGCACGATATAGTGATAATTCGTATTGAACCATTTTTTCATCGGCCTTGCCTTGATATCCCCCTTTTCTCCCTGATAGCCGCGAGCCAAAGCAAAGTACTTCTCACTTTCGGTTAGGTTCAATGTCTTTACTTCTTGCGGAATGATATTTAATAAGCAGGCCGTATCCAAGGTTGTGTCATAAAAAGAAAAGTCGTTGCTGGGAATTCCGTCAATACCACTTTGCTTGATCAATTCCCAATGCTTCTGTCGCAGTTCTCTCGCAAAATCCGTTAATTCACTAATCGTTAACTCATTTCTAAAATATTTTTCCGTAGCAAATTTTAATTCTCTATTTTCCCCAATTCTCGGGAAACCGATAATCGTTGTTTTCATATTTTTTCCTCCTCCAGTTGTGTTACGGAACACAATAGCACGCATTTTTTTGCTTGAATAACTGAAAAAAGTAATAACTAGTTATAGCCAATACCTATAACCTCCGTTATACTCTTAAAAAAAGCGAGGTGGAAATATGCGATTACAACAACTGATTTATTTTGAGAAAATTATTGAAAAAGGTTCGATCAACGAGGCTGCCAAAGCTTTATATCTGACCCAGCCAAGCTTGTCCAACGCATTAAAAGAACTGGAAAGTGAAATGAAGGTGCAGCTGCTGGTGCGAAATAAGCAGGGGATCATTCCCACGTCGGAGGGTCGTGAATTTCTGATCTATTGCCGCCAAATTTTGGATCAGGTCAATTTGTTGGAGGAAAAATTTAAGAATGAACCGCTCCGTAAACAAAATTTTTCGGTCTCTGCCCAACATTATGCTTTCGTGGTACACGCCTTTGTAGAGCTGCTGCGGACAGTAAATGCCGATGAATACAAATTCACCTTACGTGAAACAGAAACGGAAAATATTTTTGATGATCTGGCTAGCTTCAAAAGTGAGTTGGGAATTTTGTATTTGAATTCCTTCAATCAGCAAGTATTAACTAAATTGTTCAAAGAAAAGGGACTCGAATTCACCCCGCTTTTCGAAGCAAAGCCGCATGTTTTTGTTAGCCGCAGCAATCCGCTCGTTGCCAAAAAATCACTAAAATTGGCGGATCTTGAAGATTATCCCTATCTGTCTTATGAGCAAGGCGAAACCAACTCTTTTTATTTTTCCGAAGAAATTCTCAGTACTTGGGATCGAAAAAAGAACATCAAAGTCAGCGATCGCGCCACCATTTTTAACCTGATGGTTGGACTAAATGGCTACACGATCAGTTCCGGTATTATTAGTAGTGAGTTGAACGATGACAAAATCGTGGCCATTCCCCTAGAATATAACGATGTGATCACGCTCGGTTGGATCAAACAGCAGCAACTGGAACTTTCTCCGGTAGCTCAAAAATATTTGGAGCTGCTCGAGGAACACATTCGCGGATATGGCTTTGACATAATTGTTTAGACTCATCAAACAGTTATTTTAATACACAAACGATTGTCCGTTAAATAAAAATCGTTTTAAAATAAATTTAGTTTTATCCTTTAGACTAAAATCGTTTATCATGCCTATTTTTCCTCTTTTATCACCATTACCAATTTATTGTTAACACAATATCCTACATTCCCTATCAACCACAAAATAATCCATCTATCGAAATCATCGTTATTTAAACTTTGTTTTCCCACGCGTTCAATGTCCAAACAAACTGCTAGTATATAAAATTAATTCCTTCTAAACAACGATCTTTTCCTACTATATAATCGTATTTTCCCAACACAAATCTTCCACTTTTCATAACTCTTCATATAAATAATATTTATCATTACCCAATGTTTTGACTATGAACCTGCTCTCCTTTTATACTGCTCATGCAATCAAAATTTAGGAGGATTTACTTATGCTTACAGGTTTAAATCGTTTAAACAACCCATTTTTAAATAAAGGAACGGCGTTTACAAAAGAAGAACGCGCAAAATACGGAATCACTGGTATGCTGCCTAGCACAGTTCAAACTTTGGAACAGCAAGCCGTTCAAGCCTACGGACAATATTTAAGCAAACCATCAGATTTAGAAAAACGTATTTTCTTAATGAATATCTTCAATACAAACCGGACATTGTTTTTCAAATTGATGGGCCAACACTTAGTTGAATTCATGCCAATCGTTTATGATCCAGTCGTTGCTGACTCAATCGAACAATATAATGAAATCTTCGTTGAACCGCAAGATGCTGCTTTCCTATCAATCGATGATCCAGCAAGCATCAAAGACAGCTTGAAAAATGCTGCTGACGGCCGCGACATCCGTTTGATCGTTGTTACTGACGCAGAAGGAATTTTAGGTATGGGTGACTGGGGTGTCAACGGTGTAGATATAGCCATTGGTAAATTAATGGTCTACACTGCTGCTGCGGGTATCAACCCTGCACAAGTATTGCCTGTATCTATCGATGCTGGTACAAATAACGAAGAATTATTAAACAACCCGCTTTACTTAGGTAACAGCCATGCTCGTGTTGAAGGCGATACTTATTATGACTTTATCGATCAATTTGTTGATGCAGCAACAGACCTTTTCCCTGAACTTTTATTACACTGGGAAGATTTCGGCCGCGGAAATGCCGCAAACATTTTAGAAAAATATCAAGACAAGATCACGACCTTCAACGATGACATCCAAGGGACTGGGATTGTCGTATTAGCTGGTGTTTTAGGTGGATTAAATATTTCTGGCGAAGCATTGAAAGACCAAACAATCTTGACATTCGGTGCTGGTACAGCTGGTGTCGGTATCGCCAATATCCTATTAAAAGAAATGGTTCGTCAAGGAACTCCTGAAGAAGAGGCACGCAAACACTTCTATCAAGTCGACAAACAAGGTCTATTATTTGAAGACACAGAAGGCTTAACACCTGGACAAATCCCATTTGCTAGAAAACGTGCTGAATTTACTAATAGTGCTGACTTAACAAACTTGGAAGCAGTTGTAAAAGAAATTCATCCAACAATCATGATCGGAACATCTACACAACCAGGTGCTTTCAGCGAAACAATCATTAAAGATATGGCTGCACACACACCTCGTCCAATCATTATGCCTTTATCAAATCCTACTAAGCTAGCGGAAGCAACTGCGGAAGATTTGATCAATTGGACAGACGGCAAAGCATTAATCGGTACAGGGATTCCTGCTGACGATGTTCAATACAATGGTGTGACTTACCAAATTGGCCAAGCCAACAATGCATTAATGTATCCTGGTCTAGGCTTAGGACTGATTGCTTCAACTTCTACTCGAGTAAATGACGAAATCATTTCTCAAGCAAGCCGTGCATTAGGCGGAATCGTTGACGTAACAAAACCTGGTGCATCTATCTTGCCTCCAGTAGCAAAAATTACTGAGTTTTCTCAAATTATTGCTGAAACAGTTGTAAAATCTGTGGTTGATCAAAAATTGAACCGCGAAGAAATCGCCGATGTTAAAGCAGCTGTTGAAGCGGCTAAATGGGTTCCTGAATATAAAGACTAATTCCAACCATTCATCCCTCTCTCATTGACTGGTTCATTAGATAAAATAGATATAACTCTCTTAAATGAGGGAGTAGATCGTCTTCTACTCCCCATTTTTTATGCTTCAAACATAGCTTCACTAAAGAAAGGATCTTTTAAAATGGCACAAAAAGAAACATCAACTGCGATGCCGGTTGAAGAAAAAAAGACCAGCTTCTGGTCAACAAAAATCACTGGCGTTAGTTTGCCGATCTATCTAATCATGGTCGTTGTATTGATCGTAGCGATGGCTTTAGGTAAATTGCCGACTAATATGATCGGTCCAATTGCGATCTTAGTAATTTTTGGGAACCTATTCCATTTTATCGGCAATAAAATTCCAATCGTTAAAAGTTATTTAGGCGGCGGTTCGGTCTTTGCGATCTTCGCTTCTGCTGCAATTGCGACTTTTGGCATTCTGCCTGACGCGGTCGTCAAATCAACTGAAAACTTTGTAACCAATATGGGTTTCTTAGATTTTTATATTGCTGCTTTGATTACCGGTAGTATTCTTGGTATGAACCGCAAATTATTGATGAAGGCCTCTGTTCGTTTTATTCCTGTTGCTCTTATTTCAATGGTCGTCTCTTTCTTTGCTGTAGGACTTGTCGGTATGCTGATTGGTAACGGTTTTGCAAACTCTGTTTTATATATTTCATTACCTGCTATGGCCGGCGGTGTTGGTGCCGGTGCGGTGCCATTATCAACCATTTATGCGCATGTTTTGGGGACAGATGCTTCTTCGATCATCTCTCGCTTGATTCCTGCAACTGCTATGACAAATGTTTTGGCGATTATTGGTGCAGCTTTAGTTGCTCGTGCTGGTCAATCATTACCTAAATTGAACGGTAATGGTAAATTGATGGAAAAAGGTGATCTTGGCGATGGTAAACCGCGCGAAGTAAAACCTGATATTGCACAGCTTGGTGTTGGTTTGATGGTCGCATTGACTTTCTTCATCTTAGGTCAAATCTGCAATTTCTTCGTTCCAAAAATTCACGCTTATGCGTTCATGATCATCATCGTAGTTATTTGTAAAATTACGAATATCCTACCTGAATACTATGAAGATGCAGCCATCATGTTCAATAATTTAATCGTTAAGAACTTAACTGCTGCAGTTCTTGCTGGTATCGGTATTGCTTTATTAAACTTAAATGTTTTAGCTTCTGCTCTAACTTGGCAATTTGTTGTTCTATGTTTGACCAGCGTTGTCGTAATCTCGCTTGTTTCTGGATTCGTGGGACGTCTGTTCGGATTGTACCCGATCGAATCAACAATTACTGCTGGATTATGTAACAATTCGATGGGCGGAACGGGGAACGTTGCCGTATTATCTGCCGCAAACAGAATGGAACTAATCGCTTTTGCCCAAATGGGTAACCGTTTAGGCGGCGCTATCGTCTTGATTATTTCTGGATTCTTGATGCAGCTGTTCTCATAATAACTAAAAAACACGATGTCCTGTTTTAGGATATCGTGGTTTTTTATTTACACTGCTGATTTCATTATCACCTGTTCTTTGATCGTTTTGCGGTATTGTCGTAAAAAATAAAAGGAGAAAAGCAGCGTGAGCCCTTCTGTTACCGGCAAACTGACCCAAGCCCCGGTCAATCCCCATATACCTGCTAGTATAATCACCAAAGGAACTAAGAAAATATATCCACGGAACAAAGACAAAGCAAAAGCTTGTTTCGCCTGACCGATGGCTGAAAAGAAAATACTAAATACGACATTCAGTGATGAGCCAAACAACGACAAAAAGAAAATCGGAATGCCAAAAGCGGCCAATTGAATCAGCATCGGATCATTCTCCCGATTGAAGGCCGAGATGATCGGATACTTCAAGAAAAACAGGATCAGATACAAAACAACTGCCATAATAAAACTAGTTCTCAAGCCAAATGTCAGTGTCTTCTGAATTGTCAGTGTCTCTTTTTTGCTGGCGGCACGACTGATCAGCGGCTGAATTCCCTGTGCAACCCCGGTAAATAAGGAAAGTGCCACAACGAGAATATTCGCCAATACGCCATAAGCGGCGATGGCGATATCCCCTCCTAAACCGATCAATACTTGATTGAAAACCAAGATACTGACACCGGTACTCATTTCAGCCAGAAAAGAGGACAAGCCTAATTGAATACTCTTAGTAATTGTCCTAAGCTTTGGCTTTACCCATTTCAACGAAAGCCGCCGTTTTGAGAAATTACGATGCGTACTTAAAATCGCCAAACTGAGCAATGGCGACAAAACGGTAGCTAAGGCCGCACCGGCCATGCCCATATTCAGCGGAAAAACGAAAATATAATCAAAAAGCATATTGAAAACACTGGAAAAAATCATCGCCTTCATCGCCAGCTGCGGATTCTGATCATTCCGAATGAACGCTAGGCATAGATTATTCAGGATAAAAAAAGGCGCCATCACTAAAATGAAACGCATATACATCGTCGTCAAACCTACCGTTGCACCACTGGCACCTAATAACAGCGCCAAAAAACGACTCGAAAAGAGACCTAATCCCGTGAAAAGAAGTCCAACACTTCCCCCAACAATCAGTAACTGCGAAAAATAGTCGCCGCTTCTTCCCTTCAGTGCAAACAACGTTGCACCACCCATTCCCAACAACAAGCCGATGCCCGTCAGTAGGTTGAATACCGGAAGTGCAATGTTCAAGGCGGCTAATCCCAGCACGCCCACACCATTGGCGATAAAGAATGTGTCGGCTAAAATATACAATGACAACCCTAGTGTACTTAAGACGCTTCGTGTGACATATCCTTTGATTTCATTCATGTGATTCCCTCCAAAAAAAATAGCATCCTACCCTCCATTGGCCTACGGGGCAGACTGCTACTCAAAACAAAACCCGGCGATTTTGCTAAAAGTTCTTCATATTTTTCATTAATTTTAGCAACGAATCGATGAAAAAGCAATCACTCATTTTTAAAAATCCAAATACATGATCCGCTCCCCGTTTTCCGGATCGTATTTTTGACTATCAATGAATCCAAAGCGCTGATAATACGCAATTATCTTTTCATTTTCCTCATGTACGCTTAAATAAATCCGCTCAATCTCATACTGCTGTTTCATGAAATCAATCAGCAAAGGGATGAACAAGCTGCCATAACCTTTCCCTTGAAATTGACTATCGATCATCAAACGGTCCAGCCACATACCATTGCCTTGTTTAGCACCAATCATCGAAAAACCGACTAGTTGTTTATCATGATATAGAGCTAATGGCTGCCACTGAAGCGATTTGTCATAGGCTGCTTCCAATAGCGATTGTTCGTTTCTTTCGATAAAACCACGCTGGCTTTCTGAAACTGAAAGTGCGGCAATTGCCCGCCAATTCGTTTCATCCACCTCTTTAATCAAAAAATCCATCGCGTAATCCTCCTCTATGCAATCATTTTACCGTACCCATCCTACAAAAAACAGCAATCGATAAAATCGACTGCTGCTTAAATGTACTATTGATTTGTATTTTACTCGATTATTTCTTTGCTTTCACGCATAAAGAACGCTGCTCCAATGGCTCCAATCAAAACGATCGCGCCAGCCACATAGCAAATTTGAACCAGTCCTTTATCGAAAGCATTAACAACAACTTTTTGCAGTTCGTGGGCAAAGGGGGCTTTGCTTATGACATCAGAGAAAGCGATCTGATGACCCGAAAATGGTCCTGCATTGATCAATCCCTGTGTTAATTTCGCGGGTAAATGCAGACCGGCCGCATGCTGATTGACAACATCTGCGTAGCGATTCGCTTCGACCAAACCTAAGATTACCACGCCGAAGCTTGTCCCAAATTGACGGAACACATTCAGCAAACCTGAAGCCATCCCCATTTCATGTGGTGCGACGCCTTCTAAACCAGCCGAATTCAACAGAGGGTTTACGATCCCGTTAGCAATACCGATCATGACTAATGTTGGCCATAATTGTGCATAACCCATTGTTGGAGACATTTGTCCAATCAAGAATAGGAAGCCTGCCCCACTGATCAATAATCCAGCTACGATCATCCATTTTTTTGAGAATCGATTACCAAGAATTCCTACGACCGGACCTAAAATCAAAGACCAAACAGATAAGGCTAACTGACGAATCCCGGTATCAAAGGCCGACCAGCCGATATAATTTTGCATCAATACTGTAAGATACGTATTAAACGCATAAATGCCTGAACCTAAAGCAAAAGCCACCAGAGCTGAACCGACAAAGTTGATGTTTTTGAACATCTTCAAATTCATCATTGGGTTTTGGACCTTTGCTTCCGCATAGATGAACAACGCTAGGAAAACGACAGCTAGTACTAACCAGCCGCCAACGCGTAAGTCTGTCCAAGCCCAGTTGATATGCGTTTCCTTTTGGATCAACCCATAAATCGCACTAAACAGTGCGGCTGCGGATAAAATCATACCGATAAAATCAATTTTCTGATCTTTTCCATAGCTTGGTGTTTCATTGACAAAACGGATCGTCATCCAAACCGCAATGATACCAATCGGTAAGTTGATAAAGAAGATAGAGGACCAACCGAATGCATCGACCAGCAGCCCGCCAACCAACGGACCTGAGGCAGAAGATAATCCGATAACTGAGCCTAAAATACCTAGAGCTAAGCCACGCCGTTTGCCGTCAAAGTTGGAGGCCACCAACGCCATCGATAGGGACATCATCCCTGCGCCACCGATCGCTTGTATACCGCGACCAATATCTAAAATCAATAATGTAGGTGCGAAGCCGTTAACTACCGAAGCGATCACAAATAGGATCAAACTGGCTAAAAAGACTTTCTTGCGCCCGTACATATCTCCCATTTTTGAAACGATCAGCAACGTAACAGCAAAAACCAATGTATAAGCATTTAATACCCATTGTAATTGAGCAAAAGGTTCATTGAAGACCTTTTGCATTGTTGGTAACGCCACATTTACAACCGTAACATCCAAAAGCCCCATGAAAACACCTAAAGACATCGCGATTAATGAGAACCATTTTTTTGAAGAATCTTTCATATATTTTTCGCACTCCTACTAGCTATAATTAGCAATCTGCCGATTCATTAAATTATTTCCGATCAGCGATTTGTTTCTTAATCCAAGTTAATTTTGCTTTCGCAATTTGGATATCCAATTCATAAGCCTCCACCAAAACATGAAACCGTTCCGCTCTTTCTGGAAAACGTTTCTGATGGGCTTCCATATCCGCTTGCGCTGCTTGATAGAAGCATAAATCCTCTTCGATAAACCCTCGAAATTCTTCCAAAATCCTCAATTGCTCCGGAAGTGTTACACTATCTAACGAACGTAATTTGAAATGCTGCGTGACATTACGTTTCGCATCAGAAGGTATTTTTTGTTTCATCAATTCAATAAAGCGATCTACACCCTTTTCAGTGATATGCCACAGCTTCATTTTTCGTCCTTCTTCATGCAACGTTGAAGTGACTAACCCTTCTTTTTCCAGCTTTTCTAGTGATGGATACAACACGCCGCTAGAAACTTTTCGCATAGGCTGCAAAGATGATCCGACAATTTTTTGTAATTTATAGCCCGTTTTATCATCTGGAATCAATGAACCCAGCAGCAGTAAATCGTACATCATACCCTCCCTCCGACAAATTTCATAAGTCTTTTAGATATATTGCCTCACTTATTATAGGTCTTTTAGACACATTGTCAACGGAAAAGTATTTTGTCTTTCTAAACGCAATTATCAGAAGATTTGACTCAATAATTCTGACCAACAAAAAAACGAATTCAAAAGAATCCGTCTAATCTAATCACTTCGTCTTCTCAATAAATCGGCGAACGGCTCGATCAACAAAATCACCGTTGCCGTCTATTGTATGACCGCCCGTTTCGCAAATCGCGGTGTCGGCCTCGACTCGTTGAAGCAGCTTTTCGATTTGTTCATATTTTGCCATTGGATCATCTTTCGCATGACAAACTAATAACGGTACCTGAATTTGCTCTAGCGGATACTCATCATAGTTCAAAGTCATATCCGTATTGGTTACCTCACTATCGGCCTTAACACCTTTCCGTCTTGGAGTAGCCGGCAGCATCGTTTCGAATAAACTATTGGTCGAAACGGTTGATCCCATCATCTTGTTAAAGACAAAACCAAAATGTTTCATCGTAAACCATAGGATAAAATCATTCACAATGAAAGCTGGCGGTCCTTGCAATCCCATCTCTTTGACCTCTGCTGGTGTTCGTTTTTTATCTGGTGCACCGGAAGATAAAAGAATGATGCCTTTTATACGATCAGGATAATCCAATGCCATTCGTAAAGTCGTCGCCCCACCCGCTGATGTCCCCAAAACATACCCCTTTTTGATCTGTAATTGATCCATCAATTCGATAAAAGCCTTGGCTTGATTATTCGGTGTTGGCTTTTCCGGCAGATCCGAACCGATATAGCCAAAACGCGAAGGAGAAATTTTTCGTTGTTTATCTCCGACTACTTGACGAAGACTTGTCATTCCTTGATCGTAACCGCCAAAAATCCCGTGAGCAATAATTACTGCTTCACCTGAACCTTCATCAAGATAATTCATTTTTCCAAAACTGGTATTCAATGATTTCACTTCATACCGATTCAATCGAACATACGCGGCTGTTATATCACGTCTAAATTGATATAGTTCAAATCCAATGAAGCCAACAATTATTAGTAAAAGTAAATAAACCCACACTGTCTCATTCCCCTTTTTTATTATTGACTTAAGTATATCAAATAATTTAAATACCTATAGCTGCCGTTTACAAAAATACTCTCCTCGTGATATCTTTTAGTGGCATGAACAATTTGCATTCCTAAGGAGAAAATGAATGAGCCATTTACCTGAGCACCAAGTGGATAACCTTGTCACTCGCATTAATCGCATCGAAGGACAAGTAGGTGGAATCAAAAAAATGATTATCGCGGAAAAGCCGTACAATGAAGTTCTGATTCAGTTGAATTCTGCACGATCAGCGATTCAAGGCATTAGCAAGATCTTACTTGAAGCACGAGCAGATCATTCGTTGATGAATGTTTCTGACGGCGCCTCGTTGGATGATGAGCTAAAGCAATTGCGAGAAGTCATTAAACAGTACAATAAAATGAACTAGACATTAAAAGGAAGGAACGATTGAAAATTTCAGTCGTTCCTTCCTTTTGGGTTCAACTACTATGGTAATTATTAGTCTTTCTTCGGTATTCGAATCGTAAAGGTCGTTCCTTCATTTTTTTGACTGGCTACGTCAATTGTTCCGCCATGAAGCCGCACGAGCTCTTTCACGATCGATAATCCGAGTCCCGACTCGCCTATCTTTGTATTTTTTCTAGATGGGTCCACCTTGTAATAACGATCCCAAATATTTTTTTGTTCCTCTTCCGTCATTCCGATACCATTATCCTCCACCGTCACAACAATATCCTGATCTGCTTCTTGTAGATTAATTTTTACCGTTCCGTCCTCGGTAAATTGAATCGCATTCTGAATCACATTCACCATGATCTGAATGAAGCGGTCATGATCCGCGTACACTTCTATTGGTTTTTCGTTTAGCAAAAGCAATTGATCGTTCATCAAAGCAGCCTTCTCTTTTAACTGAGCAAGAATATTTTTGATCACTTCCGTTGCATTGAATGGTGTTTTCGTTAACGTGATCTGCTGACTTCGAATATTTTCATAATCTAGATTCTGCTTCACTAAGCGAATCAATCGGTCCGTTTCATTTTGCATCAGCAAAATCGCCTTTTCTTTCTGTGCTTCCGGAATGGCATCGTATCTTAGCCCCTCTAGCAGCCCTTTGACCGTGGTCAGCGGCGTTCGCATCTCATGCGAGGTATTGGCCATGAACTGTTTACGTAATTCTTCCTGCCTGACGATTTCCTTTTCGTTATCCTGCAAAGCCACCGCCATTTTATTAAAATCATGGGCCAACTCATTAAACTCGTCTTTACTGTTCTTCTCTTCTATCTCGATCTCATAATTTCCGTTAGCAATTTGGTTCACTGCTCGTTTTAGATCGTTGATTTTCTTGACTTGTCTGGCTGCTAGCCCAAAACTGATTGCTCCGCCAAACAGAGAGGAAATGATAAATCCCTTCAGCAGATTATCCGAAATTAATTTCTCACTGTATTCCAGATCGTGAGCCGATTTTGATGCTATCAAGATCCCATCAATGTTATTTGAAAAAACTACCTTAGAAAGGACATACGAGGTTTGATTCGACTTTCCGTTGAAGTCGCGTTTGATTGTTTTCATTACCGGAAGGCCTTGTTCTATTTGCTGTTTTTCTGAATCATCTAAAATAGAATCCGAAATAGTAGAAATATTGTCTGGATAGATCACCTTTTTCTGATTATCGATCAACACAAAATTAATACTTTGATTCGCTAAAATCGTTTCCGCATAGTACAAGGAATTTACTAATCGTTCTTCCGGGCTCAAATAATTATACGAGCTTTCAAATTCGTTTACTTCCGGTTTACTTAGAATATTACCGACAGACTGCAGGTACCCACGAATTTGATTATAATTTTGATTGACCAACGTACGTTTATTAATGTTGGTAAAAGAAACACCAATTAACACCATCGTCAAAATAATAAGTAACCAGAAAGCTAATAACTGCTGATATAAATATTTCATAACCATCCTCTTCTATTCAGTTTATTGATTACCCTTACAATAACTTATTATCAAATCAAAAAAGCGGAATTCATTGAAAAATCAAATAATTTTCTTATTTAATGTAAGAACAATCAATCAGGCTGATATGATAAAATCAGCTTTTTTATCCACCTGCAAAATGCTACACTTAAAAGGATTGGAAACGCATATATCATTTTCGAACGAAAAAAACTGCGAGGTGCTGGTGTGACAATTGATGAATCCAACGTAGATTCCGCGTTGCTTTTAAAAAAATACGTGCGGGATAAGCGCGTGTTAGACGTATCTGAAATCCAAAAGCTTTTAGAAAATTCAGAGGTCCTCGCTAAAATTTTGGCGGAGCCTTATCGTACAGATACTTTTACAGGGCTGCGCAAACTAGAATTTTTATTAATCGAACTATCAGAAATCCCCTATTTCGAACGCATGGAGCAAGTCCAAACAATGTTAGAAACGCTGCACTGCTATACAAATTACGCTGAAGGTTTTTCATTAACGGGAAAACAATCCGGCGTTTTAGCCTGCCACAATGCGATTTGCACATTGATTTTCCTGCGCGCCGAGAAAAAAGAATGGGCGGAAAAAGGGATTCAATGGATCATTTCTTATTTTCCATTCGATAAGAATATTGCTTCAAACTGGCATGGCAAGGATCTCTTTCATCGTTTTGGCGGATGTGTTGGGAATTCTCCCTGCTGTGATGGTTTAGTCAAATCGGTTAAAGCTCTTTCAGAGTATACCGCTAAATACGGCGATTATCCTGAATTGAAAATAAAATTGCAGCAAGGATTAGACTATATTTTGGAGCATCGCGTTATTTTTCATCAAAACAGCGATGAGTATTTATATGATGATTTAATCACGCTTTTCTATCCTTACCCCTATCGTACGAATATTATTGAAGCATTAGGCGTTATGAAGACAGAGGATTTCTTGGATCGTGCTGAATGCCAGGCAGCCTTAGACTATTTGAAAGAAAAGCAACAGGATAATGGTTTTTGGCAATCTGAAAAGATTTTTATGAAGAGTTCCTGGATTCCTTTTGATCCAATCAAAAAGCCCGGCACATGGATTACTGCTGAAATTGAATGGCTCTTAGAATAATAAAAAATGACCTTGATGACTATCTCCATGTCATCAGGGTCATTTTGCCATTATTAGTGACTCAAATGGTAATACTCTTCTTCCATCTGCTGCATTCTTTCCCGTTCCTTCTTGTTATACCATGGGGAAACTGTGAATGCCAGAACATCATTGATCAGATACACTGAACTATTTACAAACATCGCCAAACTTGCGGCGCCGTGTCTGAATGAAATGTACCAAAGAACCATTTGTGCAAGTCCTGAAGCCAGCCACCAGAAATATTGATTATTGTAACGTAAGAAGCTAATAATTCCTGCACTCAAACTGATTGAAAAGGCAATTGCATCAACCCAAGGACGTGGATCATCCGTGAAGCGTTGGATCAAATAACCAGAAACGAAGTAGACGACAATGGTACTGATAATGGCAGTAAACCAAGTTTTTCCAGTAAATTTCCGAATTTTAGACGCCATATTGTGGTTCCATTCTTTGCTTAGCAGCACCGGAATATCCAGCGTGATCATATAGGCGATCTGTTCACCGATACTTAAATAGTTTTTTGCTGAATAACCGACATAAATAAAGCAGATTGCAGAAATAATCCCTAGCACACCATTCACTGACTTAGCAGCATTGATTGAAAGAATACATAATACACCCAAAGTTGTTCCGATGAATGTGATCACTGTCAACAGTGTGAAGGGTTGATTGACTAAAGTCATGATTTGGCACCCTAAGCTGAAGAAAAAGAGATAATAATTTTGTTGCGGCCACCCTTTTAATTGGTGAAGTAAAAATTTGAAATAATTTAACATGATTGGCTCCTTCTAAAAAACGGTCGTTCTTTTTTTGCTTTGAAAAATGGAAATACTAAAAAATACCTTTTTCAATATTCCCAGTTGAATAATAGCTGGAGTGTTTAGGCTCCTGAAGATTCAATTTGTTTGTCTCTTCCTTGATCTGTTTGATCACTGTCTCGGCTGCTTGCGGATCAGCCACAAAATCGTAACGGTCTCCGTCAATCTGAATTTTCGGACAGATATCAAAATTGTCATACCATTGCTGGTAGCGTTCGTTGACCATTCGATAATAGTCGTACAGCTCAGGATTCGCGGCGATTTGTTCATAATCACGTCCGCGTTTTTCGATCCGATCCAGCATCACATCAAAAGAAACCTTGATATGAACTAGCAGATCCGGTCTTTTTTTCGGTGCGGTGTGCTCCAATTCCTTTAACATCGTATCCAGTAAATTGTCGTATTGCAGCACCTCATCTTGACTTACCCGACCAAGATCGGCATTTAAGTGAAACAGCAGACTGTCCTCATAAATTGAACGGTCCAGCACATTATCTGCTTGTTTTAAGGCATCCTTCATCGCCAAAAAACGTTTATTTAAAAAGAATATTTGTAATAGAAATGTGTATTTTTCTGGATTCGAGTAAAACAATGGCAGTACTTCGTTATCATCCACGTTCTCATAAAATGGTTTTGAGTTCATTTCCTGCGACAACATATCTGTCAAACTGCTTTTACCCGCACCGATCGTGCCAGCTATTAATAGCATCGTTTCATCCATCCCTTCTCAATAACTAATTATTTCTTTTAAATCCTTGATAATAGTACTCCTAAATTTTTTTGAAGTAAAGTCTAGATTTTGTGTGTTTTTAGTGATATGTAAATAAACAACACAATATATAGTGTTGCTGAGAAACGAATAATGAAGGTGCTTTCTTGCCTTTTTGTACATATAAAAAAACCTCAATGCTCAAGCAAAGAGGTTTTCCGTGATTAATAATCAAACTGACGATAGTAACGACGAATGTCCAAAGGATGACAATTCAGTTTTTCAACATGAGCATCGATTCGTTGAGTCACACAATGCATTAATAAGTGCGGCAAGACTCTGCCGCGATTTTTTTCACTGATGCCTTCGATCGGATAATCCTTTGAGTCAATCAATGTATAGTTTCCACAGATACGCGGCAACAAATTTTTCACTCGTTCCGCCAATGGACGCTGCTCATCTTCGCCCAAGAATAGCGTTACTGCTGTTGTTTCATCAACAATTTCCAATGTACCATGCAAGAATTCTGCTGCATGGATTGATTTCGAACGCAGCCAGCTTTGCTCTTCCCAGTAGCACATTGCATAAGAGTATACGGCTCCCCATTGATTTCCGGCACCAATAAAGTAATGCATCGCGTCATGGCGATGTTTTTCAGCAAACTCACGACCAAAGTCATCCGCTTGTTTTTCTGCTTCAACAAGCCCTTTCGCTAGAGATTGTTCCAACTCACCATAGTATTCTGCATAATCAGGAAAGTCGCCATTGTTCTTCAGCAGACGATCCGCCGCCATAAAGAATTTAATCTGCTCTGTTCCCGGTGCAGGATAGATGATGACATGATCGCAGCTTTCAGCTAAGCTTGTTCCCGCTGTGTCAACAAAACCAAGTAACGTTGCCCCCACCTTTTTGATTTCATTGACTGCTTTTACCACTTCTTCGGTTGTTCCTGTCACAGAGGAAAGAATCACCAACGAATCTTTGGTCAGTCTTCGGTTGCCTGTCGTATAGTATTCCGCCGCATGCTGCACATAGACAGGTAAATCACTGCGTCCATTGACATAGGTTACCGCCTGCATAGCCGAAGCATAAGTTCCGCCAATCCCTAAGTAAAAAATATTGTCGTAGCCTTTTTCCCAAACCTCATCAATGATTTTTTCTACCTGCGGACGTAATTCCAACGCGCCTTGAATATCCTCAATCTGTTGCTGCTCATCAAATTTCAACATGTCATAAACTCCTCAACTTTTATATTTTACTTTTTAATACAGAATCAAAATCATCAAAAATTCGTTTACTCAAATCAATTCCTTTTACCGTTGCGGTACGATAGGCGATCAATTGGAAAGGAATGATCAGTAATAATGGAGAGAACATCTCCGAAATAGTGACATCTAAGCCTAAAACAGCGGCATCCGAACTTTTTTCCGTCGTGACTTTTAAGATTTTTCCGACATAACTGTCCATGTAATCTGCTAATGCTTGCGATCGACTTTGGTTTACGCTAGGCGTTTCGATGAAGAATAATGTATGCTCCCAATCAGCTTCCAGATAAGGCCCGTGCATATACGCTTCTAATTCAAAGCCTTGACTTGGGCGGCGAACTGTTTCAGTGAACTTTGTTTCAAATTCCTTCGCCACACCCCAGTTTGGTCCGTAGCCCAACGCCACAAAACGACCGCCAAGTTTCAGCAGATTTTCGTGATGCTCAAAAAAAGCATTGGACTTATCGATCACACTTTGAATGTTGCTGATTATTTCCAGTAACTCTTGCTTCAACTCTGCCAATCGCTGCTCATCGATCTGATTTTTCGAAACGCCGACTTTGATCGCCAACAGGATCAATTGCATAACTGTCGCTGAAAATCCTTTCGTAACAAATCCGACTGTTTCAATGCCCATATTCAAATCGATTACCTTATTGACCACCTGAGCAATCGGACTCGTTAAATCACTGGTTAAAACGATCCGTTGAATCTCACTTTTATGCGGATTCTGCATAGCATCGATCGTAGACGCACTTTTTCCGCTTTGTGAGACACCGATAATCGTATCCGTTCCTTTGATCAATCGACCATAATGATTGAAATTATAGGGCTCCTCGATCGTGATGCTGACATCAGCGAGTTTTTCGAAAGCAATTTTAGCCGATAAACAGGCATTAAAGGAGGAGCCAGTCGCCAAGACCGTTACGGTGCCCATCTTGGCTAAACTTGGATCACTAGAAAAATCATACATCTGCAAAATGTTCGTCAATGTCTCCTGCTCTTGATTGATATAATCAAACATCGTCATCGTTGTCATACTAATCCTCCATTCTTAAAAGAGACCGATCCATGAACCTAGGATGCCGAAAATAGCTAATCCTAGTAAAATAGTCAGTGCCTTCACTTCTTTTTTTAATAGATAAAAGACAGCGCCAAAAGCTCCAAGGGATAGGATTCTTGGTACGATATCATCAAAAATACTTTGAACCGTCACTGCGTTTTCACCTGTACCGATCTTCAATGGAATATTAATATCGATCATGGATGCGGTCATCCCGCCCACGACCATCAACCCGATGATTGAGGCGCCAAGTGTCAAACTGCCCATCATGCCATTTTCCTGGATTTTCTTTAAAAAGCCTGTTCCAAGCTTATAACCCCAAGATGTAGCGAAATAACGGAACAATAAATGGGGGATATTAAAGATCAAGACAAATAAAATCGGGCCTAAAATATTTCCCTGCACTGCCAGCGACGTTCCCACACCAGTAGCGATCAAACGCAGTGTGCCCCAAAAGAATGAGTCGCCGATCCCAGCCAATGGTCCCATCAGCGAGGTCTTGATATTATCAATTGTGGAAACATCAAAATTGGCATCATTGGCGTTCTCTTCCTCCATCGCCGCATTGATCCCTAAGATCAACGTCACGATATGCGGTGTCGTGTTAAAGAATTCCAAATGACGCTTCAAAGCAGAGGACATACTTTCTTTGGTTCTATATAATTTTTTCAGGATTGGAATCATTGCGTAGCAGTAGGCGAGATTCATTTGACGTTCATAATTCCATGAGAATTCCATTTGGAATGACCGCCAAAATACCTTACTCAAATCCTTCTTCGTGATCTTCAATTCCTTATTTTCATTAGAAGTCATCATCATCAACTACCTCCCCTGTTGACGTTTGTGCACTATTATTCTGTCCACCACGTACATTCATAATATTCACGACAACAACCGCTACGATCGCACCAAAAATAGCGATTCCAGTAACCGGAATTTCTAAGTAAGCCGCCAAAGCGAAGCCTAAGAAGAAATACGGCGCGACTTGTTTGTTGATCAATAAACGTGCCAGCATCGCGAACCCGAGTGCCGGGATCAATCCCGTAGCTACCGATAAACCGTGTTGAATAAACGCTGGAATCATATCTAATAAATTCCCGACCGTTTTGCTTCCAACCATGAATGAGATCATAACCACTAAACCAAGCATCAACGATAGTCCAAAGCCGGCTGTCAAATGCATCCGTTCGACACCTTTATAATCGCCATTTTCCGCATATTTATCGGCTTTTTGGTTCATGACAGGAATCATGATTCCTAAGTAAATATTTTTCAAAATCAATGTTAGTGTCGCGATCGGCAGTCCAAGTAACAAAGCAGTCTCCGTACCCGCACCAGCCGTAATCGCGAAAGCTGTTCCTAAAACGCCGCCAGTAACGACATCGGGCGGAATCGCTGCGCCTACAGAAAACGAACCAATAAATGCTAATTCCAATGTCGCACCCATGATAATTCCAGCCTTCATATCTCCCAGTACGATCCCGGTAAATAATCCGGTAACGATTGGGCGAGATAAAAGCGAGGTTCCTAACGCGTACTCAGATTGAGCGATAAAGGCAACTAACCCAAGTAAAATTGCTTGAAAGAGCATATTTCTTCAACCTTTCTTTTTAAAGAACTTCAGTGACAGCGACTTTTTTATCTGTCGGGACTTGGCGAATTTCAACCTCGATCCCGTGATCAACCATTTCCTTCAATAAGACTTCCTCTTCCGGCAAGACATTCACCGCTTTTCCAATACTGCGCGTCCCTTCTTTGGCTTTGATCCCGCCTAAATTGATTTTTTGGATCTCCGGATGGGAGTCAGCTAATTTTTTCGCATCAGCGATAGACTCCACTACGATAAATAATTTGTACTTGTCGGTTACTCCGCTTTGTAATGCCGCAATCGAATCTTCGATGTTTTTGATAACCAATTTTACGCCCTGGGGTTTAGCCAGCTTGATGGTCGTCTTTCGAATCTCATTTACTGGAACATCATCGTTAGCGATCAGAATACAATCCGCTCCCAAACCTTGAGTCCAAGAAAAGGCTACTTGTCCATGCAGCAAACGATGGTCTACTCTTGTTAATAAAATCATTTTTCTTCCTCCTATGCTTTTTAAAAATCTTCTTCCTCTATCTCACTGCTGATTAATTGGTTACAAAATTGAATCGATTGTTTAGCCGTTGTCAAAGTCGTTTCAATCAGCTTAGAAAGTGAATCAACTAGCTGAAACTGCATCGCAAATTCAACCAAAAAGGGCAAGTTCATCCCAGCAACTAAATAGAAGTCCGCTCGATTAATATGTGCTAAAAATTCATTATTCACACTGCCTCCAAACAAATCTGTCACAACCACTAATTCATGATCACGATGACGTTCCATTATTTCACTGACCGCTTTTTCCAAATCAAAATCTTCTGTTAGATAGCAATCTAGCGTTTCGATGGGAGTAATTCCTCCGCAAATCAGCCTTAATGAAGAGTTCATTCCTGATGCTAATTTTCCATGTGATGCCAGAACTAGCTTTCTTTCCAACATTTTTCACCTCGCAATCTGTCTACACTTTAATAAAAGCAAGCGGCGTGCCAACTTTAGTGGCGCACCGCTTGCTTTGCTAAAATTCTTCATCTTTCATCGCTGAATCTGTATTTTTATAAACAATATCAAAAATATAGGCGAGCTCAGAATCTGGGATCGTGACACTATAATCTCGCTCAATGACACTAAATGCCTGTTTAATGTTTTTCAGCAGTTCTTTTTGACACTGATACAAATCCGAGTAACCATCATACGTTTCAATCGGAACATTTCGAATGAGGCGTTCAATCAAACAGCTGACATGAACATACAATGCGAGTTTTTTTGCATTGGACAACTGAATCTTTCCAGCCAGCTCTAAATCACGCATAAATAGATCAATCTCACTCATGACCTTATCGGTATCTAGAATCGTCACAGAATCGATCACTTTTTCCAGAGAAAAATTACGAATCACATTGGTATTAAATATTTGATTTTCTTCTGAAGTCATCACTGGGGCCAACCACTCAGTCAGAACTTGCTGCTCATCGCCTGAGATTAATTCTTCCAAAGACAAATACGGGATTTCTGCGACCTGTGGATCATCGGTCCCGATAATTCCAAGAACGTCATAGATTGAAAAGACTGTCTCCTCCTGCTTCTTTTCTGCTAAAACCCGGAATTCGTACGGAACGATTTTTAGTTCACAGGAGTTCGGCAAACTTTTTTCCAATAAATGACAAATCTGCGCAGCAGTCCCAATCCCCGTTTGACATGTTGTTAGCAGCGTCTTCGTTCGATTTTCTTCTGGATAAATAATTTCCCAATCAAATGTCGCTTCCGCCGCCGATTTGCTGGCTATTTCGTTCAATGTTCGCTGCTGCTTGATATTTTCTCCGATTGCAATTGCCAACGGGGTGGTGACATTGTTCATGATCACGATCGGCACGTTGATTTGTTTAGGGAAATATTGGTAAATTTCTTTTAGACTGCCCATATCGACCAAAATCACTAGCCCGTTTGAAATATCATTATTTTCGCTGTAATCCAGAATTTCTTCCGCAATTTGTTGCGGCGTCACATCCAATGGCATATCGAAAGACTCAAAAATATCATTTTCCAAAAATCGATTGGCTACATTGGCAATACTGCTGGCGGTCGCATAGCCATGGGCGACAATTACGGCCTTAGCTATTCCTTGTTCTTTGATCCAATCGGCCTTTTTTAAATACAAAGTCAAAACAATCCGATCCATCGCGGATATTTCAATGTCGATCTTAGGCCTGCACATTTCCAAGATTCTCTGAACATAGTGATAACTTGCAGGATAGGCCTCGGAGATTTGTCTTTCCAATTGTCGAATCAATTCACGAATATGAGGATCTTCTGGCAACCAGCGTCCAGCGCCTCTTTGAAATAAGTAATAGCCTACCGCATAAACACTGTTTCCATTAAATTTGATCTGATACGCACTTTCCATTTGACGAAAAGTCTCACGCACATATTGTGTCAGATACAGCAGCATTTCATGCTTCTGCTGACGATCCGTTTCAAAAAGCAGATAATCAAACAACTGATCCACAAGCTCTTTCAGCTTTAGCTGGCAATCCACTAGTTGCCCCTGCGCATCTTGATACGCCAAAATCATTTTAGCAAACGAATCCTCCACTCTTTTTTGACTTTGAGTATTCGTCAGCATTAAATTATCTAGTCTCGAATCACTATGAATCAAAATTTCTGCAGGCAAAGCCGTTTGCATACTTTGATGATTCATTGACAGTAACGCTTCCGGAAGCTGGTAAATGGTCAATTTGATTGGCTGATCAGGTTCACTCTCGGATAAAGCTTTCGCGGTCATCACCTTAATAATATTTTTCAACTCACCAATGTTGCCCTTGAAATTTCCACTGGCCAAAAGCTCCAGTGTTTGACCACTAATGATCAAATCACGCCGAATTGTAGCTTGTTCATTCAGTAAAAAGGAATAAATCAGTTCTAAACGCTCATTTCGACCTCTTTGTTGTAAGGAAGGAATGGTTGTTTGAATAGGGATTCGTCGAATAAAAGTGGTTAAAAAATTACTCGTCAGCTCTTCCGTCGTCGCAAAGAATAATCTTGTATGAACAGTGATTGGATGATTCGTATCCCCCATTCGATAGATTTGACCCTGATCCAAATAGGTGAATAATTTTTCTTGCCCCTCTGCGTTCAATCGATGAACTTCATCCAAAAACAGGATGCCGCCATCCGCCGCTTCAAAGGCTCCTTTACGATCCGAGTCAGCTCCTGTATAAGACCCTTTCACGCTCCCGAAAAGATTGCTGGTCAATAGTTCAGGATTATTCGCATACTGAGCACAATTCAACGTAATGAATGGGGCATCTTCAGGCAAAAGTTCCTTTTGGACACAGTAATGATGAATGAGTTCAACTAAATAGCTCTTCCCCGTACCGCTTTCTCCATTGATCAGAACAGGCAACCCGCCATCAGGATAATTGAGAGCCGCTTTGATTTGTTCAATCACACGTTTTAAGCTTTTATCATGACCAATCAAAAGTGATAAAAGCTCCTGCTCTTTTCCAAACATCGGCTGCTCAGTTTGAATAGCACGAACACTTTCATAGTGATTTTCCTTTAAAACAAAAAATTGTTTTTCAAAAGCGCCCTTATGAAAATAATAGACTGGGCGCGAATTTATTTTGACTAGCTCGCCGGTCTCAGTTAACTGATTCAAGTATTGGCTCACCGTATTTCGTTTTACTTTAAATATTTCAGCCAACTTCGATGCTGTAAACAATTCACTTAAGTCATCCAAGTTGAGAAAAGCGGTTTGATTTTTCAAATACTGCAATAATTCTTCTCTCATAGACTCTCCTCCTTTCTCTATCTTAAAAAAAGCGCATCCAAAGTCAATCCTGTTTTTTTAATTTCGAATGAATAAAATTGCAAAAATGCTCCTTGCAGTGTTATCTATTGCGGTCAATTCTTTCTTTTTCTATCTCGCAATTAATATGCCAAACACTGACTATCTCTATGATTAGTTACTAGATAAGGAAATATTCAAAGATTTTCAACACTCTTAAAAGGATTTCTAAACTGTTGGAAAAAGTGTTGCATCTGTCATGCTAAACAACGAACCTTTTTGATTAAAAACCGTACCCACAAAAAAACGGATGCAAATGGCCGCGTCCGTTTTTAATTACTGTTCAATTCAATTTAAATGATCGCCATTGTTATTTCTAAAAACAATTAAATACAGATTATTTCTTTTCAATTGGAATCCAAATTTCACTTTTGTACGTCGAACTGCTCATATCTCCTTGTGAGTACCATTCAATCTCAGGTGACGGTGTGTGCTGATAATCGGTCGTCGGAAAAAATTCAGAGAAAATTCTTCCCCAAATCTCGCTCATAGCAGTTGGTAACGCTCCTTCTATTTCAAAAACGGCCCAAGTCTGCGCCGCTATATCCAACTTGACGAAATCCGCAGGACAATCTTCAGTAGTAATCACACCGATATAGTAGTCTGTGGTGTTGTCTTCATACATTTCACTATATGCGCCGACCAGACCACCAGGCTCAGCATTAGCTAAAGGCAGCAGCTTCCCCATCAATTTCTCGGAAACACTGTTCCACATTTTCCCAACACTTGCGCCTAGATCCTCTACATAAGAAAACCGTTCCTTTATACCAACAATCGAAAAAGCTTTTTTTTTCAACGATACGATAATTCATTTCTATAACTCCTTTCAAGGACAAAGCAAATGACACCCGCGGCTGCACCTTGAGACGCACATCTTTTTTTCGAGCCTGACTAGGTGTCACAGCGTGCATTCCTTGAAAAGCGCGGGAAAAAGCATCCGCCGAAGAATATCCATATTTCACAGCAATATCAATAACCTTGTCGTCAGTATTTTGTAAATCCAAGGCAGCCATCGTCAATCGGCGGCGCCGAATATATTCTGATAAAGGAATACCAATCAGAAACACAAACATCCGTTTAAAATGATACTGAGAGCACAAAGCTATCTGTGCTATTTTAGGATACTCAATCTCTCCAACAAGATTCTCTTCGATATAGTCGATCGCCCTTTTCATATTTTCAAGATTATCCATCATCGTTCCCTCCTCAATTAGAGTGTATAATAATTAACTATTTCATATCCGACAATAACGTGCAAGAAAAAGTCGGATTTGAAAACAAACCACATAAAAAAGATCAAACACCTGTTAAGATGATTGATCATAAAAGTTTTATATCTGTTAAATTCTGTTTTGGCTTAGTTGTCTAAGATTCTAAAGTTCCTTCTTTCCAATAATTCTGAGTGACAGACTATAGGAAATTATACAAACTGCCAATGCTGCAATAAATCCAATCGTTAGCGTTAGTAAAATCGGTATATTAGAGATACGTTGGAAAATCGCATTTAAATTGATTCCTAGTCTTTCAATCATTGATCTGCCCAAGAAGGCGAAAAAGAAAATCACACCCATTACAATAATCATGATCATTCTTTTTTTCTCTTCACCAAATTTGAAATGGATCGGCATCATCAAACTAATGTAAAAAGATCCTGCAATGAACAGACTGATTAAGGTAAAACTGAAGTTCTCCAGATCAATCAACTTTCCCTGTATAGTAGTCATAATTAGAACAATTGCCACAGAAAGTAATAAAGCAACAATTGAACCAACGAGTGCTAATGAATACTTCTGAGCAACATACTTTTTACGCGAGATTGGCAAAGTAAACAGAAAGGTAAATCCGTGATTCATCTCATCATAACTCACGGTAGTAAAAATTACAGTTACAAAGAAGAAGAGCATCAATGCTGGAACAATCGCCAAACTTTCAAGATTATAAGAATTCATCACAGTCAAAAAAATGGTTGCTAGAAAAAATAGTTTTTGTTTAACCAGTAAGTGAATATCCTTAACATAGAGTCCTCTCATTTTAATTTCCTCCCATCATCATTAAGACGATTTCATCAATATTAGCTTTTTCAACTACAATATCCGGATAATTCTCACGATAATATTGCCGCTGTTTTGTTAGGCATTGGTAACCGAAACTAGCAGATTGCACTTTTGCTATGTGTTCTTTATCTAAATCAGAATACTGATCAGCAGTCAATTTTAGAATGCCGTATTCGTCTAATAATACATCCGTATCTTCATTTAAAATAATCGCTCCATGATCAATAAAATACAGAGAATCGCAAATTTGTTCCAAATCTGTAGAAATATGTGAGCTAATTAAAATACTGCGTGATTCAACCTGCTCTAAATACTCCTGCAACAGATTCAGAATTTCTTCTCGTGCGATAACGTCCAACCCAGCAGTCGGTTCATCCAAAATCAATAGATCTGCGTTGTGACTGATTGCGATTATTACATTTAAACGAGCCTTCATTCCGGTAGAAAAATCCTTTAACGGCTTATCTAGAGGAAGTTGAAACTCATCACATTTCTTAAGAAAATACTGTTTTTGAAACTGTGGATAGAAATTTTTAAGTATCGAAATAATTTCCTTGATAGAAAAAAGTTCATTAAAACCTGATTCTCCTAACGAGGCGCCAATACGCTGACGATCTTTATCAGTGATTTTATTAATTGGTTTTCCGAAAAGTTCAACCGTTCCATCATCAAAAGGGATCAATCCCAGAGCAATTTTAAAGGCTGTACTTTTTCCTGCACCATTTCGACCGACCAGTCCGATAATTCGGCCCTTTTGAAGTGTCAAAGAACAATCTAATCGGAAATCTTGGTACTCCTTTTTAACCTTTTTTAATGTAATCATTATGATTCCTCCAGTAGTAATTCCAAAAGTTCCATCAAGTCTTTATCTTTCATACCAACCAATCGTGCCTTAGTGACTATTCCCTCAAGTTCATCTTGAATCCCTTTTAGCTGCTCTTCCCATTTCAACGCAGGATTCACACCGCAGACAAAGCTTCCTTTTCCGTGTACAGTTGTGATCATTCCTTCTTGCTCCAATGCATCGTAAGACTTTTTAACTGTTAGTGCGCTAATCTTCAATTCCTTCGCTAAAGATCGTACTGATGGTAATGCATCATTTTCTTTTAACTCATTTTGAAGGATTGCTGCTTTTATCTGTTCAACCAGCTGCTCATAGATTGGCATCATTGATGAGTGTTGAATAATAATTTTCATGATTAATTCTCCTCTTCGCAAACAGTGTATAACAGTATAAAACAGTTGTCAATATTAGATTCATTGATTGATAATCGTAAACAAGCGACCATCTCCTCAACCTTAAAAATTCCTATAGCCAGTTTCAAAGGAATCTGACACAATAAAGAGAGAAAATTTGGATTTTGTGTCACACCTACCATTTTTGTTTGTCTAATTAATAAAGGAGGTAAATAGGGATGCAGAACAAACGTGAAATACTGTTAGTGCAATCTTCATTGGCAGGAGATGTCGATTCACTAACAGAATTATTGAATGAGGTAAAAGACAGTATCTTCAATCTGTCCTTACGAATGTTAGGAAATATCTATGATGCAGAGGATGCCACTCAGGAAATTCTACTGAAAATTATCAGCAACCTATCTTCGTTCAAGCAGCAAAGTCGCTTCAGTACTTGGGTTTATCGGATCGCTGTCAACTATTTAATAAACGATCATAAAAAGAGAGGGTTTCGTGAACAGTTAACTTTTGAGTTTATGGAAAAAGACCTTGAACAACCGCTCCCAACGATGGTTCTGGCCTTCGATGACTTAGAAACAGCGGAACTGGCGGAGGAATTGAAACTGTCCTGTACGAATATCATGCTGCAATGTTTGAGTCCACAGGATCGTTGCGTGTTCATTTTAGGAACGATGTTCAAAATGAACAGTCAGCTAGCAAGTGAGCTGTTGAGCATCACACCAGACGCTTACCGAAAAAAACTTTCTCGCACGCGAAAAAGAATGGGAACATTTTTGACTGATTATTGCGGAGTTGCCGGCGGAATTTGCGACTGCAAAAAAAGAATCCCTTTTGCGATCAAACAAAAGCGACTCGATCCGACACAACTTGACTATTCTTCTTTAAAAAGACTCGATTTAGCAGAGATTTTCCAACAAAAAAAGAATATGGATTTTCTAGATGAACAAACACTCCTATTCGAGACGCTGTCTTGTTACCAATCTACCTTCAACCCCAAATTATTTTTGAACGAGCTTCTTGTATCAAAGCAATTCTCAGATTTAATCAAGGAGGATGCTATCTATGACCTATGATAAAATTTTTACCTACCTCTCCGCTTTAGAAGAGAATAATAACCGGGAATGGTTCCATGAAACTAAACAAGAACGGATAGAGATTATTCAAGAATTTAATCAGATCGTTGATAGCTTCTCGAAAATCCTTCATGAAAGGGACTCTCAAATTCCGTTGATCCCAGCTAAAAACTTAACTTTCAAGTTCAATCGCGACACCCGATTTAGTTATGATAAATCACCATACAATCCTGTACTGCGTGCACATATCGGACCAAATGGAAAGCTGCCGATTCCTTGTGGCTATTTTATCTTTTTGAAGCCGAACAATCAGTCCTTCTTAGGCGGCGGACTATTTGCGGACATGTTCTCTGAGGCGACTAAGCTGATTCGTCAAGCATTGATCGAACATGAAACAGCTTTTTTTGACATTATTGAGAATTCTGAGTTCAAAAAGCAGTTCATTGTACTGGGCAAACAGCTAAAAAGAATGCCTCGCGGATACGAGGCATTCGCCGATTCTTCCATCGCTGATTATCTAAAATACAAAAATATGTATTTGGAATTTCCTTTAACCGATCAAGAAATCCTCACATCTAAGGACTTTGCGGCAGAAGCTGTTGAAAAATTCTTATTGATGAAAGACTTCAATCACTTCTTAAATTCATCGTTGAAAGACTTTCGCTTCCCAGATAGAAGAATTTAATAAACTCTCTGTCCTTCCTATTGAAACTCACTACTGGTTTTCAATAGGAAGGACTGCTTAGTATCAAAAACAATGTAATTCATTTCTCAAAATCATATTACCAAATGTATGGAAGTAACCGGTAATTTACCTTTTTCTGGTATTCTTTATAACCAGCTAATTCTTCCGCCAGTATCGCCTCTTCATTCATTATTCTCTTAATTATTAAAAAAGGATAGATCAAAAAGATTGGCACCGCGAACAATGATCCTAGAATGAATGGAATTGACAGAAACATTAGCAACGTCGCAAAATACATCGGATGTCTGACTAGCCCATATAATCCAGTATCGATAACGGTTTGATTTTCTTGTACTTCTACTGTTCTTGAAAGATAGGCATTTTCACGCATGACTTCTGCGTACAGCAGATATCCTGCCAAAAATACAATAGACGCTATGATGACTACCCAATCGGGCACCATACTCCATTTAAATCTGAAGTCCAATCCCGCTAATACAAAACCTAAAATGAACATGATCAACGAACCCGCAATAACTTCTTTTTGTTCAGTTTCCCGTTCCTTCGTATTCAACCTTTTTTCTAACAAGTCCGGGGCTTTTAGCCATAGTATGATGCCCAAAGCAATCATCGGCAGAAATAATAGACTGATAAATAGCCAAGCGTTCCAAAATGTGAACGATCCTGCGGGAAAAAACAGAAGTATCCCCAACATTATAAAACCGATAACAAACTTAAAAAGCGCTGTTTTTAATAAATGTCTTGCTTTCATCTTCTTTCACTCCGATCCTTTCAGCTGTATTTACATACGTAAGTCCCTCTCTTAAATTGTATGTCTTCCAGTCAGAATAAAAATACCTTTCACCAGAAAATCAGTGAAAAGTCCTTTTTTAAAATAAATTGGAGTAGTTTAGTCATGAAAAACGCCGATAAACCATCGTATTCATAGATACATCGGTTATATTTTTGTTATCTCACCACAACTGCGGATTTTCTCAAATTATAACTTGCTTCAAACTTACTAGCAGAAACCCAATATTTTCCGCTGTTTGGATCAGATATGTGATAGGTATTGTTTGATTCATTAAAGCCGTCCAATGTTACAACATGCGCATTATCGATTCCAGTTCCCCACCAATATTTTCCATAGCGCGGCGAAGCATAATTTCCCGTTACGTAAACAACTACCGGATTGCCCTTCCGCAACTCATCTTTTAATGTCTCAACAGAACTTCCCGAGATATCTGCCACCTTACCATATTTATTCCCCCACTGCGTTAATGGTTTAGCATAAATAGAATGATAAATATTAGGCTTAATCACATCTGGTCTGCCGGAGAACCCATTATTAGGATTGTTATTGGGCGACATCGGCATTTCCTTGATGAAATTTTTTAGATTATAATTTTTTGCATAGCCTTTTTGCTGCAAAGCCTGCAACAGTGACGCGGCCTCGCACCCCATTGGAAAACCAGCACTGTTTTGATTGATATATGGTGCATTTAGCAGAACATAAGAAGCGACACTTTGTGAACCTCCTGCCGTATACCAAGCAATTCCTTCATTTCGCCATCCTCTTTTGACCAGATCATTTCGTTCACTGACTAGCATCGTGTAATGATGCGATCCTGCACCTCGTGCATTTGGATTGAAGACTCGATACATTGGTTGACCTGTTTTAGGCGTTTTCCAGGCAATCCCCTCATAGCGCCATCCATGCTTCTTCAAGTTATCCCGTTCACCCGCAACCAATGTGTAAAAATGTTCACCAGAATTCGGATTGTACAGTCGATAGAGTTGATTTCCGGTTCCATCCACATACATACTAATTCCTTCATTTCGCCAACCAAGACGTACTAAGTAATCCCGTTCACCCGCATTCATTGTATGCAGATGCTCACCAGAATTCGGATTGTATACTCGATAGATTGCGATTTTCGCGGCTTTTGCTGCAGCGGATCTCGCTGTGGCTGCAGAACTTTGTGTCGCAGCCTTATTCGAAGACTGAACGGTTTGGTTCTCAACCGCTTTTGTTGAGTCATTGGTGGGCGCCTCTGGTGTATTCTCAGAATCAGAAGTCGTTTCTGCCTTTGAATCTTCAACAGTGGACTCTGTTGACACGGTTTCGTCCGCGACTTCTTCCGTTGAAACTTCTGTCACAGCCTCTTTTGGCGCTTGAATTTCTTTATCTATTTCTTTATCCGGTTCAATATCTTTTTTTGCTTCCGCATTTACTGTAGTTTCAGGTTGTTCAGTAACAACTGGCTGCGGCTCGTTTTCTTCAACACTTTTAGTTTGGTCACTAATCACCAAATCTTCGTGACTTGTTTCTGACTCCCCTCCAACTGGTTGTTCTACAGCCTCATTAGTAGTCGATTCAATTGGAACATCTTCTGCTACCTGCTGGATTTGAGCAGTTTCTACAGCGGCATAAGCTTCATTTTTATCTACAGCCAAATCTGTCGCAACCAAAATACCTAGAAAAATGATTGGAGCTATTACCCAACTCTTTCCTTTTTTATACATTTTAAAACGTTTCTTTTCCATTTTGCGCCTCCTGATTTCAGAACGAAAAAAACAACTATCTATTCGGGAAATTAACCGCTTTTATAAATACAAATGCATTTTATCAAATTTTTAGTCAATATAACAGATATTTGTTATTAAATTCGATTATTTGAAGTGTGTACTGAATAATATATGACTTTTCATCTAAATTTTTCCAAACAAAAAAGCCATCAGAGAAAACTGATGACTTTCAGAAAATGTATTCCTATTTTTGTCGTTCTAATTCTCCGATCGCTTGTTTACTATCTTTTGTTTGGATAGCGAGTGACACGAGCCCTGCTAAAACAAAAACTAATGCAATGAAACTGAAGGCGCCGCCATATGATCCACTCGTATTTACTAACCAGCCTATGATCATAGGCGCGAAGAATCCGCCAGAAACACCTACTGCATTGATAATCGAATACTTGGTTGAAACTTCACGTTCTGCAAAAAGTTTGACTGGCAAACTCATTAAGGTCGCAAAACCAATACTTGCTGCAGCCACGGCCAATGCCAAAAATAGCATACTTAGAACTAATGAATGACTTTTTGATAGAAGGAAAGCAACGAGTCCACCTAGTGCCGAAGCAATTAGAATTACTTGTTTTTCTCGATCCTTGAAATGACGTCCGATCATTGAGCCTGCAAACATCGCACTGATCATCATCACAAATCCAATCAACGCGCTCAGCATTGCCATTCTATTCATCGTTAAATTGAATTCATCCACTAAATAGGATGCGATCCATCCAGTCATCCCATAAACTGCTGCATTGATGAAAAATGCCGCCAGCACCATGATCCAAACATTGCGATCTTTGATAACTTGAAAGAAAGAAATGTTCGATTGATTGGCAGAAACGATGGGCTCGCCAGCCGTTTTCGGAATACCTTTGATCATTAAAAAGCCGATCACTAACACGATTACGCCATAAACGAAATAAGTTGTCTTCCAACCGACCAACGTCAATAAGGGCGCTACCAACAATGGTCCAACGATTCCCGCAAAACCTGATGAAGCAATCATAGACGATTGGACCGAACCCCTTTTTGCTGGCTCGACTTCCCTTGTAACAAACGCACTAACAGCTGACGGATACCCTGCGTGAGCAAACGATCCCGCCGCAAAACGTATCATCAATAAATATATCAGCGAAAAGCCAAAACCTAAACAAATCATTAAAACACCGATAAGCAGAATCGCCAAGGTCATGATCTTCCGACTGCCTAAACGA
This sequence comes from Enterococcus malodoratus ATCC 43197, assembly GCF_000407185.1. Taxonomy (GTDB): domain Bacteria; phylum Bacillota; class Bacilli; order Lactobacillales; family Enterococcaceae; genus Enterococcus_A; species Enterococcus_A malodoratus. The sequence continues at coordinate 595,816 of NZ_KE136482.1, forward strand.
TTGCCCAAAAAGCCAAATGGAATTTGAAATAGCGTGTAGCCAAGGAAAAAGGCACTTAATATTAATCCCTTTTGCCCAGCATTGATTCCTAGGTCCTGAGCGATTGGAATCACCGACAAACTAATAATATTTTTATCCAAGTAAACGCAAGTATACCCAAGAAATATTAAGATTAGTGAACGGTTAATTTTGCTTTTCCCCATAGGCTAGACGCTTTCTAAAAAGGCTAAAGCAGCTTCCACATAAACATTTGCGCCGAAATTCAGCACTTCCTCTTCCAAGACAATTTTCGGATTATGCAGCATTAATTCCGTATCGGCCGCAGTGATGAACATCGTAGTTGTTGGAATTTGATGGCTAATCTCGCCAAAATCTTCACTTCCCATCATTGGGACTGCCAATGGCGAATGCTGAAGGACATTCGCTGGAAAAACTTCTTCCAATCCCGCTTTGACCGTCTCAGTCACTTTTTGATCAATTTCGTTACTGCAGCAGCCGTTAGTAAAATCAACCGTCACTTTTGCACCGAAAGCCTGACCGATCGATTCTGAAATTTCTACCATTCGTTTTTTGATTTGCTGACGAACTTCTTCCTTAAGGGTACGAAGCGTTCCCTTCATATATGCTGAATTCGGGATAACATTTGATGAGCCGGGTGTTCCGCCGACAAACTCACCGATCGTTAAAACAAACCGTTCTGCTGAACTGATTTCTCGTGCAGATAGAGTTTGCAGTGCATCGTATATTTTAGTCGCTACATTGATTGGATCGACTGAAACCTCTGGCATCGATCCGTGACTGCCGACACCTTCAACTTTGATCTCATACCAATCAGCACTAGCCATGAACGTTCCAGCGGGTGCGACAAAAACATTTTTAATCGGCAGGTCTTTAAACGGAAATACATGGATCATCGCTCCGGCATCGACTTTGGGATTTTCCAATACGCCAGCTTCCAAGCAATCCTTCGCACCTTGTAAAATCTCTTCGCCTGGTTGGAAAAGAAGTTTTACTACTCCAGTCAATTCGGCTTCTCGTTCCTTTAAGATCTTCGCTGCGCCTAATAGCATAGTTGTATGCATATCGTGTCCGCAAGCATGCATCGCTCCATTTTCTGATCGGAACGGCAAATCCGTATCCTCATTAAGTGGAAGCGCATCCATATCACCGCGCAATAAAAAGGTCTTCTCTCCTTGACCGATTGTGCAGGTGATACCCATCTTGCCACAGGCTAGCGGCTCATAGCCATATTCCACCAGTTTTTGCCACACAAAATCCTTTGTAGCTGGCAGGTCCATTCCGACCTCTGGATTTTGATGTAAATGGCGGCGAATTTCTACTAACTCTGTTTGCAATGGTGTTTCTTTGATTTTTTCCATTATGTTTCCCCCTTTAAAAAAAATCATAGCACAAAAAAAATTTTGAACCTGATTTTCTTTTAAAGATCAAAAAAAGAAAATCAATACGTTTCTTAAATTAGCGTTATTTAAAAACAAAAAAGAGAAATCAGTTTTACCTGATTTCTCTAATCTATTCATAAATTCTATTTGATTTTCAATTCTGCTAATTGCTTTTCGATTTCGGTCTCTTCTGCATCTGCCGCTAATAACGCGCAGGCAGTATAGGCACTTTCAACAAATGCCGTATCGAAAAGAGTCACCTTTTTCTCCGTCATTTCAATTGCCAGCTCTAAGTTCATTTTGGCACTGCCTAGATCATAAAAAGCTAACAACTCATCAGCTGAATTTTCCTCGATAGCTTGTGAGATTCGTTCCATCGAAGTCCCGATACCGCCATCTTCCAATCCTCCGGCAGTTGTGACAGGAACATTTTTAGCGACTTCACCAATCAATCGTTTTAATCCTTCTGGTATTTCTTTCGTATGGGATACTAGCACTACACCTCTACTCATTAAAGACACCTGCCTCAATCATCGATTCAAATAAATATGCTGACGACATCGCTCCAGGATCAATATGCCCAATTGAGCGTTCGCCGAGATAGGACGCACGGCCTTTTGTCGCTTTCATATTTTTTGTTTTTTCAACCAATATTTCGATTGTTGCTGGATTCAAAGTGCCGTTATTTAAATTTTCTACTGCCGGCACCCATAAATCTAACATTGTTTTTTCACCTGCTGTAGAATTGCCTCTTTTTTCAATTCCGGCAACAGCAGCCTTCAATAACATTTCCGGATCATTTGAGTCTTTGCTGGCTTTCATCATTTCCATCATAGCTGTTCCATAGAGAGGACCTGATGCTCCACCAACCTTGCTGATCAACGCCATTGCGGTCGCCTTGAAAATAGCAGGCAAATCGCCTGATAAATCCGCCGCCATAACCGCATCCATGCCGCGGGCCATGTTGTTTCCATGGTCGCCATCGCCAATCGGTGTATCTAGCTCGCTCAAATAATCTTTCTTGATTTGAATCTTTTCATTAAATAGTTCTAGGGTTTTTCGCAAATTTTCTGGTGTAAACATAGTGGGCCTCCTTGAATACTTTTTGCTTACGATAGTATAAATCTCAGTCCAGATATAAATGATGTTTAGACCCGGACTGAGTTCAATTTTCAATTAATTACCAAGCGATTGTATGAACTGGTTCATTTAGTAAGCGCAAACGTTCTTCGTCTAATTTGATCATGGTAATTGATGCACCTGCCATTTCAAGTGAAGTCATATAGTTGCCGACCTTACTAAAGGTGATCTCAATCCCTTCTTCTGAAAGAATTTTTTTCGCATCGTTAAAATAGATAAACAATTCCATCAATGGCGTAGCTCCCATACCATTAACGAATAATCCGTATTTCTCACCAGCTTGCCAATTGAATTCTGCTTTAAGTTTGCTAATGATTTCTTTAGCGATGTCATAAGAAGGTTTGATCTTTTCACGACGATAGCCGGGTTCGCCATGAATTCCGACACCGAACTCCATCTCATCATCAGCTAAAACAAAGCCAGGTTTGCCGACCTCTGGAACAGTTGCTCCAGATAAGGCGATTCCCACCGTTTTAATATCATTTACTAAATCTTTTCCATAACTTGCTAATTCTGAGACCGTTTTGCCTTCACGAGCCAAACCACCTAGAATTTTGTGAACAAGGACTGTTCCGGCTACACCGCGACGACCTTGGGTAAACGTGCTGTCTTCTACCGCAATATCATCATCTACTAAAACAGAATCCACCTCGATGTCATCCATCGCTGCTAGATCCTTGGCCATATCAAAATTCATGACATCGCCTGAGTAGTTCTTGACGATCATTAATGTTCCTTTTCCTTTATTAGTCGCTTTGATTGCTTCATAAATTTGGTCTGGAGTCGGCGAAGTGAACACATGTCCGCAAACCGCAGCACTTAGCATTCCATCCCCGACAAATCCGGCATGAGAAGGCTCGTGACCGCTGCCGCCGCCGCTGACTAATGCCACTTGATCATACTCGTCACTACGAGTTACTACCAGTGTTTCTGGAACTTGCTTCACATAATCCGGGTACGCGCCAACCAATCCGCTGACCATTTCATCTACGACATTCTTTGGGTCATTGATAATTTTTTTCACTTGCTCTTCCTCCATATTCCTTTAAGATATTTTTTATCCTTTATAATCGCTAAATCAATCACTCTTCTTCCAAACAATCCTCTGTTAATTAGAAGAAAATAAATGTATACTTTTAAATTTGATCAAATTGTTACATAGGCAGGACCATGAACAACAGGGCAGCCAAAATACCACCAATGATTGGTCCAACTACTGGTACCCAAGAATAGCCCCAGTCGGAGTCTCCTTTATTTGGAATTGGCAGAAAAGCATGGGCAATCCGAGGACCCAGATCTCGAGCTGGATTAATCGCATAACCAGTGGTCCCGCCAAGTGATAGTCCAATAACTAAAATTAAGATCCCAACCGCAATTGGATTCAAGCCATCACCAAACTTGCTCATTCCAAAAGTTAACAAAGCGAAAACCAGCATAAAGGTTCCGATAATTTCACTAATCAAGTTGGCACCTAGACTTCGAATCGCAGGTCCCGTTGAGAATACACCTAAAATTGCTGCCGAATCTTTGGTTTCCTTCCAATGAGGATAGTAATGAATATACACTAGCACTGCACCAATAATTGCGCCAATCATTTGTCCCAATATATATGGAACAACCATATCCCAACCAATTTTTCCGGCAATTGCCATACCAATGGTCACTGCTGGATTTAGATGTGCAAAGGACATATACCCCGCAGCATAAGCACCGATCGTAACTGCGGCACCCCAACCTAGTGTAATAGCGATCCAGCCGGCACCTTCAGCCTTAGTTTTGCGCAAGCTTACACCAGCTACCACTCCATCACCTAGTAGTACTAAAACCATCGTTCCAATAATTTCTCCAATTACCTGCGTTGACATGCTCGTATCCATGAAACATTCCCCCTTAGTTTTTTATTATGCCAGCCAACACAGCCCTTTTTCTCTCATAAAGGTTTTGTTTCGCTGCGCGGCTGGCTTAATTAGACTATTGTTCTTTCGGTTGATGTTTGTATTGCATCGTAGCCTGAACTGCTTCTTGCCAACCTTCATAAAGGTCTTCAGTGACTTCTTTCTTCATTTCCGGTTCGAAACGCTGACCATCTGAAGCGAATTTTTTGATTTCATCAATATCTTTCCAGTAGCCCACCGCTAGACCTGCTAGATAAGCTACACCAAGTCCGGTTGTTTCTAAATAAGAAGCACGTTCAACCGGTGTTTGGAGGATATCCGCTTGGAATTGCATCAACAGATCATTTTTCGATGCACCGCCATCAACTCTCAATAATTTGATGTCAGTTCCAGAGTCCTTCGCCATTGTCTTCACTACATCAGCAGTTTGATAAGCAAGTGATTCAAGTGTTGCCCGAATAAAATGTTCTTTAGTTGTTCCGCGTGTTATACCAAAGATTGCACCGCGAGCTTGCTGATCCCAATAAGGAGCCCCAAGGCCGGTAAAGGCAGGAACGACATAAACATTTTCACTACTATCTACACGCTTTGCATAATCTTCTGATTGCGGAGCTGATTGGAACATTCTTAGTCCATCACGCAGCCATTGAATAGCAGAACCGGCCACGAAGATGCTTCCTTCTAAGGCATATGTTACTTTGCCATCGAGCCCATAGCCAATTGTAGTCAACAATCCATTGTCAGAAAGAATTGGCTTTTCACCAGTATTCATTACGATAAACGCGCCTGTTCCGTATGTGTTCTTTACAGTTCCTTTATCGAAAGCTAGTTGACCAACTAATGCTGCTTGCTGATCTCCCGCCATACCGCCAATTGGAACTTTATTTCCGTAAAAATGATAGTCTTCGGTATGTCCGTAAATTTCTGAGTTGGATTTTACTTCCGGCAGCATTTCCTTTGGAATATCTAGCAGATCCAGAATTTCTTGATCCCATTCCAAATCGTAAATATTGAACATCATAGTACGGCTGGCATTTGTGTAGTCAGAGACATGAACTTTCCCACCGGTTAATTTCCAAACCAGCCATGTATCGATCGTTCCAAATAGCAATTCACCATTTCTTGCCCGCTCACGAGAACCATCAACATGATCTAAGATCCATTTGATTTTTGTCGCTGAGAAATATGAATCAATCAGCAAACCGGTCTTTTTCTGAATCATTTCTGAATGGCCTTGTTCTTTTAATTCATCCGCGATATCACTCGTTTGTTTTGATTGCCAGACGATTGCATTATAAATTGGATGGCCTGTTTCTTTTTCCCAAATGACGGTTGTTTCACGTTGGTTCGTGATACCTATTCCTTCGATTTGACTTGGCTTCAATCCGCCCTCAATAAGTGCTCCTGCAATGACCGATTGAACCGAGTTCCAAATCTCATTTGCATCATGTTCTACCCAGCCTGGTTTTGGAAAATGTTGAGTGAATTCTTTTTGCGAAGAACTTACTTCCTTACCAGCTTTGTCGAAAACGATTGCCCTGCTTGACGTTGTTCCTTGATCGATTGACATGATATAAGACTCCATGTTCCCACTCCTTTTATAATATATTTGTTACTTTTTTAAATCCGTTAATTGTGTTTCTTTGATTTGCTGCTCTAATTCGGCTTGATAGGATTTCTTCAATGCAGCATCCCATTCAAAATAGTTGGCCATAGCATCTACAACTGCATCCTTGATTTCCATCAAACGATGGCTGATAAACAGCATATAGTTGGTTCGCCTCAATAAATAATCTACCGGTGTCAAGGTCATCTCAGCTTCCATGGCATAACGTAATGACATAGACTCAGCTAATGATAATCCTTCAAATGTTCCCTGATCCTTCATTGCAAAAACCTGTTCTGCGTTCGATCCGTAAAGTTCTGCTAAATATTTGGCGTCCTCAGCACTCAAACCTTGTTTTTCACCTTTTTTAGCAATTTCTTCTAATTCTTCGTCAACGTTTTTCGGATCGATTTCTCCGCCAGACACTGGATAGTTTTCGGAATCGATTAACTCAAACTCATTCTCTGGCAATAAGGAAACGATTTTCTTCATTGCACCAGTAGCCATTAATCGATAATCAGTCAACTTTCCGCCGGATAAAATTAAGAGTCCATCTTCAGCTATGGTCAGATCACTGCCTCGCGAAACTGCGGATGGATTGTCTTTCGGCTCTTCCTTTGCGGCATTCGTGATTGTTTTTTCCACTTGCGGACGTGATTGTTTGCCGTTGGAATAATCTCCTGCCGCCTTTATGATCTTCTCGAAGTTTTCATCACTGATTTTTTCTTTTTTTGTCCCATTGTAATCGCCGCCAGCTTCACTGATTAACGGACGTAATCCTGCCCAGGCTGCTTCAATATCATTCACCGTCAAGTCCGCTTCAGGATAACGACGATTGACGATTTTTAATAGATAATCTACATCGGATTGCTCAACTGTCGGATGATTGTAATCCCCTTGATAGTCTGTATCCGTTGTTCCAAAATAGGTCTTGCTTTCTCTAGGAATGACAAAAACCATCCGTCCATCATTCTCGCCTGTATCAAAATATGTCGGCTGCGGAACCTTCAATTTTTCCCCATCAACGACTAAATGTACACCCTTCGTTGGACGCATATGCGGTTTATGGTCAATCTTTTTATCTAATTTATTAACAAAATCAGACCATGGACCTGCTGTGTTGATCACTAATTTGCTAGTGATGTCGATTACTTGGTCATTCAATAAATCCTTGGCTTTTACACCTGAAACTTTGCCATGTTCATCATGGACGATTTCTTCTACCTTCATGCGACTAACTGCAATTGCGCCGTCTGAAACTGCTCGTTTAATATTTTCAATCACTAGTCGGGCATCATTATTGCGATAATCTAAATAAACGCCGCCGCCTAATAATCCATTTGATTCTAATTGTGGTTCTCGCTCTAATATTTCTTCCTTACTCAACATATAATTAGCATATTTACCACCGGTAATTCCCGCCAAATGATCATAGAGATCCATCGCTACCTTGACGGAAAATAAATTGAAGGTAGATCCCGGTTCATCAAAAATCGGCAGAATCATTGGATCCGCTTTCGGAATATGCGGGGCAATTCCCTGAATAATTGCTCGTTCGCTTACCGTATCTGCCACTACCTCGACATCAAAAGTTTTAAGATAACGCAGTCCTCCGTGTACTAGCTTAGTAGATCGTGAGGATGTTCCTTCGGCAAAGTCTTGCATTTCTAATAACGCCACTGAAAGTCCAGAAGCCGCCGCTTGCAATGCTACTCCCGCACCCGTGATCCCGCCGCCGATAATCACCAAATCAAACGTTTGATCACTCAATTTATCAATCATCTTAGATCGGTCTCGAAAAGAAAACATGTTTACACACCTCGCTCTTTCTAAATGATTTATTTTTCTAAATGAAAATATTTACTGCTAGATTGCCTAGGTTTACATGTAAATAATGAAGTGAACAGCCCCTTTTCTAATAAATAAATCGTTGAAGTGAACCTTACAAAATCAGTGTATCATAACAAAAATGTCAAGGGCAGCTTAAAATTGTAGGTTTTCGGCAGGATAAAAATGTAGGTTTTCGGCAGTAATAATTGTCGGCAATCGACACTTTAGATCTTGTCTCTCATACGATAAGACTTGCCTGTAATCTTGAACACTTTGACGTGATGTACTAAACGGTCAAGGATGGCAGCTGCGATCTCAGGACTTTGGAACAACTCGCCCCAACGAGATAAGACAATGTTCGTCGTAATGATCGTAGAGCGGTGTTCATAGCGCATGGCAAGAAGCTGAAAGAATAAATCAGCTTCTTGTTTATGAATCGGAAGATAGCCAATTTCATCAATAATCAAGACGTCATAGCGAGCGTATCGGTTGAGGACACGTTCTAGGGTACCTTTTTCATAGGCTGTTCGCAGACGCAAAAGTAGCTCATGACAGGTGATGAATAGTGTCCGATAGCCTTGACGGCATGCTTCAATTCCCAATGCAATCGTCAGATGCGTCTTGCCCACACCAGGACTGCCGATAAAGACTAAGTTCTCATGTTTTTCCACAAAACCCATGTGCTTTAAGTCTAGTACTTCACGCTTATTGATACTTGGCTGGAAGGCAAAATCAAACTCTTCCAGGCTGGTTCTCTTAGGAAAGCGGGCGCGTGCCACCACACGATTCATTTTTTGCTTATTTTGATGATCCACTTCTCTGCGTGTCAGCTCAAGAAGGGCTTCCGTTAAAGAAAGCTCCTCTCGATTGGCCACTTCGATGTAGTTAGGAACATATTCCCGCATATGATTCAAACCAAGAGTCTCTAAGTTGGTCATCAGTTCTTGGTAATGGCTATTCTTCATCAGCAACCTCCACCAGATCATATTGCTTGAGACTTTCACGAGTATACGCTCTGATTTCATCGTCTTCTTTGTGACTCATGACATCGGATTTCAAGATTTGGAAATAGTCTTCCTCGTGGTAGTTCAGTTGTTTTGTCGTTAATGGATGCGACCGAATCAGTTCTCCGTTATAATAAATCTGTACTTGGTCTTCTTTATCGGAGAGTTCGATCTCGACTTCTTTACCGATATAGCGAGGCGCCACAGAGTACCTGCATTTACGGAAAATGACCATTGCTTCCTTGGTGACTTTACGGCGAATAAAGTCTTCAAAATAGGGATTCAAAAGGTTTTTTGGGTATGGATGCAGGTGCTCTTTTTCGTTTGTCTGCCAACGATCATCTGGTGTTTGGTCAGTTGATTGAGAAACCTCGTTATTTAGCTCAACACAAAGGTCATTCACTAAATGGCACAGCTCAACGGCATCATAAAATTCATGATTATAGACCCGTAGGCGGTCAACAGTCCTGGCTAAAGCTTCGACACAGCCCTTTGTTTGCGGGCGAAATGCCCGACAGGCAATGGGCGTGAAGCCGGCATCCTTACTGAAGGCATAAAAACGTTCATTGAAATGCGGTTTGGAAAACTGACTACGAGAATGGTCAACGACTGTCTTCATATTATCGAACCAGATTTCTTTGGGAACGCCACCGGTTTGATAAAACGCGTCATCTAAGCACTCAAAGAGTGTGTCTTGTTTCCGGTCGAAAGTTAGTGTGACATATTTTTTCTTGGAATATGGCAAGACGTACAAAAAGATATTGAATTCAAAAATTTCGCCATGATTACTGATTAGTCGCATATCTTCCTTCCAGTCAACCTGAGCAGAAAGCCCGGGACTATGTTCGACTCGGACGGTTGCCTTGTGTACTTTCGCCTGCTTAAGCTGACGACAATAGGTCTTTACTAAACTGTAGCTTCCTCCAAATCCTTTGCGCTCAATAAACTTAAAAATACTGTAAGCACTGCATTGGTCTTTAATTTTATCTTGGATGATTTCTCTGTAGGGACCTAACTTACTCGGGCGCTTCTTACGTTCTGGAGGTTTTGATTCTTTATCTTGAGCTTCTTCGTAAGCACGCTTAACTGTTCGGTAGTCGCAGTCGTATTGTTTTGCCAGTGCAGCATAATTGGGTTTGATTTCATTGATCATGTAGATCATCACTCCTTCGCGTATGTCTTTTCTCATCCCTGAGCCTCCATTTCATTTGGGATAAGAAGAGCATACAAAAATGTAGGAAAACCAACAATTTTAAATTGCCGTTTTCCTACATTTTAAAGGTGCCGTTGACACAAAAAACGCTTTCAAAAAATTTAGATTGTAAATTATTGCTCAATTGGACTTAAATACTGTCTTTTTTTGTTTACATCATTTCTTTCATAATTATTCTTCTATATTTTTTATATGATAAACTATTAATATAGAAGTTTCTTTTTTCTGTGACTGGAGGGATGGTAGAATGCGCTTCTTTTCTTTGCTTAAAAAAATTGGTCTTGGATTACTAGTCTACTTCATTTATCTGGGTCTTTCTGTTTGCTTTTACAATATTCAGCAAATCAATTCAGTCACCAAAGATGCTAAAAAGAGCGATCCTAAACCTTTGAAAACTCTCTATACAAACAAAATTCAAAACGAATCAGCCTGTGTTACCGCCGATCTAAATCAGGCCTTGGCTTTACGCTGTCAACTAGTTGATGAAGCTAAGGAAACGTTATTTGTTTCCCAATATGCTATATCCGATGATGACAGCGGTCTAATTTTTATCGGAAAATTATTAGAAGCCGCACAGCGCGGTGTAAAGGTTAAATTACTTCTGAATAGTCTAGCTACTGAAATGACCATTACCAGTCGAATCCCTTTCGAAATTTTTCGTGATGAAGAAAATATTGAGATCAAAACAATTGGCGGCCTGAATCTTTTGAAGCCATGGGAAGTCAATAACATTCTCCATGACAAGCTTATTCTAGTTGACGATAATTATTTTATTTCTTCCGGACGTAATATTGGCAATCGTTTCATGCTGAAATCAAAAGATTATGAAGCAACCTACGATTTTGATTTGATTATAAAAAAAGATGGCCAGCCTTCAAAAAACTCATTAATCAAGCAAGGAAACGTCTATTTTAACGAACTATGGAAGGCCCCTTATGCGGTAGACAAATCTCATTCCTCACGCCCTTTTACTGGAAAAGCAGTAAAAAACCTGCAAAATGAAATTAGAAAAGCACGCAATCGACATGAATTGGTGCTTAGACAAGACGTCCTTTCAAATTTGTCGTTCCATAGGATTAATGCAGGAATGCTGATTCATAATCCGGTGGGGAAGATTGTTAAATCACCTGTGGTTTGGCAGAAAATAGTTCATTTTTTGGAAGACTCTCAAGAGGCAACTTTACAAAGTCCTTATGTGATAATTTCTGATAAAATGAAGCAATTTCAAACACGGCAGCTGCCTGATAAGCTATCTTTAATTACTAATTCCGCGGCTACCTCACCTAACTTATTCGCTTACGCAGGTTATTTGAAACAAAAAGAACAGTTAAACAGCAAAATGGACATCTGGGAATACCAAGGCGACGGTTCTCTTCATCATAAAGCTTTGCTGCTCGATCGAAGAGTTGGTGCAGTCGGCTCATTTAATCTGGATTCTAGGTCTGCCTTTTTAAGTAGTGAGAACATGGTCTTTATTGATAGTCCGGGTTTTCATGATCAGTTGAAAGAAATTATGACAAGCTATCAAGCCGAGAGTTTGCAAGTCAAAAATCAAACGACTTATAAAAAGAGCGACCGTCATCCGCGCATCGTCCATCCTACAAAGGAAAAGCTTTTAACTTTGATAAGTAAGATCATCAAGCCGCTTGAATTTCTATTATAACTATCACAGCACAACAATTTTGTGCTGTTTTTTTCGGGTATTCTCTCATTCCATTATTGAATTAAGCTATACTTAAACCAATTGATACTAAGAAGGAGAACACCATGAAAATCCTGATAATTGAAGACAATGAGCAAATCGTGAATGTTTTAACTCGCTATTTGAATGATGCTGGTTATGAAACAGCGACTGTTTGTGATGGAAAAGCAGCCCTTCCTTACTTCGATACGCATCCAGTTGATTTTATTTTATTAGACATTATGTTGCCGAACCTGAATGGTTTTGAGATTTGTCAGAGTATTCGAGAAAAATCAACTGTCCCTATTATCATGATCACAGCAAAATCAGAAGATGCCGATCGTATTCTAGGTTTAGAAATTGGTGCCGACGACTATATTATCAAGCCCTTTTCACCTAAAGAAGTTCTCTATCGAATCAAAGCGATTATGCGGCGCATTCATTTTGAAAAAGAAGCGATTGTAGATCAGTTAGCTCTGGGTTCTTTAAGCTTGCATTTAGAAAATCGACAAGTGTTCGCTCACAATCGTGAAATCAAACGGACTAAAAAGGAATTTGAGTTATTAATTCTATTCGCAAAATATCCTAAAAAAGTTTTTACTCGGGATAATCTGTTAGATGCGGTTTGGGGCTATGATTATTACGGTGATAGCCGGACGGTTGACAGCCATATCAAAAGATTGAGAGCAAAGCTGAATAATGCTGGCGTTACCGATTGTAAAATCGAGACCGTTTGGGGTAAAGGCTATCGAATCGAGGAAACGCCATGAAAAAAATCACAACTCGGCTGATACAGCAATTTGTCGGCTTATTATTGGTTTTTGCGACAATGATCGCCCTTTTCTTCGGCATTCTTTTTGCGAAACAAACGGAGGATCTTCATCAAGAAGAAATGACCCATCGCAGTGAACTGATCAGTAAGACGCTAGCCGATTATTTTGAAAATACTCCGCGCTCTCACACGAATCATGATAGCTCCTCTAATGGATACGGTGCTTTTTTGCGTTTTCTGAATCAAATTGCGGGCGAGGATATTTGGATTTTAGACGAGCAAATGAATTCGCTTATTGATTATCATCATCTCAATCAAGGGCACCCGCCCGCTAATGCCAAAGATCTAGTAACCGACACTTTCAAAACAAAAAAGACGCAGGTGGCAAAAAAACGCGAATTTTTCCAATTGCAGGAATTAAGCGTCGGCACACCGATTCTTTTAGATGGAAAGATCAAAGGCGTGGTATTAATGCGCTCTCAAGTGGATGCCATCCATAAGAATCAGCTATCTGGCTATTGGATGCTGCTGGTGAGCTTAATTGTCTCCGTTCTAATCGCTAGTTTATTGGCATGGCGTTTATCGAAGCGCTTTGTTAAGCCAATCGAGGAGATGCGAATTTATGCTGATCAACTTGCACAAGAAAATTATCAGGCTCCACTTGCGATCCAAACTAAAGATGAGCTGCAAGAACTTGGTGACCAGCTTAAGCTTTTAAGCCAACGTCTGACTACGGCAAAGAAAGCACGTGAAAATAAAACACAGGCTGAAAAAGATTTTCTGTCGCAGATATCTCATGAGCTGCGTACACCAGTTATGGTTATCAAAAGCTCTTTGGAGGCAATCAACGAAGGTCTGTTAAACTCAGCTGAAGAAAAAGCTTATTTGCAACAGCTTTTACTAGAAAGCACCAACCTTGAGCGATTAGTCAATGATCTTTTGGAACTAAGCCGCTTGCAATCCGTCGAGTTTCGATTGCAAAAAGAAAAGATTAACCTTCTGGATTGTATTGATGATGCCATTCGCAGCTATCGTTTGCCTTTGAAGGAAAAGCAGCAGCAAATCCAAATCTCTAATCAATTGGACACTCCAAGAATGATCAATGGAGATTATTTACGGATCACACAAGCTTTAAAAATTTTAATTGATAATGCCAATAAGTATGCACCAAACAGCTCAATGATTACTTTACAAATTACCGAAAAAGGAGAATATTTGGAACTTATCCTTGAGAATTCATTGATGGAGCCACTCACGGATGTTTCCCATCTTTTTGATTCTTTTCAACGGATTGAACAGAATCATACTTCGGGTACCGGCCTTGGGTTAGCTATCGCAAAACAAGTCATTCATCGACACCAAGGAAAAATTCGGGCAGAGGCCGATGAAAATAGATTTAGAATGATCCTTTTACTTCCCTATCTCTAATTGCCACACTTTTGACACATTTACTTCTTATCATATAGTTGAGGAGGAGATTAGCATGGGAAAAAAGAAAATAGCAATTAGTTTGTTGATGTTTATCGGCTTTTTAAGTATTTCGACTAACACAGTTGAAGCTGCATCTACACATCACGCGCTGAATCAAATGCACTACCATAGGATCAATAATATTTATAAAACACCACAAAACTGTAGCATTTTACAAAATCGTGTTTTAGACCAGTACGGAAAACAAACGACCGCAAAATCAGTCACTCAAAAACGTCAAAACGATTCCAAAGCGCGGGCGGCCGTTGTACAGACTAGCGAAAATGAGACGAATGAATCAATTACCCAAGAAAATATTGTTCAACAACAAGTACCTGAAACAACAACCTATGTAGAATCGCCACAAGACAACACGGACTATCAAGCACAACAAGAAGTTCAGCAACAAGCTAATCAACAACAGGCAACTCAGCAACAAGCGCCACGCGTTCATCATAACGACACCCCGCAACGGACGAACGGACATCATTAAAAAACCAGCAAAATTTCGTTTTTGAAATTTTGCTGGTTTTTATTTATAGTATTAATCTAGCTTAGCGATCTTTTCTTGCTCTCAAAGCGGACAAGATTGAAACTGTATCAATTACTTCTTGCAAAGCGGCTCCTAATAGAGCGGGAATTATTCCTGTACTTGCAATCAACATCAGAACTACGCAAATGACGATTCCAATCAAAACCGATTGTTTTGCGATGCGCATCGTATCTTGAGATAAACGAACGGCCTCTGAGACTCGACTTAAATCATCTTTTAAAATTACTGCATCTGCACTCTCACTGGCAGCAGTTGATCCATGAGCCCCCATTGCGATACCAATATCAGCAACTGCTAAAGCCGGCGCATCATTGACTCCGTCACCTACCATGATCCCAGGCCGGTCTTCTTCACTTAAAGATTTTAACACATTGATTTTTTCTTCCGGCATACATTCCGCATGAACTTCAGTGATGCCAACTTCACTGGCTATTTCATTTGCGATTGACTGATGGTCACCCGTCAGCATAATCGTCTTCTTAATTCCTAGTTCTTTTAATTGTTTAATTGTATCTGCGGACTCTCTACGAACAATATCAGTAAAAGTAATGTACCCGATGGATTGATCATCCAAGGAAACATAGACAGCTGTATGTTCATTACTCAATTCGATTTTTGAACCAACAAAAGACGCTTTTCCAACACGAATTTTCTTGCCATTAATAGTTGCTCGGATTCCTTCACCTGTTACTTCTTCCAAATCTGCTACTGGAAATAATGTGAGCTTTTCTTCTTTTGCGTAAGCAACCAATGAGCGAGCCAAAATATGACTAGATTCTTGTTCTGCGCTAGCCACATAGGTAATCAACTCTTCCTTTGAAAAGTCGCCAGCAGTAACATGAATATCTTCGACTGAAAGTTTTCCTTCCGTTAATGTTCCGGTTTTATCAAAAGCAATACTTTGTGCTCGAGCCAATTTTTCAATCGTCGTTCCCGTTTTTACTACGACACCATTTCGACTCGAACGACTCATCCCTGCTACGAGTGCAACTGGTGCTGCCAAAATCAGTGGACAAGGTGATGCAACGACTAAAACTTCTGCGAAACGAACCGGATCTTTTGAAACGAACCATGCAACACCGCCAATTACATAAGCAATAAGGGTGAAAGGTACCGCATACCGATCAGCCAATCGAACAAAGTGAGCCGGTTTAGCTTCGGATTCTTTGACTAGTTTAACTAATGTTTGATATTGGCTGTCTTTCGCTGACTTGGTTACTTTAAACCGAAGCGCCGCATCACCATTGATCGAACCAGACATCAACTCATCATGTAATTTTTTTTCGATCGGTTTAGATTCCCCTGTTAAAGAGGATTCATCAACAGAAGATTCTCCTGCAACTACCCGACCATCGACTGGAACCAACTCACCAGGTTTAACTAAAATCAAATCACCAACCTGCACCTCATCGACAGCAAGTTCACTGATCTCTTCCCCATCGATTCGATGAGCGACTTGTGGTGAATTATCTAAAAGTGAACGCAATTCGCGACTTGCTTGATGACTAGCGTAATCTTCTAAACTGTCTCCGCCGGTCAACATAATCAAAACTACCAAGCTGGCCCAGTAATCCCCAACCAGTAATGTTGCTACGATTGCGGTAATTGCTAAAATATCTACTCCATATTTTCCTGAGCGCAGTGTTTTGATCATCCCAATCAGCATCGAGATCGTCATGATTCCACCAACGATCGAAACAAGCCAAAAAGCCCATTGATTTTGATGGAAACCAAATTCCAGAATTAATGCGACGACTCCAACCATCGCTGTTAACAAAAATTTCTTTACATTACTCATTTGCTGCGCCTCCATTTTTCTTCATTATTAGATTAGCACTCTGCTAATCTAATTGAAAATGAGAACAACTAAATGAGAAAGATAATCATTAACAACTGTATACTCAAGTGATCACTTTAAAATAATTATAATTAAGCGTTATCATTAATCCGTTCATTTTCTTTCACAATTCGATAAAAGATCCATGTGCTGGTTGCTTCTTTTTGAATAAGAAATAATCCTAAATCGGATAAATACTGCTGAAATCGTTCGGCATCTTTGAGATTCGGCAAGTAATAGTTCAGTTTAGAGTGCTCACAGGCAATGAGCAACTCTCCCTCATCCGCAAGAATTCTTTTTATCTCTACTAGAGCTATCTTCAAATCCTCCCAGTGGAAATGTGTTTGAAAAGCAAAGATCAGGTCAAAAGACCTTGCTGGATATTCTGTTTTTAAAATATTTTTCGTTTCAAATTTCAGTCTTTCAGTAGAATAATTTTTCTTTGCTTGTTCAATCGCAATATCCGAATAATCAATTCCATATATTGTACTTGCTGTAAAATAATTTTTGAGAAGATTGGAAGAAGCACCATTCCCAACTCCAATGTCTAAAATATTTTTGGGCTTGATCAACGTCACAAAACCTAATGACCAATTGACCATCGGCAGATATGCTCGATTCCATATTTTCATCATTTGGATGCCTACTTTGCCGGAAGGTGCTTTTGACTGCTGAATCAGCTTTTTAAAAAGATAGATCATTGCTAGACCAAGCACTGTTATTGTGGCCAAAATAATAATTGCTGATTCACCCCACTTTCGTTTGTCCTTCTCAATAGCATACTAAATTCTTAGAGCCATAGATATAAAAAATGCCGATTGATTAATCGACATTATAAAATCCTATTTTATTATTGTTCGGATCGATAATCTCTTAAACGATAACCCACGCCTATTTCCGTAATCAGATATTCTGGCTTTAACGTATCGCTCTCGATTTTCTTTCGAATATTGGACATGTTTACCCGCAATGTCTGAGAATCATTGCTATAGGGTCCCCAAACCTCTGTTAGTAAATTTTGATAGGTGACGACTTTCCCGAGTTGTCTAAACATCAAACCCAAAATTCGAAACTCATTTTTTGTTAAATGAATTTCTTGATTCTCTTTATAAACTAATTGTTTTTCAAAATCAATTTTCAACGCTTTGTTCTCTATGACGGATAATTCTTCCGTTTTGACATTTTGATGACGCAGTGCCGTCCGGATTCGAGCCAACAACTCGTTCGTACCAAAAGGCTTGGTCACGTAATCATCCGCTCCTAGATCTAACGCCGTCACTTTTTCGTTTTCATTATTTCTAGCAGAAATAATAATGATCGGCAGCTTCATCCGTTTGCGCAGAATTTTCAAAAGATCGATCCCATCGATATCTGGTAGTCCTAGATCTAGCAAGACTAAATCAAAAGAATTTGTTTGAAATGCCGTCAAGGCCTCCATCCCAGTACTGGCAATGGTCAATGGATATCGTTCCTGTGTTAAAACAACTTCCATAAAATCCGTGATATTCGGATCATCTTCAATCAATAAAATGGATTGCTTCATAACTATTCCCTCACTTCAAATAAATTCTTACCATCGTTTTGCCATTGCCAACCGTCATTTCCATTTTTCCATTGTGTGCATGGATAATCGTTTTTACAATACTCAATCCGATTCCCAACCCATTTTTCGAATCCACCGGCACTTCGTTCGTACTGGATAAATTTGTTTGAATCTTTTGGAATTGCTTCAATGGAATCTCGCCATAATTTTCAATCTCAAAAACAGTCTGCTCCTGTTGCAGACGAACCGTTAATTTGACTGGCTGTTCTTTTGCACCATGACGAAAAGCATTTTCTACTAAATTGAATAGTGCTTGCTCAATCAAGATCGGGTCTGCTTGAATAAA
This sequence comes from Enterococcus malodoratus ATCC 43197, assembly GCF_000407185.1. GTDB lineage: Bacteria > Bacillota > Bacilli > Lactobacillales > Enterococcaceae > Enterococcus_A > Enterococcus_A malodoratus. Next base: position 614,106 of record NZ_KE136482.1, read on the forward strand.
AATTACATCCTCTGGCAACTCAATCTTGATTTTTCCTTCCGGATAAACCTTTTTTAAATGTTTATAGACTGCTTCAATGATTTCTTCAACAGGTTCGGCGGTTTTATCGACTTTCATTGTATCCATGTTGATTCGCGTGATCGATAATAGATTCTCTACCATGCGAATCAGCCATTGCGATTCTTCTTGAATATCTGTTAGGAGCTTCTGTCGTGTTTCCTCTTTCAAATCACTGCCGATGCCTAATGTTTCCGCAATTCCTGAAATAACTGTCAACGGTGTTCTAAGATCATGGGAAACTGCTCGTAATAAATTGCTGCGGACTTTCTCTCGCTCGTTTTCTAACTCGACCTGCTCTTTTTCGTTTTTCAATTCTGTCTGCTCCAGAATAACCGCAATTTGAGTCAAAACCAATTTCAAATAATTCAATTGACCATTTTCCAGATCAAGACTGGCATTTCTTTCGATTCCTAAGACTGCAAGTGTTTTTCCGCTCGCCACGATTGGCAGATAAAATCCTTTTGCACCAATCAACGTATCCGTGCCATTTCCCGCTTCTTTTTGATTCTTTGCAGTCCAAAAGGCTACAGCTGCCTCTTCTTTTGTATTTAAAATTGATTGATGTCCAGTGACACAGTAGACACTTTCTACCTTGGCCTGACGATCAAAAATAATTACTTCCCGTTCTAGCAATCTGGATAGATAGGTGGCAGAAATATCGAGTATTTGTTTGCGACTCTCGGCTAAAACATATTGCTTATTCAACTCATATAGAATTTCCATTTGATGTTCTTTTTCCATTGAATTATCGGCCTGCTTTTTCAAGCGAACCATCAAATTGCTGATCATCAAAGCGACGACCAGCATAATCAGCAGCGTAATCGGATAGCCTTGTTTATAAACTGTTAGAGAATATAAGGGCTCGACAAAAAACCAGTTGAAGGACAAGACGCTCAAAATAGACGCAAGTGCGCTCCAAAAATAGCCTGATGTGGTCCGGGCTACTAATAGAATAAAAAAGATATACACCAGCATTAGGTTTTGATCGCCTACATGAATGTATTGCATCAATTCCGTCACAATCGTCGCTAAGAAAACACCGCCAACGGCAATTGCTAAATCTTTTCCGCCGCCTTCGATCACTTTACGTGTTCTAAAAAATAGCGATTGTTTTTCTTCCTTGAACGGGATCAAATGGAGTTCAGTATCATTCAAACGTTTCAACAAACGATCATCAAAGGCTTCAACAAAAATTTTTTCATACCAAGGCTGACGCAGGTTTTTCCCCATAATTATATCAGTAACACCAGTCATTTTAGCAAATTCGACAATTGTTTCAAAACTATCATCTTCCTCGATACTCACTACTTCCGCTCCCAGCTTTTCTGCTAAAGGAATATTCGTTGAAGTGTTTTCTTGTGTACGGACTTGAATCACTGTCCATTCCGCACCCAAGCCTTGCGCTAAACGTGCAGTCCAGCGAATACATTTTTCAGTCATTTTGGGAAAAGCATCATTCACGACAGTCAGAAGCTTGCTTTGAATCCCAATCGTTTTCCCGCTAATTCGATTAATATGATCCGAAGCTCGTTGAATCGCCAATCCTCGCAGTTGATCTAGTTTGTGTGGAATGAAGAAATTCTGCAGCGCGCGTTTCGCGTTCTCGTTTGCGTAGATTTTCCCCTGCTCTAAGCGCTCGATCAACTCATCCGGTTCAACGTCGATCACTTTGATCGTTGCTTGTTGTAAAAAAGTATCGGGTACTGTCTCCTTAACTTCGATCCCCGTAACCTCTTCTACGATATCGTTTAAGCTTTCGATATGCTGAACATTGACCGTGGTAAATACATCAATTCCAGCATTCAATAATTCATCGACATCCTGATATCGCTTGCGGTTACGAGAGTCTTTAGCATTTGTGTGTGCCAGTTCATCAATCAATACGATTTCAGGTTTTTGTTGAATAATACGATCGATATCCGGTTCGGTCAGAATTATTTGCTTATACGAAATTTTCTTTGGAGGAATTTGAGGCAACCCCTCCAACAAACGATTTGTATCGGGGCGATCATGCGGTTCAATGTAACCTACAACCACATTTTTCCCCATTAACAGCAACTCATGGGCCTCAGCCAACATTCCATATGTTTTCCCAACACCAGCAGCGAAACCAAAGAACACTCGTAACCGCCCTCTACGACCATCCCCTAAGGATGTTTCCTTTTCTTGTTGCACCAGTATCCCTCCCTTCACTTTTTGTATGCACAACAATTCACCAATCCTATTAGATTAGTGAATTGCTGAATAGTCTACTTATAGTTTATCTAATGCAATGTTTAACTGCAAAACATTGACATATTGCCGATTGGAAAACCAATCCTTTTGAACGTTTTCTTCTATTACATTGTGAATTTTACTTTGCTTAATCCCGCGTTCCTTTGCGATTCGAGCAGCTTGAAATTTTGCGGCCGATAAACTGATATCAGGGTCTACACCACTGGCTGAAGCTGTCACTAAATCATTTGGAACTTTACTTTCGGTTGAATTCTTTGCTAATTCAGCTGCCGTACGCTTTTCAACTAGCCGTTTTTGTTCCGTCGAAACAGGTGATAGCTGACTAACCTTTTCGCTGCGGCCTGAGAAATATTTGTCCTGTTCAAAGTTCTGTCCAATGAGTTTTGAACCGACAACTTGATTGTTCACCGTCACTTGACTACCATTTGCTTGATTCGAAAAAAATAATTGGCCAATACCGGTAACGGCAATCGTATAAAGTCCGCCAAAGACGACCAAGCTCAGTAATAAAAATCGCAGACTGCCTAGAATACTTTTTTTCATCGTTCTTACTCCTTCTTTATAAAATGATCATTGAAAGTATTACGTCAATGAACTTGATAAAAATGAACGGTGCTATGATCCCACCAAGGCCATAGATCAGCAAATTGTGTCGCAAAATCTGACTGGCTGGCTTTTCTTGATACTTCACACCCTTTAGTGCTAGTGGAATTAACGCAACGATGACCACCGCGTTATAAATGACCGCCGATAAGATCGCAGTCAGTGGACTGCCCAATCCCATAATATTCAACCGATCCAATTGCGGATAAATACTGTAAAACAGTACTGGAATCACCGCAAAATATTTAGCGATATCGTTAGCGATACTGAAAGTTGTTAAAGCGCCGCGTGTCATTAATAGTTGTTTGCCGATTTGCACGACCTGTAAAAGTTTGGTTGGACTGGAATCCAAATCGATCATATTTCCCGCTTCTTTTGCTGCTTGTGTTCCAGTATTCATCGCCATCGCTACATCTGCTTGAGCCAAAGCGGGTGCATCATTTGTACCATCTCCGGTCATTGCGACCAAATGGCCCTTTTCCTGATAATCGCGGATTAGATTCATTTTATTTTCTGGTGTTGCTTCGGCTAGAAAATCATCCACGCCAGCTTCCGCCGCAATTGCTGCGGCGGTCAGTGGATTATCCCCGGTGATCATGATGGTCTTGATTCCCATCTTTCGCATATCAGCAAATTTTTCCTTTACGCCATTTTTTACGATATCCTTCAAATAAACAACGCCCATCACACGGTTATTCTTTACAACTACTAAAGGGGTACCACCTGCCCGCGCTATCTTAGCTACAAACTCATCACATTCTGGCGGGTAAGTTTCACCTTTAGATTGGACATAATTTTTCATCGTATCGGCAGCACCTTTGCGAATCTCATCTCCGCGATAATCAATTCCGCTCATTCGCGTCTTCGCACTAAAATCAATAAATTTTACTTCTGCTTGCTGGAATTCTCTTTCCCGCAAATTAAAACGTTCTTTCGCCAAAATCACGATACTGCGTCCTTCCGCTGTTTCATCTGCTAACGAAGAAAGTTGTGCCGCATCTGCAAGCTGTTCCTCACTGACACCATTGACTGGTAAAAATTCGCTTGCCCGGCGGTTTCCCAACGTAATGGTTCCTGTTTTGTCGAGTAAAAGAACATCTACGTCTCCTGCCGCCTCGATGGCCCGACCACTCATCGCGATCACGTTTTCTTTTGTCAAACGGCTCATACCAGCGATCCCAATGGAAGAAATCAAAGCGCCGATCGTTGTTGGTGCTAAACAAATCAATAGAGCAATCACGATAATCATTGATAACGCTTCGCCTTTGCCTGATAACTGACTGCTGAAATCGGTAAATGGCACTAAGGTAATCGATACGGTTAAGAAGATGATGGTCAAAGTGATCAAGAAAATTTGTAATCCGATCTCATTCGGCGTCTTTTTCCGCTGCGTTCCTTCTACCATAGCGATCATTTTATCTAAGAAAGATTGTCCATTTTCTGAGGTCACGCGAATCACTAAATAATCTGATACTACCGTCGTTCCGCCAGTGACTGCGCTGCGGTCTCCCCCGGATTCCCGAATAACTGGAGCAGATTCACCAGTGATCGCACTTTCATCAACCGAAGCCGCGCCTTCAATCACATCGCCATCCGCAGGAATCTGTTCTCCAGATTGGACATAAACCAAATCGTCGCGTTTTAAATCAGAAGAACGAATTTCTGTGAAATTTTCTTCCTTAATATCCTCTAAACGTTCAATTTTATAGGTCATGACTTCTTTTTTCGCTTGCTTCAAACTATCTGCCTGTGCTTTTCCACGACCTTCTGCAACAGCTTCAGCGAAATTCGCAAAAAGCAGAGTCAACCATAGAAAAACGGTTATCGAAATACTGAACCAGACAGGTACACGCATGGGGTAAAAACATAATATCGTTGTGATGATTGCTCCTAAATAAACAACGAACATCACAGGATTTTTGATTTGTTGGCGCGGGTCTAGTTTTTTAAAAGATTGTCCCACGGCCCATTGATAGATTTTCTTCATCTTTAATCACTCCATCTATTTCATCGTAAAGAACTCAGCCACTGGGCCAAGAGCCAATACTGGCAAGAAACTTAAGGCTCCAATTACCAAAATGACAATAAGCAGCATAGAAACAAAGGTTGCACTAACGGTAGATAATGTTCCTGAATTTAAAGCCGCTTTCTTTTTACCACCCATATTTTCTGCTAAGAACAGGATGGCAATAATCGGTAAATATCTTGAAACAGCCATCATTAAACTGCCGAGAACATTCAAGAAAGGCGTGTTTGCTAATAAACCGCCAAAGGCACTTCCGTTATTATTCGCTAACGAGGTCGCGCCATATAATAATTCACTGAACGCATGGGGTCCGCGATTAGTCAGCCAACTAAACACATCTGGATGCAAGACCAGTGCCATTGCACCAAAAAGAGTCAACATCAATGGCGTTAGGATCACAAGACTGGCCATCTTAATATCAAAGGCCTCGATTTTTTTGCCTAAATATTCTGGTGTTCGACCAACCAAAAGCCCAGCAATAAAGACGGCTAGTAGTAGGAATGCCAACATTCCGTATAGGCCGCTGCCCACTCCGCCAAAGATGATTTCTCCCAGCTGCATCAAGAACATTGGAATTGCTCCGCCAAGTGGGGTGAAACTATCCAGCATTGCATTCACTGAACCATTAGAAGCCGCGGTCGTTCCAACTGACCATAAGCTTGACCAGCCGACACCAAAACGAATTTCTTTCCCTTCCAGATTGGTTGAACCTAAGACATGTGCAAATTCTGGTCCATAGTATTCGCTAAAAGCCACTCCGACAAAAGCTAATAATAGGAAGAATAGTGAAACAATCATGATCGTCCGGCCTTGCTTCCAATCTTTGACCCAAAAACCAAAGGCAAAAATCAATGCAGCCGGAATCAATAGAATCGTGATGTTTTCTAAAAAGTTCGAGAACAACGTAGGATTTTCAAATGGATAAGCCGAATTTGCTCCAAAAAAGCCGCCACCATTTGTTCCAAGCTGTTTGATCGCCACTTGACTGGCTACCGGTCCTAAGTAAAGCCAAAGATTCTTTCCTTCAAGACCTTGATAAGCAACCCCTGAATTGAAGGATTGGACTGTTCCTTGCGAAACCAATAGAATGGCAAAAACAAATGCCAGCGGCAATAAAACATAAACCAAGCCGCGAGTTAAATCCTGCCAGAAATTGCCAAGGGCTTTCTTTTTCACTTGCGACAATCCGCGGAGTAAAGCGACTAAGACAGAAAGTCCTACACCTGCTGAAACAAAGTTTTGAACAGTTAAGCCAAACATTTGTGAGGCATTCGATAACGTTGTCTCACCGGCATAGGCCTGCCAGTTAGTATTCGTTACAAAGCTAACCGCCGTATTCAAGGCTAAGGACAGTGATAAATTTTTCACCGCAGCACCTCCTGGCAGCCAATGTTGTGTCATTAAAATAATAATCAACAATACCATAGAAGAGCAGCTCAGTAAGATGACATTTAAGGCATATCGTTTAGCCGACATTTCTTTCTTGCTGATTGGGCCAATTACTTTATAGAAAAATTTTTCCAGCGGTTGCAAAAAACGTACACCCCTTGGAGTATTTCCCTGCATAATTTCTTTGATATACCAGCCTAATGGCAGCGCCAATACTAATAAAATAAACAAGAAAAATAATCCTTGATAGATAACACTGCTCATAATTCTTCCCCCTTAAATAAAAACCAGAAAAGATAGATCATTACTAAGATCCCGATAATTCCCAAAATAATCGTCATTTCATTTCTCTCCTTTTTTCAAACCGGATATCAAAAAAGCGATCCAGTATCCTTTACTCTGTAAGCATAAAAAAAAAGACCTAAAGATAGTGTGAATCTTGCGATCATTTCTTTACACTATCTTTATATGGTCTTTTAATTTGATGGTTCAAAAAGGAGTCACTTGGAAATTTTGATAAAACTCTCCATGAGCGAAAGTAAACTTAAGCACTGTAAAATCCGATAATCCGCCGCCCTTCTCGTAATAAATTTGATAGTCCTCCTTCCAAAACGCAATCTTCTCACTTTCCTGCGATAATACCTGCATCTCTCCAATCAAGGTAATTCCTGTAAAAGTTGCGGCATCATAAAAATATAAGCAAGCTTTGGGATTATCTAAGAACTGCCGAACCTTATTTGAAGTGGTATTAGTATGAAGATATAAATAATTTTGATCAATTTTTATCGGTCTCAGCATCGCACGAATCATTGGATATCCCTCATCTGTGATTGACCCTAGAAAACATAGCTCCTGTTGTTCCACCAACTCAATCAATTCCTTTTCAAAACTCATATTATCACCTGTCCTTTTGTCCAGTATTTCAAACTATAAACGACATTACAATCATGAATATTATCAAAAAAAAACACGCCAGCCGTAATGACTGACATGCTTCCTGTTTAATCCTTGACTGTGTGAACGTCGCTTTCTTTGGTTTCTTTAAACATCATGAAGCAGACGCCAGAAATGATGAGAACTAAAAGACTAATGAAAAGCAATGGCATGAAAACGGTGGTGGTAGTATTTCTGAACAAAAGGCCCATCAATAATTGACCTAACGGCACCGCACATTGAGCGACCGCAATAATCGTTGCCATGACTTTACCAAGGTTTTCTTTCGGCGTAATTCGCTGAACGAGCGAGATCAAATAGATAGAGATTGCACTTAACATCATTCCAATGATGATCTCCATGACGATTATTACCATAAACCCTACACCTGCGCTGGTTGTACTTAATAAAATGTTCATAATCAGCAATAGAATCCCTGAGTAGGTGAACACGCGATAAAAATTACTGAATTTCAAATTCTTGGTTAATGGGCCGGCCAAAACGGCTCCCACGATACTGGATAAGCTGAAGACACCCATTCCTATCCCGTACATCGTGTCATTCACTTGCAGTATCATCCGAAGAATTACCGGTAATCCAACAATAAAGAAAGAAGTCATTACAAAGTTGATCGCCGCCGCAATGACAATTGATTTAAAGATAACTTGGTTGTTTTTTACCTCTTTAAAACCATCTTTCAAGTCAGCCGTTAAAATCTGCATAACTGTTCCTGGTGTCTTTTCGCGTTTTACAAACGGAATCTTCAAGAAGCTTTCGATGATCGCTGCAACTACGAAAAAGACAATACTGCTGGCCACCAGCATTTTTGCACCCATTAGTCCATAGAAGATTCCGCCTATGATCGGAGCAACAACATTTGATAATTGCAGGATTCCATTTGATATCCCATTGATTTTTTCCAGTTGATCTTCTTCCACCAACAAAGGAATACTGGCTCCGACTACGGGTGTATCAAAGCTGCCAACAATTGCTAAAACGAAAATCAAAATGCCGATACCAAGTACTGATTCAGAAGTCCCCACTACTAAAAACAGTAATACGGCAATAATTGCATTGGCTACATCCATCAAAACCATTAAAATTTTCCGATCAAAACGATCGGCGATTGCACCGCCAATCGGCGCAAATAATACTGGAATACTAGAAATTGCTAAAACAGTCGCAAATATATCTGCTCTGCCTGTTACATCCAAAACAAACAAAGACAATGCAAATCGTAATATAGCCCCGCCAAACACTGAAATAAATTGCCCCAACATCAAATAGATAATATTTTTTCGATTCCCTTTCACACTCTTTCCTACTTTCTTTTAATTGATACGTTTATCTTAACGAATTCTTAATATTAGAGCATCAGCCTTAAGTCTCATTATTCTCTAACACTTTAGCATAGCTTTACTCCATTTTTTACTAAGAAATCAACCCATGATGTTTGAGTCCTTCCACCACACCATTATTCGTTTTTGCCACATAACTTGCGCACGACTTCAATTGTTCTGTTCCATGCCGCATCGCGATACCGTGATCGACCAACTGAAACATGCTCAGGTCATTGTTCTGATCACCAAAGGCATACGTTTCAAGTTCGGAACCAGCCATCGATTTCAAAAGCTTTTGAATCGCTGTCCCCTTCGAAACATTTTTAGGCAAGACATCAATGGCCAATGGAGCAAAACGAACAGTATCTGCTACAGCCGCCAGTTCACCACTTATCCTCTCTTCTAACTCAGTATTAAGATACAGATTCATAAAACTAACCGGATTCGTTTGATAAAAGTCCGCCGCAATCGGCACATCATGAATTCCCATGTAGGTCACATGTTCCTTCACTACTTTTGAAAGATTTGTTACCGCGAAACCTTGCTGATTGAAGAAACCGGCCGAAAGTTTATTCTTGTTCGCAATGTTTAAAATTGTCTCGATTTCGTTATTAGAAAACCTTGCATTCAAAATGGTTTTACCCGCAAACTGAACATAGCAGCCATTGGATAGAACAAAATGCTCCGCTTCTAATAATGCCAATAACTCTTCCACTTCATAAAAACTGCGTCCAGTCGCGATAATCGGCAGGACTTCATTTTCTTTTAACTCTCTAAAGGCCGCAATTGTTTCTTCCTCCACCTGCAAACTCCCGCCTGAACACAACGTCCCATCCAAATCAAAAAACGCCAATTTCTTCATAAATACCATCCTTCCAAAATTTGAGTTGAATTTATTTAAAATGCACGAACGTTTCTCTGAGTACACAAAAAAAGGAAAGTCAGTGCATCACAAATACACTGAACCTTTCCCCTCGGATCTTTTCTATCATTAGGTGCCTTTTACATACGGTAAAAGATGAAGCCCTCGGTCGCAGTCCTCGTTTGAGCGGAACCCTAGCTCCAGTTTTCCAGTTCGAAATCAATCATACCATGTCTTATTTATAGGTGGCAATCGCAAAAAAGATCCAAGCAACAGAATCATTGCTTGGATCTTGGCTGATTATTTATTTTTTCTTCTAAAGTAGATTGTTCCAGCAATAACAATTGCGGCGATTCCAACTACTATTAACCACGAATTACGCGTATCATTGGTTTTCGGGTAACTTCCTGTTTGTGTTCCCGAAGCAGTTTTTGAATCACTTGAATGATTCGATGACGTCGGTGTTTTTGGAATCTCTTGATTCACGACTTTTCCGGCATCAACGATAGCGGGTTTATTTTCTTTTGAAGAGTCGATAGTAAATTTACGTTTTTCTTTATTGATCGTATAGCCTGTTGGAGCCTTGGTTTCTGTAAAGTAATACTCGCCTGGCGAAAGCTTATTCACCACAATCTGACCAGATTTATCAGAAGTGTACTCTCCGACTTGCTTACCGTCTGCATGATATAAATTGAAGACCGCATCGGCCAATGCTTTATCAGCTTGCGAAACTTTTTGTAATTTCACAGAACCTTGATAGTTGATAAAATCAGCTAGCGTGATCGTCTCAGGTTTTCCTGAAGCCTTCGCTGAAACTGTAAAGTCCACGACCTTTTTATTCAACAAATAGTTATTCGGCGCTTTATTTTCAATTAATTGATAGCTGCCAGGAATTAATCCAGTCGCAAAGATCTTTCCATCTTTGTCTGAGACAAGCTTCTCAGTTTCTTCTCCTGCTGAATTAAAAACTGTTTGAACATTGCCTTTTTTATCCTGAATTTCGAATTCGGCACCCTTCAAGGCTTTGCCGTCTTCATTTTTCTTAGTAACAGTCACAGAACCTTTATAGTTTAGGAAGTCTCCTAAGTTCACTTTATCAGGTTTACCTACTTGTCCAGTGATATCAAATGGATGAGGTTTCGTGTCTAAGATGTAACCCTTAGGTGCTTTGGTTTCAACTAGTACATAATGACCTTCTTTTAAACCTTGGAAGTAGATCTCCCCTTTTTCATCGGTAGTGATTGTGTCGATTTTTTTACTGTCACGATTTTTAACCGAAATTGGATTTCCTATTGGTTTATCCTGATCATCCGCCTCATAAACTTGATATTCAGCACCCTTCAAGGCTTCCTTATTTTCATTAACTTTACGACCGATAACGCCGGATTCATAATTTTCAAAATTCATATTATCAATATTAGGATCATGATCATCGTTTTCATTCACCACAAAATAGATCGGCTGTTTATTAATAATGTAGCCTGGTGCGGCTTTGGTTTCGACTAGTTTATATTCACCTGCACCTAGACCAGTTAGATTTAAGACTCCATCTTCAGGTGCTGTGATCTCTCTAACTTTTTGTTCCTCACCGTCTTTGATTTGATAAAGGTCGAATTCCGTTCCCGCAATCGAGCCGCCGTCTCCGACTTTTGTGATTTGAGCTTTTCCACGGAAGTTTTGGAAATCACCCAATTCTGCGATTCTTGGATCTCCATTCGCATGATCCGTTATTTCGATTTTGATCAAAGCCGGATTGATAACATAATCCGTTCCTTCTGTAACTTTCGGAGCCTTAGTTTCTTGATAATAGTAGGTCCCCGGTGCTAGATGATCAAAAACGACATGGCCCTCTTTATCACTAACTGCTTTTTGAATGACTTCTTTTTTGTCCTCTTTAAACAATGTGAATTCCGCTCCATCAAGTCCTTCGCCATCGGTATTTCGCTTAACGATTTCAAAGGCTCCCTGATAATTGATAAAGTCAGAAAGTTCGATTGTCGGTACTTCACCGTTGTTGGATGCCTTTACGGTGAATGAGATTTTTTTATCATTCAATAAATAGTTATCCGGTGCTTTTGTTTCAACAAAAGTGTACTTACCTGGTGCAAGATTGTCGACAGATACTTTTCCTTTTGCACCGGAAACAAGCGGCTGATCGTTGACTTTCTCCCCCTTCGAATTAAATAAATCGAATTCGGCACCATCTAACGTTTTTCCTTCATTATTTTTCTTAACAAAGCTGACAGAACCTTTGTAGTTAGTCAATTCTATCGGTTCGCCATTAGGTTGTGTCGTAACTGTTTTAGGCTTACCATGCGCACTTTCTACTATAGTAAATGGAATTTCTTTTGTATTAATTACGTAACCATCTGGAGCTTTTGTTTCGACAAAGGTATAATTTCCCGGTGCTAAACCTGAGACGGAAACTTTTCCTTTTTCATCAGAAACAAGCGGCTGGTCATTGACCTTTTTACCTGTAGAGTCGTGAACATCAAACTCCGCTCCAGCTAATGGATTTCCATCGCTGTCTTTTTTGATTAATTCTGCTTTTCCTTGATAATTTTTATATTTCACATGAATTGTTGGTACTTGATGATCACTATTCCGATAAACAAAGAACAGAACAGGATTTGTATTTAATACATAACCCGTTGGCGCTTCAATTTCAGTCAATCGATACGCGCCAACTGGCAGGCTCTCAATTTCCAGAATCCCCTCGCTATTTAGTCGATCAGGGTTCAACGCAACTGGTTCCCACAAAGCATGGCTAGGAGAAAGATTACTGAAACGCTCTAATTTGAAACGCGCTCCTAGTTTTATCTCGTCATTAAACTTGATAGGATTTCCGGCTTCATCTGTTTTTTGTAAAATCACCTTATTGCGTTCATTCGGAATCGTCAAAGGTACTGCGTCGGCAGTAGATGTCTTGTCATCGATTGTAATCCGCTGCCCATTAACTAAATCATCGGAAATAGTGAAGCCTTTCGGAGCTTCCGTCTCGATCAGCAAATATTCTCCATAAGGTAAATTACCAAAGGTTAATTGTCCCTCTTCATCCACCGTTCCTTCACGTAAAAGCTGAGTTTTAGTCGTATTCCAAAGCTGGAATTTTGCGCCGGCTAATTTTGTTTTTCCGTCAGCTTCAGTTTTTTGAATCATCAATTTACCTTTTTTACCTGAAGCCGATCCCCCGCTATGATTGATTTCAACGGTGACGTCCTTATCATCTCCACCTGAGATGGTTTGTTCATTATCTCCAGTAACAGTGATCTTATTCGAAACAGTATCCTTATTTCCACTTGCCGAAGAAGTAATGTAACTGCGGTATTCCAATTGATACGCCGTGTGGATCGTATCTGACAGTTTTATCGTTAAGACCTGTTTTCCTGTTTCGTTATCTGTCGTCACTTCAACGGTATAATCCTTGTTCAAAGTTAACGGTTTATCATAGTTTGGCGCAACCGTTCCATCTTCAGCAACAGTTGTTTCATACAACTTAATTGACTCATGATCGATGACTTGATTTTCAGAGGGTTCATCCTTGATCACTACATGCTCTAGTGTTGATTGAGAAGGATTAATAACTGCTTGCCAATTGACATAATCAGGGTCATTGCTGTCTTGTGCACCTGATTTTTGGACGTATTTCCCGCCATTTTTTATCCCGACTTCACCAATCACATCACGTTCATCGCCGTTATTTTCATATTGAGCGACATTGGTATATTGGTTAGAGCCTGCAATGATTTTTCCTTCAACTGATGTTTCAAATTCAATCAAATAAGTATTGGCAACATTGTCCGGAAAATCAATTTGAAGTGTCTGATCAATGGATGAACTCGGTTCAATCACCTTTTTCATCTCATCATTCACAACTTTTTCCGGTTGTTTTTTGACGACCGTTCCGTCATTTTTAACGTCCGCTTCATAGACCTTCACGGAGCCGTTCACATAATCTTGATTTTCCTTGATTTTATCAATTAATTGCGCATCTTTTAAAATATTGCGGCTATGGTTGACGGCCACAGTCCATGTAATATGCTTCGTTTGTGCATTATACTTCCCGCTTTTATGTGCATTTAATTGGAATGGATCATCTGGCTTAAAGTCTTTGTCATCATCTGAGGTGTGCTTCCCTCCGCTTTTGTCTTCCCAATCTGCCCGCATGTTGTTTTTGAAGCGATCTAGGTTTGGATTTGTAGGATCCAGTAAGCTCACATCGAAATTCGTACGGTAATTAATTTCTAATTCTGATTCAGTTGGATTGTATTGGTTTTTGAACGTAACCTTGAATCCTGTCTCAAAATTGCCTGATTCATCATTAACTAAGACTAAGTCATAATCTTCGCCAGGCACCAAGACCTTATTTTTGGTGACATCACGAATTTCAAAATCAGGTTTTAAATCATCTTTCACAGCCATAGATAAACCCGGGGTCGGTGAATAGGTATCTGTCAGGACCAAATTTTCCATGTAATAATTATTTTTATTGACGTTAATTCTCCAGCCAACTTTTTTATCGGCATAGTCAATATCCGTAATATCCTTAATCACATTTTGCTGCTGAGCGGTTCCTTTATCACCATCTGTTTGTCCTGTTCCAGTTGTCACGTTATTACTTACTTGAGTAGGGTCTGTAACGATACCGTTTACTTTTGTTTTGTATTCAACTCGAACGGCCTCGTCAACATCGTGTAAAAATCTGATCACAAACCCTTCGCCATCCGGATTGGGTTCTAAAACATAATCTTTGCCTTCTTCTAAAGGTGTCCCCTTTACTTCCTTACCTTTTTCGTCAAAAGTAATCGGGTAAAGTTTGATCGAACCATCAACTAAATCCATATTTTTACTGATCGTATCTGTAATAACCGCTTGATCTTTAGCGATTTTCTTTTCATTATAATTGTATTTGATTGCCCAGCTGAATTCTTGATTGGTTGGATCGTATCCTTCCATATTTTTTTCAACCGGTTTTCCAAAATTATTGGTGACAGTGGCCTTAGCATCCAGACCGTCTTCGTCGTTTTTATCTGTTAATGTGGCGGTATTGGTGAAGCTGATCTTGCCGCCTTCTTCTGGTTTAGCTGAATCATTGATATCCGTTTGATAAACTAAACGATAAGCTTTATTGGTTTCTCCAAGAATGGTCACATTACCATTCTTATCGACGGTATACTCACTAGGGTCCAATTCACGACCGACCTCTTTTACTGTCCCGTCCAAGTTCATCACCAATTCTGTAACCTTGACTGATTTGTAGTCAATTCCAGAAGGCCATTTTTCAGTAATCGTCGGATCTTCTAGATGATTCATCGATTGGTTAAAATCAACCGTCCATTCAACACTGCTCGGATTTGGCGTGCGGTCAAAATGACCCTTTTTATCAATCGATTGCTCTGTGTCTGGTCGAATCTCCACATTGACTGGCGGTAAATCATCTTCCACCGGATAATGAATCGTAATGTCGCCAGGACCTTCTATATGGTCTTTACGAAATTCTGTGTCAAAGAAAAAATACCCTTCGATATCACTTTGGTTTTTAACCTCTTCGGTGAATTCAAAGCGAATATTTCCTTCTTCGTCAATCGTATATTTCGCATATACTTCTCCAGCTTCATTTTTCAGTTCTCCGCTTAACGGTTGTTTAGGTTTTAATTCCCCTGGCAATTTGAAATCAAAATAATCTCCCGGCTCAATCTGCTGGCGAACATCTTCCGGAATACTCCATGTATAAGAAATTCGTACATTCGTATCAGCCGTTACCGGTGGTTCGGCAACATTGCCGTTCTCGTCCAGATAGACAATATTCGACCCCGTAATGATCGTGCCTGTACCGTTGGGGAAATACTCGCGAATATCAGTTGGTCCTTCTGCACGTTGCACTGCTTTTTTATCAGTCGATTCCTTCTGAGTTTCACTCGTCTTAGACTCTTCTGTTGAATTCACTGCTTCACTATTTTTTTCTGACTCAGTCGAACTCTCCGTACTTGCTTCTTCACTCGCAGATGTTTGCTCAGTTTCGCTTTGCGGGGATTCTGTTTGTTCTGTCGAATCTGGCTCACTAATTTCAAAAGTATAGGAAAGTTTTTGTTGTTCGTAGGTTACATCAACTGACGGTACCTTAGTTGTATCCGCTAAAGTTAGATGAATGACTCCCTCACCACTTTTCGTTAACGGGACCGTGAGAATCTGACGATTTTTAACTTCTAATTTTGTTGACTGTCCATCTTGTTCAAAAATGGCTTCTTCAACAATTGCTTCAGAGATATTGAGCGCTGCTGTGCCTTCTCCAGCAGCTGTTTCAATTTTTACATCAACTTGATTTTCTGTTTGCCCTTTCGTAATCTCTTCTAATTTCACAGCTGGCTCTGGGACTGTTTCCGCCAACGCCATCAAAGGGGCCAAAGAATTTAGTAAGATCACTAAAGTCATCAGGCTATAAATAATCTTTTCCAAAAATTTTTTCTCTAACATGTGTGCACCTCTCATATCCATTTTCAAAAAAACGATCATTTTAAGTTATACCAGATTTTCTTTTCATGTAATTTTCAAAAAGTGCACTGTCCAAGTTTCATTTTTGGAACTTTAGTTTGATTCGTCTTGTTTTTTTGTTGCGACCTGCTCCAAAACTTCATTGATCCGTTCAAGGTCATTCATTAATAAACTTTTTCCCACTACAACAATCTGAGCTTCTGGATAAACGCTTGTCATGTCTTTCAATGTAGACGTCGTTAGTAAAATGTCCACATTGGTTTCAGTTGTCTCAAAAACATCATTGATGGATAGATTGTAAAGATAATTAAAGTATCCAGAAAGCTGACGAATAAAATTTTTCGTCATTAAACTAGGCATATCACTTTCTACCAAAATCGAAATTGGAACCTCATACCGGCATGGATCGGCTAAAAATAGAATGTTTTTCAAATAAGGAATCAGTAAAAAATCAAGCTCTAGAAAGATGGGATTCGCCGATTCCTCATATAAACGTTCAACGAATGCACGTGTTTTCTTAATTAACTGAGGATAGCGCTCTTTGAAGATAGCCTTGTACGTATTTCCCGTCATGTCTGTATTAAATCCTTTAAAATATTTTGCAAAGAAATGAGCGCTTAGTATGTAAGAACGAAAACGCCACAAATCCTCCTCTTTAATAGGAAAGAATTCTTTTTGAAATCTAGTCACCATCAATTCCGTCGCAGCGTAAATCTGTGTCTGTTGTGCTGCTTGCTGCCGCATCAACTCATCCACAAGCGGTTCTTTAAAAACATCAATTGTTTTAGACATAGACACCCACACTAAAAAGAAGAAAGGAATCTCTGAGTCTCTTGTATTAATTACTCCATGCTCACTGGTCATGATTTCTTTAAAGCCGGAGTATAACGTGTTTGTCGTGATTTGGTCTTCTAAGGGTTGAGGCATTTTTAAAATATGACCTTTTCTAGTTCGAATAATCGCTTCCGCAAAAATATATGCGAGCTGTTTCTTATAGGCGTAGGGAATGTTCGGATAAACCGTAAATCCACTATCAAGCATATGATCAACAAACTGTTCGACTCGTTCTTCATCGATGTGTGGGAATGGCCAGCTATTTCCCCGATAGATACTCCAAAAAAAGATCACTAAAAACATTCGAATCTGATATTCCTCGCCTATCAGCTGAAAACTTTCACGGCTGATCTCAATCCCATAGCGATCCAACAACGGTTGGACTTTGCTCAGGTCCCTTCGGACGGTAGACTCACTGATAAAATATTTCAAAGCATAATGCCGAACATTCTCAAACTCATCCGTTATCAATGCTTCAAGCAGCTTGACGGTTGAACACTCTTTCACGATTTCAGTGACTAGCTGGTATACATCGGCGTCCCTTTTTATGAAAAGCCGGACTCCTTTTCCTTTAGACAATTGAAAAGAAAATTGACTAGTATTTAAGTTCTCAATTTTTTCCTGCAACTCATTAAGTACACCCACAGTTGTGTGCTTGCTGATTCCTAACGAGTCACTTATCCATTGTCTGCTCACCCAACGCCCATTGGTTTTGCTCAGCAGCAAAACCATTCTTCGTTGAAGAAATGTCCCGCGATCAAATAACTCTTCAAAAAAATCTTTTTTTCTTGCTTTCATCTGCTCATCCCTTTTTTATTGCAACGATTTCATCTTATTAAGGATAATAAAAATTTTAGAAAAGCGACATTTTAATGCTCACTTTTAATCTATTATTCTAATTTTCGAAGATAATGAATTAAAGAAAATTCATTTTATTTTAATTTCCGAGCCTTTTTACAAAAAAAGATACACCCGGTAAATGGGTGCATCTTGAAATACAAACGTTTTTATAGTTAATTTTTCCCTTAATCATAAAGTCAGCAGAAAATTGCCACACTATTTTAGGAAAAAATGAAGCCGTCATTGAGATTCTCACGATTCGTCAAAATTGCCTGAAGCATATTTTCATACATTATCTGCAATGCCGGCTGCTTCAATATGCGAAAAATCGAAATCGCCTGCTCACAGCTTCGCTTCCCAGCAGTGATTGAACCTGAAACAATCCTCAACCATCCTTGATAAAAAAGCAGTTTTGTACTATTTAATAAGTCTCCTTGATCGTGAAGCAAGGATTCCGTTTCCTCTAATACTTCTCTCGCCCAAGGCAATTTCCGGAAATTGATGAACGTCGCGCAAGTGCCAAACAATAACTCAAATTTCATCCGTTGCATTAACTGTACACCAGCTTCTTTTTGAGTTCGTGAAACGGCCGTCCGTAATAACTGATGAACAGTCGACACCGGAAAGCTGAATTGAAAAAAGCGAAAGAGCAAGACTTCAAATACACCCCAGTTATCAACACTATATAAATGATTCACTACGGGCGCTGATAATGTTTGAAGTTTAGCGAATAAAGCGTCCACATTTACTTCTATTCCTTGATCTCGTTCATCATTCAATTGATAACTTAAACTCAATAATTGACATAAGATTTTTAAAAATTCTTCACTTTGCGTTTCTCCCTGAATCATCTTCTTCAGCTCATTCAACTGATTGATACCTTCCGCAAAATTTCGAGATTGATTCACTTCGTCATTATATTTAAAGATTTGATTCAAGTAGAACGTAAACTTGCCGGTCATGAAAAACGGCCGATCGGATAGATAATCGTATATTCCGACATTATCATTTTTTGCTCGCAAGTAAAGAAACTCTTCTAATGTTACATTGATTCTTTCCAATAAATGTTCGAGCCGGTGAAAACTAATATTCGAAAGTCCATTTTCAAATTTACTGATAAAAGAAAGACTGTTTACCTCATCTGATACGTCTCCCATACTCATCCTGCGGTCTTTTCTTAATTGACGAAAAATTTCACCTTCCATAATTGTCCTCGCTTCTTTCCAATCGATTAATTCCTCTATAGTGTAATTTTTGATTTCTTCCAGTGTAAGTTATCTATACTAAATGAACAAGTAATAAATTGAGGAGTGATCTTATGAGAAATGCCACAATCGCCGATTTACCAGAAATTGTTGATTTTATTTATGACCAATTTTCACCGCTTGAACATTTTATTTTTTTATCCGAAGACCTCACTGATTCTGAAACGGTACTGAGAAAGTTCGTTCAGGCAGAAGTTTCACTATTTCTAAGGTATGGGGAGCTCAGAGTATGCGGTTATCCAATTCATGGACTCATCAGCAGTATTCCATCAAAAAAGTTCACTCTGTTTCACCAAATGATCTATTCCCTGCCGTCTAGAAAACTTTTAAAAGAAATATCAAAAGACGATCGAAAAAGGCTATTAGAACAAAACAAATTTATCGCAGAGATTCATTCACCCATCGCTTGACATAAAAAACATTCAAAAAACAGTCATTACATCTCAATGATTGCTGTTGCAAAAGAGGCTAGAGGAACTGGCGTCTTGCGAAAAATGCTGACAACAGTCATAGATGAGTGTCAAAAGGAGAATAAAGATATTGTGTTAGAAACAATGACCGAAGCGAATGTTCCAATCTATCAGCACTTTGGTTTTGAATTGATCGAGTATCATACAAGCCCGAATGTTCCATTCGCCGAATACTGTTTCATTAAACGACCAAACTAAAAAAGATAAGCAGCCGCTCTTCCGAACGGCCGCCTATCTTTTTATTTCAGTTTTTAAGGCATTTCCATCCAAACAGGTTCAAATTGATTTCCATCAAGATCCAATACTTCTAAACTAAACATCTGATCCTCAGGAATCCCCATATCGACCGTAAAATAATCGCCGCCATTAGCTCTGGCCGCTTCCGCAATTTCTCTGACAACATCTGGGCTCTCTACCGAAAAGGCCGTTAATGATCCGCTCTTAGTTTTCGTATCCGCAATCTCTTTATCTTTTAAAAACAATCCATAAAATTCATAATCTAATACCATAATCCAAAAAGTATCGTCCCAGACCATTGAACTAGAATGCTCGTTGGAGAAATCTTCATTCTTCTTAAATCCCAACTTTTCATAAAACTCTGTGGAGGCTTTTACATCTTTTACAGGAAAATTAGTAAATACTATCGTTGACATATTATTCACTCCAATCAAATTTTCTTATATTATGCAAGATTCGCAATACTAAAACAAAGAAAACGCTTGTATAAAATGTAACGAAATGATTTATTTGTCCTATTTCCCGAAAATCAGCTGGTCACAATTTTCACAGGATTCCTCTTATTCATTCGAAGTAATCTTTCAAAAAAATTAAAAATAGAGGTTTTTTATTTTACTAGAGAAAATCCGTAATCCATTGATATGCCTCTTCCGAAGATTGGACGGAATCTAACATTTCAAAGAAATCAGATTGATCGATCAATGTGACAAGTTCAGCTAATGCGGTCAAATGTTTTCGATTATCCACCGCAGCAAGAGTAAAGATGTATTTCATGGGAGTTTTCCCTAGAATTTTAATCGGATTCTTTAACACAGTAATTCCTAATCCGACTTTTTCCGCACCATCTTCAGGTCGCGCATGAGGCAACGCCACCAAATCAGAAATAACCATATATGGTCCTTCCTCAAAGGTCGTTTGAATAATCTTATCGATGTAACGACGACTGACAATTTCTGACTCGATTAATGGTGTTGCTGCGACATAAAAAGCCTCTTCCCAACTATTGGTTGAAAGATTCAGCTGAATGAACGCCGGTGAAAGAATATCAGTCAAGCTCAAATCGTTGTCTTCATCTTGTGAGCTTCTATTTCTTTTACGGCTCAGGGGTTTAGGCTGACGAATCTCCTTCATCAATTCTTTTCTCAAACCATTTTCGTCACGCACATCGGCATACTTATTTATTATCGACAAGAACACCTCAAAAGAAGACTCGTTTGAGAAATTCCTTACCCCATTTTGAACTTCTAAGACTAAGCCGTATTTCTCATCGATTGACATAATAGGATTTACTGTATAAACGGGTTTTTTTAATGAATAAAGGCGCATATTCGGAACAGTCGTGAAGATCATGTCATAATCTTGCTTTTTATGATAAATTTCATTCGTTTCAATTGGACCAATAAAAATCATTTCTGGAAAAAGATTTTTTAATTCATTATAAATAATTGCAGAACTACCGATCCCGTTCGGACATACGATGATACCGACTTTTCGTTTGACCTGATATTCATCATTATCATTTATTAATGAGGCGAAATGCATCGTTAAAAAGGATATTTCTTCGTCTGGGATCAAAGTTCCAAATAGATTTGCGATTGGCTTCATTGTTTCTTTCACGATTTGAAATAGATCGGGATATTCTTTTATAATCTTTTCATTTAATGGATTAATAATCGGCAGATTGAAAAACAACCGATAGTAGGCCGGTCGAAAATGACTATACAATTGTTTTCTTACGCCGGCCTTTTCTTTGAAACGAATACCAGATAGTTGTTCAAAGCGATCGAATATCCGCTCAACTAGCTCATTAATAATCGAATAATCTGGTGTTTTTTCATCCGCATTGCCAATGGCCATTCCCAACATCCAACCGCATATATATAGGTTGGCATATTTACTTTCCACTGAAAATTTCTCAAGTAAGCTTTGGGAGAAAACGTATTCTTTGGTTTGATAAAATGTCTGGAAATTATAGCGATCATAAAATTCTGACCATTCTTTCGTTAATCGCGGCAATAAAAAAATCAGCATGTAGCTAAATTCAAGGAGCCGATTCTCCACTAATACAATGGAGTAGCGTTCCAGCTCCATCGCGATCTGTTGAAACATCTTGTCCTTTTCGATCGAACTTTCATTAAAGAGAAAATAATCCCAAAGGAAACTGCCATTGTCGGATCGTAAATCCTCTAAAACCAGTTTCATTAATTGATAGCGTAAGACAGATTCATCACCGGACAAGGAGTAACCATTCTTTCGATCATAGTTTATTTCTACACCAATAGTTTCCAGCTCTTTTTCCACTTTTTTTAGGTCATTGATAAAGGTAGTCTTTCCAATATCCAACACCTCTAAAAAATGATTAACCGACAAATAGTCTTCACAATGATAAAACAGCATTAAATAAATATATTTTTTTCGTTCCTCTATATCCATTTCATAATGATGATAGACCTGATCACCAGAAAAAAACTCAACAAGAAACAAACGTCCAATATCTGATAGGTGATAATAATTTCCATCAAACCAGACAGGAGGTAATGCCTCATCAACCAACCATTCGTTGACTTTTGTGATTACATAGTCGATTTGAACCTTTGACAGTCTCAATTGACCCATCAAATTTTTTTGAGAAATAACAGGCTTCTCAATCAGTTTTATTAATACATGTTTAGTTCTCTGATCGATTTTCTGCATATCATTTCCTCCTGTCTATATTTTAGTATTACCCAATTTTTTGGCGTAATGTTCGCGCATTTTCGGCAATTTCTTCTTTTGTTCCTTTTGATAACAGCGTACCGATTCCCATACAATCGACACCGGCTTCTAGCCACTCATCGATATTGTCTACCGTAACACCGCCTGAAGACAATACTGGAACTTGAGGCATAGGTGTTTTAATAGTAGAAACAACTTTGGGACCAATGAAAGATGAGGTTGGGAATGCTTTGACCATGTCCGCCCCAGCCTCAAGCGCCTCGACAATTTCTGACATGGAAGTACAGCCAGGCATATATGGAATTTGATAACGATTGCACAATTTGGCAACATCCTTATTGAAGTTCGGCGCTATAATGAACTCAGCTCCTTTTAATAGTGCGTGACGAGCAGTCTCACTGTCAAGTACTGTTCCAGCACCAATGACAATTCTGTCCTGATATATTTTCTTTAATTGCTCAATAATATCTCCGGCATTTTTATTGGTATAACTTATTTCCAAGCATGATATCTCTCCCGTAAGACAGCCGTCCACAATCTCCTGCGCACGTTCGATCGTCTCCACTCGGATGATTGCCATTAATTTTTCTTGATAAATTCGAGTTAACGTGGTTAATTTTTTCATGACAGCTTTTCGATCCCTTCTATTCCCTTATATTGTTCCAATATGTTACGAATCTCAGCATCTAATTCTGGAGATACCACTCTGACTGGGCTTTTCGGTGCACCCACGGGAATCCCTAATAGACCTAAGCTATATTTCAAAACACTTGGAACTGTAGCTAATTTTAAAACTCCGCGAAAAGCATTAATGCTTTCCTGAAGCAACTCAGCTTTTTCTAAATTATTTTCTAGATAGGCCTGATAAATGCCTAAATCGGTTTTTGTTAAAATATTGGAGGTTGCAGCTACCGCGCCATCTGCGCCCTTTTTCAATGCTGAAAGAATCAAGGAATCAGAACCGACCAAGACTGAAAAATCTTCTCGATCATTCACATCCAAATACATTTGAATATTTTCTATTTCTCCACTGCTGTCCTTGATTCCGATAATTTGCGGAACTTTGACTAGTTCTTTAAAAACCGACTCGCTAATCGAAATTTTGGTATTCGCTGGAATATTGTAAAGGATGATCGGCAAATCTGTATTCGCGGCAATCGTTTGATAATGCTGAATCAGCTCCTGATCGCTCACTTTGATCAAATAAGGAGTAATTATTGAGACGGCATCTACGCCAAGTTCGGTAAACTTGTTTGTCAACTTGATAACCGCATCTGTAGAGACTCCGCCGGATCCGGCAAAAACAGGAACACGACCAGCTGTTTCATCAACAACTATTCTGACCAATGCTAACTTTTCTTCCTCGCTAAGTGCGTAAAACTCGCCATTTGTTCCCAGTATAAATAATCCATGAATACCGCTATCGATCAATTTATTGACCAGCTTACGCGTCGCTTTTTCATCGATGCCATTTTCTAACAGCGGTGTGACCATTGCTGTGACGATTCCTTTGATTTTCATTGTGTGCCAACTTCTTTCAAATTTTTGATTGATTCGCCTAAAGCACCACCTGGATGCCATTGGTAATACTTGTCCAGATCCAACTGCTCCTCTTGCTGCAATAAAATCGAAAGACATTGTAGTACTATGATTTCCGCAATAATCGAGATTCTCGGTGGTTTATTCAAATCATCACCTTCCTGATTAACTCCAGCTAGAAGAAAAACTGTTGAATGGTCCTTTAACCAAGAATTCTCTCCTCCACTGACGCCAATGATTTTTGCACCCAGTCGTTTCAATGATTCCACAGTTCGCTTTAGCTCTTCTGTTTGTCCGCTATTTGAAATTGCGATAACAACATCTCCCGGAATCACTTGACCAGCAGAACCGTGGATTGCTTCTGTTGTATCTAAGTAATATGTGGGCGTCCCAACAGATGAGTTTAAGGCAGCAATGTATTCCGCCACATGACTTGGTTTTCCAACGCCAGTAATATGAACCCGCCCATGATTTCTTTTTGACTCTGAAATTACTTCACAGGCCTCGACAACTTTCTCCTTATCTAAACGATTGATATAGTCATTGATTTCAGGTTGAAGGACTTCGATGTATGCTTCTAATTTGTTTGTAGTGATCCCCATTTTATTGACCTCTCCTCTTTTGAAAACAGACTTAACAGATTGCTGCTAAGTCTGTTAAGTCCGAAAATTTTAAATGCCAAAGACTGACAGTATCTTGTCTAACAATATTCCCATAACGTTGTAGTCGATATTTGGGAAGGTAGAACCTTCGATACCTAATGTTCCATATAACGGGTAAAGGACCGTCGGCAGAAAAGCTAATAACAGACCGATAACAAATGACCCAACGACGGCTCCACGCCATCCGCCAGTAGAGTTTCCGAAAACACCCGCGGTCCCTCCAGAGAAGAAACAAATGTGAGCAGCCGGAATAATGACTACCGGAAACTTAAGAGCTACCATGATAAATACACCGATCAATCCTGCAGCGTAAGAAGATAAGAAGCCAACGATTACTGCTGTAGGTGCGAATGGGAAAACGGTCGGCACATCTAATGCGGGACGAGAATTCGGAATAAATTTTTCAGAAATCGAAACAAATGCTGCTGTGATCTCTGCTAAGAACATCCGTACACCTGTCATCAGAATTGACATACCGGCAGTAAAGGTAAATGCCTGAACGAATGGGAAAACCAGCCAATGTTGCGTGCCAGCTAATTCCTCCACGGCAGGACGCCCTGCTTTTAACGCTGAGACATAAAATAGAATCAGCATGACCACTGAAACACCCATTAAGAAATCGCGGAAAAAAGACAACCATTTAGGAAAATTGATATGCTCTGTCGTTTTATCTTTGTGTTTACTAAACAACATGCCAATATAGCCTGACAATGCATAACCAATCATATTGAAATGCCCAATCGCTGTTGTATCACTATTTGTAATTTTGCGCATAAATGGCTGGCATAATTCTGGCAATGCTGCCGAGAAGAAGCCTAATAATAACCCGCCAATAACAATTGCTGGAATATCCGCTACGTGATGCGCCTTTAAAATCAAAGAAAGCACACAAGCGAAAAATAAACTATGCCCTGTTGTAAAGAAAATGTTTTTAAACGGTGTAATTCTGGCGATCACAAGGTTCATGACAAAACCAACGATCAAGGTACAACTTGTAACAAAGGCAAACTCGGTTTGAGCCAGTGCGGTTGCCGCTTCAGGTGAAGCGACGACTCCTTGAATATGAAAGCCCGTTTGGAACAATTGGTTGAAGTTTTGCAAAGCGCCCGTCATAATCGACCCGCCGGCGCTGAAAACTAAGAATCCGATAATTGTTTTAAAGGTTCCCGTAAGTACCTCTGTCCCGCTTTTCTTTTGTGCCACTAAACCAATCAATGCTACCATCCCTAGCATGACTGCTGGTGTACTCAAGAAACTGATCAAAAAATCCATTTTTATTTCCCTCCCATGATGTTTCTTACTTTAATTCTGCCAAGGCCGCTTCCAGTTTTGCTTTGATTTCATTTTTGTCGACAATATTGCTTATTCCGATTAATTTATAAGGCAGATTTTTTTGTGCTAACTCTTCTGCTACATCCGGTAAAGTGATGATCATTTCTCCGCCAAACCCTGGTACGCCATCAAGTGAAGAGTGCTCAACCTCAATCGGAAAATCATTGGCTTTGACAACCTCTGCTACTTTGATTTTTAACATTAAACTTGATCCAACTCCTGCGCGACACGCAACTAATGCTTTATACATACTCATTCTCTCCCTTACTGTTTGATTGCTGAAAATTGTTTAATCACTTTTATTGATTGTTAAAATAGCTGATAAATGCTTCTTTTGAAGAAACGTTTTCTAAAAACTCAATGAAGCTTTCTTGGCTTAATAAATCCGCTAACTTTGACAGCAGCTCAATGTGCTCATTGCTCGCTTTGGCGCTAAGCGGAAACAAATATTTTACAGGATCATTCGTTGCATGACCCGAAACGACCGGGGCTTTTAATCGAACAAACCCTAAACCTAATTTGTTCGCGCCATCTTCCACCGGCGCATGAGGCAATGCGATATTTTTTGTAATTACAATATAGGGGCCTGTCTCTCGATAAATGCGGAGGACAGATTCTACATAATTATCTGTTACAGCCCCATCTTCTATTAATGGATCAAAAGATCTTTTTACCGCTTCTTCAAAATTTTCCGCCTCTACATCCAATTGGATATAGGATTCATCGATGCTTTCTTGCAGCACTTCGTTCACCTCTCTTTTATAAATTTTCTTTACATCCTCACTATATTTGACAACGCATACATCCGCAATCCAAAGTCAGTTCGCTTTATTTTAGAAAAGACACAAGGAGTGAACCGTACTATTCTTTATAGAGAAAGACCGTCTATAAAAATATTGATTCACTAACTATATTTATCTTTTCAACCAAAAAGAGTTCACAACTTTTTTTATATTCAGAAAAGTTGGTCTAACATTTACATTTTTAGTCAGCTTTCCAGAACTAAAAAAGGGTTTGAGTATTTTTGATTTGAGGATACGGCTTCTAGTTTCTTTCGTATAAAATTTCTAAGCTGCAATCAACGCTATTGGAGAGCATCCAGAATCATCATTTTGTTGCTTATCACTATTTTGATCAAATCAATAAAATGGTCTTCACTGCCTTTGATCAAGGAATATAAAAACATCAATCTACTAATTGCCGCCTTATTAATAAGCGGGGTCATTGCTAGTCTCATCTTGATAGAGATAAAAATGGCTATACACAAAAAGAAGGGAAGTCAAATGACTTCCCTTTTCATGTCGTACGATTATAGTTCTTCCCCATTTGACTCAATCACTTTTTTGTACCAATAGAAGCTGTCTTTTCGGCTGCGATCAAAGCTGCCATTTCCTTTATCGTCTTTATCGACATAAATAAAGCCATAGCGTTTTGACATTTCACCCGTTCCGCCAGAAACGAGATCAATACAGCCCCACGGAGTATAGCCAATCAAATCAACGCCATCTTGTATCGCTTTGCTCATCTCAACAATGTGGCGACGAACGTAATCGATGCGATAATCATCATGAATCGAGCCATCCGCCTCGACTTTATCAACTGCTCCCAATCCGTTTTCAACGATCATCAAAGGAATTTCATAACGATCGTACAACTCATTTAAGGTAAATCGCAGCCCGACAGGATCAATCTGCCAGCCCCATTCGCTGGTCTCTAAATAATTATTTTTTACTCCACCGAATAAATTCCCGCCGACACGATCACCGCTTTCTTCAATATTAGCGGTAGCGCAACTGGTCATATAATAAGAGAATGTATAATAATCAACAGTCCCCTCTTGCAAAATTTCTTCATCGCCTGCTTCAAATTCTACTTGGATATCATGTTTAGCGAAATAATTCTTCATATAATAAGGATACTTCCCTTTGACCTGTACATCACCGCAGAACCAGTTCAGTTTTTTCACTAATTCTTGACTAGCCAAAGCATCTTCTGGTTTGCATGTTAACGGGTACATCGTCATGTAGGCTAGCATACAGCCAATTTGGAAATTCGGATTGATCTCATGTCCGATTTTTACGGCTTTGGCACTAGCAATAAACATATGGTGCAGCGCTTGGAATCGGCGTGCTTCATTATCCTCATCGTCCAGAATTCCCAATAGGTTTCTGCCGCCTAATGGCAATGTCCCAAAGTTTATTTCATTAAATGTCAGCCAATATTTCACTTTATCTTTGTAACGATCAAATAATACTGTCGCATAGTTAACAAAGAAGTCAATTGTTTTACGATTGGCAAAGCCGCCATAATTTTCTGCTAATGCATAGGGTAATTCAAAATGACTGATAGTGACCAATGGTTCAATACCGTACTTTTTACATTCATCAAAAACCTGATCATAGAAAGCCAGGCCTTCTTCATTGGGTTCTGTCTCATCGCCTTTTGGAAAAATCCGCGACCAAGCGATACTCAAACGAAAGACCTTGAATCCCATTTCCGCAAACAACGCGATGTCTTCTTTATAACGATGGTAAAAATCGATCCCATCGTGATTTGGGTAATAGCCGTCCGATTCAATCGTTGGGGTCATTACCCGATGTTTGTTAAGACCGCCAGCTCGCATGTGGTCAGGAATACTTTCGCCTTTTCCGCCAACATCCCAAGCGCCCTCACATTGATTCGCAGCGGTTGCGCCGCCCCATAAAAAGTCTTTTGGAAATCCCATTTATAATGCCTCTTTTCTATTTGATTTGGTAGTTTTTCGCATAAAACGTCAAAAACCCGCCAACAAATAAGCGTTCTTCACGCGTAATTTGCTAACAGGTTTAGCTTGCTTGATGCAATCACTATCCATTTGTATTCATTTCTAATTGAATTATAGCATTACGAATCAAAAAAATGCAAACGCTTTTTCAAGCTAAAAAAAACGTTCCTGCATTTCTTTGACCCGCTGTTTTAATTCACAAGCATTCTTCTTCGCTTTTTCCAAAGAGTCGATTAAATTATCACAAGCGGTAATAATACTGTCGTCTGGCTTCGTTGGATTCAACAATAATTTGATGTCCTGTCTTTCTTGATTGATCGCGTTCAGCATTCGCAAAATCGCCGCCAAAGAATATTTGGCTCCTCTCAGAGTTCGAATGATTTTTAAGCGCTTAAGGTCTTCACTATCATAAATCCGATAGTTATTCTTGCTTCTTTTAACTGCAAGCAGACCGTTTCGCTCCCAGTTTCGCAATGCCTCCGAGGTAACGCCTAAATACTCCGCGACCTCACTTCTGGTCAGGTATATTTCCGTCCCATCGTTTTTTCCTGCAAGGATGCTTTCTGCCACTTCGATGACATCTGTTGCCTCGTTTATTTCCTGATCCACTAACTTAAGATAACGATCAAGCAATGCCTGAGCCGTTACAAAATCATAACGTGCTATAGCCTTTACCATATCCACCATTGTGATTCGCAAACCTGATTGCAGTACTTCGATCTGAAAAGCGATTTGAGCAATTTTGATTGTCTCAATATGATAATCAGTAAAAACACGGTAGCCATTTTCCGCTCTTGGAGGAATAGGAATCAACTCCCACTCCTCATAACGGCGAATCGTATTCGGATGTAAGCCGACGATTTTCGCTACCTCCGAAGTTCTATAAGTTTTCATCGCAAGCCCCTTCAATTAATCGTTAATCAAGAGTGTTAATTCGTGCAGCGCGCGCGAACAACTGGTGTAGAGAATCGTGCTTCTCTGATTCATTTGACGCGCTTGAATATCCGGCAAAATTACTTGATCAAATTCTAACCCTTTGGCAAATTGGGCAGTGGTAATGATGATCCCTTCAGTAATTCTTTTAGTATCCTTTTCAAAACGAATCAAGTTCTCCTGAGGAAAATCAGCTTCGATCTGTGCCGCCTCTTGCCAATTCTGACAAATTATACCACAAGATCCATAGCTGCTTTGCTTGAACTCTGCAATTTTTTGCGCCAGCAGTTTTTTTCTATATGGAAGAACTTCGACATCTTTCCCATGCCGTTCCACAGGTTGTAGATCCTCCGCCGCGATAAATCGTTTAGCAAATGCCATGATTTCAAAACTTGAACGGTAACTCGTATTGAATTTTAATAGCCTTGCGTTTGGAAGCAGATTTTGAATTTCTATCAGAAAGTCATTATCCGTCGGAATTAATGACTGATGAATATCGCCGCAAATCGTTTTTTGACAAGGAAATAACCGATCAATAACCGAAAGCTGCAGCAAAGAATAATCCTGCATTTCATCGATCACCAAGTGCTGAACTTGTTTATTAGGTTTAATCCCTTCGATCATCGACTTGAAAAATAGGTAAGGGAATAAATCAGAATAATTAATGAGATTGCCTACCTTCCCATGTTCCAAGTTCTTTGCGGCCAAAAATTGATAATAATCAGATAGACTTCCCGTTGTACTGATTTTTTTCTTGAAGATTTGCTCCAACTGCTTTGAAATTTTTTCACGTCTTAATTCTGATACTTGTCTGCTAAGTAATCGCGAAACTTCCTGAATGATTTCGGTTAAACTTTTTTCTGACTGCTGTTCAACAAAGCGACCGATCTCTTCTGATGTAAACCGTTGATTGTCAACGACTATTTCTGTTGAAGCAAGGCGTTCCTTCAAGTTTTCGAAATGTTTCCGTAACTGGCAAAAAAATTCTTTCGATTGTTTGAATCTATAATTCTCAGCTTGTTTAGAATTGGGATTTTCCAGTACTGCTTTCAATTCATCGTGGCGATCAGTCACTTGGTATTTTTCGTCAAGAAACATTGAGCCCAAGTTTACTATGTCCACTTGCGTCAGCTCGTCTTCCCCCAACTCGGGTAGAACGGTGGAGATATAATCCGCGAAGACTTGATTTGGTGAAACGATCAGAATATCCGAAGCTGCTAATTCGTCCTTTTTTTGATAGAGCAGATAAGCCATGCGATGAAGCGCAATCGATGTCTTCCCCGAACCGGCAACACCTTGGATGATTAAATTTTTAGTTTTCGTGTCTCTTATCGCCGCATTTTGTTCCTTTTGAATCGTGTGAATAATTGTTTTCATTTCATTCGAGGTACTCTTACCCAGCTCACGCATGAGCAGTTCATCATTGATCGCATCATTCGTATCGACCATAAAACTGATCGTGCCATCCTTAATTTCAAATTGTCGTTTCAAACGCAATTTTCCGTGAAATTCTCGACCGTGGGACTCGTAATAAGCATCGCCCAAGGAAAAATCATAATAGAGGGACGAGATGGGAGCCCGCCAATCATAAATCAATTGTTCGCCGAAACGATCCGCAAATCCATAACGCCCGATGTAAAAATCCTCCACTTCATCTTCCTCTAAAAACTGAAATGCAATCTTACTGAAATAAGGTGTATTCTTTTGATAGTTTAATTTCTTCAGTATATTTGATTCCAGTACGCTGCGGCTGTCGATGAATTTCAAATTTTGATGGTGATTGTACACTTCATATTTGTCCAACTCATTTTTATAATCAATCGTGTAGTGTTTTAGCTCTTTATAATTGGCTTCATTCATATCCAAAGTGTTCTCAACTTCTGCAATCTTACTCTCTAGTTTGTTCTTTACAGTGGCCAAATAATTCGTCTCATTGATCGAACTCATACAATCCTCCCCTTTCGTCAGACTTCATCTTAGCAAATCAGATCAGGCATGGTGTTATAGTGGAGGGTTTAAAAATAAAAAAACATCGAAAAAAACGGAATATCCCATTCCACAACTCCTCGGCCGATTCATTGTACAAGTTGTATTATTCGACCTCAGCAGATACCAACCTTTGAGATTAATCAGATATTTACGATTCTAGTAAACATAATTATTTTATGTGCACGAAAGATTAAATCTTCAATTTGATCTAACTTACTTTTTGCTCACAAAACATAAAAACAACTATGAATTTTTACGTTTTATGAATTTGTTCATTTTGTCTTTCCTCTATAGAATGACTTATATAGGCTGCGCTCACAGCAAAGTACATAGAACAGACTATTTCAAACAAGGAGGAAGAAAAATGGATACTAGAGACGGACCGCACCCAGAAACATACCTTAACTATGCAATATTCAACGGTGATTATCCCGCAATCAAGATGTTTCCCGACACCGGGTTCATCTATGTTCGCTTGATTTCGGTGATCTTTGCTTTAGCAGGATGGCATAAAAGGACGCTCAATTTTGATTATTTCACCGAAGAAGCCTAGCAGAAAAATTCTGCTAGGCTTCTTATTTATTTTACTATATCTGAAAGGATATCTTTTCTACTTCAGTCTTCCCCAAAAAACTATCTTCCAAATTAATGATGCGCTTTCACCTGCATTTTGATAGTATTTATATAATGAACTAAATGGAGGTTTGGAATGAAAAAGAAATTATTTTTAATGCGGCATGGCGAAACACTTTTTAATCAACGCCGATTGTAAAATTAAGCTAGACAACTAAAAAAGCCATTTGTGCTACACTCAAAATAGTTCTGACCAAAGAATTATAAGGAGTGAGTACAAATGACCTATACCCATCTTACAACGGATGAACTTGTAATGATAGAGTCTTATTTCAAAATAAATCAATCTGTTGCGAAAACTGCGCATTGCTTGAATCGTTCAAGACAAACGATCCATAAAGTATACCTATTCTTCAAGCAAGGAAAATCAGCCTTAGAATACTATCAACAGTATAAGAAAAACAAATCAAACTGTGGTAGACGCCCGCTTGTTTTACCCGAGGAACAATCAGAATATATTCAAAGAAAGGTTGTTCAAGGATGGACACCCGATGTGATTGTTGGTCGTGCAGCGTTTCCTATTCGTTGTTCTGCTCGTACCATTTATCGTATGTTCAAAAAGGGGCTATTTAATCCTTCTGACTTACCGATGAAAGGCAAGCGTAAACCGAATGGACATCAAGAAAGGCGTGGAAAACAAGCTTTCCGCCGCTCTATTCATGAACGTGAAAAAGATTATAGCCAATTCTCAAATGAGTTTGGTCACCTTGAAGGTGACACTATCGTAGGTCTGAAACATAAAAGTGCTGTAATTACCTTAGTTGAACGATTATCAAAAGTTATCATCACATTGAAACCGTGTGGTAGACAAGCGATTGATATTGAAAAAAAATTAAATCATTGGTTTGAATCTGTACCGAAAAATCTATTCAAATCCATCACTTTTGATTGTGGAAAGGAATTTTCAAATTGGAAACAAATCAGTAATGCCAATGATATTGCCATTTATTTCGCTGATCCAGGAACGCCGTCTCAAAGAGGCCTAAACGAGAATTCTAACGGATTGTTACGTAGAGATGGTTTATTGAAATCTATGGATTTCAATTCAGTAGATGAATCTTTTATTCAATCTGTCACATCTAAACGAAATAATATTCCTAGAAAATCACTGGATTATCGAACACCTTTGGAAGTATTTTTGAGTTACGTAAGTATTGATGATTTGTCTAACTTAATTTGACAATTAAGACAATTAAAAAAAATCCAAGGCTCCTGCGATTCTCCTCTGACCGAGCGCGGTATTCAGCAAGCGCAGCTGGCACGTCAATATTTTCAAGAAAATAATATCCAATTTGATCAGCTGTACTCTTCTACTCAAGAACGTGCCAGTGATACTTTAGAAATTATTACCGAAAGTAAAAATTATCAGCGTCTGAAGGAATTGAAAGAAATGGGGTTCGGCTCTTTTGAAGGTGAGCAACAGTTTTTACAACCAGCAGGGCAAGATTATTACGACTCCTTCTATTTGCAATTTGGCGGTGAATCAATGACGCTCGTTCAAGAACGAATGTTCAAGATTCTGCATCAGATTATGGCGCGCGAGGATCATCAGAATGTTTTAGCTATTTCTCATAATGGTGCCTGCGTCAGCTTTCTACAAACGATCTGGCAAGGTGATCCAAATGATTTGATCAGAGCCTTTCCGAATTGCTCGATATTTGTCTTAACCTATGAGAATCAGCAATTTCAACTAGAGGATATTATCGACCCTGCCACAAAACAAAGTATCTTATAAAAAAACCGCAACGATCGAATTGCAGATCGTTGCGGTTTTTTTATATTTCTGGCAGCATTAGACGAAAAATACTGCCATTTCCATAATCACTTTCTACCTTCAACTCGCCTTTTAACTGTTCAGTTAAACTTTTACTGATATAAAGACCCAATCCTGAGCCGCCGGTTTCCGGGTTCCTTGATTTTTCTACTCGATACAACCGATCAAAGATTTTTTGCTGATCAATGGTTTTGATCCCAATCCCTTCATCCTTGATTGAAAAAATGATTTGTCCATTCACAGCTTCGATTTTCAAATAGATCGTCGTATTGACGGGAGAATACTTGCTGGCATTTTCGATCAAATTAGTTAAAATTCGATTCAATTTTCCTTCGTCGGTCATTAAGGTCTTCACTTTCGGGTCGACTTGAAGTGTAAGTTTTTGCTGCTTCTTCCTTAATATGTAATCAAAGCTAGATAACAACTTCAATAAAAACTGATCCAGCCAAACCTTTTGCTCCTGATTTGCTGGGCTTTGAGGCAAGGCTTTCTCCATAATCGTAATCTCCATTAACTGTTTCGTTAACGAACTCAGCCGCTCGACTTGAAACGCCATTTGATCCAAAGTTTGGTCAATCTCCTCCTTTGAAATGACGCCATCTTGAATCGCTTCAATTTGATTTTTGATGGCCGTAATAGGTGTTTTGATGTCATGCCCTAGCTGCGCAACCAGATTGCTTTTATCCTGTTCACTTTTTTCCAACGCCGTAAAGCTATCAGCTAAAGCAGCCACCATTTCATTAAAGTCATCTGCCAGAGTCTGCAGCTCTTTAGGCGCGTGCTCTAACTGGATTTCAGTGAATTGATTTTCCTTAATAACTTTCGTTTGTTTGCTTAACTTATCTAACGAATGAAACGTATTTCGCAGTGAAAATAATCCGATGATCGTTCCTAAAATGTTCGCTAAGATGGTAATACCGATGATCAAATAGCCATCGTAATCTGTCAGATACATTTTACTAATACTGAACCAGACAATCAAAACCACCACTATACTTGAAGTAAGAAATGACAAGATCAACATATTCCGTAATTTCATCGCTAGCCCTCCATTTTGTAACCTAAACCCCAGACAGTCTGAATGTGCGGGTAAGGTCGTTCATCAGCAACCTTTTCCAACTTTTCTCTTAAGCTATGAATATGAACATTTAATGTATTGGCATCATCAAAATATTCTGAATGCCAGATTTTTTCATACAACTCCGATTTAGGAAAAACCTTGCCTAAGTTTTTTAGAAATAATAGCAGCAACTGAAATTCCTTGATAGATAATTCCAATGGACGATCATAGAGCGAAGCTTTGAACTTTTCCTCATCAATCCGAAAGGGGCCCTCTTCGATCGCGTTTCCAGCACGTTCTTCTTTACTGCCCACGCGCCGCAAAATATTTTTTACCCGTAGCGTCAGCTCTCTAGGACTAAACGGTTTTGTAATGAAATCATCCGCCCCCAAGGTCAAAGAAAAAATCTTGTCTTTTTCTTGATCCTTCGCGCTGACAAAAATAAATGGAGTGTCTTCATCTTTTTCCAATACTTGTTCAATAAAATCATAGCCGTCCATTTCCGGCATCATAATATCGGTAATAATTAAATCGAGTGATTCCTTTTGAAAAAAAGTTAGGGCCTCCTTGCCGTTTGCGGCCGCAAAAACCTTATATCCTTCTCTTGCTAAATAACGTGACACAATATCCAAAATCGCTTTTTCATCATCTACGACTAATATTTTCTGCATAGTATACACCTCACGCCTATAGTAATCCAGGTTATGAAAAAAAGCACCTGATTGACTCATAAATTAGCGTAAATTAAGTCTTAAATCTTTCTTAATTGATTCATTTGAAATACTTAAATCGGCAAACATCAGTCCGAAAAAATGATGCTCGATTTTCTTCAACAATCTATAACCACAACTCTTTATTTTGACCAAAAATAACTTAAACCGTTGAGTTATCCGAAAGACTGTTTTTTCCCTTTATCAGTTATGAATTGCTTAAGGAACAGCTCTTTTGTTTTTTTATTCCCACAGCCGTAAAGTTATACCCGTTAAGAGAAACTCGCAAAAAACAAAAAATTGGTACAGTAGCAGCTGTCACGGCCTTAAGCACCATCGCATTAGGTGGTTTCATCAAGGCAGATTCAACAAATGTCCATGCTGCGGCAAACTTTACTCAAGGAGATAAAGAAACTCGAAATCCGATGGGTGCAGCCCTCGGCAGTACAATGGCTAAAAAATACAACATTTCCATGCCGGAAGCGAATAAAGGGTATTTTTCAGGCGGGTCAACCTATATTGGGCCGCGTGTGGGAACCAGTGCGGCCGGTGCAACTTCAACGATCCAAGTAAAAGTTTCTAAAACGACCAAAGGCACAACCTTTGAACTAGAACCGGCAAAAGCCGGAAAGCAACCAGCTAAAGCTACCCTGCGTTTAGACGGTGTCCCAAATATTTCTTTCAGCAATACGATGAAAGACGATGTTAAAAAAGGCGATGTTACATTGATGGCCGACGGATATAAAGTCAGCAAAGGGACAAGTGCTGAAAAGATGGCCTTTGACGGTAATAAAGATGGTTTGATCGAAGTTACCGACAAAACAATGAGTGATAAAAGTATGGGCTGGTCGTTATTTGCGGCTATTACACCCTTGATGGATAAAGAAGGCGACACATTGAATGCCACTTTGAATCTAAAACTGATGGGCGCAAATGGTGTTGAAGGAACCTCAACTAGTCTCAATAGTATGAACGGCGAAGCTAAGCCAGTCTTGACCGCTGCTAAAGGAATGGGCATGGATACAACAAAGGCAATGATTGATCAAAAAGGAACTACCCTAATGATCAATACAAACGAAGATATTCAAGCCGGCGTTTATCAAGCCAATGTTGTTTGGACGCCAGCAAATGACGCGAATGCACAAGCAAATATGGCTAACGCCAATGCCAATCGCGGTGCAATCAATAATCAATAATTTCCTAAGTAAAAAACGCCTGCTCCATTATCGGAGACAGGCGTTTTTTGCGATTACTTTCTTTTGTCCATAATTTTTCGGAAAACAGGTGTGTCATTGCTTTTTCCATAATCAAAGTCACTATTCAGAGCCTTCAATTTCTCCATATCTTCGTCCGAAATTTGGAAATCAACATCTGCATTATTCTGCATATGTTCGGGGTTCTCTGTTTTTGGCAGCGGCAAAAGATCTAGCTGCAAGCAATAGCGAATCGCTAATTGCGGAATTGTCACTTCGTATTTCTTCGCAAGACTAGTGATCGTTTCACTTCGCAACATCGCTCCATGAGCGATTGGTGAATAGGCTTCAACCAGTAATTGATGGTTTTGCGAATAATCGATCACTTCAAAGGGTGTTTGACCAATGTGGGCTAGCACTTGATTGACCATTGGCTTAATCGTCGCATGTTTTAACAGATTTTCCAGATCCGCTACTTCAAAATTGGATACACCGATTGCTCTTAGCTTCCCTGCTTGATAAGCTTCTTCTAGTGCACGCCATGCGGCAACATTTCCTTCAAAATAATGATCGTCGCCTTGAAAATCCGCCCATGGTTTAGGACTATGGATAATCATCAAGTCAATGTAATCCAGTCCTAACTTTTCTAACGAGCCTTCAATTGCTTTGACCGCGCCAGCATAATCCTTGATCTCAGCCGCAAGTTTAGTAGTAACAAAAAGTTCTTCGCGTTTCAGTTCAGCAGCTTGAATCGCTGCCCCGACGCCTTCTTCATTTCCATAAGCCTGTGCCGTATCGATATGACGGTAGCCAAGTTTAATCGCTTCAAGTACTTTTTCAGTTGCTTGATCGTTATCAATCATCCAAGTGCCATAACCGATCTTGGGTATCTTGACGCCGTTTGTTAATGTATATGATTCTTCTAACATAAATTTTTCCTACTTTCTTAGTGGATTCTTTCAACTTCTAGCGCGCCGTTTCCCAGCTGGTCCGCCAGATTCCCCTCATTTTTTATTCGTCCGATCCTAGTATAAGAATAACTGGTTTCGAAAGAGTGATAAAAAATGACCAAGGTACTATTACCATACAACATGACATCCCCTGCCTCAATCATTCCAACTCGTTGTGCATTTGTTGGCAGTTTTTGGGACAGGTCATAGTATTTCTCATTTTGATGCAGGTCATTCATCGAGAACGTATCGGGCAATATTTCCTGTAACTTTTTTGCTGCTGAGTTTTTTTCTAAAACTACATGGAATTCCGTCCCATTTATTCGTAATCGAATCATGTCCCCGTCCCCCTTTTTACTGCTAACAGTGGTTTCATTTGAACTCACTTCTGAGGACTGCTTTTCAGCACAAGCGCCTAGCAAACCGAAGCAAGCAGCAAGTAAACTTATTAAAAGGGCCTTTTTTAAATATGTCATCTTCACTACCCTCAGTCCCCTTTTGCTTCTATTGTATTAGTATCTTTACACTTGAAATAAATGCTGTAAAAAAGCAGCAGCTCTAAATTTCTTTGATCACTTTTGCAGGGGAACCCACCACAATCACATTTTCTGGAACATCCTTGGTGACCGTCGAGTCTGCAGCAACGATCGAATTTTTACCGACTGTTACACCGGGAAGAATCGTAACATTCGCTCCCAGCCAAGCGTTTTCTTCAATTTTGACCGATGCTACGGACAGCCCTCTGCGCTTTTTAGGATCCACCAAGTGATTGACGGAGATGATGCGGCACATCGGTCCAATCAATACATGATCTTCAATCACGATTCCGCCTAAATCGACAAATGTGACATTTTGGTTGATAAAAATGTCTTTTCCAAAAGAGATATGTTTACCAAAGTCTGTATAAAAGGGTTGCGAAACTGTCACAGAATCATCGATGCTCCTACCAGTAATCTCTTGCAAGTACCTTCGAATTTCTTCCGGTTTATGATATTTTTCATTCATCTCCATAACGAGCTGCTCATTGTTGGCCTTCAATACATGGATTTCGTCATAAATACGTGATCCTGGCAAAATTTCAATTCCTTGAATTTTCACTAATAATTGATGTCTATTCATCGTATCTGCCCTCCTTTAGTTGCTGACTCTAGTATACTTCGCTATACTTGCAATGAATAATACTTATATTGAATAGCCAACTATCGTTTTTAGTTATAGGAGGAAATAAGATGGAATTACGTGTATTGAATTACTTTTTGACTGTCGCGAGAGAAAAAACAATCAGTAACGCCGCAAAAGTATTGCATCTTTCCCAACCGACCTTGTCAAAACAATTAAAAGACCTTGAAGAAGAATTAGGAGTACAGCTTTTTATTCGCGGAAACCGTGAAATCTCTCTCACCGAAGACGGTGTCTATCTGCAAAACCGCGGAAAGGAGATTTTATCACTCGTAAATGCTACAACGTCAAACTTGCAAAAAAACGAAGTCATCGGCGGTGATATTATGATTGGCGGCGGTGAAACGCAGGCTTTCCAATTTTTATCAGTCATTTTGAATGATTTGATGAAACGCTATCCCGATATCAATGTTCATATGTACAGCGGAAACGCGGACGATGTAAAAGATAAGATCGACAAAGGCCTATTGGATTTCGGCTTAGTGATCGATCCAGTAGAAAAACAAAAATACGAGTATGTCCCACTTCCCGTTTCGGATCGTTGGGGTGTCTTGGTCAGTGATACACACGAGCTGGCTCAGTTAGAAGCTGTTACCCCAGATGATTTGAAAGATCAAGCGCTGCTGATCTCTAATCAAACACTTGTGAATAACCAACTGTCAGAATGGTTAGGAGGAAACTTGGCCAATTACCCTGTCATTGGCTCTTATAATTTGCTTTACAATGCCTCATTGTTCGTTAAAGAAGGAACTAGCGTTGCATTTTGTATCGATGGCATTATCAATACGAAAGACAGCGGATTAGTTTTCATCCCCCTCGCCCCTGCACTTACTTCACGGATCACTGTTATTTGGAAAAAGAAACAGATTTTCTCTAATGCCGGAGCGCTTTTTCTAAAAAGGCTAATAGAAGCGAAATAAAACGAAATCTTCGAGATTTTTTTAGATAAGCAGTACAATAGTCATGTTAATCAAATGAATGTCACTATTATTCAAACAAATTTGAAATTAATTTCTAGAGAGATTCATTTTATTAACAGAATAGTATTCAGCAACATCCTCAGAGCTATTTTTTATGTAAGAAAAATACATTAATAGGAATTAGGAGTGGATAGAATGACTAGCTATGCTAAAAGAACCGAAGACGAATTACTTTCACCAGAAAACACCGTGTTAACTGTGATCGATTATCAACCGACACAAATCAACTCGGTCAATTCAATGAATCGTTCAGAATTGATCCGCAATACGGAAATCGTTATTGAGCTGGCAAAACTTTATAATATCCCGATCGTCCTTTCTACTGTAAACGTTGAAAAAGGCTGGAATACCGATACGATCCCAGTCTTGAAGAAAGCCATTGGCGAAGATGTCCCTTCATATGACCGCAGTTCGATCAATGCTTGGGAAGACAAAGAATATAATGAAGCCATCAAGGCAACTGGACGGAAAAAAATCTTGATCGTCGCTTTGTGGACGGAAGCTTGCCTGACCTTCCCAACATTAGACGCATTAAAAGAAGGCTATGAAGTCTATCCGATCGTTGATGCTGTCGGCGGAACTTCACCAATTGCACATGAAACTGCTTTGCGTCGCGTTGAACAAGCCGGTGCGCAATTAACTTCTATCGCTCAACTTGCTTGCGAATTGCAACGTGATTGGAATCGTGAAGAAACGGTTCCAGGTTTTGATGAATTGCTGACAAAATTAGGTGCCTTTTCAAATCTAAGATAAGCTTAATAATCCCCTCACCGAAAATTCGATGAGGGGATTTTTTTTTATTCGATATACTGAGTGTCGCCGATTTTATCTAACGTATATTTGCCATCTTTGTAGTTAAGCGTCGTCACACTGCAATTATCCATCATTTCTCCATTGTATTCATTTGGAGTTAGCAGTTCTAACAGTGTGGGAATCATCCCGCCGGAAGAGACGATCATGACGTTTTTGGCGTTGGTCTTTTTAGCATCCTTGATTACTTTGGCCATGGCTGCTTTTCCACGTGTCGTGATTTCGTCATAATTTTCTGCCGCCTTCAAGGGATCATTTTCAGCAATGGCGTTCGCGATTCCATCATCGCCGATTTTCTCCACCAGCTTATCGTAATCAGACCAATCATCATCCAGCTTGAAGCCGTTCGCTTCAAAGATCGGTGTCCACATTTCCTTGTCGGTCTTTCCTTCGTAACCGCCGTAGTTCCATTCTTTGAAGCCATCGTGTTCCATTAATTTTGGCTTTTTATTGTCATTTTTGGAAAGAATCAGTTTTGCTGTATTTCTCTGGCGACCTAGATCGCCTGAATACGCTAAATCAAATGTTACATCCTTTAGTCCTGTACCAAGTTTTTTGGCTTGGCTGATTCCTTTGTCCGTCAGCGGTGAATCCGCAAACCCTTGAACTTGCCCGGTCGTATTGAAAAAGGTTTTTCCGTGACGAATCAAGTAAACCGTGACCTCATCATTTTTCTTTGCGGCTTCTGCTTCATTATTTTTGGAAAAACCGCCTATTATTGTTAATCCCAACAGGCAAACCAGCAATGTTCCGAAATTCTTCTTCATGTCTACAGTTCCTCCCCGTTAGTCTCGATCAAATGTTTGTACCAATAGAACGAGTCTTTGCGGCTTCTGGAAAGATCACCGGTCCCATCATCATGCTTATCTACATAAATGAAGCCATAACGTTTTTTCATTTCACCAGTCGTGGCGCTAACTAGGTCGATTGGTCCCCACATCAAGTAGCCAAAGCAATCCACCTTATCCTCTTCAACTGCTTTTTTTAGTTCGCTGAGATGCTTCTGTAGAAAATCGATGCGGTAATCGTCGTGAACGACACCGTCTGGTCCAATTTCATCAACTGCTCCTAGGCCATTTTCGCAAATGATGATCGGCAAACCATATCTCCGGTAGGTATAATTTAAGAGATATCTCAGACCGATTGGATCAATGCCCCAGCCCCATTTACTTTTTTCAAGGTAAGGGTTCTGTATTCCGCCAAATAATGACTCTTCCTCTTCTTCGCCGCCTTCATAACGCGCGACATCTGTCATATAGTAATTCATCCCAAGATAGTCGAGTTTTCCAGCCGCGAATGCCTGTTTATCTTCCTCAGTCATCCCGATGTTGATCCCCATATCCGCGTACTCTTTCAGCTTGTACTTCGGAAATTCACCGTTGCACATCACATCGATCTGGTAAAAATCGCGATCCATTTCTTTAAATGCGTTCAACACATTAACCGGGTCGCAATTCAACGGATAGGTTGGCGTGATCCCAAAAACGCAGCCGACTTTACTTGCCGGATCAATTTGACGAATTAATTTGGCCGCCTTAACACCTGCTAAAGTCATGTTGTAGCCCATCACGGCTAAAACTTCCTTCTTGTTTCCCTCAAGTTCACTGTATTTCAGTCCAGCCAAAATATAAGTAAACATATCCGATGCTTCCGTTTGCGGATCAATGTGATTCATTTCATTGAAGGTAACCCAATAATTCACTTTTCCCTTTAAAGCTTTCACCATTGTTTCTACATAGTTCAAATAGAAATCGATTACTTTACGGTTTTTCCAAGAATCGTATTGTGTCACCAAATTCATTGGTAATTCAAAATGATACAAGGTAACGATCGGTTCAATGTTGTATTTCAACAGTTCATCAACGACATTTTGATAAAACTCGATCCCTGCTTGATTAGGTTCTGGATCATCCCCATTTGGATAAATTCGTGACCAATCGATAGAAATCCGCAGACTCTTAAAGCCCATTTCGGCAAAAAGTTGGATGTCTTCTTTGTAGCGATGGTAAAAATCAATTCCTTCATGGGAAGGATACTTTCTGCCCGCTTCGATCGTTTTTGTGTATTCTCTTGCCGTTGTTGCGGAGCCTGCTGTGGCAAAATCCATGATTGCCGGACCCTTGCCGCCTTCTTGCCAAGCACCTTCTAACTGATGAGCCGCGATACTGCCGCCCCATAAAAAATCATTTGCTAACTTTGTCATTCTTTTCCCTCCATTTTTTAGACTACGACTGTTAGGCAGTCTTCTTCACTGCTTAAGCTGGTATCATGCGATGGCAGAACATCTAAATAATCCGCTGTATTAGTAATCACTGTGATAACGACTGGGTCATAACCCTCACCGCGAATCCCCG
This sequence comes from Enterococcus malodoratus ATCC 43197, assembly GCF_000407185.1. Lineage (GTDB taxonomy): Bacteria > Bacillota > Bacilli > Lactobacillales > Enterococcaceae > Enterococcus_A > Enterococcus_A malodoratus. The sequence continues at coordinate 657,269 of NZ_KE136482.1, forward strand.
CCATGTCAGCTTTTAAAATCGCATCGCCGACAGAAACCTTATCCCCTTGTTTAACAAACGTTTCAAAATACTTGCCGTCCAACTCAACGGTATTGATCCCGATATGGATCAGGATCTCTACACCGTAATCGGTCTTGATGCCAATCGCATGATTGGTTGGGAATAGACTGACCACTTCCCCATCTACTGGCGCATGAATTGTATCTTCTTCCGGTTCGATCCCTAATCCTTTCCCAAGTGCTGATGAAGAGAAGGCTTTGTCGTTCACATTGCTTAGTGCGACATTTTTCCCTTTCACAGGGGCTTTGATCAACAATTTAGTAACGGCTTCTGCATCCATTTCTACTGGTGCTGCTTGTTTTGCTTCAACCTCCTCATCATTGGGGATTCCTAAGATGAAGGCCGCGATTCCAGCTCCGACAAACCCAATGATTACAGCGATTAACATCATATAGAAGTTCGAGTAGTTGTCTTTTCCGATAAATGAAGCCAAGCCGAACAATCCGACTGGCGCATATCCTACGACTTTCATCAAACCGGCGAATAAACCACCCAGTCCACCGCCAATCATCACCGCAATATATGGACGGCGATATTTTACAAATACCCCATAAACGGCTGGTTCAGTTACACCCATAAAGGCACTAAACGCAGTTGTCCCAAACAATTGCTTTTGTTTCTGATCTTTTGAACGGAAGAAATAACCAACGACTGCTCCACAGACCGCAATATCAGAGATGATCCACGCAGCAGTAAAGACTGGATCGTATCCTAATGTCGCATAGGAATTCATGAAGATCGGGATGATAAAGTTCCCCGCGCCGATCGTGATCAAGAACGGCTGCAATGCGGCATACAGCATCACGACACTCCAACTGCCAAAGGTATTGCCGATAAATTCAAAGACAAAATTTAGACCATCACCAATATACGTTCCCAATGGTCCAAATAAGATCAAGGTTACTGGTAAAGTAATAATCAAAATCAAAACTGGATTAAAGAAATATTGCAGGGCTTTCGGCATGACTTTTTCCAATGCTTTTCCGACATATTTCATAAAGATGATGCTTAAAATAATCGGGAAAAATGAATTCGAATAAGTCGTTTCTGGTAATTTCAAGCCAAGAAAATCTAATCCCTTTGCCCCGTTGATCGCATCAGACATTAAAGTCAAGGCAATCGTGACCGTGAGATATTCGTTAACCTCTAATCGGCGAGCAAAGGAAATCGCGATCAGGACAGGTAGGAAGAAGAAAACTGCTTGACGAATACTATCTAAGATCAGATAGGTCGAGCTTTCAGCCGATACCAATCCGGTCAAAGATACTAATGACAAAATTCCGGCCAACAACCCGGCTGCCATGATCGGAATCAAGATCGGGCCCATCGCTTCTGATAAAATCCGCAAAGCCATCGTGATAAATTTTTCTTTCTCCCCCGAATCTGTTTGTTTGCTCTCACCACTTAATCCCAAAATTTTGTTCATCTCGGGACGAATATCTTGGACTTGTGTCCCGATGATAACCTGATAAGCGACATCATTCGACACGACATCAATCACGTCCGCCAGTTCCTTGATTTCATCTGTTTTTGCGATGCTGCGATCATTTAATTTGAAGCGCAGGCGAGTCATACAATTCGTGACACTTTGAATATTTTCTTTCCCGCCGACTAGTTCAATCAGCTGGAGACAAAATTCTTTGTATTCCATATTAATTCTCCTCTTCTCGTTTCGTGACACGCTGGATGTGAAGCATCAAGTAGGCCTCTTCATCCTCCGATAGTTCTTTTTCAAACGTGTCTCGGACATAAATTCGTATTTTATTGACGCAACTGTAAGCTTCTGGATAAAGTTTGCGAATTTGTCGATTCAGCTCAGTCTCATTTGACGTATGTGCTTCATCTTTATACATGCGAACGATAAAATACTGTAAATGTGTGACTAGACGAATATAGTTGAGGCAGTCTTCCTTGAAATCTAATTTGTAATGATACTTGACGATCGACAGAATATTACGCACTGCCTCCATCATCTTCATCATGTTGTCGGCTTCATCTCCCTGATTTTGCAGGTTAATGAAATGCAGAGCGATCGAAACCGCTTCTTCATTCGGACATTCTTCCCCTGAAGCCTGCTTCATCAAATCCACGGCATATAAGCCGATTTGATAATGATCAGGATAAAATTTTCGTACCTCCCAATCCAATGGACTTTTGACGATTTGACCTTTTTTCAGGCGCTTCATCGCGAAATCAATATGATCGAGAAGTGCTAAATAGAGATAATCGGAGACACTTTTTTGAATGACTTTCTCACCGTATTCAATCGTCTTCGTCACGATCTGAAGGTATTCATCTTTGGTATTTGAAAGTAAATAACTGAAATGCTCCAATTTATCGTGTGAATCCAGTACATAGGTTTTCTGGATTTCCTTTTCCTCGATACTATCACCGACCTTGTGTTTAAAAGACACACCTTTTGAATAAACGATGACTTCATTGCCGCGTGTTTGTTGATTGCTACCTTTTTTTACAATGGCTACATTATTGTTCAAAATTTGACTGATTATCATGTTTTCCCTCCTTCCAAACAAAAAAACCCAAATTACCTGAGGATAGCGTATTTATCCCAAGGTAATTTGAGTTCTGCCTGCATAATCAGTAACATACTCAAAGCAGCAACTACCACCGTTGCTTTGATTTAAGTTTTCTCACCACCATTGTAAGGGAGAAAAAATCGTATGTCAACGCTTTCTTTGCGTAAGTATTTTCAATTACTTTTAAACTACGCAAAGATTTCTGCTCTTTGGCTTATTCAGCTGTCTTTTTGACAGGGATCGTTTTCTTGGCCGTATATTGCGCCTTAACTGAGAAAACGCCTAGTATCACAAGTAAAATCCCGGCTAGTTCTATTAATGATAATTTTTCAGCGAAAAAGAAAAATGAATAAATCGACGCAATCACCGGTTGGCACAAACACACGATTGCCGATAGATTTACATTTAGCTTTCCCTGACAGTGAGCCAGTAAGTTATGGCCGATCACCTGCAAGCAAAGAGTCAAACCAATCAAAGGAGCTAGTTCCCCAATACTGCTGGGCACTTGGATGCCTTCAGTTATCGCAGCCATTCCGCCTAATGTAATAATACTGCCGAACCCGCTCACAAACATGATCACACTGCTCTCATACCGATCCCGCAAACGATAAGAAATCAACAGAAAACCCGCATAAAAGATCGAAGCGCTAAAGGCCAAGAAATCACCAAAATAATTGGCCGAAACGGGATTTGCCTTTCCGCCTAATAAGACAAAAACACCGATCAAAGTAACTGCTGCTCCAATCAAAAAGAATTTTGGCGGTTTTTCTTTAAACAGAAAATAAGATACAGGAACTACCGTAAAAGGCGTCAGATTTGTCAGCAAGTTCGCATTTGCCACCGATGTATAGCTGAATGAAAGATTCCATAGAGCAATATCTCCGGCTAAAAAGATCCCAGCCAAGCCAAGAATCTGAATATCTTTTTTGGTAAGCGTCCGCAACCCTTTATATGCCAAGGGAAACAGGAAAGGAATGGCAAAAAGGACTCGATAAAGGCCCGTATTAATCGGCGACAATCCGCTAAGTTTGACGAAGATTCCGCCTGTAGCCAAAAAAGCCACCGCAACTAATTCAAGCAAAATATTTTTTGTATCATTGGTTCGTTGATTCATTTTCTATACCTCCACCATCTTCTTAGCTGTTCTTGAGAGTATGATATACTGGCGTTGGTACTATAAAAAGACCCACTAAACAAAATAATGATGGAACCACTTGAAGAACGAGGTGATGCTATGATCTATCTGAATCGACAAAGCAACGAGCCATTGTATGCTCAGATTTATGACCAAATCAAAGAGGAAATTTTAACAGAAGCGCTTAAAGAAGATGATCTTCTAACCGGCAGCCGCGCCTTTGCGGAAATTTTAGGTGTTGGCCGCAACACAGTGAATACTGCTTACAGCCAATTAATCGCAGAAGGGTATGTTCACTCGGCTAAAGGGATCGGTCTGCGGGTTAAAAAAGTTCCTCGATTATCCATAAAAAAAGAAAAAATCACAAAAAAGCAAAAGAGCTCCTCAACAACGAGCAGCCCTTCCAAAACGGTGGTCTATGATTTAACGAACAGCAGTCAAACCAGTGAACTATTCCCGAAAAAATTATGGAAACGCTACACGATCGACTGTCTTGATTTTTTAGCAGATGAAGCCCGCCTTTCCTCGTATCAAGACAAACAAGGCGAAATTTATTTAAGGAAAAATCTGTTGGCCTATTTAGCGAAAACCCGTGGCGTCCATTGTGACGAAAGTCAGCTGATCCTTACCTGCGGCCTGCAGCAGTCCCTAGAATATCTCTGTAAACTGATTCCATTTGAACAAGACTCGCTGCTAATGGAGGACCCAGGTTTTGATAAAGCGGCTGCGGTTTTTCGAACAAATAAAATCCCTATTCGTACTATCCCAGTCGACGACGAAGGCTTGATCGTTTCCGAACTGCCTGAGCAAACAACTGTTCGGGCCGTTTATGCGACGCCTTCTCATCAATTTCCGACTGGTGCGACGCTATCGATTGACCGGCGCTACAAGTTATTGGATTGGGCGGAGCAAAATGGTTCTTTCATTATCGAGGACGATTTTGATAGTGAATTACGTTATTATTCCAAGCCGATTCCGGCCCTGCAATCGATCGACGAACACGATCGGGTTATCTACCTAGGAACTTTTTCAAAAGCTTTATCCCCTTCGATCCGAATGGGATATATGATTTTGCCGCCGCAGCTGCTCCAGCGTTATCTCGAAATGTTTGAACTTTACAATAGCAGTGTCCCATTACTGAATCAATATGTGATTGCCCGTTTAATAGAGACCGGGCATTATGAACGCCATATTCGCCGTTTGAATCATACGTTTCGAAAACGACTAGAGGCCTTTACCGCTGAACTGGCAGATGTAAAGGATAAAATCAAAATTTCCAGCAACGGCAGTGGACAATACTTTCTGCTGACATTTACACAAGAAGTTCAGCAGAAGCAATTGATCAATCAGGCATTAAAACGAGGCGTCAAAGTTTACTCTACTATGCAGTTTTGGCAGGAAAAGGCGGAATGCCCGCCCAATACATTATTTCTCGGGTTCAGTAAAATTGATTTAGCGGACATCCCCGACTGTGTTGCGAGATTAAAACAAGCTTGGGCGGAGTGGCTTTGACCTAATCGGCAAATTTGACCAGCTTACGGTAAAACTTCGATTCGATCACTCAATTTGAAAATTTTTGCAGAAGACATTGGGACCGCCTGTCTTGAACGATTTTCATCGACTGTCAGCTCCTGATTCAGCGGATCGTGTTCCAATTCTTTCGATACACTGTTTGTCGTTGTACTTTTTTTGTTGGTCTGAGGGGCATTTGCTTTTCGGGAGGATCTTGCCGTCGTTCCAGTTTTTGGCAAAACTTTCTTGCTGACAAAGGTCACCTGCAGCACCGGCTGATAAAAATGCTGATACACGAGATAGCTTCCTAAACTGCTTACGATCAGCAGTACGGAAATAAGCAGCGTCACGCGGCGAATCTTGTTTTGTTCTTTTGTTGTTTCTTCCATTTCTAAAGCCTCCATTTTAAAAAAGCCAATAAATGATATTATCAATTGTTTTAATGTCAATATAATTAATATTATAACACAAATAGTTATATTGTAACGCACACAAATAAACTCATTCACTAAAAAAGCTGAATGAGTTTATAATTTATATTTTCATTTCACTTATATTAATCGATCATTTGATCACAACCGAACCTTTATTCGCTCGGTTTTTCTTGATTTCCTTCACTGTCACCTCCGCCATTATTATTCGGGAAGCTGGTTGGTGCTGAACCTAAATTTCCCAGGCTAATATCGATTGATACTGTCAGATTTAACGGGACATAATCACTAAAGTGGCTCATTCCTACGACCGTTCCCTTAGGCTGATCTGAGTCTACACGCCGAATGACATAATTGATGTTGGCGCCTTTTGATTGAAACTCCTCATGGAAGTATTTTTGCAGTCCGCCTTCCACCATCGTTCCTCGCAAATCCTTCATGTAGGGTCGGCCCAACGAGTATAGGACTTTAATTGTTAAATTATCTTTTGTGCTTAAAACCTTTCCCGCCTCAACACTTTGCGAGACCATTTGACCATAAGGCAGATTTTCAGTATAAATCCCTTTTGCCTGTACCTGCACCCCTTCCAAAGCGGTCCCCGCATCTTCCAAGCTGTAATCCGCAAAATTAGGAACAACATAGCCTTTTCCTAATGAAACGGTAACGGTCATTTTATCTTTTTTCGCGATTTTTTCGTCCTTAGGAATACTTTGTTCCATGATACTGTCAGCAGGAATATCATTAGACGTTTTCTCCTCGTAAGTCAGATCGATCTCATTATTTTTCGCCCAGCTCTCGACTTCACTGCGAGGTTTTCTCTGGAAGTCCGGGACTTTGATGTCTTTTTGGTAGGTCTGCTTTCCTTTTGAGTAGTACACCTTTGCGGCATCTTTTCGCTGATAATTTTCCGGCGTTACCTCTGCATTGGCGATTTCCGTGCGGAGCGGCCGGTCTTTTTCTACAGTGTCACTAAACTCTTCGATCAAGGAAAGATTCTCTGCTTTATGCTCTTTGATCCATTGCTCGGCTTGCTGTTTGTTCATTTTCATAAAGTCGGGTAACGGAATCTTCTCTTTAGGATCAGCCCCTAAGCTATTCGTAACATTCAATACATCGCCTTTTTTGATCCTTGATCCCGCCTTTTGTTCTTGCGCTAGAATTGTATTGGCCTCTTTTACCCGGTCATAGGATTGTTTGACCTTGGGCTTTAGTTTATTTTCCGATGCCCAGACCTGCATATCCGTCAGACTTTTACCGACAAAGTTAGGAACTTTGACATGGGTCTGCTGATAATAAATGAAACCCAGCAGCAGACTAACTGCGATAGCGCCCAAGATTATCCAACGTCTTTTTCGTTTTTTCTGCTGCTTATAGGCGGGATCGATCCCTTCCTCTTCCTGCGGGGCTCTGTTTCTGCGTTTTATTTTTGGATCTGGCGACTTTTTCGACTCCTTCGAGGGAGCGTCTTTTTTCGGCATCTTCTCTACTTTTTCTACTGTCTCTTCAATCGGTTCTTTTTCTTGTTTTCTTCGATCGTAATTATCCCCATTAAAATTCGATAGAAAATCACTCATACGGCAACAGCTCACCCTGATTTAAATAGAAGGTCTGATCCGACTGTTCAGCAATTTCTCGCGAGTGGGTCACCACGATCACACATTTATTGTGGATCGCCGCCAATTCTTTAAAGATCGTGACAATCTCTTTTTCCATCCCTACATCTAAATTTCCTGTTGGCTCATCTGCCAAAATGATATCGACATTGGTCGCTAATGCTCGCGCGATCGCGATCCGTTGCTGTTCACCCCCTGAGAGCTGATTGACTAACCGATCCGCTTTTGCCTTGGTGATTCCAATGTAATCCAAAAGATTATAGGCAATTTCCTGCATATCTTGCGGCATTTCGTTATCTGTGATTGACATCGCCACTAAGACATTCTCCAGTCCGGTCAAATATGGGACGAGGTTATAATTCTGAAAAATAATACTGACATCGTCGCGGCGAAAACGGTCATAGCCGATTTGCTTGATGTCCTCTCCGTTATATAAAATCTCACCTGAAGTTGGAGCATCCAACGCGCTGATTAAGGATAAAAAGGTCGTCTTTCCCGAACCGGATTCCCCAAGTATGGTATAAAATTGTCCTTTTTCAAATTTCACGGAAGTATCTTGCAAGATCATGCGGCGTTTTCCGCCATCCTGATAGAAATAGCTGAGCTCTCTTGTCTCTAATATGGTCATCGTTTTTCCTCCTAATTGATCGTTATCTGCTTTTTCATGTTTGTAGTTAAACGTCGAAATCGACTACTACATCATGATTTTCTTAGAATTAAGCCGCATCACATAGGTCAGCGGTAAAATGGCAGCTAAAAGAATTGTCCCGATCCCAGCGATGAGATAGGTCGCGATATAAGTCATAGAGAAGCGGACCTCATAGTTATTTAACACATCTTGACTTGATAACGAAGAACCTAAGACTGATCCGCCGCCCATCGAAACGATTTGATTTCCGATATTTTGCGCCGCTTGATCCATCGTGTCCCCGGCAATCAATGATTCCGAGACCATTTTCCCCAAAATGTTTCCTGAGATGAGGGAGATCAACAGTGCCGCGAGACTGATCACAAATAATTCGGCAACGACCTGCTTCATAATATTCTTTCGCTGTTCTCCTAGAGATAAATAGATGCCCCACTCGTGACGGCGATCTTTCATAAAGAGCACAACGACGAGAGAAATGATCAATAAGGATGCTAAAACGGCCAATAAAACAACATAGCCGGAAATCTTGGACAAACGTTTGACGCTTGCTCCGACTTTATCAAATTCATCGGTAGACGCAACGGCTTTGTAGCCATCCGGCAGCAGTGGTTTAATTTCCGCTTTGAACGCGCCAACATCATCTGGCGATTTCAAGGTAAAGACTGGTGATACTTCTTCCTCGACTTCTTCTTTTTGGTCCGCAGGCAGATTGTCCGTCTCGATCTTGTTGATGTCACGAGCAACCCCATTAGAAACAAACGCCGTATTGTATTGCTCCATTTCGGTAATTTGCTGATTTAAAGCATCCTGACCGTTTTGACCATCGCTTTTCTTTTTTTCCAGCTTAATTGGTTCAAACAAACCCACGATTTTAACCGCATGTTCTGTCGAATCCTGCGAATCAAGCGTACCATCTTCTTTAGGCGTCAAGGTAACTGTATCCAGCACCATTTGATCGCCAACGGATAGACCATTTTCATCGGCTACTTTTTTCGAGATTAGAGCGACTGGCTTTTTCCCCGTCAATTCTTCCTTCGTAAGCATTCGGCCATCGACCAGTTTGACCTTTTTATTTTTAAAGTCCATCGGTTCTGTGCTGTTGCTGCCTTTTAAAGTCATCGATTTGTACGGCGTTGCCACCTGCACATCGCCCTGCTGCTTCATTTCATAAGTCTTGAATTTTTTTACATTCAAGTAGGCCATGTAACTATAATCGTAGTCCTTCACATAAGGCGAGGCGCCCATTTTTTTGATTGTCTCTTCCTTTAAATTATCCGGACGTGTCATAGACTGGACTTCGCCGTTTTCGTTTTGTTCCAACAGCTTATTCAAATCAGGTTCAGCGGAAACTGTCGCTCCCAGCTGCTGTTTCATCTTCTTCTCAACATTGCCCGTCGATTGCTGAATCGCAATCGCTCCGGCAATCACATTTCCTAAAACAAAAATAACTGCAAATAAGATTACCGATTTTCCTTTAGTTCTAAAAATACTATTTTTCGCTCGTTTCCAATAATTCATCGTGACATCCTTTCTGTCAAAAAACTTGGATGATTGGAAAGCGAGATCAGAGGACAGGATCTTGTTCTTTGATAAAGAGTAATTTTCCTTCATTAAGTCCCCATAATTCATCCGCGAATTTCACCGATTGGATCGATTGAGTAGTAAAAATCAAACATTTTTTCTGCTGCAGACAGTGTTCTCTCAGCCGTTTCATTGCATAATCAGCGCCGCATTCGCTAAATACTTTTTCAGACTCATCGACTAAGATCAGCTTAGCGCTCTTTTTCATTAGCAGTTTGGCTAAAGCGGTTAATTGACGGTCCTTCTCCGTTAGTTTGCTGACGGAGGTTTTTAGCTGATTTTCTGCTAATCCAACGGACAATAAACCTTTTTTCAACGCTTCTTTAGTAGACTTGCCGCCGGAAAGCAGCATTTCCATCTCCAAATTAGCCAAGGGAGAATCCTTCAGCAAGCTGCTCTTTTGAAACAGACAAGCTGTCTCACGGCCGCGATAAGTGTTCCGATCAATTTCAGCCAACTCGTGCCCTACAAAGGTCAAGGATCCCTTAGAGCAAACCACCAATCCTGCAAACAATGCTAGAATTGTGGTTTTACCGCTGCCGGGGGCTCCAAAAATCTGATAACTTCTGCCTGTTTGAAAGCTTCCGCTAACTCCATCTAACGTCTTTACTTCTGATTGCTTATAGCAATAGTCAACTTGCTCCAATCCCCATTCATTCATCGTTTCGCCACCTCCTGTAATGGTTCACGAACGATTTTAGCAATTCTAAGATTGACCAGCAGCAGCGTAATCACCAGATACAGCCCTAAAAAAATGAAACCTAAGTAATCTGACCAGCTATTAAGCCAAAGGGCCGTCTGATCAACATGGGGAAAGAGCCAATCGACAAAGGGTTCCTGATCTGTTAGGCTTTTTTGAAGCTTGATCAGCCATTCGCCAGTGATCCACTTGCTGAGCTGCTGCGAAATAGCAACCGCGGCAAGGGTGATTCCTAAAATAAGCATTACGTTCTCAAGCGAGCTGCTAAGTGCCAGCGTTCTTTGATCCATTCCCATCAAATACAGCGTATAGAAATCCTGCCGTCGTTTGACTGTCAGCTGATAAATTACCGCTATTAGAACGATTCCTAAAATCAATGCCACGATTAACCCATTAAAAAGCAGGTCGATCGTATCTTTAACGGACTGTAAAATCCCCTGAGACCAGCCTTGACTGATTAAGGAAAAATCTTTAAAAGATTCGGTCTTTTTAAAATCTTTTACAAAATTTTTAATTTCCTTTTTACTGGTCAATTGAAACATCACATTTGAAATCGTCTGTAGGATCGTTCCTTCCATGGCAGTGCCCGTTTTCCAGTTGATCAAGACTGTACTGGAGGTTGTCAGCCATTCAGCCGTTGAAAATTCGGCAATTCCGACAATCGTCACTTTCTGTTCCTGACCTTTTGTCCCTAATAGAATGGTGTCCTTCAGCTTCAATTTGTTCGCTTTTGCTAGAGATCTGCTGATTACACAAGTATTCTCTTTAAGCGGAGCGGAGCCTTGCAGTTTCTCTTTTTTGTTTGTTAGCAGTGTTTTCAACGAGTCGTTATCCAGCATCGTCACTGACAAGTAATTTCCATTTGTTTGATCCGGCGGAAAGCTATAAAAACCTGTCGTGGTCTGATCCTTTTCCTTCGGCTGCACCAATGTTGAGGCAGCGATACCTTGTCCAAGTAATTGACTCTTTTTTACATAGGACAAATTTTTCAATCTTTCATAATCGGTTGGATTCATTTTGTTTGCTTGTCCTGTTTGATTTAACTCTTGCACGCCCTTTACTACAGTCGCCGCCTGCTCACGATAATCTAAAAAATAGACCGTTGCCATTCGATAGATTTGCAGCAGTGAAAAAACGATCAGCAGTATCAATAAAATAAAGCTGCCGGCTTTCAAGTGACTGAAACGATTGCGTTTAAGATTTAGCCAAGCATGTCGGATGATGATCATCGCTTTCGTCTCCTCCTATGAGCGTATAGTAGCAAATCCTCTGTTAACTGAATGTTAACCGGCACTAGGAAAACTCAAATAGAATGTCGATCCTAGTTTTTCTTCACTTTCCAAGTAAACAAACCCGCGACACAAATCACAAACATGTGATACGACCGAAAGACCAATACCGTAGCCATCTTGTTTCAGACCATGTACCCGATAACGATGAGAAAAAATCGCTGGTTGCTTCTCTTGCGGAATGCCGATCCCTCGATCTTTTACTTGAATGATCACACTTCCGTTTTTGTTGGTGATCTTTACAGTCACTAATTTTCCGTCCCCATATTTGATGGCATTATCCACCAAATTCGAGACTGCACGATAGATCCAGCGGTCGCGTCCTTTGATCAGCGTCGTCTCCTCTTCGCAAAATTCAAATAAAAGATCCGGATAATTCTTCTTATACGCGTCACAAACCTCAGCACAAACTAAGGAAACATCCACGAACTCGTTTCCTAGATCCTCTGTATTGTTCGATAGCGTCAGAATATCATCAATACTGTCCGTTAAACGATCCAACAACGCCAGATTTCCCTGATTCGCCTGCTGCCGTTCGATCTCAAGATTCGCTCGTAAAATAGCGATGGCATTTTTTTGCTCATGGGTCAGATAACTATTCAAACGGCGATAATCCTCTAAATGGCCATCAAATTTATCCTTCAATTTATTGAACGCTTCACTGAGCGCCTCGTCCTTTACCGAATTCTTAGGTAATTGATCAATAAAGTTCAGATCATGAGTAATTGCTAGTATTTGATTGGTATAAATTTTTCGTAAGACCAGCCAAAGTAAAAAGGTCAATAGAAGTACGGCGGAACAAATAACTAAAACCATCGCCGGCAAATATTTGAACAGCTCGTCTTGATATGCCTTTTCTAACATGGAAACATTCAGTATTTGATTTTTCCCGGGCTCTGCAGTTTCTACTTTCGTTTTCGACTGAACAGCTGAGTCCGTTCCCATAAAATAAACGTCTTCGCCAAGAGTAGAAGCGATACTGACTCCTTGCACATTATTCCGCAAGAAGAAGAAACTCACTAAGATGACCCCAGTTACCAGCAGCGAAAATGTCAGCATCGTTACCGTCATTTTAAAATTTAATCGCATAATTGATACCCCTTCGCTCGAATCGTTCTTAGGACTTCATGCTCCGCAGATTCAGCCAGCTTCTTTTTTAGACGAGCCAAATGAACCCGCAAGACCGAGGAAAACGGGTCAAAATCTTCGTCATAAACATGTTCAGAAATTTCCTCTGATGACACGACCGCCGGATGACGTTGCGCGATGCAGAGTAAAATATCAAACTCCTTCGGCTTTAAAAGAATCTCCTTTTGCTGATAGCGGACCTTTCGGCAAACCGGATCAACGGTCAAGCCACCAATTGAAATCTGCGGCAATGAACGTCCATGATAACGCCGAACGACCGCGCGTAACCGCGCTTTCAATTCTAATAATTCAAACGGCTTCACCAAATAATCGTCCGCACCGAAGTCCAGTCCCTTTGCCCGCTCTTCAATCTCATCACGAGCGGTGATGATGATGACCGGACTTTCGACTTCTTCCTCTCGTAAATTTTTCAGTACTTCTAACCCATCCCTTTTAGGTAAATTCAAATCCAGCAAGATGCCATCATAAGAATTCACGAAGGCCTTTTCTTCTCCCTGTTCTCCATCGTAGGCCAGATCCACCGAAATATTCTCCTGCTCCAAGCCCTTTTTTACCGATAAAGCCAATTCACGATTGTCCTCAACCACCAGTACGCGCATCTATTTTCACTCCTTATTTGGATAAAATAATACTTCTTGTTCTTTTTAGAATAGTACAGCTCCTTCGCCAAAGTCTATTTCCTTTTTGTGAAGATTTTAAGATTTTTATCAAAAAAGCGAACAACTGGACCTATTTATTTACCAATCACAAACTATTTCAACAAACCAGTAAACGTTAAAAATAGTTTCTAATTTCAAAATAAACATTTTTGATAATATGTAAAAACAAAATAAATCTATTGTGATATAATATTGAAAGAAATAAATCAATTAAATAGTGTCCCTGATGGATCAAATTCGTTTGAAGGTTGAATAGTTTTTATTATCGCTTGCTCAAAGATAAATTTGGAGGGGTTAAAAATGAAGAAAAAGAATCTATCAATTATCATGATGGTTATGATCGTTGGACTTTGCTTACTGGGAGCGGTTGGTTTCGGTTCAAAAGCAGATGCAGCCGAATCACCAAGAACCACGATCAATCGGCTTTATAATCCAAATTCAGGGGAGCATTTATTTACTCCTAGTGATTTTGAACGTGCTACGTTGATTAATTTTGGCTGGAAAGATGAAGGTATCGGTTTTTACGGACAAGGTTACACGACTGAAAAGACGTCCTATGTTAGTCGTGTTTATAATCCAAATGCTGGAGATCATCATTACACTGCGAGTAATGATGAGGTTCAGCACTTAGTAAAAGTTGGCTGGCATGACGATAACATTGGATTCCATATGCCTTTCAGCGGGGGGCAGCCAGTCTATCGCTTATACAATCCAAATGCCACAGCGGGTGCTCATCACTTTACACTGCTAAAAAGTGAACGTGACCATTTAATCAAAGTTGGCTGGAAAGATGAAGGTATCGCCTTTAACGCGTATGATAAATTGCAATAATCGACAAAAAAAGGACGATGAACAGTTCAATGTTCATCGTCCTTTTTCATTTTTATGATAGAGTTGTTTCCAGCACTTCTACTGGTGTTGCGGTTTCTTTCAATACCGCATTCAGTTCTTCGATATTCTTACATCCTTGAGTATTCATCCATTCGATGGCTGCTTCTTTGCCTGCTGTAATGTAGCTTTCTACACCGTCCGCCCATGTAGCCCGTCCACAAAGTACTCCATTGAAGGTTGACCCGGCGTCTTTTGCAAAATGAAGCGTTTCTTGGAATAGCTCCGCTTTAACACCGGCGCTTAAAAATATGAACGGTAAGTCAGTCGCTCCAGCTTGTTCTTTGAAAAAGTTGGCGGCTTCCGCTTTGGTATGAACAACTTCGCCAGTCGCGTAGCCTTCGACATAGTTCATATTGACAGGCACTTCAACCTTCAATACATCCACTCCGTAACGCGGATCAGAGAACTCCTTCATCATATCGTTCACCTTATGCGGTTTTTTGATCGCGTATTCTCTCGATGTCGCATCAGAAATAGTTGCGTCGTAGGAGACCAATTCTAAGAAAAACGGTAGATTTTCCGCCTGACATTCTGAACCGATCCGCTCGATAAAGGCATGCTTTTGATCATTGATTTCATCAGATTCATCGACATCATAGTAAAGTAAAAATTTGCAGGCGTCCGCGCCCGCTTCTTTTAAGCGTTTGACAGACCAGATTGATAATAGATCCGGTAAACGCCCCGGAGTTGATGCGTCATAGCCGGTTTTTTCATATGCTAATAATAAACCGGCATTTTCGGCTCTGACATCTGCTGCTGGCAAGCCGTATTCAGGATCTAATAAAATCGATGAGGCGTATTTCGTTAATTGCTCAGAGACGATTTCTTTGAATTCGACAATCTCTGACTCTTCAGCCTCGCTGCCTTTGAACTTGGTGATCATCTTCTTCAACGCACCGCGCTGATCAATCGCTAAAGCCCCGATTACTCCATCTTCATTGCACAACTGCTTGATAAACTGACGCTTTTCTTCACTTGTTTCCATACTGTTCGCTCCCCTTATTTAGACTTCTTCAACTTTAATTTGATCGAATAGTGTTTGATAATTGGCCAACTCGACGTAGCCGGTTGTTGCTTCTTGTGCGTTTAACATA
The DNA here is from genome assembly GCF_000407185.1 of Enterococcus malodoratus ATCC 43197. Taxonomy (GTDB): domain Bacteria; phylum Bacillota; class Bacilli; order Lactobacillales; family Enterococcaceae; genus Enterococcus_A; species Enterococcus_A malodoratus. Next base: position 672,569 of record NZ_KE136482.1, read on the forward strand.
CCAAGGACATTCCCTTGTTTTAAAATGGCTTCGTCTGAAAATCCTTTTTCGATTGCATCTGTCAGGCCTGCCACTGTCGCATCACCAGATCCAACGGGATTAACGACAGCGATCTTAGGAATCATTACGCGATAAAATTTATCGAAATGTTTCGCAAAAGCACCCTCGCCGCCCATCGAAACAACGATCCATTCAATCCCATCGAAGATCGAATCGGATAAAGCCGCTTTTAGTTCCACCGCATTTGTAGAAATCGGTTTTTCCAATAGACCAGCTAATTCTTCCGTGTTTGGTTTGATTAAGTGCGGCTTAGCATCCCCTGTAAGTACCTCTTTCAATGCTTCACCGGAACAATCCAAAACAACTGGTTTTCCCTCACACCGCTGCAGCATCTGACTATAAAAATCCACTGATAATCCTTCAGGCAGACTGCCTGAAAACGAGATAATAGATGCTCTCTTCGCTAATTGCTCGAAATGTTCTAAGAACGCCGCAGCTTCCTCTTTGGTGATAACTGGTCCGCTTTCCAGAATTTCGGTCTGCTGGCCCTCGTGTAAAACAGCGATACAATTTCGCGTTTCACCGCTGATCGGCAAAAAATCATGAGCGATCTTTGTTTGATCTAAATCCTTTTTAATTTCCTCTCCCAGAAATCCGCCGATCAAACCGCTGGCCACTACATCAGCATCTAATTGTTTCAAAATACGGGTAACGTTCAAGCCTTTGCCACCTGCCGTTTTGCGAACATTGCGCACACGATTAACGGTATCCAGCTTGAACTCTGCTAAGGGATAAGAAATATCGATCGACGGGTTCATCGTAATTGTTAGAATCATTGGCCGCTCCTCTTAATCGTGGTATTCGCCGCGATCCCATTTTTCGATAAATTCATCGAAGAAATGCGGATCTGACTGATTAGCACTGGCTTTTTCAACATGATCAATCTTCGCGATCAACTTCTTATTTTCTTCTGTCTCTTGATATTCCGCCTTAATGAACGCGTCTAAAATGTCGCAGATCAGAAATTCCCCAGTGATCCGTGCGCCGAAGCCGATCACATTTGCGTTCAATTGTTCTTTCGCATAAATGGCAGTAGTCATATCTCGCACCAATGCACTGCGAATGCCAGGAACTTTGTTGACAGCATTATTAATACCGACACCGGTTCCGCATAAGCAAACACCTAAATCCGCCTCGCCATTCGTTACGGCCTCGCCGACTTTCTTTCCATAGATTGGATAGTGGGTTCGCGTAAAGTCATAAGTCCCCATGTCCAACACTTCATGTCCTTTTGATTTCAAAAAATCTGATACAGCCATTTTAGTATCTGTGACGATATGGTCACAGCCGATTGCGATTTTCATTTTATTCATCCTTCCTTACGCCATTTTATTTAACATATCGACACGAACTTGATGCCGTCCGCCGTCGTAATCCGCTTGCAGAAATTCTCGTACAATATTCAATGCCAACTCATCCCCGACAATTTCAGAACCTAGTGTGATCATGCGGGAATTGTTGTGCTCTCTCGTCATATAAGCACTGCGTTCATCTGAAACTTCTGCCGCTACCATTCCTTTGACCTTTACCGCCGTAATAAAGCTGCCGGCACCATAGCCATCAAAAGCAACTCCTAGACTGCCTTCGTTTTCATTCAAATCATTGGCGATCGCCAAGGTCGACTCAACAAAATCCTCCGAAGCAGTTTCACTTTTATCGACGACGGTAAAGCCTTTAGCGATTAAGTCTTTCTTGACCAATTCCTTTAGTCTCATGCCTTCTTTGTCTGAACCAATTACTACACGCATTTTTGTTTCCTCCTAGTTAGATAGTCGTATTCTTTGTGTTGCCCGCACATCCTATTGAATGATCTTGGTGTATTGCTGATAATAACTCTTCAGTTCGGCTGAAAGAGTAGAATCCGTAAATAGCGCGTCGATCTTGCGCAAATCATAGAAATTATAAAAATCACTATGATCGAATTTGTTTGCATCCGAAACCAAACATTTTTCGGCCGCGTTGTCTAAAACGATCTTCTGCAAAGTCCCCTCCTCAATACTGAAGTTTGAAACCTCAGTACCTTTTAATCCGTTGACTCCGACAAAAGCCTTCTTGATTCCAATTTTCTGCACCGCTTCATTGGCGATCGAGCCGACAAATGCTCCCGTTTTCTCACGATAAAGCCCGCCAATTAAATAGAGCTCAAATCTTTTTGTCTCACTTAATAGATTGAAGACCGGAAGACTGTTCGTCACGATCCGTAGTGAATCGTGTTCGATATATTGCGTCATCAGCTCGATGGTCGTTCCTGATCCAAGAAAGATCGTGTCATCTTCTTTGGTAATATAAGCGGCCGCATGTTTGGCGATGTATTCCTTTTCTTTGGTATGCAGCTTCTTCTTTTCATTATGGGAAAGCTCGTTTGCTGCTTTTGTTCCTTCTATAGAAGAAATCAGTTGTTCTTCACTGGTCATTTTTTGTGCGCCGCCGTGGACTCTTAAAAGTTGTTTCTTTTGTGCAAGCTCTTCAAGATCTCGTCGAATGGTCATATCAGAAACAGCTAAAACTTCTTGAATAAACTTAACCGTGATCGTCCCATAGCGATCACACATGGCCAAGATTGATTGTTGACGCTCTGTTTTCAGCATGTGTTGTCCCTCCACACACTTATAATAAAACATAATCGAACAATAATCAACATAATATGTTTATTTATTTTCGTTTTGTGTTGACAAAGCAAATGTAAGCGATTATACTCAACATGTAAACAAACACAAACGGACTTAGAAAGGAGCTGTTTTGTTTGAAAAAGCTTTTTTTCAAAGACACGACCTATGTTTCTAGTCGAAGTACACAAGAAGAAGTTTTTGAGGAAGTTTATTTGGATCTGCTAAACAAACAATTAGTTACTGAAGATTTTTTGGCCAGTCTTTTAGAGCGGGAACGAAATTATCCGACCGGTTTAGATCTCTCACCCGTTTCAGAGGTATTGCCCGACATCGCGATTCCTCACACCGAGAGTGAATATGTGCGAACGACGCGCATTATTCCGATCAAACTGAAAAATGAGATTACTTTCCATAATATGATCTCGCCGAGCGATCAAATTTCTGTCCGTTTCCTATTTATGATTTTGAATGAAAACGGTGAAGCGCAAGCCGGCATGCTGGCGGATATCATGGATTTTATTAATTCGGTGGACAAAGAAAAATTATGTGCATTTTTCAATCTACAAGACATTGAAGCAATCTATCAGTTTTTAGAGGAACACTTTACTATGGAAGTTTCTGCATAATGCAGGATAAAAAATAAACATATTTTAAGGAGAGAAAAATCATGATCAAAATTTTAGCAGCTTGTGGCGCGGGAGTTAATTCAAGCCATCAAATCAAAAGTGCCCTAGAAACAGAACTAAACAATCGCGGCTATCAAGTCACCTGTGACGCCGTTATGATCAAAGATATCAATGAGGAAATGTTGTCTCACTACGATATTTTCGCTCAGATCGCTAATACTGATTTAGGATTTAACGTAAATATCCCGATCGTTGATGCAGGAGCGATCCTTTACCGCATCCCGGCAATGGCTGAACCTGTTTACCAAAGTATGGAAAGCGCTATCCAATCAATCACTAAATAGGCACCAAGAAAGGACAAGCTAATGAGTACAATTATTGATATCGCCAATCAAATATTTACTCCCCTAATCAATTTAGGGGCGGCACCATTAATGACCATCGTACTGACCGTTATCGCCTTATTCTTCAAAGTAAAACCGACTCGTGCTCTAGAGGGCGGGATCAAACTCGGGATTGCTTTGACCGGTATCGGAGCTATTATTGGAATTTTAACGACTGCATTCTCAGACGCCATGACCGCTTTTGTTGAACGAACAGGAATTTCTTTAAATATTACTGATGTCGGCTGGGCTCCTTTAGCAACGATCACTTGGGGCTCCCCTTACACGCTTTATTTCTTATTAGTAATGGTGATCGTCAATATCATCATGTTGGCAATGAAAAAAACCAACACATTAGATGTTGATATTTTTGATATTTGGCATTTAGCTATCGTTGGATTGTTCGCGATTTTCTCTGGCGCGAACCTATTTATCGCTACCGCTTTGGTTATCTTCATCGGTGTACTCAAGATTTGGAATTCTGATTTGATGAAGCCAACCTTCAATGATTTATTGAACGCACCTGATAGTAACCCTATGACAACAACGCATATGAACTATATGATGAATCCGATCATTATGGTTTTCGACAAAATTTTTGATAAAGTCTTCCCTTGGTTAGACAAATACGATTTTGATGCTGCTAAACTAAACAGCAAAATCGGTTTCTGGGGATCAAAATTCGCAATCGGGATTTATTTGGGTATTTTTGTTGGATTATTAGCAGGACAAACACCAACACAAATTTTTTCATTGGCCTTTACCGCGGCTGTATGTTTGGAATTGTTCTCTTTGATTGGCGCTTGGTTTATTGCCGCTGTCGAACCCTTATCACAAGGGATCACCGACTTTGCCAACAAACGTTTGAAAGGTCGTACGATCAACATCGGTTTGGATTGGCCTTTCCTAGCAGGTCGCGCAGAAATCTGGGCTGCTGCGAACGTTTTAGCACCAATCATGTTACTTGAAGCAATTATTTTGCCAGGCAATAAATTATTGCCGCTGGGCGGAATCATCGCTATGGGTGTCACTCCAGCCTTGTTAGTTGTCACTCGCGGTAAATTGATCCGCATGATCGTGATCGGTGCCATTGAATTACCATTGTTCTTATGGTCAGGTACCTTAATCGCGCCATTCGTTACTCAAACGGCCAAAGCAGTCGGTGCTTTCCCTTCAGGACTAAGCGAATCTGCTTTGATCTCTCATACAACAATGGAAGGTCCGATCGAGAAATTCTTAGGCTACTTAGTTGGTAACGCCTCTCAAGGACAAATCGAATTCGTGATCTACGCCGCATTAGCATTGGCCGCTTACCTATTAATCTTCATCTGGTATGCACGTCAAATGAAGAAACGCAACGCTGCGTATGCTGCTGAAAAAGAAGAAAAAGCCGCTCCCGCAGCAGCTAAAGGCAATGTAGCTTATGCCGCTGAAGTGAAATAAAACAAACAAAACCCGGAGATTTTAAATCTCCGGGTTTATTTTATACAAGATGCTTTGTCGCTTTTTCAATTACTTCGTAATGCCTTCGTTCATGTTTATTGGTAATGACCGCCGTCACATCACGCAGATTGTAGAAGACTGAAAAGTCACTCTTTCCGATTTTAGAGTGATCAATCAGCAAATAGCGGTCAACAGAATTATTTAACGCAATTTGCTGGGTCTGCCCCTCTTCAAAGGTAGCGGTCATGATCTTTTGTCCGCTTAAGGCATTGCAGCTGAAGAAGGATTTATGAAAATTCATGTCCATCAGTGATTTGTTTGTGATTTCTCCAATGAAACACTGGGTAGCTACTCTCAGTTCGCCGCCAATCAGATAGATTTTCCAGTTCTTTTTACACTGATTTAATCGATCAAAAATCGGCTGGCAATTCGTCACGATCCGCAAAAAGTCTGCTTGAATATACTGGACAGTCAATTCGACCGTCGTTCCTGGGCCTAGAAAAACAGTATCACCATCATTGATGAATTCCACTGCTCTTTTAGCAATCTTTTCTTTTTCATTGTAATGGACAATTTTCTTTTCACTGTGAGAAAGTTCTTCCTGACGGTAAAGGTTTTGTAATCGCGCGCCGCCATGAACGCGTTCTAACAAGCCTTGTCCCTCAAGCTCATCTAAATCTCGGCGAACGGTCATATCAGAAACAGATAACTCCGCCATGATCTCACTACTGCGAATCGTTCCGTCCGCCTCTAACATTGCCAGAATCGCCCGAAATCTATCTTCCTTTAACATTCCCGATCCCCATTTCAGAAAAATAGTTTTATTCCATTGAAACAATTAATCAGCAGCACTAGAATGATCACCCCTTGGTACACGGTATTCACCTTATCTGCCGGTAATACACCGCTAACTTTAGCTCCGAACCAGCCACCTAGAATAGCGGCCGGAATAATGAAAAGGAAAAGTGATAAATCATAGCGCTGATAGCTGGACGATAAAAAAATGGCGAATAGTTTTGAGGATTGGGAGAAAAAGATTGTGATGATCGAATAAACGGTTGCCTCTTTGATAGTTAATCCGAAAAACAGCATCAGCATCGCCACATTGATCGGACCTCCCCCGATTCCCAACAAACTGGCCAGAAATCCTAGAATAAAACCAACAAATACGTACACAACAGATATTTGACAAGAAAAGCTGAACGCTTCTTTTTTCGAATAAATAAGTGCAAAAAGCAACGTAATGATGGTTAAAACTATCTGAACGATTTGAGTCGTTCTTTCACTTGAGAAGCGTAGGATCCATTCGAAAGCACTATTACCCAAAACACCGCCACCCATTGATCCGACAGAAATCAATAGTGCTTTCCCCCAATGAATCGTGACCTTATTCTTTAATTGGCGAATCGTCGACACGATCGACATCGTAAAAACAGCCATAGATGAATAAAACGAAATAGCGGCCAATGAATGGGCACCGATGAAATCAAAAATCGGCTTGATCAAAACCCCGCCACCCATTCCTGAGATTGCCCCGACAGTATTTGCTGCTACTATAACTAAAAAATAGATAAGTCCGATCACTTTCCTTCTCCCTTTTAACTATTTTTCACTGTCTGTTGTTGCAGACATTCTAAGATTGCACTTATTTTAGGAACTAGCGTATTCAGCAAAACTTGATAACCGCACATTTCCTTTTGTTCGTCCACATAAACAGCATCCTTCATTCGTTTACATCCGCCGCCGCAGTAATTTTTAAATGGGCAATCCATGCAAAGTTTGGTGTCCGCTGATCTTTCACAGAGAAATTTTTTAGTGATATCTTGTTCAAATAGTTCCCTTAAACCTTGTTCTTGGATGTATCCCATACGATACTCGTCCAAAACATAAAAGTCGCAGGGATAAACACTGCCGTCTGCTTCGATTACATATTGAACTTGACAATTTCCCAACAACCCGCAAGCATTCACTTGTTTGCGGGCGAATAAATGAACAAGATCATCAAATAATTTGATACTTATGTAGTTCCCTTTTCCCAATTCTTTGAACCATAGTTTGAACAGCTGCTGATAAAACGTAGCGAAGCGCTGCGGTGTCAACGCATAACTGCTTCTTCTCTCTGCATTTATTTCATCCAAACAGGGAATAAATTGAACATATCGAATGCAATTATCTTGTAAGAACCGGAAAACCTTTTTGGCTTCCTTTGCTAATTGATTAGTTAACACGCATAAAATATTGTAGTTAATTTGATGGTCGTCAAACAGTTTTTTTGTCGCCATTACGCGATGGTAGGTGCCGCGCCCTTTGATGTCTAAACGATTCAGATTATGATAAATCGGACTGCCGTCAACCGATAGACCGACTAAAAAGTTGTACCGCTTAAACAAACGGCACCAGCGTTGATTGATCAATATGCCATTTGTTTGAATCGCATAATGAACAGTGACTCTTTTGGTCTGCTGTTCAACCAATTCTGCAAGCTTCTCAAAATAGCCGATTCCTGCTAAGGTCGGCTCTCCACCTTGAAAGGCCAGTGTCAGCTCATCTCCGTCTTCCAGATCCAAGTAAAGATTGGCAATCATTTTTTGAGTTGTGTCATCCGTCATTTTCCCATAAGAGCGCACGTCTCTAAGTGAACTGATATCTGCATAGAAACAGTATTTGCAACGAATATTACAAAGCGATGATGCCGGTTTGATCAAAACAGAGATGTGCTTCACTGCTTAAAACTCCCATCTATTTAAGAATTTTTGATAGATTACCATTGTGCTTAGCGAGTAGATCACGACTCTCATTTTGAGTAAGAGCTAAGCGCTGAATCAAAATGACCATCGGAAGATCAAAATCGTTCTCTTTTAAAAGTATTTCCGCTTCTTCGTTCGTTATCTTGGCTATCTTGCTCAAAATAGCGATAGAACGCTGAACCAATTTTTGATTGATTGGCTGAACATAGATCATTGCCTCTTCAAAAACTTTACCCAAACGAATCATTAGAGACGTAGAAAACATATTTAGAACTAGCTTTTGAGCGGTCCCAGCCTTCATTCGGGTCGAACCGCTAACAACTTCTTTCCCGACAGGAAGATCAATCGCAACTTCTGCCAGTTCGCCTAGCTCACTTGTTTCAACGCAAGAAATGCCAATCGTGGACGCACCGATCTCTTTTCCATACTTTAGCGCCGCCATACAATATGGTGTTCTTCCGCTGGCAGCAATCGCTACTACAACGTCTGAGGCGTTCAATTGAACCTTTTTTACCTCTTGATAAGCTTGTTCTTCTGAATCCTCGGCCTGTTCGACTGCGCGAAACATTGCTTCCTCGCCACCCGCTAGTAAACAAAAATAGCGCGCAGGATCAATTCCGTAAGTCGGCGTCATTTCCAGTGCATCCATTGCGGCGATACGGCCAGAACTGCCGGCACCGCAATAGATGATTCTTCCACCTTGTAAAAATTTTTGACAAGCTAATTCAACAGCTTCCTCGATTTTGGTTATTTTCTTTTCAACGATACCCGCGATCTCTTGGTCCGATGAATTGATTCTTCTCAACACTTCATTCGTAGATAACTGATCAATATATGTTTCTTTCATTCGAAATCCACTCTTTCCTACTCATTCAGCGAAAGTCGTTCAAATTATTCGACTGGCGCCTCCAAAATGTCTAACTGCGTCTTTAAATGGGTTTTATACCGTTCTTCGATCTCTGGATCAATGACCGGGTTTTGCTGCATTGGGTCTTTTTTAAGATCAAACAGCAAACTATCCTTGGTATATTCAGAGACATCCGGCAAGCCATCTAAAATTGCAGCGCGTTTGATCGGCACTTTGAAAACAGGGAATTCCGTCCTAGCCAAAAAGCGGCCAGTTTGAATAGCTGCAGGATCTGCTTCTCCTAAATAATGTCGAATCGTTGTTGGAATCCCCGCATACTCGAACAACGGCTGATTCTCTTCATTTGGCGAACGGAAATAGCTGTATTTGCCATCGGTGATATTGACTGTGATTCCATGAGCCCCATAAAGCGCGAAGGATTTATCTCGCGGTTCGTCTTCAAAAATCGGCTGCCAAGAAGCTCCTTGCACCTCTTCTGGAGTGGTTGCTCCAAATGCATCCAGCACAGTTGGCATCACATCGATATTTTGCGTTACCTCATCTGTCCTTTCACCCGCTTTTTTCCCTTGCGGATGCTTAACAAACAACGGAATCGCGGCTAGCTCGTTGAAATTATGCATATAGTTTTTTCCAAACAGCTCGCGATCACCCAAGAAATAGCCATGATCAGAGGTTACAATGATCTGCGTATCCTCATACATCTCCGTTTCTTTTAACTTATCGATTAAACGCCCGAAATGAACGTCTGTCATAGTCACCAGGGCCGAATAACGATTTCGAATATATTCTTCCGCTTCCGCAGGGACATCGACTTCTCCGTAGACCGGTGTTTCGAAAAATGGACCTGAATAGTCCTTTTGATAGATATCCATGTATTTTTGGGGCACATCAAAAGGCTCATGCGGATCAAAAACTTCTACTTGCAGAAAGAAGTCATCTTCTCCTTTATTCGTTTCCAGCCAATCACAAGCTGAAGCAAAAGTTCGCGGTGTCGGATAAGCCTCTTCATTCTCATGCCATAGTTCGCGGTTCGCTTGATATTGTTTTCTTAAACGCCCGTGGTATTGTTCCGGCATCCACTCAGGATCGCGCATGATCGAATGCCATGGATCCCCTTCTTGTCCGCGCTGAAAATCCCACGTCGTAAACTGATTGATGTACCCTTCGCCGCCTAATCTGAAATAATGGGTGTGATCCGTCGTCAGATGTGAAAAGACCTCCTGCTCAGCCAGCACTTTAGGCAACGTAATATCAAAGGGTTCAATCGGCCCCCAAGAACGTTCCAAAAAGTTTAATCGACCAGTCATTAAATCCCGCCGTGCAGGCATACACGGCGTTGAACCAATATAGTGATTATCAAAAGTCAGCGAATCCTCGGCAAAGGCATCTAAGTTAGGAGTTAGTACATTGGTCGTTGGATTATAAGTGGATAAGTAATCCTTTCGTAACGTATCCATCAAAACTAAAATTGTACGCATCTTTTTCCTTCCCTTATACCAAGATTCCGAATGCTGATAAAGCGATCGCGATAAAGATAATGACGAAAATCATGGCAACTACGTGTTTCCCATTCCATTTTTTTAACAAATACAAACATAGAATCGTCATTAACATCGGTAGCATATTCGGCATTACTTTGTCTAACATTTCCTGAACCTTGATCGCTGTATCCCCTTTACCATACTGCAAGCCAAGAGTGATATTAACGGTCGAGGCGATCAACGCGCCTGTAACCATTACCCCTAAAACATTGGCGGACGTACTGATCCGGTCTAGCAGCTTCTTGCCATTTTCAGAAGTCAGCAGCTCCCGCCCCTTTGTATACCCCATATGAACGCCATAATACTTCAACGGGAAATAAAGCGCATTGATCATGACGAACATCAAAACCGGGCCGATAAAGTTCCCGTCAACAGCAAAGGAGGCTCCGATACTTCCGGCGATCGGAAACCAAGTGAAATTCAATAAACTGTCGCCTAAACCGGCTAATGGCCCCATCAAACTGGTCTTAACGGCGATAACTGATTCTTTTTCGTCTTCATCGGTACTTTCTTCCAATGCGATCGTGATTCCCAGAATAAACGGTACCAAAACTGGATGACTATTAAAAAACTCCAAGTGTCGCTGCTGAGCTTCGATCTTTTCTTCAACCGGACGGTCTTTGTAAAGACGTTTCAACACTGGTGTGATCGAGTAGAGCGTTCCGAGACTCTGCATCCGTTCGTAATTGTGAGAAAATTGGATTAATTGCGAACGCCAAAATACTTTGTTCAGATCTTTTTTCGTGATTGTACTTTCCATTACAGATCAAAGCTCCCTTCATCATCAGCAACGGTAACCGTCGAGCTGTCTGAGTCCCCGTCATTTCCGCCACCGGCCCGATTCATTAAAATGTCATATAAGGCTGCCGCACATAAAGCGAACATCGCTACCGCAATCGTCGGCAGTTCTAAGAACGTTGCTAAAGCAAAGCCTAAAAGCAGGAAAATCCACATGTTCTTTTTCATCATCATCGAAAGCAGCATCGCCAACCCAACAGCCGGAATCACTTTCGAAGCGATGGTCAAGCCAGATAATATGAATGCTGGAACAGCATCTAAAACCGCTTCAATCGCTGGTGCTCCAAGATAAACAGCGATGAAAACAGGAATCGCCCGACTTAGGAAAAAGAAAAACCCGCCAAGATATTGCAGTTTGTCGATTCCGCCAAATTCTCCAGTTTGAATGATTTTGTCTGCCCGATGGACTAAAGTAACGTTGAACGTCATGATGATCATGCTCAATTGTTGAACCAGCAACGCTACCGGGATCGCGACCGCTACCCCAGCAGCTTCTCCGCCTCCGGATAAAATGCCAATCGCCGTTCCAACAACTGCCCCCGAGATAACATCAGGCGGTTGGTAGGCGCCGACATTATTTGTTCCTAGCCACATCAATTCCAGTGTTCCAGCAATAATCAACCCTTCTGTCGGCTCGCCCAAGATCAAACCAACGACAACTCCTGCTAAAAGCGGTTTTCTGAAACCCAAATGCGGTCCAAATTGGTCTAGCGCACAAAAGCCCGCCCAACAGGCAACTAATAAGGATGTTACTAACATTCCTTCCCCTCCTTCTTTAGATCAATGTTTTATAATCAACGCGTGGATCTTTCGGAACCATCTGTACGTTGATATGGATGTTTTTGTCCATCAGTTCGCTAAATGCCTGATCCTCTTCTTCAGTAACCGAAATCGCTTTTGACAGACGCTTTCTTCCATCTCTGAAACGCATGCCACCCTGCGTTTACTTCAGAAATTTTCAATCCTTCATTCACTAATTGAAGAATATCCACCGGAGTGGTAAACAAAAGCATCGTGCGTTTTTTGATTTCTGTTTTTTTCATGACTTCCGCAAACTGTGCGACACCGAAGATAATTACCTTTACCCCAGGAGGTACTGCAAAATTTGCGACAGACGCTTGTACCGGATCGTTTTTCGTTTTATTATCGATGATCAAAATTTGTTCAATATCATAGTTTCTTGTCCAAGTTGTTGCGACTTGACCGTGGATCAACCGGTCATCGATTCTTACTAATTCAATAGCCATCGTCTTTCTCCTCACAATAATAGTTTTTTAGTGATAAACAGATCTGTCTTACGATTTTGCCTTTATAACTCGTACGTTTCCTCTTCTTCAGTTTCTAACATCGAACTGTCAAAAATGTTTAGACTTTCCGGATAAACCTCCCGAACTTTTTCCAATAATTGCTGTCTCGTTTCTAATGGTGTCATAAATACCTCGATCAACATCGGCAGATTAAATCCTGTGACAATTGAAAGTCTTTCAAACTCATGCAGCACCTTGATGCTGGCATTAAACGGTGTTCCGCCTAAAATATCGCAAAAAATAATGTACTCTTCTTCCTCGTATCGCTTGATTACTTCAACGATCTCTCCTTTCATTCCGTCTAAAGACGTGTCAAATCCAACTTCCAAAACATCAACATTTTCTTGCTCACCGACGATCATTTCCGCACTTGCTAACGCTGCTTTCGCAAACGGACCATGACTCGCTAGAATATAGCGCATTTTGTTCCCTCCTGTTCTTTTTGTTCTTTTTTGTTAGCTTCGAGCAAATGATACCGCTTTACATTTTTCTTGTCAATCTATTTTTGATTCTTTTTGCACTTAATTGTTCCTTTTTGTTCTTTCAACTTGTTTGAACGTTCGTTTCATGTTAAATTAACTATAGAAAAGATTTCCGCTTTAACGAAGTATCAGTTAATTCTTATATTGCTGTACACAGAAATTGTTGAATATAATATTGAAGATCTAAGGAGGAATTTCATGCTTAAAAGTGATAGAATGCATTTCATCCTTTCTCTCGTAAACAAAAAGGGAAGTATTTCTGTAACTGAACTGGAGAAAGAATTGAATGTATCTGTGATGACTGTTCGAAGGGACTTAGATAATTTGGACAAGGAGGGTTTGCTGGTCAGAACTCATGGCGGAGCTACCAGTGTTGATTTTATCGCAAACAACCATATGAGCTATACAGAAAATAAGGAGATTCATCTGCCGGAAAAGAAACAAGTCGCGAAACTTGCCGCTAAAAAGATTCTGGCAAACGATATTGTTTTCTTAGGTCCTGGTACTACGATCGAACTGATTGTGGACTACATTACCGTTCCCAATGTTCAAATAGTGACCTCCAGCTATTCTGTCTTTAAAAAGCTGGTGGAAAGCGACAATGATTATGATGTAATATCGATTGGTGGAAAGTTTGATAAGCGATCGAACTCCTTTAGCGGAGCTCTATCTTCGGATATGATTTCAAAATTGCAGTTCACCAAAGCGTTCATCGGTATCAATGGTGTGCACGATTTTTCCGTGACTACCTTCAATATTGACGGCGGTGAATTGCAAAGCAAGGCTCTCAGCAATTCACAAGAACGCTATATCGTCGCGGATAAGTTCAAATTCAAGCAAAATGCTTTATTTGATTTTTATACTCTGCAAAAAGGCGATACGTTCATCACTAACCATTCATTGGATGAAGAAACGATTGAAAAATATCAAGAGGTCGTTGATTTTGAGCTTTCAAATGAAGACTAATTTTACATTTTAAAATAAACCCAATAGGCCGAATAACCATATGACTAGTACAAAGACCAGCATATGATTATTCGGCTATTTCATTCACCTTATCTCTTTAATTGACCACAACAAATAAACAGTTAATTTAACTATTGGTCATACCAAAGAAGCCTCTCAAATCACCAAGAACTCCCCCTCACTTTTTCTTCCTTTTCCGCGAGGCGCGTTTGCCTTCTGGGGTCTTTTTGAACAGTTCAGCTTGGGATTCTACCTGCTTTTGCTTCTTACTTTTCGGTTTTTTATAATCTACATAGGGACTTTTCTCTGTTGCGGAAAGTGCCATCGGTTTCTGTGCAGCAGGTTTCTTGGTTTCGGCTTTTGGCGGTTCTTTGACAGCAGATGCGGTTGAATCACTGATTGGTTCAGCTTTTTGAGCTGTAGCGGCGATCGTTTTTTCTGGCGCATTAATGTCCGAATCATTTGCCGAAACGTCTTCTTTGAGTTCTTCCATGCGGGTATCCGTCAAAACGATGCCTTCAGGTAGAAGTAATTTTACTATTTCCAGCTTTTCTCCCTCCGTTAAATCATTCAAATCAGCTTCTGGTGATAGTCCCACTTCTGCTTGAAGTTCCTCGACGGGAGTGGTATCCTCCAGAATTTCTCCTTTTCTGATCTTGATATCGCGGGTACAGTTGTCGATTTCGGAGTTTTCCAATTTGACAAAGCGTCGAACGTCATTCTTTTCGAAAATAGTTAAAGAGGACATCAATTCTAAGACAGAATCGATTTTAGTTGCCGAGGAATTCGGATCAGCATCGCGCAAACTCCACGTGTGCACCTTGCCCATCGCATCTTCAAAGGTCGAAAGAATTTTATATTGTTGACCTTCTAACGCTTCAACAGGTGTTGTTTTTTCGAGCAAGTATCTTTTGCTGTCGCCTAAACGGTTGTTGTAACGGTGGATTTGTTTTGAGTTTTTGTAGAAACGTTTGAGGACTTGGTCCCATTCCTTTTCGTTTTCAAAAGCATCACGAAACAGCGGACAAAATTTGCGCAGCACTTCTGTCGGCTCCGCAAATAGAAAGATTTCTCTGATTAAGTCGTTACAGATCCCTGCAAAGTCACTTACGCACAAACATTGACGAATCAGCACTGCCACAAGGTATTGAACGGTGGTATCTGCATCCGGCGACTCTGTGTGCGCTTTCAAAATACGTTTTTCAAGATTCTTTTTTCCCATAGTAAAAAGTGTGATTTGCGACAATGTTTTTGGCATAAGTGTACTCTCCTTCTATTTTAAAATCTCATTTTAATTTTTTAACTGCTCTTTGTCTATTTCTATGATACATCAGAAATAACCCCAAAAATTACTCTATCTTTTAATCTTTATGTATATTGTTGAGTATTACCTGAATAATTCATAGAATTTCTGAAACTCTATTAAAAGCTTATTAACGCACGGTTCTTCTTTTCTTTTACCGCACCCTTTGGGTGTACAAAAAGAACCCCAATCTGCTATGGTTAAAGTGTCTAAACTAAACCAAGAAAGGGGTTCTCTCAATGGCTACATTACAGGAAAAACACGTAAAATTCAACTCTAAAATGGTGGTGTCAAACACCGGTGGTAATCTTTCGTCAGATGCCGGTCTCATCTTGGTGAAGGAATTCATGAATTCGCTTGGATTTTATTCGTTCGCGAAGCAATTCCTCCACTTCAATGAGGACCGTATTTATTGGACTCATGACAACATCTCCCTGCTCGAACAGCTGCTCTTCCAGTTGATTGCCGGATATTCCGCAGATTCATCCGCCAATCTCTTGAAGGAAGATCCCATTTTTCGGTTGGTTTTGGATAAGGAAGCCATCGCCTCCCAGGCCTCGCTATCCCGCTTCTGGGACCGGATCAGCGAGGAGAACATTGCACAGTTCCAGGAACTGAACCAAGCCATGCTGGACAAGGTCCGCATGGAACGGAACAATACCCAAATGATCATCGATTTAGATTCCACACATTCGGATACGTTCGGGAATCAAGAAAAGACTGAGCACAATGCCCATTACGGCACACAGGGCTATCATCCGTTGGTAGCCTTCGATGGCCTTACGGGAGACTTTCTGAAAGCAGAACTTCGTTCTGGAAATGTGTATACGTCAAAAGGTGTAAAAGATTTTCTGGCACCGATGCTCACACATTACCGTCAAGTCCTTCCCTGCACTGATATTTTGGTCCGGGGAGACAGCGGCTTTGCGACGCCCGAGGTCTATGATACGTGTGAATCCAACGAAAGTTTCTATGTCATCCGCCTGAAATCAAATAAAGTCGTGGAAAAACTAGCGGAAACCTTTGTCCTGGTTGGGGACGACCATCCCTGGGAGGAAAGGGAAGTCCACTACTATTCCGCGTTCTATCAAGCCAATAGCTGGTCCCAAAAACGTCGAATCTGTATCAAATCGACTCGGGAATCGAATCAGCTGGTGTTCAGTCACGAGTACGTGGTCACTAATTTTCACGAGGAACTATCCGCGAAAACCATCTTCCAGATTTACCATAAACGCGGCACCATGGAGAACTTCATCAAGGAAGCAAAAAATGGGTTCTATTTCGACAAGACGGATAGCTCAAGCTTCTTGGAAAATCATGCACGGATGATGGTAAGCCTGTTGGCTTACAACCTGGTCAACTTCATGAAGACCATATGTCTACCTGAAAAGGAAGCGACATTCCAAGTCGACACATTGCGGCTCCGCCTGTTCAAGGTCGCGGGTAAATTAGTCCGCAGTGGCCGTAGATTGCTTTTACGGATGAGCTCCTCCCATGTCTATCAAGACTTGTTTTATCAGTTACTGGACAAAATCCAGCAACTCAGTTGGCAAGTGTAAAATAGCAATCAGCTTTTAAAAAGACATGGAATCACTAAGGGATTCGTGCGCCCAAAAACAGCTCCAGATTCCCTATCTTCGTTAAAAAAACAAAAGGAAATCTGTTTTCGCAAGTACAAACCGGTTGAAAAAAGAAAATTCAACTCAAATCGATGTATAAACGTTATTTTCCCAAAAAAATTAGATCTATGAATTATTCAGGTATTAGAAACAATTTTAAAAATTATTATTTTATAAAAAAACACCTCCGAAATCTCAGAAGAGAAATTTCAGAGGTATCCTATCTACTATTTTAAACAATATACCTTTCTTCTTTTTCGATCTTTTCGTAATGTTTCTGTTCGTCTTCATCAATTATAACTGCCGTCACGTCATGGAGGTTATAGTACACAGAAAAATCTCTCTTCCCGATTTTAGAATGGTCGATCAGCAAGAAACGTTCAACGGAATTATTCAGAGCAATTTGCTGCGTCTGCCCTTCTTCAAAGGTCGATGTCATAATTTTTTGTTCGTTTAAGGCGTTACAGCTGAAGAATGCTTTATGAAAATTCATATCGTTCAGCGACTTGTTAGTAATCTCGCCGACGAAACATTGTGTTGTTTCCCGTAATTCGCCGCCTAATAAATAAATTTTCCGATTGCCCTTATGCTTGTTTAGTTCCTCAAACACCGGCAAACAATTTGTCACGATCCGCAACCCATCGGCCTTGATGATTTTCGACAATAGTTCGATCGTCGTTCCAGGTCCTAGAAAAATAGTATCGCCATCATTGATCAGCTCATTGGCTTTTTCAACAATCCGCTGTTTTTCGGCCTGAAGCATTATTTGCTTTTCCGTATGTGAAAGCTCTACATGTCGATAAAAATCTTTCAATTTCGCACCGCCATGCACCCGCTCTAATAATCCTTGTTTCTCCAATTCGTCCAAATCACGCCGCACCGTCATATCAGAAACCGATAATTTTTCCATGATTTCATTGACCCTTACCGTTCCGCTAACTTCCAACAACGACATGATTGCTTGAAATCGATCCGTTTTTAACATTTCATCGCCTCTTTTCTCACCTAGCGTATCAAATTTCAGTTAAATGTACTAGAGATAGTTTACTATATTTGAACTCAAAATAAACAAAAATAAAAAAACTTGAACAGGAAGATGAAAATTCTCTTCCCTGTTCAAGCTTTTATTTCCTCTTAATCCCCACCCGCTAAAATCTCTTCACGGTTATAAATCGGGGTATGATCTTTCAAGTCTTCTATGGTTCCGACTTGTTTTCCTTTTGAATAGTAGCCATCCAACAGGCCTAATGATTGGAAAATCGTTTGTTTATAGGCAATCTCGGCATTCCATTCTGTTGTATCAAGGATTTGCAGCGCTTTATGAATTGCTTCGATTCCAGTTTCACCTGGTGCACTGATCAACACGCCGTGACTGTTCAATAGAAGCATGTTCGGCAGGTCTAATTGTTCTTTTTCCATATAGCTGGAAACTAGATCTGCTAGTTCCGGCGAACAATTCGGCTCGAATCCTAACACTGGCACATAGCCGATTTTTTGCGTTGCTTCTGTCAAGTTCGGCATATCTAAACCAGCGGTAGCCCAAAACATCGAGTTGGGAGCATGTGCATGTAAGACAGCTTTAATTTCTGGATTCGTGTCATAAACCGCCTCGTGTAAATTGATTTCACGAGTCAGCTTTCCAACCCCATCGATGACTTTGCGCGTGTGCGGTTCAACAACTAAAATTTGTGCCGGCGACACTTCTCCTAAATAGGCTTCCGACATCATCGTTGGTGTCATAATTATATAGTCTTTTCCATTTTTGTCTGTCGTTTTAAAAGAAAAGTTACCTCCAGCGACATTCGTATTCTTCCGTGCAAAAATCAATTTTACAATCCGCGCCAAGTCCTCGCGCTCTCTCTCAAAAATCATCCGTCCGTCTGACATAGTCGAGACCACCTTTTCTATTTTTTGAAAATTCTTTTACTGCTAATAGCTGTTTGCGCCGCTTTTCGAACCTGCATGGCTTCCTCATACTTGTTTTTTCTGCGTTCGTCATACTCTTTGAAAAGAATCGGATTGCCATACTTGTAGATATAAACAGCGAGCGCAATCGCAATAAAATTAAAGATTAACTGCTGCGTCGAAAAGGCTAGAACAAAACATAGGATGGCGATAAATAATAGAAACAACCACTTCGTTTTTTCTCGGTTACTGCTCTTTTTAGTCATTATTTTTACCTGCCTTCATTTTTATCTAACCGTTTTCGAAACAATTCCTACATTAACTTGCAACTTCTACATTGCTGACCTTTTTATCCGTTGCTGCTTCATATCTTTGGCTTGGTACTTTGGCTTTATTCATATACTTGTATAACCAAACGAACATCGCGATAAAAATCACTGCACCGACAATCCCTAATATATTCCCTTTAAAGGCTTCAGCGAATAAAATTCTGAATTCTGGTCCTTCAATTGAAGACCAAGTGATTTGCTGGCCTTTTTTAATACCTTCAACCGCCCCGGTTTTATCTGCTAACCCGGTTAAAATCGGTGTCAGATACGTAGCTGCATATAGATAGATCGGCATCGAAATGACACCCATGATCAGCATTCGGACAAGATTTCCGCCAGTTAATAATAAACCGCCAACTGCAATCGAATAGTTAATGATTCCGGCTAATGGCAATACCGCATTCCCCGGCAAAATAATCGCATATCCGATAAATACTGGAACCAATAGAATCGCAGTTACCCAAATTTCAGAACGTCCAGCCAAAACCGGCCAGTCTAATCCAATGTACACTTCGCGATCCTTGAAGCGTTTTTTCATCATTTCTGACATTGCATCTGCTAGTGGCGACAATGATTGCATGAACATTTTAGAAATCATTGGGAACAAAGCCATTGCCGTAGCGATTTGAATAGCCAGATTTAGCGAACCTGAGACTCCATATGCCGCCGCAAGTCCAAGACCTAAACCGATAATAAAGCCCATTACTGAGTTTTCAGAGAAAATACCGATCTTTTTCTTCAAAGCTTTAGTATCTGCCTGTTTATTAAGGAAAGAAATCTTATCCATCAAAATATTTATCGGCAGTAATAAAACAGCTGAAATATTCATTAAATGCGTCACTGTAACTAATGGAATTCCCGTTAAGTCTTCGATATGTCGTTGGAACATGTCCCCCATTTTTAATTCCAAAATCACTTGAACGATCGCTGTCGCAAATCCCGCGATCAAACTACCGCTGATGAAGTAAACAAGGTAGGCAGTTAACGCTTTGCCCCAAACATTCCACATATCGACGTTCAAAGTCTTCGTCCAATTTAAAATCAACATCACGAAATTTACACCAAGAACAACCGCAAAAAATACAAAGGCATACGACCATGACCACGTAATACTAGCAGCCCCTGTCCACCCTAAATCCAAGGCTGGAAGATTAAGTCCCGTATTTTTGGCTAACGCTTCTGATGCAGGACTTACTGCATTTGACATAAAGCCAATCACCATCGACATCCCTGTGAAGGCGATTCCCAGCGTGATCGCTGACATGAAGGCTTTTTTAAGTTTCATTCCGGCAACTAGACCTAAAAGTAAAATAATCAATGGAACAAAAATAGCGGATCCTAAACCAAGAATATAATTTATTATGTCCTGAAATACTTGCACTTTTTCCACTTCTTTCTTTAGTAAGGTTTTTTATTCAACTAATGCTTTAATGTCCTCGTAAATCTTGTCCGAACCCATCCCGGTCAAGAACGGGATACCAGGAAAAACATTCACACCCAACTCCTCTGCTTTTTCCAAAACTTCATCATCCGGCTGTGCAACGTAAACATAAATCCCAGTAGAAGGCAGTTCGCTTTGAATCGATTTGTAATCCACTGCGTCGACTGGAAAATCAATCCCGTCATCTTCTAATAAACTCGCGATTTTACTAGCAATCGTCTGACTTGTAGCGACACCGCTTCCACATGCAACAATCAATCTTCTTTTCATCTTCTATTCCTCCAATTTTCAATTAATTTTCTTTTAATAATTACTTTTAGATGTTTGCTGTAAACAATTGATAAATATCGGTTTCGTCTTGCGCATTGATAAACCTTGTGACGAACTCTTCCTGCATAAATAATTCCATGAAGGCCTGCAATAACCCGACCTGTCCTTTTGGATCTTTGATTCCTAAAAAGAATAAATTTTTGACGCCCATTTCTTGACTGTCGCCCATCTGCTTCACTTTGACCTCATTTTTCAAACGCGCAATATAAACGAATGGTTTCTCAACGTATTCAGGATCTGAGTGCGGCAAAGCAATATTCACATGCTGCGTGATCAACCCTGTCGGAAATTTTTGTTCCCGAGCTGTAATTCCTCTCAGATAGCCTTCATTGACAAATCCGAGATCGCGCAATTGAGCCGCAACCTTTTCAAAAACAGCCTCCTCAGTCGCTCCTTCCACCTCAAGGTGAATCAATTGCTCATGAAACATATCTTTATAACTCACCAATCTGTCACTCCTTTCTCAATAAATCTGAAATATTTTGTTAAACTTTGTTAACATGTGTTTCGCAATGTAAATATACAATGCTTGAAATCCTTTGTCAACGCTTTCTTTTCTTTTTATTTCAAATATCAACAAACTGCTATCAGATAATTTAATAGTAATTAACAAAACTTATCACAACTGAACATTTATCCTTGCTTTTTCTTTCTTTAAATGCTATTAATTAGTGTATAGACATAGCCGGCTTGATTATCGGCTATTGTAAGAGCTTACTTAATTAGAGGTGATTTCATGTTAAAGAAAGAGCGACAAGAAAAGATTTTGGATTTGTTACACGTGAATGACTATCTGTCGATTCCTGAAATATCTGCGAAATTAGATGTCTCAGATATGACGATTCGAAGAGATATCAATGAGCTGGCTGAAAATTCTTTGTTAGTAAAGATTTATGGCGGCGCACAAAAACTTGAAAAAATTGAGCAGGAGCTTTCTACTCAAGAAAAAATCGACACCAATGTTCCAGAGAAACAATTTATTGGAAAAGTCATGAACAGCATTATTTCAGATAACGACACGATCTATATCGGTGCCGGAACCACCATGCTCCATGCCCTTCCAGAAATAAAAAAAGCAAACTTATTTGTAATCACAAATAGTCTGCTGGCTTTTAATTATTTGATTTACAACACGGATTATCGCGTCCTGTTGACTGGTGGGGAATTTTCCCGCACGACTGAAGAGTTTTATGGCGAAATCGCGGAAAGAAGCTTCGAAAATTTGAATATTGACTTGGCTTTTGCAGCAACAAATGGCGTGTTTGATAACAATGTCACGACCGCAAACTCGATCGAGGGATCGATCCAACGAGTGGCCTTTAAGCACGCTCGGAAAAAATGTGTCGTTGCGGACAGTTCTAAATTTAATCGCTCGGATGTCTATACCTTCTATTCTCTATCTGATATTGATTATCTGGTGACAGATGACAAGCTTTCCGAAACAACATTCGACTACTACAATTCGTATACGACGATCATTAAGGAGGAACAGGAATGATTTTGACGATTACGTTGAATCCTTCAATGGATTACAACTACCTTGTTTCTTCACTGAATTTGGACCAAGTAAATCGTGTAGAAAATCCACACACATCTATTGGAGGAAAAGGAATCAATGCCGGCAGAGTCATCGCACAATCTGGTGAAGGAGTCATTTTGACCGGAATATTAGGCGGACCTGTCGGAAAAATGATTTTAGATACATTGGTCGCTGAAGACCGTTACCAGCTTGAATTTCTGCCAGTTGAAGGCAATTCGCGAAACGCGATTACGATCATGCATGACGGGAATACCCATACGGAACTTGTAGAAAAGGGCCTTTATCTTTCTAAAGAAAATGAACAGCTTTTCTTTCAGCATATCGCTAATCTTTTACAAAAGTACGCAATTGATGTGATTTGTATTTCTGGTTCGGTAAATTCTGACGATCCGAATTTCCACTTTCATCTGCTGCAATTCATTCGCTCGATCGTAGGGGAAAAGTTCCCGATTTTAATGGATATCTCTGGCGAGCAATTGGAAAATGTTTTAGCCCAGCCAGCTGTCCGTCCAAGTTTTATCAAACCTAATACGGCCGAGTTGGAAGAATTGATTGGAAAAGAGATTCGATCGAATGAAGAGCTGATCACCATTTTACATCAACCGATTTTTGACGCTATCGACACCATCATGATCTCGCAAGGCGGCGACGGAGCCCTAGTCAAACATGGCTCCCAGATTTATGACGTGCAGATTCCTAAAGTTGAGATCGTGAATACAACCGGTTGCGGCGATTCCACTG
The DNA here is from genome assembly GCF_000407185.1 of Enterococcus malodoratus ATCC 43197. Classification (GTDB taxonomy): domain Bacteria; phylum Bacillota; class Bacilli; order Lactobacillales; family Enterococcaceae; genus Enterococcus_A; species Enterococcus_A malodoratus. Next base: position 695,607 of record NZ_KE136482.1, read on the forward strand.
TTGGCGGCATGGCTTTTGCGATCAGCCAAGGATATTCGATCGAGAATGCCATCAAATATGCCATGGCTTGCGGCATCTCCAACTCTCTGTTCGAGACAAATGGAACAATCGACAAAGTCCAAACAGCTAAATTCATTGGGGATATTCAAATCATGGAAGTGAAAGAATTAAGTATAAACAACTGAACGGCTATCAAAAAAACACACCAACCTAAAATTAGGATTGGTGTGTTTTTAGTTGCTTCATCAATCAGACCGATTGACTCTTTAATCGAAATAGCTCAAATCAGCTTTCTTTTTTATAAAACTTTGGGATAATAAAACTAAATACTCTATGTACTGTTTGAAAATGAAAGGAGCTGACAGAATGGACCATGCGCTAATGTTACGACTGAAAATATCCCAAGGGGAAATAATTGATGCCCCGCTGCACTATCTCGAACAGTCAGAGATCATTAAAAAATACGACAAGCTGACCAACTTGAAACCGCTCGGAAAAATATTTGCCTTGATCGGCTTGGCTGAGATTCCGTATGCTGAGGAATTGCCGCTGACCCAAGAATTGATCGGTTTTGTGAACCAGCACTTAGCGACATCCGAAGGCTTTGCCTTTACGGGAAAATTAGAAGAGATTGTTCCCTGCTACAATGCGCTGCTATTTGAAGCCTATTGCCGACTCGGTTTGGGAAAATCGACGGAAGCCCAAAATGCTCTCAATTGGATCAAGCAATACCAAGTATTCGACCGCGAACAAAAGACCGCTTGGCCCCACAAAGGCATCTGCAAGTTTGGCGGCTGTATGAAAAATACGCCCTGCTATATCGGAATCGGCAAGACTGTTCGTGCTTTATTAACGTATCTAGAAAAAGTTGATCCGGCTGATGAGAAAGTCAATGCTATGATAATTCACGGTGTTGAGTACATGCTTCAACACAAAATGTTCTGCCGGCTAACGAATGGTCAACCCATCAGTCCCCATATTACTGATAGTATGTTTCCGCAAAGTTATCATTTATCCATGACCGATCTCGTTTATATCCTGCAAAAAAGCCAACGCATCAATGATCCGCGAGCAAAGGATTTAGTCCAATTGTTGGCAGAAAAAAGAAGCAAAACTGGCGGCTGGAAAATCGATTATATTTATCAATACAACGGCTACGTCGCTTTTGATAATCGACGGAAGGATTCTGAATGGCTGAATTATTTGTATCATGAAATCAAAAAGACTTGATGAATTGTGCATTCATCAAGTCTTTCTGTGTTAAATCACATGTTCTGTCCGTTCAATGATATCGTCTTGGGTTGCTTTTGATAGAACATTGAAGAAAGCGGAATAACCAGCCACACGAACAATCAAATCCCGGTGTTTTTCAGGATGCTGTTGCGCATCGATCAACGTTTCTCGCGAAACAACATTGTATTGGATATGGTAGCCGTGCAATTTGTTAAAGAAGGCCCGCAAAAGCATGATCAGCTTTTGCTTATCTTCTTCCTTAGCCAAGGTTTGCGGATTGACTTTTTGATTCAACAGTACACCGCCAAGAATATCTTCGGTGCTTAATTTCGAAACAGACTTCAATACGGCGGTCGGACCATTTTTATCCATGTTATGAGATGGTGAGCAGCCTTCTGCTAACGGCACCCACGCGTTTCGTCCATCTGGTGTCGCCATTGTCGCCCGTCCTTGTCCAACATTCGCAGAGATTGATGACGTTCCTGAATAGCGAATACCGCCGATCGGTCCGCGCCCATATCGAGTATTCGGATATTTCGCGATTTCATCGATATAACTATCGTAAGCTTCTGTGATCAACTGATCGACCGAATCATCATCGTTCCCATATTTCGGTACATCATTTAAAATCATTTGCTGAATCGCTTGACTGCGTTCACTTGCATAATCCGTCATCAACGCTTCCCACAATTCCTCTGTGGTTACCTTTTCTTCATCGAACACTAACTGTTTGATGGCTGCTAACGAATCCGCCATGTTGGCGATACCGACTTGCAGACCCGAAATGAAATCGTAAACAGCGCCGCCCTCTTTTAAGGTTTTACCGCGGCCGATGCAGTCTTCAGTCAATGCCGAGCATAAAATGTCCGGTACTTCACGTTCCAAGCCAAGATCAATCGCATTTTCAACGATCACACTCATACGGGTCAATTCTCGTACCGTTTTATCCCAAGCCTCTTGTAAATCGGCATATGATTTCATGTCTTTGAAGTGACCGTAGCCTTCGACAAAGCGTTTGCCGGAAACCGGATCGATCCCATCATTCATAGCGATCATCAAGATTTTCGGAAAATTCATATAGCTCATGCCTGTACAGCGATAGCCCCATTTACCCGGCACTGCTGTTTCAACACAACCGATCGCACTATAATCATACGCGTCCTCTTCCGTCACCCCAACCTTCATGAATGAAGGGATAATGATCTCATCATTGTTAAATGCTGGCATCCCAAATCCCAGCTTCATAACTTCGATACATTCATTCATAAAACGATTGTCCAACCCAGCGTGATAACGAACCGTCAAATTCGGCTGCGGCAACTTCGTTTGAGCAACACTGCGCAACACTAAATAGGATAATTCGTTGACCGCGTCTTTTTTATCTCTAGTTTGACCGCCGATTGTGACGTTTTGATAAAGCGGGCTGCCAGCACTGCTGAGCGTGTGAGATTGACTACGGACTTTATTGACCGTCAGCGTTTTGATCCAAAGGTTGGTTAATAATTCGACCGCTTTGTCTTCTGTGATATCGCCTTTTTCCAGATCTGCCTTCAAATAAGGATACATATATTGATCGAAACGGCCATAGGATAATGAGTGACCATTCGATTCGATTTGCAAGAGTAATTGGATAAACCAAGTTGCTTGGATCGCTTCTTGGAAGGTTTCTGCTGGTTCATAAGGAACCTTGCCGCAGATTCGGCTGATCTCTAACAATTCCGCTTTGCGTCGCGGATTGGCTGTTGCTGCTTGCTCTTTAGCCAATGCTGAAAAGCGCTCCGCGAACGTTTTCACCGCATCGATCATGATCAAAACAGCTTTGTAAAATTGATATTTGTCTAAACTTTCCGGTATCGTCAAATCAAGCGCTGCTTTTTCTTTCAGTGTGCGTTCTTGATATCCCTTCAGACCAACGCGCAGCATTTGCCCATAATCAACGGCCAGATGAGCATCACCGGAATTCAGCTTGCCTTCCATTCCGAAAAAGCCTGTTTCCATGAAGACACTGACTTCATCCGGCAGTAATGCCCAGCCCTTCGCACGCAGATTATTATTCTCCCAAAATGGCGCGATTGAGCGCAAGTCCTCTTTGGTCTTTTCCGTAATATAGAAGACATCGCCATCACGTTTTTCAAATAAATCCAATTCATTCAACACAAATTCCATTGTATATTCTGGGAAAATCGGCGCATCGCGATTCGATGACGCTTGATTTCCGACAATCAAAGTATCCTCTTCAATGTAGATCGACATTTTCTCCAAAATGTTTTGCAGCATCAAGGCCCGTTTCACAGTACTTGGTTGATCTTGATGTTTTTTGTAGACTTCGGTTGCTAATAATGCCCGTTCAGCATCAATATAAGGTTTTTTCGTTAATACTGATTCTCGAAAATGATTCATTCGATTGGTTAATTTTCCAAAATACGGCGCGTTTTGTTCTTTCATTTGAATACTCATGATTACACCCTCCGTTTTTTCATTCGAAACTAAATATATCTTCTTTCGTAATCATAGTATCATGTGAACAGAAACACAGTCAATAGGGTTTGTCAGGATTTAGGCGTAAAAAAAAGATATTGCACATTCGTGCAATATCTTAGGCTGATTAATCGTTTGCTTGTTCCAGCGCAGCTTTTATATAACCAACATCTCCGCCCATTCGTTCGGCCGTTTCTTCAATCGTCAGACCTGAATCGATAAAGCGTTTGATCACTGATGTAAGGCTTTCGGCTACCTCGATAATATGCTTGTCTACATCATAAAAACGGACAGCCCGTTGTCCCCAGCTATGCTCCATTACTGGATGAAGAAAGTCAATCTCCTTCCGCGCGGCCAGCTTCTCAATAAAAGCATCCATATCTTCAGTTTCAAAATAAAGTTCAATCGCATTATTTTCCAGCACGATATCCTTCGACGTCCGATTAATAAATCCTCCCCAAGACTCTACAGTTTGTAAAAACATTCCTTCTGTTAGTTGAACATGTTCACCAGCATCCATAACGACCTCCAGTTCCAAAACCTCGTGATAAAACTGTTGCGCTTTTCCAATGTCCTTAACTGCGATCAGTGTCCCTCGATAGTTCATCGTTTTCCTCCTTATTCAATCTGCTTGATCAAAAACAACTCCATCGGCTGTTGAATCTCGTGTATCGAAATCAACAAGCCTCCGGCATCCTGATAACCCAGCTTGCGATAAAAGTGCTGCGCCTGTTCGTAGACCTGCGTTGAAGTCATCAGCATTTTGTATCCTAGCCGCCGCATCTCTTCTTCCCAAAAGACCATTAGAGCCTTTCCATATCCTTTGCCTTGATACGCATCAGCCACATACAGCATCGTACAAAATGGATGTTCATCCCAAAAAAGATTGTATCTCAACAATCCAACGTCAGCGCCATCAACCAATAAGACATACCCCTGCTTATCCCGAACCTTCTGATCAAACTGGTCTTCGGGCAAGTGACGATCTAATGTGAACCAAAAAGCACGATCCGATTCCTGCACATGACGAATCTTCATAACTATCCGCCTCCTCGCATTATTCTTTCAGTATAGCATTCCGCTAAACAAAAAATCAGCCAGTTTTTTCTGACTGATCCAAACGTTTCACTAAAATTTATGCGGTAAAAACAGAAATCTTTTCTTTTTCCAAAAAGGCCAATGCTTCTCGATTAATATGTTTGTCTGTAAACACTTTGCTGATCTCGCTAAAACCAAACTCTGACACCAATCCATTTTGCGAAAACTTGCTGGAATCGGTCAATACAATCGTCTGATTCGCAGCTGTTGCTAACGTCCTTGTCGTATCGCAACGAGTGATATCACTTCCAGTAAATCCGCGACGCACATCAAAACCGTCAATCCCGACAAATAATTTATCGACATAAAATTCATTGATGACCTGTTTTACCAACGGCCCCACATTCACTTGCGATTCCTTTTGATATTCCCCGCCTAGCAAAATCACTTTGACCGATTCAGCCTTGCGAACGTAAGAAGCGATGAAACAAGAATTAGTGATAATCGTAATATCATTTCGGTTGAAGGCTAATTCCTCGGCCAATAACGCACATGTTGACCCGGATTCGATCATGATCACTTCTCCGTCATTAACAATTTTACTGGCTTCTAAGGCAATTTTACGCTTTTGATCGTAGTTTTGCGCCAAACGATAGTTGATATCATCCAGATTGTTCAACAGTGCGTAACCATGCTGACGATGCAATAATCCTCGTGCTTCCAATTTATCTAAATCTTTTCTGATCGTTACTTTCGAAACATTCAGTAACGCTGAAAGTTCGTTGACTTCTATTTTTTTCTTCTCACTGACAATCGCAAGAATCTCTTCTTCTCTAGACATAAACTCTTCTCCATCCACATTCAGTCATTTGTATCAGGTTATCATATTTTTACCATTCGAACAACATATCAGTCACTTTTGATTACGAACGTAACTATTTATATTTACGTTAACAAATTATTGTGCTAAACTCAGGGTGAACTGGAGGGACTTTCCAATGAATGATAAAGCCTGTATTTTCAATATCCAAAAATTTAGTATCCATGACGGACCAGGGATTCGCACGGTCGTATTTTTTAAAGGCTGCCCGTTGCGTTGTTATTGGTGCTCAAATCCTGAATCTCAAAATGGCAAACCTGAGCAAATGTGGGATACGCAAAAAAATACCCATACGACAGTAGGCGAATACAAAACAATGGATGAGATCATTGCTGAAGTTATGAAGGATGAAGCTTTTTATGAAGAATCGAATGGCGGTGTCACCTTATCAGGCGGCGAAGTCTTATACCAAGCAGAATTCGCAACCGAACTATTACGACAATTAAAAGCAAAAAACATCCATACAGCGAGTGAGACTACCGGTTACGCTAAACCAGAAATTTTTGAACGGTTCATTGAACAAGTTGATCTGCTTTATTTCGATGTCAAACATCATGACGAAGCTCAGCATAAAGCTAGAACCGGCGTTTCATTAAAACCCATTTTAAAAAATCTCTCGATCGCTATCCAACACCAGCAAAATTTAGTTGTCCGAATTCCTGTGATCCCGGGTTATAACGATGGCCCAGAAAATGCCGAAGCTTTCGTGAAATTGTTTAACAAAATGAAGATCACAGAAGTGGAACTACTGCCCTTCCATCAATTTGGTGAAAAAAAATATGCCTCACTTGATCGAGACTATCAAATGCAGGACATCCCACAGCTGCATACCGAAGATCTGGATTATTTCAAAGAGATTTTAGAAGCACAACAGATCCAGTGTAAAGTTCAATAAAAAAACGTTCTCGATTTCGAGAACGTTTTTTTATTTTAATACCATCAGCGCACAATACACCAGTAACAGTGCCATGATCAGGTTTGTTTGTTTATGATATTTCGTGAAGATACTTTGAAAGAGTGAGCCAAATAATGCCCAGGTACAAGTGCCTAAAAAACCGACGACCGACAAAAGCAAAATCCCTAAGATGATTCCACCATTAGATTGCGCATTGGGTAAAACGAAGGCCGTAATTGAGGTTATTCCGTAGATGTTCACTTTCACGTTGACTAGCTGCATAATAGTTCCCGTAAACATGCTGCTGGGATTCAAAAAACTTTTTTCCGTCTTTTCTTTTTTCGGTTTATCGCGAAAAACAGTAAATGCCAGATAGAGCATATAGAGCGCGCCTATTCCCTTCATAAAGGGTTCTATCTTTGGAATGGATGTATATAATGCTGTAGTAAGCAGCACACATAACGACATATCGATCAGAAATCCTAAGAAAACACCTGCACTAAAAGTAACTCCTCTTCGTAAGCAAAACTTTGCTGCATTGGTCAACGCCATCAAATTATTTGGACCGGGTGTAAAAGCCGTGACAAAAATATAAGACATAAATGCTAATGAAATCATCATCTTTCCTTCCTTCCACTTATTTGCTATAATGTACAAAACGAACAACATACAGAACGTTTTGTTTCTTATATAGTACAATTCGTCCTATATATTGTCAAGATAAGGAGAGTATTTTATGTCTGAAATCAATCAAACCTTCTCAAACAACCTGAAGCAATACCGCGAAAAGAAAAATCTCAGCCTAGATAAGGTTGCAGATCTAACCGGTGTCAGCAAAAGCATGCTGGCTCAAATCGAAAAAGGTACGGCTAATCCAACGATTAACACCGTTTGGAAAATTGCCAATGGTTTAAAAATGTCCTTTACTGAACTAATGACTGCTCCGGAAGAAGATTTTGAAGTGGTTACTCAAGAAAAGCTGTCGGTCTTAACCGAAGATGACGGACACTATCGCAATTACCCCATCTTCCCTTTTAATGATCAGCGCGGTTTTGAAATCTATCGCATCGAACTAGATCCAGGGGCCTTTTTACAAGCCGAAGCTCATCCAATTGGTACACAAGAATTCATTACCGTTTTCTCAGGTGTGATCGAAGTTCAATTTCTAGAACAAAAACTGCAAGCCAATAATGGCGAAGCGATTCGTTTCAAAGCAGACACCAGTCATAGCTACCACAATCCTTCTGATGAAGTAGCCACAGTTAATATGGTGATCTGGTACGAACCGCAACAGAATATATAAAAAATCCGATCAGCTACGAGTGCCCTCGCTGCTGATCGGATTTTTTATTTGATTTATTGTTCAATTACATTTACTGCTAAAACGGGGAAAACTAACATTGTACTCCGTGACTTATGTCTTCGCAGACACTATTCATACTTCTATGATTAATAACCAGATAACATTATTTAATCTACAATTGTGGAACAAAGTTGTAGGGTTAGATGAGCCTTTAGTCTGATTAATAAAAAAATAATTAATTTAAACTATTGTAAAGGGAGGTTTTACCATGAAAATAAAATTAGATAGTTTCCATTTAAAAATAATTGCGATTACAGGGATGTTAATTAATCACACGGGCATAATATTTGAGTGGGGTCACAGTATCCAATCGTTGCCTTTTTTTGCTGTTTCTGAATTTGTAGGAAGATTTACGTTCCCTATCATGGCTTATCTATTGGTGGAAGGATATCATTATACACGAAATGTAAAAAAGTATGCTCTGAGGTTAGCTGTCTTCTGGCTAGTATCAATCTATCCTTTTTACTTAATGCATAACCCTGCATACGCTTTTTCAATTACAGATATTCCCAATAATATTTTCTTTACTCTTCTCATAGGGCTTATCATGTTAATTTGTTACGAAAAAGTAAAAAGTCCAATAGGGCATTTTATGCTTGTCATTCTGTTTACGTTTTTAACGATACTTTCCGATTGGAATTTATTAGGAATTATTTTAATATGGGCTTTTTACAAATTCCATACTGATAAAGGTATAAAAGTAACTATGTTTTCTTATTTCTTAATCTTTGAAATAATATCTATTGTAGGAATTTTCACCAGTGCAAATTCGGCGGCATATATTGTTGAAATATTCTCTTCATTTGGTTTTCTAGCAGTAGGATACTTATTGTTGAACTATAATGGAACCCGTGGGTATTCACCACGTTGGATCAAATGGGGCTTTTATGCTTTTTATCCAATCCATTTGATTTTACTAGAAAGTATAAAATATTTATTTTTCTAAATTATCCTTTTTTAACTAGTATAAGTGTACAGAAATAGAATCTGTACACTTTGTTTTTGTAACTAATTCCGCTCCACTTCTGAAGAAATAGTATTCATATACTCATAACTCTATCTATTTTCAAATATACCAGCCTCATAAGATTATGATACAACAGAATAAAACGTTAAAATCGGAATCGCGTGCCCCGCAGAGGGTAAGTTTTTCATCAAAATTTTTGCCATCCTACTCCTCTTTTCCCTTACTCTCGTAAGATATCAGAATCGGAACATCGATCATTTTCAATTCTTCGTGAGGCTGCTATTTTCAATGCGACATTTTTATCGTAGTCCAACGCAAAAACACAAGAGTAAATGACATTCAGCAAATAGTTGATTGCTGCATCGGTCGAATACGTGGAAATCTTTGAATAAAGTTTTTCCCGGGTACATAATCTAAGAATTGCTTTAGACAAACGAGCCGTACTATTTTCACCTAAACTGGTGATGGTGATTAGCGGAATCTCTTGTTCCGCCAATATTTCAGCCACCTGATTCAAACTCCCCGTTTCCCCTGAATAAGTAATCATTAATGCACATGAATCCGGTTTGGCTAAATAGGCATTGAACCAAATCTCGCCTTGTAAAGAATGGATGTGTACGTCCTTCTGAATTCGGCTCATCTGATGAGAAAACTCTTGAGCAACCAGCAGATTATTGCTGGTCGCAAAAATATGGATCGATGAGGACTTGGCAATGATATCAACAACTTTTCGTAAATCGTCATGGGTAACCAGAGAAAGTGTATCCTCGATAGATTCGATTTCTAATTGAGCAATTTTGTTAGCGATCGACATGAGCGAATCCCGTTTCGAAAAGGGATAATTCGCATCAATACACGAAATACTTTTTTCTAGGTAATCCAGTTCATTGAGATAGGCCTCTTTTAATGCCATCCAACCAGAATAATTCAATTTTTTTGCGATTCTGACTAAAGTCGATTTTGATGAATAAGTAACTTCGGCGATTTCAGCTGTCGTTTGATTTTTAATATTGCGTTGTTGTGCAAGTAAATAGTCGATCACCTGCTGCTCGCTATTCGTAAAAGGATGCGTCTCCATTCGTTCTTGTAAAAGTATCGTTATTCCCTCCCTGTCCACTATTGAAACAGCATTTCAAAAAAATAGTCCTTCCCAGCGGTGTTTCTGGAACACTGTTTTCGTTTATTTCAAAAGTATTTAAAGTCATTGTATCAGTTGTTATGATGATTTCAAGGAACAACTTAAGCGGTTTCTGATGAATGAATAGGTTAAGTTACAATAAATATTTTGTTCCAAACGAGCTTTTTCATTCTTTTAGGTTGACTTAAAGTAGACTCGAGGTATTATGGTAATTTCGTACAGAAAAATGACCGACGTGCAAGAAATGTCCCCTGCCATTTCAAATACATATAATAGAAAGGATGAACAAAATGACTAAATTAAATAAACTGACGATCATCAAAGAAACCGGCACTAACAGTATTACTGATATGCTAGTCACGCGTTTTAAAGAATTAACTGAAAAAGAAGGTATTTCGATCCAAGTTGAAGTTGTTGCCTTCGATCCAGATGCGATCCATGATTTATCAGGTGATATCCTCTTGTTAAGTCTGCCGCTGATGAAGGATCTGCGCTATCTGAATCGACTAAACAATCGTTTCTATTTTGTTTCATTTATTGATCCTTACGCGTATGCTCAATTGGATGAAAAAAGATTATTGAAACAATTGCAGTTGATTGAACAGCTTAAATCTGAAGAGATTTTAAAATTCCATCCAAGAAACGGCTGGACCTACGCGGATTACTTCCTGGCAAACGATCAAATGAAGAAGATACAAACAGCCAGTTAATAAAGAAAAACGCCCTTCGATCATTGCTGAATAAATGATCGAAGGGCGCCTTTTTATTAAATTTCTTCAATCGGTAAATTCATACCTTTCCAACCTTCAAGGGCTCCAGCCAACTCATACGCTTCAAACCCATTGGACAAAAGAATCAATAAAGCAGTTTTTCCCAAGGTCGTCCCGCCTGTCCAATCGTAAACGACATATGTTTTTTCCTTATCCAATTCATCTAAATGATTCGTCAGATCTTTAGCCGGCATCGCGATAGCCCCTTTGATCTGATCCTTTTTGACTTGCGCTGGTGCATTACGAACGTCTAACACCACATATTTTGAATCTGCTTGATCCATGTTTTCTAAAACAACAAAGTGGTTGATATATAGGCTTAAATAGGTTTCTAATAATTCGATTTTCTTTTCGTTCATTTTAATTACTCCATTTCTTTTGTTAAATTGCTGGTTCCTTGTTTGATTTTATTCAGTAAATGGAAAAACTGTTCGATCTCCTCTTCGTCCAATTGTTCAAGCAGAATATTTACCGCCTCAAAGTTTTTAGGCAAAAATTTAGTCAAAACATCTTTCCCAGTATCGGTCAATTGAACCTGGACTGCTCGTTTATCTGTGAGAGAAGGGATTTTTTGGATCATCCCAGCACGTTCCATATTATTTACAAGCTTCGTGATCGTCGCTCTGGATGCACCTAATTTATCCGCCAATTCTGACGGCATCAGCGAATGATCCGCTGCCCGCTCCAAAAACATCAGAATGATAAATTTGGATTCTGAAAGATCATACTGCTCCAAAACAGAGTCATATGCCTTCTGCATTTCCCGAAAGGTCCATTGGAAATCTAGAAATAATGATGCAATCGTTGAATCCGATGATTCAGCATAGTGGTCAATCGTTAGTTGAATCCGCTGATTATCTGGACGATCCTTAAACGTAAAATTCTCCATTGCACTCTCCTCTTTAATGTAATTAGCCGGCTAACTATATTTAGTATAACGCAGATTTTTTAATTGTCAAACGCTATGTCTCAAGTAAGTTGAGCTCATTTCCCTCAAAATAATTTATAAATCTTGTTGACTTAGAGTGTACTCGAAGTATTAGAGTGAAATCAAAGGAGCTATTATACGTCTGACTTTTCTAAAGTTATCCCTTAGCAAAGCCGCAGCCTCTCGAAATCAGTCGGATTTTCCGTAAAAAGAACGTACCTTATTTATAAAACTACTAATAAATAGTTTTATTTTGTCTTAATTGTCAAATTAAGTTAGACAAATCATCAATACTTACGTAACTCAAAAATACTTCCAAAGGTGTTCGATAATCCAGTGATTTTCTAGGAATATTATTTCGTTTAGATGTGACAGATTGAATAAAAGATTCATCTACTGAATTGAAATCCATAGATTTCAATAAACCATCTCTACGTAACAATCCGTTAGAATTCTCGTTTAGGCCTCTTTGAGACGGCGTTCCTGGATCAGCGAAATAAATGGCAATATCATTGGCATTACTGATTTGTTTCCAATTTGAAAATTCCTTTCCACAATCAAAAGTGATGGATTTGAATAGATTTTTCGGTACAGATTCAAACCAATGATTTAATTTTTTTTCAATATCAATCGCTTGTCTACCACACGGTTTCAATGTGATGATAACTTTTGATAATCGTTCAACTAAGGTAATTACAGCACTTTTATGTTTCAGACCTACGATAGTGTCACCTTCAAGGTGACCAAACTCATTTGAGAATTGGCTATAATCTTTTTCACGTTCATGAATAGAGCGGCGGAAAGCTTGTTTTCCACGCCTTTCTTGATGTCCATTCGGTTTACGCTTGCCTTTCATCGGTAAGTCAGAAGGATTAAATAGCCCCTTTTTGAACATACGATAAATGGTACGAGCAGAACAACGAATAGGAAACGCTGCACGACCAACAATCACATCGGGTGTCCATCCTTGAACAACCTTTCTTTGAATATATTCTGATTGTTCCTCGGGTAAAACAAGCGGGCGTCTACCACAGTTTGATTTGTTTTTCTTATACTGTTGATAGTATTCTAAGGCTGATTTTCCTTGCTTGAAGAATAGGTATACTTTATGGATCGTTTGTCTTGAACGATTCAAGCAATGCGCAGTTTTCGCAACAGATTGATTTATTTTGAAATAAGACTCTATCATTACAAGTTCATCCGTTGTAAGATGGGTATAGGTCATTTGTACTCACTCCTTATAATTCTTTGGTCAGAACTATTTTGAGTGTAGCACAAATGGCTTTTTTAGTTGTCTAGCTTAATTTTACAATCGGCGTTGGATAAAAAAGGAGTGGTAAAAATGAATCAAACACAATTCTATGCCCCAACAAGGGTGATCTTTGGAGCAGATACAGAAAAACAAATCGGGGATATCATCGCCAATTATGGCTATAAAAAAGTTTTGATCCATTATGGCGGGCAAAGTGCACTTCGCTCTGGTTTGATTGATCATGTCAAGCAATCTCTAATAAGTAAAAAAATCGACTTTGTGGAGTTAGGCGGTGTGGTTCCAAATCCAGTTTTATCGTTGGTTTATCAAGGTATCACCTTAGCAAAGACCGAAAAAGTTGATTTTATTCTGGCGATTGGCGGTGGCAGCGTCATTGATTCCGCCAAAGCCATTGGTTACGGAGCTGCTAATGAACAAGACGTTTGGGATTATTACAGTACCTCTGCCCTGCCCCAAGCTTGTTTACCGATCGGAACCATTTTGACAATCGCTGCTGCAGGCAGTGAAATGAGCAACAGTTCAGTGATCACGAATGAAGCTGGTAATTTAAAACGCGGCTGCGGTAGCGATTTGAGTCGGCCGCTCTTTAGTATTATGGACCCAGTATTAACGTTGACTTTGCCTGATTATCAAACGGCCGCGGGATGCGTGGACATTATGATGCACACGATGGAACGTTATTTCAACCACGGCGATAATCTAGAGCTGACCGATGCCATCAGTGAAAGTCTATTGCGGGTGGTTAAGAAAAATGCGCTGCTGTTAGCCAAGGAACCGCAAAATTTGGCAGCGCGTGGAGAAGTAATGTGGGCAAGCAGCTTGTCCCACAATGGATTGACTGGCTTTGGTACTGACGGCGGTGATTTTGCGACCCATAAGATCGAACACGAATTAAGCGGCATGTTCGATGTTACTCATGGTGCTGGTTTGGCAGTTGTATGGCCTAATTGGGCCCGCTATGTTTTTAAAGAACGGCTGGAACGCTTCGTGCAATTTGCAGTCAACGTCATGGATGTCGAACCATGTGCTGATGCTGAAGAAACCGCATTAAAAGGCATCCATGCGATGGAAAACTTTTATCATGCACTCAAGATGCCCACTAATTTAAAGGAATTAGGACTAAATCCTACGGAAGCAGAATTACAGGAAATGGCTGAAAAATGCGACTATCGACCAGATGGAACGATTGGCATCGTTAAAAAGTTGGCTGTATCGGATGTTTATGCGATTCTAAAATGTTCCCGTTAATCCATCTTTTCATCTGTTAAAATAGAAGAAAAGACAGTTAGAGGGAGAAAATGATGGGGGATAAAATTGGAGATATTTCTAAAAGAACAGGACTTAGTACCTATACTTTAAGGTATTACGATCAGAAAGGGCTGCTGCCCTTTGTTGCGCGAGATAAAAATGGGCGTCGTCATTTCAAGGAAGAAGATTTTGAATTTCTATCAATTATTACATGTTTAAAAGATACCGGAATGCAATTAAGCGATATTCGACAATTCGTGGAGTGGTCAATGGACGGCGATCCGACCTTTGAAAAACGGCTCAATTTCTTTACCGATCACAAACAAGAGGTTGAAAAACAATTAGCGCAAACTCAAACTTATCTTAATAAGATTGATCGGAAAATTGGTAAATATACCAGAGCTCATGAGGCTGCAATGACTAAACAATAATATGCCGATAACGTAAAACGGGAAGTAAAGGATACCCTTCACTTCCCGTTTTTTAGTTGGTCAGCTCAACAATAAAAGCCTCATATGGCAACAAGTCCATCAATAAATCACGACGTTCTTCATTATTTTTGATTTTGAAATCCGCTTGCTGTTCAAATAATTCTTTTGGCAGCTTTTGGATCTCCTCCGACATATTAGCGACGACATACCAATTTTTTTGATCAAGCTTTCTCTGATAAATAAACAAGGCGCCATCTTCCAGATAAAGCAAGTCATATGTTCCTTCAATCAAAATCGTCTCCGAGTGACGTAATTGGATCAGCTGCTGATAAAAGTGAAAAATTGATTTTTGACTTTCTTGATCAGCGGCGACATTGATTTCCTGAAAATTGGGATTGACCTTGAACCAAGGCGTCGTTTGACTGAAGCCTGCATGACTACTTTGATCCCACTGCATCGGTGTTCGAGCGTTGTCCCGGGAAATTTTATGAACGGCGGCTAAAAAATCGGATTTTGACATCGTTTTTTGCTGCTCAACATAAAATTCGAAATTGCCGCGCAACTCGATATCCTCGTACTCCTCCAAGTCAAACCTCGCATTTGTCATACCGATTTCTTCTCCTTGAAAAATAAAAGGCGTCCCTTGCAATCCGTGCAGAATCGTCGCAAAGGCTGTAGCACATTCATAGCGATACCTTTCATCGTTCCCCCACCGTGAGATGACACGAGCACGATCATGGTTTTCAAAATACAGAGCATTCCAACCTTTTCCTCGCAACTCCTTCTGCCATGCAGACAGAATCCTCTTCAAATCCGGCAGATCCATTGATTTCAAAGCCCAGCGACCATTGACATCGCCTTTTTTACGATCGACATGCATATGCTCAAATGTGAAAATCATATCCAGTTCTTCTCTTTTCGGATCGACTAACAGGTGAGCATCCGTTGATTTAGCCGCTGGCGACTCACCCACACTCATCATTTCAAAAGGTTTCAAGACCTCTTGATTCATCTCATGGATAAATTCGTGCATTCGCGGACCATTCTGCTGATTTTCTGTAGTAAAAGCCCTCGGATTGTCTGGATAATCCAAGTTTTTAGAAATGGAGGTTACAACATCCATCCGCCAGCCGTCTACACCCTTCGCTTTCCAGAAACGCATCATGTCATAAATGTATTCGCGAACAGTCGGATTTTCCCAATTGAGATCGGGTTGTTCTTTGGCATAATAGTGTAAATAATACTGCTGGCGCGACTCATCCCAGCTCCATGCCGAACCGCCGAAACTCGAGCCCCAATTATTTGGCGCTGATCCATCCGACTTAGCCTCTTTCCAAATATAGAAGTCGCTGAAAAAATTATCGGACGATTTACGACTTTCTTGAAACCATAAACATTGATCCGACGTATGATTCGCCACAAAATCCATCACGATTTTAATTTCTTTGGCATGAGCCTCTTCGATCAGTTGATACATTTCCTCATTCGTCCCAAACATTGGATCAATTTGCCGATAATCCGCCACATCATAACCGTTATCCACCTGTGGTGATACATAGATCGGACTGATCCATAAAGCATCGACACCCAATTCTTTTAAGTAAGGAAGTTTTTCACGAATCCCGTTCAAATCCCCGATCCCATCGCCATCTGTGTCTTTAAAACTCTTCGGATAAATCTGATAGAAAACTGCTTGTTTCCACCATTCTGTCATTGGTTACTCCTCCAATTTTCTTAATACCCATTGTTGACTAAAGAAATCCTCTTTTACCGTATCAATCGCTAGACCAAATGCCATCAATTCATCCCCAAATCTATGGTCACCATTAGGTAATTCATAGCAAGAATCGGCGTCCAAAGCGACTAGTTTCAAACGCTTAGAGGGCAAATTCGGTTTCTCTTGCACTTGAACATACGAAACAACAACTTGTGACTCATCGATGAATTGCCACGCTTTAGCGTTAGTACCTTGAAGGGTGCTTAACCGATACATTTCACCCAGCTGAACGGTTTTACGGATAGCTTTGAAACAAGTGGTTTGCTCTTTGACCCCGGCTTGTTCAGCCTGTGATAATTTTGTCAGATCCAACTCATAACCAAAGTTTCCCTGCATCGCTACTACGCCTCGTGTCTGTAAGGAAGTCACACGCCCGATTTGATGATTGGGTACTTGAGATACATGACAGCCCATCGTGATCGGTGGATAGATCAAACTGGTTCCCTCTTGGATACTCAAGCGTTCGATCGCGTCAGTATCATCACTTGTCCATGTTTGCGGCATATAATAAAGCATTCCGGGATCATTTCGACCGCCGCCGCCTGCGCAATTTTCAAATAGAATCTCTGGGAAGCGACTCGTTAATTCTTCAATCACACGATACAATCCTAAGATATAGCGATGATAAAATTCTTTTTGCTGCGCTGCTGGTAGAACATTTGAACCCGCCTCGGTGATGCTGCGATTCCAGTCCCATTTGATATAGTCAATTTCCTGCTCTTGAAAAAGCTTCGTCAATGTTTCTATTAAATAATTCTGAACAGCCGGATTTACTAAATCAAGTACCCACTGTCCGCGCGAGTAAGATTTCAATCGGTCGGGAACCTCTACACACCAATCAGGATGGACACGATACAAATCGCTATCCTCCGAAATCATTTCCGGTTCGACCCAAAGTCCAAAATCTAATCCGATCGTTTTAATTTTCTTGATGAACGCGTCAAGCCCTTCTGGAAACTTCTTTCGATCCACAAACCAATCACCTAAAGAACTAGATGTATCATTGCGTTGACCAAACCAGCCGTCATCCAAAACAAACATTTCAACCCCTAGTTCTTTCGAACGTTGGGCCAAGTCAACAAGCTCCTGTTCCTTCAAATCAAAATAACTAGCTTCCCAACTGTTTACCACAATCGGCCGCTCTTTTTTAGCAAATCGCGGGGTAAGTAAATGATTTTGATACAACTGATGATATTTATGGCTAATTTCTTGCAAGCCTTGATCACTAAAAATCAACACCGCTTCTGGGGAGACAAACGTCATTTGAGGTTTCAAGTTCCAGCCAAAGGTCGCCGAATTGATACCAATCTGCATTCGCAACGCTTCCTGCTGATCGACATCGACAGTCGCTTCAAAATTACCGCTATAAACCAGATTCATACTGTAAACCTTGCCAGAAGTTTCATTCGTTCCCTTTTCAAGTAAAGCGATAAATGGATTGTGCTCGTGACTGCTGCCGCCTCGCAGACTTTCGATACGATAATTTAATTGACTAAGTGGTGTCCGTTGAATGCCGACTTCCCGCGCCCAAGCCCCGCCTAAATGCAAAAGTTCTAAATTGCTTGTCGGCAATTCTACACAGGCACTATTCAATTGATCAATCTCAACGATTGAATCCCCCAAATTTTCCAGTTCCGTATGGCGCGTGATCGCGTCTGACTTTTCATACAAAGTGTAAAACAATCGCATTTTCAGCCTTTGATAGGCATCGATCAAGTGAATGACCAGTGTTTGACACTCTTCACTGTCTCGCAAACTTGGTAATTCTGCCAACTTTGGTTTGCCAGAATATACTTCATGAGAGTGATAGCGAAAATCGCTGATCTTCGTTCCGTTCTGATAAGTCAATTGAAAAGCTGGTTTGCGCAGATCGCTATTACCAAAAGCCGGATATTCTTGCGGAAGCCGCTCCAATTTATATTCCTTAATATGGTCGGTATCAGCTAAGTAACTCGCCCGTTTGATCTCTTTCAATAAATAATCAGGGAAGCGCTTGGCTAAGCGGCTTCCCCAAAATAGATGAAAAAGATGATTTTGCTGGTTTCTTTGAATGAGATAACTGGTTTTTCGTCCTTGGAGATGAAAAATACCCGTTTGTTCATCAAAATAAATCATAATTTTCTGTCCTCTCTATGCAATTCCTAAAGCGGAAAGGATGATCCCTAAAACGATGATCCCTAACATCAATACAGTGATGCTGAATTTTTTCTTTAACAAGTAATAGCAAAGCAGTGTCAATAAAAGCGGTACGATCCCGACAAAAATCTGATCCAACATCTCTTGCAGTTTCATGACTGTTTCCCCTTGCATCGCAAAAGAAAGTTTTGTCTGGAAGACGACCATGGAACTCGTCATTGCCCCAACCATCATTAAACCAACCATACTAGCGCCTTTCGTTAGAATCCCAATCAGACCTTCCGAATAAAGCCGTTCAATATATTTCGAACCTAGTGAATAACCTAAAAATGCGCCATAATATCTCGTTAACCATTGCGGGATATTGAATAGTGCCAAGAAGACTAACGGAGCCAAGACATTGCCGCTTGTTGCTAGACCGACCGCGATCCCCGCCGAGATAACGCGCCATACACCCCAGAAAATCGAATCTCCAATTCCAGCCAAAGGTCCCATCAAACTAGTTTTTACCGCGTTGATCGAAGCTACATCGAAGTTTGCTTTTTCCGAATTTTCCTTTTCCATCGATGCCGCGATTCCCATGATAAAGGACACCATTGGGACAGTTGTGTTAAAATACGACATGTGACGAACTAACGCTTCTTTTCTTTGATCCTCTTCTTTATAAAAAGCATTGATGAAGGGCATCATCGAGTAACAGAAACCATTCGCTCCCTGCTTCGCCGGATTTACTGAAACATATAGCGTCTGCGAACGCCAAAACATTTGGCGAACTAATTTTTTCTCTTCTTTAGTCAAATCATTCCCTATTTTACTCATGCGAAAAAGTCCTCCTCTTCTTGATCGACATTGGCAGCGGCCTGCACTGCAACGGCTGTTTTCGCTTTTTCAAGTTTATTTAATTGATAATCTCTTTGCGCGATTAGTATAGCTCCGATAAAGGCAATGACCGCAACCGCGACTAACGGTAACTTGAGATAGCCTACCAGCACAATCCCTAAGAAAAAGAAGACCGCAATTTTATTTTCCCAAAGCATTCGTAATAGCATCGCCATCCCGACTGCTGGTAATAAGTTACCTGCTACGGACAACCCGTTCATGATCACCTCTGGAATCATGTTCAACGCCGCTTGAACCGCATTTGCTCCAAACAACATCGCGAAAAACGGAATCAATGAGTATGCAAAGAACCAAATTCCCCAAACACCAAAATGCAGATAAGTGAATTGTTTTTGTTTGCCCTCTGCTGCTAATCGATCAAAAACCGGTGCCATAGAACCACTGAATAAAATATAAATTGCTAATTTGATTTGTTGTCCTAAAATTCCGATTGGCAAAGCTAATGCGATCGCTGCATCGACTCCGCCGCCTAATTTTATGGCAAAGCCGGTCGCTAACGCAGTTGCTAATCCTGGTTCCGCCGCTGAAGCACCACCAATATTAATGACTCCCATGAAAATCGTTTCTAATGCCGCCCCAATTTTTAACCCCGTTTGCACATCACCCATTAGTAATCCAAGAAATGGTCCGACAACAATCGGTCGAAACAATAGCGAAAATCCAATCAATTCATGTCCACCGACACAAAGGAATACCACTAACCCAACTAAAAATGCATCTAACATATTTACCGCTCCTTTTTATAATTTTTGGTCTTTGATGATCGAACTTGCTAAAACTTTCTCTTCAGAAGGAACCGCCTGAAAGGCCGTTTCCGGATATACTTCGACTAATTCTTTCAACGCTGTGATCTCGCTATCGGTCAACATGACATATTTAGTAATTTGTGTTTTCTCTGCCTGCACCATTTTTCCGGCATTGCCGATATTGACGTATTCGATCGTAGTAATTTCTTTTGCGATTCGTAGCGCATCTTCTACTGTTTTGACTAATACCATCAAATTCATTTCACTTGCCTTAGGATTTTTCAATAACTTGATGGCATCATCCACATCTTTGATGATTGATTTAACTGTCGATGGTACCGCCATCTGCAACGCCATTTTTTGTGTTTCATTATTCGCCACTTCATCATTGGCAATCACTAACCCTTTTAATTTCAATTCCTTGGACCAAACCATAGCAATTTGCCCATGGACCAAACGTTCATCTACTCGTAATGCCTTAATCATTTCTTTTTCCTCCTTTTGTTATGCAAAAAACTCTTCTTCACTAGCTTCCATCGTTTCGATAGGTGAAACGATCTGCATCGCTTCCCGTCCAGAAGCAACAAGTTCTGCTAAACGTTCCTCTGTCAACGGCTCTTTATTTAAAATCACCTCTAAGACTAACGATAAATTAAATCCCGCAATAATTTGAACATCTTTCCCTGAACTTTCCAATAAAACCTTTTGATTCACACTACCACCGAATAAATCTGTAAAAACAACGGCCGACTCTCCATCTAATGCTTCAAAAAACATCGATAACTGTTCATCTATTGAAGGCTCGTCTTCAACATAAGCGGATAAATAAGTGATTCGTTCATTTGGGACGAACAGTTCTAACGTACTTTCTAATCCCTTAGCAAATTGACCATGTGTCGCGATCGCAAATTTTGTCATGCTATCCCTCCTTTTTACTATTAAGAGTAATTTCATTCGTATCTCTTTCTCACTTTATTAAAAGCAAGTCCCGTGCCAATTATCAAAATGTACGTCTAGCAAGCGGCATTAAGCACAAAAAAATAGCGCTTAATAAAACAAGCGCTATTTTAAGCAGATACTATTAACGCATTCTAAGCAACTCGTACATCAAAGAAAGTTCGTAGTCATCTACCGCGATATTGTATTTTTTCTCGACCGCATAGAAAATACTTTTTGAAACGCCATAGAATTCCTTTTTCTCATCATCCAAAATCTCTGGTTCACTCTCTTCTTCAGGATTAACCATCAAACGTTCAATCATCAGGGCGATATGCATCGAAATATTTAATAAATCGCGGCCGCTCAATTTTAACTCGTAATATTGTTCATACTTCTCAATAATCTCTTGCACTTCCTGAATCACGATCTTTGGATTTAAAAATTGTAAACGTGCACCGATTCCCTCTAGCGTAAAGAATTGCAGGAGCTGTTCTAAAAGAGCCTCACAATTTTCTTCCGACTCCCCATTTTGCATTAGCAGTTGTTTTAGCTGTTCCGCGCCGCTTTGTTCCATCACGTCATAAATATTTAAAATCGATAATGCCTCAAAAGAGTCAATATCAGTGGTCGTCAAGATCATCTGCGTATTAGAGAAATAATCTAAATCATGTGAACTCAACGTTTGCTTCAAATCCTTATAATCCATCGTAATGATTTCAGTGTCTTCCCGCAGACATTGATTCATGATCCGCTTGATTTCCTCGGAAAGACCTGCGCCTGACATACAAGATACGATAATATTTCTATTTTGCGAGATTCCTTCGAAATATTGAACATTTGTCAATTCACTATAGCTCTCCGCCTTTTTAGCAATTTCTTTAAAAGACATTTGCTGCTGTACCTTCAACCCGACGTCCAAGGCCATTGAAGTTGTCAGATTATTAATCACCAGCAAATCGGCATCTGATTGTTTTTTGATTTCTTTATACATCTGACTAAGCGAACCCATGTCAAACAGCAGAATCACTTCTTGATTTTGCTTGGTTTGTTTTTGAATGAACTTCGTAACTTCCAAGCTGATTTGTTTCATGGAAGCATCGATCGGCATATCAAATGCTTCAAATAAATAATTCTGACACAAACTATTAACGACCGTTTGAATACTGGATGCCATGCTCCCATGAGATAGCAGCAAACAAAGAAACGGAACCTTTTCGATTTCTTGATGCTCTTCACCAATCAAAATAAACAAGAACAAGCACTTTAAATAGTCAATTCCTTTTTCTTCAATTTGCAGTGTCTTTCTAAGGTCGTCGATCAGTTCCCCAATTAAATAATAAGAGCGTGGATACAACTCCTTCACTCGTTCAATCACATCATCTAGTTGATACTGTTGATCCTTTGCTTCTACAAAAAGATACAAAATCAATGCTGCTTGCTGCAAGGAATCTTTTTCTAATTGATTGAAAACGCCGTAACGCCTTCGTTGAATCGCTAGTTGCTGCTTAATTATTTCTAAATAACTGTCGACGATCAACGTCGTTAAGTCCGATCGATTAAACTGTCTGTGAATTTTTTTGATCTCCGTTTGTATCAGAAAACGACATTCATTCATTTCGGAAAGCTTTTCGAAAACCAAGACGGCTTGCGTTAATTGAGTAAATCGGTCTTCAAACAATCGGTTGATCTCTAAATCAAAAGCTGTGTCGTGAGCAATTCGAATTCCGCCCTCTGTTTTCGTTCCTAATTCAATCACCGATTGTTCCTTTTGATCCATAAAAGCACGCGCACAAAGTAAACGAACACGATTTTTTAAATCTCCTAAATTCCCTCTATACTGCTGATTCACCAATTGAAAAACTTCTGCTAAACTCAAATCAAATTCTTTATTCAAATTCTTTGATTCCTGCACAAAATTGCTTAAAGTAATTTTCAACCGCTCATGGATCGGCCGTTCATGAAACGCCGGCAAATGAATCACCATAGGTACTCTTCGTTGAAATGTCCGCAGCAGTGTTTCATCCAAAGATTCCGTCGTAGCAAAAATGAATCGCAGATCCACTTCAATCGCCTGTTCCTTTTCTCCGAGTGGGTAATATTTCCCCAAATCTAACAACGTAAACAATTTTTCCTGATTCTCACTGTTTAAACGATGCACCTCATCTAAAAAGATAAACCCGCCATCTGCTTGTTGTATCAATCCCTCCGTGTCTTGATCGGCACCCGTAAAAGCCCCTTTGCGATAACCAAAAAGCACGGATGAGAGCAATTCAGGATTATTCGCGTAGTCTGCACAATTCAATGTAACAAAACGTCCAGTCTTGGCGATCACTTCCTGTTCAATCGCATATTGATGAATCAGTGCGGCCAAATAACTTTTTCCTACTCCAGATTCACCAGTAATCAAAACCGGAAAACCTTTCGGCGGATATGTCACCGCTGCCTTGCATTCATCAATTTCTTCTTTTAAACTGCCATCTGCCCCGATAAATATCGCGAAAGGATCTATCTGTTCCTGCACAGGCTGCCAATAAACGGGACGCGTGCCATATTTCTCTACTAATCCTTCCGTTAAAAGTTGAGAAAGATACGTTGTCACAACATTTCTGCTCAACCCGGTGCTTTCTGCTATATCCATAGTGGTGACTCGTTTATGCTGATTCGATAATTCTTCTAAATGATCGTAAATAACATATCTTGATCGTTTCATGTAGTCACCTCCAACATTTTTTCAAGTACTCGCTCTCCCGTATTGTAGCATTACAATTTCTAAAAATGAGGAGACCCTTTAAAAACAATTAGAATCAATCACAAAGAAAAAGTCAAGCTGCCATCTGCCCATTTCTTCTTTCTTTTTCACTAAGCAATAAAAATACGACTAGTTAAGATTGAAAATTAATTACACTCAGGATATAATTTCTAAATGGAAACTAAATTTTCAGGAGGATATTTATAATGTCTAATTTAGAATCTGCTTTGATCCAGCTACAATGCGAACTGGTTGCGGAACGAAACTTAGTTAATCCCAACGGACTTTCTTGGCTGCAATATGATATTTTAAATTTATTACGAAAAAGAGGATCATCCTCTCCTACACAGCTATCTGAACAGTTGCACATCCGCCCTTCCAAATTTTCGAAAACAATTAAAGAGTTGAAAGAGAACTGTTATATCACACAATCTGTCAGTCAACAGGATGGGCGAGGATTAATGACGACCCTTTCTGAATCTGGAAAAGACTTTCTTGATTCTGTTGATGCCGGCCATACTTTTCTCTATGAAACTGCTACAGAGATTTTTAATCCAGAAGAACAACAACTTTTTACACAATTAGCTAATCTTTTAACCCATGCACTTGAACAAGAAAGGACCTCTGACCAATGACGAAAACAATCAATATTCTTGGTGCTAGGAGTAATAATTTAAAAAACGTCTCCGTATCAATTCCTAAAGGAAAAATCACAGTAGTCACTGGCATTTCCGGTTCAGGAAAGTCATCTCTGATATTTGATACTTTAGCCGCGGAATCTCAACGTCTGTTAAATGAGACCTACTCTAGTTATGTTCAACAGATTCTTCCTCATTATGAACGTCCAATTGTGGATAAAATTGTAGATTTACCCGTCTCAATCGTGATTGATCAGAAAAAGATTGGTGGGAATATTCGTTCAACGGTTGGTACTGCTACTGATATTTATACCTCCTTACGATTACTTTACTCAAGGATTGCTCAACCTTTTATCGGCTATTCAATGACCTATTCGTTCAATAACCCAGCAGGAATGTGTCCCCTCTGTCAAGGAACAGGAGAAAATTTGACGTTTGATCTTAACCAGCTATTGGATTTTGATCGCTCACTTGCCGAAGGTGCCATTCGATTTCCCACTTTCCAGCCAGGTGGTTGGCGTTTAACTCGTTATACTGAATCAGGTTATTTTGACAATCATAAAAAAATAAAACAATTTTCTCCGACTGAACTAGAAAAACTGCTTTATGATAAAGGCAGTAAGCCACCCAATGCATCAGAAAAATTTCCAAAAACTGGATATTATACTGGCGTAATCGATCGCATTCAAAAGACCGTGATTGAAAAAAACACAAAAACTTATCAAAAAGATATTGAACGAGTTACTAAGACAATCGAGTGTCCAGAATGTCAAGGAAGTCGGGTTAATTCTCTTGTACGTTCAGCGAAAATCAATCATGTTTCTATCGCTGATTGTGTGAAAATGCCGATTCAAGAATTGCTTTCCTTTTTGAATACAATCGAAAACAAACACATTGACACCATTTTAAGTGATCTGAAAAATCGTTTAGAAACAATGGTATCAGTAGGTTTAGACTATCTAACGCTTGCACGAACTACTGGAACGTTATCTGGTGGTGAATCGCAGCGTTTAAAAATGGTCAAACATTTGAACAGCTCACTTTCAGATATCCTTTATATTTTTGACGAACCGAGTGTTGGTCTGCATCCCGAGGA
The DNA here is from genome assembly GCF_000407185.1 of Enterococcus malodoratus ATCC 43197. GTDB lineage: Bacteria > Bacillota > Bacilli > Lactobacillales > Enterococcaceae > Enterococcus_A > Enterococcus_A malodoratus. Next base: position 721,230 of record NZ_KE136482.1, read on the forward strand.
TATTATTGGAATAAACCGGATTTTCTCATCATTAAAAACTAAAGGAAATACCGTAGTTTTAGTTGATCATGACCCAGATATTATTAAATTGGCCGATGTTATCATTGATCTAGGTCCCGGAGCTGGCGTGAACGGTGGAAAAATCACTTTTCAAGGAAACTTCTCAAAGTTTTTAGATGCTGATACTCTGACCGCAAATGCTTTAACAACCAAGCATGAGCTTGACTCAGAAAGAAAAAACTATTCTGAATTTTACACTTTAGAAAACGTAAGTGCTCATAACATAAAGCGACAATCAGCTAAACTCCCTAAAGAGGCCATGACCATTGTTTCTGGTCTAGCTGGTTCTGGAAAAAGCACCTTGATTCGAACGCTTTTTATGGAGAAATATCCAGAGGCAATTACGTTTGATCAAACTCCCATTAGGGGAAGCAATCGTTCTAACGTATTAACGTATCTAAATATTTTCGATTCAATCAGACAAACCTATGCGAAAATAGCAGGTAAATCTACCTCCCTTTTTACCTTTAATGGGGCCGGAGCTTGTCCAGAATGCAAAGGAAAAGGCTACATAAAATATGATCTAGCTTATATGGGGGACGTTCGTCAAGAATGTGAAAAGTGTCATGGGAAACGGTACAATGAGGAAGCGCTATCTTATCGGTGGAACGGATATACAATAGCTGATTTTTTTCAATTAACGGTCGCTGAGGCGTACCCATTGATGATTTCACTGGAAGTAAAAGAAGCTTTATTGGCTTTAATCGAAGTAAACTTAGCTTATATCACCTTGGGTCAAAGTTTAGATACCTTATCCGGCGGTGAAAGGCAACGGTTAAAGATTGCTGCGATGTTACTAAAAAAGGATTTAAAACATTCCTCGATTCTTATTTTTGACGAACCCAGTACAGGATTACATGAACATGACATCAAGAGTTTGTTGGAGCTCCTACTTAAACTAAAACAGATGAGAAAAACAATTATTGTTTTAGAACATAATTTGTCGATTATCAGTCAGGCTGACTGGATCATTGATTTAGGTCCACGTGGTGGCAGCAATGGCGGAAAAATTATTTTTCAAGGATACCCTATTGACCTTTTGAGTAACGAAAATTCATATACTGCTAAACATCTTAGAAAATTTTTGAGGAAGTGAAATAGTATGATTGTATTATTCACTTTTTATTTAATAAGAATAGGGTAAATTCATCGATCAACACTATCAAAATTATTTTCTCCTCTTGAAAGTTTTGATATCGATAACAAATACAAACAAACACTTCCCAATAATTTTGGGAAGTGTTTGTTTCAAATTATAAAATTCATTCAAGCTTCTTTTATATCGTAAATTCACTGTCATACGGTATAGCTGGCTGAGCGCCATAGCGTTGAACTGTTAAGGAAGCAGCTTTATTGCCATACTTTATTGCCTCTTCTATATTTTTTAAATCGTGAGATAATTTTGAAGCAAATGCACCAATAAAAGTATCTCCTGCAGCTGTCGTATCCACTGCATTTACTTTAAAAGTGTCAAGGGCCATAATAAAATGTTGGTTTTGGGCCATTGAAATTGTAGGTAGTTTTCTCTTTATCGTTTCGTTTCTTTTCCTTTCGTTTCACTATAACTTTTCATTCGATAGGAAGGTCCTGTAATTTGAATAATTTTAGAATGATGGACCAATCGGTCCAATAAAGCATTAGTCAATTTCTTATTACCAAAAATTTCGGACCATTGAGACAGAGGAATATTCGTTGTAATAATCGTTGATTTTCTTTCGTATCGCATATTAATTAGTTGAAACAGTAAGTTAGATCCTTCTTTTGAGAAGGGGAGATACCCGACTTCATCAATAATTAATACAGAATAGCTCGCATATTTTTTGAGCATGGTATCACTTGACCAAGTTTATGTGCCCGGATAAGTCGATTAACCAGTTCTGTACTAGTGATAAATAAACAGCTCTGCCCTCTATCAATACACTCTAAACCAATTGAAACGGCTAAATGGGTTTTTCCAACACCGCTATTTCCAATGAATAAAAGGTTGTCATACGTGTCTAAAAAGCGTAATGTCACTAAATCTTGAATTTCACTTTTTTTGATTTTGGGTTGAAAATCAAAGTTAAAATCATGAAGGCGTTTATGATAGGGAAACATTGCCCGTTTTAAAATTTTTCTTTGGGTCTCCTTTCTACGATAGCTAATTTCTTGATGTGTTAATTCAAATAAAGAATCAACTAGAGATTGTTCATTTTTAGCTACTTCATCTAAATGGGCAGGTAAAATTTCTTTGATACAGGTAAGATTTAAATCTGATAATTGATTTAATAACTGATGGTAATTTGACATATGAGCCTCCTTATAATTCATCGTAAGCATCTAAATTTTCTTCTACAAAGCGCTCCAACTCTTCGTCTTCTAAGTATTTGAAGACATCAGATCGAAGAATCTCAAGAGAGTCATCACGTTGATAATTTAAGGTTTTTTTGCTTAATGGGTGCGAGCGAATACATTGATGGCCATACCAAATGAATAGACTGTCCTTACGGACATCTAAAGTTACCTCTTTACCAATATATTTCACGGGAACAGAATACTTTGAGTTTTGATATTGGACCATGGATTCAATGGAAACTTTTCTAATTACGTGTTGGGTTCTAGAAACATATCTGACTAATTCTAAACGATTGAAAGGACGCAACACCGATTGTTCATCTATAAGAAGCTTAGAGGGATGATTATTCACTGCTTGAGAACGTTCATTATTTAAGTCATTCATAAACTCATAGACGATTCGTTTTAGCTCCTGCTCATTTTCAAACTCGTAGTTAAAGACCATTAAGCGGTTAACAGTACGAGCTAAAGCTTCAACTTTGCCTTTGGTTTGTGGACGAAAAGGGCGACAAGCAATCGGATTGAATCCAGCATCTTTAGCAAATTGACGAAATTTTTCGTTAAAAACGGTTTGACCAAATTGGCTTTTACTTCTATCAACAACTGTTTTCATATTGTCAAACCAAATTTCTTGAGGAACACCATTCCCGCAGTACTCAAACGCATTGACCAAACAATTGAAGACATTCGCTTGGGTTCGATCAAAGGTTACCTCTAAGTATTTCATGCGAGAATAGCCTAGAATATATAGAAAAAGATTGAAGTAAAAGACTTCACCATGTTTACTCACCATCTTAATATTTTCTTTCCAATCGACTTGAGCAGAAAGACCTGGCGTCGTTTCAATTCGAATGGTTGCTTTTTTTACACGCTTTTCTCGATAGTTCCGACAATATCGTTTGACGGTGGTATAGCCACCTTGATATCCTTTTTTCTTAATAAAATAATAAATTGAAGAAGCGGAACAGCTTAACTCCATTTTATCTTTAATAATTTCTTCAAAACCGCTTAATAAAAGAGGAGCAGAAGATTGTCTCTTTTTGATCTGTTCTACTTCCCCTTTAGTTCCAGCTTCATAGTAACGCTTGACTGTTCGGTAATCACAATTATATTGCTTGGCCATGGCTGCATAGTTAGGTTGAATATCGTTCATAATGTGTCGTAAGACTCCTTCTAAGACATCTTTTCGCATGAGTCACTCTCCTTGAATGGTTTCATGAAAAAGAATATCAGATTTTAAATCTAACCTACATTTTCGATGGCCCTTTTCCTACATTTTATCGTGGCCCTTTACAAGATTGATAAAAGTTTTCGAAAAGTTAAAAAAATGCAGTATCCAGAAATGCCAATGATCGACTTTCGTGAATTGAGCTTTTTAGGCTGGAATGATAGTGGAACCAATCGCAAATATTTGATACGTAAAATAGATGGCCACTTTACTGGCGTTTATGGAAGTTTCAGTACGGATATTCAAAAAGGACATTGTGCCATCTGCAATCAAATCGGTACGGTCGCCTTCTTCCTTGCGACCACTAAATCCTCTGGAGACGGCTCATACACCAAAAAGGGCAACTATATCTGTACCGATAGTAATCAATGCAATCGACAAACAACACAATTAGAAACCTTAGAACGCTTTTGGGAGACTGTTACGAAATAAATTATTGAAAATATTAATGCAAATAGAACTGGCCCAATTACACAACTGTAATTGGGCCAGTTTAAACATATCGATTGTCGCATCAGTGACATCCCGAAAGATACTCATAGTTACCAACTTACTTTACATTAATTTTCGTAATGCAAAAGAATTACCCTATCTATTTAATCAAGTGTCCATCTGAATAGAAATTATATTCTTTTCCATCAATGACAACTATCCCTTGCCACTACTTTATTGCCATAGTAATAAAACCAATAGTTTTTCATTTTACCCAGTCCTTTGGCGTAATGGGTAAATCCTTCAAAAGAAAAAAGATCAAGCATAATTTCATGCTCAACCTTCCCTTTTTATACCAAACTACATAATGGTTCCCATCGAAACATTATGATCTTCATCTGTTGTTATCGCTGCTGCCACTGCAGCCGCTAAACCTTTAGCAATTGTTTCAACTGGCAAACTTGGTGTTCCAACTGGCAGATCTACCACTTGTTCTGGCAAGTAAGGAACGTGGATAAAACCACCCTTGATAGCTTTATTATCTTTATCAGCCAAATATAATAAGCGATACATAATATCGTTGCAGACAAATGTTCCAGCCGTGTATGAAACACTTGACGGAACCCCTGCTTCTTTTACTTTGCTGACCATTGCCTTAACTGGAATCGTCGCAAAATATGCTGTCTCACCATCATCATGAATTGCTTGATTTAATGGTTGTTGTTTTTCGTTGTCAGGAATACGTGCTTCCATCAAATTAATAGCCACTTTTTCAATTGAGATATCTGAACGTCCACCTGCTTGTCCGACACAAATAACAATATCGGGCTGTTGCTCTTCGATAGCCTTAGCTAGAACTTCGCCGTCCTTTTTGAAAACAGTCGGAATTTCCAATTTATGAATTTCTGCTCCTTCAATTGTATCTGGCAATAATTTCACTGCTTCATAAGCAGGATTGATTGCTGCCCCGCCAAAGGGATCAAAACCGGTTATTAATACTTTCATTATTATCACCTTTCCTTTACTCTTCTATTTAAATAAAATCATATAGCAGATTTGGAAAACTAAAAAGATTACTGCTAGTACAGCCTGGTTTTTGATTACGCCAAAACGATCTTTCATTTCCAGCATAGCCACTGGCACAATGTTGAAGTTCGCTGCCATTGGGGTACATAGAGTTCCGCAATATCCGCAAGTCAACGCGACCATTCCGATCAACACTGGATCGGCTCCATAGGCTAAGACGAACGGAGCTCCAATCCCAACGGTCATTACGGTAATTGCTGCAAAAGCATTTCCCATAATCATCGTGAACAACATCATACCAATTGCGAATACAATAATTCCTAGATTTACATTTCCCTTAGGTATCACTTTCGCTACGAGGTCAGAAATAACCTCTCCGACTCCTGCCGCTGTAAAAATAGCACCCAAGCTAGCCAATAGCATTGGCAGCATACTTAACGGGCCAACCGTTGAAAGCATACGTTCCGCATCGTCCAAGAAAACTTTCGGTTTGTTTGAATTAGAATAGATCATCAAAATGACAATAGCAACTAAAACGCCGACACCCACACCGACTAAAGCACCTAATTGTGTAAAGACGGCAAAAATAATTGCAAAGATTCCCATGGCTAATGCTGGAATAAAGATCTTCATACCAATCTTATCAGCCATTTTTTTCGTAACTGCTTCGGTCGGAGCATTCTCTTTGCCTTTGCTGACCTTTTTGAAAATAGGCGGCAGTGTCATAATAATGACTAATACACCATTGATCATCGGCGGAATCCAACGACCAAACATCATCACAATCCCTAACGCACACCAAAAGATTGCTGTTCCGATCGGTGTTGCATTGCTTTTATCACGAGCATTTTTAATCCCGGTATAAATCGCTACAGCACCCATAATAATATAAATAATTTCAAGTAATTTCTCAGATAATAAAACTTCATGACTTAGAAAAAATGACATTTGCTTTCCTCCCTATTGATCGTTGCCGTAGTATTTTTTATATAATTTTCGGTCTTTTAAGAAGTAATAAACAATCGCTACGATGACGGCAAATAACGCAACAGGAATTTCAACCTTCGCTAAATCCAGCAAACTTGATTCGTAACCTAAAGACTTCAATGTAGCTTGTACTAATAGTGCACCTGGTCCGCCAACAAATAAGACTTGGAAGAAGAACCACGCGATATTTTCCATACCTGAAGACATCCCTTTTAACTCTTCAACATAATCTTCTTCAGGTTCCTTGCCTTTGGCCTCAATTGAGCCAATAACCATTGGCATAATGATCGGACGAACAAAACCTGCCACACCGCCAAAACTAATATTGAAAGCCGCAAAGATCGAACGCATGATTCCATAAGCGCCGATGACCGCTCCGGCAGAAGCATTTTTTATTTTTCCGATTAATTTCGCTGCCGATTCTTTCAAACCATTTCGTTCCAATGTACCGGTAACCAACATGATCAAGATAAAAATCGCCATCGAGCGGTTAGAAACGAAACTCGTTCCCAAGGTTGTCAACAATCCTTCCACTCCTAAACCACCTGTGATTGCTGTAACGACTGCTGCCACTAAGATGATTAGAATTGAATCTAACTTTAAGGCAAAGCCGATAATAACAATCAAAATACCTATCAATTTAACTAATTCCATACAATATTTTCCTCCTTATGTATATTCAAAATCGACCGAAGTCGAGTATGGCTAATATAATTATTCTGCTACTCCTGCTAATATCAAGTTCATCCATAACATTTGTTACGGCTTTTTGAATTTTCTGACTTTTCAGATTAGCATTTTTATCTACTGAATTTGTTTTGACATTATTTTTTAAATAATGTCCCAACTTCGCGCCCAGCCAAAATATCAAACAATATCCGTGGGCTTTTCCCATTTGCTAATACCATTGAAATGTTCATTGTCAAAGCACCGGTTGCTGTCTTAAGCTTACTGCGAATCCCGCCGCGGCTTAATGTCCCACTATGTGGCTCAGCTTCCTCGATTAATCGTTGATCAATCTCACTCAATTGATGAAACATCGTTGCTTGTTCATTAAACAAAGGATTTTCTGAATACAAGCCATTTACATCCGAAAGCATAACCAGTAAATCGGCTTGAACCGCTTCGGCCACTAATAACGACAATTCATCATTATCCTCAAACTTAGCCGCATGCCCCTCTTCATCTACAGTCACCGCGTCATTTTCATTGATGATCGGTAAGATTTGATGATCTAGAAGTTCATGGATGGTTTGAACAAATGCCTGTTGGCTCTTTGGAAAATCCAACACTTCACGGCTCAATAATAGCTGGCCGATTTTTTGATTTTGCTGGTTAAATGCCTCTTCATATAAACTGGTTAACAGCCCTTGTCCAACTGCCGCTGCCGTCTGTTTTGAGACTTCTCCTAATTCAGTAACCCCAGCACCAACTGCTCCAGAAGAAACCAAAATCGGCTTTTTACCCATAGCAATTAATTCAGATAACACACTAGCCAATTGTGGAATAGCCGTTTCAATAATTCCTGTTTCTGGCGATACTAATAAACTCGTTCCAACCTTTATTACGATGACTGTTGCTTTTTTTATTTCTTCTCTCATACATTACACCTTAATTATAAAAAACAAACTCACGGGTTTAATAAAACCCAATTCGTTTATTGCACTTTTATTATTTTTGGCTAATCATATCACAAATTTGTCCGCATGAAAATATTTTATTTTTTTAATCAAAATCCTCTTTCGTCAAAGCGCTCTATATGCCAACAGTCTTTTTGCAGTTATAAACAAAAATTTGAAGAATATTAAATTTTACTCATTTAGTTATTTCAACTTGAATAATTGAGACACAGTTAATTTAATATTCAAAATTTAAAGAACAGGTATCGAAATGATAAATAACTAAAAAGATCATCTGTGAATAATAGCGCTAACATATAGCAGGAAAACTATAGTTCTTTTTGAAAAAAATGGACCACCCTTATTTTTAGTAAAGGCAGCCCAGTTTCTTAGACTCATTCGTTTGCTTCATATGACTGTACTTCAAGTGCATACTCTTTGCTTGATTCATACATTGAAATAGCCTGTTTTCGTCTTTCTTTGTGATTAACGATCGGTTTTGGATAGTCTTTATCTAAAACCACACCGTATTCTTCTTGCTCTTCCTTTGTCATTTTTTCTGGCTGATGAATCAATTTCGCAGGTACTTTATCTAGTTCTGTCACATATTTTTTGATGAATTTCCCTTGTGGATCAAATTTTTGTGATTGGGTCGCGGGATTGAATACCCGAAAATAAGGTACCGCATCTGTTCCTGTCGAGGCGGCCCATTGCCACCCGCCGATATTGCTAGCAGGATCGTAATCGTTCAATTTCTGTTGAAAATGTCGCTCTCCCCATCGCCAATCAATTAACAGATCCTTAGTTAAAAATGATGCTGTGATCATTCTTAAACGATTATGCATCCAACCTGTTTGGTTCAGTTGACGCATCGCCGCATCTACAATTGGAAAACCCGTTTTTCCTTCTTGCCACAGCTTGAACTTTTTTTCATCATTTTCCCAATCAATAAATCGAAACTGCGCTTGAATAGGTTGCTTTTTCTGATCTGGAAAATTCGTATAAATCATGTTATAGAAATCCCGCCAGCACAGTTCCTTTTGAAATGTACTGCGCCCTTTTGAGATAGTTTCTTCTTGCAATGCTTGCCAAACAGTCCGAATCGAAAGTTCTCCTGTTCGCAAATACTGTGATAAATGACTGGTTTGATCTAAGATTGGAATATCTCGTGCCTGCTCATAGTTAGCTACTGAATTTTTGATGAACTTTTTCAATTGGCGTTTGGCTGCATCTTCTCCAATTTTTGCTTGCTTTGGAAGATTTTCTACTAACTGTTCAAACTTCTTTTCGTCCTGCGGAAATAGCATCTCTGAATAAACTGAATCTGATTTGAACTTGACGTTAACTGGTGTTTCCTTAAGAATATCTTTCCATTGGTTGTAATACGGGGTAAACACTTTGTAGGGATTTCCTTGCTGGTTTTTGATTTCTTTTGCACCGTGCAGATAATGATCCTGATAGCAGAAATATTCGATAGCATTTTGAGCGAAAAATTTCTTTACCACCTGATCTCGTTTAACCCCATATCCGGTTATATCTTCATTGAAATATATTTTATTCCAGTCTGGCATAGTTTTCTTAAGCTCGCTAAATAGCTCCAAGGGATTTCCGTACTGAATTTGAAGATGAGCTTTCTCATCAATTTTTTCCTTGAAAAATGCCACACTTGCAAAAAAGGCTTGATGATTTGCACTATTTTCAATAAATTGTTCCGGATTAACCTGAAATAGCAGAATCAATTCGTCCTTATCAGATAACTCCTTAAACGCATGATAGAGCGCCTTGTTATCCTGTATTCGTAAATCACGTCGAAACCATACCACTGTCTGCATCAAACAAACCTCCCATTTTGTATATCTATTCTCTTCGAAGCTACCATATAATCATCGAAAAGGCATTTTATTGGTTTGGATTGATCATAAATTATTATGGAAAATTTCCAAAAGCCCTTCGTATGCAATCATTTCTGAGGTCTCCTGTCAGCTATTCAATGACCATTTGACAAGGCTAGCTTTTACTATTATATATGTTAGTGAATGTAGTTCAATTCATATATATATGATAGTAAATATCAGTTGGTTGTTAAATAATTCAAAATAAAGGCTTTTGACTACTCTTTGTTTATAATAAAAAAACTTCTAAATCAGGAGATATCTTCTTGAAATAGCGAAAGGAAGGAACGACCATAAATAATACAAAAGAACGGATATGGCGGGAAGCCTTGACGCTCTTTTCTGAACACGGTTTTGATGGTGTATCGGTAAAGGAAATCGCCACCGCTGTTGGAATCAAGGATAGTTCGTTATACAACCACTACAAGAGTAAACAAGAAATCTTTGACACCATTTTAATTGAAGCAACTAAAATCTTAAAAGAAGCCAATAATACCTACGCCTTACCCATAACACTCGATGCCAGCAACATATACCGAGAGACAACTGTCCAAGAACTGACGAAGATGTATGTTGATGCTTTTAAATACTACTTAACCGATGATACTGCTCGTAAGTTCAGAAAGGTCCTAGTTTCTGAACAGCATATCAATCCGTATGTCGGCAATTTGTACAACGAATTATTCTTTGAACGTCCCTTGGAATACCTAACAACTTTATTTACAGATCTTGTACAACAAGAAACGTTTATCAAAATGGATCCTTACATTATTGCCATGCATTTTTATGCGCCAATTAACTTTCTCATTCGACGCTGCGATATTCGGCCTGACCTGGTAAAAGAGAATATTGCTTTATTGGAAAAACATATTAAGCAATTCGACCAGATTTATCGACTAGACACTGACTAACTATAACCTTCAAAAAAAGCTTCGACCAAATGGTCGAAGCTTATTCAAATTCTGGTTAATTTTTCACCATCGAATAATTGATTTATCTTTTATCGATGATGGTTTCCCTTTTTATTCCTAAATCCAAATAGATAAATACCTGTACTGAAAATTAAAGCAAGCCCGATAATTGTAAATGCTTGAGAATATTTTGTATCCTCCCCCGTATTTGGCAAACTTTTTCCGGAAGTATTCTCCCCAGTTACTTTGTTGAAAAATGTAGTAATATGATTTTGGCTTATAGGAGTAGTATCGACGTTCGCGGCTACGTTTTTCTTATAAACATAGACAACTGTCTGTGGTTGATCCGTAAATTTACCCGTTGGATTTCCGCGGACCTCTTTAAATGTATAACCATCGATCTTTTTTTGTTCGGTGGCATAGTCTTCTCCGATAGTACCTTTTACGATCACATCTTCTGAAATGCTTTTCCCATTTTCATCCTGATATTTTGCTGTTATATCATTCGTTTTTACTGGCACTTGTGTTTGAGTATATACATAGGTCACTGTTTGGGCCTCATTCGTAAATACCCCAGTCGGATTTCCCCGAACTTCTTTAAACGTGTAGCCATTGATAGTCTTCTGCTCGGAAACATAAGCACTACCTACATTTCCCGTCAATTGTTCCTCTTCAGCTATCTTATTTCCCTTTGTATCTTGATACTTTACTGTCACTGTTCCAACATTTAACGGATTTTTAGAATACACATACGTCACTGTTTGAGGCTGATCCGTAAATAGTCCCGTAGGATTTCCCTGTACATCCTTAAATGTATAGCCGTCAATTGTTTTTTGTTCAGAAACATAACTGTCGCCAACAACTCCGGTTAATCGTTCGTCATCTGCAATCGTTTTTCCTTCTGTATCTTGATATTTTACTGTCACACCACCAGCATTTATCTGATTTTTAGAATACACATAGGTCACTGTTTGAGGTTGATCGGTAAATGTTCCCGTTGGTTCTCCTTGTACCTCTTTAAATGTGTGTCCGTCGATCACTTTTTGCTCGGATACATAGCCAGCGCCCACATTTCCGGTCAATCGTTCCTCATCCGCAATCGTTTTTCCGTCTTCATCATGATACCTTACTATTACATCAGCACCTGGTCGAACCCTAACAACTGGGATCAGAGCACTTAAACTATACATACTATTTACTAGAGATCTTGTATTGCTATTCGCCAACTCATTTACACCAGCAGATCGCAGCGTAGGAAGTCTAGCAAATTCGACTAATACATAAGCGACATCATCGGAAAGCTCGTCAAAGACCATTCCCTTATCCGTATAATCTACATTTGAATAGTGATAAACATCATCTTTATTCTCATCCAAATAGCGTATCATTCCCGGTGCAGAATGAGTGGAAGCCGAAAGCAGCGAATTCCCCATAAAGTCTTTGAGTACATCTTGTTCATATAGTACTTCGCCGGTATGTCCTTCCAGCACTTCCAAATTTGGTAAAAGCAACTGAAGCTCACTAACAAATTCAGCCATATATGTGTCCGTCAAAACATCAGACTGAATACCAATCGAAGAAAAATCCGCCATATTTTCAGAAAAGACTCGAAGATAATCAGTTGGATTTAAGCGGTGGATATAATCGCCTAAGTTAATCAACTCGCTTGTTGGGACACCAGTACCGTATCTTCGGCCAATTTGAAGCTGAGCTACTCTGCCCGTAACTTCAAGTTTCTTTAAAACATTAGGCATCACATAAACTAATGATTGATCGCCTACCTTAATAGTTGGAACATTCTCTGCAATCACATATGTGCTGTCAAAAGTTAATAGTTCTCCAGAATATTCAAGACCAGTAAAATCAACAACAGTGTTTTCCGGAATATCTAAGGTATATTGATCAAAAGTGAGCATATCCAAATTTGCCATTGCTTCTTTTGTTATATCGTCTGGATTGATTCCGCCTAAATAATACGCAACTGCCTTTCTAAGATTTTGATCCGGCATCCATGTTTCCACCGACTCACTTAATGCCTCGCTTCCATTACTTACAGCATGTCCCTGTATTGGCAACATCCCTACTGTCATGTTGCAGCAAAATAATAACGTGAGTACCTTTAGCCCTAACTTTCTCATACTTAATCTCCTTTTCAATTTATATTTCAACGTGAAACTTTTTATTCAAGCTACTAAGCTACTCTCCACCAACACTGCCTGAATTAGAAACAAAATATTTATCAAAATCATTGTTCCGCAAAAATAATAGAAATGGTGCTTGAAGAAAATACCCTTGTCCCCAACTAGATCCCAGTCCATCCGTATCAATCCCCGCATCCAGCATCTTAAATTTCAAACGTTTCGCAATAGCAGATAGATTGGATAAGCCTGAATGCGTTGTTTCCGATTGCCACATTTTTTGACATAGGATCTCTCTTGAGATAGTTTTTCCATTGGCTTCATAAAGATAAAATAAAAGCTGCTTTTCTTTTTTGGATAATTGATTTAGGAAGTTCGAGTAATTTTGACTTGAAAAGTTTTCTACTGAAGAGGGCTGTGTGGATTCCACTTTATTCAAACTCGCGCGGGCGATCTTATCGATTATTTCAGAATCACTGTCGTCTGCCTCAACCCAATAATCAATAAAAGTATCTAACCATGCAAATTCAGTATCTGAAATTTGTTTTTTATTTCCACTTCTAAATATTGGGATACCACTATTTTTAATTGCTTTTACACTTTGTGCTAATTCAACATTTGAAATAGTGTCACAAATAATAATCAGTGAGAAATACTGAATGATAGTTATGTGTTCTTTTGCTTGATAGAACAAGCTGGAAGAACAATAAAACTCAGCATTTACTCGATTCAAAATACTTTGAAGTCTCGGCTCAACGGTATGGTTTTTACTTAATAACAGTACTTTTGTCATTTACCGATCCCTCCTTTAATATTTCCTTCCGAAATGCCTGCCTATTTGAAATAATCTTGAGGACCATAAAACTATAGCCACACCACAATGATTGAAAACCTTTGGATACATTCTTATTACTCTGACACTTAACAATTATTACTTTTTAGAATCGTTATTAACACATATTGGCGGTTCTTTTCACCTTTCCACTTTATTTCCGAGTTACATTCGATCGAATTTAATTTATAAACAAACTAGCGTTTACTAGTTAATTTATATATACTAGTAAACGCTAGTTTTGTCAAGATTATTTATATATAAAAATTACTTTTAAGAGGATTACTTTAATTTAAAATTAGCCTTATAATCATATTTTTGTTTTATTCAAGAATATAATTAAAATGATTCTAACCTAAATAACTTTTTTATTCCGATTCCATTGGTTTCTACTTGATAACCAATAAAGTATTACCCTCGTAAATACTGGGTAGTTAAATGCGAGCTGAGCCGATTGACTAATCGTTTATAATTTTGGGGAACTCCATAATTCAAAAAACACCCTTTACATAGCTAAAGGGTGTACAAAATTTTTTTATTTTCATCATTAATGTTTGTCTTCTTCGATTTTCTCATCTGTTAAATATCAATCTTAGCATTTCTTCGGAACGTTATCTTACTATCTATAGCGCTAAATAATTTCATAGAAAAACTGATAATAAGAATTGAAATGGTCGCGAACAGACCCTCGATCGGACTTAAAATATAAAAGTTCAAAAAAATGATGACTAGATTCGTTAGTAATAAGCCTTTGTGGGCTGGAATTTGAAAATAGCGATCAAGAATGATCGGCGGCACAGTTACTCCTCCATTGGACGAATCAAATTTGTACAAATAGAAGACACCTAGGCTAAACAGTATACTCCCGATAATCAGAGAAATGATATGAGAAAAAAATAATGGGATCGTAGGAACAACATACAAGAAAACCGGAAAAAGCAGACTTCCAATAAAAATCTTGGAGAAAAACTGCTTATCCAACAGAACGTACGTTAGGACAAGCATCAAAATATTGATCAGCCAAACGATAATAATACTTCTAAAAGCAAAATGTATTTCTATTAAATGCCCGATAGCACCGACACCGGCCGATGCAATGTCATGCGGCAGCAGGAAAAAATTCAACGCTGCAGAAATAATCAGCAGACCAATAGAAATATTAATCAAATTCAACAACTTTTTTATGGCAATCACCTTCTTCTCAATCGTTGAGCATATCGTACCATCATGAAGCGAAGAGATAGAGTCATATTTTTCAGTAAGGTATGAAATTTTTGTGGCTATAAACATAGTCAAATTTTTGTTTTGGACTCAATGGTCTACTACGTGTGCAATGATAGTGACAAACCTAGAATCCCTTAATCTAACAGTCTTTATTTAGAACTTTACAGTCAGAATAGGCCTAGTATACTTTAAAGTGACCAAAAGATATCGAACGAGTCACAATAAACGCATCAATAACAATAATTTGATTAAAAAAGGAGAACAACATGCCAAAAATAGTAACGGAAGAAGAAAAACGACGACTTAAAGAAGCTATGCACCACGAAACGGTTCAACTCATAAAAACGAAAGGAATGAAGAAAATCACGGTGGAAGATATCATCCACGCCGTGGGGATCGCTAAAGGAACCTTTTATAATCACTATCCATCCAAAGAAGATCTACTCTTTGATGTCATTCAAAAAAGCGAAGAAAAGCTGTTCCAAAAATTTTTAACGATTGATTTCCAGACTGGAGATTTTCATGCGAACGTTCGAAAGTCACTGAGAGAAATCTATTTGGCTGAGGATAGTATCGTCCTCTACCTTCAACCAGATGATATAACGTCGCTGTTAAATAAGTTGCCAATGAAAATAAAAACAATGCTGGAAGAAAAGCAAGCGAAGAATTTTCAACGTATCGCCGAAATCTTTGCGATTGATCAGCAAGACGTGCAAACATTCGGTGTTGTCTCATACTTGATGGACTGTCTTCATTTCACTGCGACTAATGTCGATTACGGAGTTGAAGCACGACAAATGTCTTTAGAAATATTGATTGACACGCTCGCTGATTTTTTAACTAAAAAGAAAGAACGAGAAGGAGCTTACTATGAAAACTCAAACAATTAAACATTACCTATTTTCAACGATTCTTATTTCCTGGAGTTTTTGGTTCCTAGCAGCTGGACTGACCCATCTCGGAAACATTCCTTTTTCCAATCCAGTAGTCATGATCCTGTTTATTTTAGGCGGTATCTCACCAGCCTTCAACGAACTCTACCTAAAGAAAAAAACAAGTACGCCAGAAGAATACCGCGCCTTCAGAAAGAATATCCTCAGTATTAAACAACCGATTAGTGCCTATCTCTTAATCATTGGAATGGCCTGGATCTATTGCTTCCTTCCAATTTTGTTAGGTGGAAGCGTGCAAAAAGTTCCGATGTATATCGCCTTGCTGGAACTGCCGATCATGATCATCGGAGGAGGAATCGAGGAAATCGGTTGGCGGGGATTTTTACAGCCCATGCTGCAAAAGAAATATTTTGTGCTGACTTCCGCAGCTATCGTCAGTGTTATTTGGACATTTTGGCACATCCCATTATGGTGGATCAACGGTTCAAACCAAAGTTCCATGAGTTTAGTATGGTTTAGCCTAACCTGTTTCAGCCTATCACTGCTGCTATCCTTTATTTGGAACAAATACGAAAGCATCTATTTATGTGTTCTCTTTCATGCGGCCATCAATTCCTTTTGGGATGTCTATGTTTCGAACAATAGGATTTTCCCTGCGATTCTTTTGTTGAGTATGTGTGTGATTTTCTTCTTTGTTACTGACAAGCAGACAAAGAATGTTGTAAAACGAATCGATGCTGAATAATAAAGAACCTCAGGAAATTTTTATTCCTGAGGTTCTTTGATGGATAAGTACCTATTTTAGAAAATAAGCTAACCAAAGAAACGAATGTAAAAAAATAAGAATTCATTTATTCCTCAACCAAAACGATCACTTTTCCAAAGCTATGACTGCTTTCAAGATACTCATGGGCTTGTTGGATTTCATCTAACCTAAAGACCTTTTCAGGTTCGACCTTCACTTTGTTGTCAGCAATATATGTAAGCAGTTCATTGATCCGATCTTCAGCAACATTTCCAGAATAGAAGCTCGTCAAATAAGAATTTATCTTAATATCAATGATCGGATCAAATTCTTCTAGGTACCATTTCCCGCCTAGCTGACCTGTGCTGCATAATATGCCGCCTTCATTTAAATAGTTGAAGCTATCTTTGATTGTTGCTGGTCCTATCAGCTCTAATAGTTTATCGAAGGTTTCTTCTGTTTGTAGTGAACCGTCTTTTTCTTCTACAATGGCATCGAACCCACTATTTAGTAATAAATTGGTTTTATTCAGGTTTCGAGTGGTTCCTGCAACAAACATTGATGGATATTTGCCCTTTAGTAAGTTCAAAAAAGCGATCCCGACACCGCTAGTTCCTCCGCGAACCAGCACTCGATCGTCTTCAGTGATCTGTAGATTTTGCATGGAGCCAAATGCGGTGTAGTAAGTCTCAGGTATCGTCGCCAATTCTTTCCACGACAGCTCTGTTTCAACAGAATAGAGTTGTGTATTTGGCAAAAGAACATATTCCGCGTAACTTCCATCAAAATCTCTACCCATCTCACCCATCAAAGAGATTACCTTATGTCCAATCGGAAAATGCAGCGGATCCGTTGTTTCTTCGATTATTCCGACACATTCGATACCTAAAATTCTTGGAAATTCAACCGATGGCGATTTCCCTTCACGGGTAAAAATTTCTGAATGATTGATTCCAAAACCTTTGACCTTAACTAAAGACCAGCCAGATTTTATTTTTGGTCGTTCGACCTCTTTATAAACTAACTGATCAGTTCCTCCTGCTTCCGAAACTACAACAGCCTTCATTTTCATCGTGAACCACTCCTAGATTTTGTCTTACTACAATAATAGCAAACTATTCTTCTAAACAATCAAAAAAACTTCCTACTTCGTTTTTAAAGTAGGAAGAAATTGTTACACAGTCACTCGTTTAAAAAATGATCAAAAAGTTTCCTGTCGAATGAATCCCGGAAAGTATCCATCAGCAATTTTATCTTCACGTTCTTTGGAAACTAACATGAATTTGTTTTTCTTTTTAACTAGCAGACTTTCTTTTTTCTCGGGTATTGCCTGATTGGTCCCCTTTAGCAGACAGACAATCGTTGAATAAGGCGTCCCATCAAGCTTAAGCGGACTATAATGCAGTGTGGTGCCATACAGCTCTACACCTTCACCTTTCTTCAATAAAAATGTTTCCATCTTGCTTTCTTCATAGACATTTTCACTGATATCTTCTCTTTTCCCGACCTTTAGAAGACAGTCAGTCATGGCGATAATCACCTCACTGCCCTGATGAAATTCCACGGCGGTAATCATTGTATTATGTCCAGAACAGGTTCCCGCTTGTATCTCCATCTCACCATAGACACGATTTTGAATTTCTTTTATCGCAGCATGCTGCTCAATAAAATCCTGCGAAGCAAAATATTCATTGCCATCACCTGGTATCTTTACCTTAGCGGATACGTAATCACATAGCTCGTGAAAACTAGTGTCCTTTAGGTGTTGACCATATTTCAAAAATGGATCGCTTTTGACTGATTGATAAAACATAGATTTCTTGTTCTCCTTACCCGTATGAATGATTTATTCTATTGAATGCTCGCAATCTCTATTCCCTGTTCCATTTTTCCATACTTAGAAAATTCAATGTCCTTATCGGCAGCATTTGTTATTACGATAGGAGTTGTCAAGTCATAGCCTTTTTTGGAAATTGCATCTTTATCAAATGAGATTAGACGGTCGCCTCGTTTGACTTTATCACCTTGTTTCACATAAGTCGTAAAGAGCTCCCCATTCAATTCCACAGTATCCATACCAATATGAATCAAGACTTCATTGCCCTGATCCGAAGTTAAGCCAATCGCATGTTTTGTGGCAAAAAGCATTGTCACGACACCATCAAAAGGAGCGTATAAATTTCCATTATCTGGAATGATCGCCAAACCTTTTCCCATCGCGCCAGATGAAAATACCTCATCTTTTACGTCTTCCAATTTGATGACGTCTCCTGAAATAGGTAGAGAAATTACTTCGTTGCCTTTTGAAACAGAGCTGAGCGCTGATGTTTCTTCTAAATCTTCGTCAATACCAAGAATAATCGTCGCGATTGTTCCAACCACGAAACAAATTGCTAAGCCAATTAAGTAATAAACCAACGTATCGCCAATAAATGCAGGGATCGTTGTTAAACCGCCAAATACAAATGCATAGGCATTCACGCCCATACCACCGATAAATGCGCCGCCAGCGGCACCGCCAATTACAGCACCAATCAAAGGTTTCTTATATTTCACCGCGATACCATAAATCGCTGGTTCAGTAATTCCTGCGAAGAAAATCGAAAGCAGTGCTGAGAAAGAGAACGATTTCATTTCTGAATCTTTCGTCTTCAAAAATGTTCCCATCGCCGCACCTGCCATACCAAAATTGGCAGCACCAGTTAACGGAACGATCTTGTCAAAGCCTAACACGCTGATATTTTGAATCATTACCGGATTCACCGCCCATTGCAGTCCGAAAATAACCATAACATTCCAAATACCGCCGATAAACGCTCCAGCGATCCAACCGTTAAAACTCATTAAGGCATTGACTAAATTAGCGAAGGCTTCCCCAACATAGACACCAAATGGACCGAATACAATAGCGGTTAACGGTACCATAACTAATAAAGTAATCAAAGAGACAAACAATAAATGCAGACTCAACGGGATAATTTTTTTCAAAAACTTCTCTAATTTCGATTGGCACCATACAGCTAAAACAGCTGGAATTACAGTGGAACTATACCCCATCAATACGACCGGAATTCCGATAAAACTAGAAACAGTTCCATTGCCGCCATCACCCATCAAATTCATGAAATCTGGCATGATCAAGGCGCCCATTATCGCAACGGCCACATATTGATTTGCGCCAAATTTCTTAGCTGATGTAAATGCCAAAAGAATCGGCAAGAAATAAAAAACGGCAGTCGATGAGACAGTAAGGATCGTATAAGTGCTGCTTGTATCTGAAAGAAGCCCAACTTGCGTCAATAATAGAACAATTCCTCTTAATACACCTGAACCTGCGAGTAAGGGTAAAAGCGGTGTGAAGATCCCGGCAACTGTATCTAAGAAAATAGTCACAATATTTTTCTTTTCCTGTGAGTCCCCTCCACCGGATGAATCGCTTTCAAATTTGGTATTTGCTACAACATCTTTATAGACTGAATCGACTGCTGGCCCTATAACAACTTGATACTGTCCACCTTTTTCCATTGTACTTAAGACACCATTCAATTTTCCGATAGCCGTATCTTCTACTTTTGACTTGTCCTTAAAAGACATTCTAAGTCGAGTAGCACAATGTGTGATAGACTGAACGTTTTCTTCTCCTCCAACTAATTCGAGAATTTTTTTACCTAATTGTTTATCCATGTTATAACCTCCTAGTTAATCGATTACTCAAAAAGGATACTGAAACAGCCTTTTTATTTCTAAAATAGCTTGCCACTTTTCCGGTATATTTACGAATACTCGCTATTGGCTTGTCCCAGTAGCCCTTCTGACTAACAGTTACATCCCAGTTAAAATCCTATTGATTCTCTTCTTCGATTTCTGCGATCATTTCGATTCGTTTGCCGTGACGTTCCCCCTCAAATTCAGCATCTAACCATTCCTTCACGATCATTTTTGCCAATTCGCTGCCGATTACTCTAGAACCAAATGCTAAAATATTGGTATTGTTATGTTGTCTCGATAACTTCGCTGAGTATGGTTCACTACATACGACTGCTCTGATTCCATGCACTTTATTTGCTGAAATCGAAATCCCGACGCCTGTACCACAAATTAATACGCCTAAATCAAAGTTCTTGCTTGCTACTTCTTGGGCCACTTTTTTTCCGTAAACAGGATAATCTGTTCGCTCAGCGGAAAATGGACCAAAATCAGTTACCTGATGTCCTAATTCTTCCAAGTATTCAATAATAGTTGGTTTCAATTCGATTCCTACGTGATCACTGCCAATTGCGATTTTCATGCTGCTTCCTCCTAAATGACTCTTAAATTATCAAAAATTTCTTTATACGGCTTTGCTTTGCCAAATACCGATGAGGTACCTAAAATGAAGCCTGTTACACCGACTTTGCTTAACTCCTTAACTTTCTCTGGCGAAATCGCCCCATCGACCATTACCTTAAAGCCGTGTTCGGAACCAAGTCTTACCAATTCCTTCACCTTTTCATTCGTATATTCAAGATACTTCTGACCCGCAAAACCTGGATTGACAGTCATAACCATGACGTAATCAACGATCGGTAAAAGTTCCTTGATACTATCAATCGGGGTTCCCGGATTTAGCGCGATTCCCGCTTTCTTTCCTTTTGAACGAATGACATCCAAAGTTCGTGTCACTTGCTGATCAGCTTCGGGATGAATATAGATGATATCAGCACCTAAATCAGCAAATTTTTCCACATAGTTTCCGGGGTTTTGAATCATTAGGTGAACATCCACCGGCTTCTTAGTAACTGATCGAACTAATTCAAAATCCTGTAACCCCATGCCGAAGTTCGGTACAAATGCACCATCCATGATATCCATGTGGAAAATGTCAGTGCCTGCTTGATCCAAAGCAATCGTGTCTTTTTCCAAATTTGAAAAATCTGCGCACATCATTGATGGACAAAGTAGTCTTTCCATAGAAAACATCTCCTTTTTGAGATAACGATTACTCAAAGATTGAAAAAATAATTGGGTAATCGTTTTACCTTTTATGTTTAGAATATAGCACCCTATACCTCTATTGTCAATGACAATTTTTATTTAGTTAGTTGAAAGGTCCTCTTAGATATGAGAAAATGACAGAGTAAACAATTAAGCAGTGGTAACGATTACTCGAAAGGATCGATATTTATGAAAAAGTATTCGATTAAAGATATAGCAAAATTAAGCGGTGTTTCAGTGGCTACTGTTTCAAGAGTCATTAACAATAATGGCCGCTTTTCAGAAGAAACGAGAAAAAAAGTATTGAAAGTCATCGATGAAACGGGCTATCAAATGAATTACAGCGCGAAAAGCTTACGAATGAATAAATCCTTTTCGATTGGTATCCTCGTCCCCGACATCAGTAACTATTTCTTCTCCGATGTCGTGCAGAAAATTGAGGAAATTCTTTTTGATAAGGGCTATTCCACAATCATCTGCAATACAACAAGAAACAATGAAAAAGAAGCGGCCTATCTTCAAATGCTTGAGAGCAAAGGTGTTGACGGTTTGATTGTCATTTCAGGAGCCAATGAATTTGGTTTTGACTATACTCGATCAGAAAAAGATATCCCGTATATCTGTATTGATCGAGAACCGAAGGATAAAGATTCTACCGTCTTTATTTCCTCCAATCATTACCAAGGAGCGTTCGAAGCAACCGAAGCGCTGATACATTCTGGCTGCAAATCACCAGTCATTGCGATGCATGCGAGAAGGTCCTCTTCCGGTAAAGAACGCTACAATGGATTTAAGGATGCACTGAAGAAAAATAACATCGCTTTTTCCAAAGAGAAAAACGTCTTGATCGCAGATATTCATACAGAGGATTTTCCCGAAGTAATCAGTAAATTTATAAATGAAAATCCTGTCGATGGCATCTTTGCGATTAATGACTCGATCGCGATGGAACTTCTTCAAAAGATTGCTAAACTAGGCAAGAAAATTCCCGAAGATATCAAAGTGATCGGCTTTGACAATATGCCTCAGGATAAGTACTCTTCGCCAACTCTATCTTCTGTCAAACAAGATACCGATAAGATCGCCGCAGCAGCTGTAGATAGCTTGCTGAAAATAATTGCGAGTCCTGGCGAAACAGGAGATGCCATACTGATTCCAGTCTCTCTTGTTGTCAGAGAATCAAGTTTGTAGCCCTGCTCACTTCTAAAAAAATTTAATCACTTAAAAAAGCCCTAATGATTCTTTGATCATTAGGGCTCATTTATTTTGATAAAGGACCTGAATTATATTTCAGTTTTTCTAAACGTCAATATCGTCTCCATTGGATTGAATCACTTTTTTATACCACTCAAATGAATCTTTTTTATAACGTTTCATTGATCCATTTCCTTCGTTGTCTCGATCAACATAAATCATGCCGTAGCGTTTCTTCATCTCACCAGTTGTGAAAGAAACCAGATCGATGATGCCCCATGGTGTATAACCCAAAAGTTCTACGCCGTCATAATCAACAGCCTTTTTCAACGCCTCGATATGCGCACTTAAGTATGCCATGCGTGCTTCATCATGAATGGAGCCATCTTCCTCCAAACGATCAATCGCTCCGAACCCATTTTCAACGATAAATAAAGGTAATTGATAGCGATCATAAAGCCGATTCAAAGAATAACGTAATCCGACTGGATCGATTGCCCAATCCCAATCACTGACCTCTAAATAAGGGTTGCTGACAGAATTTGCCAGCCCGCCGTTGACTATATCCTTTGCTTGGTTTTCAGTACCAGCCTTAACCACCGTCGACATGTAATAACTGAAGCCGACATAATCGACCGTTCCCTTTTTCAGGACATCTAAATCATCCTCGGAAATATCTAAGACAAAGCCATTTCTCTCCAACTCTTTTAAAGCATAACGTGGATAGTTTCCTCTAACATGCACATCGGCGAAGAAAAACCGTTCGTGCATTGCCTCTTCCGCCGCCATGATATCTTCTGGATCGCAAGAATAAGGATAGATCGGGACGTGCGAAATCATACAGCCGATTTGAAAATCAGGATTAATTTTCTTCCCCGCAATCACCGCTTTCGCACTTGCGACTAATTCATGATGCGCAACCTGATACATCACTTCCCGCGGGTTTTCGCCTTCTGCGACGGTAACGCCGGAGTTCGTCCATAAAAATAGCGGGTTTTTGGTATCCATTTGATTGTTGATCTCGTTGAAGGTCATCCAGTATTTTACTTTACCGTTGTAGCGTTCAAAAACCGTTTCCGCAAATTTTTCGAAATAATCAATAACTTTTCGATTTCTGAAGCCGCCATATTTCTTCGCTAAATGAAGCGGCATTTCAAAATGAGACAGCGTGATGACTGGTTCGATACCATGCTTTAGTAATTCATCAAACACTCGATCATAAAAAGCTAAGCCTTCTTCATTCGGCTCCTCTTCATCCCCCATTGGGAAAATTCTGGCCCAAGCAATCGATGTACGCAGACACTTCAAACCCATTTCCGCAAACAAGGCAATATCTTCTTTATACCGATGATAAAAATCGATGGCCTCATGATTTGGATAAAAAACCTCTTCTTTGATTTCATCCATAATCACTCTGGGTTTTCCGTGAGCACCTGCTGTAATTACATCAATCACACTAGGCCCTTTTCCGTCGCTGTTCCAGCCGCCTTCAAATTGGTGAGCAGCTAATGCGCCGCCCCATAAAAAATCATTTTGTACCATTTGGACACTCCTTTCCTATATAAAAAAATATTCAACCGATCCTCAAGCTATCTTTCTATAAATAGCGACTAATTCTTCCGCTAGATCTGTAAAGGCGATTGATGTCATCAGATGATCCTGGCTATGAACCATCAATAAAGAAATCTCTGTATTATCGCCAGCGGCTTCAGCCGTCAACAATCCAGTCTGAGTATGGTGCGCTTCTACCAATGATTCTTTCGCGAGTCCAATACTTTTATCTGCTTCTTCAAACTGCTGATCTTTCGCTGATTGGATAGCTTCCATCGCATAACTTTTAGCGTTACCGCCATGTACGATCAAGCCCATGATTACTTCTAAATTTTGATTTTCCATTAATCAAGCCCCCGCTTCCATCAATTGAAGAGCCGTCGCGAAGACTTTTTCTCCGTTCATTGTGCCATAATCCTGCATATCAATGATTACGACCGGAGCATTGATTTTGGCAGCTTTTTCCTCAAATTGTTTCAACATAAAACGAACTTGCGGACCTAACAAAATCACATCAATTGCTCCTTTTTCGATTTCAGGATCCGCTTCTGATGCAGACAATGCAAAAATATTGGCTTCTACTCCTTGCGCCTGCGCAGCCTTTTCCATTTTGGTTACTAATAAGCTGGTACTCATTCCAGCGGCACATACTAACATGATTGTTTTCATCGAATTCTTTCCTTCCTATTTTCAACTATTTAAGACTGAGGTTCATAATCCGCGGGATCATAATCAAAAGGATTCTTGCGTTTTCGAGCAACTAGACAGGTATAGATAACGTCCAATAGATAATC
Source organism: Enterococcus malodoratus ATCC 43197 (assembly GCF_000407185.1). Classification (GTDB taxonomy): domain Bacteria; phylum Bacillota; class Bacilli; order Lactobacillales; family Enterococcaceae; genus Enterococcus_A; species Enterococcus_A malodoratus. Next base: position 746,064 of record NZ_KE136482.1, read on the forward strand.
GACTGAAACCCCATATTGCAGCGAGGTCAACTCATAGTGTCCCGAATAAATATAGAGACTTTCATTGCAAAGCAAATCTAATTTTCGGTTTACATTACTAGTCAATGCGATCGTATATATATTTTTACGCCGCAATTCCATAGCGGCATTTATCATTACTGGATTCTTTCCGGTGTGGCTGACTAAGATCGCCACACTACCATTATCCGTCAATGTTCCGCTATAAAAATCGTTGTAAGTGTTAAAAACCTGCGTGTTGATTCCGAGACTGCTTAATTTCAAGCACGCTCCTTGTACTCGAGTGAAATTCGCGTCGTTCGCGTAAAAATCAATTCGGTTGGAATGAACCAACCGATTGACAATACGATTCAGGGAATTTTTCTTGATCATTTCCTGAGTATAACGAACAGTTTCCTGGTACAAGCCTTCAACCGTTTCGGACAATTCAATATTTGACGCAATGACATCCAACTTTGTTTGATCATTTTTCTTGTTTTGAGCATATTCACTGACATATTGCAGCTGAAACTCATGATAGCTCTTGAACCCAAGTTTTTTGCACAGTCGATTAATAGTCGCCGGACTAGTTAAAGTCAGCAACGCAATTTCTTTTGCGGTTTTATCTAAAATGCATTCTTGATTTTCCAAAATAAAATGAACGACCGCCTTTTCCTGATGGGTAAAGGCCGTTCCCTCTTGTAATTGTTTAATAATCATTTCCTCACTCCTCAGTTTAGGATGTTTTAGGATATGCTCCACTTTACGTGCGGTACTCGCCGCATCTGTGTAAACGGATTCTTCTATTTGATTATAGCATCCTAGTCTGAGAAAATAACTGATTCGTTTGATATAAGGACAGACTGTCGTTTAAATCCTTTCTGTTTATGCTTCATTGGGTTGGATCATTTCGGCAGCAGATGCTTCTTCGAGTTTTTGCTGCTCTTCAGCATCAATACTTTGATTGTAGACTTTCCAGAACGGAAGATAGATGACCATTCCGACCGCAAAAGAAATGATTGGAATAAGTGCTGTCTTCACATCACCGGTTCCCAACGGTCCTAATAGAAATGGCGGTGTTGCCCATGGTACGACCGCATAAAACTTGCCGAAGAAACTCGTAGACATCAAGAGATAGCCGATACCTGAAGAAATCGTTCCGCTTAAAATAAACGGGATCATCAAATAAGGATTCAATGCGATAGGCAAACCGTAAATCACCGGTTCAACAATCGTGAATATTCCCGGTGCTAAAGCGGTAAAACCGATCGTGCGGAATTGTTTTTTCTTTGAAATAATCATCAAGAACAGCAGTGGCCAAACGGCGGCAGTCCACACAGTTAGACGAATCAAGCCCGTGTTTCCCAACCCTGCTAAAATGTTTGGCAAATCGTATTTTGAAACACCGTCAGCTAAAGCGCTTGCATTTTGATCAACCCACATTAGGCCAAATGGTGTAAATAGTGCCAAGAACATATTGTCTCCATGAAGACCAACACTCCATAATAATAGGCAGACAAAAGTCACGAACATCGCCATCCACAGACTGTCAGACGAAGTAATAATCGGTTCTAAAATCGTATTCAACCAAGAAACCATATCAAAGTTCATGATTGTGCGGATGATCCACGCCAAAGAGAAGATCGTTGCAAATGGTAGCAAGGCACCAAAAGCATTTCCCACATTAGGCGGTACCGAATCAAGCATTTTGATCGTGATATTTCTATCCAAGAAGAATCTCAAAATCTGAACTCCAATAATGCTCGTAATAATACAAACGAATAGACCCGTTGCGCTGAATGCTGTAACCAGAATGCCACCGGCCTCATCATACCCATTGATGGTAAAGATCAAAAATGTTGCCAAACCTAACAAGCTACAGGTCAATGTGTTCATTTTTTTCTTTTGCCCATAATGGTAAGGAATTGCTACCGCACAATAAAGAGACATCATGTTCATTGTCAAACTGTTCATCCACGAAAATTTCGTCGCCCAGGGTGCTAAAAAGCCGATCAACGGTTTTCCGCTAGTTCCTACATCCGGTGAGCCTAAAACGTACAAAATCAAAAAGATCGAACCAATCATAATAATCGGCGTAACTGAAACCAAGCCAGCTACAACGGAAGAAATAATATAGTATTCGCAAATCTGCCCAGCGGTTCGGAAATCTTATTCGTAAAGTCCGTTAATCTATCCATCAAACTTTTCTTTTGTTTATCCATTCGGAGCTCCTCCTATTTTTTGGTAGTCTGCCTCAGGGATTACAGTTTTGTCTTCGTAATCCCTAATTCGCTACCATTATTCCCAACACTTATTTGTTGCTTGTGCTAACATCTGCAGGAAAAATCACATCAACCGTTTTTCGTGCCTGCGTTTGAATCTTCATGGTTTCCAATGAGACGTCCATTAATCTTTGTGCTTCCTCCGCTTTTTGGTGATCAATGATATCGCAAAGGGCCACAAATTCGTGATACATTCTGTGTTTTCCTTGATTTAATTCATAAACCTGCTCATCTGATGAATCATTCATCAATAATTTGAATTTGGCTACGACATTGGCAGAATCTTCAATGATAATACAGCCTTTATCTCCTTGGATCGAAGTTACGATCGGTGCTTTACAATCCTTAGCAGCGATGCAGACTGCCTTGAAATCCCCGTAATCCATGTTCAAAATACCCGAAGTATCGATTCCCTTTTGAATATTTCCTTGATAGCTCACCTTGTCGGTTGAACCAAACAATGTAACCATTAAGTTGATATTGTAGATATTCAGATCCATCAACGCACCGCCCGATTTTTCTGGATCAAAGGCTGGTTGAACGATCCCTTGCTTAAACGCATCATAGCGTGAAGAATACTGTGAATAGTTGGCGGATACGATTTTAATTTCTCCTAAAGTTGGCAATAACTCTTTGATTTTCAATACATTCGGTAAGAAACGAGTAGAAACAGCTTCTAAAACAAACAAGTTTTTTTCTTGCGCCAAATCAGCTAGTTCCACCGCTTCCCGATAATTTGACGTGAAGGGCTTCTCACAAATGACATGTTTATCTGCCAGCAATGCTTTTTTGGTAAACGCATAATGGAGATGATTTGGAACACCTACATAGATAGTATCAATGTCAGGATCTTTTAACATCTCATCATAGTTAGTGTACTGTTTGTTGATTCCATGTGTTTCTGCTAATTCTTGAATTACTGTTGCTTCGGATGGCGTCGCACAGATCGCTGCTAGTTCCATCTCGCTGATTTCACCCGCAAAACTCAGCAAATCATGGACGATCATTCCTGCACCTAATAAACCTACTTTCATTATTTCGCCTCCTTTGCGACGTTCATTGCTGCTTCGATAATTTCTAAAACAGCTATAACTTCTTCATCTTTAACGATTTTTTCTGCATTACCAGCTACGACATCAAAAATGTTGTCATAGATAAGGCCGTAATCGCCTTTTTCAACAGGGACTTTCATACTCACTTCTTGTCCCTCTTGATCCATATAGGACAAATCGCCCCAAAATTCTTCATCATATTCCTCTGTTGGCAACGGATAAGGACCATTCGGTTTTGCCTTAGAAGAATTATGTCCAAGCGATGGCATCAGGAAGCTTCCTTTTTTCCCATGAACGATGAAACTAGGATAATCAAGCTTCACATAATAGCTGGTCTTCACGATCGCTTTTAATCCATTCGGATAGAAGAAATCAATGTCATAATAATCATCCGAGATTCCTGGGTTATCAATGCTGCGCACATCATAGACAAGTTTTTCTGGAACACCGAACTCTCCAACAATCTGATCAACCGGATGAACAGCCAGTCCATAAAGAACACCCATCCCTTTATGATCCGCAATACTTGGACGATAATAATCATAGTGAGATTCAACTTCGATCAGCTCACCTAAAACATCGGATTCAATCACTTTACGAACCGTGCGCATATCCGCGTCAAAACGACGATTTTGATTGGCCATAGCCAAAAGTCCCTTTTCCTTCGCTAGAGCAAAAACTTCTTTTGCTTCCTCACTGGTCATAGCGAAAGGTTTTTCAGTCAGAACGTTCTTTCCACTCTCTAAGGCCATTTTGGTATAGGCAACATGAAACTGATCCGGCGTGTTGACCACGATCAGATTCACTTCAGGATCTTGCATTACTTCTTCAATCGACGACGTAAACTGAATCGCTGGATACCAGCTTTCCCGTTCTAAGTCCCCCACTCGATCTTCTTCTCTGCGGTAAATATATTTGACTTTCATCTTGTTTTTACGTGCTTCTACATATGGCAAGTGATATTGGCAAACACTGTTGCCAAAACCAATATAGGCAATGACTAACATAAACTTTCCCTCCTAATTCAACAATTATTCAAGTATTAATCACTATTACAATAGCAACTAACAACGACCATCAGCTGATTGGTACAGCTCAACCTTACCACCTGATTTCAACCATTTCGATGGCATGCCGACAAATAGGGTGGCGCTTTCATAAATGCAGATTTTTTGTGAAAGCGGCTTTCACTCACAACTTCAGAAATAGAAATACACCCGATAATTAGACATGTAATCTAACTATCGAGTGCATTTTGAAATTGATGATGCTCTGAACCTACTCATAATCGTACTACTATTCTAAGAAATAGTAGCACTGCAGAGTAAATTATCCTTGTTGACGTCTACGATTCATCCACATCAACACCGCCAAAAGTCCGATGACTATTAATCCTATTATCGTTAAGACAGTAGATTTGCTTTCGCCTGTCTTAGGATATGTTTTCACTGAATAAGTATGCGACCGATGAGTAACGTGTGGTACCTTCACTGTTAGATTGATCTTTCTTATATTCAGTTTCGTCAATTGGACAAACGATGTCTTGTCGGATATTACAAAGTGAAGCGGTATTTGGTCTAATATATAGCCGTCTGGGGCTTTCGTTTCCACAAGACTATATTTTCCGTTCTTTAATCCGCTGACAGATAAGCTGCCGTTTTTATCGGTAACTAATTTGGTTTGAATCGTCTTTCCGTGATTGTCGATTAATTTGAAGTTTGCGTCGGCTAAAACTTCATTTGTTAACGCATCTCTTTTTTCAAGTCTCACGGTTTTCCCTTTTTCTTTATTGGTCTTAGTCAATTGTTTCTGCGTATTTTCATTGGCTTTGATTGTGAACTTGACCGGAGTTTTATCTAATATATACCCCTCTGGTGCTTTTGTTTCTATTAATTGATAGTTGCCGGCATGCAATTTTTTAATCGCTAATTTCCCATTGCTATCAGTGACCAGATTTTTAAGAACCACTTTATTGTCTTTATCTCTTAGTTCAAAAGTGGCACCGGCTAATTTACTTCCGGTCTCAGAGTCGATCTTTTCTAAAATAACCGCTCCGGGAGTTGCCTTATTCGTTTTTGATACTTGAACCGCAGTTTCCTGGTCTTTTTCAATAGTAAAGCTGACCGGGGTTTTATCTAGTTCATATCCTGTTGGCGCTTGGGTTTCGATAAATTGATACTTGCCTGGAGCTAAGTTATTAACTGCTAGTTTTCCATCTGGTCCGGTAGTTAAGCCGTTTTTTAATGGTGTGCCATCTTGTTTTTCTAATTTAAAGACCGCTCCTTGCAAGTTTTCTCCAGTAGCGTCATCCGTTTTAGTTAGTACAACACTATCAACAGATTGTTTATTGGTCATTGATACTTGAACCGCAGCGTCTTTTCCCGTTTCAATTTTAAATGTGACTGGCGTCTTATCTAAATCGTGACCAGTCGGCGCCTTTGTTTCAACTAGCTGGTACTCTCCTGGTACTAAGTTATCGATTGCTAGTTTCCCATCGGCCCCGGTTGGTAGACCACTTTTTAAAGGTGTGCCATCTCGCTTTTCTAATTCAAAAACAGCGCCTTGCAGGTTTTCTCCACTCGTGGCATCTTTTTTCGTTAATATGACCGCTCCAGTGTCTTTTTGTTTATTCATCATTGATACTTGAACTGGTTTCGTCTGGTCCTTTTCAATAGTAAATGTTAGTGGTGTTTTATCTAGCTCGTATCCTGTTGGCGCTTTTGTTTCTATTAATTGATACTCACCCGGCGCTAAATTATCAATTGTCAGTTTTCCATCTGGCCCAGTTGTTAACCCACTTTTTAAAATGTTATCGTTTTTGTCTCTTAATTCAAAGACCGCTCCTTGTAACGGTGCTTCAGTTTTTGAATCCATTTTAGTCAATATGACGATTCCAGGAGCTTTTTTCTTATTCATCATTGATACTTGAACTGGTTTCGTCTGGTCTTTTTCAATAGTAAATGTTAATGGTGTCTTATCTAACTCATATCCGTCTGGGGCTTTTGTTTCTATTAATTGATAGTCGCCCGGTACTAGATTATCAATCGTTAGTTTTCCATCAGAGCCAGTTGTTAAACCAGTTTGTTGGACTTTTCCATCTTTGTCTCTTAGTTCGAAGACCGCACCTTGCAATGGGGCTTCACTTTTTGAATCCATTTTGGTTAGTACAACGGTTCCTGTCAGTGTTTTTTTGTTCGTCACAGATAGATTGATGGGTGTTTCTTGCCCCTCCTTCACTACAAACGGAATCGGCGTGTTGTCTAAATCGTATCCGTTAGGTGCTTTGACCTCGATAAATGAATAATTTCCCGGATCTAATAATCCTGAATTGATAAAGCCGTTTCCATCCGAGGTTAAGCCTTCAACAATCGTTTTATTGGCGGAATCAACGATCTTAAATTCTGCATTCGCTAACGGATCGCCTGAATCTTTATCTGTTTTGTATAAATAAGCACTACCTGCTAGTGTCGTTGTGACATCATTACTGTAGATTGTACTGCCCGCATAGTTAATAGAGGCTTTATTGACTATTTTTTCACCTGGGACAGACGCTGCATTTGCATACGAGACATCGAATTTTATTGCTGTACTTTCATTTGCATGGATGTCTTTTAATAGTTTATAGGAAATACTATTCTTCGTTTTATCATAGCTGACTTCCGAAATATAGTTAGGATCATACGAAGTCGTCTTATCAAAACGGGTATTTTCTGGCAATGGATCGGTAATAATGGTACCCGCATGAACGACATCGCTTGAGCTGGATAGCGTTAATGAATAGCCGATAGTACCTTTTTTCGATGCCAGTGTTTTTTGATCGACGGTTTTATTTAATTTGATGGCTTGATAATGACTGTCATCAATGATCATTGGAACTTTGCTTTGATTGATTTGCGAGCCATTTTCTAATTCTCGTGCATCATTGTATCTCGTTCCAAAGTCTTTTGCCGTGACGGTAGGGTCCACCGATAATCCATAAGTAATGACATAGGCATCATTCGAGCTGACTCCACCAAGATTGACTGATAAGGACCCATCTGTTGTAGAGATTTTATCCTTAAAATCAGACGTTACATAGGTATAATGTTTTGGTGTTCCATTCGAATTCCATTGATCTACTTTATAAATGTTTATGTGTTTATATGGTGACGCATCGCCTGAAGTGACATCTGTTAATATTTTGTATCCATCATGAAGAACAGTATTATTAGGCAACTGATCATTTACAGTCACGTTGTCATAGCTGTTATGATTATAATTCACGATAATCACAAAATTATTATTGTAGGTATCTGGCGTAGTATCGAGCAAATAAACTTTCTGCCCATTTATTTCGTTATAGGGCAGACCGCTGTATTTAAGAAATGCTGGAGCGCCGCTTTGGGAAGGCTGTGTTTCAGAAGTCTTTTTATCTTCACTGACCCGTTCCCCATTTACGTCTAATTGCACGCCAAAGTTTACTTCCTTAGGAACTGTTTCATTATTTTCAAAATACGGTGCTCTGAATCGGACCTTGAAGGTATATCCTTGAGCAGATGTTTGGTCGATTTTCGTCGAATCGTACTTTACGTTAAGAACATAGTTTCCATTGGCATCTTCACTATATGCTGGTGTACCCAAGGAGAATGGATCTCCAATAACGATTTGATCAGCCAATTGACTTGGGTCCTGAACAATGGTTTTAGGGATAGAAACACTAACCGATCCATCTTTGCTTAGTTTCCCCGCAGAAGTAGAGAGTGTAACATCTAATTCAACTTGCTGCTGTGAGCCGATCGGATTCGTAGCCGTCAGTGTGACACCCGGATCATCGCCAGCTGCCTTAGGATCGGGAGTTAAATTTCCAGCAGCAGGTTGGATGCCAGCCTTTTCAACCGGCGTAGAGATTGAGTTTCCTTCTACAGGTAAATTAGGCGAAACCGCCGCACTGTTTTGGGTAGCTTGGTGACCATCAGTAATGGTGATGGATAGTTCATTTGTTACTGTTGTGCCTGATTTTCCCGCTAGTTTAAATGTACCGGCTTTATTGCCTTTCAAATAAATCTTTTGTTGATTGTCATTGATCGTTTCTTTTTTCACTTCAGAAATCGATCCATCTTTAGTAAATTGAAAATTGCTTAACTGCTCAGGTGTTCCTTGCAGATCTACTGCAAAGGTCTCACCGACTTTGGCCTCTTTTGAAGCAGTGGAAATCTGCAATGACGTATTTGTTGTTTCTGCGAACACCTGCATAATTCCTAACTGTCCTAAAATCATAAAGAAGCTTGCTAGTAAGTAAACTGTTTTATTCAATACCTTTTTATTCATATTCTTTCACCTTTCGTTATGAAAAAAATCTTGATCATCCTGTAAATAGAATCGTCTTAGCCAGATAACTCATTTTCTTGCCTAAACTTGTTGTCTTTGGTGGATCTCCCGACGATGTAGGTTCATTTTCCATCTTGGCAAGCAGCATCTCCAAGGACCCTATATCTGGCACCTTCTTATCAGGGAAGTTTGTTTTTTTCTTTCTATTCGCTTTGACGATCCGAACTTGATTGTCTTCATATTCAACCACTGCCGGCAATGCTGTATCCTGACTATCGCTTTTTTCCTGTTCAAGGAAGCTCCAGACAAAAAAGGTTGGTTGAACAATCAGCCACGTTCCAAATAAAATAAATCTTTTTTTCATTTTACTCACCTGTATCTTCTAGTCTTTTCATATCCCTATTGAGTAATCGTTCTTTTTTTACTTGGACGATTGAATCGCCAAAAACCTCCCAATCACTGGGAGCCGGCGGATTTTTCCAAACAATTTGTTTTCCTTTGAAGCGAGGAACAACACAGTTGGATACTAAAATTTCTGTATGGCTCGTCAGCCGATCCCCTATCGCTAAGTTCAGGTCTTTAAATCCCTCAATTTGCTTAATAATGAACTTCGTATATTCCTTTCCTTGTGAAAAATCAACGAACACATCGATCGGCTTCTCCACTTGCTCTGGCGGAAGAATATCCAGCAAAATAAACAAATAGTCATAAAAAAAACGAACCATTTGTCCATTGAGATCCTGTTGCTCTTTAGGAAGATGCTCTTTGATCACGCCCCAAATAATTTCAGAGTAAACGGGATAGACTTCATTGACCGATTGTATTTGTTTGTTCGTTGAAAAACTGGAGGTATAGAAGCTGTATATCGCGTGCCGCCTGTTTGATTGCCTGACCCTTTGCCTATAGGAATGACTGATTTCTTCGGGAAGCTGGATTTGATATTTTTCTTCTACTTGATGAAGGATCTGGGTACTGATCTGCTGGCTCTTAGTATCAATCGTTGCAAAATAGTCAAACTTAAATTCAATTTCATCCGCTTTTCTCAGTAAGCCTTCCACATACAAGAACATTAATAGATAGGACAATTCATCAACTAATTTATCCGAGTCAACTTGAGTATACGCTGACAGCTGATTCAACTCTGCGGTTTGAAACACCTTGTTAGAAGACAAAAAAGAATCATCAAGCGAACGATCATTCTTGCAACGAACCAAACTTAGTGCCGTTAACACCTTCAACTTGCCCTTTTGCGTCGGAGTCAATCGCAAATCAAAGTGGAACGTCAAAAACTCAATGACTTTTTTTGCCGCCTGATTGATCGAATCAGAAAAGGGGCAATAATACCCATTCAATGCTTCAAAGATGATCGTACTGATACTATTTCGAATCATAAGTTCATCCCCTGCAAACTTGCCCTTTTTTATTTTTATCCCCAGTGGTTTAAAAAAGGTGATCAGCTGTTTGCGTGCAGCATAAGCTTTTGACGTACTCAAGAAATGCTCTTGCGCGTATCCATCAATCGTCCCTTGCCCTTCCAGCAAATAGATCATCAGCGGAAAAATATGACTCGTCTCAAAATAGTGAATCTGTAAGAGTTTGATCACTTTCAAATCGATATCCTGAAGCTGTACCACATCGTCTTGTACGATTACTTTCGAATCAAAGCCGTTATTGTGCAGGTCATAATTGATATTATGGATATATTTTTTAATTTTAAACGTGGATTGACCGGTTAACTCTTCCAGCTTTGATATAGAAATATACTCATCAATCGTCAGATCTAGCAGCCGAACAATAAACAATTGGTATCGTTGTTCTTCATCTAGCAATTCATAGATATCCAATTCTATTCTTCCCTCTCACTCGTCTATATATTTTTAAGAATTCAGCCTTATCTCTGACAACGAAAACAGTGCAGAGAATGGCAAAAAAGTTTTTTTTAGTACGAGAATAACACAGTTGTTATGTTTGCTCCTAACGATAACTAAGCAGCAGATTAGCGGCTAATGGCCCATTTTCTTGTTCGCAGATTGCGTTTTCCTCCCATTTGCTATCTTATGACATAATGGCGTTTTAAATTGAGCAATGTGCCACTATTTTTTTTTATTTTTTCGTCAAAAGTAAAATATTAAAAAAAAATGTCCTGTTCAAATTTTTTTACCCATCTGAGAAAAATTTTATTTTTGACTACGCAAAAAAGAAGAACTCAAAAAAAATGAGTCCTTCTTACCTTTAGAAACTATCAAAAAAATCCGCCGTCTTTTTTACAGCTGATACTTTATTTTCTCTAGCCGGATCTTCCTACTTACCTCGACAATAATCGACATAACCAAAAGCAAAGGCTTCAATCAATAAAAAGAAAGATGATGAAGTCTGCAGCCACCAATCAGTCGGGTTGGGACTGCGGCTGCTGGAAGCATAAAGGGAATAATCGGATCGGCCAGATAATAAATTGTTTTGCATATTCGTGATTGATACGATCGTTGAACGATAGGTTGAAAGAACATTTAGAACATTAAAGAGATGCTGATTCTCACCAGATAATGACAAGACAAAAATAAGATCATCTTCGGTAATGTTTTCCATGATTCGCTTAAACTCATTGGATTGTGAAGATGCTGGAATCATTTGTGCTGGTTTTCCAATTAGAAGCAGTAAGCGTTGCAATTCTGCTGCTTGGTTCTGCTGCTTAACACCGGTTCCTAATAAATACACATTTCGGCTTTTTTCAAGTGCACGATAGATTGTCTCCCAGTTGTTATCTTCGAGATATTTTATCGTACGTTCCGCGTCAGAAAAAATCCTTTTCTTGAAGGTCGTGTCCTTCACAGCCTCGTTCGGATTATTCTGCCATTTCAAAAAATTGCGCAATTCACTAAAACCAGTAAAACCCAGCTTCTGTGTAAAGCGGATCACTGAAGATTTTGAGGAGTGGCAGATTTTCGCAAAATCGTTGGTCCCCATCGTCGTCATTTCATTCGGATGGGCACGGATGTAGTGAACCATTTGTATATCAACCTCATTTAATGTTTCATAATGCTGATTGACAATATCGGAAAAAAGCATAACCATCCTCCTTATCCTTTATTCTTATTTTACCTTACAAAAAAACGATTTCAACTTTCCTAAAAAGATTCTCGATAGAAAAAAGTATTAATGATCGTTTCCAATCATTAATACTTCCGTTGGCGATTACTAATTTAATTCCGGCCACCAGTTACCGTTGGCGTCGATCATTTCATCTAAAATTTGTTTGGCGACAGAGGCTGACGGAACTGTCTTGGAGAGCGTCATCGCTTGCCATAATTTTTGATAGGATTTCTCTTCAAAGGCATCCACGACTAGTTTTTCGACCGCGACTTGCTGCTCGATCATCCCCTTTTGAAAATGAGGGATTTTTCCCATGCATAAAGGTTCATAGCCGCGTTTGCTGACGATACAAGGTACCTCGACCATCGCATCGTCGGCCAAATTAACGATTGCACCTTCATTTTTGACGATTAAAAGCATCCGTTCATAGGTATTATATGCCAGCGCACCGGCCAATTGAACGATAAATTCTGCGTGCTCACCGGCTTCAATCGTTGTATCTTCTGCTGTCTGAGCAGCCGCGATTCTTTCACACTCCGCGAAAACATTTTTTTCACGATTGTCCATTACTTCATTGGCCCGCGTATGATTTGGGTCCGTGTGGGCCACGACATAATCAGGATACAAGTAGTATTTTAAGTAGGTATTCGGTACGGTCGTTGGATCAACGGCATAAACATCTTTAGCTTTTTGGAATGTGTCCATCCAACTATTTTCTTCCAATAATGGATTTCCTTCACCCTCAGCCGCCGCATAGCCATATTTTGCCACGTGTTCTTTCAGTTTCGGCATCAGATCGTTGCCCTGCTTGTCAGTCATTTCAGTCCACCAGCCAAAATGATTCAATCCGTAATAGCGATCAACGATATCACTTTCGCTTTCTAAACCGACAATGTCGGCGATTGATTTTTTGATTGCAACAGGCATATCACAAATGTTAATGATTTTCGCATTCGGACGCATTCTCCGTGTCGCTTCTGCTACGATCGCAGCTGGATTAGAATAATTAAGCATCCAAGCATCCGGCGAATATTTTTCCATATAGTCGATCAATTCAACGACCCCTGGAATAGAACGCATCCCATAGGCCATCCCACCAGGTCCACAGGTTTCTTGACCAACGACACCATATTTTAACGGAATTTTTTCATCCTTTTCCCGCATTGATAGACCACCGACACGGATATGTGCCATCACAAAATCAATATCCGTAAATGCTTCCTCCGGATCCGTTGTTGCTGAAAATTCGATTTCTGGTGCGCGTTCTTTGACGATTACTTCGCAAGCTTTTGCGACAATATTTTGACGATCTTCGTCATTATCGTAAAATTTTAATTTGCGTAAAGGAAATTTATCCTGATTTTCAATTAGCATCATGACGATCCCTGCGGTATAGGTACTTCCTCCGCCTGCAATTACAACTGACTGTTTTTCCAACATCATTCTTCTCTTCCTTTCAAAATAACCACTGCTTAATTTTTATGGTTCACTCATTCCTAGTCTTTCGCAGATATCCTCTTTAAATCCTTGAACCCCCATACCAATAATCACTTGGACATTCGTTCCATTCAAAACGACTCCCTTTTGCTGAGAGATTTTCTCTAGTTGAGCAGAATCTACTAACGCTTCATCTTTGACGGTCACTCGCAATCTGGTGAAACAGTTTGAGATGCTCTCGATATTCACTTTTCCTCCTAGACCCGCAACTACCAAATCAAAGTCATTGCCGCCATCGACTGAAAGTTCACCATTCGAAATGGTAGCCAAAACGGCATCTTCTTCCGTGTCATCCTCTCGGCCAGGAGTTTTGATATTCAATTTATTGATCAATAGAACAAAAACAAAGTACCAGATGACCGACATGATGACGCCGACAATAATCACTAAATAAAATTTGGTGACTGACGGACTGAAAACAGAATTTGAAACGACCGTATCAATCAATCCGTACAGCATATACGTTCTCGCTCCGATTCCCCAAAGAATCGTTTCTGAAACGGCCGTCAATAAACTGTGGATCAACCACAATAACGGCGACGCAAATAGGAATGAGAAATCTAACGGCTCAGTGATCCCTGCAACGGCCGCCACAAACATGGAGGGCAAGATCATTCCTTTCACTTCTTCTTTGCGGTGTTTTTTTGCACAATGGATCAACGCTAAGGAAACGGCGATCGAGCCGAATATTTTTACAAACCCAAACGTTGCGAACCTTAAGGACGGATCCAAAGTCGTGATTGATCCGGCATTCGCCATTTCTGCATAAAAGATATTCGCCGCGCCATTGTAAACCTGTCCGCCGATTTTTGCGGTTCCGCCTAAAGCGGTAAAACAAAACGGCATCCATAATAGGTGGTGCAGCCCCGTTGGAATCAAGAAACGATTTCCGAATGAATAAATGAAGACGCCTAATAATCCAGTTGTCAAAATAAATCCTGATAAGGACGAAATCCAGCCGTTTACTACCGGCCAGATATAGCTCATGCCGATCGCCGTCACTAAAATGACCGGGATCAAAATCATAAAGGAGAAACGTGAGCCGCCGTAGATGCTTAAGAAATCGACGAACTCTTTATCTGAGAAACGATTGTGAATAAAAGCTACGAGACAGCCCACCAACATTCCTAGAAAAACGTTCATATCCACAACCTGAAATCCTAAAACAACCGCTTGACCGGTCCCAAAAAGTCCCATTCCACCCGCTTCAGCCAATTGATTCGTTAACGTCAGCCAAGCATTGTTGGCCGCCAAAAAGAATAAAAATGCGATCAATGATATAAGTGCTGCCTCAACTTTTTTCTTTTTTGCTAAAGACGCTGTGATTCCTACACAAAAGATCAATGCCAAATTATTTAACATGCTGTCCATCATCGTCTTGATCAATCCGCCAAAGGTCTGTAAAACATTCGGCATGAATTCCAATTGTAAAATAACAGAAATTGCCAGGAATAACCCCATCACCGCCATGAACTTGACTGGAACGATCACCGCTCTGGAAAAGTCCTGCATTGTCTGAGAAAATTTACTTTTCATCTTTTTTCTCCATTCGTTTTATTGAGTATACGTATCTCTTGACCTTAGATTAACAACTTATGAAACCAGTTACAATCCTTCATAGGCTCTTTGGACCCAAGTCCACGGTTAGGAACCAGAAATCGGCGAAATAGTTTTTAATAACAAATATGTCAACTTGATAGAAAACGCCACTTAGTTGAGAGTCATTGCCAATGTTTCCCCAGCCGTCATCTCTTTCAAATTTGAAGGAATTTCTAATGAGAGACCCTTCGTTTCCGTTACAATCAGCATGACCGTATTTTTTAGCCCAGCTTTCTTAATCACTTGAGAATCAAACTCTATCAATGAATCCCCCTGCCGGACTTTCTCACCTTCCTTTACCAAAACATTAAATCCTTGATTCTGCAGCGAAACAGTATCGATCCCAACATGAATCAACAATTCACAGCCATTTTTTAACCGCAGACCCAGTGCATGACGCATACGTTGATTTGCACTGACTACCTCGGCATCTGCCGGAGCGACGATCCTGTCCTTAATTGGTTCAATAGCGAAGCCTTGTCCCATCATCCCACTCGAAAAAACTTCGTCCTCGACATCTCCTAACGCAATAAATTCTCCACTGATTGGCGCATAGATTTTTATTCTCTTCTTACAAAACATTTTGTCTCCTCCTTTGCTCCTATAAATGTAAATGGTATCCGAATCGCATTCAATGCTGTTTCGCAGTTATGGACCCAAGTCCAAAAACGGGAACAAAAAACGAGCTCTTCATGATTCCTGCTTGAACGGACGCACTACAAAAAAAGAAGGAAAGCACATGACATGCTTTCCTTCTTCCATGATGATTGAGCTTTAATACCTAATTGTTTTTTTGTCTTGTCTTTTCTATATAAGATAGAAGTCTTCTTCGGGGGAAACACTCTGTAAATCTAACGCATGCGTTTTGGGTACAAGCTTCACAGTGGAGCTGTATCTTTTCATTTACAGGTTCTCTGCTTCTGTCGATCTCGTATCATTAAAAGTCAATATATAGTAGAAACTTATTTCGATCTTCCTAAGAAGAATGAAACAATTAAGACTAGAATGATCGCACCAATAATTGACGGTACGATTGCCATACCAGCTAATGAAGGTCCCCAAGAACCTAACAATGCTTGACCTAAAGCTGAACCTACTAAACCAGCTACGATATTTGCGATCCATCCCATACTATTTCCTTTACCAGTGATCGCTCCTGCGATTGCACCGATAACTGCTCCGATAATTAATGACCATAATAAACCCATGATAAATTCCTCCTATTAAATAATTATTTTACTCGTGATTCACGATTTTCTTCGATTTTTTCTTGTGCTTTATCTGTTCCGCGGCTGACAGCGCCTTTAGCTTTGTCTGTTTGTTTTGACGCAAACTCACCAGTTGTTTTCGCAGCGCTGGTTACTTTGTCTTGAACCGTTTCACTGTCTTCTTCGTATTCTGCTTTTGATTTGATGTCTACTACATGAATGTTCACTTCAATAACATCTAAATGCGTCATTTTTGCTACTTCGTCACGAATTACTTCTCTAATGCGATCAGCGATCTTAGGAATATCGCGTCCGTATTCAATGACAACATCCATGTCGACAGCCACTTGTTTTTTACCGACTTCTGTTTCAATACCGGTAGTAACGTTGTCTGTATTCACTAGTTTTTCTGCAATATTTGAGAAGAAACCGCCGTCCACTGTTAACAATCCATCAATTTGTTCAATAGCCGTACCGACGATTTTTTGAATCACTTTGTCCTCGTAAGTCAAATCGCCTTTCACTTCTGAAGAGCTGTTTGCATTGGTTTGTCCAGATACCGCTGCTTTCTCGTTTACATTTTTGTTTCCATAATTGTTTTCCATTATAAATTCCTCCTGTTTGTATAAAATTAGTTGTTTCACATGCTAGTCCATCAATCTTATTTAGGAGCGGATAACCATTTAGTTATTCCTGCGGCTAAAAAAATCGTCTAGTAAGTTTGTTTGTTCCAAATAATAACCAAGTGCTGTGCCTAAACCCGTTAACAAAACAATCAATA
The DNA here is from genome assembly GCF_000407185.1 of Enterococcus malodoratus ATCC 43197. Classification (GTDB taxonomy): domain Bacteria; phylum Bacillota; class Bacilli; order Lactobacillales; family Enterococcaceae; genus Enterococcus_A; species Enterococcus_A malodoratus. The sequence continues at coordinate 762,877 of NZ_KE136482.1, forward strand.
GCGTTTTGAAAAAACCGATAGACACAAGTAATATCGCTAAAATCAAGCCAACGACCCCGAAAATAATCGGGAGTTTGTAGTGTTTAAAGATATCTTTCATATGACTCCCTCCTTATTCAACTCGCGAGCGGTTCGCAGTATACTTGTCTTCCCCATCATCAAAAGACTTATAAGCAACATCCACTTTGATTTTTTCACGACTACCTAAAATTTCCTGCAGTTCACGTTGGATATCTGTCATCAATTCTTCTGTTTTTTCAACATGGGCAGACGTACGATTCAATTGACCTTTTACTTTGACTTTGATCTTATTTTTCGTTGCTCGAACTTTGACATCAGGGGAAGAAACAAAGCCGACCTTCTGTGTTTTCGAACGAACAAATCCTTCGATCGCCTTTTTGTCTAAAGATAAACGACCTTTCCCTTCCTTGAGTACAAATGTTTGTTTCACCTTTGGATAAAAGATTAATACCAAGATGAAAATCAATAAGAGAACTGTAAAAACCAAGGCTATCCAAAATAAGTACTGGCGGAAATAATCATTTGATAGAGAATTTCTCAAAAATTCAGTGCGTCGAATCCCAAACGGCAGATTCAGATAAGGTGAACTAATCGCAATGACCATCAAGAACACCGACATCACTATAATTGAGAGAATAATCCCAATCGCTTTTATTCCACGATTCATGGTGCACCTCCTTTAACAATAGTGATAAAAATGGAACTTCTTTTCGTGCATCTGAGAGCCTTTAATTTTGAGTGATTACTTACGTAAGATCAAATAATAAAGGTTCCAGACTTGGGGCAATCGCAACTCTTGTCTCTACGATTTTGTTTCCAACTCATTCTTTTCTAAAACAGATCTTTGTCTATTTTCCGATAGAAACTCAAAGTTACTTTTGATGCTCTCCCCTCGCTTTATAATATTATGGTAACTTGAATTATTTTATTTTTAAAACATTCTGCTCACAATATCCAAATACGCATTATTTAAGCATTAAATTTGACAATATAACGATAATAAGTTACGTGAAAATAGGTTTACAATATTATAATTGTTTTTTCCCAAAAAAATAGATTAACTGAATCCCTCATTTTGACTTGATTTCAATTTTCCTACGAGCTACTTCCGTAAACACACTTTTGATTTCCCTGATAAATTCCTTACATTAGGTTGCAAAACTGTTAGCTGAAATTCCAATGGATATACTATATACTCACTAAGTCGAATCTGTTAAAACGTTTTAATAAAAAATTTAAAAGGAGCTTTTTCATGAACAGTCTATTTCACAAACAAATTGATTTAAAAAAAGGATTTTTTGCTACCTTAATTGTCATTCTAGGATACATTGGTCAATTATATGGGTCACTATTCATCAATACGGTTTCCTTAGTAGTAACAACATTAATTGGTTTTTCCATTGTCTACACACCAAAAGAATTACTCTTACTTTTTTCTAAACCTCTTCATCCTTTAAAAAATACAATTAAATATTTTTTACTAAGCTGGATAATCAGTATGGCTATTGGCGTAGCTTTAACTGTAATTTTCGGATTGAATCTAAAAGCTAATCCGATTGATACTATCAATGTAAAACCGCTATTACTCCTAGTATTGCCCATTAGTTTGATGGGGGAAGAACTATTCTGCATTTACTTTTTAAGTATTTTTACTAGTAAATTTGGCCTATTCATTTCCAATGTTTTCAGTGCACTCATTTTTGGTTTGGCTCACTACTCAACCTACTATAATGGCAGCGTAGTAATTACACTTATTCATATTATCCTAATTCAAGGCGTTACAAGACTTTTGCTAAGTCAAGCTGCAATCAAAAGCAATTCTATCTGGACCAGCTGGATTATTCATGTACTATTTGATTTTTCTACAATTGCCTTACCGATATTGATAAAACTCCTTTAACCTATTACCGTCAGATATGACGGTTTTTTCATCATAACAAGCATGTCCCTACTGATTTCATTTCTCTGTACTTCACATTCTGCTATTTATTAAGAAAGCATTAATATTGGGATTGTGCACGTCGTCACGCACAACTTGTTTCTACTTAAATAAAGGCCGACTCTTTCCAAAGGCATTGATATGACAACCTTTCAACTTGTTCACAAAACTTTATCTTTGTCAAAGTGTTCAAAATTGAATTTGCTCCTGAAAATTGCAGCTATTTCTATCCTCTTTTCTCGGCTGCCCCTATGAAACCAACCTTTCCAATAAACCAATCGTAAAAAAGCTTGCATTTTTGATGCCCAAATGCAATTTTCACGGGTTTGACCTATTTTTATTTTGTGCTTTATTGTTAAGTCACCGGACGAAATAAAAATGCTGAGCATTAAACCACAAAGAAACTAGTAAAGGAAAAATCAAGTGAGAATATTGCATGCACTACCCTCACTTGCTTAAGAAAGAGAGGAAAAATATCACATGAATGAACAAACATTGTCTCATCGACAACTTTTCAATTTGAAATCGAAAACCTTAGAAAAACGAATTACCGACTATTATTACGAAACACAAAATAGCAGTTTAACCATAAAATATATTTTAGCTTTGCGAGTAAGGCACCAACTTGGTGCGGAGGAGTTTGCTCATTTTCTGAAAGATCTTGTCCGAAAGATTTTTATGAATACCAAGGCTACTCGTACCATGAAACGTTTCTTTTACTACTTTCAGGATTATTTCATGGCACCTGAATGGCGTGCGTTAAGCTCAAAAGTATTTCCTGTACGAAACTTTGGTCAGAAGGCTATATCACTTTTCCGTTCATTAATCCCCTTTGCCCGTCCAGATGAAACGAATGAGACTTGAGATTAACTAATTACCTTCGCAAAAAAATAAGAGAAAGGACAATCAAAATGATAAATAATCAACATGATTTAGTTGCGACATTTACAAATGGTCTAGGAAAAGAACACAACTGGACGTACAAAGATGTGAACCCTGATCTGCCAGCACCAGCAATCAAAGATGCTTGCGAATTACTGACGAACTTAGATATTTTTGAACAAAACGGCGTAAAACTATTTGATTCTATTGTTACGGCAAAGATCGTGACGACCAAAGAGACTGAGATTTTCGATGTGAAGAATGATCCAAAAAATGAGGAAAAGCAACCTTTAGAAGAAGTGAAAACAGCGAAGGAAGAAGAATCTGCAGAACCGAAAATTGGAGAACTTGGCACAGTAAAGTGTGAAAATACTTCTGCCAGTTTCCCTGCTGTCTCGCTGCCAGATTCACAGGTTCTTAGAAATCCGAATCGTTTATCACAGAGAAATGGTAACGATTCAAAATCAATGATTAGGGCAAAAAAAATGAACAGACAAACTAATAACAAAATTCCACAGCCGCCGAATCTATCACCAGAAAAGACCATCGATAGTCTTCGGCAAAGATTCACCCAACTCTGGAACAAAAACGGAACAGATAAGGAGGACCCTTCTTGAAGGATATCTGATAAAACTAACGACAACTAAATTCTGCCCTTCTCTAACCAAATACACATAGGTAAACTTGCTCTAACCGTCATCTCTCCACTCCGGAATGGATGTGATGCGAGGTTGGGCACGCTTATTCGATATGCCTAGCGCTGATTGGAGTAGTCTATATCGGCTGTAAGACAAATATCCCTGCGATTAAAAATCGCAGGGGCAGTTTACTTTAACTATAGAATGACTTTTGTCCTCAGTGAACGAGACACAGCCAAATTATTTGGTCCTATAATAAGCCAGAGAATATTTCATCGATCACTTCATTTCATCGCTGGTATGATTTAAACCCAATTAATTAATATAATCCAGCTTTTCAGCCGCTTAAAATCATTGGGTTATTTGAATGTAGCGATCTCCAGGACTATAAGCGTTCAAGTTCAAAAATAAATTACTGTATTCTATGTTTGCCAAGATGTAATTGACGGTAAACGTGGCTGTTTCTCCCGGTAAAATGGGATGAGCATCGACTTCTTCTTCAACTATATGATCAACAACTTTTCCAACTGTTGTTGGTAAAGGATAGGCCGGAGTTTCTAAATAGTAGAAAGTATTGAATGGGTCTGACGGTATTTTATGAATATAGGTTGTGTCTGTAGGTAAGTCAGTATAAAAATCCCCTTGTTTAGCTAAACGCCTTAACTGTATATAAGGCGAGTAATTGATTGTTTTTTCAGTCAGATTTTTGACCTTTAATTCAATCTCTAGATATTTTGGTCTTACTTCAAATTCTCTGATTTCTTTGTTTACCGTATGTTTTCCATCACCTAGTACGTATTCTGTCGCTATCATAGGTTTAAGCTTCCCTTTTTTATCCCATTCCTCACCGAATGAGTCGTTGCTATCATAGGTTCCGGCTTTTATCTGTTTATTTAAGATGGCCAATTGTTTCGAAGCGATTGTATCACTAAGTGTTGCTTTGACCACAGTGAGTTCCTCCAGAGGGTTACCATTAAGATCAATAGTGTTGATTGCCTCATTAAGTTGGACTACCTCACTTTTGTTATTTATATCTAACATCATCGGTTCAATACCCTCTGAGATTTTTGAAATCTTTTCGCTAAAATCATCCGGGCTCATGTATTCGATTGCACGGGTGGCTTCTTCTTTAGTAGCTACATTAGTAAGAGAAAGATTTTGTAGTGACCCCCAAAAGTTAGACTTTTTTCGGAGTGGAGAAATCCACTCCTTTTTTTTGTTGCTTTTATTGTCAATTCTATTTAGGCAGCTTTCAATGCCGTCTCTCTAAATTGTACCGGACTCTGCCAATTGAGTTTTCCTTTCATACTTTCATGGTTATAGTAGTGAATATAATCATCAATGACCCGCTTCAATTCATTAAAGCTATGGTATTCTCGTCCGTGATAGATTTCCTGTTTCAACAGACTGAAAAAATTCTCCATGATCGAATTGTCCAAGCAAGTACCTTTACGGGACATACTTTGGAAGATTTTATATTCTTTCAACTTATGATTGTAAGCTTTCATTTGATAGGCCCATCCTTGATCGGAATGAAACGTGCGTCGATAAACGCAGTCTTCCGTTACATGAATCGCTTCTTCTAAAGCCTCCATGATCGCCAATGCGTTCGGTTTCTCTGAAATGCGATAAGAGATAATCTCGCTGTTGTACATATCTAAAAATGGATCAAGATACAGTTTCTTTTCACGAATAATACCAGATTTGTCCGGTTCAAAATACTTTAGCTCTGTCGTATCTGTTGTAATCTTTTGATGACAAATGCTTGTGTAAAAGCGTCGATGAATTCGATTTTTCGCAAGCGTTCCGATCTTCCCACGATAAGAGTTATAGCGGCGGGATTTTCTCGTGAAGGAACGGACTTCTAGTCCTAGCTTTCGAATCAAACGTTGCACTTTCTTTTTGTTTACATGGAATCCTCGATCTTTCAGTTCATTTGTCATACGTAAGCAGCCATAATTTGTATGTTTCTCTCTTATTTTAAGCATTTCCTCTTCGATTTCCTGATCTGGATTTTCGCGATCAAACCGTTTTTGCCAATACATAAAGGTTGATTTAGGAAATTTCAAGGTTTCAAGAAGCTCAATTAATTTGAATGATCCTCGGAGGCTGTCGATGATTCGCGCGATTGATTCGTTCGTCTTTGTTGGGCTTCCTGTTTTCGCAGCTTCCTCAATTCTTTTAAAAAGGCATTCTCGATCTGAAGGGAACGCACTTGTTTTTCTAGTCTTTATTTTACAATACAAGTGCAACACGATGTGTTTCCCTAGTCTTTCTAATATAATTAAAACAAGGATTTTTCAGAGACGAAGGAGGAGCGATCATGGGAACATACAGACATTTATCAATTAAGGAAAGAGAACTAATCTACCTTTATAACGGTATGGGCTTTTCAGTCCGCCGCACTGCAATACTGTTGAAACGAAGTCCGTCCACTATTTCAAGAGAGTTACGACGGCATACTGAGAGAAGATACTATTCTCCTCACTTCTCTCAAAATAGTTATAAGAAGAATCGTAGTCGCTGCGGTAGGAAAAGATTGTTAGCTAATCCGTCTCTAAGAAAAATCATCGAACCTTTATTTCTGATACGTCAATGGTCTCCGGAACAAATAGTGCATCGTCTAAAACACGAAGATATCAACGTTCAGGTGAGCTACAATACCATTTACCGAGCTATTTATCACGGACTGTTTAATAGCACTCTTTCCCGTGATAGTAAAGGTGCTATTCGCAAATTGCGTCATCAGGGAAAGCAACGAAAAACCAAAGATTTTGAAGAAACTCGTGGGCATCTTCCTATTTCTCATGCAATACATGAACGTCCATCTGAAGCTGAATTGCGCTCTGAATTAGGACATTGGGAAATAGACACTGTGCATGGAAAAAAGGGAAAGAATTGCCTAGTGACTTTAGTAGATCGCAAATCGCGTTTTTTATTGGCGGGAAGAACTATGAATAAATCAGCAGCAGCTATTTACTCGTCTTTGGACAGTTTACTAGTCTCGTTAAATCCAATGAACTTGAAAAGCATTACTTCCGATAGAGGTTCTGAATTTGCATTACATTCAGACATTACTAAAAAACATTCGGTTGAGTTCTATTTTTCTGATCCTTACTCGCCATGGCAAAGAGGAACAAACGAGAATACAAATGGATTGATTCGTGAGTACTTGCCTAAGAGAAAAGATATAGGAGACTATACAGACGAGTTTATAGAGCAATTCGTTGACAAAATGAATCTTAGACCTAGAAAATGTTTAGGCTGGAAAACACCATATGAAGTCTTTTATGATAAAGTGTTGCACTTAATTTGATAATTCCTCGTTCCTTAATTCGGTCGCGTTCTTCAGGTGTTTCCTTATTTGTCTTTTTAGTTTCTTTTTTCTTAGACACGATGGTTGGACGTCCTTTCGGTTTTGAGAGTCCGTCTAAACCTTCTGCACGAAAGTTTTTCATCCAGTTGGCAATTAGCGTAGGGTTATTCATCCCTAATTGATTCGCCACTTCACGATAGGACAGCTCACTTGTTTGATATAACTCTATCGCATCCATCTTAAATTGAACAGAATAAATTTGATTTTGCCGTTTTCGAAGGAGTCCTTCTTCGCCGAATTCTCGATAGACATTGATCCAATCTTTTACTTGTCTTTCAGACTTTATCCCGTGTTTCTTTGATAAATATTTCGCTCCTCCTTTCCCGTCAAGATACTCTTGAACGATTTTTACCTTGAGTTCAAAACTATATTTAGCCATAAAAATACCGACCTCCCGAAGTTAGATTTTTGGTCTAACTTTTGGGGGTCGGTACATTATCAAGGATTTTTTTTATGTCCTTTTCCGAGATATCCCCATAGCATTTCAGTTCAACAAACTTGTTTTCTTTTTCAAAGAATTTCCTAGCTATAGTAGCCTCTTTCCCCGCAAAATCATCTAGTTTTTCAACAATATAGGCTGACCCACTTGAAAGCTTGATTTCTTTGTAATCCTTTACGTAGTCATCAATAACCTTATCTTTTTTATCTAATTCATACAGAGTGATGGTTACTCCTCGAGCGTTGTTCAAAGCCTCGAGGTTTTCTGCGCTATCAGAGGTAAAATCTGGCTCCTCATAAAATGATAATTCTCCTTGATCATCATTTACAATAAAATAGGCTGGGACATAGTCTGCCACTAGACGGTAATTACCCGTATCCGGCTGCTGAGAAGCTGTTTTGTCGATTTTGGTTGTGAGCTGATAATCCTGTTTTTCAACGGTAATCCCCCAAAGTTTCGCTGCAATAAAGGTTCCTACAGGAAAGAAGAATAGTACTATAATTGCTATCATCAATAGCTTGCGCTTAGTAAAAGTCGCAAAAATAATTGGTTCTTTCTTTTTCAGCTGGATCTTATGCTTGATATTCTCTGTATTTTTAGAGGAAAAGCTGCTATCGTAATAGTTTAAAAGTTGATCGAGCTCTTCATCAGAAAGCTTACCCATTGGATAATCATCATATCTTTTTGCCATTTCTATCTTCTCCTTTATTTAGTGAAAATAAAAAATCCATATCTTGTTCAGCAAAAGCTTGCTGCAAGATTTTTTTCCCACGATAAAGATAATTATTAACCGTCTTTTGAGGGATTTTTAGATCACTGCTGATCATAGCCGGTGTATTTTCGAAAATATAGCGCTGCAAACAAATTTCACGCATTGGATCATTCAAACTGTTGATCAAATAAAATATTTCATTAATAAACTCGTTTTTTTCTTCCGCTGCTGCTAGATCATCCAGCGTGAAATTATCATTGAGCAGATAATCTTTTGGGTTGCGTTGAAGCTTATTAATGCTGAGACTCCTCGTAATCAATATTAGATAATTCTTGAGTGATCCGCGTTTCGGTTGATACTTTGCCGGGGACCTCCATACCCGTAAAAAGGCCTCACTTACAATTTCTTCAATATCCTGTGGATCATTATTTTTCCCTAGTATTGATAAGGAAACGACCCAAAGCAGTTTTGAATACCTGTCAACTAACATTTCGAAGGCTTCTTCGTTATGCTGCTCAATCCTTCGCAACAAGTCTAAGTCTTCCAAAATTATCCCTCCTCTTTTTACTGTTTCAGTCATATATATATACACAGAGAAATCGGAAATATACTAAATTTTTTTCAACTTTTTTATATCCGAAGAATGAGGCAACAAAAATTAACCGTTTACATTAAAGTATACACAATCGAAAAAGCAAAAAAAATCCACTCAACTATTGATGAGTGGATTTTGTCACTGTCTATATGAATTGTATCTTATTAGGGATAAAAAAAGTGCACCATTTAACTGCCTAAATACCCATTATCTCAGGTATTAATTGGATCACAGTTAAATAATACACTCTTGAGTGAATCATTTTAAACTTTGCTACAGCAAAACTTTTTTTCATCGTTTTACTATATCTTAATTGTCAAATTAAGTTAGACAAATCATCAATACTTACGTAACTCAAAAATACTTCCAAAGGTGTTCGATAATCCAGTGATTTTCTAGGAATATTATTTCGTTTAGATGTGACAGATTGAATAAAAGATTCATCTACTGAATTGAAATCCATAGATTTCAATAAACCATCTCTACGTAACAATCCGTTAGAATTCTCGTTTAGGCCTCTTTGAGACGGCGTTCCTGGATCAGCGAAATAAATGGCAATATCATTGGCATTACTGATTTGTTTCCAATTTGAAAATTCCTTTCCACAATCAAAAGTGATGGATTTGAATAGATTTTTCGGTACAGATTCAAACCAATGATTTAATTTTTTTTCAATATCAATCGCTTGTCTACCACACGGTTTCAATGTGATGATAACTTTTGATAATCGTTCAACTAAGGTAATTACAGCACTTTTATGTTTCAGACCTACGATAGTGTCACCTTCAAGGTGACCAAACTCATTTGAGAATTGGCTATAATCTTTTTCACGTTCATGAATAGAGCGGCGGAAAGCTTGTTTTCCACGCCTTTCTTGATGTCCATTCGGTTTACGCTTGCCTTTCATCGGTAAGTCAGAAGGATTAAATAGCCCCTTTTTGAACATACGATAAATGGTACGAGCAGAACAACGAATAGGAAACGCTGCACGACCAACAATCACATCGGGTGTCCATCCTTGAACAACCTTTCTTTGAATATATTCTGATTGTTCCTCGGGTAAAACAAGCGGGCGTCTACCACAGTTTGATTTGTTTTTCTTATACTGTTGATAGTATTCTAAGGCTGATTTTCCTTGCTTGAAGAATAGGTATACTTTATGGATCGTTTGTCTTGAACGATTCAAGCAATGCGCAGTTTTCGCAACAGATTGATTTATTTTGAAATAAGACTCTATCATTACAAGTTCATCCGTTGTAAGATGGGTATAGGTCATTTGTACTCACTCCTTATAATTCTTTGGTCAGAACTATTTTGAGTGTAGCACAAATGGCTTTTTTAGTTGTCTAGCTTAATTTTACAATCGGCGATATTAAACGTTTAATCCGCGTTTTCTTTTATTTCTTCTATTACTTGAACTACTTGGGCGAATCTCTTAGGGTCGCTGCCGAAGCGGCCGATTAGAACGCCGTCGATGTTTTCATCTTTTACTAGTAGCCGTGTGTTTTCGGGACTGACTGAACCGCCGTAAATAATGCGAACATTTTGTGCTGCTTCGTCAGTGAAAAAGTCAGCGATGATTTTTCGGATCATCTCGCCTACCTTATGCACTTGAGGTGCGGAGGCCGCTAAGGTTTTTCCGACTACCCATTTTGGTGTGTAGGCGATAATTATTTTGTTGATTTCTGAAGCAGCTATATCAAGCGTATCTATATAAAGTTGTCTTCTTAATTGAAGCTCGATTTCATGATAATCATCGGTCTTATCTTTCTCGCCTACACACAGGATTGGAATCAAGCCGTTTTCCAAAGACAAACGAACTTTTTTATTGATAATCTCATCCGTATCGCCGAACAATTCACGCCGTTCCCAATGACCGATTTCGACGTATTTCCCGCCAATATCAATCAGTGATTCAATCGAATATTCACCTGTATACTGACCATGTTTATAGGGTGCGATATTTTGAGCTCCCAGAAGTACGGTAGTATCCTTGGTGACTTCTGAAACAAACGGCAATGTTCCAATTGATGGGAAAATAATTTTTTCTATCTCCGTATCGTTGTTAAGTTCCTTGATTATTTCAGAAGCAAAATTTACTGCATCTATTTTTTTGTTTTGTCTCATTGCCCAACTCATAGCAACAACAGGTTTTCGAATTGACATTTGTATCAGCTCCTTTTTTTAAGTTCCTGATCAAACACATTCATTAACATCCATGAGGAATCGGAACCTGGATCACGATGTCCGATTGCTCGTTCGCCTAGCCTCATGGCTCTTCCTTTCTTGGCAACCAATGGGATCGTCGCATCAGATCCTGCTCTCATTGCACGAACAAATGAGTCGAAAAAGCTTAATGGATCTTCTGATTCTTGATAGTCATTGATTAATTTTAAGCCCGGAAGAAAGGCATCAATCATGGTTTTATCCCCTAACTCAGCCTTGCCGCGGAATTGAACAGCCTCGATCCCTGTCCGGATCATATCCAAAAATTCTGAGAATGTTACCTCTGTGCGATCAGGGTAGTTTCCGCCCATCTTCATGAAGAAGCTTCCATATAAAGGACCAGCCGCACCACCCACTTTAGATAGCAGAATCATCCCAGATTTCTTTAAGAGTGAATTTATATCCGGATTTTCTTCGGCTAGTTGGTCGATTTTATCCATAATTCCTCTGAAACCAATACTCAAATTGATTCCATGGTCGCCATCTCCAATATCGGAATCCAACTTCGTCCAATGATCTCTTTGTTCTTCAGAAAGCTTTGCCATTCCCTTTAATGAATCGACAAAAAATTGTTTATCTAGCTTGTTTATTGAACTCATGACTCTACCAGCTCCTTAGTTTGAATGAAAGACTATATCTTATAGTAAGGCGTATCGCATGGGGTATCCAGCAATTCCTCGATTTCATTATCCAATTTAAGAAGTGTGACAGACATACCGATCATATCCATTGATGTCGCATAGTTGCCTACTTCAGCCTTATGAATCTCAATGCCTTTTTCGTTCAGAATCTGATTGACTCTGCGGTAGCAAACGTATTGGTCCATTACAGGAAGTCCGCCTAACCCATTGACTAAAACATAGACTTTGTCTCCTTTAGCAATTCCAGAATCAGCCAAAATATGGTCCATAATTTCATCGACAACTTCATCCGCAGGTTTGATTTTCGAGCGTTCGATCCCTGGTTCACCATGAATTCCCATGCCAACTTCCATTTCATCCTCAGCCATTTCAAAAATTGCTTTACCTGTTACTGGCAAGGTTGATGAAGAAAGAGCGACACCCATTGAGTAAGTGTTGTCATTTGCTCGTTCGGTCACGGCCTTGACTGTATCCAAATCATAGCCTTTTGCGGCAGCACTGCCGGCTACCTTGAAAACAGGAACATCACCCGCAACACCGCGGCGATCTTTTTTATTTTTTGAAGAATAGACATCATCCGTTACAACAACTGTTTCGACCCGAATGCCATCTTCGTCTAATGCCATCTCAGCACCCATATCAAAGTTCATTACATCGCCAGCGTAATTTCCATAAAGGAACAAGCTGCCTTTCCCACTGTCAACGGCTTTAACTGATCGATAACAAGCATCAGGGGCAGGAGAAGTATTGATGTTTCCTACAACCGCAGCATCGGCGAAATCCTTGCCAACATACCCTAAAAATAACGGTTCGTGACCTGCTCCGCCACCAACAATAATCCGCACACGAGGTTCTTCACTCATCACTTTGCTGACAATCACGCGGGGATGTTCTTCATCAATTTTTACATACTTGCCATTTGCTGTAAAGGGCCACGATAAAATGTAGGAAAAGGGCCATCGAAAATGTAGGTTAGATTTAAAATCTGATATTCTTTTTCATGAAACCATTCAAGGAGAGTGACTCATGCGAAAAGATGTCTTAGAAGGAGTCTTACGACACATTATGAACGATATTCAACCTAACTATGCAGCCATGGCCAAGCAATATAATTGTGATTACCGAACAGTCAAGCGTTACTATGAAGCTGGAACTAAAGGGGAAGTAGAACAGATCAAAAAGAGACAATCTTCTGCTCCTCTTTTATTAAGCGGTTTTGAAGAAATTATTAAAGATAAAATGGAGTTAAGCTGTTCCGCTTCTTCAATTTATTATTTTATTAAGAAAAAAGGATATCAAGGTGGCTATACCACCGTCAAACGATATTGTCGGAACTATCGAGAAAAGCGTGTAAAAAAGGCAACCATTCGAATTGAAACGACGCCAGGTCTTTCTGCTCAAGTCGATTGGAAAGAAAATATTAAGATGGTGAGTAAACATGGTGAAGTCTTTTACTTCAATCTTTTTCTATATATTCTAGGCTATTCTCGCATGAAATACTTAGAGGTAACCTTTGATCGAACCCAAGCGAATGTCTTCAATTGTTTGGTCAATGCGTTTGAGTACTGCGGGAATGGTGTTCCTCAAGAAATTTGGTTTGACAATATGAAAACAGTTGTTGATAGAAGTAAAAGCCAATTTGGTCAAACCGTTTTTAACGAAAAATTTCGTCAATTTGCTAAAGATGCTGGATTCAATCCGATTGCTTGTCGCCCTTTTCGTCCACAAACCAAAGGCAAAGTTGAAGCTTTAGCTCGTACTGTTAACCGCTTAATGGTCTTTAACTACGAGTTTGAAAATGAGCAGGAGCTAAAACGAATCGTCTATGAGTTTATGAATGACTTAAATAATGAACGTTCTCAAGCAGTGAATAATCATCCCTCTAAGCTTCTTATAGATGAACAATCGGTGTTGCGTCCTTTCAATCGTTTAGAATTAGTCAGATATGTTTCTAGAACCCAACACGTAATTAGAAAAGTTTCCATTGAATCCATGGTCCAATATCAAAACTCAAAGTATTCTGTTCCCGTGAAATATATTGGTAAAGAGGTAACTTTAGATGTCCGTAAGGACAGTCTATTCATTTGGTATGGCCATCAATGTATTCGCTCGCACCCATTAAGCAAAAAAACCTTAAATTATCAACGTGATGACTCTCTTGAGATTCTTCGATCTGATGTCTTCAAATACTTAGAAGACGAAGAGTTGGAGCGCTTTGTAGAAGAAAATTTAGATGCTTACGATGAATTATAAGGAGGCTCATATGTCAAATTACCATCAGTTATTAAATCAATTATCAGATTTAAATCTTACCTGTATCAAAGAAATTTTACCTGCCCATTTAGATGAAGTAGCTAAAAATGAACAATCTCTAGTTGATTCTTTATTTGAATTAACACATCAAGAAATTAGCTATCGTAGAAAGGAGACCCAAAGAAAAATTTTAAAACGGGCAATGTTTCCCTATCATAAACGCCTTCATGATTTTAACTTTGATTTTCAACCCAAAATCAAAAAAAGTGAAATTCAAGATTTAGTGACATTACGCTTTTTAGACACGTATGACAACCTTTTATTCATTGGAAATAGCGGTGTTGGAAAAACTCATTTAGCCGTTTCAATTGGTTTAGAGTGTATTGATAGAGGGCAGAGCTGTTTATTTATCACTAGTACAGAACTGGTTAATCGACTTATCCGGGCACATAAACGTGGGACAAGTGATACCATGCTCAAAAAATATGCGAGCTATTCTGTATTAATTATTGATGAAGTCGGGTATCTCCCCTTCTCAAAAGAAGGATCTAACTTACTGTTTCAACTAATTAATATGCGATACGAAAGAAAATCAACGATTATTACAACGAATATTCCTCTGTCTCAATGGTCCGAAATTTTTGGTAATAAGAAATTGACTAATGCTTTATTGGACCGATTGGTCCATCATTCTAAAATTATTCAAATTACAGGACCTTCCTATCGAATGAAAAGTTATAGTGAAACGAAAGGAAAAGAAACGAAACGATAAAGAGAAAACTACCTACAATTTCAATGGCCCAAAACCAACATTTTATTATGGCCCTTGACATTTGCGGCAGCGTATCCTTCAAGCATTTCCTCTACTACTTCATATCCATCATTTACTAGTCTTTTCATACTAAATACCTCTTTTCATATAGTTTATAAAAATAGCGATAATAGGAATGCCCCAACAATACCGCCAGAGATTGCCGCAAAGACATTCTTCATTGATTTCTTAACACCAAAGCCTAATCTAGCCGTTGCTACCCAACAACCAATTCCCGCTGCAAGCCCCATGTCGACCCAGGCTTTACCAGATTGAGTGATCATCGGAGTTGGGATTCCATGATTTAGCGTCCAAATCGTCCCTGTGATAAAGGCCGCAGCCATCCAGCCACCAATCGGTCCCCAAGAATCGACCATCTTCCCCCAAGCCATCCGAATAAAGAATGGGAAGAGAAAAGCACCGGAAAAAGTCGCAATAAAAGCTGAAATAGTCATGTTAGGCTCCTCCTTTAGAAATCATATCGTTCTCGTTTTTATCTGCCATTCCATCAACAATACCCGTCGAGATGATCGCATGTTCTTCTTTTGTGGTCATCCCAGGTTCTGGTGCATTTTTGCCTTGAGTTGAATCGTTTGCCTCTAACAAATCTTTGGCAATGTCTTTTTCAAAAGCCGCCGCCACGAATCCGCCGGCTATCGCCCCTAAAATAACCACACCGATGGTCGGTAATGATCCCTGAAAAGCATGTCCGCCAGTTAGGAACGTATCTCTGAAGATGCCGCAAACTCCGATCGCAAGCCCCATATCGACCCAGGCCGCATCGTCCTTATTGTCCACCAAATTGACATAATGATTCATAAACCATAGTGGTCCGATTAGGATCGTTGAAGCAAGATAGCCGCCAAAAATACCGCCCACCGCTGTTAATTCTTTCCACACCGCCATGACCAATACACCTGCAATCATATAACCGAAAAATGATCTCGCAAATTTCATTTGATTCATCTCCTTAGATTTTTGATAGTTCCAGAAAAATGTTTTCCTTGGAATCGCCGATCGAAGCTTGAATAGCAGCCGCAAAGGCTCCCTCAATTAACGGCGCATCAACCAATGACACTTTTTCCTTTATAGGCTCCTCCAACATTTCGATCGCAACTTCAGCACTCATGATAGCGCTTCCTATATCGCAAAAAATAAAAATGTCCTCACAATCTTTACATGCATAAATGCCATCAAGAATCTTCATCGCACTTGTCCCTAAGCGTTGATCCTCTGTACCGCCCAAAGAAAGAATTCGGACTGGACTTGATTCTGATACCATCTCTTCAATCATCTCTTTCAGTCCGTCAGTGATTTTCTGACTATGAGACACTAACAATATTCCTTTCATGTCATCCACCCTTTGCTTTATTTTTTAAAATCGCTTTCACAATAGTTTCAAAATTTTCTGGCTTGTGGCCAAACCGGCCAACAAACACTCCATCTACGTGATCCGATTTAGTTATTTCGTAGGCATTTTCTTTTGATACTGAGCCACCATAGATCAATCTGATCGAATTTGCAACTATATCGTCGAAATTGTTTTTGAGAATCGTGTAGATGATCTCATGCGTCTTCCATACATGGCTATTAGGCGCCGCCTGCTCTTTTCCAATTGACCAACCCGGTTCATAGGCAATAATCAGCTTATCCGCATCTTCAACGTTGATATTTTGAAGCGCGCCAACCAGCTGCCCCTCGAGAAACGTATAAAGTTCGCTGTAAGTGAGGTTCTCATCTCTTTCACCGACACATAATATAGCCGTCATTCCGAAGGATAAGCTTAGTTCAACCTTTTGTTTGATCATGGCGTCGGTCTCGTTAAAATAGTTTCTTCTTTCAAAATGACCGATTTCTACGTACTGTCCGCCAATCGCGTCTAACGTTTCGATTGAATACTCGCCAGTATACGCACCATTGCTTTTAGGGGAAATATTTTGCGCGCCGAAGCCTAACTTTGTATTAGATAATTGCTCGGCAACACTCTCCAGGGTACCTATACTCGGCAGGATAAATATTTCTGCCTCTTGAGTGTGCCCCTCAGCGACTGACTGAATCGCTGAGGCCAACTTCACACTTTCTTCTGGGAGATTGATATAATTTTTCAAGCTCATGCCAACAATCGCTTTTTTCATAATTTCTCTCCTAAACTTATTTACTCTTGAAATTTTCCCAATCCTTCATAAATTGAGTAATGCCATTCGTCGTCAGTGGATGCGTCCATAGTTTTGAAAACAATGATCCTGGGATCGTTGCAATGTCAGAACCTACAGCAGCTACCGCTTCAACATGACCAATCGTTCGAACACTTGCCGCGATGATCTCTGATTTATAACCATATTCGCGAAAGACTTTTTTCAGATCCGCAACAACTTTTACGCCATCTGTTCCAGTATCATCCAAGCGACCAACAAACGGACTGACAAAAGTTGCTCCAGCTTTTGCGGCCATCAGACCTTGCGCAACTGAGAAGATCAACGTGACATTCGTTTTGATATTTTCTTTTGAAAGGATATGAACCGCTGCTAATCCTGCTTCCGTTAGCGGAATTTTTACAACGATATTATCGGCCCATTTAGAAATCTTACGTGCCTCATCAACCATTCCTTCAGTGTCTAGTGAAACAACTTCCGCACTGACAGGTCCGTGAACAAGCTGAGCGATTTCTTTAATTACCGTCTCAAAATCCTTTCCCTCACGAGAAATAATGGTCGGATTGGTCGTCACGCCATCCACTAATCCTAAGACATTGATTCGTTTTATTTCATCAATATTGGCAGTATCTAGAAAAAATTTCATTTTTCTTCCACTCCTTGTTCTGTTTCAATCGTAGTAATTTCATCGATTTTTCTTGCTGAATTTTTGCCTCGACCTTCAGTTGTAAAATGCTGATCCAAGTAATTTGAAACGATCACTTTGGCTAACTCGATCCCAACCACTTGAGCCCCGATCGTAATAATTTGGGCATGATTACTTAATTCAGCACGTTGAGCTGAGTAAGCATCATGGGTTTGAGCCGCTCTAATTCCTTTTACTTTGTTGGCCGCAAGAGCCATCCCGATTCCAGTTCCGCAAAACAGAATGCCTCTTTCTGCTTCACCATTCAAAATTCCTTTTGCTGCTTTAAAGGCAACTTTGGGATAATCTGCAGGTGCTTGCTCGTAAATCCCGTAATCTACAACTTCATAGCCTTTTTCATCTAAATAATCTTTTATTGCTTCTTTCAACTGCAGCGCGTTATCATCACAACCAATTGCAACTTTCATCTAGGGTTCCTTCTTTCATTTTCTTTGATTACACGGTTATAATAGCTTTCGAAACATTCATAGTCAACGAAACAAAACATTTCGAAAGTTAAATAATTATTTACGAAAGTAAACGAAAGTTTCGTTATTGATTATTTGAGCAAATCATGTATAATGCAGATAGGAATGGAGAGGATAACATGTTTATTAAACAGCGCCAGCAGATCATTCTAAATATGATTGAAAAAACAGGAAACATTACTGTCGAAGAATTAGTCGCTAAGTTTAACGTCTCTGCACCAACGATTCGAGCGGATTTAAACGCGCTTGCCGAGAATCACTTGTTGATTCGAACACATGGTGGTGCGATCCGAGCAGAACAAGAAACACAGGAATTAAGCATTGAAAAGCTTTATGATAATCGGAAAAACAAAAACAATGACGAAAAAAAAATAATCGCTCAAAAAGCGATCAATTTTATAGATGACGGTGATTGTATCGTCCTAGACGCTTCTTCCACCTGCTATGAAGTAGCCAAGCTGCTTCTTTCAGAATCAATGAATTTGACCATTTTGACTCACGGGCTTCGAACCGCCAATCTCTTAAAAGAATCTCCTTTTTTTAACGTAATCATTATTGGCGGCGTCGTAAAAAGAGGCTCAAACGCCATCGAAGGAACCTTGGGATTAGATATCGTAAAAAAATTTACGATTGATAAATTCTTTACTTCAAGCTATGCCGTCTCCATCGATGATGGCCTATCCGACTTCAGTATTTATGAATCCGAGCTAAAGACCGAGCTGATCGACTATGCGCGTCAGACCTTCGCTCTCATCGATCATACCAAGTTTGAAAAAAATTCAATCGTTAAATTTGGCGAACTCTCAAAGCTTTCAAAAATAATCACCGACAACGACCTGCTCTTTGAATTGAAATCCGAATACGAAAAGATCGTGCCTATCATATAAGGTCACTAACGTATATTATGTTAAACAAAAACTAAGGCATTCCTTTGGATTGAAAGGAATGCCTTAGTTTTTTTGCTGGTAATGAATTCTAGATCATTCGGGTAGAATTGGGACCTGTATGAAACAAATTCTACTTTTCATTTACTCAGTCTCTTTTTTAGAATGACTGT
Organism: Enterococcus malodoratus ATCC 43197; assembly: GCF_000407185.1. Taxonomy (GTDB): domain Bacteria; phylum Bacillota; class Bacilli; order Lactobacillales; family Enterococcaceae; genus Enterococcus_A; species Enterococcus_A malodoratus. Next base: position 781,793 of record NZ_KE136482.1, read on the forward strand.
CTATATGCAAATTATCCCACATAAAATCAAAATTGTTATCCTTGAGGGATTTCCCTTCTAATCCACTTTCTAAAGTAATTTTGGTGGGAAGCCCTAATGCATCCTTATCTTCCAATAAATTTAAATGGTATCCAGCAATTGGTATTGCAAGCCTTTGAGCAGTATTGATTATTTTTCTCCTTTTTCTCGGCGACTGAAAGACAGCAAATTGATCCATTACGTAGATTGTCAATGTCTTGTCCTTCTCAACTACAATCTTCCGAATAAACTTAAAATCTGAATCCTCATTTTGCTCTTTATTGAACTGCAAAACTCGATCTATTTCTTTGTTTAATCCATCCAAATTAGTCTTATCCGTTGGCGCAGCTCGATTATCCTTAAGACCAGATTGAGTGCTTTCATTTATTACTTTGGCATTCTGCTGACTACAACCACCAAGTACAACGCTAACTGCTACAACAATAAAAACTACAAGGCAAAAATTCTTCATTTTACTTACATCTTTCATTGAATGTTACCTCCTATCAACTCATGGGCAATTTACTTAGGAAATATCATTGGTATCAAAATTTAAGATATAAAATTGTGAATAGTTGAACAACTATAGTATACAACGATAAACGATGTCAGTAAATAAAGGTAATACGATAGAAAAATGATGATATTTCCCGATATATCAGCGTTTTTGAGTCCATTTTTTTAAGAAACTACTAGAAATTAAATACCAGTTTTCTTTACTTTCTGTATAGTTATTGGATGTGAGTTTGATTCAAAAATTTGCCATTTTGACGATTATATTTGATAGATTGTATCGATACTCTTTCTCTTGAATGAAAAATAGCCCAATCATCAACTAAGGATGATTGAGCTTCATGATGATAATAAATAGTTCAAATTTCTATTTGGGGAAAAATAAAACGATCCTAGATTTAATACTTATATTAGTTTCTACAACATTGATTTTAATATCCTAAAGATAACAACAGCTCTAATCCCATTTTCCTGAATTTTTCCCATTTTGGAGCATTTTCTACGGCTTCATCTGTCCATAAATTTTTATCTTCATTCATTTTATCTAAGTAATTATCTATCTCTAATCCTATAGCTAACTGTTCTTTTGCAGTCCTTTAATAAACATTATTAATTTAGCTAAACCATGTATTGTGTTACTTGGCATACCATGCAAGACCTTCATAACGCCAACCGTGTTTGACTAGATTATCCTTTTCATAGCTGTTTAGCGTATAATGATGCGCTCCCGCTTTAGCATTAGGATTGTACAGTCGGTGCAGCATGTTAGCTCCACCTGAAGACCAGCCGACTCCTTCGTATCTCCAGCCAACTTTCACTAAATGGTCTTTTTCTGAAGCATGCAGCGTATAGTGATGGTCCCCGGCGTTCGGATTATACAGGCGGTAGACTGGATTGCCTGATGTTGGTGCGTTCCACCCAATTCCTTCATCTCTCCAGCCTTTAGAGATCAAATTATTCTTTTCAGCGACATTTTGCGTGTAAAAATGTTCTCCGCTGTTGGGATTATACAGTCTGTACATTTGTACACTGTCCGCTGGCGGTGTCGTCGTTGGGTTACTAAAAATCGAGGTGTAATCAGCATTGATATCGAAATTTCCACTTATCCCAGGAAACGAGAATTGGGAGGACCATTGCCACGCACCATATTGCGTATAAAGATTTGTTGTCGATAACGTGTATGGGTACGCCGCAACCCAGATATTCTTATTGCCGATAGTATTCCCATTGATCAGCCCGGAATTGAGCCAATGCAATCCGATATAATGACGAACATTTCCATAACCTAATGCTTTAAGCCGATTTTCAAAGGCTCGAGAATTAGTTGTATGATCTGATTTCCCAGCGATATTCGGCTCTTCAATATCATTTACCATGACTGTGCTGGTACTCAAGCCAAATCTTTTCGCAGTAGCCGCAAAGTAATCCGCTTCAGCTGCGGCCTGAGCATCTGTCGTAAACCAACTGTAATGATACGCAGATACCTTCATCCCAGCCGCTTGAGCATTATTGATTTGCGATTGTGCATAAGGATTCGTGTAGCTTGTCGCCTCAGTGAGCTTGACCACAACGCCAGTTAAGCCATACTCCTTCATCTTCTGAAAGTTCGCAACGGTTAGATTGCCATTATGTGAAGAGATATCAATAAAGCTCTTGCTTGGAGTATTGTTATTTGTAGCAGAGACAGATGGTAGCGAAGCATACGGCTGAATAGACTGATAGATATCCGATCTCCCACGCGGCATCGATACGGTCCCATCTGTGGTATCCAATTGAGAAAGATCAGCAACATCATTTCCCTCTTCTTCGATAACCTCTTCTGCTGTCTGATTTGCTTCTTCGCTGGAAGGAGCAGTTTCAGAAGAATCCGTGACGCTGACAGCTGTTTCAGAAGTATTTTCCTGACTTTCGCTGGCGTTCACACTAGTGATATTCAAGCTTATTATGGTTAATAAAGTGATTCCTAAAAGTTTTTTCTTCATGTCTGCCTCCAGTTTTGTTTTTATTTTGTAGTTCACAGTTTTGAAAAATCATAGATAGAAATAGAGGTCGGACAATTCACTCTGTCTGACCTCTTATCGCCTTGGATGAGCGTTTACCGTTTCAACTATTTATAGCCTACTGCCACTGAATTAAATCCTAAGTAGTTCAAAAAGACATTAATCACAATACCTTCTTGGGGATGGCAGCCATCTTTGCTTGTATTGCTGTTGTATTCTTCTAACTTGAATACCTTTATTGTGCGAAAGCCCATATCAATCCTATCCCCTCTCTGTTAGGCTCTTTCGTTTGTTTAGAAAACACCTGATTAAAAATGAGAGAAATACGAGTGAAATGCCTAGCAGACTCATACCGTGTTTGATTAAATCATTCGTTCTAGGCAGATACGACTGATTCGCTGCGAGGCTGCCGCCAGCTTGTGCTGAGTTGCTTTTCGTATCCGGTAGCTGCTCATTGGGTGGTTGTCTGTCTATTTCAGTCATACTCTCTTTTTCAGGAATGACTAGATCAATCGTCGTTTGATTAGCAGCTTTTACAGTAGTTGGCGCTTGAACCATGCCTATCAGCAGAAAAACACTTCCAATAATAAAATAGATTCGCTTCATGTTTTTCACTTCCTCCAATACGTTTACTGAGGACTAGCAGTAAATACCAATGTTTGAGAATACCCGCCTGCCAATTTATTACCCTGAGGAACACCAAATTCAATAGAAGCAATTTCTGTTTCAGCCACTTCATATCCTGAGAAACTTCCTACGATCGGATCACTCATTAGTACCGGTGAGCTATTAACATTAAGTGAACTTGTTAGCGTATCCGAACTGCTTCCATTTCTCTCCAATTTGATTTGTCCATCTGAATCCATTCCGCTTGTAATCGATACGCCAATCGTCTGTCCAGGATCTAGATTGCGATTGACCGTCTTGATGCTCATATTCGTTACAGTATCCGCATTTAGCTCCACTCGTTGTGGAATAATTAATGTATACGTGCTATCGACATCATATTCCACCGCTGTAGTATCCGCGGAAGCAATAGAGCCTAACCCGCAAATTCCCAGCGTAATCATTCCAATTGTTACTCCACCTAAAAGTTTGTTCATCATAATCGTTTCCTCCAACTTCATTTTTTTATTACACTACATTGATTGTTAAATTTATTTCAGAACCATTTAATGGTGACTGAACCTCGTCATAGGTAAAACATTCATATTTCAGTACAGCATTTTCAAGCGTACCTTCAGCCAATTCGTTTGCTAAATCGATCGTATAGAGACCTTTCCCCGGCTCGATCAATTCCGATTGCCACAGTTGATCGCCATCAGGAGACATCAACGTCAGCTTAAAGTAGCAATCATTGACGTCGGGATTATGGAAATTTACTTGCTGCTGTTTTGAATTTGCAGCAAATTGCAGCTCAGAAAAACCCGGGATAGCAATTGAATCTGTCTCGCCGTTCGATTTTTTATTCTTGTTTCCATCCCAATCAACAGCGGAAGAATCTATCCCCATCAAGTTTCTCTCACCTTGCAGGTAGAAATACCCGCCGAGCGCACCGATAAGCAGCAGCCCAGATAGGACGATAGTGATTATTTTCTTTTGATTTGTCATTTCATCTCCTCCTTATCGATACGTGATATCAAACGTTAGAATCCCTTGATAGGAACCAGTTTGGACTTCTTTTGGTTTCTCAAAGCTTATACTTGCTTCCTTTGTTTTTTCATTCTCATCTGATTTGACAGACACAACATTCCATTTTGACTCCGGGTCCATAGATTGCCAAGACAACTGAGTCACTGCCTTGATTTCTGAATGATTTTTATTCGTCAACGTTAGCTGCGTCGCATCGTTCAATTCGCTATTCTCATTTTTGAGGCTGACTGCTAGTGTCTTTTCTCCATTATTTGTTGCCGATAGAGATAACTCTTCCTCTGAATTCAAAGATATTTTCGCAGGTATTTGGACAACGTATTCTTCGATCCATTTAGCATAGACAGTGGTATCTTGTTCCGCGATCGTATTAAAATCAAACCGTTGTGCATACTCCCTGTCGAGATACCAACCCAAGAAGGTAAAGCCATCCTTCGTTGGTTTGGCCGGTTCCGTCCAGATGCCCCCAATGTTCGTTTCAACATCGTTAATCAAACTCCCGCCCATTGAATCAAACGTTAGTGAAACAGCTTGAACAGCGATCGGTGAAAGATTCCCAACAACTAAAAAAAGAACAGCGCTTTTTAACACACTATTTTTCTTGTTCATTGTGCCCTCCTCTCAATACTATAATTTGTATTTTATCAGCTCTGTCGGCCAGCGAATGTCGGCTTATTTTATATATTTAAAAAATGACTTCACTCGCTAGAACATCATCGCCTCACTGTTTTATGACAAATAAAAAAACTGATAGTCAACAAACTTTTATCGTTGTTGACTATCAGCTCATAATGGAGCAGTTATTTTTTCAATTTATTCGTCGCTATTTCTGCGAGCTGCTTATTCAGCTTTTCGTAGTCGCCTTCAGCTAGTTTTGTATGCACATAGACAATCGGATGCTTAATCTTAAGTGATTTGATTACTTCTTTTGACAATAGAAAGTCACTGATAAACAGATCAATTTTCCGATCATATTCTTCTACTACTTCTATATTATAATAGGCAGAAAAATTGGCCTTGAATTCCTGCGTCAACAATTCATTTGAGACGATCGATAAAACAGCGACTTTGATCTCCTTAGTATGCTTGGAAAGATTAATGTATTTATCAAGAATCAGAACATACTCCTTTTCAAGATAAGTTTGATCCAACTTTGTATAAGCCGACGCATTTGAATCCATTATTTTTCGAATCAGCTGTTTAAGGTAATCAATTTTAAAGAGCTTGCTTGGGTGCCGAGTGAGCGCCCTATAAACAGGCAAACTACTATCTAAATCCAGATTCATATCTTCAAACAGAAGTGTCCGATAATGTGTACTCATCAATGCATAAAGAATTTTATTCTTTTCAATAGTAGAGAATGGGATCAAAAAATTTTGCTCCAGCTGCTCGACAAACAAGTAAATACTGGCTAAAAAATCCAAATCCTGCAGCCGCTTATCTAAATAAAAGAATGGTGGCGGCGTTTCAATCGTCGAATAGTTGCCAAATGCCAGAATGCAGCTAATTAAAACACTAGATGTGTAGTTGACATACGCATCATTCGCATTGACCAGATAGGTTTTCATATTTAGAACAAAAGAACGGTACGTATCCTCTTCTTCAATTAAAGGTGGTGAATACAGCGGAGCATTTATATCTGATAGAAACTGCCCCTTCTTATCCCTCAACAGATGGATCGCCGTGTAATAATGAACGAGTAAGGTCTTATCTATCGTTCCGGAAACATAGATTTCCTTTGGACAATCCGCCAGCAGTTTTGAAATTTCAAAATAATGAATGAAAGAAAACGGCCATTCTCCTCCACCATATACAAACAAATACAAAACTGAATAATACAATCGAATCGCTAATTCATTTCCGACAATCGCGACTTCTTTATCCGTTGAAATAGACATATGTCTGCTATCCAGCTTTTCATTCAGCTGTTTGACCGTCTGCCTAATAGAAAAATAGGACACATTCATTTTATTTGCCAATATCTTCATAGTAGGAAATGATTCCGTCAGCAGCAGCTGCAATAATTGAAATTTAAGCGACTTTTTCAAGTAAGCACTAAACATGAATTGAATGCCTAAATCCTCTTTTATCTCCAAAGAAAATAACTGCTGCTGCGGAGAATGAACGATCGTAAAATCGTTATAGCCAAATTCCTTAGCATCCAAATTTACTTTATCAACCGTAGCGACTAACGTTGGATAGGTGACCTCTAATGCATCTAAGAGCTCTGTTTGTGCTATAGAATGGTTCTTTGAGTAAAAAATGAGTTCAATCATCTCGATTTTTTTCTGGTACCTTAAATCCAACAGCTCTCTCATTCAGTTCAGTCCTTTTCCTATTTCTATATTAATATATTAGATTAAACCCAAATGAATTAACAATGATAACCTTGTTTTTAAACTTATTTTAGTATCTAAGAAGACGTTCCAACTACGATTATTGCCATTAAGAATTCAAATTATAATCTTTATGTTGATACATAAAGCACAGAAATGTATTCCAAATAGCTGTTAATTTAGTCCCAAGGTCTTATTCCAATAACCCCCTTGCATAAGGTACACTTAGATAAAAGGAGGATTTCTTATGAAATGGACGAGCTCTATCAAACCAAATGTATTCTTTTATATCGGAATAATTGTTGGTATTGTTAATGCGGTCTTTCTAGGTTTCAACTTCTTTCTATCCCTTTTGAGCATCGCTATAATTTTGTTTTCAGATACCTTTACAGAGGCAATTAATACTTTTTTAAAAGGCAGTCATTAGATGATTGCTTTTTTCTATAAGACATGTGATTGGCTAGTTTTTCATAGGATCATTCGCGATACTTTCGGTATTACATTCATCAGTCAAATAGCTGCTAAACGGAAATTTTCATAAATCAGTTTAAATTCTACTGCTTAATTGTGACTTTTTTTATTGTTTGCATACTACATGATAAGCAAAATTATTATTTAGGTACCGTTCGCGGTTGACACTCTTTTTCAGTTTGTTACTATTATTTGTGAGCTAGGTCTCTTTCTTAAACTAACACTCTATTAAAAACTCCTAGTTCATTTTCATTAACCGCTGCCCCCTAAATGCAGCGGTTTTTGTGTGTTTTATACTATGTATTTTCGTCGGTCACCGAACTACTCATTAGATTGTTGCCAAGTTCAACTCGAGATTAATATAATTAATAGAATAATCAAGTATACAATATGAGTATTAACTCTCATCGAAAAAAAACTAACTTTTGGGACGACCTTTTTCTTTCATAGATCCAGTTAATGTAATCAATTCTCTTTTTTTAACTTGTTCAATTTCAGTTAATGCTGCATACTTAAAAGCGGGGTGATGAATTTGAAAACACGTCAATTAATACCTATCGTGGCTATTTGGTGGATTGCAATAGCCTCATGTGGAATGATCACAGGAATTACTATTTCGAGTAACTTGAAAGACAGAAAAAAAATTTGTAAAGACTCCGAATAGAGAGTCTTTTTTACTTGATAGCTCCAATTAGCGTTGCTTATTCTTCCCCTTCGCTCTATCTTTACTAAATATTTCTCCCTTTTACTATAATCACTACAAGCAGTCTTTCATATAATCTGTCTCCTCTTCAAAGAACTTATCCATCCATTAAATACAGAATTATCTTAATCATTTTTCCTCCTTGCTACCGTTCGCGGTTGAAAACTATAGTTCTATATTGCTAAAATTTATAAGTCTATCGGAAAATAGACAACCTATGTGTGTGCTAGGTAAACTACTGACAAGTTTCCCTTACCTAGCTTGGACTGCCGCCTCATATTGCGGTGGTCTTTTTCTATATAATTGCTTCGATTAGTTGACTTTTTTATTTTTATCAATCAATTTTTACTATATGTTTAAAATTCATTCCGAAAATATATTATTAAATGTTCGATTGTTTTGTTTCAAATCATTTTCCATATATTTTACTTTTATTAAATGATAAAATGTCCTTGAAAATAAAAGGAGTTGTTTATTATGAAAAAGATTTTTAATTTTTCATTATTAGGTATACTGTTTGTTAATGTAATGTCCCCAATTTCAGTTAGTGCTGCTGAAAGCCAACCAGAACCACAAGTTGCTAAATCAAGTATACAATCTGAAATATCTCCACTAGCGACGCCTTATAAAACCAAAGTGACTCTCGATAACGGTGAATCGTTTAAGATATCTAGAAAGTTTGGATATGTTGTTTATGATGGGCAATCTGCACGAACTTCTTTCAGAGTTATTTCTAATGATTACGAAATGAAGCACATGAAAATTTCTGTGTTAGGTTCTGATGATCCTTGGTATAATCAAGAATCTTTCTCCTATGATTCTGGATTTCAATTACCTCAAATAACTATGGCACTACCTAGAGAGCTTGGTGTGCCACAACTTCATGATGTTAACTTTGAATTGACAAATTATTCGCCAGGAAAGGTAACATTTGATATTGAAATTGACTTTTTTATTATTAATTTAAGTTAAATTTCACAACACTCTAGAGAGTCTTTTAGGCTCTCTTTATTTTGTCTTTGATAGGCTGAGTTAGTTGATTAAAGATTTGTCTTCCATCTACTTATTGTGAGATTAGTTTTTCTATAGTATTCTTAATTCGAGGTGATTTAAGTGAAAATGGATAAAAGAAAGACTTTACTTACCGTTTTATCCGGATTTCTTTTTGTCATTGCTAGTAGTTTACTAACATTTTGGATCACGCTTACTGTATTTATAAAATCGGCTGGATCAACCACAATTTTGACAAAAGAAACTTTCTTACTACTTGTTGCATTAATCATAATTTTTGGAACTATATCTAACTTGATAACTCTCATTATTTTTAAAATCGCTTTAAAGAAAAATAGAGTGAAGATGAAGTTTATTATTGAATCTAATAAAGATATTTTGACAATTGTTGCTTTGATTTCCACTTTTATAATTACTTTGTTAAATACCACTTTCAACGGTGAAAATCCCATAGAACACTATTCCTTTACATTAAGTCTGACAGTTTGGTCTTTAACATTTTCCATAACAGCAATTAGTCTCAATTTAATTTATTTTTTTTATTACAGACTCGATACTTATGCTGATTAATTCTTTTCAACAAATATAGAAACTAGTACTCTGCTATTGGCGTGGTTAGCTGATCTTTTACTTTCAAAAGCAAAGTAAATCCTAATCAACATCAATCATACTTCCTCATAATTTCCATCAACCTCTTCATCATTTGCAGAGGTTACTCCGTGGTTTCCTTCTGACTGTTGCCTCTCCTGTTCTACCAGCTTCTATTTCAGTACGCACCTCTTACCTTTTCTCCTAACAGATATCAAAATGCGCCATAGAATAATATTTCGTCATGTTTCCTACAGGTTGTTTTATCAGCTCAAAGTTAACCACAAATCCATTGAATACGCTCCTTCAGGTTCAGTATAATTAATTCAAGATAAAAAAGAATAGAGGTGATCACTACGAAAGAGATCCGTATAGCTGAAAATATTGCTCGCAAGCGAAAAGAAAAAGGTGTTACGCAGGAAGAATTGGCAAGTTTCATGGGCGTGTCCAAAGCCTCTGTCTCAAAGTGGGAAACGGGAAAAAGCTATCCCGATGTCCATTTTCTACCACAGCTTGCCGCCTATTTTAATATCAGTCTGGATGACCTGATGGGCTATGAACCACAATTGACGGATGAAGAAATTCGTGCACTCTATACGAAGTTAATCGACGAATTTGCCGCAAAACCACTGGATGAAGTGTTGGAACGCTGCCGCGTCATTGCCAAGAAATACTATGCTTGCTCTTCACTGCTCTATCAAATCGCAATTCTTTTACTCAACTACGCCCCTGAAGCAGAAGATGATGTTCAAAGAAATACCATAATAGCCAAGGCAAAAGCGCTATTTGTACGTGTAAAAGAGCTGTCCGAAAACATCGAACTGAGGAGGCTCGCCCTTCAAAGTGAAGCTCTTTGCGAAATGATGTGTGACAATCCGCAAAACATCGTCGCACTATTGGAAAAAGAAAACAGGCATGAGCCGCAACCATCCATCGGGACACTGTTATCCCAGGCACACCAAATGCTTGGCAATCAATTGGAAGCTAAGATCATATCGCAAGGCAGTGTTTTTGATGCTGTGATCACTCTTTTTTATGAGATCACATCGCACCTTTCCATCTGCTCCGATGATGCCGAAGAATTTGAAGCAATTTGTCAACGCACACTAGTTTTAGAGGATATTTTTAAAGTACGCTTCCTTTTTCCCTTACCGGTTCTATCTTTCTATATGACGGTCGCACTGGGATACCTGAACCTTGGAAGCACCGATAAGACTCTTACGATGTTGGAAAACTATACCCTGCTTGCTTCGGAGCCTATTTTTCCGCTTGGCATAGAGTCCGACGACTTTTTTCCATTAATCAAAGAAGCCAGAGAAAGGCAGATGTCGGGAAGTTCTATTATCATGCCCGTGCTACCTCGCGATGAGCGGGCCATGAAGCGTGAAATTGTTAGTGCGGTGCTGGAAAATCCGGTGTTCTCTGTGCTGTCTGACTTGCCGCGTTATGAACTGCTGGCCGACAAATTAAACGTATTGCTGCGAGACTGACGCGACAACAAAAATGGAGGCTCCCGGTAAAGAAAGTACCGTTGAAGTGATGAATATACCTAGTTCTATTTGCCCAAACTGCGAAGCGCAGGTAGTTGACAGTATCACCGCTGCCCTAGTGTATAAGAGCGCAAAAAAATGCAAAGGGGCCACCCTAGATTTCGACAAACTAAGCGGCATTGGTATTATGGCGGGGAAATTATCGAAGTAATATCGGGATTCGTTTTATACCCATTACTCCTGTTTTATCGGAGAAAATTAACATTAATAATTTAAAATCTATGGCCTCATAATTGGGGCCTTTTTTATGTGTGATAAGCGTGGTTAACATAAATAATTTATCTAATATTCAGCTTCTCTTCATTTGCTATAATAGGATAAAAAGGATGTGAGTCTTTTGATTAAAAATTATGATGCTTTTTTCAAGTTTTCAATTGCTCTTTGTATATTCTTCTTTTTCCTGGCGAATTTTTGGAATAGTTCGGCGTTGGAATTTGCTAAAGGTTTTTCAACTTCATTATTGTTGGTAAGTATCTTTTTTAAAGTCAAAAATGAGCGGAATACTAAAACGAGCTAGCTGATCTAGTTCGTTTTTTCTATACTTTAAAATAGTACGCTTATTCTCTGCCGTTCTTTTTCAGGACTGCATTTATGGTACTATTATATAAATGACTATTAGGAGGAAAATTATGATTACGTTGGAACAATTTGACGAAGTTGACATGAGAGTTGGTACGATTACCGCCGTTTCCTTGAATAAGAGAGCCAGAAAACCGGCTTATAAAGTGACGGTCGATCTAGGAGAATTGGGGAGTAAAACGAGTTCGGCACAGTTGACTAACTATGAACCAGAAGAAATTATCGGCAAACAAGTTGTTTGTGTATGCAGCTTTGAACCCATCCGAATTGGCGATGTCAAAAGTGAGATTAGAATACTAGGCAGTGATACTGAAGATGGCTGTATTCTATTAACCTCTTTGGGCAAAGTTAAAGACGGAAGCAAAATATTTTAAAATAAATTTTGATTGGACCGCTTGTTTTCGGATAAGTGGTCTTTTTTTTCGTTGGATTACTGAACTTCTTCAATTTGGATCAACACCAATCCGATGATAATTCGATATCACATTCTTTTCATTCTCAATTACATAGTCACTTTTCTTGATATTTTTGAAGTAAACAGATTTCTAAATATGATAAAATTGAAACGAAAAGGAGTGATCTGATGTTTCATTTAGTACTAATACTATTTCCTTTGATCCTTACTGCTTTGATTATTCCAATCCTTTTATTTGGCTTATCTTCAATTCTTATCAGTATCTTTGGTGGTACTGCCACGGCGATTCTTATTAAAGATCGAACAGTAAAGCTTCTGCTTTTTATCGTTTTTGCTATTTTATCAATGGTAGGAGCAGTTTTCTTATTCCCATTTATCGCTATTTATACCCCTCTGCCACTTAATTATTACCCGATCGTTTTTAATGGGCTGTTTACTTTTATCGGTATCTTTTCAGTTGTCGGGATTATCCAATCACGTTCCCTACGAAATAAATACGGTAAAATAATCTTTCTATCCGTATTCAGCATAATGATTTTGGCGGTGGGAGTACTTCTATTGTTGCAAATTCTTTAAGCTCGGGCGGTTCTACCTTCCATATTATGTTGGAACCTCACTTTTATTAAATTTTATGGAGGTACTATTTTGAAAATTGGAATTATTTCCGCGATGGAATTGGAAATTCAACCCTTGATAGAACGATTATCTCCTATAGAAACATTCGAATACCTAGGAAAAAAATTCTCTGTTTCAACTCAAAACGATCATCAATTCATTTTGCTCTGCTCTGGGCAAGGTAAAACGAATAGTTCCATTTACACCCAGGTATTGATTGACAAATTCGCTCCAGAGTTGATTCTTAATATCGGTATTTGTGGCGGTATATCTTCTAGCTCTTCTTTATCAGACATTTTTCTTGGGAAGAAATATTGTCATTACGACATTCGTAAAAAGCAATCACAGCTCAAATTCCCTTATCAACTCTTTTTCGAAGCAGATAACCATGCCCTTCATTCATTTTCAACTCATGATCCAACATTAAAGCTAGGTACTTTTGGTACAGGTGAAGGTTTCGTCACTACTTCTGAACAAAGAAACGCATTAATTAATGACTTTCATATTGACTGCGTTGACATGGAATCAGCCTCGATAGCTCAATGCTGCTTTTTGAACAGGGTTCGCTTTTTATCCATACGTGTTGTTTCTGACAAGGCGGATTCTCAGGCGGTTACTATCGGAGAAATGAGGCAAAAAGAATTGATGACAAAATTTTTGATCTCATATGCTTAATCTATAAAATCGACTAAGCTTTTTTATTTAGGGTTCATTCATGTTTTTCTTTCTGTATGTATTTAGGTCGCTCAAGGTGATGTTCAAAAAACAGGAGAAAGTTTTATAAATATTTCTTGGAGGCGACATTCTTTTAGTACAAGTATAAATTTAGGAATATGTCTAGATTATTTTGTAACGCATCAAAAGATCACTAATCATTGATGGACTACTCGACTATTAACTTTTAGGTTTGATATCTATTACAGATACCGCTATGAATTTTAGAGAGGAATTGACGATTCTGAGACGTGTACAAGGTCTTTTCAAAACCATTTCCCCGAGCGACTCCATTTCCTCCGTTAACAGACTAAAAACTAAATGGTATAATCATTGAAAAAATGGAGGATATCATATGAAATTAAGCAGCTCATTCGAATCATTTGCAAAAGATGCTCCTGAACATCAACAGGCTTTTGGTCAATTAGTAAAAACTTGGGGTGATTTAAGTGCCCTGGAGGATAAAACAAATCATTTATCTTATCTCGCGGTCCTTGCGGCAACAGGAAAAACGAGTGGTATCCCATTCCACGTTATGCTGGCAAAAAAATCTGGTGCGTCTAGACAAGAAGTGATCAGTGCAATCTTAATCGGCCTTCCTGCCGTTGGAAATGAAATCATCAACGCCCTGCCGATAGCCGTTGAAGCTTACGACGTAAATGAATCGTTAAACTCCTAACATTAGTTAGGAGTTTTTTTTCTTGATATTTATAACTCGTCAACTTAAATAAGGTATATCAAAAACGCCTTTGTCCAAGGCTATTTTTTAAGAAAGCTCTATCGGTTTATTAACATTCGCATATCGGCGTATTGTACGAATTCCTAATATACAAAGCGGTAGAGTCGCCATAATCATAATCAGCCCCATCGATAAGGGCAGGTCTGTCACGGTTGAAGCGGCTTCGACAACTTTGGGTGATTCTGTAAACTCTTGCTGGAAAAACAAAGTCAGAAAATCAAAAACGGAATGCAGCAGAATAACAGACCACATATTCCCTCTCTTTAAAAAGACACCACATAGATAAATCCCAATAAATGTACTAAAAATAATCTGCGTCATCGTCGCGATCAGAAGACCATCGGTATAATTCAGCAGATGCACCAAACCAAACAATATGCTGGAAACAATTGCGCTGATGAGTATCCCGTTCTTTTTGTCACGCCATGAAGAGGCCATGCTCTGAAAAACGACACCGCGCATTAGAACTTCTTCAAATAGCCCGGTACAAAACATATCAAAGAGAAAGGCCATCAAAATAAGAGCGTTTAACCCCTCGCCAAAAGCGGAAAAATCCAATGATAATACTTGTACAACTAAATATACGGCTCCAATTAAGAGTAATACCCAACCATCAAAAAAAACTTTGACAATTCCACTTGCCCGAAATAAGCCTTTCCCCATGCCTAACAAGAACATAAGCACGACGAGTAATACGGATACTGCGAAACGTCCTTTTAAGTTGGTGAGTATCAGCCCCCATCCGAGAGAGCCATCATCAGGAAGAAATATGAGCCACATAGAGATCGAGATGACAATAACTGAAAATATGATTGGAAAACGTTTGGCTAGACTACGAAATTTGTGCATTAATAGAGTCCTTTCTTATTTGTTTCTATTAGAACAAGTATACCCGCAAAATATCGGAATATACCACTATTTCTTTGGTATATTCATTGAAAACAAGTGGAGAATGATCTGATATGTTAAAAAGATTACTCAAATTGTTATCATTCTATGATAAACACTCTTTCTTATTTTGTTTAGTTTTGTTTCTAAATTTGTAGGCAATGATCAAACTACAAGATATCTTACATATTGATTTTCCATTATTCTCACTATCTCGGTTATTACTTGAATTTTTGGGAGTTATCTCCTTTTTCATTTCTCTAATTGTCATCGCATTAATAGCTACTAGCGATTCCCATCAGTAATCTATCTATTACTTTATTTCTTGGTGACTACATCGATTTAACAGTAGTTTTTTCTGTAATTACCCCAATTAGCACTGCTTATTTTCCTATTAGTCGAAACACAAAAACGAACGTACGTTTGACTAGAATTCAGACTACTGCTATCATGTTAATTAAATTGAATCGGAGGGAGTTTTTTTATGATTAATATGTTCTTATCTTCATCATTTTCAGATGTAGCCGAAAAATTTACGAATTATCTCAAGGATTTCCCTAATGAGAGGCGGGTTACTTTTATCCCCACGGCCAGCTTAGTTGAAGAGGTCGATTTTTTTGTTGATGAGGCTAAACAAGTATTTGAAAATTTGAATTTCAGCGTAGATGTATTGGACATTTCAACTGAAAACAGCTCCACGATCGCCAACACTCTCGAAAAAAATGATTTCATTTATATCTCAGGCGGTAATACCTTTTATTTGTTGGAACAATTGAAAGCATCTGGGGCATTTGAAGTGCTACTTTCTAAAATAAACGCAGGTAAAATTTACATCGGTGAGTCCGCTGGCGCCGTAATCACTTCCGAGAATATCGACTACGCTTCTCAGATGGATGACAAATCTAAAGCTCCTACTCTGAATTCTTATACCGGACTAAATTTGATTCCCTATTACCCGCTTCCGCACTATAAAGAAGAGCCATTTTCTCAAATCACTATCGATATCTTCAACAAATACGATAAAATAAATGACATGATTCCACTTACTAACAGTGAAGCGCTTATAGTAAAAGACACCTCTTTGACAGTTATCTAAAATATGGTTTTGATCTCTAGCTGCAGGTTTTCCTGCAGCTTTTTTTGTTTAAAAATGGAGTTATCCCAGCTCGTACCTTAATTAACTTCCCTACTCTTTCTTATCGAGTAATGAAGTGCTAGAATGAATCCAGATAAAACTATATTGCGAGGTGCCGATAATGATTGAATTGATTTTAGGTCTATTAGTACTGATCTGGCCGTTGGCTAAAGTGCCACAACTATTGAAAAACAAACAATTACAAGGGGTTTATTTTACTTCAGATAAAAGAATTTTTATCCCTAAATATATGAATTTTGGGAATGGCTTAAACACCAATAATAAAATCGGATTTGTCATAAATGTCCTGCTTGGTACGCTTTTGATTGTTGCTGGAATCCTTGATTTGGTTAGCTTGGGGTAATTGATTTCCACAATAAACCTCAAGAGTTGCCCTAGTCTTCCGTTAATGAACGAAGAGTTTTCTTAAAGTTTTAGGGAGAATCCATCATGAAAAAAATATGCTTTGTATTAACTGTCAACTTCGGTTCATTATTCGCTGACACGGAGTTTCTGAAAGAGTATTTTTCTAAGGATTACGACGTTTCCCTTAACTATCTTCGAGATAAAGACTCCGTTGATTATTTGGTAGTTTCTGTGCCATTTACTCCTTTTAAAAATGAGAATGATCTTCCAATAATCGAAGTACCGGCAGTCTTATTTATGGAAAAGGATTTTGAAACAATAAAGGACTATATCGATAATTATTTTGCCAGTACGCAAGCAAAAAACTAACTTAAGTTCAACCAAAGAAGCAGCCTACAATAAAATGTAGGCTGCTTCTTTTCTTGATGCAATAAAATCAAGTTCAGTAAAGGTGAGTATTATTCATTTACCCTATTATTTTTCTCTGTAATAGGCCGTATCTGGGATACCACCATTTTCCTTAGTAGCAAACAGCGTTGTTCCGCCGTTGTTTCCCATGATAATTCGATCGTAATTTGAATCAGTTCCATCTGTATCTATCCCCTCAGATGGACTGGTTCCCTTCAAAGCGAGCATTAAGTTCATTCCATTAGGTGCAGGAGCCGGATCAAACGACAGGAAGATTACGTTGCTCTGTTTTTCTGGTTTGCTTAATGAAAATTCTGTTGCCCCACCAACCCCTTCACCAGATAAAGTGACTGAACCATTATTGAATGTTAATTGGTAGCCATTTGAATTTGTCCAAGTTCCATTCAAAGAACTATAATCGTTATTCAATATAGCTTCTTCCACCAATCCAGTCGTAACGTTTTGTTTCTCTGAACTATTTGTAGCAGCAGTGTGAGATTCTGCTGACGTTGAACTAGTCGTTTTGCTGCTACTTGCAGTGGATTCTATAGCCGAGCTAGAACTTACTTGACTACTTTTTTCTTTTGAACTGTCTGTAGTTTTTGATGAATTATTTGTACAGCCTACCAATATTATTCCCGTAAGTGATGCTAGTAAAAGAAATTTTAAATACTTCATTTCTTCCCCTCCTAATTATTTTTCAGTTCTTCCTTAATCCCTTTTATTGTATCACAACCCTTAATTTCGAAAGATTTCTTCTCATTAGTTGTTGCGCCTTTTTTGTGGATCTAGTCAATCATTAGTCAGATGATTAAGCGACACTAGCCAATGCATTCATCGATTAAAAAGCTCAAAAATCAGCTCATTCATCTAACCCTACTTTTCACGAACAGGTTTCAATGATCGAACCACGAACATCTTAACTCACTAGTCTATCGTCCAAACAAAAAACGAGATGCCAAGTTACTCGGTCATCTCGTTTGGACTAAAAAATCTTTTATCAGTTTATTAAGTTTTATCTGACAATAAATCAGAATATCTTGTTGATTGTCTATGCTAGTAAGTTTTCTAAAATAGCTATGACCTATTTTCCTTTTCTATATGGCGACCCTAGTCAAACCTCAACTACTCCCTAACAAACGGCATACTCATACAGCGTGGTCCGCCTCGGCCGCGAACGAGCTCGCTTCCTGGGATTGTATTTATTTTGACGCCGGCTTCTTTTAATTTCTTGTTCGTGATTGTATTACGGTCATAGACGATCACTTCGCCAGGGGCGATTGCTAGAGTGTTCGCGCCATCGTTCCATTGCTCCCGAGCAGCTGCGGTGATATCGTTGCCGCCGCAGCGAATTAGTTCGACAGCAGGCAGATCAAGATAGCGGCACAGAATGTTCTCCAGCGTATCTTTTTCTTCACTAATTGTCACTTTTTGATTGGCTTTGATTAGCGAATAGACCACTAAGTCCCCTTCGATCTCTGGATGAATCGTAAATTTATCATGATCCACCATCGTAAAGACGGCGTCTAAGTGCATAAATTTCCGTTCTTCGCCAATATTGAAGGCCAGTACCTGCTCAAAGCTTGGCTCTGCTTCAAAAATGCGGGCGGCTAATTTTTTGATAGATTCCATATCCGTTCTTTGAGAGATTCCAACAGCTAACACCTTACTTGAAAGCACCAACACATCGCCGCCTTCCAGTCTCGTACTGTCTTCACGATCGTACAGCAGATTCACAGAATTCTTCATAAACATGGGATGATGGTTGAAGATATACTTGGCATATAAGGTCTCTCTGCGACGGGTTTCGGCATACATTTTGTTCAGTGCGATGCTGCTTCCGATTGTCAAGAAAGGATCACGGGTAAAATACAAGTTCGGCATTGGGTCAATATAAAATGGTGAAGTTTCATCCACCCTGCTAGATAGCTGATTTCGTTTCAACCCTGCCATCGTATGATCAATATGTAAAGGGCCACGATAAAATGTAGGAAAAGGGCCATCGAAAATGTAGGTTAGATTTAAAATCTGATATTCTTTTTCATGAAACCATTCAAGGAGAGTGACTCATGCGAAAAGATGTCTTAGAAGGAGTCTTACGACACATTATGAACGATATTCAACCTAACTATGCAGCCATGGCCAAGCAATATAATTGTGATTACCGAACAGTCAAGCGTTACTATGAAGCTGGAACTAAAGGGGAAGTAGAACAGATCAAAAAGAGACAATCTTCTGCTCCTCTTTTATTAAGCGGTTTTGAAGAAATTATTAAAGATAAAATGGAGTTAAGCTGTTCCGCTTCTTCAATTTATTATTTTATTAAGAAAAAAGGATATCAAGGTGGCTATACCACCGTCAAACGATATTGTCGGAACTATCGAGAAAAGCGTGTAAAAAAAGCAACCATTCGAATTGAAACGACGCCAGGTCTTTCTGCTCAAGTCGATTGGAAAGAAAATATTAAGATGGTGAGTAAACATGGTGAAGTCTTTTACTTCAATCTTTTTCTATATATTCTAGGCTATTCTCGCATGAAATACTTAGAGGTAACCTTTGATCGAACCCAAGCGAATGTCTTCAATTGTTTGGTCAATGCGTTTGAGTACTGCGGGAATGGTGTTCCTCAAGAAATTTGGTTTGACAATATGAAAACAGTTGTTGATAGAAGTAAAAGCCAATTTAGTCAAACCGTTTTTAACGAAAAATTTCGTCAATTTGCTAAAGATGCTGGATTCAATCCGATTGCTTGTCGCCCTTTTCGTCCACAAACCAAAGGCAAAGTTGAAGCTTTAGCTCGTACTGTTAACCGCTTAATGGTCTTTAACTACGAGTTTGAAAATGAGCAGGAGCTAAAACGAATCGTCTATGAGTTTATGAATGACTTAAATAATGAACGTTCTCAAGCAGTGAATAATCATCCCTCTAAGCTTCTTATAGATGAACAATCGGTGTTGCGTCCTTTCAATCGTTTATAATTAGTCAGATATGTTTCTAGAACCCAACACGTAATTAGAAAAGTTTCCATTGAATCCATGGTCCAATATCAAAACTCAAAGTATTCTGTTCCCGTGAAATATATTGGTAAAGAGGTAACTTTAGATGTCCGTAAGGACAGTCTATTCATTTGGTATGGCCATCAATGTATTCACTCGCACCCATTAAGCAAAAAAACCTTAAATTATCAACGTGATGACTCTCTTGAGATTCTTCGATCTGATGTCTTCAAATACTTAGAAGACGAAGAGTTGGAGCGCTTTGTAGAAGAAAATTTAGATGCTTACGATGAATTATAAGGAGGCTCATATGTCAAATTACCATCAGTTATTAAATCAATTATCAGATTTAAATCTTACCTGTATCAAAGAAATTTTACCTGCCCATTTAGATGAAGTAGCTAAAAATGAACAATCTCTAGTTGATTCTTTATTTGAATTAACACATCAAGAAATTAGCTATCGTAGAAAGGAGACCCAAAGAAAAATTTTAAAACGGGCAATGTTTCCCTATCATAAACGCCTTCATGATTTTAACTTTGATTTTCAACCCAAAATCAAAAAAAGTGAAATTCAAGATTTAGTGACATTACGCTTTTTAGACACGTATGACAACCTTTTATTCATTGGAAATAGCGGTGTTGGAAAAACCCATTTAGCCGTTTCAATTGGTTTAGAGTGTATTGATAGAGGGCAGAGCTGTTTATTTATCACTAGTACAGAACTGGTTAATCGACTTATCCGGGCACATAAACGTGGGACAAGTGATACCATGCTCAAAAAATATGCGAGCTATTCTGTATTAATTATTGATGAAGTCGGGTATCTCCCCTTCTCAAAAGAAGGATCTAACTTACTGTTTCAACTAATTAATATGCGATACGAAAGAAAATCAACGATTATTACAACGAATATTCCTCTGTCTCAATGGTCCGAAATTTTTGGTAATAAGAAATTGACTAATGCTTTATTGGACCGATTGGTCCATCATTCTAAAATTATTCAAATTACAGGACCTTCCTATCGAATGAAAAGTTATAGTGAAACGAAAGGAAAAGAAACGAAACGATAAAGAGAAAACTACCTACAATTTCAATGGCCCAAAACCAACATTTTATTATGGCCCTTGACACTAATTACTACAAATCTTCTAAAGTAACAAACATCTATCTAAGTATTCACGCAAAAATCTCCTCACCTGACTCTTTCTGCGCTAAGGCGCTTTTGCCTTGCAGGCAACTACTAACGTAGCTGTTAGCTAAGGCTCACTCTCGCCATAACGTGACTAAGGTCACTGGCTCACGATGATTAACCTTTAAGGAATTTGTTGGAATCTAATAGGAGGATAACGTCCATTGAATGACATACTAAAAAAGGATAAGACATTCGTTCTTATCCTTTTTAGTACTCTATTAATTGATCCTCGTGTGAATTCATTATTAAAAGTAATAAATTCACTATATAACAGATATGGTTATCTAAACGCTAACAACTACTGATGTTGGAATAAACGATTTAGAACGTACAACAGAGAAATCCACTCCTTAAAAGCCTTACTTTTAGGGTCACTGCAAGTATATAATTAGCTATTTTGGTCTTGTATCCTGAAATAATATTCACTTCATTAAACTAATCTCTTTAGATTTCTATTTTATTAATTTAGTGAACTTGCTTTACAAGTAGTTCATATTATTGTTATTTTAAAATAACCTTTCCTACCAAATCATTAGCAGATATATTCATACTACTTGCCATTTGAAACTCTATATCTTCATCGCTTGTAATAATAACTAAAATATCACTTTGTTTATTACTCACATTTAACATAGCTAAATCTATATCTGCTATTTTGGTTGAAGGTACAACCAAATCCCCTTCTTTAACAAATACCTCAAAAGGTTTTCCTTGCAATTCCACTGTATCAATTCCCATATGAACTAATACTTCAACACCTGTTTCTGATTTCAAACCAATAGCATGTTTCGTCGGAAAAACAGATGTGACTATACCACTAATCGGTGAATATACCTCTTTTATATTAGGTCTAATAGCAAAACCATCCCCTAACATTTTCTGAGAAAACACATCATCTTTCACTTCTGTAATTGGAACAAATACCCCTGTATTTACGCTATGTAGGGTTAATTGGTTCGTCTTCTTTTTAAATTTTTTAAATAAATTCACACTTTATCTTCCCTTCAAAGAAACAATTACTCCATTTCTAGTAATTCTCTCATTTCTGTCTTATAGACTGCTGCTTTATTACCATAAATAATTTGAATACCAGATGGAACATTAACAACACCGTTTGCCCCTAGTTTTTCCGTGAAATGAGTACTTGATTCAACTTTACTTGGCTCTTTTAAAGTTATTCTCAAACGTGTAAAACAAGCATCTACTTTTTCAATATTATCTTTACCACCGACAGCAACAATGATCGCTTCTAAAAGCTCTTTAGAATCTGTAGTATTTTCAACAGTACCAGAAATAACAACATCCTCTACTTCTCTACCTGGAGTTTTTAAATTCCATTTAATAATAGCAAATTTAAAAATAAAATAATATAAACAAAAATATAAAGCACCTAAAGGTATCACCCATAACCAGTTAGAACCTTTATCCGCCCCCATAATTCCGTTAAAAATAAGCGACATAAATGGTCCCCCAAATGAAGCAGAACCAACTACGTTAAATGATACTATATAAGTTAATAGGTAAGCGACTCCTGATAAAATTGCATGAATACCAAATAACATCGGTGCTACAAATAAAAAACTATACTCTAAAGGTTCACTAATTCCCATTAAAGCACAAGGAATAACTGCAGCTATCATTAAGGATGCAACTTTTTTCTTGTTAGCTGGTAGAGCTGTTTTATACATAGCTAACGCAGCTCCCGGTAAACCAAACATCGCAAAGATTACTTTTCCATTCATTAAAAAACGGCTAACACTAATATCAAAGTTTGCCCCTGGCGTATTTAAAATAGCATTATAAATATTAACCGCACCTTCCACTACTTGACCGCCAATCTCCTCTACACCACCCAAACTAGTAAAGAAGAACGGTAAATAAATAAAATGATGTAAGCCAAATGGTAGTAGTAAACGTTCTGATGTTCCATAGACAAAAGATCCTAAAGATCCAGTTGACACGATAAATTCAGACATAGCCCCCAAAGCATTTTGAATTGGTGGAAAAACAAATGCCATTATTAAACCAACAAAAGAAGAAGCAATAATAGTAATAGCTGGAATAAAACGTGTCCCATTAAATAGTGAAATAACAGATGGTAGTTCAATTTTATAATATTTATTATGTAAGTAACTGACTAAAAGTCCAATGATAATACCTCCAAAAACTCCTGTATCTAAAGTTAGAACTCCTAAAATACTCCGCTGACCTGTTAATAAATTATCGGGATCAATGGTTCCCTTTAAGACCAAGAAAGAACCCATCACAGTGTTGAGCGTCATGTAACCTAAAAAGCTAGCTAAAGCAGCTGTTCCTTTCTCGGATTTAGCAAAACCATACGCAATTGAAATAGCAAAGATAACAGGAATATTATTATTAACTACATTTCCAGCGTCCTTCATCAAACTAAATAAATAGACGAAGAAAGTACTGCCTAAAAATGGAACTGATTTAATTAAGTTAGGATTGGAAAAAGCACTTCCTACGCCAACTAAAATACCTGATATCGGTAAAATCAACACTGGAGCCATTAAAACTTTTCCTAATTTCTGAAATGATTCTAAAATCTTCTCTTTTGTCATTATTTTCCTCCCAAAAAAACGATTTCATTTACTTGTACTAAATAACAGAAGGAGCTTAAAGCCCCTTCTTATTATTTTAATTCTGGCCAGTAATCTACATTTGCTTCAATTAAAGCATCTAAAATATTTCTAGCTTTTTTAGCATCTCCTATAGTTCTATTTAAAGTTAAAGCTTGTAATGCTTTTGTATATGATTTTTCTAAATAAGCTTCACATGTTAATTTTTCGTAAGCATATTGGCCTTCGATTAATCCTTTGTAAAAAGTACCTATTTCACCTACTGCGTATGGTTGTGGTCCATTAGCACCTAATGATGCTGCGACTTCAATCATTAAATCATTTGGTAAATTAGAAACAATCCCATTATTTTGAACAATCACAATAAAGGTTTTTCTTAAATTACCATAGATAGAAGCTGCAACTTCAACAATCATATCTCCGTGGGCATCATTATGAACAATATGGGAGTCTTTTGCTGTTCCAACCTGAGCAATTCTCTCACACTCTTCAAACACACGTTTTTCACGTCCATCCATTACCTCATTAGCTCGTGTATAATTAGGATCTAATGTAGATAACTTGTATTCAGGATATAAATAATACTGTAAGTAAGTATTTGGTAGATAATCTGGAAAGTCTTTAATCATATCTTCCACCATAGCATAAGTATCTAGCCATGATTGATCACGTTGTTCTGCATCAACAGGTAAGAAGCCATTCTTAATCGTATAATTTTTGATTTCAGGTAATAAATCATTTCCTTCTTTATCATACACATGTGTGAACCAACCAAAATGGTTCAATCCAAAATAAGTTGGTTCAAATTCGTTAAAATCACGATTGATTAAACGTCCAAACGAACGCAATAGATTGACGGGCTGATCACAAATATTTAAAATACGTTTATCATCTGGGAACACCATATTTAATGCATGGGCAACAATAGCCGCTGGATTTGTGTAATTTAAAATCCATGCTTCTGGACTTAATTTACGAACATCTTCAACTAATTCTATCATGTCTCTAATTGATCTCATTCCATAAGCAAACCCACCTGGTCCACATGTTTCTTGTCCAATAAGATCCATAGACAAAGGAATTTTTTCATCTTTTTCACGCATTGGATAACCACCCGTACGCATTTGACAGAAAACAAAATCAACATCTCTAAAAGCTTCTTCCTTATCAGTTGTATAGATAAACTCTATATCTGGTGTTTCCTCCCTAAATAAAATCTCACCAAATTTCCCAATAACTTCTTGTCTTTTTTCATCAATATCATACAAAGTTATTTTATCAAAAGGAAAGATATCTTGATGTTTTGTCAAAGCTTTTAAAATTCCTGGAGACCAAGTAGATCCTCCTCCAACAATAACAATATTATTCTTTTTTTTCATTCGAACCACTCCGTTTCATTTGATAATCCTAGTCTATACAATTTTTAATCAAAAAAACGCTTTTTTGATGACTCTATATCAACAACACCCATAAAATAAAAAAAAACACCGTTGTGTTACTCAACACAACGGTGCTAATTCTTCAAAAATATAATTTAATACATAATAAATACCTAATCTAGAAGAAACATCCATATCGGCGTAAGTTAATTTGTCATAAAAAGTATACATAGTAACATCAGCTATCTGAGAAATTGAATTTTGAGAAAATCCTGTAATCGAAATCATCTTTGCCTTAGTCAGTTTAACTAAACGAGCCGCATCTAAAGGGGTTTTAGTCTCACCACTTAGACTTACTACAAATACTAAATCATTTTCTTTCAGTTTTTTAGCTCGTTGTCTCATCACATGAGGCTCATAATAAAGAGACGACTCAAAACCTAATATTCTTAATTTCTCTTTCATTTCCTCGCAAGGAAACTTAGAAGGTCCACAACTAAAAAAGTAAATATGATTAGCAGCTAAAATTAATCGTAATACTTCTTTTACTGTACTCGAACTCAATAACTCCTCTGTTCGATTCATTTGATCAATAAGTTTTAGCCGGTTCCCTTTTTTTAAAAAACTACTCTTATTATGTTCCGTTTCAATAGCTAATTTTAATTCAGTATACCCACGATAGTCCAATTTTTTAGCCATTCTGACAATCGTATTCGGCGAGACATAGAGTCTGTCTGCTAGTTCTTTCAATGTACTATTCTTTAATAAAGAAAAATTTTCTTTATCCATCATATTGTTTAAATGTATTAACTCTTGTTCATTTAATAGATGCTGATTGGCTTGAAGATGACTAAATAATCCCATGATAAAATCTCTCCTTACTTGTCATCATTGCTTATCTTTATTATATTTTAACACATCATACATAATTAGACACTATTCATTACTAACTTATATCAAACACATTATCATGAAAAAACTCATATTTAGATTTAATAAAAAGTTCGAAATACCTCTCAATACATATCAAAATTTCATAATATGAAAGTTTTAAGCGTTCTCATTATTTTAGTGATACATTACTGGTGTACTAAACAAATGAATGGAAGGAAGTTAGATAAAAATGAAAAAACAAGCAGTTGTCATCGTAGGAGCTGGAAGTACTCACACACCAGGAATTATTCAAAGTTTATTACAAAAGAAAAATGAATTTCCACTTAGAAAACTAGTGATGTATGATATTGACAGTAAAAGAATGCATTTAGTTTACGATATAATGAAACAATTTATCTATCAAGAATATCCTGAATTAGAGGTTATAGTTACAACAGACAAAGAAAAAGCCTATACAGATATTGATTTTGTTTTTGCTCAAATCCGCCAAGGTGGATTAAGTATGCGCTCAACAGATGAAAAAATCCCATTAAAATATGACGTAGTTGGTCAAGAGACATGCGGACCAGGCGGATCTATTTCGTATGGTATTCGTTCAATTACTGGAGTTGTTGAATTAATAAAAGATGCTCGTCGCTATTCACCAAAATGTTGGATTTTAAATTATTCAAATCCAGCTGCCGTTGTTGCAGAAGCTACACGTCGTGAATTCAACAATGAGCGTATTTTAAATATTTGTGACATGCCTACGGCTATTCTTTTATCTTTTACTAAGATGTTAGGATTAAAAAATTGGCAAGAATTAGATCCTTGTTACTTTGGACTAAATCATTTTGGTTGGTTCACAGAATTGTATGATAAAGATGGTGTTGACCGTCTACCAGAATTACGTGAAATGATTTTAGAAAAAGGAATGGCAGTAAGTGATAAACACCACCAAGATCCAGATTGGAATAAGACTTGGAAACAATATGTTGAAATTGTAAAAGATTATCCTGAATTCTTACCAAATAGTTATTTACAATATTATTTATATTCTAAAGAAATGGCTCAACATATGGATCAAAATTGGACTCGTGCGGATATGGTTATTAATGGACGAGAAAAAGAAATGTTTGCTGAACATACTAAATATTTAGAAAATCCTGAAAGTTACGAAAGTCCAATTCAAGACTTCACTGTCTTCGGAGACTTTATCGTGGATGCAGCTTCTTCAATTGCTTATAACAAAGGAGAACGTTTCCTAGTAATTGTTGAAAATAATGGTGCAATTCCAAACTTACCTGCAGATGCAATGGTTGAAGTTCCAGCTTATATTCGTTCATGGGGGCCAGAACCAATTTCACGTCCAGCAATTTCAACATTCTATAAAGGACTAATTGAAAATCAAGTAGCTTCTGAAAAATTAGCTGTAGATGCTTATTATGAAAAATCATATGAAAAAGCACTGCAAGCTATTGCAATTAATAAAACAGTCCCATCCACGACAATCGCTAAACAAATTTTAGACGATTTAATCGAAGCAAATGGTGATTTTTGGCCAGAGTTACATTAATTTAGAGGAGTATAACATGAAGAATAATAAAGTGTATAATGTTTTTCAAAAATTAGGCAAAGTATTAATGACCCCCGTTCTATTACTACCGATTTCAGGTATTTTAGTTGGTCTTGGTAGTGCTCTTTCTAACCCAAGTTTACAAAATGCAGCTCCTTTTTTAAAAAATGAACCCATTGTATTTTTTAGTATGCTTATTAAAGATGCTGGTAATGTTATTAATAATAATATTCCTATACTTTTTGCTATGTGTATTGCTTATGGATTTGCCAAATCAGAAAAAGCCACCGCTTGTTTATCAGGATTTATTGGCTATATGACAATGAATACTATTTTAGGTAGTTTCTTAATTTTTACAAAGACGATTAATCCAGAAAGTTTGTTAACTGGACAAAAAACAATCTTAGGTGTTTTGACCCTAGACACTGGTGTTTTTGGTGGAATTATTATTGGCTTAACAGTTGCTTATCTTCATAATAAATTCTATAAGATTCAATTACCAGCAGTTTTTTCTATCTTTAATGGAACACGATTTATACCTGCAATTACCGTCATTGTAGCAAGTTTTGTAGGTATCATATTAGCATTTATTTTCCCTCCAATACAAGGAATGTTGAATAATGCAGCTGATTTAATTGATCGAACAGGTGTATTTGGAGCTTTCATTTACGGAACATCCGAACGTTTACTATTACCATTTGGCTTACATCATTTTATTTACTTACCATTCTTCTTTACATCCCTAGGTGGAAGTATCGAAGTTGGTGGTGAAGTAGTTGAAGGTGCCGTTAATATCTATAATCAAATTTTAAATACACCAGGTATGATGTTTGATATTGATGTTAGTAAATATGTGATGAACGGTAAGGTTTTATTTGCTATGTTTGGTTTAACTGGAGCAGCACTAGCTATTTATAAATCCGCTTTACCAGAAAACCGAAAAAAAGTAGGATCATTAATGATTGCAGCTGTAATTCCTTGTGCTATTATGGGAATTACAGAACCATTAGAGTACTCATTCCTGTTTGTTGCTCCTATTTTATTTGGAATTCATGCCTTATTGTCAGGTGTTGCTTATGTACTAACATACCTTTTCCAATTTAATGTAGCAGGACCTTCCGCTTTTGGAGGACCATTTTTATCGTTGATTTTTAATGGGATTCTCAATTCAGATAAAGGTTCAAACTGGTGGATTATTCTCCCTCTTGGAGCTATTTATTTTATCATGTACTATTTATATCACGAATTGCTCGGCAGTCAAAATAACCTATAACCCAAAATAAAGAAGTATTTTATTGATGTTATTTTTCTTACCATGTATTTATGACAGGTACTTGAAAAAGTTCTGTTAGGAAATAAAATACAAATTGCGTAACTATTCATAACCCTATAATTCAATAAATAAATGAATTACTATTGTTTCATGTTGAATTTGACACCAGTTCGACAAAAACCTACAAACCGAAAATGATACCGATTAATCTGGTGTGATGTCTATCGTCAGTCAAAATGAGAAATTAAACCAAACATAAAAACCGTAAATTAATATTTAAACGTTTCTAACTTACACGGTTTATTTTCCAGTCTCTCGCAATCTTGAGTGGATCTCTCTTCGTTATTCGAAAATAAAGTCTGTAATACGTTTCGCAGCCTTATTAGTTATTTCATCAATATCATCTTTTGTCCAAGTATCTTTTGAATAATTAACTAAGGCTTTTGCAATTTGGTACTTACTACCTATATATCCATTATGACTAGTGATATGATTCTCTTTCTTGGTTCTAAACCAAGCATCTCCAATTCCACGATTTATTTCTGATTCAAGTAATATTTTATTTCCTAGCTTTTCAGCGTATTCATAAAATTCTTCTTTATCAGTAAAACCAGCATCCTTCATGATGTTTTCTCGGTTTAATCCACTTTGTGGCATAATATGCTCAATATCAATATTACCACTAATATTAAAAGACAATGCATGATTCTTACTATAAAGATACTCATTTAAGTAGATGATTGGAACGGAAATGCCACTCTCTTTAAGAGTTTCCTCAATATCTTCTCGGTTGAAATTACTATCAATGTGATGTTTAATTTCCAAAATTAATTCCTCATCCAAAACTGTCTCTACTTGGCTATATTTCAAATTAATACGTTCTAAAAATCCTTTGAATTTTCCGTTGCCATAAGCAAAATCTGTGACTTCCAAAACTGTCGCAAGCCGCAACAAGTAATATAGATATTTTTGATTATCTCTGAAGTATGAAAAACTGCTAATAAAAGGCTTGAAATTCCCATTAAACTTGTTATAAATTTGACCAAATTCACTATTATCAAAATTATTTACAATATCAAGTAACCGATCTAATTGAGTAGTAAATAAAACATCATCATTAAGTAACTCCTTATTTTTTGCGAAGAATGATCGAATACCAAGATTTCTAGCGACAGGTCCGTGCTGTTCCGATAATTTTGTAAAAATATAATGAGTCATCAACAAATTCAAATTTAGAGAAGAATTATCTGTTTTTGCTACAATTGCTTGCCAGCTGGATTCAAATTCTTTTCTATCGCTTGCATTTTCTGTAGCCTTTGATACGATTACTTCTATCGGAGTAAGAGGCACTCCTGTTCCGTTTAACGAATTAAAAATATTAATTGCTTGATCAGTATTGAAGCTGGTAATGGTAATTACCTGACAATAGTTGATGAAGTGTTCTGAAAAATCTCGTATTTGAGTATTTGTAAGTTTGCTACAGTAATTGTAAAAAAATCTGAAATTTTTATAAAAATTTGTATATTTATTATCATTTTGACGACGATAAATCCTAATAACTGAATTTCGAATACTTTCAAAATCTTCACTAATCAAAATAGTTGCCATATCTAGAGAATATAATTCTGAAATCGAATTGTTCAAATACTTAATGTCTTGAATTTGAAGTTCATATTTATTTTTTTTATAAAAGAAAGAGTTATCTTCATCAAGGTTGTAAAGCATTCTAACAATATTACTTTTGAACTCGCTAAGCTTTTCAATAAGTTTAGCATCTTCAATAGACTCTTCTTTCAATTTTCCTAGCTCATTATTTATTTTAATAAGAATTGCTTTAAGAAGAAGCATAAAGGTTGTAGTCCTTTGTTGCCCATCAATCAAGGTCACTTCATGTTCTTCACCAGATTCTTGTGCTATCAAAATTGCTCCAAATAGATAGTTATCTTGACAATTTTCATCAAAATTATTTTGATGTGTTTCAATATCTTCAATCAGTTGTTCACATTGAGTAACTTGCCACGCATATGGTCTTTGGTAGCTAGGAATATAAAACTCTTTTCTGTCAAAATATTCTTTCACAGTTTGCAAATCTGGTTTAATATCATTTCTATTCATAGTTTTTTCTCCAATCTAAATTGAAATCTCGTACATATTGTATCAAAGTTAACATAAAAAACTTAGGTGCGTGATATTGAAATACTCCCGTAAGTTATATTTTTTTGAAATCATAAGTATTTTTATCCTGTTGACTGAACACCCTTTTTAATGTGTATAGCATATTAACCGCTACTACTGTGGTATAATATAAAAAATATTGATATTAAACACTCAAACTAATAATAAATTCTATGTTAACTGTACTAGAACAAAAAAATTGTGTTTTATCCCTCAAAATATAATACAAAAATATAAAAAAGTAATGAATTAATCGCTACTTTTTTGGCTATAGGTGGTGTTTGTCTAACTACTGATCAACTCCTGAGAGTTTTCTGGTAGTTTCAGCAGATTCATTATATGCCAGTTGCTTTTCGTTTATTGCCAACATAACTATGATATAATGAACCAGATTGAATCTCAAAGCATCAAAAGAAGCCCTGATCTGTAGGTTAATTAGAGCTTAATTTTTTTACTCTTCAGGAACAAATACGCGTTGACGATTGCCATCAACCACATACAAAATATCCTTTCCTTCATATGGTAGTTGAAGCATCTCATCAATTGTAACATCAATCGTTTCAATCTTCTTATTTTCATGTGCATCATAGATAAGTGAGTCTAAACTCTCTCTTCTTTTTACTTCTTTTTTATTAGATGTAGAAATATCAATATTTTTCTTAATTGAAACAGTACCCTGTAATACAGTTTTTCCAAGAACACCCCATCCCCAAACAGGAACAAAATTAACAACTTTTTCTATTTTATTGTTGTTTTTCTGTTTGATTGATTTTTCTGTCTGATATTTTGATTTAATTATTTTGTAATAATTATCTGCTGCATAATCTATATTGAGATATAAGCTATTCTTATAATTATTTTTAAGTTGCGTTGTCAATCCTTCAATTAGTTCACTTTGTCCGCCAATCTTCATCCTTGTTCCTAACTCAATCAATTCAGTAAAAAGGGATAACTTACTAGCTTCAAATGCAATTGACATTTGAAAGTTCAAATTATCAAGTTTCTTCTTATCACCTTTTTTATCAGGAACAAAATTATGCACATCACGATTAAGTCTGTATAAGTACTCCTCTTGAATTTCTTGAGAAGTCTTTTTGTAATTTCTGATTTCATTGACATCAGCCATATCAACTATTTCCCTAACTGCAATTTCTGATAATCCACGCCTAGCAGCTTTTAATTTTCCAATACTCTCGTCATGGTGAAATTGAATAAGTTCATCAAGTTTTTCGTCAATTTGGCGAATTTGAGAATTTATTTGATTCAGATAATATGTCCCTGATATCATGGACATAACTTGCATGCCTGCTGATAATACCATAGCAGGATTAATAGCACCAGAAATGGCTACTTCAGTGAAGCCAAAATGTTCTAACTTTTTTTCACCTCCATGAACCATTGTTGTTAACGTTCCATTTTTAAATTTGGATAATTTTGCTGGATCAACTGAAGCAGTAAATAATCCATTTGGCGCTTGTTTAGCTATTTGAGCTACAGTCATAGCTTGATTTGCAACTTGTAAAGCACCTTGAGTTATATTTCCTGCGAGTAAAGAAGCTTCTGAAACAAAAACTTCTTTGAATTTTTTTCCTTTTTGAGATGCTGATAATCTTTTCATTATGAGCTCTCCACCTATTGGATTTGATATAATTAACTTGTCTGATTTCGCAATATCATTTTTTTCAGCCATTTTTACTGTCCTTCATCACTTTATATTAGTCAAATAATTTTTTGATGTTTTTGTACAAAAACATCTGATACTGGCTTTATATATAATGCATTTTTTCATAAATCACTCCACAATTTTTTAGTATGGACTTGAGCAGATATCTTATTTTTGGAGAGTAAATTACAATTTATAAATTGGATAATATAATTTCCAACCGAAAATAATCTTTTAATAGATTTTTTATTTTTAGTATTATTTAAAAGCTTTTGTTCCTAAATCAATTATATTACATCCTTCTTTTTTTAATTTATCAAGGAATATTTGAGGACTTTCTAACTGGTCTTGAGTAAATCCTATAATAATTTGGTTATTATGAAATAGCATTGCTTGATTAAAAAATTCAATCATATCTTTTTCATGTATACTATGTTGTTTTGGTTCATCAAAAATAACGAAACCTAGGTGATTACCATTATACATATTCGAAATTTTTAATAGACTTAAAGTATATGACCATATTGTTCTAATATTATCACTAGCAGATGAATCTGCTTTCAGGTCAAATCCATCCGCTTCAGGCATATAAGTATCTCTAGAAATCTTAACCTCATTCAGATTAGAAACACTTCTATAATCAAATTCGTTGTTCTCGTATATCTAATATTTATGATGCGAAGTACGTCTTATGATTATGACCACAGGACTTTGACGACTATTCTAAAATAATTATTTACTAACAGCAAGAAATATTAAATATAAAAAAATACACGTTTATTCAATGTCGGCAGACTCTAAAAGAGATGTTGGGGTTTTTTGAGGATACGCCCCATATTGTCTTCCTTTTTCAGAAAACAAGTATATTCTTTTTTTGGCTCTAGACATAGTAACATACAACAATTTTTTTGCTTCACTCTCAGGATTTTTCGATTTGAAGTGTGGCACAATATCTTGAAGAAAACCGAAAGCAATCACCACCTCGTATTCTTCTCCCTTGACTTTATGAATTGTCGAAATATTAATTCCAGACTTTTCTTTGTAAATATTCCTAAAATCACCAATATCTGTACTTAATTTCAATCTTGTATCATTAATTCTATTAAAAGCTTTTGTAAAAAAATCTTCATAAGCTTGATACAAATCTTGGTGCGTCGCTTTATCAATTTCTAAAATCTCGAACAAATATATTATTTTTTCTTGTAAAAAAATTAGCCCATTGCTTTCCGTCGATTTTGCTGAATTCAAGATATCTAAAAAATCCAGAGCTTTGAACTTTATGGAAATAGATACATCAAAGTCATCTTTTAGAATATTAATAGCCTCATTCGCAATAGTTTTCCTTAATCTCATTTTTTCACCGATAGGAGTAAACACTAAAAAGCTGATTTTGTAAAATAAATTTAATTCATCTGGTTTTATGGGGTAAACATCTTGAGAACGAAAATTCAAATTGGTTAATCTCTTTTTTAATTCCTTTGCTACAGGGGTTAGTATGAACTGATTTGGAGCAATAACACATATTTCATTTTCGCTAATTCCATCATTTATCAAATTTTGAATAATATCTGCAATTCTAGAAGAAAGATTATCCTTATGAGTTTCTTTATCATATTGTATGACTCCATAATCTTCACTGTAATTTGCTAAGCTACTGATTCTGTAAGCTTCAGATTGGAATTGTGAATATAAATTCACAATTCTCTGAGTAGACCTATAACAACCGTCTAATTTTTTACTTGAAAAATTTAAGCCTGTAATTTCCTCAATCTCCTTTTTGCTCTTCACAACACCACCTAAAGATGTAAATATAGCTTGATCTGAATCCCCTACGAACATAAACTTTATAGATTTATCATTTTTCGCTAAAAGTCCTAGAATTTGATACTGAGCATTGTTTGTATCTTGGTATTCATCAACAAATATTGATCGAATATTGTTTGAGATTATTTTTGTTGGAATAGGATTCTCTTCAAGAATTTTCAAAGAAAGTGTAAGAATTAAATCAAAATCTATTTCATTAGCTCTTCGAAGTTTCTTATGATACTCAGCTACTAAATCTTTTTTTTCAATATCATCTTCAAAATAATTTCCTGAAGTAGTCACCATCAAATTGGGATGTTCATAAGGATTATATCTCATCCCACGATTTTCATATATCTCTTTAAGGTATCTACTTGTAACATAATCATCAATTATCTTAATTCCCCGAGCTGTTCTTTCTAAATTCAATCCAAATTTTCTTAGAATGAAATCCAGACAAAATTGATGTATTGTACCTACCCAAATATGACTCTCATTTAGATTTAGTTTCTCAAGTCTTGACATGATTTCATTAGCCGCTCTATTTGTATAAGTTATTGCAACAATTTTTTTCATTGATTCAGGATAAAGATTACTCATATATGCAATTTTTCTTGTTAAAGTACGAGTTTTACCACTTCCAGGACATGCTGTCACAAATAGATTGTTTTCACAGTCAAGAACTACTTCTTTTTGGCAATCAGAAAGCGTATCTAGAATTCTATCGATAAATTGATTCCCCATTTTAAACACCTCGTTTTGCTTCCCACTTTTCTATAAAAGAATACAAGCATGGACAGTCGTCTTCCCATTTTTTATCCCCTAAAAAATCCTTAATCCCCATCTTTATATCAGTGTTATGAATGATCATCTTCTCAACAACCTTTTCGTTAACCGATTCAAGTGAGACAAAAGCTAAGGCATCTAATATATATTCTGGTAATATATACTTTTCTTTAGATTCTATTACCTTTTGAGCTATTATAGTTGCTAACCAGCCTTTACCTGTAGAATCAGCAAGACTTAATACTGCATTACATTTAATTTGATCACTATTAGCCACAAGCTTTTTCAAAAAAAACAAATCATTTGCACAAGACAATTTATCTCGCCACTGTTTAATCGTGGTTTCTTTACTATATAATTTTTCAAGAACACTGCTAAATATCCCATTGTTTACTTTGGCAAGTTCAATTTCAAATGTAGACTCAGCATAAAAAGGACTGACCCATTTGTTACCGTTAAAAATACGTTCTAATTTATCCTTTCTTTCTAAACCTTTTGCTTCTGCCCCTGCCTTATAGATTTTATTGTTCACTAGCTCTTTTTTTAAAGTCCCATCTTCTTGTCTCTTATTTCCTACTATAAGCTTTGGAACCATTTGTTTATCAATATCTGTAATTATTGCACATTTTCGCTTTATACGTTCATTAGAAAATAGTGATGCGATATATTCAAAAGCAGTACTACCAACATTAACAACCCCAACACCAATTTCATCTAAAGAAACTCCTAAAGAATTTTTCACAAGATTTGGAATCAGTATTTCTTCCGCATCACCTTCGACCAACAATACTGCTTTGGAAAATAAAAGATTGCTTCTTTTTGCATCCAAGTATCTTTCGATTGATTTCGAAAGACTTATTTTGGTATTTAAATTATTTTCTCCAAATATATCTAGTTCTGTATTGGGATTCATTGCTACTGATAAGTTATTAAACGATTTAACGATATTCATTCTTGATATTTCAGAACTTTCAGCGATATTAGGAGAATGGGTTGTCATAATTACCTGAGTTGATTTATCTTTAATTCCCAAATTTTGAAAAAGAGTTCGTTGAATGTGATGATGAATGTGAGCTTCCGGCTCTTCAATCAGCATAACATTCAATACTTCTCTAAAACTACATTTATTGTACTCAACAATTTTTAAAGCTATAAAAATCATATTTAAATGTCCTAAACCGAGTGACTTCATGTCCTCCTCATTTTGAGGTCTTAGCTTTAAAAACCTAGACAAAGAAGTGAGATCATCCGATATATTTGAGGATAAGGATAAATCAGGAGAATAGACTAGACCCAAAATATCTACTAATTTATTATTTATATCACGTTTAATTTCTCTAATTTCATCAATGTCAGTAATAGATTCATTCAAATCTTTTATCTTATCCTTAACATCTTCAAATTTGGTATCAGAAATTTTATCTTCTATCTCCTCAACTATTTTTTTAATAGGATTAGATGTAGAGCCTACAGTTCTGAGAACATCTCTAAGTGCATCAATAAAAACTACCGAAATATGTTCATTAATATCTTTTATATCTATCTTACTACCTATATATTGTTCATTATCCTGTTTATCCTTAGGATCAGGAGATTTAAAGTTTTCAAAATCTCCAACTATATCTTTATATATTCTTGGATCAGTAAAATCAGTAGTCATTTTACCGCGATAAATAAACTCATAATCTGATATACGTATCGAGTTTCTAACATCTTCAAAATCAAAAACATCGCCAGATACATCATGGAGTTCTTGTCTTTTTTTTACATTTGGACGAATGATTAAGCAGACATTTCCTTCAGAAAAGCTCGTATTTGAAATTTCTTTTCTAAGACTTGCGATAACTTCTTTATCATTTTCCTCATCAGAAATATTCTCAAATTCAGCAGAAATAATAATCCAATGACCTCTAAAGTTGTCTAGAGAATTGTTAAAATCGTTCTCGTTTAAACTTTTTACAGAATAGTAAAAATTATCATCTAATAACATTCTAATTGCAGTCAATGCATTCGACTTACCTGAATCGTTTTCTCCGATAATAGTGTTTGCGCTAGCAGAAAAACTGAAAGTTGTTGAGCTATAATTTCTAAAATTCACAATTTGTATTTTCGATAAATTCATTACTGTTTTCTCCACTCTCGTCTCATTATTATTTTCCTCACTTAAAGCGATCTCATTTAATTCATTATCCTCTCCGATTGCACTTTCAAAACCTTGAAAAATCCGGACATCATATTTTTCATTCTAATTTTCAGATAAAATTCTTTCCGTTTTCAACTTTTTCAATCAATTGTTCATTTTCATAAGTCTCAATTTTAATAAAATGCCTTGAAAGTTTTGTTAAATTACAAAGTGTAGACTTGCCAGATCCATTCTTGCTAAAAATAAAATTCTTATTCTTTAGTTCAATCTTTTTATCTTGAAAAATATAAAAACTACTTATAAAATTAATTTTCATTTTTATTCTCTCCGTCTAATATAGCAAACTTTTCTTTCATAACTAGCTTCATCAATGGTGACATTTCATCTGATTCATATTTTTAACTCCTCTTTGTATTTATTTATACTCTTTCATGTTTAAATTTTACCACTTTATTCTTCTTATTGAAATTAATTTCATAAAATTCAGATAATTCTAACTTATCGAAAGTGGGAACAGCGTAAGTTAGCGGAGGTAGCTAAAAGAGTAACTCGTAAAAATAAAAATTTAGAATCAGTATTGCCGTTAACTATCTCAGCTCAAGAAGGACTAATAGACCAAAATGATTTTTTTAACAAAACTGTAGCTAGTCGAGATGTTAGTGGGTATTATCTTGTTAAAAAAGGTGAATTTGCATATAACAAGTCCTATTCAAATGGCTATCCTTGGGGAGCTATAAAACGACTAAATAATTATGATATGGGAGTTCTATCTACCCTGTATATTGTATTTGAATCTACAGATATAGATACAGATTTTTTAGAGAAATATTACGATACTACTTATTGGCATAAAGAAGTTTCAAAGCATGCTGCAGAAGGCGCAAGAAATCATGGATTGTTAAATATTGCAGCATCTAATTTTCTCGAAACTGATCTTGTTATTCCTCAAAGCATCATGGAACAGAATAAAATTGGTACCTTTTTCAAACAACTCGATAATATTATCGCTCTTCAGCATAAAAAGCTGGAACAGTTAAAAAGGATAAAAAAAGCTTTCTTACAGCAGCTATTCCCTGTAAATGATGAAAAAGTACCTATAGTTAGATTCACTAACTTTGAGGGTGATTGGGAGGAGTGTAAGTTATCAAATCTAACAGACCGCTTTGATAATCTTCGTGTTCCTATTACTGCATCAGATCGTTTAGTTGGGAAAACGCCATATTATGGAGCAAATGGAGTTCAAGACTATGTTGAAGGTTTTACTCATGATGGTGAATTTATTTTAGTAGCTGAAGATGGGGCAAATGATTTGAAAAATTATCCTGTACAATACGTTAATGGAAAAGTTTGGGTGAATAATCATGCACATGTTCTTCAAGGGAAAGAAGCATTTACAGATAATAGATTTTTGATGAATGCTATAAAAAACTTAAATATAGAGCCATTTTTAGTTGGTGGTGGGCGAGCAAAACTTAATGCTGACGTCATGATGAAACTAATTATTAAATCACCATCATTTGAAGAACAACAAAAAATAGGTTCATTCTTTAGGCAGTTAGATGATACTATCGCTCTTTATCAACATAAGTCAAACCAATTAGAGCAATTAAAACAAGCATATTTGCAAAAAATGTTCATCTAATTTTAGTATGAGAAATTTAAAATCTCCTAGATAATAGTTATTGGATATTATTCCAAAAAACTAATAATATAATATAGGAGGTTTTTGCTATGGCAAGACAGAAAAAAACTGGGCAATTGTTTCATGAATACTTTGAGGAATGGGTTGCATTATATAAAGAAGGTGCCGTGAGGCCACTAACTTTAAGAAAATATGAAATTGCCCAACAATATTTAGTGGAACTCACACCAAATTTAAAACTATCTGAAATGGATAGAAAAAGTTATCAAAAGTTGTTAAACGATTATGCGGTTACTCATGAAAGACAGACAACTATGGATTTTCATCATCAAATTAAAGGAGCAATTTTAGATGCGGTTGATGAAGGGTTAATTACGCAAAATCCCACTAGGAAAATTATTATAAAAGGAAAAGAACCAGCTAAAAAGAAACCGAAGTTTTTAAATCAATTTGAAGTTCAAGCTCTATTAAAACAATTGAATTTGACAGATAAAATTAATTGGGATTGGTTTATTCTACTAGTAACGAAAACGGGGCTTCGTTTTTCAGAAGCATTAGCATTGACACCGAATGACTTTGATTTTGCGAAACAACAGATTGATGTAAATAAATCATGGAGTTATAAAGGAACGAATGGAAGTTTTCAGCCAACTAAAAATGAATCTTCAAAGCGAAAAATACAGCTTGACTGGCAAACCGCTATGCAATTTTCACAATTAATTAAAAACATTGATATGGATAAACCAATATTCGTAACAAAAAGAATTTTCAATTCGACAATCAATAATCGATTGAAGGTATTATGTATGCAAGCCGATATTCCAGTTATTACTGTTCATAGTTTACGCCATACACACGCTTCGTTATTAATTTTTTCAGGCGTCTCTATTGCTAGTGTTGCCAAGAGATTAGGACATTCTAGTATGACTACTACTCAAGAAACTTACTTGCATATTATTCAAGAATTAGAAAATCAAGATAATGAAAAAATCATGCGATATTTATCGCAACTCATGTAAAAGAATACTACAAAAAGCAAGCGTACAATATTTGTATGCTTGCTTTTATATAAGTGATGTAACGTTTCTAAATAAACATTTTTTGCAAATATGCTTGTTTTAATTGTTCTAATTGGTTTGATTTATGTTGATACAAAGCGATAGTGTTATCAAGTTGTTTGAAGAATGAACCTATTTTTATCTGCTCATCACTATTTTTTGTGAACCAAATACCTTCATTCTTCAATATTGTAAAATGTCTTTTATAACCTTGTGACTCAGGTTTGTATCGTTCCAATGTTGAAAAAAGATATTGACCATCAAATCCATCAGCACTCAATATTTTTACGCCATCTGTGGCTACAAAGAATGGCCTTTTGGGTTTATATAGTGAAACAGTATGGTCTCCAAATAGAGTAACATCAGCGTATTCTGCAAATGCCTCTCCTTCTGCATATCCAATTATTGGTTTATCTCCTTGTTGGATAATTTCAAATTCACCTTTAAGTCTTGGTTCAGCTAAATATTGTTTAAATGAGTGAGATTTTAGCACATCTTTCAACTGACGCTGCCCCCAATCCTCCTCAAAATCCGCAAATCGTAATCGTGGTATTTTTTCATCATCTACAGGGAATAATAGTTGTAAGAAAGCTTTTTTTATCCTTTTTAACTGTTCGAGCTTACATTGATGAAGAGTGATAGTGTAGTCGAGTTGTTTGAATAAGGTGCCAATCTTCTTTTGCTCTTCAGCATTTTTAGGGATCATTATCCTTTTTTCTAATAAATCTGATTTAGTCATTCCTTTAATAGATGTACCCTGTATGTTGTTCAATTCTTTTTGAAGCATCGTATATAAAGAATAGCTTCCAAAATATGGATCTACTTGTAACTCTGAAAGTGATAAAAAATCTTGACTAGTAGCATACTCAAAAGACATCAGTGCCAATTTTCCGACACCTACACGTGTTACTATCGCAATTGAATTAGAAGGAATGATTTTTGTTGCAGATTTTTGAACAGCTTCGTCTGTAATCTTCTTTTTTGGAGAAACGTTAAACAATCGATTTGTTTCTAAATCACTACTTTGAATCCACGGAATAGCACCATTCCAAAATTCTTTTACACTAGTTTTAGGTGTACCTCCACCATAAGTATCTTTTGCAAATTGAAAAACCTTACGCTGTTCCCAATCATCTTCAAAGCCCTCAAACCTTAGTTCTGGTACGTTTTTATTAGTCATTATCTGAACACTCCTTTAGTTGCTTCAATTAAATCTTTTGTTTCAGGAGTGACAGCTAATTGATCTAGCATAGCTAAAAATTCAGTTTCTGCTTGTTTAATTTCCTTATTTAAATTGACGATTTCTTGACTAACTTGAACAATATCAATTGCTTCTTCTTGCTCAAAAGTGTCAACGTAACGAGGAATATTGAGATTATAGTCATTTTCCTTAATTTCATCAAAATTCGCTACATGGGCATATTTATCAATATCTTGACGATTAATATAAGCGTCTAAAATAGCTTGAATATGATCATCTGTCATAGTGTTTTGATTCTTACCTTTATCGAAACCTTTTGAGGCGTCAATAAACAGAACATCACGATTTGTTCTATTTTTCTTTAAAATAATAACGGTTGTCGGAATACTTGTATTAAAGAAAATATTTGCTGGCATACCTATTACAGTATCAATGGCGCCTTCCTCCAATAAACGTTGACGAATCTTTCCTTCTGCATTTCCACGGAATAAGACGCCGTGGGGCAATACAATCGCCATAACACCACTGGATTGTTTCAAATGATAGTAACCATGCAGTAAAAAGGCAAAATCAGCTTTTGACTTAGGCGCTAGCACCCCAAAAGTCGAGAATCTAGGATCTTGCAAAAAGCCTTGCGCTGCACTCCATTTAGCAGAATAAGGTGGGTTCATTAAAACACCATCAAAGTCTGTCGGTTCTTCCGTAGGCCAGTCTTGATCTAGGGTATCTGCATTGTGCAAAAATTGGTTTTCAACTGCAACTCCATGCAACATCATGTTCATTCTTGCAAGGTTATAAGTTGAAGTGTTCAACTCTTGACCAAAATACGAGATTGTTCCCGGTTGATTACTATATTTTTTTGCATTTAATAACAGAGA
This sequence comes from Enterococcus malodoratus ATCC 43197, assembly GCF_000407185.1. Taxonomy (GTDB): domain Bacteria; phylum Bacillota; class Bacilli; order Lactobacillales; family Enterococcaceae; genus Enterococcus_A; species Enterococcus_A malodoratus. The sequence goes on from NZ_KE136482.1 coordinate 823,732, forward strand.
CCCTGAGCCCATGGTTGCGTCATAAACAGTAAAGCCTTTTTGATTTTCTTTTCCATGAAGCACGATTTGGGTCATTAGTTTTGCTACCGGTTGAGGAGTATAGAATTCCCCAGCTTTTTTACCAGAATCACTCGCAAATTGACCAATCAGATATTCATAAGCATCACCTAAAACATCGCCAGCATGACCGGCAATATCTAAAACAGAAAGTTCTTTCATGATTGAAGCAATTGTCTGGTTCTGTTTCTGAGGAGTGGCACCTAGTTTTTTCGAATACAAATCAATATCTTCAAATAAATTCTCAAATATTTCATTTGATTGTTCAATGTTTCTGAACCCTTGAGCCAATAATTCTAGTTGAAATTCACCAACGTTCACTTGATTAACTAGTGAAGTGAATGTTAGATTAGGCTCAATAAAATAACTAATATCTTCTTTTAAAACCTCAATTAAATCTGTTTTAGTATCTTCATCACTATATGCATCAAAATAAATTTCTTGGGCAGTTAATAAATTGTCTGTCGGGGTCTGCATAGTATCTGCCACATAAAACAACATCCTATCTGATAAATATTTATAGAAAATCATTCCTAATAAATATGATTTATATTCATTGGCATCCATCTTTGAACGCAAAATATCGGCACTATTCCAAAGCGCTTGATATAGTGTTTTTGATTTTTCTGATTGATTAGTTGACATAGTTTATGAATCTCCTTGTTATCTTCTTTGTAATATCGGCTCTATAACCTCTTGAATAACTTTTGTGTAAGCTGGCTTGATGCTGGATTTATATTTTAGTGGACTAAGTGCCTGATCGCCATACTTTTCTTTGTAGGCCGCATAATCTTGCGATTTTCTTAGTTCATATTCACCGCGCTGTTTGGTAGCGCCTCGTCTATAATTTTTGACAAGGAATAATAACTCATCATAACCAACGAACCATTGCTTAGAAATTGATTTAACTTGATTTTGGATTGTTTCTTCAATTAAAGCATCCAAAAGATTAGAAACAGATTGCCCACGATAAAGTTCTGGATCTAATTGCACTTGTAGCCAAAGACTGTTTATCAAATCTGCTAAGCCTGAGTTTGTCTTCCCAAGTTCGTTAATATATTCTGAAACCGCCTTGATATCTTTATTAGATAGTTCTCTCACCTCTAATCTATCGTCAGGAATGAAAGCCTGAATGAGAGATAAAATATAGTTGTAATTAATTTCGTCAGTATGAACGCTAGATAATTCATAGAAAATATCAATATCAGAGCTTTCATCATCAGAGCCAGGATCTTCTCGACGCCTTTTTAATTCTTCAATCACATTCTCATATTTCCCTGCATACTCTTCAATTATTTTGGTTGTCAAATTTGACTCCTCGAAAATAACCTCTTGGTTATAGTCAGAATAAACTTGAATCGAAGCAAAATACTTATCAAATTCTTGGTATGCTTTGGCAAATCGTTTTAAGTCCGCATCAGTGGCAGAGCCAATTTCTGGTGTTTCTTCTGGTGTTCTTGCAATATGTTTTAACTGTTTTACTTTTTCATCAAAATTTGCCTTTTCTTCTTCCCAATTTGGCGCTAAGACATAATTTTCACCACCGTTGCTATATAAACGTAGAGCATAGTCAACAGCCTCTTTAAAAAGATGTGGTTTTTGAAAAGTCACAATTTGACCATAAGATTTTGTCTTATCAAAAAGTCGGTTCGTTCTACTGAATGCTTGAATTAAGTCCTGTGGTTTCATTGGCGCTCGATCAATGAATAGAGTCGAAAGGCAAGGCGCATCAAAACCTGTTAATAAACGATTAACAACAATCACCAAATCAAGTTGTTCTTCTCTAAAGGTAAACCGTTCTTTTTTACGTGCTAATCGCTCATTGACATCGCTGTTATACGCTCGAATATCTGTTACTGAATAATGAGTGTTAAACTCCTCATTATAATCCTTAGTCGCTTGTTTCATATGCTTTTGATTATCAACACTCGATTCTTCATTTTCAGTTATTGAATAGGTTATGGCTATTTTGGGAAAATCAGGCAATACACGTTTTCCTTTTTCACTTACTTTCACTGACATGGCGCCATTCTTAACCTGTTGAAACAAATCATAATATTTTTGAGCGATTGCGATACTTTTAACAGTCAATATTGCACTATACGTCCGCCCAACGCCATTTTGAAAACCTAATTTTTGATAAGAATGATTAACGATCGAATCAATCACTTCCAGCATATGTTCTTCTGTTTCATAAATTGAATCTTGAATTTCATTTTCTTCGATATCATTAATGAACGTCTGCTTATATTCAGGTTGAAAGCCAAGAACGGCTTTATCATGAATTGCTTCTTTAACTGTGTATTGATGTAGCCTGTCACCGTATTGTGCTTCAGTAGTTTGAGCTAAATCACCTTTTTGCGCACGTTTATTTTCCTTGAAGATTGGCGTACCGGTGAACCCGTACCAAAGAGAGTGAACAAAGAATTGTTGAATTGCTCGTTGGCGTTCTGGAGAAACCGCACGATGACATTCATCCACTACAAAAGCCAGTTTTAGCTCTTTAATTTTTTTATACTCTCTTGCGTATTTGCCCTCTTCGAACTTTTTCATCATGGTATTAATCTTTTGAATTGTCGTCACAACTACTCGTTTATCTGAAGCATAAAGACGCTTCACTAAATTGTGAGTATTCTCAGTTTCATCGATATCAATTGTGTCATTTTCTGCATAAGAAAGAAAACTTGAAGTCGTCTGTTGGTCTAAGTCTCTCCTGTCTACAACAAAAATCGTTTTTTCAATCGCTGGAATTTGAAGTAAATTACGTGCCACTTTATAACTGGTCAAAGTCTTACCGCTGCCGGTAGTATGCCACACATAACCAGATTGTTGGCGACCGCTGGCTTTTTTAACCGCTTCAATTGCGTGAACTTGATATGGACGAAGCAAGATTAAAGCTTTTTTATCATCATCAATTACTGAATATTGCATAACCATCTGGTGCGCTCGCGGAATTGATAATACTTGATCGGTAAAATCGTTTAGTGCAACAACTGGTCGATTATTTTTATCGACCCACTTTGTCAAGAATTGGTCATTTATCTTAGATTCTTTAGCTGCAGCAATATATCTTGTTTCGGTCGCATTAGAAACAACGAACATTTGTAAAGTAGAGTAAATACCTCTGAACTTTCCTTCGCCATCATATTTTTTTATTTGACGAAAAGCATCCATAAATCCTGTTGATCGATTCTTTAGCTCAATATGAATCATCGGTAACCCATTAATTAATAAGGTCACATCTAAACGTCGATTAGCATCTTTAGTGTCAATCTTATCTCTTTGTACCTGATTAACTACTTCATAACTAGATTTTCCGCCAGCCACATTATCCCGCCACAAAACTTCTAATCTAATCGTTCCTAGACTTGCGTCTTCTCGCTGAACTTGGACTTTAGCGATACCATTTTCACCAGCAATCCATTTTGCGGCTTCATAATAATTTACAAAATTCAGTTGGTTTTGAATTTGAAGTTTTTCTTGCTCGGTTAAAGAATTACCGTCTAGTACCCGTACATTATTTTGTTCTAATTTCTCAAAGAAATTTTGCCATAATAAAGAATCAGTATTTAAGTCTTTCCGATAAGTCCATTGACTCTCACCACTTGTTAATTGGTTAATAAGTTGTTTTTCGATAACTGCTTCGCTTGTATAATCACTACTCATTTCTTCAACTCCCTAAATATAGGATTTTCGCTTTATTATATCGTAAGTATAAAATGAACTCATACTTGTAATTATATCACGAATGCGCTTATCTCCTAGTAATTTTAATAAGTCTATCTATGAAATATGGGATTTCCGACCATTTCTATTACCATATATAAGTACCAAACTAATAAATATATGGAGGCGTTAAAATGGAACAAGCTAAAAAGAATAGTAAGTTTAAAGAATTGGAGAAATTAGATAGTGTTAAGGTTGGCTATGCTCGAGTAAGTAGTTTAGACGATCGTCAAAAACTAGGTCTTGAAGTCCAGACAGAAGCATTGACCGGTTGCACAGTTATCTTCTCAGAGAAACAATCTGGCAGTAACGACAATAGAGTAGAATTAGACAAAGCAATTAACCTTGCTAAAGATTTATCTGGTTGCGGGAAACAAGTGTCTTTCTGTGTCTACAAAATGGATAGATTAAGCCGTAAGACCTCTAATACCGTGACAAAAAGTTATGGTATTTTTTTATTGAATATCATCAGAATTGGAAGCAAAACATAAAATACAACGGGTAATTGAGCCCTTTTTCTAAACGAATAGCCCAAAGATAGTTGATTTGAATTACGGTATAATCAATAAAGTGATTACGTTCAAATTGTCTTAGAGCTGCCTTATTTTTAAATTTATGTTTTATCTTTAATCTACCTTTCTAATAAGATAAACAATCAAGATTTATTTTTTGTACATTGCTATAGTCTGGTTATAAAATTCCCTTTACTGTTGTCTCGTAGCGGTATAGAATATTATTGCTATTGCACACAATTAAATTTAACTAAAATCCAAAATTATTATTGCGTTTTATTCTTCCCCCAATCAATATCATCTATCTCTTCATAATTCTGCGCATCTTCCATAGTAAAAACACCAATTTTCTTAGATTCCATTCGAATTTTATCTTTAAATATTAGCGCTAAATCAGTAAAGAAACTATCACTTGTCTCAATCTGTGCCATGTTCAATAATTGCTTTCCAACTTGAGTAAACGAATAGCTCTTGTATTCCACCTTATAGTTATTCCCTTCGCTTGTAGAAATAACTAGAACTAAATTGTCATTTTGGAATCCATATAGATATGGATATTCTACATCAAACCTATTCTCTACAGTTACCCCAATTAGCTCACAATCTTTCATTCTTCGAAACTCATTAAAGCCAATCCCGTGTTTTTTATATAAATCTAGTTCTTCATCAGTTGATGGATAGTAAAGATATTCTTCACCATCTTCTTCGGTAATAACTAAAGTTGCCAGTTTTGTAATTATTTCAACTTCATATTCATCTAGGAGATTTAATACTTCTTGCGTCCGAAGAGATAGTTTGTAATTCTCTAATTCTTCTAGTTCTATTAGTCTATGCCACGGAAGTACAGATTTAGCTTCTGCTTTAATTTCTAACAATGGGTCTATTTGTATATAATGCGTATTTGAATTATTTTGTATTTCTAAAGTATAATAAAGTACTTCGGCTAAAAAGATATATACATTTTTATTATAATTCAATCTGTAGGACTGGATTATACCATTTCGGATGTCACCAGATAAATTGGTGGCATTTTTTATTTTGCCTAATACTTCTTTGGCAACAGCTTGGCTATCGAATTTATTGTCTCTATAGTTTATGCTCATAAATCTCTGGATAACCTGTTGAATATAATTATGGAATGTTACTTCTGCGATTTCATCTTGTACTACTTTATATAATGTTCTTCCCTTATTATTGCCATTAAAGAATTTATTGTAGAAAGTTTCACCCACCATGCTTTTAACCTCTCGATAGATGACAAGACAGAGTCCTTCACTAAGGGTTTTGGGGAGTTTCCAATCCACACCAGTTATATTTTTATGAATTACTTTAAAATAGCTTGAAACATTAAACAAAAGTTCTTCCTCCAATCAGCAAGATATTGGCAAGATTATAGCAACAAACCGCTCAATCGCCGTGATAATCTCTATACATAAACTAGCTAGTTTAAATTATATCACTCGAGTGAATAGCTTAACAATTAGGGAGGAATACAAAATGAACCCACAACAACAGAACCAATTCTCAACATCACTTAGCCCTGCAAACTTCTCAACTGAACATATGCCACTTGCTGCTAAACGTCAGATCCATAAAGACTCATGCGATATTTTCCGTGCAGTAGTGCATAAAAATATGCTTGAAAATGGGATGTCTTTAGTGACAAATACAGCAATGACTAATATCGCTAATTTATCGTTGCTTGAGTCTCAGCTGTCTGCTATTGCACCAACTGCTGAAAATCGGCTGAGATTTATCGTTGACCAGTACACAATTAAGGCTAATAACCGCTTAGGAGGATATTAAGATGCAGATAGATATTATTACAGGAGTATTCTTCTTCTTTTTAGCTATGGGTATATTCTGCTCTGCATTATCTGCCTACTGGTTTGTTGAAGATTTAATTAATAAATATCGAGGTAAATCTAAAACAAAAAAGACAGAATACACCGAGGAAGAAGAGTTCTATGCAACCTTACTTCAAATGAAATCGGACTTAGATGCTGAAGCTTTTGAAGCTAGTAGAGATATGCTAAATGAAGTGTTTCGACATAAACGAGAGTAATTTTTACAACGGTGGACAACTAATACAATTTTAGCCAATTTCACCCCTGTTAGAGTGATTCGTATCGCTTTTAATTTTAATCATTCAAAATTTGCATTTTTACTATGTTTTCTATATAAATCGGAGAGATTTTAGGCAAAAAAATCTGCTTGAAATCTTTCTAGTTCAGTTAAAGGAAAGGATGAAATTAAATGACAGAAAAAACAATCAATACTACAAAAAATCCAACTAAATATAAGACAGTCTTGGCAGACCCACCTTGGGATATCCAACAAAAAGGTAAATCTCGAGGGGCAATTAAGCATTACAACTTAATGACTTTAGAGCGGATCAAAGCCATACCGATTGCCGATTTAGTGGAAGAAAATGCACATTGTTGGCTTTGGGTAACTAATGCAACCTTGGAGGCAGGCTATGATGTTTTGCGTGCATGGGGCTTTACACCTCGCAGTATCTATACGTGGGTAAAACCAAGATTAGGGCTAGGTGTATATCTTAGAAACTCTACAGAGCATTTACTACTCGGCACACGTGGTAAAGCACCAATTCAGTTTAAAGGACAGATGAACTGGGGCTTTATGCCCCTTCAAGATCATAGTCACAAACCCGAAGAAGTTTATGACATTATTGAACGCTGTTCTGAAGGTAACTACCTAGAACTATTCGCTAGACGACCAAGACACGGCTGGGATATTTGGGGTAATGAGGTGGCTAGTGATGTGAAAATCAGGGACTTCCCTGTACCAGCCTACAAAGTAAATGCTAAAGATTTTACGAAAACAGAAATGGAGCGTGAGAATGGATGAAGCTAGACAAAGAAAAAGACCCACCAACCAAGAAAATCAGCTCCTATATTTTCTGGTTCATCATTGCTTGTGTTGGTATCAACTGGGGCATCAAGCTACTACTAGAGGTTTGGTGGGTGTTGGCGATAGTTATTGGACTAATCACCATTTTAGCACTCTTACTTCGTCTCAAACACTGGAGAGATTGGAGTTAAGCCAATGAAACGACAATTAGAAAATATTCAGTGGCAAGCAGTTTCATTTCTTCGACCATTAGAATTTCAAGAGGTTGTAGACACATTAGCACACCTTGCGGGTCTAACCGGTCGAAAGAGTTTTGTGTGGGAAATTAGAAGTCAAAATAACAAGATTAGTCATTTTATCGGGGCGGAAACAAAAGATTTAAGAAATATCACTAAGCTATTTTCTAGACATAAAAAATTTCAATTTAGCCGTAATCCGAAATTTGAACGAAAACCTACTAAATCTGCTTACGAACTAGGACTGACTAGTCAAGTATTACCACTAAAAGTCAAAGAAGGCGACAATTTTCTGCGGACGACTTTAGCAACACTGGCTAGAAATACCAAAGATACAGTGGTTATTCAGATTATTGTGGGTAAAAGCTTTGCGCCACACTCTTTACCGAAGAATCTACCAAATCCACACACGACTTGGTGGCAAGCCATTACTGGCAACCTCCCACCAATTACAACTGAAACCAGAAAACAGCTGACAGATAAGCAATCGCAACCACAATTTAGCTGTAGCTTACGGATTGGCTCGACTTCAGACTACCTCACTGATCTTAAGTCGCTAATCGGTTGCTTTAAAATATTAGAATCTAGCGAAGTTAAAATGCGCTTTAAACCAATTTTGCCTACAAAAATAGATGAAGTTCGCTTACCACTCCAATTTCCGCTCAAATTGTCGACACTTGAACTTGCCTGCTTGGGATTATTCCCGAATGGCAACGAGGAATTAGATGGATTTGCAAATCTTCATCCAAAAGTTATTCTACCACCACTAGGGTTAAAACAAAACCACAAGCGGATTTTTGGCGAAGCAACAGCTTTAAATAGCTCACTAGAAACCAAGAAATTAGGTATTTCTGGTAGCGATTCCCTGTTTCATACGGTGCTACTTGGTGGTACAGGCTCTGGTAAGAGTACCGCTATGTTGCGATTGGCGCTTTCAGATATTGAAAGTGGCAACTCTGCCCTCGTCATTGACCCAAAGGGTGATCTTGTTCGAGATATTTTAGAGCGCTATCCAAAAGCTCGTGAAGATGATTTAGTAATCATCGATCCAACTAACGAGCGCCCGATAGGCTTAAATCCTTTTGACCTGTTGAGATTTGGTATTTCGCCCGAACTCTTAACTCAGCACTTGATGGCAATCTTCCAAGACTTGTTTTCAGATAATTGGGGGATTCGTAGTTCAGATGTTTTAAGCCATGCCATTTTAACGCTGGCTAAAACGAAGCACGCCACACTATTAATGTTGCCTCAATTATTGACTAACAAGCAATTCCGCAAAACTCTACTCAAAGACATTCACGATCCATTTGGCGTAGAAAGCTTCTGGAACTATTACGATAGTCTCAGCCAAGGCGAACAAACGCAACTAATCTCGCCAGTTTTAAATAAACTAAGACAAATCTTTATCCATCCAAGTTTAAAATATTTGTTTGGACAGACAAATAACAAATTTAGCTTGACAGATTTATACTTCAAACGCAAAGTCGTTTTAGTATCGCTTAATAAGGGCGTTCTAGGCGCTGAGTCAGCCCGTTTCCTAGGTTCTATTATAGTGAGCCTAACTTGGAGTTTAGCGCTCCACAGGGCGAGTATTCCGCCCGAAAAACGCCACCGAGTCTCACTGTTTATTGACGAACTTCAGGATTACTTGAGATTACCAACTAGCTTATCTGATGCGCTTATTCAAGCTAGAGGGCTTGGCGTGTCTTTAACCCTTGCCCATCAGTATCGCCACCAATTGACACAAGAGATTAAAATGGCGATTGACGCTAACTGCAAAAATAAGATTTGTTTTGGTTTAGACATGAATGATGCGCAAGATATGGCTCGCCAAGCACCAGAACTGATAGCAGATGATTTCTACTCCCTCCCGCAATACCACATTTATGTGAGGCTCCATAATGGTGGCAATTCGACGAATTGGCTACTTGGTAAGACCTTCGCGCCAGCACCTAAGACCAGAGATTATGTCGATTTAGTTGCACGAAATGCCCTCAAATATGGCGAGGCAATTCCCGAAATTGAAGCACAGCTTGCCAAACAATTTGGCTATGATGAACTCAATTCGAACGACAAAACAGACCAAATACCACCTCAAAATATTGGTAGACGCAAGAAAATAACAGATGAATAAGTTGATTTAACCGTTCGTTTCGGTATTCGGTTCACGACCATAAGCAAATACAAGTTATCGGCGCTAAACCGCCATTATTAAACATAATTTGCACAGGACTTACCCCGTATTTCTCTATATTTACATACGGAGATAACCCCTAGTGCAGAAAGGATTTCCTATATGAAACCAACTGAATTATCTGCCAAAGAAGAACAGCTACTTAAGTTCCTATTTAAGGCAAAATATGCCACAACTAAACAACTTTCTAGGTTCTATTTTTCAGATAGTGTGAGCAGTTCAACTGCACTAAGAAGAGCGAATTTGACAACTAAGAAGCTAAATGAAAAAGGATATATCAAACACCTAGATAGAAGAATCGGTGGGATCAGAGCTGGGAGCGGATCTTTCGTATGGAAAATAAATACCAACGGCATGAAGTATTTAAAACAAAAACAAATGAATTTAAGTATTACTCGGCAAAATAGCTATGAGCCGACTTGGCATCACTTAGAACACACTTTAGCGATTTCTGAAATATATGTGCAATTAGCTGAACTGAAAAATAAGCATTTAGTTCAGTCAATCGATAGCTTTCAGTTTGAGCCGAACTGTTGGCGAGGCTGGTTAGATAATCATGCAGGGAGAATGATTCTAAAACCAGACTGCTATATTGAAATCTCACTAGACAATTATCTCTATAACTATTTTGTCGAGGTAGATAAAAACACCGAAAGTCTAGCACGCGTGATTAACAAATCTAAACAATATATCCGCTATTTTAATTTAAATATCGAACAAAAAGATACTGGCGTTTTTCCTTTAGTGCTTTGGGTTGTACCAGATGAAAAACGCAAGCTAGCGATTGAAAAAAGAATTCAACAAGAGCTACAAGATTACTGGGCGTTATTTCAGGTTATTTCACTCGATGATTTAAGAGATTTTATGATTGGAGGCATTAGCGATGGAAAAGCAGATTAAGATTGGTGGCACCACCTATATTGTTAAGCAGAAATTTGTCGGCAAAAAGCCGTTAAAGCAACTGATTGAACGACTTATTTTACAAGGAAAATAGATAAAAAAGCTGAAACGACCGCTTAGCGTTGTAGAAATTTAGGAAAAAGGCGGAAGCGAGCTTCAGCTCGTGCGCACTTTTTATCTAATTTCCTAAACGCTGGTCGTTGAAGCTAGATTAAATAAAATCAAGACTCCACTTTTTGCCCAAAGCACGCTATACTGTCAGTGGGTTATAGGTGAAATCTAAAATAATAACAATTAGGAGGCCACTTATATGAATAACAGCACTTTGACAATTAAAGAATACACAGAAGTAGATTTAAAACAGTTGACGGATATTACGATCATTTATTGTCGACTTTCAGCGGAGGATGGTAATGAAGGCGAAAGTTATTCAATTGCCAATCAGAAGTTAATTTTATCAAAAGTTGCGGAAAAAGAAAATTTGAGCAACCCAATACTTATGGCGGATGATGGATTCTCTGGCTCTAACTTCAATCGCCCCGCTATGGTAAAAGCGCTAGAACTGGTTGAAGCTGGAAAAGTCAAAAATTTCATTGTGAAAGATTTAAGTCGACTCGGACGAGATTACTTGCGTGTCGGACAGCTTTTAGAATCTGTTTTTCCACAACATGGTATTCGATTTATTTCACTCAATGAACAAGTCGATAGTTTGAAAATCTCAAGTCAAGACGCTTATATGTTGCCCCTTATGAATATCTTCAATGAATGGTATAGTCGACAATGTAGTGAGAAAATTCGGATGTCTAAGCATACCAAGGCAAAAGCAGGCGAAAAAATTGGCTGGCAAGCACCATATGGCTACTTAAACAATCCTGAAAATCGTAAAGAATGGTTGGTTGATAAGGAAGCCGCTAAAATCATTCAGCGTATTTTCCGAGAATTTGTTTCAGGTAAAACGCCTAGTAGTATCGCCCGTGGTTTAGCTAATGACAAAATTTTACTGCCATCATTCCATAAGAAGAAGTTAGGTTTGAAAAGCGCCATTTCTTTTTCGAACAATCCTTATCTTTGGAAAGCTGAAACAGTTCTCAATACGATTGATCGTGAAGAGTATACCGGAGCAACTGTTAATTTGCGTACTAGAAAACTTTCGCATAAGCAAGCTAGAAGTATCAACACACCTCGTGAAGAATGGCTAATCTTTCAAGATACACACGAACCGATTATTGACAAAGATACTTTTGAGACAGCTAGAAAAATGCGCCAGCATAAGCGTGTTCCCCAGTATCATAAATTCAAAGATGTTAAGGGTCATGAGAATCTATTTGCGGGATTGGTCTTTTGTGAGAATGGACATAAGATGACATTTTGTCCGCAACAAAAGAACCATAGAAATTTAGATCATTACAAATGTGGCAAATATAAAGGTATCAAGGAAACTTGCAATCACGGACATTACATTCGAAAAATCGTACTTGAGGAAATTGTTTTAAAAGAACTCCAGTTTCTAATTCATGCAATTGATTTGGACGAGAGCAAGCTTGCGAATCAATTACGGCAGAATTGTGATATTGTTGATAATAAAGAAAAATTGCAAAATAAAAACCGCTTGATTCAAGCGGAAGAGCGGTATGAGAAAATTGACCAAATTATCCAAAATTTGTACGAAGATAAGCTCAGCGGAGAACTTACAAATGTGCGTTTTAGCAAACTTTCGAAAGATTATGAAACTGAACAAACCAAACTGACTCAACAAATTCAAGAATTACAACAAATCGTTTCTAAACAAGATGATCAATCCGTTAATATTGAACGATTTTTGCGACAGGTTAGAAAATATACCGATATGACCGAACTTACGCCAGAAATTGTAAATACCTTGATTAATCGGATAATTATTCACACGCCAGTTGGTAGAGGTAAACAGCGCCAGATTAAGATAGAGATTCATTACAATTTTATTGGACAAATCTAAATCGAGCGAGAAATTTTCGCTCGATTTAAAATAAATATGGGACTGCTCCGTGAGAACAGAAAATTATTATTTAGTTTTTGTATTAAACGATTTAATTTAAAAACACCAGGTCGAGAAGTTGCTGTAGTTGAAGAAAATAAACAAGAAACCAAAGATATAAATAAGTTAATTCCACTTATTGTCGAAGCTGTAGGAGGTAAAGAAAATATTATCAGTGTTGACGCTTGTTTTACGCGTTTACGTATTAAATTAGTCGATAATAAAAAATTAATAGAAGATGATTACTTTACCAAACAACTAGGTGCAAATGGAATCGTTCATGTTGGTGATGGAATTCAAATTATTTATGGAAATAAAGCAGCCGTTTATAAATCTGAAATGCGTGAATTTTTAGAATTTGAATAATTAATAAAAAAAGGGGATGTGAGCAATGTTTGCTGTTTATTCTAATTTAAAAACATGTGTTGAAAATTTAAATAAGTCAAGATCAATTGACAGCTATATTGCTCACTACATTTTAGAAAATCACGATTTTATTCCTAATATGTCAATTAGTGAACTAAGCTTAGCTTGTAATACATCTCAATCATCAATTAGTCGTTTTTGTCGCCGTATAAACAATTCTAATTTTAAAGAGTTAAAACTAGAATTAATGGAATACACTTCTTATTTAAAAAAAGAAGTGCATGGAGAATTTACTGAAGAATTTATGAGTTCCAATGATTACTTCTCTGTTTTATATCCATCAATAAACGAAACAAGAGAACTTTTAACTCCAAATATTTTAAACAAAGTCATTCAATGGTTAGATTCTTCTAAAAGTATTTACTTTTTTGGAAGTTCTTTTTCTAATAATGTCGCAAAAGATGCATGTGAAAAATTTACACGTATTAACCAACTTTCATTTTCATTTTCGTCAGTAAAATCACAATTAAATGCAATTGAATTAATAACAGCAAATGATTTAATCGTATTTGTCACTTTTTCAGGTACAACCAAACACATCAAACGTTTATATAGAAAATTGAAAAATAAAAATTGTCGAATAATTTGGATTACAGCTAATAAAGAACGAGGATTAAATAAACAAAATGAAATGATTCTACCAGTCAGTTCTTTAGCATTACATCAATATGAAACCTCTTTGATTGAAGGTATTAACTTAAGGATTGCTGTTGATTTAGTCTATTTATACTATACTGATTATTTACGTCAACAACATTAATTTTTTTAAAATCGCCGATTGTAAAATTAAGCTAGACAACTAAAAAAGCCATTTGTGCTACACTCAAAATAGTTCTGACCAAAGAATTATAAGGAGTGAGTACAAATGACCTATACCCATCTTACAACGGATGAACTTGTAATGATAGAGTCTTATTTCAAAATAAATCAATCTGTTGCGAAAACTGCGCATTGCTTGAATCGTTCAAGACAAACGATCCATAAAGTATACCTATTCTTCAAGCAAGGAAAATCAGCCTTAGAATACTATCAACAGTATAAGAAAAACAAATCAAACTGTGGTAGACGCCCGCTTGTTTTACCCGAGGAACAATCAGAATATATTCAAAGAAAGGTTGTTCAAGGATGGACACCCGATGTGATTGTTGGTCGTGCAGCGTTTCCTATTCGTTGTTCTGCTCGTACCATTTATCGTATGTTCAAAAAGGGGCTATTTAATCCTTCTGACTTACCGATGAAAGGCAAGCGTAAACCGAATGGACATCAAGAAAGGCGTGGAAAACAAGCTTTCCGCCGCTCTATTCATGAACGTGAAAAAGATTATAGCCAATTCTCAAATGAGTTTGGTCACCTTGAAGGTGACACTATCGTAGGTCTGAAACATAAAAGTGCTGTAATTACCTTAGTTGAACGATTATCAAAAGTTATCATCACATTGAAACCGTGTGGTAGACAAGCGATTGATATTGAAAAAAAATTAAATCATTGGTTTGAATCTGTACCGAAAAATCTATTCAAATCCATCACTTTTGATTGTGGAAAGGAATTTTCAAATTGGAAACAAATCAGTAATGCCAATGATATTGCCATTTATTTCGCTGATCCAGGAACGCCGTCTCAAAGAGGCCTAAACGAGAATTCTAACGGATTGTTACGTAGAGATGGTTTATTGAAATCTATGGATTTCAATTCAGTAGATGAATCTTTTATTCAATCTGTCACATCTAAACGAAATAATATTCCTAGAAAATCACTGGATTATCGAACACCTTTGGAAGTATTTTTGAGTTACGTAAGTATTGATGATTTGTCTAACTTAATTTGACAATTAAGATTATTAAATTTTTTAATCATTTACACGAAAATTAATTTTATAAAGAACATACTCTATACTCTTATTTTTTTTTCAAGAACTCAAAAAAGCGGAAAATCCCAGATTTAAAAATCTGAGTTTCCGCTTTTGTCATTTCAAGGATGGACTATTGTCTCAGCCTCTTCTAATTTATTCTTAAGATATTTTTACTTTCTCTGCAGGTGCTGATACTTCTTTTTGTTCTTTTCGACCTTTCAACTTATACTTCATTAATCTCATGCCATTGAAAATTACCACCAAGATACTACCTTCATGAACCAACATTCCGATAGACATATTCATCCATTCGCTGAAGAAGACGCTGGTCAACAAGACCAACACTACTCCAATTGAAATCACGATATTTTGTTTCATATTATTTGCGGTGGCTTTTACTAATCCTAATGCGTGAGGCAAGTTGCTGAAGTTCGAGTTCATTAAAACGACATCGGATGTTTCAATCGCTACGTCCGTTCCGCTTCCCATTGCGATTCCAATGTCTGCTAAAGCTAAGGACGGACTATCGTTAACGCCATCTCCAACAAAGGCTACAATTTGACCACGTTGTTGAAGTTTTCCGATATAAGCCGATTTGTCTTCCGGCAACATGTGGCCGTGAGCTTCGGTCAAACCAAGTTCGCCGGCGACCACATCAACAGTTCCTTGGTTATCTCCTGAAAGAACGACTAGATTTTTCACGCCCAAGTCTTTTAATTCCTGCAAATTAGCTTTCACACCCGGACGGACTTGATCGCGAATGCCCATCAGTACTTTTAATTCACCGTCGACCGCTGTCAAAACGAGAGAGTTCCCTTGTTGTTCAAACCGTTTGACATCTTTTTGCACTTTTTTGCTGAGAGTGACATTTTCTTTTTCCATCAAGGCCACATTCCCAACAGCCACTCTATGTCCAGCTACACTTGAAACGATTCCGCCGCCTTTCACGACTTCAGTTCCTTCAACAGGATAAAAGTTTGTTTCTCCAATTTGATTTAAGACCGCTTTTGCTAATGGATGATCTGATTCCCGTTCCACACTGGCCAGATAGCCAAGCGTTTCAGCAGGATCTTTTTCATACAGTTCAGTCGCTGCAACGGTTGGGTTTCCGACAGTTAAAGTACCTGTCTTATCAAATACAATTGTATCCACATTGCTGAAGTCTTGAATGACTTCACTCCCTTTTAAAAGAACACCGTTACGAGCACCATTCCCAATACCGGCAACGTTTGAGACAGGCACTCCGATAACTAATGCGCCTGGGCAACCTAGAACCAAGATGGTGATTGCTAACTCAATATTTTGACTGAACGCCCATACAACAATTGCCAGAACCAAGACAGCTGGTGTGTAGTATTTAGAAAAGCGATCAATGAACCGTTCCGCTTCGGATTTAGAATCTTGTGCTTCTTCCACGAGTTCAATAATTTTTCCAAATGTGGTGTCCTCACCAACTCGGTCAGCTCTGATTTGAATCGTTCCGTTTTCTAAAATGGTTCCTGCAAAAACTTCTGCATCAGCTAGCTTGTTGACCGGAACAGCTTCACCTGTAATGCTAGCTTCATTGATATGCCCTTCACCCGTAAGGACTGTACCATCTACTGGAACTTTCGCACCCGTTTTAACGAGCAAGATATCCCCTTCATCTACATCATCCACTTCTACTTCTTCAAATTCGCCATTATCCATTTGTTTCAAGGCGCTTTCGGGTGCCATTTCAGTCAATTCTTTGATAGCAGATCGCGTTTGGTTCAATGTTCGTTGTTCCAAGTAGTGTCCGAATAAGAATAAGAACGTGACAATAGCCGATTCTTCATAATTTTGAATAAAAAGCGCACCAATCGCTGCAATACTGACTAAGACATCAATACTGATGACTTTGACTTTCATTGCTTGAAACGCTTGAATGGCAATTGGCGTAATCCCAAAGACAGAGGCGATGATCAAAGACCACTCTGAAAGTCCTACGTTTTCTAAAACAAAGTGACTGAAGAAAACGAGTGCGATTAACAATCCACTGATGACGGTGATAACATTTTTCTTGCTTAATATATATTGTTGCATGCTTTTTCCCTCCAAATTTAATTTCTCTTTTATTGATAAACACAGTATAAGATAATTGCCTAAGTAATTAATTGACGGCTATCAAGTTTAGAAAGTTCTCTTTTATCGTTTCTAAGCACCTCGAATCGGATTGCAACAAAAAAAGCAATCCCGGAAAAATAGCTTTTCTTCCAGAATTGCCTAGTTCATTTAATCTGTTAAGCGGCCTTGACTTTTGCTTTAAGGACCGGATAGCCTACGTTTTCGATAGCTTTTTGAATCTCTTCAATCGAAGTGACAGCTGGATCAAAATTGGTTTTGACTTTGCTGGAGTTGAATAATACTTTAATGCTGTCTTTATCAATACCGTTAACTGATTTCAAGGCACCTTCAATTTTTTGCATACAACTTGGACAAGACAACGTTTCTAATTGCAATATAGCTTTTTCCATAATTCCTATCTCCTTTATGTGTTTTTATTTTATCGGCAGCAGATTAATGAACACTGCCTTTTCCTCTTTACAACTGTAGTATAGCTCACTTTTAGCAAACGAAAATTGACGCATATCAAGTTTTGCACTTCTTTTTATCTTTTTGCTCAATTCACCATCTTAATAGTCTTTTTCTGCCCCCTATTGCCATCAGAATAATAAGAAATTGGTGGATAGTCTTGTCTGCGTATAAACCATACTACAATCGCGCCAATAAACAGGGCCAGAGACAAGGCTTGCGAAACGCGGATCCACTCGCCAATCCATAAACTGTCCGTTCGCATACCTTCAATGAAGAACCGACCCACTGAGTACCACAAAACGTAACTCAAAGCGACTTCTCCTTGACGCAAAAGCTGTTTTCGGTTCCGTATAGTGACGATGAGGACAAAGCCCAACAAACTCCACAATGACTCGTATAAAAAAGTCGGATGGTAGTAGGTACCATTGATATTCATTTGTTCAATGATAAATTCAGGTAAATAAAGATTTTCCAAGAATTGACGAGTAACCGGTCCACCATGAGCTTCCTGATTCATAAAATTGCCCCAACGACCAATGGACTGGGCTAACAATACATTGGGCGCTAAAATATCAAGAACGAGTGCCAAAGAAGTACCTTTTTTCTTTGCATACCAATATAGCGTACCCCCTCCTGCAATCAATCCCCCATAAATCGCAATGCCGCCATTCCAAATCGCAAGGATTTGTCCTGGATTTTGCAGATAATAACCAAGTTCAAATAACACATAATAAAGCCGAGCGCCGAGGAGTCCAATCGGAATTGCCCATAAGGCCATATCGATAATGGTATCCTCTTCCAGTCCTTTTTTCTTTGCTTCCTTGGTGCTCAACTGGAGAGCCGCTAATATGCCCGCTGCAATAATGACTCCATACCAATGAATCACAACAGAACCAATCTCCACCGCATGGGGATTCAAAACGCCTAATACGAATTCCATTCTATTTGCTCCATTTCTTCAATTTTTCGCGTCATTCTAGTCATGGTGATGCTGAACAAGATTCCGGCTAAGCTCCATGGAAACCAAACAGTGAATACACTTTTATCTCCCTGGTCACTCGCTTCGTAATACGCCACTTTTCCGTGTCCGATTACGCCGGCTCCTTTTACAACTTCCTCTTCTTTTTCCATAGCTAACCTATCTGCCTCAACAACGTTAGACGTTTTTGCTTCGCCGCCAATCGTGTTCTTGGTGAAAGGGACGACAAAGAATGCACCCGCTGCTGACAACGTGATGGCAACTATCACCCAAAAATAATGCACATTCACCCCTACTTATTTTTACGTTTTGTTCGACAACCCTATCTTAAAGAAAAATAAAACAAAAAAACTTGAGGGTTATCATGTTTGTGCTTTTATTTTTCCAATGAATGAAGGTCGTTCTGTCTTAAAAAAGCCAAAAACGGACAGATGGAAGCAAAAGCACTGAGTTCTGTCCCGTTGTTAATGAAGAGCGACAGAACACCAACGTGTAGAAAAAAGTGTGTCCGATTATTCGCTGTAAAGCAATAAATCATCTAAATCCTGAATCTTGATCCTTTTCCCAGACAGCTGTTGAATCAATCCCTCGTCCTCCAATTCTCCAAATTTGCGACTGATGGTCTCAGGTGTCGTTCCTAAATAGGAAGCAATGTCCTTTTTTTCCATCGGCAGGGTGATGGTGGGAGAGTTGCCCATTTCAGGTTCCACATTTTCTGCCAAAAACAAAACTAAACGGGTAATGACACTCTCCAAGGCTACTTGTGTCGTTTGACGTTCTGAACTTTCTAACCGTTTAGACATTTCCGCCAATAGTTTTAAAGAAATAGCTGGGTATTGTTCCAGAAAATCTTGGACATCTTTTTGCTGAATCATACAGACAACGGTATCTCGGGTTGCTTCGGCATATTCCTCGTGTACTGCATCCGGGTTGAACAAGGTCCATTCTCCGGTGAAATCACCAGGGTTCAAGATCCGCACTAGCTGCTCTTTGCCAGAGTCTGCCAATCGATAAATACGGATTTTCCCACGATTGATAATATATAAAGTATCCTCTTTTTCTTGTGAACGAAACAGAAACTCTCCTTTTTGATACTGTTTCGTGTGGGCTTTTTCAGCAATGTAATTCATCGCGCTATCCTCTAAGTGATTGAATATTGGAACCAAGCGGATACAGGCTGCGTGGTCGCCAATTTCATGATGGGTATGTTTAGTCAATTCATTCTCCCCTTTATTTATTTTGTTTATATTCGCTGCTTTTATTATATAAGTCTCTTACTACAAAAAAATTGATGCACATCAAGAAAATGGAAAAAGGACTGGAAAGAATTCCAATCCCTAAATCAGCTTCTACTTTTACCTTAATCTTCATCCTCATCAAGAGCGTCATCATCTTCTAATGCTTCTTTACCAATGAACGCTTGCAGCATCCAAATGTTCTTGTCTAAGTCATTTTTAAAAGCAATCAATGTATCTTCTAAAGCATCGTCACCCTCGTCTTGAGCTAAACGAATCGCGCGAATAGTTAGGTCACGAGTGCTTCTGAAGTCCTCGATAATATTTTCAACCATGTCTTCTGCTTTAGCGTATTTATTAACTGCATCTTCCGAAAGCATCGAATATTTTTCAAATTCAACCGTTGTCGAAGCAGGTTTATGCCCAGAAGTAATTAGACGCTCCGCAAGTTTGTCGAACCATTTTTCATTTTCGTTATACAACTCTTCAAATTTTTCATGCAACGTAAAGAAATTGGCTCCTTTTACATACCAGTGATATTGGTGCAGTTTCACATGTAATGTATGCATGTTGCCTAAAAGATGATCCGCAATGGCCGCTGCATTAATTTTCGTATGATGAACATGTTCCTTGTGTTCTTGTTCTTCTTGCAATCTTTCTTGGGGTGTTCTTTCTTGAGTAGCTTTATTTTCAGTCATGATTTATTCCTCCTATAATTTTGGTTTGTTTAAAATAGCTTTCTTTGATTCCTCCTTTTTCTTTACTGAATTTAGTATAGGATAGATTTCCGTTAAAAAAATTGACGCTCATCAAGAAAAGTATTTCTTAATAGACGCCAGGCTTCTCTATTAAATTCAACTGAAATAATCAAAGGAATGAAGTCGTTCCCTCCAAACAAAAATTTCATTAAAGTAGGGCCTAAAAAAAGAATAGCAACTATACTTTGTCAAGAGACCTGACTGCTATTTTTTTGCTTGTTATTCTTCAATTACCAAATGTCTTGCCTTGCAGTATATTTAATGCTCTTTCTCACTAGTGTTGCATGCAACACTAGTGAGAAAGAGTATTAATAAGATTAACCTAGAAGAATAACTTTACTTTATTTATGTCATACCATAAATAAAAATTGAAAAGAATTTTTTATTTATTTTTAGTAGATCGATTAATAGGAGTTTTAGCTTGGGAGCGTCAATAATTTTGTGTAAATGGTTCTTTCCTACTGTAGATTGTTTCTAATTCTCCATCGGTTGACTCAGCATTTGTTCGAGCTCGCCTTCGGCCTGTTGGAAACCTTTATGACTGCGACCTAGGAATTTTTGGTTGTGAGTATCAAAAGACGAGACTAAGAAACGTTCCATCGACTCTTCATTTTGGAACTGTTCCTTGCGGTGGCTGTATTTCTTGATTTGCTTATTAAAGGATTCAATCAAGTTCGTAGAGTAAATAGTCTTGCGTATGGCTAATGGGAAATCATTTCAGCACTCGTTAAAAGGTGCTGACTTTCAACTGCCTGGCACAATAATTTTCCTTTTTCAGTTACAACAAGTTTATTCTTAATCACTTGGATATATTCTTTTTGTTTTAACGCTTCAATAATACTTGCTCTTGTTGCTTCTGTTCCAATCCCCTCAACTTCTTGTAAAATTTTTATTGCTTCTTCATTATCAACCGTTTTATTCGCCGTTTTCATAGCGGTTAAAAGTGTACCCTCTGTAAAAGCTTTTGGCGGTTGCGTTTCTTTTTCAACACTCTTAACATCAACTTCGGCACGTTCGCCAATGATAACGAGTGGTAACGTTTGAACGTCCTCTTTTTCTTCTTTGGTTTGTTGTTTGAAAAGAATTTTCCAACCTTCTTGTTTTGGTGTCTTTCCGATCGATTGAAACAGCAAATCAGCTACTTTCGTTTGTATCTTGGTTTCTTCATACAAGTAATCAGGTAAAAACATGGCAACGGTCGTTTTAACGACTAAAGCATATATTTTTCGTTGTAAATCGTCCATTTTTGCTAATGCAGATTCGTTAGGTACTTGTTTTGTTGGAATAATGGCGGGGTGTTCCTGTACCTTACTACCGTCCACATAACGCTTTCTAGGCTCTGTTTGAACCATTTCAAGATCAAGTCCTAAACAACCGCTATATTTGCCAAAATTCGCTTTTAAATAAGCAAATTCGTTCTCTGTAATAAATGGTGTATCTGTTCTTGGATAACTCAATAATTTTGCTTCATACAGTCCTTGCATAGCTTTTAAAGTTTGGCTCGCTGTCGCTTTATAAAGCTGATTGACTTTTGATTGCAAACTACTTAAAGAAAACAAACTCGGACTATTCGTTTTCTTCTCTTTGGTTTGAACATCAGCAATTATCCCCTCTTGATTGCCTATTTTAGCTTGTTTAGAAGAAACAAAAGCTAAAAGCTAAAAGCTCCTCTTGGGTTTTAAAACGCTGTGTGGGGCTTAGAACGCCCTTAAATGACCCTTGGATTACTTTTATACTAGCTTCCACCTCGAAAAAAGGTTCTTTTTTAAAATTCTCTGTGGCTTCCTGGCGCTGAAAAATAAGGTATAAGGTGGGCGTTTGAACACGTCCTAGTGAAAATGTATCTTGTACGCCCTTCTGTTGTAAATTTAACGTATACAAAGGGCTTGCGTTCATGCCAATCAACCAATCGGCAATTTGGCGTGTTTGCGCTTCTTGATAAAAGGGATAGTAATTCATTCCTGGTTGCAAATTTTGAAAACCGCTTCGGATCACATCTTTTTCTAAGCTATTGATCCATAGTCTTTTAAATATTTTATCTTTTGAAAAGGCATTTGCTTTATGGATAATCGACCAGGCGATATTTTCACCTTCTCTGTCGCTATCTGTTGCAACAATAATTGTATTTGCCTTTTTGAGAAGTTCTGCAACAATTTTAAACTGCTTTCCCTTATCTTTTGCGACTTCAAAATCGTATCGATCAGGTAAAATCGGCAAAGATTCAAGTTTCCAATTTTGCCACTTTTCGTCATAATGACCTGGTTCTGCTAATTCGACTAAATGCCCAAAACCAAAAGTGATAAACGTTTCATCTGTAAATAGTGGGTCTTTGATCTCAAAATAACCGTCTTTTTTGGTGCTTTGTTTTAAAGCACTTGCGTAGGCTAATGCCTGGCTTGGTTTTTCAGCTAAAATAACCGTGCTCATTAACTATCCCTCTTTTCTTTGTTTTTTCTTTGATCTACTGTCACATTATATCTTGATCGATACCTTCTAAACGTTCGGCGATTGATTCCAGTTTTTTCTTCAACTTCTTTATCGGAACAACCGTTCAAAAATAAATCAAAGGCATGTTGTAGCCGTGGATCGTTTTCTTTAAATTTAAATTACTTTCCTTTGAATTTCCCTTTTTCCTTTGCTAAAACGATACCCTCGGCTTGTCTTTCTTTAATTTTTTTACGTTCTGATTCAGCTTGATATTTATAAATTTCAATCACTAAATTATTAATCAATTGCCTTAGATGCTTCTGTTGCCGCTTGGAATGATTTAGTTGTTTTAACTTCATACATAAAGTTCACTTATATTCCTCCATTTTTCATTTCATGTATATTTTGTGGAATCGACTTTTTTAGAATCTGCTTTGAATATTTTATCTATTAAAGCTTCTTTGATAATAGTGTCCATGATTTGGAATTCTTATTGGATAGAAATTTCTTTCTAGAACATGATTTCGTCGAAAGTTCTCATTGGTTGAGGATAGGCATGTTCAAAACAATCAGTCCGATATCCTTTTAATCCAGTTGCTGCACTATATAAAAAATTTCATCATAGTTTCGCCCTAGTCGTTCCAAAGATTCGATGACAAAAATATCCTTCTTCCTTAAAAAATGAAGTTCTTTTTGCAATTATTCTCGTGAGGTCTTCTTTTAACTACATAAAATTGTAACCACTGGTTTTAAGAGTAGTGTATCATCCCAAATCATATAATTAATTGACTGCGATTGTTATAAAACTCACGGTAAGCCATATAACTAGCAATAAACGAAGAAATCGCAGTAACTGAAATCAACATAAACATCACAACAATTTGGTAACGAATCGCTTGAACAGGATCAATTCCCGCAAAAATCAACCCTGACATCATACCTGGTAGGCTGACAAGTCCAACCGTTTTTGTTCGGTCAATAGAAGGAGCCATGCCCGTTTTGACGCTTTCTCTTACAATACTCATGGACGCTTGTTTTTTATTGGCTCCCAATGCCAATTTTTCCAATACCTGTTGGCGTTGGTCCGTAAATTTTGAATTCAAAGACCGATAGGTCACTCCAATCGCAGTCATGGCGTTGCTGGCAATCATGCCTGTAATTGGAACGATTTGGGAAGGGGACCAGTCAATGACTCCTGAAAAAACAAGAATGAGTAAGGACAAGGCTGTTCCTACTCCAATAGCCGTCGTTGAAATTTTAAAAGAGCGGTTGATCCCCTCACTGCGTGTATGGGCGTTATAAGAAGCGTTGAACACAATGAACAAAACCATCGCTAAAGTGAGAAAGTTGTTATCCACTCGTAATACGTAGCTCAATACATATCCAATAAGGAATAATTGAACGACAGCGCGAATTCCCGCAATAAAAATGTCGTTTCCTAATCCCAATTTCTCTTTGTAATCAATCAACAAGGCAACTATCAAGAGGACAGAGGATAAAAGCAAAGAAAGATTACTGATTTCCAAATTGTTTGTCATTTCGATTCCTCCATTTTTCCACCTTTGATAGTAATCAGACGAGAAGCTTGGTCGATTTCTTCCTGGTTGTGAGTGACGGCCAACACCGTAGTTTGTTGGTCTTTCATCATGTCTCGGACTAAATCAAGGACAATCGCTCTGTTTTCTTGGTCCAATGAACTGGTAACTTCATCCAGGAGCAACACTTTCGGTTGATACATCAAATTTCGGACCAATGCAACCCGTTGTTTTTCCCCTCCTGATAGTTCCTTGACCTCTTTCGATAAGTAAGTTTCAGGTATTTGAACTCGTTCTAACAATTTTTTTGCACGTTCCCGATCAAATCCTTCTTCTCTTATGCGGGCAGGAAAAGACAAGTTCTCTTGAACTGTCTCATCGAATAGAGAAGCGTTTTGAAAGAAATAAGAGACTTCTTTTCTATACTCCACAGGATCGATTTTTTGCAGATCCGTACCTCGATAATAAATTTTTCCGGAAGTTGGGGAAAGCAGCGTACCAATTAATTTCAAAAGGGTACTTTTTCCACTTCCAGAAGGACCAGAAAAAACAATCACTTCCCCTTTGTTTACTGTAAAAGAGATATCTTGAAGGATTTGGTTTCCGTTTGCCTGAAAACCAACCTTCTCTAATTTAAACAATGAATCACTCATACCACTTCTCTCCTTTATAAAAAAGCCCTGCACCAGTGGACCATCCATACGGGTGCAGGGCTTTTGTTTCATCCTAGTGTACCTCAGTGTTCGTTTGGATCGTTTTTGGCGTCTTCATGAGTAGGGTGAACCGTTCCTTCAAGGTGATCTGGACCAGCATAAATGGTATACAGTCTGAGCGGCTTATCACCGGTGTTTTCGATGTTGTGCCACATGTCCGCCGGAACAAATACGGCGTCATCATCCATCACTTTTTGTTGAACATGTAAGTTATCTTTAGAAGGCCCCATTTTACACACGCCTTCTCCTTCTTCAATACGGATAAATTGGTCAATGCCTTCGTGCACTTCCAAACCGATGTCATCGCCCGGTTGAATGGACATTACGGTGACTTGCAGTTTACTGCCTGTCCAAATGGTCGTCCGGTAATTATCATTTCCTGTGGTGGCGTCTTCAATATTAATGATATACGGCTTCTTCCCATGATCCTTGTAGTCTATTTCCATCTTCCATTCCTCCTAGTCTTTTTACTAAAACAATGATACCTACTTCTTATTTATAATAATTCTAATTAATGGTACCACATCTAAAATTCTATGCAAAAAATTGGCTTTTTGGAGAGCGATTCTAAACAAAGACCATATAACGCGCAATTACAATTGGTACCCCTTAATCCTCAGCACATAAAGGAAAAAATATGGAATCAAAAAATAACCGATATGTACTCTGGTTATGACTTGAATCAGGGAGAATTTCAGAGACGACACATCATACTTTTTTAGTTTGCACTTGTAAACTAACTAGCGTACATTAAGTTTATGCTCACTATCAAGCGTTGTCAATCCTTTAGAATCTTATCAATTTCGAAAGAAAGTAGCAAGGTTATTGATTGTGACTGTAAAAGTGGGGTGTTCCTATAAGCACATTAAACTATCTTCTCTAATTTATCATGCTATTTAAATTCTGTTTTTTCATGAGAATTTTTGTCCAAAACTTGTTAAAATGATTTTAAAAAATACTTACATACACAATCCCCAAAAAACACTAATGTCATTTCAGTCAAAAAAGATACCGCAGAAAATTTCCACCTGAGATTCAATACGATATTACTCTCTTGACAGCCAGCTTAATTCCTTAGTTGAATAGATTATTAAAGTGCACAAAAAAACAATGCGGCGTTTGTTATATTTTCTGGTATAAGCGACGGTGCTATAAACTTTTTTGCAGATTAAAAATCATATGAATTTAACTCCAGTAATAAGAGTTTAAGTGCCAATGCATGCATGATTCTTTCAATTTCCGTTTTATGAGTAGACAGAGCGATTCCTTCATTGCATTGGAAAATGAGTTTGTTTCTCGTAATATGTATGCTCTCATTTTTGGTTGCATAGTATTCTCTCCATTCGTCTTCATACATAAGAACGCCTCCTTTGATCATCCTATATTTAAGTCCTTCGTTATTAATATACGTAAAAAGTTGGTATTTTATTTTTATTTTCTCTCTCTTTAAAAAAACTGAAAAAAGAGCGGTTTACAGGCATTTTCATGGATAGTTACCCATAGATCAATCTGAAATGAGCGTAGAACTTCCCTCTCAAACACTGGTTTTTTAGAGAAATACGAAATATTAGGGTTATTTGCAGAATAGCTACTTATTCTTACAAAGCAACAAGCGAGCA
Source organism: Enterococcus malodoratus ATCC 43197 (assembly GCF_000407185.1). Lineage (GTDB taxonomy): Bacteria > Bacillota > Bacilli > Lactobacillales > Enterococcaceae > Enterococcus_A > Enterococcus_A malodoratus. Next base: position 850,342 of record NZ_KE136482.1, read on the forward strand.
AAAGAAAAATTCCTTTCAAGCGTTTTTTGGCGGTACACTATTTTAGCGACAGGCAAGATAGCAAATATTTTTTACAACTGGTTTGACTGTCGGCGACGACAGCCCACAGCCAAAAATAAAGAAGTCAAGGACTGTGAGGGTGGAGATTTTTTGGTGGTCTGCCAAAAAATACTTACCCGTTTCTTGACTTATTTAAGTGTTATTCAGTTTTAGGCTATTACAACTGGGTGACTGAGACGATTTTGGGGGCTTGCCCCTTTTTTCCAAAAGGGGCAAGGTCTAGATCTTGTGTTTTTATTTTTTTGGAAATTCAAAAGCTAATTTCATTTCGTCATTCAGTGTTAACTTTGCCGAGAAATTGCTTCCTTTTTTACTTTTGAACCCTTTGATTAAACTCGTTTCTCTTTTGCTTAATAAATCTTGGACATTTTTCTTTGTGAGTGCTTTTTGGCTCCATCTTTTAGGAAGCGTAAATTTGCAACCGTCTTTGTAGCCCGAACAGCCATAAACTTTTCCTTTGTCTACTACGCTGTTTTGACATTTCGGACACGTACCCATCACATTTTCTTGTTCCATATGACCGGCTACATCTGCAATGTTTTCTTTTTTGTCTTGGAAGTTTTGTGGCACTTTTTCAATGAGGTGCTGCACAAACCGCTCGATACTGCCTAAAAAAGCTTCTTGTGTGCCTTGTTGGCTTCGGATCTTTTTCAAATAGCATTCCCATTGGGCAGTCATGCCGGCATTGGCGATTTCGTCCTCTGCAATTATGCGGCACAACAATTCGCCTTTTTCTGTCACATAGATTTTACTCTTACTGATCGTGATGTAGTCCTGTTTCTTCAAGGTTTCAATGATACTGGCTCTAGTGGCCTCGGTTCCAATCCCTTCGGTTTCTTTAAGAATGTCTTTGCTGTCTTTATCGTCCATTGCCCGTCCGACATGTTTCATGGCGGTTAGCAGTGTGCCCTCTGTATAGTAATTGGGTGGTTGGGTTTTCCCTTCCTTTGTTTCAAGGGCGAAAGCCACTGAATCATTGACGGTTACTTCTGGTAAAAGTGGGTCGTCCTTGTCTTTTTCTTCCTGTTTATATAGTCGTTTCCATCCACGCTCTTTTTCTGTCTTCCCTTTTGATTGGAACAGAACCTGATTGATCGCTGTATCAATGGTGGTTTCGTCATAGATATACGGCTTTTCAAAAATTGCGAGGGTACGATACAAGACCAGAAGATAAATGTTTTTTTCGTCTTTCGTTACATCACTGAGCTTCGGCAATGTCTTCGTTGGAATAATCGCATAGTGTTCTTGTACTTTGCTTCCATCTACATACCGTTTATTTTCGTTTAGCTGCGGTTCGGAAATGCCCACTCCTGCTAGTTCGAGATACCGACTGAGGTTGCTTTTCAGGTAGTCAAATTCGGGGATACCAATATAATTGGTATCGCTTCTTGGATAAGAAAGCACCTTTTTTTCATAGAGTTTTTGAGCGATCGAAAGCGTTTTGTCGGCACTGTACTTAAAGCGTTTATTCGCGAAAGATTGTAAATCAGACAAGCTAAAGAGTTTCGGCGCATACTGCCGTTTTTCTTCCACTTTGACATTTGTTACTTCGGCATTCTCCGCTTGCTCTAGCTGATTGGTTTCTTTGAACCCGTCAAGGTTTTCGAGTGTATCAAACCGCTCTTTGTATTTCCCTTTGTACTTACCATTCGAGTGTGTGAAAGTGGCATACAACTCATAAAATGGCTTGCTGACGAAATGTTTGATTTCTTCGTTGCGTTGGTAAATCAAGAACAAAGTCGGGGTTTGGACGCGTCCAACGCTAAACACGCCTCTCATGCCGTTTTTCTGCATATAAAGCGTGTAAAGACGGGTGAGATTGATTCCTACCAGCCAATCAGCGATTTGTCGGGTTTCTGCTTCTTTGTAAGTGGAATAAAACGCCTGTCCGTCCTTCAGATTTTGAAATCCTTTTTTGATTTCGCTAGTTTCAAGCGAGTTGATCCATAAACGTTTAATGGTTTTCCGGCTATTTCCCGAAAGGTTGATAATCAAGCAGGCGATTGCTTCACCTTCTCGGTCGCTGTCGGTCGCAATCACGATTGTTTCCGCTTCATCTAAATGCTTTTTGACGATCTTGTATACCTGTCAATACGGATTGAACTGTTGTTAATGCTCCGGAAATTCTTCCTTGAATATCTCCTGCAGCTGCACCTAAATATAAAGTTTGGAAATTATTTTGTAGAAAATTCATAGCTCACTCTCCTTTATTTTTCTTCTTCTCTTTGTAAAGCTATTGTTTGTTCTTGCTTTTGTTCTCTGGCCTTGAAATTGTTTATTTGAGTAATCTTTGAGCTCTTCAACTGCTTCAGCTGTCAATCCACTTTTCTGTTCAATCTGATAATTGACTTGTTAGTGATAAGTAGTGATTGTTTGAATTCGATATCCGAAGACAACAACACTCAAAAAAACGTTACAACCTTGTTGAACATCATGATGTTCAACAAGCTATCTTGCTATACAAGGATGTTTTAGAAACGAAAACAATAATTTGACACTAATCCATTTAAGAATGCTGCTTGAGAAATTTTTATCAAATGACACTACTCAAATTCCTAAAATCGATATCACTAAAGCCCTGGCTCTTATAAATCAAATCATAAGAAGCCACGTACCCGACTTCTTATGATTTCCAATTTTTCGCAGACTTTATGACCCCATTATCTATTGACCAGCTGCAAATAGTTAGTCAAAAACTACTTGCTGTTGACTTCAATGTCATGGACGGTTCTGTTGCAAAGTTTTAAATCTACTATCAAATAAGGTAGAATAATAGAAAAAGATAGCAGGAGGAATGACGATGAATCATTTTAAAGGAAAGCAATTTCAGCAGGATGTGATTATTGTAGCCGTGGGCTACTATCTTCGTTATAACCTTAGCTATCGTGAAGTTCGAGAAATCTTATATGATCGTGGCATTAACGTTTCTCATACGACGATTTATCGTTGGGTGCAAGAATATGGCAAACTACTCTATCAAATTTGGAAAAAGAAAAATAAAAAATCCTTTTATTCATGGAAAATGGATGAAACGTACATCGAAATTAAAGGAAAATGGCATTATTTGTATCGAGCCATCGATGCAGATGGTTTAACCTTGGATATTTGGTTACGTAAAAAACGGGACACACAAGCAGCCTATGCTTTTCTTAAGCGGTTAGTGAAGCAGTTTGATGAACCGAAGGTTGTAGTCACAGATAAAGCCCCCTCTATTACAAGTGCCTTTAAGAAACTAAAAGAATACGGCTTTTATCAAGGGACAGAACATCGTACCATTAAATACCTGAATAATTTGATTGAACAAGACCATCGTCCAGTAAAGAGACGCAATAAATTCTATCGAAGTTTACGCACTGCCTCTACCACGATTAAAGGCATGGAAGCCATCCGAGGATTATATAAGAAAACCCGAAAAGAAGGCACTCTCTTCGGGTTTTCGGTCTGTACTGAAATCAAGATATTATTGGGAATCCCAGCTTAAATCATAGATACCGTAAGGGATTTTATTCTTTATTTAAAACTTTGCAACAGAACCTTTTTTATTTTTTCACTCACTAGCTCCCACCGCCCCCGCCGCTTAGTGGTTCAAAAATAAACGGGCGGCTCGCCCTGGCTGAACGAAAAAGAAAAAGCTGCTGAAAGAGGCCGGGTCATTTGTTACTTCTTATTCACACCATGCTCAGGACGATTCTTCTCTTCTGGTTTTTCTGCCACATATCGGATTTCACGATACGCTTCAATCTCTCCAACGATTTCTTCAAAGCGATCATTTAGAATTGACCGACTCAATTTTACTGAAGCAAGCTCCTTCTGAATCGTTTGATAGTCTCCTGATGTTTCAATCTCTTCAGAGTCAGGATCTTTACCCAACAACTGATCCTTCGCTGCTTGATTCAGCTCAATGATTTTCCCATCAAGTTCAATCAGTTTATTCTTTGCTTCATGCAGCGCACGATCCAATTTGACTTCCAGCTGCTGAAGCTGCTTTCCGTTACTAACATCATGATCCGCAAGAAAGTTGATTGCCGAAATAATTTCATTTAATTCTGACATGACCGGCTCTTTCTTCAAAGGTACGGTTCCATTGTAGAGACTCAATTGTTTGACCAACGTCTCTCCTGTCATGTATTTATTCCGATTGGCATTCTTCTCGTTCATGAAGTAAAATATATCTTCCTTTTTTACATAGAGATTAAAATCTCCGTTTTCTAATTGATCAATTTTAAATCCCCCAATGAACAGCTGACCATGATCAGCGACACCAAAATCGACATTCAAATAAATTCCTTTTGTGGTCACATGATCGACTTGCCAGCTTTCTATTTTTACCTGGTAATCAAAATCATTCTTGATCTCATTTTCTTTTTCCTCGTAACGATCGACAACTTCCTCAACTGTAAATGTTGCAGTGTTTTCCTTTAATCGAGTTTCAATTCGATCAAGATTATATTTTTCTGGATCTCTCTTCGTGAGACTCCGACCCCGAGTGTTTTTGATTTGTGGATGATCTAGCAAACGATACGTTGCCCATTTTTTTGAAAAATCTACATGCAAGTACAACGCATCTGCTTTCTCTTTGAAGTCCTCAATGCTGGAAGAATGATCCAAAAGAAAGTCCAACCTCGACTTAATTTTACTTTTATAAATCGATTCCGTTTGCCACATCGTATATTTCTTGTGAGAATTCTTTGGCGACTTCTCTATAATTTTAGCGCCTGCTTTTGCTGCGTGTTTGTCTGATATTTTCTCCAAAGTTCTTTTTGTACTCTTCAGCCAACGGTACGAATTTCCATCCATCATGTTTGTTGAATTAAACAAAATGTGATTATGAATATGTTCGCGATCAACATGAGTCGAGATAACAAACTCATGTTCATTACCAGTCAATTCTAAAATCGTTCTTCGTCCTAGCTCATGAATTTCTTCGGGCGACAAATTGTCTTCTGGTGAGAACGACTGGATAACATGATGTGCCAAAATTCTATTTCCCGATTCAAGCTGCTTCAGTTCTAGCGACTTAGGTTTTCCCGTTTTTAAATCGATCTCGACATCAGTTCCTCTTTCGATTGCTGCATTCAACTTTGTTGCGGAGAATTCATCCGCCGCATTTTCGACTGAAGCAATGCCAAAAGTAGACACCAGTTTTTTACTCATTGTTTTATCTTCGTTGATCAGATACGGAAATAAATTTCCTAAATGATCGTTGTCTTCACTTTTTTGAATGGTCGTCTTGCCGGCATTCTTTATATAGTCCTCCGCTTGCTTCAAATGATCAAACGACCGGATAAAGAAATGTTTCGTATAAACCATCTTATCTCCCTCTCTGCATTTCCTTTTTCAATGCTGAAGAAACCATGATTTGTAAATTTTGCACATCAGTAAGCAGCTGTTCAACATCATCGATGGATATTTCTTCGAACTGATTTGCAAGTCTAGCCATTTGATTGACGTTGTTTCCAATCCGGCCAACTTCCTGGTTCAACGTTCGCAGCTCCGAGTAATCGACATGGACGATCTCGCCGGTAATCAACATGATTCGAGCAAAATTTTGAAAATTATTGTACGGACTTTGGTCTATTTTATTTTTCAGATAGCCCCATTCTTCTTGACTAAAGCGGACTTTTTTTTGAATTGGTCTTTTGCGTTTAGGTTCTTTTTCCATCTTCAGTTCTCCTTTTCCTATTGACTCCGCAAATCTAGGAACGGTAGACTAACCCTTTTGCGAGCAGAGCAAGTGGGTACCCACTCGCTATATTTTACAAAAGAGCCGTCAATTTTGACGACTCCTTTCTAAATGTTTGGGGGTTCCCCCAATCCCCCTTTTGCTGAACGACTGACTTTCACTGACGTTCATTTGACCATTTTTGACGTATTTTTCCGCTTCACTGAAGCGAGTGTCCATTCTAAACAGACGACCGTTTACTTTTTTGTTTTTCTTGTGACTCGATTTCTTCCTTTTTCGTCATCTCTTTGACGATTTTCAGTTCGTTTTTCCGTTCGATCGTTACACCAAAGTCCGGATCATAACTATCGACGACTTCTTGAATCAACTCATTGTATTCATGAGTCGCTTTAATTTTTTTCAAGTGTGCGATTGTCTCTTTATATTCAGTAAGATCGATTTCGATTTCTAATTCTTCCATTTCTTGAACCAGCAACTCTAATCTTCGAATCAATTGTCGCTTAGAAATAGATTTCCTTTTATTATGGATTCTCGGTGTTTCACTTGCAGGATCAACTAATAAAATTTGCGAAAGCGTGTGTACGATCGTTTCGTTTTTCATTGGCATTTTTTCTTAATTCTCCTTCTCAGGTGTAAAGGGCCACGATAAAATGTAGGAAAAGGGCCATCGAAAATGTAGGTTAGATTTAAAATCTGATATTCTTTTTCATGAAACCATTCAAGGAGAGTGACTCATGCGAAAAGATGTCTTAGAAGGAGTCTTACGACACATTATGAACGATATTCAACCTAACTATGCAGCCATGGCCAAGCAATATAATTGTGATTACCGAACAGTCAAGCGTTACTATGAAGCTGGAACTAAAGGGGAAGTAGAACAGATCAAAAAGAGACAATCTTCTGCTCCTCTTTTATTAAGCGGTTTTGAAGAAATTATTAAAGATAAAATGGAGTTAAGCTGTTCCGCTTCTTCAATTTATTATTTTATTAAGAAAAAAGGATATCAAGGTGGCTATACCACCGTCAAACGATATTGTCGGAACTATCGAGAAAAGCGTGTAAAAAAGGCAACCATTCGAATTGAAACGACGCCAGGTCTTTCTGCTCAAGTCGATTGGAAAGAAAATATTAAGATGGTGAGTAAACATGGTGAAGTCTTTTACTTCAATCTTTTTCTATATATTCTAGGCTATTCTCGCATGAAATACTTAGAGGTAACCTTTGATCGAACCCAAGCGAATGTCTTCAATTGTTTGGTCAATGCGTTTGAGTACTGCGGGAATGGTGTTCCTCAAGAAATTTGGTTTGACAATATGAAAACAGTTGTTGATAGAAGTAAAAGCCAATTTGGTCAAACCGTTTTTAACGAAAAATTTCGTCAATTTGCTAAAGATGCTGGATTCAATCCGATTGCTTGTCGCCCTTTTCGTCCACAAACCAAAGGCAAAGTTGAAGCTTTAGCTCGTACTGTTAACCGCTTAATGGTCTTTAACTACGAGTTTGAAAATGAGCAGGAGCTAAAACGAATCGTCTATGAGTTTATGAATGACTTAAATAATGAACGTTCTCAAGCAGTGAATAATCATCCCTCTAAGCTTCTTATAGATGAACAATCGGTGTTGCGTCCTTTCAATCGTTTATAATTAGTCAGATATGTTTCTAGAACCCAACACGTAATTAGAAAAGTTTCCATTGAATCCATGGTCCAATATCAAAACTCAAAGTATTCTGTTCCCGTGAAATATATTGGTAAAGAGGTAACTTTAGATGTCCGTAAGGACAGTCTATTCATTTGGTATGGCCATCAATGTATTCGCTCGCACCCATTAAGCAAAAAAACCTTAAATTATCAACGTGATGACTCTCTTGAGATTCTTCGATCTGATGTCTTCAAATACTTAGAAGACGAAGAGTTGGAGCGCTTTGTAGAAGAAAATTTAGATGCTTACGATGAATTATAAGGAGGCTCATATGTCAAATTACCATCAGTTATTAAATCAATTATCAGATTTAAATCTTACCTGTATCAAAGAAATTTTACCTGCCCATTTAGATGAAGTAGCTAAAAATGAACAATCTCTAGTTGATTCTTTATTTGAATTAACACATCAAGAAATTAGCTATCGTAGAAAGGAGACCCAAAGAAAAATTTTAAAACGGGCAATGTTTCCCTATCATAAACGCCTTCATGATTTTAACTTTGATTTTCAACCCAAAATCAAAAAAAGTGAAATTCAAGATTTAGTGACATTACGCTTTTTAGACACGTATGACAACCTTTTATTCATTGGAAATAGCGGTGTTGGAAAAACTCATTTAGCCGTTTCAATTGGTTTAGAGTGTATTGATAGAGGGCAGAGCTGTTTATTTATCACTAGTACAGAACTGGTTAATCGACTTATCCGGGCACATAAACGTGGGACAAGTGATACCATGCTCAAAAAATATGCGAGCTATTCTGTATTAATTATTGATGAAGTCGGGTATCTCCCCTTCTCAAAAGAAGGATCTAACTTACTGTTTCAACTAATTAATATGCGATACGAAAGAAAATCAACGATTATTACAACGAATATTCCTCTGTCTCAATGGTCCGAAATTTTTGGTAATAAGAAATTGACTAATGCTTTATTGGACCGATTGGTCCATCATTCTAAAATTATTCAAATTACAGGACCTTCCTATCGAATGAAAAGTTATAGTGAAACGAAAGGAAAAGAAACGAAACGATAAAGAGAAAACTACCTACAATTTCAATGGCCCAAAACCAACATTTTATTATGGCCCTTGACATTTGCATATTCCACCGCCTTTATTTTGTGAACTTTTTCAACATTCATTCAACGCTATGGCTTTTGTTATTTCCTTGCATGGGAAACAATTTGTTCCATTCTCGTCAAAATCGTTCGTAATATATATCGGAGTAAGATTCCCATTTTCTTCATGAATCGTAAAATAATCCTCTTGGTTTTCTCTACACACAATGTAGACACCCAGCGCTGGATTTTCCCTAATGAAGAATTCATCTGATTCAAAACCCTCTTCAGACAACATTTCTCTGATTCTAAATAAATGATCTTTTTCCAAACAATAAGGGATACTATTAATTCTTTCTTCAGTCAGTGATCCCTCAATCTTTCTCCAATCATCTAAGTAATTCTTCATTTAATTCCCTCTATTCTTTTTTTAGTAGTTACAATATTAGATCCTTTTATTCCAATTTTTTGAGAGTCGATGAATCAAACCCTAGATTTTTGATTCTTTCTCGGTAAAATCTATGCACTTCCGCATTTCGAGACATTTCTAATAAATGGTTCGTTTGAGCAACCTCATAAATACCAGTAATAGAACTCTCTACCTTATTAGGTGTATCACCTTTCTTTTGTAGCAAATCAAACCCGTCTAGCAGCATGGCTCCTTTTGGCGACTCTGATTCCACTACACTATATTTCTTTTCATTGTCTTCAATGGTTTCAACGACAAATAGCATTTGTTCCCCTTCTTTCTATAGAATTCATTAAGCTAAATGTGCCATCAGCTTTTTACGGGTGCTTTGACTGTAGGTGCTTTCTTGATTGGTCCCTGGTATTTTGATTGGTGTTTTTGTGCGTAAGCTACTTTCTCTTTGAAACTCATAGTTCCTGGTTTTTTCAACACCTTCTTAGAAAACGAACCTAAGTCAGCAGCTGCTTCTTTGATGATTGGCTGTAATGCCTGGGCGATCATCCGTTCATCTTTCACCTTAAAATACAGCCGGACACCGTTTGGATCTTCTTCAAAAGCAAATGAGATATTGTGTTTCCCCAAATGCTCTCTTACTTTATTCAAATCAACTTTTTGGGATAGAAATTGAACACTGATAGGATCTTTTTGATTCAACAATTTGTATAATTTTGTTTCACTAGGTGAATATCTCTCATGGATTTGTTTCCCCATGTACTCCACTTCAGAGCTTACTTTCAGTAACGTCTCTAGGAGTGTTTTCATCGTGCTTACACCATTTATATATAATGAATGAACTAATTCTTTTTGATCCATTCGTCACCTCCAAATAGAAAAAGCTGCCATTGCTGGCAGCTCTATAGGACTAGCATCTTCAATTATTCTCCAACTCGAATTCGTTGAAAATCGGTAATATCCGGAATTTCTTCTTTTTCTTTCTTTTGTTCTCTTGGTTCATCGATGTTTAAGTCTAACGAGCTGAAGCTTGATTCGATATTCTCCATCATCTTAGCAGACAACTCTTTTTGACGTTCTTTCAGTTCCGTCATCCGCTTGTCGTATATTTTCTTTAGGGCTTCTGTTTGTTTATTGTACTCGGTGCGGATCTCTTCTTCCGCTTTATTCTTGTATTTTTCATCTAAAAGAAGCGCTTTGGCAGAAATTTGATTATCATAGTCTTTTCTAATCCGTTCCATTTCTAAAGCATGACGTTTCTCTTCTTGTTCGATTGCTTTGGTTTGTTGATCAAATAAATCAAATTCCATTTTACTAACCGCAGCGTCTTTTTCAGCTTGTAATTTCGCTGTAATTGATGACTCTATGATTGAACGTTTGTCGGCTGCTACAATCTCAGCTTCAATCTTTTTCTTTTCGTCTAGCATGAACAGATCCATACGTTCTTGGAAGGTTAAATTGGACGCCGCCGCAGATCCGTATACTGCTTTTCCTTCCCCTGGTACCCCTAGCTGAACCGCATTTTCTTTACCTTCTACAACAGACTCAATCACTAACCCACTTACTGTAGGCGAAACCGGCTCGCTTGTACTATTTTTAGCTTCTTTTTCTTCTAATTGTTGCCTTAATCGTCGGATTTCTTCTTGTTGCTCTTTTTGAAGAGCAATCAGTTCTTGAATGTCGCTTGGTTGATAAGTAACTTGTTCCTTTTCTTCTTCAACCGGCTCTTCAGTTGATCGAATAGTAGGAACAGCTGCATAGCCCGCCTCACTATCATTTTGCTCCACGTCTTTTAGAGGCGGAAATGGTGGCGTTGGTGGTGCAACAAAAGCCGTTTCTTTCTGATTAGAACTACTTAAAAGTGTTTGATCGAACGGAATTACTTTTCGCGTATAAAAGGATTCCATCAACGAATCAAAATCAGTTTCTAAATCCATCGGAAATTCTATACGTTGCCCGTACAACACAACGCCTTTTTTATTTTGTTTGATGATCACTACTGAGCCGGAAGTATCTTCTTCTAAATGACGAGCATTTTCTTCTTCAGCCCAACAGATAAGATCCATAGCATCTTTCATTTTTTCAGGTGTTTCTACATTATAATCATCTGAAAATTCAAAACTATACTTCTTTTTAACGATCGAAAGGGGATTAAACTTCATCTGATTGTCCTCCTAAATTTGAATGGTTCTCCTCATTAACGACTTTTCCATTTGAAGAGGGTGACACCGCAGCGTTGTTGTTTCCAAGCATATTCATTAAGTCCTTCATATCCATTCCCTTATCAACTAATAGTTGGGAAACAATATCCATATCCAGCTGTTCTAACGTTGCCCGTTTTGTTTTGCAAATCTCGTTTTGCTTTTTAAGGGTTTGTTCCGCTTTTTCTAATTCTTTGGCCAGACGATTACGTCTTTTTTGTAGATCTTCAATTTTACCCAAAAGATGACCTCTCCTATTCTGTTTTTGATTCTTGTGTTTGAGAAGCCGCCGTTGATTCTTTTGTAACCGCTTCGGTTGTCTCTGAAGAGTTGTTCGTTGATTGACTGTCTTCAGTCTTAGAGCTTTCTTTTGTCTCGTTTTCCTCTTCATCTTCATAAGTATTCGTTCTCGCCGTTTCGCCGGTAGTTGTCAAGAAAATACGATTAATATTATTGACTTTAAAACGACCGTTTTCTTTAATAAATGTAAGCTTCAGTGTTTGCGTTTCAGGCGTATCTACCAACGCCCCTTCAGTCGTTCCTTTTTCCACTAGCTGGGTATTATGATATTTAACGTCAACTAATACAACCAGGTTCTCACTATCGATATAAACGTCTGCTTCATCAAACACTTGATTGACCACATAACCCTTGTATGCTTGATTGATGGGTAGATCCTCTATATCGGTTTCTTGTGTATACATCGATTTAGTCATGAAGGGTTTATACCTTGAACGATTTTCTGACAAATCCTTTTTCGTATAATAAGCGATCAAGAATGCCTCTACATCCTTTGTATTGAGTTGATTCTTTTTCGTCTTCTCTTCAATCGTATTTTTGGCAGTAGACGAAGCTTTTGTTTCTGTTTTATTCTCAGATTTACTGGTCAGCTGGCCGATGCCGAAACCTGTTAAGATTCCGGCAACCAGCAAAGCAACAATCGCCAAACGACTAATAATTTTGACCTTTTTTTCGTTATACATATCTCTTTCCTTTCTTACTTATTGATTCCTAAAACAACCGCCGGATCAAGTAAGCTCGCGACTGATAAATCAGTTGATTTTGAAATTTCTAAGTGTAAATGCGCACCAAAACTGTTACCGGTATTCCCTACTAAACCAACGATATCGCCTTGTTTCACCTTGTCGCCAACTTTTACTTTTAATGCAGAACAATGAGCGTAAAGACTTGTTTGTCCGTTATCGTGTCTTACTCGGACATGATTTCCCCAGGAGTAATGGAATTCTGCTGTGATAACAGTGCCCCCATCGATCGCTTTGATTGGTGTGCCCTGTGGATGTGCAAAATCAAGTCCTCGATGGTAATCTCCCATCGATCGCCAGCCAAAACCAGAACTAATATTTGGTGGACTAATTGGTAGAATATATTTCCCAGTGCTTCCTCCTGGATCGCTATCTGGATTCTCTTTGAAATACTTGTACCACTTTTCACCTGCTTCTACTCGTGCTTGCAGCTTATCACCAGGATTTCCTTCCCAACGAACTAAGAAGTCGCGGGTCAATTCAGCCACGCTGCTTCCTGATTCTCCACTCAATATTTGCTTGAAGATCGTTCGATATGCTGGAACGTCACCATTTAACATGAAGTCCATCTGTAAGCCTAGCGAGTACCACTTTTTCTTTTTTTCTTTGGCGAAATTCACCAGCAACGTATGTCGTGTTCCACCATCGGCCGTATCTGTCCACTGCCCTAGCCCTAAGCCTCGATGGACTATGTTTGGATACCGGCCATAAATTTGCATACCGCCAATCGCTAACCATGCGGGATCATCCCAGGAGTCTTTACTCGCTCCAACAGGGGGCGACAGGTAGTCTCCTTCCGCTCGCTTGGGATTGATACTGCTCTCAACAGAATAATTACCTAACATAGCGCAAATACCTTCTAATTTGTAGCCTTGTTCTGTGAGTTTACTGTAAAGGAAACGGGCATTTTCTAACTCGCCGCCTTCAGGATCAAAAGGTTCAGAAACGGTTGTTTTTTGTCGATAAGAAACACTGGGAAAATAAAAAGCGGGGTTCACCCGCCGCATTGTCTTTTTATCCTCGTCATATTTTTCGTAAGAGATCGTCAACTTGCTACCTGTTGCTTTGGCGACCAACTCTCCTTCTTGAACGACCGAACCGCTCTCCTGGCGTTTACCATAGACCCCTGTCAAAATCAGTCGAGAACCACGCTCGCCCTCTTCAGTGATAATGACTTTCTTTTGGTCTTCATACCACTTCACGTTTCCACTCATAGATGCTTTTAAATCTAAATCTTGATTTGTTTCAACTTCAATGCTGCCAAAATGAACGGCTTTATCATTACTGACCTCATAGCCAAACCTTCTAGTGATTGGCAAACTGTCAGTTTCAAAAGGCTGGCTTAACTGGCCATCTAACGTTGAATAGCCGTATTCATCCACGTTTTCCTTCATTTCTTCAAAATCATCAGAATCTAAATAGTAATCCGATTTTTTATCCTTAGCGAGATCGTACATGGATGTAAATTTGTACTCGTCACCTTTGGTATTATTCATCGATTCCCAAATGCCATTTAAATAATCACCATACGTCTTGAAAGAAAGGATATTCGTTCGCTCATCGATGGTATAGTCTTCAAAGCGATAATTCATATAAAACATTGTTTCATCAGGATTCGTGTAGAATGAATACGTATCATCGGAACGATCCGCATCCAGTTTCGTCATATGATTCCATGAATCGGTTAGATCGAATTCGTCTTGTTGGATAGGAAGTGGTGTAAATAGCGGGAAAAACATGAATATCGTAGCAATGAACATCATAATGCCGCCGATTATTAATAAATTTCTTCCCTTAAAGGGATTATTCAATACACGAATAATGGAGCTAACAAATCCTTGCGTTTTTCTTGCTGCTTGGGCGGCTTTGCTGGCTTGAAGTCGATTCCTAAAGTTCCGCATTCTTTTAGCTGTCTGTCGCAATTTCGAATATTCTTCAGGTGTCGTTTGAAACCCCCGTCCACGAATGAAATTATAGGAGCGATTGGACAGGCCATAAGCGCCCCTAGTCAATTTCATATTTACTCGATGACCACTTTTAACTAAATATTTTGTCGATTGATATGTGTTTGTTCGACGTCGGCCATCTTGTCTGAGCTTCACTGCTTCAGCTAACGTATCATGCTGATTCATTGATTCTTCAGCCTTATTTTTTGCAGCTGATAGAGCTTGCCGATTCACTTGTTTTGAAAGTCTTGAAGGGTCAGCTTTTTTGGTCTTTTTCAATACTTGTTTAGCAGTTCCGGCCTCTTCTTTGGCATTTTTTACGTCATTACCTGCTTTTTCGACTTCTTTTTCTAGCTTCTCTCTAGCAAATGTTTTCGCTCGAATCTCTTCAGCCGTTTTTCCACTTGATAGAGAATCTAATTTTTTGGATTCATCTGTATACGCTGCTCTTTGTTGATCTGTAACTTTGGATGAATGCTCTGCATTCAAAGCATCGAGCGATTGCTTCAGCTGCTTGTGTGTCTGAACTTTTGCTCGATACTTTTTTTGTGCTTCCTTGTATTCTCCCCTGGTATGCTTCACTTGTTTTCGTGAAGATAGATTGGCATTTTCTTTCATCTTTTGGTTTACGATGACTTTACGTTGCTTTTGTGCCGTTATGGTAGAACCGATCAACGTTTTCGGCTCTTTCTTTTGGGTCGATTCAGTGTCTTCTTGATACCTGTTTTTCTTTGAAACGGAATCAACTTTTACTTTTTGCTGAACATTCTTATTTTTCATAGGCTCATGCCCTTACGCCGCATCAGTATTCATCAGCTCAAACAGCTTCGTATTTTTGGGAATGATGTTCTCAAAAGGAACGATATTCCCACCGGCATAAATCAAACCTGTACCTTTTGGCACCTTCTCACCGGCGTATTTTTGTAACGATGGTGGAATCTTAACCACTCGTTTCAAGTGTTCCATATCGACTAATTTTTGGCGCAACAACACAATAAATTCACTATTTGAAATCATTTTCTGTCCAGCTGATTTTTCTAAAAGCGTGCCAACGTTTTGAGTTATTCCTGTTGTAACAGCTCCATACTTCCGAATCCGTGACCATAATTTGAAGAACCATGAAGCATTTTCTTCAGTATCAAAATTCAGCTGCAATTCATCAAAGTATAGATGGATCGTCAATTTATTTTGATAAGAAACGACTTGTTTCCAGACTTGATCCAAGATCACTTTCATAGCAAATGATTTCAAACGATCGTCTAAGTGCTTGATATTAAAAATAATAAATGGTGCTGTAAGGTCAACATTCGTTTCGTGAGCAAAAATATCTTGCGAACCAATTGTATAAGGTTCTACCTTAATGACCAGTTGTTGGGCGAAATCTTCCGGTTGTTCTTTCAAAATGCCATACCAATCTACTAACGTAGGTTGGCGATCGATTGTTTCAAACCGTTGGTAAGTTAATCGTGTTACTCGGTCAACCATGCTGGCCTCTTCATCCGAAAAACTTTTCAAAATGGACTCAAACAAACTTACTAATAAGTTGGCCTTCTCTTTTACTAGATCCACTTTTTTATCCTCACCATCAAGCATGGAAGAATCGGCCATATCTAAGATGTTTAAATGGTGATTCGTTCCTGAAGAAATATCCAATATCTCTGCTCCAAATGCTTTCCCAATGGGGGAATATTCATCCTCCGGATCAACGATAATGCAGTGTTCTTTCTTACGACCATCTTTCGTCTTTCTCATGATCGTAGTAAGCAAATCATAAATAAGCCCCCACTTGACGGTCATACCTTTTCCTGAACCGGATGTACCCAAAATCAATCCGCTAGGCGTGTTCAGATCGTTCTTACGATCGATCGTAATGATATTATTACTTAGTTGGTTCTGGCCGTAATACTTACCCGTTTCAGATTGAAGCTCCACATTCGTAAAGGGGATTTGTGTTGCTATATTACTGGTTGTCATATCACGCATATACTTCTTCTGAACATCCAAATAAGGCTTACCAATTGGTAAAATCGTATTCAATGCTTCTTCTTGCATTTGATAAATATCATCGAATTCAACACCTAGAGCCTGGGCTTGATCTTTTACGTCTCGGACAGCCTGTCTCAATTTGTCTCTGCTCTCTTCAACCAACATGACCGTAAAGACACCTGAAAACATCCGCTGCCCGTTCTCTTTCATTTCAGCAGCCAATTCTTTGGTTGTCTTGTCTACTTCATTGGCCAAGCCGGAAACCATGTCTTCTGAAAGACCTTCTTTAAAGTTTTTCTTCTGTTGGTTTACAATATCTGATTTATTTTGCAATTGTTTCGAAGTGAGGTCTTTCTTCGCCTGAACAATGTCGTAAGGGCTGGCATGAATAGAAATCGCTAATTCATGGCCACTCTCACAAATTTCGTTGATCAGTCGGTCTTCTAGGTTTTCGGGATAATCCCGAACATACATGACTTTTCCAAATTTATCATCGATCTGAAAATCATCATCAAAAAACTTCAAGCGGCCTGGTGCAACGAAGGCTTTACTCGATAATCCTGATAAGGCAATATCACGATAGGTTGTTGAGAAGTGTTTGCCTGGTCTTAAAATACTGCTCATGACCCGCATACGTTCCTCACCACTGCATTGAGTGAAATCTAAATTATTATCTGAATCATTGAATCGTTTTTCATAGTTTTTACCAAGTGTATTTAGTTGTCGATCCGCTTGTTTCGCTGTTTTCGACTTAGTGGTAAAAATCGCATATCGTTGCGTTTCGAAACTCTTTTGATCGTGCAAGAACCGGCTGCTAATAATATTGTTGATCTCTGCTCTGTAAATGTCGTACGGATCACCTTGTGGCTCTAATAAGATATTTTCTAATAAGCTTGATTTAACACGCTTATTTAAGACTAAAAGCTGGTATTTCGATTGCTTATCCAATGAATTTAACGCTTCCGCATAATTGATCACAACATCTAATTTATCGTCTTCACTAGCGACTTCATAATCTAAATTTCCCAGCTTGAACATCTTCGAATACTCATTATCTACAATGTGCATCAAACCTGACTCAAAGTTACTGGTATATTTTAATGTGTTTTGTGTTGTTGCGGCATTCTGAATCAACCGTTTCTTCTTACTTTTTTCCGATTTTGTCTGCCTCCGAGACATTTTTCTTTTGAACAAACTCATGCGCTGCATACCTCCGTATCTGGCCGGTCTCATAGTACCGGTCTTGTTTCTTCATAAAAAAATCCAGCTTGTTTTTGTACTCTTCCCATACACCTAAACCTTTTAATACCGGCGGAACAATTAAAAAGAACCCTGTCACGAATGACAAGATCCAAAAAGTAAAATCGTTCAAATCTAAAAATGCTACAAAAAGCATAATGATTGATAATCCTGGAATTATTTGTAAGATCATTTTCTTTTGCCGCTTATTTAGGCCAGATTTACCAACAGGTTCATACTTTGATAGATCCATATGGAATTTCGATTGAATTGCCACAAGTTATCCCCCCATCCATTCTTTTGCTTTTCTTTGTGATCCAACCAACACCATGATAAAGATCACGCCTTTGCATATCGTCAAGAACATTGCAGACAAGTTCTCTAGCCAATCCCCTTTAACGACCAAATCTAGCATGTCATTTGTTGCGACTGCCGGATAAATGGATAGGATTATGATGATCAATATCCCTTGAAGTGCTACCGCAGTGAACATTTTGATGAACTTCATTGTAATTGGCCGCCATTCGTCATTAACGAAAAAGGCCACTAACAAAGGTGCAGCAGCCTTAAAGATATACAATTCGATTGCTCTGAAGAACACAAGTATTTTGGTGACAATCTCCGCAAACCAGCTGACAAATTGTGCCAAAGCGCCCATACTACTAACAATCATTTTTTGAACGCCTTTTAACTTTCCTTTTATTTCTGGAACTGAAAAGTCTAAATCCGATTTTTTAGTAGAAATATGACTAATGATATTGCCAGCAGCATTCACTATCCAAACGATTGAATCAAAGATTTCATCTGTAAACATGATCAGACAGAATCCTACAAAATATTTCCAAGTAACGGAAATAAACAATTCTAAACCTAGACGATTCTGTTCTACTTGCATTCTTCGAGTCGTATTATTCAATTCGATGTACATGAATACTCCAAGAATGACCATTGCCACTGGAATGATTCCTTTTGAGATTTTTTCTACTAATTGATTCACGGCTGGATTGTATTCATCAAGACTGGATAGCAGCTGAGTTAGCGTTGAGCCGTCTATCTTCATAAGCTACTTCCTCTCTCTTAAAACCTAATTGCCCCAACTGCGGCGATAATTGCGGCTGTGATCCCTCCGGATATAGCTGCCATTGCTCCGCCCATGATCATTGATTCGATCCCACTATCCATCTTTTGAGGATTTTCATTTTTTCTACCTGAGAAAAAGTTTAACGCACCTGTCAAAACACCAAATAATCCGATTACCGTCATGATTCCTCCGATAACCCCAATCATTTTAATTACAATATCCATTTACTTTACCTACGCTTTCTTAGATTTATTCTACGTCCTCTTGATCTAGGATCGTGTCGTATTCTTCCTGGCTTAAAAAGCTTTCCACGCTGTATTGAATTTCACCGTTATACTCGCCTTCCTTGATCTTTATATACACTTCTTTGCCTGTCATAAAGTTGGCTGTCTGTTCGTTGTAATCGAAATCAATATCGGGGATCTCGCAGCCATTATCTTCAATACTTGATAGAATGTAGCCCAAACTCTCTTCCGTAAAATCATTGCCGAATGTTAAAAAAGAAAGGCTACTCTCTTCATTCGATCCGGCAACAAAAATCATGAACATATCGGCCCCTTTTTTGGATCGCTGCATGACAACTTTCTCAATCACTGCTTCATGAATCCCAGGAGTAAAGGGGATCTTTTCTTCTCGATTTCTTTCGGGCTTTTTATACCTCATTTCTGAATTCCTCCATTACCGTTTATTGTGTAACCTTTGCACGAACGATCAAGCGATTCGGCGTGTTTTGATTGCTGCTATCGCAAGTGATCAATGTCAACACACCCTTTTGATTTTTCGTGTCTTCCATGTAGTGTGTCTCACTTTTGGATACAACTTTTATTTCAGTGACTTCATAGTCAGCTTGTTTCCCCTGGTAGGTCACTTTAATGCCGTTGCCTTTTCTTAAATATTGAATCCCTCCAAATAGCAACCCTCTATTTGTCATGTAATGCCCTAATAGAACGAAGTTCTTTTTCCCAGGGATCTGTCCTTCTTTCGCTGTACCGGCACCAACACTTAAATTTGCTTGCGTTGGCCCTTCTAAAATAGGCAATGCCATAGAAATAGCTGGTATTTCTAATAGACCCATTCCGTAATCATTTACTTGCTTGATCGGATCAACTTTTTTTAAATCTCTTGGATTTAAGGTGTGTACGTCAGCAGCTGAATAATCTGCTGCTACATCCTTACTAGGATTCTCCTTAGTTTTCTTTAAAACGTGTTCTGTCGCTTGTTTTTGTGCGGCATAAACATCTTTTTCAAAGTCTCGCTGTTTGAAAAATAGCATTGAAAAAGTAACAAATGCCGCAACGCCTAATAAGCAGCAAACAATCAATACACGTCGTGCGATTGGAGAGTTTGCAAAAAATCGCTTCAAAAGTCGGAATTTTTTCCGAATAGTCCTCACTGCTGCACCTCCTCATAAATAAAAAAAGAAGGAGAATTAACTCCTTCTTTGAGTGACTATCTAGTTAAAAATCGCTGAAAAGAATTCTTCAAACGCGTTGTAACTTCCTGTTTGCGGAATCGACTTTTCAGATTTCGGTGTCTCTTTTGTTGCAGGCGTTTCTTTTTTCGGTGTTACTTTCAAAGGTCGAATCGTTTGCTTCTCATTGTTCAAGTCGAAATGATCCGCATACTTATCGGTATGTTTTTCATCGTTAAAGACTTCATGAGTCACAACCAACTTCTCGCCTTCCTTCAGATTGTATTTCTTCGCGTAATATTGGAAGTCCACGTTGAACTCTTCGTTGCCTTTTGTCACTTTTCGAGAATCATTGATCGTTTCCAACACTTCAGAGTTGCCTTCTTTTTTGGTAGAACTTTCAGGACTTGTTGTACTGTTAGAAGTTGTGGTACTTGTCGTCGTCGATGTTGTTTTTGTCGTGCTTGATGTGCTGCTTGTTGGTACTGTTTTGGTTGATTCCGAAACTTTATGCAGCTTATGAACCCAATGCTTCGTTTGACCGACTTGTGATTCAGGAAATTCTTGATTCACTTTATCTACAAGTTTTTGATCTTTCGTCGCATCAATCTCTTGCTTGCCATCGACGTTGGCGAACAAGGTTTCGATTTTCGGTTCTTCTTTTGGTGTTTCAGGAATTTCAGGTGTTACAGTTTGCTCTTTGTTGGTTAAATCCACGTGCTCAGCTGCTTCTTTTTCTTTATCTGATTCATCTAGTTCAGCCAGTTTTTCAGTCCACACATAAGACGTATTTTTATCGTCTTTCGATGTGTCTACAAGCGTTTCAATGACTTTTTCCATTGTCTCTGATTTAGCAACAAAATCTTCGTCTGCTTGATAAACTGGTGTAGCATTCTTAATATCACCATTTTGGATTCTCCAAAGTGTAATCTCTTTAAGGCGATACTTCTGTCCTACCTCAAGACCGGTCAGTTTTGCCACATCTTTCATTGGCGTATCTTTCCCTGGTGTGAATGTATCCTTACCGTTGACTGTCGCTTGTGTAGAGATTTCAGGTGCTTTGACTAAATTATTCGTGATCATGAGTTTCCCTAAAGAAATTTGATTCGAACCTTCGTTGATCTTGCTTTCTTCAACGGTCAGAGTTTTGATTGGTTCTTTTTGACCTCCTTCAGTCACTGTCATGTTGTACGTACGCTTTTCAGCATCAAAAGTGGATTTAAGAATCAGATCCTTCATCTTTTTGTAGCCGTCAGGCGCTGCTACTTCAGAGATTCGGTAATCGCCATAAGGGAACTCTTTAAAGCCCCAATAGCCATCATAGCCGTTCGCATCTGTTTGTGTTTCAACTTCTACAACGTCACCCTTTGTAGGATCAATAGGCGTCAGCGAGAACTTGATCCCATTGTAGCCAGAATTCACGTTTCCTGATTTAGACTGCAAGTATTTGAAGCCATCGATCGTTAGTTTGATCACTTTTTCTTGTGATGTCACATCAGAGGCAACCACTTTTGTGTCTTGATCCTTGTACTTCAGTTCAAATTCACGTTTTGTTGAATCAATTTGGTACCCTTCGGGGGCTTTTGTTTCTAACCAATAGTAGCCGTTCAATGCTAAGTGTTTCACCCCAGCCGTTTGATCTTTATCGTCGATACGAATAACAACAGAATCATCTTCTGTCTTCACTTGAGTTCCGTTCGTCAACTCAGGTTTTACGCAGTCTGTCCATTTCACTGGGTTGCCGTCTTTATAGAACAGTCCGTATTCAGCGCCTTCAAATGAAGCTCGCCCTTGTGTGTCTTTCTTCGTTTCTGCATCTTCTTTCGTCAAAACAGAAGATCCCGTCACTTCCTGGTTTGTTCCCTTGTCGTTCACTACAACAACCGGTGTTTTTTGATCTTTGTATTCGATCTTTACGGTCACTGGTTTAAAGGTGTTCGCAAATCCATTTGCGGCCGTTTTTTCTGATACATAATACGTTCCTAAAGGCAGCTTGTTGCTAGAAGTAGCAATCCCTTGATCGTTCGAGGTGATTGTTTCTACTACCTTCCCGTCTTTATCTTTTTCACGAATCTCAAACACGTTTCCAGCACGAGAATAGTTACTATTCCACGGTTCCTTTCCACTCTCAACGCCGGATTTCTCAATGACGATCTGTCCAGTAGCTTTGACGTTTTTAGCTGTTACTGCCGCTGTTTCACCAGCTTTTACAACACCTTCATAGGTGTCGCTTTCGCCAATCGCTGAAGCGAGTACATAGGGGCTAGGTACAGCTGTTTCAGTGATCTTATATTTCACCCCACTTGGAATATCTTTGATTGTAACTTTACCATTACTACCAGTCTTCACCGTTTTCTTTGCTGGGGCATTAGTCCCTTCAAATAAAGCGTCAAAGCTTGTGTTTGGTAAATATTCCCCACTATCTTTATCTACCTTACCAATCTCAATCTCTCCATATAAATCAATATCCCATTTAACAAAATATTTTGTTGGATCGGCAATTTTTGGCGACACAACTGTTTGCGAATTTTCTTTCGTCCAGACGATAGGCGTTCCATATGCATAGTTTTTAATTGCTGTATAGGTTCCTGTTGCTTTCGTCGGATCTGTAGGGGTTGCATTTGCTGACATACCATCTGAAGCAATTTCAAACTTTACATTCGCATCATTTGAAATAATACTGTCAAACGCACGTAGATCTACTCCACCACTATCTAATTTTTTCGTTTCACCATATTTTAGTTTAACCGTTTTATTGTGAAAATCGGGTAGTTTCTTGTAGTTATCTACTGCATCCATTAATTTTTTTTCTAGTTGAGGATACTCGGGAATCCCATCAATCGAGGTGATATCCAGGTTGTATTTTTTGATATATTGCCAAGTTACAGCTCTTGATGCCATTTCTTCATGTTGTGTTTTGTTTGGAAAAACTGTTTGCCAAATACATGACGCAATAAGTGCGTCCCCATCAACCTCAGTTGATTCAATCCCCTCGTACCCATCTGTCCATTTACCACCAACTAAAGGTACCCCTGGTTGAATACAGAAGACCATTTCATTGCGGCCGTCAGGATAATGAACTGCAAGAGAAGCAGTCGTATCCGTCCATGCAGCACCATTCTTTGTACCCCTCATAGTGTACAAATTATCCGTGTCGTAAAACACTCTCCCTGGCAGCGATTGACTTGTTGTTTTAATTTGAACGTTCTTATCTTCTTTTGCTTGGGCAGTTCCTTGGAATAAAAAGCTGCTTATTCCAATTAAAATTAAACTAAGTAATCCTGCTAATTTGAATCTCTTATTTTTCATCTCTTTCCCTCCAAATAAAAAAAAGCCACCTCTTTTGAGTTAGCTTAGTGTCAGTCATAAATATCCTTTATGAGCTATCAAAATAAATTTTATTGTCCATCATTATTCCTCCCTATAAAATATTTATATAAAAAAGACCTTGTAGAATAATTTCTACAAGGTCTGAATTATCGTTTGTAATTAGATTTGTCTATAACCAAAGCCTGTTGATCCGGTTGGTGTCTCTCTTGCGTATTTATCAATAAACGCTTTTGCTTCACCTTCAGTTGCAAATTTCTTTTGTCCTGGTTTCAGGGCATAGGATTGATCTTCATCAGCAGGAACGTTGTACCAGACGGTCCAGGTTAATTGTTGTGATCCGCCACCGTTTCCTCCATTGTTACCGCCAGTGTTAGGAGTATCTTTCCCTGAGTAGAAAGCCACACCTTCATATCTCCAGCCAGCCCTAACCAAGTTGTTTTTCTCACTTGCTAATATGGTGAAATGATGGGTACCTGATTTCGCATTTGGGTTATATAAACGATAAACCGGTGTCGAACCACCAGATTTCCACGATTCCCCTTCATAGCGCCAGCCTTTTCCTTTTAACATATTTACTTCGTTCATGTTCAAAGTGTAATGATGATCTCCCCCGTTATTCGGGTTAAACATCCGATAAACTCTTGCTCCTTGACTAGGTGCTTCCCATGCTGTGCCTTCGTTGCGCCACCCTGCGCGAACCACGAATGGGATCTCGTTGCCATTTTGGGTATACAAGTGTTCTCCTGTGTTTGGGTTATACGCACGATACAACGTTGATGCCTCAACGTCTGTGGTACTTGCCAAAGCAACCCCTGTAAATCCTAATGCCACTACTAAACCAACAATCCACTTACCTAAACGACTCATTTTCATTTTGAAATCTCCTTCTTAACTATTTTTTTGAAACACGGCTCTTACTTTTTTTAAAAGTTCGATCACAAGCACGTCATTTGCCTTTTCCAAGAACAAACACTCTCTTGCTTCATAATCAATCGTTGTTAATTGATCCAGCATTACCTTACCTGTTGTTTTCATCCCTAGCTCTTTGGGAATAGCCACGTAAAGTGGATATACCCGCTTTGTTGTAGTTATTGGCGCAACGATGACTACATTACTATTTGCTGCAACAATATTGTGACTTAGAACAATATACGGTCTTTTTCCTGTCTGCTCATGTCCAGCTCTCGGCGCTGCGTTCAACAACAATATGTCTCCCTGTTTAGGTACATTTACCATTTCTCATTACCTACGGCTTCTCCAAGATCTTGTAAATCAACTTTTTGTCTTCCACCGTGATAGTTTTCAAAGAGTTCTTCAATAGTTGGGTCTTTCGCTTCGTTTTCAGATTGAATCACTAAACGTCTTCTACCGTCAACCACTTCAATTTCCATCTGAACCTGATCGTTTTCGTGGAGATTCATTGTTTTCATAATGCTTTTCGGAATTCTCATTCCACTACTGTTTCCCCACTTGAGAATTTTTAGAACTTCCATACACGTGTCCTCCTTTGTTGATACTTACAGTGTATCATAAACAAAAAAGATTGTATAGCCATAATTATACTTTATTGAATTGTTACCGCACGCCCGTCGCGTTCGGCATTGAATTGCCCCATCGTAACCCAGGCTCTTGCGCCTCGATCGTATAACATATTTTTACCACCACTGCCTGCGCCTGCATTTGCTGAATAATACAATGGATCATAGACTAAGAATTTCCCGTTATTGTACCCAGCGATCACTTTTGCATGATTTCTATTCTTATCGGAATTCTTCTGGTACGAAGAAAAGCCATAATATAGAACGGGTTGACCATTCAACACACGATTAATAATTTGTACGGTATTTGATCCTGAAATATCTACTGTATTTCCGCCATAGGTTTTACCATATGCTGCTAACGCATTCGGTTTGATCACCCAATCGAAGCCAGCGCCAGTATACACATTTCCTTTTTGGCCATTCGGATTACTTGGATACATTGGCAAGCGGTCTTGCATCGTTCTTAGGTTTGGTCGGATATTCTTTGATCCAAGGATCATTGCTAACGAAGCAGACGCACATCCCCAAGGCGCCTTCACAGGTGTGTATTGGCTAACATAAGGAACACTATTGATGATGTTCGTTGATTTAGCAGGAACCGCGCCACCAGTGACAGACCAAGAAACGCCTTCGTACCGCCACCCACGTCTGACCAAATCACTTTTTTCAGATTCTAACAACGTATAATGATGGCTGCCAGCGTCTCGTGCATTTGGATTGAACACGCGATAAACTTTTTGGCCGCCGTTTGGTACTTTCCAAGCGACACCTTCATAGCGCCAGCCGGCACGTTTGATTTTGTCGATTTCCTTCGAATCTTTGGTATAAAAATGCTCGCCTGAGTTCGGGTTATAGGCACGGTACAGATTACTACCGCTGCCATCAATTTGCATACTAATGCCTTCATAGACCCATCCTAATGACATTAGATTGTCTTTTTCGCCACCGTTTAACGTGTGTAAGTGTTCTCCTGAATTCGGATTGTACACGCGGTAAACAGGTTTTAGACTTGCTGCTGCATACGCTTCGACAGGAAGTGACGCGCTGCGTGCATCTTCTTCGGCAATCTCACCAGTTTCTGGATTGGGAGCCATAACCTCTTGTTCAGGTACCGCCCTTACAGCAGGATTGAGATTGGTCACATCTGGAGTTTCGGGTTGTTCAGCTTTCGGCTGGTCGCTTTCTGACTGGCTTGATTGCGTTTGACTTTCTTCGGTTCTATTTTTTCGAGTTTCGCTTGTTTCAGTCGTACTGGTTTCTGATTGGACTGTTTGAGACGATTGTTCAAGGACATTTTCCGCCTGAACAATTCCTCCCAGCCCTAAGGGAACCGTTAACAAACCAATAACTAATAACTTCCAACACTTCTTTTTCATATTCTCCCTCTTTCCTAATACCATGACCTTACTGATCGTTATTTCAAAAAAATCTTTTTATTCAATTTGTTACTTTCTTTTAGCTTTGAAGTAGAAACTACCGATCACGCTAGAAGCTATCACTCCTAAGAAAGTACACATCAAAGACTCTCTGAAGCATTCACCTGTCTGAAAAGTTGTCTAAGATTTGATACTAACACCACTCTGCTATCTGTTTTGATTGTTTTAACAGATACCTCGTCTTTGGGATTAACCATTAATACCCTTTTATCATTTAGTAATTCATTATTCGATTGGACAATACTTTCTTGTTTCATTCTTTCCCTCCTTGAAGTTTTACGCTTGCTAGCTAAGTTGATAATTCATCTAAGTTTTTCAATATTTTTTCCTCTACTAAATCAATTTTATATCCAAGTAACTGAACTATCTCTACAAACTCCCTATCTCAGCCTTCGGGCATCAAAAACTGTTTACGATTTTTGTCGATAATTCCGCTCATTTTCTCTATAATCTCTTGTCTCTTAATTTCATCTCTAGTTTGCTGATACAATCGGTAGTAACCTCGTAAATAGAGTAATGGATGACCCTACGTGGATCCAACTAGACTTTTCATTGCTAAATCTCCTTTCCTCCGTTAGCGGACGTATCCTCTCTGAACGTTAAAATTCCACCTCAAAACTGTGTTAGACTTAAGATGTACGAAAACAGCCTCATGAAACATTTCTCTGAGAACAAATCTATACAAAAACTAAAATTGAAATGGAGTTGGAATTATGAAATTAGGTTTTATAAAGTCAAATTTTCCAAATGAGCGTCGCGTCCCTTTGTTACCTGAACATATCAAGCAATTCGCCAATTCAATTTATATCGAGAATGGTTTTGGTGACTCGCTAAGTATCCCTGATGATAATTATCGAAAAGCAGGTTGCACTATTTTAACCCGTTCTGAAATTTTTGCCTCTTGTGAGGGAATCTTCTCTCTCAAACTCCTCCAACCATCTGATTACGACTTGATTCGTCAAAATCAGATGATTATTGGTTGGACTCATCCACTGGGATCAGGTAAAGAATTTATGGAGACTCAAGCAATTCCTAAAAATCTCTATATTCTTGATATCGATAATCAAAGACCCATGATGTACTATCAGGAAAATGCTTATCCTACACAGTTGATTCCTAGAAACTTCGTTTATCAAAACAGCTTCTATGCTGGTTATGCCGGAGTATTACATGCTCTCTTGAATTTTGGCTTATTACCAAATAGTAATTGTGAGATTGCTATTTTAGGGTCCGGAAATGCAGCTCAAGGTGCTTTCCATGCGATCTCAAAAATTTCTTCTTCTGTCCGACTTTTTTATCGAAAAACACTTCCGCAATTCAAACAACAACTTTCTAAATACTCGATTATCATTAACGGCATTGAAGTGGGCGATTCGGGTAAGCCCATTATGACTATTGCAGAGCAAGGGCAGTTAAAAACGGGGGCCTTTATTATTGATATAGCAGCGGACGCTGGAAATGCAATTGAAGGAAATCAGACAACGACCGTACCTGATCCGATCTATCAAAAAAATGGTATTTATTACTATACTTTACCTAACACGCCTACCTTCGCTTACCGAAATGTCAGCCAAATCCTAAGTGAACAATTTAGTAAGTACATTTTCAAAAATGATATTTCAGTCTTCATTGATGAAATTGAAGACAAATAGTAATGTTGAACAATAGTTCAACTCCACTGGCAATATTTTTCAAATCTTATTTCAGATATTATTGCTAGGTTGAGTAGCCGACTCATCTGATGTTCGTTAGAACATTTATAAACTTCTCAAAAATATACGTGTTATACTAATGCAGAGCTAAAGAAACAGTCGAAGTACATCATTTTAGCTCTAAGCCAGTTGCGGAAACAGCTGGTTTTATTCATCCTTCATGGTCCTTATTACGTTTTACTTACGTTGTTCCTCGTATTCACATTAAAGGGCTTTTTAATGTTATGGTTATTGAATACCACGAGGATGTGAAAACAATGATTAACTTTTATCCTGTACACGTTTATGTTTCTAATTACCGAATGTACTCTTCCCTAGAAAAGGCCCACTTCAATAATTCTAAATCCAAAAATATTACAAGTATATTTGCCGTTTTAAATTTGAAGGAAATCAAATCAATGAAAATGAATCTGTTTATCTACGACATTGATATCAATAGTTTTGATACAATGAAAAGCGCTGTGAATAATTGTAAAAAAATTATGAATAAATAGGTCCTGTCTTTTACACTGAGTTAACTGCTCAGTGTTTTTTCTTCAATAAACTGAGTTAGTTGGTTTATTAAAACTATCTTTTTACCCCTTTAAAAAAATTGCTTGTGGTAAAAATAATTCGCAGAAGGTGAGTATCTGTGTCCATTGAATTAGAACGTTCTCTTGAATTAAGAAAGATGCACTTAGAAAAAGAAGATCAAGAGTGTAATCATGAGTATGAAAAAGAGGTTTTTAACGATATTCCCACTGGAGATTACGCTTGTAAAAAATGTGGTAAATCTATTTCTAAATCCTTTTACATTGGACTAATGAAGGTTAAACAAGCACTAGATTAGTTTAATGCTTCTTCTTTATTGACTTGGGTTACCGGATAGTTCCAGATAGTTCTATTCAATTATGTTACACTCAACAGAAGAGGTGATTTTTATGTTAAGAACACAAATTGATGTTATTTCTTTAATGAAATCAGTTTCATTGCGCGTAGCTGATTCTTTCGACAGCGCTTCTGTTATTGCAGAATTTAAAACTCCTGAAGAATTGCTAGCATATTCAGAAAAAAATTTTGATTTCTTTTCTGAGGAATTTCTAAAGTCCTTCCGTAAAGATTTTCAAGACGCTTATGTCACTGAGATAATCAAACAATTAAAAGAACAAAGTGTGTCCTTTAATTAGACTCTAAAGCAGAGTCTTTTTTATTTATGCAACTTCTGCCTTGATTCCCGTCGTTACTAGACTTTTTATCCTAATTTGTATAACCTTATTTAAAAGGGAGTGATTCCGTGTTAAAAAGAGTACTAACATCAATTTGGGTAACATTCATCTATCTTTTTGTCTCCAACCTTGGCAATTTGTTCTTCGGAGTTAGCAAAACTTTCAGTTGGACGACAACTCTGTGGGAATCTCTATTTTTCTTTATCTTTGTATTTTTACTTTTGCAGTTTAAAAAGAAGTGATATTCTCCTATTCTCCGTTAGCATACTTTCCATTTAATTTCTGATATCATGTTAGTGAAGGTGTCAATGTGAATTTTTTTTATGTTTTTTTCAGCTTCTTGACTAGTTTAGGTATTCTACTAATGATTTATGCTTTTTATCGTGACTTCAAAAATTTAACTTTACTTCAAAAGATTTCACTCATAATCATTACTATTGGCGGGACAACTTTCCAAAGCTTTGACACTAAATCGTCAAATCGTTCAATCAGATACGCTTCCGTATCGTTTTCTAAAAGCCAATCAATTTCTATTTTCCAAACTGCTCCTTTTTTCGCTGCGTTAAAGATGTGCCCTTGGAAATCTTGTGGAATAGCTATGAAACATTCTTTGAGCTCAACAACAATCGCTGTAAAAACTGTTTCATCTATACCGCAATTCTGTTCATAGAAAACAATTCTGATAATGTCTCCTGACTTAAGTTGTTCACTCTTCGTTAACGCCTGCTGCATCATTCGATTTTCTCCCTCAAATAAAAATCCGTAATTTCTAATTGTAAATGTTTCTCAAACTTCAGCTGAACATAAATCTTGTCAATTTATTTGTGATCTCATAAGAGCACTTTCGATAATCTTTGCGAAAATATAGGACAGGATCGTACAAAAAGCAGAAACTATATAACCCGTGCCGACAAAATACAAACCAATAGTTAAAACAGCGCTAAATACTGATAAAAACTTTGCGTTTCTCAAATCTTTTCTTAACTCCCTCATAGAAACACGATTGATCATTTGAACGAGTTCATGTCTTTCCGAAGGCTTTTTGTATGATGTATGCATTTTCTATCAACTCCTCTACAACTTCATATGGATAAACTTTTTTCTTTGAATTCTTATTCTGTTGATCTACTAACCAATCAAGCTTTTCGCTCGTTCCTTTTTTGAAGACAAATTTCCTTCGCGGATTCTTAGTAGGCAAGGTGGGTCCTCCTTCACTATAGGGTGGCCCCTACTTTTTCTTCTTCATACGAGGTAACACTAATTCGCCACGATTGATATTCACGTCATCAGTGACGTAGCAGCGATAGCTGCCGTCAACTGCTAAAACAACCTGCTTAATAGGGATTTCTGTTTGCTTTTTGTACTTTGTAACTAAAACAATCCTCTCTAAGTTATAAATGGATTGACCGTCTAGTACCTCATTTTCAAATAGTGACAAGCTCATGTTTGGCATGACTTTGATTGCTACCATGATATTCTTTTTATCCCAAATCGGATCGACTGTTTTTCCGATTGGAAGTGTGATCGTTTTTCTTTCTCGCATTGGTATGCTCCCTTCTTAGTATCCTGGATACATAGTGTCTAGTTAAACGTTTATTGTTTACTAAATAATTGTGTATTCGTAGAACAAAAAGCTTTCGCAGATTTTTACAACCGGAGAAATCTAACTCCTATTGAGGCCGGATATTGTAAAGGGCCACGATAAAATGTAGGAAAAGGGCCATCGAAAATGTAGGTTAGATTTAAAATCTGATATTCTTTTTCATGAAACCATTCAAGGAGAGTGACTCATGCGAAAAGATGTCTTAGAAGGAGTCTTACGACACATTATGAACGATATTCAACCTAACTATGCAGCCATGGCCAAGCAATATAATTGTGATTACCGAACAGTCAAGCGTTACTATGAAGCTGGAACTAAAGGGGAAGTAGAACAGATCAAAAAGAGACAATCTTCTGCTCCTCTTTTATTAAGCGGTTTTGAAGAAATTATTAAAGATAAAATGGAGTTAAGCTGTTCCGCTTCTTCAATTTATTATTTTATTAAGAAAAAAGGATATCAAGGTGGCTATACCACCGTCAAACGATATTGTCGGAACTATCGAGAAAAGCGTGTAAAAAAGGCAACCATTCGAATTGAAACGACGCCAGGTCTTTCTGCTCAAGTCGATTGGAAAGAAAATATTAAGATGGTGAGTAAACATGGTGAAGTCTTTTACTTCAATCTTTTTCTATATATTCTAGGCTATTCTCGCATGAAATACTTAGAGGTAACCTTTGATCGAACCCAAGCGAATGTCTTCAATTGTTTGGTCAATGCGTTTGAGTACTGCGGGAATGGTGTTCCTCAAGAAATTTGGTTTGACAATATGAAAACAGTTGTTGATAGAAGTAAAAGCCAATTTGGTCAAACCGTTTTTAACGAAAAATTTCGTCAATTTGCTAAAGATGCTGGATTCAATCCGATTGCTTGTCGCCCTTTTCGTCCACAAACCAAAGGCAAAGTTGAAGCTTTAGCTCGTACTGTTAACCGCTTAATGGTCTTTAACTACGAGTTTGAAAATGAGCAGGAGCTAAAACGAATCGTCTATGAGTTTATGAATGACTTAAATAATGAACGTTCTCAAGCAGTGAATAATCATCCCTCTAAGCTTCTTATAGATGAACAATCGGTGTTGCGTCCTTTCAATCGTTTAGAATTAGTCAGATATGTTTCTAGAACCCAACACGTAATTAGAAAAGTTTCCATTGAATCCAT
Source organism: Enterococcus malodoratus ATCC 43197 (assembly GCF_000407185.1). GTDB lineage: Bacteria > Bacillota > Bacilli > Lactobacillales > Enterococcaceae > Enterococcus_A > Enterococcus_A malodoratus. The sequence goes on from NZ_KE136482.1 coordinate 882,151, forward strand.
GGTCCAATATCAAAACTCAAAGTATTCTGTTCCCGTGAAATATATTGGTAAAGAGGTAACTTTAGATGTCCGTAAGGACAGTCTATTCATTTGGTATGGCCATCAATGTATTCGCTCGCACCCATTAAGCAAAAAAACCTTAAATTATCAACGTGATGACTCTCTTGAGATTCTTCGATCTGATGTCTTCAAATACTTAGAAGACGAAGAGTTGGAGCGCTTTGTAGAAGAAAATTTAGATGCTTACGATGAATTATAAGGAGGCTCATATGTCAAATTACCATCAGTTATTAAATCAATTATCAGATTTAAATCTTACCTGTATCAAAGAAATTTTACCTGCCCATTTAGATGAAGTAGCTAAAAATGAACAATCTCTAGTTGATTCTTTATTTGAATTAACACATCAAGAAATTAGCTATCGTAGAAAGGAGACCCAAAGAAAAATTTTAAAACGGGCAATGTTTCCCTATCATAAACGCCTTCATGATTTTAACTTTGATTTTCAACCCAAAATCAAAAAAAGTGAAATTCAAGATTTAGTGACATTACGCTTTTTAGACACGTATGACAACCTTTTATTCATTGGAAATAGCGGTGTTGGAAAAACCCATTTAGCCGTTTCAATTGGTTTAGAGTGTATTGATAGAGGGCAGAGCTGTTTATTTATCACTAGTACAGAACTGGTTAATCGACTTATCCGGGCACATAAACGTGGGACAAGTGATACCATGCTCAAAAAATATGCGAGCTATTCTGTATTAATTATTGATGAAGTCGGGTATCTCCCCTTCTCAAAAGAAGGATCTAACTTACTGTTTCAACTAATTAATATGCGATACGAAAGAAAATCAACGATTATTACAACGAATATTCCTCTGTCTCAATGGTCCGAAATTTTTGGTAATAAGAAATTGACTAATGCTTTATTGGACCGATTGGTCCATCATTCTAAAATTATTCAAATTACAGGACCTTCCTATCGAATGAAAAGTTATAGTGAAACGAAAGGAAAAGAAACGAAACGATAAAGAGAAAACTACCTACAATTTCAATGGCCCAAAACCAACATTTTATTATGGCCCTTGACAATTATTGTATAGAAAAAGGCTTGATTGGTGCTATTTAGCAAATAGCTCGTACTAACAAAATGACTAAAAATCTATTTGGCAATACCAACTAACTGAATAGCAAATCCCCCTGCGTTCTATTTTCGATCGCAGGGGGATTTTTGCTTGATATACTTTTAGAAAACTTAGAAGAACATTCCAAAACGATTGCTCTCCCCATCTTAAGAGAAGGAAATTCGTTCCAAATAAATTTTTCGTTCTTCCTATGAAATTTCATTCACAGCGGCTTCTTCTTGTTCTAATTCACTCGCAACAACTTCTTCCTGAACCGCTTGATTGTCTAGGGCTTTGAAAAATGGAAAGTAAATTCCCATAGAAAGCAATGTAGCAGCAATCTCATAAATCCCAAATGACAGACTGCCTTGGACAATTCCATGAACAAGCGGCGGCAATGAGCCAGCGCCTAGAATTCCCATGGGTGCAGTAATAATTCCGAACGATATCAATAGATAGCCTAGCGAAACAATTACTAATGGCGTTAACAAAAATGGAATTAGAAGCATCACATTCAGCATTAATGGCATCCCGAAAATTACTGGTTCATTCACCCCGAATAGCCCGCTCGGAAACACGATTTTTGAAAATGCGCGGTAGCGTTTGCTCTTTGAAAAGAAGAACATATTTGCAACCAAGCCAATCGTTGCCCCGCTTCCACCTAAACAGGCCAAATCATAAAGACCAAAATTGATCGCATGGGGAATCACCTCGCCAGCGGAGACGGCCTCGGTGTTTACTGCAAGATAGCCTAAGAAAATCGGCATCAAAATTGGCAGTACGGTCATTGAACCATGAATACCAAAGAACCATAATAAATTGGAGATCAAAATCAATATTAAAAATGCTGGTAATGTTGCTGTCAAAGATTGCAAAGGCTGTTGAAGCAAGGTATAGATGAAATCAGTCGCCGTTTCAAAACTGGTCAAGCTGAACAAAAGCTTGATCACCCCAAATAATAAGACGATTGCGACCGCTGGAACGAGAGAAGTAAACGACTTCGTGACCATTTCTGGAACTCCTTGCGGCATGCGGATCGTAAAATTCTTCTTAACAAAAAACCGCATGACCTGAATAGTCAATAATGAGACGAAAATCGCAACAAAGACTCCTTTTGCACCTAAGTAGCTTGTGTTCAGATACGCCAACCGCTCTTCTGGAACATCCGTAAGCGGACTAAGCATCAAAAAGCTGACAAGAGAAATCAATCCAGTTCCTAAAGCGTGCTCCTTTATCTTGAAAATATCCGAGCCGCAATAAGCGATACTAAAAGCCATATACATTCCTAATCCTGAATAATTCATAGATCTAATTTTTTTGGGAAAATAACGTTTATACATCGATTTGAGTTGAATTTTCTTTTTTCAACCGGTTTGTACTTGCGAAAACAGATTTCCTTTTGTTTTTTTAACGAAGATAGGGAATCTGGAGCTGTTTTTGGGCGCACGAATCCCTTAGTGATTCCATGTCTTTTTAAAAGCTGATTGCTATTTTACACTTGCCAACTGAGTTGCTGGATTTTGTCCAGTAACTGATAAAACAAGTCTTGATAGACATGGGAGGAGCTCATCCGTAAAAGCAATCTACGGCCACTGCGGACTAATTTACCCGCGACCTTGAACAGGCGGAGCCGCAATGTGTCGACTTGGAATGTCGCTTCCTTTTCAGGTAGACATATGGTCTTCATGAAGTTGACCAGGTTGTAAGCCAACAGGCTTACCATCATCCGTGCATGATTTTCCAAGAAGCTTGAGCTATCCGTCTTGTCGAAATAGAACCCATTTTTTGCTTCCTTGATGAAGTTCTCCATGGTGCCGCGTTTATGGTAAATCTGGAAGATGGTTTTCGCGGATAGTTCCTCGTGAAAATTAGTGACCACGTACTCGTGACTGAACACCAGCTGATTCGATTCCCGAGTCGATTTGATACAGATTCGACGTTTTTGGGACCAGCTATTGGCTTGATAGAACGCGGAATAGTAGTGGACTTCCCTTTCCTCCCAGGGATGGTCGTCCCCAACCAGGACAAAGGTTTCCGCTAGTTTTTCCACGACTTTATTTGATTTCAGGCGGATGACATAGAAACTTTCGTTGGATTCACACGTATCATAGACCTCGGGCGTCGCAAAGCCGCTGTCTCCCCGGACCAAAATATCAGTGCAGGGAAGGACTTGACGGTAATGTGTGAGCATCGGTGCCAGAAAATCTTTTACACCTTTTGACGTATACACATTTCCAGAACGAAGTTCTGCTTTCAGAAAGTCTCCCGTAAGGCCATCGAAGGCTACCAACGGATGATAGCCCTGTGTGCCGTAATGGGCATTGTGCTCAGTCTTTTCTTGATTCCCGAACGTATCCGAATGTGTGGAATCTAAATCGATGATCATTTGGGTATTGTTCCGTTCCATGCGGACCTTGTCCAGCATGGCTTGGTTCAGTTCCTGGAACTGTGCAATGTTCTCCTCGCTGATCCGGTCCCAGAAGCGGGATAGCGAGGCCTGGGAGGCGATGGCTTCCTTATCCAAAACCAACCGAAAAATGGGATCTTCCTTCAAGAGATTGGCGGATGAATCTGCGGAATATCCGGCAATCAACTGGAAGAGCAGCTGTTCGAGCAGGGAGATGTTGTCATGAGTCCAATAAATACGGTCCTCATTGAAGTGGATGAATTGCTTCGCGAACGAATAAAATCCAAGCGAATTCATGAATTCCTTCACCAAGATGAGACCGGCATCTGACGAAAGATTACCACCGGTGTTTGACACCACCATTTTAGAGTTGAATTTTACGTGTTTTTCCTGTAATGTAGCCATTGAGAGAACCCCTTTCTTGGTTTAGTTTAGACACTTTAACCATAGCAGATTGGGGTTCTTTTTGTACACCCAAAGGGTGCGGTAAAAGAAAAGAAGAACCGTGCGTTAATAAGCTTTTAATAGAGTTTCAGAAATTCTATGAATTATTCAGGCTAATAAATCAATCGTAAAATCAGGCACATAATTCAGCAGTGTCCCTAGCTGCGTACTAGTCAAAAAGTTCTGATACGGCTCCCAGCTAAAGCTGGCGATAACCGTAAAGATCGAACCTACCATAATGACACCGAGCAGCGCCATAGACCCTGTACTAACACTCTTTAAGTAACGATTTTCAGAGATTTTGTTTGCTACAGGGATAAATCGTTTTTCCATGAAATCGATAAAAGTATTCATCATTCTCGCTCCTTATTTATTCGACTGAATTCTGTCTTTATACCAGAAATAGCTTTCCTTAGGGATTCGACGGCATTCTTTTACATCGTCATCGGTTCGATCAACATAAATCAATCCGTACCGCTTTTTAAACCCTTGATGCGAACTAACCAAGTCAAGCAGCGACCATGGGCAATACCCCATGACAGGATACCCTTCCTCCACTAGGCGCTCACATTGATTGATGTGCTGCTCTAAATACTCAATTCGATAATGATCTGAGACCTTCTCTCCTTCCAGTATATCCGAAAAGGCCAATCCATTTTCAGTCACGATCATCGGCAGCTGGTACCGTTCATAGATATCACGCATTCCAACGTATAAACCTTCTGGATCAATCCCAAACTCCATCCACTCTGTCTTCTTCAAATAGGGATTATTCCCGAGTATAAATAATTCATTTCGGTAAAATGGCGGCAGCTGACTATTGTCTTCACCTTCAGCCAATGTTCGGACACAGGTGCTGCAATAGTAATTGATCCCAATGAAATCGGGGCGATTATTCGTCAATACTTCAGCGTCCTCTGCCTTCGTTTCAGGATACCATCCTTTGGTCTTTAAATAATTGCTGTAGCCGATTGGGTAGCGTCCAAAGACGGACATATCCAAGAAGCAATTCTGTAAAAAATCTTGAGCATTTCTCGCCGCTAAAATATCGTTTGGCGAGGGTGTTTCTGGATAGATTACTTGCATGGAACAAATTGGACCAATCTTTCCATCCTTAACGATTTCGCGAAAAATCGCGAAGGTCTTTTTCTCAGCAAGTGACATGTGATAGCTCATTTGATACATGTTCTTCATTTTTTCGTCCTGATTCGCTTCATGATTTCCATTTAAATCCGTTGCCGCACTGGCAATCAGCTGCTCATTAATGGTTCCCCACGCTTTCACCCGATCACCGAAATGCCGAAAACAGATCTCCGCATACTTCACGAATAACTCGACACATTTTCTTGACTGCCATCCGCCAAAGTCCTCGACATATTTCTGAGGCATTTCAAAATGATAGAGCGTCGGGAATGGGGTGATCCCATTCTCTAAACAAAGATCAATCAACCGATTATAAAAATCGATTCCTGCTGGATTTTCTTCATATCCCTCTCCCATGATACGCGTCCAATTAAACGAGAAGCGATAAAGGCTGATTCCTAACTCCTTCATCAAGAGAATATCCTCTTCTAAATGATGATACTGATCCGAGGCCACCTTTGAATCTGTCACGCCTGCCGGTACCTTCCGTACATCTGTCGTGGCCAAGCCTTTGCCTCCTTCACCGTACCCTCCTTCCACTTGAAATGCCGAGGTCGAGGCTCCCCAGTAAAATGTTTTTTTCTCCATACGTGCATCGCTCCTTCTTATACTCAAACAATAGCACGTAAGCGATTCCATCCTCGACGACAAAACAAAGCCGCCAGTTTCAAAACTAGCGGCTTTGTTTCAAAATATGAAACTCACGGTAAATAAATCGTTCGCATGTAGTAAAAAATCAACAGCTCCATCACATACAGGACAGATAATCGTCCTTCAGTGTTTTCATTACGCTCTCCGCAAATGATCACCTCATCAGCACTTCGTTCAATCATCGGAGAATTTTTAAAGGTGAAAACAATAATACGCGCGTTCGTCTTTTTCAATGCGGCGACAACCTTTTCATTAAAATAGAAAAAGCCGCCTTCCATCGAAAAGATCAACGCCAAACTGTTTGGTTGGATTTTTTCGATCGTTTCTAGCTGATCAGCCACAGTAAACCCTGTATGAATCCGTTTATCCATCATCGCCAGTCGACTCTGGAAATGCTGACTCATAAAAGCCGCAAATTCTAAGCCGAAAACAACGACATCAGGGGTTTCCGCTATCATTTGAACAACTTCCTGCAGCTTACTTTCGGAAAGATGCTGCTGACAATACGCCAAATTACTATAAAGATTCTCGGTGAACTCCTCCATAAAATCACTCGATGGCTCGTTCGCTTTCATTGTATATTTCTTGTCGTAATCATGAACGATTCCAATCTCAGCTTCGCATGCTGCTTTAAATTCTGTATACGTCGCAAACCCCAGCAAACGTATAAAACGTGAAATTGCTGCAGTGGAGACAAAACATTTTTCACTAAGCTCGTAAATAGTCAGTTGAGGAATCGTATTAAACGAATCTAAAATAATCTGCGCGATAAAGTAATTGTTATCCTGCTTTTTCTGATTATTGATATATCGAAGTAAGATACTTCTCACAGAATTACCCAGCTCCATCTTCCTCACTCCATTCCTATTTTTCTTTAAAGTATATAATGAAACGGAAATCCGTTCAATGTTAGGAAGATGATCACTTGGTGGATGACGGGTGGAAACAAAGAGACCTGCACCCATTTTACAGCTGCAGGTTTTGAGCTAGAAATCAGAGGATCTTCCATGCTTCTTTTCTGTGCGTAATTTTTTTTGTTATTCTTTGTAGGCTCAATTTATGAAAAGCTACGTTCTACTAAATAATCGAATGATTCGTTTTCTTTTATTTAATAGAGTAAAATTTAATGTATCAATAAAAATGGAGGATATCAATAAAAATGGAGGATATCAATGCGGGAAATTGAAAAACTTGAAGCTGGTCTGGAGTATTATTTTTTAGATGAGGAAGTCGCCTCTAGAAAAGCGAACGCTGCCCTATTATGCCAAGAGTTCAACGCTATTTCAGCTACAGAACCAGAAAAACAGGAACAAAAAATACGAGAGATTATTGGCTCTGCTGGTAAAAACATTTCCGTTCAACAGGGGTTCAATTGCGATAACGGAAAAAATACTCATGTCGGAAATGATTTTCTATCAAACTACAATTTGACCATCTTAGATATCGCACCTGTGACTTTTGGTGATAATGTCATGATCGGCCCTAATGTTGATATTTACACCGTCAACCATCCCCTGACGAAAGAAGGCCGTAGAGAATATTTGGCACAAGCATCTCCAGTTAACATCGGGAATGATGTCTGGATTGGAGGAAAAGTCACGGTCATGCCTGGAGTAACCATTGGAAACAACGTAGTGATCGCTTCTGGTGCAGTCGTAACAAAGGATATCCCTGACAATACCTTGGTCGGCGGTGTGCCAGCAAAGAAAATTAAGGATCTCGTTGATTAGTCGTGAAAGACTAAAACTCTGTATACTTAACTAGAAGAAGACTTCTGTCGAAAAAACAGAAGCTTTACGGCATAAGTCTTTTTTTACTTTTGAGACATTACTAACATATTTCACATAAGCCGTATCTGTATATCACTGGCGTCGTAGGATTTTATCAAGCGTTTCAAAGCTACAGCAACAAATCCAACCAATGATTTTACCGTCACCTTCCAATTTTCGAAGAATCGTGTTGGAGGATAAGATGACTTCTGGGATCACCGCCACTGTATTCTCACTTTCCAACATATCCATTAAAACATCCAAAGTATCCACTTTGATAAGCGTTGCATCCGTGACCCTTATCTGCTCCAGATAGTGAAGTCTTACTCGTCTGTAGGGGCATTCTGAATCTCGATTGATCAGTATTTCATTCTTTTCAAATGGGCTTATATTGTTTTTAGCTTTCAGCCAAAAGATGTGCTCTTCTTTCACCTTTTTAACTCGAATTGAAGGATCATTGTAAAAAAATACGAATCCCTGAGATTTTTTTCGCAGGGGTTCGTATTCTTTTAAACTTATATAATTCTCATCAAAACATCCAGTCTAGGAGCAGAATATTCCGCTATTTCTCTTGATAAACAACATACCTTGAATCATTCCCGAACATGCTCTCATCCCCTGTAAAATCGACGGGATAGGGATAGTTTTCGGCTCGAGAGATTTGCTCTACTTCTCTCCCAATCATTGGAATGATATCTTCTTGCTCAGTGTGCTGGACATTCACTAAGTAGCTGAATTCTTCCCCATTCTGCATCAAAGCCAAGGAGATTTTTTTGATCGTTGGGTGATCCTGACCGTACTGAGCGAGAAAATCATTTAGTTTTTCCGGCCTGGTTGCTGGCAGGCCGATCTTTACCGTTGTTTCTTTCGGAATTACGTATTGTTTGGTAAAGAAGCTGCGCTCAAATTGAACACTGTCCGATTGAAGATTTAACCAGACGAGAGAGAGTTTTGGGTTGGCTTCGATAATCTTCTTCAAGTCTTCGAAACTCATGACGGCGAAATGATCGCCTTTTTTAAATGCCGGTCTGCGAGCTTGTACATCCGTATAGATTGGCAGGACCAGCTCTCCTTCAGGTGATCTCAATACTTGCAGACTGCCATCGCTTTCCAATTCTGCGATCAATTCATCTGCTGCTCTTAACCAGCGAGAGACTTTCTTGAAGCCTTGTTCATCTCTTGGAAAATTAAAGAAGTTCGGAATTTTTTCGTTCTCTTTTTTCTCTTTGGGATTGCGCCGAAATAAACTCATCTCACTTACCTCCTAAAAATTCTTAGCCTACACTTCATAGGAACCATAAACTAGGGTTAATATGCCTGTATGTTCTGGATAATGCTCATTGAAAAATGGCACTAGGACTTGCTCCACGGTCCGCTGCTCTGCCTGTCGGTAGGCTCCCTCTTGTTCAAGTAACCCTTGAAGCGACAAAGTAAACGCACCTTCGATCATTTGACCATGCATCTCTAAAATGTAGCTGGCCCAAGCCGACCCTTCATGCCAAGAGACCCAGTAATAATCATTTTGATGAAAATCGGCTAGATTCAACCGGTACTTGCCCCAACCAAATCCCCATAATTTTTTTGACTCCTCAACGATCTTTTTCAGTTCTGCTGCAGAATCAATTTGCTTCACTGTTTTTTCTATCTTCATCAAGATACTCCTGCTTTATGTCTGTTTTTCCAATTTAAAATGCTTGGCTAAAAAATTAAAATCCTTCGAATATTTGTCTTTGATATCTTTCAAGCTTGTCTGGTCGCTGATTTCTTTTTCATCATTCGAATCAATAATAATCGTGATTCCAGTGCCGTCAGAGAAAATATAATACTGCTTGATCGTAGTAAAAATACTGCCCTTATCATCACTATAATTAATTATATACCCTTGTTTGATCCCATCAATGTCTTTTTGCGGATAGGCTTTGCTAAAATCTGTCTTACTGTTGTCGACATAGTCCGATTCACTTTTTATTAGGTTTCCTGAGATAGAAAGCTCCCCATCCACTTCACCTACCTCATTCTTATTAAAGGTAATGTTTGCCGCATTTTTATCATACACGAACTCATCTTTCGTCGGCAGAACAGAGAGTTCCTTAGAATTGAGTTCAATCTCAGAATCACCTAAAATCGCCAGCTGATACCCGCGATTAAACTTAAACACATGATTGTCCAAAGTCGCGACTAGTGGTTTGCTTAGATCTATCGCCCCATTTTGTCGTACGTCTGCCACTTTTAGCGGGAGGACATCCTGACTTTTATCGTTACTGCCCTGCATCCAGCCATAAAAATAGAAACGTCCAAAATAAAGAATGATCGCGAATAGAAATACAATAATCACCCAACTGGTCTTGATTCTTCGATCGCCCGGCTGACGATTGATGATTCTGCCTAAAAATGTGTTTCCATTAAATAGTTTTCGTCTAGCTGGTTTGCTAAACAACTGATTGTATTCATCATCAAAGTTTTTCTTTTTAGCCACGGTTTTTCTCCAATATCTTTTTGGTTAATTCGATTTCTTCAGAATCTTCGCGAATGATCGCTTCATAATCGCTTGTTATGCTTGAAGAGATTACTGTCATGGTCGTTAGGATATTTTCTAACGATTTTTCGATTTCAGGCGTTGGCAGATCCACTTCGGTAATCGCATCGACTTTTTCTGAGGCATCCGCAGCACTCGGGATCGCATGATACAAAAAATCACTGAATTTCGTTAACTCATCTGGATGAGCCATCAGCTCTTGGAAAATTTCTTTAGAAGACTTCAAGCCGCCATGTTCTTTTTCAATCGCCCGTAAACGTTTATTCTTCTTCGTTGCTGCTTCATAACGAAGAATTTGCTGTCTAAGCTCCTCCATCGCTTCATGAAAAATCTCTAGATCCACATTCGACAATTGTTTTTCTTCCTGATAATTTTTGATCCGCTGTCTATACAACGTATTCTGTCTTAGATTAAACAGAACCATTTGAATAAGGCGAATCAGAAACAAGACGAAAAAAACAATGAGGACAATCGGTCCTAATAGGATGATGATGGTTATTGCATTCATTGTGTATTCCCACTTCCAACATTATTTGGCCAATCTTAGTTGCTCGGACCAGGTTCTTTCTAGTACTTCCGACACTTGATAGGAACGATATTCTGGCATAACGCCGCTTAAAATCATCGCTTTCTTGCTGCCTTTATGCTCTTTGAATAAACTCAAGGCCCTTTTGGTCACCGAAGAATAATACATAAAAAAGATCCGTTTATTCTCCTCTTCACTGGTTAAATCCACTGTTAATTTTGCGGAATCTAAAAAGTGGGTATAGAAAACATTCTCCTTTGTTTTCCAGACAAGCCACTCTTTTCCGCTATATCTTAAAACCCAAACCACATTGTTGCCGGTGGTTTTCGGAAAATAATTTGACGCTATCAAGTCATCAAAAAGCTGTTGCAAATTAATTTTGGCTGGTGTATCGATGGTTATTTCATGACTAAAAACGTCCTGACTCATGACCACACTTTCCCGATTAATCGTCACCCGCAAAATAACTCCCCCAAAGCTCGCTCTTCCATACCTTTTGCTGAGCCTCCAGATTGTAGAGGTTCTAAAAAAGGATGAAGTTGTCATAATAATACTTGTTCTCGCGAGAATACTAAAGTCCACTATTCTGCATATATTTGCTGCTTTCAGGAATTAATTTTGTTAGCGGAGAATTTTGCTTTACACTGTTCGTTTTTCCAGCAAATTTGACTCTTCTAAAGAAAAAGCACCTGCCATTTTTATTCGCAGATGCCCTTGTTTCTTCTATTTTAGTACAACGTTCAAAATGTCCTTCATCGTTCTCCATGTAATCTTGTATGATCACACCAAATAGCACAGTTAGTTTAGGAATGAATTCTGACCTTTTAGGATATTTCTCCATCCAAAAGAAATTTCTGTGATACGTTCTAGTTAGTCTATTCCTTGGATCACTTTTATTGGAGGAAATTATGAATAACGATAGGAATAATAGTCCTTACTGGAAACATCCTGCTTATAGGTTCTTCACATTTTTGACATTGTCGCTTTGGAGGTATATTCTTTTAATCACTCTTGTCCTATTACCGCCCAATACCGGAATCGGTCACATTCTTCTCAAAATTATGACCGTAAGTGTGTTATGGATCGCGGAGGCTTCTTGGAAAACCTATAAAAATAAAAAAGTGTCAGCCTAATAACAGTGGCTATCCTATGTAAAAGGAGCGACTTTGATAACTATGCGAAACAACACCAAAATAAATTCCCTAAATATTTTATTCTGCCTTGTTCTTATCCTAATTATTCACATTCCTCATAAAGTCTATTTGATGGCTTCGATACTGATATTCGTTACAGCATTCTTCCAGATAAAAAGATAAATCAATCACTAAACGGCCAGCTCTACTAACGAAGACGATAGCAGCTGGCCGTTTTCTATTTTATCTTGCTGCTTAAATGTTCTCCATTGGTACTTTTTCCTTAGTTTCAATCGTTTCAGAACTTTCCGTTTTCGCTACAATGATTTTCGTTACTACAAACGAAACGGTTACCGCCACAAGAACCACTATAGCGGCCAAGATCATATTCCCCATCTTACCATCAGGTTCAACAAAGAATAATGCGGTTAACAATCCTGGACAAAAGCCCATTACATAACTCTTAAGACCAAATACCCCTGCTACTAATCCTGCTGACACGGCGCCTGCAGCTGTACCAATCAAAACTTTTGGTCTAGAAATTAAGGCGCCATAGAATGCTGGTTCAGTAACTCCACAAAGAGCCGTAAAAGCGAAAGAGTACGTCATCCCCTTCTTGCCTTTGTCTTTCATGCTGGTTGCTACAGCAAGTGCAGTTCCGCCAATGCACAAATTAGAAATAAAGCCCATCACGACATATACCGGATCATATCCTAATGATTCTACAGCCGCGAATCCAATAGGAGATAAAGCTTTATCAAAACCAAGCATAACCATATAAGGATAAAGTGCTGAAAGAAATGGCAAAGCAATTCCACCAACAGTATCCATTAGAAACATCACTGCATTTCCCGCATAAACACTTAAATTTGTTCCTAGTGGTCCAAGAATAATCAATACGATAGGAACAACCAAAACCATAGTCAACAGCGGTTTTAAAAAGTACTTGATCGCTTCAGGAATAACTTTTTCAAGTAATCTATCTATATAATACATTACAAAAACGCCCATAATGACTGGCAGGATGCTTCCGTTATAATCAATGTTGGGAATAGATATTCCAATAAAATCTAGTTTTGTTGCTCCACTAATATTTTGACTGACTAATAAACATCCCAAAAATGCACCCATCACTGGTTCGATTTTCAATCGTTTGGCGGTCGTATAACCTAAATAAACGGGTAAGAAAGAAAAACCGGCACTAAAAATGGCAGTCATTAACAGGGCAGTTCCGCTCTCCATAGGTACATTAAAATAATTCACTAACAAATTTTTAATGGCTAAAATTAATCCGCCAACAATCAAGGCTGGAACAACCGGCATAAAAATTGCTGCACTAAAATTACCAAATTTATTTACATAGTATAAAAAGTTCTTCTTTTCGTCCGTTTCCTCAATGGGCTTTTCTTCGGAATGTTTATCGCTGTCCTTAGCATCAAATTGCGAAACTTCCATAAAATCCTTGTAGGCCTCATGTACACTTGGACCAATAATTACTTGTAATTGGCCGGTTTTACTCACAATTCCTACAACATTTTCAATCTTTTTGATTTCTTCTTCGTGGACTTCCTGCTTGCTTTTGTAGTGAATTCTTAATCTCGTAGCACAATGTTCCACGTGAGTGATATTACTCACCCCACCCATGTTATTTAGAATTTGTTCTGACATTTTTTTAAATTTCATGTCAATACCCTCCTTTAAATGATTATCATATTAAGAGGTTTGGCCAGCAGTCTCTGTCACCATCCAATATAGAGGTACTATTAATACATACCAGCATTTTTCAGCACTCAACTCCTTTCATTTATTGGAATGATCGAATGTATACGCATACATTTATTAGGTTGATAGTCGTATAATATGGATCAATAGATAGAATTCTTCCTCATGATTAGCTAAATATCCATATTTTTGTTTTAGCAATAAGCTGATCTCTTTAACACATTGATATTGTTCACTGTAGGCTTCTTTCATAGTATTCAACATATCCCGATTGGAATGAGCCTCACTTCTAACATAATTGCTATTTACGATTTGTTGTACAAAGAAGCGGCAATGAGTAAGAAAGCGATCATAAGCTCGATTATCTTCTTGCTCTATTGAAAAATGCCGATCCACGATTTCCTGGATCAATGTAATTATCTCGATAATCGTATAATTTTGCATCATATTAAAGTCTGATTCAGCATTAACAATATGCAACGTAATGAAATTCGCTTCCTCCCGACTGATCGTCATACTTAGATAATGATTAATCAATTCAATAGCTGTTAGAGCAATATTGTATTCTTCTTTATAAAGCGACTTAACATTTAACAGCAAAAGCGAATCAAAATCGACACCCTTTTTTATCCGTTCAATCATCATCACTATATGGTCTGTCAAGGTTACATAAATGGAATCGCTAATCTTCTTCGTACTTTTTTCTTTGATATGAGCAATGACTCTCTCACTTAATAAAATGTAATCCAAAGGAATCGAGGTGACGAGTTCTTCAAAACGATGATTGATTTCTTTGGTTAGTTCAAATTTCTTTTCTGCCAGCTTTGGATTGATCTGATCCTCCTTTTGCATGTTGAATGCTAACCCCTTGCCGACTAAAATTACTTCATTATTGTTCTGATCTTCTACCATTATCGCATTATTATTATAGATTTTTTTTATTATCATAAGCTTCTCCATTATGGATGTACTTCAGCGACAACTGATCCTCGAACAACCATACCTCTTCTTAAGAGATGATGCATTTGTTTATTCAGGCTAATTACAAGTACAGTCTCATCGAACCCTCGATCATGAACTACTTCCCAATCGACTTTGGAAATTACGGTTTGGCGATCTACCCTATCCCCTTGCCGAACCTGTGAATCAAACGCTTCTCCGGCCAACTCAACCGTATCAATACCAATATGTATTAAAATTTCTGAGCCATCTTCCGCCTGAATACCAATTGCATGCCCAGTATCATAAACCATACTAACGGTACCAGAAACTGGACTGTACAGAGATGTCTCTTTTGTGATAATACCGAATCCATCTCCTAACATTTTCTCAGAAAAGACCTCATCTTGAACGTCCCTTAATTCAATTAACTCCCCTGTCGCAATGCTAACTAATTCCGTCATTTGTTTTTCTCCTTTGACTGTTGGTCCGCTGAAAATTAGCGCGGACCAACAGCCTATCCATCTATTTTGTTTCAGTTAGAACAGCTTCATTTGCTTCCGCGAAATAATTGATAATATAATCACGGTACCAGAAATAACTCTTTTTAGGAGTACGAGTAAAATCATTTTCAAAATCAACGCGAACAAGACCATACCGTTTTCTATATCCATTAATCCAACTGTAAATATCCATGGTAGACCAATGATAATACCCCTTAACATTGACCCCTTCGTCCATGGCCTTTCGCATATAGAATAAGAATTGTTCAAAAATTTCAATTCGTTCATCATCCACAACATAACCCGTTTCGTCTGGTTCTTCATAGCATCCATGACCATTTTCAGTAATCATGATCATTGGGTTTTCATATCTATTTTTAATTTCTTTCAAGGCAGTATACATAACACGTGGATTTACTTCACGTCCCCATTTATTTCGGCGAACAGTCTCATCAAATGAAGACTCAAAAATGTTCTCCACTCGAATTCCTTCTTTATTATTGCTGCCAGAACCCTTATTATTATGAAACACTTCCGTTTTTCCTTCTTGCCAATCGGTTACATATTGACGGTTATAAAGATTTAATCCTAAATAATCTCCCTTACCTAAACGAAAAAGCTCTGTTTCATTTTCAGCACGCAATAGCGTAAATCCAAAAATTCCGATCATTTTTTCCAACTCAGGTGGAAGTTCACCTAAAAGTGCTGGACATAGAATTAAACGATTATAAAAGAAATCTGCAATTTCAAAAATATTTTCTGATTCTTTTGTCGCCGGATCTATTTCGACGCTGCCATTATCATGGACAATTCCGATAACTCCGTCAATCTTCATCTCTTTGAATGTGTGGATAGCTTTTGCACTTGCCAGCATTAAGTTATATTGCGATTGAAAATATGATTGGAAATCTAACTTGCGATTCGGCGGATAGTTTCCCACTATGTTTGTGCAGTAAGCGTAATAGCGTGGCTCATTGATTGTTGCCCATAATTTCACGCGATCACCAAAGTTTTCAAAGCAAATCTTGGCATATTCATTGAAATAATCCGTGATCTTACTATTCAACCAGCCGCCTTCTTTAGCTAGTTCTAAAGGTAAATCATAGTGGAACAGCGTAACATTGGGTTCAATATCCTTTTCTAAGCAGTAATCAATCACTCTATTATAAAAATCGATTCCAGCTTGTGATATTTCTCCATAACCCTTAGGCAAAATTCGACTCCAAGCGATAGAAAATCGATACGTATTTTGCTTTCCCTCTGCCATCATATCTATGTCTTTCTTGTAATGATGATAAAAATCACTTGCGCTATCCCCATCTTCTTGATTGATATTCAGAGGGCTATGATGATTGAAGTAATCCCATTCGCTGATCCCTTTATCCTCCTCATCCCAAGCACCTTCACATTGATATGCCGCAGTTGCTGAACCCCAAAGAAATTGTTTTTTGCTAAAAATATCCTCATATTTTCTCATATTAATCGTCTCCTCCCAATTAATCGTGCTTTCATCTCTAACTATCTTTATTATATAAGCAAACAAAAAATGGAGTGGTTCACATTTTGAACCACTCCATCTTACGTTTATCTTCTCTTATATTTTGAAATATAGCTTGAGGAAATCAAATCAAATATGTATGCTATTCCGTATTTTCCATAAATTCCTAAATAGTCATTCGAAAAACTATGTTTGCTGATATAAAATATTTTGTTATAAATTGTTTGAAACTCTTCGCTTCTAGAGGCCGTAATCAGTATCTTTCTTCCCTTTATTTCAGACACCCATTCATTAGCGATTTCTGCGAACTTACCTGATGCAGATACTGTGATGATTAGGGATTCCGCTGTAAGTGACTTTATATTTTCATTATTGGTATAGGCATTCGAAACAATTTTAATTTCTTTATTTCCATAAATCAATTCTTGTTGAAAGCGGATAAGATCACCGCTAGTATTATTCGCACATAGCAGTACAACGTCTTTGTGTTCATGTATAAGATCACTAAGTTCATCCACTATTGCGATAGTAAAAACACGATCAATATCTTGGATCATAGTAAAGATAAGCTTGTTCAATTGCGTTCGATGATTCAATAAATCATCCTGTGAACGATATTGTAGATTGCTGGGAAAGATCAGTTTGGTAACAGAATCCTTCAGATCACTAAAATTACTGTATCCTAAACGATTGCAAAATCTTCTAATCGCAGACCTGCTGGTGAATGTTTCATCGATGATTTCATTCACAGACATTTCGGAAATTCGATCCAAATTCTCCACCAAATAGACAGTGATCGCATAGTCGCTATCCATAATCCCTTCATTTAGAATAGAACTTAATGAATTCAATAGTCCTAAATTATTTATATTCATCTCAACACCCCTTCCACTACAATTATATCAATAGAAAAATTTTAGGAATAGTCCGAAAAATATTCATCTCTAAATTATTAAATTGAATAGCCTCGATACTATAAAATTTACGTTATCACAAGTGAATAACCAGCTAAACGATTCGTTGTTTAGCTGGTTATCTGTTGAAAGCTCACATTATAATTTTTTTGAATTTTTCTTTTATATATCATCTATGGGAAACATAGGACGCATGATCAACTTAAAGGGCAACGAGGCCGTATCTTGCAAAGTCGCTCCTTTGGTTAAAGACATCACACACAATTTTCCATGTTCTTTTAGCTCTGGGAAGGCATAGCCAATCTTGACCACTACAATATCGTAGCTATTCCAATCAACACTTGCTGCTTGGAATTGAGGGTGCTCTACAAATGGATGGTTCGTATCTGTGATCAGAATATCAATGGCTCGATCGACTACAGAAACTGTTATTACGCCACCAAAGTCACCATCTTCACCGAAAATTTTGGTTTCTCTTTGTCTTCCTTTTGCTTTGACCTTCACTCTTAATTCTACCTCAGAAGACAGTTCATCCAGTTTCATGCCAAGCAAAATATCTGTTTCGTCATCTACTTTTAACTTATCAAGTTTGCTATAGGTTTTCTTATCGTGAATAGCAGCAAAAAGAAATTTCTTTCCTTTCGCCTCCGATAATTCCAAAATCTGATTTAATAGAAACGTATTTGCTCCCATCGCTCCTGACGTGACATTATCACCCGAATCCGTAATGAACACTGGTTTATCGTTGTACTCAATTGCCATTTTCAACGCTTCTTCTGGAGATTTGGTCAGCCCCGTATAATGGAACGTATGGCGTCTTTCCCAAATATAATTTTCTAGATTATCCGCCACTGTTTCTGCATAATCATAATGTTCATTGTCGTTTGGTATGACAACAATTCCGCATCCAGCATCTGGAGTATCATGTCTAATATATCCAACATGCCAAGACGCGCTCATAATCCTGGAGTCCATTTCAATTTCAGCTAAATACTTATTGATGCTAACAACCGGTTCATCGCTTGAAACACTCTGTTCACCGCCTAATATTAGCGGTAATTTTCGATAAATAGGCGTCACCGTTTTTCGACATTTCAAAATAGAAATGAGATTTTGAAAAACAAATTCTATCGTTTGATTGATATCAGTATGTGGTGATTCTCGATAACTGCGAATAATTGTCGCGTTCTCAACGTAATCCTTGTTCAAGTTCCCGTGAGGATCACAAGTAATTGCGATGGGTAAATAAGGTCCGACTATCTTCCGTATTTCTCTCAGAATATGGTGATCACCAGAGCCTATTTCTTCTACTTTACTCGCGCCATGCAAATGTAGATAAATACCATCAATTTCCTTAAGGTTTTCTTTCATAGTAGAAAGTAATTTCTCTTCAATATATTCAAATGCTGTTCTCTTCATAACTCCATTAGAAGCCCCGTCAGCGTAGATTCCCGGAATTAGTTCTATCTTCTCCGCTAATCCATCATTCTTAATCTGCATCCTTTCAATACAATCATCTCCATAACAGATATCCATATTTTCTAAGTCCGTCTTCATCGGAATGTTTTCGTTTGCTTCTAACACAAACTTTGATACGAATATTTTCAAAGTAATCTTCCCCTTACTCTTTTTGATAGCGTTAACTATCCTAACTATACAATGTCTGTAAAAAGTAAATGATCCATTATTTGAACCATTGATAACCTTAAAGAACAAAGTCATTTTGTGTTATTTCTAGTAATAGGAAATATCAGGTTATAGATAATGATTAGAACCTTCTCCAATAAAAAAATAAACATTAAGTTCGAAAGTACTCATTTGCCTTCCCATATGTAAAAGTATTATCAATTAGTGGTTTTACTTCGTTATTCGCTAAATCACTCGCCATTTTTATTGTTTCATTATAAATATATCTCACGGGTGCCGAGCCTACACTCAATCGGCGTACACCTATTTCTTCTAATTTATCGAAATCATTACATTCACCATTCAGAATAATATTGATCGGTGCTGGGATATTTGCTTTAAGTTTAGCGATTACTTGCTCATCCATCGCTCCCGGGATAAAGATACAATCCGCTCCTGCTTTCGCGTAAGCATTCCCACGAGCACTTGCAACAGTCATCTTTTCATCGTCATCTCCCACATTCAACCAGTAAGTGCATGTGCGGGCGTTGATAACAAAATCGATCCCTAATTCCTGTTTCAATTCTACAAGAGCCTGAATTTTTTCAACCTGTAAATCAACAGGAAGTAAATCGCCATTCGGCAGGCCATCTTCTATATTGCACCCAATCGCTCCCGCCAGAATCAGTCTTTTGGCATTCTCTTTGACCTCTTGAACAGATTCTCCGTAGCCTCGTTCAAAATCAACAGAGAGCGGAATCGAGATCCGCGCAGTAATTCGCTTTACAACCTCCAGTAAATCTTCAAAGGAAATATCTTCGCCATCAGGATGGCCCAAGTCATAGGCAATCCCTGCGCTGGAGGTTGCAACTGCTTTAAATCCTTGTTTTTCAAAAACATAAGCACTGCCAACATTCCAAACATTTGGTAAGACAAACATTTTTTCTGATTGATGCATCGCATAAAACCTTTTGGCTCTTTCCTTTTGTTCATTCGAAATCATTACTTCGCCTTCTTTCAATTGGTTAGAGTGCCGTTCCTTTGATTGGAACTTTAAACTGCGCGGTGTCTACTCCTTCTAGTTCCAATAGTTTTATTTTCTTATTTATCCCGCCGGAAAAACCTGTCAGGCTGCCATTGGTCCCGACGACTCGATGGCAAGGAATAATAACAGAAATCGGATTGTGCCCGACAGCGCCGCCGACCGCTTGGCAAGACATCGAGTCTTTTTCTAAAATTTCCGCTGTTTTTTGAGCAATTTGTTTATAGGTTATCGTCTCACCATAGGGGATTTGTCTTAAAACGGACCAAACGGTTTGACGAAATTCATTGCCAATTGGATGTAGCGGCAGTTCCGAAATCTCAGGATTATTTCCCGCAAAGTATTTATCCAGCCATTTTTTGGTTTTATCAAACAAGGCTAAGTGATTATTTTCAACGCTGTTCTCTGGCAACGTATCTCCGAAATATTTTTGATCCTTCATCCATAAGCCGATCAGTTTGTCATCTGTACCTGCCAACGTGATCTGACCAATTGGTGAAGAATAATTACTGTGATAGTACATTTTAATCCTCCTTTTTCTTTAAAGAATTCCATAAAGCAACGATGGCGTAGCTGCGCCAAGGCCGCCATTGATTTGCCCAATCAAGCATTTCTTTCTGATTCATCGGAGCGAGCGCTTTTTTTATACCGACATCAGTTTCAAGAAAGGCGTCAGTCCAATTGAGTGCCCGCATCGCTATATACTGCGCCGTCCATTTGCCAATTCCAGAAATTTTCACCAGCTGCTTCATTTCTTCCTCTGGATCAGCCGGAAACTCAAGCGTAAGTTCATTGTTTTCAAGCGCCTCGGCCAACGCCAAAATCGTTTTCGTTCTTGTTCTAATGACACCTAATTTGCCAAACTGTTCTTCAAGCGTATCCGCTAAATCTATAATATCCGCCGGTGTGGGGAAGACATGCGTCAACCCATCTATCGGTGTTTCGATTGGTTTCCCATATTTTTCTACCACCCGTGCAGCTAAGGTACCCGCTCCTTGAACCGTAATTTGTTGGCCAAGAATGGCTCTGACAGACATTTCAAACGGGTCAAAACAACCGGGAATTCTAGATCCGATTAAAAAATTGTCCATATTCTTCATTGTTTCATACACAATCTCGGGATCGCAATACAAGTCAAACAGCTGCCGTACTTTCTTCAATACTTGGGATAAAACGGGCAGAAGGGACTCACTGACCGTCACCTTCAGCACACTTTTTTCTTCATCCGGCCGTACCTTTATCCAACCGTAATAGTCGGCTCCTTGAATACTTTTTACATGAACTGTTCTCAGATAGTGTCCCTCCTGAATAACCTCAATCCCTTTGATCGCACGCATTTCAAAAAAATCAAGTATCTCCTGCCAGCGATAAGGAGGACGATACCCCAGCCCAAGCGTAATCTGGCCCTCTTCCTTGTTCCCAGTGCCATTTCTTTTTCTTAGATCTGTCGGCGTCAGATTGTATTGTTTTTTGAATAAGGAATTAAAGCGCCGCAAGCTGCCAAATCCAGCGGTCATGGCTACGTCTAATACAGGCAGATTGGTATCCGTCAGTAAATTTTTGGCAAGCAGCAAGCGGCAGGTCTGCAAATATTGGATCGGAGAAACATGGTATTCTTCATTAAATACTCGTCGCAGATGCCGATCGCTATACCCAAGCTTTTCAGCAATTTCTTTCAAACTGCTGATATTCCCGCAATGCTCTTCTATCATATTTACTGCTTTAGCAAGCAAGTGGTCATTCGGATTCATCAACGCCGCTTCGGGTGCTAGTTCAGGACGGCAAAGCAGGCACGGCCGAAATCCAGCAACTTCTGCCTCCGCCGCAGTTGTAAAAAAGCGGCAATTCTTTTGTTTTGCTCTTTTTGCTTTGCATACAGGACGACAATAAATGTGCGTCGAGGTTATTCCAACAAAGAATCGACCGTCAAAACGACTATCTTTTGCCATAAATGCACGATAAAGGTAGTCTTCTGAAATTTGTTCCATCACTTACACCTCCAGTCTTATTGTACCAATAACATTCAGTCATTTCTGGTCATTTTCGGACATAGCTTTTTAATCGATAATACCGATTCATTGTATATAGCAAAAAAACGTACGGCAAGCAGATTTGCTTAAACCATACGTTTCTACATTTTTATATTCTAGCTGCGCTTAGTCTTTTCGAAAAATCTGCTGCATCCCAAGACACACGATAAGTACACCGCAGCCGATTACCATCCACTGGATTTTAATCGTATCCGCCAGTGGTCCAAAAATCGCGGTACCGAGCGGCATAAATCCGCTGTACATCGCACCTAAAAGACCGAAGATACGCCCTTGTTTCTCTTCAGGAACATGCTCTTGCAGCATCGTGGTAGTTGAAGATTGAACGACTGGGATAAAAAAGCTCATCAAAAACATGAGAACCGCAAATAACCAGAACCTGTAGGTAAAACCAAGTGCCAACGAGATCGCGCCAAAACCTAGCAACCCGAATGCGAGTGTCCTCATTCTGTCCTTAAATCCACCCCAAATGCCAAGCAGGATACCACCCAAGACCATTCCGGCAAAAACAGCCATCTCATTTACTGTAAGAAACGTATAGCTGTCGCCAAAGGTTCTTTCGATCATCAGAACCGTTAGAAAGCTAGACGGAACACTCAGAAAGATGAACGCGCCATAATTGAGCAGCAGTCTTTTTACCTTTTTTTCACTTGCGGCATAGGAAATGCCGGCCTTCATGTCAGTAAAAAATGACTTGGAGGATTCCTGTTCTGAGGTTCGCTGCTGCGTGATAGACACTAAACATAAGATCGAGATACCGACTATTGCAGTGGCAACATCCAGCAGCAATGTCCAATGAAATGAACCTATGGATAAAACCGCCCCTGCGACTGCTGGCGAAGCAAATTGCACGATGGTCATCATACTGCCGTTGATCCCGTTGTATCGAATCAGGTGTTTCTCCGGGACGATTTGCGGAATCACGGCGCTCACTGCGGGGGTTTGAATCCCCGTTCCAATCGAGCGCAGAGCCGAAACTAAAATCAACCATGGGAGGATGGTTTCCGTTTCCCCAAACAGAAATACCAACGCTAGAAAAAGAGTCACTACTGCGATTCCCATATCAGCTAATAAAATGAGCCGTTTTCTTGGATAGCGATCCGCCCACACCCCACCAAAAAAGGAAATAATCGTTTGCGGAACCGTGGCACTTAATGTAAGGATGGTCATCCATAATCCGGACGATGTCTCCAGCGCTACCTGCCAGATGATCGCCATCTGAACAATCGATGAACCGAAAAGCGTGATCGCTTGGCTAATGATAAACAGCACCGTATTTCGCCGCCACATTTGCGGCCGCTCGTGTATTTCTTTTGTCAACATAAGATCCCCCGCTTTCTTGTCACCAGAAAAGTCTACTGGAAAAAAGCAGAGTGGTGTCTTAGTGGAGGGTTATTTACTTACTTCCTCTTTTTTTCAAATTCTAGTTAGCCAGTCGAACGTTATTGTTAGCTATCCCTTCATTTTTTTCATGCATGAGAAAAAAGCAGTTATCCTTTGAATAGATAACTGCTTTTGTTTTGTGCATGCTTTACTCTTCTATTTGATACAATGCCGTAGAGAGATACCGTTCTCCATTATCTGGGACGACCGCCAGCACCTTTTTATCCGGCCCTAATTCACCAGCCACTTGAATAGCTGAATGTATTGCCGCACCTGCCGAGATTCCTACTAAAATTCCTTCCTTTGCGGCGACTTCTCTGGCTGTTTGCAAAGCCGTTTCACTAGAAACCGAAAGTACGTGATCATAAATCGTCGTATCTAAAATTTCAGGCACAAATCCTGCACCAATGCCTTGAATTTTGTGTGGTGAATGCTTTCCACCTTTTAAAACTGGAGACTCTTCAGGCTCTACCGCATAAATCTTTATTCTTGGGCTGGTTCGTCTCAGCTCTTGTCCAACACCTGTGATCGTTCCGCCTGTACCGATTCCCGCAACGAATGCGTAAAGTCCCGTTGGACCAAACGCTTCTTGAATTTCCTTTGCCGTAGTTTCTCGATGCGCTGCTGTATTGGCGGGATTGTCAAACTGCAGCGGCATAAAGAAGTGTTCTTGACTCGCTAACTCGCTCGCTTTCGCAATCGCCCCCTTCATCCCTTCCGATCCTGGGGTTAATATCAACGTTGCACCATAGGCCTGAATCAATTTTCGCCGCTCGACACTCATCGTATCCGGCATCACAATGATCACTGGATACCCTTTAGCCGCACCTACCATAGCTAGACCAACACCTGTGTTGCCGCTAGTCGGTTCTACAATCGTGTCTCCTGCTTTCAATCGCCCCTCTTTTTCTGCCGCTTCGATCATGCTGCGTGCGATTCGATCCTTCACACTGCCGCCTGGATTAAAAAATTCCAATTTCACATAAACCTCTGCGCTCGTTTCCGGTACTACTGAGTTCAATTTCACAATCGGTGTCTCACCGATTAATGATAAAATGGATGGATAAATTTTTCCCATTCTGATTCCTCCAGTCAATTTCTTCTGATTCGATTACCTAAACTATACCTGCTACTCAGCTGCTTTAGCTAATTGTGCTTTTTTATGACTGTCCATTGATTTTAGTTATGGGTACACTTCAACGGTGCCCGCCATCAGCTTGAATCTCGTACTTTGTTGTTTTCTCAAAAAAAACTCAACCATCTGGGAAGATGATTGAGCGCTTGTTTTTATTTAGGCCTCCTGCACGCCTTCATTACGACTGATCGTTGCTTGTTCCGACTTTTTTTCAATACGAGTGCCCAAACGTGTAACTAATAATATAAGAGCCATCAAACCGCTGATCGCGATACCTGCAAGATACGAATTCGCACCGGCTGAGATTTTGGTTGCCGCAAGTATGATCGGTGCCGCGAATCCTGCGATGGATGAAATCAGTGTATTCATGGCGATCGCCACAGGAAATTGCTGGTGATTCGCTAAAATAGATAATTCGAATGGAATCGTTGCATTTACCATAACGATGCCCATGCCGGAAAACATGTTTCCAGCGATATGCAGGACTGGATTATTGAAAAAGACGATGCAGACATAAGACAATGCGAATGCGACAAATCCCCAGGCCATCGTGTCAGTCTTAGTAAGTTTGCGAATATACTTCAATCCAAATGCGGTACAAATCCCGCCAACGTTTCCTAGCGCTGTGACCATTGCGGTATAGCCTGTCCCGTTGCCTTTTGAAGCTAATAAAATCGATTGATTCGCCATAAAAATCATTAAGCAAAGAGAGGTAACAAAGGTTACAATCAACATCACATAAACGTACCCATTTAAACTTTTTAACGTCTTTCCAAAACTAATCGAACGTTGGTTAGAGACCTCTTCTTCTGATAATTTTCGATCCTTCGGTACCAACACCAAAACAACTAAAAGAATAATGATCGCTGCCCCATAGACCCAAAATAAATTTTGCCAGTTGCTACTTCCCAGCATTCCGCCGATAGCAGTGAAGCCCATCATGCCTAAATTGTTAAATCCTACAGCCCATCCCATAACAGATGCGCGTTCCTCGCCATCAAAATGTTCCTGCAAAAGAACAGGACCCACATTGCTGATTAGGCCAAGTCCAAATCCTAAAGCGATCATACACGCTAAAATGATGTTCAAGCTGCTATTGTAGAAGACCGGCAGCAGACCGCTGATCGCTACGATTGCTACAGAGATCACACCAATGTTCTTTCGTGTCATCTTGTAAGTTAGCCATGTAAAAAGTAAAGTCGCGGCTAATTGTCCCAACTGCGGGATCGAACTGAGCATTTGCACCTTTGAGATCGGCTCCTGCGGGAAGGATTTGGAGATCGCTGCGATCGCCGCACCAACAACCGATCCAGACATCAACAAAAGATTCATACTTAAAATACCTAAAGCTAGAGATAATTTTTTCTTATTCATAATAATTGCGCTCCTTCATAGTTTTGTTTCCGCTTTCAATCGATAAATAAAGTATAGGCTAGAAAAAAAATCCTCACCATATGCAAAATTCATGCGCTTTGTGGTCTTTTCATAGATTGTCTTTCCAGCCCTATCCTTTTACTCTTGAATATCTGCTTCCAATTGAACTTCCTTGTCTATCCGAACGATTACCAGTGCCTTTCCTTGGAATAGTCGGACGCACTCCAAGCTGTAAGGATCATGATTGATTGGGTCGCCATTCGCCACACCGATGATCTCTCCGTTTTGAACACAAAGAGATAGTTTATTGTCTGCGGTCGGAACCAGTCGCTGCTGGTCATCCACCCCTTCTAATTTACATAGACAATATTCTTTTCCTTCGTAAATTTTTTCGCTTTTAACTGAATGAATCGTCGAACTCGTTTCAACACCCGCTTCAGCGATGGATTCATTTTCTTCGTAAGCTACTGCCGAAATTTTTCCTGCATCATAAGGAACTTTCCAATTAGCGATACAACCAGCGATGCCTTTTTTACCGCAGCTTTTTCCATTGACGAACAGTTCAACATCACTTGCGTTGCTGAATACACGTACCGCGACCATTCCTTGATCATCGATCTCCAACCCCTCTTCATTCCAATGAGGCATGATGTGAAGAACCGGCTCTTTACTCCAAAACGCTTGATAATAGTAGTAATAATCTTTGGGAAATCCGCACAAATCAGCGATCCCAAATTGAGAAGAAATAGCGGGCCAGCCAAATGGGGAAGGTTCTCCGTAATAATCAAAGGCCGTCCATAAAAAGACCCCGCCCATATACGAATGTTCCGCTAAATAAGTCATCACTTTTTCTGGTCTGGCGGTTCCTCCTGCACCTGGATCATCTGGTTGCCGTTTTCCTGGCAGAATCATCGAAAACAGTGAACCAAAATTTGAACACTGGCATCGTTCTTCATCGTCCCGATAGATTCCCCGCGTAGAAAAGTAAGAGGCGCTTTCCGTACTCATGATCGGCAGTTTCGGGTACTGTTCCTTGATCTTGATGGCACCCGGTCCCATCGCGTCTGCCTCTGGATAATTCACTCCCAAAACATCATAATTTGCCAGATAATTTTCATTCACCACACCTGCCGGATTCAACAGCTCCGCCGAAACAACCAAACTCTCGTAATTATTTTGCTTGATGCAGGCGACCAGTCTTGACGCGATCCGGCTACCCAGATCGGTATTTCCAATAACCTCCTCATTAGCTGCTGACCAAAAGGCCATTGACGCATGCATTCGGCTCCTTCTGACCATTTTTTCTAAATCCGCCACACGCCACGGCGTACTTTCCAGTAAACGATTTTCATTCATTAAAAGAATTCCGAAACGGTCACAGGCATCTAGAAGCGCTTCAGATGCAAAATGATGCGCGCTGCGCCATGCATTGACGCCCATTTCCTTCATTGTTTTTACTTTATAATCGACTAGATCCTGATTCAACGCTACGCCCACACCAGCAAAATCCTGATGCTCACAAACACCCCGCAATTCATAAGATTCGCCATTCAAATAAAAGCCCTGCGTATCATAAAAAAATGTACGAACACCAAAATTTTTCCGGCATTCATCGGTCTCCAGTTGAAAAAGTGCTTCATACAATACTGGTTCTTCTGGTGACCAAAGTTTTGGCTCAGGTAAAACGAAGGTTTTCTTTAGCGTTCTTTTTTCAAACGGTTCGAATGTCTGTACGCCAAACTGAATCAGCTGTTCGCCGATCTTAATTACAGGCGCCGCCTCTACCGTCTCCATTGAGAAATTCTCAATACAAATCTCCGCGCCCATCACCGCCTGATCGTCTTGGATTTCTTTGGTATAAATGTAAGCTTCGTTCTTATCAAATGATACTAAGGGTAAAAATTCTAACCATACCTCTCTATAGATTCCAGCCCCTTCGTACCACCAGCCTTCCGCGCCAGTCGTCGTGTCTGCGCGGACGAGTAAAACATTGTCCCCCTCATCTTCGTATCTGGACATTTCAGTGATATCAAAAGAAAAACTGGTGTATCCGCTATCATTACGACCTAAATAAGCCCCATTCAACCAAACATCGGCCGCACGCATGACACCTTCAAAGTGCAAAACAACTCGAAAGTTATTCAGAAGACGGTCGGCTAGAGTAAATGTCCTGCGATAATACCCGATCCCTTCTTCCTTGGAACCTGACATTAGTGATTCGGGCGAACGCTTATGAGGGTGGCTGATTTTCCAGTCATGTGGAATCGTTACTGGCTGCCATTGACTATCGAGCTTTGAATCAAAATCCGTTCCCGCTAAATTCTTCAATCCTTGAACAGCATCCCCCTGAGCAATCAGTTTTAAAAAGTGTTCCCCACCTGCTCCATATTCGACTGGCTCACCGGTTTCCTCCGCTAAGGGAGCCGTAAAACCACCCAAAGCATGGGCTTTTTTGGCTGTTTTTTTCGGTAGGCCGATTTCGCCATAATGAAATAGCCATTGCTGATTTAGTTTTTTCTTTTCTCGCATCTGTGTTCCTCCTCTGATATCCTTCATTCTAGTCGGTCCCGCTCTGTGATATAATGAAAAATACCGACTTCAAGAAAACGTTTACTGTATTTTTCCGACCTTTTGGAGGTGTATGATGACCAACGATCCCTTTTCTGAGCTCCATTCTGCGAATACCGAGATTCCTCAAATTCGTACCCATTCGCCAATCGCCATTTTTTATAAACAAAAAATCGGCGAGAAAATCCTCTATACTAAAGTCCAGGACGGTGAGATCTCGGCCTTTGAGGATGAGGAATATCACGCATTGCACAAAAATCAAAATTTCGAATTGATGTATGTTTTGCATGGAGAATTAACGAATTTTATTGAGGATAAGGAGTATCTTTTTCATGCAGGCGAAGGCTGTCTGCTGAATACACAGATTTTGCACCGAGAGATCCTTTCAGATGGCTGCAACGTTGTGTTTCTAAATTTATCTCCGGCCCTGCTGCGGGATTTATTCGCCAATGATTCAGGCGACGGACCGATTTTTCAATTTCTGCAGCAAAATCTGCAATCAGACGCGCAGTGGAAACGCAGCTACATCGAATTTTCTCCGTGTCTGCCCTATCAAAGCGAAGGCTTTCATGTCATCATCGATTCGCTGCAGCTGGAGGTAGCCACGTCTAAAATCGGCCGCTCCTACTTCCAACGAGGCCTGATTTTACGCTTATTGGATGCTTTAGAAAATGCCAATCAGTTCACACTTCAGCAAATTGATCTAGATCTGTCCAAAGAGGATTATCTGGTCAATCGGGTGATCCACCTGATCGAAAGTCGTTTCGGCAACATTTCGCGAAAAGAAATCGAAGCCGCGCTGCACTATAATCCTGAATACCTGAACCGCCTGCTGAAGCGTCAAACAAAAATGACCATCGCCACCTATGCCCAGATGATACGAACCCAGAAGGCGCAGCAGTTATTAAATACAACCGATCTGACTATCCAGCTGATCGCTGAACGATTAGGTTTTTCTAGTGAAGCTTACTTTTACCATTACTTCAAAAAACAGACAGGCTTCTCCCCTAATCAGTACCGCCAAAAATTTAAGCTCTAAAAAACCGATTGAAGCATTCACTTCAATCGGTTTTTTTCGCTTTAAAAGAGTATTTATCGCGATATTCTGTTGGTAAGATCTTTAGATTTTTACGGAACATTTTATAAAAGTAAGAAGGATTTTCGTATCCTACTTTTACTGCAATCTGCTCAATCGGTGCGTTTGTATAGGTCAGATATTCCGCCGCTACATTTACCCGCTGAAGATGTACCAGCTTGATAAATGAAAGACCAGTGTGTTTTTTTAAATAGGAAGATAAATAATTTGGATTAAACCCAAAATGCTGCGCCATTTCTTCTAAAGTAATTTGTGCATAATTCTTTTCGATATACAGCAGCAGCGACAATAAATTAACGGAGGCGTCATCTTCTCCTGCAACCACTGCTTGTTCATTCGCCGCCGAACGAATCAGCCGCCCAAACAACGTCAGCAGCTCCAAATGGATAATCTGGTTCGACTGAGTATCTGGATAATAGTACTCTTGAATAATGTCCTCCACTAACAAATGGATCTTTGTGTCCTGATTGGTTCGAAACAACCGATAAATATTTTCTCCCTGCGTCTCGTTGGAAAGAAGTGAAAAAAGCAGCGAGGAGACCTTTTTCGTCACGCGATCCTCGTACATAAAATGATAGTCGTTCAAATTAAATGCAGTATCCTTTAGCGTCAGATTAATTACGATGCTCTCCGCCTCGATCGGCTCCACACGATGAATCGTATGATTTCCAATAATAATCAAATCATTTTGCTTCAATCTCAACTCATCGTTTTTAGTGATGACTGTACATTCGCCAGCGATCGGAACGATTATTTCAACATAGTCATGTACATGGTACGGAATAAAAGATTGTACAGGCTGGACAGAGATAGCAATCGATTGCGGGTTGACTTCTAATGAATCATCCAAGGTATGAAAAAATTCAAACACGGGTTCATTTTTCATTATTCCAGCACGTTTAGGCTTCATTTCCGGTCCCAACTCATCCCAGTTACGCGGCTGGTTTTTTTCTTGTAAAATTGCCAGAATTTTCTCCTCCATGGAACTCTCCCCTTTCAGTGTTTCGTACGTTATGCCTAAACTTGCTTATTGTGTGTGTCATCAAAATATTTGCGACAAAGAAAATCAATAAAAAATTTCATCGAAAAGCTGCCGACTTTATGGAAGCTTTCTGAGTTTATGTTAAATACATGATCGATTGACGAGCTGAAAAAATTGTTCTGCTGCTGCGTCAGTAAAGCGGTAGAACAATTGGAACGAAGTATCTGATCAAATACCTTTGAATTATTCGAAAAGAAATTGCCGTAGGAGGAAATAATGATAGCCAAAGAATCCTTCGTTAATGTTCGCGCCAGCTCTTTTTGCCCTTGATAACTGCTGCCTACATAAGCCAGTTTATTCGATAGAAGCAACCCCTCTTGTAATGAACGTGCCGTTTGAATGGATGTGCTATAGCCAAAAATCACGATCGTCTCGTGCTTCTTGATCAGCTGAATCAATTCCTCCAACATAGCGATATCCACCGTGTTTATTGTATCTTGAATTGACTGAATAATCGATTGCCCGTATGCTTCAAAAGAAAGAAAAGGTTCTGCTGAGATTGTTTGAAACTCTTCTCTGCTCAGACGGAACAACCGAGTAGGATCTGTCCGATTTTCTGTTTCGATTAGATCCTTCAGCTCCGAAAAAGAACGAAACCCAAAATGCTTGCAAAATCGGGTGATCGTAGAGGGAGTGACAAAAATAGCCTCCGCCATTTCTGTAATGGTCATCTCGGGAATGCGCGTTTTAAACTTAAAAATGTAAATGATGATTCTCGAAAATGTATCCGATAGCGCATGCTCATTCAAATAATCTAAAAGTACAAGTGTTTGCTTCATCAATTTCTCCTTTATAAATTGTAGATAATTTCAACACAATTGGAAATTTTGATCCTATAAGAAAATACACCTATGGATCAAAAAACAAAGCTGCTTCTGGGGTTGATAAAATAAACCCATAAAAAGAAAGGATGTTGAAAAATGAAATTTATGGATCGCTTTCAACAACTGTTAGAAAAAACACTCGTCCCCTTTTCTAACAAGTTAGGCCAAAACAAAGTAATGCAAAGTATCTCAGAGGGAATGATTATGACGCTGCCTGTTACGATTGGCGCATCGGTATTCTCCATTTTAGCGAATTTTCCAATAAAATTCGTCAACGAATGGTTTCAGAGTACAGGCATCGCCGCCTCTATGAACGCCATCGTCAATGGCTCAACTAACATTCTAGCGGTTTTTATTGTTTTTGCAATCGCTTATTCCTATGGGAAAAGATCGCATGCAAATGGAATCGTTGCTGGTTTGCTAAGTTTGGCTAGCTTTTTTATGCTGGCTCCGCAGTCGATTGGTGAAGGGGAAAAAGCGGTTGCTGCCTTTTCTATGAACTATCTTGGCAGTGAAGGAATTATTGTCGCTATTTTAGTTGCTATACTTGTCGCTGCTTCTTATGTGAAGCTCAGTCGTGTTAAGAAATTGGTCATCCGCATGCCAGACTCCGTCCCTTCAATGGTCAGTCAATCCTTGGAGCCGCTGGTCATCGGAATCATCATATTTCTATTCGTCTTCCTGTTTAGGTTGGCCTTTGACTTCACCAGTTATGGGACGTTTTTTGAATTTATCAATCAACTAATTGCTAAGCCGTTGATGAATATTGGCGGTTCTGTTCCGGCGATTTTATTGATTTTTGTTTTATCAAATATTTTGTTTTTGTTCGGGATTCATCCAGCAGCGGTGCAGGCGGCGATTATGCCGATCATTATTTCAATGATGGTAGGCAGTTCCGCGGCCTTCCAAGCAGGCGAACAAATTCCACATTTAGAAAACCTGGCTGTCTTTGCTTTTGTAAACAATGATTCTGCAGGCGGAACATTGAGTTTATTGATTATGGGATTATTTATCGGTAAATCTAAACGGTACAAAGAATTTTTCAAAATTTCGTTGGTCCCTAATTTGTTTAATATCAACGAACCCGTCATTTTCGGAATGCCGATCGTTTTTAATCCGATCCTATTCATTCCCTTCACCCTTTCCAGTTTAGTAAGCGGCGGTGTTGCCCTATTCGCAGTCAAAATCGGCTTTATCACAAATTATAACCCTATGATCGGGTTGGGAATGCCTTGGACTCTTCCAAAAGTCATCGCCAGTGTATTTACTGTTGGCTGGCAAGGACCGATTATTTGGATCATAAACTTCATTTTACTGGCGCTTTTGTATTATCCATTTTTCAAAGTTCTAGACAATCAAGCGTTAAAAGAAGAGGAGCAATAAAGTATGAGTGTGTTGAACCGTTTGAACGAAGATTTTCCGGATAATTTTTTGTGGGGTGCAAGTACCTCAGCATTTCAAGTCGAAGGCGCTTCTGCTGAGGATGGCAAAGGTCTTTCTGTCGCGGATATCCGCTCGATGGACAGCGAATTTCTTGACACATCTGTCAGTGTTGATCACTACCATCATGTCGAAGAAGATGTGGCGTTGATGAAGGAACTAGGATTAAAATCCTATCGCTTTTCTATTAGCTGGACAAGGATTTTTCCCAACGGCAACGATCAGCAGCCTAATGCGAAAGGTTTAGCTTTTTATCATCGCCTGATCACTCTTTTGAAAAAGAGCGGGATCGAACCAATTGTCACGATTTTTCATTTTGATCTGCCGCAGGCTTTAGTGGAGCAATACAATGGCTGGGCTGATCGTCGCTGTGTTGACGATTATGTTCGCTACGCCAAGTTCCTTTTTGACGAATTTGGCAATGTGGTCAATTATTGGCTGACGATCAACGAACATTCGTTGCTTGTCAATGTGCCGAGTATGATCGGTTTAAAGGATGATGATCCAAAAAAATTACGAGAACTGGCAGAGCATGCAAATTACCATATGTTTCTAGCACAGGCAAAAGTTTTTAATCTTTGCCATGAGCTGCTGCCGGCTGCCATGATCGGCCCTGCTGTCTCGTACATGACGAACTTATCCTATGATCATAAATCCTCAGATGCCTTATTAGGCAAATCGTTAGAAGATATGGTCAGCTTTATTACAATGGATGTTGCTGTTAGAGGAGAATTTCCTACCTACTACACGAGAAAACTAGTCGAAGACGGAATCTCTTTGCCAATTCAACCAGAAGATGAAAAAGATTTTGAAACTGGTCGTGCAGATTTTCTAGGTCTTAACTGGTACTGCACGAGTATTTTTCGACACAATAAGCAAGCGTCCTCTAAAATGCTCGCAGGTGTCGTCGATCAAATTGAACGCTATGAAGATCCAGCATTACAGCATACGGAATGGGGATTTTCATTTGATCCACTTGGCATGCGGTATGCGCTGCAACGTGTCCATGACCGCTTTCCGCACCTGCCCTTAATGATCACAGAATGCGGCTGGTCGGAAAAAGAACAATTAGAAGACGGAAGAATTCATGATTCTACGCGCGTACGTTTTCTAAATGACCATATTTACCAAATCAGAGAAGCGATTCGGGATGGTGTAAATGTCATTTCCTTTAATCCGTGGTCTTTTATCGACCTGTTAAGTGTGAATGATGGCATCGATAAACGATATGGTCTGGTCTACGTTGACCGAGATAATTTCTCAGAAAAAGAATTGAAACGATATAAAAAAGACAGTTTCTATTTTTATCAATCGGTCATCCAGCACAATGGCCGCAACATTGAAAAAGAACGAACCGGCAACTGATTTTCATAGTATTCAAGCAGCTCCTCGTATTAATCCTAGATATGTCGTCTAAGTTTAATAGGAAGAGCTGTTTTAATTGAGGTATTTTTCGTAAAAAGTTGAAATTTCATAGGTTCTCTTCTCTTAAAGTCGCTTTTTTTTATTATGTAAAGGAAATCCCTCACGTAAACTATTCTTAGCAACGAAGGAGGCACACTTGAAGCCGTGAAATGAACACACTGCAGATGTTTTTTCGCAATGGTTCTCATCAAATTTCCAAGCTAAAATGAAAACGTGAACAAGTATATTTAAATCATTGGAGGTTCATCATTCATGTTAGATCTAACGAAAAAGCCGTATAACTTAACCAAAGAACAAATTCAACAACTGCACGAGCAAGTCCAAAGCATGTCTTTAGATGACAAAATCGGCCAGCTTTTCTTTGTCATTGGACAGGACGAGGAGCAAGTAGATATCAAGGAATTTATCCAAACCTATCGTCCCGGCGGTATGATGTATCGCCCTGCCCCAGCAGAAAAAATCAAACGTCAATTAACTGCTGCGCAAGATGCCAGCGATGTGCCCTTATTCTTTTCGGCAAACTTGGAATCCGGCGGCAACGGAATTATCACTGAAGGAACTTGGTTTGGGATGCCGCTGCAAATCGCAGCCACAGATGATCCGAAACAGGCCTATGAACTAGGAAATGTCGCGGGCTATGAGGCCGCTCAGGTAGGCTGCAATATGTCGTTTTCACCGATAGTCGATATCGACAAAAATTTCCGTAATCCGATCACGAATACGCGAACGTTTGGCAGTGACCAAGAGCGTGTGATCCAAATGGCGGCTGCTCAAATCAACGGTCTGCAAGAAAACGGGATTCTTCCTGTCATCAAGCATTTCCCCGGCGACGGCGTAGATGAACGAGATCAGCACTTACTAAGCACCGTCAACTCTTTACCAGCGGATGAATGGATGGCTTCTTATGGGAAAATTTATCAGACATTTATCGAGCAAGAAGTATCAAGCATCATGATCGGTCATATTATGCTGCCGGCTTGGGAAAGAAAAATTTCCCCTGAAATAACTGACGCAGACCTAAGACCCGCCTCGGCTTCGAAACACTTGATCGATGGTCTTTTGCGTGACAAGCTAGGTTTTAATGGACTTGCAATCACCGATGCTACACCAATGATCGGCTACAATGCTATTCTCCCTCGAGAAGAGCTGCTGCCGGCGACGATTAATGCCGGAATCGACATGATTTTATTCAATAAGAACATTAATGAGGACTACGCCTTTATTAAAAAAGCGATCGAAAATGGCACATTGTCAATCGAACGTGTTGAAGAAGCGGTTCTACGAATACTTGCGACGAAACTTACCCATGGTCTATTTGAGGCGATTACCCCTGAAACCTTGGAGCTGAAGCAAGCAGCCCATGCAGAAAAAGCCGAAGCGGCTGCTAAAAAGTCAGTCACCTTAGTCAAGGATCGTGACCAGCTTTTGCCGTTAACAGTAGAACGGTATCCGAGAATTCGAATGGTGGTTTTAGGTGATTCCGATGACGGCGGCTTCAAGGAAGGCGGAAAAGTTTCTGACCTTTTCCAGAAACAATTAGAGGCTCTTGGCTTTGACGTGTCTTTGTATGATCGTCAGCGCCTAGACTTCCATGAGATTTTTGAAGAAGGCGTTGCTGAAATGAATGAAAAATTCGACTTAGCTCTCTATATCGCGAATATCGAGACGGCCAGCAACCAAACCACGACTCGTCTAGATTGGATTCACTTGATGGCTGCCGATGCCCCTTGGTTTATGAAATCAATTCCGACAGTTTTTGTCTCCACCGCGAACCCTTATCACCTATTCGATATTCCGACTGTCTCCACGTATATCAATACGTACACTGGCAATAAAGAAAGTATCGAGGCCGTAATCAGAAAAATGACGGGCACTGAAGTCTTTGAAGGAATCAATCCTGTAGACCCATTTTGCGGAGATTTTACCGCTAAATTATAACGAATTAGGAGTGTGAAAAATGAATATCTCAACTATTTTAATCAATCATATGACCGAACCTGTCGGCTTTCAGCTTGATGATTTGCGCATTGAGTTTATTGTAGAAGCTGAACATTACACTGAATTGACCAAACAAGTAACCATTTGGACGAGTGAGCCAGCTTCTCCCGTTTATCAAAGTGAGAAACTGCCCTTTGACAACAATTATTTTGATATTCCCTTAGCTTTAGAGCCGCGCACTCGTTATCATGTAGCGATTTCCCTTTTCGATTCTGAAAATAATCGGCTAACGAAAGAAAGTTTTTTTGAAACTGGAAAAATGAACGAGCCTTTTCAAGCGAATTGGATCGCCCATTCAGATAAAATGCTCCAAAACACCCTCTTCAAAAAAGACATTCATCTTAAATCTAATGTAGCCTCCGCCCGCTTATACGCCACTGGCTTAGGAATTTATGAAGCGTATATTGACGGGGAAAAAGTTGGCGACGAATACCTCACTCCTGGTGTGACAGCCTATGACCAATGGGTGCAGGTTCAAACCTATGACATAACTGAGGCTTTCCAAAACGCTGATCAGCCTGAGCTGCTTTTTACTACTGGAGACGGCTGGTACAAAGGAACCTTAGGATTCGATGGCGGAAAAAATCAGATTTACGGAGATCAACATTGTGTTATCGCGGAATTCCATGTGGTCTATGAAGACGGAAGTAGCGAAATTATTCCGACAGACGCCTCATGGCTGACCACTAGCGGAAGAGTGACAAAATCTGAAATTTACTATGGTGAAGATCTGGATGATACGATAACTCCTAGCGGTTGGCAATCGGTTTCTGTCCTCGATCAAGAAAAGGCACTACTTCAAGACCGATTGAGCTTACCGATAAAAATAATGGAACGCCTACCCGTTCTAGAACTTCTCGAAACGCCTGCGGGTGAACAGGTACTCGATTTTGGTCAGAATCATACAGGTTGGATGGAATTTTACAACCGCGAACCTAAAGGAACCAAGCTGGTCTTTCAAATGGGCGAAATTTTACAGGAGAACAATTTTTATCGCGAAAACTTACGTGAAGCGCGCGCGGCCTTCGTCTATATCTCTGATGGGGAAGAAAAATGGGTCCGTCCTCATTTCACCTTTTACGGCTATCGCTATGTAAAAGTCGAAGGAAATACTCGACCTTTGAAGACTGAAGATTATCAGGCTGCAGTATTATATTCCGAAATGTCTACGACTGGTAGCATCAAAACCATCCATCCGAAGGTCAATCGACTTTTCAAAAATATTTTGTGGGGGCAAAAGAGCAACTTCTTAGATATCCCGACCGATTGTCCGCAGCGGGATGAACGCTTGGGCTGGACCGGCGACGCGGCCGTGTTCTCTAAAACCGCCGCATTAAATATGAACGTCTTCCCCTTCTTCAAAAAGTATGCAAAAGATGTTGCGGTTGAACAAAAAATGCACGATGGAATGGTTCCTATGTACGCTCCGGCCATGGGCAACTTTGACGGTGGAGCTGCGGTTTGGGGCGATGCAGCTACAATCATTCCTTGGAATATGTATCAATGCTACGGCGACCCGGCGATTTTGCGGCAAAACTATCCAGCCATGAAGGACTGGGTAGAATGGATTCGTAAAAACAGCAAAAGCGAAGATTTATGGACCGGTACCTTCCAATTTGGAGATTGGCTTGCTTTGGATGGAGAAAATCCGGCCTTGCCTACTGGGAAAACCGAAGAGGACTTTATTGCGTCCGTCTATTATTACTATTCAAGCAGCATTATAGCCAAAACCGCGGAGATTTTGGCGCAGCCTGCCGATGCCGCCTATTATCAGGAGCACGCGCAGAAAATCAAAGCGGCAATCGTCAAGGAATACATCACCGCAAACGGACGTTTAGCGATAGATACTCAAACCGCTTATGCTATTGCCCTTTATTTCGAATTGGTTCCTGAATCACAGCGACTGCGTGTCGTTAATGATTTAGTAACACGATTGAAAAAAGACAACGATCATCTTAAAACAGGGTTTGTTGGTACACCTTTTATCTGCCAGGTCTTGTCTCGCTATGGTTATCACAAATTAGCAGCAAAGATTTTTCTTTTAGAGGATTTTCCGAGCTGGCTTTATGCCGTGAATCTGGGCGCGACTACTGTCTGGGAACGCTGGAATTCTGTACAGCCTGATGGTTCAATGAACCCTGAAGGCATGAACTCCTTAAACCATTACAGCTTTGGAGCCATTATGGAATGGGCTTATACCTACCTGCTGGGTATCCAACAAACGAAGCCAGGCTATCAAGAAGTTCGCTTCGCGCCGCCTTTTGATTACCGTCTAAAACGCGTCAACGGACATTTCGATACACCTTATGGAAAACTCGCTGTAGACTATCAAATCGAAGCTGACGAAGAACACACGATCAAGCTCAACTTGACTATTCCATTTGGGACTACCGTCAATGTGAAACTTCCGCAAGCCGAAAATGTGACTGTTGCGGTAAACAACGAGCTGAAATCAGACGGTTGCTTCACGCTTACCTGCGGAACCTATGCAATCAGCTACGTTCCGACTGAAAACTATGTAGAGCACTATTCGAGTGAAACACCCGCGGCCGAAATCATGGCTGACGACCTCTTGGTCCAAAAAATCGACGCCATTGATCCGGTACTGAACTTCTTTAAAGCAGATCCGGGAGCGATCCAAGGCGGCTTAGGTTCTATGTCATTGACGAAGCTGAACACATTATTACCGTTTATCCAGATTTCTTCTGAGAACCTAGAGCAAATCAATGACCTGCTAGCCGCAACACCGATTTTAAGTGAACGGGAGGAAGTCTCTCTTGTTTAAGGGTGTATTGTTTGATTTAGATGGGGTTATCGCCGACACCTCTACTCTGCATTTCGATGCTTGGAAAAAACTAGTAAACAACTATTTTTCCGCTAAACTGCCTGATTCCTTGGAGGAAAAAACCAAAGGAGTCAGCCGCGGCGATTCGCTGAAGGTTATCTTAAATTATCTTGATGTTTCAGTTTCGGATACAATGTTTCAACGACTGCTAGTGGAAAAGAACCAAACCTATCTAGCCTCGCTGGAAAATTTATCCATTAAAGATCGATTGCCCGGTATCACAGAGTTCATTACCGAATTAAAACAGCACGAAATAAAGCTTGCTCTGGCCTCCGCTAGTTTAAACGGCCCCGCCATTTTGGATAAACTAGAATTGCGGGACGCCTTTGAGGCTATTGCAGATCCAAGCAAAGTGCCTTACGGAAAACCTGCACCTGATATTTTTATCGCCGCGGCAAAAGCACTCGAACTCAATCCAAGAGATTGTGTCGGGATTGAAGATTCCAGCGCCGGAATCACCGCGATTAACCACAGCGGCGCCTATTCAGTCGCAGTCGGGACACATCCAGAGTTAAAGGCGGCAAATATGCTCCTTGCTTCAACCGCTGAACTGAATTTAGACACGATTCGTCAAGCCTATCCACACAACTAAAAGGAGTGTTTTATATGGTCGAAAGCTATCAAAACCCGATTTTACGCGGGATGTATCCTGATCCAAGTATCGTTTTAGTGGAAGACACTTATTACATGGTAAACAGCACCTTTGAGTACTATCCCGGAATCGCCTTAAGTAAAAGTACGGATCTCTTAAACTGGACAAAGGTTGCTGGAATAATCGACGCAAAAGAACAAGCCGATCTATCAGAGGCTAAATCCAATGAAGGCATCTTCGCTGTTTGTATTCGTTATATCAATGACCACTTTTACGTAATCACAACGAACTTTGCTGAATTCAAGAACTTTATTATTAAAGGAAAGCTAAATGCTGAGGGCGAAATCATTTGGGACAAACAGCGGATCGAAATCGATATTATGGGGATCGATCCTGATTTGTACCATGAAAATGGGCATACTTATATTCCCTTCACTGGGTACATTGACGACAAAGGAACAAAAGCCATTCAACAGGTTGAAATTGATCTTTCCAGCGGGAAAATAATCCGTGGACCAGAAGTAATCAGTCTGGGCACCGGCGGCAGAGATGTCGAAGGCCCCCACATCATCAAAAGAAATGATGCCTATTACCTGCTGGCCGCTGAAGGCGGAACGGGTGTTGGGCACATGATCACGATGTTCAAGTCAGACAATCTTTGGGGACCCTTTGAAGACAATGTTTCTATTAATCCGATTTTCACCAATCGCGATCGCGCAAATGAGACCTTGCAAAATATTGGGCACGCCGACCTCTTTCAGGATGTTCAAGGAAATTGGTGGCTCACGTGTTTAGGTACTCGCCCGTCCACAATCGGTTTTAAGCAAATTACAAATATGGGACGTGAAACTCTGCTCTATCCCGTTGACTGGACACACGAATGGCCGGAAATCAATCATGGGATTCCAAGCGAAATCGTCGATATGACCGCTTTTCCAACGCATCAAAAGACCTTAACAAAGCCGCAAAAGCTCTCCGTTTTTTATGATTCATTCGATGGACCCGTTTTAAACCCTGAATGGATCAGTTTACGCGACTCACTTGGCAAAGACGCCTTTTTACAAGACGCTACATTAACATTAAAAGGCCGCCACACAACGATCGAACAAGAAGGCACTCCCGCCTTTCTTGGGATTCGACAAACAGAAAAAGCTGAATCCTTCACCGTCACTGTTGCGGATACCACTGCGGTCAACACTGGGAAAATTGGGATACTCAGTATGATCAACGACAACCATTTTGCGGCGATTTTAGTAACGAAGCAGGACGAACAATTTGTTGTCCACCGTTATCAAAAAGTTGAAGATCTAGTCATAGAAGAGCCCTTGGGCACACTTGACTCACTTCCTGTCCAATTTGAATTAATCAATCAGCCAGCAACAAAGACCTTCACTGTCACCGATGGCAAAAAAAGCTTGTACTTTGAAACAAGTGCCCTGCATTTTTCTAACGAGGCCATCGCCGCCTTGAATACAGGCGATATTCAAGGAATTTATGCATTGGACGACGCTGAGTTCGTTATTAATAAAGTACAAAGAAAGTGCTTATGAAAGAGTTCAACTAATGGATAACAGTTAGCCTGCTTCGTAGAATGAACTCTTCTATGGAGCAGGCTAGTTACTTTACCTCATTTCCCCAAAAAATCCTGTTGAAATTAAAAAAAAGTTAGTTGAGTACAGCAGACTGTCCTCAACTAACTTTCTTTTTTTGTACTTCACAACTACTCGATAAAAGCTTGATTCATAGGCATAATCGAATGCTGTTTTTACATCTTTGAAATTGTAAATGGAAGCACCAAATATTTGTCCTCTTCTTTTTAAAATTTAGATTTATTTATCTTTTTTATTCTCCTTCGTAATATATATAAATTTGCCAATTTGTATCTTACATCAATTTCTTTTACAACTATATTCATTTTTTTATATAAAGTTGTTTTAAATCCTCTAGATCTCTCTTATGCTGCTTATTTCCTAAAATACGTTTACTAATTTTAAAGATGAAAAATTCTTCATTTTTTTCGTTTTCCTTAGCAATAAAGTTGTATGAAGCAAACGTATTTTCCATGAAACGAAATGCGGTTTGTTCAGCGTTCAGGACAAGCTCTCCCTCTTTAACCAACCGCCCAAACATATCTACTTGTAAAATAACAATACTTTTTGTAGTAATACTTAACCAAGCATAATTTTCTGCAGGTAACTGAGCATAAACAATTTTATCGCTTCCAAATAACAGATTTCTTTCTTTTAAATAGTTTTTCAATTCTTCATGTTGCAGAATAAATCCCATTGTATTTCTCCTTCTACCAAAAAAATTACTATTCTGACGTTGGCTTAACGCCAATCATTAAATCTGTATAAACGACTTCATTAACAACCTCTGGGCAATAAAAAATTGGCGATGTTACTTCAAGCTCAGTCTCCACTACATAGCCGAGTAAATCTCCCAAAGCTTCCGAAAACCCATTTGAGCTATCACCCTTCACTCTTGTAGCAAGCAGATTATTCACTTGAAAATAGGTTTGAAACCGATAATCCTCTGGCAAATTGTCTTGATTTTGTTCATTCACAGGGAGAAAAACTTGAATCAATAACTCCTCCTCGTCTCTAATATCCGAATTGGTTGAATAGAAAAAGTTTTCCGCTAACGAATAACCTGCATCAAAAATAGTTTTCATCGCATCTTCGAAGCATTGACCTGTTTCCTCTGAATTTGTTATATAATATCGACTGATAACATGTTCAAATTGAAGTGTTTGGTTATATCCTATCGTTCTTTTCATTTTCTTCACCTACTCTGTCACAGGAATCATTAAATCAACCCAGTATTCACCATAAACCGGAGTCATAACCATGATCAACTTATCTTCATACTTCACTTCATTCTCCTGAAGTGCTGACTTCATTGACTCTAAAGCTACATCAATTCCATCATCGAATGGAACACGTTGTCGGACCATCTGCTCAAACTTTAGTTCCTCTATCAGCTGTGAACTACCATTTTCTACAGGTTCATTTACAGGGATATAGAATTTGTACGTTTGCTCTTCTTGTTCGAATTCAGTCGGTTTCACTTCAATTAACGTTGGACCATTTTTGTAATATCCATCTTCGAATAACAATTCTTCAGATTGAGAAACTAAAGTTAAAAAATTATCTGGAACTGTTTTGACCTCTGTGTACACAAGATTGTTCATTTCTAATGAGACGACATCCATCATTTTGATTTTCCCCTTTTCATCATTTTAGTTGTATTGCCATATACAGACGCATCTTTCTTCGGTTCTTCTTTTCTCCAGTAGGGGAGGATTCTTGGAAAACTGAAGGTTAGACTTACTAATAATGCCACAATTATCAATGCAACACCGACTAAAAGAAACATTTCTCTATCCGAGATTGAAAAATAGAATATACAAAGTAGAGAAATTATTGAAATAGCATTCACATAATAATCCCCATACTTATCTCGAATTTTCATTGAATCTTTTTTTAAAGACGTACTTACTAACATGACATGAATGATTATTCCAATCATCCACCCAATAGAAATCAAGAAACTTCCATAAAGACTATATTTAATCGGATTATCAGATAAACATGTTATAAAAAACCACATGAACAATAAGAATAGCACTCCGCTAGAATAAGAAATTATAGCAGCATACTTTTTTAACTTCGCTATTCTAAATATAAAATATCCAAAAATATTTAGTATAATCATGAATACTAGTGGATATCTTAGTAATCCCAAAAAATTATTACTTATTTCACCTGCTCCACCTCCCCAGATACTTAGCCAAACAAAAGAAAACAAGGCTAAATAGCCTAAGATTCCTGTACTAAAAGAAATAGCAGAATAAGGTTTTCGTGAAACTCGTTTGTATCTATTTGTTACAAAATTTTCTAGTATTTTTTTCATTTGAACCACCTTGAGGCGCCTTTTATTAACGAATTGACACCACTTTTTAGTTTTTTATCTACTCCGGTTTTCTTTATCGCCCAATCCGCTACTACAGACGCAGCTACTCCGGCCGCTGCAATTCCAACAACTGGTAAACTAGCTGCTACTGCCACCGAGGTCACTGCTCCTACAACCGCTGTAGTCGCACCTACTTTCAGAGCATCAACCGCTACACCACCCACTTTACTTGCAGTAATTTGGTTCCTTTTTAGTCCCTCTTTTCTTGCTTGTTTTTCGCTTTTGCTAACTCCTTGACCAACTTCTATGGCGCCCGCTACCAAGTTCAGCCCAGGCATTGCTTTTCCAATGCCTTTTGCATTTTTTAACCCTTTAATGTCATCTAAAATACCTGTAACACCAAATGACGCTTTTTTAATAGCAGTTTTTACAGTAGCCTTTCCAGCTGCTTTTAAATTGGATTTTGTAATTTCTTTAATTCTACCACTTGCTGACTTAAAAATTGATGCTTCATCAAAGAGTTGAATTTCTTTTAAAGCTGCCTTTCCAGATTTAGTTAATTTTTTAAGACCCCCACTGGATGAAAGTCTTGAAAAACTTTTTCCATCTTTTACCCAATCATCAATTCCTGTTAATTTATCTAATTTTTTTGTGAATTTATT
Source organism: Enterococcus malodoratus ATCC 43197 (assembly GCF_000407185.1). Classification (GTDB taxonomy): domain Bacteria; phylum Bacillota; class Bacilli; order Lactobacillales; family Enterococcaceae; genus Enterococcus_A; species Enterococcus_A malodoratus. Next base: position 926,475 of record NZ_KE136482.1, read on the forward strand.
AGAGCCTTTTACAATTAATGTTCCATCAGATAATTTAGATAGCCTTCTTCCAATATATATCCTCTTACCGTATTTAACATACTTATTCCCATTTTTGACAAAAGTTAAAGAGGAACTATTAATCATTTTGTCAATCTTATCAAGATCTGCTTTAGTCATATTCCCATTCATCGCAGCCAGTACTGGATGATCTCTCTTGAATTTATTTTTCTCAAGCTCTTTCGCTTTCTTATGATCTTTGCTCACTTGTTTCTTAAACGCCTTGTCTTGGAAAATCGTTAACGCTTCAGGTGAAGTATAACTAACGCCGCTTGTGCTGGATAATTTCCCCATTTGAGCGGATTGTCGTGAAATACTTTCCGCAATTGAATTACTGCTTCCTTTAAAGCTGGCCATCCAGGTTTTTGTATTGGTCAAAACTTTCTTTGTTTTTTCCATCTCTTCTTTAAACTCACTACCGCTCGCCTTTTCGATCGCAACGATACCGGAAATATCCGTATAGGCATTTTTAAAGTCTGTTTCGATTTGAGTAAATTCCGTTAGCTTTGGAGAAAATTTTGCCTCTAATTGTGTCAGTTCATCTGAATCAATTAAGGCATGATCATTCGATTCCTTAACTGTACTCTTAAAATTTTGAATCAACTTATCAAATTCGCTATTTAGCATGGTAAGTGTATCGTAATAGCTGGTCAATAATGGGATTTGATGATTAGAAACCTTAGCATCAATCGCCCCCTTCACTTTACCAGACAAAGCACCACTGAACACAATACTTTTCATAGAAGATTTTGCATCATTGATTTGTCCTTGCAAAGTATTTTTGGATGAAGATATTGAGACTTTCGCTCTGTTTACTTCGGCTAAATCAATTTTCATCCGCTTCCCCCTCCTGATTGAATATCATTTTAGGATTATTATATAAATAGGACTGAATCCCTTTATTTAATAATTGTCTTCTCAGTACCTCACTGACAAATTGTTTCTCAGTATCATTTGTTAAACCCATTGAGACCACGCGTTTTATCAGTAAAGGATTCAGGTATATAGGTTCAACCTCATCCAATATACCAAAAGGCCAAATAGATGCGATGTAATCAATAAACTCATTTTCTTGCTCAGTCACCACTCTACGTCCGTGGATCGTTACTAAAAAACCATCCTCGGCCTGTGAATATAATCCTTGCACCTCTTGAGGTAGGAGCGTTTCGTCCAACTCAACGACCGTCCCGATTGGATAAACTTCACTAAACAGTAAATCAATCAGTCCAATGTATTTTTGAAATTGAGGAAAACGCAGCATCGCGGATTCTGTTGATCTGCTTATACAGACTTTCTGTTTGGCGTAATCAAACTCAAAACTAAGCGCCGATCCAATCATTGGTTTGTGCGCAAAGCTTTTTTCTTTTCTTATATAAGACAGATACAAATTTTTCAAAAGAATCGGCTGATTTCCTAGGGTAGCTCCTAATAGTTTCAAAAAGGCCAGATTATCTACCTCTGGTTCGCCAAAATATTGTTTCGTTAATGTGGCATCCCATAAATCCTTCATAAAGTCATCATACCCTTCTAGCAATCATCAGGTTTTTCGAACCAGCCAGATCGTCAGATTTTTTGTTATCACCAACACTGATCATTTTTTTCGTATCTTGTGTACTAAAGCTTTTGAAACTGCTTAATGAACTATTTATTTGAGGAATAATCGTCTCAAAATGTTTAAATGGTGCCAAATCTGTTTTCGAAAATTGAATAGTTTCCATTTTTCCAATTCCGCTTATCGCTGTTCCTGCACCAGTGACTGTTTCTTTCCAGGTATCATCTACACCTACTGCTCCCATTTTTACCCTCCTAGCAATCTAGCTGCGCTGCTGCCGAATATAAAGAACCAATTCGGGTACTTAAACTACCGATAGTCATGCTTACTTTCTGCTGGTCCTCTTTTAATTGCTTTAGCTTCTCTTCGATTTTCTTTTTGTTCTCAGTATGAGTCTTACTGAACCTTTTTAATTTTTTCTCAGTATCCCCAATTTTTTTAATGTATTTGTCTTTACGATCACCTCGAAACGATCCTGGGCCCTTTAATGAGGAGATTCCAGATGAAAAACTGTCGAGACTAGAAAGTGCTGTAGTCACTTGTTGCTTTGCCTTTTCCAGCTTTTCGATTTTTTCATCTAGCTCATCTTTTTTTCCTTGAGCGACAGTTCGTTGGCTTTCTAACTGTCTTGCTTGCGTTCGCTTCTGTGACGCTTGTATTCTTTTTCGTTGTTTTGCCTCTTCATCACTCATCTTTTTCCCTCCTGAAATTCTTAAGCTATCCCGAGTATCCTTGAAATAATTTGAGCTAATACGCCGCTAGCGGTGTTCATGAATAGTTCTGAACGGAAGATTGTTTTGTTTTCTTTTATCACATTGTCAAAAGCTGCTTTGTCTTCTTTCCTTGCGGCAGTCAAAGCCTCTTCACTTACTTCTTTTACCGGTGAATCGATCTTTATTTGAGCAATGAATGATTGTAGTTCTCTTCTAGTAAGTGCCCAATCTATTTCATTTTCACCCTTAAATTGCGGCTGGTTCTGATTTCCAAAAGTTGAGGAACTGATCGTACTGTCATTTATGTCACCTATAGTGGTTGAACTATGATTATCATTTGTATTAAAGCTATTAGAGTTATTCGAATTAATATCATTCATCTTTTGAATACCTGAATTGAAATTGGCATTGTCTCCATGAGAAACATTATGAGTGTGATCGCCATTTATAATCTTTTGTTCAGCGATGTTCACTGTTGCAGAAGTATTCTTACTAAAGGCTTTTTCTAGAGCACTTCTGACTTGCTCCATAAAATCTTTATCCTTAAAGTTGATGGAATAATACTGTCCCGAATTCAAATTGATTACCAGGTATTGTTTGCTGTTGCTGTAATGCTTATAAATACTAAAAAGATAAGCACCTGAAAGCACGGCTCCGATTAATCCGATTAGTGGTTGCAGTCCTAGCAGCATCAATGAAACAATGAATACAATAATAATTGAGATTGGAAGTTTAAGCTTTCTGCTCCCTGTGTAGACTCTTGAAATATTACTTATTTGAATTGAAATTTGATCGAAATGCAAAACATTATTTTTGATAATCTTAATTGTCAAATTAAGTTAGACAAATCATCAATACTTACGTAACTCAAAAATACTTCCAAAGGTGTTCGATAATCCAGTGATTTTCTAGGAATATTATTTCGTTTAGATGTGACAGATTGAATAAAAGATTCATCTACTGAATTGAAATCCATAGATTTCAATAAACCATCTCTACGTAACAATCCGTTAGAATTCTCGTTTAGGCCTCTTTGAGACGGCGTTCCTGGATCAGCGAAATAAATGGCAATATCATTGGCATTACTGATTTGTTTCCAATTTGAAAATTCCTTTCCACAATCAAAAGTGATGGATTTGAATAGATTTTTCGGTACAGATTCAAACCAATGATTTAATTTTTTTTCAATATCAATCGCTTGTCTACCACACGGTTTCAATGTGATGATAACTTTTGATAATCGTTCAACTAAGGTAATTACAGCACTTTTATGTTTCAGACCTACGATAGTGTCACCTTCAAGGTGACCAAACTCATTTGAGAATTGGCTATAATCTTTTTCACGTTCATGAATAGAGCGGCGGAAAGCTTGTTTTCCACGCCTTTCTTGATGTCCATTCGGTTTACGCTTGCCTTTCATCGGTAAGTCAGAAGGATTAAATAGCCCCTTTTTGAACATACGATAAATGGTACGAGCAGAACAACGAATAGGAAACGCTGCACGACCAACAATCACATCGGGTGTCCATCCTTGAACAACCTTTCTTTGAATATATTCTGATTGTTCCTCGGGTAAAACAAGCGGGCGTCTACCACAGTTTGATTTGTTTTTCTTATACTGTTGATAGTATTCTAAGGCTGATTTTCCTTGCTTGAAGAATAGGTATACTTTATGGATCGTTTGTCTTGAACGATTCAAGCAATGCGCAGTTTTCGCAACAGATTGATTTATTTTGAAATAAGACTCTATCATTACAAGTTCATCCGTTGTAAGATGGGTATAGGTCATTTGTACTCACTCCTTATAATTCTTTGGTCAGAACTATTTTGAGTGTAGCACAAATGGCTTTTTTAGTTGTCTAGCTTAATTTTACAATCGGCGTAAAAAAAAGATCGGTAACAATCTCTTCCTCATTTGAATCAAAAATACTTGTCAAATCTTTACCCATAATTATTCTCCTTATGTTGGTGTCAAATCACCTATTTTCAACTTATTAATACTTGTGAATGAGTCCAGAGGGCTCATTCACACCAAATACCAACTTCATATTTTATTCGTACAACCCGCCTCTAAACGTTTGTGTCAAGCTTTCAAAGTCATAATTTCCACTTGCTTTTTCTGACAGTACTTGCCATTTCCCATCTTTTTTCTCCATATTGATTCTGTAGCCTTCCCCGTTCATATCTTTTTCGGTATTGATTGGAGAAGTGGAGATTTTGCTTGGTAATTCTTGTAAAAGATATTTTTCCATATCTCTTTCGGCCGCATCGTCGTATTCTTCATACTTGCCTGCATTATCATTTACAAATTGTTCTCCGATTGATTCAGAATCGACGTTATCAAACAAAACGACTTCTGGTCTGACGTATACCGAAGCGTAATCCGGGTAAAATTCGTTGAAGGTATATGTTACCTTTCCTTTATTCCTATTCGTGTTTTGTAATTCAGTAATTACTTTGTCTAATTCTGGTGTTGAAGGTTGATAGTACTCAAACTCACCTTTTAGACAGTTGATACTTGCCTCTTTAAATGCTTGTTTTTCTTGCGCTAAATCATTCGCAAGAACTAATTTTTCGTCTTTTTGATCTTCAGACCCAAAGAAAACTGATTGAACATAATAATTCGCTAAACTCTCGACTTCCTTTGTCCCATCTGTATATTTATCTTGGTCAATCTTCAATTCCACGCCCGCTTCTTTGCTTTCATCTTCGGCATCATCAAGGTCAAAAATCGTTGGTTTATAATGCAGCTCGTATTTTTTATCCTTGCTTACTTTAAACACGATTGGCTCAGTTAGACTTTTGTCTTCAGATAGTGATTCATAACTCATTGTTTTGAAACGATCCTCTGATCCATAGACATCTTCATTAGAAGTCTTTTTACCGTCTTCATCGTATAAGGCAAAATCATCGGGAGAAATTTCCAGCTTTTTATCAGATTTATTGGTCACTTTGACATTTAGGCTCAAGTATTTCACATCGCCATCTGCTTTTTTATCTAATGGAACGATATAATTTCCGTCTTCAACACTGAGTTCAACTAATGAAGATTTTGCGGACTCTGCTTTCTTTTCGGTGTTCTCTTTTTTTGCTGACGCTGTTTTTTCTTTCGTCGAACAAGCACTGACTGACAATAATAGGCTACAAACTAACAACACTTTCATTAACTTTTTCATTTTCATAAACATCCTTTTTTCTATTTTTTATTCACTAACCAACTTCACCCGACAAGCATTTCTGCCCACAAAGAAGTGACTTTCATCCAACTCAACGGTTGGTTCGTTATAACTGCTTTTCACATTGACGAAGCTTTGATCGATCAAGCGAGTTCCTGTCATTCCAGCTGGAATATTTGCTCGTAACGCCTTATTGACATCGTCGAAACTGTTCTCAATTTGTTTTTGATTGCCTTGCAGGATGAAGTACATGCCCACTTTTGGTCCTTTTTTCAAATAGCGATTGAAGTTTTCACTAGTGATAAAGGATTTTTCACCAAAGACTTGAACATCTGGGATGTAAACAAACATCGGTTCATGAATCCCGCTGATCTCACGTTCATTGATTTCACTGATCAAATCATTGGTAAAGGTGCTGTACTCGCCTTCAGAAATCAACAGGTCAGAACTTCCTGAATAGGACTCAAAACGATCACCGCTATTAAAAATGACCCGTTGAACTTGCCCTGCTAAACGCTTGAAGTTCTCCATAATTACTCGTTCGATGGCTTCGGTTTGCTGCGGCGTATCATCACCGATTACAAAATAGCCATGTTCTTGCGGATTGAACCCAACGGCGATTGTGGTTTCTTTATCAAGCGCGATTGGCAATTGTCCTTGTGTCAATAATTGCTGCGTCGTTTGATTGGTAAAAAATTCTTCCAGACTGATCACATTCGACAGCATCGGAATCTTCGTTGGACGTTCTCCTTGCCAAGCTTGATCCAATGAAGCTATTTCTGCTTCTAACTGATTCAAGCGATCAATGTCGTTTTCACCAACAGTTGGTAAATAGATCTGAATCTCTTGCGGCATGTCCAATTTGATTTGAGCCCGACCAATAATTTCTTGCGGAATCAATGCATCGCGACCGACAACATCTCGAATCGCCCCTTCTTCAACTAAGAACAACCCGATATGGGAAGGAATATTACTCGCCATACTCATTCGGAAACTGTTGGTTCGTAAAACGGCCATTACAGCATAAAGACCTAGACTAGCGCCTTCACGTAAAAGTTGATTCAAGACGGATTCAATCTGTTCTTCCAACGGACTTTCTTTAATCGCATCGAAACCGTCGACGACTGTGATGATTACTGGTAAAGAAACGCCCGCTTTCTTCTCGTATTGTGAAAGACTCGCAACACCATAATCAGTGAACGCTTCTTTTCTCTGTTGAATCTCTACCCGAATCCGCTTCAAGAATTTCAACAATTTTTCTTCTTCCTCTAAACGGACATGATCAACAACATGCGGTAAATCTTTCAAAGGCAACAACCCATTGGTGCCAAAATCAAAAAGATTGAATTGAACCTGTTCAGGATTATTTTGGCGTGCAAAATTCATTAATAAGGTTTGCAATAAAGTAGACTTCCCAAAGCCTGGCGATCCATAGATAGCGGTGTGGCTCAAAGCTTCTAAGTCAAAATCAAAATTGACTTGCTCCTGACGAGTAGGGATATCCATCAATCCTAGCGGAACTGCTAAGCGACGTTCATTTTTCCATTCAGCGAGATCGATAACTGGCGTATCAATGATTTCTTCCAATGGCGGCAGCCACGGTTTATCTGGTAATACCGCGCTTGATTCATCTGCATATTCGGCGATCGCTTCAACTACTGCATCCAATTGTGTCTGTTCCTCTTCTGTTTTGACGACTGCAACTTCGTCTTCTGAAAGATCCAGCGTTAGCAATTCGTACTGGCCAAGATTATTGATCCACCAAATACGCTCATCGACCTTTTCCTCATGATTTGCGTCAGGATCATAGGTGGCACCACTCCAAGCAGACTGGAACAACTCATAGATTTCATTATTTCCGACCTGCAGATAGGCCCGACCAGGTTGTGTGATACTCGCTGCATCAGGTGTTTTGATAATCTCATTTGAATCAGCCGGATCGGCCACCTTTAATGCTAATTTGAAACGTGAGTTAGACCAGATTTGATCGTCCACGACTCCGCTTGGTTTTTGCGTTGCTAAAATTAGATGAACTCCTAATGACCGACCGATTCGAGCAGTGGAAACCAACTCCGCCATGAAATCCGGCTCATTTGCCTTTAACTCAGCAAACTCATCGCTGATCAGGAATAAATGCGGCAAAGGATCGCTTGGATATTTCCTCTTTTCAACGGGATCAGTGATTTCTTTTCCTTGCTTATAAAGCTTGGTATAGCCGTTGATGTGATTCACACCGAATTCTCCAAACTTCCGTTGGCGCTTTTGTAATTCCGCTCGAATACTTTGCAGAGCACGGGCAGAACTGGCACCGTCCAAGTTCGTGATCGAACCTAATAAATGAGGAAGCTTCGCAAATAGATTAGCCATTCCCCCACCCTTAAAGTCGATCGGTAAGAATCCAACATCTTCAGGTGCGAAGTTGACCGCTAGAGATAAGATATAGCTTTGAACGATCTCTGATTTCCCTGAACCAGTCGTTCCCGCAACCAAACCATGCGGTCCGTGAGCCCGCTCATGCAAATTCAGCGAGACTAGATCATCTTTCCCGCGTAAACCTAATGGTACCGCCAGAGATTTTGAAGTATTCGCTTTTTGCCAACGTTGTGCTATTTGTAATTCTTCCGTCTTTTTCACTTCATACATTCCCAGAAAATCAATCGCTTCAGGAATCGCATTTTTCTCGACTTCAACATGATTCAAATTCGCTAATCGTTGAATTGATTCAGCTACAGTAAATGTTTTCGGTAAATGGACGGGACGGAAAAATTGGTTCACGTACACATGATTTTCATTGACCAAAGTCGCCGCTTCGCTACTTTGATATTCGATCATTGTAGTGGTGGTTTCCGGCAGCATATTCGCGCTTTCTTTTCCCCAAATGACCGTAACTCCATATTGGCTCATATCTTCGGCCAAATATTCATTTAAGCCATGACCGGATAACCAGCTTTCATCTAAAATCGTTAGTACATAATGCGGAGAAAACTGAATTTTTTCATTCTTTTCGGACTCTTTTAACTGTTGACGACGCTTAGTAATCAACTGATAAAAGGAATTCAGTCCCATATCGCGGCTTTGTGCATTATGAATCATTCCGCGCAGATTCAACTGCTGCAATTGAAAATGCGGCAGCCAGCGCCAATCATGCCATTTTTTCGTGTAATCTTCTTCTGACAATAAAGCGATAAATTGAACATCTCGATAAGAGTGAAAGACAGAAATCTGAAACAGAATACTTTGAACCGCTGTACGCAGATTTTCTGGCGTGCCCGCTAATCCAATGGTTTGGTTCAATAAAGTCGTCGTGATTGGCGCCTCTTTTAACATTTGATGCGGGCGCACAACTTTGTCCTCCGCAAACTCTGCTAACGGGTCAGCTTCATTTTCACTTTTTCGAAACTCCACCTTAAAGCTGGCTGGAATTTCACCAGTCCCTAAACGAAACTGTAAAAAATCAGCGTTTACCGCGGTTCGTTCATAAATACGCGGATGGTATTCTTTTGTCATCTGCGCCAAGGTCTCCATCGCGGGATTGTGATACTCCAATGCTTTGCGCTGTTCAGCGGATAACTGCTCTAATTCTTTTTTCTGTTGGATCATGTAGCGCTGATAAGTCTCGCTTCGCAGTTCATTCTTTCGCTTGGTTTCTTTTTTGTTGGTAAAATAGCTGGACACAGAAAAACCAGCCGTTAACAAACTCGCTCCCCCCATGCTCAGCATCATGATGGGATTTCCTCCGCTTAAAACACTGGATGCCCCACTTAAAACAACCATTCCTAACGGCGGAACGATCGAACGTAAAATCTCACTCTTTCCCTCGGCCGTTTTTGCGCTAGGCGGCGTGACTGTCTGCTCTTTTTTGGGCGGTCTTAAGTGAATCCGCGGACTGCGGCGAAAATCCGGAAACGTAAGCGGGAATTCATTTTTCAAGACTTCCGGCATAATCTTGCGAAAATCTAATCGTACATTTTCTTTTAAACAAGTAATCTTGAATTGTTTTTCTCTTCGCTCGATGATTACGTCACGGATAATAACTTGATCACCAACACAAAAATCCGTTGCTAATCGGCTAACCTGCTTCCTATTCCAATAAACTTTTTCGCCGTTGGCTTCTACAGATAAAAAATAGCTTTGCGGATCTTCTATAGAAAGAATTCCATAGGCTTCGCTTGCCAAACAGATCTCTGAACCAGAGGCTTTGGAAATAGTCCATTGTTCTTTCGGTAGTGTGGTGGTAAAAACAGCTACATCACGATGCGGAAGAATCAGTAATTCTTTTTTTGATTCTAAGGAGTTGTCACAGAACACTTCCCCATTTACACAGCTGATAACAAACTCATGGAAAAGAACGGTCTGGCCTTCGGTTAACTCGACATGATCAAAAACTGTATCAAAAAGAAAAACATCATAAAGAATTGCATCTTTCTCGATAATTTGATCATCGATTGAAGGACAAGGTTGATTAGTCTGCTTGTTCATCATTGGCTTGTCCTCCTAGCAGCTTCACATAATTATTGATCTGTTCTTCGTACTCTTTCAGCAGCTCTTGTTTCTTTTCGCCGTCCATTCGGGTATTGACTTTTGTCGCATCATACAATTTGGTGTAAGCATGCAAAACATATTGATTATCGCCGATATTTTTGGCTAAACTCAACGCCTTATCAAAATCTCCGCGCCCTAAATAAATCCAGAAGAGCAAGGTATTTTCACTAGATTTCTGAGAGAGCGTATTGAGAACGGCTTCCTTTTGCTCATTCGTTAAGCTATCCAATTGGATATAACTCGACGCTAAGATGTACTGTGCTGAGGTAGGCAGTTCCTCCGCATTATCTTTTTTTAGCTCGGCTGTTGCACCAGAATAATCATTAAAGATAAATTTCGACTCTGCTTCAATCACACGTTCTTGCAATGGGACTACCCGACCTGCGTAAACAGATAAACCAATTCCTAAACCAATAGCGGTTACCAGCAGAATCAAACTCCCCCACTTGAAAATGCGATAATGCTGTTTCTTAACTAATTTCTTTTCTCGTCGATTTCTCTCCCGCAAGAAAGTACTCGCTTCTGAAAGATGACGATCAATTTCTTCTGGTGATGTAGCCAGATAAATTTTCTCCACCAAAGCATTCTTGACAGCCCCAAGACCATCCACTAATCCAGCAAAATCTAATTGCGGCTGCAGAATAAAGCAAATCAGCGCTTTGTATTGTTTAAAGAACTGTTCGTCAGTCGGTTGAAATGGTGTGACGATTTCTGCCAGACCTCGATGTCCTAAGCGAATCGTATGACCGACAACCAATAGATTTTGCGGATGAATAAATGGATTAATTAATTGCTTCTGCAACTCTAAAAGGAAATGCATCTTCTGAGCCAACTCCAACCGTTCCAATTCATTTGAGCGTGCCGCAAATTTTTCGACTGTTTCACCAAACTTCGGGATTGTATAATCAATAATCATTTCTTCTTCATTATGTTGACGAATACTACCTTCTAGACACTCAGTAGTCTGTGTAAGAATTTTTTGATACTGCTCAATCATTGCCCACTTAAATTGATTGGCAGTCAGTTGTGTGGTCAGCGTTTCTTGTTGCCAAGTCTGATTGATTGTTATAACGCCATCATTTAGTTCCGTCATTTTCTTTCTCCGTTCTTACATATAATTGATCACCATCACTAATTGGATAATTAGTTAGCGGTAATTGCTGGTTGATTTTGATTGGCTTATTGATTAACTCCAAAGAAAATTTTTCTGGTAATGAGAAATTCATGATCGACAAAGCTTCTTGCAGCAATGGCACCAAACGCTCAAGTGTTACACGATTGGGAATCCGCAGGTCAATCACGTTTTCTTCATAATGCAAACCAATATTGATTGCTGTCTGTTTTTCCAAAATTATCCCCCTAACTTTTCCGAACAAAAATTGTTGAAAATCTTCGTCCAAGTAATATCCCTAGAATTAACATCCCAACAATTAGGATACCTGCCATAAAGTAGATTAGAACTTGAGGTATCGAATGATTAGTCTTGTTCGTGGGATTTGAATGCACCACATTATCTTGGTAATCCTGTAAAAATAAGATCTTTTCATAAGCTTTCTTATCTCTACCAGTTTCCGGTAATTGCCGTGTGACAAATACTTTTTCTTTGGCCTGTTGAGCGATCTGTTCGCGTTCAGCTAATTTTTGCTGATTGGTATCGGTTTTTCCCTTTAAAAACAAATCAGGGGCAATCAAATACTCGATCGAATCTTCTTTTTCTTGGTGTTTTTCATAGATGACTTGATTATTGATGGTCAGCTTGCCATTATCTGCATAAACTCTGCCGCCAAAAAATCCGACCGCGAATAAACCAAAAAAAGCAATCAGGACCCTGCGCTTATTCATGATCAATCACCTGTCCTAATGGCTCGCCTAGCGTATCTTTTGAGACACTTACGAAGAAGTTCAATCCCAAACTGACCAATGTCAATACAATTAGGAAGAGATACGTTCCCCATCCAATCGACAATCCATTAAGCAGCGCGGTATAGCCATTTTCGATATTTTGCATCGGCGATATCCTGAAGATAAAATGAATCACACTCCCCGGAGTGGTCGTCATCCCTAATAATGGTGTCATCATAAGATAGAAGCCGAATAGTAACCCGACGATGAATAAGCCAACCCGTCCAAATTGTCGTGCCAATGCCGTAGTAAGCAATAAACTGATCAAGAATACCAAGAAAGTGTAACTGAACCAGCCTAAGGTTGAGTTCACTGTTACGATCCACGCTGTGATCCCACTCACAAAAATGGCAATAATCATACTGATGATTAACGTTCGCAAAGCGTTTGGTGTATTTTTCCAAAGTCGGCTTTGCGTAACAAAGAAATCATGGTCGCGCAATTTGCGTTCGAATAGGCTAGAAGAAAGTCCATAGCCAACAAAGAGAGCCACGATCGTACCGATAAATGTTAAGTAATAAGGAACCGCCGAAATCGTTCGGTTTTCACCAAATTCACCGATCGTATTCATAGGACTCGCCAAGAAATTAAAGACTTTTTGATTATCCGCTCCCCCTTGACGTGTGTTGGTGAGCACTTTATCAAAATTTTTACTGTAGATGTCGTTAGTGCTATCCTTTTTGTTCGCGTCTGCTACTACCTTGTCCAAATTATTTAAAACCTTATCCGCATTTCCTTGAACATCCTTCGTAGTTTTCGTAATATCTTCAATTTTCGATCCAACATCTTCCACTTCAGCAGCCGATTTATTGGTCGACTCCGCAGAATTTTTCGCTGTTTCTACTAGCGCCTTCATCGTATCTGAAACTGAGGCAGTCGCGTCTGCAATTGGTTTCGTATCGCCAGATTCTGGATGCGGATTCTCCTCGTTGATAATCGATTCTGTTTGGATTTTTTCCGCTTCTTTCCAACTGCCATATGTTGCTGCAATCTGTTCATTTGCGGAATTAAACCATTGATTGAGTTTATTCGCTTCATTGTTCAGCATTTCTGGCAGCATCATGAAGTGCAGCGTACTATACAATGTATTCGTTTCATTTTCTGCATTTTTTTCTGTTCCAATAGTTTGTCGCAATTCCTTAATTTGTTGGTCCACCTGCTTATAAAGTTTGTCGCCCCCTGCTCTATACTCCTTAACCAATGAATCCTGAATCAACTTCTTCTTCGCTTCATCAGTAATATTGTCGTACGAATTATAGATTGATTCGCTGGTGGCAAGCTCTTCTAGTGGTCTACCGATATTCGCTGGATCTTGAATCAGCGCTAAAAATCCGGGCAGGTCACCTTGTTGATTTGGATCAGCGAAAAGCGTCATGATCTGCTGTGCACTTCCTCCAAGTGTTTCAAACTGAGCAAAGATTGACGGCAAGTCTTCAACCAGCGGTTGGTTCTTATCTGCAAAGCTGGCATAATATCCTTTGTTTTGTTCTGCACCGTTCACTCGCCAAGAATATTCAAGCTCCACAAAAGCCTCTTTTAATTCGGTATCTGACAGGGTCCATTGAATAGTCGGACTAATGTTTACACCGATCTGTTTCGGCAAATCACTGATTGGTGTCGTTCCGCCTGGTTTCGAAGCCACACTAATGGATAAGCTGTTTGGCGGTCCCGCCGTTACGGTTGTTTCATAGTCGTATTGGCTTAGTTCGTTATCCAAAATACTTTTAACCGTCGCAGCTAAAGCTCCTAAATCCTTGATTTCTACGTTAGAAACTGAAACTAAATCAAGCGATTTTATTGTTCTAGGATTGATCGCAACTATACAGGCTTGTTCTACTTCAACTGGATTTGCATGTGGCACTTCACCCGCAGTAGTTAAATACTTGAAGTTAGTCCCTGTACTAAACGATACTCCGTAATCTTCAGCGTATTCTTCAATCACACTTAATTCTTGTTTATAACGGTTTGCTTCTGAATCACTCAATTTTCCATTGCTGACTAATAAATCAAGCCATGTTCGTAGTTCATTATTATTGATGGTATTAATTTTTCCATTCAATACTTGTAAATATTGGTCTTTCAAGTTGGATGAATTTTGACTTGAAGTTAGATCTGTTAGGTTTAAGATCGCTTGCTTCGTGTCTTCCAGCGTTGAATCATCCGGTGTTTTGTTTCCATCAGCATAGTAAGTCTCTGCGATTTTTGTTCGTAATTCTTTCAGAGATTCCACTTGCTGTTTCAATTGATCGATTTCATTTTTTATTTCATCCATGCGCGCGGTTTGATTTTCTTGGAAGTACGCTGCTTGTCCGTAAAAATCTGCCAGTACGCCTGTATTTTTTTTCGTTGTTGAATCGCTTTGGTAAAAATTATTCATCTGCTGGATTAACGAGTGATTCAATCCATCAAATTGTGCTTGATAATTGGTCAAATCATTGTCCCATTGCGCGGCTAATTGTTTCTTCTGGAGCTCCACCTGATCATTGAATTGTTGGATAGATTCTTCGATTTTTTTATTCACATCTTCTGTAAATTGATCAACCGTTTCTTTATTCTTCTCCAAAGATTCACTGGAACTGTTCAATCCTTCATTATTCGTATCCAGCAATTGCTGAAATGAATCTACAAAACTCTTTTGTTCAGCGATAAATCGTTTGTTGTCCGCATCCAAAATACTCGATACATCTAATACTGAAGAAAAATTACCTGGTAACTCCTTGAACGGGCTCTGGATATTATTTGCTAACGATGTGTGGGTCTCTTTATCTCCTCGAACGATCGTGTTTACATTCCGTTGTGCTTCTGAAATATTCCCTACGATGCTAGAGAAATACATCTGCACGATTCGTTGATTAAATTCCTTTAAAATACTATCTACTTTTATTTGAACCGCCTGGTTAGTGAGTTCATTTTGACCTTCACTCACTTGGTAATCCACCACTGCCTGATCCGGTGCAATACTCTGCAAATCTAGCAGGCGTTCCGAGAAATTCTGCGGAATATAAATGACCGCATCAAACTGTCCGTCAATAATTCCAGCCTCTGCGACACTCCTTGTGGTGGTCTGCCAATTGTGGTCCAAATCATTATTAATTAAAGTGACAAAGTCTCTGCCCAATATGTATTGTCGATTCTCGAACTTCGCCCCTTTATCCTCATTTACTAATGCATAAGTTACCTGCGAAGTTTGATCCTCTGCGGCTTTTCTGAGGTTGTCATCTTTTAGCGCGAAAAAAAGCAGCACCGTAACCAGCAAAATGCCGCCTGCCGTTAATCCTAGCAATGAAAACTTACTTTGTTTTTTCTTTTGCATATTCTTCTCCCCAAAAAACGTCAGCACACAGATTGTGCTGACGTCCTTCGCTATTGTTTAGTTTAACCCGAATGAACCAGCATCTTGACGGTCACGTTCAGCAACAGTGTCCGCATATTTGTTCAACTGCCCATGGATACTTTCTAGCAGCTCTTCCATTTGTTTCACGTTGCCTTCTAATTGGTTGTATTGCTCCAAGTATGCGCGAAACGCTTCTCCCTGCCATTGTTGAGAGATTGTTTGGTTCATAGAATTGACCTTGCGAATCGCATCTTCGATTTGTGCCGATGCCTGTTGATAAACCTTCGCCTGTGATTTCAGCTGTTCGGGTGTGACTGTAATTGCTCCTGCCATTTTATTAATTCCTCCTAAATATAAGTTGTCTATAAGATACCCTATTTTAGTTGTCGTGGATCAAAGTTCGTCAGATACGGAAAAAAATTGCGGATACGATGAATAAATCTCTTAAAAGTCTCGTTAATAGAACAAAATTAATGAAATTTTCCACAAATTTTATTTTTAACATTTGATTGCCGATCCGTTTTCAACACTTTTTAAATTGATATTTATGATTTTTCTCTTCTTTGTCTTCTAAACTTCTAGGCAAAATCGACTATCTTTTCTTCCACAAAAAAAACGATACTCTCTTTTAAGAAAGTATCGCTGTTGTTATTCCTGTTAATTCAAAATCAACTTCAAATAGCTGTTCTATATATTTCAATAAATCGTAATTCATACTTTGATACTGCTTAGATGATAAATACTCACAAACTTTCAATGACTGATGAACTTTTTCCTTACCCTGTTCATTGCCTCTGAGTACCTCCCAAATACCTTGAAGCAGCAGCCGCAGGTTCATCTCAAAATACATGTCTTCTTCCAAATGAAATTCATCCAGTCTCTCAAGGTACTTCCAAGCATAACTTCGCTGATCATTTTGAATAAAATAGACAATCGCGTTTGCAAGCATCCGAAAACTCTCACTTCGACCCTTTAGACTATCCTTGTAGATAGATAGGCTCATCATGGCTCTTTCAAGAATCAATTCTACAAACTCAGGCGTAAAGACAAACATACAATTATTAAAAAGAATCAGCTCATAGTGTGTCCACGTATGTGTATTGATCAGATATTGATAAACATTTGACTCTTCTACATCTATCGCGTCTCCTCTTAAACGTGCAGTTAACAAATCACACAAGTTCATCAGATTTTCTTCCCGTTTTGACGGATTACTTTGCTTTACCCTGCAGAATTCTGCGATCCGCTGCAACTCCTCTGTATCTTTACTGAGAAAGGCGGTCTGTATCTCTTTCATCATATGACTCACTGCATTCACATTATCCGGATAATTAAAAATTTTCAGTTCGTCATAATCAAGATTGATACGATCCAAAAAATAAGTCAACTTGCTAACTGTAGTATCGGCCTCATTTTTTACGAATCGATCATAAACAGATCGGCTTACCTCCTCCCCGCAAATCTCAGAAATAGTAATCCCCTTTTGCTTTCTCACTCGTTCAACAATTTCCCAAACTTCCATGTTTACTTCCTTTTCTTTTTGAATAAGTTTTTCCCGTAAACGACTAAAATTTTCCGTATAAGCTGAATAATGAAAAATACCTGCCTTTTAGTATTATCATCTAAGTAAATAACTTATAAAAGGAGGAATCGATCATGTGGTGGTTGATATTAATCGATTTTTAGTAAATTTCCACTATTCCATTATAAAATATATGTTTTTTTCTTATAAACTGATAATAACATAAAAAAATTATCTAGAGGTATTCTTAATTAGAGTTTCCTCTAATTAAGAAATTGCGAAAAAAAATAAACGTTTCTTCCTACTAACGAATACACCTGAAACAATAAAGTCGCAGGTGTTAGTTGCCCAGTATAAAAAAATCACTTTGTTCTGTTCAACTTCAGCTTTTTTATTTCCTTGCCATTATTAAAAATTTGCAGCTCTAATTGGCTTTTTTTCAGTCTCGTTGCATGATATTCTGTCTTGCTTCCACTTTTGGTTAGCACTATCTTTCTTTTAGAAGAGTTCACACCAATTTGTGCATTTTTCATCATGTTATGTCCATTACGATTGATGTCCCAGTATTCAAATTTTCTTTTTTTGGTTTTAATCGTAAATTTTTCAGATTGATTGGACCATGTTCCTTCTAACCACGCCGCGTTATTCTCAGTGTGAGTATTGATAAAAAATAATAAAAAAACTGAACATAGAATTATTAGCCCCATAAATAGGCGCCTTTGTGTTTTCGATAATTTTTTTAACCGATAAAAAAATTGGTATAATCCCGTGTCCAGTCGTTGTAAATAATGGCTGAGCGTGCCTTTGTCTTTTTCCAAACAATCCCTCCTTTTTCACTTGATATGAATAAGTGATAGAAAGAGCCGTTTGAAGAATCTGACTAAAAAACTAAAGAGCTCTTTTTACTTATTTAGAATTCTTGCAGCATACCAGGCGATGCCTTCCGATTTCCATCCGACTTTAACCAAATTGTCTCGTTCTGAAGCCAAAGGAGTATAATGATGGCTGTCTTCTCTTGGTGCAGCACTCGGGTTGTATAGACGATAAACCGGAACACTTCCTCCTGAAAACCATGAAACGCCTTCGTACTTCCAGCCAGCCTTAACTAACTCGTTTTTTTCATATACGTGGGGCGTGTAATGATGTCTGCCATTGTTTGGATTGTACATTCGATAAACCGAAGACCCAGTAGATGGAGCTATCCAGCCAACACCTTCATAGTTCCAACCGACATTAATTAGATTGATCGCCTCACTTGTCAATTGTGCGTAGTGATGCTGTCCGTCATTTTTATTGTACATTCTAAAAATGAAGCGTTCGTTCGACGCTTGACCGTCTGTTGAAGGATAAACGTTGGGGTCTGTTCCCGCTGATTTTAGAATTCTTCTAGCAAAATTTGGATAAAAATAGGTAATATCAACTGCCGTCACATTTTGTCCTGGTTGAGGAGCATGAATCATTTGATTATTTCCAATGTACATTCCAACATGGTAGGTAGCACCCCTGCTGCCGTAAAAAAGTAAATCCCCCGGTTGTAAATCCTTCAGATTAACTTCTGTCCCATATTTCTCTTGATTCGTGGTTCCCATTGGCAGATCAACATTTACAGCCTGCTTATAGACATACTTAACTAATCCTCCGCAGTCAAATGTGTCCGGTCCAAACGCTCCCCAAGCATACGGCTTCCCAATTTGAGCTCTTGCCATTGAAACAACCGAATTTTGTTCCCCAGTCGCACGACTCATTGGCGGTAAACTTGCGGCCTCAAGTGTCGGAATGCTCATGATTTGTTCGAATTGCTGCTCACTAAATCCAGCTTGTACAGCTTTAGCTTCTTCCGACTCATATAAAGCTGACGCTTCCTCATCCTGTTTGGTGATTTCATCAGATGTGTCGGTAGAACTAGTCGATTTGTTCTTCATTGTCCTCGAACTATTTTCGGAACTTGGAGCTGGACCGCTTGCCTCCGTATCTAATGTAGAATCATTAGCGGCGACAGCCATAATTCCTGTATTTGCAAAAGTGACTAAACCTAATAACGCTAAAGAAGTACTAAATAAACGCCGTCTTAGATGCTTTTTCATAAAATAACTCCTGTTTTTGTAATATTTTTAATTTACAGAACAACAATATGCGAAAAAAGCTTTTATTTGCACATAATAAAATTCGGATTTCCCCGCCGATTCACGTTCTATAAAATAACTATTTTCCAAAAACAATTGTACATTAAATACGTTAGGATTTCATCCCCTCACTTTACTCATTTTTTAACCCCGAAACTCAACTTTTTCTATAGCTAACTATAATTGGAAATCCTTTTGAAAAAAATGAAAATATCCTCAATGGTCACTTTTTCACCTTGAATGCATTCAAGTTTATTTGATAACCATTAACGACTGATTTTAGACCGTTCACGACAAAACACTTATAAAATTGAAAAAACCTCGTACAATTGTAGGTAAGGAGGTTTCGTTGTATGAGAACATCGATTTTTTTAGAATCAAAAAAAGGCACCGTCATCATCCAAGCAGCAGAATTACTTTATATCACAGTGGATACTACTAAAGATCATTCTTTATGCTTTGTAACAAAACAAGAAAAGCACTATTGTACCGGAGATTTAAATGACTTCGATGATACAAATAGAAATTGGCTGTTTCGTTGTCATCGTTCCTTCATTGTAAACTTATTAACTATCAAAGAAATCAATAAATACGAACGTCGTGTCTATTTCTTAGATGATCAGTCTGAGAATAATTGTCCCTTTTCAAGAAGAAAATATGTCCCGTTAAAGGAGTCTTTAAAAGACTTTTTATTAACCGAACAGCAAGCCTAATAATCACTTGTCCCGAAAGTTTTTCATTGTAGTGTTGTTCTAAATGCATTACAATCGAACAAGAATGCGAAAGACATCACAAGGAGTATCAATAAATGACACATAACTTTACATTATTCCTATTGAACAAAGTCAGCGCGCAAAATTATATGTCTGAAAGTGAATACGAGAATGTTGTCTATTCTTTGGAGATTCTGCTGATAAACATTTTCAAAAGTATTCAAATCTACTCAGTCGCACTTATTTTAGGTGTCCTATTCGAAACGTTTATTATGAACTTGGCCTATGCCCTCCTAAGGATACACGCCGGAGGTTGGCACGCAAAATCCTCCATCAACTGTTCTCTTTTTGGTTTGGTCGTTTTTGTGGGGATACCACTCATTTTCCAAAAGTTTGAATTTGCTTTGAACTTTTATTGGCTATTGCTTTTGTCAGGAATAATATTAGCCTTTGTTGCGCTTTATGCGCCGGCTGATACAGAAAAAAATCCTTTGGTTAGCGTGAGTGAACGAAAAAGAAAGAAAATCCTTTCTCTTTTAAGTGTCCTAGTAATCAGCGCCTTCTCGCTATTTTTTGCGGGACCGCAAATAGCAACTTTGCTGGTGACCGGTTTGTTAATTGAAACACTTTTGATCCACCCATTATTTTATAAATTAATAAAAAGGAGATATAAAAACTATGAAAACTATCAAAATCAACCGTAATTTTTTGCTTAGAAACATTTCAAAAATCCTTGTCGCAACCTCAGTGGTATTGTTAAGCCGTCCTTGTCTTCTTTGGGGTTATGAACCTGAGAATCCAAAACTAAAAAAATTGAATATTAAAGAATAGAATGGAAATCTTTGCTTTATTTCTATTAACTTCTATAGAAAATTTCTCACAACTATTTATCTATTCTAAGTTAATTAATAAAAGAATTCCTATACGAACAGCAATCTCTCTTCCATTAATTTTGATTGCTGTTTATCTTTCCTTTAATTATCTAATTTTTGTGGTAATTATTTTTTACTTCTTAGTGATCGGAAAAAGGCTTAATAAGGATTGTAACAATAATCTGTTATGGTTTTACAGTATCTATACAGTATTCTCGTATACTGTATTTGCTTATTTCATGAATTCAACAATTCTTTTCTTGATTGGAGAAAATACATTCGATCAATATATGTATCTGATTAATATGACGATGTCTCCTCTTTTTTCAATTATATGTAACATACTCTTGTTGCGATTAATCAGACCTAGTATTGATTTTTTAAAGAAGCATCAGGATAATTTAAATCAAATTTTTCTATTATTCATAAACGTTTTATTGACCCTTTGCTATATCATACAGTTCGGCAATTATTGGATAGAGCAATATTGGTTGACAGATGGAAATCCTATTCGGAAATATCTAATCGTAATATTCATATTAGTAATCGTTCTACTGATTGTCTATTTGAACATTAAAACACGACAACTTGATAAACAACGTATTCAAGAGCTAAAGGACAACCAGTTGGCCGATCTCACCTCATACGTTCAGCAAATCGAAACGATGTATGGAGAGCTTCGAAGTTTTCGGCATGACTATCATAATGTTTTAATCAGCTTGAATGAAAGTATTAAGAGCAAGGATCTTGCCGTCATTGAAAACACCTATAATCAGGTGCTAAATAGCGAGGGGCTTACATTGGATGATGAGCACTATTCATTAGCACGATTAGACGGCCTGAAGACATTGCCGATCAAAGGAGTTTTTTCGGCCCACATTATCCAAGCGTGGCAGAAAAATATTCCGGTACACATAGAAATCGATGACACCATTCAGGATGAGCCTATTGAGATTTTGGACTATGTCCGCATTACTTCCATTCTTTTGGACAATGCGATTGAAGCGGCCGAAAAATCTGAAAATCCTTTTTTAAACATCGTTTTTTTGAAGAATCAAGCGGACAAAGAACTTCAGCTGATTATTGAAAATTCTTGTCCAAATGAACCAATCGATATTGCTAAAGTTTTTAAAAAGGACTATTCAACAAAGGGAGAAAATCGTGGGCTTGGATTAGCCACGGTTCAATCTATTTTACAGAACTACACAAATCTGTCCTTGCAAACGGAATATCAACTGGGTGTGTTTCGACAAGTTCTGATGATTAAGGAGGAGATTTCGCGATGAATATTTTCTTACTAGAAGATGACATTATCCATCAACAGCGTTTAGAATTAATTATTCGAGAAATCTTAGTCGAAAATCGCTGGTCAGCAAATTCTATCGTTACTACCGCAAGACCCGATCACCTTTTGGAAAAAGTACAAGAAACCGTTGATCAAAATATTTATTTTTTGGATATCGAACTTAACGGAGAAAAGAAAAAAGGCTTAGAAGTTGCTCACCAGATTCGACAGCTCGACCAACGTGGTGTCATCGCTTTTATTACCACCCATTCAGAATTCGCGCCGATTACTTATGCTTACAAAGTTTCGGCCTTTGATTTTATCGCTAAAGATAGTCCTGTTGATGAGATCAAGCAGCATGTAGTCGATTGTTTTGAAAATCTTTTGAGTACACAATTGAACGGAAAAAAAGAAGAATTATTCATCTTCAGCAATCAGCACACCAGCTTCCAAGTACCGTTCTCTGACATTCTCTATTTTGAGACAACAGAAATCTCCCATAAACTGCGGCTCATCTGCAAATCGCGCTTAGTCAACTTTTACGCGACTCTTGATGAGGTCGAAAAAATGGATGCTCGTTTCTTTAAAATCCATCGCTCGTTTGTCGTCAACTTGGAAAACATCGCGGAAATCAATCGTTCTGAAGGATTGGTTTATTTTGACAAAGCACACTCCTGCATGATTTCTAGACGAAAAATCAGAACCGCACTTGAAAAAATGAATTCTATTAATCAGCATTTTCAAAAAAACTAAAAAAGAAGAGTCTGAGGTTTTCCTCGGACTCTTCTTTTTTTTACTTAATATTTACATCAATCACTTGATAAAAAGCATTCACGGTATCACTAATATTCCAAACCGCTAGAATAATATTGTAGCCTTTTCGATTATTCGGAAGCGAGATTGTCTGATTGACTACTTTTGATGGGACTGCCCCATGATCATCGATTTGTTTGATTTGTTCGAAATCCCCAAATTTTAATGGCTTGTTTGGATTCCAGCCTGGTTTTGTGATGTAATAATCCCACGTGCTTGTTCTATGCGGCGCAGTAAGATACCAAGATACCTTTAAGTTCCCTGAAGAAACGACATTTTTATGCCAACGCGATGTTGATTGGGCATCCAACGGCTCAAACCCGCTAACGCCAGCACTGGCGATCTTCCCAGTTACAAAGGTATTCTTCTTTGCCTCAATACTTTGAGGCTCCCATTGTGCACGACCAACATTTTTATTCAGATTTCCAGCTGCAGCAGTCCCTAAATAAGCTCGACTCCCCGGCGAAGTAATGTATCCGTGAGCAAATCCCGGTACCGCAAAACCAAACAGCCCAAATGCGACAATACTAACGATCAGCCAACTACTCAATTTTTTCATAAATAATCCTCCTACTTTTTCAATGAACGGATAAAAATGGTTATCGAGCTAGCTCAGTTATAAGTTTATCGTTGTCGCTTAAATGGAACAACGGAATATCGTCATATCTTAGCAGATTGTAACAGCTGCCTTTGAAATACGAGAAACACTAATATATAAAATGCGTTATTTTTAGACTGTTGTTATCTGAATTCCCAGATCAAGGAATGATCCAGTTTAAATCGAATCATTTGTTTTTTTATCCTAAATTCGCGGTTATAAATAAATTGTTGGGTAATGAGAACAACTACAAATGTTTTAATCCCATATCCATATTCGACGCTCGCTGTTCGGTCTTTCTGCTCATTTAGATTTTCCGTAAAAAATATGCTAGTATTATAGTCATCCTTTTCGGAAATTCATGAACACTAGGTGATTGTTAGTGAGTATTACATTTAGACAACCCATCAAAGATGATTTAAATCGAATTATTGAAATTGAAAATACAGGTTTTTCACCGGATGAGGCAGCATCAAAAGAGGCCATGGATGAGCGAATCTCCGTCATTCCAGACAGCTTTATCTTAGCGCTCGACGATCATGATCGCTTCATGGGTTATGTAGTTGGGCCGGTTATTCCTGAAAGATATTTATACGACGAACTTTTCGAAAAAACGGTCCCGAACCCTAAAAGCGGCGGTTATCAAACCATTCTCAGCCTGGTTATCGATCCAGATTACCAAAAATTTGGGATCGCCAGTCACTTGTTGACTGAACTAGCAACCCGTTCTCGACAGGCCAATCGAACAGGAATCACTTTGACCTGTTTAGAAAATCTTATTCCATTTTATGAAAAAAATGGGTATAAAGTAGAAGACATATCCGCTTCGCAACATGCTGGGGAAACTTGGTATAATATGGTTTTAGATCTGTAAAGCTGACTAAATGGTCAGCTTTTTCATTTTTTTTAACGAGATGACACCTTGTAACACCGAAAGATTCCATTATCAAAAGACTGTCTGTGTATTTAAATTTTTATGAAAAATGAATATACCTACTTAACTTTGTGAACTATTAGTTTATCAGCCAAATTCAATGCCTCATCAATCACCTGATGCATGTCGTAATAACGATACCGTCCTAGACGACCTCCAAAAAGTACTTGAGAGTTCTCTTGAGATAGTTTTTCGTACTTATGATAAATATGCTGATTTTCTTCGTTATTTATCGGATAAAATGGTTCTTCGCCTTTATACCATTTTTGGGGATATTCTTTCGTAATAATTGTGTTTTTTTGATCACCAAATTCAAAGTGTTTATGCTCAATGATTCGTGTATATGGAATTGTTTTATCAATATAATTAATTACTGCATTCCCTTGATAATTACTATGCGCAAAATGCTCATGTTCAAATGCTAGTGATCGATACTCCAATTCGCCAAAACAGTAATCATAAAATTCATCTATCATGCCAGTATAAATAACTTTTTCATACTTACTCAACCATTCAGCTTTATTTGCCAAAAAGTCTGTCATAAGTTTTATTTCTATATTAGGATGATCCAACATCCTTTCAATAATTTGTGTATACCCACCAACAGGAATTCCTTGATACAAATCATCAAAATAATTATTGTCGAAGGTAAAACGAACCGGTAACCGTCGAATAATAAATGCTGGAAGTTTCTCACATGGTCTTCCCCATTGCTTCTCGGTATATTCTTTAATTAGGATTTCATAAATGTCCCTTCCAACTAGCGAGAGCGCTTGTTCTTCCAAATTACGCGGCTCTCTACTCCTATAGCGTTTAGACTGTTCTGCAATTTTTTCTTTTGCCTTCCACGGGTCTTTTACTCCCCACAAAGTATAGAACGTATTCATATTGAATGGTAAATTATATAATTCGCTTTTACTAAATGCCATGGGCGTATTTGTAAATCTATTGAAATCCGCAAATTGGTTTATGTAATCCCATACTTTTTTGTTTGATGTATGAAATATATGGGCACCATATTTATGAACTTGAATATTACTAACTTCCTTTGTATAAATATTTCCTGCAATATGATCCCGTTTTTCGAGTACTGTTACTTTATCTCCATTATTGGCCATCTGTTCTGCAAAAACCGAACCAAACAGGCCGCTTCCAACCACTAAGTAAGATGTCATCTGAACTTTTCTCCTTATCTCATATCACAGCTAAAAATAGAATATATTTTCCTTATACTTCATGATATTTCATTCTTTTAGTTAAAAATATTTTTTCCCAATATTGAGACGTTCTAAATCTCATGAAATGAACTATGAGATACTAATTTCAACACGTCAAAATCAGTTTTATTATTATTTTGAAGGGAGATTTATTGTAAATATGGGACGAAAAGAAATGCGAAAACAACTAGAAAAAGAACAAAGAAGAACCAAAAAGAATGGAAAAAATTGGATGTATGCAACCTTAACAGCGGTTGGTGGTGTTATTGGGGTAAATGCAACTTCTGCCAACGTTCAAGCAGCCGAAGCCTCTCCTCAAGCCAATGCAGGAGTGGAAGTTGATACTGGAAAAGTACTGGCAAATAACAATACAGCCACTATTCCGGCCTCCTCTACAAGCAATTCAATGGCGGCACCTGCAAGTTCCTCCACTAGCAGCTCTACTACTGAGTCAACTAGTGCTTCACTTACAGAATCAGCTAGTACCTCAACAACAAGTTCTGCAAGTGGTTCTACAACTGAGTCAGCTAGTACTTCAACGACTGAATCAACCAGTGGCTCTACAACGGAATCAGCTAGTACAAGCCTAAGCTCATCGACTTCGGTAAGCGAGAGTACAAGTTCGGTTAACTCGGAAATTTTAAGTGATTATTGGAGCGAGAGCTCTTCCGAGAGCAACTCAACTTCATTTAGTGAAAGCTCTTCTGAAAAAACATCTGCAGTGAATAGCGAAAGTTCTAGTGGCCGGAATTCGGAGATTCTGAGTGAGTATTGGAGCGAAAGTACTTCTACCTCTACTTCCGACAGCACTAGTATGAGTACTTCAAATTCTACTAGTGAAAACAAATCTTCAACAGCTTCTAATTCATCAAAGAATAATACCAATGGAAAGAAAGCATCATCAACTGGGACAAATAAATCCTCCAGCAGCAGTCTTGGATCTAAACAAGCATCGAACTCTGCAAACGGGAAGTCCTCAGTAAATACAGGAAAAGAACTTCCTAAAACTGGTGAATCAAATCAATTAAGTGCTCAACTATCTCTTGTTGGTTTAGCTACTGTGTTCTCCGCAGGTGCCTTTCTTCATCATTTAGAAAAGAAAAAGAGTTTATAAGCAAAGTTTTTAAAGAGGTATCTGTTATCTAAAAACGATAACAGATACCTCTTTTTACTATTGTAAGCAAGATAGTTTACTTGATGGATTGCTCAAAATCCCAATTATTGCAATATATTTTTACCTTAAGTAATATTTTCATTTACTATCCGATTTATAAAATTTGTTACTAAAACTAGTCACTCATATACGGGGCTAAAAGATAACTTATACAATTCTGCTCGAGATCATTCTCTTCTAATAATCCTGCCATCTTTTTCAATAGTTCCTCCTACTTTTTCATTTCATGATCGAGACTTTGTAGCATGCTCAAATAAGCCAAGAATTTATTTTCAAAGAAAAAAATCCAAAGGAAATTTCCTTTGGATTTTTTCTAGTATCAACCATTAATCAAGCAATAGAATTCAAATATTTTTATACTGCATTCTATTACCAATTTGTTTAAATTAATCTTTTTCTGGATCGTTCTTCTTCATTAAGGCAAGTGCTGCAAGAACACCAGTTAACCCGATGAAGGATAATTGTAGACTTGACTCCAATGTCTCCCCTGTTTTCGGATATTCTTTCCCTGAAGAACCGCCCTTACCTGAGCTAGCTACATTAGATGTGCCACCAGAAGTAGCCGTTCTCGAACCACCAGATTGTGCTTTTGAAGCCCCTCCTGAAGCAATACTTCGACCACTCGTAGATGTGCTGTTAGAAGTTGGCACGTTAGTACTCATGGAAGTACTACTACTATAGCTTTGCGATTCACTTCTTTCGCTTGCGCTGATTGAAGAACTCAAACTCGTACTTTCACTGTTACTAATGCTTGTACTGTTTGAATTCAAATCACTGTTTGACGTACTTAGGCTTGTACTTTCACTTATACTTGCTGAAGTACTTCCACTGTGACTTGATGATAAGCTTGCACTTTCGCTATTACTTACACTTGCACTGTCCGATCTTGAATCACTGATCGATGTGCTTTCACTTGTACTATCACTCGTACTTGCGGATGTGCTACCACTGTAGCTTTGTGATTCACTTCTTTCGCTTGCACTGATTGAAGAACTCAAACTCGTACTTTCACTGTTGCTAATGCTTGTACTGTCTGATCTCGAATCGCTGACTGATGTACTTAAGCTTGTGCTATCGCTATTACTAATACTTGTACTTGTTGAGTTTGAATCACTGTTTGACGTACTTAGACTTGTGCTTTCACTTATACTAGCTGAAGTACTGCCGCTGTAGCTTGCCGATAGACTTGAACTATCACTGTTGCTAATACTTGTGCTGTCTGATCTTGAATCACTAATCGATGTGCTTTCACTTGTACTGTCGCTCGCACTCGCAGATGTACTGCCACTGTAACTTGCTGACTCACTTCTTTCACTTGCACTAATTGAGGTACTAGTACTTGTGCTTTCACTTATGCTTGCTGAAGTACTGCCGCTATAGCTTGCTGATAGACTTGAACTATCGCTGTTACTAATACTTGTGCTGTCTGATCTTGAATCACTGATCGACGTGCTATCACTTGTACTTTCACTTCCACTTACGGATGTGCTGCCGCTGTAGCTTGTTGACTCACTTGCAGATTCACTCACGCTTGTTGAGATAGATTCACTAATTGAGACACTGATCGATTCACTTATACTTGCGCTTTCACTATCACTCGTACTTGTGCTATCTGATCTTGAATCACTAATTGACGTGCTATCACTTGTACTGTCGCTGCCACTTACGGATGTGCTGCCGCTGTAACTTGTTGACTCACTTGCAGATTCACTCGCACTTGTTGAGATAGACTCGCTAATTGAGGCACTTATACTTGCACTTTCACTGTTACTAATGCTTGTACTGTCTGATCTTGAATCACTAATTGACGTGCTATCACTTGTACTTTCACTTCCACTTACGGATGTGCTGCCGCTGTAGCTTATTGACTCACTTGCAGATTCACTCACGCTTGTTGAGATAGACTCGCTAATTGAGGCACTTATACTTGCACTCTCACTGTTACTAATGCTTGTGCTTGTTGAATTCGAATCACTTAGTGATGTGCTTACGCTTGTACTTTCACTATCACTCACACTTGTGCTATCTGATCTTGAATCACTGATCGACGTACTTGCGCTCGTACTATCGCTATCACTTACGCTTGTACTATCTGATCTTGAATCACTGATTGACGTGCTATTACTTGTACTGTCGCTGTCACTTACGGATGTGCTGCCGCTGTAGCTTGTTGACTCACTTGCGGATTCACTCACGCTCGTTGAGATAGATTCACTAATTGAGGCACTGATCGATTCACTTATACTTGCACTTTCACTGTTACTAATGCTTGTACTTGTTGAATTCGAATCACTTAGTGATGTGCTTACGCTTGTACTTTCACTGTTACTTACACTTGTGCTATCTGATCTTGAATCACTAATTGACGTGCTATCACTTGTACTGTCGCTGCCACTTACGGATGTGCTACCGCTGTAACTTGTTGACTCACTTGCGGATTCACTCACGCTTGTTGAGATAGACTCACTAATTGAGGCACTGATCGATTCACTTATACTTGCACTTTCACTGTTACTGATGCTTGTGCTTGTTGAATTCGAATCACTGATCGACGTACTTGCGCTCGTACTATCGCTATCACTCACACTTGTACTATCGGATCTTGAATCACTGATTGACGTGCTATTACTTGTACTATCGCTGTCACTTACGGATGTGCTGCCGCTGTAACTTGTTGACTCACTTGCAGATTCACTCGCACTTGTTGAGATAGACTCGCTAATTGATGCACTTATACTTGCACTCTCACTGTTACTAATGCTTGTGCTTGTTGAATTCGAATCACTTAGTGATGTGCTTACGCTTGTACTTTCACTATCACTCACACTTGTGCTGTCTGATCTTGAATCACTGATTGACGTGCTATTACTTGTACTGTCGCTGTCACTTACGGATGTGCTGCCGCTGTAGCTTGTTGACTCACTTGCGGATTCACTCACGCTCGTTGAGATAGATTCACTAATTGAGGTACTGATCGATTCACTTATACTTGCACTTTCACTGTTACTAATGCTCGTACTTGTTGAATTCGAATCACTTAGTGATGTGCTTACGCTTGTACTTTCACTGTTACTTACACTTGTGCTATCTGATCTTGAATCACTAATTGACGTGCTATCACTTGTACTGTCGCTGCCACTTACGGATGTGCTACCGCTGTAACTTGTTGACTCACTTGCGGATTCACTCACGCTTGTTGAGATAGACTCACTAATTGAGGCACTGATCGATTCACTTATACTTGCACTTTCACTGTTACTGATGCTTGTGCTTGTTGAATTCGAATCACTGATCGACGTACTTGCGCTCGTACTATCGCTATCACTCACACTTGTACTATCGGATCTCGAATCGCTGATCGACGTACTTGCGCTCGTACTATCGCTATCACTTACACTTGTACTATCGGATCTTGAATCACTGATTGACGTGCTATTACTTGTACTGTCGCTGTCACTTACGGATGTGCTGCCGCTGTAGCTTGTTGACTCACTTGCGGATTCACTCACGCTCGTTGAGATAGATTCACTAATTGAGGCACTGATCGATTCACTTATACTTGCACTTTCACTGTTACTAATGCTCGTACTTGTTGAATTCGAATCACTTAGTGATGTGCTTAGACTTGTACTTTCACTGTCACTCACGCTTGTGCTATCGGATCTCGAATCGCTGATCGATGTGCTATCACTTGTACTTTCGCTACCACTTACAGAGGTGCTGCCGCTGTAACTTGTTGACTCACTTGCGGATTCACTCACGCTTGTTGAGATAGATTCACTAATTGAGGCACTGATCGATTCACTTATACTTGCGCTTTCACTGTTACTAATGCTTGTACTTGTTGAATTCGAATCACTGATTGATGTACTATCACTAGTGCTGTCGCTACCACTTACGGATGTGCTGCCGCTGTAACTTGTTGACTCACTCGCGGATTCACTCACGCTTGTTGAGATAGACTCACTAATTGAGGCACTAATCGATTCACTTATACTTGCACTTTCACTGTTACTAATGCTTGTGCTTGTTGAATTCGAATCACTTAGTGATGTGCTTAGACTTGTACTTTCACTGTCACTCACGCTTGTGCTATCGGATCTTGAATCACTGATCGACGTGCTTTCACTTGTACTTTCACTACCACTTACAGAGGTGCTGCCGCTGTAACTTGTTGACTCACTCGCGGATTCACTCACGCTTGTTGAGATGGACTCACTAATTGAGGCACTGATCGATTCACTTATACTTGCACTTTCACTGTTACTAATGCTTGTGCTTGTTGAATTCGAATCACTTAGTGATGTGCTCACGCTTGTACTTTCACTATCACTCACACTTGTACTATCGGATCTTGAATCACTAATTGATGTGCTATCACTTGTACTGTCGCTGCCACTTACAGATGTGCTGCCGCTGTAACTTGTTGACTCACTTGCGGATTCACTCACGCTTGTTGAGATAGACTCACTAATTGAGGCACTGATCGATTCACTTATACTTGTACTTTCACTGTCACTCACGCTTGTGCTATCGGATCTTGAATCACTGATCGACGTGCTTTCACTTGTACTGTCACTACCACTTACGGATGTGCTGCCGCTGTAACTTGTTGACTCACTTGCAGATTCACTCGCACTTGTTGAGATAGACTCGCTAATTGAGGCACTTATACTTGCACTCTCACTGTTACTAATGCTTGTGCTTGTTGAATTCGAATCACTTAGTGATGTACTTGCGCTCGTACTATCGCTATCACTCACGCTTGTACTATCGGATCTTGAATCACTGATCGACGTACTATTACTTGTACTGTCGCTGTCACTTACAGATGTGCTGCCGCTGTAACTTGTTGACTCACTTGCAGATTCACTCGCACTTGTTGAGATAGACTCGCTAATTGAGGCACTTATACTTGCACTCTCACTGTTACTAATGCTTGTGCTTGTTGAATTCGAATCACTTAGTGATGTACTTGCGCTCGTACTATCGCTATCACTCACACTTGTACTATCGGATCTTGAATCACTGATTGATGTGCTGTCGCTAGCGCTCAATGAGGTTGAACTCGATTCACTGCTACTCTTACTTTCGCTCTCCGATATACTTTCACTTACTGAAATAGATAACGATTCAGAGTTTGATAAGCTGTCTGAGGTGCTTCCACTATCCGATATACTCGTACTATCACTCAGTGAATCAGAAATCGAACTGCTGTCACTGCTACTATCACTTTCTGACAGTGATTCACTTACCGAAATAGATAGTGATTCAGAATCGGAAACACTATTTGACGTACTTTCACTTTCTGACAGGCTATCACTTTCACTGTCGCTCAATGAATCTGAAATTGATTCACTAGTACTCTTACTTTCACTGTCTGATATGCTTTCACTGTCAAGGGCCATAATAAAATGTTGGTTTTGGGCCATTGAAATTGTAGGTAGTTTTCTCTTTATCGTTTCGTTTCTTTTCCTTTCGTTTCACTATAACTTTTCATTCGATAGGAAGGTCCTGTAATTTGAATAATTTTAGAATGATGGACCAATCGGTCCAATAAAGCATTAGTCAATTTCTTATTACCAAAAATTTCGGACCATTGAGACAGAGGAATATTCGTTGTAATAATCGTTGATTTTCTTTCGTATCGCATATTAATTAGTTGAAACAGTAAGTTAGATCCTTCTTTTGAGAAGGGGAGATACCCGACTTCATCAATAATTAATACAGAATAGCTCGCATATTTTTTGAGCATGGTATCACTTGTCCCACGTTTATGTGCCCGGATAAGTCGATTAACCAGTTCTGTACTAGTGATAAATAAACAGCTCTGCCCTCTATCAATACACTCTAAACCAATTGAAACGGCTAAATGAGTTTTTCCAACACCGCTATTTCCAATGAATAAAAGGTTGTCATACGTGTCTAAAAAGCGTAATGTCACTAAATCTTGAATTTCACTTTTTTTGATTTTGGGTTGAAAATCAAAGTTAAAATCATGAAGGCGTTTATGATAGGGAAACATTGCCCGTTTTAAAATTTTTCTTTGGGTCTCCTTTCTACGATAGCTAATTTCTTGATGTGTTAATTCAAATAAAGAATCAACTAGAGATTGTTCATTTTTAGCTACTTCATCTAAATGGGCAGGTAAAATTTCTTTGATACAGGTAAGATTTAAATCTGATAATTGATTTAATAACTGATGGTAATTTGACATATGAGCCTCCTTATAATTCATCGTAAGCATCTAAATTTTCTTCTACAAAGCGCTCCAACTCTTCGTCTTCTAAGTATTTGAAGACATCAGATCGAAGAATCTCAAGAGAGTCATCACGTTGATAATTTAAGGTTTTTTTGCTTAATGGGTGCGAGCGAATACATTGATGGCCATACCAAATGAATAGACTGTCCTTACGGACATCTAAAGTTACCTCTTTACCAATATATTTCACGGGAACAGAATACTTTGAGTTTTGATATTGGACCATGGATTCAATGGAAACTTTTCTAATTACGTGTTGGGTTCTAGAAACATATCTGACTAATTCTAAACGATTGAAAGGACGCAACACCGATTGTTCATCTATAAGAAGCTTAGAGGGATGATTATTCACTGCTTGAGAACGTTCATTATTTAAGTCATTCATAAACTCATAGACGATTCGTTTTAGCTCCTGCTCATTTTCAAACTCGTAGTTAAAGACCATTAAGCGGTTAACAGTACGAGCTAAAGCTTCAACTTTGCCTTTGGTTTGTGGACGAAAAGGGCGACAAGCAATCGGATTGAATCCAGCATCTTTAGCAAATTGACGAAATTTTTCGTTAAAAACGGTTTGACCAAATTGGCTTTTACTTCTATCAACAACTGTTTTCATATTGTCAAACCAAATTTCTTGAGGAACACCATTCCCGCAGTACTCAAACGCATTGACCAAACAATTGAAGACATTCGCTTGGGTTCGATCAAAGGTTACCTCTAAGTATTTCATGCGAGAATAGCCTAGAATATATAGAAAAAGATTGAAGTAAAAGACTTCACCATGTTTACTCACCATCTTAATATTTTCTTTCCAATCGACTTGAGCAGAAAGACCTGGCGTCGTTTCAATTCGAATGGTTGCCTTTTTTACACGCTTTTCTCGATAGTTCCGACAATATCGTTTGACGGTGGTATAGCCACCTTGATATCCTTTTTTCTTAATAAAATAATAAATTGAAGAAGCGGAACAGCTTAACTCCATTTTATCTTTAATAATTTCTTCAAAACCGCTTAATAAAAGAGGAGCAGAAGATTGTCTCTTTTTGATCTGTTCTACTTCCCCTTTAGTTCCAGCTTCATAGTAACGCTTGACTGTTCGGTAATCACAATTATATTGCTTGGCCATGGCTGCATAGTTAGGTTGAATATCGTTCATAATGTGTCGTAAGACTCCTTCTAAGACATCTTTTCGCATGAGTCACTCTCCTTGAATGGTTTCATGAAAAAGAATATCAGATTTTAAATCTAACCTACATTTTCGATGGCCCTTTTCCTACATTTTATCGTGGCCCTTTACATCAATTCTAAATGAGCATTGAATAAACGAGCATAGCGGGGATTATCGCTTAAGGCGGCCTCCCGATGTTCTCTGCTGAAAACGATCGAATCAGAGAAGGAAACCCATAAACAATCTCGCATAATCTCATCGGTTAAGCGCAGATTGAAAACCAAGCGGATCATTCTGCTGAAATCGTTGATTCGTTCTTTTTCCGGCAGCAGCAAACCCTGCGTACGCAATTCTTCAGGTGCGTAATGATGACCATTTTTAATTCTCCACAAACTGATAAAAACACTGTAGGTAAGGCGTTTATGGAAAATATGCTTTTTGGCTAGGTGATTGATTTTAGTAAATTCAATGATGAATTTTTCGATCGACTGGATTTGATCGTCGTTCATTTCCGGCAATGAATACTTTAGCGTATATTGCTTTTCAATAAAATAGCGATAGAAGAAATGGCGGATGACACTTTCTTTTCCTTCTAAGCGCAACGGGCGATACAGTAAAAGAATCCCCGCTTTATTTAAGGAGGGCTCGATCTTTTTTAAGTAACGTTGGATGTTTGAGGTGCTCAAAAACAGCAGACTTGATAATTCGCTGATATTGTCGCAGCTCTCAAAGAGCAGTTGTTCCATAATCTGGAATTCAGGTGCGGTGGTCAATGCTTCAGAGTAGAGTTTTCCGATGCTTACATCATCTTTTAGCTTAACCCGATACAGCCCCTTAACCTTCTCGACAATAAAGTTGTCTTGGAGCTCATTAATCAGGCTGATATCATTTAATAAAATCGGCAACGAACATTCCAATTCGTTGAGAATTCTCTCACTTGGCAACCCCTCGCGACTATAATACATCAACTCAATTAATCTCAATCTGCGTTTATTACTTGTCCCTAATATTTCACGAAAATCCACTATATCTCCTCCAAATCAACTAAGAATAATCCTGCATCTAATAAATTCAATTTCTCAAAAAATAAGGTTCATTTAATTTGTGACATCTAAATTCGTTTATTTCTGCATAAATTCCTGCCACAACGCACGTTTTCATTGTCTATTTCAACGGGAAATGTTCACATTTTCACGGCGGAGCCGCCAATTGATTAACACCTCTACCCACGTGTGTTTATTCAATCAACTCTTATTTAATAACAGTTATTATATAAGAGATAAAACCATAATTGTCATCCAACTATAATAGTATCACAAATAAAAAGGGGCGAATTCAATTTTCTTTTATTATTAAAGCTATTTAATCGACCATAAGAAAACGTTCGTTATTCACAATTATTGGAACTAAAAAATACAACACGCTTCCTATTATTAAAATGGGAATCCTCCTTATTTTCCAACGTGATTTACAAATGAAACCATTTACATCACTTCTGGCCGATAGTAGACTTAAAGTAATACGAATAGGATGTGATGGAATGGATATCAAAGCGATCGTACTGGATATCGATGGCACGTTATTAACTACAGGAAAAGTAATTTCAGAAAAAACCAAACAGGCCTTGATCGCCGCTCAAGAAAAAGGAATCAAAGTGATTTTAGCTTCAGGCCGTCCAACGACGGGGATGTTGGAACTAGCGGAACAGTTAGAAATGACGAAATATGAAGGCTATCTCGTTTCTTACAACGGTTCACGAGTGACCGATTGCTTAACCAAGGAAGTCGTTTTCAATCAGGCAATGAGTGTTGAAACAGGTCAGGCAATCTTAGAGCACTTGAAGAAGTTCGACGTAATGCCGATGATTGACAAGGAAGACTATCTTTATGTAAATGACGTTTACAACAATACGCTGCATTTGCCAGACGGCGATTTCAATATTATTGAATATGAATCTCGCGGCGGAAACTTTAAACTTTGTGAGATCGATGATTTGGCCGCCTTCGCGACCTTCCCGATCAATAAAATCTTGATCGCGGCACAACCGGATTATTTGCAGGAAAATGCTGACGCGATCCATGCGCCATTCGACGAAACCGTCACTGCGGCCTTCTCGGCACCCTTTTATTTTGAATTCACGGATAAAGGAATCGATAAAGCAAAAGCTTTAAATACGGTTTTCCCTGATTTGGGGATTCATTCGTACAACATGATTGCCTTTGGCGATGGTCATAACGACCGTTCGATCATTGAATACGCAGGAATCGGTGTTGCAATGGGCAACGCCGTGGATGACTTGAAAGCCATCGCGGATGACGTGACACTGACTTGCGATGAAGATGGGATCGCTGCTGGGTTGGCGAAGTATTTATAGACAGAAAAAGCAATCAGCTAAGCCTCCTTGCTTAGCTGATTGCTTTTTAATGTTCACTAAATGATTATGCGTTTCTTCTTTCTTCCAACTCCGCTTTTATTGTAGGATAGATTTTGTCCAAGTTGTAAAATAACATCGTGATAATTGAACAGAAAATCAAAATCATTGGAACGTAGAGATACATCGCTTGGATCGCAAACATTGCTTTGCCGGTTTGGACCGCTTCGCCCGGTTTGTACATTCCCCAAGCAAGGAGAGCTCCAGCTAATCCACCGGAAATTGCTTGTGCGACTTTCCCCAAAAAACCGTTAATCGCTGAAAGTGAACCCGAAACATTGACTCCTGTCTTCCATTCCCCGTAATCCACAGGATCGGCTTGCATCGAAAAGTAGATACTTTCCTTTATTCCATAACCGATTGCTGAAATAAACGCACCGAACAATATTCCAGCTACAGCCTTAGCCGCAAACATAATAATAACCAATCCAATCAACTGAATACTGGAAGATAAAATATATAAGTTTCTTTTTCCTATTTTTTTGGCTAACATCGGAACGAAGAAGTTTGCGAACATTGGAACTACTGACATGATAGTCGCAACTGTGATCGAAAGTGTCTTATTGCCAACGACAACTGAAAAATAATAGACCAAGGCACTAGATTGGATGAAAAAGCTTGTCCACATGAAAAGAATGTTCACCGCGAAGATCAGCCAAGGTTTGTTTTGCTTTAAAGAGGTAAAAACGGTTTTCAGCGATACACTTTTTGAGCTGCGCATCGGTAATTCTCGCACACTGAAGAAGGTAAAGAAAAACAGAAGACATCCGATAATTCCAAAAATCCCCATCACGATTTTGAATCCGATTCGTTCATTTCCGTTTCCGAAAAAGGCGACTAAAGTTAAGGCCGTCGAACTGACAATGGTCGCTCCTAAAAAGGCAAAGAACTTGCGTGAAGTCGACAGCGCAGTTCTCTCTTCCGTGTCATTTGTCAGACTTGGCAAAATCGAAGCCATCGGAACATTTACTAAAGTATAAGCTAATGATAGACCAAAATATGTGACATACGCGTATACCAGCTTTCCTGAGGCCGAGAAATCAGGCACATTGAAACAAAGAAAAGCAAATAGTGCAAACGGTATCGCTCCGAAAAGAAAATAGGGTCGTGATTTTCCCCAGCGTGTATTGGTATGATCAATCAAATAGCCGACAAGTAAGTCTGTCATACCATCGACAAAACGTGTGACAACAAACATTAAACTAATCGAAGCTGCACTCAAATGCATGATATCCGTGTAAAAATACAAAAGATACAGTGAGATCATCTGCCAAATAAGATTGCAGGCTAAATCCGATACGCCATAGCCGATGCGCTGCTGCCACTTATTTGTCCGCTTGTTTTTTACCTGATTTGTTTGTGTCGTTTCCATAATAAAACTCCTTTTTATAACCTGTCCATTGAGTACAAACGCTTTCAACACCTTCAGAAAATCTTGGATTGAGCATTGATGGATGCTCAATCCAGAATCTTCAAAACTAGTCGTTCTCTATTCTTTCGCTAGTAAATATTTGCCGATCAGATACGCTGGTGTACAGCTCCATGCATGGCAATAACTATTTAGAATCGGACTGCCATAAGGTGAAAAATCTAACTCCTCCGGTTTAAATGCTTCCCAAAAAGTATCGGCACCTAACTCAATCATTTTTCCCCAATAATCTTTCATCAGCTTGATTGCCTCTTCGGAGCAATCGGCGATGAACAGTGCTTCCACAACATGATGATACATATATGGAGTGGCGATTCCTTTTATTGGAAAATGCTGCTTCACCGTTTCCTGCATGATTTTCTGATTCTTTTTCGTGTCAAAAACTTCCGCTAAAACCATCCATACTTGGCTGGCAACATTTACTTCATTAGTTTCTTCGACGATAAACTGTCTTTGCTTTTTATCAAATAAACTCTGTTTAGAAAATTCAATCATTTTGTCTAAAAGCTGTTGATAAACTGCTTTTTCTGGTTCATTGTAGGCTTCAGCCAATTTTAGATATCTTTTTAAGGTATAAATCATGATCGCTTGTCCAGCCGTTGATTTTTCAAAATCGTTGGCCCAATCGACAAACACAGGCCATTCTTCCGTCAAAACTAATCGACCCTCGTTGTCTACCTGTTTAGTCGCTAAGTCTACAGCTCTTTTTGCGATTGGGTACAGATTTTCCAATGCATCATAATCATTGGTATGCTCAATATAATCGTATAAAGAAGTTACAAAGAAAAGACTATAGTCGAACAAGAACGTATCGTCTGGAGTCAACTCAGGTTCGGTAAACACATTTGCTGGAATTTTTCCTTCCGTTGTATGCATACCAGCAAAAAGATATAGACAGCGTTTAACTAGGAACAAATCGTTAAATGTATAGTAATTGGCTAAAGCCTGTAAACGCAGATCTCCCAGCCATAGCCGGCGATCGCGTTTTGGACCGTCTTCAAAAACAGTTTGCATACAATCTAAAAGAGTTTTTACGGATACATTGTAGATTGCCTTCAATTCATCGTCTTCAATAGTCACCTTTGGTAATTGATCCACGGAAACAGAACTTTTTGCAATAAACAGTGGATTGCTGAAGCTAGCCTTCCATTTTGGTGAAGTATCAATCACCGTTAATTCAACGTAGCGACAACTATATCGTCTAGGCAATTGCAGCTTGGCAGGCAAAACATCGAGATGAATGTATTCCTCTTGAATCCAAGAACGTGATAGCCAGCCATCGTAGTCTGCTGAATCGGCGTACAATTCTGACGGTACTTCAGCAAATTTCAATCGTAAATATAAAGGGGCATCCATCGGCGAACCCACTGAAGCTATATCAATGCTGAATTGACCAACGTAGTGATCTCCTAAATCTAAAATCAATGATTCTCCTCGACCTAAAGAATAGTCGCTTAAAGACAGGCTATTCTTATCACTTTTAATCAGCTCAAAGTCATTTACCCGTTGTTTCTCAGAAATTCGTTCCACGATCCCAATCGGATGAATTTCCGTTTCGATCAATCTTGGGATATTAGCCTCTGCTCTATCCAATAAGTTTTTATCGTAATCCCAAACCACATCATTATTAATTTGAAAGGTAAAAGCCATGCTCATTCTCCTCACTAACTGTTTTAGTTACACTTTGACATCTAGATCTTGACTCGCTTCGACTTCATGATTTTCAGATGTTCCATATTTCTTCTGTAATCTCATCATGATTATTCCAGCGACTGTCGCTAATAAAACAATACCCGCAAATCCGATCATTGATGATTGAATACGATCCGGCATCACTAGATACGGTGTGATGAAAGCAAAGAGTCCACAACACAGTCTTGAAAAACCATTGATGAATCCTTGTAGTGAGGCACGAGTTTCCGCTGGAAAGGATTCCTGTGTCCAGACTTTATAAATCGCCTCCCCTGCTAAAGGATTCCCGAAATTGTAGAAAGCGATTGTGATTGCTAAGGCGATAAATCCAGCTCCGCCTCCAATCAATGCCATGCCGACCATCGCCGCAAACTGAACAAATGCACCGATAAAAAAGGCTTTGTTTCGATATTTTCCACCAGAGATTGAAGCGAAAAAGATGGTTGTAGCGAGTGAAACAATATTTAACACGATCCCTAATCCCGTAGCCTGTGTCTGACTTGCTCCTGCGTTGGTCAATGCATATTGTCCCCATGTGTTTGCTAATAGATTCCAACAAACATAAAATGTAATGATTGCTAAAAAGAAGCCTAGATATTTGTTTTTATTTTGACCAAACAAAACGGTTTTAAATGAAACCTCTTGTCCTGGTTGGCTGATCGTTTTATTCGCCGCTTGACGTGCATAGCCCTCTTCATGGAAGATCTTGAATTTGACCGAAAAAGTCCGCCACAGCCAAGTCACTATCGCAAAACCGAATAAGATAGCGAAAACGATTCTAGCGCCAAGAACACCTTCAATCCCAGAAAGCAGGAAGGAACAAATATAAGAAATGAATACTCCGATTTGCCAAAAAATCTGCGTTGATGAAACCAGCTTAGCAGAGGTCGTTTCGTCCGGTGCATCATGCGAAACAACCGTCAAACTAATTGGCAGGTCTGCCCCTGAGGAAGCTCCCATAATAATCACACCTGTTAACAACATCAAAAAACTATTCGAGAAAAGACAAATTGCTGCGCCGATCGCATAAAATAGATTCAACCAATTAAAGGAACGAATCAAACCAAAGCCTTTACTAATATTTCCGGCGAACATCGAACCGAAGGCAATCGCAAAGGTCAAACCACCCGAGAGTATTCCGACTTGCCCAGTCGTTAATTCCAACCCTTTTTGCCAAACTGGGATCGTCGCAGATAGTCCGACGATACACCCCGAACCTAACATTGATCCTATTCCAGCGGCTGTAGCTAGTGGGGAATACCTTTTCACTAACGAATTATTTGAATCACTTTTTTTACTCACACTCACACACTCCATTTCATCATTCTAATCAGCTGATCAACTTATGGACTTATTGTAAGCGCATTACAGAATTTCAACTATGGCCGAAAGCCAGATGTTTTTTATCCAAACTACAGAAAAACGATCTTCCTTTTAAAAAAGGAAGATCGTTTTCTTTTCAACTTAAGTTAGTTTATTTCTTACTTGTTTCGGTGTCTTATCAGTGAATCTAGCAAAGAGCTTGTAGAGCGAGGGCAAGGAATTGAAGCCAACTTCATAGGCAATTTCTTCAATGCTTTTATCCGTTTCCTTCATCAATTCCAATGCCGTTTGATACTTGGCAGAATTGAGCAAATCCTGAAATGTCCGCCCCGTTTCTTTTTTTAATTTATTCCCAATATAATTGGAATTATAACCAAATTCTTTTGCCAAATCCTTCAAGCTAAGCTGTCGAAAATGGATGTCGATATATTTTAGGATACAAATGATCTCTTCATCCTTTTTCTGATAATTGTCCAAGCTTTCTTCTTCGATCATTCGAGTCAATTCAATCAGTAAAAGGGAGAGTAAAAGATTGGCAGCTCGCATATAATACCGTCTCTTTTGAAGATATTCTGAAATAAGATTTTGAATTATTTTTTGGACCTCATCCTTTCCTCCACAATGAAAGTGAATAAACGCATCATGCTTCCCCGTTTTATTTGAAGCATTCATCAAAAACTCGTTGACCAATCCTGTTGATTTGACCATATTAATGATGATATCTGTCGTAATTGATTCATCCTTCAACAAAATATTGACCAATAAATCGTCCTCACTCAACGGATCAATTCGCTGGACAATATCTTTATCTAATAGAATAATCTCACCCTCTTGCAGAACGACTTTTTTCTCATTGACATACTGAGTACAGCTGCCGGAAATCATATAATTAAATTCCACAAATTCGTGTGTATGATTTGGCATTGCTGAGTAGCGATGATGCTTGTTGATAAAGATATTGCCTTCTTTGAAAAAGTTACTGCTGGGCATTTTGGGAATCGCTACGTCTTCAAATGGCAAATTCTGATCGTTGACATTGTACCCTTTCGTACGTTGAATTTTTTCGATTTCATTTTCTTGCCGTAGTATTTCTTTTAATTCTTCATAATTCATCTGTATTCCTCCAACCAAGCTGCAAAAAAAAACGTAGAGTAATGTACTGACTTTAAATTTCCTTCGTCTCTAGAATAGCATCGCTGAGATGGAAATAGAAAGATTTTTCACTCATAGAGCTAATTGACTTATAAAAAAAAGCAAGATCTCTACAAGACCTTGCCTTTAATCGTTAACTATTCACCTGTGATTCTTCAACGGTCACCACGAAATCGTTCCCCTCAACACCGAAGTATTCAGCAACTCGTTTCTTTAATTCTTGCATTGCTTGATTCGCTCTTTGAGCCTGCTCGGAATTGATCGATTCCATAAAAAAGATGACCTCTTGGGTTGTTTCGGTCAGCATCGTTCGCTGTGCTTCCCGCCAATTCAGACAGCGGCAAATCGCCCCTTCATTGTCGTAATAAATAATTTCTCCCGGTAAGGCTGGCGCGTCCGCTTCGGCTCCTAATGGTAAAAAGGATTCACCGCCAACGGCTTGACCTAAATGAATGTCCCCGGCAATTTTCTGTAAGTCTTCCCCGCCGCATGGAACTGCAAATTCTAACGAAATGCTGTTGTAGATATCGACCAGCGGATTGATCGGATGAAATTCACGATCCTGACTGACTCTTTTCAACAACGCCTCGATTGAAGATCGGACACCCTTTTTTATTTTGAACTGGCTAAAGGCTCCGCGCCATTCAGCAATCACTGGATTTTGGCTAAAGGTTTCTTCCAGCAAAAATCCTTTCGCCGCTTCCTTTCCCTTGGCTAGCAAATCAATCAAATAGGGATCATTTTCCTGCTTCTGTTGGTTGCTGATTCCTTTTACGATCAATACGTGGATTTGTGCTTCGGGGAATACTTCCCAAAATGTTGGATCTGCTATAAATTTTGTCATTTGATTACTCCTTTTTTCGCTCTAAATAGGGCCACTTATTGCCCTTTTTGACGGATAACCATTCCTCGTCAATATTAGCGACCACTATCTTCAAGGTTTCCGCAAAGGCCGTAATTTCCTGTTCAGATAAATTTTGCAAAGCGATTTGATTGGAATAATCGTTTTCTAATCTGATGATCGGTACGAGTTCTGCTCCTTCCGCGGTAACAAATAAGCGGCGGATTTTTTTATTTTCCGAATCATCTTTTTTTTCGATAAATCCCTTTTCCTCCAGCTTTTTTATTGCTCGCGCTGCGGTGGTCCGATCGACTTTAATCATTTCTGCTAGTTTATCCGGAATGATCCCAGGATTTTCGGAAATACGGATCAGGTATAAATACTGTCCCTTTGACAGTTGAAAATCTTTAAATTCAATATTTGCGATGGAATCCAAGGCTCTGGCTATCTTTCCAATATCTCTAAGAACATCTGTCATCTCGCGGCTC
Source organism: Enterococcus malodoratus ATCC 43197 (assembly GCF_000407185.1). Taxonomy (GTDB): domain Bacteria; phylum Bacillota; class Bacilli; order Lactobacillales; family Enterococcaceae; genus Enterococcus_A; species Enterococcus_A malodoratus. The sequence goes on from NZ_KE136482.1 coordinate 969,767, forward strand.
CTATCTGGTATAAAAGTATCATAAATGAAATATGTTGCAAATGCAACAAAAAATCAACCGTTATTTCCGAGCTCAACCAACATTTGTAGCTTTTCTGAATCAATTAAGTAGCCGGCTTTGTTCTTTTTCAGATAGCCGTTTTCTCGGAGATATTTGAGCGTATGCATCAAATGACGGTAACTAGTTCCCAAATAGTCAGCAATCTGCGTATTGTTTTCACTATACTGGTCGTTTACGGCAACTTCCAATAACAAAGCTGCTAACCGGTACTTCAACTCAAAGGTTTGCGCGTTTGAGAAATGTTCCATCCGCAATAATAATTTTTTCCCGATATATTGTGCAATCAATGTCGGAAATTCGAGCCCCGTCATCAGCGTCTGCTCCACCACTTTCAGCGGAATCGCTAAACAGCGAACTGAGCCAATCGCGATGACATCTTTAGGTGCAGCCTCCGCCTTAACCAGGGTCAGCTCCCCGATAAAATCACCAGCTTCAAGAAATTGCAGAATAAGATTTTTTCCATTAGGTTCTTGCTGCACGATCCGAGCTTTTCCCTTCAAAATTATCAATAAGTACTCCAACTTTGCCGTTTGACTAACCATTTTTTCGTTACGCTCAAAATCAATAAAAAAACTTTGGCCTAAGCAACTCTCTGGTAAGAATGGGTATTGTACCTGATTCAGCAGATGTTTGTTTGCATCGCTGTATTTTTCTTTAATCATTATTTTCTCCTCGGTAGGCTATATCTCCTAGTTGGTTATTTTCACTTGCGTCATACTCATCCTATCAATTAGTTATCGGAGGAACAATCAGGATGAATCGAAAAAAAATAATGCTCTCTTTTTTTTATTATCTACTCAGTGCTTTTGGAATCAGCTTAACGTTGAAGGCTGCCATCGGCGTCAGCAGTTTCAACTCATTAAATGCGACGTTGGCCGAACTTAGTCAGGTGAAGATCGGCACGATCACCGCCGGATCGAACCTTTTATTTATGATCGGCTGCTGGCTTTTGGATTCGCAGCGTAAGCTAAAAAACTACCTGACGATGGGAATTGCTCTGCTCTTTTTTGGCTCAACGATCAATTTGTTTACTTATTTTATTTTTCCGCTTTTTACACTCCATTCTTATTTGATGAAATGCCTGCTCTTTATTCTTGGGACAATCATCGCGGGAATCGGCACTGGAAAGGTTTTAAATTATCAGATCTTAAAATTTCCAATCGAAACGTTTTGTCTGCTTTTAGCTGAACGAAACGATCGACATTTCAAGTTTTACCGCTATGGTGTCGACTTTTTTTGTATCTTGACGGCTTTACTTTTGACCTTTTCTTTTGACTTAACTTTGATGGTACGGGAAGGCACGCTGATCAGCTTTCTATTGCTGTCCCCTGTAATCGCCTGGTCTAAGGACTGAACTAAAAACCGCTTGTCACAGTATTACTTGTGACAAGCGGTTTTATTACGTATAAACTTTTTTGGTAAAGTATTTCAGCAAAAATGGTGAGGACAGGGTCGTAAATAGGATCACCAAAATCATCGCCGAGTAATATTTTCCAACCACTAAATGTGCCTGAAACCCTAGTTGAACGATAATCAAAGCCATCTCTCCGCGGGAAACCATCCCTGAGCCTACCATTAGACTGCTCTGTTTACCGAACCCAGAGAACCTGCTACCCATGAATCCGCCGACCAGTTTTGAGAAGATCGCGATTACCGTGAAAACGAGAATGAACAGCAATTGCTTCCCAAGATCATCGAAGGTCACTTCCAGACCAATGCTGATAAAGAAGACAGGGATGAATACAGCGTAGCCGATCGCCTCGATATTGTAGCGTACATCCTTCCAAACATTCGTCTGACCAATCGCGATTCCAGTAGAAAAGGCTCCGATCACCGAACTTAGCCCAATAAAATCAGCCAGGTAGGACATGCTCAAACACAGCGTCAGTGAGACAATAATGACTGAAGACTGGGCAAATATCTTTTTGCTCAAGCCCATCAAATAGGGTGCGCCCCAGCGAATCAGGAAGAAGACCGCTACGAAGAATAAGACTTGCGCGATCAGCATGAATCCCAAAGACCGGTCACTGCCGCTTTTCACACCTAATAGCGGCATACATAGGCTGACGATCAGGACGACCAAAATGTCATCCACGACTGCCGCGCCGAGGATCGTCGAACCCTCCTTGGTGTTGACTACTTTCAGTTCTTTTAGGACCTCCACCGAGATACTGACCGACGTTGCCGCTAGGATCAAACCAAAGAAAAAGGACTGATTCAGCGGAACATGAAAGAGATTGCCGCTTCCGGTTCCCAATAAGAGCGGAAAAAAAATCCCCAGTAAAGCAACATACACACCCGGTCGAAAGTATTTTCGCAACAGCGGCAGATTGCTTTCAATGCCTGCCAGAAACATCAGTAAAATGACCCCGATCTCAGAGAAATCCTTCACCAGAATATCCGGATGGACGATCCTCAGTCCGCCATTTCCCAGCAGGATTCCCACGAGCAGCTGCCCGATCACCGCTGGTATGCCCATTCTCCGTGAAAAATGACTTGCTACGGTAACACTCACTAAAATCAGACACAAAACACCAATAAATTCCATCTCTTCGCCCCCACCATTACAAACTGAAAAGCTAGTATTAATGCAATTGTATCCGTTTCCAAAAAGGGAGTCTATCTGAAAAATGAGAATAGCAAAATAGTCGGAGTACCATTACTGATACTCCGACTATTTTGCTTAATTATTTCACTAATGAGTCGCCATTTGAGGAAATGACTTCTTTGTACCAAGCAAAGCTTTTCTTTTTATAGCGCGCTAACGTACCTGTCCCGTCAGTGTTGCGGTCCACATAAATCATGCCGTACCTTTTTTTGATCTCCGCCGTGGTAAAGCTGACTAAATCGATACAGCCCCAAGAAGTGTAGCCCATCACCGGCACACCATCTTCAATCGCTTCCTCTACTTGGACCAAATGATCGTTCATGTAGTCGATCCGATAGTCGTCAATGACGGTTTTTTCGCCATTTTCCAAAGTCACGAGCTCGTCCACGGCTCCTAGGCCGTTTTCTACGATGAACACGGGTTTTTGATAACGATCATAAAGGATGTTCAAGTAATACCGCAAACCTTCGGGATCTATCTGCCACCCCCATTCACTAGCCTTCAAATAAGGATTGGGAATTCCGCCGATAATATTGCCCTCACCAGCTTCTTTGGTTGGATCGGCCGATTCGCAAATACTCATGTAATAACTAAAGGAAACAAAGTCGACCGTATGCTTCAAGTCCTCCAAATCCTGCGGCCGAATATCCAGTTCAATTTTATTTTCCTTAAACATTCGCTTCGAATAGCTCGGATAATAACCGCGGACCTGTACATCCGAAAAGAAAAAGTTCTCCCGCTCCGTTGCTAGCGATTGCAGCACATCCTCTGGTTTCGGAGTCAGCGGATAGACCGGCACACCTAAAATCATACAGCCGATTTGCGCCTCTGGAATCAACTCATGACACGCTTGAACCGCCCGACTGCTGGCAACTAATTCATGATGGATGGCTTGATAGATATCCTGTTGTGTCAGTTCTTCCTTTGGTGTGTTGATCCCGCCGCTAAGAAAAGGTACATGAGTGATCGAATTGATTTCGTTGAAGGTCAGCCAGTATTTGACTTTCCCTTTGTAGCGATCAAAAACGGTTCGAACATAATGCTCAAAGAAATCGATCATTTTACGATTGCGCCAACCGTCATAGGTCCGCGTCAAGTGCAGCGGCGTTTCATAATGAGACAGTGTGACTAACGGTTCGATACCATATTTTAAACACTCGTCAAAAACCGCATCGTAAAAGGCTAAGCCGGCTTCATTAGGCTCCTGTTCATCCCCTTTTGGAAAGATTCGGGCCCAAGCAATCGATAAGCGAAAAACCTTGAAGCCCATCTCTGCGAACAGCCGAATATCCTCTTTATAGCGATGGTAAAAATCAATGCCGACTAACTTCAAATTATCTTCCAGCGGCTCCTCAGTAGGTGCTTCATGCCAGCCTTTGCGCGTTACATCCTGCACCGTCAGCCCCTTTCCATCTTCTAAATAGGCACCCTCGCATTGATTTGCGGCGACTGCTCCGCCCCACAAAAAATCATTTGGAAATTTACTCATGTTTTCTCCTCCACTCAACCATTTACTTTAGATAACGTATAAAACCGCGTCCTCATAATCTGCTGTTTTCATCTCATCTTTTGGTACAACATCGATAAAGGTATCACTATTAGTGACTACGATTGGGATCACCGTATCATAACCAGCGGCTTTTACCCCAGCGAAATCAACGGTCAATAATGGCTGCCCTGCTTTAACTGTGTCGCCAACTGCGACAAGACTGTCGAAATATTTGCCATTCAATTCCACTGTATCAATCCCCACATGGACCAAAAGCTCCATTCCAGCTTCACTAGTCAGCCCAATCGCGTGTTTCGTTGGGAAAAGTGCCGACACGGTGCCGTCAAATGGCGCGACGATCGTGTTTTCTTCAGGGATGATCGCGATTCCCTGTCCCATCACCTTGCTAGAAAAAGCCGAATCATTCACTTTCTCCAATGGAATGACTTTTCCTTTTACAGGTGCCAACACTTTTTTCGGATCGCTGCTGCCGCTTTCGACAACCTCCAAAACAGCATCCGCTGTCGTAACCTCTTCTTCAATACCAAAGAACCACGTCAACGCAAAGGTGATCACGATCGAAGCCGCAGCTACGATACACGCATTAATAAAGTTTCCATCGATACTGCCGTTAATAAATTGTGGCAGCGCGACAAGTGAAGGTACCGCAAAGGCATAAGATTCCACCCCTGTGATCCCCATGAAGATCCCGCATAAACCACCAGAAATCATGGCCGCATACAATGGTTTTTTGTACTTCAATGTCACTCCGTATAATGCCGGCTCAGTAACACCTGCTAACAGAGCAGAAATCCCTGCCCCAAAAGCGATTTGCTTTAAATTTTTATCTTTAGCTTTCATAGAAACTGCCAGCGCTGCCGCACCTTGTGCAATATTCGCCGCCAGCATTGCCGGCAAGATCAAGACATCTGGTGTCGCTGCCGAAGCAATCAAGAAAATCGGTGCAAATGCCCAATGCATCCCTGTCATAACGATCAGCGGCATCAAAGCCGACATCAAACCAAGTGCCAACCAGCCAGCTTTCGCCTGAATCCAAATCACTGCTGCTGATAAGCCTTGACCCGCAAACGTGCCTAACGGACCAACAACAACCAGTGCGATGACACCTGACAACAATAGAACAGCTAAAGGCTGCAAGAGATTCTTCATAACTGCTGGGATGATCCGATTGAAAAACGCCTCAATGTATTTCATCAACCAAACCATGATCAAAATCGGAATAACCGATGACCCATAGCTGGCCAAAGTGATCGGCAAACCAAAGATACTGACTGGATCACCTGCTGCAACCATCGCTGCAAAGTTTGGATGCAGCATGATGCCGCCCACAGCGACCGCCAGCATCGGTGTTACGCCAAATTTTTGCGCGGCAGTAAAGGCCAGCATCACCGGCATAAAGTAAAATGGTGCATCTCCGAAAAACGACAGAACTGCATAGGTCGAAGAAGTCTCACTCAATACTCCGATCAAAGGCAGAATAATCAACAAAACTTTGACCATTCCGCCGCCAAGCAAGGCCGGAATCAACGGGGACATACAGCCTGATATCACGTCTATTAAGATTTCAAAGACATTTTTCTTCTCAGTCGACGCAACCGGTTCAGCACTAAAATTCCCTAATTTGGTAAATGCCCGATAGTAATTCGCTACGTCATTTCCCAAAATAATATGATATTGCCCCGCCTTTTTCATCACGCCCATCACACCAGGGATTGCTTTGACTTCTTCATCATTCACCTGATTCTGATTTTTTAGCGTCAAACGTAAGCGCGTAATACAGTGAGTCGCCGTTTGAATATTTTCGCTGCCGCCAACGGCAGTGTAAATTTCTTTTGCAGTTTGTTGATACTTCATTTTTTCTCCTCTTTTCTAAATGTAGTAACGGATCTGTTTACCTATCGCTGCGTGACAAACGCAGCTAGTTCATCTTGATTAATTCATTTTTCCAAGTTCGCGAAAAATGAGTTTGTTTTTCGTTGCGCGTACCATTCCACTAAGGTTATTGATCGATATTTTCATGCAAATCCATAATTTGTGAATTTACTAAATAAACTGCGAAGAGTGGAACTGGCAGCTATCTCTCAATTAAGGAATTCATTTTTCCAAGTTCGTGAAAAATGAGTTTGATTTTCGTTGCGCGTACCATTCCACTAAGGTTATTGATCGATATTTTCATGCAAATCCATAATTTGTGAATTTACTAAATAAACTGCGAAGAGTGGAACTGGCAAAAAAAGACCTAAAGCTGCCTTGTTCGACAAGCTCTAGGTCATGCTCCGGTGGGATAACAATCCTAGTTACAAATTTTTCGTGATACGACGAATATGTGCCGTTAAGTAAAGCAATTCGGTTGAGCTTAATTCATACTCAAAGTCCTTTTGCACATACTCTTTGATCTCCAATGCACTGGCGTATTCGCCTTCATATTTATGCTTCAATGTATTCAATAATTCCTCGTCTTCATCATCGTAATGATCCCCCGCCAGCAAACGCTGGGCAAAGAACTTCACGTGTGTGATGAAACGATAGTAATCCAGCGAATTTTCATCAAATTCCGTACGGTAATGGTTTTTAATGATTGTTTCAATTTTTTTAGTGATCTCAGCAATTTCATAAGCGAAATCCGATGATCGATCCATCTCGGCATTCACGAAATGAATCGCAATAAACGCCGCTTCATCGATCTCAAAGGTCACGCCTAGATCATTTCGCACAATCTCAATTGCTTTCTCTCCAACCGCGTATTCATCTGGATAGAAGCGGGCGATATCCCAACGCAATGGATTCTTCAAAATAATATCTTCCTGATACCGCTCAATCGCTGAATGGATATGGTCGGTCAAATTGACGTAAATGATTTCATTCAAATTCTTGCCCAGTTTGATTTTTCCAAAATTGATGATCTTCTCAGAGACCAAAATATACTCCATTGGTACATTGATCAACAGTTCTGTAAATTTACTTTGCGTCTCTTTATCCTTCAGCAAAAAAGTCTTTTCGATCTGTTCCATGTCGACCGGCTGTCCCTTTTTCTTTCCAAAAGCAACGCCTTTACCCATCAACAACACATCGACACCCTTGCTGTTAGAAGAAATGACTGTATTATTATTTAACACTCGTTTTATGATCATAAAATAATTCCCTCGCTAGCCACAAAAAAAGCCCATTTACATACACTACGATTGTGCGGTAAATAGGTCCTGCTCACATAAAGTGATAACATCCAACAATTTTCATTTTTTATCCTCGCATGCTTACCCGAAGTAATAACATCAAGAACTTATGGAAAGGTTATCATGCTCCTTGAGTTCTGTCAATATATTTTTTAATCCATTTCTCATAGAAAGCTGGTCCGCAATTTCAGCTGGCATCGTTTTAACTGCGATTTGCATCAGATTTCTCGTTACGCGGAGAAATCTGAAACGCCACTAATTTGAATAAAGCAAAAAAGAGGGTTATGCCCTCTTCGCCAGATTTTTTATTGAATATTGGACCTTCTTTTTAAATGCCGGCATCTGATACCCCTGCTCTTGTAATTCACTTTTCCTAATCATATAGTGATACACGCCGCAAGAAATAATGACCACATGCTCGCCAAAGGATGTAATGACTCCAGTTTTAACACACTCATCAACTGTTGTAGCCGTAATCGTATCACCAATGTTCAGTTTCTTTATCTCTGTATCGTTCATTCTATGCGCCTTCTCTGTATTTTTCCGTGAATCTGTCTAACTTCTACTTGAAAAAACAGAAATGAAGAGCTTATCGTCTCTCCATTCCTGCCCTTGGTCTATTCAAAAATATCGGCATCTAATTCTTGAATGACATCCGTCAATAACTGAATACCCGCCGCGCTATTGCCGAAGGAATCCAATGCTGGACTGAAAACACCCATGCCGTAACGATTAGGAACAGCTGCCAGCAAACCGCCGCCGACTCCGCTTTTTGCGGGGACACCTACATGTACTGAAAACTCGCCAGATTCATCATACAATCCTGCGATGGTCATGATCGATTTAACGATCGTGGCGCTTTTTTCTGAAACGATCCGTTGACCATTCCAAGGAGCAATTCCTTTATTGGCTAAAACGGCCGCTAATTTTGCTATACCGACTGCCGTGACATTCACGGAGCATTGTTTGAAGTACGTATCCAAAATCGCTGGAACATCTCCTTCGATCATTTGATTTCCTTTCATGTAATAGGCCAATGATCGGTTGATATCACCTGTTCGTGATTCTGATTGGTAGATTTCTTCGTTTAGTGTGATTGCGGGATCATCACAAATTTCCTTCATAAATGCCAATATACGATCGAATTTTTCTTCCGCGTTCTTTCCGTTAATTAACGAAGTCGTCGCAATTGCCCCAGCATTCACAAAAGGATTCATCGGATGTTTGCGATGATTGATTTCCATATTCATGATGGAGTTGAAGGCAAAACCAGTTGGTTCTGTGTTAATTTTTTGAAAGACATGATCTATTCCGTTATCCTTGATCGCAAGTAATAAAACAGGAACCTTGGACATGCTTTCGACCGCAAAACGAACATTCGCGTCGCCTGCTTCAATCAAGTGATTTTCCTGCAAATCATATATCGCCATGCCCAATTGTTTCGGATCGACCTTCGCTAATGCAGGAATATAATCGGCCACGTGGCCTGTTTGATAATAATCAAAATTTTTACTGATTAATTGTGTTAATTCTGTTTTATTCATTTGAAAAACCAACTTTCATCTTTTATTTTTCCCCATGCTGAAATTTGTGCCGACAAGCGTAAATCGCAAATGGGACAACTAAAACAACTAAATAGGACACGACTAGAATTGCTTCATAAACACCATGCTGCCCCGCTGCGATGCTTGCAGGCGGAACGAAAGAAATGCAAAAAGCAAAGAGTGATGTCAAAAGCCCTAAACAAGCGATGATTATTTTAACTATTTTTCCGCCTGGCACTTGATACGCTCTTTCAAGCTGCGTATCTGAAAAGACCAGCTTTAAATACCCCGCGAAAAACAAGAAATACAGCATCAAATAAATCACGACCGTCAAAGACATCGCCGCAAGGAAGGATAAGTTGTTTCCGCCGCCGCTCAAAGTAAAGACCGTTGCCCAGATCGTAGCCACGATCCCATTAGCGATCATTAAGTGTGCAGGAACACCATGGGTATTTTCCTTAGCAAAGTATGCTGGAAGCAGCCCTTCCTCCGCTGCGATATGAAGTGCTTTTGATGGTGAAGTGACCCAAGATGAGATTTCTCCGATGACACCCAAACAAACTAATATCGCTAATACCTTTGCGATCCAAGCAATATGTGGATCGATATTTCGTAATAAGAATTCCAAGGATTGAATCACACCTGTATTCAACGACAATCCATGTTGAGGAACCGTCGTTGCCACAGTCAATCCGCCGAACGTGTCTAAAATGATTGCCAAGATTACGAGCACAAACATTGCCAACGGGTAATTTTTCTTCGGATTTTCCATTTCATTGGCATGACTAGCGGAGGTTTCTACCCCCATGTAGGCCAAAATAAATGACACAAACACGACCAATGTCGGCAATTTAGAAAAATCAGGAATCAACGTCTTCATGGATAAGGTCGTTTGCAAAGGAGCACCCGAAGCAACGTAGTGAATCCCTAGGCCGAATAAAACTAAGGCAGGGATCAAAATCCCAGCGACGAATCCAATCCGAGCAATCAAAGAGGTGTATTTTGTCCCTTTTAATTGCGACAATAAAATCGCCCAAAAAATGATCAGTAAAATAGCTAATTTTAAAAACTTATTATTTTGAATGGCACTGATTCCAGTTGCGTAAGACAACGCGCCAGTCAAAAAGTACAACATGGTCAAATAACCGACCGTGATCTCAAACCATTGGAAAAAGATCGCCGCAAAGCCGAAACGTTTGCCTAGCGTACGACTCACCCACGTGTAGACGCCGCCTTTTTCCCAGCCTTTCACTGTTGCCATTTCCGCCGCGCATAATGCTACCGGAATGAACCATAATAACCCGCCTAATAATAGAAAAAATACTAAACTAAAACCAGATGTCGCAAATGTTGGATACTCGTATAATGAAACCACCATCGAGATCGTCATGGCTAAAAAGCCAAAGAACGTCAATTTCTTCGCAGGAATTTTCGTTTTGCTCTGTTGCATGAATCTTCCTCTTTTCTATTTATTTTTTTGTGAAAAAGGTATAATCGAGGCCTTTTTCCTGTTCCTCTTTTGTCGTCGTTATTTGGGTAAAATGCATGATCCCTTTTAAAATCAAAGTGGTCAGTACATAAGCATAGATCGCTACGATTATCACGCCCAGAATTTGAACACCTAATAAAAACCAGCTCTTCGATTCTGTCAATAAATGGCTGTTGGCAGCAAAGATTCCAATCAGAATGGTCCCCGTAAAGCCGCCCATTCCATGGACGCCCCAGACATCCAGCGCATCGTCCCATTGCTTTTTCTTCCGATAGTCAACCGCCGCATGGCAAACAATCCCTGCGATGATTCCAATCACTATCGCGAACTTAGGCTCAACATAGCCCGCGCAAGGTGTAATCGTCGCCAATCCGGCAACTGAACCGGTCAGCACATCTACAAAATCAAAGCCCTTGCCCTTAACTTTGGCAACGATCAACCAAGTGATCATCGCAAACGCAAGTGCCGTGAAGGTCGAACCAAATGCATTGACTGCTTGATAATCCGCCCGCAGCGCACCGCCAGAATTAAACCCGAACCAGCCGAACCACAGCAGACCTGTTCCGATAGCCGCCGCCATTAAATTGCTATGCTTCTCTCTTTCAGCTAACGGAATCGTCCTTTGTCCAAGAGTCAGAATGCAGGCCAACGAACCAAAGCCCGCCGTTGTATGAATTACTGCGCCGCCCGCAAAATCTCTGAATCCCAGCTGCTCCAAGAAACCGCCGCCCCAGATCCAATGACAAACGGGGAAGTAGATCAGTAGATTCCACAGAATCACAAGCAGCACGTAGCCCTTTAAGTTTAATCTGCCCGCAAAAGCCCCAGTCATCAAAGGAACCGTAATCACCACAAACATCAATTGATATAAAAAGAACATTAAAAATGGGATCGTCGCTCCATGAAACAGATTGGGAAAACTTGTCACATGTCTCATTAAAAAGAAATCGGCCGGATTGCCAATGATGCCTCCAATGTCATGCCCGAAGGCTAAACCAAAACCGCCGAATATCCACATGATCGTTGTGATCCCAACAGACAAGAAAGATTGCCCCATGATGGTCAAAATATTGTTTTTCCGAGCAAGCCCGCCATAAAAGAAGGCCAATCCCGGAGTCATTAAACAAACCATTGCCGTGCATAAGATCATAAATGCCGTATCACCTGTATCAATAGGTAAATGGGTCATTTCTTATCACCTCTTTTCTACATAAACGAGTATAGAAAAAAGTTCTGTTGAATATTTGTTGATTTTTTTATTTTTCGGCGCCAAAAAAATAAATAATAGAGAAGTTATTTATTTTGATTTACTCATTCCCTATCATCCGATGGTTTTATGATTAAATCAAAAAAAGACCGACAGTTTCCTGTCAGTCTCCATTCATTTATAAACAAATCAATTCTTCAACTGTCACTTCAGATAAATCTCGGATCACTCGATCGGCACCGATTAATTGTTCCGAGGTCCCTAGGCCGATCGCATACATTCCGCAGCCTTTGATGCCATCGATGCCGGCTTGTGCATCTTCAAAGCCGATCGCTTCATTCGGCTTAAGCTTCATTAATTGGGCGGCTTTGATGAAAATTTCCGGATCTGGTTTGCCTTTAGTCAAGTCTGCTGGATCGACAATTCCTGCGAAATACTCTCGAATGCCTAATTTATCAAGGATAAAAGGCGCGCTCTTTGACGCTGAGGCCACGGTGCAAGGAATATTGTATTGCTGGGCACTTGCCAAAAACTCTCTGACTCCCGGCAACGCGTCTTCAGGTGATAGCTCGTCTAATAATTCAACATACTGCTGATTCTTCTTTTCCGCCATCGCAGCCGTTTCCTGTTTTGAAAAAAACGCCGCTTTGTTCCCGTATTCCAAGATCCGCTCCAATGATTCTTGGCGGCTGATGCCCTTCAACTGTTCATTGAACGCTTCATCAATCTGAATACCGATCTCATCAGCTAACCTTTTCCAAGCAATATAATGATACTTCGCGGTATCGGCAAGGACGCCATCTAAGTCAAAAACAAATCCCTTCATAACTAGTTCTCTTCCCCTTGCTTTTCGATTCGATACTCTTTGTGGCTAGCATAAATACGATATTTTTGGTTTTTGAAATAGGTATAAAACTCAATTTCTTCGATCTCTTTCGGCAGATGTGGATCAATCGTCAATTGATTATCGACCACTTGAAGATTGCAGAAACCATAAACGATCGTCATAAAGGTTCCGCCCATCGATGCCGTATGAATGCCGTCTTTGGTATTTTTATGGCTATTGTCCAAGTCAGTTCGCGCGTTTTTAGTAAAGTATTCGTAGCCTTTTTCGACCTGCCCTAAACGACTATAGACCGTTGAAAAGGTCGAGTAGGATAGCGAAGAATCATGCGTCGTCACCTCATCATAATAATTGATACTTTTTTCGATCGTAGCTTTCGCGAAAGAATCGGGAAACAGCATTAACGCCAAAACGGCATCCGCCTGTTTAGAAATTTGATAACGATAAATCGTCAACGGATGGTAATTCAATAATAACGGATACTTGGTTTCTTCCTTCGAATACGGCCACGGTCCCTTATTCAAGAAATCGCGGTCTTGCGCAATGATTCCCCGTTCTTGGTCAAATGGAAGTGCCATCGCGGACGCAAACTTGGCCAAATCCTGCAGCTCTTCCTCTTGCAGCTGAAGTTTTTCCGTTAAGGCGGTCCACGTTTCTGAACGAGTGCTTTTGAGCTCTTGTGCTAAGCGATTGATCCATTCAAATTGATAAGCCACTAGTTGATTGGTGTAGTAGTTGTCAGTCACGAGAACGGTATACTCATCCGGTCCAGTGATTTTGTCGATATGGAAGATCCCATTTTTCATGTAGCCGATCTCACTGAATACGCGCGCGGTCTCTAACAATACCTCAAATCCGCATTCCGCTATAAAATCGAGATCACCCGTATAGCGATAATATTGAATAAACGCATAAGCAATATCCGCATTGATGTGATGCTGCGCCGAACCGCCTTCAAAAAATGGCGAGGACTCTGTCCCAGAAATCGTGCGCCACGGATAAAGTGCGCCGGTTTGATAGCCGAAAAGCTGGCGGTTTTCCCGCGCCTTGCCCAAAATACTGTAGCGATACATCAACAGCTGCTTCGCCAAATTCGGATTCAAATGCAAGAAAACGGGGAAAACGTACATCTCGGCATCCCAAAAATAGTGCCCCTCATATCCGCTGCCACTCAATCCCTTAGCGGCGATACTGGTCGTCCCGTTGGTTCCAAGCGATTGCAGCAACGCAAACGTACTATAATTGACACTTTCTTCCAGCATTTCCGTGCTTTTGATTTTCACTTGGGCACTTTGCCAAAATTCAGTTAAATAATCAGTTTGCTGCTGAACCAATTCCGCAAAACTACTTTCGATCCCAGCATGTCCTTGTTGCTGAAACGCGTAGCTTAAGTTTTTCTGATAGCTCGTTCCTTCTAATTTGGTGTGGATCACGATTCGTTCTTCTTCAATCGTTTGGCTCACTGTTTGGTTGTCGATCGACCAAGCCAACTCCGCTTCCAAATGTGAAGCCTTTGTACCAAATCTGCAGCGTTGATTCGCCAGATCAATCGCCTGAATCGTAATCTTTTGCAGATCGTGACTCATTCGCGGATCATTTTTATCGATCGTACGTACCGGATAAAAATTCAGGTGAGTCGTTAACTCAATCGTTTCGTCATGATTCAAGCGTTCGAAATCAATTTTCATAGAAAAAAGATTTTTGGAGTGGAATGAGGCCAAGCGTGAAATCGTAATTTTTGTTTGGCATCCCTGCGGAGAAGTCCAGACTAAACGACGCACCGTAATCCCTTTTTCCATATCCAAATAGCGCTCACTGTCGCTGATTTCTCCCGCGGTGATCGAAAACTGTTCACCGCCAATCGTGATCAAGGTGGTTTGCCCATCGATCACGCTGATCATCGTCTCGCCTGTTGGAGTGAAGCCATACATTTTTTCAGGGTAGTGAATGTCTTTAGTTTCGTAAAAACCATTGATGTAGGTTTCTCGATTAGTAGAAAAATGATCGTAATAGGCTTCTTCTAAATTTCCCCGCAACCCGATAAAGCCATTTCCGTTAAAGAACAGGCTCTCGGCTTTTTCCAGTGTTTCGGTTTCGTAATCATTTAAATGGATTTTCATCAGATACTCCTTTAAAAAAGTAGAATAGAAGACTCCGCTTCTATCCTACTTTGATTTTTTTATGAATGAACAGCTAAACCTTCAGCCGCTTTTTCAGCGGGTGCTGCGACTTCGTTTTTTTCATCCTTTTGCAGAACAAGTGTCAATACAAAGGATAGAACGACAGACATTAGCATCATGATCAATCCAGCGATCACGTTGCTGGTGCCCTTGTCTCCTGAAAAACCTAAGATCGCCATCAAACTGTTTTGCGGCACATATAACGTAACGTGCATCAAGCCGGCAAAGCAGCCAGATATTCCGGCACTAATACAAGCCGCGACTAATGGTTTTTTGTATTTCATCGTAATCCCGTATAAAGCAGGTTCGGTGATTCCCATGATTGCGGAGATTCCCGCTGCGGCCGCGATAGATTTCACGTTTTTCTCTTTCGATTTAAACGCTACCGCTAACGTCGCACCGCCTTGTGCTAAATTCGCACAGATTTGGGCAACTAAAATCAGTGATTCTGTCCCAGTTGCCGCAAAGGATGCAACAAAAATCGGTGTCAAGGCATGATGCATCCCAGTCATTACGATAAATGGCATCGCTGCGGCTAGTAAAGCCACCATAATAAAGCCTAATTGTCCTTGCATCAGGTTGATTACCCAAGCCAAGCCTTGACCGGCGTAATTTCCTAAAGGACCAATCACGATTAATGCTAATGGCGCTGTGATCAATAAAGTCAACGTAGGATTCAAAAGGATTTTTAAGGATTGCGGCGTGATTCTATCAACGCCCCGCTCAATATATGACATCACCCAAATCGTTAACAAAGCCGGGATAACGGAGGCTGCATAGATCACGCCCTGAATCGGCATTCCTAGAAAAGAGATCGGGTCTCCTGAAGCGACCCATTGACTGAAATTCGGGTGCAGAAAAACTCCAACGACAATAATAGCGATCGATGTGTTGACTTTAAATTTGTTCGCCGCAAAAACAGCTAACAAGATCGGCATAAAGTAAAATGCGCCATCGCCGATAAAATCCAATACGCGATAAGTACTTGAGTCGGTCGACATCCAATTGAATGTAGTCGACAGCGATAAAATCACCTTGATCATCCCAGCAGCGGTCAAGGCTGGAATCATTGGCGTCATACAGCCAGTGATCGTATCCACGACTTTATTGAAAATGCTGGTTTCCTTCGCTGGTCTGTTTGGTGTTGCGCTGGTTCCATCAGAAGACAATTTTTTTACTTCTGCATCCCCATTGGTTACGCCTTGATGAATAACTTCTTCAAAGACCTCCCCAACATGGCTGCCAATAATTACCTGCAGCTGCGTCGGTGTCGGATTCACCCCTACTACCCCATCGATTTCTTTCAACTGATCCAGCTTTGCCGCTGCTGGATCTTTCAAATCAAACCTTAAACGAGTCGCACAATGGACGGCTGAATTTACGTTGTCCATTCCCCCAAGACCTTGAATAATTTCTTTCGATAATTGCTGATACTTTCTCATTGTTTGATACTCCTTTCATCTATTCAAATACGACGGCACCATTTGACGAAATAACCTTTTGATAAAATGCAAAACTATCCTTTTTATATCGCTGATGCGATCCATTGTTTTCATCGTCTTGATCCACGTAGATCACACCGTAGCGCTTACTTATTTTTCCTTCGCTGACACTCGGCAAATCGATAATGCCCCACATGAGATACCCCATTAAATCAATCCCGTCCTCTTCCACAGCCAGCAGCATGTTTTTAACATGTCCGTGAAGATAATGGATGCGATAATCGTCATGCACCTGTCCTTCAGTGAATACATCCTGCGTTCCGATCCCATTTTCTACAATGAATAATGGTTTGTGGTAGCGATCCTGCAATTGATTCAACGTGATTCTTAAACCTAACGGATCATCCTGCCACACGCTCTTGCCTTTTGGCAAATAAGGATTTCGCAGAGTCGTATAGCCATTCGTAGCTACACGATCGATCCCATTTTCTTCAGCCGCGGTACAGGCACTAGAATAATAACTAAAGGAAACAAAGTCGACTGTATTATCTTTTAAAATCGCTCGATCTTCCGGCTGAATCACTAATTTCAATCCTTTTTCGGCTGCAAAGTGAGCAAAGAATTTCGGATAGTCGCCGAACACTTGAACATCGGAAAAGAGCAAGTTTTCCTTTTCCTGCTGCAATGCCGCAAAGACATCTTTCGGATCACAGGTATAAGCATACGTTTTCCCCGCTGCCAGCATCGCACCAAATTGATTTTCTGGATCGATTTGCTTTCCAGCCTTGATAGCTAAGGCATTCGCTACTAATTGATGATGACCTGCTTGATATTGGATCGATAAATTATCTTTCCCTTCTTCAAACAAAATGCCGCCGCCAATAAAAGGAATGTGCAAGACCATGTTCATCTCATTAAAGGGAATCCAATACTTGATCCGCCCTTTAAAACGTCGCATCACGGTTTCCGCATAATGACCGAATAGATCAACAACCCTGCGATTTTCCCACCCGTTGTACTTTTTCACCAGCTGGATCGGAATCTCAAAATGCGACAGCGTCACAATCGGTTCTATTTGATGCTTTTCTAACTCCGTTAAAAGTTTTTCATAAAATTGAATTCCTGCTTCATTCGGCTCTGCTTCTTCGCCAGTCGGAAATATCCGCGACCACGAGATCGAAAAGCGAAAACTATTCACGCCTAATTCCTTTAATAAGGCAATATCCGCTTGATAATGATGATAAAAATCATTGCCGTTTCGGCCAGGATAAATTTCATCCCCGGTTGATTCTAAAATAGAAGCGGCTTGATTCTTATATACTGCCTTCAGCCGGCGATCATCCAATGGTAAATAGTCAAAATTTGACGGCTGGCGCCCATCCGCGAGATAATTTCCTTCACACTGCGCGGCAGAGACCGCCCCGCCCCATAAAAACTGTCTTTCTTTAGTCATCTATTTTTCTCCCTCTTAAATCGTATCCGTTTTCATTCGTGTTGATACTTTTATTATAGCGAGGAAATCTTTTTTTCATTCCCCCATTTTTGTTGTATTATTCTCAAATATTGTCGAAAGGCAATTACCGAATCAGTAATTGCCTTTCTCCTACTTATTCTATTTTCATCGCATTGCGATATTCCAACGGTGCCATCGCCATGGAACTCTTAAATAGACGATAGAAGGTTTTATCACTTTCAAAACCGGTTTGCGTAATGATCTCTGATACTGGCAGATCGCTATTGATCAACAGCCATTTCGCCTTATCAATCCGATACTCATTCAAAAAGGTTAGAAAGGTTTTCCCCGTGTTCTTCTTAAAAAATTTAGTAAAATAAAACGAACTATAGCCCGAAACCTCTGCAATATTCTGCAGCGTCAGTTCTTCCTGATAATGGGCCTCGACATAGCTGAAAATCACGTCCAGCTTTTCCAACACATCCTGAGTCGCCAGCTTTTTGATCTTTTTTGATTGCTTCGCCTGTTTTGGAACGTTGCGTAATAGTAAAGTAATCAGCTGAAAAAGCTCGGCTCTTAAGGCGAATTGGTAGCCTGTTTCCTGTTTTTCGGATTCCAAATTCATGGCCTCAAGTAATCGCCGAACAGTGGCTTCGTCTTCACGTTCCCACTGAGGACTGATCGGCAGAACTTCCGCAAACAGCTTTTGCAAATCAAGATTCTCTTTATTCACCGCGGTAAAATAGGATAGATCAAATTGATAAACAAATCGTTCACTGCCTGGCGAGGCCAAGACATAATGAATCAATCCACCGCCGATAAAAGCGATCTCCCCTTCACTTAACTTATAGGGCACGTCATCGATTCCCAATGAGATCGTTCCCTTGGTCACGTAGATCAATTCGACTTCGCGATGCCAATGAGGCGTCGTCAAAATATCACCGTCATTCACCAAAATCCGAAAAGGAAAATCTTTATCTAATTCAGGCATTTCCAAATAAATCGCCATCACGTTCACCTCTCGCTTCATTTTGACGGAAAACCGATCAAAAGTAAACGCTCCAATAGTTTAAGCCTGATAGGCAAATAAAAAAACACTCCTTCATACCAGTCGGCAGACCGTTTTAAAAGGAGGGAAAAATATTTTTTATTCC
Source organism: Enterococcus malodoratus ATCC 43197 (assembly GCF_000407185.1). Classification (GTDB taxonomy): domain Bacteria; phylum Bacillota; class Bacilli; order Lactobacillales; family Enterococcaceae; genus Enterococcus_A; species Enterococcus_A malodoratus. The sequence goes on from NZ_KE136482.1 coordinate 988,431, forward strand.
ATTTGTAATCTCTCGCTGCTAAAAAAAACATCCAGTCGTTCAAATAAACTCCGAACGACCAGATGATAGAGAGCAGATTAATTATTTTTCGTCGCCCCAAACGGAGCGACAGCGAATTCATTCCTGCAAACAGGAACTCGATAGATACAGTCATGGCATAGTCTGCATCACAAGACCAGTATACCACGCGGCTTTGACTGCAAATACCCGATCTTTTTAATGAATATAAACCATTTAAACATTTTGAATTACAAAGCCTTGATTCTGCTTTTTTGTGCTCTCCACCCTATTCCAAAAATCCTAGAGATGGCTTTAAGCAAGTGCATACAATAAAAAAACAGATGACTTTTAAAAATGGTGAGGGAAATTTCAAATGACCAACGACTTTTTCCCATAGTTGGTTTTATCGACCTGCGAACATATTGAAGCTTGCTGTACTGTTAAAGCTTTTTTGAGCAAGTTATTGATGATAGATGCGATACTTCAGTTAATCATCAGCCGCATAATTTGATAAAACTTCAGCTATTTCTTGCTTCATCCTGCACTTAAGACTATCGGGACTCAAAATCTTCATGTGTTTTCCATATGACAATAAGTGTCTAATCAGCCATTTTTGATCAGGCATTTGTGTCGATACGATGGCCGTTCCGTCCGGTTGAATGGCTATTTCATCATGCTTAAATTCATCAAATACCCGGTATAAAATTTCTTTCGAAAAAGACAGCTTTAGAGATAACAGCTCCCCCTCCATTACGGGTTTAGATACTTTCGGAACCGTCATTGATGCAAACGTCTCATCGGTCATTCTGAGTGAACTCATCCGACTGATTTTGAAAAATCTAAATTCGTTTCTATTTAAGCAAAACGCCTGCAAATACCATGTTTGTGATTTAAACACTAATTTCACCGGGTTGCATACCCTTTTTTCGGATTGACTTTTGGAACTTATATAATCAAATTCAACTTGCTTCTTAGCTAAAATCCCTGATTTCAGCAGCTCGAATTGAAGATTGTCTCTTTCCTGATACCACGGCGAAAAATCAACTTCTAGCCAATTATCAAATGAGAGGTTGAATACTGACTGCAATTTTGAATAAGATTGTTCACTGATCTCTGGAGTTACACTTTCGATTCCTTTAAGAGCTAGTAATAGATGCTCTTGCTCCTTCTTTGAAAGCAATACTTTATCCAGTATAAAATTATCCAGTAAATAAATACCGCCATTTCTGCCTGGTTCTGTGCAAATGGGAATTCCGAGAGCGCTAAGCACGTCTAGATCTCTATAAATCGTTCTAGTAGAAACTTCAAATAGATTGGATAATTCAGTAGAAGTAGTTTTCTTCGTGTTCAAAAGGTGATAAATAATTCCAAATAAACGTCCATTATTCACTATTTTGCTCCTTACAAACTTTTTTTATAAACTATGACACAGGATGTCATAGTTTGCATAGTATTATTGAAACATACTAGTTAGGAGGTTTTGAAATGAAGTTTTCAATTTCTAATACAATTAGAACAAATAATTTTACTGATCCTGATATTCAAACAAAATTAATGAACCTATGGAAAGAAAATGCGGCGTTTATTCAGCAGGCTAATGAAAAAAAGCAAACAGTCGCAGCGATATACCATGATTACGAGAGTGATTACAAAGGGGATTATTCTGTTTCGATAGCAAAAGAAAGCGACTCTGATGATGCGTTCGATACGTCTAAGTATCAATGGAAAGAATATAGCGTTGATCGTTCGGATAGTCTGGGCGTCTTAAATGCTTGGAAGCAAGTATGGGCTGATGAGGATGCTCAAGTCATCGATCGCGTATATGATTTTGACTTTGAGCGATATAATCCTTCTGGAGAAATCGCTATTTTGATAGCCGTCCAATAATCGGCTAATGAACACCAGAGTCATGATCCGCAAAAATAGACACAACAAAGAAGACAGTCGGCCCTACTCCGGTCGTTGTCTTTTTTTGTGATGCTAATTTTTAGGCCTTGATCACTTCATTTTTAACAAAAATCTTGCCTAAATCCGAAGTCTAAAGGTCATTCACTCATTGCTGCGATCGTAAAAGCATCCGCGGTCAAGCCCTTCTTGAAAAAATGAACATAGTTAAATAAAGGTACCGATTTTCTCAGTCCCAAATTTTTCCAAGCGCTCAATCTGACCTTTCAACCTTTATTCAATAATCGAAACTCCTTTTAAAACTAGCCTTTATTTCCGCCTCTGCTTGTAATCCTCCAAAAGTTTTCTTTCTCTTTTACTTGGTCTTTTTTTAATGTTTTGTCCCTTGCTTTTTTCAGGTGGTATTGCCTCGCTAGCACTGGCTGCAGCCCCTACTGCTACTAAGTCTGCTGGCTTATTTTGCACTGATTCAACAGGAGTATCGGACTTTTTCTCTGGAACAATCCTAGAAGCTAGGCTGGTTTCACGACCAGCAGACCAGTCATTGCTCATAAATTCTTCGCTCGGTTTGAGAATTTCTTCTCCCAATTCAGCCTCTTCTGCCGCGGCTTCTTTAACAATCTCTTTGATAATTACAATCAGCTCTCTTTTACTCAGCACAGACAGGTCGAAGCCTTCTAGGAAAGTGTCCTGATCCACTGAAGAATCTGTGGTAGCTGTTAATTCTGACGCGGTATTTTGGGCAGACTCCTCCTGTGATTGTTTTTTTAGTTGGCGCGAACTGGAAATAAGCGATGATCCTGAACAGTCATAATTAACGAATTTAGCAAATTGGCGCACGTTGTTCTTATGGAAAATCGTTAAAGTTGTCAAGATTTCTAGAATCCGTTTCGTTTCCTCGATCGTGTTGCTTGGGTCGGCATCCCTTAATCGCCACGTATGTCTTTTCCCATTGGTATCCTCAAAAATCGACACAAGCGAATGGCTTTCGTACTTCTCTTTGACTACCAAGTTGCCCCTATTTCTCAAATGGCTTTCAAATAAACGAGCCTTTTTCGTCGCTTTCAGATATTTCTTTTCACTAGTAAATAGGCGCTTGGTGACTACGTTCCATTCTGAAGCTTCAAAATAATTTTTATAGTATGGGCAAAAGCGCCTCATTGTTTCACTCGGCTCCGCGTAAAGGAAAATTTCACGAACCACGTCCTGAAATAAGAACCTGAAATCCCCAAGAACAAGTGCGTGACGAATCATAATCGCAACTCCGTATTCAATCACGGAATCAATATCGCGTGTTTCATTATAATAAGTGATCACTTTTTTCTCCAAATTTTCTCTTCGCATTGTGAATAATTGACGTCTTGTGAGTTGCTTGATTTCCATACTTTATCGCTTCCTTTCGTTTTGTGCATGCGCTTACTTAATTCTATGATAACCGATAAATAACTGTTTCCCGTACCCTAAATTATTCAAAAAAATTAACGATTTGACTACTGTATGACTTCCTTCAAAGCTCCCATTAGTATAAACAGTCTGAAATAAATACAGTTTCAAATAACATACGCATAAAATTGAATAAAACAACGCCAAACAACCTAAAATAGTTGTTAAGGAGATAAAAAGTTCAAAAAGAGTAACGAAATAATTATCCAATCATTTAACCTTTTTATCAATTTTTGGTTTGTACCTGACGATTTTTTTGAATAGTTGGTGATACAAAAAAGCAGAAACTATCCTATTGATGATAGTTTCTGCTTTATGTATGCACAGTTACTTGTTCTATTGATTTGAATTTGCAAAATCGATAAACCTGTCAGAAGACCGTATCACATACTTGAATCTTTCATTTTTTCGTCACTATGCTTTTTTCTTTGATGGTACTCGACTAACGCGCGGTTAAAATTGGCGATCAATGCCGTAATAATCCCAACACCTACCAGCACATACACGATTGAAAAAAGTTTGCCTAAAGCGGTATGGGGCGACAAGTCTCCATAACCGACAGTCGCCAAAGTCATGACTGAAAAATACAACGCGTCTAAATACGTCATCCCTTCAATATTATGGTAGAAAACCGTCCCAATCATGAGGATGAACAGGACCGCCAGCATAATCGCCTTTTGCTCCTCTTGGCGAAAGAGAATTTTTAAAATATGCCATAAACTTCTAAATAATAGTGCGAATGCAACCATGAGAACCGCCTTTCTGATCATGCTCGTGCGTTTTGGCTTTCTTATTTCCTATTTTGACCACTTCATTAATATTTTAGCAGATAATGCACATAACCTGAATATCTCAACCAACTATTAATGACCACATTCATTGACTTGCTTGAGTTATAAGCTACCCTTTACCACCATAAATACTGAACCAACGCGATTTGAAATTAAAGTAAACTTTATTTTTTCTTTTTTAAAGTTTACCTTTTATCCGTTTTATGGCATCAAAAAAGCAGCAATCATTACTGATCACTGCCTACTAACTATTTCTATCCATTGATTTTATTTTTGCGTTTCTTCAAATAAATCAAAACAATTCCAACAATACCCATGCCAGCAATGATTGGTAAAACAGTGGATTCTTCTCCCGCTCTCGGGTACGCTTTGACTTGTTTTGGATACGTTTTTGCGTATTTGGGATAGGTCTTCACTTGTTTTATCGCTTCAGGACTCGTAGGTGTTCCCGTTTCTTGAGTCGGTACCATCACTGCCTGCCATTTTGGATACAGGTTCAAGGATTGCATGATCGGTTGTTTGCTGTCAAAGGGTTCGGTCAGCTTTTCATCAAGGAACCAACCGGCGAATTTATAGCCTTCGCGTGTAGGATCTTTTAGCTCCGTTAATTGTTCGCCCTCGTTTATTCTGACGATTTTTGTTGTCCCATCTGGATAATGGATCGTAATCGTGAGCTGCTGTTTAAGAATATCCACCGTAATATCCGTTGGTTGCACCATTTGGTAGTTCTCGGCTTCCTTTCCAGCGAGCTGGATAGTAGTCGTAACGGCTTTGTTTTGACCGATCGCCTTATCAGCTATAACTCCTTCTCCAAGTGCGTAGCTGACGTCAGCTTTATCGGCCTCAATCACACCTGTGAGTTTAGCGTTTGTATCGTCCAATTGTACAACTAATGAGTCGTTGACCGGACGATTAATCGCTTTGACACCAGTAATCGAAACTTTCTTTTGGTTGATAGTCCCTTGAACCGCACCGATTGTAAGCTTGTAATTTTTGGTTTTAAAGCTTGGTGCAGTTGAGTCCAGAACGGCTCCTTCGACCCTCACCGGCTTGTTTGTTCCAACTTTTTTATCCGTAAATGCCGCCTTAGCTTTATCGATAGCTAACGCTAACGGTTCTGAACTTAACTGCCGATCGAATGTCAGATTAGTCGGTTGCAGAAGCTCCGCATCTGTCTTTCCGTTGTACGTTTTATTTGCTGTCTGCAAGCCGTTGACCGTGATCGATCGCGGTGTGATCGTTCCTGCAGCTTCATGGGTGTACGAAGGAACGACCTGATAATTCTCACTATCAGCGCCCGATAAACGAGTCTCGGCCGCTAAAATTTCTTCTGTGTAGCTGCCTGTATCCTTGTCAGCAGATTTGTGATTAACTGTCACCTGATCGCCAGAAATCAAGTTGGCCGGTCTTCCGATAAAGGTTAACTCAGTACCATCATATTCTTTACTGGCGGGTTCCCAATTAATCTTGCTGACCTGTTTCGGGGTAATCGTAAACGTCTCGCCATTCGCGATGTCTTCTTCATAACCAGGGAATTCCGTAGTTTCAGGATAGTGATACTTCACGGAAAGATTGTATACACCAGCGTTTCGCGGTTGTTGCACACTTGCTGCTTCGACCCCTCTTTGATAATAGAAGTCCACATAGTCCTTCCAGGCATCAGGAATAGCTGAAAAGGGTGTCTGCGGATTCCCATCGTAAGTCACGGGCGCTGTTTGACCTGCAGCTGCCAATAGGTCCTCTATCTGAGAATTTTTGATTACTGTCGCCGATCCCACTGATGAGGGAATCATACCGCCATTTTGGTAAATGAAGCCATTCGATAAATCTTTTACCAGGCCGCTATTCATCGAAACAATTGATCCTCCGGACATCGTATTGATTGTTCCGCTATTAAAAATACCCAAGATGCCCCCGGTCATTGAGTCGATTTCACTAGGAGAAATCATAGCTTCTACGAGTCCGCCATTTAAATTCCTGATTTTTCCGCCAGTGAGATTTACGATGGAGCCGCCGTTCATTGACTCAATCGTCCCACCAGCAAATGTTCCTAGACTGCCTGAGTTCATCGCGGTGATCAGTGTTCCGAAAGTCACAATCGTGATACTGCCGCCATTCAAATTTTTAATGATCCCATTTTTGACGGTTCCCATTTGTCCGCCATTTTCTATAATATCAATCGTGCTATCTTGAAATTTATTAATAACACCTCCAGTTACTCTACCTATTTTACTGTTAAAAATGACTGACTGGATTTCGCCACCACTCATCGCAGTGACTGTTCCGCCAACCACTTCCGCAATGGTTCCGCCAGTCATCTCTGTGATCGTTGCATTTGATACATGATCTCCAATCGATCCGCCAGCAACCAATTTATAGAATTTTCCTGATGTTGTTGCATTCAAATAATTAGAAACAATTATTGGATTATCCGCCGAATCACCCGTCCCATTCTTAGGAGAAGCCTCTGGAACTGCCCTTGTATTAACGGTTTGCCGATCATTTTCTGCTTGTATACTCGCCTCATCTGATGAGGCGGAAGTAGAATTCCGATCAACGGCTGATGTTTCACTCGATGATGATATTTCCGTGTTTTCCGAAGACTTTGCGGCTTCTGTTAACGAATTCGATGATTGCTTTACCGTGTTTATACTTTGACTGATCTGGGTTTCGGTCGGTTCCGTTTGGGTCCCCGCATAAATAGTTTGCGCCGGTAAGAAACTATGATGCAGCAGAATCGTTAACGTCCCAATGACCGCCCACTTCCTTTTTTTCATTGAAGTTCCTCCTCTAAATCGTTCTTTTTCAAATAAAAATCCTATTAATAAAGAAATTAATTTTCTCTTATCTTTATTTTAATTTGTATGAAGCGAATTTCGTTCACTAAGATAAGCTTATTATACCCAAAATTATTACTTATTTTAATCAAATTGGGTTTTTGGTAATATTTCTATAATTCCGATCAGAAAAAAATGTTTTTTGACTATTCTTCAATAGAAATCATTTTGGAGCTAAATCACTAGATCATCCGCTATATAAGTTTCTTTGCTACTACTTTGTTCTCTTGCCTGCTAAAATAAAGACGTAAAGGAAGTGTTCGAGATGTTGCAAATAAAAAGAGCTTATCTTCCAGCGAGTGATTCAGATGGTTTTCGTGTACTGGTTGATCGCTTATGGCCGCGGGGAAAATCCAAAGAGACCGAGAGCATTGATTTGTGGTTAAAGGAGATCGCTCCAAGTTCCGAGTTAAGAAAATGGTTCAATCATGAAGCGGAAAAATATCCTGTCTTCGCGACTAAGTATCGTGAAGAACTGCAATCAGGTACGCAAAAAGAGGCTTTGATTAAACTAAAATCCACTATCAAAGAACACGAAATAGTGACTTTGATCTACGGCGCAAAAAATGAGATTCAAAACAACGCACAAGTATTGTACGAACTGCTAAACAAATAAAAGCAGGAAAAACCGCCGAGTATGGCTGGTTTTTCCTGCTTTTTTCGTTCACTTTAAGAATAGATCTTCTTCGTAAAATATTTCAATAAAAACGGTGATGATAGGGTCGTAAACAAGATTACGAGAATAAAGGCGGAGTAATATTCCTTAGTGACGAGCTGGGCCTGATAGCCTAGCTGCACGATGATCAAAGCCATTTCTCCTCTTGAGATCATCCCTGATCCCACCATCAAACTGCTGTGATTACTAAATCCCGCAAGCTTACTGCCGATAAATCCGCCAAGAAGTTTTGAGATAATCGCAAGAATCGTCACTATTACAATCAGCAGCAATTGATTACTAATCCCATTAAAGGATATTTCCAAGCCGATACTGACAAAAAAGACGGGAATAAATACCGCATATCCGATCGCTTCGACATTGTGCTGAACATCTTTCCAAACGTTCGTCTGACCAATCGCGACACCTGTAAAGAAGGCCCCAATTACCGAACTCAATCCGATAAAATCAGCCAAGTAAGACATACTCAAACATAGAATCAGCGAAACAATGATCACTGAAGACTCCGCCAGCAATTTTTTACTAAGTCTCATCAAATAAGGCGCACCCCACCGAATCAAGAAAAAGATCGCCGCAAAGAACAGAACCTGTTCGATCAGCATGATTCCAAGCGGATTGTCATTACCGCTTTTCGCGCCTAAGAAAGACATACTTAAACTTACAATCAATACGACTAAAATATCATCCACCACAGAAGCCCCGAGAATCGTTGAACCTTCCTTGGTATTGATCACATTCAGCTCTTTCAACACTTCGACCGAGATCGAAACGGAGGTCGCCGCCAAAATCAAACCTAAGAAAAAGGATTCGTTCCAAGCGATATGAAACACATTTCCGCCTAAAGTTCCTAATAAAACAGGAAACACGATTCCTAAGACCGCCACATACATTCCCGGTCGGAAGTATTTTCGCAGCAGCGAGAGATCACTCTCAATTCCGGCTAAAAACATTAGTAAAATCACACCGATCTCAGAAAAATCCTCCACTAAAATATCTGGATGAACCAATTTTAGGCCGGCACTTCCTAATAAAATTCCGACAAGCAATTGCCCGATCACCGCAGGTATGCCAAATCGTCGTGAAAAATGACTGGCAATCGTGGTGCTGATCAAGATCAAACATAAAACACCAATAAATTCCACTTTCTTCATCCCCTCAGATTAATAACATTACTAGTGTTTAGTACATACTTATCAAGGATAGCGAAAAAAGTATAGAAAGAAAAATAATCCGATTCTACGAATTCAGAAAACAGGTGTGTATATCTAGCTTAAAAATACCTTCGAACTTTCAAGCGATAACGCCGATAGCCTTTTTCAAATTTTTTTTAAATATAACAAGTTTCTGTTCCTAAATGACAAGCTTTCCCTTCTACTTCTCTGTTCACTTTCTTCTGCCAAGTGTGCAGTAGACTTATATCACCTAGTTGTACCTGTGCAGGACGAAAAAAAGGAATCGAATAACTCGATTCCTAAGACGATACGGTCGTTTTCCTATTTGATATGTTTATTTAAGCAAGACCTTCTGTTTTGGCTACAGGATCTTCTATAGGTTTGACAGTTAGACCTAAAAGACCTTTAGAAAATTCATATGAATTCTTCCAATGCTCTTTAGCCGTATTTATATTAGCGCGAATCTCAGATGAATTAATTTTATCAGTAGAATCCTCTAGCCTCTCCTTAAGATTTTTTAATTCTCCATTGAACAAATTCCAAGAAGTTAAAAATGTGATAGTTTCGGCTATAGCTTTATCAGCACTTTTTTGTACATCACTTACCGATAAACTTAAAGCTGTTAGCGCTGCTAATGTACCATCGAGTTGGCGAATCTTGTCCTCTTGTTTTGCAATTTCTCTACGTGCTTCTTTAACTTTCGCCTCATATACTCCCCAAGATATTGCGCCGCCAGCAGTTAAAAGGACTCCCACACCTACTAATATCCCTCCAGCAAGTTTTGTCACAAATGTAGGTTCAGGAATTACTAACAGCCCCAAGCCAGCAATTACTATACCTGATCCAACTCCGACCAATACTTGTCCGGTTCCAACATATGTTTTATATTTTTCTATCTCATCACTACATTTCTTTTTCAAATCATCAGCTGTCTTCTTGTCAGAATCAATAATTCCTTTCTCAGTAATTATTATATCTGATTTTTTCTTTAGATTTCCGTTGGCTTTCGAAAACTCATTGATCCATGCCTTCAACTTTCCCTCGCACAACGTTACATTTTTAACAATATCATCTGTTTTTTTGATTAGCATTGATAAACCGCTCGCTATGTTCTTCCTATCCTTCTCAGACTTAATGTCTTCAAACGGAGCATATTTTTTTAGGATTTCATTGATTTCACTAGTAACATTTGAAAATAGCGGTACAAAGGCTAAAACAGAACGGGGTATTGAATTCGTAATTTCTGCTGCTAAATCTGTATTCCATTTATTTGATACTGTCTGCACTCCTTTGTATACATCCTGTAACTCCTCATACCATTTTGGTTTAGGAGTCACTGGATTAAAGATGGAGTTTTGTATCGCAGTACACGACTCTGTTATTTGTTTCAACGATAAATAGGCAGTCGCAATTTGAACATTCTGTGCCTCATCAGCGCCTAATGTTAATTCAGACTCATTGCTGTTTAATAAGACAATTTTTTTTGACGGGTTTCCATCAACTATAGTAGCAAACTCTTGAGGAACTATAAATTTTCTAAGTTCGCTATCATCTGGCATTAAAACAGATTCGTCATTCTATTCACTCTTTTCTTTTATGTTATAAAAAACTTGACAACAAAATTCTTTGTCTGCTATCACAATTACGTTAATTAAACGCTGAAACCGCATATGTTGGGTATTGCCACCCTTTATCATTTCCCACCATTCTTGCGGTAAAGGGTTCGTACGACCACGCTTGAGTAATGTTTGAAACATTATCTGTGGATGACCATGTATTTTTAGAAAACCAGATTCCACTATCTCTAATTGCTTGGAGTTCTTGTTTTGCCGGCACATACCATATTCCAGTCCGTCCCGAAGAATAGGTAGTTCCTTCCGGATTTTTTCCATCCACCCATGCGAACAATGGATAAGTGTTTTTCCAATCGAGTTGTGACGTTATAACTGCCATGTTCGAAAGCCCGTCCGTCTCATTGGTCGCCTCTGTGCCAGCATTACTAGGACCCCATGATAATCCAGGAGAAGCCTCGGTATTCACTATTTTTCCTTCAATACCGCCCTTACTAACTTCAAACACCTTACCTATAGCTGTCGTGGAATCGCTAGGATCGGGATAATAGTCACCTATTTGATAAACCACTGCAACTTCAAACTCAGCCACCAGCGTCACTGCATTTGCTGGCATGTTGAAGCTGACCGTGGCGCTGTCTGTATCAGTTCCTGCTGGCAATCCAGTTGTCGTTGTCCATGTCTTAAACTTATATCCCGGGTCTGGAGTTGCTGTAACTGAGATTTTGGTCCCTTCTGAATAATCCCCGTTTTCTGTACCGGTTATTGAGCCATTATCTCCCGCTGTGGCACTGAAAGTATGGATTTCTTCAAACTCAGCCACCAGCGTTACTGCATTTGCTGGCATGTTGAAGCTGACCGTGGCGCTGTCTGTATTGGTGCCTGCTGGCAATCCAGTTGTCGTTGTCCATGTCTTAAACTTATATCCCGGGTCTGGGGTCGCTGTAACAGATATCTGCGTTCCATCCGCATAAGTTCCATTTGCTGTACCGGTTATTGAACCATTATCTCCTGCTACAGCGCTAAAACTTTTGACTTCAGGTTCTTTCTTCAATCCATCAAACGCCTTTTGAAGTGCATCCTTAGCACTAGTTACTTGTGCTTGCGTTACTTTCCCATTGACTAACACACTTTTTGCATGGCTTAAGGCATTTTGAAATACATTCCATGTTGTGTCGGTATAATTTTCCTTACCGGTACCCTTAACTTTATTATAAAGTGCTTGTAATTCCGTTTTATTCACTTTAGGTACGCTTGATTTTTTTGCGCCATACCAAGCAATATTTTCGTTTTTCCAACCAACTTTGATTAAATGATTCTGTTCAGCCTTACTAATCGTGTAATTATGACTTCCGGCTCTAGCGTTCGGATTATATGCACGATACAGTGGGATCGTTTTATTTTTATCAGAATACCAGCCGACCCCTTCATTTCTCCAGCCAACTTTTACTAAGTGATCTCGTTCAGATTTATGCGGTGTGTAGTGATGATCTCCCGCATTCGGATTATAAACCCGATATACCGGGTCACCACTAGTTGGGGCATACCAGCCGATCCCCTCATCACTCCAGCCAACTCGTTTTAACAAATCTCGTTCATGTGTGTTTGCTGTGTAAAAGTGTTCGCCGCTGTTTGGATTATACAATCGATACATATCGTTTGTAGCAGCTTCTGCCTTTGTACTTAGAAATAAACTAAATAATAAACCGATCAACAAAACACTAAGGCCAAAACTAAATCTTTTCTTCAACGTTCTCGCTCCCTTTCTTTTCAAAAATTTATTTCAAAAAAATATAGGTACTTTCAATCCTCCACCTCCTCAATATAATTTTTCTTCATACAACTAAAATGAGATACTCCGAAAACGGCAAGAGATAGCCAAACGATTGCTTTATAGAAGAGCTTCTTACTCTTTAAAAAGCAGCATAGAGTCACAAATATAAAATTAATCAAATACTCTCTTTATTAATTTTAATTTAAAATAATCGCCATTTCATTACAGAGGATAGGGTTGTTTTCAACAAAATAACGGACCCTCTTTCACTCGGAATAGGTTTTTTGTAATATAATTGTAATATAATACGAATACTATCTGGAGCTTCACTACGTTGCATATTCTTTTGCTGTTTCATTTGAAATCACTTAAAATGAATGAGAGCGGAAACAATCCGTTATGAACTATTTGCTGCAAAAGGAGGTTCTCATACTAGTGGTTTCCTATTTAATGATTGATAAATTTTTGGCTCCAGAATTGCCGACTATCTTGGCTCCGCGGGAAGAACTTATACATCACTTTGAAGCAGCGGCTAGGAAAAGAATAGTCTACGTGACTGCCCCGGCTGGTTTTTGAAAAACCGTTTCTACCAAACTTTGGCTAGATAAAGCAGTACGTGAGGTTCTTTGGATCAGCTTGGATGAGTATGATAATGCGCCGGCGGTTTTCTTCAGTCTACTATGTAAATCTCTGCTGTCTCTGCAGCCAAATAATCAGGCGATGCTCACGATTTTCAATGATCCAGCTTTTAGTATTCATCCCTTAGAGTCCGCGATTCAATTGATCAATCACTTTATCCCTGATCCAAATCAGCACGTACTCGTTCTGGACGATGCACATCTAATTACGGATAAACAAATTCGAAAAGCTTTTTTCGCTGTTCAAAAGCGACTGCCGCATTCATTTACTACGCTCATTCTGACACGTGATGATATTGATCCATTTGAGTATCGCACTGCTGGAGGAGACACCTGTTGCGAACAAATTACCATTGAACAACTTGCCTTCTCTTATGCAGAGACCAAGCAGTACTTCCAATTAAGAAAACGGGCCCTCAGTAAAACAGACATCAACAGGATTCAACAAAAAACAAACGGTTGGCCAATGGGAATCAATGCACTAGCTGCTACAGGATCAATAGAGCCAAGCTTTTCAACCAAAGGGTTCTTCCACGAGTATTTCAGTAACGATATTTGGCGTACGTTCAATGTGGAGCAGCAAGAATTTTTACTTAAAACCTCTATTGCAAAAAGAATCACACCCAAACTGGCAGATCAATTGACCGGCCGAACCGACAGTCAAGACATTTTAGAGGATTTATGCACGAGGAATTTTTTTATTATTCGCTATAGCAAAGACCATTACCGCTATCATCAGCTTTTCATCGATTTTTTACAGGAGCAGCTCATGAAGCAAGAGCGTGCAAACGTCGCGCAGCTGTACAAAACTGCTTCAAACTACTATTTGGCACAAAATGAAATTTTCATGGCCCGGGGATTCGCACTGAAAAGCGGAGATCAATCAACCATTCAACAGGTGAATTATCTGATCGAAGGCGGCGGCCATACACAAACAACTATTTCCGTCAAAGAGTTCATCAATGTTTTTTGTACGCATTCAGTCAATACTTTATTTTCGCAAAAGGAGTTCCCTTATCCCTATCTGTATTCACAGTTTGCCGGCTATTATTTTCTGGTAGGTGACGCTTTGATGGCTGAGTACTGTTTCGATCAGATTGAAGTAAATCTGCCGATGATTGCTGAGAAGTATCCAGAATTTTTACCGGATTCATTATTGATCACCCTTATTGATTCCCGAAAAAAACTTGGACAGATCGTTAAGAAACTGCTCAAATATCCGGTGATAAAAAAATTTGAGAGTCGTTTAAAGTGGAGTACACTGACCATGCAATTGCCCTTTTTTCATCGTTCCTGTCGGGATTTCGCCGATTTGAAGCAGTTGTCTGCTATCCAATTTCCAACGTTTCTTGTCCAGTCGATCTTTGGCGACCGTGGAACCATCTTATTACTTTTAACTAAAGCAGGAATTTTGTATGAGAAGAATCAATTAGATAAAGCGTTGGGGGTTGTTACAGAAGCAGGACGCTTACTTCAAAAGCAGAAAAATGATGAGGAAACGACCTTCTGCTGTTTGATGCTGCAGGCGGCGATCTATGCTGCGCTGCCTGATTCAGCAAATCATTTCTCGGACGCTCTTACGTTGGCTCGAAAGTTCTCCCAAAACGCCAATCAGACCTTCCAAGAAAACAATCAGGCCTTTGAGACGGATTTAGCTCTGCATAACGGCAATCAGACTGCCGCGAACGATTGGTTGCAGGCAAATTTCTCAGATGATATAGAAAATTTGGCGCTTTACCGAATTTATCAGCATTTTATAACGGCTCGTGCTCTACTCATTTCTAACAAGACCGTCGAAGCAGCAGCCTTTTTAGAGCGACTAAGAGAGCTTGCTGAAGGCTTTCATCGCCCTACAGATGCCGCCGAAGCCACCATTTTACAAGCAATTTTGGCCTGGAATATCAATCATCAGCGGAAAGCTGTTTCTTATCTAGAATCTGCGTTGATTATCTTGCAGGAATCCGATTATCTGCGTGTTGTCGCTGCTGAAGGAGCCGCTATTTTGCCTATCCTAAATAAGCTTCGATTACTAATTATCAGCGGTAAAAAAACATCACTCGTTGACCTTGGTTTCTTAACGAAGTCCATCACATTAGCAGAACAGTATGCAGCAACACAAAAAGGGATTGCCTGCCATATTCAAACACCGCGAGTCAAACTGTCTAAGCAGCAACACACAATGCTGAAGCTCCTATCACAGGGTTACAAAAACTCTGAGATCGCTGAAATGACCGGTTTGACAGTCCATACAATAAAGTTCCACTTAAGTGCTGCTTATCGCAAGCTTGGCGTAACCAATCGAAAAGACGCCATTCTAGTGGGAAAAAAGAAAGGCCTGCTTAACTAAACACAGAAAAAAGGAATCGAGTTCTTCGATTCCTTTTTTTACACATTATCGTCTGTGCTCCTCGTAACGTTTTTTTTGATAATATTCAGCTAACGAACGATTGAACATTCGGGATTAGCGTCATAATGATCTCCGCCTCAATTAAGACATATACAATGGAGAGAAGTTTTTCATTTAAAAATACCTTCGAACCTTCAAGCGATAACGCCGATAGCCTTCCCCAAAAGTCGTCACTAAATACTTCTCCTCACCCCGAATTTGCTGATCAAACAAAATAATCGCCAGCAGCGCCGTTAAAATCATCAATATATTCGGGAAAACGATCGCCAATCCCAAATACAATAAATCAAAAGCAACAAACGCCGGATTGCGGCTGAAACGATAGATCCCAGTAGTCACCAGTTCGGTCCGCTGAGCGTCATTAAATCCTGCACGCCAATTCAATCCCATCGCTCTGACAGCGATAAAAAATACCATTACACTTAAGAAGATCAGCCCTAACCCAAAACAACGCCCCCCTGTTCCATTCACTTCAAATAGAAAAGGTGCGAGAAATTGAATCACGCCACCGATTCCTGTCATGATCCGCAAAACGATTTCAAAATACTTCTCGCTTGAATTTGCTTTCTCTCCCAACAGATTTACCGTAATTCCTTGCCGTTTCAGCATCAATGCCTTTCCCAGATAGATCAGATAAAAAGCTGATACACCTAAAAATGCAGCAATCCTAACCATCATTTCGTTTCCTCCTTTACTCAAACTCACATGATTGTATATTCATATGTTTATTATTTCATATGAACATTTCCTCGTCAAGAACAAATCTGCTAACTCATTTTAAAAGGGGCAGCTGATTTGTTTCCCAAAGGAAAAGAACTATCCTGTTAGCAAAAGAAAAAATCCGCAAAATAACACCCAATGACCGTTCAACATAGCCATTGGGTGTTTGATTATCTTTGTAATTTTTTGTGTTCCTTTAACAAATGGTCCTATTTCACTTTAATATCCTCAATGTTGTCTGTAATAATCCAGTCATCCATATTTTTTTCTCGATTATAGTAAAACGGTTCAATCTTCTCTAAATGGCTAACTTCATAGATTCCTATGCATTTTTTCCCATACCATCTAGTTTTTTGTTTTTCAGATAAATTGAGCTCCTGACCAAAACCTTTAATGAATTCCGTCGATTCTTCCGGAGTCATTTTGTATTTCTCACTCACCTTGGTTAAAACACCGCGATGAGTGATTTCCATTTTTCCACCCTTTTCAACAAAGTATAGGATATCGTTCTCTTTTGCTCGTCCACCCAGCGGACTCTTTTTGCCAGCCGCGCCGCGAATGATCATTGATTTTTCACCATTGATCAATTTTTCAAGTTCCTTTCCTTCGTTATCCAAATAGACCAAATGCTCCGCTTGCCCTTCTCTTTTTTGGTACCAATCTGTATTAACCATTCCTTCAGCCCCCATCATCTATAAAGCATTACTACTAATTACTTTATAGTAATATGGGAAAAATTTCTACTCAATTTCTGGGTCAGAATTGGTAACCCGCCAACGCGCTTATTCTAATCATATATCCACTTCTTTATCTAAGTCATACAATCCACAATTCTGATTTTCAAAGAAGCTTATAGCTAAAATAGAGGAACTATCAGCCTCTTTTTCGCTAGAGTGATTTTCAAATTGAAAAAAGCCGCGGAACCTCCGCGGCCTTTCCCTATTCCTAATCCAACTGATACGTCCACTTCCCATTATAAAGCGAAAGCCGCTCCGCGCGATAAGCCCAAGCGCTAGTTGGAAAATCAGTGAGGTCAGCATCGAAGACGGTCTCGCCTTCTTCGGTAACTTCCAGAATCGAACTTGTCTGGCCTTCGTCTCGATAGCCAAAATTGACTAAACGGTTGCCGGTGCTGTTTAAATAGCGGGCACTGCCGATGATTTTGGTGTAATAGGCTTTACCTAGTTCTTCACCGAAAGTCCAGACTTCTTCGATCGTCATTTCTTTTTCGTCGATGCGGACTTGGCGAGCTTCCGAGTATTTTTCTGAGGTCGCTTCATCTCCGCGAGTGACCGAAATATTGTTGTCGTAATACAGAATATCCGTTGTATCCGCATTATCATCCTGATCAGGCAGGACGATCGCCGCATGTTGTCCGCCGCTGGCTTTGACATCGCCAGCTAAAAAATACTTCTGATAGCTTTGCGGCCATCCGTCACTGTCCCCCATGATCCATTTGATCTCGGAAGTATCATAGTCAATTTTCATAATCGTATCTTGATGCCTCCCCGAAATAATTATGCTGTTGTCTGCTTCGTCATACTCCACCGAATTTTGGTGGAACCAGTCAATTTTGCCATCCTCACGGCTCGTTGAATCGTAGTCTTCGTAAAAAGCCTCCGGCAAAACATCCTTCAAATCGATTGTTTTCTCGATCTCGCCAGTTTCACGATTCAATTCGATCATCGTATCTTCAATGTAATTACTGCCGTCATTGACCGTCAGCAGTAAATTACCGTTTGGCAGCTCGATGCCGTCGTGATGGATGACCGTCATCTCTCCTTCACTTTTACCTGTATCATTTGCGGCGCTGGAGCTGGAAAAATCATAACGCTTGTAGATTTTCCCCACATAGTCCGTTTCCAACAGCACATTGTAGGTATCGGCATCGTTGCTTTCCTTCGTAAGATAGAGTAAATTACCGTTGCTTAATTCCTTAAAAATATGACTATTATAGCGAGTTGAATACCAGCGCACATCGCCATTTGCATCAAAGGCATATGCGCGCTTCGTACTCGGAACGACAAAGGTCAACTCGCTATCGCCCAAGTCCATTTTGGATGTATCGGCTTCTTTGACATCGATATTCGCGATGGAATCCGGCAGCGTTCCTGTTTTAATCGCCACCGTTTTTTCCACGCTGTTTCCAACCTCATCGGTCAAAGTCACCGTTACTTCATTTTCTGTATCCGCATATAGTCCCAAAACCGGAAGACTATGCTCTGTTGTATAGTCTTCAGAATTATTCTTGATCGTCGTGTTCTCGTCTTTGCCTGCGACAGAAATCTCGACCTTCATCGCTTCATCCGTTTGAAAAAGCAGAAGCGCCGAAAGTGGGCTGGCACCGTAAGGATCAAGCTTTACATACATATTGTCTTCATCGTACTCGCCGCTATTCAACAGTGACTGGTACCTTTTTTCCTTTTCCGTCTGATCTTCCTGCCACTCTTCATTCAAGGAAACGGAAAGCTGATCTATTGCCGTTTCATTTGACACCGTGCCGCTCACACCGCATCCTGCTAAGGAAACTGTCAAACCAATAAAGCAGCTCATCTTCTTTAAGGTTGCCTTCATTCACTTCCTCCTTCATCGATTTGCTTCTAAGAAACTTGACTAAACGCTTGATTTTTCAGCTCATACACCACATCGCACGCTTTGGCGACTTCCTGTTCGTGGGTGACTAAAATAATACATTTCTGCTGTTCATGAGCGATTTCCTGAAACAGTCTGACGATTTCGCCAGAAGTTGCCTCATCCAAGTTTCCGGTTGGCTCATCGGCAACAATCAACTCATGTTCACAACATAAGGCACGCGTGATTGCGACCCGCTGTTGCTGACCACCAGATAAAAGGGTGACTTTTTTCTCAGCCAGCTCTTTAGTGATGCCGACCTTTTCTAAATTAGCCAGAGCATACGCTTTTTTATCTGCCTGCTGGCTTTGCGCAATCTCCATCGCGGTCACTACGTTGTCCACCGCGGATAAATACGGCAGTAAGTTATACGCTTGGAAAACAATCGACACATCCTTGCGGCGATATTCCCGTAAGCCGATCTTTTTCAGCGAGGTATCGTTGTATAGAATCTCGCCGCTTTTCGGTGTATCTAGCCCTGCGATCAGGGATAAAAAAGTCGTTTTCCCTGACCCGCTGGTACCAAGAATGGCGTACATTTTGCCTTTTTCAAAAGTTAGATTGACCTTTTCAAATAATGGTCCGTTGTTTTCATACCAGTAACCTAAATCCTTCGTTGATAATGTCATAAAAAAATTCCTCCTTTGTCTAAGAAATCAAGATTTTCTTCGGATTTAATCGCAGAATCCCAGCTGATGATAAGACGATCGAGAATAAACTGATGCCTAATCCGATCCCTGCAAGACTTAAAATTTCTGTCGGCTGCATTGAGATATTCAGTTCTTGGATTTCTTCTGATTGGGTAAATGGATTGCTGCCCATTTGACCGCCGCCGCGCGGACCGCCATTGCCGCCGCCAGGCGCTTGACCTTGACCAGGTCCGCCGTTTCCTGCTGCATCGGCTTGTCCATCGGTATTTTGAGAAGTCGTTTGCTGGCTCAACAATTGATTGCCCACCGCATTGCCCACAACGTTGCCGCTAGCCGCCGCGATACCTAAGGCAAAGATCATGCAGACAAAGATTTCCACGAAGAATTGTGAAATGACTTTGACCCGTGATTCGCCTAATGAAAGCAGTACACCAATCTCATATTTTCGTTCGCGGATTGACAGCATGATGATCAGCGTTAAAATAATCACTCCAGCTGCCGCGACTAAGATCACGATATTTTTCGCAAAGCTCGAAACGTTGTTCAATGGCTGCAGCATTTGTTGGTACATTTGATCATTGGTTTCTAAACTAAAGGTATCTGTATCGATTAATTTGTTGGCTTGCTTAACGAAACTGTCCATATCTTTCGGATCGGTTAAGTTGTAAACAGCCGAATCGATCGTTTTTCCATCAGAACCAGCCAACGTATTGACCATTGTATAAGAAGAAAAGATCGTATTAGCCGGGTTCATAAAGTTGAAACGTGCACTCATACTATCGCCAGAGTTACTCGTTTTATAGATCCCTTTGACCGTCGCTTCGACGTCCTTATCGTTGCTGTCTTTAATTTTGAACGTGTCGCCGACGCTTAAATCATTGGCTTCGGCTAAGCTTTGTTCGATCAGCACATTATTGCTGCCTTCATCTTTTGAAGTAATCGCCTCACCTTTTACCAGACTGGCGGTTCCGGATGAAAATTCACTATACGCACTGCTTTGGGATACCCCTTTGATCTGAAAATCTCCTTGGCTCATGCCGTCAGGGGCACCTTGTCCGCCAAATCCGCTGGCCTGCTCATCAGATGATGCCTCTTCACTATCGCTATCACTCGAGATCGGTGTGATCCCTGTGCTTTTGTCCGCTGAGGTGCTAGCTTCAAATGAGTAAGATTTTACATTTGAAAGCTTGGCAATTTTTTCTGCGTCACTCAAATTAACGGGTGTCCGTTCAAAGCTGCCCGGATCAGGCCGCGTCGTTTCTTCATCAGAATCTGTTTCCGACTGCTGATTGAACATCGCCTCCCGATTGGTCGATAGCGTTACTGTCGCTCCGACACTTTTTTTCGCATTCGTCGTCGCCAGTTCGGCGCCGCTGCGGATCGTTAAGCCCGCTAAGACAAAAATTAAGATTGCTGAAAAGACGGCGATCATAATGATGCTGCGTCCTTTCTTTGCCCAAAGGCTTTGAGTGGCCCGTTTGATATAGTTCATACTGCTTCCTCCTCTAATCGCTTCGTCATTCTTCATGTGACTGTTTGTAGAATAGTTAAGCTGGCTTAACCGAAGCTTAAGCACAACGCAAAAAGTTTTAAGGTTGATTTAGGAAAGCATGGTAAACTGAGTGAGTATTAATGAAGAAAGAACGCTCATTAGATTTAGAGCTTTATAAATTTGTGTGCAAGCGGAAAATACTTTCCCTAACACGAAAAAGGAGTGCAAACGTTCGATGATAAACCTATTAATAATAGAAGATGAAGCGACGCTTTCAGATAATATCAAGGAGATAATTAGTGACCTAGGAGAAATCAAGCAGGTCTATGATGGTGAAGAAGGCTTGTTTGAAGCAGAAAGCGGTGTTTACGATCTGATTTTGTTGGATTTGATGCTGCCGGGGAAAAACGGCTACGAAGTCTTAGCGGAATTACGGAAAAAGAATATCCAGACACCGGTCTTGATCTTGACCGCAAAAGATAGTCTAGAGGATAAAATCACAGGATTTCAAAAAGGCGCCGATGATTATTTAACGAAACCTTTTTATCGCGAAGAATTGATCATGCGGGTCAAAGCCCTATTGAAACGCTCGCTGGGATTGTTTGACGAGAATCAAATCGTCTATAAAAATATCAGCTGCAACCTCGCAACAAAAGAAGTAACGGTCGACGATAACGTGCTGCCGATTCAAGGAAAGGAATTTGATCTCTTGGTTTATTTCATCCAAAATAAGGGCGTGATCTTAACCAAGGAACAAATTTTTGATCGCATTTGGGGCTTCGATTCTGATACGACCATCACCGTCGTGGAAGTCTACATGAGTCATTTACGTAAACATCTAAAACTGACCGGCGCCGATCAATTGTTTAAAACATTGCGGAACGTCGGCTACATCTTACAAAAGGATTGACGCTATGAACACAGAAATTTCGAGAAAACAACGCCTAAAATTTTTCTTCATCAATGTCGCGGCCTTTGCCGTGATTTTCCTCCTGCTCGGGTTCATAACCCTGCAGCTGCTGCAAAGCTCCGCCTATCGGCAAACGGACCTTTCCTTAAAGAAGATGGCGGAAAGTGAGCATTTGATCCAAATGGAGATCAATCGCTACCAGCAAGGCAATCCGTTTTTGTCTCAGCAGCCGCCGAATGAACAGGACATGGACCAGATTCCCGACGGAAAAAATCGGTTCAATACTCAAATCATCCTGTGGTCAAAGGATGGCAAAATTTTGAATAAGGAAGTGATCGGCGGGCGCTTCACTGAATTAGAAAAGTTAAGCTTGAATACGAAGCAGCTCGATTCCATCCAAGCCCTGAATCTGAAGAATTCGTCAGATTCAGCGCAAAAATTGTCCTTCCGTTCCTATACGATCAAGGCCGAGCAAAACAACGGGATCGCCTATATTCAATTTTTGGCCAACACCAACCAAATCGCGGATTCGATGAAGACCTTCGAAACAATTTTGATTCTCTGTATGATCGCCTTTTGGCTGATTTCTATCGGGATAAGCTTCTATATTTCAAAAATGAACATGCAGCCGATCATGAATTCTTGGCGCAAGCAGCAGGAATTTGTCGAGAATGCTTCCCACGAATTGCGCACGCCGCTGGCGATCATTCAAAACAGCCTGCAGCAATTGTTCACTAGACCGGATCACACTATTCTGGAAGAATCCGAACCGATCGCCCAAGCGTTGAATGAGACGCGGCGGATGAATAGCTTGACCGAAGACCTGCTGATTTTGGCCCGCAGTGATTCTAATCAGCTGCTTTTGCAAAAAGAAGACGTCGATCCAAAGGCCTTCATCCAGCAATTAGCCCAGCCCTTCCAAGAAATCGCTGAAATGAACGACAAACAATTCATTCTGGAAAACTTTGCGGATCAGTCGATAGCGGTCGATGAGAAACGCATCCATCAGGTCCTCGTGATCTTGCTGGACAACGCTTTGAAATATACCGAGGCGAAAGAAAAAATCGTCCTGCAATCTGCGATTTCTAATGATAATTGGCTGATTGAAGTCAAAAACAACGGGCCATCCATCAGCGACGAAGACAAGAAACACATCTTCGAACGCTTTTATCGGGAAGATCGCTCCCGCTCTAAAGAAACCGGCGGCTACGGCTTAGGCCTGGCCATCGCCAAACAAATCATCAACCAGCATAAAGGCAAGCTGACCGTTCGTGATTGGCAGCCAAAGGGCGTCGTGTTCCAAATTCGATTGCCGCTGAAATAAAAAACGATCGAGCCATTCAACTGGTTCGATCGTTTTACTATTTATGCGCCTGAATCCACTGCTTCACTTCTGACACTAATTCCTCGGGATATGAATAATCATAATGCGCAGCCAATTTACGTGATAAGTCTTCATAGAGCGTGATCGTTTCTTGCAACGCACGCCAGCTATCCGCTGCGTCAAACCTTCCGAACACACCGTTCAACTGCTGAAAAACATCCTGATCCACCCATTCGGAAATAAAGCGGCCGGCATGCCACGTATCGTAACTCTCTCCATGAACCATTTTTTCATACCATTCGATCGTTTGCAGCAGAACCTGTTTGCATTCCGCATCTCGCAGCTTAGCCGTCCATAGCTCATTTCGTACGATTTGTTTCGCTAAATAAATCGCCAGAAACCAAAACGTATTCACGGTGAACGCGAAACCTTCCGCAGTGATTGGAGAGGAGTCCGTCTTCTCAAATTGCTCAGGAATCAATCGCTGAGCTGTCCCTGTTTTATCCAAAAGAATGCGCGAACCGCGTCGGAACCAGTCCAACGGCACACCCTTAGCCGCTTGTTCTTGGAAAACCGTCAGCGAATCAATCACAAAATCAACTTGATAGCCGCCTTCGAATAACGACAGCCACTCTAACCCTCCTCCGCCATTTTGAAATGGGATCGCGGTATTCAGGTTGCCGAAGTTTCTGATCCAATTATTTTCGTTGAGGTATTGCTTCGGATCATCCACATAAAGCAAGATATCCAAGTCTGAATACTCATCCGCCGCATGATCCAGCCGCGCCCGCGAACCGGCGACATACGCAACATGCACATCCGTTTGTTCCCGACCCCATTCAATAAAGCGCTGTTCGATCTGCTGATAGAACTCTTCACTTTTCATAATCCACCCTCCTTTTTACTCAGATGAACGGAATAAAAACTAGATCCAGCCAAATTTCAGACAGGCGTTATAGATTCCATCATCAACATTGCGATCCGTCACATAATCGGCCTGTTCCTTCAAATCAGCTACCGCATTTCCCATCGCGATACTGGTCCAATTTTTATCAAACATCACCAGATCATTCACGTCATCGCCAAAGACCACCACGTCCTTTTGCGGTCTAGCAAAATAATCCAATACATCGAGAATCCCTTGCTTTTTATTATCATGCTGGCACATCGTATATTCAGGAACAAAGCGCAGCTTCGCGAATTTCGTCGGTTCGGGAATCAAATGGTCCTTTTCCTTCGGCAAGGCCAAATAGAATTTGAAGATATCTGCCACTTCATCCACGTTGAAGGCCGGATCAATGAAATATTCTGTCGGCTCCTGTCTTGGCCCAACCTGTTCTCTAAAAAGATCATTCTGAGCATACACTTTCTCCGAGTCATCCGTCGCAACCAACACACCGATGCCTTTTTCCGCAGCCTGATGAATAACAGCTAATGCCTCTGCTCTATCCAATGGCGTATTTTTCACCAATTTATTTTTGATGACTACACCCATCCCGCCAGAACAAACCATATTTTCTAATCCAAGCTCGCTCAATAAATTGCGGCATTTATAATGCGCACGCCCGGTCGCGATCGACACAAAATGTCCATTCTCTTCTAAAAGCTCCAATGTGCGTTTTGCACTAGGAACGACCTGACCAGTCCTTCGATCCGTCAACGTCCCATCAATATCAAAGAAAAAAAGTTTCTTATCCACTCTTTATCCACCCCTTCAACCTCATCACATTTTTCACTTATTGTATCACACCCAGTAAACCGAAAAACTGATTCGAAAGATCCTTCACCATCATTCAATGCCCAAAACTTACAGTAAATCTGATTGATTCACAAAAAAAGATACCGGAAAACAATTCGTGCTTCCCGATACCCATTTCTCTTTTCAGTTAAAACCGCCTAATCCTCAGTGACATAGTAACATGTGTAATCAGCATATTTTTCGATCTTCACTTGAAAGGCACTGTTTGCTGGAACAATGAACTCTTCGTTTTCGCTAACTGTTTTCCATGATTCCTCATTAGGCAGCAAAACAGTCATCGCACCCTGTGTGACCTTCATAATTTCTTTTTTTTGAGTATTAAACGTATAACTTCCTTCCAACATAAAGCCCAGCGTAACAGCCTCGCCGTTTTCCAAATGAAGCGTTCGGCTGGTAACCTTCCCGTCAAAATAAATATTTGCTTTTGCTTCTACTTTTGCATTCTCAAACATACTCTTTCCCCTTTTTATAAAATTTTAGGCATTCCGTGCAACTTTTGTTTTATAGCTCTTTTGCAGATAAGTCAGACCTGTAAAGATAATAACTACGATCACAATCCATGTAAGAGCCGTGATATCGAGCCCCGTCACGAATTTCGCAGCGATAATAACCCCAATAATTCCGCCAATAGTAATACCAAAACTCAGTTTTCTAGCATACTCATTGGTTTTAATAAAATTGATACTGGCAACCGGCATTAATGCGGCACAAGAGGCCGACATGATTGGAAAAGCCACCAACGGACTCAAACCCAACATATAAACCATCGCCATACAAGGTGCGTATAACCCAACACCCATCGTCATAAGTGCTCCTAAAATAAAGTTCCCAATAATACCAATAATCAATTTGACTCCCGTTAACCCCGTAGCTACATTTCCTTCTCCAAGAATATTGATCATGCCGGTTTGTTTTAACGTCATTAAAATCGCCGTCAAAATCAACGCCAGTCCCATCACAAATTGAACCTTTTGCTCTGGAAGACCCGTAACATATCTCGAACCGATCCATGAACCAACAGTAGCCGCAGCAACCAATAAAAATAATGTCAATGGCTCAACCTTTACCACGGTGATAAAAATAAGCGCTTCCAACAAACAAGACAATGCGTGGCTGACATTCAAGGTTCCCGGCAGCTTTCGATCGTCATCTAACTGTCTTGTAACCTTCACTAAAAGCGTCGTCGGAGCAAAAGCACCGATACCTAACGTATCAAAAAAATCGGTAATAAAGCCGATCCCGATGGAAATCGGCATACTTTCATTTCCCAGATTTTTTCTGTGCTTGAAAATGTCCCTGCCGAAGACACTTACATGTAGACCAATGAATCCGACCAATACAACTAGTAAAACTGTTTTCATCTTTTAACTCCTTTTGAAAATTTATTAAAAAGAGCCGCTATCCTGTACTTGACCCAGCCTTGTGCGTTCCTATAAGTACAGCTCTCACTTCACAGCGTCTCTTCTTTTCACTTTATCGATTTAAATCACCCAACTAAACACATCTGATCACCTTTTCCGATTAAAACACCACTAATTTCATTTAAATGAAATTATTAATATCGAAATATTATCGGTTATTGACGAATCCATCCAAATTAACGACGCTAATTTTTTCAATAATTGAATCCGAATTCTCAAAAATCTGATAAATAAAAAATGTGAACCATCGAACTTTAAATCGCAATCGAAGCTTCATTGATACTTCCAAACTACGACGACATACGACTATGAAAACAAATACTATTACTAACATCCAAAAAACATTCACTAAGCACTGCTTAAACTCGATTCAACTGTCGATAAGTTACTATCAAGCAAATAATCAAAATTTCGATAAACATTTGTTACGAAATTCACATTTAACGAGAAAATAAAAAGAATTTGTGCCTATTTCCCGAAATCTCACCGCTTTATTCGGTACTCCTCTTGTCATTTGCAATTATAGTCATAAAAAAAGTTTTTTTCAAGACTTTTTTCATTATTATGAATAATCACTCTATTCATCCGCAAATAATTTCATAATAATGATCAACTCTCTTTCTATCGTTAAACGATTACTGGACTCTGATCAAAAAAGATTTTTATCAAAAATGGCTAGACCAATCCAGACTTAGAAACTTTTTTCTTCTATAAAAATCAGGCTTTACTGTAACCAGATGATTCCTAAAGAATTTTTAATCCACGAATCGGCCGGAATGTGTTAAACTCAGACAAAAGCAAAAAAAGAGGAGAATTCTTGTGACTGAATATACTGGCTTCGACAAAATTTATCGCGACATCGTCATGGATATCATTGAAAATGGCACCGATCAAGACCCTGCTTTGGTGCGGGCAAAATACGCCGATGGCAGCCCTGCCCCAACTCGTTTTATCCAAGGCGTGAATTTTAAAATTACTCCAGAAGACGGTATTCCGATTTTAAAATCAAAACGCGTATTCCAAAAGACTCCCTTAATCGAATTGGAATGGATCTGGCAAGAATTATCCAACGACGTGACGTGGCTGCAAGACCACAAATGTAAGGTCTGGAACGAATGGACCGACGAAAACAATACGATTGGTAAAGCATACGGCTACCAGTTAGCAAAAAAATGCCGCAAGCTGCCTGACCACGCTGAAAAACTGAACCAAGTCGAATACGTTCTGCATCAATTAGAAAACAATCCCGGCTCACGCCGCATCATGACCAGCTTGTGGGATGTTGACGATTTAGACGAAATGACGCTAGAACCTTGTGTCTGGGCTACCAACTGGAAAGCCAACAAGGGCATCCTTGATCTGCATGTCAAACAACGCTCTGCCGACATGGCCCTAGGCAATCCATTTAACGTTTATCAGTATGCCGTCTTACACCGCCTAATCGCTGATCAACTAGGCTTTGAATTAGGTACGATGCACTGGTCGATCGATGACGCTCATGTTTACGACCGCCACATCGATGCCTTGAAGGATCAATTATCACAACCAGTTCCTGACAGTGAACCAACATTGGTTTTACCTGATAAATTCGACGCTGACGGCAATCAACGTTCTTTCTTTGAACGCCGCATGTCCGATGCAAAACTGGAAGGCTACGAAAATAACGGCGTGATCAAGTATGAGATCGCGGAATAAAAATTTATAATTAGCGTTTACTTACGTTCCTTCCTCTTGTGAAGGGACTTTTTTTTGATGTAGCCGTCCTTCCCAAATAAAAAAAGGACCAATAATTAAATTGGCCCAGTTACTACTGATTATTCACTAATTTTTACCCAATAACCTCTTCAATCAGCGACAAAAACAGCCGCATTTGCTTGGTAACATACTTGTTTTTATGATAGGCGTACAGAGCGATGATTTCCTCGTCGAGTTCGGTGGCTACTGGAATCAACGTTCCCTGCGCCAATTCTTCGGTTAACGCAAATTCTGGCAAATAAGCGACACCCATGCGGCTCATGACGTTCTTTTTGATGGCCTCCGCGCTCCACAATTGCATCGAACAATTCAACACGATATCGCGTTCCTTTAAATAATGATCGATCGCTTCTTGAAAAACACTGTCGGGATAATAGCTGATCAGATCGATCGTCTTTTTCTGCCCCGGTGTCGTGAAATCAAGCACCTCAGGATCTTCTTCAGGGGAGGCAATCAACAGCGCCTTAAAACGAGATAAAACCGTGCTCACGATCGAGCTGTCCTCCCCGCTGACATCATAGTGAATACCAATATCTACGCTGCCATCCAGCACACCTGCCCGCACACTGTCACAATCCTGGATCAAAATAGACAATTTTACCTGTGGCGCCGCTTCCTTGAACCGCTTCAAGACCGGCTGCATCTTATAAATCAATAGCGTTTCAGGCATAGCAACCACCAATGTGCCCTTCAATTCATTCATTTCCTTCTCGCAATTGTACAGTGAATCCATGGCATGCAAGATCGCATCGACATGCGGCAATACACTTTCCCCCGCCTGCGTCAGCACCATCTTTCGTCCAACCTTTTCAAATAATTGAAGCTGCAGCTCTTCCTCTAGCTGTTGAATGTGAAAAGTAACAGTTGAAGGCGCATAGTTCAGTTCACGCGAAGCCCCTTGAAAACTCCCTGTCCGTAAAATCGTTTTAAACGTCTGCAAATATTTCAAATCCATTTTCTTCACCCTTTATTCGGCATTGTCGAATCATCATTTCTAAAGATTCGAATATTCAAAACCTTTTATTAGTGATAGTTTATAGGAAAGGGAATGTTCTTGCAAGGACATTCGGATTTAAGAGGTGCAAAATGAACAAAACATTACAAAAAACCAGTACAGTTACAATCTTGGCCCTCATTTGCTGTGGCCTATGGGGGAGCGCTTTTCCCTTCGTTAAAGTCAGCTATGAATGGTTCCATATTCAAGGAATTCCCAGTCAAATCCTGTTTGCCGGCTATCGCTTTTTCCTTTCCGGCGTGCTGACCTTCATCATTGGCTGCTTAATAGAAAAACGATTGCTGACCATCAAACGTACATCGATTCCCGCCGTCTTTGGCCAAGGTCTGCTGCAAACGACGATCCAATACGCTTTTTTCTATATCGGGCTGGCTCACACCACTGGGACGAAAAGCTCCGTCATTGATGCCTCCAGCTCCTTCATCTCGATTATCGCGACACATTTTTGGATCAAATCAGAACGAATGACTTGGACAAAAACGATTGGCTGTACTCTGGGCTTTCTTGGCGTGATCGTCATTAATCTGACCCCCGGCTCGTGGGAAAACAGCTTTCAATTCAAAGGCGAAGGTCTGCTGTGCATCACCGCAATCGCTTATGGACTAAGTACCGTCACTTCAAAAATTCTGACCGATCGCGAACCGCCCGTAGCAATCACCGCCTATCAATTGCTTTTTGGCGGCGGCACTCTGATCGTGATCGGCTGGTTAATGAAGGGCTCGGTTGGTAGCTTTGACACAAAAGGTCTCATACTATTCGCCTATCTAGTCTTTTTATCCGCCGCAGGCTTCGGCATCTGGACGCTGCTATTAAAATACAATCCAGTCGAAAAGGTTGCCATCTTCGGCTTCACCATTCCAGTATTCGGTGTCGCCCTATCCGCATTGCTGCTAAATGAAGTACTTTTCTCCATGCGTAATCTGCTTTCACTACTGCTTGTTTCGGCAGGCATTCTGATCGTCAATCGCAACCAGAAAGAACGAGAAAAAACCGGTGAACGTTTATCACGAAAAGAACATCCGCTTGGAAGATAAATTAAATAACTGACCAACAAAAAAACTGTCACAACGAGCAGATGATTCCCGCTAATTTTGACAGTTTATTTATTCGGATTACACTTCTCTTAACGAAGTAATCGTGCCCTATAGTTTGGCAGATTAGTCAAACTACCTTAACTAATTCCAATCGCGCGACCATCCCACTCTTTAGCAAAGTCGGTAATCGACACCCAGGCCATCGCACCACGATCATAAGTCTTATTCGGACCACCCGATCCAGCTTTCGCGCTTGAGCTATAGTACAACGGATCATACACTAAGAATTTATTGTCCTTGTATCCAGCGATGACCTTGCAATGATTGCGGATCGTGTTCGCTTGATACGAAGAATAGCCATAATACAAAACAGGATTGCCATTAATGATCCGGTCAACAATATTCTGCGTGCTGATATTGCTGATATTCGACACATTCTTATACCATTTCTTCGCATAATTCGCTAGAGAATCCGGAGTGATGACCCAGCCGAAACCAGCCCCCGTATAAACATTCCCCTTCTGTCCGCCCTTATCATTCGGATACATCGGTAAATGATCTTGCACATATTTCAGATCGACATTTTTCCCCTTATATCTCAACAACATCGTCATCGAAGCCCCTGCACAGCCCCAAGGACTAAAGACAGGCACATATTGACTCACATACGGCACATTCAACGTTCGTTGTACTGGCGCAATCGGCTGTGCCCCGCCTAACGTGTACCAAGAAATCCCTTCATTTCTCCAACCAACCTTTATCAACGCATTTCGTTCACTTAAAAGCATCGTGTAATGATGAGAACCTGCTCCTCGCGAATTCGGGTTAAACACACGATACATCGGCATCCCAGCCCAAGGCGTGTGCCAAGCAATCCCTTCATAGCGCCAGCCAGAGCGTTTCAAATTATCTCTTTCTTTCCCATCAAGCGTAAAGAAATGCTCGCCCGAATTCGGATTATAAATTCTAAATAATTGTCTGCCAGACAAAGGCACCCGCATACTGATTCCTTCATAACGCCAGCCAAGCTTCACCAAATAATTTTTCTCATTCAAATTCATGGTGTGCAGATGTTCCCCAGAATTCGGATTATACACACGATAAATCGCAATTGTCGGAGCTGCGGCAGCTTTCGTTTCCGCTTTTGGAGCAGACGCAACCGCTGCTTTTGGTGCAGCCGTGGCAGCCTTTGGCGGCGTTGAAGCAACTGTATTCTTATTAGTTGTCACTTCCTGTTTAGCACTGCTATCTACAACCGGCTTTTCAACCACTTCCGGAGCATCAGGAACCGTTGAATCCCCTGTCTTGTTCTCGTCAACCTCTTTCGGATCAGTTACTTCCTCCTCATCCGTTGGTTTGGTCTCATCAGTCTCTTTCGGCTCCTCTATTGGGATCTCTTGTTCAGTAGTGCCGCCAGGCCCATCCGTCTCAGTAGGTGTACTCGGTTCAACCGGTTCCGTTGTTTCTGTTGACGGCGGCGTTTCCGCGACTTCCCCTTCCACATCATTAACTTGATTCTCATTCGAAGGAGCAGCCTCTACCACTGCTGCCGACTCCGGCTCGACTACCTGAACAACCTGCTCTTTACCAACCTCATCCGCATACGCAACATGTTCATCCGTCGCAAATGCAGAAGCACCCAACAATCCCAAAAAGATAATCGGTGCAACAACCCACGTTTTTTTCCTCTTGTACATCCTGAATCTCTTCTTTTCCATCTTTACCCTCCTAAAAAATAATGATTATCATTATTATTAAACCATGAACCGCTCATTAATAAAAGCCCTTTCAAGAACATTAGTTACTTTATTTGTTTATTTTTGGGTTTGACAATATTTTTTAGATATTTAAGTGATGAATTTTTAGGCAGGATTATTTAAATACATATAGATTTGTATATTTATGAATGATCAGTTTTAAATGCCTTCGTACCCGTGTATTCTATCTTAATTTGCCCCCTGATTGTAACGACTATCATTTAAACCCGTCTGTTGGAAAACTGAGCACTCATGATTTACAAATTCATCTCATTGCATTAATAGATCATCCTTCGATGTAAAACACAGACTTATCCTACATTAGGTGATGCTTAAAACATTTTCTTCTCCAAATTTTTCAAAAATAAATTAAGCGAGTGCCTGATACTTTTCCAGGTAGGTTTCATTTTTGGAGCATATAGAAAAGGCAACACTTAAAACAAGAGACTCTACATCCTTTGTTTTAAACGTCGCCTGCTTGATTAGTTAGACTCTCGATTATTTAATTAGTCGATGGATGTGGAGAATCAAGTACTTCTTGATTTCCAATAACAATGCATTTTGAATCGATTTACCGCATTATTAATGTGATCCACCACCTCGACATAGGTATTGCCATCAAACATTCAATCAAGCTCAGCTCCGAAAGTCGGCCCTCTGCTGATCAGGATATGCTCCAAACCCTTCCTATCAATCATCAAGACAACATTGTTGTTAAAAACTCTTCTTTATTCTCAGCAAGTTCTCACCAGATCCCCCAGCAAACTTTCAATCGATATAATCTCCTTTTTATTGAGACTCAATCAAACATACTATTTGATCATCAAAAGACAGTATTCTGATTTTTTCTGTTAGACTTGAGCTTCCACTCTTTAAAGGTTACAATATTCGTTAATTCGATAACCAATAAAAATACTTGTAATGTAGTTTAATTACGCACACAATTAATGTTACTACATTTCTATAGAAATAGTTATTATTTTTTTGTGATGGATATAGCAAATAGTTCAGCAAGACTATTTATTAATCGAGAAAACTCATCTGAAGGAGGAACGAATGAATTCAAAGCCTTTACTTAATAAAATTTCTGATTACTTTTTTAGTATGAGTGACGAAAAATCTAAATTGACTGCAGAATTAAAAATATTAAAACAACAATTAAAAGAGCAAAAAGAGAATATTGATAAATTGACCTCGAAAATCGAAAACAAAGAAAAACGAATGGATGAACTTAATACGCTGACAGAAACTTTAAGGAAAGAAAATGAAGTAAAAATTAGCGACAACCTTTTGCTTTCAAATAAATTGAAGGTCTATGAAGATAGATTTGGAATAATTGAAACAATACCAAATCCTACTTCTGATTTATTCTCTCCTACTGATCCTGATGCCAATGTACTATATCATCTGATAAAATTTAATGGCGGTAATAAATTTAGTTCGGATCAATTAGCAGCTATTCGTTTCGACATGAAAACTCATTTGAGAATAATAGCGGGAGCGGGAAGTGGAAAAACTCAAACTATTTGTGCAAAAGCAGCCTATTTAGTTCAATACCAACAGATCAAAGAAGAATCGATCGTAATGTGTACTTTTTCAAACAAAGCTGCTCAAGAAATGAATGAACGAGTCGTAAAATATATGAACGGTAATAACAAAATCAAGGTAAAAACATTTCATAGCTGGTTCAACCATGAAGTTCAGATTTTGAAAGAAACATTTCCTCATCTATCAAACGTAGGAATACCAGGGGAAATAAAAAAAGAGAAAATTGACAAAGTCATCAGAAACTTGATTAAGAAGTACAATCTATACAATTTTGATAAATTTGAAGACACGAGCATCGTAAAGCGTTTGAGTTATTGGATAAATATGGGGTTTACTGACACAGACATCATACATTTTATTGAGGAACATTTTGATAAAGAGAATTTTTTTGAAGACACAAAACTAAGCACTGTTTTTAAACTTTTTCTAGATGAATTCGAAACAATAAAACGTAGTGATGGAATCATTTCTTTTGATGATATGATGAACAATTTGAAACTCATTTTGGAAACTGATGAAATTGCTTTAAAGTATATACGCGATAAATATCGTTATATTTTCATCGATGAATTCCAGGATATCAATTCTCTACAAAAACGAATCATTGAACTGATTTGTCCACCCGATAAAGAAAATGGTACTAAATCAAAGACGAAATTGATTATTGTAGGTGATGACGACCAGAGCATTTACTATTTTCGTGGAGCTGAACCTAAGTACATTAAGGAGTTTGATCAAGAATATGAACAAACCTCATTAAGTTTAATGACAAATTACCGATCAAACCTTCCGATTGTTCAAGCCGGTAACGTCCTTATTCAAAACAATGAACACGATCGAATTTCAAAGTCTATGGTAGCGAATAATAAGGATATTTCTAACGATTGTTTTATTGCTGGGTTTGAAGACGAAAATTCCGAAGCCAACTGGATAACTGACAATATCTTTAAACTGGCCGAAAAAGAAGAACCCTTTGCTTTCGACAATTCTCATCCAAACTATTCCGATATATTAGTTCTATATCCAACAAAATTACAACTTAGATCACTCATGAAGTACTTAACAATGAAAGACATTCCTTTCGTAACAAAAGTTGAAGACAACCTCTTAGGCATCTTTTCAATAAATTTGTTCAAAGTGCAGTTTGATTTACTTAAAAAAGCAAGAAGTGCTAAAAACAGACAGGAAAAAGAAGAAGTTCTTAAAGAATTGATTCAACAGTATGCCTCATGCTTCTATATCAAATATGCTACTAGTGCTTCGTTTGCAAATAGATTCTTTGCTAATGAGCAATATCCCGACGAGAATATCAGTAAGGAAATTGTTCATTTTCTTGGTAAAGAGAGACGATTATCAAGTAAAGAAAAGTTTTCTTCTATGATTTTCTTTGAACAAGTAGAATCCCTGCTAAATCATAATGATTTAGATTTGAAAAAAATTGCTGATTCACTCATAAATACGCGAAAATTCAAAGCTGACTTGGACGAAGAGGAATTATTATGGTTGAAGAACGAACTATACGATAAAGAGAATTGGAAAGGTCTTTCAAATTACCATCAACAAACTGTGACGCAAAATGACAACATAAAAAAACGTTTAGATGAATATGATAGTGGTCGACTCAATGCTGTTTGTCTTATGACTATTCATTCAAGTAAGGGGCTAGGAAAAAAGAATGTTTTTGTCAGAGGTGTTTACGAGGGTCTGTAAAGAGTTTTGTGTAAGTTCTTTTTCCTTTAAATATAATCAGTCACGCGATTTTCAAAAAAGATGACAAATTGTGACAAAATCTGACCCCAATTTTGGACCTTCATGGTCCATTTTTTTGTAACATCCATCGTAATGAGATACAGCATTTTTAGCAGTGACTCATCCGATGGAAAGACACTTTTTGACTTTGTTGGCTTGCGAAGCTGCCGGTGAAATCCTTCAATCACATTCGTTGTGTAAATGATGCGGCGTAATTCTGCAGGATACTTGAAAAAGGTCGCTAATTCCGTCCAATTGTCCATCCAGCTTTTTGTGATAATTGGATATTTTTTACCCCATTTTTCATCAAATGTACTGAGCGCCTCCAACGCTAATTCTTCTGTGGAAGCTTTATAGATAGGCTTTAAATCAGTCGTTACCGCTTTCAAGTCCTTATAGCCGACAAATCGAATACTGTTGCGGATTTGATGCACGATACATTTTTGAACTTCTGTTTTCGGAAAAGTTGCTTGAATCGCGTCACTAAACCCTACTAGATTATCCGTACAGGCAATCAAAATGTCCTGTACTCCGCGATTTTTCAATTCATTTAACACAAGCAGCCAGAATTTTGACGACTCGTTTTCACCAATCCATATACCTAGAACATCCTTGTAGCCTTCAATCGTTACTCCTAAAACGACATAAGCCGCTTTTTGTAAAGGGCCACGATAAAATGTAGGAAAAGGGCCATCGAAAATGTAGGTTAGATTTAAAATCTGATATTCTTTTTCATGAAACCATTCAAGGAGAGTGACTCATGCGAAAAGATGTCTTAGAAGGAGTCTTACGACACATTATGAACGATATTCAACCTAACTATGCAGCCATGGCCAAGCAATATAATTGTGATTACCGAACAGTCAAGCGTTACTATGAAGCTGGAACTAAAGGGGAAGTAGAACAGATCAAAAAGAGACAATCTTCTGCTCCTCTTTTATTAAGCGGTTTTGAAGAAATTATTAAAGATAAAATGGAGTTAAGCTGTTCCGCTTCTTCAATTTATTATTTTATTAAGAAAAAAGGATATCAAGGTGGCTATACCACCGTCAAACGATATTGTCGGAACTATCGAGAAAAGCGTGTAAAAAAGGCAACCATTCGAATTGAAACGACGCCAGGTCTTTCTGCTCAAGTCGATTGGAAAGAAAATATTAAGATGGTGAGTAAACATGGTGAAGTCTTTTACTTCAATCTTTTTCTATATATTCTAGGCTATTCTCGCATGAAATACTTAGAGGTAACCTTTGATCGAACCCAAGCGAATGTCTTCAATTGTTTGGTCAATGCGTTTGAGTACTGCGGGAATGGTGTTCCTCAAGAAATTTGGTTTGACAATATGAAAACAGTTGTTGATAGAAGTAAAAGCCAATTTGGTCAAACCGTTTTTAACGAAAAATTTCGTCAATTTGCTAAAGATGCTGGATTCAATCCGATTGCTTGTCGCCCTTTTCGTCCACAAACCAAAGGCAAAGTTGAAGCTTTAGCTCGTACTGTTAACCGCTTAATGGTCTTTAACTACGAGTTTGAAAATGAGCAGGAGCTAAAACGAATCGTCTATGAGTTTATGAATGACTTAAATAATGAACGTTCTCAAGCAGTGAATAATCATCCCTCTAAGCTTCTTATAGATGAACAATCGGTGTTGCGTCCTTTCAATCGTTTAGAATTAGTCAGATATGTTTCTAGAACCCAACACGTAATTAGAAAAGTTTCCATTGAATCCATGGTCCAATATCAAAACTCAAAGTATTCTGTTCCCGTGAAATATATTGGTAAAGAGGTAACTTTAGATGTCCGTAAGGACAGTCTATTCATTTGGTATGGCCATCAATGTATTCGCTCGCACCCATTAAGCAAAAAAACCTTAAATTATCAACGTGATGACTCTCTTGAGATTCTTCGATCTGATGTCTTCAAATACTTAGAAGACGAAGAGTTGGAGCGCTTTGTAGAAGAAAATTTAGATGCTTACGATGAATTATAAGGAGGCTCATATGTCAAATTACCATCAGTTATTAAATCAATTATCAGATTTAAATCTTACCTGTATCAAAGAAATTTTACCTGCCCATTTAGATGAAGTAGCTAAAAATGAACAATCTCTAGTTGATTCTTTATTTGAATTAACACATCAAGAAATTAGCTATCGTAGAAAGGAGACCCAAAGAAAAATTTTAAAACGGGCAATGTTTCCCTATCATAAACGCCTTCATGATTTTAACTTTGATTTTCAACCCAAAATCAAAAAAAGTGAAATTCAAGATTTAGTGACATTACGCTTTTTAGACACGTATGACAACCTTTTATTCATTGGAAATAGCGGTGTTGGAAAAACTCATTTAGCCGTTTCAATTGGTTTAGAGTGTATTGATAGAGGGCAGAGCTGTTTATTTATCACTAGTACAGAACTGGTTAATCGACTTATCCGGGCACATAAACGTGGGACAAGTGATACCATGCTCAAAAAATATGCGAGCTATTCTGTATTAATTATTGATGAAGTCGGGTATCTCCCCTTCTCAAAAGAAGGATCTAACTTACTGTTTCAACTAATTAATATGCGATACGAAAGAAAATCAACGATTATTACAACGAATATTCCTCTGTCTCAATGGTCCGAAATTTTTGGTAATAAGAAATTGACTAATGCTTTATTGGACCGATTGGTCCATCATTCTAAAATTATTCAAATTACAGGACCTTCCTATCGAATGAAAAGTTATAGTGAAACGAAAGGAAAAGAAACGAAACGATAAAGAGAAAACTACCTACAATTTCAATGGCCCAAAACCAACATTTTATTATGGCCCTTGACACAGTTTATCAATAACCCTGCACAGCCATTTTTTAAAGCTTATATTTCGCTATTTTCAAACGTCCGGTTTTCTTCCAGCAAACCAAGAGATTTCTTTGCATAGAAGTAACAGACAATCAAAAGAATTGAGATCGTTAGTATTCCTGTCTCGCCTACTAGATACGGTTTGTTTTGACCGCTAATAGATTGGTCCAGTAAAACTTGAATGACGAAATTATGTGTAAAATGGAAAAATGCTGCTGGCCAGACGCTTTTTGATTTGAGACTTAAATAGGACATCGGATAAGACATGGCGATACATTGGATAACATAGATTGGGACTTGATACCAAATCGGAATACTAGACACATAGCCTGTAATTATCAGCGGCAGATGCCAGATAGCCCAAATACAGCCCGTGAGAAATGCTCCTTTGTGATAACCAAAAAGTTTGAACATTTCACGATTCAAGAAACCGCGCCAGCCGATTTCTTCGCCTAAAGCCGTAATAAAAAAGATCGATACATACAGGATCAGGATCAATGGCTGACTTAAAAGAGTCCCGAGTGTATTGCCTGTAATGACATCACTTCCCCGCATAATCAGATAGATTCCATAAGACAAAAGACTATATAAAAGTGGAATCCCTATGCCTAATAACACGTAGTTCAGTTTAAAAGCTTTCAGGTTAAAAATCTTATCCTCGCGATAATAAAGCCGCTTAACGATTATCGCAGCTACTCCTGGACACCACATTAATAGATTTGCCATATTCATTAGTTGATAGTTGATAATAAGGACATAGAAGATTGAGCTTAATGCAAAGCAGATAATCAGATATGCGATCACTG
Organism: Enterococcus malodoratus ATCC 43197; assembly: GCF_000407185.1. Classification (GTDB taxonomy): domain Bacteria; phylum Bacillota; class Bacilli; order Lactobacillales; family Enterococcaceae; genus Enterococcus_A; species Enterococcus_A malodoratus. Next base: position 1,027,058 of record NZ_KE136482.1, read on the forward strand.
ATTTTTTGGTAGTTTTCATAAAAGTCTCCTTTCGAAAGTTGAAATTTTTATTTGTTAAAAGCCCACGATTTTCATTTCTTTTTTATGTGACGTCTGCGTTTGAATACAGTCGTGATCCAATAAACAGCAGAAGTGCATCCAAGCTAATCCAAAATAGGAGAACCATACCCACATACATTAGAGGAAACTCCCAAAATCTAGACAGCATAGAAAATGCGGACAGCGGGTCACAAAGTGTCAGCCACTCAGCTTTCGGAAATAGCTGATAAATTTGATAAGTGAAGGATGGAAAGGCGATCAAGCCGATTAAATAAATCGCAATGGTGATACTTGTTTTCTTGGTAAAAACAATCAGCCCATTGGCGATAGCAATCATCCCGATATACAACGGAACAGATAAGATTATCTGAACTAAAATTCTCATGACTTGAGTTAGATTGAAACCGCCAAATCCAAATAAAATCGTTCCTGCGACGAAACTTACTACTAAACATAACAGCGTATAAGTTAGGCAACATAGAAGTCCAGTAATACATTTTGCGAAATATACCTTCTTGCGATCAACAAAATAGGACAAGCTGTTGCGAATGGTCCCGGTAGAATATTCTGCACCCAGCACGGCTACAGCAAAGGCCAGAATAAAGAATGGGAATAGGCCATCATCCCGCATCTGCTGAACAAACTCCGCGCCATTTCCAGATAATGATCTTGCAGCACTGGCAGTAGATTGAACACCCACACCTCCAAAACCGCTGCTGGAGCCGAGCATGTTGACGCCTGTAATCACGATGATGATCATTCCCGCCAGAAAGACATTGCGAACTGCGGCCCCTTTTTTTATGCGAAAAATATCTGATTGAATGATGTTGGTCATTGGTTATTCTCCCTCATGCTATTTCATCTATTACGCTGATGAAATAGTCTTCCAAATTTATTTTTGTTTCGTTTGATGAATAGATCTTTATGCCGTTCGAACTCAAAAGTTCGATCACTTTTGACGTGTCCTTATGGAAGTCAAAAAGCCGGATTTCCTCTGTAGAATGAACCTCGATTTTTTTCGTATTCATCGCCGAGTGAATGATTTCTTCAGCCTTCACGGCGCTGCTCACCTTCATAGTGATATAGCCCTGCGTATTTTTCTCTAGCTCTTCTTTGGTAAATTCCTTCAACAGCTCACCGTGATGAATAATGCCGTATCTCGTGGCTATTTGAGTAAGCTCTGAAAGAATATGGCTGGAGATGAGAATGGTGATTTTTTTCTCGCGATTTAGCTTACTGATAATTTCACGAAATTCGATCATTCCCGTCGGATCTAATCCATTGATCGGCTCATCTAGGATCAATAATTCAGGCTCGCCCATGATTGCTAACGCAAGACCCAAACGCTGCTTCATTCCAAGAGAAAACTGGTTGAACTTTTTACTTCCAGTCGCATCCAGATTGACTAATTTTAGAACACGCTCGATTTCATTTTCGGCTGTGATCTCTCGTTGGATGCGGTAATATTCCAGATTTTCCCGTGCCGTCATTTTAGGAAAGAAAGCAGGCGTTTCGATCATTGCGCCAATTCTTTTCCTTGCTAAAATTAACTCCCGCTCGTCACTGCTTCCAAAAAGTTCCAGATTTCCGCTTGTTGGGTGGATCAGTGAAGTGATCAAACGTAAGAGGGTGGTTTTGCCGGCTCCATTTTGTCCGATAAATCCGTAAATATCTCCCTGATTCAACGTCATATTTATATTTTTTACACCTGCGCCTCCGGAATATTTTTTTATTAAATTGTTCGTTTTTAAAATCGGTTCCCTCATTTGATGACTCCCCTTCTGTTTGCACACCTTTGAAATGTGGTGGTCTTACTATAGCGATTCAACCTATAATGAACCTTGAATCGTCATTTTATTTTGACGCAAAAAAATCTATTCATTTGTTTCAACGAATAGATTTTTTAAATTTTTATAGTCCGTTTTCTCTTTTTTTAGAGGAAAGATAGCCTTATTTACGCCTAATATATTCTGACCGCCTCCAATCACTTATTTAGTACCGTTGCGTCCTTCTGAAAAAATCACGTTAATGATGATGGTGAGAATCAATGACAGTACGATGGATCGTATAAACATCTCTTTCACCTCCTTTTCGATATTGCCCTTGATATGACTGTCACTATACCTCGGCTAACTATAATGAACCTATAATTCAAGAGACAATTTATAGTTAGCGAACTTCTCCAAAATAAAAAACACCCGCCAATCAAAATGGCGAGCGTTCTAGCGAATAATTTTTATTTTTTTGAAAACTGCTTCTTTAGCGGCAAACGAATTGTAAATACCGTTGTCTCATTCACTGTACTTTCGACGTCAATTTTTCCACCTAGTTGATCAGCGATACCTTGCGCAATGGATAATCCTAAGCCATAGCTGCCTTCATATTTTTGCCGAACCTCATTCGTACGGTAAAATCGATCAAAAATCTTCGGCAGATCCTCATCGGTAATCCCATCACCGGTATTTCGAAAAGTGATTATCCCCTCACGTCCTTTTGCTTCAACTGAAACATCGAACGCCCCATTTTCATTCGTGTATTTGCTGGCATTATCAATGAAAATATCGAAAAGCTGCTGCAATAAGACCTCATCAGTTTTTACTATTACTTTTGCCATGTTTTTATTAATTAAAATCTTTTTTTCTGCGAATTTCGTTTCATAATTGGACAAGGCGTTCGTAAGCAGCTGATCGATTTGTACATTGGTAATAGTCAATTGATCAAAGCTGTTATCGGCTTTGGCGACTGTAAGCAATTTGTTCACCAGTCCATTCATTCGTTTGGTTCCGCTGGAAATATTGTTCAGCCATTTTATCTGCTCACTGATCGTCTCTTCTTGACTAGAATAAAGCACATCGACATTCGTTGAAATGATGCTTAGCGGTGTCTTTAACTCATGAGAAGCATCCGTTATAAACTGCTTTTGCTTTTTCCAAGCCTCTTCGACTGGATGAAGCGCACGATTCGTAAAGAAAATAATGACTAAAAAGAAGAAAAGCAGTAATCCGATCCCTACGATAATTAGAGTCATCGCCAGAGAAGACAAATTCTTTTTCGAGTCCGTGATATCTAAAAAACGCATAAGATACGTCTCATCATTCTCGCCGTTAGTCTGATCACTACTGCCATAATCAAAATTTGCAATAGCTGGAGCGACAACGTATTGCCATTCCCGTCCGTTCATTTTTATAACGCCGCCGTCCTGATTCTTCCAAGCATATTTTGCTGCCTTGTTGTATTGATCCTTTGTCAGCTTCAGGGCAGAATCGATCATGATTGGCTTGCCGGATTTGTTCACCAGCATATTGAAATAAACCCCGGCCCCCGTCACGATGCGGTTGATTTCCATGGCATCCTCGCTCTTTTCATCGAAGGTCACCTTGCCGCCAGTGATCCGCAGCTGCTCCGCCTGATTCAATTTTTCGTAGTTATCCGACTTTTGATTCAGATAGGTCGTGACAAAAATAGCTGTGAAAGCCGCAATCAAAATAATCGCCACAAGCCCTGTCGTCATCGCGATCAATCGTTTCCTAAACTGATTAATCATCGGCGTCACCCTTAGAAAAATCCAAACGATAACCTAGATTCCGCACCACTTTGATCTGAGTCATACTCTCGACTTGCTTCAATTTCTTTCTTAAAAGAGAGACTTGCATCTCCACATGATTGTATTCAGCATCCGAATCATAACCCCAAACCTTCTCTAGGATTCGATCCTTAGAAGATAGCTGCGGATAATTAGCAACTAAGATTTCTAAAATATTCGCCTCTTTTCTAGTTAAGGCTAGTTCGCCAGTTTGAGTTTTTAAGCTCAGATTGTAGGGATTCAGTTCAAAATCACCAAAGGAAAGAATCCCATCGATTTTGAATTCGCCTTTTCGTCTGCTCAAAGCCTTCAGCCGAGCCAGCAGCTCTTGATATTGGAACGGTTTGCAGAGATAATCGTCTGCGCCACTGTTTAAACCGTCCACGCGATCATCCAGTTCTCCCTTTGCGGTCAACATAAGGATCGGAATTTCGATCCCAGCTTCCCGCGCTTCTGTTAAAATCGTCAAACCATCCTTTTTCGGGAGCATAATATCTAAGATTGCCAAATCATAAACTCCTGAAAGTAAGCAATCGAATCCATACTCGCCATCTTCTGCTATATCAACTAAGTATCCTTGTTTTTTTAAAATTTGAGCCGTTGCTTCGGCCAGCATCGCCTCATCCTCAACTAGTAAAAGTTTCATCCATCGTCCTCCTTAAAACTGAGACTCTTTTTAATTATAACGAATGAACCTCTAATGAATCTTGAATTACAAAAATAACCCGCATAATAAAATATTTTTTTAACTATCTGATAGAAAACTTGTGTTCATTTACAGCGAATACCATTTATCTCCCCAAACTACAGCTTCATTATAGGTTCACCTATTATAGTGAGCGCATAAAATTGAAATGAGGTCGTTCGTATGAAAAACAGAAAACCAACCAGCAGCTCCTACAAATCACACTCCCCTTGGTCCACTGTTCTAAGAGATATTCCGTTCACAATTAGAGTCATCGTGCTCACAATAGTGATTGGGCTTTCCGTTGTATCCTACAATATCGGCAAGGCAGTAACTGAAGCAAAAGCTACTAGTCAAACAGAAGTAACCTTTCCAAGCAAGCGAACCAAAAAAACAACAGTAGACGATGTAAAAATCCGGCGGAACAATGATCGTTGGGAATTTTCTTCTGATGAAGGAATCTCGTGGTCAACGACACCACCTGATGGTATTTACGAAGACGCCGATGGTCGCTTACGCTACAAAAACTCAAAATCAGAAAGGATCAATAATACCTCTAGTGAAGATACTTTCAAATTCCCGTTCAGTGACAAAAAGGGAAATAGCATGATCATGAAACGAGAAGAAGATAAATGGAAATTCTCTTCTGACGGCGGAAAAACTTGGTCAGAAGAAAAGCCTGAAGGTGTGGAAATCGATAAAAATGGGAAATTAACTTGGAAAAGTACGGATGGAAAAAAAGTTTCTGAATTTGATCCAAAAGAAAATCAGTGGAAATATTCAGAGGATGGCGGAAAGACTTGGTCAGATCCGTTAAAAGAGATAGAAGATTGGCTCGAGAACGGTTTTACTGTTCCCGTTGAAGACGGTGTTTCGATGAAAATCAAAGATGGAAAAATCCAGTATTCGACTGACGGAGGAAAAACCTGGAGCGAAGAGGCTCCTGAAGGCTTTAATGATAAAATACAATCCGTGATCACCAAGCAATCCGATGACGGAAAAACCCTTTACTCTACCGATGGAGGAAAAACTTGGTCGGAAGAAAAACCCGAAGGCTACGAGATTCCCAGTGTACAAGATATCTTAGATTCTATCCCGGATGATCTTGTACCAAAGGACGAAGATTTAGGCGAAGGTGAATCTACAGCAATTTAGCCAAAACAAACAGGAAAGCCTCCCCTCGTTCACGATGAAATGGAGCTTTCCTGTATTTATTTTGAAAATCCTACAGCATCAAACCCATCACATATAAATGATAGTATTCACCATCAATCAGCGTAGTATTCTTCAATTCTCCTTCAATTTGAAAACCAAATTTCTTATACAGTTCGACTGCCATTTGATTATCTGTTCGAGTATCCAGCTGAACTTTGGTCGTCACGCCGTTCGATTTAGACCACTCTAACAGCTGGCGGATCAATTCACTGCCGATACCTTGACCTTGATAGTTTTCAGTAACCACAATACCAAGCTCTCCACAATGTCTTGCCTTGATTTTGTTTCCAGAAGTAATCGTTCCGATACCGATAATCTGATCATCTGCCACCGCTAAAAGCATGACCGAATTTGGCTGCTGTTCGGTACTTATGATGTTCGCTTTTTGCGCTTCCACATCTAACGGATACTCATCCTCCGTAAAACTCAAATAGGTCGTCTCACCGCCGACACGATTATAAAAAGCGACGATCTCCTCCGCGTCTTCCAAGACAGGTTTCCGGTAGACTACTTTGTCCTTCAAATTCATTTTATACCCCTTTCCAAAACCTATTAGTGAAAACGAATTCACTGTATATCAATGAAATTGTATGTTGCAGAAATAGGCTTGTCAATATCTCTATTCCAAACTAAAAGCAACAGGACCGGTTTTCTCCTGTGAATACATAGTCCTTAAGGCTTTTATCCATCGGATGCACACATAAACGAAGTAGCATCTTTTATTTCAATTACTAGTCCTCCAACAACGATTCAAGTGAGTGCGGATGGGTCTGTCACAGATGTAAAAGTAACCACTGAACTCAAACTTTCAGTTAATGATGTTAGTAAACCAAGCAGTGAGTTCTTCACCAACTTCAACGGAAATGATACAAAAATCTATGCTTATTTGAATGGTACTGGAAATATTGTCTTGGCTTTTACCCCGATTGGACACAGTGGTCCTTATACATCGGTTGGTTGCAGCAAAGGAATGTTTAAGTTAGACACAGATAATAACAAATAGACCTGTGGGGATTGCCCACAGGTTTTTTATTCGTTCATCTATTTGGTCGCCAACTGTTCCTTCAACAGTGTTTGGATTCTGGTCAATTCTTCTGGTGAAAGGCGTTGATAGGAAACGTCATCCTGCATGAAGCCTTCGCCTTTGGCTTGTTCAGATTCTACTTTACTGAAGGCCGGGCGATATTTTCTTGCTAATAGTTCGGCATCCTTGAAGCTGACATCGGTCTTAACATTGCTGCCCAGACTTGCCAATATCTCTTGATAGCTGCCTAGTCCTTTGATACTGACCGTCTGCCTCATGATCCCCGTAATCACTTGTCGTTGGCGGGCTTGCCGACCATAATCGCCTTCTGGATCATCGTACCGCATGCGGACATATTTTAAAGCTCTGCTTCCGTCAAGTCGCTGCGGCCCTTTCGGAAAATCAGTTCCTTCATAGGAGAACGCAAAAGGATTAGAAACATTGATGTCTCCCACTGCATCAACCAGCGCCTCAATTCCCGCCATATTGATCGATACATAGTAATGGATCGGTATGTCTAATAATTTTTCTACCGTCGCGATCGTCATAGCGGTTCCTCCGAAGGCATAGGCGTGATTGATCTTATCCATTGATTGATGGCCGACGATTTCAACATAGGTATCTCGTGGCAAACTAACCAGCACCGTTTTTTCTGTTGCCGGGTTAACTGTCGCCACCATAATCGTATCGGAGCGCCCCTGATCCGTCCGATCTAAAGCGCCCGTATCTACTCCTAAAAGTAAAATACTGAAAGGTTCCTTTTGCTTTAGATCAACCTGCGTAAGGTTTTGTGCTCGCTTGACTGGCTCATAGGCTTCATCGGTTGTTTCCTTCACATCATAAAGCACCTTCGCGCCAATCGCTGTGATCAATAGAACCACTACCAGCAGCATACTAACCAACATGAGCAGAATCTTTCTCAGTCGCTGTTTTTGATTAGGACCTTTTCTGTTTTGCTTTTTTCCCATTCATTCTCTCCATAGTTATCCAGTATCTGCACCTCATTGAAAAGCCTGTGCCAGTATATCGGCAATCCGCTCACTTGCATGTCCATCGCCGTATGGATTCGCTGCTTGAGCCATTTTTTTGTAAGCAGCCGGATCTTCCAGCAATGCTAACGTTTCCCGATAGACCGTCGCTTTTTTTGTACCAATAAGCTTTAACGTACCCGCTCGGATTCCTTCGGGGCGTTCGGTTGTATCTCGCAATACCAACACCGGAATTCCAAGTGATGGCGCTTCTTCCTGAACACCACCAGAATCAGTCAGAATCAATTCACAGCGTTGAGCAAAATTATGAAAATCGAAAATATCCAACGGCTCGATCAGTTGAACGTTCGCTAAATTGCCGAGTTCCTTTTTCGCCAGATTTCGAACTTGCGGGTTTTTGTGCATCGGAAAAATGATCTCGACTTCTTTTTTCTCTTTTGCTAACTGCGCCAAGGCTTGAAAAACTTCGGTCATTGGTTCGCCAAGGTTTTCTCGACGATGCATCGTTACCAGAATGCGAAACTTGCCATTATTAGGTAAACAGGGATGTGAATAATCTGTATCTATCGTATATTTCATCGCATCGATCGCAGTATTCCCCGTGATGAAAATCTGATCTTCTTGATGATTTTCCTTCAGCAAATTTACCGCACTTTCTTCTGTGGGCGCAAAACAAAGATCTGACAAGGCATCTACCAATTGACGGTTCATCTCTTCTGGAAAGGGGGAGTATTTCTTCCAAGTACGCAGACCGGCTTCAACGTGTCCGATGGTGATTTGTTGATAATAAGCGGCTAAAGCGGCCGCCAAAGTGGTAGTGGTATCGCCATGAACCAACACAATATCTGGAACATCTGCTTGCAGGATCGGTGTCAGTCTATCAATGATCCACACCGTCACATCACTTAAGCTCTGATTTTCCTTCATGATCTTCAAGTCATCGTCTGGTGTTATCTCAAAAAAATTCAGTACCGGAGCCAGCATATCTCGATGCTGCCCAGACACAACGACCTTTGATTGAAAACGCGGGTCATTTTCTAAGGTCTTGATTATTGGTGCCATCTTGATTGCTTCTGGTCTCGTACCAAAAATCGACAGTACTTTTATTGGCATATGTATCTCCCTTTTATCCAAGAATTTGTCCGTTACAACAAAGAATCTTGAAGAAGAGTTTGAACACTCTTCTTCAAGATCTTCAAATTTGGTACATCAATCAAGCGAATTGAGGATCTAAATAATAAAAGATCGATTGTGTTTTGCGTAATAACGGTCAATGAAAAAAGCTATTATTTTAGGTCCCATGTTTTAAGAGCTTTGTCTGCTGGAGCATATTCCAATTTTGTTGGTTTTTCTCCTGGCTCAATCAAATAATACAATTTGCCCTTAGAAGCTTTTTCCGGCTCTACTACACCGCCGAAAGCTTCCATTTCCTCAGTTACGTTGTATGTTTTATCCTTTTTATCTGTCACTAAGCGAAAATCAATCGCCCCGATACCTCTATCTTCGGTACCAATATTTTTATACTCCACGGTAAAGGTAATCAGCTGCTTTGGTTTTTTAGCTTCGTTGACAGATTCACTGCTAGATACTTCAGTGATTTTCATTTCAATCCCATCCGCTGTGAAAGGTGTGTTTAAGCCATCTTTTACTGCGACCTTGGCAACCGAGACCGATGTTGCTCCGCTGTCCTTCGTTTCCTTGTCGCCAGCTGAACTGCATCCAGTTAAGATAAAACAAACTGCAATGATACTCAATAATAATTTTTTCATTCAAAATCTCCGTTCGCTAGTTCACTTGAACTGTTTTTCTATCTAATTCAATTCCATCTGGTCCATAGGCCACTAGATAAGCATTGTCGCCTTTTTTAATAGCATTTCCAACATAGTAGCTGAAAGTCCCATTCTTGAAGGTTCCACCTACTGAAACTAACCCATTATTTACATAAAGACGCGCTTGTTTCACATCGCCTACATAAATACCAGTAACCTCAATAGCACCAACAGTGTAAGTATTTGGTGAAATGGTCCCTTTGTAAGAAGAGCTTGTGAAAGCAACCTTCACATTTTCTTGCAGCAACACATCATCTGTTCCATAAGCATTCATGATAACAACGTCGCCTTCTTTGATACTGCTGCCAACATAGTAAGTGAATTGGCCGTTTTTAAAGGTTCCGCCCCAAGAAATAACATTGCCGTTTACAGATAGGCGCGCTTTCTTCACATCACCGGTATAGGTTCCTGTGATTTCTCCGTTGCCGACTGTGTACTGGCTTGGTGTGATTGTTCCTTTTTGTGCAGGAGCTTGCTTGATAGTAACAGCATTGTTTTGAGAAACTAATGCATTATTTTGGTCATAACCGTTGATAAATACGCTGTCGCCAGCTTTGATTCTTGATGGTCCTACCCAGTAAGTGAAGCGTCCGCCGCTAAAGGTTCCGCCTAGAGATAAAACAGTTCCGTTAACGATAACTTTGGCTTTTTTCACATCGCCCGTGTACGTTCCAGTAATGTATTCATCACCTACAGTGTAGCTGTCTGCTAACATACTTCCAGAGGTAGTTGATTCTACTTGAACCGTTTTGCTGTCCAACTCATTGTCTTCTGAACCAAAAGCAACTAAACGAACATTAGAGCCTTTTGCAATCACATTTTGCCCCACGTAGTAAGTGAATGTGCCATTTTTAAAGGTTCCGCCTTGTGAAATCAAGTTGTTATTAACATACAACTTAGCTTTCTTCACATCACCCGTATAGGTTCCAGTAATTTCGACATTTCCAACAGTGAATTTATTCGGTGTGATCGTTCCTTTTTCCTCTGGTGCGGCAACGATATTGACTTTATTATTTTGGCTTAACACATCACCATCTACGTCGTAACCATTGATTAAAACACTGTCACCTTTTTTAATAGCGTTTTTGCCAACCCAGTAGCTGAATTCGCCATCTTTGAAGGTTCCGCCAAGTGCAAGAACTTTGCCGTTAACAATAACTTTGGCCTTCTTCACATCGCCGGTGTATGTTCCGCGGATGTATTCATCACCGACTGTGTAGTCATAAGCAGACATCGTTCCACTGTAATTTGAAATAACTTTGACAGTTTTCTCGTCTAATTTATTCTTGTCTTTATCATAAGCAACTAGTACTACTTTAGAGTTTTTCTTAATTAGTCCAGTGCTTACTTCATACGTGAATTTGCCGTCCTTCAGAGTTCCGCCGCTAGATACTAAATGTCCGTCAACGTAAAATTCAAGGTAAGAAACTTTTCCTTCGTACGTACCGGTAATCAGACCTTGTCCGACTGTATAGTCGCTAGGTACGATTCCATTAACGCTCTCTTTGACTTCAACTTCGATATCCTTCGTAGTGATTCCTTTGTGGCTGTCTTCTACTGAATAAGTGATAAAATATTTACCAGGAATATTGGTATTTACATTGTTCGATTTAATATTAATTTTTGACGTTAAATCACCATCTTCTTCATCATGAGCGGTCACGCCTTCTAATGGGTTGAATGGTTCGCCTTTTTCAATCACTTTGTTTTCAGCATTGATGACTGGCAAAGTATTTGCCGCTACAGTAACTTCAATCGTTTTAGTTGCTGATAACCCATGACTATCAACAATTTTATAAGTCACTGGGTAAACTCCGGCTACATTGGATTTCACTTGATTGTCGATAATAGCAACATTTTTCGTGATATCGCCATCTTCTTTATCAATCGCTGAGACGCCCTTCATTGCAAATGCGCCACTGAAGTCATCGCCTAAAACAATTTTGCGGTTTTCAGCAGTTAATACAGGTTTTTCAGTCCCGTAAGCTGGATCGATTTTGGCATATTCTAGGAAACCACTAGACTCTTTTCCGCCGCCAACAGTCCAATCAATGATGTTATTGTCTTGTGTCAAGGCAGTGTTAAAATGATATTTACCATCTAATGAATTTGGAATCCGAATTTCTGTGTCTGTTACAAATCCACCTAGATCAATGTTTAATGAACAATAAACATGTGGGAAAAGCCCAATGATTGTTGTAATGCTTGGATTTTGAACGATTAATGAACAGCTTTCAGGATCTACTTTGACATCTGTTGATTTGTATTTATACGATTTAATTGGAATCCCAGCATTGTAAGCCTTCATTTCACCTGATATATAATTGATAAAACGTGGATCTTCTAATAAAGGTTTGAATTCATTTGGCAATTTGACTTGGTAATACGTTTTATCTGCAATTCCGATATTGGCTACTTGCGTGATATTTAAATCAACGGTCAAAATACCTTCTGTTTTTTGATTATTGATCACCAATTCTTTATTTGTAGACGTTTTTAGACCAATTTTACCCCAAGCAATCAACCCAATATCCATTGGCATAATTGGACTTGCATCTTTTTGTTCTTCCGCCGCTTCAGGTGCTTCAGTACTTTCTTCTGGTACCTCGCTCGTTGGTACGGCTTTTGATTCTTGTGTTTCCTGTTCTGGTTCTGTACTTGATTCTGGTGCTGCCTCAGGTAAAGCATCTTTAGCTAAACTATCTGCTAATTCCGGAGATACCTCCTCCGTTGCTGGCGTCTTTTCTTCAGCTAAAGCCATAGCAGGCATTAACCCTGTATTCAACAGCATCAAGCTGCTGGCACCGATTGTTAATAATTTCTTTTTCTTCACTATTTCTTCCCCTTTCTATTTTCCCTTTTTCTATTTAAAACCGCCGTGTAATCATCCATCACCCCCTAATATTTGTAGTATTTATAATTTCCAGCGCTCATTGATTTAGCTCCGTTGTACACAAAGCCAATCAAACGGGCTTGCGACCGTTCGAGCAAGGTTTTACACTTCATTAAATTATTCCGTTTTGTCCGATTTTCCCGAACGACTAAGATGACGCCGTCGACCTTTGAAGAAAAGATTTGAGCATCCGTTACTACCAGTAATGGCGGTGAATCGACGATAATAAAATCGTACTGTTCCTCTAATTGCATAAAAATCTCGTCCAGCCGACTTGAATTCAGCAGCTCTGAAGGATTTGGCGGAATGGGACCCGCAGGTAGAAAATCTAAGCTTTTTACTTGGGTACTTTGAATCGCTTCCTCCGGTGAGCTTCGAGCATTGCTTAATAACGTGCTCAAGCCCTTGTTTTGACTAGAGACTAGGCTGAAAAATTTGCCTGCGGTCGCACGGCGCAGATCCCCATCAATCAGCAATACCTTTTTATTGGTCTCGGCCATGACTACCGCCAAGTTTGAGGCGAGTGTAGTCTTTCCTTCTTCTTGCTCAGTTGATGTTACTAAAACGAGTTTTAAAGGATTGCCCGCTGAAGAGGCGAATTGAATACTGGTGCGAATATTACGGTATTGCTCCGTAATTGGTGAAAATCGATTTTCGATCGAAATCAGTCGTGTTTCTCGTTCCTTCATATTGACGCTCCTTATTTAGACTCTTTTCCGTTGTCTTCTGGACACACGAAGAGAATCTTCTGATAAGTTTCTTTTCAAAAGATCTTTATCTTTGGCAGACATTTTCATATCTACACTGGTCGTATAAGGGATCATCCCTAATGCGTTGGTATTAAAAATTTCGTAGACCGCCTGCTCTGATTTAATCGTCTGATCGACACTTGCTCGCAGCAGCACAAATAGAAAGCCGACCATCCCTCCGATAAATAAGCTCAACACTAAATTTAATTTATGATTTGGCGATATCGGCGATCGAGCTGCTGTCGCTTCAGTAGTGATCGAGATTTCACCCGGAATCTGACTCTCTGCTAAGGCCTCTTGAAATACCTGTGATGTCGTATTGGCTAAATAGGCTGCTAGTCTCGGTCGGTCACTCACTGTTCGGATGGAAAAAAAAAGTGACTCCTGCTGCTGTTCTAAAGTGATCGCCTCTCTCAATTGACTAAGCGACATGCTTTGCTTTTGCTCTGCCTCTACCTTTTCTTGCACCTGCCCCAAAACGAGGTCGCTTAATACAAGTTCCTTGTACGTTTTCACCAGCTGTAAATTGGCCGTGATCTCGTTGGAAAGATTTTCTTCAGTCGATTTTGTCGCAGCGATCATCTGAGTTTGGGAGCTATATTGCGGAGTGATCCAAAAAAAGGAAATATACCCGCCGATTAGTACCCCCGTGATACTGCAAAAAATAATGATCGGTAATTTTTCCTTAATTGTTTGGAACAAAAAGGATAAATTGAATTTTTCATCCATAATGATTGGTTGCCTCCGATAATTTATGTACTGGTTTAATAAGCACCGTCACGTGTGATAATTACCAGCAAGGTTTTAAAGATAATCTGTATGTCTAACAGGAGACCGCCTTTACTTAAGTAGCTCAGATCTAGTCGAATCATCTCTTCAAAATGAAGGTTGTTGCGGCCGCTCACCTGCCAAAGACCTGTGCAGCCAGGTTTTACCAATAATCGCAAACGGTGATACGATGTGTATTGCTCCACCTCATGAGGCAAAGCTGGTCTAGGACCGACGATCGACATGTCTCCCTTTAATACATTTACCAGCTGCGGAAACTCATCGATACTAAATTTGCGCAGAACGCTTCCGATCTTAGTGATTCGCGGATCGCATTTCATTTTGAACATGGGACCTTGTATCTCATTTTTTTCCATTAATTCTGTCAGTTGATCCTCAGCTCCTACATACATCGTTCTGAACTTATATAAAACAAAACACTTTCCATTCAGACCTACACGCGTTTGGCTGAAAAAGATCGGACCTTCTGGATCTTCCAGCTTGATCAGCAAAGCGACTACCGCGAATGGCAGCAAAAGCAGCATTAGTCCAAATAGGCTGATCATAATATCCATGGCCCGTTTTACTCTGCCTAAATGAAACTCAGAAACACTTAAACGCGTTTGTATTGAGACAAAAATCTCCTTGATTGACGAGTTGTTCTCATAAATGTTATTCATCTTCTCACTTCCAAAGGTCGGTAAAATTCCCGATGTATTTTTCTTTATTTCCAAGCCGTTGTTTCTTTAGAATAATTACAGCTAACAAGCTAATAATAGAACAGAAGACAATGGACGAACCGTCAAATAATTGACGGTTTTCTGAAATTAACCTGCGGAAAACGTCGCTTTTATTAATTAAATGATCGATTCTCTTCCTTTTCTTTCAATTTTTGTTTATTTTTTGCTTTTTTAGCGATATCCACGTGTTGGTCGTTTCTCAAATAACCTGATTACCTCAGAAAATCATCTTTTTCTACGTTCCGATTTGGATCAGGTGGTAAAAGTCATCTGAAATTTGATAGCCTCTTCCCCAGGCGGTATTGATCGGATTGCATTTCACGCCATTTTTTTCGACCTTTTCTTTGATATTGCGCACGCAGCTAGACAGCGCAGTCATTTTCGAGCTCGTTACACCCTCTTCACGCCACAGCTTTTCACAAAGCTCTTGCCGTGAAAGGTACTGTCCTTGATGCTCGTGCAAACACATTAATAAGACACTCTCGCGATTAGAAAAGCCAAAATTATACAGTGGATACTTCTTTTGTTCAGGTCTTTCCTTTCTGGAGACCGCACCGGATGATTGCTCTGTTTCTCTTGGTGTAATCGTTTGGCAAAGCTCGCGAATCTCTTCTAATGAAGCATTTACTCGAATCCAGCGATCAATGACATGCTCTGTTTGCTCCTCTTCGGTACTTTTCGTAAAGTCGCTTTCGTACTTTCTGATAATCATCGGCACATGATCGCGAATGCCCAGTATCAGATCAACGATCTCTTGATAAGCGATCGTTTCACTTAAAATGACCGCATCAAAACACGAAAGCAGCTGCGTGGTTTCCAGACTCATCCTCTGACATTCGTTTACTAAACACGTACTGCAATACACTTCGTAATTCAACTGCTGGAGCTTGCTCTGAAAAATAGTTTCGGCTAATAGATTCTTGGTTAAAATTAATACTTTCATGCTGTATCTCCTTAGTGATTAGATTTTTTTTGCGGCTAGTTGATTGATGCTTCCGACGAATTCCTGATAGTAGCGTTTCTGCGAATGCTGTTCTCTCCCTTTGACGGCTGCTTTACTTAATCGATCACGAAATGGATCGTCATGGATAAGCTGATCCAACCCTGCCGCAAACTTTTCAAGATAGTGCTGATCGTAATCAATCAACAGTGCACTCTTCTCACTGATATACTCTGGAATTCCACCTATTTTTGTGGCGATTACGGGAATGCCCATGGCCTGAGCTTCCACCGCTGAAAGGCAGCAAGTTTCATGGAAAATCGACGGTATCGCGCAAATGTCTGCGGCCTTTAGATAGTAAGGAATTTGTTCTTTTTCAATATATCCAGTGAACCGTACATCGATAGGAAGCTCTTCCGCTTGAGTGATGACCTTTTTGAAATAACTATCTTTTTCACCCGAACTGTACGTGGTACCACCTAGAACTAAGAGCGTCACCTTTTCCAAAGAATCGATTCGACTCAATGCTTCTAGCAGCAGGTGTACTCCTTTGGTCTTTGTGATGCGACCGGAAAAGACGATCACTCGATCGGTTTCATTTAACTGGAGCTGGGTACGCGCCTGCTGCTTTTCCTCATTATTTGCTAGTTGAAATTCTGCCAATTTTATCCCATTATTCACGCGATAAAACTCCGGCCATTCCTCTGAATAAGCAATTTTTTGAGCCTGCTGATTAAGAAAGTCGCAAACAGACAAAACACCATCTAACTGCTGCAAAATTTTCTCTCCCTGATATGTCTGTGTATTCAAGTAGTCGTTGTGTAAATACACCGCCAGCTTGCCTGTGTAAAAGGACCGAATCGCAGGAACTCGCTCTGGGCAATTCAAATCGATCAGACAATCTACAGTCTCTTCCTGTAAATACTCTTTTGTCTTTACGATTAATTCTGGATATGGAATCAGATTTTTTCTTTTCCCGGTTGCTAACGTTCTGCACTTGTTCCAACACTTTTGTATGAACCACCAAAGCGGCCGCTTTTTTGTTTCTACTGCTATTACTTGAGTATGTTGATGGGTTTGATTAAACCTAGGAATAGCGGGATCATCTGTAGACACTATAATCAGCTCCAACAATTGCTGTTTTTCGTTTTCTTCTATTAATGAAGCTAACAGAGTTTCAATTGCCCCGCCTTTGACTGCCGGAATCGGCAACGCGCCATACGTCAGCAACAATACACGCGGCCTTTTCATTTAATTTTCTCCTGTACAGTTAAGTAGACGAAATAGAGATTTTCGAAAATATAACGTTTATACAATCGCCGCGGTTCCTTCATGAATCGGTGCAGCCATTCAAACCCGTTGCGCTGCATCCACGCGGGAGCTCGCGAAATTTCACCGGACAGCACATCAAAGCTGCCGCCAACACCCATAATCAAATTGGCATTCAACTCGTTTTTATATTTATTTACAAACTCTTCCTTATAAGGAGAGGTCATCCCGATGAACAGCATGCGTGGTTGACAAGCGGCAATTCTTTCCACCACTGCCCTTTCCTCTTCCTGCTTGAAATAACCATGCTGCATGCCGGAGATAATCAATCTAGGATATTTCTGCTGGATTGTTTCCAATAATCTATCTAAGATTTCTTCCTTGGTTCCAAGGAAATACACCGTTAATTCCAACGCCTCTGCTTGCTTGAGCAGTTCCATCATCGTATCAATGCCGGTGACCCGATCGATCTTTTTCTTTTTAAGCCAGTGACAGGCTCGAACAACAGAATAGCCATCGGCACTAACCATGTCCGCCTGCTGAATAATTTCTCTAATCTTGGCATTGCGGCGGCTTAGAACGACCTTGTTGGAATTCACTCCGACATGTTCGATGACTTCATCTCGTTGAATCCGATCAAGTATTTCCTCCACAGTTTCCTCTAAGTTTCCGTCATCAATCGGAAGATCAAATAGTTCAATTTTATTCATCTCAACCTCCATAGCGACTCATTCTGCTCCTTCAACTACACCGATGGATGTGAGTCGTCATTTTTATTATTTTGGGAAGAAATCAACAACAGCGATTAGTCCCAGGATTAGTAATTGGCTAGCCATCAAAAGCGGCTTAGAGAACGGCGGCCATTGGTTTAACACGATCTGCAAAATCAACAAACAGAATTGAAAACTCATTTTTTTGGTAGATAAACGAATATTCATTAAGCGATTCGTCTGTTTTTTCCGTAAATAGAAAATGATGAAGAAGCCCAAAGCTGAGGCCAAGGAAGCCCCATTGATACCGATCAGCGGGATCAATAGGAAGCTGGCGATTAAGTTCACCGCCGCCCCCACCAAGGAAGTCGTCAAAACTCCCTTGGTTTTCTTGACTACGATGTACGTTGTTCCGAAAAAGCCCGAAACACAGGAAAAGAAGTTGCTCACCAGCAGCAAAGGAATATAGGCTTTGGCAAAGTAGAATTCCTTCGACAACAGGATCGAAGCCAAAGGATCTAAAAACAACAGGATCAATCCTGAGAAACACAGCAACAGCGTACTATAGTGATTGAAGACCTTTTGGTAGAATCCGCCAGCCCCCTTTTTGTGGTAATTTTCAACTGCCGATAACTGCCAAGCCTGGATAAAGATCGAACCGATCACCGAGAGTAGATTAGGGACTTTACTTGCCGCGGCGTACATCCCATTGCTGGCTACACCAAGGTAAAAAGTCATAATAAAGCGGCTAGAAGTCGTAAGAATCCACCACATCGCAGAGTTTGGAATCAAAGGTAAGCTGTAGACGATCAACTGCTTTCTTTGCCGAGCGGTCGGTTGATTTCCTTTTGTAACCCATGCGCTTACAGGAATATTGATCAATAAGAAAATTAGCGATAGGCTATTGGCCAGCACGAGCGACCAAAAATAAGCCGTTAACATGTTCGCCATTCGTTGAAAGAAAAGAACGCCAAAGAGTAAGGTCAGCAACGACAGCAGAATCCCGTTTGCGGCATAAATTTTCAACTTGCCGATTGCTTTCAGGTATTGCATAAGGATTAATTGAACCGATTGGATCGCCAACAGAACAAAACTCAGAAAACCTACAGTAGAAGAAACACCCCACTGCGACCCAAATAGATAAACACCCGTCAGAAAAATTCCAGTCAGCCCAAGTCCAAGCAAATTTATTTTCATCGCCGTGTTTAGCCAGTTCTCTTTTTCCTGTTGGCTTTTGCTACCCAGAACAAAACGTAAAACACCCTCTGACACACTCAGACTAATAATTGGCAGAAGCAGATTAACTGTATTGATCAGTAGATCCGCCATGCCATATTCACTTTTGGTTAGATAAAAAGTATAAAAACCGACTAAGAAAAAAGTGATTAGTTTGCTGCCAAAACTGCCGATAGCGAAAATCAACGAATCATTGAATAATTTCTTGTATTGATTCATAGATTGACCAAGCTTTGTCGAACCGCGTCAATCAATTGATGATTCACCTCGAAGGCTGCTCGCATCTGATCTTTACACTGCTTCATCTGGTTCATTTCCTGCGCATTATTCAATAATTTTTCTTCAACTTTTTCTGCTATGTGGTCTCTTTCAGCCGCCAGATCTTCAATCATCAGCACATCTTTTTCCAATCCAAGATTTTTGAACATCTCGACGACCTTTTGCTGCCACGACAGTCCGATGATCGGCACATACTGTGACACAGCTACAATCATGGAGTGCATTCGAGTGCCAACGACTACATTCAACGTCTGGTATAAATCCAGTAGGTCTTCCTTGTCTTTAATGAAAACGACATCGACTTGCGGATCTTTTTGGAAGTCAGAATAAAGTGCCTCAATCGTCTCGTAGTCCTGTACCTCAGAAGAAAATAGAATGATCTCTCTTTTGAAGCCGGATAGTTGCTGAATCAACTTTCTCATTTCCTCCAAATAACGCTGATAAACCTTGTATGAACAGCCGGTAATGCGATAATCAATCACGCAGATCCCGATTCGCTGTTGCGAACCTTTTTGTGTTTTCAATTGCTCAAAAGGCAGCTTTGCGGGTAAAAGAAAGACCGGATCGACCGAAGCATAGGCTGCTGAATGCTGAGTATTCCTTAAATAATCCAGTGAACGGCGATCTCTAAAGGTCACATAATCGCATTTTTTCAGCGTATCAATAGCGGCCTGCTCCTGCTTTTCTGTAGAAAAAGGACCGATTCCGATCGAACTGACAACTATTGGCACCTGATGTTTCTTTGCCAAGGAAACTACTTGATCAAAACGTTGAGCAGAGAGTGTCGCTGGTGACGAATCGAATATCGCGTTTCCTCCGCCAATAACTAAGAAATCAGTCTGCTTTAAGGCGGTTTCGAACTGTTGAATAGTTGTCGGGTCGTACATCCGCTTTCGTGATCTACGCCACTTTCCTTTACTAATGAGATTTTTCATAAATGGCATTGGCCGCAAATATTTGTAATACAAATCATGACTTTTCGAACGGCGGACCAGTTCCTGGTTAATTGTAATTTGTGATTCTTCGATGAGCTTGTAGCTGTATTTCTTCGTTTCGATGCCGATTAATAATTGCTCTGACAAGGTTTCCGCGATTAAGCGATCACCGATGTTTGAGCTGTCAATAAAACTAACTAGTAATGCTTTCAAACCAGACACTCTACTTTCCTGTTTTTATCTTTCATAAAAGTCCACGGTTCCAAGAGGTTCTGCCTCTACAAGTGCTTGCAGGGCCTCTGGTGTTCGCAGGAACTTTCTTTCATATAAGTAAGACCAAATAAAGCTGCAGGAGGTACTGAAAATGAAGCTGATAAAAAAGGCTCCAAGAACTAATCTGAACAGACTCGGCGTCCGAATCGTTTCCACCGACTGTGCGGAAAGCAGGAATACCTTTCGTGGAAGCTGACTATTCTCCACTATTTTCGGATAGCTCTTACTCAGACTCAGTGCGATTTTTTGGCTTTGCTCTGGACTATCAGTCGTCACATTTACCGTAAACAGCTGCGAGTTGATGCTGCTGGTTACAGTTAAGGCGTTCAAAAGCGACTGTTTGCTTTGATGCGGATGTTCCTTCTGCATTTCCTGCAATACTCCATCACTTTTCACTAGCTCCTTATAGGTTTCGATCAGCTTGATATTACTGGCTACGATCGTATTTTCCACTTCTTGTTCATCTGCTCCGTCGCCTACCTCAGCGGTTTGTTCTGTTACAGGCAATAAAAAGGAGACTTGATTGGTGTATTGAAAGCCATCTAGTAAAACGAATCCGGCACAACCAACTGCCATGCAGCATAACGTCATGACCGCGATCGTTTTCCAGCGCTGCCACAAAAATTGCAAGAAATCCTTGAATGAATACATGCCTAACTCCTCTCCTTACCCAGATAATGATTCATAAACGTGCTCCCAGGCTTGAAGATAAGCCGTAATCGAAAACTGATCCTCGATCATCTTTTTGGCATTCGTTGAAAATTGCTGGCGCTTTTCGTCAGAAACGAAGAAGGACCGAATCGCTTCCTCCATTTGGTCGATATCACCAGGTGTCACCAGAAAACCATTTTTTTGATCATTTACTACTTGACCAACACCGCCAACATCCGTCGCCAAGTTTGGGATACCCGAAGCCATCGTCTCCAAGATCGCCATCGGAATTCCTTCATGATAGGAAGGAAGAAGATGCAGACTACAATCCGTTAACAATTCTTCTTGATTTGTCGTCCAGCCATGTATCTCCACATTGTTACAACCGAGCTGTTTCATTTTTCCAATGATCTTCGGCGTTGTTTCATCGGTATCGCCATAAAGATGGAATCGGATATCCGGCAGATCATTTTGAATTCGCTTCGCGAGTGTGAGAATGTCCTGACTGCCCTTTCGCTCACAGATGCGGCCAAAGGTTAAAACATTGGTTGATTGTGTGTTATAGCAATTTTTTTGTGGAACAAAAACAGCATTATTTATCACGATCACCTTCGTCCTAGTCAGCTTTTGGTAATACTCGGCCCACTCCTCACCTAGTGCGACGATCAAATCCACTTTGTTCAATATCCGGCGAATGTAGCGCCGCTTACTGACAGACGACTGTTCGTAAAACTGATCAAAGTTTGGCGCATGCATATGAAAGATCGTTTTTGTTCCTTTTTTCGTCGCTTTAAGCAGTAACGCTTTTCGGTAAAAGCTGGCATCCTGCGATACATGGAAATGAACAATTGTTTCTTCTTGTTCTCGGGTATCGATAAGCACTCGGCGAAAAGCTCGCATCGCATAGCGCAATTTGCTCTGTTCTTTCCATGAAAAGATGTATTGCATCTGCCAGTCTTGATTTTGCGGAAAGTAGTGAATGAAATTTCGAATCACGGTTGAGATACCACCCTTTCCCGAACTTTCTGGCCCTACCATCAATACTTTTGTCATGTCTGCTCCTTCTTTATTTCCTGAATGAACAAGCACATAAACCCAAACACGGTCGCAGATAACGCCGAGAAAAAGACATGCCCCACCAAGAAACTGTAAATAATCGTAAAAAGTAGTAAGAATACACAGAATTTATTCACGCCTCGTTGAACCGCCAGATTCAGAAAATAGCCCATCACTGCCAGCAAAACTAAGGTCCCGATAATTCCATAAGAAAAAAACATATCGAAGAAATCCATCTCGATTAAGCCGCCTTTTCTGCCATACCAATTCCAGCGATTCTCAAACCCAGCACCGAACCAAAAAACATATTGATTCTTAGGCAGTTGTAAAAAGTTCGCCGCCGCATCCTGCAAGTAAACATTTCTTGAACTAAGCAGCAATCTTGGCAGATCATCCTGATACAGTGTCCGAAAATAGGCAAATCGTGCGATAACACTGGACAAGGATTCCAATAAAAGTTCTTTTCCCTTCATCAGCAGGAAAAACAGCATCCCTAACAGAAATTCAAAAATAAAAAATTGTCCATACAACGTGCGGCTCCGATAATAAAAAAGAAAATAGAATAGTAAATAGATGGAATAGAGAACCCCTGCCAGCAACCCCGACTTTGTTCCTAAAATCAGTAGGCAATACATATTAAGGAAATACAGGGTTATTAACACACCTGCTGGGATCACCCGTTTCTCCCGTTGGATCAGAAACCAGCCGATGAAAAAAAGCATGATCAAAAAGGCATAAGCAATGTCGTTCGTCGCAAAATAGAAGCCTTTGAAACCAGCCGTATCATCATAAGTACTATTTCCCAGACCAAGCAGATACGGAATGATCAAGCCGGCAATTAACAGGACATCCAGCATAATCGTTAGCCAAACCAATTTCTTAGTGGATAGATACTCCTCAAATTGTTTGCCGAAAAAAGGAATCAGCAGGCAGAGAAAGAAGCGAATGATATAAGACAGCTCTTCTACTAATAAGGAAAGTCCTGTTTTAAAGAAAAAGGTTTGAACGATACAAATGATCGACAACGAAAATAATGTAACGAGCAGCAAAACATAATCGCCCGACCGTTTTATCCCTTTCGACAAAACACCATAAAAAATATAGGCAATAAAACCGACTCGATACACGGTTCCTAATGGAATGTTATAGCCGTAAGAGATAAACACTCCGTTGAAAACATCTATTAAAGGAAAGAGCATTATTAACAGCAAAAAAATATTTATCTTTATCCGATCGACCACCATACATCTCCTTTTACTATTAGAAATAGCCACATTCGTCATGTAACTAACAAAATATAAATCAATAATAATTCAACAAATAACTAACTAAACATCTTTTTATGTTAATTACAGGTCGGAATTTGACAGGTAAACTTTAAGATAAAAGTATAAAATAATAACCATAAAATAAAAAAACTGATATTAACAAAACGAAAATTATTTTGTTAAACCATTTTATTGTTTATTATCATTTAATTACTTATAACGTTTTTGACGCATTAAAGTAGTGGAAGGAGGCGCATAATAAAGATGTTATTAATTAACCAACTTGCGGACCTATTCGACAAAGAGACGGTTACAAAAATTAAAATTATTTATCTATTGAAGGAAAGTAACAATTGGTTGTCTATTGACGAACTATCTGTGCAATTAGAAATTAATCAGCGAACCATTTTGAAGTACCTTTCCTTTATTGAAGAAGACATCGATTCTTTTGGGTTAAACAAGGAAATCGTGTTGAAGAGTCATACTAAAAAGGGGTATTTTCTGCATTATGACTTTGAGCCGGTCATAGAGGATTTGATCTTTCGAATCATTGAAGCGACCATCAATTATCAATTGTTAATGAGGATTTTTTTCTCAAAGATGACCTCGATCATTCAGTTTTCACACAAGTATTACGTTAGCGAATCATCCTTATGGCGCATGATCAATAAGTTTCGAAAAGAGTTATCACCCAGAGGGATATCGATCGAGCGCCGCTCTTTGGAACTAATGGGAAATGAGATTCAAATTCGCAGATTGAGCTTCTTTTTATTGTTGAATTCACATACTAGAGGAAATTGGCCCTGCGGCAGTACGACAAAACTCATTACAGAAAAAATTATTGAACGAATCGTTCCTTTTTTTCACTTATGTTTATCTGATTTTGGCTATAAAAAGCTTTTTTGTTTGATCGCAGTAAGTATCGAGCGGACGAAAAAAGGAAAACATATTTGTTTGACCAAAGAATTATGGGAAAATATTGAAAAAAATGATCTGTTCGAACAATTTTATTGTGAGTTGAAGGATGTTCTGCCAAAGGAGCTTTATCGGCGCGATGAGGTAGGGTTTCTTTTTTTGTATATTTTTACTTTGGATGAAGTTTTTAATGATAATTACATTCGAAAAAATTTCAGTGCCTTTCATTTCGAAAAGAAAACCCAGCTGCATCAATCCGTCGAGATCTTTAAACAACTCTTATTTGACGAGCAAAATCTTTTCATTTCAAAGGAAGACCTAAAAATTGTCGATAAAAGTTTATACAGCGCACACCTATACGGTCAATTGTTCCAAAATGAAGAACAAACTGGCTTTAATACATATGGACTTTGCGCACAGGCTAGCGGAGGCACTCCTCTTCATATGCAGAACCGAGCAAAAGAACTAATTCGCTTGCTTTATAAAAAGACGAATTTCGCCCTTTTTAAAGAGTCCAACTATTTGCTGTCCGTTTATACCTTACTGCTGGAATCAATCACACCGCTCCATAAAGTAGAAGAACCTTTACAGATTTTCTTAGCCTCCGATCTGTCCAACTTAGAAGAACATAAGCTGATCAAAATGATCAAAAATGAATTTATTGGACGGTTCAAACTGGAGATTTATACCCATCGTGATTGCATGCGTGAAATCAGCTCGATTGATCTGCTACTATCGACAAGAAGGTCGTATTTAGATGAAAAACCTTTGATCCCAAATATCGTTATTCCAAGAGAACCGACAAAGCTGGATTTTCATACGTTAGAAGAAAAACTAAATGAACTTTTTACAGTTAAAAACCAACACAAAGAGCTTGTATCCTTTTCATGAATACAAGCTCTTTGTGTGTCGTTCGTTAAAAAAAGCGGCTACGTTTTATTTTCTGAAAGGCTGGACGTTGCACGTCATCCCCGTTCAATAGATCCTTAGTCATCTGTTCCATCGCGATCACAGTGTCCAACCCAAAACTCTTTTCAATCGCTTGATACGCCTCCTTTAAATAGAAGCCCCGATGCTGAATACTATGAGCATCAGAAGCAACCATATAAACCAGCTTATTTGCCAACATTGTGTGAGCCGTTTTTTGAACTTTTCTGCCAAAATGACCGACAATACTTGGCGCGGTCACTTGAGTCAACGCACCCATCTCCAAATATGGCAGCAGTCGATTCGGGTCTCTAGCAAAAACTGCATTGCGTTCTGGATGCACAATAACCGGTGTATGCCCTCGTTCGATCAGCTGGAAAAACAATTGCTCGGTAAAGGCCGGCACCTCCAAAGTTGGGAATTCGATCAATAGGTATTGATTATCTATATCAGTAAATAAAATTTTCTGACGCTCAATCTCTTTTATTAACTCACCCGTTATACGAACCTCTTGGCCCTCATAAAGAGTGAGTGCAATCCCTCGTTGATCCAATTCCTGCTGCAAACGACGAACCGCTGGAATGACCATTGAAGCAGGATTATTGTATTGACCATTATTATGATGAGGCGTACATAAAATATGTGTAATCCCCTGTCGAACAGCCTCATGCGCCATGATAATACTTTCATCAAGCGTCTGAGGCCCATCATCTACCCCAGGAAGAATATGACAATGTAAATCAATCACGCGCATCACTCCAAACTATCTGCTCTCTTTTTTGCAAGGAAAAAGACCACTTCACAATCACCAAATAGGTGTAAAAAGGCGTAAGCCTCTTTCCTTCGCCTGATTCTACCAAAGATCGTTAAATTGCCCCCATCAAAAACTGTTCATTTTTCGACAAAAATATAAAAAAGGATGAACACTTTAACTTCAAGTTGATCTTATCTAAACAATAAATCTCCTTACTTTCCAAAAAAACGAGAAGCCAAATGACTGGGCCTCTCGTTTGGTTACTTTTTAGGATAAATACTAACTGTATAAGCTGTTGCGATAAGTAAAATCGTTAGCAACGTGAATGAAACAATACCTGTGTACATACTATGTGGTGCCCAAGCACTCAATGCGAGCCATCCGCTGCTAAAGGTAATCGGAAAGACGATGATCATAGTGATCGCTAAAATCAGTAGAAGTATTGGCAAAGCAAGCCATTTAGCGATGCTCTTTCCTGAAATCTTTCTCACTCGATGTTCCTTGCGATAACGCTTTTTGATTCTTACAAGCATAATCAGTGTGAAAACTATCAATGGAACACTGATAAAGGTAATGATGGAGAAAATGGTATCAATCGTCACCCATATATCTGATTGATAAGGAGTGATAGCTTTATCTTCCATAATATTCATGATGTTTTCCGCCATCATATTTGTGTTCACAGTTGAATTGATATTCGTTAAAACACAAACGCCCATTTGGGTACCGGGGTTGATGATGAAATTCGTGGAATAATTTTGCGTACCGCCAGAATGTTCAATCGTGCCATCATTCAGCACAAACCACCCCGCCGCATAGCGTGTGTTTTTATCGACTTGGTGAGCTGTGTCCGGTTGGTGTGATTTCTCAATGAGCCGCTTCATTTGTGGTTTCACATCTATTGCACCTAATTGAATTTGCAGCCACCTACTGATGTCCTTCGCGTTTGAAATAATGTAGCCTGTTGGAATCAGTGCCGGTTTGACTGCCACTTGGTAAGGGTGCGTTCTTAAAAAGGATAGCCGATTTCCTGTTATGATAGTTTCCTCTTTCCCCACTTGTTTGGGATCGGCATAGGTACTGTATAAGCCTAACGGTTCAAAAATCACTTCATTCGTAAACTCCGCGTAGCTTTTCCCTGATGCTTTTTCAATCAGCAGGCCCAATAAAACATAATTCGCATTGGCATACGCATAGCGATTGGCAGGATAGAATTCCAATTCCGCCCCTGAAAATGTTCGAGCGTATTCTTCTAGTGTCATATTGGCTTTGGCCGTCGGAAATTTCTTTTCATGATTGATAAATCCACTGGTTTGATAGATCAAATTTTTGATCGAAATATCTTCATCAGGAATCGTCTTCCCCTCATATTTCACCTTGAACCAAGGAAGATATTTCGCAACAGGATCATCCAGCGAAAGCAGCCCTTGATCCTCTAACCATAGAACACCCAATGCAGTAAAAGCTTTCGAAGTGGACCCAATGTAATATAACGTATCCTGATCGGACGGTTGCTCCCCTTTCGAAAGAAAAGTCGCTTTATCCCCATGGATCAATCCTGTAGACACATTTGGTATTTTAGCCTTGTCTACATGCTCCTGAATCATGTCGGAAATTTCCTCCCGCTCAGTCGCAACTGATGCCGAAGAACTTATCGAAGAAAAAAATAGTACCAACAACGTTACTAAAACCATGACATTTTTTACCCTTTTCATAGAACCCCCAAAATAAATTTATTTTTTCATACCCATTTATCCCCTTTTTACATGAGCGTCGAAACTCTCTATTTCATTCTATGATTAAGGGATGGCAACCACATCCGACTTAAGTAGGAAGATGGATATACTTTTTATTTTATGTTCAATAATTGAAAGGATCACAGGTAAGACTGAAATACTTTAGTTGAGCAGTAAATTATTCGCTTAAAACCAAACAAAAAAGCAGCGTACAATTAAATGTATGAAGTGCGCCCCTTAAGTTAGACCAGAAAATCTAACTTAAGGGGTTTTTTAATGGCCAAATATGATTATGAGTTCAAAAGAATCGTTGTCGAAGCGTATCAGAATGGTGAAGGTGGCTATCGAACGTTGGCTCGGCGCTTTGGTATTCCAGCTATGTCGTTAGTTAAAAAATGGGTGAAAACCGCTGAAAGACTTGGCTTTAGCGCTCTAAATCGAAGAAAAGCCGAACAGACTTATTCTTCTCAATTCAAGCAAGATGTCATACACTATTATTTGACTAGTGGTGACTCTTACCTTGATGTTGCGTTGAACTACGGATTGCCATCTGGAGATTTACTCCAGCACTGGCATCAAGCATTTCTCCGCGAAGGCATGGAAGGTCTTTCACCCAAACCGAGAGGAAGACCTTCCATGACGAAGAAAAAGAAGAAAACACCAAAGAAACCGTTGACGCGTGAGCAGGAGCTGGAACGAGAAAATGAACTGCTTCGTGCAGAACTAGCATTCATAAAAAAGCTCCGAGCTTTAGGGATGACTATCCCGGATCGACTCAAGAACGAGACGCACGAATCATCCACGAACTCCGAAAAGAATTCCGATTAGGAATTCTACTTGAAGCGACGAAATTTCCTAAAGCAACGTATATGTATTGGCAACAACGCTTCAATCGTGAAAATCCAGACGCCGCATTAGAAAAAATTATTACAGAACTTTTCGAAGAAAATAATGGGAATTATGGCTATCGTCGCATTCAAATTGCCTTGAATGAACGCGGACTAAAAGTGAACCAAAAGAAAATCCGTCGATTGATGCGTAAGCTTGGACTGAAAGGCGAGAAGTTCACACGAAAATCTCGTAAGTACTGTTCTTACAAAGGAACTGTTGGACAAGTGGCGAAAAATCGTATTCACCGCCGTTTTTATACATCGGTTCCTCATCAAAAAATCACTACAGATACCTCTGAATTCAAGTATTTCGAACGGGACAATACGGGGCGAGTAGTAATCAAAAAACTGTACCTTAACCCGTTCCTTGATATGTTTAATGGAGAAGTTTTGTCCTACCGAATTTCAGAGACACCAACGTTAAAGGCCATTCTTGATGGTCAAAAAGAAGCCATTGACTACACTGCAGATTGTCCCTATCGTCGGACATTCCACTCTGATCAAGGTTGGGCTTACCAGTTGAAGCAATATAGAAAACCATTATCGAATAAGAATATCTTTCAAAGCATGTCCCGAAAGGGCAACTGTTTGGACAACTCACTGATAGAAAACTTCTTCGGTTTATTAAAGCAAGAAATGTATCATGGTGTCGAATATACAAGTTTTGAGCACTTGAAACAGGCAATTGAGGACTGGATAGATTACTACAATCATCGTCGAATTAAAACCCGGCTTGGTTGTAGTCCAGTTCAGTACCGAGAGCGAATGACAGCATAAAAATATACCGACCAGTTTTTCCAGTCGGTATATGGTCTAACTATTGGGTCTCACTTCAGTATGCTGCTTTTTTTACGTAATGTAATACTATCCGTTTACATTACTTTCGCGAATTAAAATAGTTTATTTATCTGACTCACAATTTAAAGTTTTTACCGTGTATAAATACTCCCAAAAATCTTTTTCCCATTTATCCAACACAAGTAAGTGTTCCCACGGCATCGAATTTTTTTCAAATTCAACAAAGTGTCGCACTTTAACAGTTTCTCTAGCCCTTTCAATTTCCAAAAATTTGGAATAATTTGTGTTTTTAGCCCAATCAAATAGCCAATGATCATCCTTCTGGTAATTGTATTCATAGGGTAATAAGTGAACACTTTCTTCACAAAGAATATTCAAAATCGTTTGATCTAAATACAAGTATCCCTTCTTATTTATCATACTCAGTATTTCTTCTGGGCTAATCAATTTGTTGAACAGAGCTACATTAAATAGAATAACCCCTGAGTTGAAGTAATTTTTCATGGTTTTAACCCCAAAATGATCAGAACTATCCGCACTATCACTGACAACCGAAAAGTAGAAATCCCTAACTGCGGCAAGCGCCTTTTCCTCAGGTAAAAGATTAAAAAAGTTGGATACATCATCGTATACAATAGTGTCATTATCTAAATACAGGATGGTATCATAGTTATTAAAATAGGAAGGCAGAAATAATCTCCACAAGGTAACTTCTGGAAACCGTGAATTACTATAATTTTTTATTTCTTTTACTATTTCGGGAGGATACCAAATGTTGATAGACACACTTTCTGTTTCATAAAGTTTAGGAATACTCTTTAGCTTCTGTATTTCTTCGTTTCCTAATTCGCTAACGACCACCAATATGTCTAAAGGTTCTTTGGTTTTGTAATTACTTACAATTGAAGCAATGGATACTGCTGTTAACTGTATATGTGGTCGAGTGACACAATAAATAACTGCCTTTTTCTTCATAGTTCACATCCAAAATATTCTTAAGTGTCTTCTTATTATTTCTGGCAAGAGAATCTCTTTTAATGACGCAAATAGAAATAGTAGCTCTCAAATCTTATTTTATAGTGTTCGAATTACAAAAAGAAGTTTAGTCCCAACTTTGGGACTAAACTTCTTAGCAAGATTTTCGCAAAAAAGTAACACAACTGGATTGTATTACTTTCAAGCTTGAACCATTTTATTTCTTATTCCCAGCACTAGATTCAATCAGTGTAAATCCAAGATACTGAGCGTTCTTTTGAATTTCTTTTCTCAATTGTTCACCATAGACAAAAATATGTTGCCGCCACGGATCAGTCAGATAGCCCCAAGATAAATCCTTGGAAAAGAACAAATAATAATCTCCATTGGGGTAAAATTCTGGAAAATACGCATTGTATCCACCACCGTGATATCTTTCATCCAAAATAAATGTTGGGTTCTCTTTACGTGTCTTCACTTGCGGATAGTATTCGTAACAAGTATGCTGCCAATCTAAAGCGTACATATATTTTTGATCTTTTAAGCACATGCAAAAAATGCCTTGGATCGTTTAACGCCAGCTAGGATCAGAATCAGCTATGGCACTTACTCCCTTGCAACTGTAAAGATCGTGAGGCTCCTTTAATGTATAGCGTGAATCTTCAGCCTTATAATCTGGTTCGAAAGAAAATCGTTGGTAGACAATGTCCCATAGTTCTTCCATTAGTTGTTCTGAGAGTATTTTCCACTCTTGTTGATGTTTCATGATAAGCCTCGTTTCTGGGTTGATATCCAGTATTCAAAGTATAATGATAATTTGAATACTCTGTACTCAATTCTTTTAGTTTTAAAAGGCGAAAAAGGCAACCTCAAGCGCTATCAGTCTCCATTTTACATCAAATGGATTAATAAAAATCTGCTTAAGTGAAAAAAATGATGATATAGTTTCCAGCATCGTTGGTGAATGCTATTTATACAGTCCTTTGATACCAATGTATTCTGAAAAACAAAAACACCACCAGTATAATGCTAGATAAGTAGCTTATACTGATGGACTATATAATTAGTATTACTTCCGTCAAAAAGGATTTATTTGATTTTTTTCTCTTAGTATACTTTCCAATACTTATTAAAAAAACTTTGTTTAAAATTTCTCTGTTTTTTCAATTTTAATATCCTAAAGATGACAACAGCTCTAACCCCATTTCTCTACATTCTTCCCATTCTGGTGCTGATTTTAATGCTTCTTCACTCCATAAGTCCTTATTTTCACTCATTTTCTCTAAATATCCATCAACATCTAAGAATTTTTGGAATTGTTCTTTATCTATCCATTCTGCATCAAATAATTCTTTTGCATACTTTATTGTTATATCAGAAAAATCTGATGCAATCTCATCAGCAACTGGAAATCCTTTTAACTTTTCTATTTGATCTATCGGAGTCATTGTAAATTCATTTAAGTTTTCAATCATTCTGTCATATAACAACGTTAATTTTTCTACATCATTAATCATTCTTTCACAACCCTTCCGTCAATATAAATTCTAGAAATTCCAT
This sequence comes from Enterococcus malodoratus ATCC 43197, assembly GCF_000407185.1. Classification (GTDB taxonomy): domain Bacteria; phylum Bacillota; class Bacilli; order Lactobacillales; family Enterococcaceae; genus Enterococcus_A; species Enterococcus_A malodoratus. The sequence goes on from NZ_KE136482.1 coordinate 1,058,744, forward strand.
TTTCCGGAGAGGATACCTTATAATAAGGTAAATCACCATGGTGCCCACCACCGGGATGATACTGAATATATCTTGAACTTCCACTGGTTCCTGCCGGGGGATTCATACTAAATCCTCCACCTTTTTCAAAAGGAATACCTGCATTTTCACCTTTCTTAAGAGGAGTCACATTCCACCCCTTCTTTTTCACAAAATCGACAACATCAATAGGATTAACACCTGTTAGCGAACTCGGTGTATCAATTATTTCGTTTATTGACTTAACTGAAGTTTGCCACTGAACATTTCCAGATCCATATTTAACCTTAAAATATTCATTCCATTCTTTTCCAGATACTGGATTTTCTGCTCCAAAGTCAAACTTCACTCTTTTTACTTCATCAAAATAGCCAGCTTTGGTTAATATCGAGATTTCTTTCTCTGTTAACGCAACGCCCTTCAATAGTTTATTTCCTGCTTTGATTTCTTTCGCCATTCTTAAAAGTTTTTCTACAGGAATTACGGATAAAGCTAACCAAAACCCAGCTTCCAAACGACTTTCTTTTTCTCCTGAAAGCCAATCTTTTCCAGTCACCAACCGATAGATATCATTAATAAGTGTCAAATCCCCCATGAAATGAAGAGCACTTAAATTCGCAGCTTGAACAATTTCATTATATCGTTTTGACTGTTCTGCGTCATAAATACCATCTACGTAAACTTCGTAGATGTAAGTTTCTCCCTGTGTTCCCTTACCAATAGCCCGTTGTTTAACCTCAACTTTAGGTCCATCACCTTTTTCCATTGCACGTTTTTCCCACTGCAAATTAATATGCGTAGCCCATGCCATATCTTCCTGTTTCGGCACCATAAATGTCCCTGTACTTCCATTCCAACATGTCCCAGCCTGTGCTGTTCCCGCGTTCACAGCCGATTCCAGTGTTGCTATCTCAGAAAAAATAGAAGGAGAAGAAGAATCGAATTTCAATAATTTTTTTAGTTTCTTGTCCAGTTTCTTCTTCGCCTTTTCTTGCCCCTCTTTGACGTCCTTGACCGACTTCAACACTGTTTTCTTAGCAGGTTCAGGCAACGGACTACTTGAAACAAATTGAATAATTGAATTGGCGGTATCAATTCCTTGTTGGTATTGTTGAATTTGTTCTTCCAACTCGGATGATTTCAAATCCGCACTATCGACTTGTGATTGGTAGTCGTCTGGGAACTTCTGGCACGCTTTGGCGGTTGCCTCAGCCAAAAGCATACCACCTTTAGCTAAAGGATTTAAGACTGCTGAGAAATATTGTTTGGCTGAATCATAGGTTTTCCCCTGCAACTCGGCACTGCTCATGACAAATTGATTGATGGCTTGCTGAAGCTGTTGATAGCCTTGAATTTGTTTTTGGCACATCGTGTTGACACCGCTCGCCTGGGCTTGCGAACTGCCGACATACATATCAATGCTCATTGGTTTCCTCCTCGCTGTATAATTTTTGTTTCTCTTTGTTCAATGCTTGATCGTGCTCTTCTAGCAATTGTTGTTCTCGCTTAATTTCTCTTTTTTCATCCCCTAGTGCTGCCATCGCTTTTCCAGCATCCCGAGAAAAGAAGGAATAGAGTTCATCGAAATCACGACCGCCATCATTTTTTCGAAAGGTCTCGCGTGATTTTTGTAATCGTTGCTGAGTTTGTCGAAAATAGGTTCCGATGCCATCATTCAAGCGATCAACTGAGCGTTGACGATCATATAATTCGTCTTGCTTCTTAGTTACGCCTCTTTGTTCTCTACGAATGTCATCTAATCGTTGTTCACTCATCACAAATTCTTCCTCGTAAATAATTCTTTCCCAGCTTGATCGATCGCTTCAAAGTTTTTCGCCACACTATTGATGTTACTGGAAGCACTGTTCACTGCTTCGGTGACTTTTAGTACCGCATTGATGGTGGATTTCACTGCATTTTGCGCGGATTTATTTCCCGAAACAGTTGTTTGTGCGTCACTTGTGGGAACACCACCTCCCGTCAAGCTGCCTGCCGCGCTCTTCAACGCACTCGCTCGTTGTTGGGCTACTCCCAGATTACTTTTTACTGCCATAGTTCTGCTCCTTTTGAAAAAAGCACCAGCACACAATGTACTGATGCTTAAAATTCCTATTAGTTTAAGCCGAATGATCCAGCATCTTGGCGGTCGCGTTCTGCCACGGTATCCGCATATTTGTTCAATTGTCCGTGGATACTTTCTAGTAATTCTTCCATTTGTTTTACGTTGCCTTCTAATTGGTTGTATTGTTCCAAGTATGCACGAAACGCTTCACCTTGCCATTGTTGAGCGATCGTTTGATTCATTGAATTGACTTTGCGGATCGCGTCCTCGATTTGTGCTGAGGCTTGTTGATAGACCTTCGCCTCGGATTTCAGCTGTTCGGGTGTGACTGTAATTGCTCCTGCCATTTGTTAATTCCTCCTAAATATATGTTGTACCTAAAGATAACCTACTTTTGGAGCTGTGAATCAAAGTTCATCGGATACGAAAAAAAGTTGCGTATACGACGAAAAGACCAACAATTAAATTTGTTGGTCTGGAAATAGTTTATAAACAATTAATCTACAAAAATTGTCTTTTATAATTCGACTCCGCGTATCACAAATGAATGATATTCCCACAATCCTTTGGTAGCAATATATTCTGAAAATAGGAAAACCTACCATTATCATGCTAGTTGTTTAGCTTATAATGGTGGGCGATTATCGATCATACTTTCATAACCAATTCTTCCCATATCGTCTGACGAAGCGGCGACAAAGGATACAACTCATGCCCCATCTCATCTGTGGGTTCCAAGGATAAAACACTGATCACTACATTCTTCTTAGGAATCAAAATGCAGTATTGCCCAAGAATTCCCCACATAAATACCACATCATTTGCGCCATCAATCCATATTTGATACCCATAACCTGCCTTAACCGGAGGATCGTTTGGTACAAACTCTGTGCTTTCATAATGCGGAGTAAGCATTTCATCTATGAACGCCTCCGACAAAATGCGTTTCCGATTGTACACACCCTTATTTAGTAAAAGCTGACCAAAATTTCCAACCTCATCCACGCTTAACTGCAGTGCATTGGCCGCTATCGTATGCCCCATCGGACAGCTCGTCCATTCGACATTATGAATCTCTAAAGGTTCAAAAAGTCGATACCTTAAATATTCTCTCAAATTCTGACCCGATTTCTTTTCGATTAAACAGCCTAAGATATAGGCATTTGCGTTGTTGTATAGAAAAGTTGTTCCCGGTTCATTAAGAAATGGCGCATGTTTAAAAAAATAACGGACCCAATCTCGTTCATGCTTCCGTTCATATCCCGCTCTGCGAAGCATTCTTTCACTTACACCCGAAGTCATCGTCAATAAATCTTTAACCGTTATTTTTAAAGCGTTCTCATTTGTTGTGTCGTAGCTTTCTTCCAGAAAACTATCGGCGATTCGATCATCTAACGTGATCAACCCTTCCTTTATAGCGATCCCTACACCTACCGCAGCAAACGTTTTTGAAATGGAGTACGCTTCAAACCTTGGTTTTGCAGGAAATCTCGTCCATTCATCAACCACTTGACCGTCCTTTCGAATCTGGGCAGCTAAAACATATAGCTTCTTTTCCTCCGTCTCCTTTAAAAACGCCTCTACCAATCCTGTCATCGGAACACCCTCCTATTCGTTATTTATATTGACACCTTTATAAGGTGAACATGGGCAGAAAGACATCGTTCTAATTGATAAAAAAAGGACTGCAAGCTGCTAAATTTCGAACATCCTTTTACATGATTTGTTCAATAAACATAGCATGAAGAATGGCGGTATGTAAATACGGGCGGATTTTGAAACTCTTCGTGGATTCGGCGAGCACTCTTATTCAATTGGATAAGCGTTATCTCCTTTTTTTAGCGCAATTTGTATTCAGCAACCTAGAATATTGAAGGTGTCGATTATTTAGACAGCTATCCAGATAACTTGGAATAACCGAAACTAGAGTAAAAAATCTAATAAGATGCTTTTAAAATATCATCATTTAAGATACGAATTCGCATACCCCGAAAAATATCTTCTCTCTTTAGTTCAGCAATTTCTGATATCCAAATAGTTCAATTTGAGTTAACGCTGGAAATGGTGACTCATCTTCTGCTTTGACCAGCTGTTTCAATGTAGCAGTGGTTACTGTTCGTGGAGAGAAGGTGAAATATTGCGTTTCTACCACATCTCTCGTAGCAAATATTTCTTCTGAACCATCGGAAAAGGCTATGGTTACTTGTTTCCAATAACTATCATGGGGAAAATCAGCACGTAATACCAATCCAAGCTTATCGAGTTCAACTTCTCGGCCAAAATCAATTGTGATTTCAGCATCTTTTTGCTGATTGATCCCCCAAGATTGATAGGGGTACGATCCATGATCTCCGTTGGCCAAAATTCCATCAATTGCATTTCTAGCAAAAAAAGTCGCATCGTTTCGTGTTTCAACATTTGCATAAGCGTGCGGATAAACATTGTCCACATCTTTTTGATCATGAGGATTGAGCGCCCAGTTACGATAGCTGGTCTGTTCTTCAGCAAAAGCCTTTCTGACAAAAAAGTAATGCTTCTCGTCAAGAAAAGCCGCTGGTGGATAGACCTCTCGCAATTTTTCCGTCATGGGAATTTCATAGACCCACTCGCCTTTTGATAAATACACTAAAGAGGAGCCCATTGCATTGTCTAGTTGGACGTAAACTAATTGTTTTTCTGCGGTTACAACTTTGAATTTATCTCCTGCTTGAAAAGTATACTTTTTCGTTGCCAAAACTACTTCATCCACCCCGCTGCTACTCAGAACTATTTCATTTTTTTGATTAATTATTGATATTTCTATTTGCATACTATCCTTGCTCCTTTTACTTTTTTCTTTAAAAAATTACCCGTAATAAATAAAAAGAGAGGCGGCTTTGACCGTTTCCTCTCCTCTTTATTTTCTTAAGGTTGTTTACCAATATAAGCTAAAATTCCGCCATCAACATACAGAACATGACCATTTACAAAGTCAGAGGCCTGTGAGGCAAGAAAGACTGATGGACCCGCAAGATCGACCGGATCACCCCAGCGTGCTGCTGGTGTACGACCGACGATAAATTGATCAAATGGATGACGTTCCCCGTTTTCTTGCAGTTCTCTCAGCGGCGCAGTTTGCGGTGTCGCAATATAACCAGGACCGATACCGTTGCACTGGATATTGAATTGACCATATTCAGAAGCAATATTTTTTGTCAGCATCTTCAAACCACCCTTTGCCGCGGCATAAGCACTAACAGTCTCACGACCTAATTCACTCATCATCGAGCAAATATTAATAATTTTACCCCCGCCTTTTTCGATCATCTCAGGAATAACCGCTTTTGACATAATAAACGGCGCATTCAAATCGACATCGATGACTTGGCGGAAATCCGTCGCTGACATATCTGTCATTGGAATTCGTTTGATGATTCCAGCATTATTAACTAAAATATCGATTGTACCAACATCTTCTTTGATTTGCTTGACCATTGTTTGAACTGCTTCTTCATCCGTTACGTCACAGACATAGCCTTTTGCTTCAATGCCTTCTGCTTTGTAATTTGCCAATCCTTCATCGACTGATTCTTGAGTTAAATTATTGAAAACGATCGTTGCTCCTGCTGCCGCTAATGATTTGGCGATTTCAAAGCCAATTCCATAAACTGCACCCGTAATCAATGCGACTTTCCCATCTAAACGAAACATATCCATATTAAAATCCATCTATTCTCCCACTTTCATTCGTTCTATTTTAGTTCATCCATTGGAACCATATCCATGTCGGTATAAGTGATATTCTCTCCACACATCGCCCAGATAAATGAATAGTTGCTTGTTCCTACACCTGAATGGATCGACCAACTCGGTGAAATCACGGCTTGTTCATTCCCCATTACCAGATGCTTTGTCTCAGCTGGTTCACCCATCATATGGAAAATTTTTGTATCTTCCGCCATATCAAAGTAAACATACGCTTCCATTCGGCGTTCATGCGTATGACACGGCATGGTATTCCAAGCACTGCCCGGCTCTAAAATCGTATAGCCCATTTGCAGCTGACAGCTTTCACAAATATTGGGATGAATATATTGATAAATTTTACGTTCATTTAATGTCAATGCTTCCCCAGTTTCCATTGGCTTAATCTCATCAATACTGATTTTTACATTTGGGTATTTGTGATGCGCCGGAGCAGAACTAACGTAAAATTTCGCAGGATCAGCTGCATCTTCTGAAGAAAAAATCACTTGTCGAGTTTCTTTCCCGATATAATAGCCATCTTGCTTCTTCATCGCTTCTTTTTGACCGTCGATTTCAATAAAACCCGGACCGCCAATATTAATAACTCCTAATTCACGCCGTTCCAAGAAATAATCGACACCTAATTCTTTGTTCAAAATGATCTCCAACGACTCAGCCGTCGGTGCTACGCCGCCAAAGATCATGCGATCATTGTGGGTATACGTCAAACTGACTTCACCAGGTACAAATACTTTTTCAACTAAAAACTCTTCCCTCAATTCATCTGTTGAATAATGACGAATATCCTTTGGACTATGCGTATATCTCGTTTCCATATTCTGCATGTTTATTTCCCTCTTTTACTTAATATTTAACGAACGATTCGACCAGAACCTGCTGTCAAAAATTGTTCGATCTCTATTTCTGAAAATTGATTACAATCCCCATGAACAGTATGCTTCAATGCTGATGCAGCCGTAGCAAACTCAACGGTTCTTTGCCCGTCAAAATCTGAGATCAATCCATGCAAGATCCCCGCCGCAAAAGCATCACCGCCGCCAACTCGATCAACGATCGGATTTATCTTATGAACTTCTGACTCATAATACGTATTCTCCAGCCATAAAGTCTCTACTAACTGGTTGCTGCTAGCCGAATAAACGATCCTTTTCGTTGAATAGAAGCATTTAATATTGGGAAACTGCTGCTGCATTTGTTGATAATAATAAACAAATCCTGAGTTCATCCGATCTTCTGGAACCCCCAATAAATAGCGCGCATCCAAATCTCCAGCTGAACAATAATCAACATAAGGCAAGATTTCTTTTAGTGCTTTCCCTGCTGCAGCCTGACTCCACAGTTTCCCGCGATAATTAATATCAAAGCTGACTAACACACCAAATTTCTTTGCGGCTTTCACTAATTCAACCGTCCATTGACACCATTGCACTGATAAAGCTGCTGTAATGCCTGAAATATGAAATAGCTCAATCCCAGAAAAAAGCTTTTCATAAGACCATGGAAACTCGGCTGCTTCTGCAAAGCTTGACCCCGCTCGATCATAAGTAACACTAGCAGCACGTTCACCGATCCCCGCTTCCATGTAATAAGTTCCTAAACGCGCTCCGCCAAGTTGTACAAAATCACTCATCACACCGTTTCGACGCAAATGTTTCACTGCCGCTTGACCTAATGAGTTATCAGGTACTTTACTTGCAAAAGAAACCTGATGACCAAAATTGGCTAATGAAATAGCTACATTTGCCTCGCCGCCGCCATAGTGACAGTCCAATTGCTGTGTTTCGTTTAGACGAACACCTATATCCGTTGAAAGTCGCAGCATAATTTCGCCTAAAGTTAGTATCTTTGCCATAATTAGTTTTCCTTTATTTCTCTAAATTGGGCCATATATTGTTTAGCCAAAGCCGTTACCTTACCAAACTCACCTGTTTTAGCGTGAGCTAATAAGTTCCCACCAACACCCACTGCCGTCACACCTGCCTCAAACCATGAGGCCATATTATCCAGACTAACACCGCCTGTAGGCATAATATTCAGGTACGGCAAAGGCGCTTGAAATGCAGAGATAATACTCGGACCATAGGTACTTCCCGGAAATAACTTCACGATATCTACTCCGCTCTTCAAAGCTGTCTGCATCTCATTAATTGTCATACATCCTGGCAAGTAAGGAACTTGATACAAGTTACAAATTTCAGCTGTCTCCCGATCAAAGCTAGGACTGACAATATATTCGGCTCCGGCCATTATAGCTAGGCGAGCCGTCACAGCATCTAAAACCGTGCCCGCGCCAATCACGATTTCTTTCTCGTCATGATATGTTTCAACTAATGACCGAATGACTTCATCTGCCTGAGGGACTGTAAAAGTCAGTTCTAATCCCATCATTCCGCCCTCTACTACTGCATGACTAACTTTCAAAGCTTCCTCTTTAGAATCTGCTCGCAATACTGCGATAACTCCCGCATTTTCTAAGCGTTTCAATACTTCAACTTTTTTCATTCGCCTACGCCTTTCTTATAAAGCTTTATGGAATCAAATAAACCAACACCAGATTGACTACATCGCGCTATTTCTTTTTTTAGATTCCTTCTTCTGGCAGTTCTTCTGTTTCATTGTTTTTTTCAAAAAGCACAATGTTGCTCTTTCCAGCCTGTACGACTGTTTCAGCAATTTCAAATGGGTCGGTGACGCTATTTCGCATCATCAAGCCTTCTAATAGCATTCCTAAGTTTGTGCCACTCACAACAAAAACTTGATCTTTTCCCTCAGAGAATTCAACACAAGTTTTAAATGGGGTCCCACCCAACAAATCTGTGAAACAAATAGCTTGATCAAACATTTGAATTTCTGCCGCTACTTTTTGGCGATACTCATCTACCGTCTCCTCGGCTAAAAAGGGAATAATGTTCACATCTTCGAGTTCTCCGGCAATCATCGCTAAAGCACTCTGCATCCCAATCGAAAATTCACTATGCCCAGTAATTAAAAATTTCATCTCTTTGCTCCTTTATTTAATCCGAATCTTTGCTTCCTTTTGATCAATCAAAACAAGCCGGCCATAAAAAAATTGGCCATATTCACTCACTAATAATTTATTCCCTTTGACAATATCTTCCCGCATAGCAAAGAGATCAAATTTTTCCGATCCGGCGATTATCCGAAATCCCTTAGCCTGACAGAATTGCTCACTCTCTCCTGCTTGACTCACTTTTATTGGCGTAATTTGGATATCCTCTAACGGAGAAATGACTGTAGCTTGAATTTCTTTTCCCGTTTTGTAACAAAACTTGTTTGACAAACGCGGGTGCTCATTCAGCTGGTTATAAATCTCTGATCCTTTTACCGCTGATTGCTGTGTTTGACCTCCAGCAAAAAGGAGTGTGTACTTATGCTTATTCGTAGTTAAAGCAAACCGATGCGCTTCCTTTTGACAATTTATCGCCGGTGCTAAATTATAGGTACTCGTAATTTCAGTCTCTTTCTGTCCTGCAAAGCTATCAATAATAACTACGGAGTTGATCGACTTTAAATAGATGAAGCTGCGCTCAAAAATCATTGGATTCTGATCCGCCTTATCCAGCCAGCCGCATTCCGCAAAAAAACCGACAGAAAGTTCTTTTATTTGCTGAAATAAAGGAGTCGGTAATTTGTCATAGCCCCACGTATCAGAAACTAAAGTATGGGGATTTTCTGCGATAAACATCGTATTGTGGGCAGCGCACTCTTTTAGCCGAAGCCGCTCTGATTTGTTGACATAGCTGTAACGACCACTATCAGAAAACAAGTCATCCCCTTGTAGTTGTAGTGTAAATCCACCTGTAGAAGCATGACCATGTGCGCTCCCATGCAGACCGTTAAAAAGTGTGAAATAGATATCCTCTGTTTTGTACGCCATCAGCCCACTTGATTCGCCACGAAAAAGTTCTTTTGGCTTCATTGTTTCCCAGATTCTTTCTTCATAAAGATCCCCCGTCCAAAGCCTTGCTATATTCGCAGACATGGAGGGCTCATATAAGAAACCTAATTTGCGATAGATATCATATACGTAATGAAAGTTGACATGATCACTATCATTGATCGGATTTAGGATATCTTGGTTGTCCGCCAAATAATGGGTAGAGAAAATAGGTGTTTTTAATTTCGTGCGAAGATTCAATGGTAACTGGACTTCAAGATATTCAGAAATCTGCAGTAGATACACGAATGTCATCAAAACTTCGTGCTGGTACAGCGGGCTCTGCTCCCAGTGAATCCCATCTGAATAGAATTGTAGGTCAAGCTGTTCAGCTAAACGAGACCATATTAGATCCCTCTGTTTACTGGTCACCAGTTCTGGAAGAAATAAATCAATAGCTGCCATTCCGCCAATTGCCAACACACCCCAATTACTGAGCCTGTATTTATCGATATAGGACCGCTCCAAATAGTCCAGATGGATCAGCAAGGCGTTTTGTAGCACATCATCGATTCCTAGTTGTTTGAAATCAGCGATCGGAATATACGTTAAACTTTTCATCCAGTTTGTTACTCGAATCCCAACATCTAACGGACGCCAGACATCCCTATTCGTCGAATTTGGTTCACCCTCATCGTTAATAAAATCAATAAGCAAACTGTGCCATTTCTGTAAGTAACATTCTTTTTTAGTTAGCGCATATGCTTGTGCCAGATCTACAAGAAAGCTTTGACGACTCAACATAAAGAGCCATTCTGGATCATCAGCAGGATACCGATTCCACGCATACTCTTTTAAAGAATACGGAATGGAGCAAGCTTCCATATCCATCGCATCATTGTAAATAATCTGATCTTTCAGCAAATAAGAAGAACGTTCAAAAAGTGGCTTCAAAAATTGTGACTGTTGCTCCAAGTACTCTGAAAGCCAATCTTGCTGAAAAAATTTTAGTTGGTAGTCTTCGATTCTTTGAAGATTCATCGTGTTCCCGCTTTCAAATTTTTATTCGCCTCAGGCTTAAAATTACAGTATGCTTCCTCATTCACTTCGAAAAGTGACAAATACGGAGACAAGAACATTTTTTCAAAATTAAAAATCTTGTTTCTGATTCCCCTCGTTTACTATGCCAAAATTCCTAGGACAGACGCTGCTATCCCAATAGCAAATAGTAAGACCAATAGTTTATACGTGTTCCAATTTCTCTTCTTGATCAAATAGAACACTAAGATAGTTAAAATTACTGGAAGCATTTTAGGCATAATCTTATCTAAAATATCCTGAATAGCGATTACTTGTTTTTCACCGGATTCAACGTGATGCGAATACTTTATGGCGATATTGGCCTTAACAAATGATGTAGCTAATGCGGCTATAACAGTCACTCCGACAATATTGGCTGCCGAAGAAATTTTGCCGATCTTATCACTTAACGTTTCAATGACACTCGTTCCAAGTTTAAAGCCCAAATAACCCATTAATAATTTGATAATCAACATTGAGATTAACATTGAAAACCAAAAGCCCATCGGCGCAAAACCCAAACCATCCATTGCTAAACCGGCAAAGATCGTTGAAAATAAAGGAGCAATCCCAAATTGAGCGATTGAGTCGCCAATTCCTGATAGCGGCCCCATAAGCGCCATTTTAATGCTGCGTGTGTCCGAGATACTTTGGTCATTGTCATACATCGCTAACTGCATACTGGTAATGAAGGGCAGCATTTGAGGGTTGGTATTATAAAACTCTAAGTTTGCACTAGCCGTTTCTTTCAGTTTCTCTGGTTCATCTTTATAGATTTTCTTTAGCGCCGGCATGATCGTGTATAAGTAACTAATCCCTTGATAAGAGGTATAGTTAAAAGCGTTCTGTAATAAATACGACCGCAGAGCTGTCTTCATATAGTCTTTTTGCGTTAGTTTAGGTGTCCTAGATTCCATTACTAAAATCCTCCTCTTCCATCAAGGTGGTTTGGCTGTTTCCTTTTGTGCTCTCTTCCCCAACAATCGTTTTATCTTTTCCATAATATTGAATCAACGCAAAGACAGTTCCTACCATTGCAACAGCCATCGTAGGCAGTTCCAAATATGCTGCACAAATATACCCTAATAACACATAAGGCGTCAGACTCTTTTCGAGCATCACAGACATGATCATCGCAAAACCTATCGCTGGAATAAGCCCGCCCGCAACTGAAAAACCATTGATCAGCCAGCTTGGTAGCGCTTCAACAAATGCCTGCAATCCAGGACGACTCAATGCCGCTAATAACCCGATCAGAAATCCTGCAACGGAAAAAGCAATATATGTTGAATTAGCAATCAGATTAAAGCGTTTATATTTGCCTTGTTCAATTGCATTCCTCGACCATTTAACATTCCCAGAAAATATGGTATAGATCGCCGTCGTTACCAATTGGAACAATACGGCAAAAGGAAATGATAGTGCCAATGCAGATTCAGGTGTCACTCCTTGATGCTTCAGTGTGATAGCCATAATCGTACCAACGATTCCGGGTCCAACTGGATTTGGCGGTACAGTTCCGCCTGCGCCAACACCAAATCCCATATAGGCTAACTCGGCTAAAGCACCAAATGTTAAGGCTGTTGGAATATCGCCTAAAACAACACCTACAAAAAAGGACATAACCAGTGCACGGTTTGTGTAAATTCCTAATAGCTGCCCCGAATAACAAAAAGCTGTAATTAATCCGATCAATATACCTTGAACTAATGAAATCTCCATCTGCTTCTCCTTCTAATTAATTAGTTATTTTTGCCATTAATGCATCTAAGTGCTGTGAACCATCATTTGAAAGTGGTGAAGTCTTGGTATTAAAGGTCACACCGTAGTCCTCACGCAATGAACGAAGAGCTTGCTTATCTTCTTTGCCTAAATAGATAAATTGAGAAATTTTCTCTTTATCTTCGCTGGCATGAACATTCCCAATATTTAGCTGCTCCATTGGAAAGCCAAGTTTGCATAATTCTAAGGCATCATGCAAATTTCCAACGACTACAAAAATTGTTTGACTAGGGGCTGCTTTCCAAATAACTTTTGCCGTACGCTCAATCGTCCAAAAACGAATATTTGTTTCTTTCGGAACTACCGTTTTCATCAACGTCTGCTGCAAGCTGTCCTCTGCTGCTTTATCATTGGCACAAATAACTAAGTTCACTCCTAAACTCTTGATCCATAATTGACCTTGTCCATGTATTAGCCGTTCATCTACACGCACCATTTTTACATTGGGTTTTTCCATTTTCATTCCTCCTGCTTTTACCAGTACATTTTCCAATTTTTTTTGAACCGCACTAACGCTTCTAGATAGAAATAATCCCCCCAGATATTGCCTTCATTCACGCCTTTGCCGCTGTGCCAAGAATAGACACCCTCATTCAGCAAGGCCGTAATCCCATCCGTTTTGGACTCAGTATAGTTTTCAGATAAGCTTCTTAACATTGAATGCTGCGCATACTTGTAGACCAACTTATGACTGTTCGTCTCAGGTAAAAACGGGTCCATTAGACTCATACCGCAAACAGCAATCGCTGTCGCAGAAGTATCTCGGGACTGTTCGGAACCATCCATAAAAATCAGATCCCAATAACTAACAAAATCCTTCGGCAAGCGATTCAAGAAATAATTTGTAATCGCCTCAAAAAGCTCTGTATTCTCTTCCTCTGGACAGTAGGAGCGGAACAATGCCAAGCCATAAATCAACCACGATTGTCCCCTCGCCCAGCTTGAACTATCGGAATATCCTTGGCGGGTCTTTCCATATAAAGGATCGCCCGTTTTAGCATCGAAGAAAAACGTATGGTAAGCAGATGAATCTTCTCTAATCGCATTCTCGATTGTCGTATGATAATGTTTAACGGCTACTTCACGATAACGTTCATCTTGAGTCACTGTTGACGCCCAAAATAATAATGGAATATTAAGCAAGCAATCTACGATCAAACGATAATTATCTTGGTTGCCCAATTCTCCCCAAGCCTGGATAAATTCTCCCTTAGATTGGTAGCGCTGTAATAACTTTTCAGCGGCACTTATTGCAGCATTCTTAGCGGCCTCATCTCCTGTTAGCTTATACGCACTGACACAGGATAAGCTGTACAGGAACCCTAAATCATGATGCTCAACTTCAATTTCATTTTCAATTCGGTAAATGAAACTCTCAACATTTTGTTCTGCCACTTCCCGGAAATGGTTTTCCCCAGAAACCTCATAGCACAGCCACAGAATTCCTGTCCAAAAACCGTTTGTCCATTCCGTGTTATCCATAGCTAAGTACGTATTGTCCTTTGTTGCCGGTGTTGGAAATTTATCTCCCAGACTTAGGATATTTTTTTCAACTTTTTTTAAAGCCTTATCTATAGCTTGATCGATAAAGTCTTCCGTAAGCATCCCTTGACCAAAAAATCGCTCACTAGATAATAATTTCTCTCGTGTTCTCTTTTTCATAAGCATCCTTTCTCAAAACAACTTAACGCGTTAACCGGTGTGAATACATCATACAATACCGATTTAAGTTTGTAAACCGCTTTCTAAAAAAAAAGACCGCAAACATTTTCCATAAAATGGACTATGTTTGCGGTCTTTGACGAACATACTTATGTTTGTAAAAACTTATTCACTAATAATCTCAATCTGATAAAAATCAGAATGAATAAAACTTTGGCTATATTCAATCGGAGCTCCATCGTTCCCTCTAGCTAAACGTTTGATATTAAATAGTGAAAAACTATCTTCTTCGCCAAAACTTTTTCTTATGATTCGCAGCGGTTCTAACTCGTCTGAATCCTTCGTTAATAAAATAGTGCTCACTTCCATCGTCATAGGAAGATTTGCCATATTCCCTTGAAGACCCAATTCATCGGATAAGCTAGCACCCTTAATCAGCCGCCTAACAGAATCATCCTCAAGTTTTTCTGCAAAGAGATAACGATTTTGAATTTTCCACGGAAAATCATTCGTTAATGCAACTTGGCTTAGCTTAATCAACGCTTTGCTGCCTGATTTATCGCCTAATATCTGTGCAATCTCTTTATCAGTAAATTCTTCCGAAACTAAAGTGATCGTTTCCTCAACAGACTTTTGTTTTTCGTTATTCGACATTGATAACTTCTCTGAGAAGAGAACTTTTCTATGCTTCAAATTTTTTCTGACAAAGGTTCCCTCGCCTTGACGACGAATCAAATACCCTTCATTTACCAGATCGTTCAAAGCCTTTACTACTGTCGTATTACTGACATTATACTTTCTTTTTAAATCACCTTCTGAATAAATTTTCTCACCCGTACTAAACTCTCCAGATTCAATCTTCTCTATGATATCTCGCTTTATAATCTCATACTTAGGCAACATATGATCCTCTCCTAACACGTTAACCGTTTATCTTCATTGTAAAGAACTTTTATATTTATGTAAATAGAATGAGTAATAATTATTTATATTGCTAAACTAAAACGATCGTCTTGAATTCGTCACTATAAAAATCTTGGTTAAACACTACTTATTTGCATTTTTATCATCAGAATACTCTTGGAAAGGTTATTATTTCAATGATTTTAGAAAAAAATATTACCACTTATCATATAGCTCACCAGTACGTTATCTATAAACTGAAAAAAGTATGGAAGTCGCGAAAGAAGCAGGTTTGTATCTAAAACAAATTATCGAAAATGACAGCATCATCGGCCTGTCATCGCAAAATAATTTGATGGAAAAAATATTTTTATAAATGCAACCGCTATCCAAGAAGATAAACGAACCAAAGAAGACATTGTTAACTCGAAATACTTTGAAGAAATACAGAATTATTGGAAAAACTTGGATATAGCTCAGGTCTATTCCTTAACAACTGCTTACACAATGCCACTGGGTACGAATTGACTGCGACCATTTTGAATCCATAAATATCTGCCTCATTACAAAGCTTTTCAAATTCTTTTTCTGTTGCATCTGCTCTTAACAATGAGTGATCTATCATCCCTGCAAGTTCATTGATTGATACCATTTCAGCACCATTCCCCTTTCTTTTTTAAAACATACTAATTCTGAAAGCGAACTATAATCGTGTTATTTGCTTACAAATATGTATTCTTTATTTCTTATGATAATTTCGTCCATAACTGCAGAGCGGAGAACGTCTACTCCCTCGTTCTCCGCACATCAAAATTATATTTTTCAGTTACTTATCTTTTTATCCATCAGTTAAACAAATTTATTTTGTTTGAGCAGCTGCCAAAATGTGTCCCTGCATTAATTCCACCGATTTTTCAATGGAATCGTCCAAATTGAACAAGCCGCTGGTTCCTACAATCAAAATATCTGCTCCGGCCTCGATCATCGTATGATATGTCTTTTCATTACAGGACCCATCAATTTGAATCTCAAATGCCAATTGGTGTTCTTCGCGATAAGCGTTTAATTTTCGGACTTTATCTAAGCTTTCTGAGATGAATGTCTGTCCTGCAAAACCAGGGTCTACCGTCATTACTGTCACAATATCAATCAAATGAAGATAATCAGTAATGATCGTCAACGGTGTTTCAGGATTCAAAACGACCCCCATTTTCTTTCCTCGCTGTTTGATTGTTTCACTTAATCGAAAGGCATGCCCGTTCAGATATTCTGCATGAATGCTAATCACTTCTACCCCTAAATCTAGCAATTGATCCACATATTCAATTGGATTTGTCACCATCAAATGTGCGTCCAGTGGGGTCTCGGTGTGATCCTTAAGCTGTTCAATAAACCACGGAGACAAGGTCATGTTGCTAACGTAATGACCATCCATAATATCAATATGATAGTAATCAACGGTCTGGTTCAAACAATTGATTTGTTCTTCAAATTTGCTGATATCCATACACATCAGTGACGGAGAGATTTTTACCATGTTCTGATCCTCTTTCCTGTTAATTAACCGATTGTCCACCATCAACGACCACTTCAGATCCAGTCATAAAGCGCGATGCATCTGATGCCAGAAAAACGACCACATCGGCAACTTCATCAGCTGTACTGATTCGTTGATATAAGGGAATTCGGCTCCCCATTTCTTCCATTGTCCGTTCTGTAGCCTCTGCCGCATGTTCAGCCATCTGAGTTTTGATGTAAGCTGGATGAACAGAGTTTGCACGAATGCCACGAGGGGCAAATTCGATGGCCGCAGCTTTAGTCAAAGCGGAAACGGCACCCTTTGAAGCCGCATAGGCAATCCGATTCTTCGATCCTAAAAATGACGCGATCGAACTAGTATTAATGATACTGCTGCCTTCGCCCAATAATGGAGACATCGCCTTAATCCCTAAAAAAATACTCAATGCATTGACGTCCATCGTTTTCTTCCATAGCTCTACACTGGTTTCTTCAATCGTTTCGATTTTGAAAATGCCGGCATTATTGAATAGCACGTCTACTTTACCGAATGTTTCTTTAATTTCAGTAACAGCTTTTTCCCAAGCCGCTTCTTCTGTTGCATCAAAGCAGAAGGCCTGTATTTCTTGCTCTTTGAATTGATCTAGTAAGGCTTGAACATTCTCTTGATTGTTATCATTAACCAAAACGATGAAATTCTTGTCTAGTAATTTTTTGACTACCGCTGTGCCTAGACCACCAGCGGCTCCCGTGATAAAAGCAACTTTCTTTTCATTACTCATTTCTTTAGCTCCTTTTGGAATACTCTACCTGTAGAAATTAGAACGGATCGCTACTCTAAATTCGCGTGACGACTTTTCAGATCATCCATGGTCATCTGCTTTTCATTCATCAAACGTAAAGCTAATACATCATGGAAAATCAGCAATCCTTGTTCAAATACTGTTGTCATCGGTTGAATCGAGGTAAAGGTTTGATTGCTTTTTGAAGGACTATCAAATTTGACAATGTGATCGGCCAATTTTGCTATCGAACTATCCGGATTAGAGGTCAAGTGGACGACTGTTGCACCATATGACTTCGCTTTTTTGGCGATTTCTAGAGGAATCACTGATTCTCCTGAGCCGCTGCCCACAACTAAAAGATCCTTTTCAGTAATCGGTGGTTCATTTAGATCTCCAACCATGTGACAGCTGATTTCCAGATGAGTCAATCTCTTCACTGCCGCCTCTAATGACAAGCGTACTCGTCCAACACCGATAAAAAAGACCTCTCGTGCTTCCAATAATGCTTTTACATATTGATCGATCTCTTCACTAGAAACTTTTTCTAATAAATGATCCAATTCTTCCATTACTGCTTGACTGTTCTCATAATAATTTTTCATTAACCATCAACACCTTATTGTAAAATTCTTTTTTCTCATGAATCATGTCAAATGCTCCGATCAGCTCTTCGATTGGAACTTTGTGGGTCACTAACGGTTTCAAATTTAGCTGCTTATTAGCGATTGCCTGAGCAGTCACTTGCCATTCGTTTTTAGGAAAATGTTCGTAGACACTGTTGAACATTCCGACGATCGTGCCTTCTTTTCGCATGAATTGATCATACGTTTTCTGCTTAAGGACCATATCCGAATGAGGGTTTCCCAACAAGACCACTCGTCCAAATGTTCGAATGGATTGCGCACATTGGTCAAAAGCCCCGCTAGAACCTGTGGCCTCAATCGCAACATCCGCTAACTTTCCACCTAAGGTTTCTAAAATAAAGGCTTCCGCATCTTTTTCCTGACTATTACAGACATATTCAAAGCCTAATTCTTGGGCGAAAGCAACTTTAGTAGGGTCAATATCAATCAATAAAACTTTCCCAGCGCCATTGATCTGAGCCCATTGTGCTACCATGACACCAATCGGACCCGCCCCATAAATGACCACGTTATCGCCAATAGCTAATTCGGCTTTATTAATGACGTGCTGAGCCACAGTAGCTGGTTCGACCATCGCCCCTTCCTCATAGCTCACTTGATCTTCTAAAAGAACCAGATTGAATAAGGGAACCGCTAAGTATTCCTCAAACCCGCCATCTGTTCTTGAGCCAAAATAATTGTAATTTTTACATTGGGCATAATAGCCGGATTGGCAATAGTCGCACTCATTACAAGGTAAGAGTGGAAAAACGGCGGCTTTTTTGCCTAAATAATCTGAACTGACATCATCCGCGACTTCTACGATTTCTCCAGAAAATTCATGCCCCAATACAGTTGGAAAGTGGTATGAGCCTGTTACATAAACCCGTGGAATATCCGATCCACAGATACCGCAGGCCATAACATGTATCAATACTTCCCCTGCTTTAGGTACAGGCTTCTCCTTTTCTACTAGTTCCAATTGATTGATTGCTTTTAAATCGACTGCTTTCATACACTATTTCCCCCTACTTATTTCGGAATTCCCAAAACACCTAGATAGGATAATGAGATCCCTAAAACAAAAATAATCAGAATGATTAAATTGATATTTACCTTTTTACGGACTAACCAGTAAACCAGCATCGTGATCGCTAAGGGGACTAACCCTGGCATCAGCGCATCGATTACCTGTTCCTGAATCCCCAGTTTGACTCCCTTAATATTCAAGATCATCGGGATCTCAATATTTACTCGGGAAGCGGTCATACAACCCACAACCATCAAACCAACCATACTGAAAATCTCTGTTAAGCGAGCAATGGTTCCTTCACGCAGCATCGTTAAAATAAAAGATTTCCCTTTTTGGTAACCCAAACGATACATATTCCAGCCAAAGCCAATCAAACAAATCTTGTAGGCGATTTCAAAAAAGATCGGTCCGACATAACTGCCATCAATTGCTAATGAACATGCGATACCTGCCAAGATCGGATAAACGATTCCTTGACTGACTGTATCTCCAATCCCTGCGATTGGTCCCATCAAACCTGTACGTAAAGAGTTAATCGTTTCATCTGTAATATCCTCAGCACCATTTGCTCGTTGTTCTTCCATTGCTGCGGCAACTCCGGGAATCATTGTTCCGATGAAAGAAGGTTCTGTGTTATAAAAGACAAAATATTTCTTCAATTCTTGTACTTGACGTTCCTTATCTTCAGGGTAAAGCTTTCGAATGACTGGAACCATCGCGTTTGCTTGCCCTAATGCTTGCAGACGTTCATAGTTATACGCGGTTTCACTCGAATAAGTCAGCGCCCAATTTTTTAATAGTTCTTTTCTCGTTAATTTTGCTTCCATTTATGATTGCTCCTTTCCAGCAGGTTTCATATCAAGAAATCCAGTATTATAGAACACAAAGCCCATGATTGCAGCAACGGCTGTGACTGCCATGACATCCAATTTCAAGTAGACCGCCAGAATGAAACCAAAGAAGAAAAATGGCATAATCTTTTTATTTCCCATAAAGCTGATCAACATCGCAATCCCTAATGCAGGCATGATTGCTCCGACCACCTGCATCGCATCAACAAATGAATCCGGAATCATATTCAACAAGTTCTTCATAGGCTCTGCCCCAAAATAGACGAGAATAAAAGCTGGAACTCCTGTAACAAGGAAATTTAAAATCCCTGATGGAACATAATTCATCATGCGCATTGCGCGAATATTTCCATTGTCTAAGAATTTTTCTGCTCTGTGGACCCAAAGAGCATTGATTGACATTGTTAATTGGAAGGTTAAAATTCCAAACAAACTGAATGGTACAGCAAAGGTTACTGCTAAGCTTGGGTCTGCCCCTGATAAAATCGTCATCGCCGTACCAAATACTGCTGCGACTGGCAAATTCCCTGGCATTGTTCCCCCTGCGGTGATCCAACCTAGGTAAGCAAGGTTGATATAAGCCGCCGCTTGCATCCCTATCATCGGTTCTCCCATTGCTAGTGCAACTAAAAACCCTGACCAAATCGGATAAAGCCATGAACGGGTGATTAAATGACTCGGCCACCAATTACAAACCGTTGAAATAATAGCAACTAATATTGCAGATAAAAGCATTTTTCTTCCTCCTTATTCATATTAAAGAATTAATTTTTCCTTGGAAAAATTAGTCCTATTTTCATGCCGTATATCATTCCACTAGGTGTTTGAACGATAAATCATTGTGATAATTTTGATTTGTTTTATCACGTTACAAACTGTGAGAAGTGGAACTGACATCCTTTTTCTATTGAAACTATTTATAGCCCCTTTCTTTTATAGATACTTTGAAAGGTCCGTTTCCTTTTGATCCGGAATAATATGAATCACGACAGGAATACCACGATCGATCAATTTTTTGAATGTGGCGCGCTCTTCATCCGAGGCAGAAATATTTTTGTACAACACTCGGCGGTTCGCTTTTGCCCCCATCCCTCCAACTACTAACTTATCAATCTTGATCCCTTTTTCTACGATCGTGTCGATAGTAACCGGAGCCTTCACTAAAATAATCAACCGTTTATTCTCTTTTTCTTGCGCGTTTAAAAAAGTTACAGCATCGTCTAATCCTTTTACCACGATATCGATTCCAGCAGGCGCCGACATTTTCAAAATCTCACTCATAAAATCATCTTTTGCGACTTCATCATCAATAATCAAAATTTGATTCGCTCGCGTCTTCTTGACCCATGCCGTCATTACTTGTCCATGGATTAGGCGATCATCGATTCTAGTTAATACGATTTCACTCATTTTTATTCATCCTTCCCATAATTTTCAAAAAGTTCCTTGATCCCATCTTTTCCAACTGTTTGAATATATTTTGCTAATTCATTTAACTCCATTGTTTCCCTGCTGCATACCGCTTCGATCACCATCGGTAGATTTACACCAGTAATTGAGCGATAGTTTACCTTGTCTTTTAATACTTGATAATTCTGAGCCGTCACATTGTAAGGACTTGCCCCAAAGATATCGCAAAAAACGATAACTCCTTTTCCTTGTTCCATTTTCAGCATTTTGGCAGCAACCTCTTCTTTGTACCCTTCAATACTTGTTTCATGATACAAACCTAACGTATCAATATTTTCTGCCTCGCCTGTAATTAATTTCAATGCTGAAAGATAACCAGCAGCAAGTTCCCCATGGGTTAGTATTAATACACCGATCATCCTTTCACCTCCTCACTCTCTATAAAGCAATAAGCGTGCCAACTTTGTGAACAAGTAAAAAGAAAGCATCAAATCAACGTTTTGACGATAAAACGTAGTTGATACTTTCCAATGAACAATTTATTTTATTAGTGTGCTGTCCAAATAAAAATAGTGTGCTGCTATTCTTTCATATAGTGTGTCGATTAGTAAACTAACTCTGTATTTACTTCGATCAATTCCATTAAATAGCTAATTTCACTATCCTCGACAACAATTGCATAACGATTTTCTAGAGGCGTCAATAGATCTTTAAGGTACTGATACAACTCACGATTGTTTTCAACAATCACGGCCGTATCTTCTCGTAAAAATTGTTCTTTACGAATCGCCCGTTCGATCATATTGCTGGTATGGAAAAGAAACTTGATCCAAAAATCTTCAAAATGCGCGATCTGAAAAGCCTCGGCGATCTTTTTCGCTTCAATCTCTAACAGATCATAAATGGTGGCACCATCTAAAAAGATTAAGCTCTCTTCTAGGATACAAATAATTTTACTGCGGCGATCGTCTGTAAACACTGTGACTTTTTCTTCCATTGTTTTTACTTGAAAGTCTTCAACACTATTCCCAATATAAGCACTCTGTTCAACAATATCTTCCGAAAGTTCGGTAATCGACATTTTCGGCAACAATGATTTTCTAGTTGCCTCGATGACCATTGGGGTCGTCACCATTTTAATCGTCTTCGTTGGAATTCCGGTCTTTTTGGTGATGATATCGCCGAACATGTTCAGCGAACCCATGTCACTCAGAATCACGACGCCTTTTCCTTGATCGACTTTTTGGATTAACTCGGTGGCTTTTTCCAACGTATCGCCAACCGATTGAGACAAAGGCATATTTAATCCGACTGCATGATCGACATTCAGTAATTGATTGGCCGTATTGGCTAAATCAGTAGCTGCACTTGTTCCGTGCATCAAAATCAAAACCCCGATTTTTTTCTCAGTGTACTTTTCATTCATCGCCTTTAAATACAACGAGATAAAATACTTTTCACTTTCAGGTAGCTGTACCTCCAGTTGATTGGAGATTTCACGGCAGATTTGTTCAGCTACACCAATTTCTTTTTCCATTGCCAACTCATTTGGTCGTTTGTGTTCTAAAAAGGAATTATCTCTAAAAGAGTAGCCTTCTGTAATCTTTTCAATCAAGGTATCTAAATGCAATGCTAGACTTTTGATGTTACTCTCTTCTAAGTGATAACGTTCTCTCGACGCGATTCTTTTTAAAATATTGACCGTGACTTCATAATTCTTACGGGAAACGATTTTAAAGATTGCCTGTTGCTGATTCCCTTGTTTTTCTGCCAATTCCTGTGCTTTTCCATGAATGATTGACTTTAACGGTGACAAAGAGCCCTTGCCATCTAAATACTTGTGATAGGTTTCTAACACATCATGAGAAACACTTTCCTCCTCGTCAACTAAAAGAAATGGATCATAATCTCGCTCTTCTTCAGGTGTGAAGACAAATTCGTCGATTTGCAGCAATTTCAATTTTTCTCGCAGCTCACCATTAATTTCGGGAGAGTGAGCATAATAAAATTGATCAATCAAATACGTCGAAAGATGCGACAGCTTTACTTGAATGAGGGTAGAATTATTGGAAATACTGTCGACTAAGGCATTGGCACATAACAATTGAATATCATTTTTCATTTGTCCAATATTTCCAACTGGATCATATTGCAGGAAAAAACGAATGACGTCTTCATTGACCTGCAATTTACGTTCAATTTTCTTCGCTTCTTGCTTAAAGCAAAAATAAATCAACTTAATTTTTTCAGCCAATCCTCGTTCTTTTACACTAGGCATAGAAATTTTTAAAGGAATTCGTCTTAAGAATGTAGATAAAATATTGCCTTCAATATCCTCTGTAGTAGCACCAATGATTAATACACGAACCTTGCGAGGATTAGCTGACTCTCCCAAACGATAGTACTCTCCTCGGTCCATGATTGAAAACAACATTTCTTGACCTTCTGGCGGCAGGCGGTGGATTTCATCTAGAAAAAGAATGCCGTTGTTGGCTGTTGCAATTAGTCCGTCCTTATCTGACTCTGCACCTGTAAAGGCGTGTTTTACATGACCAAACAGGTGATCTAATAGCAAATGCTGATTATTTGAATAATCTGCACAGTTGAAGACCACATAAGGGGAGTCCTCTTGCAGTTTCCCCGCATGCTTCGAATACTGATACATAAAGCGAGCAAACGTTGTTTTCCCTGAACCGGATGGACCTGTTAATAATGAATGTAAGCCAAACGGCGGATATAATAATGCTGCTTTGGCCTGTCGAACCGCATTTTCCAAAGACCCATCGTACCCGATCAGCTCCGTAAAGGGAAAATCACCAGGACTATCTTTAGAGTCTTCTTCCAATAATTTTCTTAATTCTTCAAGCGTCCATTCAGCATCTGTTTTTAATCCATTTCCGATATGCTGTTCGATTATTTCCTTCGCAAGAAAACATACTGGACGCCCCGAAAGCTTTAACACTTTTCCTTCTTCCGCTAATCGATTCAAATCACGACTTACATTGTAGCGTGCGATTTCCATCTCCTCAGAGATACTAGTTGAATCTAGTTTCGGTGAATATTCACCGGAAACGAAGTCCTCTGTTTGCTTGCATAAGAAAGTAAAAATACTATCCTTTCTCCCCATTCCCCCTACCTCCTTTTGTTTAGTGACATTGTACACAGATTAAGAAACGCTTTCAATACAGAAAAAACCAATCATCCGTTTAAACGGATGATTGGTTTTTGTAATAAAGCATATTATAAACATTTAACGATGATCATTAATTCGATAGCCATCCATAAAAAATAGCTAGTATTTTCAAGTTCACTTTTCTATAAAAGAGTTAGGGAATTAATCAAATCAATTCTACTTTCACTGTGAATATTCTTATTGTAGAACAGACGACCGAGTGACTCTTCATCTTACATTTATTTCACCAAGAATCCTCGAAAAGCTTCCGAAAAATCTATTGCTTTAAATAACAGCTTAAAACCTCCGTTTTCTGATACTTTTCCTTCAATGATTTTTTTTGCTGATAATGGATCAATAATCATTTGTTGGCAATACATAAGTTAATGTTGGTGCGATCAGCTCATTTAGCTTTTCTTTTGATAAATATCCCGCAGGAATAGATAGTGCTGCTAAAAATCCTCATGCTATGAATGCTCCAATTCATTTCCAACATAACGCTTTTTATTGAATATCACACTCCATAAAGATGCCTTACAAAAACTATTTCAAGTAAAAAGATTTCTTCAACTTACCTCTTATTTAAATCATCGATTTTTGTGTCGATCATTACCAACAAATCAATCTTCAAGTATTTCATAGTTAGTGCCTGCAATCACAATGGAAAAAATATTTTTATAAATGCAACCGCTATCTAAGAATATCCGGAATGAAGTAAAAACGATTATTTCTGTTTTAGTTATGGCCGATTACGTCTCTGTATCCCTGGACGAAAAACAAGCAAAACCACAACCATTCTTTAAGAGCGAAAAACCGAAGGAAATCAGAATTATCCAAGAAAAAATTGAACATCAGAGAAGAGAAACTTTTGTTGATGAGTCACCTTTTTAGCATTAAAAAGCCTATAAGAAGGGCTATCTCATCGAAAAGAAGGAGGTTGTGAAATGAAACTAGAAGGATTAGTATCCATGCGATAAATGTGGAACAACTTTAGTAACCGGACGTTCTATACCAGAAAAACAGTTTATAAAATCTGCAAGAGATGCGGGATGGTCGTGTGGAAAGAAAGACTTATGTTCTGATCGTAGGACTTACCAGCCAAGTGACCGTAAAAGGAAGAAAAAAAATTTAATTTAACATTCGAATCTTAATGTAAACTAGATAAAGGAAAAGCATTATTAATAAATCTTTCAAAATGATAGAAAGTAATACGTTAAGGGTATTTTTGATCATTGTTATAATTAATATCAACTACCCATCACTACTTTTAATCCTTAAAATATCCGCCCTGAAATGAGTTCAAAAAGCAAACAGTATCAAAACAGGAATCGAGTGACTCGATTCCTGAATAGTAGTTTTTTTGTTTAACCGTATACATGATAAGGTGCATTTCATTGCTGCTTTCCGAAAGACAATTTTTTCCAATTAACAACAGCGATTATGTTACAGTCTCTTTTATAGGATGTATCAAATACTTCTTGTTTGATAAAGAGCTTTCCAATCATTTGTGAAATGATCTATTGCTTGTTTAGTTGCTGATAAATCAAAGAACGCCTCTAATACTTCGGGAGAAAAAGTTACTGCATCAGCTCCGGAATCTATTGCTTCTGTAATTTGCATTATGTTCTTAATACTAGAGGCCATGATCTTTCCATCCAATGTGTTTCTTCTGGCATATTCCTTGGCTGAGCTAATGATATCAAAAGGATCAATACCGATATTTTCGGATCTATTAGTGTAGATGGCTATATAATCAGCCCCTGATTCTAATGCTAGAAAGGCCTGAAGCTTTGTATAAACTGCTGAAGTTGTAATTCTACAATGTTCATTTTCTTTTTTTAAAATATTTAGTGCATTCAGGCCAGCTTTTGACGCTGGAATTTTTACGAAAACCTCTTCTCCGATCGAGGTCCAAATTTTTCTTGCATCATCAACCATTCCATCAAGTTCTTTTGCAACGACTTGCATATGCAAAGTACGATCGTTCCCAATTATTTCCAACGTCCTCTTCATATGAGGAAAAAAATCAATTTTCCCTTCTCTTTTGATTATACTCGGTGTAGAAGTTACTCCCCTAATTGGTACTACATCCATATAATTTTCAATACTATCTAAACAGACGGTGTCCAACATGTACTCCATTCTTATTCTCCTATCCCCTAGATTTTCCACCAGCTATGTTTGTGATAATACCACTTAAATAACTGGCGTGTTCCGACAAATAGAAGGCAACTACTTCTGCAACCTCCATTAACTTCCCAGCTCTGCCTAGTGGGATACTAGAAGCTTTTATATAGCCTTCTCTCAATTCTTCTAACGATATTCCTCGAATAAAAGCTAATGTTTCTTCATAACATTCAGATCGCAGGTCAGTTTCCTCCATAATACCTGGAGCTACGCCTAATACTCGGATGTTATATTTTCCTAGCTCCTTTGCCCAAGTACAAGTCATACTATTAATGGCGCCCTTTGTTCCTACGTAAAATCCTTGTCCGATTGATCCACCCATAGCACTTTCAGTAGACATATTTATAATCACCCCGGAGTGCTTTATAGCCATCTTACGAGCTACTGCTTGGCTCATTAGAAATACACTTTTCTGATTAACTGAGATAGTTCGATCAAATAGTTCTTCAGTCAATTCATACTTCCCAGTATTATCAGGATTTATTAACATACCTGGTAAGGCTATTCCTGCATTATTTACTAGACCATCAATCCGGCCAAATTTCTGAAAAACATGAGCTACTTGTTGATCAACCTCGTTTTTTTTTGATACATCGACTTTATAAAAATAATAATTTTTTTGTTTGATTTGATCCGTACTCTTTAAATCAAAGTTCACCACTAGTGCGTTGTTTTCTATCAAACATTTGACGATATTGCACCCGATCCCAGCAGAACCACCAGTTACAATAATCACCTTATTATCCAAACCCAACCAACTTTCCATGCCTTCCCCCCTTAATTAATTTTCTATTAGTCAGAAAATTCTTCTGGATTTGATTCGATCATCACCTTGATCTCATTGCCATCCATCACTTTATCAAATGCTTCACGCCAATCAGTCAATGGATATTTTTTTGTGATCATCTCATCGATATTAATTGCACCTTTGGCTAACAAATGAATGGCGATTGGCCAATCATAAGGATTCTGCGAACGACTTCCGATGTATTCAATCTCTCGTTGAATGATCGATTCCGTGTCTAGGTCTACCATTTTATTGGCAAATAGACCAACTTGAACAAATTGCCCCTGTTTGCGAATCAATGGCAAGCTGGCATTTACAGCCGTCACCGCTCCAGAGGCGTCGTATACTTTATCAACGCCATAGCCATTAGTTACTCCAGCAACTATTTTAGCTAAGTCTTCTTTCATCGTATCTATGATCACATCTGCTCCCATTTTTTTCGCTAATTCTAAGCGGTGCGCATCTTTCGTGATTCCTGTCATAATAACGAACGCTCCGATTTCTTTGGCGATCTGTAATAAAAACAACCCTATCGGTCCAGGTCCCATGATAATAATGGTATCTTTTAGTTCTAAACGACTCTTTTGATACATTGCATGCACACAACAAGCTAAAGGTTCACTCATCGCTGCCCCTTCGTAACTCAGGTGATCTGGTAATAAATGAATACTTTCTTCCCGTGCCAACACATAATTAGCCATCGAGCCATTTTGTTGCGTCCCGATTCCTTTACGATGGGGGCATAAATTGTATTTTTTTTCCTTACAGTAACCACATTTCCCACAGACATTAAACGTCGTCTCGCTGGTCACACGATCGCCAACACTGACGCTTGTTACTTTGTCGCCTACTGCAACGACTTGTCCAGAAAATTCATGTCCCAGCACAACTGGCGTCGTTGGATTTTTGTACTCACCTTTAAACGTATGGATATCTGACCCACAGATACCGGTATATGCGACTTTGATCAAGATCTTATCCTCTATTGCTTCAGGTACAGCAAGGTCGATAAATGCCATTTGATCATAGCCGGGAGCTTGTTTTGAAATACCCTTCATCATTTCTCATCCCCTTTGCTTTCTTCCGGAAAAATCATTACTTTGTTATAAGATTCTTCACGATTCACTGTCAGATCAAATGCTTGTTGAATTTCTGTCAATTGAAATCGATGCGAAATCAAATCCTTTAAGTTTATTTTTCCTTGTTCGATAAATTTTGCAGAATGTATCCATTCTTTTCCTGGAAAAGGGGCAGAATAGGAATTCCAGAAACCATTTATTGTGTATTCTCTTCGAAAAATATTTTCAAAGGCTCGTTGGCGTAATAGAATATCCGAATAAGCGATACCTTGATAGCCGATTTTGCCTCCTTTTTTTGTGATTAACAGGCACTGTTCCTCGGTAATCTTGGAGCCGGCACACTCGATAGCAATATCGACCCCGAGATTGTCCGTTAACTCAAATATTTTTTTCTCTATTGATTCTTCTAAAGGGTTTACCGTATCCGTTACGCCATATTTTTTCGCCTCGTTTATCTTATTTGAATCGATATCTATCCCAATAATCTTTTTTACGCCTGTTAATCGCAACCACTGAACCGTTAATATTCCGATTGTTCCTAGTCCAAATACCGCTACTATATCTCCGATTTTAGAATCTAACCCCATGACACCATGAGCCGCTACCGCTAATGGTTCAATCATTGCGGCTTCTTCAAAGGAAATGCTTTCCCCTATGTTAATCACATTCTCTTCTGGAACAGTTACATATTCCTCAAAGCCGCCATATCGGTGAGATCCTATCATGGTGTAGTCTTCACACAACTGATATTTTCCTGATTCACAATAGACACATTCATGACAGGGAATTAGAGGCGCTACAACCACCCG
Source organism: Enterococcus malodoratus ATCC 43197 (assembly GCF_000407185.1). Lineage (GTDB taxonomy): Bacteria > Bacillota > Bacilli > Lactobacillales > Enterococcaceae > Enterococcus_A > Enterococcus_A malodoratus. Next base: position 1,088,150 of record NZ_KE136482.1, read on the forward strand.
GTCGCCTATCAAACTTCTTTTTACATTACTTCCTATTGATTCAACGACTCCAGAAAATTCATGCCCCATAACCATGGGCAGTTCATATTTCCATTCGTTCTGCATTTTATGAATATCAGATCCACAAATTCCTACAGCTTTCACTTTTACCAGTACCTCATGTTCTTTAGGAATAGGTTTTTCGATCGTTTCTATTTCAAATTTATTCAACCCTTTTAACAATGCGGCTTTCATGACAAAGCTCCTCTCTTTCAAATAAATCAAGGGACCCTTTTTAGAGTCCCTTAATTCAGAAATGACTATCAAAAATTAAAGGATTCCAGAAACCAGTTGAGAGAATTTCAGAATTACCCAGTTTAAGAAGTTTCCGCCCATATCGAGGGTAGATACTTGCGTTGCGCCTTTAGGAAACTCATACACTCCTCGCATCATTTCTGTGTGAACAGGAGCGAAATTAGTAGCCATATATAATGCCAATGCTATTACAACCGTTCCTGTTAATACCGATTGAATGATATTCCCTTTCCGATGCGCAACAATTAGAGAAACATAAAATGGAATCGTCGCTAAGTCACCAAAAGGCAACACTTTATTCCCTGGCAATATAACAGCAATAAATAAAGTTATCGGAACTAAAAGCAATCCAGTCGCCAAGTTTGCTGGGTGTCCCGTGGTAACCGCAGCGTCTAATCCTAAATAAATTTCTCTTTCGCCATACCGTTCTTGTAAAAAGTCTCTGACCGATTCTGAAATCGGAATTAGACCTTCCATTAGAATTTTTACCATCCGAGGCATTAAGAACATGACTGCTCCCATGTTGATACCCATTTTCAAGATGCCGCCAATATCATAACCGCCTAGTGCAGCAATGGCTGCCCCGATAATAATTCCCATCATCATTGGTTCTCCAAAAATACCAAACCGTTTCTGAATTGATTCTGGATCAGCATGCAGCTTGTTTAGACCAGGAATTTTGCTTATAGCAATGCCGATCGGAATACCGACTAGCCCAAAGGCAACTGTCGATCCGGTTGGCAGACTTACCCCTTCTAGCCCATAAAATTTTGCTACTAAAGGTGCTGTTTTATCGGCAATAATCAAACAAGCAATCTCATACAATACGGCACATAAAATAGCAAACCACCAGTTACCATTGGTCACAATATACCCTGTTGCTCCCGCAGCAATAAAATGCCAATAGTTCCATAAATCAATATCCAAAGTTTTTGTAACTTTTAGCAGTAGCAAGATAACGTTAACAATCAAGCAAATCGGAATTAAAACCGCTGAAACCGGCGAAGCCCATGCAGCAGATGCCGCTGATGGCCATCCGGTATCAATCACAGTCAAATGAAACCCAAAGCGTTCGACCATAGCTTGCGCCGCTGGTCCCAAATTATCTGATAACACACCAATAACCAAATTAATACCTACAAATCCAATTCCAATTGTTAATCCTGATCGCAATGCTTTCCCAAATGGAACTCTAAAAATAAGTGCTATGATTAGAATCATAATCGGGAGCATAACAGTAGGTCCTAGGTTCAGGATATACTGTACAACATCGTTAATCGCTTTCATTCAAATAAATCCTCCTTGTATATTTATTTTAAATAGCGGCCACTATTTTTAACTACCATTATTCATCGACAGATCGTGCTAATTCCAGAATTTTTTCATCCAGTTTATCTGTGCCTATTCCACTGATATATCCCAATGCCGTAATTGCCGGGATTTTGTATTGGGTTGGTAAAATTGTTGTCGAAATAAGCATATCGGCACCTTCCTGTTTAGATACTGCTTCGGAAATTTTAATTTGTTGAACATCAGCAACAATGTGATTGTCATTTAATAGATCCTCAATCCTTTTCATAACTACTGTTGATGTAGCGATTCCTGCTCCGCAAGCTACCAACACTTTAATCTTTCTCATACAAATCGTCTCCTCTTATTTTTCAATTTTTTTAATTGCATAAATTAATTGTTCTGAATCCTTTGATGCTAAAACTTCCTCTAAAATATTGTCATTTTGCAGTAATCCCATTAATGATTGCAGCATTTCTAGCTGTGCATGTGGTTGATTTAACCCCAAAATGAAAACAATATCGGTAGTTACTTTTTTGTCCCTGTCCTCCATGCTAGTAAATTGAACAGGTTTCTTATTGGTAATCACTGCCACAAATTCGGTTAAAATGCACTCAGCATCCGTATGCGGAATAGCTGCACCATATTTCTCCAATTGAATGCCTGTCGGAAATATCTCCTCTCGTTGTTTTATCCGTTCGAGAAAATCACTTCTGACCCAGCCTAGCTCTAACGCTTGTTCATAGACCTGTTCAAAGATTTCGACAGGACTCGAAAAATTTCCTTGAACAAAAATCAAAGGTGGTTTCACATAAAAACTTAGTTTGTCATTTTTTGCCATCTCTTAATTCCTCCAATATTCATCACTAAAATCAACTAACAAAGTGAGTATTTCATTGATAGATGTTGCCTCTTCAATTTCTTTCAGTTGTTCTGAACCTGCTAAATTCATCAATTCAAAAATCAAATCAACATGTTTATCTTTATCATTAGAGGCCAATAGAACAACGGTGTGCACTTTTGAGCCATTTTCCGTGAGGATTCCTTTTTTTACGATCCCCATGCTGAGTCCGACGCCTAACGCTCCTGCTTCACACATTGTATGGGGTAGACCGATAGTGTTCCGTAAAACCGTATATTGAGGCAATATAGGCATCTCTTGTTTTAAAGCATTCACAAAATTGTTACTAATAACGTTTTGCTTTTCTAATGGCCATGCCAACTTATCAAGAAGTTCCAACCACTCTATTTCATCATCAAATAGTTGGATCGTATCAATTTTCAATGTGTCGATTAAATGAATCCTTTTCTTCTCTACCATCTCGAAATCTTTTGGAGTAAACAGCGTTAATAGTTCGTGATATAAGTTTTCTTCATCAGAAATCACTGCATATTTCTTTATCAATGACATGATTTTTTCTGGATTTATGACAGTGTTTTGAGATAGTGACACGGAACGTAATACGCGTTCCCTTAGCTGTCTCTTTTCCTGATCAGTTAAAAAATTGTTTACAACAAAAACAGGTTTCTCTGTTTCCAGAGGAATAGCCGAAAAAATGAAGTCAACTTCGTAATTATTTCGATAGAATTTTCTTTCAGAAATCAATTCTACAAAGTCGATTTCTGGTAATAAATTCTGCAGCGTATTTTTTAGCAATAACGAAATTGAGATTCCGTTCGGACAAACAATGATTGCCCGTCTTCTGTTCTCATCCCGAATGATCTCCGTGCTTTCGACAATATGACTGCCTATGAATAATGAAATCAGGAATAATTCTGGATCTGGTATTGCTTCTCCAAAAAAATTTTCCAGTGGTTCACTAGATTCTTTCACTAAGTAAAACAATGAAAATAAATCGGAGTCCTTATTTTCTTGGTAAAATCTCGTTTGTAAGTTTAGATGATACTTAATTCGGTAATATGCCGGTCTCATATGAATCAATAACCGCTCTAACAACCTTTCCTTTCGTTCAACACTAAGGCCCGATATTTTCTCAAAATTGTTTAACACTTGAAGTAGGGCCTCTTTTAACTTATCCATTTCTCTAACTGAAAGAATGTTCGCTTGAGATAAATTAGTTGTAAGCAACAACAGCGTCAGGTACACTCGTTCATTTCTACTAATCTTATCGACATCCCAAATAATATGTTCTGCTGCTAAAAACTCTTTTGTATCAGCAAGCTCAAAGTCATTAATTTTGAAATTGTAGGAAATTTGTTTTCCTCTTTTCGCTCGCCGAATAATTAGAATGACTAATAGCGGTAAAACCTTTAAGCGATCATCAGTAAATTGAATATTCAGTTTTTCTTCAACTAAACCGATACGTTTCTTGAAAACTTCAACCAGATCTATGTCAATTTTTGAAAATTGGCTAATACAATTGATTCCATCGTGAATCTCTGCCAAATTCATCAAGGTCACAGATAGCAACTCTCGTTTATTCCATTCATCTCCATGAAAATGATAGCCTTTCTGCCGGGTGTACTTTAGTTCCAAGTCATACTTCCCAACATCTTCCCCAACTTTTCTTAAATCTCGCAAAATAGTATTTCTGCTAACCTTTAATTCCAAAATGAAATGATCCAAAGATAAATATTCATCTTTGGCCAAAATCAATAATTCAATTACCCAGATTCTTTCTTGTCCTGAAAATATATAGTGTTCTATCTTCTCATGTTCTTTTTCTTTACCCCCTCCAAATGCAGAAATTACCACATTGGGAACTAAAAAATACCCTTTTTTGGTTCTTTTAATTTGCGGTAGTTTTCCATCCTCTAGAAAATCGTTGATTTTTTTTAAAGCGTAATTCAATTGACTTCTTGATAGATCGAACCTTTCATATAAAACTTTACTAGTAATTTGGGGGTTATTTATTAGTTCCATTAATATTTGGTTATTCCTATCTTCTAAGTTCATATTCATCACCCTTACACTCTCAAAATACTTTAAAAACGCTTCCAAATCTACATACTTTGTTATCCAATAATATGCATGCTTTGTGCAATATGAGCTTTCATAATTCTTTCAATTTATTTCCTTAAAAAAAAACAGGTGACATCCCCTGTTTTACAACCTTTCTATCAAATTTTTTTAGTTGTACAGAATTATCGACAAATTTACAGCAACCAAAGCCATTAAATACTATCATATTTTTGTTATCCTTACTGATCAAAATAAGCTTGTTAGTTATGCATATTTCGATCGTCCTCGATAACCAAAACAACAAATCGAAGGAATAAATTCACTCCTAAGTAACTAATAATTACTTATATTTTTATAATTATCATTGCCCGAATCAAAAACTTGTAGAGAAAAAAAGTGCACTATTAAAAGATGCACTGTTTCTTCTTTGGATTAATAGAATAAATAGACCTACTTACGATTATGATGGTTCTTCAGATCTATAAAGCTAATTTACTGTTCAAATCAGGTATTTCAGCATTTATCTGATCCCTAGCAAAATATCTGTCAGCGATCCAACTGCCGATATCTTTCTTTTCGATTATTAGCGGCATGCGATAGTGAATTTTCGATATTGATTGATTTGGTTCTGTAGTCGTTATGATTGATTCAGTTTCTATCCCTTCAGCGGAATGATGAATACGATAAAAACCGGCCACATACATTACCTTCACTTCAGTAAAAAGAAATTTCTTTTTATCTTGGTTCTATTCATAAAATCCGCTCATGAGAAACTCACAGCGGCTTTCTTGGAAAGGCTTAGCTAATGTCTTTTTCTGTTCAACGCTTTCGGATCTTGCATTGATTATCAACTGTCCTTTTTTGAAGCCGGTAAGGCTCCAACGTGTGATCGCAGCAACAGGATTATTGTCCTTATTCCCCCCGTTTGAGAACTAAATAAGGTATAAATATTTCAAAATAAGTGGCACGATAAAATTACCTCTCCTCTTCTAAAGGTTTGAATTTTATCAGTTACTCGATTACAGAACTGTATTTTAACTATTCATAAGTACTAATAGTGTCTGTTTTGGTTATACCCATAGGTGTTATCCACATCCAATCCTGAAATCTTTGATTTTTCAGGATTTTTTCATTCATAAAAAGTTTATCTTTTAGGTGTATATCAATAGATTAATGATTGGAAATCCTTCCGATCATTAATCTATTAGTTAGAATCAATTTTTCGACTATAAGTAAAGCTTCAGATAATTTGTAACGATTGTAGAAACAGTCATATCAACTATATCGCTTTTTTTTAATGTCGACTTGATTGATTTCCTTATTTTTCTGATTAAGATATCCAAACAGTTGAAGAAAGCACCTGCCTTCCTCAGATCTCCAAGGATAGCCAGGTGCTTTACTTTGTATTCCCTCATTCATTCCCATACTTCAACTCATCTGCGTCTAAATAGACCTGTTCATAAACTGTTTCATCCAGCCGGTAGCCTCTTCCCCAACAGGTTTCGATAATCGGGCCTTGAATATGCTGGCTCGCCAGTTTGTCTTTCAAATGCTTCACCATTACAGATAGTTGGGACATGCTGGAGTTGCTTTTCTGTCTATTCCACATCCGCAGGCAGATTTCTTCTCGCGAGATGGTTTGCTTTTCTTGTTCATAAAGAATGCGGAACAGTTTTAATTCTCCGCCGCTCAATGTTAGAGCGGATAGAGGACGTTTCTCCTCAGATTTTGGTAGGAAGACGATCTTGCCCTCTTTTCTGACGTTGTTACAGCTAAGTTTTTCTCTCAACGATTCGATCGATGGACGACTCTCGATCCATTCGGTTACACCAAGCTCTTTCCATTCTTCTAACTCTGTCTCAGGCACTCGCTCGTCCGATTTTCTAAAGATTGGAATCGAGTATGAACTTAACGTCCGCACCAGTTCTTTCACTTCGGCATTCGCCAATGTCTCGCTTAAAATAATCTGATGAAACATCTTAATAAATTCGTTGTTGGCGTCTTCCATCAGACATAGGTCAATCAATTCTCTCGAAATAAACACTTCATGCCCCAATTGCCTCAGGCGTTTTTCAAAGGTTGGTTCGTTCATTGGATTATTGGTTAATAGTAGGATCTGACTCATTTGGATTCCTTCTTTCTGATTGGTTCATAGTTTAGATACTGATGCTTTTGGGATAATTTCGATACTCGCCCTTCATCAGACATTGATAAAAATAAGCATTTAGTTGATAGCCTTCACCCCAAAGCGTCATTACCGCATCTTCTATTCCATAAGCTTCCGCTACCTTCTTACGAATTCTCGCCACAGATGAGGATAATTGGCTCAATTTAGAGTTTTGATTCTTCGATCGCCAACCGTGGCACAATTCATCCCTAGCTAGTGACAAATTTTCCGCCGCCATTAGCCGATTAATAATACCTTTTTCCAGTTTGGTGAAATGAATGTCCGAAAAATAAAGCGGAAAAGCTTTCTTCTTAAAATCCGATAGCGGTTGGTCGCCATAAAACGGCTGAACCATCTGACCATTACTAAACTCGATCTGGTTTAAAAGCGTCTTATGGATTAATTTTTCGCGCAGCCTTTCTAAAGAGGTACTTGCTAAAATCCAATCAAATATATGCCAGTTGTTCCATTCTGATGATGCCTCTTCTGTTGGTTCTTCTCCGACAATTCGTAATAAACAATCTGTGCTAAATTGTTCGCCAAATGCTTTCGCTTCAGTATCTGAGATGGTCTCACTCAAAAAGACCCATTGAAACGACTTCATGAAATGATCCACTCTGCCAGAGTTCTCCCAATTTTCCCAAATAGAGACGGACACCAACACTTCGTAATTTAACTTTTGGAGCTGTTCCTGCAAATAGCTTTCGACCGAAATATTCTTCGTTAAGATCAAGATTCGATTCATTTTCCACCTCTTTTTTATGGAATCCAAGACGACAAATTGATATGTATAAACCGCCCGATCACTCGAGCGGTCCTGTTTAGTTGGTTAATTGCTGCTGGATCATGACGTAAAGACTAATACTCATTACGACCCAAGCAACGGCTAGTAAAAACATTCCCCAATTGGCTAGTAGATACGTCAGTTTCTTTTGTCCTGTCTGCTCGCAAAAGGCCAGATCTTTGACTAAGAAAAAGACTGCTAGGAACAAAACAATGACGCCCATTCCTGCCGATAGCCAGACATAATTGTACATAGATCTCTCTCACTCCTTGTTTCTATGGTGCGGTAGTTAGCGTCCAATCCATCGTTGCCGTATAACTTAAACCAGCGACACCTGAATGAGCCAATAAATCCAACTCAACATCATTAAACGAATAGTCTAGTTGATATACGCCCTGTGTTGCACCACTTGTTAGTGCTACAGTGGTACTATCAGAAGGAATAGACTTGTTTCCTGCTGAACTGATACTAGATAATGATTCGTTATGCTTGTTGTAATTTTGCACTTCTTTCAAGTCACCATTTTTCAATTGAATAGTAGTCGTTGTTGGTAAGGTCTTTGAACCACTAATAAATTGACCTAGTTTAGTTGTTAATGACCAGCCACTTAAACTTTCCTGATCCATATAACGGATATATGGATTATAACCAGCTTGATACGAACTGCTGTCTAACCCTTTCGTCTGTGCATATGGCTTCACTTCCACGGCGCCAAAGCGAAAATCAGGAAGATTGATCAATCCAGCATTACCGGTTGGCTTCAAATTTGGTTCATCTGGATCATCAATTCGAACAAAATTTTCAGCGGTCATCGGACTGGCCATATTCCCATCAATTTCGATCTCTGCTGGCAAGACTTGGTTCACCGCACCTGTAGCGGTATCTGTAAACGTGATACCCGCGTAGTTATTTGGTCCGCTACTTGGAATACTGATCCCTGTCAAGTTAAATCCGCTTGTCCAATCTCCTGGTGAAACCGTAAAGTTCACAGGTGAACCACCTGCCGGAGTTATCGTTACTTGCGTTGGATGAGACAGACCAGAAGCCCAGTTGCTTGTGGCTTTTAGTTTCAAATCCTTAAGTGCAGTTAATCCAGTATTGGTTAACCTAGATGTCCAATTCACAGTACCGCCATTCCCCACTAATTGCGGGTTTGGTGTCAAATCCAATGTCGCCGTAGTTTTTGCCAAACGATAGTGGTGCTTAATTTCTTTGTTTCCTTTTACATTAGCAATCGAAACAGGTGTCGCCGCAGAATTCACGGTTCCTAGTGCATCAGTGACATTTTCCCAACCATCATAGTTCCAATCGTCCCCAGAAGAATCCGTCAGGGTTGCAGTTGGCGTCTTCGTATAGGTATCATTATCATCCGTAGATACCGTATTAGGATTTGGCGTAACCCCGATCAGGGTCGTTCCATCAGAAACATCCACAATTCTCTCTATTAACGTATGCTGTTTCTTTCTATAGACATATTGAATAGTTGTATGTGCATTGATTACTTGGGATACAGGAGTCGTTTTAGGCCGCATCGCACTCATCGGTTCCGTACTTAATTTCCAGCCCTGATACTCCCAATCCGCGCCACCTGAATCGGTTTTCGGATCAGCAGGAGTCTGCGTGAAAGTTGAACCCGTAGGAACGGAGCTCGTTCCATTCCAAGAAGGATCAACAAATACACTACTTTCATCAATATATTGTTCTGTAACAGTTCGTGCCGCTTTTACATCATAAACAATATGCACTTCATCTTTGGAATCATCAAATTCAGATCCAAAAGAGACATTCGGTGGATATGTGGTATCAATAGAAGCTTGATTCCCCGCTCCTTTATACCAACCTTGATAAGTATAAATGTTTGAACCACTCACATAGGTCTTAGGTAATGTGCTTCCGCCAGACATCGTATAATTGAACGGATCAGACGTAACATCCGATGTCCTATTTTGAGTATATCCAGATGGCGGATTAATTAGTCCTCCAGAGAGATTTTCAAAAACTTCCTTTACCCTATGAAGGTTTGCATAGTAATAATTTGTATTTCCTTGCTCACTAAAAATTGTGTAGGCTCTATCGATAGTCGCATTATTATTTCCGCTCTGTTCACCTAATTCTATGGCCCCAAGGCCCAGACGTTTGTATTTTATCCCATTAACAGTGTACCCAAAACTAGAGTCATATAAATATGAATCATCATTTTGTTTAACAAAAAGATCAGTCACCTTATTTTCAGAATAACTTGCCGTTGATTCTACAGGGAGGTTGCTATTCCTTTGAGACCACGTATAATAATTAAATGTATTCCCACCTTGACAGACGAATGATTTAATATGCCGAGCATTCACACCTGTTATTTTGATATTTGAAAGATATCTATTAATAGTTCGCGCCCCATTCATAACTGGATAGGAAGTACTCCTGCTATATGCAGGTAATTTTATAGAAAAGTCATTCATTAAAGGATTTGCTTTACTTATATTTGCTGACGTATTACTAAGGAAAGAAAAAGTCGCATAGCCATATCCATCTGAATAAGTCAATATTTCGACCAAATCTGCTGAAATATCTAGTGGAGTGGATAGCTCTGTCCCATCTTTTGCTAAGATCTTGATTCCAACATCTTTCTCAGGTACATTTACGGATACAGCAGCATTCACCTCTGGCCCAATTGCAACTTCAATAACCACTCCTAAGAAAGTTAGAAATGCCATAACTATTTTCAATACTTTATTCATGCACTTTTCTCCTCTCTCTTTTAAGATAGAAGAAAATCAACATAAGTAAGAAAACACCCGCAAATGGTAACGCTAAATGAACCATTTCCCCTGTACTGGGCAACAATTTATCATCTGCATAATACCGAGTCGTACCACTTGATCCCCCACCACCATTCCCTAACCACAAAAAGCCATTTTCCTTTTTGTTAGTATCTGGCAATGAAGTGGAACTTTGTACAATACTGCTCGAACTAGTTGAACTGGATGTGCTTGAACTAGATGTAGAACTTGAACTGCTTGTAGAAGAGGTTGTACTACTCGAACTGGTAGAGCCCACAAATCCGACTCCTACATGATTCTGCGTTGTCTGACTTGCTGCATATACAACTGTAGCGCCACTAGTTCCCAAACAAAACAACCCGACAAACACAACCCATAATCTATTCTTTTTCATGCATCTCCCTTCCTTTCTTTCGTTTGATTAGGCGAATGATGAGCCAAGCGGTCACGACAGCGGTCAATGTACCAACGACGTAAAAACTGACCATCCACCAGCTTGGAATGAAAATACGGAAAGCGGTCTGCTTGTTCATCTTTTCGGCCATTTCACGAGTAATGGTGAAATCTTCTTTGAAATTCCATGTCTTCGTTTTGCCTTTGATCTTTCCGATAAAGGTATATTCACCTGCCGAAACTTCCTGCATTCCCCAATCAATTTGAAATGGAAAAACTGAATTCGGTGCGATTTTTACGTCTTCGAGACTGTTCTTCGCCAACGTACTTTTTTGACCTTTACGAACGATTTTCCCTTCTGCGGTTAGCTTTTGCATGGCTTCTGGATGAGGATTTTGAATACTTGCTTCTAGAACCTTACTGCCATAATCAATTTCTGGTTGAAGTTTTGTCAGCTTTAAGTCCGTTTCTCCATACACAGGCGCAAAATCCTGTTCAGTTAAGACAAGTCCAATTGCATAACCATACGTATTTTTCACTGACATCCCTTTGGAATCATCTTCTTTTCCTTCCGATTTCAATGAGATTCTTATACCGCCAAGAAGGATTCCTTGAAATGGCTCTGCGGGAGTCTGAATATCTATTTCAGCTTGACCTTCTGAAAAAGCATCCACAGTTGCTTCCTTATTCTTTGGTTTTGCTACGTCTGTGATCGGAAGCTTCATACTTTTATCCGGTTTTTTTTCGCGTTTATCATAAGTAATCAAGCCGTTACGATTCGTTGCCGCATTGATCACTTCTACTTTATACGTTTGTTTCTCCGGAGAAGTGTTCATGATTTTCACTTGAATCGTTTGGCTTTGTTCTGGCTTCATCAATAGATGGTAAAAACTTATCCGATCATTGATCTGATTATCTGGTAAGACCGCTTGTACCGTGAAGCCGGCACGTTTTTCATTTTCTGTAATCCCTTTTGACTCTTTTCCTTCTTCCGCAAAAGTGATGCTGGGAAATAGAATCAATACTACTAAGCTTAAAATCGGGAGTAGTCGTTTCATGTTTGGCTCCTTTAGACAAGAACAGGTTGAAGCTGCGGTGCAACTTCAGCCTGTCGTTTTTCCTATTTAAATTGAATCAGTCAATGTCCAATCCACTGTACCTTCGTATTGTTCACCTGCTGCGACCGCATTCATCGCTGCTGCTGGAACATTTAGATTGATACTAGTAAATTCTCCTTGCCAGTACCCTTCACCACGACCGTCAGCCGCACTTGCTGCAGTTTCGCCAGAAGCACTCATGATTGTTGAACTAGTCGTACTTAATGTCACTGCTGAAGTTACTGTGTCAGGTGTATGAACGGTTGCACTAGCTGTAGTCGGTGTTGCAACCCAACCAGTCGGATTCATTTCATTAATACTTTGAGACATGGTAATTGTTGCTCCTGCTAATGTTTTACTTGATCCACTATCTTGCAAATCAGCTGTTAATTTCGCTTCTAATTTCCAACCAGCAGCACGCGTACCACGCACATCACCGACCAAGAAGTGTTTGGTTGCCGGGTTTGTTGTTCCTACTCCACCAGTATTCGTTGCTGGACTACCTTCCCAGTTCGCATCAATTGTAATTGTTGTAGGGGTAGTTTGCACAGTTGAAGGTACGGCAGTTTCCGCAAAGTTAAATTCTTTTGGTACATAAATTAAGCCAAAATCAGAAGCTGGCGGTGTCACTGGTGGAACAACGGGTGGTGTGATTGGAGGTGTTACCAATGTCCCCTTCTTAAATGACACCGAACCATTTGATTGACTACCATAAGTCGCCGCATCTGCCGGTAATGCAGTAGTCACTAATACGCCCCCTAAAAATGCCGTACTTAACAAACCTGTCACTAATTTCTTCTTATTCATCTCTTTCTCTCCTTAAAATAATTTAATTTTGTATATCAAAAATGTACATACAGTACATTCGATACTAAAATAAGTGCAATGGGCCTAACTTTTAATGACAAATCAAGAATTTTATCTGGGTTTAGTTAAAACTAGGAATCAGACTAAAAACACCGTCATACCAACGTTTACAAGCGATGGATGACGGTACCTGACGGCTTTTACGTATGTTTGTGAATTTCACTTTATTCTTTTTAATAACTTTTCGGTAAAAAAATAAATATTTGCTTAACAAACCTAAGTAAGCGCTTACTTCGATGGAGCAAAAAAGACTCACCAAATAGCTGAATATCTTTAAAAAAACGCCAGCTATTTAACTATAATTTCTATTTGCGGTTTCCATTTGGTAAATGACCTCTACTCTTTGTTCCAACATTGAGTCCGCATAAGTATCTAATGTTAGTTTTGTCGAAGCGTGTCCCAACAGTGCACTAACGGATAAGATATCGCCTTGTACTTCCAAGCAACGAGTCGCAAACGTATGGCGTAGTTGATGAAAGTGGATATCTTCTAATCCACATTTCTTTCGGATTCGATGAAAGTGATAAGTTAGTAACCGTGGCTCCATCGGATGGTTGTTCGTAGAGAAGACAAAAATTCCTTTGGATTTGCGGCGATACTTCATTAATTCCTTCCGAAGAGATTTGCTAAGTGGAACTGAGCGGATACCTGAATCGGTTTTCGTTGAACCAATGACCAGTTGTGTCTTTTGATCTTTTAATTTTAAGGCGATTCGTTGATATGTCTGATTCACCTGAATCAGATTGCGTTCAAAATCAATATCGCTCCATTTTAATGCAGCGATTTCTCCAATGCGCAGACCTGTATATAGTGCTAAGTAAGTCGGTAATCCCTTACCAGTTTTTTCTTTTAAAGCAGTCTTTTCAAGATTGAACTGTTCCTTTTTCGTTAATGCACGAATGATTGGTTTACGAGATTTTGGTAATTTTAACTCCGAGAACGGATTATCTTTGATCTTTTTATTTTCTTTTGCGGCGTTTAAACATTTGCCTGTTATTCGCAGAATTACTTTCATCGTAGACAGATGTAATCCTTTCTCAGACCATTTGGTGACCAACTTTTTCCCGATATCTGGTGTTAGTTCATTCAAATAATGGTGCCCGATAAAAGGAAAAACATACTTCGCCAACTTGTATCGATAGGAACTATAAGTAGAAGGTTTTATCTCATTTTGAATTTCTTGCAGCCACTCTTTTCCCCATTCCTCCAATGGAATACAGGCATCCCCATAAATTTCACGATGTGTATGGTAGTGTGCCTTCAAGGAATACAGCTTGATCCGTACCTCTTGGAAAGCTTTTCCATAGATATAACCATATTTAATCTGTCCGTTGGCCTTGTACCCCTTTTTGTATCGTCCTTCCCATCGTCCATCTTTTCTTTTGTAGATATTTTCACCTTTGCGCATAATTCTTTCCTCCTGACGGCTTAATTGACGGTAAATATTTCGTTACTTTAAACGATTTCCGCCTTAATCAACTTCTTTTTAATGTGATTCTCTGTTAACAGAATATTAAATATGTCTTTTTTTAATAAATTAAAACTATATATTGATTATTCCTAGGCATTATCATATAATTAAATCAAATCAATTCATCTTTTTATTAGATAATTGTTTTTTAGAAAGAATTTTATTCCTAGTTTTAACTAAACTATGTAATAATTTAAATGAAAATAACATCTATAGCAAATCAATATCACCTAAATAACTGAGGGTATCTTCTCCAGAACGTTGAGAATATACCTTTTTTTATGTCGAAAAAAAATATGCACCCTTTTAAAAAATAATGTTCAAGTCTTATTTCTTCATTTTTGATAAATAACAAATAAAATCGTTTTTTCCATTTTTCTTTATTACATCGCATAAACTCGTTCTTCCACTTTTAATTTTTTTCCTATATTTTTTTATTAGAGGCGTTATAAAACGCTTCCAAAAGAAAGGGGAGTTATATATGAAAAAAGTACGTAGAACAACTATTTTAGATGATAGGAACTGGTCACCGTTATGGGAACGGTACCTCAGAGCGGCGACTGTTTTTGATCCGCTGAAGGCTCACGAGATCACCTGTATCGTGCCGATTCCTGGGCGTTCTGGTGTTATCCTATTTACCACGAATGGGATCTTTTGCAGCTCGCAAAGCGCCTTAAAGACCTTGCAGCATTTCGCCTTTGCCCACTGTTTTCCGGAGTACAGCATCCTTGCTTCGGTTCTTAAGGACATCGGGGAGTTCGGGAAATACAAGTTTCCTTGGGCTTGTCCTTACTTCACCCTATTTCCACTAGAAACGATTCACCATACGATCTGGATCAATCCGCTCAAAATCGAGGATATCTATACTGTAGAGAATCAGTATTACGCGAGAGTGATTGATGGGCCGGATATTTATGTGCCGATTAGTCGTTACTACATTTTGTTACGTGCAGAGATTGCCTGTGGTATTTTAGCGGCGATTCGCCAAGACGCGTTTCATTATTCGATGCTAGGTACTTGTCCTAGTGACTATGTTCCTCTGTCGAATACGACTTTTTCCATTAGTCTTGGTAAGCGAACACTGTTGAATCAATTCGTCACCCGAACTTGTGAAATCAATCGACGATACCAACGCGCACGCTTCCTCCACTATTATGATCAATTAGTCGACAACCCAGAGAACCTCTCTTGGGAGAATTGGAGCTAAACAAAAAAGGAGACTGAACGAGAAATCGTTCGGTCTCCTTTTTTTGTCATTATTGATAGTGCTGAATCACAGGTTGTCTTTTTTTACAAAGTGCTATTTCCAACTTTTTCTTCCAAATATTGGGGTTTCAAACGGTAACTCAACGTTTCTGAGGTGTAAAAGTTCGAAATTGAGGGTGCTGCATCGAATTCCCACATCGTGCCTTTTTTGGGATTCCGCTATTCTTTAGTCACCGGCCGGAACAAAATATAAAACATGGAGGCGTTCAAATGTTACAAAAGCTTGGCACCAAATTACAAGTTCACCTATCTCAATTGGGTGTACAGAAATTGAAGAAAATTACCTTCCCAAATGTTGTTGATGATCCCGATGAAAATGAAATCATCCAATTAGGTGAGATCATGCGGGATTTAGACAAAGACGGCACCCTGCTCGATGGCGTGATCATTACGAGTCAATCGAGAGTCACTAAATAAACAGTAAAAAGGAGAAAATGTACATGAAAAAAATCGTATCAATCTTTAAAACCAGCGGTGGTCGTTCTCAAACATGGAGCTATACCGATCCTGGTGAAGGAAAATCCACCGAAGAAATCCGCGGTATCTTAGAAAGATTCACCCTGCTTCACCTATTTGAAAAAGACGACGAAAAACTTTTTAACGAAATCGTCGGCGCAAAATATGTCGAAACAGTAGAAACAATTATTTTCTAATCACAGAAACTTGAGGAGTGCTCGCACTCCTCTATTAAGAAAAAGGAGGATAAGAATCCCATGAATGAACAAACTTTGTCTCACCGACAGCTTTTCAATTTGAAATCAAAAACACTTGAAAAAAGAATTACCGACTACTATTACGATACACAAAACAGCAGCTTAACGATCAAATACATCCTAGCACTAAGAGTTAGATATCAGCTCGGTGCAGAAGAGTTTGCTCATTTTCTGAAGGATCTTGTCCGAAAGATTTTCATGAATACCAAGGCAACACGCACGATGAAACGCTTCTTTTATTATTTTCAGGATTATTTCATGGCACCTGAATGGCGTACACTAACGTCAAAAGTGTTTCCTGTAAGAAGCTTTGGCGAAAAAGCCTTGTCCATTGGCCGTTCCTTACTATCATTTGTCCGTCCTGATGAAACCAACGAACCTTGAGAATAACTACTTACCTACGCAAAAAAAAAAATGGAGAAAGGAAAACTAAAATGATACAGGTAAAAAAAGATTTAGTTGCGACATTTACGAATGGTCTTGGAAAAGAACACAACTGGACGTACAAAGATGTGAATGCCGATCTGCCAGCACCAGCGATCAAAGAAGCTTGCGAACTCCTAACGACATTAGATATTTTTGAACAAGATGGCGTAAAACTATTTGATTCTGTTGTGACGGCAAAGATTGTAACTACCAAAGAAACAGAGATTTTTGATGTGAAAAATGATCCGAAAACTGAGGAGAAAGAACCTTGTGAAAAAGTAAAAACAGCGAACGAAGGAGTACATGCAGAACCGAAAATTGGTCCCTATTTATTAACAAAAAATGCACCGCAAATCGGAGAACTAAGCACGTTGAAATATGAGAATAATTCTGCTAGTTTCCCTTCTGTCTCACTGCCAAATTCACAGTTTTCTACTCGTTTGCCACAAGTTAGTGATAGTGATTCGAAATCAGTAAGTACAGAAAAAGTGAACAATCTAATTACTGACAAGGTTCCACAGCCACCGACTCAATCATCGTCAGAGAAAGATGATGTAGGCTTCAAACGAAGGCTCGCCCGACTCTGGGGTAAGAAAGGGAAAAATAAAGAAGACCCTTCTTGAAGAATGTCCGATAGAAATAAAAACAATTAAATTCTGCCTTTCTCTAACTAACTATGCGTAGGTAAATCTGTTACAGTCAATCGTCAGCCTCCCACTTCGGAGAGGAGGTGATGCAACGTTGAGTGAGCTTATTCGATATGTCCTTGCACCGCTCTTTGTGGGATTGATCATCGCCCTCGTCAACCATTGGTTGAGCGGGCGTGATCCATGACGACTGGACGCTGAATACCCCTGCGATTTTGCGGTCGCAGGGGTTGGTTGGATATATTGATTTCTTATTATAGATGAACTTATGTCGTGGATACTGGTTCAGTATGTTTAATTATTTCTACTGTCTATTTATGAAAATGAAGAGAATTGTTTTCTTATATCTCATCATCATTAGTCGCAAGTTGTTGTCATGCTTCGATATTGTATTTCTTTAAATAATCCTTTAATGTGTGAAAATTGTAATTCGCATTATCTGGATTTAAAATATCGCCTTTGTATAGCTTGATTAATTGACTAAGTTTTTCAGGATCACAAGCTGCTATAATTTTTTGATGAACTAAATCGTCTTCGTCTTTTTGTCGATCACTAAAAATCTTTGTAATCGCGTAAAACTCTATTGTTGGTATTTTTACAACCAAGTTACTGTATTCCAACTTACTAGAAAATTCCATTTCTTCAAGCGGTGGAACTTCTACTACAGTGACCCCTTCAATATTATTTTCAGCCATCAGATCATTAAAAATACTAAGCTTCTGATTGTCATTGATTTCTTCTAAAATGAAATCAATGTCAAAAGTTGATCTAAATTCAGTCAACAAAATTCTACCAGCAAATCCACCAATCAAGTAAACCTCCGAATAAATGTCCTGCTGTTTCATTTGTTCATTCAACATTTCTAGGCGTTCATTTAGATACTCCAAATTATTACTCATTTTCTAACAACCTCAAAGTATAACGATACATTTTGTCGTTTTTCGCTGTCACTAAAAGTCCGTTTACATATTTATATAAATGATTGGAAGAAGTGTCCTTTCGTTCCGTACTGAACAGTACAGACGGATGTCCTAGTAACAAACGAAGAACCTCTTGCTGTTCAGAGTATCTAGCATGATTCTTGTCTGTGCGCAAATTTTTCAGTTGTTTTCTTTGTAAGCGTAATTTACGAAAAGCTACTTTTAATCTGAACATGTTCTCCCCTCCTTACGGCTTACAATAGTATAACACGATTTTTAAACCTAAAAAAACTATCAGTTGTCTATCTTTAAATTTATAGATACTTTGTCTTTTTCTTAATTGATAAAGATAGATTCCAGTAGTTTCAAAATTGAATATATCCATTCTTTGAAGCCTCGTTGTTAACGATAAAACTGCTTCTAGAAGTACCGCAACAACTTTTTTACATTCAAAAATATCTAAGGTACCGACTTAATATGGTGAATATCGGTGCTCTAAGCCGCAAAGTGTTGACTGCCTGTAAGGACAATCGGGATCACGATTGATTCGTATTGCATTCTGTTCAAAGGTGATGCAACGTTGAGTGAGCTTATTCGATATGTCCTTGCACCGCTCTTTGTGGGATTGATCATCGCCATCGTCAACCATTGGCTGAGCGGGCGTGATCCATGACGACTGGACGCTGAATACCCCTGCGATTTTATAGTCGCAGGGTATTTGTGTTGTACATTATTCTCTCGAAATTGGGTGTAAAAAAGAAGCGCACAGTAATCTTGTACACTTCAACTAGTAGTTTTCTTTTAATTGTTTTATTTGGAGGTTTCTTTATAGAGGCTATAAAATTCTCTTTTTAACAGATACCCTTTTCCCCAAACGGTCTCAATAATATCTGGCGGAAAGCCTTTTTCCGTAAGCTTTCGGCGCAGTGATTTTATCAAAACAGACAATTGAGCCAGATTCGACTTGGTTGGTTGAGCCCCCCAGATATGCTTGCAAAGCTCTTCTCGCGATATGATCGGCGCGTTGGAATTGTATAATTTTTGAAAACATTTCCTTTGATTCTTCGTAAAATTCATGACTAGCTGTTCAAAGGGTTCGGAGATTTGTTGTTTATTCTTATCACGATTCCTTGCTTTCGCAGCGTGCTTGCTTATCAATTCTCGCAAGACATCTGTCGGTAGAGTTCTATCGATCCATTCATCAATGTCACAGTCCTTTAAAGCATCCTTTTCTTCTCCAAGCGGTTGACTCAGATATTTTCTGAAGATCACTGCCTGTTTTTCCTTCAATCTGGGAATAATCGCCTCTAACTCTTTATTGGACAGTGATTCACTAAGAATAATGATCGGATAAAACTCAATGTCCCACTGATCATTCGTGTGCAGCATCATATCAAGCATTGTTTTTGATACAAATACCTCGAAGTTAAACTTCTGCAAGCCTTCTTGCATTGAACACTCGTTCAAAATATTATGGGTTAATATTAAAATTCTAATACTCTATCACCTCACACCATTTTCTCTAGCAAATTGACCTGCTTCTGTACATCAAAATATAGATAGACAGCCAATATGATACACACTACAACAATCATCAATAATGAATAATTTAATACGTAGGTTCTTTTGGGCAGATTCAATGTGTTGATTTTAGTCATATCATTAAAGATAAAATAAAAAAAAGCGATCAAGCTTATGATTCCTATAGCTGCTACAATAAGCATCCAACTATACCGTTCCATGTCTGTCATCCTTTCAGAAATGTCGGGAAACGACCGTTTCCCGACATTCTTATTTTCTATCTTGAAGAGCCGTTGTACTTGGTTTTTATCCGACTATTAAGGCTCATTCACCATTAACCACTCGATTTTCCCGTCGTAATACGCTCCTTTTTGGGCGATGTTCCCTGGAACCAGCAGGTTTACTGAATCAAACCCGATGTTTGTTTTAAACTTTCCTTGCCCAGCAGCTACGCTAGTCGATCGCCATAATTGTATGGTCGAATTATCTGACGGAAGCAGGGTCGTTGCATCCGATAACCCTTCAAAATCTTGCGTCACTGGCTGCCAAGAGTCACCGTCTGTTGTTTGTTCCAGCTGTTTATTGAAAGAGATTTGGGCTCCGGTCAACTGTTGATTACTGCCTTCTGGTGTTTGTAACGGCGACAGCCGTGCAGCGAAGGACCAGTTCGAATTTATCCCAATATTTTCTAGTTTGATTCCAATGTCATTTGTTCCCTGATGATCAGATAGGCGTGCAATCGTTGTACTTGGACTGACCGCTTGAACTCCAAAATGGAAATTCGGTGTGTCTGAAATATACAGTCCTGGTTGTCGTTGATTGGTTGTGAACGTCCGTGCAGATGTTTGCTCAGACTCTCCACCTTGATTGACCACACTACATTTCACATGATACGTTTGCCCAGCATTCAAGGTTTTGATTTTCACGGTCGCCTTTTTTGCTGTCGGATCAATCGTGAAGTCTTCTATTGAAGGACTATTCGGACTAGCGTTAATCTCAGAAAAAGTTGTACCGTCCGTACTTAAATAGATTTTTACATCACTCGGATGTGCGGCTGGTTGATCGGGATGATCCCCTGCTGCTTGATAATCAACAGAAAACTCCGCGGTGGCACCATTCTCCGCAACTGGTGAATTCAGCGTCGGCTCACTAAGGTTAGATACAATATTTTTAGTGTAGAAGTAGTAGTTGTCTGATCCTTCTGGCTGACCGATAGGACCGACATCCGTTCCTTCTGCATTTTTAAATTTTACCCAGCCTCTGTATCGTGTCCCGGGAGTCAGCCCGTTAATCATCGTCGAAGAATAGGTGCCGTTTCTAGTTATTGTATGTTGTAAATTGCTCACACGCTGCGTCCAGTCGTTTTCATTTGCTTCTTCATTTTTGTAGGATTCCGTGTAAACGATCCCGTCGTTTGCATTTTGCGAGATATCTCCAGTATATGTCCCTTGTTTCAATTGAATACCTGTTGCCGTCGCAGTTGCTTGATCAAAAACCGGCGGGGAAATATCCAGTGGAACGCCTAATGTTGTAAACTCGCGAGAGGTCGAAAATTCCGACCAAACATTACTGCTGTTTCGAACACGGTAACGAAGATAATACCGTGTTTTGGCATTAAGCTTCGATAGTTTAAAGGTTACACCCTTGGTCCCCGTATTAAAGACTCGATCTGTGATTGCCGGTGTGGTTTCTGCGGTAATGGTAGACCACGTCGAGTTATCGGTACTGATTTGGATATCCGTTGACGTCGGGTGAGCTGCCGTATCTCCTGCATTGTAAGTGGCACTCACGTCCGCTGTCGCATCCGCCGCAGCTGTTGGTGCACCCAATGTCGAAATAGCTGGCTGATTAACTGTATTTGGTGTATAGAAATAATCACTCCAGCCAGAGTATCTCAATGTGCCGCCGTAATCCTTGATTGCTACTCGTCCTCGATAGCGTGTGCCGGCAGCTAAACTTCCTACAGTCGCACTGTTGTAACTTCCTCCAGTAGTATTCGTGTGGCCTAAATTCGTTACTTTATCTTGAATCGTTGTCCCATCATTAGGTGTTACTTGTACGATTCCTTGTGTAGTAGTTTGAAAAATGTCTCCTGTATAGGCTTTCCCAACCAAGGGAATACTCGTAGCTGTTGCACTTCCTTGAGTAAACGTTGGTGCCGTGAGAGCTAATGCCACTGAATTGGTCGTAAACTCTCGTGAAGCTGAAAAGTCTGACCATACATTACTGCTGTTTCTGGCACGATACCGAACATAGTATCTTGTCCTTGAATTGAGCTTTGATAAAGAAAAGCTCACAGTTTTACTTCCAGTAGCAATACTTGGCGTCGTCGTTGCTGGAGTCGTGCTTGTGCTAAGAGTCGTCCACGTAGAGTTGTTTGTACTTATCTGTACTTCAGCTGTTGAAGCATGCGCTGCGACTTCGCCAGTATTATACGTCGCACTTACAGCGGCTGTCGCATTATTCGCAGCTGTCGGTGTATTCAATGTAGGCGTCGCTGGTTGATTAACGGTATTAGGTGTATAAAAATAGTCACTCCAAGCGGAGTATCTCCAAGTCCCACCATAGTCCATTATTACGACTCGTCCTCTATATCGTGTTCCTGCGAACAATCCTGATATAGTCGCACTATTGTAGGTTCCTCCTTGAGTCTGTGTATGACCTAAATTAGTAATCCTGTCCTGAAGCGTCGTTCCATCATTTGAGGTTACTTGTACTTTTCCTTGTGAATTCGTTTGATAAATATCACCGGTATATGCTTTTCCAACCATTGGAATACTTGTCGTTGTCGCACTTGCTTGAGTAAATGTCGGTGCAGTAATCGTTAACGACATGGCTCCGGTAGTAAATTCACGTGCAGTTGAATAGCCGGACCAGACATTACTGGCATTTCGAACACGATAGCGAACGTAATACCTCGTTTTGGCATTGAGTTTTGATAATGTAAATGTCACATTCTTACTTCCAGTATTGAATACTCGATTGGTGATTGCCGGCGTTGTATCCGCGGTGATGGTAGACCACGTCGAATTATTCGTACTTATCTGTATGTCAGTTGAGGTGGGGTGTGCCGCCACATCCCCCGCATTATAGGTAGCACTCACATTTGCTGTCGCATTATTTGAGGCTGTCGGTGTATTCAATGTAGGAGCCGCGGGCTGGTTAGCGGTATTAGGTGTATAAAAATAGTCACTCCACCCGGAATACCTCCAAGTCCCTCCATAGTCCTTGATTGCCACTCGTCCTCTATAACGTGTTCCCGCGGTTAGTCCTGATACAGTCGTACTATTATAGGTACCGCCTTCCGTTATTGTATGACCTAAATTCGTTACTCTATCTTGGACAGTCGTTCCATCATTGGACGTTACCTGAACTTTTCCTTGCCCACTTGTTTGAAAAACATCTCCAGTATATGCTTTCCCTACCATCGGAATAGTCGTGGCTGCAGCACTCGCTTGGGTGAACGTCGGGGTTGTGATGGATAAAGCAACTGCGGAATCGGTAGTGAATACATATGGTGAATGGATACCTTTTGAATCAACAGAAGAGGTTTCTTGCGGATGGAAAAATTCCGCGGAAAATGTTCCGCCCTCATAAATTTCAAAAAGCCAGACATAGTAAGTTGTATTCGGTTTTAAATTTGTCATTACTCCGCCAAAGTAAGCAGACGGCATAGATGCAGCTCCGGTATGGTTGTTTTTCCAAGGTGTTACCACATTGGTACCTTCAGCCTTCAACTGTAGCCACAAATTATTTGGTATTTTTGAAGCATTAGTTAAATTAGCACAAAGTCTAGTAATACGAGTAGGATCAGTACTCCATACCGCGTATTGAGTGTATTGAGGGCGTTCATACTTATGACGAAGGTAGCTAATGGTGGCTTCTCTCCTCTTTATTCCAGCTATAGTTACATTTGCATACGCCTTGTTATAGTATTGTCCGTTATACACAACATCACTAACAGCCCTTGGTGTGATATCCCTTTGAGGGTCCTCCTCTTCCGTACTTTCTTCAGTTGATTGAGGCTCTTCATTATTTTTTTCTGGTTCCGCAGGAGTATCTGCGGTATCGTCCTGCTCAAATAGATACTGGCCTTTATGAAGTGTTCTTACTATTGATTGTTCATCATCGGACTCCTCTATGACATAATCTAAAACCAGTCGATAATTTTGTTCATCCAAAATATCATCGGTTTCAAATTTGAAAGGAGCGTCATTTAGTATGTGATCCTCACCATCCTCAAAGACATTCACCTCAAACCAACCACCATCTGCATCTTTTGCCTGCAAAGCGACTGCTTGAATCGTCGTTATTGAATCCTCATTCGGATCAGATCCTAAGTTAATTTCTCCAGTCAGTTTCTCTTGCTCTATCTGTGCTTGCATGACCGGATGCGAAGCGTTTGCCTCGTCTTCTTTCGATAAGTCACGCTCATCATATGCTTGTTCAGCAAGAATCTCTTCGTCTTGTTCTTCCTTGACCGGTTCTTCCTCTGAAGTTGTTGTTTCGTTTGAAACGCCTAATACATCACTAGACATTGTCGTAAGTTCCCCAGAAGACGCTTCTGTTAGGCTTGTCTCTTCTGAGTTTTGTTCGATTGCCACACTGATCAAAGGCTGAATCACCATACTCGATACGATGCTTGTAATAAGGAAACAGGAAAGCCATTTTTTACTCACTGTTCTCTCTCCCTTCTCGTTCGTAAATACCGATGAAGAAAAAAAGGAAAACAAATAGCAGGGTTGCCCATCCTAAACAATAAAGGGCAAAGCTGTATTCCTCGCCAGTCATTGGCAAACGTCGTTGATCTGATTTAGTGAGATAAGAAGTTTCATACCCTCTTTCGGTTTTCGTCGTTTTGATTACCGGGAGATCAATCGAAGGATCGATTTCCTTTTCTTGTTCTTGATTAGAAAATGTGATAGCTAAAGAGGTTGATGTGGTGCTAGCTGCACAAGAATAGATAGGAGTTAGCAGCAGAAAGGCGCTGCTCACTACCCCTAATAATACGAAGGCTGCTGGTCTCTTTTTATTCATCTCTTCACCTTCCTTCTGAGATATTTATAGTGCCTCCCATTTTTTTCTGCGTACATAGAGACACCCTATTAGAATGACACTCGCAACTCCGATTAAGATAACCACTAAGGGCACCCATTCTTGATACGTAATCGTGAAGCTAGCCTCTTCATTGATCTTCTTGGCTTGTTTCTCTCCAACGGTAAAATCTTTCTTCCATTCCCAGGTATGCTCTCCTGATTGTGCCCGAACATGCAGCGTGTAGGTACCGCTTTTAATCGGATCGATTCCCCAATTGGTCGCGAAATCAAACTGAGAATTCGGGGCCATACGCATGGTGTTCGCTGTACGTTTCTTTAAGATTTCACGGCTGCCCTTTTTATACAACTTGGTTTCAATCGTCAGGTCGTCTAAAACTTTTGCTTCGGGATTTTGCATTCGAGCTTGAATCACTCGTTTTCCTTGATGGACCGTTGGTTGTACTTTTAGAAGATTGAGCGAGGAGCCATCATCATATACCTCTGAATCCTCAGTGACCAAAAGGCCGATCCGATAACCAAAGGTAGAGCTCAAGCCCTCAGCCGCTTCTGACGAATCAGCTTTCATGATACAAATCGTTCCGCCCTTTACACCTTCAAAGGTTTCTTTAGGAGGTGTGACTGTGAGGGTGACGACTTTTTCTTCATAATTTTCAACCGTGACCGTGCTCTCGGAGATTGAGGTAATTTCTTCGATTGAATTTTTCAAAGTGGAATCTCTTCTATACTCGTCATTGTCGTAATCGATCACACCATTTTGATTTGTGTGGGCATTTTTTACATAGATGTTGACCTTTGCTGGCTTCACATTCGTGCTTCGAATTTTTATCGTCAGCTCTTGCGGCTTATTCGGTTCTGCCTTGATGAAATAAAAGCCCTTTTGCGAGTCGATTTGAGTCGCTGTTTTAACTGGTTCAACAGCAAATCCCACGTCATTTTCTGGCTGTTCTTCCTTCACGCTTGTATTTTTAGTTTCATCCGCATAGCCATAGGAACTATAAAAAATGCAGCCAGATATGAGCAATAGACAACAAAGACTTCTCCTTATTAGGGAGAAGACATCCTTTTTGGCAAACTGTTTTTCCATCAGTCGTTCTCCTTAATAAAAGAAAGAGAAGAGAACAATCCTCTTCCCTTTCACTCAATAAAAATTATTAGAATGAATCAGTTAGTGCCCAAGTGATATTGCCATGGAACGTTTGTCCAGCAAAGTTTGTGTTTGAATCCCCTGCTGCTAATTCCAATGTCATTGAATCAATCGGCAATGCATATCCATGATCGCTAATACTTGCATCTGTTTTCGCTAATTCTGCAGAAGTTCCATCTAGTGATAACTCCGCAACACCCGCTGTAACACCAGAACCTACGGTAATATCTGCAGCGTCAGCAGTGGCAGTCGCTGCAGTCGGTTCGCTAGGAGCAGTCCAATCTTTCATTGTTCCTACCGCAACCTTAATTTTTCCTGAGTTGATTACTTGGGCCGGTGCTACTGGGTTCGTCAGGCTAGAAGCACTGGCAGATAATGTCCATTCATTATTTGACTCGTTGCTGTCTCTTCCATCGTACAATGCTACATATTTCCCACTCGTTCCAATCGATTGCGTCACCGCATTTCCTGCAGTGTGTGCATTGCCGAAGTCAACGAGATTAGGAACAAAACGTAATTGCAGCTCGTCAGGATCAGGGTTCGGGTTAGGAACATGACCATCCGCTTCAAATTGGACTCTTACTGGTGTATCCAACGTATCCGCAAACCCACCAATACTTCCCGCAAAAGCCATCCCTAAAATAGATAAACTGGCTATGCATAATAGTAACTTTCCTTTTAAATCCTTCATAATAATTCTCTCCTTATTTTATATTCTAAACAGAAAAAGAACTTTCTGTTTTAGCATTGGGACGACTTTCTGGTAAAATCAATAAATCTGGTACAAAATAGCCAAAGAAAGTCGAATGTTTTTTACTTAGTATTGTGAAAACCAAGGAGGACAGGAAAACCATTGATCCATCAACCTTTCCAGACTGTTCTTGACTAAAACTGACGGCATATACAATTGATAAATAGAATTCTCCAGATCTTTTTCAACCTTGTCCGGCAATAAATTGGAAACAAAAACCCTCCCATATAAAGAGAGCGCTTACTTAAAATTAAAAAAAGGAAGAGCCCAAAATTCTCTCTCAAATTTTTTTTGATTTCGAATAGTGTTTTATTGTAGTATTTTTTCCATTTGATAAATGACCTGAATACGTTGCTCAATCATGGAATCCGCATAGGTATCTAAGGTTAACTGCGTTGACGTATGTCCCAGCATCGCACTCACGGATAAGATATCTCCTTGTGCCTCTAAGCACCTTGTCGCAAATGTATGTCGTAATTGATGAAAGTGAATATCCTTGATACCGGCCTTTTCCCGCAACCGATGGAAATGATACGTCAGTAAGCGTGGTTCTATCGGCCTGCTATTGCATGAAAAAACATAGTGACTGCTTGTTTTTTTCTTTAGCTGAAGTAGCAGCCTTCTCAATTTGCTGCCAAAGGGCACGATCCGTATCGCTGCATCTGTTTTGGCTGTGTCATAAACTAGCTGCGTTTTATGTGTGCCATCTGCAAGTGCTAGTCTCTGGTATGTATGAGAAACATGGATGATGTTTCTCTCAAAATCAATATCCGACCAGCATAACGCTGAGATCTCTCCGATTCGCAAGCCCGTGTATAAAGCTAAATAAGCAGGTAATCCGCGAACTCCGCCTTCTTTTAACGCAGCCTTCTCTAGAGTCTGCTGCTCCTTTTGTGACAATGCGCGGATTTTTCTCTTTTCATCCTTGGGCAATCGAATGGAAGAAAAGGGGTTTTCCTTTAAATAATCCAGTTTCTTAGCCTGATTGATGCATTGGCATAAAATTCGCAACGTGACTTTTATCGTAGATCCTCTTAGGCCATACCGCATCCACTGCTTGATCAGTTCTTTCCCGATTTCCGGTGTTAATTCATTTAACAGGTTTTCTCCGATAAATGGAAAGACATATTTCGTTAGTTTGTATTGATAATTTGCATAGGTAGAAGGTTTGACCTCCCCTTGTATCCTCTTTAACCATTGATACCCCCATTCCTCAAGCGGAATACAAAAACTTCCACGGGTACTTTGAATGCTCTGATACTGAACCTTTAATGGATAGAGCTTCATCCGTACCTCGTGCAGGGATTTTCCATAAATATACCCGTACTTTACCTGACCATTTGTCTTTCGGCCTTTCTTATACCGCCCTTCCCATCGACCATCTTTTCTTTGATAAATATTTTCTCCTCTGCGCATAGAAATTCTCCTTCTGATTGACGGCGAAAATGACGTTCTAAACAGATTGTCATTTGCCAGATTTTTCATCTCGTACTTTTGTGTCATTAATTTCGAACTTTCAAAAATAGAAACCCGCGTCATTTTGGTCAAAAAAACATTGAATTATCATTTAAAATAAATTATAATGATGTTAGTGGTTAATTTTAAGGTTATTAATTTTTATTTAGCGATTAAAATTAACTTGGTTTTCACAATACTAAGTAAATTTAAGGTTATATTTAATATTCCATTTTCGTGATCTCATTAAAAAACATCTCTTCAAATTGAAGAGATGTTTTTTATGTGTATTGACGTTTTCCCTTCTAACGATTTGTATTTCAGACAGCTCCATAACTACTTTTCGAAACTGACCTTTCACTTTTTTTTACAGTACAAATAAAACTTATGTTGAGAAGGATTCTCATCCAACGAGATGAACATTAACATAAGAAATCTGATGCCAATTATCAAAACCCAAGCTATCTAAGTACTGTTTTTGAAGGAAGCCACACATCAGTATTCTCAAAAAAACAAAAAAAGGGATCGGAAAATTCTCCGATCCTCACTCTAAATTCTTTTTTTCTCTATACTAAATACATTTTCCCGCTCTGTGTGGGATTGATCATCGCCCTTGTCAACCATTGGTTGCGTGGACGTGATCCATGACGACTGGACGCTGAATACCCCTGCGATTTTGCGGTCGCAGGGGTTGATTTGGGGGCCTATATCACGGGTTAAAAGATTTAATCACCAAATCTCAATTCATAGTTTTCGCAAAACAAAAAAAAGGATTGGAATACGCACCAATCCTCGTTCGTTGCTATATCGTTTCTTCTGGAATCATATCTATATCTTCTTGGGTAATGATCATATTGCCCAATTCAGATTGATCGGGTCTTAAATAAATGATTTGAACTTTCGCATCCGGTATCGTTCCTTTTACAGAATCCAGTACGGGTTTCATTCCTTTGACCATAACTGGTTTTAGAGCCTCTACATCCATATCTAATCCGGGATCATTTGTAAAAGTATACGTATAAACGATTGTGTGACCTTCGCCGCCAGTAATTGTAATATCGGAGTACATGTCCCCCATCTGCTCTTTTACGCTTGGAAGCTGCGATTGTGCGGCCTCAATCATCAGATCAAAATAGAAGGAATCGCCTTCCCCTGTTTTTGGAAGCTCTTCTGATTCTTTTGTTTCAGAAGATGAAGACTCTTCTTTTACCTTTTTGACCTCAGACGAGGATTCCTTAGATGATACTTCAGGTGCAGCGGCAGATCCTCCTCCACCTTTACATCCTGCTAAACTCGTGCATACTAATACCCCAAATACAAACAACCCTATTTTCTTTTTCATTAAAATCCTCCTACTTACAAACAAGTAATTTTTTTCAACCCTACGTTACAGTTTACACTAATTATAGATAAAATAATCATAATAAAAGATATTTTTTAAATAAATCGACTATCCGACGCAAAATTTTTTTACCTTGCCGAGAATGTGTTCATTATACTTATCGCAAAAATCACACTTTTATCACTGAATTGTTTAGCATCCAAATTGATCCAACTTATCCTTTTGAGCGGACATTCTTATTAATGATCTTGATTTTATTCAATCCCGTTTTGTTTCAATTTTATCGTTCTTAGGTGTATATTCTTAAGAAAAGGGACTCCTACAACAACCTTTTAATAATCATCGATCATATAGAAGGAGTGGTAAAATGTGTACGAGCTTAACATTAACCAGTAATGCGCAACATCATTTTTTAGCTAGAACAATGGACTTTGGGTTCCAACTTGAAGGGAAGCCAGTTGTTATTCCACGGAATTATACGTGGAAACATCAGAAGGTGGAACAAAAAACAAAGTATGGATTTATAGGTACCGGTAGAAATCTAGGAGAATATTTTTTAGCGGATGGTGTAAATGAAAATGGGTTCGCTGTTGCAGAATTGTACTTTTTAAATGAGGCTAAATATGGCGATACTGAGCAAGAGAATAAAGTAAATCTGGCTCCCCATGAGTTTATTATGTGGTTGTTGGGCCAGATGAAGGATATTTCTGAATTAAGAGAAAGAATTACTGAGGTTCATTTGATCGAAGAAGCGATTCCAATGCTAGGTTTTGTTCCTCCCTTACATTTCATTGTCACAGATAAAACAGGGGAAACTGTCGTATTAGAATCCGACAGTGGAGAAATGCTCGTGAAAGATAATCCTGTGGGAGTAATGACCAATAGCCCTGACTTTGATTGGCACTTAAAGAATCTAAATAATTATTTGAGTCTTCAACCTAATAATTTCACGAATAAAAAAATTGGTAACTATGAGATCAAACCCTTTGGACAAGGAGCAGGAACATTTGGGTTACCTGGAGGGTATACTTCGCCGGAACGTTTTGTTCGAGCAGCCTATTTACGTGCATTAGTTGATACTGGTGAGACGGTTGGAGAAGGAATAAACTCCGTATTTAAAATTCTGGATAACGTGACAATTCCTAAGGGTGTTAATATCAAAAACGATGGTTCAATAGATTTTACTCAGTACCGTGCAGTTCTGGATGTGACTGATTTGACCTATTGTTTTAATCCTTATGAATCTCAAGAAATATTCAAAATCACGTTGAACGATACATTATTGAATGAAAAGCAGCCACTTGAATTTGATTATGATTCAAGTTTTAAAATGACTGATTTGAGTAGAAGATAAGAGATTAGATGCTGGCGATTTCCAAACTATTATTCAAAGTGGATGTAAAAGGAATCGCTTGAATCAAGAACAAAAATAGCATTATCATATACGCAATGTGAGACTTACATCTCCATTTTTATGTGCTAAACTTTTAGTATGCTTTTTCATAAAGGGTCCTCCTAAATTTGATTGTGATGCGGTCGAGAAACCAACATCCGTTTATCAATTTGGGAGGTCTTTTAATACCCCGCTGAAGGCTCTCCGGAACCACTCACGTAGCAAACATACAAAAATACCCTTGCGGCATAGAGTCGCAAAGGTATTTTTCAAGAATATAGTCAAGCATAGATGAATCTAATCAACTCACCCATTTGAAACGACATTATTCAATGCCTCACTCTTTTGAATCCGATCCAACAACTCTGGATTAATCCGATATCCTTTGCCCCACAAGGTTTGGATGGCTTTGTGTGATAAACTTGTCTGTTCAAACTTGCCCTTGATTCGTGTAACTGTGCTTGAAAGCGACGCTAAATGGGATTTGTTAACTTCTTCATTCCAAATCTCATGACAGATCGCTTCTCTCGTCACCACTTGGCTGCCGGCTTGGATCAATAGATATAAAATCCGAGTTTCGGTCTGTGACAAATGATGCATGACATCTAATAACTTGTAATTATCTTCTGTTGATAGAGACATTTTTTGCAGTGAATTCGTGCGCATTAGGGAAACTTTCTCCGACAATTGTACGACCTTTGCACCCTTATCAAGTTGTTCCTTCCCACCCAATTCTCTTTTCAAGGTATAAAGGCATTCTCTTAATTCATCCACCGAATCCTCCCTTGAGATAATCGCATTTAGAAGGCCTTCTTCCAAAAGTTTATGATCCATCTCGGTTGCCTGTGTTTCCACTTTGCGAATAATGCGGGTAGATGGATTCTCTATCAGCGGAACCAACTCCATTACCTCAGATTCACAAATCGTTTCACTTAACATGACGTATTGAAAATATTGAAAGAAATCCACAGTGTTTACTCGTTGGCTGCACCGCTCAAAAAATTTGGTTGAACAATACACCTCATAATTCAATGCCTGTAATTTTTGCTGCATTTCTTGCTCGGCTAAAATATTTCTTGTCAGAATCAAGACTTGATTCATTGTAATCTCTCCTTTTTAGTTAAAACCCTCACACTATAATGATTCATCGAAATTCCTGAAGCACTATGTAGGGAGAACAATGTAAACAGACGGCGACAATGTTCTCTACATCTTTCTATTCCTTACGGGATAACACCGAAACCTTCGGGTACTCATATCGTTCTTTGATTTCTTCTAGATTTGGCACATTGCTTTGAGCCAATTGATCGACCCGGCTTTTCAGTTCTTCATAAATGCTCATGATTGTTTGACGCGATTCATCAACTTCACAAGAAATTTCTTTGGCCCGATCATGGATCGTTTGAAGTTCTGCTTCTGAATCTTTGACGATTCGTTGGGCATCCAACTTGGCTTTTTCCACCATCCGATTTGCTTGTCGACGAGCAGAGATCAACACTTCGCCGATTTCATGTTGAGAATGGATCGCTTCTTGTTTTAGCTGTTCATTTTCGGTTTGCAGGGTGGTAATTTGATGTTGTAATTCCGACACCAACTCGGTCTCTACGATAGATTCTTGTTGCTTCTGATCCTGAATCACTTGTTGAACAAGCTCGTCTTTTTCTAAAATCAGTTGATCCTTCTCTACGATCAATTGATCCAATTGAGCGACCAGTTCTTCTTTTTCCTGCAGTTCATTGACGACGCTGTCCATTTGCCGCTCAACTTTTTGAAGCTCCTCATGATGTTGATACGCGTCATCTTTTTGATTGACGGTGAATTCACGAATCTGTTGCCGTGCTTCTTGCAGCTCGGTTTCTAAGGTTTGAGTATTTTCCAATGCGGCTTTCAATGTGTTAATTTCTTCTTCCGCTTGATCCAATTGTTCCTTCAAATAGCCCGTCTCTTTATTCTCTTGCAGGCGTTGAATCTCTTGCCGATTTCGGCGCGTTTCAGCCTCCAAATCTTGGATTTGACGCCGGTTTTCGGCCTTTTCTTCGCCGGTTCGTAATAGCGCTTGTTTGTACTTGTCATTTTCCTTCATTAAGCGCTGCTTTTCTAATGCAGTGTCCCGTTTGACTTGTTCAATCAATTCGTCTTTTTCCGTCACTTGGCGTTTCAGTTCGGTGAGCTCATCGATTTTTTTCGGAGCTGGTCGTTCTAACGACGGGCTTGGTCGTTCTTCGATCATGATCTCTTCTTCAGGCACTGAATTGATCTCATCAATGATATTTTTATTGAAAAACCAGCCGTTCTTTTTTTGTTGTGCAGTCATAATTCGCTCTCTCCTCTTTCTTTACTCTTCTTCTTGGATCAATGAAAATTCTTCGTCGGTTTTCTCACGAGAAAATGTACAGCTATAGGTCTTTTTCTTCTCTTTGTCATTCATCAAGTTCATTTGGAACGTGATCTGAGTCAGCTTCGTCACGTCTTTCGCTTCTTTGGCGAAGGCTTTCACGTTATCTTTGATCTGTTGGCGGTTTTCTTCACTGCCAGAATCCCCAGCTAAAGCAATGTTTAAGGTCTGTGTTGGCACATCCAAGACGATCAACGTCGTTGATAAGCCAAAATACGGACTGACTTTCGTAGATAGATCACTCTCAATTTCGTATTGCTTCTCTCTATTTTCTTCGGCAAACAAGTCATCCCATTGATAGTCTTTCAAGCCAATACCCTTTTTGGGATAGGCTTTAATCGGTAGTTTGGTGATGATTTGTTTCTGTTCTTTTTTCAGCGTATAGAGCTCGTCTTTTAATTGATTGGTTCGTTCCGTGACCACGTGCAACTGATCCTCCATTTGAAACAAGCCGTAAGTGGTTAAAAGCAATCCCAAAGCCAAGAGGATCGTCAAGTAAAGCAAGGCAGAAACATGTTTCCCCTGTTCCGCTTGTTTGACCACTTCCAGCTTTTTTCGGAAGGGCAACGGTGTATTGGGTGGGACATTTAGCCGCTGCAGCTGCACCTTGATGATCATCCGTCGAAACCAAATAATGAGTATCAAAATGACCAGCCCTACGCTAATCCAATTCATGATCAAAATGTGTGTATCCCCTTTTCTCTCTCTAGTTTCGTTTCGTGGTTAATCAAAATAATTCGATAAACTTTGGTCCTGTTTCTTTTTCTTGATCTCTTTTAGCAGCGTCCCGTTCGAAAGGGCCTCGACCTTATACTCCAAATCATCATAGATGGAAAGCACGCTTTTCCGTGATTCCGACACTTCGATCAAGATTTTTTTCGCCCGGTTACTGATGTTTTCTAATTCCAATTCCGCAGAACTAATCATATGTTTCGCCTCTACTTGTGCGTCTTCAACGGTGCGATTCGCTTGTTTTTTCGCAGAGATCAGCACTTCACCGATTTCCTGTTGGGATTGAACAACCTCTTTTTTGAGCTGTTCATTCTTTTCCATCAAGTCGTCGACTTGTTTCTTGGCTTGGATCAATTCAAGGCTTTCCTCAGACGCTTTTTGTTCCTTCAACTTGCTTAACTCGATTTGTGCATCGGCTAACCGACTGGCTAGACGTTCTTTTTCGGCTTCCAACTGTTCAAGATTAGTGGTTTTCTCTTCTAATTTCGCAATCTCTTCATGGGCATCGAACAAGGCGCTGTTAAGGGCTTCTTTTTCCGCCGCAAGCTGTTCCATTTCTTCCACTATTTCTTCTTGTTCTTCCGGCACGTGTCCTTGTTCATCAATCGCCATTTGTGATTCCTCCAATGCATGTTTCAGCTTTTGAGCGACCCGCTCCTCTAGCTGTTGAATCGTTCGTTTGTACTTCGCGTTGTCTTCTTTTAGTTGTTGCAGTTCTGTAGTAATTTCTTGTTCTTTTTCTTCAAGCATTTCATCCAACACATCGTTTTCCGCTTGAAGCTCGATTAGTTTTGTTTCATTTTTTTGATTGATCGTATGTAACTGTTGGGTTTCTAGTTCCAATTCGTGATGTTGTCTTTTCAGTTGATCAAATTGTTCGCGTTCTTTTTCACGTGCCGTCTTGATCTGAGCCAACTTTTTTTTATTGGCGCTATTTTCCTCTTGCATCTCTTGATAATTCTTTTTGTATTCCGCAAGCTGTTGAGTCAGTTCTTTTAGATTGACTGTTTTAGTCTCTTTTTCTGACGCTTCATTCCTGATTCGCTCGTTTGTTTCCGTTAGTTCTTTTTGTTTTTCCTCTAACTGTTGTTGGAGATGTGTGATTGTAGCTTCTGTTTCGTTCTTCTTTTCTTCTATTTCGACAAGTTTTTCCTGCCAATCTTCGTCGCGTTCTGTTAACTCGTCTTCCAAACGGGTACGTTCGAAGTCCAATTTTTCTTTTAGCTCATCGTTTTCTCGCTCTAACTCGCGGACACGATTTTCTGCTTCTTCTTTTAGACTCTTTAATTCCGTTTGAAGCTGTTGGATTTCGACAATTTCTTCGGAAGGTTCTTTCCTCGTTTGGTTAGTTATTATTTTTTCGTTATCCGGTTCGATTACTTCAGAAAGCTCCTGATCATCCAATAGTTCATCAACACTTCTTGTTTCGTTATAAAGCTCTTCTGCTTGGAGTTCTTCTTCAGTAATATCGTTGATGAACTCTTTCAACGCATTCGTTGAGAGCCATTTTCGCTTTTTCTTGTTCTCTGCCATTAGCCTTTCCCACCATCATTCTTTAGATTCTGCTCAGAAATATTTTTCTTATGAAACTCCTCTTCCCCGTTTTCACGAGAGTAACTCACGCTATAAACCACTTTCTTTTCTTTATCCATGGAAGTGACCATTCGAACATGAAGTTCCGTCAAATTGAGTATCCCTTCGGCTTCTTTCGCAAACGCATCGAGATTCTTTCGAATCGTTTCCATGCTTTTATCGTCTTCCGTTTGTCCTTTTAACTGAAGAGTCATTGTTTTCGGAACGGCTAATGAAATTGTCGTATCGGAAGAACCAAAATAGGAAACGGTCTTTTGAGCAAGCCCTGTTTCGATCTCTTTTTGTACGTCGGAATCTCTCGCTTCCCCGGACAACTTTCCCCAATCGTACTCATTGAGTCCGATCCCGTTTTCGGGATAGTTCTTTAAGGGAATACTCGCGAGTAGTTGCTTCTGTTGTTGTTCCAAACGTTCGACTCGATCTTCTAAATGAGTATTTTTTGCTTTCATTTTTTGATGATCATCCACTAGGAATAGAAAAGAACCGATAAAAACGAGTAACGCACAGCCAACCATCAGACCACTAAACAGTAAGTAACGAATATGCCTGGCTTGTTCAATTTTTCTAAGATGATTCATTTTTCTT
Organism: Enterococcus malodoratus ATCC 43197; assembly: GCF_000407185.1. Taxonomy (GTDB): domain Bacteria; phylum Bacillota; class Bacilli; order Lactobacillales; family Enterococcaceae; genus Enterococcus_A; species Enterococcus_A malodoratus. The sequence continues at coordinate 1,124,153 of NZ_KE136482.1, forward strand.
CGAAACAAGGGCGTTTGATCCGGTTCTTTTTGAATGGCTGAAAACCGCAAGTCAAACACCACTCTTAGAAGAATAAAAATAATGGCTAAGACGGTTAAGCCGGCGCTGAACATTCCTATTATCATCATTCGCTAACCGCCTGCTTTCTGATCAACGATGGAAGATGCATCTGAACCGTGCCCTCGACTTCCTTTTTATAAACAAAGCCAAACGTTCGGCTGTCCTTCGATACATCAATATGATCACCCGTGGTGAAGTACAATCCCTTTGGGATTTTCGTTAATTCTTGAAATTCTTCAGCCACCGCCGGCGATAACTGAAATGTATAGGTCGTCTCGAAATCTCCATGTTCCCCGATGTTTAAGACCATGCGATCATTTCGGATAAACATCGTATCTCCCGGCATCCCAATCACGCGCTTCACAAATTTTCCTTCTTCGCCTTTGACCGAAAAAGCAATCACGTCATAGCGTTGAATCGGATCTCTTTTTTTTACCAAGACCATGTCTTTTTCCGTCAACGTCGGATTCATGGACGTCCCAGAAATCGGATGAAAACTATATTCTTTGCGCACCAGTTGTCCCGATATGAACATCACAACCAACAATAAGAGCGTTAAGATCGTGAGTACGAGACTTTTTCCTATGGAACGCGTTGGCGGATTTTCTTCTTTTTTCGTTTGACGTGATTGAACAGTTGCCATAAGTTACGGTGCTCCTTTTACTTTGCTTTGATATACGAAACTTGATCTGAAGTCGCTAACGCTGTATCGATTACACGATACGAGATGACTGTTCCGCCGTAGACATTTCCTTCAGAAATCAAGATACCTTCTGGCCGTACCACTTCCACGAATGCCACATGCCCGTATCTCGGATCTGATCCAGCCGTGCCTGGCTTGAAGGAAATCAACCAACCGGCTTTCGGTTTTTGACTAACTTCATACCCCAGTGCTTTACCTTTGGTTGCCCATTCTCCACCATTGCCCATGTAGTCATCGACTGTTTTGCCCAATTGATTTACCCGATTGAAGGCATACCACGTACATTGACCCACCGGATAAGAACCGGAACGGTTGTAATCTACGCCATTGTAGTCTGGGTATTTCATCCTGCTTTTATATTCTTCTGGAATTTCTTCCTTACCCTTAATAAAGACACCAGAATTTCCATCGTTTTTTACTTGATCGTATTGGGTCAAATGATACAGAGCGATAATCGAGTTCAGCTTCTGCCCATAAGTGGTATCGGTCGCGTAAGTCCCTGTTAAAGCATTCGTCGACCGAAGATAATTCTTGGCAGTCGAACGCCATGTTTGTTGGTAATAGCTGTTATTTCCCGAAATCCCACCACGTAATAGTTCGACGTAATCGCCTAAGGAAGCCGCGAAATTCGGATATTTTCTGAAGGCGGAGTTGATGGAATACAATTCCCCATTCCCGCGATCTTCTTGGGTCGCCATCGAAACCGATTGGCCTTGGTAGGTGCCTTTGATCCCAAACAAATTATGATTCGGCGCTAAAGACAAACTGCTTGTTCCAGAACCGCTTTCCAACAACGCTTGAGCAATCATCACGGACGCAAAGACATCGTATTCTTGTCCCAACTTCTGCGCATCTTCTCCGACTGTCTCGATGAATTTTTTCGCTCCTTCATTTTTGGTGAAGTTCATTGAAGCTGGATACTCCGCTAAGACTTGTTCGCCGTGTTCGGTCAAGGTGGTTTTCTCAGGTAACTCTTGGACGAAGAGATCGTCTTCTAAATCGATCGATTCAACGACTACTTGACGTTGAGTTTCTTTTTTTGTTTCTTCTGTTGATTCTGAGTTAGAGGTTTTAGTTGATTCTTCAGTTGTGGCTGCCTCAGTTGAAGAGTTCTTTGTCGTTTCTTCCTCATCAATCTCTACATCATCAACGGCTAAGTAATAGTCCTCACCAATGTAGACACCTAGTAGAACATTCTTGTCCTTCTTCTTTTGATACAACAGACTCCCGACAGTGATTTCTTCCGGCATTTTTTCGGGTGTTCCTGTGATTTCCAAATCGAATAAGTTCTGATACATATCTGTCGCTAATTGTTTTGCGTCATAGTTTTCTTCTTGTTCTGTGCCTAGCTGTTTGATCCCTTCATAGATCACTGCCGCATGAGCTTTATTTTTGAAACTGCTTAGTAACGGCAGCTCGAACCCTTTCAAATCTGATTGCGCAACTTCCGTTGTCTTCAACTCACTTGGCAGCTTCAAATTACTCGTTTCCGAGAATGCCTCCGGTGCACTCGGTGCAACAAAGGAATATTCCTGAACACTTGAATACGCCGGTGTGGCAGGAGCTGTTGCCGCAGGTGAGCTTGGAAACACGGGTACCAGCGTACTCGGCGGTTTTGGTTCTTCCTTACTAGGACTGGTAAACGGTTGTGTCGGCACAGAGCTGCTTGGCGTTGTTGCACTCGGTTTAGTATTGCTTGGCTTCGTACTAGTTGATGGCGTACTGCTCGGTTTTGTGCTACTCGACGTTGACGAACTACTTGAAGGCTTCGTCGAACTTGATGTACTTGTGTTAGACGAAGAAACCGATGAACTTGTACTGCTTGATGATTCTTCTGTACTGCTTTCAGAAGAATCAGGTTCTGACGAAGTCGAGGGTGTTGATTCTGAACTTACCGATGGTTCCACTGGTACTGGCGGTTCTTCTTCTGCTACTTCTGATTTCTCCTCAACTGGTGCTACAACTTCAGAATCCGGTACCACGCCTTCATTCGCAGGCATTTCACTGCTTTCTGGAACGGAAACTGCACTCTCTGCCGTTCCTGTTTCTACTATTAAAGAGGATTCTTGGGTGAGTTCTCCCGCTTTCAATACACCACTGCGCAGACCAGCAAGTCCGCCAATAAAAACGAGAATCCCACAAACACCTATCACTATCTTTTTCATGCACTGGTTCCTTTCTAAATCAAACTAAAGAATAAAATCGGTAATAAAAATAATAAGAACAAGGGAACGACGGTCTGCATCGGATCAGAAATGATCTTGGCTGCCAAGGTCATACTTACCCGTTCGGGTTCAGAGACGGGGTCGTCTTTCAAGATCGTGCCATCGATTTTTCCATCGTCTCGTTTGAGTTTCATTTCCTTGAACAGATCTTCTTTGGCATCATGCAAGGGCTGCACACTCTTGAGATTTCCTTGAACAAGACGCCGATAGATTGTCCCAATATCGCCTTCACAGCGTAAGAGGGTCAGTTTGGCAATGCCGTTTTTCGGCTCCTTTTCAACATACGAAATCTCTGTTTCTTCAATAATCTTGTTCAAAGAAACCTCGTAAACATACACGTTTTTGAAATCCGTCGCATAGATCAACTGACCCTTTTTCAAGTCTTCGATACGAAGCAGTAAAACATCTTTATCAAAGATGTTATGGGCTAAGACAACATAGTTTCCCCGTCCCAATTGTTGGTCGGAGCGATAAGTTGCCGCTCCGGTTAACAGATTTTCATTCGCCATTCCTGCAAGGATTGGCAGATCAATCGACACATCAGGAATCACAATCTTCCCGATACCCCAATTGTTGGTGGTATTTTGGACGACTGATTTGGCTTTGGCATAGTCAGCGATTTTGACACTGGCGATTTGTTTCTCGCCATAGTTTGCCTCATCAATCTTGTCGATATTGTAAGCGTTCAATTCTTCTTTTTGCCCGATATTGACGGCCGCGGAAGCAGGCTCTTGTTCCATATGCAGATAGCCATAGATTGACGTCATCATCACTGCCATCATAGTGACAAAGAGAAGGATGAAGAGAGTTTTTGTAACAAAGAACAGTCGTTTCAGATTTTTCCTAGCTTTACGAACGACTTCCGGATCATCGGAGCGGAAGCGTTTGATGAATCGTCGATATAGTCCCATCAATAATGCAAAGATCGCAACATTTAATCCCAGTGTCGCTAAAACAATATTTTGATAACTCCACGTATTGCGTTTCTTGACTTTCTTCTGAACCGCCGCGTTATAGCTCACTCGATGCCCGGTCACTAACAACCGAAAGGTATTAATTCCCGGCGGAGTACAGGTCAGTAACGTGACTTTATCTTTGCCTTTATGGATCTTGACCTTATCGACATCACTCGGCAGGATTTCTTCAAAGGAATCGATCTCATAGGCCAAGCGTTTGCCTAAAATATTGATAAAAAACAAATCGCCTTCTTTTAAATTACGGATATCAGTAAAGAGCACTTGGTTCTTAACTCCACTGTGTCCAGTAATCACCGAATGCGTATTCTTTCCTCCCACTGGGATCGAGGTTGGTTCAAAATGCCCCAAACCTTTTTCCAATGTTTTGAAGGAGGTGCCGTGAAAAAAAGGCATTTGTTTGATATCAATCGCAGGAATATCGACGGTTCCCATCACATCGCCCTGCTTCATGATTTTGTTGTAAACAACGGGTTCCCCTTTAGGCGAGCCCTCTTGCTTGTTGTAGATAAATTCGTTATAGGCCTTGGCCAAATTCCATTGTTTATCTTTTTCTTTTTGCGACATTTTTTTCATGGTGTCGTCGTATTCAGATACCGCTTCACTACGTTCGCGATTGGCTAAATAGTTCCCTACGATAGGATAAAGCAAGGTTAAGACGCCGCCTACGATCATGAGGATCGCGAAAATCTTCAAAAAGGAATGCTTTCTTTTCGTTTTCTTCATGACAGGGCCTTCTTTCCAATAGAGATTTACAATTTGAAAGAAAGAATCAAGGACACCACTACTTACGCATCCAAGATTCTTTCTTCACTGATGATGCATGATCTAATTCTTAAAAAACATCTTTCTTGCGGTGAATACTCACCATTCCAACTCCGCCCATAGTCACAATCATCGCCAAGATCCATAATAAAACTTGAGCCGTGCCAATGTTTCCACTGGTTTGCGGCAATTTCTTGATCTCGCCTTTTTCGTCGACCACTACAGGTATCGGCTTGCCATCCGGTCCTTTCGTCACAGGTAATTTAGGGGTCGTACCTAAGACACTGGATTTCGGATAGATATAAACTTCATTCAACGGTTCACCAGTCTGTTGGGGAAAGGGCAGCTCGACGATCACGGGTTCCATCACATCTTTGAGCTGTTCGTGCTCTTTCTCAACAATCTGGTACATCCCTTGAGCCAGCTCCCCCGCATGGGCGAGCCCTTTTTCATCGGTCGTGATGGTCGTGTGAAACGCGCCATCCCCTTGAACAGGTTCAAAGCCGGAAGCGCCTTGGATCGGTGTCACCCGAGTAATCTCATAAGACATTCCGGGCAGCGGATCAAGGTTCTTGCCATCGGCATCTTTCACTTGGTCAACTTTGGTTCCATCAAGCGGCATTGTTTCTGCGATCTTCGCAAAATCCACGATCTTGTATTTTTGGATAAAGATCGAATACCCGGAGCCGGTATTTTCAGTCGTTCCGACACTTTCCGCAGTCTCTGCTTCGGTATGAGCAGACACCACCCCACCAAAGCTCAGGGAGAAAACAAACAAACAGAACAACAAACGACGTAGTTTTTTCATTTTATCTTCCTCCTCTTACTTTGATCGGTCGAAAATGCAAGAATACTCCGGTCATCCCAATCACTAGTAGACTCGCCGATACGATCAAGATGATGCGCATCGCTTTGGTTCCACCAGTGAATGGTAATTTTGTCTGTCCGTTATCGGAAACATGAACTTTTGCGATATAGTTATAAGTTGGTATGGTTACCTTGATTGGATCCTTCAATAACTCGAAACCGTCTGGTGCTTTCGTTTCGACAAGCGTATAGTCTCCCGGTGGAAGTCCGATATACTCTAACCAACCATTTTTATCTGTCTTAGCAGAACCAATCTTATTCGTAGCATTTGTACTGTTTCCTTCGTAAAGGTCAAATTCTGCATCCTTTAATGGCTTACCAGTCGCTTCAATTTCCGCCTCACTCAATTTTCCATCCCCATCGCTGTCAACAGCCGTGCCTTCTTCATACTTAAATACACGGATTTTGGATAGCGGTGTTAACCCAGCATTCACATCGGTGACGTGGCGCACTTTGTCCGTTCCGGTCAGAAGCGTTGGCAAATCTTTCAACTCAGGGTGATTGTATTCTGGCGTTTTGTACGTCGTTTGATCCGCTTTAGAATTCAATTTCGGGTCACTTCCGATATGATCTTTGGTGACAATCACGATTTTTTGAACCACTAAATCGCCTATCATGAATTCTGCGAGGTATTCCCCTTCAGGCAGATTTTCAAACTTGTATTTCCCATTTGAATCGGTTTTTATTAATGAGTCTCCAGAACTATCAACAAATTTCTCACCCGTTAAGCTTTCCTTAACCAACTGCTTTTTGTATGACTTATCAAACTGACTCGTTCGATACAATTTCACCGGGATATTTCCCGTTGGTGATTCTGGAGTACCATCTTTCTTTGTGCCAATCAACCCGTCATAATCATCGTCATACCAAACATAACCTGTGAGATCACGACCATATACTCGTGTGACAGCCGTTTGAGAATTGACAGGTAGATTTAGATCAGAATTCATTGAAGCATTATTAATGTATACGTCTCCTGCCTTTTGATTTTCAGGTCGAATTCTAACCGTTAATTCTATATTGTCTCCTACACCAAGCATTGAATAAGTAACTAAAAATGCTTTTGCATTCTTTATAGAAGAAACGGAACTAGTACCTGGTGTATAGCTGCTCCAACCTGATATGCTGTTTGGATCAGTTGATTCATTAATTGAATTGTTTGTATACGTAATTTTAGCTTTTGAATCGTTTACCTTTACTTCTTCTACTACATATTTCCCATGAAAATTAGTCCCTCGAGAATCCCCATCATAAGGTAATACATCCAATAGCTTTGCATTGGGAATTGGAGTGACACTCTCATTAACTAAATTTATTTTATAGGTAATTGACACCCCATCTACTCCGACCGGATCATTTTCGCCAACTTCAATAGATGGCCTATTCGCTGTTTTACTAAGCACAACTTGCTGAATCAGATGTTCTATAAACACATCAGTCGATGAACGAACACTTTCCGCCGCCTTGTCCTTATTACTTGGTGAACCAGTAACCCACATCTCACCAACAGTTTTTACCGTAAGATTTTCAGTATAACCAGTGTCTTTAAACGTTAGTTGTGTAAAATCAGAGGTCGCCGAGAAATTGACCTCTACGCCTGTACTCAGGGGCATCTCTTTAAATGACCACCGTAAAGTTGTGGTACCATCGCCATTTGTTGTAGCTGCAGGATCTGGTAACGGGGCCCCATATGCATCTTTTGCAGAACCAAGTTTATAGTTTATTCCTTTAGGTAAAGTAGTATTTAGTGCGCCATCATATTTAACAGAATCGCTCCCAGACAAAACTCCATTCACCTTTATTTTTATTTCATCTGGCGTTTGATAAACTGATTGCTCCACATCTGTTTTAGTTGTGATATTAAATTTTTCGATGTAGGCAGTATTTCCTGTCCAACTCCAATAACCTTCTGGAATAGATGTTGCATTACCATTGGAATCGTAGATAGTTGGTTGGTAAGTAGCTCCTGAAGCCCCTACTGGATCATGATGTATACTCCCATTTCTATCATTAAACTGGCTTGCTTGTAACACTGTTATTGGATTCCCTTTTGGAGTTTTATTTCCCGGAGTTCCGATTACAGTAACGGGGATTCTTGGATAAGCTAGCAATGAGTTTGAATCCTTGTACGTTTTAACAGATATCTCCACAGCCGATATTCCACCAGCCGCATTTGCTGCAGTAACAGGTGAACTATACCAGAGGTATTTACCTCTCGTTGTATTATAGGGGAGTACTTTCATGGTGTATGGAGGAGTATCCGTTGCCGCACGAGCGACACCATAACGATAGGTTATATCCAGATTACTTTGTTCTTCTCCTGTATCGATAAAGGGCTTCCTGGTTTGATCATATTCAAATGCGCTTGCATCCCACATCAGTATTGCTTTCAATTCTTGGACACTTGGGTTAGTTGTCATATTAAAATTAGATAGATAGATTGAATCACCTTGATTCAATCTGGAGTTTCCTGTATTGACACCTGTCCATGTATGATTCAAATCAAGACTGATCATTCCCGTAGTTTTATCAGGATTGGTGGCTTTAGTAAATATAGGCCCTCCAACATAACCTCCTCCACCTGTAATAATTGTAGGATAGGTTACACTCGTGTCTGTAGCTGTTGTGAGCCCATCGTAACTTACAGAATCGATATACAGTGACATATCATATCGATTCCAACCATTAGCACTTCCTAAATTGTAAGTGGTTGTTTTATCCCATGCATAAACTACTTCCAAACTCGAAAAACTCTTATCTGTGGCACTCTGTGTTCGATTTCCCGTCATGTTATACGTATAGGGATTTAATACTCCTGCATACCCCGTATTAGAGAACGGGGTTCCACTTGTTGTAGTATTGCCTCCACTGAATTTTCCTGAATCATAGACCCCTATTTTAGAAAGATCTCCCGTTGGTTGTGAAGTATAGAGTCCTTTTGTTATTCCATGGGGTATAGCAAGAGGTTTCTTAAAGTCCCCTTCTTGAACAGTCGAAATTTTGGTCCAGTCTGCCGTTGATCTCGTCTTTAACGCTGCTGCATAACCATGACAATACATTGGCGTGTACTGGCTAGTATTCATCGTGTAGGTTGTACCGCTTCTTTGATAAGTACCTTTTAACTTAATCGTATAAGTAATTGCACCTTTAGGATACGTTGATCCTCTGTAATCTCCAGAAGCCCGTCCAGGTAAAGGCTTCAATGCTGTAGTAACACCTACATCATATCCACTAACACTACTTGCACTTACACCTACAGTAGTCCCAGAAACAACTTCTCCAGCGACCATCTGAACACCCACAGATGGTTTTGCAGAAACGATTGTATCGGCTACTTTCAATTTTGAAAGAGCGGATGAATCATATTGATTATTGAACGTTTCAAGATCACCTGATTCTACGTTTGTAGCATCAACGATCTCTAATTTAAATTCAGGACGTAGCTTTTGACCATTTTCAGCACCATAGACATTCATAATGACTGGGACAAAGACCTGTCCAGTGTCACTAATAACTGATTCCATAACTCCTTCTGAATATTCAGCACCGGTCCCCCCAGGTTTATCTATATAAGTTCCGTTAGCAATCTCTCCATTGTTTTTTGGTGTGCCATCTTTGATTTCTATCGCATTATCCAATGTACTGATTACTCGATACCGAATATTTTTATATTTCGTTAATAATTCTGTATTTTGGATTGAAAAAGAGATTAGATAGCTGACCTGGTCAAATGAACGAACGATATCGTTCGTCTCCGATGAATCATGACCCGCTACATTATCTGAATCAAAAGATGCTGTTCCTGTCCTCACAGAAATGTTTACATCACGAACGATAATTGGCTTACTTGCTTTAGAAGACTTTGATTTTGTTCTACTATCATTATTAGAATCAGTTAGATACTTTGGCTTTTTAAGTGAATCATCTGATTCATAATTAGCCTTTAATAACTTATCCAATGAAGATTTTGTTTCAACCGTTTCAACGGCCAAGATTTTTTCATAACTCTTGGCTGTTCCTATCTTTGGAAGCTCTACTTCTTCTGGAGAGTCTGTTTTTTTTGTTTCTTCTTTATCTTTTCCAGGCTCTTTCTGCTTACTTTCTTCGGATTGTTCTTTCTTCTCTTCCTGTACTTTCGAGTCAGAAGTTTCAGAACTTTCGAGTGTGGCTACTTCTTTCTTTTCTTTAGAGGAATCCGTCTCTTTCTTTGGTTCTTTTTTCTTGCTGGATTCTTTTACTTCTTCAGTTTTCTGGGTAGAATTAGTTTCTACTACTTCTAGACTAGTATCTGGTTCAACCAATGCTTGATCTAACGCTTCAAATTGAAAAAGTTGTTGTACCTGATTCGGATTACTAACATTTATCACTTTTATATCTATCGCTGAAGAAATTTTTCTTTGAAACTTTACCCACTGTTTCTGATCCTTTGTAAACTCAAAGTATATGGATCCTTTTGTTTCACTCTCCATCACTTGAATACAAGTAACCTTTTTTTCAGCTTCATTTTCCTCTCCATCGTAAAATTCTGCAGCATCATCGGCTATTTTTTTGAATATATCTTTTACTGTCTGCGATTCTAGATCTGCTTTCTGATAGATTGGTAACGAAATATCTTCCTTCTTGTCATTGAGTGGAACAGCAAAAAAATTTTCATCATATTTCAACTCAAAAATTCCATCCTCTTTAGCTATCAGCTTAAGATTTTCGGATTCTTCTTTCGTTTTGAACTTTTCTACTCGGTTCCCTTCTTCATTTTCCAATAGTACCAACGGTGTTTCTAACGCGGCATTCAATAATGGACCAATGGAAGTAGCAATCAGTATCACTACTCCCAAAAGAAGAGTCATGGGAAGAAGAACTGCGACTATTGGCTTTTGTTTGAATTTCTCGCGCATGGTCTGTCCTTCCTTTCTGCCCCATTTTTAAGCGTGACGACGTTTTTTATCAATGGCAATTGCTGCTGTACCAATTGTGATAGCGCCAATTGCGATGATGATCATTAACATTGTGCCAGTGCCACCAGTGAATGGTAGTTTGGTTTGTGATTTATTTTCTACGTGCACAGTCACATCTGCTGGGTCAATTTTCACCGTCACTTTGATTGGATCTTTTAATAATTCAAAGCCATCTGGTGATTTTGTTTCCACTAACCAGTAATCTCTTTCAATATCTGCGTGTGACCAAGTTGGTTCATCTTTGTCTTGCTTTCCATTGGTGTTCGTATCTGTATACCAGTTCAGTGCTAACCCATCAAATTGTGCATGACCACTAGCATCAGTCGTATCCGTTAAGAATGTCACCCCTGTTGGTAATGCCGGAGTGGCTGAACCATCGTCATTCAGGGTATACGATTCGCCATTCGATGCTAAGAACTTTTTATCTTTTGCATTTTGTTCACTAGTAGCAATATAGAATTCTGCACCGGCTAATTTCTGAGTCTTATCTTCTTCTGTCTTATCAATCGTGAATCCTCCATCAAAATATTCAGGATTATTTTCACTTGGAGTATCCACTGGCTTTTGACCAGGAATCAAATAACCAGTATTGAATTCATTTTCGATTACTCCATTAAAATCTACATCTGTATGTGTATGATAGATGGCACGAATATCCGTATAGTTTCCTTCAACTTTCTTCATCCCGGCTTCTGTTAACTCAATCTGAATGTCTGTTACCGCACCATTCGTATTAGTGATAGGATGAGCCGCCTCAGCAGTAGCACTACTATTTTTAAACACTTCATAATCTGTATTTAATGTTAGTTTCACCCAATTAGTACCATCAAAAACTTCAACCTCAACATCATCTAAATGAAGGGCTTTGTTAAGAGCATCATGAATATAGAAGTGATTAGCATAAACTTCATCACCCGCACTTACTGTTTTATCCGGTAATGCATTGCCGTCTTTGTCATATACGTTTGTGATTGTCATATCTTCTTTAGCTTCGAAATACAACCCAGTTGGTAACTTAACAGAGGCTTCCCATTGGAAGGGTTGTCCAGCTTTAATGGAATAACCTTTTTGTCCTTCAACTGTTTTATCAGCAGAAGTATCGTTGACAATATTCTTTGGATAAACATGTACGTCATAAATTAATTTGTCTTCATTGTCACGTTTGGTTTGTGGTAAATAAGCAAAGAATGGTGCCATCGGAGTTGCAACCTTTTTAGAATCACCATTTTCATCAGTATAGGTATAATCCCCGCTGCCATTCGGAACTTCACGGATCAGATAGATGCCATCCGTTGCTTTTCCATTACCAACATTAAAAGTAGTTTTACCAAAATTAGCTCCTGTTGTATGATCTCCAGTTTTTTGCTTAACTGCTGCGAAACTAGAGTCTACATCATAATGTGTTCCTTCTACTTGCTTTGTAGGATCATCTAATTTGTAATAGTTACCCGAACCATCTTTCTTAGGAATAACGCGGACTATTTCAAATTCAACATCTCCCATTAGTTTTTTTCCAACTAGATCAGGAGCAGTTGCCGGATCTAATTTTTCACCGTCTCCACGTTCTCCCAATTCAGCTGAACTTTTAATTTCATATTTCCAAAGAGTAATCGTACGATCAGAAGTATTATCTGATAACGCATTAGTACTTACATATGGAATATCTGGTGTTGCATATGCAACTGATCCTAATCCAGCACCCGCTGACCCCAATACTGTTAGTACCCCCAAAGTCATTGCTGCTTTACTTATCCACTTTTTCTTATTTTTCATAATAAGCTCCTTTGCTCTTCTTTGTTTTTTATTCCTAAATTAGTTAAAATAGATGAAAAAGGTTGCCGCCATTTTTCAATCATTTATTTTCCATTACTTATAATGAAGATTTTTCTTCTTGGTAATGGAAACCAATAAAAATTAGTATGTCTGTCCTTCGATAAACATACCTCCTTTCAAAATTTCCAATAAGTTCATCATTCTAGTTAAAACCCTTTATTTCCAGCATATGACTAACGTATTTTATTCTTAGTCTTACAAAAAACTAGAAAAGCCCTCAAATCCTTTTTGTATCAAAGGATTTGAGGACTTTTTGACGACGAATGACGGCTAAAATTTTTTACGATTATTATTTGTACTTTATATTTATTGAGAACCCTCCTTTTTAAAGTATTTCTTTCTTTTGATAAAAAAAGCACCCAAAGTAAGCGCTTACTCTGAAAAAGAAAAAGAAATACACCAAAAGTTCATTATTTCTTTTTTGAAACCAGTTACATCCTTCGTCAACTGATCAAACGATCTAATTCCTTGATCACCCGGTGTCTTTGCTCCAGCATTGCATCCACATACGTATCTAGCGTCATTTGTGTCGATGCGTGCCCTAAAAGAGCGCTCACAGAAGAAATATCTTTATTAGCTTCCAGACAGCGTGTCGCAAAGGTGTGTCTTAGTTGATGAAAATGAATGTTAACAAGTTCAGCTTTTTTGCGAATCCGATGAAAATGATGAGTCAATAAGCGCGGTTCACAGGGTTGCCCGTTTACTGAGAAGACAAAAGGCCCTTTTGTTTGCTTACGATGAGTTACTAGTAATTTTTTTAGCGTCTTACTGATTGGAATCACCCGGATAGACGCTTCTGTTTTGGAATCTGCTAAAAGCAGTTGTGTTTTTTTCGACGGACCTATCATGGAGATTCGTTGATACGTGTGATTGACATAGATTAGATTGGCCTCAAAATCAATGTTCTCCCATTTTAAAGCGGCAATTTCACCAATGCGCATCCCAGAATACAAGGCTAATAGGGCAGGAATTCCATGGCCTTTCTTTTCTTTGGTGGCGGTTTCCATCATTCTTTTTTGTTCTGATCGTGTTAATGCTCGGATTTTATTCTGTTTAGCCTTTGGTATCTTTAATTCAGAAAATGGATTCATTGTAAGCTTTCCGCATTTTTTTGCATGATTCAAACATTTATTAAGGATTCGAAAGACGACTTGGACAGTTGATTTAGCCAATTTTTTCTGAAGTTCACTAAGCACATTTTTTCCAATTTCAATTGATAACTCATTCAAGGGGATATCTTTTAGTGTAGGAAAAATATATTTCGTCAGCTTATAATAGTAACTAGACAATGTGGATGGTTTTACCTCATCCTGCACCTCTATTAGCCATTCCGATGTCCATTCCTCGAAGGTTTCGGCTGAATGACCTTGAATTTGCTGCAAAGATTGATAATGGATGCGTAACGGATAAAGCTTTCTTTTTACTTCGGAATAATTCTTTCCATATATATAGCCGTACTTTATTCTCCCGTCGCTTTTTCTTCCTTTTGGAAAACGACCTTCCCAGCGACCATCTTTTCGCAGATAAATATTCTCACCTTTTCGCACTACTATTTCCTCCAATTTTTGACGGCGTAACAGACGGCGTATACTAGGTTTCTTTTCATTTTTATCTTTACAATAATACAGTAATGAATAGATACGTCTTAGTTTGTTATCATCGCTTTATTTAAAAATAATTATTTTTATGAATCATATTGCCTATTATTAACCAATAATATATAATTGCCTTATGAAATGATTTTTATATATCAAACAAATAAGTTAATATATTTCAATTAGTTCCAAACATTTCTAGTTTTTTGTAAGACTAGGTAAGTATTTGAATACTTTTCAAAGAAGATAAGCCACTATCTTCAAAGAAGGCAGACAAAAGGCATCCTTTCAACGGCAGAAAAGATGCTTTTTTATTATATGTTCATAACATGACAGTAACATTTTTACCACAAAATAAATCAATTAATTTATTTCCACTTTTGCAATCAAATAATCACTATATTTTTATGTTTTAATGATAACGATCGTTTTTTTTGAATAAAAAAAGACGCCCCTCTTGGACGTCTCTTTTACTATTCATTTCTACTTCACATACGGCAATAATTCTTCCGTCAATTGATCAAAATCTAACTGATTGACCTCTTCAATTTGCTGGATCATTTCTTTTGGCAGAGTTGGATTCATTCCTCCGCAAATCGCTGCGCTGATGGCTCCGATGGTATCGGTATCCCAACCGACTGACGCACTTAATTGTGCGGCTTTTAATGGATCACCTTTGGCTAATTCCACGATGACAAATGCGCTTGGAATTGTTTCGATCGTCTCCATTCCGGTACCGATCTCTTCATATAAGCGTTGGAGAATCAGTTGTTCGTCTTCTTCTTGACGCAGGATCTTTCGTGCTTGATTCATGCGGAAGCTTAAAGACGCTGCTGGAAAATCATACCCGTATTCTTTGGCGGTATTAATCGCTTCAAAGGCCAACGACCATATCTCTGCGATTGATTGGCCGCCTCGAACGGTGTAGCTAACGGCTGCTGCTACCGCACCGGCACCGGCGATCGCGATCTTTGTATTATGCGTTGGTAAACAGATTTCCGCGACATTTTTTACTAGTGCAGGCAAATCGTGATAGTCGCTGATTAAGCCGATGGGCGCAATTTTCATCGAAGCACCATTCGTTGTTCCCGTGACACCTGTTTCCTCGATCGGCACACCTTGGGCGATTTTTTCTAACGCTTTTAGTGTCGACGGTCCTGAGACAAAGGCTGAAACGGGAGAATGGTCGTTCCATTCCCGCAGCTCTGCGATGTAATCTGCCACTCGGATCTGTCCCTGGTTTTTCTTGATCATAGATAGGATCATCAAGACGTTCAATGTGTCATCGGTGATTGCTCCTGCTGCCATTTTACGACCAAAGACGTCATTTTCGTTTGAGGCGATTAATTCCGTTACTCCGTTGGGAAAATGCTGGCGGATTTTTTCTTGCGACCAGCATTCTGTCGGCATTCCTAGCGCGTCCCCTAATGCTCCGCCTGCTAAAACGCCCCAAATTCTCTCTCTCATTTTATTGAACCTCCGCTAAATTATTAAGCTCTGTTTGATTGTTAAATGGAATCACTGTTAATATTTTATCATTGAATTTTATACTGCCGTCTTGCTGGCAAAGAACGTCTAAAAATTGGTCTGAGTTAGTCACTGTTACAAAGGATTCAATAGAATAACCGGCCTTGGTAATTTTTTCCAAATCCACCTCTAGGATTTTTTCCCCTTGAACCACGCTCTGACCTTTTTCTACTAATGGGGTAAAGCCTGCCCCATCCAACTCAACAGTATCGATCCCAATGTGGATCAGCACTTCTATTCCTGTATCGCTAATGATTCCGATCGCATGTCCGCTCGGAAAAACCGTTTCAATAGTCCCGTTGACTGGTGAAACTACGTCGCCTTTTTCTGGAATAACTACGAAGCCGCTGCCTAATGCTTTTGATGCAAAGCTTGGATCGGCTGCTGTTTCGATTGGTTTGATTTGTCCTTCTAAAGGTGAAACTAGGATTTCTGCTTTGACTAATTCTTTTTCTTCTGGCTGCACGACATCGTCGCTCTTTTTAAAGGTCATGTAGGTCAAAATGAAGGTCACCGCAAAGGTAGCGATCGTGGCGATAATCGCAAGAATCAGACCATTCATGCTCCCTGTTTTAGGATTGATGAAGGCCGCAAAACCTAGAATCCCAAAGGACATCGCGTACATTTTTGTCGCTGAAAATGCTAAAATCAATGAGCCGACTGCCCCGCCGATCATAGAGAAAGCGAAGCGTTTTTTAACTGGTAAACTAAAGCCATAGATCGCTGGCTCGATAATGCAGAACAGCCCTGAAACCATCGCTGGAACCGCCAGCGCTTTTTGATCCTTTGAACGTGTCCGTAAAAAGACAGCTAATACCACGGCTGTTTGTGCAAAGTTGGCTGTAAAGGACATCGGGAAAATGTAATCCATCCCTGATTGAGCCAAATTGGTAATCCCGATCGCCGAAATCGGCCAATGCAAGCCAAAAATTACTAATGGTTGATACAGTAGAGCCACGACTAACGAGGTAATTACTGGCGAAATCGTGTATAGACCTGTCACACCTGCGCTGATCAATGAGCTAAGTACATTCGTGATTGGACCAACGATCAAAATAGCTAAAGGAACCGTAATTAGGATCGTCAAAAAGGAATTCACATTGTGCGCCAGTACTGCTGGAACAACCTTTTTCAGCCATTTTTCAATTTTCGAACCCACATAAACGATAAAAATAATCGGGATCACGGTGTATTGATAACCCGTTGCCGGAAACAGGATCGGAATCCCAAAAAATGTATTATAAACAGGCGTTTGGAACAATGTTCCACTGAACAACGTGTATAATGCGTCGCCACTCACCAGCCCCGTCATCAACTCTGGAATCAACAACGTTGCCCCCAGCATCATGCCGACAAAAGGATTCATTTTGAATGCTTTAGCACTGGTATAGCCTAACGTAACAGGCAGGAAGTAAAAGACCGCTTGTCCCATCGCGTGCAAAATAATATAGGCACCATCATCTATCGATAAAACATGGGTTGCGGTTAATAATGCTAGAATACCCTGTAATAGACCTGAGGCGGTCAAAATTCCTAAAACAGGTGTAATGACCTTTGTAATCGTGTCTATCAGTGTACTGACTAAACCTTTCTTTTCTTCTTCTGCCTCGACCGATTTGCCGTTCAGTTGTTCCTGCACCACTTGAAAAATGTCCGCTACATGTGTGCCTACGACAACTTGAAACCGGCCGCTGGCAAACTGCGCGCTCATGACTTCAGGTGACTTCACGACTTCTTCTTTTTGTACCAAGGAATCATCCTTCAATGTAAAACGCAGCCTGGTCATGCAATGCGTCACACTTAACACATTCTCCTTCCCTCCCACATTTTTCAAAATGAATGAAACGAGTGCTTGATATTTTTCCATCTTGCTTCTCCCCTTTTTTGGAATATAAAAAAGGCAACACTCAAACAAGAGACTCTTCATCCCTTGTTTGGGTGTTGCCTGCATAATCAGTTACAATCCCGTTTATTTAATTAACCGTTGGACATGTAAAATTAAGTACATTTCCTCTTCCGGATAAATCTGACAAGCCAATTTGTCCTGCAAATAGTGCTTGATGATACCGACACTTTCCGTCGCTCGCGGATAAAATTGAACCACCTGGTCAAACATCTCCGGCACCGCTTCTCGTCTCGGTTCGTTAATTATGACACGTTGAATGAATAATTTCAAGTGGGTCACGAAACGCACATAGTTCAACGATTCCGTATCCAACTGGATCCCCAAACAGTCTTCAACGATCAATACGACCTTTTGCAGCATCTCAGTCGTCAGCAAAGTCTGGGCAGTATCATTGTTCATTCCACCGTTGATGAAGTGCAGCGCGATAAAGCCGGCTTCGTCCTCATTCAGCTCGATGCCCTCATAATACGTAATCTTTTCTAGCGCATTCATGCCTGCGGTGTATTCCCTTGGATAAAACTTCTTGATCTCCAACAGTAAAGCATTGCGAATATGCTCGCCATTTCGAAACCGATTGACCGCATAATTGATATGATCTGCCAAGCCGATATAGGTGTTGCCATCAAAAGTTTTCTGTAATTCAACTTCCGCATTCTTGATGATCAATGTCACCATCTCAAGTCGGTTGATAGGAACTTCTTCGATCAATTGGACAAAACGATCTGCGACATTCGGTGAATCCACAACAAACGTTTTTTCGATTTTATCTTTTTCAACTGTTTCGCCAACCTTTTTACGAAACGCGATGCCTCGGCCAATCAAGATCCGTTCCAGACCTTTTGTATCGATCACCAAAACGACATTGTTGTTAAAAATCTTCTTTATTCTAAGCAAGTCCCATCCCCCTTCCTCCAGTGAACATTCATAAGCTATAGTACAGGTTCTTTTCCTTTTGTCAAGAAGCCAAAGCGTAACGTAAAACATTCGATTCGTTATTTTTTGCTTTTCTCATAGAAGCAGACCATTTGACGCAAATCCCATTAAGCGATTATTCTTTGGGTATTATAAAAAATCGTCTCTGCCTTACCTAGAAAGAGGAGAAGCAAAATGAAATACGTTATTTTCGGATTAGAAATCATCGCAATCATCCTTTGGCTGCTGTTCGGTCAGCACTCGTTATTAACAGCGATCATCGGAGTCGTAGTTATCATCATTATTTCTCAACTACTGCACCATGTGCTGCATGCCAGATAGTGTTCAAAAGTAAAAATAAGTTGTCTAGTATGACAACTTATTTTTACGAATGTGTTGGCGCTGAACCCACTAGTTACACTAAAGTATCATCCTCCAGAATCTCTAAATACTTCGCATAACTAAACACTCGGTTCCGTTTTCCACGTGTGGTTTGAATGACTATACCCAGTTCTTCTAATTGTCTGATAGCATTATTAATGCTGACGAAGCCTAGATCAAAGTACTCCGCTAGCCCATTAACAGTAACCAGAGGATGCTTTAATAAAAATTCATAGATATTTTTAACGGTATTTGATCGATACCTTTTTTCACCAATTTTTGCCCGATCCACGTCAATTAATTTTGAAAGCTGTTCAATTTTTTTAGTCGCATTCTTTGCTGTATGCGTGACGACTTCCAAAAAGAATTTTACCCACTGTTCATAATTGCCAGTAGTTCTCACGGCCATCATACGATCATAGTATTCAAATTGATTTCTTTTCAACTCGAGGCTGATATAGAGAACGGGCGTCTTAATCACCTCTTTTTCTAAAAGAAATAAAATAATTAACAATCTACCCACGCGACCATTTCCATCCAAAAATGGATGAATCGTCTCAAATTGATAATGAATCAATGCTGCCTGAACAAGCGGATGCAATGTATCCGTTCCATGAATATAGGATTCTAACTCACTTAAAGCCTTCTCCATCTCTTGAACAGTCGGAGGAACGTATTTGGCAGTCGCGACTGTGCTTCCTTGAGGTCCGATCCAATTTTGAGAATGTCTAAATTCGCCTGGATTTTTTTCTTGCCCCCTGACCCCTGCCATTAACTCTTTATGGACCTCCTTTAGAAATCTACTGGAAAGAGGAAGTTGTTCTGCTAGCTCCAAAGCGAAATTGGTCGCAGTAATATAATTGACTACCTCTTCTACATCCTTTAGTTTTTCCTTATTTTCAGCAATTTCAGGGTCTAGAATATCTTCTAAAGTCGCCTGTGTCCCTTCAATTTGTGAAGACAGCACAGCTTCCTTTCTAATATACTGATAAAGGAATATCGACATATCAGGGATATATTCACTTAACATATTTAATCTTCCTAATGCTTCACTGGCCTCCGCCAACGTATTACTTAATTCATTCATATTTAATTCTGGATTTGGTGGTAACGGTGATGGTGCAAAATACCTATAAGAGTGTCTTTCTCTCGTTTCCTCATAACGTCCTGATCTTCCCATTTTTTCAGCGACCTTTCTCTATAATATAGAATACGCTTATTCGATTTATTATATAAAATTCTTATTTAAGTATAATATAAAAAGAAAAAAACATCCATATTATACCTAAAATCATTAAAGCTATAATATGGAGGAGGATACTCTTCTATATTATCGATAGAAAATGAATTCCGTTACTTAAAAATAGCCAACCATAAATGAACTGGGTATACAAAAAATCGTCCACCGTCTCCTTTAATATTTAGGAGATGGCGGACGTTCCTGTTTGTTAATTAAGATCGTAAAGATCGTGGTATTTTTGATAACTCAGCATCCCTAGCGACGTGGTAAATAACCGCGACTTCGCTTCGAGTTCGATGCGTAATTTTTCAAATTCTTTTGCTGTATGTTTTTTAGGTTCTTCTTTTCTTTTTGGATCAAATAGCTCCTTCATAATCAATTCCTCCTTTAACACTGAGAGGCGGACAAATTTTACATTAATTTTCTGAAAATACTGGGACTTCTACAGCTGGCAACACTTTTGTCATCCATATAAATTCAATATCATGTTTGGTAAAGTATCCCAATACACGATGATAGTCACGTTTCATATAAAACAGCTGCGCCGTTTTACGTCCGGTTAAGATGATTCGAAAATGTCCTTGTTCTTGGGCAAATTCTTCTAGGCTGCTCATCAATTGATCTCCGATATGTTGTCCTTGATAGTCTGGTGAAACCGCCACTTGGCGAACACGCGCGATACCAAAGGGGTACAACTGAATCGCTGCAGTTCCTACGACTTCATCGTTTTCCACTGCAACAAAAACGGATAAGTTTTTCTCGTTATCCCAATCAATTTTTCCACCTAATACTTGTTTGCGCAATTTCACTGCGCCTGTATGTTCTTTACTAAATAATTCAGCCATTTCAATTTTCATTGTCAACGACCTCCTTTTTCCTATTTCTGTATTGATTTTCAAGCCGTATACTCATGGTAGTCCGGCATCTATTTTAATTCTTATCTCTTACCAATTTTCCCAATCACTGTCATGGGGTTGATCTTGCGGGCCTTTTTTCCGCGGATCGTCTTTCGGATCAATCGGTCCAGGACCAAAAGGACCAGGGCCAAAGCCGCCTCTGCCAAATTGGTTGCGCATCTGTTCTTTCCATGCTCGCTTCATTTGACGGCGTTCGGTTGGCGACATACGGCCGAAATCTTTCATATGAGGATCGAACTGCATCTTCATCGCCTTTAGTGCCTCGATTGCTTCAAATGGGTCACTAGGAAATTCAGGGCGACCGCCAAAATCTTCACTCCAGCCATCAATCACTTTATTCAGCAATTGATCCAATGTTTGACGCTCTTCATCCGTTAGACCAGCAAAAAATTCTTCTGAACGTTCTTGCGGTTTATTCAGATTCGCTTTTTCACGACCGATTTCTGTGATATAGATTCGTTTGATCCGTTTATCCTGTTCGTCTTCTCGACGTTCGATCTCATCGCGGCTCTCCAATTTATTCAAAATCTCGGTGACTGAACTTGGACGCATATCCAAAATCTCTGCTAAAACCCCAGAGGTCACACCATCTTCTTCTGCTAAAATATCCAAAACCAACTGTTGAGTCGGTGCACTTTTCTGACAATTGCCCATATCCATCAAACGACGACTGGCGCTGCCCACATAAGACAGGCGTTTTAATAATTCTTTTGTGTATTCGCTCATTGTATTTCTCCCCTTTTTCGTTTTAAAGTAGTCTATTTCAATCTATTTACCGGTCTCTGCTCATATAAGAAGTAACTCTTGCAATCAATCACTGTTTATTTAGGCACCTATATTTTAGGTACCTAACCTTTATCTGAATTCAGTATACTTCGGTACCTAATCATTGTCAATAAATAAAATAAAAAATGTTTTATTAATTTTACAGAACACAAAAAAAACCTTTAACAACAGCCTGTTAAAGAGTCCTTTTAGCAAAAATTTTTTTTCATTACTGTATTGCGTACTCCTGAATCTCCTGCAAGGGAGTCCTTAGGAATAAAAATTAGTTTTCCAAACATGTTTTTTCAGGGGAAATCTGACTAATTATTTTAGCCGACCCAAAATAATTACAGTTTAGAAAAACGCTTGTTTTCCTTCTGAAATACAGTGTATAGTGATAAAACATTTTATTTTTTGGGGTGTAAAAAATGGTAAATAACCGTTATGAACAATTGAAGAAAGCAGAGTTAGGGGCAGTAATCAGTATTGTTGCTTATATTGCCGTCTCTGCCATGAAACTAACCGTAGGAAACCTGGCAAATTCCGAAGCGTTACGAGCAGATGGACTGAATAATTTCACCGATATCTTAGCCTCAGTTGCAGTCTTGATTGGCCTGCGAATTGCGCAAAAACCTGCCGATGAAGAACACCGCTACGGACATTGGAAGGCGGAAAACGTCGCTAGTCTAGTGACTTCCTTTATCATGCTGCTGGTGGGATTGCAGGTTCTATATAGTTCGATTCTGTCCGTTATCAATAAAAAGACCGAATCGCCCGATATGACTGCAGCCATCGTAGGAATCGTCTCTGCTGTTATTATGTATGGTGTCTATTTCTTCAATAAACGACTCTCCGAAGAAGTCAAAAGTCCCGGTCTGCTGGCCGCCGCTAAGGATAACCGCAGCGACGCTTGGACCAGTATCGGAACGGCCATCGCGGTTTTTGCGGCCTCCTTCAATTTGGGTTGGCTCGATAGCCTCGCTGCCATCGTCGTCGCTTTATTGATTTTGAAAACCGCCATCGATATTTTTAAAGACAGTGTTTTCACCCTTTCTGATGGTTTCGATCAAGAGCAATTGGATCAATACAATCAGGCCATCCGCCGCATCAAACAGATCCAATCGGTCAAGAGTATCAAAGGCCGCAACTATGGCGCTAATATTTATCTCGATGTCACCGTAACCATGCGCCCGGATTTAACGGTCAAGGAAAGCCATGACATCGCTGATCAAATCGAGCATCTGCTGCAGGAAAAATTTCAAATTTTCGAAACGGATGTGCACGTTGAACCAGGTGAATAGCAAATGAATCAACCCGCAAAGAGCCCTCTGAGTAGTCACTCAGAGGGCTCTTTTATCGTCATCGTTTGTTCACTAAGATTATGGTTAAATTTATAGACCAAGAACAGTGACCGAAGATACAGATCAATCGCGATGGATAGCCAGATACCGGCAATTCCTAGTCCCAGATATTTAGACAGGACCATCACACCGACCACTCGAATCCCCCACATTCCGAATGCCGTACTATACAGCGGTGACTTGGTATCACCCATCCCCTGCAAAGCACCTGTCGTGATTAAGCTGATTGCCAGACCCGGTTGGGCAAAGGCATCAATGCGCAGAGCAACTACGATCTGACGCAGTGCTTCTTGATCCGAAGTAAACATTGAAGCAAAAAATGGGGCTCCGAAGAACAAAATGACTCCCAGCAGCGACATGAAGATCACCCCATATTTTGCGGCGGAATAACCATAGCTCTTGGCTAGTTGACTGTCACGAGCACCGATCGCATTTCCCACCAATGTCGTAGCGGCTGTTGCCAAACCATAGGCTGGCATATAGGTAAAGCTTTCGATGTTTCCCGCGATTGAATGCGCCGCAAAGGTTTTGGCGCTAATACTGACGATTAATCCGAAATAAAGCACTTGACCTAACCGCATCACCAATCGTTCTAAAGTCGCTGGAATCGATAAATTAACCAATGGACGATAACTTCCCGACGCGAATAGAGTCGCCCGATCCACAGGACTTTTTGATTGCTGAACCTTGCGATAAAGCAGCCAGCAGCCCAACAAGCGTGACAACACAGTCCCGATGGCTGTCCCTAAAACTCCTAAAGCAGGAATGGGACCCAATCCAAAAATCAGAATGTAATCAATCACGATATTCCCAATATTGACCACTACGCTGATTTTCATCGGTGATT
Source organism: Enterococcus malodoratus ATCC 43197 (assembly GCF_000407185.1). Lineage (GTDB taxonomy): Bacteria > Bacillota > Bacilli > Lactobacillales > Enterococcaceae > Enterococcus_A > Enterococcus_A malodoratus. Next base: position 1,147,986 of record NZ_KE136482.1, read on the forward strand.
TCGTATCCCCTGTTGCTCGCAGGATACTGCCAAAGATTGTCATCAGCCCCATAAAGACAGCCCCACCGCCTACAACGGTAAAGAACTGCAGCGACTCCTGTAAAACCGCTTCTGAAGCGCCCATTACATGCAATAATGATTCGCCAAAAAAGATAGAAACAACACCCAGCAGCAAGCTGACCGCCAGTGTCAGGATAACCGCTTGATTTGTCACTCTTTGTGCTTCATCCGTCTGTTTTGCCCCGATTTTTTGCGCGATCAGTGCAGAAGCTCCGACACCTAATGCGATAAAAAGAGCCAAGTAAACATTCAAAATCGTGTTGGCGATCCCAACCGCTGTCACAGCCACCAATCCGATTTTTGAGATCATCAGCGCATCGATGAAGCCCACCGCTGTCTGTAAGATATTTTCGATCGTCGCAGGGATTGCTAAAGCTAGAATTTTATTTTCTTTAAGTGAAATCATCTGCTCACCCCACTTAAAGCATCTTGCTGTATTGATGAATCGCCCGCCGCAAACTTTCTAATTCCTTATCCGTCTGACCACTTTCTGCTGCATCCATAAACATGTGGTCAGCGTGCGCCTCTAACAATATTTGAGAAATCTTTTGAATCGCTGATTTCGCTGAATTTAATTGAATGATTACCTCATCAAACGGCTTTTCATCCGCGATCATTTTCTTGATTCCGCCGACTTGTCCTTCAATGCGATTGATCCGTTTTACAAGATTATCTACCTGATGATCCGGTCTATGTGACATAATTTTTCCTCCTTCTCCGTACTAAAAAACCCTTTTTAAGAGTCGAATTTATTTCTCTTATGGAGTATACCCCTATACCCCATACAAAAAGACTAATCCTTTTCAATAAAGAAGTCAATCCGACAGACAAAAAGACCCACAGCAATCGAACTGCCATGGGCCCTATCTTCATTTATTAATCTCCTGTACCTTCATCTGACCAAGGCAGATCCGTCGATAGCAAAGCAGCAAAGTTCTTGTATTCATCGCGTTCCTTCAGCCGATGATTACGTCGCTTTTCATACCCGCCACAGACCATTTTCTCCTCTGCCGTTTCTGGAACGACTGCCGGCACAGTAAATTCAGTTTCTTCGTTCATATGCGAAGGCACCGCTACAAAAGATGTAAAGCAAGTCGCCGCCAAATATCGTTCGCCGGTGGTTAGATCCTCTCCAATTACCTTCACAAAGACCTCCATCGATTTATTATGACTGCCGGAAACGTAGCACTTCACACATACGGAATGATTGGCGTGGAGTGGTTTCAAAAAGTTCAAATTATCTAGCGAAGCAGTCACCGCACCTCTGCGGCAATGGCGTGAGATCGAGATTGAAGCGGCATCATCGATCAACGTCATCAGCTTTCCGCCAAATAAGTAGCCAAAAGGATTTAAATCAAAAGGAAAAATTCGGTGCGTTTGAATCACACGAGATTCGCGGCAAGTTTTTGTTTCAGTCAAACAGTTCACTCTTTCTAAACATTATTTTTCTGTGTTTCGTACAGATTATGCCATCTTCCTGGCTTTTTTTCAAAAATTCGGAAAAGTATACAGGTTTACGGACATTCGGTATACTTGATTCATAAAGGAGGTCTACCCTATGGAAAAAGAAAAACCCTCAAAAATTATTCAATTTTTTGGCGGTAAAACATCGTATTACATTATCGGGCTGATTATTCTAAGTGCTTTAGCTATCTATTTATTGAATACTGTCTCATTTATATTCAGACCGATCGTGGTTATCATCACAACCGTTTTGCCGCCAATGATTTTTGCACTGCTGCTATACTATTTATTGAATCCAGTAGTCAATTTTCTAAGTAAAAAAGGCATTCCGCGAACAATCAGCATCGTGCTCACCTATGTCGTGATTTTCGGTCTGCTTTTCTTTGGCGGAGCTAGGCTCGTACCGGTGATTCAGGATCAGGCGCAGGATTTGATCAAACAATTCCCTGAGTATGTCGATGATTTTCAAAATGCGATCAAAAATATTCTTGACGCGACTCCTTTCGCCGCATCTTCTGATCAAGCGTTGAGTTCATTGGACAAGCTGACGAAAGAAGCCCTGAACTATTTAGGAAATAACTGGCAAGATGGTGCAAAAGGATTAGGTACGATCTTTTCAGCGGTTTCTAGTACTGCAATTACGTTGTTTACCGGACCGATCATCGCCTTCTTTTTGATCCAAAGTCCCCATAAACTCTACAATGCAATCATTGATTTGATTCCGCCGCGCTTTAGAAAGGATTCAAGTTCTTTGATCAAGATCGCCAACCAGCAATTAGGCGCCTTTTTAAAAGGACAAGTCATTGCGTCTTTACTACTCGGTTTGATCTATTGGGTCGTGTTCTTGCTGCTAGGGTTGCAATTTGCGACGGTGATCGCACTGGCCGCCGGAATATTGAGTATTATTCCTTATATTGGATCGTTCTTGGCCTTCTTACCAGGCCTGTTCATCGCCTTCCAAGATTCTACCTTTATGGTGGTCAAATTCGTAATCGCTTGGTTTGTGGTTCAATTACTTCACGGTGATTTGGTCGTTCCCCGCGTCATGGGCGACAAATTGAAGATTCATCCTATCACGATCCTGATCGTCTTATTGGTTATGGGGGATCTTTTAGGTCTGGTCGGCGTGATTTTCGGTATTCCGATCTATTCTATGATCAAATTATTGGTGGTTTTCACCTTCCGAAAATTCAAACAACGCTACAACAAATATTTTTCCGACGAGGGGGCCTATCGCAATACCGGGTTCTCAGAGGATGATTACTTGTAACCTAAAAATGGAGCTGTATCCAATCGGATACAGCTCCATTTTGGCATTTTATAAACTGAACGTTTCTTATAAATAGATCGAAAAGAACATCAGCATAGCACCCAGCATGACAAACAAATGCCACACGACATGCATGTATCGTCTGTTTTTCATACTGTAAAAAACAGAACCCACAGTATAAGCGACCCCACCGCCGACTAGCAGCAGCAAGCCCTTTAATCCCACACTTTGATATAGACTTGGCAAAGCAATAACGACCGCCCAGCCCATCACATTATAAATGATCGTGGACAATTTAGAGACCGATTTTACTTTGCTTAACGTCAAGCTTTTATAAACGATGCCAATGATCGCTGCCAGCCAAATGATACTTAACAATACGATCCCAATCGTTCCGCGAATATACAATAAGCAATAAGGCGTGTAGGTCCCTGCGATCAATAAGTAGATCGAGCAGTGATCGAAGACTTGAAAAACCTTTTTCGCCTTGGTAAAAATCAAGCTGTGATACAAGGTCGACGCTAAAAACAAGAGCAGGAGCGAAACACCATAAATAATAAATGAAACATAATGCAACCCGCTATCGGCCTTCTTCAACAGAAAAATGAATCCCACAATACTCAACAACACACCCACACCATGCGTCACCGCATTCAACACTTCATTTGTGATTAAGTACTTCCGGCTAAACTGTCTTTCCATTCACATATCACCTCGAATTATTTATTAAAGATAATATATCACGGTTAACGAAATAATTCAATCTAGTTTTTAAAACCAGATGATAAATTTAGTCTAAGACAATCCCTTGCTTAACAAGTTTATAGCCAAAAACCAACTCATCTTCCACGAAAAGCTCCGCTTCTTTAGCCTCATTCAGCACCTTTATTAGCTCGTTCAGTGTTAAAAGCTGGTCGTACTGTTTCCTTAAAATGATTTTTTCTGCCTCTGCCTGGACCGCTAAATGATTGGTCTGCTTTTCGCCATCATTCACAAAAACGTAGGTATAAGAGGACAATGTCTTCATTTCCCCTGCTGCATCCACTTGGATTGCCGTCAATAAATCCTTGGCCCTCACCCTTCTCACCTCACTTAATTCCCATTTGTACTTTCATTATAGCAAAAAGAAAACGATGAATCGGGCTCGGATGCTTCCCGGTTCATCGTTAATCACTCAACTTCGGTCTAAACTTTTTGCGATCGTATTTCCTAATGACTGGACGATCTGGACCAATACGATCAATAAAATAATGGTTGTATACATCACTGCCGGCTCATTTCGCAAAAAGCCGTATTGATAGGCAATACTGCCTAGACCACCTGCTCCAACTAAACCAGCCATCGCTGTTGCACCGATCAGTCCGATCATCGCAATCGTCAACCCGCGAATAATTCCTCCTCGGGCTTCTCTCAATAAAACGCTGCGGATTATATGAAAATGACTGATCCCCATTGCCTGATAGGCTTCAATCACGCCGCCATCAACTTCTAAGAGCGACGTTTCCACCAACCGGGCCAAGTAAGGCGCAGTATAAATGATCAACGGCAATAATACGCCCTGCACACCAATCGTGGTTCCCATGATCAGTTTTGTCAAAGGCAAAATCAAAAATAATAAAATGATAAATGGCAAAGAACGCAGCACGTTGATCACACTATTCAAGATAGAGTATAAGGTAAAGTTACTGTTCAAACCGCCCGGGCGAGCGATGACTAAAAGCACTCCTAAGGGGATTCCAATAATGATGGATAGCGCTAATGCTACGCAGACCATCACGAGCGTCTGACCTAAGCCTTCAATCACGACGTTTCCCCATTGATTCCAAAATTCGCTCATTAAACGACCTCCTAATTCGTATTGAATCAATCCTTCTTCAAACTAAATAAATGATTCTAACTCTCATCATACCGAACGTTCTATCTGACTGAAGAGCCGGTACCTAAATCTCCGCTGATATCCTCGATAATAACGCCTTGGCTTTTGATGTATTCTTTGGCCGCTTGGAAATCCTGTTCTGTTCCTCCGGCAAATTGCACTAATAATTGACCATGGCGTTTTTCCTTCAAGTATCCGATATTGCCGCTGAGAATATTTGGACATAGTGGAAAATCCTTTGCAACTTTTGCTAAAACTGGCTCTGTAGCATCGTCCCCAATAAATTGCAGTTGAACCAGACGTCCTGTCCCTTTATACGCCGCTAAAACGTCTTCTGGGACGTTGTATCCATCATTTGCTCCAATGAACCGTTTAGTCGTTTCCTCTTCAGGACGGGTGAACAGATCGATCACAGGCCCTGCCTCCACAATCTTCCCATCCTCCATAACCGCCACTCGATCACAGATCCGCTGCACCACATCAATTTCATGAGTAATTAGAAAAATCGTGATTCCTAACTCTTGATTGATCTTTGTTAATAAAGCCAAGATTGACTCTGTCGTCTCCGGGTCCAGCGCACTTGTCGCCTCATCCGACAACAAAATCTCTGGTTCGTGGGCTAATGCTCGCGCAATCGCTACCCGCTGCCGTTGACCGCCGGATAATTGCGCCGGATAATTATCCTTGCGGTCTGTTAAACCAACCAAATCCAAATATTTATCAACACGTTTTGCGATGACCTCTTTCGAAACACCTTCCAGCTTCAACGGTTTGGCAATATTTTCATAAACCGTCGCTGTTGATAATAAATTATAGCCTTGAAAGATCATCCCAATCTTCCGTCTAGTTAACAATAATTCTTTTTTGTTTAGTTCCTTTAAATTCTGACCGTTGATCGAAATTTCCCCCGTCGTAGGCGGCTCTAAAAAATTGATCATACGGATTAAGGTAGACTTCCCAGCACCAGAGTACCCCACGACGCCAAAGATTTCCCCTTTTTCGATCGTTAAACTGACCTCTTTGACTGCTTCGATTCGCCGTTTCTTTTGTTGGTAAACTTTTGAAACATTTTTAAGTTCAATCATGTGAATTATCCCTTCTCATTCGTATGGATGCTTTCCAGAAGAATACCTCCGACTTTCAGGCCACGTACCATTCAACGAAACATTCCCATCATTTTCTTTTGATATTTTTTGCTTAAAACGCCGGAACAACGGAGCCTTTGAACTTTTCTTCGATAAATTTCTTTGTTTCATCCGATTGATAATACTTTTTGATCTCTTTTACGATCTTGTCGTCCTTGTTTTCTGTCCGAACCGCAAATACATTGTAATTTGGATTGTCTTTCAGTGGTTCATGGTAGATCGCGTTGTCATTGATCGTCAGTCCTGCACCGAAGGCAAAATTGGTATTGATCGCAGCAGCAGCTAGTTCATTTAATTGTGAAGGAATCTGTGAAGCCTCTAACTCAACAATTTCAATATTTTTTGGATTTTCATCAATATCATTTTTTGTAGCCTTAACTTCAACACCGTCTTTTAATTTGATCACGCCTGCTTTTTCCAGTAATTTCAATGCTCGGTACTCATTCGTTGGATCGTTGGGCACACCAATTTTATCTCCGGATTGAAGTTTACTTAAATTCGAAAGTTTTTTAGAGTAAACCCCTAATGGAAATGCGACCGTTTTAAAGGCTGTTTCGATCTTGTAGTCCTTATCTTTTACTTGCTGCTCCAAGAAAGACAGTGTTTGATAGCTGTTTCCGTCTAAATCCCCATCATTTAAAGCAGTATTGGGCGTGTTGTAATCATCGAAGCTTTTCACCTTAATCTCAATACCATCCTTTTTTGCTTGTTTAGCGACCTCTTCTAAAATTTCTTGATGCGGTCCTGATGTTACTCCGATAGTTACCTTCTTCTCATCCAACGGTTTAGCCTCGCTTTTGCTTCCGCAACCTGCTAATAATCCACTCACTGCTAACGCCGCTACACTTAATAAAATCCCTTTACCTATTTTTTTCATTGTCATTTCCTCCTGCTTTTTATTCGTTTTCGTGCACTAACGTGATCGTAAAACGAGTCGCTCACGCAAATACAATTGATTCTTCAAAGTGCTAGTTGAACAAGAAAAAAAGCCCGCCCTTTTCCACACTATTCGTGTTGGAAAAGGACGAGCTCACTCGCGATACCACCTTCATTTGCAATAATCTCACAACTATTGCCTTAACAAGTACGCATTCATACTTGAGCATTGTTAACGAGCGCTGCCCCGTCACTGCCTACTTATCGGCAATGCCATTCAGAGACCATTTTCTAGATCCATCCACATATCCGCTCTCACCTGCCCGGACTCTCTTTGATGCTTCGCAATCTATACTTTTCTCTTCATCACGTTTCTTCGTTTAGCAAATTGATAAATCGTATCTTACACTTCAAAACAAAAGCTGTCAACATTTTTTTATCACTAAAAACACAGTTGACTTTAATTTTAACTAAGAATAAACTAGTTGAAATCTCACTTAAGGAGCTGAGTTCAATGGACATCACAACAGAAGTACGTCCTGGCGCAAATCGCTACGTCAGCGGAGAAAATATCCTCCAAGATTTACCTAGCTATTTAGTTGGTTTTAAAAAGATCTCTGTTATCACAGGAGAAAAATCATCTGAAGCATTTAAAAAATATTATCGTAAAGAGCTTCACTACCCTACCTATCGATATGATGGCAGCTCTAGTCATGAAAATGCGGTTGAAATAGCTGCTAAAATTGAACAAGCCGAGCTAATTCTTGCTATTGGTGCAGGACGAGTGATCGATACTGCAAAAATGGTTGCAGAAGAATTAAACGCTGAATTAATGGTGATTCCAACTTTGATTTCTAATTGTGCACCATTCACACCAATCGTCGCAGTTTATCATCCTAACCGTACTTTCAAGGAAATGGGTTTTATGAAACGCGCCCCTTTGCTAACCTTAGTCGATTCGAAGTTTTTGTTAGCAACTCCAAAAGATTACTTTGTTGCCGGCATTGGTGATACATTAGCAAAATGGTACGAAATCGAGGGCATCACACGCAACCTCCAAGACGATGAAAAGTCTGCTTATGTTCGTCTCGGAATCGCTAGTGCCAAGGCCATTCAGGAAATCCTGCTAAAAGACGCAATTCCTGCCATCGAAGATCTTAAGAATGATAAAGCGACTCCCGCCTTTAGCAGGGTCACAGACACGATTATTGGTTTGGCTGGCGAAACTGGTGGATTTGCGGCCTCCTTTGGTCGATCAGCTGGTGCTCATGCCGTTCATGATGGACTATCCTATCTGGAATCCACCCACAATCAACTACATGGTAAAAAAGTTGCCTATGGTATCTTGGTTCAATTAGCACATACAAAAGACATACCTGAAATACAAAAGATACGACCTTTTTATCAAGCAACAGGCCTACCGCTGAAGTTAGAAGAGTTGAATGTTTTAGACATTTCTAAAGAAACACTGGCTCCTGTAATCAACCATGCTGCTTCCTCAAATGAAACATTTATTATGGTTGACCCTAAAATAACTCCAGATCAAGTCTATCAAGCAATTCAAAAGGTCGAGTCATTATAAAGTTTACTTTTAACCATTGAGGTATACCTCAATGGTTTTTTTATTTGCTTTAAAGTTTACTTCTTACCAAGCACTAAAGGTTTACCTTTATATGAACGATATTCCGAATAACTATTAACAGTTTACTTCAATTAACCTGTATTTTACAGTATTTATTTAAAGTATACCTTTATACATGAATTCAACTTCTCCAGCAAAAAAGTATACCTTAAATGTGTATTTAAGGTATACTTTTTTGCTGTCAAAACATTCAAATCAAATTTTAAATAGTTTACCTTAATTCTATTTTATCCTAAAGTTTACTTCATTCTACTTTCTACAAAATGCTTATCTAGCAACGTTTTCATTATGGTATACCTCAAAAAGCAAATGCTCGCAAAAAAAGTTTACCTTAATAAATTAAAATGAAGTAGACTTCTATGTAGATCATATTATTCAGATAAATGAAGTTTACCTCAATATGATATGATACGGTATACTTCATTAAAGTATACCGTATTTTTAGAGGTTTACCTCAATAAATGTATATTCAGTTTACTTTTTGTAGGCATAAAAGGTTTACTTATATGATACTAATCAATTTAGTTTACCTTAATTAAACCTTATTAAATGGGTAAACTTTATTAGTATACAGTTTACTTTTTTATTTTTGTATAAAAGTTTACCTCAAATTAAAAGTTTACTTAAAATAGATATTGGAATAATTGAAGTATACTTTTAATAAGTAATAGGTAAACTTATATTTATTTAAAGTATACCTTTATAAGAGTTAATTGCTGATATAAAGCAATTTAAATCTAATTAAAGTAAACCTTTCTTAAATTGAGGTAGACTTTTATAAAAATATCCGTTTACCTCCAAAAGAATAAGAGTTCACCTTTAAGCTTTTAGAGTAAACTTTTTATATCTCATTTAAGTAAACCTTATTGCAATAATTGAAGTAGACTTTATTTTTGTTAATTCAGGTATACTCTAAATTAGTATTTTTTTATAGTTTACCCTATTTTAAATATTTGTAGTAAACCTTATTGATATTTCGAAAGCTTTATAGTAAACTTTAATTGAGAAATTATGATTGGAGAATCTTTATGCCAAAAAAAGCTGAAACCTATGTAGTAGGAAATTTTAAAGGTGGCGTTGGTAAATCGACCACGGTTCAAATGCTTTCATTTGAGAGTGCCTTCCGAAAAAATCGCAAAACCTTAGTGATCGATTTGGACCCCCAAGGGAACACTAGTGATGTCTTGTCACTAACTGCAGAAAATTTTGGAAACGAGAATTTGCCAGAAGAATTTGATTCAACAATTTGGGAAGCTGTTCGATCAGGAAACATTCAATCTTCCATCTATCAGATCATGCCAAACCTTGACTTAATTCCAGCAAATATTTCTTTTTCAGATTTTCCAGATTATATGATTGAAAAATATCCTAGCGATAAACTATCCCAGTTTAAATATATGGAAAAACTTATCGAACCACTAAAGGATATTTATGATGTAATTTACATTGATGTTCCTCCTACAATCAGTACTTATTCAAATGCAGCCATGTATGTAGCAGAATACGTTATTGTCATTTTGCAAACGCAAGTAAAAGCTTTAAAAGGGGCACAAAATTACATTGATTACATGAGTTTCTTCATTGAACAATATGATACTGACTTAGAAGTAGTTGGGATTGTTCCTTTTATGATGCAAAAGCGGGATTCCGTTGACCAAGAGATTTATACTGCTGCGAAAGAGATCTATGGGGCACATCTATTAGATACAGTTGTTTTAAATCAAAGCCGTTTAAAACGTTACGATGGCTCTGGAATTACCTATGATATCAACAAAAACGGCAAAGTTGAGCAATGGGATAAGCGTGCACACGAGGTTTTCGTTAATATTTTGGACGAAATTGATGAACATCGCCTCATATTAAGCGGTGAAGAGTAGGGGAGACGTTAAATGGCGAAAAAAATGAAGCTAGATTCGCTTTTAACGGCGAATAAGAAGAATAAAGGCATTGAAAAAATGTCTGAGTACTCTAATCAAGATAAAGAAGAGAAGAAGCCCAGTTCTCAAGACCTTTTAGCAAACAGAACATTGAGTCCTGAAACAGATTTTCGGCGTTCTTCCATTCATGAAGAACCCAGGCATTTAAATGAACGGACTCCTATCCAAGAAAACACTTTTCAATCGCAAGAGAATGAGGCAGGGAAGAGGGGAAGAAAGCGTCAGTATTATGATCCTCGCTTGAAAGCTCTTGAAATGCAAAAAATCTCGGCACGCACTAAAATTCGGATACAAAATTTAATCAATGCTAAGTTTGATGGCTATACACCGGATAAGATGATTGACTTCTTATACGACTATTATATTGAAAAAGGACTATCTAGAGACGATCGAAACTTCTTAAATCAGTTAGAAGAAGCCTCTATGGAAGAGTACAAAGAGAAGCCAAAGTATCAAAAATTATTCAAAGAATTAGAAAACGATGAGAAATAAAGATAAAAAAAGTAAACCGTAATGGAAGATATACTCGTCATTACGGTTTACTTTTTTTTTGTTTATCCTATAATTCAGTTTACCTTTATTATTGTTAATTATCTTTAAAAGTATACTTTTGAAAAGTTTGATGCGTCCTTTTATAAGCTGTGGATAACTGAAAGACCCCTTATCCACCTTACTTTTTATCCACATCCTTGATTAGAAACAAAAGAGAGATTACTTTAATTAGAGTTTACCAAAAATACTTTTATATCCTTTAATAAAGTATACCCTATTTGATTTTATTTCGTTATTGTGGTAAACCTAAAATCGTTTTATAAACAAATTAAAAGTTTACTCTAAAAAAAGTTGGTCGGAAATCGCTTTACAACAGGCTTTCAATCAATTATTCTATACATGTAGAAAAAAAGCGAAAAAAAGAGTTTAAAGATTTGGCGATCTTTAAACTCAAAGGTTTGAGCTAATTTTGGCGAATTAGCCTGTCACATATAGATAAACTTATTGGGGTTAGAAAAATTGGTGTTTGCCTAACCTTTATTAAGTATACCATATTTTGGTTACTTTCTCAATCAGATATCCTGTGACAGTAAGCATTCCTTTAAAACTTTCGTGAACTATTTTGAAAGTATAAATAAGGAGGTTTTTTTGTTATGTCCACAAACTTAGATAATATTATGACTGCAACTAACTTACCCAACGGAAATTATATTCCGATCGATTTGAATTTAATTAACAATCCACAGTATGAAACTCTTTCTATTGAAGCGATGATGCTTCATGCCTTGTATACCATGCGTATGACTTGTAGTATTTACAATGCTCAAAAAGATGGCAGCTGGCTAGATGAAACTGGCCTTCCATTTATCTATTTTTCTAACGAAGAAGCGGCAGCTTTATTGCGGGTATCTGAACGAAAAGTTACAAATTTGAAAAATAATTTGATTGAAGCTGACTTGATTCAAGTTGCTCGTCATGGATTAAAAAATTATCGTATCTATGTCGCGAATCCCAAAGCTCCAGAAAAAAATAGCGTCGTGCGATTGGCTTTCAAAAATTATACTAGTACTAAATCCCTAAAAACTGTGGAAAAAGAAAGCAAAGAACAATTGCCGGAGTTATCCACTGTGGATAGAGAAGCAGAATCTGCGTCTTCGAACGCGCAAAATTTGCTTACAAGTACACACAAAAATTTAGCTAAACAAAACACAAGAGCAACAAGAGTAACAACAACGCTGCCTGAACCAACCGCATCAACTCAAGATATGAGCCTCATTGATGGCCTAAGTGCTCGTTATGCACATTTATTACCTGAACAAGCCTTTCAGCGTTTTTTACCATTTTGTAACGGAAATTATCAAAAGGCTCGTTGGTTTGTTGATACGATTTTTAAAGCAAAATATGCCAGTACTCAGCAATATATTCAAGCTGGATTACCAGCAGAGGCAGAAGTTTTAACATTTGAGCATAATGAGTATTTCAAAGCAGATATCGGAGATGCGATTGCTAAAGCGATCGAACAAATGTATCGTTTTAAAACAGTAAAAAATCCTGAGGGGTTCTTTTATGCCTTCATGAAGGGCTTCTTTACTGAAAAAACACGTCAATATCTAGTAGATCATTATCAATTGACAGCTGAATTACAACAAACGCTTTCATGTGTTCAATTGATTATTCAACAAAAAAATACGCAATCAAAGTCGCTAAAAACGCAAAAAGTCGCTAAAAAGGTCTCCTAAGAACCCGAACCTTTGTTATAATGTAGCGGAGTCTAACAGAGAAAGGTTAATTTTATGAATAAGTTTAAACTAGCATTTTTTGGCTACAGTGGACTTTTAGGTCTAGGCGTTGGGATCATTGTAGCTTTATTTATGGGACTGGCGGAATTGGGGCATCAGCTTCTATGGCAGGTCTTGCCAAGGGCACTGGGGGATCCTCGTTTTTATCCCTTAATCGTCTGTACAATTGGGGGCGTGGCCATCGGGTTCTTTGTAAAAAACTTTGGGCGTTATCCCCGAACATTGCAAGAATCGTTTACGGAATATCAAGAAACTCAGCGGATTGATTACCATGACGGCAAGCTGATTCGAAATTTATTAGGCTCCTTGATTGTATTGCTTTTTGGTGCAAGTTTGGGACCTGAAGCGGCACTAGTCGCAATTCTTGGCGGTTTGGTGACCTATATTGCGGATCGAAGAAAAATCGCAGATGAGCAGCGCGCCGATTTGATTGAATTTGGAATTGGTACGTCGCTTGGAGTTATTTTTATGACCCCGCTGTTCGGTGTCGGAAGGTCGGTTGAACGAGACGATTGGCAAGTTGTAACGGAAAGCAAACTTAAGAAATATGTTTTGTATATTTTTACTACTTTTACTGGATTTATCGGATATCTTTTAACCTATAGTGTTTTTCCAAATCAAGAGCAAGTCTTCGCAATTCGGAGAATGGAAAGCAGCTTTACATGGCAGGGTCTTCTATTAGTTATTCCTATGATTCTGCTTGGTGCACTTTTTGGGAAGCTTTTCTTAGTGTTGCAAGACAGAGGCGAGAAATTGAACCAACGAATTCGAAATCCTCTGCCATTAGCTATTTTTGCCGGAATCATTTTAGGTGTATTAGGAATTATCTCGCCGTATTTCTTATTCTCTGGTGAACATAACTTACTATCATTTACTAGACAAGCAGAGACAATGAACTTTTTCATCCTACTGTTGATTGGTTTTGGCAAACTTGCGATTACGATGATTTGTTTGGCCTGTAACTGGCGTGGAGGAACAATCTTTCCAATGATTTTCTCCAGTATTGCAGTGGCCTTGGCTTTTGCTAATTTGTTGCCCTATTCGCCAGGACTACTTGTAGCAGTTTTTACGGCTAGTGCTTGTGCAGTAATTTTGAAGCAGCCATTTGCGACAGCCTGTTTGTTCTTATTATTGTTTCCGGTGGAATTATTCCTATGGATCTGGTTAGCCGGATATTTAGGAAATCTATTTTTACAACGAGTTCCTTTTTTCCAGGAAGAGCAAACAATCAAATCATTCAAATTTCCTGAATTACCGAAACGTCCGAAAAAGCCAACAGTTAAAAATGAAGACTTGGCGGCAACTCGAGATGTTTCTGAGTTAAGAAAAGCAGCTGATCGTAAAAAAGCAGCAGAAATGGAATCACAACCACGAGTTGCTGAACCGAAGAGAGAAATATTGGCTCGTAAAGAAGTTAGAAAACAGCGTGATCAAGCTAGTCAAGTTGAAACAAAGACAGATCAAAAAACGTCCGATGCACCAATGACTCGAATGAGTCGGCATCGACGTAAATAAGATTGAGGGGACGAAGTTGAAAAACTTTTTCCCTTCTTTTTTTTTAGATTTTTTTGAAAGCGTTGACCAAAGTTCTGCTGACTGCTACTCTATTGATTAGAAGGCTAGATCTTCAAAACAGAAAGGAACGTGTGACAATGTTAAACGAAGGAAAGATCCGTGCGTATTTGGAAAAAGAAAAACTGGATGCTTTTTTTATTGCCAAAAGAGTGAATGTTCGTTTTACTAGCGGTTGGACAGGAGACGATTCATTCATTTTGCTCACACAAGAGGGACAATACTTTTTGACCGATCCGCGCTATACCGAACAAGCGGATATTGAAGTATCAGATTATGAAATTATCAATTGGCGCTTGCCTGGACGGACTGTTGGAGATACAGTGGCACGCTTAGCTAGTGAAAAGAACATAAAAACAATCGCTTTTGAAGCTGATTATTTAACTTACGATATGTATTCTGATTTTACCTCGAAAACAAACGCGGAATTCGTACAGGCAGGCGGCGTGATTGATCGCATGCGAGCAATTAAATCTCCACAGGAAATTCAATACATGCGCAATGCCTGCGAGATTTCTTGTCGTGCTTTTAACCGAATTTTAGAGGATATCCGTGTTGGAATGACCGAAAAAGATCTGGCTGCCAGACTTTCGATGTACATGGTACAAGAGGGTGCGGATACACAGCCGTATGGAAACATATTGATCTCTGGAGCAAATACTTCTTTGTTGCATGGGATTCCATCGAAAAAATCAATTGAATATGGTGACTTCGTCTTAATGGATTTTGGTTGTCAATATGAAGGCTATATGTCGGATATGACTCGAACAGTCGTTGTCGGCAAGGCATCCGATAAACAGCGGGAAGTCTATGAACTAGAAAAACAAAGTTTAGAAGCGGCTGAAGCTGTAATGAAAAATGGTGCCGCGGTAAAAGATATTTATCAAGCATCATTGAAACCGTTGGAAGGAACAGAATATCCGCAATACACCTACCGTAATATTGGGCATAGTATCGGTTTGTTCGTACATGAATTACCGTACATCGATGAACAATATGACGATGTTTTAGAAACAGGTATGGTAATGACCATCGAACCAGGAATCTACATTCCGGATTGGGGCGGCGTGCGGATTGAAGATCAAGTTTTGATCACAGATGACGGCTATGAAAATATGATCAGTATTTCTCATGATTTGATTGAATTATAAGCGTGAGATAGGCTATACTAAGACGACGACGGCAGAAAGCTGTCGTCGTTTTTTAGCAGTTGAGTAATACCGTTTCAAATAAAAAATTTTGTCCGTATCACGGATATTCAGTTTTATGATCTGGTCATATTTTTACTAAAAAAATTCTAAAGATTTAAAAAGAGGTGGAAACGGATGAATGAACGGGAAGCTTTTGACTTCGTCTATGATATTGGTGAAACATTATTGAAAAATGGTGCAGAAATTAAGCGAATTGAGACGACTATTCGCCACATTGCAGAGGCTTTGGAGTTAAAAGAATTCGATAGCTTTGTATTGATTAATGGCATATTTATGACGGCAAGGCTGAAGGATCAAACCGTTCAGGCTCGAGTAAGAGACATTCCAATCTCCCCAATCAATCTAGGACGGATTGAACAGATTAATACTTTATCACGCAGGTTAACGGAAAAACGATTGAGTCCAGAAGATGCTAACGAGTGGCTGCAAGAAATAAAACACGAAACTTTTGCATCGAACCCGTTAAAGATTTTTGCCTATGCTTTTGGGAGCGCCAGCTTTTGTTTCATTTTTGGCGGAAGTCTGTGGGACACAATAGGGGCCCTCGTTTTAGGCGTTTTATTGGCTTGTTTCTCAATATACTTATTACCGAAATTTAACATGTCGGACATTATTTCTACGATTACTAGTAGT
Organism: Enterococcus malodoratus ATCC 43197; assembly: GCF_000407185.1. Taxonomy (GTDB): domain Bacteria; phylum Bacillota; class Bacilli; order Lactobacillales; family Enterococcaceae; genus Enterococcus_A; species Enterococcus_A malodoratus. Next base: position 1,163,963 of record NZ_KE136482.1, read on the forward strand.
GGTTTTGTCAGTATTTTGGCTTGCATATTTGTTCATTTTGTTCCAGTCTTGCAGTTGACTAGTTTGATTACCGGAGGGATCATCTCGCTTTTACCGGGGGTGGCTATTGTCAATGGGATTCGCTACTTGTTTGATGGTGACTACAGTTCTGGCTGGGGACAGATGATCAACGCTCTGATAACGGCACTTTGTGTGTCGGTTGGAGTAGGTTTAGTTTTACGAGTGTTTAGCATGTTGTAAATTACTAGGTGTATGAAAAGTATATAAATTCTATCAAGTTGTGAAAGGTGTGAAGTCAATGATCAATATTTTGTTTCAGATTTTGGCCGGTTTTTTAGGAACGATCTCTTTTGCAGTGCTGTTTGAAGTTCCGCGTCGATATTATGTCCATTGCGGAATGATCGGTGCCTGCGGCTGGTTCATCTATTTATTAATCATGCAATTTTGGGTAGCACCGGTAGCGGCAACTTTTATTGCTTCGTTGGTCCTGATTTATCTTTCACGAGAAGCATCGTTTGCTTTGAAGGCGCCGGTGACGATTTTCTTAATTTGCGGTATTTTCTGTTTGGTTCCGGGAATGGGAATTTACAACTTTACCTATAATTTTTTTATTGGTGACTCTTTGAAAGCAGCTCACCTTGGTGTTCAAGTTTTGAAAATTGCGATTGCGATTGCAGTTGGGATTACGGTAGGGTACGAGCTATCACCCAAATTTTTCTATTCCTACCATAAAATGAAAAAGAATAAAAATTCACTCTCATGAATAAAACGATAAACAGCCTTGTTGTATAACAGAGCTGTTTTTTATTTTTATGGAAGCAATTAAAAAATCAATGGTCGCTTTCAAAGGTGTTATTGAAAATCTCATTATTTTAATAGAAAAATAAATTCATGAGAAAAAAATAAGGAAGCTAAATTACGCGAGATATAATAGAATAAGCGCCGTTTTTTTTGAGAATTATTCCAAATAAGCGCCGATTTGGAAAAAAAAATTAAAGAATTATTTAAATAAGCCGAAAGATATAGTAAACTAGTGGAAGCGGATACGAATAATTAAATTTGATTTTTTTCTGTGAAAGGCTTGAAATTCAAATGGTTTTATGGTTATTTTAAAACTAGTGATAGGTGAATAGTTGCACAATTTTTATTGCTAATTTCAAACTGTTGCATAGCAGTTTGTCTCCGCGGAAAAAGATTACTAACAGCTACGTGAAAGCAGAGCTGTTTTTAATAATGCCAACAGGCAAATAATATCAATCAAAAGGAGTGAAACATTTTGAAAGAACGTCGCGTTGAAAGAGTAATTGAAAAAATGAAGGAACAAGGTTATGGCCAACTGTTAGTTTCAGATCCAACAACTATTTTCTATCTAACTGGTCGCTGGATTCATCCTGGTGAACGGTTGTTAGTATTAGTGATTACTCCGGATAACAAAAACACATTGATCGTTAACAAATTATTCCCAATAGAAGAAGATTTGGGCGTGGAAAAAGTATTTATTGATGATACCGACGACGCTGTGAAGAAGGTACTTGAGTATGTTGATACTGACCAAAAAATTGGTATTGATAAGAATTGGCCAGCTCATTTCTTATTGCACCTGCTGGAACTTGCTCCAAATGCAAAACTAGGTAACGGTTCAGAAGTTACCGATGCTGTACGTGCTATTAAAGACGAAGAAGAAAAGCAATTGATGCGTGATGCACAAGCGGATAATGAGATTGCTATCGATCGTTTGAAGAAATTATTACCGCAAGAATTAACTGAAGCTGAAATGGCAGACAAATTAGGTGAGATCTATAAAGACCTAGGCAACACGGGGTTCTCATTTGATCCAATCGTAGGTTATGGAGCAAATGCGGCAGATCCTCATCACGAAACAGATGATTCAAAAGTAAAACCGGGCGATTCTGTCATCTTGGATATCGGCGGGATTAAGAACTCATATGCATCAGACATGACTCGGACGTTCTTCTATAAAGAAGTGTCTGACAAGGGCCGTGAAGTTTATGAAATCGTAAAGGAAGCCAACCAACGCGCGATTGATACTGTGAAACCGGGCGTGAAATTGTCTGATATCGATGCAGCAGCTCGTGATTATATCACTGAGAAGGGCTATGGCGAATATTTCACTCATCGTCTTGGACACTTCATCGGAATTGATTGTCATGAAACCGGAGATGTTTCCGGCGCAAACGACAATGTTGCAGAAGTTGACAACGTATTTTCAATCGAACCAGGAATTTATATTCCAGGAGAAGTTGGTGTACGGATTGAAGACTTGGTGATCGTAACAGAAGACGGTTGCGAAAACTTGAATCATTACCCTAAAGACTTAGAAGTAATCGGTTAGGAGGCCGCGCAACGTATGAAAATCGAAGAAGGATATATGCCTTATCTAGGGCATCAAACTTATTATCGGATTGTTGGTGAACAAGCAGGTAATAAAAAGCCATTGATTGTCATGCACGGCGGACCTGGATCAACTCATAACTATTTTGAGGTACTAGATGAAATGGCGGTCGATGGCCGCCAGATCATCATGTATGATCAACTGGGTTGTGGAAAATCCGCGGTACCTTCACAGCCGGATCTTTGGACGGCTGAAACATGGGTCAATGAACTGATTGCTTTAAGAGAGCATCTAGGTTTGGACGAAGTTCATCTATTAGGACAATCTTGGGGCGGCATGCTAGAGATTATTTATGTTTGTGACTATGCACCGAAAGGCGTTAAGAGTATGGTACTTTCAAGTACGTTACCTTCTGCAAAATTGTGGGCACAGGAGCAACACCGTATGATCAAATTCATGTCGGAAGAAGATCAAGCAGCCATCGCAAAAGCCGAAAAAACCGGCATTTATGATGATCCCGCTTATCTTGCAGCAAATGATCGCTTTATGGTACGCCATGCAGCACCTGTATTTACCGAAGATGATCCTGAACCTTTGCGCCGTAAAAAAGTTGCAGGAACAGAAAGCTACGTAACGGCTTGGGGACCAAATGAGTATTCACCTGAAGGTACTTTACACGGGTATGACTACACAGATAAATTGGCTGATGTCACTATCCCAACACTTGTTACAAGCGGCACAAATGATTTGTGTACGCCTTTAGTAGCGAAAACCATGTATGACGCGATTCCGGGAGCGAAATGGGAATTGTTTGCCTACAGCAGACATATGCCATTTGTTGAAGAACGTGAAAAATACATGAAACTATTGGAAGAATGGTTAGCAGCAAACGATTAATATTTTTTAAAGAGAGAAGGAATGATAGTGGAAACAACTCCAGTAAAAACTAAAAAACCTTTTGGGTTTTATGTCTGCGCAATGGGCTTCACCTTCGAACGTATGGCCTTTTACACAGCGAAATACATGTTGGCGATCTGGATCGCTACACGGACAACGGCTTCAACTGGCGGACTGGGAATGACAACAGCACAAGGGGCAATGATTTCTGCCTATTTCGTAGCAGCAACATACATCACGCCGACAATCGGTGGAATTATCGCCGATTATTGGATAAGTCCTCGGATTTGTGTACCGGTGGGAATGTTAATGATGGGTGCCGGCTATTCCTTAGCCTTTTGGGCAAATTCCATGAGCATGGTAATTTTGATGACTGTTTTAGTGGCTCTTGGAACAGGATTATTTAAAGGAAATCTATCAGGGGTCAATGGGCTACTTTTTGATGATGAGAAAGCTTTAAACGAAGCCTTTTCCATTCAGTATTCATTCGTAAATATCGGATCATTCATCGGAACAACGTTCTTGGTATTGTTAATTCCTAAATTTGGCTTTAACTTTGTATTTTTGATTTGTGGTCTATTATTAATTTTCGATGCTATTTGGTTTGTTGCGAATGGACGCTCTTTAGGAGATGCAGGGAAGAAACCATTTAAAGTTGACCAACGTAAATTCGAATCTGCTGGTAAAAAAGCAGAAGGCGCGGATACGAAATTAACTTCGGGCGATAAAAAACGGATGATTGCAATTTTCTTAGTAACGATGTTCTCTGTAATCTTCTGGATGGTGTGGTATATGGCATATATGCCAGCGTACTACTATTTTGGTTATGGCGATGGTGCTGGATTCTTAGAGCGCGCGAACTGGGTAGTGGGCAGTTTCAAAGTGCCAACTTCTTATTTTGACTCAATGAATGCCTTAACTTGTATCATCTTAGGTCCAATTTTAGGACGCTTATGGACAAAATTAGCTGCTCGTCCTAAGGGTGACATGAGTATGTTCAAGAAAACAGCATTAGGTATGATGTTAGTAGGTGTTTCTTACCTTGCAATGGTATTAGGTGATGTGGTTGGTAAAGGGCATGCAAGTATCTTGTGGTTAGTCCTTGTCAGCTTATTGATGTCAGTCGGCGAAATGGTCTTTTCTCCATTAGGGAACTCCTTCATTTCAAAATTGGCACCAGCCAAATTCATGGGAATGCTGTTAGGTTTCTGGACGATTGCAGTATTTTTCTCACAATTGCTCTATCCGATCATTTATGCGAGATTAGAAACAGATGTACCGGGCGACTTCCAAATGGGCTACGGTGTTCTTGGGGCAATCGTTATTGTCCTAGGATTAGTGTTATGGATTGGTAGTAAAACTTTGGACAAATTGGAAACAGCTGAGTAACTTGTTTATCAAAGCTCTCACCTCAATGAGGTGAGAGCTTTTTTTGTAGAAATAATTATAAGCCTGTTTGTGTATGAACGAATAGTTTAAATCAGAAAATAGAGACAACGTTATCACTATCTGATTTCTATCTGCTCGTTTAACTATTTAATGTGAACTGGTATACATATAAATCTAAATTAATAGTGAGCTGCAAATTGATAAAATGCATTTATAGTCGTGGGGTTTAATTGATAACGCCTATCAATTAAATAACGGAAATTATCTCTAAGATAATTTGTGAAATAACGCAGTATGTTCTCAGTGATTTGTAGAAAAAGATCGCATTGTCGATTGTATACAAAGGGTATAAATATTGTAAAAAAGGCATTTGCAAACGTTTTTTGGATAATTGTAGCTTTTGATGAAAATTTAATTAGAGAATTCAAAAAAATATGGTTATTCTATATTTTTTTGTCAGAAAATATCAAAATTATCGAGAAACGACCTTTTACATGAGGTGTGATTATGCTATTATTTACTTGAACTACGGGTGGCTGATTTGCTCAAGTTCGAACAAACGAAGAAGCGAGGAGGTGAAATAATTTGACACAAATTCTTATACCATTAAAACAACATGTCGGCGCTCCTTGTAAAGGAATCGTGAAGGCAGGTGATCAAGTCCAACGAGGACAACTGATTGCTGAACCAAATGGCTTAGGTGCAAATATCCATGCAAGTTTTTCTGGAAAAGTAGTAGATGTGGATGGTGACAATATTGTTCTGACGATTGATGATGAACAAGATTTCTCTAAGTATCTGCCTATCCCTGAGACAGAATCGAATGCAAAAGCTGTCGAAGCTGCCGGGATTGTCGGTGCTGGGGGAGCAGGTTTCCCAACATTCTTGAAACTTGCTTGTGATATTCCAGAAGGAACATTTATCGCAAACGGTGCAGAGTGTGAAGCGTTGCTAGCTCATAACGTGAAACAAATGAGTGAGCACATCGATCAATTGATCCGCGGGATGAAATATTGTATGGAGATGACTAATGCTCCAAAAGGTGTGATCGCTGTAAAAGGCAAACACCGTATGTTAGTTACACGTTTATTAAAAGCAGTGGACAACGAACCAACACTCGATGTTTATCAACTGCCGGATATCTATCCAGCTGGGGATGAGCGAATGATCGTTCGTGAAGTAATGGACATTGTTTTAGAACCGGGTCAATTACCAACAGAGGTTGGTGCAGTGATTGATAATGTGGAAACGATCAAACGTATCGCGGAAGCAATTGAAGATCGCAAACCGTTCATTGACAAAGATGTGACCGTATCGGGTCGCGTAAAACAAAAAGAAACTGTATTTGTTGATGTGCCAATCGGTACACCAGTTAAAACATTGATTAACAATGTTGGCGGATACGTTGAACCTCATGGTGAAATCGTAGTTGGTGGGCCAATGACAGGAAGAAGCGGCGATGAAATGACACCAATCACTAAAACTAGTGGCGGTGTGTTAGTCGCAATGCCATTCCCGCAAGAAAGTCGGAAAGTCGGTCTTTTAATTTGCGAATGTGGTGGTTCTGCTGAACGTATGACCGAGATTGCCAACAACATGGGCGCAGAAGTTGTCGCTGCTGAAAGATGCAAGCGAATGGTAGAAGTAAATGGAAGATATAGATGTGCCCTGCCAGGTATTTGTCCAGGTCAAGCTGCAACTGTTATGTCCTTGAAGAAACAAGGAGCAGAAGTAGTGATGACTGGATCTTGTTCCGATTGAACGAACACCGTAATGGGTGTAGCTCCTAGGTTAGGAGTTCCGGTTTATCATCATACAGATCATGTACTGCGGGCAGATGGTCACAGACTATATCGTAAATTACCTACAAACTAATTTAAAATTTTAGGAGGATTTAACGAATGTCTATTACAGCAGAAACTGCTAAAGAACATGCCAAAGACCCTGCAGTACTATGTTGCCGTGCAGAAGCAGGCAAAGTAATTGCACCAGATGATTTAGAAGATCCAGCGATCTTCCCCGATTTAGAGGATTCAGGCCTATTAGAATTGCCTGAAAACACTCTAACAATCGAACAAGTACTTGGTACGACATTGAAAGAAACAACGGATGCGTTGGTTCCATTAACAAGAGTATTATTAGATGGTGTTTCTGAAGACACTGAAGAAGTAGCGGAAGAGGAAGCTCCTGTTGAAGAAGCAGCTCCGACTCCAGTTGCTCCTATTGCTCCGGTAGCACCAGTTGCGCCAGTCGGCGGACAAACAATTAAAATCCATATTGCTGAAGGACGCGGCATTGATTTAGAAGTACCAATGTCTATCGCAGGCCAAATGGGCGTAGCTCCAGCAGCACCAATGGCTCCAGTTGAAGCGGCACAAGCCCCAGCAGCACCAGCGGGTGAAGTTGCGGCTCCAGAAGCTAAAGTCGAAGAAAAAGTAGTTCGTTCGGTTCGTCGTGACCACATGAAGATCGAAAAAGTCATCTTTGGTGATGAAACGAAAATCGATGGAACAACTTTAGTTCTACGCAAAATGGAAGATATGTGTGCAGAAGCAGCGGAACTAGAAGAACTAGTTGAAAGTGTTACTTTTGAAATCATTACACCAGATAAATACAACGAATATAGTGAAACGATCATGGACGTACAACCAATCGCTGCTAAAGTTGATGGCGCGGATATCGGCCATGGTGTTACTCGTGTGCTAGATGGCGTTGTAATGGTTCTTACAGGTACAGACGCAAATGGTGTTCAAATCGGTGAATTCGGTTCGTCTGAAGGCGAATTAGACCGCAACATCATGTGGGGACGTCCTGGTGCACCAGATAAAGGCGAAATCTTCATCAAAACACAAGTAACGATCAAAGAAGGCGCGAATATGGAACGTCCTGGACCATTAGCCGCTCATAAAGCATCTGACTACATTACTCAAGAAATTCGCGAAGCAGTGAAAAAAGCGGATGAATCTTTAGTTGTAGAACAAGATGAAATCGTACAAAAACGTCGTATTGGTAACAAACGTGTGATCGTCGTTAAAGAGATCATGGGTCAAGGTGCAATGCACGATAACTTGATTATGCCAATCGAACCAGTTGGAACATTGGGAGCAAAACCTAACGTTGACTTAGGAAACTTACCAATTATTTTAGCTCCGACTGAAGTATTAGATGGTGGGATTCATGCATTGACATGTATTGGACCAGCATCAAAAGAAACTTCTCGTCACTACTGGAGAGAACCATTAGTGCGCGAAGCAATGGAAGACGAAGAAATCGATTTAGTCGGTGTTATGTTTGTTGGTTCTCCACAAGCGAATACTGAAAAATACTATGTTTCTAAACGTTTAGGTATGACAATCGAAGCGATGGATGTTGATGGCGCGATTGTTACGACTGAAGGATTTGGTAACAACCATATCGACTTTGCTTCACATATTGAAGAAATCGGCAAACGCGGCATTAAAGTTGTCGGGGATTCTTACTCAGCAGTACAAGGTGCGTTAGTTGTCGGTAACACAGAAATGGTTGCAATGGTAGACAACAACAAATCAATGCAAGGGATCGAAAACGAGATCTTGTCTAATAACACACTATGTAAAGAAGACGCAATTCGTGATTTAGCAATGCTGAAGACATTGATGGGCGGCGGTACAATCAAAGCGGCCGAACGTAAATGGAATCCAAATGTTAAAGCAAACAACATTGAAATCATTGAAAAAACTACAGGCAAGAAGATTGACCTAGTAGATAACGAACAAGTCTTACCTAAGAGTAAAAAACGCCAAGAAATTTACGAAGTAGAATAAAGGTGAAGTAATGGATGGAATGAACAAACTCAAATATATTTCGACGGAACAGATGTTTGAAGGGATCATCGTTGAACTTCATGATGCCAGCGTGACGATTGACTTAAAAGGTCGATTGGGTCAGCTTAAAATACCTCGTCGAATGATCATTTCTGAGTACAATCTAGAAATCGGTCAAGAAGTTGGGTTTTTAATGACTTATCCAGAAGTTTTGGCAGAAGAGCCGGATGAACATTATAAAACTGCTATTTATGAGCATGAACGTCGTCGGGCCGAGGCCAGAAAAAAACGTGAAGAAGCAAGAGAGGAGAATTAACACATGGGCTTAACAGTCTTTGAAGGGTTACAGTCAGAAATTTTTGTGCCGATTACGCCAAAATCTGTCTTTACCCCTGTTAAAAAAGAGCTTAAAGAAATGCGCGTGGCATTAGCAACTGCAGCCGGCGTACATTTGAAAACAGATAAACGGTTTAACCTAGCGGGTGATACTACTTACCGTGAAGTACCAGATACTGCATCAGTAGATGAATTGATGGTTTCTCATGGAGGATACGATAATGCCGATGCGAACCGCGACATTAACGCGATGTTCCCATTAGATCGCCTACACGAATTAGCAGCGGAAGGATTCATCAAAGAATCTGCCCCTGTACACTACGCATTTATGGGTGGTGGTGGAGACCAAGATGCATTCCACGATGTGACTGGTCCTGAAATCGCACAAAAATTAGTAGAAGAAGAAGTCGACGCAGTTATCTTAACCGCTGGCTGAGGAACCTGTCATAGAACTGCCGTGATCGTGCAGAGAGCTATTGAGGAAGCAGGGATTCCTACTATTTTAATCGCAGCATTACCACCAGTTGTACGCCAAAACGGTACTCCACGTGCTGTTGCACCGCGCGTACCAATGGGTGCCAATGCTGGTGAACCAAACAACATTGAAATGCAGACAGGTATCATGAAAGATACTTTGGAAGCACTAGTATCAATCGAAACGCCAGGGAAAATTGTTCCTTTACCTTATGAATACATTGCCCACGTCTAGATCAAGAGGCTGATTTAATAAGTGCTTAGCGTCGAGAAATAAGACGGAGATTCCTAAAATTATTTTCAAATTTTTTATGAATTTTCGGCTTATTTCTGAAGACGCTACTTATCTTAATCACCGTTTACATTGAAAGTAGGTGTGAATAATGCGAGGCGAAACTTTAAAGATCAAAGTTTTTCATATGGAAGAAGTCACCATAGGTAGCGACTTCCATGTCGAACCAACTCGTTTAAAAATCAAGCAAGACTTTGATTGCAAGGACGCCGTTATTCAGAAGCTGACGATTCGATTACTCCCACCACAGCAACATAATGTTGAAACCAACACCATCATGGATATCATTCCGATCTCTACGAAGGTGTTGGGTGTGTTGGGTACAGGGATCACGCATACACTTACAGGGGTTTCGATCGTTATGACCGGAGCCATCGAAGAAGGAGAACAAATGCATGAATTTGGTTCTTCTGAGGGTGTTTTGCGTGATCATTTAGTATTGAATCAAGCAGGGACGCCTAAAGCCGAGGATTACATTATTTTAGTGGATCTTTTAGCGAAAAAGGGGACCCCTTTTAATCGTGAGCTTTGTCTCAAAATGTTTGCAATCGTGGATGATTTTGTTCAAGAAATTCGCGAAAGAATGAAGATGCTGGAAGGAAAAGATGCTTGCGAGTCTCATGTCTATGAAGAGAGTAGCAATCCAGGAAAACCCAAAGTTGCTTTGGTTAAGCAAGTGGCTGGTCAGGGAGCAATGTATGATATGCTGCTTTATCCAAATGAACCGAGTGGTTTTAAGGGCGGCTGTTCCATTATCGACATGAACAATATGCCTGTCTTTTTATCAGCAAATGAGTATCGCGATGGAGCGATTCGTTCCATGGTTTAACTGAATAACGGATAGGTGGTGGCGTTATGGGAATTGGCCCATCAACAAAAGAAACATCACTGCATCATTTTCAAGATCCGCTCGTTGACCTTTTAGGCAAGGACCCTGATATCGACTTTCAAGGAGTCGTAGTAGTTGGGACCCCGCAGAGCAACGCAATGAAATATCTAGTCGGACAGCGTACTGCTGCATGGTTGGAAGGAATGCGCACGAACGGTGTGATTGCTGCAACCGATGGCTGGGGAAATTCAGATGTAGACTTTGCGAACACCTTAGAGGAAATAGGCCGTCGAAATATTAGCGTGATCGGTCTCAAGTTCATTGGTACACAAGCTAAATTTGTCGTGGAAAATGACTTTACGAAGCACGTTTTAGACTTTAATAAATCGGCCGCCGGTATCGAGACGGAAGTGGTTGGTGAAAATACGATCAATCAACGGGATGCAGTAAAAGCGCTTGCGTCAATCAAATTAAAAATGCGAAAAGATAATCAACAACTACGTTAAAGTAATTTTTTATGAATATGAATCACCAAAGTACTATTTTTAATTAAGTAGGAAACAAGGAGGATAATCATGAAAGTATCAAAAATGATCTCAGCAATCGACACTCACACAGCAGGTGAAGCTGCTCGTTTAATTATTGGTGGAATTCCTAAATTCCCTGGCGAAACAATGGCAGATAAAAGAGCTTATTTGGAAACAGAAGCAGACGACCTGCGGAGAATGTTGATGCTGGAACCACGTGGGCATCGTGATATGTTTGGTGCCTTTATTACTGAACCTGTCCATAAAGAAGCGGATTACGGAATTATCTTTATGGATTCAGGCGGCTACTTGAATATGTGTGGTCACAACACGATTGCAGCAATGACTTCAGCAGTGGAACAAGGCTGGGTTGATGTTAAAGAAGGCGGCCGTGAAGTAAAAGTTGTTCAGGATACACCAGCGGGAATCGTACACGGTACAGTACATTTAGATGAAGACTACTCAGCAGAGTCAGTGTCATTTGAGAATGTGGAATCATTCCTTTATAAAGAGAACGTGAAAGTAAACGTTCCTGAACTTGGTGAGATCGCAATGGACATCTCTTTTGGCGGCAGTTTCTTTGCTATCTTGCCGGCAAAATCAGTTGGTTTAGAAATTAAACCAGAAAATGCGTCAAAATTTAACGACTTAGGTATGATTATTCGCGATGCAGTGAATGAACAAATCGAAATTCAACATCCGACATTGGATCACATCAAAACTGTCGATTTGGTCGAATTTTATGGTCCAGCAACAAGTCCAGATGCGACATATCAAAATGTTGTGGTCTTTGGTGATGGACAAGTTGACCGTTCTCCTTGCGGCACAGGTACAAGTGCAAAACTTGCGACATTATACGGCAAAGGCGAAATGAAAGTTGGCGACACGTTCGTGTATGAAAGTATCTTATGCACGAAGTTTAAAGGTGAAATTGTTGAAGAAGCGGAAGTTGGGGGATATAAAGCAATTATTCCTCGCGTAACAGGTTCGGCGTATGTCACTGGATACAACTCATTCTTGGTTGATCCGAAAGACTCCTTGAAGGATGGTTTCCTTCTGGGATAAAGATGAAGGAGGGGTAATATGGTAACAGTACTATTAGCGATTTATATTGGTTTGATCTTATTACACACGGCAAATATGGGACGCGATTTGGTCAAAAATAAAGATGACTTGGGACATGGAAATTGGTTTGTTTCAGGAATCATTGGTTTCATTACAGATTTTTTAGATACGTTAGGGATCGGAAGTTTTGCACCAACAACGTTGCTTTTGGACTTTACAAAACAATTAAGTTCTGACCGTTTGTTACCTGGAACTTTAAATGTGGGTCATGGGATTCCGGTATTGGTTGAAGCATTTATCTTCACTCAGGTAGTTGATGTATCGCCAGTAACCCTATTTGCTTTAGTTGGTTCTGCAACGATCGGCGCGTTTATTGGTTCAAGATTTGTAACTGGTTTGCCGGAAAAGAAAGTTCAACTTTGGATGGGCTGGGCATTGATTGTTACGGCTATATTGATGTTCGCACGTCAACAAGGTTGGATCGATATCTTAGGTGCAGATAATACAGCGACTGCATTGACAGGAATTAAATTGATCATTGGTGTTGTGATTAACTTCTTCTTAGGAGCATTGATGACGATCGGTGTTGGTTTGTATGCGCCATGTATGGCAATGGTTTATATGTTAGGTTTGAGCCCGCTAGTTGCTTTCCCAGTAATGATGGGTTCATGTGCAGGTTTGATGCCAATCGCAAGTTTGAACTTTGTTAAGACAGGTGATTACGCGCGTAAAGTTAGTTTAGCGATCACTGTCGGTGGGATTATCGGGGTAATTATTGCTGCGAAATTCGTAACTGGCTTAGATTTAGAAATTCTAACTTATATCATCATTTTAGTAATTATTTACACTGGTATCACTTATATTCGTAAGAGTATGAAGCCGTCAGCAGCAAAAGCGTAAAAAAAATAATTTGAAAACTATCAACTCAATTGAGTTGATAGTTTTTTTGTATGTTTTGATAAACATAGGCCGAGCCAGTGGTTCAGTAGAAATTTCAGCGAGAAAAACGATTCTCACAGTTGTCATGATTCATCCAAGATAATTTTTTCAAAGTAGTTATTTTCATCGCTCAACAACTTGAAACGGTTTGAGTTATGTATTTTTCGAATGGATTTATTTTAACAAAACATTTAGATTTCAATGAAATTTTATTCATTTTTTGATAGAATAAGCCAAACGTTTTCAAGAATGGAGGAATACATTTGAATGTTCAAGATATATTGAGATTGCCGTCAATGAAAGGGGCCCAAATAATTGCTGGCGAGCCGCAAAAACATCGTTTAGTCACCACGATCTCTGTTCTAGAAGTATCTGAACCCAGCTTATATAGTCAAATGCCTATTAAGGGTGAGTATTCCGGGAATGAACTGGTACTTACATCCTTTGCTCAGATTGCAGAAAATGTAGAGAAGCAACTTGAGATTGTTTCTATTTTGCACCAGCATAACCAATTAGGCATTATTCTATATTATGTCGGACTCATCATGCCGAAGGTTTCCGATGAATTATTGACTAAGATGAATGAGCTGAAAATGATTTTGATCTTGATGCCGGTTAATCGAATTGATTTAAGATATAGCGAGGTTATTTCTGAGGCTTTATCCTATATCAATGGGGAAGAAAATGAGCTCGATCCTCAGCAGGATATTTTACTTGAGACGATTCGGCAATTGCCGGCTCCTAATCAAATTGAGACCGCCTTGAGCATTCTGTCAGACAAATTTAAATGTAGTCTATTCATTAAAAGCCGTGAGAATGAGGTCTTATTATCGAAGGCATGGCCTAGAAGCTTAGATCAAAGTTTAAGGGAGATTATTGCTGACAAGAGTGAGAGCGATGCGACGAAAAATTCACCGATAGAACTAAATCAGATCTACTATTTTCAAACCAATACTAGGTTAGCACTTGCCGCATTAGAAACACACTATTATTTAGCCATTTTCAAAAAGGAGCCTTTAGCGGAAAAGCAGCATGCAGGAATAAAGACGATTATTGAAAAAACGATTAAATACTTTGGAGAAGAGCAGCTGCTGAATACAGGGCAACAATTTTTTTCAGCATGCCAAACAGGTGATTATCATACGGCCGCTTTATTGGCTCAGAAGGAAGGCATCGACATAAGTAAACCTTTGAAACTGTATTGCATGCAAAGGGAAAAGGTAAAAAGGAGTGGACGGATTTCTCAGTTAAATGGAATTTATTATAAGGAGCAGGATTTAGAATGGATAGTTGGAAATGTTGAGGAGCAATCACTCCAGAACATTTTTTCTACAAATGAGTTGAATTCTGACTTTTTCTTTATCAGTGGAGAATTTACAGGTCTTATTTCTATTTCAACTCAGATGACGGTCATAAAAAAGCAAATTGATGACAGTAAAAGGGTCTTTCCCAAAAAGCACTGCTTTTATCCAGAAGATCTATATTTACTGCAAGATGTGACATTAGATACAGAGCTGATTTACTTAGAACGTTATCTGGAAGAAGAATTGATTGAGACACTGGCAGTATATTTTTTAGACTGCGACGAGAATATAAACGAGACGTCCAATGTACTTTTTTTGCATAATAATACGATCAAATATCGTTTAAAACGTGCACAAGAGCGATTAAAAGTGTCTTTCTCTCATACAGCTTCACGCTATCTGCTGATTAAAAACTTGATTTATTTTCGAAAATATCCCCAAAAACGGCTATAGGAGGCTAGTTTTGTCAATAGTGACAAAACAGCTTCTTTTCTTTTGTCTTAATAACATAGCCATGGTTTTCTCATTTGGTTATAATGATAAAATATTTATTTATCAGAATATTCAGAAATGAGGGGGATATATGGAGGAAGTAGCAGAAACAAATTCGGGAAATTATGAAAGAGAGCGGGTACCTGAGAAAGATCGAAAACGCTGGTTGTCTATCAGCATGGTTTGGATCGCGATTGGGATTGATTTATCTGGGATGTTTATGGGGGTGGCGTTGTCACAAGGAATGGCCTTTTGGACAGCGATATCCGCAGTGGCGATAGGATCGATTATTCTAGGAGTTTTGGCAGTCGGAACGACCTATATCGGTGCCAAAGCGGGCTTATCTACAGGAATGATATCCAGAATTTCTTTCGGGAAAAAAGGGGCTTCATTGATGGGCGCGATTATGGGGATTTCTTCATTGGGTTGGTTTGGTGTCCAGATCGGTTTCTTTGCGGAAAACATCGGCTCTGCGATTAGTCAATTGACGAATACGGCAGTCCCCTCTTGGCTATTATCTTTGATTGGCGGCAGTTTAATGATGCTTTCGGCATTTTGGGGTTATCAAGCGATTGAAAAGCTTTGTACTTATTCAGTTCCGTTGTTAGCGGCGCTGATCATTATTGCGACAATCATGTCGATAAATAAAAACGGTGCAGCAGGCTTGGCTATTCCACCGCAGGGGTCTACTACTTCCTTTGGTCTGGCGGTCTCTCTTGTAATTGGGGTGTATATGGTAGGCGTGGTGATGGCTCCGGATGTTGCTCGTTGGGCACAAAATCCAAAACAAGCGATGATTGCGGGCTTTGTTGGTTTCACGATTGGGAATAGTTTCATGATCATTATTTCATTGATCTTAGTGAAAGTAATGAATACTTCTGATCTTACAGCTGTATTCTTTACTTTAGGACTGGGAATTCCGTCTATTTTGGTTTTGACCTTGGCACAATGGACAACTAACACAAACAATCTTTATTCTGCATCTTTGGATTTTTCGATCGTATTCAAACGAGTGAACCCTAAAATCATTACTGTTACTTGTGGTTCCTTAGGCATTTTGATGGCGATGTTTGGGATTTATGGCATGTTTGAAAATTTCTTGTCGATTGTTACAGTTTTAGTTTCTCCGATTGCTGGAATCTACATGATTGACTATTTCTTTTATAAGGAAAAGTATGAATTCTCTTATGAGGAAAAATTACAAGATTATTATCCAATATCAATTATCTCTTGGGTGATTGGCAGTACCATTGCGTTTATGACAAGTCAGCCTCCTGCAGGTTTTGGTCTGTTTACTTTGACGAACGTCTCTGCACTGGATGGCATTTTAGTAGCTGGAATTAGCTATTTTGTTTTGACAAAACTGAATAAAGGACGGAAATAGTTCATGAAATGGATAACAGTAGAAGATTTAGAGAATATTTCAATTGGGGCTACCTTGTTGGGAACCGGTGGAGGGGGCGATCCCTTTGTTGGCAAATTAATGGCGTTACAGGCGATTCAAAAATATGGACCGGTCAAGGTTTTACAATTAGACGAGCTGAATGATGATGATTTAGTCATGCCTGTTGGCTCAATAGGTGCGCCTTCTGTATCCAATGAAAAAATTGCATCAGAGGAAGAAATATATGCTCCTGCAGAGGTATTAAAAGAGTTTTTCCCTGAACGGACACAAGCGATTATGCCGATTGAAATTGGTGGTGGAAATTCGTTGTTGCCGATTGCCTGTGCGGCCAAAATGGGCCTGCCGATCGTTGATGCTGATGCAATGGGGCGCGCCTTTCCAGAGTCACAAATGGTGACGTTCTTTTTGAAAGGCTATCAGCCGGAAATTGTCGCGATGGCGGACAGTCAAGGCAATCGCATTGTTTACTATCCGAAGGACGGAGAGTGGTCGGAAAAAATCGCACGCTCGATCACAGACGTTATGGGCGGCAGTGCCAATATGGTAGATAATGTTTTCCCCGGGAAAATCGTTAAAGAATGTGGAATCGGTGGAACGTTAACATTGGCAAAAAAAATTGGTGAAGAATTAACAAGTTTCAGCGAAACCACGTCTCCTGTAAATCGACTGTTAACAATTTTGAATGGTTTTTCATTATTTGAGGGAAAAATCAATCATATTGAACGAAATGTAGAGGGCGGATTTACCAAGGGAAGAGCTACGCTTGCCGGAATAAGCGGAAACAAAAATGAAACATTAGAGCTGCTTTTTCAAAATGAGTTGCTACTTGCCAAGAAGGATGGTGCCGTTCTTGCTTCGACACCAGATTTGATTTGTGCATTGGATTATGAAACAGGGCGGCCCATTACTACAGAGACATTACGCTATGGTTCGCGGATTCATGTTATTGCGTTACCTAGTGATCCTAAATGGCGAACTGAAAAAGGAATTGATGTTGCAGGTCCGAAATACTTTGGTTACGACATAGAGTTCAAACCTGTGGAAGAATTGATGGGAGAAAAAAGTATATGTATCGATTAGGCATAGATGTTGGTGGCACAAACACAGATTGTGCGATTCTAGATGAGAATTTAAATTGTATAGGAAAAACCAAAAGTCCTACGATGGAGGATGTTAGTCAAGGAATTAATGTAGCGATAAAAAAGATTTTGAAAGAAACCAAAATTTCAACAGAAAAAATTGATGTTGTGATGTTAGGAACCACTCATTGCACAAATGCGATTGTCCAGCGAAAAGAATTAAGTAAAATTGGGATCATTCGTTTAGCAAAACCGGCAACAACTGCGGTTGCTCCGATGGTGGGATGGCCTGAGGAACTTTCGACTCAAATGAACACACAAATATTTATCGCTTCTGGCGGTTATGAATATAATGGGAAACAGATTGCTGAAGTTGATGAAAATGAAATTCGCGAAATTTGCCGGCAGATGCGAGGAAGAGTTGAAGCCGTAGCCGTTGTAGGAGTTTTCTCTCCAGTGAGCAATGTGCAGGAAAATCAAGTTGCAGCAATCGTGGAAGAAGAACTGTCTGTTCCGGTAACTTTATCAAGTGAAATTGGATCAGTTGGACTGTTAGAAAGAGAAAATGCGAGTATTTTAAACGCAGCTCTTACACAAACGATTTCCAAGATGATCAACGGGTTAAAACAGGCTTTGAAAAATAATAAACTCGAAGTAGATGTGTTCATCTGTCAAAATGATGGGACATTGATGGACTTGGAAAAGGCCTTAAATTATCCAGTGCTCACGATCGGATGCGGCCCAACAAACTCTATTCGTGGCGCTGCACATTTGAGTTCTCTAGATGATGCTCTAGTAGTCGATGTTGGTGGCACGACAACAGACATCGGTGTATTGAAAAAAGGATTTCCACGCGAATCCTCATTGGCGACGACCATTGGCGGAATTAGAACAAATTTTCGAATGCCAGATGTTCTTTCCATCGGTTTAGGTGGGGGAACCATTATTCATACAGAGGGTGGGCTGAAAGTCGGGCCAGATAGTTTAGGCTATCGCATACTGGAAGAAAGCCTATCTTTCGGTGGAGAGGTCTTGTGTACGACGGATATTGCGATTGCTAATCAGAACAGTCACCCAGTAAACGGAGCGGTTTCGCAGAGTTTAGATGAAACGATCGTTTGCGATGCCAAGCAAACAATTAAAGAAATGATCGAAGATGCGATTGACCAAATGAAAACGGACAGCCAAGAAATACCGGTTATTTTAGTTGGAGGAGGAAGTATTATACTGCCTCAAACGATGGATGGAGTATCTGAGGTGATCATTCCAGACAATTATGATGCTGCCAACGCTATTGGTGCAGCTCTTGGGGAAGTTTCCGGTGAGGTGAACTCTGTGTATTCATTGGAGAAACAGACACAAGAAGAGGTAGTAGCGATTGCTATTGATTCTGCTAGACAAGAAGCGATTCATTCTGGTGCAGCACAAGAAACGTTGAAAACAGTTTTTGTGGAAGTTATTCCATTGGCGTATTTGCCAAAACAAGCGGTAAATATCAAAGTAAAAGTGGCAGGTAAGTTAAGTTTTTCAAAAATGCCAACAACCAAGGACCGTGTTAAAAGTTTCACTTAATATGTAGTAGTCAAAAAGCATTTCCTAACATTTAGGAGATGCTTTTTATGATAGATCGGTCTTGAACCGAACAGAGGTATTTAAAACGGTTTTATGAAGCAGTAGAATCGTTATAAATTGAGTAGAAATATACGTGGAGAAACAAAAAGTAAACTGTTATAATAGAAACCGTGAAGGATGGTGGAACGTATGGAGACAGTCCAACAATTGATCGTCTGCGGCGGATGTAATGCAAAAATTGGGCCAGGAAATCTTGGCGATTTATTGGCAGATTTGCCAAAATCAACGAATAAGAATTTGTTGGTGGGATTTGATTCGACCGATGATGCTGCTGTTATTAAATTAAGAGATGATTTAGCGATTATTCAAACACTAGATTTTTTCCCAACAATGGTAACTGATCCCTATCTTTTTGGAAAAATTGCAGCCGCAAATGCTCTAAGCGATGTGTATGCGATGGGCGGCGAAGTGTTGTCAGCACTTAATATTGTCGCTTTTCCAGAAGAAAAGGATTTAAATATTTTAAAGGAAATTTTACGCGGTGGCGCTGAAAAGGTACAGGAAGCCGGTGCAATTTTGGCAGGTGGACACTCAATTCATGATCAGTCGGTGAAGTACGGATTATCCGTTACTGGTACGATTGATCCAAATAAGATTTATCAAAATAATACTTGTCAGTTGGGAGACCATCTGATTTTAACCAAACCATTGGGTGTGAGCATCATTACCGTGGGCTACAGTGCAGAAGAAATCAGTGAAGAGGCATTTGTGAAAGCAACCACGAGCATGGAAACATTAAACAAGTATGCGATGGATATCATTCGCAAATATTCGATTAACAGCTGCACGGATGTGACTGGTTTTGGTTTGGCTGGACATTTACATGAGATGACGAATGGTCGTTTCAGTGCAGAAATTCAATCAAAGAATCTTCCTTATTTCCCGGAAGCTTATCAAGGCGCGAAAGAGTTTATCTTAACTGCGGGTGGGCAACGGAATCGGAATTATATGGAAGATAAAATGGATTTTCAGATTGATGATTTTGGTATTGAAGAATTATTGTTTGATCCGCAAACTTCAGGCGGTCTTTTAGTAAGTGTGCCGGCGGAGGAAGTGGAGGCCTTACTCCAAGAATTACAAGCGGCTGATATTCCGGCGCAAGATTTTGGTAAGGTTGTTGAAAAACAAGAAAAAGAACTAATTGTTTACTAGAAAGGTGGATAATATGTTTAAAATTGATGCTTTAGGTAAGGCTTGTCCGTTACCAGTAATTGAAACGAAAAAAGCACTGCGGGAACATGAAGTGGTGCAAACGTTAGTGGATAATGAAATTGCTACGCAAAATTTAAGGAAAATGGCGGAACAGCTTGGCTATATTTACCAAATGGATCAGGATGCGCCAAATCATTATATCGTGGTTATTTCAAAAGGGAATGCGGATCTGACTGACGAAACGCTGCAAGTATCTGAACCCGCAGCTACGGTGGACGATTATATCGTAGTAGTGGACACCAATGTTATGGGACGCGGTTCCGATGAATTAGGGAAAAACCTTTTGAAAGGCTTTATTTATTCGTTAACAGAACAAGACGTATTGCCGGAAAAGGTTATTTTCTATAATGGCGGTGTGCATTCAGTTGTAGCCGATTCTGACTCTTTGGAAGACTTGAAAGGATTGTCAGAGCAAGGGGTGGAAATTTACGCGTGCGGTGCTTGTTTGAACTTTTATGAGCTGACCGCTGCGGTTGGTGAAGTCACTAATATGTATCGCATCGTAGAGATGATGCGCCAAGCGCCAAAAATTGTTAAACCATAAAACGTTCTTTTTCGCGCTGCAGCAGGCTGATAGATAGAAAAACCGCTCATTATTTATGAGCAAACTAAATTTTAGATGGCTTGAAAATAAGGTTAATTTTTCCCAAGAGAAATTAATACTTCATCATGAAAAAGGAGCAGTTTTTATGCAGACATACGGAGTTGCATTGTTTTATTCAACCCGGGAGGCCATGAAAGCTGAGAAAATTGCGAAGGAAGCCCAACTTGCCGTTCGAATCATTCCCACACCGGAAAAGATTCATGCTAGTTGCGGCTTTTCTTTGAAATATCCGCTGAATGAGGAGGACTCTTTATCCTCATTGCTCGCTGAGGGAGAGATTGCTTCAGAGGGATTTTATCATGCGATCCAAGAGGGCTTGAAGACAGAATATACGTTGATTCAGAAAGGATAAATAAATGGCAAATATTGTGATTGGAACGGCCGGGCATATTGATCATGGAAAAACAACTTTGATCAAGGCCTTGACCGGAATCGAGACAGATACGACCAGCGAAGAAAAGAAGCGCGGGATGTCAATCAATTTAGGTTTCGCGTATTTAGATCTGCCTAACAATAAACGTGTCGGGATTGTTGATGTACCGGGTCACGAAAAATTTATCAAAAATATGGTGGCAGGATTGCCAGGAATTAATCTGGTTTTGTTAGTGATTGATGCGGCGGAAGGAATCATGCCGCAAACGAAGGAACATATAGATATTTTAACTTTGCTGGGGATTCGCGATTTCTTGATCGTTTTGACTAAAGTCGATACGGTCGATCCTGATTTGAAAGAATTGGTTGTTGAGGATATTCGTGAGCAGTTGGCGGATACACCGTTGGCTGAGGCGGATTTGATTGAGACAGATGCGGTAACTGGAACCGGAATCAAGGAGTTGCTGGAGAAAATTCAAGAGCATTCAGAGGAAGTAAAGGAACGTTCTGGGAGCGGCTCGGCCCGCCTGAATGTTGATCGCGTTTTTAGCGTCAAAGGTTTTGGTACGGTCGTTACAGGAACGCTATTGGATGGCTCAATCAATGCAGGCGATGATCTATATCTTTATCCAAGTCAGAAAAAAACGCGGGTACGGAATATTCAAGTTCACGAGACGGATGTAAAAAGTGCTCAATCGGGACAACGAACGGCCTTGAATTTGGCAAATATTGCTACTGATGAAGTTCAACGGGGCGATGTTTTATCGGTGTCGGAAAAACTGGAAGATACTTGGATGTTGGATGTGAAAGTCACCTGCCTGTCTGAAGTAGAGGGCGGAATAGGTTTATGGGATCGTGTCCGCTTATTAGTTGGCACGCGCGAAGTGATGGCGCGAACGGTCCCGTTAGGAGTCGATTGGATTGGACCAGGTGAAGAGGGGTTCTTGCAGCTGCGTCTAGAAGAGCAAGTCGCAGTTAAGGAACGCGACCGATTCATCTTACGATCGTATTCACCGATGCGCACAATTGCTGGGGGTGAGGTATTAGATGCCGCACCGCACAAACATCGTCGCTTTAAAGTTGAGATTCTTGAGAGTCTAAAAGCGAAAGAAGAAGGCAGCTTGGATGAATTAATTATTGATTTCATGATCAATAAGAAACAGCCTTTCACGAAGGAAAAAGAATTACTTGAATATTTGGGGACAGCTAAAGAGGAATTGCAGCCGATTGTAGCCGAGATGGTTACTGAAGGTCGCGTGATCGAAACCAAAGTAGGGTATTTGGCACAAGCAAGCTACAAGAAATTAGCGGATCGTTCAACAGAAATTTTGGCTGCTTATCATAAGCAATATCGTTTACGTTATGGAATGCCTTTGGAAGAATTCCGTTCGCGGATGCGCAGTGTTCTTGCCGAAAAAGAAATTTCAGCTTTGATCGGGTTGATGAAAGAGGACTTAGTCAAAGAAGCGAATGACAAAATCGCTTTAGTAGATTTCGAGGTTACCTTTAATAAATACCAGCAGGAAGCGAAAGAAAAAATCGAAAAGGTTTTAGCTAAAAACAGCTTCACCCCGGTTAAAAAAGAAGAATTATTCGATCTGGATAAAAATGCCGAGGAAGTGTTAGAAGCTTTGGATGGTGATACGGTTGTCTTCTTGACCCACGAGTATGTTTTATTAGGCAAAGTATTCGATCAAGCGGTAAAAATGATTCAGGACTATATCGCAGAACATGAGCAGATGACTTTAGGCGATTTTCGTGATTTGACCAACTCTAGTAGAAAAGCATCGATGTTGATTTTGGAATATATGGATAAGCAAGAAATCACAAAACGAGTAGAAAACTATCGTGTTTTAGGGAATCGATCCAATTAAATCAATAATAGAATTAGGAAAGGAGGGAAATTAAATGGGGATTTATATGGATAATGCTGCCACGACGGCTCAAAAACCTGCGGATGTGGCAGAGGCGATGACGAAAATTTTACAAGGCGAGTACGGCAATCCTTCTCGGGGGGCGCATGGGTATTCTTTAGCCGGTTTTCGCGTCGCTGAAGAGGCTCGTGAACAGGTAAAAAAATTATTTCAAGCAGATCAACGTTATGAAGCGGCTTTTACCAATAATGCTACCGTTGCATTGAATGAAGTGTTAAAAGGCTTGATTCAAGCAGGGGATCATGTGATTACCACTGATTGGGAGCATAACTCAGTTTTACGCCCGTTGTATCAGCTGGAGAAGCAGGGTGCTAGTTTTGACGTGATATCCAGCGAGGCTGTGACTGGTCGTTTGAATTATGGGGAGTTTGTGGAATATCTCCGCCCGGAAACGAAGGCTGTAATCTGCAATCATGCCAGCAATGTTACGGGCAATCTATTAGATCTTGAATGGGTCAAAGATTTTTGCGAGAAGCATCAGTTGTATCTAATCATTGATGCCTCACAAACAGCCGGGGTTGTTCCAATCGATCTTAGTGATGGGAAAATTTCAGCGGTGTGTTTTACCGGTCACAAATCTCTCTATGGTCCGCAAGGGACGGGCGGTGTTTGTCTGCGAAAAAATCTGCCCATAGAACCTGTTTTGACTGGCGGAGACGGCATGCAGTCTTTCTCAAAAGTGCAGCCTAAGGAATTACCGACTTTATTAGAAGCAGGCACATTGAACATCCCTGGATTGGCTGGATTAACTGCTAGTATTCAGTGGCTGCAAGCAAAAGAAGCAAGGCCGGAGCTGGGTGAGTATTTTTATCAAGGATTAGAGGAAATAGCCGGCTTGACGATTTATGGGGATTTTACTGGTGCACGGGTAGATGTTTTTTCTATCAATATCAAAGATGCCGAATCGGCGATCGTCAGTGATCTTTTGTGGGAGGAGTTTAGTATTGCTACTCGCCCCGGATATCATTGCGCTCCGTTGATGCACAATGCGTTAGGAACGGCTGATCGCGGAACGGTCCGCATCTCTTTTTCAAGTTTTACTACCAAGGCTGAGGTCGACGAAGTTTTGGCAGCACTAAGAAATCTGGCGTTACGCTAAGAAAGCAGGTGGCACATGTCAAAAGAGATTCAAAAAA
>NZ_KE136483.1 GCF_000407185.1 Enterococcus malodoratus ATCC 43197
CGAAGTTTACTCAAAAGATTACTAGTGTGGTGGCGATAGCGGGAAGGATACACCTGTTCCCATGTCGAACACAGAAGTTAAGCTTCTTAGCGCCGATTGTAGTGAGGGGTTGCCCCTTGTGAGATTAGGACGTCGCCACGCGAACTTATGGGGGTTTAGCTCAGCTGGGAGAGCATCTGCCTTACAAGCAGAGGGTCAGCGGTTCGAACCCGTTAACCCCCATTTGAGCCGTTAGCTCAGTTGGTAGAGCATCTGACTTTTAATCAGAGGGTCACTGGTTCGAGCCCAGTACGGCTCATAAGTATATGCGGGTGTGGCGGAATTGGCAGACGCACTAGATTTAGGATCTAGCGCCTTACGGCGTGGGGGTTCAAGTCCCTTCACCCGCATTTCTATTTTTTTGTTTTTGTTGCCGGCTTAGCTCAGTTGGTAGAGCATCTGATTTGTAATCAGAGGGTCGAGGGTTCAAGTCCTTTAGCCGGCATCGTGCGGAAATAGCTCAGTGGTAGAGCACCACCTTGCCAAGGTGGGGGTCGCGGGTTCGAACCCCGTTTTCCGCTTTCCTGAAGATCAGGGAGAAACGCCGGGGTGGCGGAACTGGCAGACGCACAGGACTTAAAATCCTGCGGTGAGTGATCACCGTACCGGTTCGATTCCGGTCCTCGGCATTAAAACAACATACGCACCCGTAGCTCAATTGGATAGAGTACTTGACTACGAATCAAGGGGTTAGAGGTTCGAGTCCTCTCGGGTGCATTTCGGGAAGTAGCTCAGCTTGGTAGAGTACTTGGTTTGGGACCAAGGTGTCGCAGGTTCGAATCCTGTCTTCCCGATAGAAACAAAATTATGGGGCCTTAGCTCAGCTGGGAGAGCGCCTGCTTTGCACGCAGGAGGTCAGCGGTTCGATCCCGCTAGGCTCCATTTTATTAATAACGCGGTGTAGCTCAGCTGGCTAGAGCGTCCGGTTCATACCCGGGAGGTCGGGGGTTCGATCCCCTCCGCCGCGATTTCATTCGAGCCAGGACCTTTAGCTCAGTTGGTTAGAGCAGACGGCTCATAACCGTCCGGTCGTAGGTTCGAGTCCTACAAGGTCCATTGTGACTCTCTTATGGAGGATTACCCAAGTCCGGCTGAAGGGAACGGTCTTGAAAACCGTCAGGCGGGTAAAACCGTGCAAGGGTTCGAATCCCTTATCCTCCTTTTAATACTATTATCGCGGGATGGAGCAGTCTGGTAGCTCGTCGGGCTCATAACCCGAAGGTCGTAGGTTCAAATCCTGCTCCCGCAATTAAAACTAAAAAATACGGTTCCGTGGTGTAGGGGTTAACATGCCTGCCTGTCACGCAGGAGATCGCGGGTTCAAATCCCGTCGGGACCGCCATGCGGGTGTAGTTTAGTGGTAAAACCACAGCCTTCCAAGCTGTTGTCGCGAGTTCGATTCTCGTCACCCGCTTTTAGTTTTTTATGAAGGGCCTATAGCTCAGCTGGTTAGAGCGCACGCCTGATAAGCGTGAGGTCGATGGTTCGAGTCCATTTAGGCCCATCAAAACATGGCCCGTTGGTCAAGCGGTTAAGACACCGCCCTTTCACGGCGGTAACACGGGTTCGAGTCCCGTACGGGTCATTTGTTTTTTCGGAGGATTACCCAAGTCCGGCTGAAGGGAACGGTCTTGAAAACCGTCAGGCGGGTAAAACCGTGCAAGGGTTCGAATCCCTTATCCTCCTTTTAATACTATTATCGCGGGATGGAGCAGTCTGGTAGCTCGTCGGGCTCATAACCCGAAGGTCGTAGGTTCAAATCCTGCTCCCGCAATTAAAACTAAAAAATACGGTTCCGTGGTGTAGGGGTTAACATGCCTGCCTGTCACGCAGGAGATCGCGGGTTCAAATCCCGTCGGGACCGCTTCTGGCTCGGTAGCTCAGTTGGTAGAGCAATGGATTGAAGCTCCATGTGTCGGCAGTTCGATTCTGTCCCGCGCCATCAATAGTTGCGGGTGTAGTTTAGTGGTAAAACCACAGCCTTCCAAGCTGTTGTCGCGAGTTCGATTCTCGTCACCCGCTTCTTTTAGTTTTTTTATGAAGGGCCTATAGCTCAGCTGGTTAGAGCGCACGCCTGATAAGCGTGAGGTCGATGGTTCGAGTCCATTTAGGCCCATTAAAAAATCTTTTTGGTTTTTTGGGGAAGTACTCAAGTGGCTGAAGAGGCGCCCCTGCTAAGGGTGTAGGTCGGGAAACCGGCGCGAGGGTTCAAATCCCTCCTTCTCCGTTTTTTTTTATTATTATGGCCCGTTGGTCAAGCGGTAAAGACACCGCCCTTTCACGGCGGTAACACGGGTTCGAGTCCCGTACGGGTCATCCTGAGACGTTTTCGAACGTCTCTTTTTTTGTGTAGAAAAGACTTTTTTGTAAGTTTTCAGATTTATTGATGGTTTTGTTAGTGACAGACGCTATTTTTCTGTTATAATCGAGTCGTTGCAAGTTCCCGATAGGCTCTGGAAAAGCTCAGAGATTCCTTGTAACCGAATAAAAATTAGGGGGAATATTTATAATGGAAGAACGTCGTTTATTTACATCTGAATCTGTTTCAGAAGGACATCCGGATAAGGTTGCTGACCAAATCAGTGACGCGATTTTGGATGCGATTTTAGAAAAGGATCCAAAAGCCAGGGTTGCGTGTGAAACATCCGTAACAACTGGACTTGTTTTAGTTTTTGGGGAAATCTCTACTTCGGCGTATGTAGATATCCAAAAAGTTGTACGCGAAACAATCAAACGCATTGGCTATACAGAGTCAAAATTTGGGTTTGATGGAGACAATGTTGCTGTTTTAGTGGCGATTGATGAGCAATCAGCTGACATTGCACAAGGTGTGGATGATGCGCTGGAAACTCGTGGAAAAGAAGAGTTGCTGGATGATATCGGTGCTGGGGACCAAGGGCTTATGTTTGGTTTTGCAGTGAATGAAACACCTGAATTAATGCCTTTGCCTATCTCGTTGAGCCATCATTTGGTAAAACGCTTGGCCGATTTGCGTAAATCAGGCGAAGTGGCTTATTTTGGTCCAGATGCGAAATCTCAAGTAACGGTTGAATACGATGAAAATGGTAAACCTTTACGTGTAGATACAGTTGTTATAAGTACACAGCATAACGACCAAGTGGACAACGAAACCATCCAAAAAGACGTTATGGAAAAGGTAATCAAGCACGAAATACCGGCTGAATTACTTGATGAGAAAACAAAATACTTCATCAATCCAACTGGACGTTTTGTTATCGGCGGACCTCAAGGTGATGCTGGTTTAACTGGACGTAAAATTATCGTTGATACTTACGGTGGTTATTCACGTCATGGTGGTGGTGCTTTCTCTGGGAAGGACGCAACGAAAGTTGACCGTTCGGCTTCATATGCGGCTCGTTATATTGCCAAGAATATTGTTGCTGCTGGTCTAGCTGATAAAGTTGAAGTACAACTTGCTTACGCGATTGGTGTGGCTCAACCTGTTTCGATTTCTGTGAATACCTTTGGTACATCAAAAGTTTCCGAGGGTGCTTTGATCAGTGCCATTCGCGAGAACTTTGATCTACGTCCAGCAGGAATCATCGAAATGCTTGATTTATTACGTCCTATTTACAGTGATACAGCTGCTTATGGTCATTTTGGCCGAACAGATGTAGATCTACCTTGGGAACATATCGATAAAGTAGATGCGTTGAAAAAGAGTTTGAATTTAGCATAAATCGTACAGACATAAGTAGTTTATGGAGTTCACGAGGCGGTTTCTATTGGTCCTAGATCGATGGAGCCGTCTTTTTTGCGGACTCTGCCAATTAAATAGCAGATAGGAAAATCAATACAAATTTGGAGGGAAAAATGTGAAGAAAAACGAATGTGAAGGTTGTGACAGCGGGGATTTTTATCGCGACGTTTATGTCAGCGATTGAAGGAACAATCGTGACGACTGCCATGCCGACCATTGTTGGTAGCTTGCATGGTATCGAAATTATGAATTGGGTCTTTTCAATTTATTTATTGACCAATGCTATGATCACACCGATTTATGGGAAGTTAGCGGATAAGATTGGAAGAAAACCGATTTTTATTGTTGGGATTCTATTGTTTGTATTAGGGTCGGCCTTGTGCGGAATGTCTAATGAAATGATGACGTTGATCATTGCTCGCGGAATTCAAGGAATCGGTGCCGGGGCAATTATGCCGGTATCATTAACGATTATTGCGGATCTGTATGATATTGAAAAACGCGCTAAAGTTTTGGGATTGACGAGTGCGGCATGGGGCGTTGCTAGTGTTTTTGGCCCACTGGCGGGCGGATTGATTGTTGATACGATTGGTTGGCATTGGATTTTCTTTATCAATGTACCGATTGGATTGGGATTGATTGGTTTGTTGCAGTATTTCTTTATTGAAGAGAAAAAGGTTCGTCAAGCGAAGAAAATGGATATTTTCGGTTGTTTGTTTTTAATGTCAACGTTAGTAAGTTTATTGTTAGGCTTCCAATTGTTGGGTGATGAAGGAGTATCGTTACCTGTTGCGGCCTTATTTATTTTAAGTATTCTTTCATTGATGTTGTTTATTCGCACGGAAAAGCGTGCGGAAGATCCTGTGATCAATCTAAAATTATTCGGCAATCAAACCTTTGCCAGTGTGAACGTAGTTGCAGCTCTGATCAGTGGTTTTTTGATGGGATTAGATGTGTACATTCCTATGTGGATGCAGGGAGTGTTGGGAAAACCGGCGGGACTCGGCGGGTTAGTGTTAGCACCAATGTCGATCGTTTGGATGTACGGATCCTTTCTATCAGGTCAATTATTACGCAAGTATTCGGCAAAATGGATCATTATTATTGGGCTGATCATTATTTTAGCTGGCGGTGGAACATTGCTGGCACTGCCGCAACAAAGTCCTTTCTGGCTGTTTTTCATTATTATGGGCGTCTTAGGTATTGGTTACGGACTGTCTGTCACGACAACGACAGTCGAGGCTCAAGCCAGCGTACCGAAAGAGGAAATCGGTGTAGCAACTTCATTCAATACTTTGTCTCGTACGATTGGTCAAACGGTCATGGTCTCAGTTTTTGGGATTATTTTGAATGTCGCAAATGGACGGCAATTAGTTAAGGCTGGAATTACTGATCTGGATATTATGAATCGACTGATCAATCCCCATACTGCTTTGCAAATTGAAGCTGGTTTGCGCGCTGAGTTGCGAAAAATTCTCTTTGACAGTTTGCATTGGGTCTATTTTGCAGGCTTGCTGTTAATCATTTTCGCGTTAGTATTCAGCTTTATGGTTGGCAAACAAGCGAGAAGTGTTAAACTAAACGAAGAATAATAGAACTGGGGGATCTAGTTGAATGGCTTTTTTACAAGTAAATGTATATTCGAATGTTTTGCAGATGGAAGTAGCGATGAACGTACTTTTGCCGCAAACGACTTACAAAAAAATAGGAACTGAAACTATTGGTGTAACGGAAGACGTACCTGTCTTGTATTTGTTACATGGTATGGGCGGGAATCACAGCGTATGGGAACGCCGGACATCGATCGAACGTTATGTGGCCGAGTATCAAATGGCCGTTGTAATGCCTTCGACGGATCTTGGTTTTTACACGGATACGACTTATGATATGAACTATTGGACGTTTGTCTCGGAGGAATTACCGACGATTGTTCACGAGCTTTTCCCACAAATCACTCACAAACGTGAAAAAACTTTTGCGGCGGGTTTATCAATGGGCGGTTACGGAGCATTGAAGTTAGGCTTAGCCAAGCCGGAAAATTTTGCCGCAGTGGCTTCTCTTTCTGGAGCAGTGGTCTTAGCGGATGTGGAAAGTTTATTATTGGTCCGCAGCGAGGCGTATTGGCAAGGAATTTTTGGTCCATTAGATCAACTCCAAGGATCGGAGAATGATCCGCTGTATTTACTAGATAAGCTAGCAGCGAGCAATGAGCCGGCACCACGGTTCTTCTTAGCTTGTGGGACGGAAGATGATTTGTATCCGGCCAGTCAATATATGGCTCATAAAATGGAACAAAAAAAGTTTGATGTGACCTTTGAAGAAGGTCCAGGAAAACATGATTGGGTATTTTGGGATGCGTGGATCAAGCGCGTATTGGAATGGTTCAATGAAAAGAGCGACTGATCATCAGCCGCTCTTTTTTTGTATCTATATAACCAAAGTAGTACGATTGAATGCCTTAATGATTCAGGGCTTCCACGCACAATAAAATTGGTGGGTTATTTTTCTGGTTGATGAATTGATAATTTAGCACACTGAATTTTTCTTGCGGCAAGTTTTGGCAAAAATTCAGAACCTCATTTTTTTCGGTTTCGCCGCCCTCATGACCATAATAAATGACAACAATCATGCGTCCGCCGACGCTCAAGCGTTTCAAGATGGCAGTCATGGCTTGTTTGGTCGTTTCAGGTAAGGTGACGATCTGCTTGTCACTTTTGGGTAAGTATCCGAGATTAAAAATCGCAGCGCGAATTGGTTGATCGCTCGCGATTTTTTCTTCGATCGTTTCATGTCCTGCGAGAAAAAGGGTGGAACGATCAGTGTAGTCTGCTAATTTTTTGCGAGTATTTTCAACAGCCTGCTCTTGGATATCAAAGGCATAGACATGTCCAGTTGAACCGACCAATTCAGCTAAAAAAAGTGTGTCGTTGCCATTTCCCATGGTAGCGTCGATCACATGGTCGCCTTCAGAGACGATTTCTTTTAGTAGTTGGTGGCTAAAGCGTAATGCCGGTAGCAACATGACCAAATTCCTTTCTTAAAGCAAATTTCCCCTGATAGGAGTCGCGACGAATCAATTCTTGATCAATTGCGTTTAAAACTTCCCATTTTTTTAGGCTCCACATTGGACCAATCAATGAATCCCACGGTGCGTCGCCAGTTAGACGATGAATGATAATATCTTGCGGAATCATTTCTAATTGATCGCAAATAACAGAAACGTAATCGTCTTTGCTCATTAATTGCAAACGCCCTTCGGCATAATCCCGCAGCATCTTTGTGTTGCGCATCAAATGCAGCAGGTGCAGCTTGATCCCTTGCACGTCGGAATCCAAAATTGTCCGGCGAACATTTTCCCGCATCATTTCTAACGATTCACCGGGGAGACCGTTGATTAAATGTGTGCAGACATTGATATTGTGTTTGCGCAGCCGCGCTACAGCATCAACATAAGTTGGATAATCATGTGCGCGGTTGATTTTATCACTGGTTGATTCATAGGTAGTTTGTAAACCCAGCTCGACCCACAAATAGAGCCGTTGATTGAGTTCAGCTAAATACTCCACGACTTCCGGCGGCAGACAATCGGGACGTGTACCAACGGATAATCCAACGACACCAGGCAAGTTGACGACCTGCTCGAAACGTTCGCGAATCACTTCTACGGGAGCATGGGTATTGGTAAAGTTTTGAAAATAAACGATGTATTGATCAACATGGGGCCATTTCTGGTGCATCATGTCGATTTCTTTGTGGAATTGTTGCGGCAAAGGGTCGCTGGGCGCCACGATCATATCACCAGAACCAGAAACACTGCAAAAAGTACAGCCGCCGTGAGCAACGGTGCCGTCACGGTTAGGGCAATCAAAACCGCCATCGACGGGAACTTTAAAAATTTTCCCGCCGAATTGCTGACGCAATGCGTAATTCCATGAATGGTAGCGTTTGGTATCATCATCACTATATTGAAAAGTCATTTATTTTCTCCTAATCATTTTTAGATCATAAGCCAATTTTTTCTGTTTATAGTAGGGATAAGTAAAGAACAGCCAACTACTGCCAAACAGCATTCCGCCAAGCACATCACTGGGGTAATGAACACCGAGATAGATGCGGCTGATTACGATACTTACGATCAAGAGCCCTACCACGATTTGGGCGATCAAACGCGGCGTTTTTTCTTTGAAAAATAGTCCCATAACAAAAATCAATGTGCCAAATAATAGCGTGCTGGCGGTCGAATGGCCGCTGGGAAAACTAAAACTGTGCTCAGTTACCATATGGGGCAAGATGGTTGGGCGCGCGCGCTGAAAGAATATTTTCAATAAATGATTACCGGCGCCGCTGACGAGTGCCATGCTGAGCGCCAACCAAAGCGCCGTGATTTTTTGCTTGTTAAAATAGAATAAACCGACAAAAACAAAGGACAGAAGAACGACAGTGATTGGGTTCGCAAATTTTGTTACCCATAAAAAGTAGCTATTCATCTGTGGGTATAGCTGGTGAACGGCATGAATGATTCCTCGATCAAAGCCGACTAAGGTTTCTGGATAAAACCGGATAATGTAACACAGTGCCGCAAAAAATAGCAAAGTGAAGCTGCCGATTAATTGGTAGATGGGTTTATTTTTCATTGTTTTTATGAATCATCCTTTCTAAACAGAAGTATTATATCATGTTTCATCTGCTGGACAATTTTTTTCAAAGCTTTCTTAAGGGGAATTCAATTGAATTCTATTTTGGAATCTGCTAAGATGAAACTACTTTGAATATTATTGCCCGGAAGAGGAGTAGTAGAAACGAACGCATCTCAGAGAGCGCACGGTGCTGAAAGTGTGCATGCGGAACATTCGAACTTACCTTGGAGCATGATCAATCGATCCGGTTAAGGACCGTTACATCCTTTGAGGTCTGTCATGTGGCAGATGAAAATAGGTGGTACCACGTTATTAACGTCCTATGAAAGTTTTTAGAGCTTTCGTAGGGCTTTTTTTCTTACCAACAGGCTTTTAGTTTCAATTTAACCACTTCGGCTATATTATTATTGTAAACAAAATAAGTTCATATATTAGGAGGAGCAACATGAGTTACGATCACAAAGAGATTGAGAAAAAATGGCAAAAATATTGGGCAAAACATCATGTATTCAATACCCAAGATGATCCTGAAAAACCAAAATTTTATGCCTTAGATATGTTTCCTTATCCATCTGGACAAGGGTTGCACGTAGGTCACCCGGAAGGCTACACTGCGACGGATGTGATTTCACGGATGAAACGAGCACAAGGATACAATGTTTTGCATCCGATGGGCTGGGATGCGTTTGGTCTGCCAGCGGAACAATATGCCTTGGATACTGGGAATGATCCAGCGGAATTTACGAAAAAGAATATTGAAACATTCAAACGCCAAATCAACTCATTAGGGTTCAGCTATGACTGGAATCGTGAGTTAAATACGACAGATCCGGACTATTACAAATGGACCCAATGGATCTTTGAACAAATGTATGAAAAAGGGTTGGCTTATGAAGCAGAAGTTCCGGTTAACTGGGTACCAGAACTTGGAACAGTTATTTCTAATGAAGAAGTGATTGATGGCAAGAGTGAACGCGGCGGGTATGATGTTGTTCGCAAACCAATGCGTCAATGGATGCTGAAAATTACTGCTTATGCGGATCGTTTATTGGATGATCTAGAAACGGTTGATTGGCCTGAAAGCATCAAAGAGATGCAGCGCAACTGGATCGGCCGTTCGATCGGTGCGAATGTCAGCTTCAAGATTGAAGGCAGCGAAGAAACATTCACTGTTTTTACTACACGACCTGATACCTTATTTGGTGCTACTTATGCTGTTTTGGCGCCAGAGCTGGAATTGGTTCAAAAAATTACGACGGTTGCACAAAAAGCAGCGGTAGATGCCTACATTGATGAAGCATCGAAAAAATCAGAATTGAATCGGACAGATCTAGCAAAAGAAAAAACCGGTGTCTTCACAGGTGCTTACGCGATCAATCCGGTCAACGGTGAGAAAATGCCAATCTGGATCGGGGACTATGTTCTAGCATCATATGGAACAGGTGCGATCATGGCGGTTCCTGCTCATGATGAACGAGATTATGAATTTGCGAAAACGTTTGGTTTGCCGATCGTTCCGGTTCTTGAAGGCGGCGATGTAGAAAAAGAAGCCTTCACTGGCGATGGTCAGCACATCAACTCAGATTTCTTGGACGGCTTGAATAAACAAGATGCCATCGATAAAATGGTGCCTTGGCTGGAAGAAAACGGCTATGGTAAAAAAGAAATTAGTTATCGTTTACGCGATTGGCTGTTCTCTCGTCAACGCTATTGGGGCGAACCGATCCCTGTGATTCATTGGGAAGATGGTACGACTGGTTTAGTACCTGATTACGAATTGCCATTGGAATTGCCGAAAACCAAAGATATCAAACCAAGCGGTACTGGCGAATCACCATTAGCCAATATCGAAGACTGGGTCAATGTCGTTGATCCGATTACAGGTAAAAAAGGTCGCCGTGAGACCAACACAATGCCGCAATGGGCCGGCAGCTCATGGTATTACTTGCGCTTTATCGATCCGCATAACAAAGAGGCTTTAGCTGATTATGATAAATTGAAACGCTGGATGCCGGTAGATCTTTACATTGGCGGAGCGGAACACGCAGTATTGCATCTATTGTATGTACGCTTCTGGCATAAATTCTTGTATGATATCGGTGTGGTGCCAACCAATGAGCCATTCCAAAAATTATACAATCAAGGAATGATTTTGGGTCAAAGCTTCCGGGATAGCCGTGGAGCACTTGTACCAACCAACATGGTAGAAAAACGTGATGGTAAATGGTTCAGCATTGAAACTGGTGAAGAATTAGAAGAAGCACCTGCCAAAATGAGTAAATCATTGAAGAACGTCGTAAACCCTGACGATGTGGTGGACAAATACGGTGCAGATACGCTGCGGATGTATGAAATGTTCATGGGTCCATTGGACGCTTCGATTGCTTGGAGCGAAAACGGTCTTGAAGGTTCGCGGAAATTCTTGGATCGTGTATGGCGCCTGATTGTCGATGAAGAAGGTAAAATGCGTGACCATATCACGACCTTTAACGATGGTTCATTGACGAAGGTTTACAATCAAACGGTTAAAAAAGTAACCGAAGACATGGAACACCTGCATTTGAATACCGCTATTTCTCAACTGATGGTCTTCATAAATGATGCGTATAAAGCAGAAGCATTAACTTATGAATATGTGGAGGGCTTTGTGCAATTACTAGCACCAATCGCGCCGCATATCGCCGAAGAACTTTGGGCGATCTTAGGACATGATGAAGACATTTCTTATGTTGCATGGCCAGTTTATGACGAAGAAGCCTTGGTTGAAAATGAAATTGAAGTAATCTTGCAAGTTAACGGCAAAGTGCGTTCAAAAGTAATGGTCGCTGTGGATCTAGCTAAAGACGAGCTGGAAAAACTTGCGATGGCTGATGAACATATTCAACGTAATATTGAAGGCAAGACAATCCGTAAAGTAATCGTTGTGCCAAATAAATTAGTCAATATTGTCGCTAATTAATAGTTAGAACTCCGCAAATTTTTGCGGGGTTCTTTTTTGTGTGGGGGAATATCGTGCTAGTTTTTTTATTTAAAATAGTAGCAAGCGCACTATTCAAATATGCTAGGATGAAGAAAAAGGAAATGAGGAGATCTCATGGAAAAGATCACTGAACTGTTAGAAATTCAATATCCGATTTTTCAAGGAGCGATGGCTCATATAGCCCGCTATCCACTGGTCAGTGCGGTTTCTGAGGCAGGCGGATTAGGGATTATTGCGGCAGGAGGTTTAAGCGGAGAGGAATTGCGGGAACAAATTCGAGAGACTAAGAAACGTACAAAGAACCCTTTCGCTGTAAATTTGATGCTGCAGATGGAAAATATTTCGGAGCAGGTCGATGTGCTGATCGCCGAAGATATTAAGATCGTAACGACTGGCGCAGGGACACCAAAACCGTATATGGAAAGACTAAAGCAAGCTGGGATCAAAGTCTTTCCTGTGATTCCTTCAGTAAAAATAGCACAAAAAATGGAACAGTTGGGTGTGGACGGTGTGATCGCTGAGGGGATGGAAGCCGGCGGACACATTGGTGAAACAACGACCATGACATTAATACCGCAAGTCGCACAAGCTGTAAATATAC
Organism: Enterococcus malodoratus ATCC 43197; assembly: GCF_000407185.1. GTDB lineage: Bacteria > Bacillota > Bacilli > Lactobacillales > Enterococcaceae > Enterococcus_A > Enterococcus_A malodoratus. The sequence continues at coordinate 11,979 of NZ_KE136483.1, forward strand.
CTGTGATTGCGGCCGGTGGTATCGGGGATGGACATGGAATGGCAGCCGCGTTTGTATTAGGCGCATGTGGTGTTCAGATGGGCACGGCTTTTCTAACAACAACAGAATGTCCGATCCACGAAAATTATAAACAGGCGATCCTACAAGCCAATGATACGGCGACCGTGGTTATTCATAAGGAAAAAGGCGGAGCGATTCGCGGATTAAGGAATGAACTATTGGAAGGTTATTCCAAAAATGAATCAGGGGAGGTCTTTTCTTTAGCAGCCTTGCAACGGGCGGCGGATGATGGCGATGTTCAGCAAGGCAATGTTATGTCGGGCCAAATTGCAGGAATGCTAACGCAAGTGCGGCCAGCTAAAGAGCTGATTGAAGCAGTTTATGCTGAAGCGGAAGCTGTCAGTCAGAAGATAGTTTTAAGGTAAGGATTTTTGAAGATAAAAAAAAGGCTAACGGGAGGTCCCGTTAGTCTTTAATAAATGTTTCGGCCAATTGATAGTCGCCTTCGTAGGGAAGGTCTTCACCGTTAACAGTCATATATTTGTCCGTCCCTTTGCCGGCCAAGATGATCGCATCTTTTGGTCCCGCTTGGTGAATGGCATCTTTGACTGCTTTTTTGCGATCAACTTCGAAAAGGACACGAACGTGATCGTTTTGGATTCCTTGCTGAATTTCAGCAGCGATTTTTTTCGGATCTTCGAAATTAGGATCATCACTTGTTAAAACGGCCACGTCGGCGTACTCACCGATCGCTTGGCCTAATCCTTCTCGGCGCGACTCTGCTTTGTTACCAGTCGAACCGGTGATCACAAGGAGTTCGCCGTCAGGGTGCTGTTCTTTGGCGAATGCCAGCAGTGATCTCATACTTAAATAATTATGAGCATAGTCGACATAGATGTGTGCGCCATTCGGCTTTAAGAGTAAATTCATCCGACCGGGCACCAATGCTTTAGCTAAACCTTGGCGACCAGCGGCTTGATCCGCACCAACTAAAGCACTAGCGATCAGAGCGGCTGCGGCATTTTCTTTATTGAAATCGCCAGCTAATAGAATTTCATAATCTCCATTTAAGTTGAAACGATCTTTTGTGCTTGATAACGCAAAGGCCAATGGATGTTCCAACGGTTTTACTTGATAATCAGCGGGTGCATTGCCGTATGTGATAACAGGAATCGTTTGTTTTTCCGCTAATTCGTTTAATAGATCAAAGTGGTCAATTTCATGCTGCAAAATAACCTGACGAGAATTGGCAACTAATTGTCGTTTACAATAGAAGTAATCTTCAAAAGTTGGATGCTCGATCGGTCCAATATGGTCTGGTGAGATATTCAGAAAAATCCCTACATCAAAAGTTAAGCCGTAAACCCGGGCCACTTTATATGCTTGGGAAGAAACCTCCATGACAAGGTGAGTCATGCCGTTGGCAACGGCCTCTGCCATCATCCGATACAAGTCTAGTGATTCCGGCGTCGTAAGTTTTGATTTGAAAAAAGTCACGCCATCTAGTGTTGTATTTAATGTAGATAAAAGTGCAGTCTTTTTATTTGTTGTGATATCTAGAATTTGTTTCGTGAAATAGGCAACGGTTGTTTTGCCTTTCGTTCCGGTGATTCCGATCAATTTCAATTTTTCTTGAGGATAATCATAAAAGGCCATACTCAATACGGCCAAGGCTTTGCGAATATCCGTTACAATGATCGCTAATTCTGCTGGAACTTCATACGGCTGCTCTGCGATGTAGCAGGTCAAGCCTTCTGCTAGGGCTTGTTCCAAGAAACGTTGTTGAAAATTATTGCCTTTACAGAAGAAAAGTGTGTCGGCATCGACCTCACGCGAGTCATAAGAAATTTTTTTAAAGTCCTTGTCAAAAGGAGCGGTCAACGTCCAACGCGTTGGCGTAATGAATTCCCTTAATAAATTTTCTTTTTCAAGGATCTGTTGGATTTGGGTAATTGTCAGCATATCGAGACCTCCAATATATAGTCTAGGCTATTATAGCATAGCTGATCGGTAGTAGAAAAAGTAAAGAGTGATTGTCAGAAGTGTGATTTAGCTTTACTATAAGGGTAACGATTTTGAAGGAGGAGACCATGAAAGAGACACAACCAAGTGATCTGACCTATCAAGAAAAAATGATTCAAGGTTCGGCATGGATGTCGATCGGAAGCATTTTTTCGCGACTGCTAGGTGCGATTTACATTATCCCGTGGTATGCCTGGATGGGAGAAAATGCTCGGACGGCTAATGGGTTATTTAATATGGGGTACACATTTTACGCATTGTTCATGATGATCTCTACGGCGGGTTTGCCAGGCGCTATTGCTAAACAGATCGCCCGTTACAACTCAATGGGCGAGTATCGAACAAGTCAGCGCCTATTTATCAAAGCCTTGCAGGCGACAGCTATTTTAGGAATTTTCTTTGGTGGAGTGATGTTTCTAACGGCACCGTTGCTGGCCAGTCTATCCGGTGGTGGACGCGCTTTGATTCCAGTCATTCAAGCGTTAAGTATCGCGGTTGTGGCGTTTCCTTGTATGAGCGTTTTACGCGGATATTTTCAAGGGCAGCAGGATATGCGGCCTTCTGCAATCTCACAATTAGTGGAACAAGCGCTTCGAGTGCTGTATATGCTTATAAGTGTTTTCATTATTATGAAGGTTATGAAGGGCGATTATTTGAGCGCAGTGATCCAATCAACCTTCGCAGCTTCGGTCGGGATGATTGGTTCCTATGGTGTACTGCTATTTTATTGGTTTAAGGATCGCAAACGCAGTGATCATCAAATGGCCTACAGTTTAAATAAAGCAGCGCCAGCAATTGATACAAAAAAGCTATTATTTGAAACCGTCAGACAGGCGATTCCGTTTATTTTACTAGGGAGCGGTATTACCTTTTATAAATTGATTGATCAGGTCACTTTTATTCACACAATGGATGCTAATACGAATTATAGTCATGATCAGTTGGTTGATCTCTATGCGCTTTTCAGTGCGAATCCAGATAAATTGACGATGGTGGTAGTTGCATTAGGAACATCGCTCGCATTGACAAGTCTGCCAATGCTGACGGAGCTTTTTACTCAAAGACGCAGACCTGAACTGGCTAAACTGGTGAATACAAATATCCAACTTTTTGCGTTCATTATGTTGCCAGCAGTTTTTGGCATGATTCTATTGGCCTATCCTTTGAATACTGTTTTTTATTCGGCCGATGTTTTAGGCAGTCGAGTTTTGATCGTTGCTTGTTGGTCAGGTCTGGTCTCCGCCTTATTCATGATGCTGTCCACGACTCTGCAAGGAGTATCCCATAGTCGTATCGCGGTAAAGTATTTGCTAGCCGGTTTATTATTAAAGGCAGTGATTCAAATACCACTGATTGAACTGCTAGAAGTTTATGGTCCTTTAGTGGCAACGTTCTTCGGTCTAAGTCTAACTTGCGGTCTTTGTTTATGGAAGCTGCGAAGAGTTGTTCGCGCAAACTACCAGCTGGCTCTCCGCCGCTGTGTATTGATTTTGATCTTAACACTAGTGATGCTGGTTGTAGCTGTAATTGTGCGGCAATTGAGTTATCTTGCGTTTGATCCTTCATCCCGTTTATCAGCTTTAGTGATCTGTTTATTGACGGCAGGTGTTGGCGGCGGTGTCTATTTCTACCTAAGTTTGAAGATTAGACTAGTAGATAAACTCGTAGGCCCACAGGCGATGAAATGGCGGCGACGCCTGAGAATAAAATAAAGATACTTCTACTCTTTGATCGAGAGTGGAAGTATTTTTTTGTTATAAACCAACGTAAAAATTCAAATTCAATAGAAATTATTTGCAAAATAATTTAAAAAAAACAAGTGTATTCCTATCTTTTTCTTTACAAAAAGATTTCAATGTTTCTAAAAATAATTTTTGTAATACAAGACTAAAACAGTTACATTTGATTGAGTCCGCTTGTAGCAGGCTTTTTGCCGAATGAGAAAAATGTAATATATTTCAAAGTGACACACGAGCCGAGGTTTTGTTACATTGTTTCATGTTATTGTAATGAACTGTTACATTATTATTACCCATGAAATACAAAAGGATGGTAAAGTAACTCTCGTAGTCAAGAAGACAGAAGAAAAATACATAAGAAAATTTGGAGGAAGTTACATAATGAAATTAGGGAAAACATTTCTTTTTAGTACAGTATTAGCAGCAGGTGCAGGTTTAGCGATGGGAGCTACAGATGCACATGCATCAGAAACGTATACTGTTGAAGCGGGAGATACTTTATCAACAATCTCTCACAAGTTTGCAGGTAACGACAGCTTAGTAAACGCAATTGCAAAAGCAAATAAAATCTCTAACGTAAATATGATCTTTGCTGGTCAAGAATTAACAATTGATGGCGAAGCTAAAGCTAATGCAGCTCCTGCAAAAGAAGCAGCTCCAGCTCAAGAATCTGTTTCTGTTCAAGAATCAACACACGCAGAACCAGTTCAAGAAGCAGCACCAGTACAACAAACTCAAGCAGCTGCTCCAGTTCAACAACAAGCAGCACCAGTTCAAGAAACTGCTCCTGCAGCGACTGCAGCAACAACTTCTTCAGCTAAAGAATGGATTGCTCAACGCGAATCAGGCGGTTCTTACTCAGCAACAAACGGCCAATATATCGGACGCTACCAATTATCATCTTCTTACCTAAATGGTGATTACTCTGAAGCTAACCAAGAACGTGTAGCTGACCAATATGTAACTTCTCGTTATGGTTCATGGGAAGGCGCTCAAGCTTTCTGGCAATCAAACGGCTGGTACTAAGATTAAGCATAAATTCAAAGCCCAAGTCATTGCGACTTGGGCTTTTTTTGTCAGTTCAACTTTTCGTAGTTTGTTTATTTTGAATGAGTTGGATATTAACTATTCTTCCCCAATAAATAGACAAGCCGTTTAGTTGAATGATATGCGTAGCGACAGACAAAATCATTTTTCCGTTTTTGGGAAAAATGATTCCCTTAATAGGAGTTAGCTGCGAGTTCCACTTTACTCTTTAGAGTAATTAGTGGAATCGTATGTCAACGATGATAAAAATTTGATTCAAATGTTCCTATTAATGGAGTTGTCTGCACTTTTCGCAGTTTATTTTGAATGAGATGAATCTTAACTATTTTTCCAAACTTAAATAGACAAGTCGTTTAGTTGAATGATATGCGTAACGACAGACAAAATCATTTTTACGTTTTTGGGAAAAATGATTACTTAAATAAAAGGTGCTTCCTCAATAAATTACCACAATCCTGGAAGTGCTTGGACAGCTATTTCTTTATTCGTAAATGGATGCAGCAGGTGCAGTTCATAGGCATGCAGCATCAACCGACCATTAGGATGCTTACTATATAAAGGATCGCCAACTAATGGATGTCCAATACTGGCTAAGTGGACACGAATTTGATGGGTCCTGCCAGTATCTAATTGACAAAAGACCGCCGTTTGATTCGTTAAGTGTTTCGCGACTGTGACGTGGGTGATTGCGGGTTTGCCACCTTTAGGATCGATCCGTCGTTTTTTGCGATCATGCCGATCTCGGCCGATTTTTTTATTGATCGTTAAGTCTTGTTTTATGCTGCCATGAACGATTGCTTGATAGCGGCGATAAATTTGTTTTTGTTCTAATAGTCGACCTAAAATCGGCAGCACAAAAGGATTTTTAGCAAATAAAATCGCACCACTGGTCTCTTTGTCTAATCGATGGACGACGTGGGGCTGAAAATCAGGTGCTAAATATGCGACTAAATGATTCAATAGAGTTCCTTGTTCATCTGGTTGGTTAGGATGGGTCTTCATGCCTTGAGGTTTGTTTACGATGATCAGATGCTGGTCTTCGTAAAGCACATCAACCAATCGTTTGTCTCCAAGCAAAATATTGCGTTTGGGATAATCGCCGTCTTCGATCATGACCGTGATTTGATCGCCCGGATGGACTAGCGCGTGAAAAGGACTGACCTCGCCATTGATCAAGATTCCTTTGCGAGTTCGAATAAAATGGCGCACCTTTCGCGGAACTAACCATTCTTGCTCTAAGAGGTCATTGACGGACATCTCGGCAGATTGATCGGGCAGAGTCATAGTAAATTTCATTAAATTGCTCCTTCTTATTTTCTCGCTATTTGAGTATAGTCGGACTGATTTCTTTCATTTTTTACCTTAAATAAAGGATTCATCCGGCCTATTGTATCACTTTTAACGGATATTTAAGAAAAAAATCAGCTTTTCCTTGAGAAGCCATGCTAGAATATTTTCAAGTGTGTATCCGTCTCGAGCCCCAAGCTTTAAATAGGCGATCTGTGATACACTGTGTCTGAATTTTGTATAGAATGGAGATCAAAAAAATGGATTTTCAGGAAATTTGGCGCAAATTTAAAAGTGGTGCAAAAATTTTTTGGCAAAAGTTTCGCAGCGGCACAAAAACTTTTTGGCAATGGATCAAGCCCTACTTGATTCGTTTTCACCATTGGCGCAAACGTATTTGGAAAAAATATCATATCAATAAAATCTTGCTATTATTAACACTCGTGGGTGTTTTAGTGATGAGTGTCTATCTATTTTTCTTAGCGAAATCAGTCAATGTGGAGACGCTGCAGTCCAGCTTGAAACAATCGACGGTTATCTATGATGAAAAGAATGAACAAGCAGGAACCCTCTACGGACAAAAAGGGACCTATGTAGAAAGCGATCAAATTTCTCCGTATTTAAAAGATGCGGTAGTTTCTACGGAAGATCGGAATTTTTATAATCACCATGGGTTTGACATCAAAGGGATCGGACGGGCGGCTTTAGGTCTGGTAACCTCTGGTCATATTACCGGCGGGGGGAGTACCTTAACCCAGCAGTTGGCAAAAAATGCGTACTTGAGTCTTGACCAAACCTTAGAACGAAAAGCCAAAGAAATTTTTATGGCGATCGAGATAGAAAAGAAATATGACAAAGATCAAATTTTAACGATGTACCTGAACAATGCTTACTTCGGTAATGGTGTCTGGGGTGTTCAGGACGCGGCTAGAAAATATTTCGGTGTGGATGCCAATCAATTGAGTATCGGCGAAGCGGCGACTATTGTCGGGATGTTGAAAGGGCCAAGTATTTACAACCCAATCGATAATTTGGAAAATGCTGTAAATCGTCGAAATACGGTACTTTCGGTTATGGTCGAAAATGGCAAACTGTCGAAAGAGCAAGAGGATCAAGAAAAGGCTACCGATCTTGGTTCAGAACTAAATGACACATACTCGTCAGCTGATGCAGGTTATCGTTACCCATCTTACTTTGATGCGGTGATTGATGAGGCTGTGGAGCGTTACGGACTATCTGAGAAGGATCTACTGAATAAAGGGTATAAAATCTACACCTCATTGGATCAGGATTACCAGAAGCAAATGGAAGCCGTTTACGAAAACAATGCGAATTTCCCTGCAAATGCAGCGGATGGCGCGATGCCGCAATCGGCTTCGGTCGCAATGGACCCAAAAACAGGCGGTGTCCAAGCATTGGTCGGACGACGCGGAGAGCATATTTTCCGCAGCTATAACTTTGCGACGCAAATGCAGCGCTCGCCAGGTTCCACAATGAAACCATTGAGTGTCTACTCGTCGGCATTAGAAGCAGGTTATAAACCCGACAGTGTTCTAAAAGATGAACCGCAGTCTTATTACAAAGCTAAAAACTATGATGGAACCTTCCAAGGGGAAGTACCGATGTATCAAGCGGTGGCACAAAGTTTGAACTTGCCGGCAGTGTGGCTGCTGCATGAGCTCGGTTTGAATAAAGGCTATAACAAAGCCGAAGAGTTTGGGATTCCATTGAGTAAATCGGATAAATATTACGGATTAGCTTTAGGTGGATTAGAAAAAGGAACTTCTCCAATGCAAATGGCAGCGGCTTACGGTGCTTTTGCGAATGAAGGAAAAATGTATCAGCCGCATTTGGTTACGAAGATCATCGATTCAACAGGTGCTGTGATCGAAGACAACAGTTCACCTAAATATGAACAAGTGATTTCAAAAGAAGTGGCAAATGAAATGACCAGCATGCTGTTAGGTACTTTTTCAAACGGAACCGCGGCACAAGCGGCACCGGCTGGATTTACCGTTGCTGGTAAAACTGGAACGACCGAAACCAACTTTGATGCTAACAAGGTCAATGATCAGTGGATCATTGGATATACACCAAATATTGTAATCTCAACCTGGTTAGGCTTTGAAAAAGTTAGTGAGACCCACTATTTGAGCGGTACCAGCGGATCAGAAGTAGGGCAGGTCTTCAAAGCCGAGGCTGAGTCGATTATGCCTTATGCTGGACAATACTCCTTTGAGGTAGCGGATGCTTATGCAACAGGCGGTAAAGTCGTGGCGGCTGATGAGGTCAATCAAGGAGCTCAAGATTCGGATCAAAGCAAATGGCGTGAAGAGCTGAAGGATATTGGCGGCAAAGCTAGCGAAGGAGCAGCCAATTTCTTTGAGAAGGCCAAAGAAGGCGCCAATAAATTGAAGGAAAAGGGCCAAGAATTGTGGCAGCAATATCAACCAGGAAATTAGGGTTTGAACCCGTTTCCATTCATGTTACAATAGAAAAGTAACTTTTATAGAAAATGAGGGAATAAAAAAATGGCAAACATTTACGATTCAGCGAACGGATTGGAACGCGAAATCCGTGAACTACCAGAATTTAAATCACTAGAAGAAGCTTTTGCAGAATTAAAGAAAAATGAAACAGCTTATGCTGCTTTTAAAGACTTTCAAGCTTTCCAACAAAGCCTGCAAGAAAAACAAATGCGCGGTGAAGACTTCAGCGATGAAGATGCTGCTCAAGCACAAGGATTAGCTGAAAAGGTTCAACAAGAAGAATTGATCAATGAATTAATGGTGAAAGAACAAGCTTTCAGCGTAATCATCAATGACTTGAACCGTATTATCATGACGCCAATCCGTGAATTATACGAAGGTTAATTAGAATTAGAAGCTGCGATGCAAATTTGCGTCGCAGCTTTTTGCATGTTCATTTTTTTGTGGGAAGTAAAGGAATAATTCCAAATCGATCTCATTTTTAGTAGATTTCAAAAAAATGATTTCTATAAAAAGAACTATCTTACAAAAATCTTACAAGACACGAATAAAAATGATAGATAAGAATAAATCGCAGTTTTTTCTTTAGAAAATTGCTATACTTCAAGCCATAAGGATGGCGAATAAAGGATGAAAAAAATTGTTATTGGAGGCGGCGGGATACTGCTGCTGTTGGCAGGCTGTTTGCTAGCATGGCATATGCAATCGCTGGACTTCCACGCTAAGAAAGCACCGAAAACAAAAATCGAGTCGACAACGACTTCATCGAAAAAGAAAACTAAGAAAACAGAAACATCGGAAACAACGCCCGAGAAAAAGGCAGCCGTCGTTTTACCAGTAACCGCTAATCAAGAGTTGGATACTTATTTAGCGAACCAGCATTTTTCAGGGACTGCTTTAGTCGTTCGCAAAGGTCAGGTGATTCTTAATCAGTCGTACGGATTGGCCGATCAGGAGAAACAGTTGAAAAATACTCCGGAAACTCGTTATTATATTGGTTCCGCGCAAAAGGCTATTATCGCGACAGCGATCTTACAATTAGAACAGGCGGGAAAGCTGAAGGTTGAAGACCCTGTCACAAACTATATAAAAGATTTTCCTAATGGGCAGCAAATCACCTTGAAGAATTTACTTAATCACACGAGCGGACTGACTGGCCGTACTGAGGGAAGCAAAGAGATTCTCCCGCAGCAGATTATCCAGGAAATCGAGGCGGCCGGCAGCAATTCAGCGGTTGGGACTTGGCACTATTCAGATAGTAACTATGCTGTACTGGCTTATATTATCCAATTGGTTAGTCAGCAAAATACTGAAGAATACATTCAAGAACATATTTTCAAACCGGCGAATATGCAGAATACGAATTTTTATCAAAACGATACGCCAACAAGCAACTTGGCAGAAAGCTATCGAGAAAAGACTGGCCGTTTAGAAAAGGCGCAGCTGCCAAATCTTACACAATTATTCGGTGCAGGAGATATCTATACGACCGCAACAGATTTCTATCTATTTGATCAGGCATTGATGCAAGGAAAATTAATCAATGATGTTGAAAAAAGCAAGATGATGACTGCGGGCAGTTCTTCAACGTATGGAATGGGTTTTTATGTGAATCCGGGCAGCTATTCCAGTCATGGGGTTCTTGGCGGCTTTAATACGATCAATACCTTTACCCATACGGGACTGACATATATCATTCTATTAGCGAATACCAATCAGGTTCAGTCTTTGGGGCAAACATCAGATCACATTTATGAAGTGCTGAATCAGATGGAATAAAAAAAGTTAGAAACGGCGACTCAAATGAGCGGCGTTTCTAACTTTTTTTGTTAAAAGAATTTTTTGAATTTATCCATTAAACCATCGATCTTATCAGATGCTAGTAATGCCTTAGCTTTTTCATAATACTCGCCAAGGTCATCTTTGTGCATCTCAACAAACTCTTTGGCTTTATCAAAATTGCCTTCGTTCATTAATTCTTTAGCTTTTTTGATTAACTCATCCTTATTCATCCAAGCACCCTCTCTTTTTACAGCAATAGTTTATACTATTTGCGCTGTCTTGACGAGGGATAATACTCGGCCAATAGGCAATATCAACATTCATCAAACCATCTTGGTGAAACATTTTGAAAAGAACTAAGCAGACCTAATTTAAGCTGTCTTTTCTTTCTTTTTTTTTGAATAAACAGCAGGAAGATTCATAGAAATACGAACAAGTTTTCGTTTTTTTATGGTAAAATATACGGGATTGGAATGATGATTTCTTTTCATTTTTCAATAAAGAGAAGTTCTATTAAAAACTAACGCGCTGATTAGGAGGAAAGAAAATGAAATTTCTACACGCAGCTGATCTGCATTTGGATCGCTCTTTTGAAGGTCTGACAAGTGTGCCTGAGCATTTTCAAAAGCACGTGCTGACAGCCAACCAAAAAATGCTGCAAAAGATCGTTGATCATGCGATTGAACAAGCGGTCGATTTCATTTTATTGGCTGGGGACACCTTTCATCAGAATCGCCCCACGTTAAAGACGCAACGCTATTTCTTCCAAGAAATGGCGCGATTAAATGAAGCGGGAATTCCCGTTTTTATGAATTTTGGCAATCATGATTTTTATCAAGCCGATCGTTATTGGTTTGCTTTTCCAGATAATATTCAATTATTCGTTGATGAACAGGTGGAGACAAAGAATTTTGTTACGAAAGCGGGCGAAAAGATCGCCATTACAAGTTTCAGCTACCAGCATCCGACAATTGAAACAGCGATGAGTGAGAAATTTCCGTATAAGGGTGCCGTTGATTTTCAGATTGGGATGTATCATGGCGGACAGATGCCTTATGCACCGTTTCAATTAACGGAGTTGTCAGCAAAAGGATACGATTATTGGGCATTAGGGCATATTCATGTACCGCAAGTTTTAGCGGAACGTCCTTTTGTGATCTATCCCGGTACGCCGCAGGGTCATACGCAAAAAGAAACAAATTTGGCTGGTGTGACCTTGGTTGAAAGTGAAGGCAATCTGTTGGTTCCTAAGAAAATCCCAGTTGAAGTGATTCGCTGGGAAAAACGAATCGTTTCTTTGAAGAACCTTCGTCAACCGCGTGAGCTTTTTCCTTTAGTGCGGAACTTGTCTGCGGATCTGCCGACTCTATTGCATTTAGAATTTAGCGACACGGAAGGCTTGGGCGAAGAACTGGCTTATCAAGTAGCTTCAGGAGAACTTTTGGAAGCCTTGCAGGAGGAAGTCTCACAGGATATTTTTCTATGGCAATTGACATTAGCCGAACAACCGACAGAACGGCCATATCTTGCAGTAAATAAGGATCTAGTTGACCAGCTAGTCACGACGTATCAAACACCGGAAATTTTTAGCGAGTTATTGGCCGAGTTGGAACAAAATCCTCAACTGCATAGCTTGATGGACCGAGAGTTTAGGGTGGATACTGTAGCGTCGTTAAAAGAAAAAATGATTCAGAGTTATCGATTTAGGAGGGACGCCGATGTGGATTAAAAAAGCAGAAATCACGAGCTTTGGCAAGTGGCGTCAGCAAATTTTTTTGTTTGAAGCGAAAAATCAATTGGTTTATGGTTTGAATGAGGCCGGAAAATCGACGCTCTATCAATTTATTCAAGCGATCTTATTTGGCTTCTCTGCAAAACGAAAAAAAGGGCAAGATTACACACCAAATGACGGCAGCGGATTTGGCGGTCGCTTAATTATTGTTCATCCGACTTATGGATCGGTGACGATCGAGCGCTACAAGGCAAAAAATAAAGGCAAGGCCAAAGTTTGGCTTGAGGATGGGCAGCAAGGAGAAGAAGAGCTGCTGGAAAAGATTCTTTATCCATTGAATCTGCAGCTTTTCCGGCATGTTTTCACTTTTCAACAAGAACAGCTGCAGCAGCTAGATACGTTAAGTGAAGAGAACTTACATGAAGCGCTGATTTCTTTAGGATTATCCGGCAGCAATGAATTATTTGAGCAGCGGATACAATTGAAGAATAATTATGAAGGAATTTATCGGCCGCGCGGACGCAAGCAACCTTTAAATCAGGCGCTGCAAAATTATCAGGATTTGCAGCAGAAGATTAAGGAGAAGGAAGCGCGAGAAGCCAGTTTTCAGCAGTTAGTTCGTCAAGCGGATGAAGAAAAACTGCAGGTAACACAGCAGGCGGCTAGAAATCGACAGCTGCAAGAACAGCGATTGACTTTCGAACAACAGCGCTTGAATTGGTCAGGCTATGCAGAATTCTTAGAGTTACAAAAAATGGATCTGCATTTGCTGGCCAGTGACGCTGAACAAACGGAACTCCAAACCTTTTATCAGGAATATCAACAATTAATGAAGGAACAGGAAAAATTACATGCGGCACTGCAGCAACATAGCGGCAATCAGGAATCTGCGCGCTATTACTTCTACTTAGAAAATGAAACGCGTATCCAGCAATTAGCAGATGAAAAAGTAGCGATTACCCGAATGTTGGATGAGGATCAGCGGATTGCCGTCAATTTGGCCCAAACGAAGGATACACCAACAGAGTGGCAGCAAAATCCGCCGCGACCATTTGCAGATGAACCAGCGATTCAAAAACTTTTTGAGCCGCTGCAGGTACAGCAAAAAGCTTTGGCGGAGCAAAAGATTCGATTAGGATTAGTCAAAGAACAACGAGATCAAGCAGAAGCCGGCTTGAATGACTACGAACAGAAACATCCAGAACTCTTCAATCATAAAAAGAATCCCCCATGGTTGTTTATCGCAGCAGGGGTAGGATTAGTACTGGCCTTCTTATTGCCGGTACCTTTGCGCTATATTGTGCTGGCGGCAGCAGTCGCTTGTGTGATCGGCGGTGTGCTGAGGCAAAACAAACCCGCGGATAAGGATGCTTGGCAAGAGAAGTTGGGACAAATGGATGTTTATGAAGGACAAGTCGCAGAGCTGTCCGAAAAAACCACACAAAGTCAGCGTAAGGTACAGCATCTGTTTGATCAAATTCAAAAGGAATTACGGCAAAGAAACTTATCCGAAGCTGGGAATGAGTTTGCGGTAGTCCAAGAAAATCAATGTGCGCAAAACTATTTAGCGCAGCGTCAGACGAATAAAGAATTGCAACAACGTCAATTAGATTTGCGGCAAAAATTGATGCAGCAAGAACAGCGCTTTGAGTTTTTAGCAGAATGGCTGCCATTGCAGGAAAAAAATCTGTCGGATAAATTGCGGATTTTGGAACAATTTGCCAAAGAGATGGAGCAGATTCGTTTTGCTCAGACCTACCAAGAAAATACCGTCCTGCAGCAGCGGATTCACGAAACACAGAAGCAGCAGCAACAGCTTTTAACTCAGCAGCAATCATTATTAGAAAAATTCCGGCTGGCGTACCCATCAGAGATTCCAGCATTTTTACAACGAGAAGCAGAAGTGAAACAAAGGCAGCAGCGTTTGAACGAATTAACCGAGAGCGTCGCTCCGTTGTTTGAAAAAGAAACGACACTGGCAGAAATTGATGATGCCTTACGTATCTTACAACAGGAGATTCAGACGGGTGAACAGCAGCTCCATCAATCACAGGAACAAGAGCAGCGTTCACGCTTGCAAATTCAACAAATGCAGGCTGACGGGACGCTGGATAATCTTTATCAGCAAGTCAGTCAGCAACGGGCGCTGGTAGAAAAATTGACTTCAGATTACGCGGTGGCTAAGTTGGAGAATCAACTGCTGCAAGACATCGCGACAGAATTATCGGAGCAGCAATTACCGGAACTCCTGAAACAGGCGACAAGCTATTTCCAAGAGTTGACGAACAATGCGCATAGCCGTTTAGACTTTTCGGAAGGTCTTTTGACCGTTGATCAGCTGAGTCTTTATAATCTTTCGACGGGAACCAAAGATCAGGTGATGATGGCCTTTCGTTTTGCTTATTTGGCCTTGCAGCAGAAACATCCGCTGTGTCCGGTAATCATTGACGATGGCTGGCTGCACTACGATCATCAGCGGAAATATCAGTTTGCTAAATTATTACAGCAATTTAGTCAAAATTATCAGGTCATTTGTTTGTCATCTGACCAAGAAATGGTAAGCTATTACCAAGAGCTTCACCAGCCAGTCTGGGAATTGAAGGGAGTCCAACGATGAAAAAAATCAAAGAATTAACGGTCGATGAGCAATTTGAAATGTATGTATTGATCAAAAATGCCGATGTTCGTTTAGCTAAAAATGGCAAAAAATTTATCGCGTTTACTTTCCAAGATACTTCTGGAACGGTCGATGGTAAATTTTGGGACGCGTCCGAAGAAGAAATCAAACGTTATAGAGCCGGACAAGTCGTTTTATTGAATGGTAAGCGAGAAATGTATCAAGGCAATCCGCAAGTGAAGATCATTCATCTTCGTACCACAAAACCAGAGGAACCAAATGATCCTGCGTTGTACATGGAGCGCGCACCAATCAAACGCGAAGAGATGGAAGAAGAAATCAATCAAACGCTGTTCGAGATTACCAATGCGCATTGGAATCGAATCGTTCGTTTCTTATTGAATAAATATCAAAAAGAATTTTTCGAGTTTCCAGCAGCCAAACGAAATCACCACGCATTTGCCGGCGGTTTGGCTTTCCATACATTAACGATGCTGCGACTAGGCAAAGCGATCGCGAAAGAGTATCCGCAATTAAATGCTTCATTGCTATACGCAGGGATCATCATTCATGATCTAGGTAAAGTAATCGAGTTGACGGGTCCTTCTTCGACCGAATATACAGTAGTCGGAAATCTGGTCGGCCATCTAGTTTTAGTGGATGAAGAAATTACCAAAGCCTGTGCCGAATTGAAGATCGATGATGCGGACGAAGATGTCGTGATTTTGCGTCATATGGTCTTGTCCCATCACGGATTGTTAGAGTACGGTTCACCTGTACGGCCGCGTATCATGGAAGCAGAGATTTTACATCAAATCGATAACATCGATGCATCGATGCAAATGATTTCCAGCGCTGTAAAAAATACAGATCCGGGAACGTACACCGAGCGTATTTTTGGAATGGATAATCGCAGTTTTTACGTACCGAAAGATATTTAAAACCAAACATGTCGCGGTTTACCTGCGGCATGTTTTTTGTTGGGTCATGTTAGGAGGCAGAGAATGATTATCGAAACGGCAAGACTTTACTTGCGTGAATTGCAGCAATCGGATCTGGATTCACTGAGTAAAATTCTGCAGGATGAACAAACGATGGTTGCTTATGAAGGAGCTTTCGATGATACGGAGGTTCAAAGCTGGTTAGAAAAACAGCTTGATAATTATCGACGCGAGAGCTTTGGTCTGTGGGCGGTCGTTTTAAAAGAAACCAATGAAATGATTGGGCAATGTGGATTGACTTGGCAAGATTTTGCTGGTCAGAAGGTTTTAGAGATCGGCTACTTATTTCAACGAGCATTTTGGCATCACGGATATGCAATCGAAGCAGCCGAAGCCTGTAAAAAATATGCTTTTGAACAATTAAACGCGGAAGAAGTCTTTTCGATCATTCGTGATACAAATACAGCTTCGCAAAAAGTCGCCGAACGAAATGGGATGACCCGCAGCGGCGAATTCGTTAAACATTATCGCGGAGTCACCATGCCCCATTACGTATATTCTGTTAAAAAATGAGTCGCGGCTTGCTGCGGCTTTTTTGTTTATCCATAAATAGTTTAAGAGATGATAGCTTTCAATGCTCAACACCGACTTAAAATGCAAGTCGTGGTAAGATAAACATAGAGTAATAAATACATTTTTCGCTGTAAAAACAGCGTTTGTTACAAATGAGATGGGGTGAAACCGGATGAAGAAAAAAGAAGAAGTTCAAACGGTGGAAGAAAATTTTGATGAAGTCGAGATTCCAGCAGAACTAAAAGGATTAACCAATTCGGAGGTTCAGCGAAAAACGGAACAAGGGCAGATCAATCAAGTGGAAGACAATTTATTGAAGTCCGACAAGGAAATTATTAAAGAGAATACGATCAATATTTTTAATATTCTTAATTTGGTATTGGCAGTACTGGTATTGCTAGTAGGTTCGCCGAAGAATACATTGTTTTTCGGAGTAGTAGTCATCAACACATTAATCGGGATCATCCAAGAGCTGCGGGCAAAACACACGATCGATAAATTATCGGTCTTGGCTAAAACCAAGGCAGTTGTATTGAGGGATGGCCGCTTGCAGCAGATCGATCAAGAGGAAATCGTTTTAGGGGATATTCTCTATTTGCGAAATGGCGATCAGGTGCCGGTCGACGGCAGTTTACTAGCTGGAGCTGGCGTAGAAGTGGACGAGTCATTACTGACAGGTGAAGCGGATCGCGTACAAAAAAACAAGCAAGATAAGCTGTTCAGCGGAAGCTTTGTGACAGCGGGCGAATGTTTTTATCAAGGAACGGCTGTAGGGAAAGATAATTTTGCCGAACAATTAACTAGTGAAGCGAAAACGAAGAAAACCGGCAGTTCAGAATTAACTAAAGTACTGAGCCGGATGATCGCTGTCTTAACGATCGTCATCATCCCAGTCGGATTAGGTCTTTTTTATAGTCAGTATCAGGCATCAGATTCAATCAAACAAGCAGTTTTAGGAACCGTTGCTGCATTGGTTAGTATGATCCCAGAAGGATTGATGCTGTTAACAAGCGTGGCCTTTGCGGTCGGTGCGGCAAATTTAGCTCGAAAAAAAGTTTTGGTTCAAGCTTTACCTTCAATCGAAACTCTGGCTCGAGTCGATGTGATCTGTTTGGATAAGACCGGTACGATCACTGATGGAACGTTGAAATTTGAAAATGCATTATTGGAAGATATCTCAGACGATCGATTACACACGATCATGGGCGCGTTACTGCATCATTTAAAAGATCAGAACGCGACGGCAAAAGCTTTACGTGAAGCTTTTCCACCTGCTGACGATTGGCAAGCAGAAAAAATTGTTCCCTTTTCATCAGCACGCAAATGGAGCGGGGCAACATTTAAGGATCAAGGGAGCTTTGCTTTCGGTGCACCAGAATTTATATTTAAGAATATGTCGGACGAGCTGCAGAATAAGCTTCAGCCTTATTTGGAGGCTGGGCAGCGGGTACTTGTATTAGTAGAGTATCCAGGAATGTTGGAGGAAGAAATGACCTATGAGCCGCGTCTGCTTGCAACGTTGATTATCTCGGATAATTTACGGGAAAATGCACGGGCGACATTTGGCTATTTCGCCCAACAAGATGTGGAGTTGAAGGTTATTTCAGGAGATCATCCGCTGACCGTTTCAAAAATCGCGCAAAAAGCCGGAATTAAAAACGCCGAGACGTTTGTCGATATGTCTAGTTTAGATGAACCGATTGATTATACGGCGTTAGTCAATCACACGACGGTCTTTGGCCGTGTTACCCCAAAACAAAAGCAATCTCTGATTCGAGCATTAAAAATAAATCACACAGTCTGTATGACAGGTGATGGCGTTAACGATGTACTTGCTTTGCGAGAAGCCGATATTGGCGTTGCCATGGCTAACGGAAGTAGTGCCGCACGGGCCGCGTCGGATGTCATTTTATTGGATTCCGATTTCGCCCGGATGCAAAATGTTTTGAATGAAGGGCGCCGCGTGATCAATAATATTGAACGTGTTGCTTCTATGTATTTAGTCAAAACGATCTATTCGTTAATGTTGGCGGTCATCTTTATGATCATCGCAAGTCCGTATCCCTTTGAACCAGTCCAATTGACACCGATCAATGCGTTAACGGTGGGAATTCCTTCCTTCTTCTTGGCATTGAAACCAAGTTATGAACGAATCAAAGGGGATTTCTTGAATAATATTTTACGAGTCTCCTTGCCAGGAGCTTTGACGGTCGTTAGTGCCGTAATGATTATTCAATTGGCTGATGTTTTGTTTGAGTTAGATTATCAAGCGACATCGACAATGTCGGTCTTTTTAACTGGTTGCGTTGGTTTGCTGGTCTTGTATAAGGTTTCATTCCCTCTGGATAAGAAGAAAATTGCGTTGATTGCAGTTTTGAGCAGCGCTTATCTAAGTTGTTATCTATTCTTTAGAACATTCTTCGATTTTGATAAGCTTTGGAATCGTAATTTGTTTTTCGTTATTCCTTTGACCTTTGGAATTTATTGGTTATTCAAGGGATTGACCTTTGTAATGGATAAATTGGTCGATTGGCGAATTCGCTGGCAAAAGAAACGCGAGGCAAAAAAGAACCCGCAGTCACGAGTTATTTAAAATAGTAAAATTTACTTAAATGAATAAAACTTTCCCGAAAAGGCTTTCTTTTTCGGGATTTTTGGTATAATAGACTAAAAGTAGAATGGAAGTAGGCCAGTCCAACTTTTCTCAGACTGGTTAATTAGTGAAATAGAAAGTGCATCGAAATATCACGTAGTTGGATGGTACGCAGTATAAAGGTAAGCTGAAAAGAATAAACACATTAATATGCATAAGGAGGAAATGATCAATGGAGTTAACAAAATTGCAAAACGGTTCAGATATTCGTGGAATCGCTATCACAGCTGAGGATAAAGTAAAGAATTTAGGGACAGAAGAAGTTCAATTAATCGCTCAGGGAATTCTTAATTGGTTAGCAGACAAGGGTGTGGAGCGTCCGTTTAAGATTGGGATCGGACATGACAGCCGCTTGACCGGACCAGAACTAAAAACTGCAATGATAGGAGTTTTTGAATCAGCTGGCTGTGAAGTGTTGGATTTTGGCTTGGCCACGACACCAGCACTATTTATGGCGACGCAATTTGAAGAGTTTGCTTGTGATGCCGGGATTATGCTGACAGCTAGTCATTTGCCATTTTATTTCAATGGCATCAAGATCTTCAGTCAAACTGGCGGAGCGGAAAAAAGTGATATCGCCTATATTTTGACTCATACTGAAGCTGGTGAAAAAGCGGTTGGAAGTGTGAAGCAAGCGGACTTATTATCTCGTTATGCAGCCGATCTTGTTGAAAAAATCCAACGCGGCAGCGGTAGTGAACAGCCATTGAAGGGCATGAAAATTGTCGTCGATGCTGGAAATGGCGCCGGAGGATATTTCGCGGATAAGGTTTTGGCAGTTTTGGGTGCCGATACTAACGGTTCACAGTTTTTAGAGCCTGACGGCAATTTTCCAAATCATATTCCAAACCCTGATAATAAAGAAGCGATGGCAAGTATCAAGCAGGCTGTGCTGGATAACCAAGCCGATCTTGGCGTGATTTTTGATACAGATGTCGATCGTTCAGCGATCGTGTCGAAAGATGGGCAAATGATCAATCGGAATAATTTGATCGCTGTGCTATCGGCGATCGTCTTAAAAGAATACCCTGGCAGCACGATTGTTACCAACTCTCCAACATCAGATCACTTGAAACGCTTTATTGAGGAAAAAGGCGGTAAACAATATCGTTACATTTCAGGCTATCGGAATGTCATCAACAAAGCGATCGAATTAAATGAAGAGGGGATTGATTGTCAGCTGGCGATCGAAACTAGTTCTCACGCAGCCTTTAAAGAAAATTATTTCTTAGACGATGGTGCGTATGTGATTGCGAAGGTGTTGATGCTGCTGCCGAAATTAAAAGAAGAGCAGCGAGAGCTGACCGATTTGATGGCGGAGTTAGAACAACCGCTGGAAACTTTGGAAATTCGCTATACGATTGCAGGCGAGGATTACAAAGAAGCGGGTCAAAAAATGATCGAAAAATTCCGTAAAGAATTGCCGCAGCAAACTGGTTTCTCAGAAAATCCTGAAAACCAAGAAGGTGTGCGTTTCTCTGTGAATGATCCTTATGGAAAAGGCTGGATGCTGCTGCGTTTGAGTTTGCATGAACCTTTATTAGTCATGCAGGTGGAAAATGATCAAACCGATCAGATTCAAAAACAATTACCGATCTTCCGCAAACTTTTAGCGCAGGATTCGCAAATTGATTTAACTAAACTTGATCAGCAATTAAATAAGTAAGAATACTTGCAAAATGAGCCTCTTCGTCTGATGATAAGAATCAGATGAAGGGGCTTTCTCTCAGGCCAAATTTTGAAGACTTGAGCGATTGGAATTTGTCAGAGGTAAGAGTAAAAACCTGGGAACTATTTTTTAAAGAAAAGGATCTACTAAAACGAGTTAGGAGAGATAGTTATGAATATTACACTAGATGAAGCAGCTAAAGAAAGACTTTCCGCACATTTAGGGGCAGATAAAATTTTGTTGCTAACGTTTGAAGATGGCGTAGGACCCTATTCGCAACACGCCATGATCCATATGCAAACGCAATTCTCCATTAACGTCATTTCAAATGAGATGGAAAAAGCCGATTACGATGAAAAAATCCCATCAGAGATCGGTGACTTTTGGATCAAGGGCTATTCAAAAGAAGATTTGCAAGCAGAAATGCGCATCAAATTTAATCCGCGTTTAAGTACCTTTAGCTTATCAGGTGAAGGTGGCATGATTGATGACAATCTGGGCTTTATTGATTTTACTAAAAATTAATTTAATAAGGATCGTCTTTCAGTTTTTACCGGTTCTTTGATATGATGGTAAAAATGACGTTGCGAACTGGCCTATTATATTTAAGCTGGTTCGTGAAGTCAGATAAATAGAAGAAGGCGGAGGAATACAATGGCAAAAATCATGATCGTTGAAGACGAAGCGGTGATTCGTCAATTGATCGGTGAGGAATTAACGAAATGGAGATTCGACGTTTACCAAACAACGGACTTTAATCAAGTCTTTGAGGAGTTTGAACAGATTGCGCCACAGCTTGTTTTGTTGGATATTAATCTACCGGTCTTTGATGGTTATTATTGGTGTCAAAAAATTCGTGAGGTTTCCAAGGTTCCGATTATTTTTATTTCTTCCCGAAACACTAACATGGATCAAATCATGGCGATGAATATGGGTGCGGATGACTATATTACGAAGCCGTTCCAAGTTGATATTTTGGTGGCAAAAATCAATGCCTTATTGCGTCGCTCTTATAACTACGCCGAAAGCGGTGAGGAGCTGGAACATAACGGCATCACCTTGAATATCGACAACAGCAGCATGACTATTAAGGAAGAAGTTGTGGACCTCAGCAAAAACGAATACCGCTTATTATTCATTTTGATGAAGCAGCACGGCAAAATATTAAGCCGTGACAAATTATTGCGGGCGCTGTGGGATGACGAACGTTTCGTGGATGATAATACATTGAC
Organism: Enterococcus malodoratus ATCC 43197; assembly: GCF_000407185.1. Classification (GTDB taxonomy): domain Bacteria; phylum Bacillota; class Bacilli; order Lactobacillales; family Enterococcaceae; genus Enterococcus_A; species Enterococcus_A malodoratus. The sequence continues at coordinate 33,762 of NZ_KE136483.1, forward strand.
GGTAAATATTAATCGTCTGCGCCGCAAGATCGAGCAGGCGGGAATTGATGATTATATTCAAACGAAAGTTGGACAGGGGTATATTGTTCCATAATGTTAAAGCCACTATATCTGATAGCTTGATAATTTCGTGAAATCATCTATGGTCAAAAAGGAGTAAGTATGACATTTGTTAAGTATTTAAAAGATCGATTGCTCGTCTTATTGGGCTGGGCGGTGTTGAGTTTACTGTTGATCTTTATGGTTTGGTTGACACCGGATCTGCATAATTTTTGGGATAATCTCGGTTATTTATTGATTCTGCAATTGTTTTTGGTCTTTCTTTTTTTCACAATCGATTATTATCGGCGAAAAAAATGGTATAAGGCTTTTAATGCCGAAGAAGATTCCCATCTCCAACATTTTGTTGAGGCCGCGACGAACAACGAAGAACGTATGATTCAAGAATACGTGAACCAGCAAGTTCGAGAACATCACTCAATGATGGAGCAATTATTAAATAGCCAAAAAGATCAGAAGGATTATTTAGATTCGTGGATTCATGAGATCAAGGTGCCGTTGGCAGCGGTGGATCTGATTTTGAATTCGATTGAATTTGATATTCCAGATGATAAATTTGTTTTATTGCAAAATGAGGTCCAACAAATCGATGAATATGTCGAGCAGATTTTATATTATTCCCGTTCGGATGAATTTGTGAATGACTATTTGATTCAAGAGTATTCTTTGAAAAAAATTATTCAACCGATTATACGCAGTCAGGCGAACTACTTTATCCAAAAAAACTTGCAGCTGACTTTGGCTGAAGAGGATGCCAAAGTTCTGACGGATGCCAAATGGATCGAGTTCATCTTCCGGCAATTATTGAGCAACGCGATTAAATATACGCCCGATCATGGTCAGATCAATATCAGCTTTGAGACGAAAAGCGGCGGTGTTGCGTTGATTTTAAAAGACAACGGCATGGGCATTCCGCCAGAGGATTTAGGGCGGATTTTTGATAAAGGTTTTACTGGTGAAAATGGTCGCAAGGCGCAGCAGCATTCTACCGGACTCGGTTTGTATTTAGCTAAAACCTTAGCAGAGAAGCTTGGCGTGGTTTTATCAGCAGAGTCAACGATGAATGAGGGAACGACGATGACCTTATTTTTCCCTCGATTAGATTATTATCATGAAGAACGGTAAATTTTCAGTTTTTGATTGCCAAAATTCCTTTTTTTCGCTAAACTGTTCCAGTTGTGAATTGAAGGGAGTAAGTTTATGAGTATTTTGATTGCCCTAATACCGATGGTAGCATGGGGAAGCATTGCTTTGGTGAGCGGGAAATTAGGCGGAGACGCCAATCAGCAAACCTTAGGAATGACGATGGGTGCTTTCGTTTTTGCGTTAGTGACCTATTTTATCGTTCAACCGGCAATGAGTAGTTGGATTTTATTAATTGGTTTTTTGTCAGGTCTCTTTTGGTCAGTTGGACAAAACGGTCAGTTCCACGGGATGAAATTCATGGGAGTGTCGGTCGGCTTGCCGATCTCAACCGGGTTTCAATTAATTTTGAATACCGTCGCCGGTGCAGTGTTCTTTCATGAATGGACCAAGACGAAAGATTTTGTCTTAGGTTTTATTGCGTTAGCTTTATTGGTCTTAGGTGCATATTTAACGGCACGCAAAGATGATGATAGCGGCGTACAAACCGACGACAGCATGTTAAACTTCGGCAAAGGTTTACGTGCATTGATTTTCTCAACCTTTGGCTATGGTGTCTATACGATTATCATCACTTGGGCTGGGCTTGATCCGTTAGCGATTATTTTACCGCAAAGTATCGGTATGCTGGTTGGTGCCAGTTTCTTCGCATTCCGTAAAACGAAAGTTGATCGGTATGTATGGCGGAATATGGCCTCTGGTTTATTGTGGGGGATCGGGAATGTCTGTATGCTGTTGAGTGTCCAAAATATCGGTTTAGCGATTGGTTTCTCATTATCTCAGATGGGGATCATTATTTCGACATTGGGAGGAATCTTCCTGCTGGGCGAACGCAAAACTAAAAAAGAATTGTATTATGTCATTATCGGCTGTCTGCTGATCATTGTCGGCGGTGTCGTATTAGGATATATGAAAGCATAAAAAAATTCGCACACCTGATGGTGTGCGAATTTTTTTATTGTCCGGAATTTATTTCCATTAGTTTTTGTTTTAAGTCGTTTTCCATATGACCGATTTCGATCTCGGCTGCTTGGCGGCGTTCGCGGCCTTCTTTTTGAATCCGCAATGTTTCCTCTAGTGTTTCGACTAGGTCGTTTTGTGTTTGTTGCAACGTATCTAGATCGACGATGCCGCGTTCGTTTTCTTTGGCGGTCTCGATCGTTGAAATCTTCAACATCTCTGAATTTTTCTTTAATAGATCATTGGTTGTTTCAGATACTTGACGTTGTGCTGTAGAAGCATCTTTTTGACGTAATAGTGTCAAAGCGATCGCCACTTGGTTTTTCCATAAAGGAATCGCCGTGTTGATTGAGGCTTGGATCTTTTCAGCCAACGCTTGGTTCGTATTTTGGATCAAACGAATTTGCGGTGCTTGTTGGATCGTAATTTGACGTGCCAATTTTAAATCGTAAGTTCGTTTGTCTAAACGATCCAAAAATTGTGTATAGTCATTGACGATTTGGACGTCCATTTGATCACCGGAAGCTTTGGCTTTTTCGGTTGCTTCAGGAATCGTAGTCAGCTTCATTTCTTCGATCTTCAATTCGGCTGCAGCGATATAAATATTTAACGCATCAAAGTAGTCTTTGTTCTTGGAGTAAAGAGTTTCCAACATTTGGTTGTCTCTCAACAATCCATCTTTTTCAACGTTCAATTTTGTAGCGATCTTATCGATTTGAGCACCGATTTTTTGGTATTTCGTAGTGATCTCATATATCGATTGTTTCACTTTACCGAACATTTTTTGGAAAATATTGCCTTCACCAACGCGTAGTTCATCGGGATTGGCTTCATTCAAACGGTACATCAGCTGATTCAATGAATCACCGACAGGACCGATATCCTGTGAAGAGACTGAATTCAACATTGATTGAGAGAATTCGCTCAACTTGGTTTGAGCAGTCGCACCGTAACTGATAACGGCTTGCGAGTCATTGACATCGATTTTCTTCGATAGCTCTCGCGCTTGTGCTTGTCGTTCGGCTGGTAATTTATCCACTAAGCGATCGGCCTGTTCTTGTGATTGCAAGTGGGAGATTTCTTGTTGTTGAACGGGGGTTAAAGCATCGGTGCCAAATGGGTTGCTTAGTAGATCGTCTAACGTACTGTCTACCGGTTTGGTTTGTGAGTTATTTTCTGGTTCCACTGTGAGTCCTCCTGTTCGAAAAAAATCTAGCTCAAGCTAGATTTTTTTGTTTAGCTATTTTTGTTTTTTTATTTTGTGGACAAATCAGGATCATGGTCAAGATTTTTTTTCGCGATTGAAATTTCAACATCCATATCATCTAAGTCTTCAGAAACGAATTGTTGATAATCTTTCACGATTAAATCAGCCATTTGATCAATGATCTGAGCGCTTTCTTCTAGTTTACCATAAACTTCTTTTGACTTGACCTCATGTCCATTGATTTCTACATAATTATCAGTCAAATCAACAATGTTTGGAAGATGCGTATAAAGAAATTGGCTGGCTTCAGGTAAACGAGTTGGTTCTTTTACGAGTTCTTTGAATAATGCTTTCGTTGCCTTCAGCATGTCATGCCGTAAATCGATTGCTTTCAATTTGGCATTCTTTTGAATATTTTGCTGCAAAGATAAAACTTGCTGTTTAGAAATATTCATTGTTTCACGGAACAATTCGATCTCACGTTCGCTCATACCCAATTTTTTATAGTAATCTTCTTTTTCTTTTGTCAGAAATGGTAATTCCTCTTTTTTCTGTGGACGTACTTTTCTTCCTTTAAATCCACGATAGATCAACCAAAAGCCAACGACCAACATTAAAAAGACGATATAATCGCCGAAGTCCCCTTCAAAAAAGGAGAGGATGCCGATTGCTGCGATGATGATTGGGAATATTTTACTTCGCATAATAATCCTCCTAGTCTAGTAATAACCCATCACATTATTCATTCAAATTACTTGATTTCTTTACACGCTCATCATAGCATGAATTTCTATAGAAATAGTATCGGACTAAAGATGGATTTTTCAGATTTAGAAAAAACATAAGAATTTTCTGTGATACAATAAGGCAGAACCGTCGGGCTACAGCTACTCGGGCTGCCAAGGCCATTTTCGCAGCTATTATTGGGAGAAGATAGGTTACGTAATTAGGCTGAAAAGTTTTAAGAAACTCTTGGGATGGTATACGACTTGAAAAATTAATTTCTTGATAGGAAAAAGGGGGAAAGGTGTCGTAATGTTAGAGTATAAAGATTTTGAAGAGAAGACAATTGAACGGAAAGAATTGTTTAAAGGAAAGATCATTGATGTTTATTTGGATGATGTCGCCTTGCCAATGGGCGGAACTGCTAAGAGGGAGTTAGTTTTCCATCATGGGGGCGTTGGAATCATTCCCATCACTAAAGAAAATAAAATGATCATGGTCAAACAATTTCGGAAACCGCTAGAAAAGGTTGTCATGGAAATTCCTGCTGGAAAAATTGATCCCGGCGAAGGTCAGCATCCAGAAAAAACAGCGATGCGTGAATTAGAGGAAGAAACGGGCTATCGTACCGAAAAATTAACGTACATAAATGAAATGTATTTATCGCCAGGATTTTCAAACGAGAAATTATACATTTACGCGGCGACCGATTTGGTCAAAGTTGAAAATCCGCGACCGCAAGATGACGATGAGGTTTTAGAACTTTACGAGTTAACGATGGAAGAAGCAAAACAAGCGATCCAAGATGGATTGATTTGCGATGCGAAGACCATTTTCGCAGTAAATTATTGGGAATTGCTGCAATTAAAAAATAAACAAGCCAATTCCTAAAGGTTATCTATTTATACGGCATGAAAATCAGACTCATTTTTCCTCAAGAAAAATGAATACATTTATAAGAATAAGGATGTCAGTTCCTCTTTTAGTAGGATCATTGAATTGGATATCAAAATGTTCTGATTTGTCTAAAAACGTCAGGCAAAGTATAGAGGAATGATATACGGCATGAAAATCAGACTTATTTTTCCTCAAGAAAAATGAATACATTTATAAGAATAAGGATGTCAGTTCCTCTTTTAGTAGGATCATTGGATTGGATATCAAAATGTTCTGATTTGTTTAAAAACGTCAGGCAAAGTATAGAGGAATGATATACGGCATGAAAATCAGACTCATTTTTCCTCAAGAAAAATGAATACATTTATATGAATAAGGAGAGGATCACGCATGAGCCAATCACCCCTGGTGACGCGCAGCGAATTGCGAAAACGAAAAGAAGAGCAAGAGCGGTTGGCAGAGGAACAACGAAAAGCTGCTGAACGAACGTATGAAAAAAGAGAGAAAGAAATCAGTAACGTTTATCGTAAAGAATTAAAGAAGAATAAACCAGTCACGAAGTCTCGCAGCAGTGAACGCGTGAAACAAAAAGAACGTGGTAGTATACTAAATAAGGCGATTATTTTTGTTCTATTACTTTTGATCGTGGTAATGTTAGCTGTATTCTTTATTTAGTTATGCATTAAACGGACGGATGTGTTTTATTTAGCGAAACACGTAGGAGTCATCGAATGTATTTAACTAAAAATAATTTTATTAATTGAACTAGGAGAATGATTATGAAAATCGGTATTATCGGTGCCATGGAACCAGAAGTTAAAGCATTACGAGAAAGCTTGGAACATCCATTATCTTGGGAGCAATCAGGCGCATTGTTCATTTCTGGAAGTCTGGGCAATCATGAAGTGATTGTTGTGCAATCAGGGATCGGAAAAGTTTTGGCTTCGATCACGACTTCTGTTTTGATTCAACAATATAAGGTCAATATGGTCATCAACACGGGAACCGCTGGCGGAATCGGAACGGGTCTTTCAATCGGGGATTTAGTTATTGCAGACAAAGTTGCCTATTTTGATGTGGATGCGACGACGTTTGGCTATGAAATTGGACAAGTTCCCGGGATGCCTCTTTACTATGAAGGCTCAACATACTTAAAAGGTGAGATGCTGGAAGCCAGCAAAAAAATGAATCAATCCGCACATGTTGGTTTGATCGTTTCAGGCGATACCTTTGTCAGCAGCCCATCAAAAATTTATGAGATTAAAGCGGCATTTCCTGATGCGCTGGCTGTTGAAATGGAAGGGGCAGCAATTGGGCATACGGCTGCTCAATTTGGCATTCCATTCTTGATCGTGCGAGCAATCAGCGACACGGCTGACAGCGAAGCAACAGAAACACACGAAGAATTTGTTAATCGTACAGGAACATTATCTGCACAATTAGTGATTGAATTTGTAAATCACTTAGTCTAACTAATTTGTTACTTACCCGATTTACTTCTTGAAATGAAACAATAGCAATGAAGAACTGAATAATGAGGAGGAACATTTCATGCGTGCATTACTTTCGATTGACTATACTAATGATTTTGTAGCAACTGACGGCAAGCTGACCACAGGGGAAGCGGGTCAGGCAATTGAGCAAGAGATCGTCGCTATGACTGAAAGTTACTTTCAACAAGGTGATTTCATCGTGTTCGCGATTGATGGGCATGATCCCAGTGATCAATACCATCCCGAAAATAGACTTTTCCCGCCGCATAATGTGATCGGAACGAGCGGTCGTGATTTATATGGTTCGCTGGCTGATTTTTATCAAGCAAATCAAGCGAAGAAAAATGTTTATTGGATTGACAAGCGTCATTATTCAGCCTTCAGCGGGACGGACCTAGACATTCGGTTACGCGAACGCGGTATTACAGAACTTTGTTTGACAGGGGTTTGTACAGATATTTGTGTCTTGCATACTGCTGTGGATGCCTACAACTTGGGGTATCAATTGATAATCCCAGAAAAGGCTGTCGCAAGTTTTGATGCAACAGGGCATACTTGGGCGTTGAATCATTTCAAGAATACTTTAGGAGCAAAAATCGTCTAAAAAGAAAAAAAGAAAGCCGCAACGATTTTCTATCGTTGCGGTTTTTTTTATTTCAAATAGTCGGAGATGAATGTTGTGAAATTTTCAATGACGCCATCTTTTGCTAGACCCTCGGCTTCAAGAACGGCACGGTTTTTTCCATCGGGATCAATGGCTACGATCGTACCGATCTTAGCATTGTGAGCAGCTTGTAATCCAGAATAGGAGTCTTCGATTACCAGACAGTTTTTTGGCTCAACACCGATTTTTTCTGCTGCGATCAGGAAAATATCTGGCGCGGGTTTTCCGGGGAAACTGCCAGTATGGCAAACCATCTGGTCGTAATCGAACCAATTGCCTAGATTTAAGTAGTCGAAATAGAAATCCATGTTGATCTTCGGTGATGCCGAAGCAATCGTCATAGGAATGTCGTTTGCCTTCAAGTAATCTAGCACATCTCGCAGGCCTTTTGTAAAATCTTTATGGTTAGAACTTTCTAGAACTGATTTGCGATAGAAAGTCTCTTTTTCATCAGATAATTTTTGAACCTCTTCATCGGTCAGATCCTTTGAAATAAAGTTGCGTAAAATCACGTCGTTGGTTTTGCCGTGAAGATTCTTTAAAATGTCTTCCTCAGTCAATTCTTTCTCTGAATATTTTTGGAGTAAATATAGCCAAGCGGCTTCATGGAGATCAGAATCCATGAACATTGTCCCGTTAAAATCAAAAATGATACCTTTCATACATAACCCTCACTTTTTCCAAGATAGTCTTAGTTTAGCACTTTTTGAAAACAATTGATGAAAAAGAAAGTATTATTTGCAACTTCAAATCAATCGTTTTATAGTGAGAAAGAATGAAATAAATGGAGTTGAAATATATGTTAGACTACTTGGTCATTGCACTTTTTGCATTTGTCGGAGGGACCGCGCGCTATTGGTTAGGCGTTTGGATTCCGGCGGTAGGCGGGTTTCCATTAGGAACGCTGCTGGTTAACTTATTAGGCTGTTTCATCTTTAGTTGGATCGTCAAACATATTTTGAATGATAGCGATGTTTCCGCTCGTTTAGTTTTGGGGATGGGCGTTGGATTCTGCGGAGCCCTGACGACGTTCTCTTCGTTTGCTTTAGACACGATGAAATTAGTACAGGCGGGACAAATCGGATTCGCTTTTCTTTACCTGCTGCTGTCATTTATCGGCGGCTTGGCTATGACCGTGCTCGGTGAAGCGATCTATCACAGAAAGGTGGTAGAGCCATGATCGAGACATTATTGGCAGGCAGCGGTGCCGCAATTGGAGCCATGCTGCGCTTTACTTTGAATAATTATTTTGAACCTCAGACCAAACGTCTGCCGAGAGCGACTTTTTTCATCAACTTGACTGGAAGCTTGCTATTAGGAATTTTCTTTGGTCTCCATCTGTCTGATCCAGTCTATTTATTTTTAGGCACGGGAATTATGGGCGGTTACACGACCTTTTCTACCTATAATTTTGAATTGTTTGTCTTATGGAAAAAGGATCGGCCGATGTTTTATCGCTATCTCCTTGGATCATATGGATTAGGGTTACTGTTAAGCTTTATCGGAATAGTGATCGGTTCAAAACTATAAAAAATGAGTCACAGAAATTCTGTGGCTCATTTTTTATTTTCTCTGAAAGTATTTGGCAGCTCGCCATAGGCCGCTTTAAACTGTTTGTAAAAATGACTGCGATTTTTGAGACCCACCAATTCAACGATCGAGCTGATTGGCAGCGTGGAGCCTTCAATTAGAAACTTGGCCTGCTTCATTCGCTGTTTTGATAGTAGTTCGGAAAAGGTTTCGCCAGTCTTTTTCTTAATGATATTGCTTAAATAGTTCTTGTTATAGCCGAGTTGCTGAGCGGCGTTTTCCAGAGAGAGGCTGGCATACTCCTTTTCGATTAATTTTAAGGTGTCAATGACGACCTGATGGTTGGTCTTATCCTTTTTCTCTTCATAAAAATCATAGGTGCAATTGCCAATCAATTCTGTAAATAAAATCGGAATGTAGAGAGAAATGATCTCATTCGCAAAGATCGGTTCGGTGAAATATTTATCGATCATTTGATCGAGGATCATTTGAACATGCTCATTTTGGGAGCAGCGGAAAATCAAATATTCCTTTCGTGAACGGGTCGCCATCGTCTGAGCTAAGAAATTGAAGAGCACACTATTCTTATCATTCAAACTAGACAGCCAATCGATATCGACTTTATCATTTGGGAAAATAATGTTGATCAGAATGTCCTCTTCTCCATGTTCACCTAAAGCATGAGAAGAGCCGCGATCGAGCAGTAAAATTTCTCCTTGCTTGATCACTTCGCGTCTGCCATTGATATACTGGACAGATTTTCCTGAATAGACATAATTCAATTCTAAAAAGTGGTGACTGTGTTCTGGATACGGAGCAAACCGCGGGTGCTTACTGATGTAAATCGAATTATTTTTTAGAAAGTATTCTTTGAGTAAAACCATGTTGTCTTCTGCCGTTTGAAAGGATCTTGAGGGGATATCAATCACGAATTTTTTCTTATTTAATTGCGCCTCTTCGATTTGATTATGGTTCTGTAAATAGTCTTTTACGATTTTATGCATGTCAACACATCCCTGTAATTTCGTCACAATCATTCTATATCCACGACATTGAAAACGCAACCATAAATTCCGATAATAAACATGTAAATAAATTTAAGGAGCGAGTAAGACATGAGCGGACAAAGCGGTGGAGGAAAAAAAGAAACGATTGCAGTTTCTTTAACGAACTATTTGGATTCTGGCTGTATCGTAGCAGGTGCGAGCGGGCTGACCTTATGGGCTCAGCATTTTGGTCTAAGTAGTTTCGCGGTTGGATTATTAGGAGCATTGAGTGCAAATGCTTTTGGTGCCGCGATTGGTGCGCTAATTGGCGGGCGTTTATCGGATAAGTATGGACGAAAATTCATCTATACCTATAACTTATTGATTTATATGTTCGGCGCATTGTTTATTATTTTTGCAATGAATTTTCCGATGCTTTTAGCAGGATTTTTAATTATGGGATTGTCTGTTGGTGCTGGAGTTCCCGCATCATGGTCTTATATTGCTGAAATGGCCCACCCTGATTCACGGGCACACAATATCGGCATCTCTCAATTGGCCTGGTCATTAGGGCCTGCGATCATTTTCACACTAGGTGTAATTTTGGCACCATTAGGTCTGCTTGGAAGTCGTTTATTGTTTGTTTCGTTAGTAGTAGTTGCACTGATTGCTTGGATTTTGCAACGTCAATTAGAAGAATCGAAAGACTGGGAAGCAGAAAATGCGCGACAAGCAGCAACAACAGAAAAGGCTCATCCTTACAAAGAGCTGTTTTCAAATGTTGTGAATAGAAAATCAGTTCTATTCTTAGTGGGCGTGTATTTATTTTGGAACTTAGTAGCAGGTGCGATGGGATTCTTCATGCCATTTGTTTATGAAACAGTCGGCGGATTGACCAATTCGCAAGCTAATATGCTGCAAGCAGCTTTGTGGATTTTGACTTCAATTGGTTCGTATTTTGGTTTTGCCAAATTAGGGGACAAAGTTGATCAACGTAAATTCTATTTTGTAGGCGCTTTAATGGCGGTAGTTTCATGGGTCGTCTTAACCTTCGTTGGGATGTCTTGGTTAGGCTTAGGAGTTTTCGTAGTTTTATGGGGACTCTCAGCAGGGATTGGGGCCCAAGCCTTCTATGCTTTGTGGGCGTCAGAATTATTTCCAACTAAATTCCGCGGCGGGGCACAAGGAATCATGTTCTTCTTAGTTCGCGGCAGTTGCGGTGTTTGGTCAATCATCTTCCCTATGATCTTAGCCAGCTTAGGCTTTACCGTTGCTGGGACAGTTATGATCGGTTTGCTGATTGTATCATTAGTGATTGGAACCGTATGGACACCGCAAACACAGGGGAAAACATTAGAACAAATTACGAAAGAGCGTTATGGAGACAGTGTCGAAGCTGCAAAAGAAGCAACTGAAGATCTGCCTCATGGCCAAGAGGTAACAAAATGACGGAAACCTATATAGCAGTAGATATTGGTGCATCAAGCGGACGATTGATGCTTTCAGAAAAAAATCCCTTCAACAAAATTTCTTTGGAAGAGGTTCATCGCTTCAAAAATGGTTTTTCTGATAATAGCGGCACAGACTATTGGAACGCGGATCATTTGATTGAAGAAATTTTGATTGGCTTGGAAAAAGTGAAGCAACGCGGCGTTGAAAAGTGCTATGTCGGTATCGACACTTGGGGTGTTGATTACTGTTTGCTGGACAAGCAGGGTCAGGCATTAAGTCAACCTGTCAGCTATCGCGATGATCGAACAAAGCAGGCGATGGAAGAATTTGATCAGCAATTTTCATTGCAAATGCTTTATCAAAAAACCGGAATTCAGCTTCAGCCATTCAATACGGTTTTCCAATTGTTCAAGGAAGATCGGGAAAAATTGGCTCACGCCAAACAGTTATTATTGATGCCGGATTATTTGGGCTACGTACTGACTGGTCAAGCGGTGTTAGAAAAGACCAATGCATCAACCATGCAGTTGATGAATTTGAAGTCTAGGAAGCTTGATGAGGATGTATTAACAGCGATCGATGTTGTAAAAGAATTATTTCCGAACCCGGTAGAACCGGGAACTATCTTAGGTCCGATCTTAAAAGAAAAATTTCCGACATATGATTTGCCAGATGCGACGTTCATCACGATTGCTTCTCACGATACGGCGTCGGCCGTTGTAGGAACACCGGGCAAAGGTGACAACTGGGCTTATATTAGTTCAGGGACTTGGTCATTGATGGGCGTGGAGATCGAAGAAGGTATTTCGACTCCAGAAGCGTTTGAGGCAAACTTCACCAATGAGTGGGGTGTTCAAGGGACGATCCGTTTCTTGAAAAATATTATGGGGATGTGGTTGATCCAAGAAGTAGCTAGAATGCAGGATTATCAGTATTCGTATCCTGAGTTGGCTGAACTGGCGAGCCAAGAAGAAGCATTCGTCAGTTTAATCGATGTCAATGACTCGCGTTTTATGAATCCTAAAAATATGATCACAGAGATTCAGTCTTATTGCCGAGAAGTGGACCAAAAAATACCGAAGACGGCAGGGGAGCTGGCACGTTGTATATATGACAGTTTGGCTCTGTGTTACGCGGTGGAACTCGAAAAGCTTGAGAAAATTACTGACCGCACGATTACTCAATTGCATATCGTGGGAGGCGGTTCGAACAATGATTTCTTAAATCAATTGACCGCGGATGCTTGCGGCATCAATGTTCTGGCTGGACCGGGTGAAGCAACCGCCATCGGCAATATCATCGTGCAAATGGTCGCAACAAAAGGTTTCGGAACACTGGCAGAAGGACGCGAAGGGATCAAAAAATCCTTTCCGATGAAAGAATTTCAACCACAGATAGACAACCAGTGTGCTATTGAGAAATACCAATCATTAACAAAATCATTCGTATAAAAATGATTCATCATTTTAATGAATAAATAGAAAGAAAAGGGAGCAGAAACGAAATGACAAAAACAGTTGAAGAACGTTATGAAGACGCAAAAGCGCGTTACGCAGAAATCGGTGTCGATACGGATGCCGCATTGAAAAAATTACAAGATGTAAAAATCTCAATGCATTGCTGGCAGGGGGACGATGTAAAAGGATTCTTAAATCCCGATGGTGAATTAACCGGCGGTATCATGGCAACCGGAGATTATCCCGGTGCAGCTCACACTCCGGATCAATTACGTCAAGATGTTGAGAAGGCTTTTTCATTGATTCCAGGCAGCCATAAATTGAATTTGCATGCCATCTACCTAGATACCGATGAACCTGTCGATTTAGATGAAATTGAACCAAAGCATTTTGCAAAATGGGCCAGCTGGGCTAATGAACAAGGTGTTGGCTTGGACTTCAACCCAACCTTCTTCTCTCATCCAATGATGAAAGACGGAATGACCTTAGCTCACCCAGATAAAGAGGTTCGTGATTTTTGGATTGAACACGGCAAACGCAGCCGTAAAATCGCTGAATATTTAGGCAAAGAAACCGGACAAACTTGTATCGACAACTTCTGGATGCCAGATGGTATGAAGGATAATCCGATTGATCGTTATACACCTCGGAAACGGATGATGGAATCACTAGATGAAATCTTTGCGGAAGATTTGAATGAGGAATATACCCAAGAATCTGTTGAAAGCAAGCTGTTTGGCCTTGGCGCTGAAGCTTATACAGTTGGCTCCCATGAATTTTATATGGGGTATGGCTTAACCAGAAACAAACTGATCTGCTTAGATGCTGGCCATTTCCATCCAACTGAAGTGATCTCAAACAAATTGACCTCACTGGCGCTGTTCTCTAAAGGAATTATGCTGCACGTTTCTCGCCCAGTTCGTTGGGATTCTGACCATGTTGTAATTATGGATGATGAATTACAAGAAATTGGTAAAGAAATCGTTCGCAATGATCTTCTAGGAAAGACCAATATCGGCCTAGATTTCTTTGATGCCACAATCAACCGGATCGCTGCTTGGGTCATCGGTACTCGTAATACTCAAAAAGCTCTATTGAAAGCCATGCTGGAACCGATCGAAGACTTGAAGACCATTGAATTGGATCTTGATTATACGAAACGCATGGCTTTGACCGAAGAATTAAAAGATTTCCCTTATGCTGATGTTTGGAATTACTTCTGTGAACAAAACAATGCTCCAGTCGGCATGGATTGGTATGAAGAAGTCATGAATTATGAAAGAGATATTTTATCAGCGCGAGACAAAGAGTTCGCACACGCATAATGAATTGGTGGGGGGCCTTGCCTCCCTGCCTTGTTAGATAAAACTTGGAGGAATCAATCGTGAAAAATATTTTAGAAGCACCTTTTGTCAAAGAAATGGTAGATGTAACCAGCAACCTGTATCGACTAGGCTGGGATGAACGGAATGGCGGCAACGTATCTTATCTATTAGAGGAAGCGGACGTCAGAGAATACTTGGATACTGCAAATGTACTGCGGAATATTCCGATGGATTTTGACGGATCAGCGCTTAAAGGAAATTATTTCATCGTAACCGGTTCGGGAAAATATTTTAAAAATGTGACTCAAGATCCCGCCAATAATCTTGGTATTTTGCGAGTAGCTGAAGACGGACAAAGCGTGGATTTACTTTGGGGGTATACAGATGGCGGAGTTCCAACGAGTGAACTGCCTGCTCATTTGATGAGCCATATCGCCCGCTTAGAAGTTGATCCTGAAAATCGGATCGTAATGCATTGCCATGCGACTCATTTATTGGCAATGACTTTCAGCCATGAAATGACCGCGAAAGCTATCACACGAACACTTTGGGAGATGTGTACTGAGTGTATGGTCGTTTTCCCTGAAGGTGTTCAAGTATTGCCATGGTTGATTCCAGGCTCTAATGAGATTGGTGAAGCGACGGCCGAAAAAATGAAGCAAGCTCGTTTAGTGCTTTGGTCATTTCATGGTGTTTATGGAGCCGGTCGTACGATGGATGAAACTTTCGGCTTGATTGAAACGGCCGAAAAAGCGGCACAAGTCTATACCTATGTTCAGGCGCAAGGTGGTGTGCGTCAAACGATTAGTGATGAAAACTTTATTGCTTTAGCTAAACAATTCGGCATCACACCAAATCCAGTTTTTTTTGAAGCCGGGGTGCCTAACGCATGATCAAAAAAGCGGTTCGAATGAAGTTGTATCCTGGATTAAAAAAAGAATACGCAAAACGCCACAATGATTTATGGCCTGAAATGCGTGAAATGTTGAAAGCACATGGAGCAAAAAGCTATTCTATCTTTTTCGATCCTGAAACAGATTTTCTCTTCGGTTATTTGGAAATCGAAGATGAAGAGAAATGGGCTCAAACAGCCGACACAGAAATCAATCGTAAATGGTGGGATTATATGGAAGACGTCATGGATACAAATCTGGACCACTCACCCGTAGCGGTAGACCTAGAACAAGTATTTGAGCTGTAAAAGAGACTGGCAACAGTTTCTTTTACACATATATGTGAAATTGTGTGCAAACGTAGTCGAGATCGAATGCGTTTATAGATGACTCGTTAAAGCCTGCCGAATATTGGAAAGGGAGAGGAACATGAAATATCTTGTACAGGTTGAAACACTTGCTGGGGAAAAACAAGAAAAGGATTTTCAAAATTATCGCGAGGCTTTGTGTTGTGCAACAAATTATGTCCACCTCAAATTCAGCAAAATCATTCGGCAGGGGGAAGTCATTAATAAATTTAAGTTTTAGCAGATAGAATAAATAGAAATAAAACACAAGCAAGTCAAAATATTTTTTTTATAATGGACGTTGTTTTTTATGACAAGAATTTACAATTAGAAGTCACAGAAAGCGGTTTCTTTTTATGGGATAATCAATTGTGAAATACAACACAATAAAGGAGAGAATACAATGGTAGTCAATCGAATGATTTTAAATGAAACATCTTATTTTGGTAAGGGCGCGATCCAAGAGGTAGCAAATGAAGCCAAGAAGCGCGGATTCAAAAAAGCTTTGGTCGTTACAGACAAAGATTTATTGAAATTTGAAGTAGCTACGAAAGTCACCGCGATTTTAGATGATGCAGAGTTGAGTTATGAGATATTTGACGGCATCGTACCTAATCCTTCAATTGAGGATGTTCAGGCCGGAGTGAAAGCCTGTCAGGCGGCCGAAGCGGATTATATCGTGGCAATCGGCGGCGGTTCGCCAATTGATACAGCCAAGGCGATTGGAATCATTACGACAAATCCTGAGTTCTCTGATGTGATCAGTCTTGAAGGTCCTGCCGATACAAAAAAACCGGCTTTGCCGATTTTGGCAGTACCAACTACCTCTGGAACAGCAGCAGAAGTGACGATCAATTATGTAATTACCGATGCTGACAATCATCGCAAATTTGTTTGTGTCGATCCCCATGATATTCCAGTCGTTGCTTTTGTTGATAGCGATATGATGATGGGGATGCCAAAAGGATTATGCGCTTCAACCGGGATGGATGCTTTAACTCATGCGATCGAAGGCTTTATCACCAAGGGTGCTTGGGAAATGAGCGATATGCTTCACATTAAGGCGATCGGAATTATCAGTCATGCGTTGAGAGACTCCGTTGCGGAAAATCAGGAAGCGCGAGAAAAAATGGCTTTAGGACAATATATCGCTGGTATGGGTTTCTCTAATGTCGGCTTAGGCTTAGTTCACGGAATGGCCCATCCATTATCGGCTTGGTATGACACACCTCATGGAGTTGCTTGTGCGACATTACTGCCATTGATCATGGACTTCAATAAGGAATATACCGGTGAAAAATACCGGGAAATTGCTATTGCGATGGACGTAGCAGGAGCAGCGGAAATGTCGTTAGCAGAAGTTCGCGATGCCGCTGTTCAAGCTGTGAAGCAATTAGGAATCGATGTTGGGATTCCTCAAAGCCTGACTGAAATCGGAATGAAGGAAGCGGATGTTCAGCAAATAGCTGAAGATGCTTTTCGAGATGTTTGCTCGCCGGGGAATCCACGAGATGCGACGGTGGACGAGATTATCGCGCTATATAAGTCAATGCTATAAGAAAAAGCCAACCTCGCGAGGTTGGCTTTTTTTAATGAGCTAAATTATTCGTCCTCTTCAGGAACTTTGTTGTCTAAGTCTGTCCGAACAATTAAAACGTCACAAGCAGCGTTGCGAATGACATATTCAGAAACTGAACCGATAAATAAACGTTCAACCGCATTTAAGCCAGTTGCACCAAGCATAATCAAATCGATTTGATTATTTTCTGGAATTTGATTGGCGATCATCACTTTTGGCGCACCATATTCAATGACTTTACTGATGTGTTCGACACCAGCACTTTTTGCGTCAGCTTCATAATCGTCTAACGTTTGTTTCGCCATATCGGTAGCTTGTTCTGCTAGAACATTATCGAAAGAAGAAACTGTTTGAAACGCACGTGTATCAATGACATGAGCGAGTAGTAATTCCGCTTGATTTCGCTTTGCAACATTTACTGCCTTTTTGAATGCTAATTCTGCTTCATTAGAACCGTCGACTGCCACCATGATTTTACTGTATTCTTGATCCATCGTTTCCAACTCCTTTTCTCATCCTTATTTTAAATCAAAATTCTTAAAAATGGTACTGTTAACCTTTTTTTGTTTTTGATCCCATTAATAAAGCGAAGATGGCCGCAACCACTAAAAGGATGACTAAGTACATCATCGAATACGTTCGTTGATTGATGATGCCGACAACGATACTAACAATTCCGAGAAGTGCATAGACATAGCCGAATTGACGTAAAAAGCTGCGAGACTCATCTTTTGATTCTTTACTAAAGAGCACTAAAAGTCCTTGCGGTTTTTTTATCAAATAATAGCTGCAGATTAATAAGACAAGTGCTAGTAAAAATAATAAAATGCGGATCATTTTTTTCCTCCAATATAATAAAAAGCAATTTGCAGTACGCAAATTGCTTTCATTCCATAAAAAATGGAAAATTCCGTCGATGCCGTTATTCACCCGATAGTATTGATCCCGCAAAATCTAGCAGGTGGGTTCCATGGTCTAAGCATCGAACTACCAAATGAAAAGGCATGTTACCAACTTTGACACAAGACGGATCCCAAGATATCAATAAAAATGTTCGGTCAACACTGAAATAGGCAACGCGCACATCACAGAATTTCCATCTCAATCATAGCACAGTCATTATTGAGACGCAACGAATGGGTCTCTATCTCTAAACTTGAAACGACCCAAAATATTTATGTCTTCTATACGTATATTGTATAAAAAAGGAGACGCATATGTCAAAAAAAATTGCTTATTTTTTGGTCTATCTATTCATTTTTTTATTTGTCCCTTTTACAGCGGGATCTGAGGCCGCCTCTTTAGAACTTCTTCCACCGATCAATCAACAAACAAACTATGATTTAAATGTTGAAGGATTTAAAAAACTGCTTTTTGATCTTTATCAATTTGGAACCGAAACTAGTTATACGATTCAAATTGACGGAACGCTTGATCTTAGTCAGACAACTATTGGTACTGATGAAGTCCCATCTGATATTACACTTGAAACGATTACGTTCGGAAGTGTGCCAGCAAAACTGACCTTCGAAGGGACTGGTCCTGACACTGAGTTGTATTTGCCAAGTCATTGCTATTTCGGACAAGATATTCGTTTAAGAGAATTGACTTTGCAAGCAGAAAAAATTTACGGCAATGGGCATCAGCTTTCCTTTGAAGAGATTCAGCATGTCCAAACGACTCAATTGTTTGGCGGCAGCGACCGTGATCTGATAGAGAATCCTAAACTCATGTTTCAGCAAGTTACTGGCGGAACGTGGGAAATTTATGGCGGAAACGAGTCCGGAACGCTGACAGGAAACCCGATGATACAAATACTTGATATGACAGGAGACATTAATCAACTGTCCGGTGGTTCGCTGGCTGGGAAAATTATTGGAAGTCCTACAACTGAAATCAGAAGTCTTAATGGAACCTTGAGTAATTATTATGGCGGCGGAATTGGGGCTGAAGGGAATATCGCCGAAGTAACAGGTGAAGTAAATAATCAATTGACATCCAGTTCAGCTAGTTTTACATTGGGAAATTTTTTTCGGTGGCGTGGCTCACGGAAAGACTGGACCTATCAATACAACAATCAACGGAACTGGCGGATTTTCGCCAACGGGGATTTTAATCGGTGGTTCCCAAACAGGTGAAATCTTTGGAAAAAATCAGGCCATCACAACGGCTATCGATACTAGACAATTTAAAGCAGGCGAAAGGAGTTTTGTCGGCGGAAATCAGTACAGTGGTGTGATTCATGGTGGAATCGAAAATCTCATTTATGCTGGAAAAGCCGATCACGGATCTTTCAAGCGGATTGATGGGGGTGCGGGAATGGACGTACAGAAAGCGAGCCTGACAAATTCTCCTGATTTGGTTCCGGAGGTCCATTTGACGGATCCGCAAAAACGGACCGCAGAAGAACTCCATTACGATCAACTAACACCAGTGGAACGGTTGGCATGGGCAAAAGATCAGACTAGTTTCTTAGTTGAAGGAAATGTCACCACGCGTTTGTTGGGCGGATGCGTCAGTGGCGGAATGGGTGTTGAAAATAATGTTAGCGGGGCTGGGTATGCTGGGGTAATTGAAAGCAAGATCCACTTGGTTTTAGGTGAAGAAACGCTAGTTTACAGCAAGCGTTGGGGACAGATTGCTCAAGAAAGAGGAATTGATCCAAACTGCTTACCGAATGAGGACAATCTGGGTTCTAATTATGGATTTAGCGCAGCTGCAGGTGGCGGGGATAGCCAAAATTTTTGGGAGAATGCTCTTTATATCAAAGGAGAAACAGAAATGAGCATCAACCAGGCATTGTTAAGTTATGCTTACGGCGGCAGTTTCAGCGGGATGCTTGAAGGAAATTGTCGGTTGCGTCTATCTGGTGGTCAAAGCAGCGGAGTTTGTGGAGCAGGCGGCGGATTTTACCGAATTTATGGGGATAGTATGCTTGAAGTCACAGGTGGAAAAGTGGAACGATATGCGGTAGCGGGAAGCAATCAGGATCGGCGAATGTTCGGCAATGCCCGGACGGAAATCTCTGGCGGCACTTTTCTAGGGCTGCTAGCAGCGTCCTATGGCGTGCGCTCGAATCATATGATTGATGGAAATGTTGAAACTATAGTTAGCGGTGGAACTTTTACAAAAAGTAATGATGCGACTCAAATAATGGGCGGATTGGCTAAAAATGGAATGATCAGCGGCAATGTTTCGCTGAAAGTAACAGGGGAGCCTAAGCTTGCTGCGGGAATCGGTATTTCGGCAGCCCGTCCAAGAAATGCCAGCCTATTGAATCGTTTAGGAGGTACAGATAAACAAATTGGTTTCGAATTAACGACAAAAGAAATTTTTTCTGAACTTGAGGTATTAGGAGACGGGGGCGAAAACCCTACGTCGCTCTATACACCCAAACTGAATTTAGAAATCAATGCGCCACAGGGAAGTTTTGCTCTGATTCAAGGAATGATCAAAAATGGCTATACTGGAAAATTGACCCATGACCTGGCGCTAGACATCCAAGCGGCTCAGGGAATCAAAAAACTTGTCGGCAGTGATCTGACAAGTTTCACGAATCGCCTGATCGCCAACAGCACGGCGAAGATCGCCTTAACGATCGGGGGAGCTCAGAAAGAGATTTCATTCGAAACGATTGATAATTTTACACAATTAACTATCGGAAACAAGGTATCAGCAAAATCAATTTTGAACGGCAACGGAGCAGCTGAGGATAATTTTGCGCAAGAGTATCATCGGTTCGGCGATCTTTCTTTAGAAGAAGGAGCATCTCTGACTGTTGAAAAATTAAAAACTGGCAGTCTTACAGCCGCTAAAAAAACAGAACTGCATTCGCCAGCTGACGCCGAGAATATTTTTTTGCGAGATTTATTGTCAGAGGAAAAACTAAATTGGCATTTGTTAAGGCTAAAAGAGCAAGAAATAGTTGAAGGAAACTATTTTGCTGAGCAAAAAGGTTATTCCGTCCTGACACTCGTTGGAGCTGAAAGCACATTGTCGCCGGAAAATTTTATCGGCTATGACGAGACGGGACATGTTTATACGGGGGACATGAATGCCAGTATCGGATTGGCAGTTGCCGCGACAATTATTGACTATCAAGTAGAAAGTTCGTTAGGCGAAATTACTCATGATCTGTCTTTGCGGCCGAATAATCATCCTTTGCCGTTGAAGGTTTGGGGGATTGCTGATCGTAAAAAGGGAAAGTTGATTATTCCTGCTGAGAATAAAATCACTCCGATCCTAAGATTTATTGAGACCGATCAGTTTTCTTTTAAAGAAGCCCAGTTGACTGTGAGTAACGGCGAGAAGAATGCATTAAAAGAAAATACTTGGCAACCAACAGACCATTATCATTATCAGATCCAAGCTGATTTTCAAAAGGCAGAAGGCAGTTTAAAGCTGCTTTCTGTGCCTGAGCAATTTGACTTTGGTCAGCAGCCAATAGGAAAAAGAAGTTCCTTCTTTCCTAGAGTATCTGGCGAACTGATCGTAGAAGATCAGCGACCTGAGAGCGCTCCGTGGCAATTGACCCTTCAAGCCGAATCTTCAGAGATCGGAGAATTGTACTTTCAAGAGGATGGGAAAATCGTTTCATTGGAGGAGGCAGTTCCATTATTTATGCAAAAAGGGTCATTGCAAACAAACTTCGATGACTGGGATGAAACAAAAGGAATCTTCTTGTCTGTTCCAAAAGAAAAACAGAAGCGTGGTGAACATACGCTGACCTTTCATTGGACGTTGAGTACTAAAGTCGAATAATTTTGTTGAAAAAGAAACAAAAATACCCTAGAATGGTCTTGCGCTCGTTGGAGTGTTTGGTTACTCATGGTTCATAAAATTCTTTAGAATAGGGCCATACAAGGTGGAAAATACCTGAGGAGGGAACGCATGAACAAAAAAGAAGAAGTTCTTGAAGGCTTTGCCGAAGTGTTTAATAAGCGAGCTTGGTTGGACAAAGTCAAGATGGAGAAGGCTTTAGCGGGATATGCGGCTTCAGAAGTTCACTGCATCGAGTTTATCGGCAAACACAAAGATCCAAATGTTACGAAAATGGCTGAATCAATGTATATGACGCGGGGAGCCATCAGTAAGTTGACAAAAAAAATGCTGAAGAAGCAGTATATCGAGAGTTATCAAAAAGCGGATAATAAGAAAGAAATTTATTTCAAACTGACCGCCGAAGGAAAAAAAGTTTTTGAAATTCACGAACAGCTGCACAAAGAGTTTGAAAATCGTGACCAAGCCGTTTTTGAACCGATCAAGAACGAACAATACGACGCCTTTCTAAACTTTCTTGAACGTTATAACCAGCATCTAGATCAAGAAATCAAAAAACAAAATCTGACAATCAAATAAGGATGAAAGCAGTCTCAAAAAGAGGCTGCTTTTTACTTAATCAGTTTTTGTTGACACGGAAACAAAATAGTTATATTGTTTCCTAGGAAACTAAAAAACGAGTTGTTCTTCGACTGCAGCGAAAACGATTCTAGAAATGAAATAGTTTTAAAACACCGTATGGAATAATATACGGCTCGAGAATCCATATTTTCCCCTTAGGAAAATAAATCCTTAATACCGAGAAAGGATGCCAGTTCCACTTTTCGCAGAATAATTCAAACGAAGACCGCTCGATTTTAGTAAGAGAAAATAGATTTCAACTTGTTTAGTGGAATGGTATACGGCTCGAGAATCTATATTTTCCTCTTAGGAAAATAAATCCTTAATACCGAGAAAGGAGTTCTTCATGACTCAAACATCTAATACATCTAATAAACTACCTAAAGAGGTTCTATCGGCAGCTTGGGCGATCGCCCTTGGCGCCATCGCACCAATGCTCGACTCTACGATGGTGAATATCGCCATCGATCAATTAACCAAAAACTTTCATACGACACTATCCATCATTCAATGGGCGATTACGGGTTACGTGTTAGCGTTAGCAATCGCTGTACCGATTGCTGGCTGGTTGATGAACCGCTTCGACGGCAAGAAAATCTTCATCGGGGCTGTGATTCTTTTCGGGGTCACCTCTGTTCTTGCCGGAATCAGTTGGAATGTCACTAGCTTCATTGTCTTTCGTTTACTTCAAGGCTTTACAGCGGGGATCATCACACCATTGATGTCTACTCTGTTAGTTAAAACTGCAGGACCAGAAAATATTGGCCGAGTAATGGCGATCGTCAGTACGCCCATGATCTTTGGCCCAATCCTTGGTCCGGTTCTTGGCGGATTTATCATTCAAGCTGCCTCTTGGCGCTGGATTTTCTTCATCAATGTCTTTATTATTTTGATCGCGGCGCCTTTGATGATGCGGACATTGCCGAACTTTGAACCATTTAACCGCAAGAGTAAATTGGATATCTTTGGTATTCTCGATTTATCTGCAATGAGTGCGGCTCTGATTTATGGCATCACTAAAGCGGCGGATCACGCGACCTTTAAGAATAGTGAATCATTAATTTGGACAGGACTTGGTCTATTATTTCTGATTGTCTATATTGTCTATGATTATCGCAAGCAGCATGTCACCGTTTTACCGCTGACGATCTTTTCCCATCGGAGTTTTAAGGCATCCAGCGTGGGATTATTCTTTGCCAATATCGCGATTATGGGACCAATGCTGATTTTGCCGCTGTTCTTCCAAAACTTCCGTCATTTTTCCGCAATGGAGGCAGCGATTGCGCTGATTCCTCAAGGTCTTGGCATGCTGGTGACGCGACCGTTGATCGGTAAGCTGATTGATAAGCTAGGAGCCAAATATGTCGTGATCGTCAGTTTGATAATCTCCTTGATTGGGACTATTCCTTTGGTTTTTGTCACAGACAAAACCAGCATGGTTTGGATCGCGTTGGTTTTGTTCATTCGCGGGACAAGCTTTGGCGGTATCAACCTGCCGTTAACCAGCGATGCCTACACCGGACTCGCGGATGAAGAATTGCCGGATGCAGGTGTTGGAATCAACATTATCGAGAATCTCGGCTCCAGCTTTGGCTCGGCAATAATCGCTACGGTCGTTGCGACTGTCTTGCAAGGAGTGCAGCCAACGATTACTCACGAGTTATCCGCCTATCATGCGGGCTTTCTGTTCTCTGTCATCGCACTAGCCTTGATCTTCATTCCAAGTATCTTTCTAACGAATAAAACGAAAAGCACAGTCGAATAATTTCGACTGTGCTTATTTTTTCTTTTTCCACTCTTCGATTCGTTGATATTGTTGTCCGAGTGCCTGCTCATATTTACCAGTTGTTTTTGGTTCATAATAATGCGCATCTTTGATTTTGTCAGGTAAGTATTGTTGATCGACCCAAGCATTTTCAAAGCTGTGTGGATATTGATAGCCGATACCTCGGTTCAAATCTTTGGCTCCTTTGTAGTGGCTGTCCCGCAAGTGATCTGGAACTTCGCCAGCATTTCCTGCCCGAATATCTGTGATTGCTGCGTCTAAGGCTACGTAGGCCGAGTTAGATTTAGGCGACAAACAGAGATCTACAACGGCATCTGCTAAAGGAATGCGCGCTTCGGGAAAGCCAAGTTTTTCTGCGGCTTGGACAGCTTGAACAGTTCGGGCAGCGGCTGCCGGATTGGCAAGGCCGATATCTTCATAGCCCATTACCATTAAACGGCGGCAAATAATCGGCAGATCCCCCGCTTCGACTAGTCTACCCAAGTAATGCAGTGCGGCATTCACGTCGCTGCCGCGGACGGATTTTTGAAAAGCTGAGATCACATCGTAATGGGCATCGCCGTCTTTGTCATGAGTCAAGGCTTTGCGTTGCACGCATTCTTCGATGATTGAAAGAGTCAAGTGAATCTTTCCGTCCTCATTTTTTGGTGTGGACTTGGAAGCCAGCTCCAAACCGTTCAACGAACTCCGCAAATCACCATTGGTGGCACGGGCCAAGTGTCTCAACGCTTCTTCATCCAATTCAACCGGGTAGTCCCCTAAACCGCGTTCTTTATCTTCCAAGGCAGATTTGACCGCGGTGATAATGTCCTCTTCATCCAGCGGTTTCACTTCAAAAATCTGTGTCCGGCTGCGAATAGCGGGATTGATCGTGATATATGGATTTTCCGTGGTCGCGCCAATCATAATGATGCGTCCGCTCTCTAAATGCGGAAGCAGAAAATCTTGTTTGGTCTTATCTAAGCGATGGACTTCATCAAGTAATAGAATGACCGTGCCGCTCATCTTGGCTTCTTCGGCGACGATCTGTAAATCCTTTTTTGTATCTGTGGCGGCATTCAACATGCGAAAAGCATAATTCGTTGAACCCGCGATAGCACTGGCAATACTAGTTTTCCCGGTACCAGGCGGTCCATACAAAATCATGGAAGAAAGCATCCTAGCTTCCACCATGCGGCGAATAATCTTTCCAGTACCGACCAGATGCTGTTGTCCGACAACTTCATCTAGGTTGCGAGGACGCATGCGATAAGCTAGTGGCTGCTGCATAAGAAACCTCCTTGATTAACAATCAGAATATATGTTCTCATTATAGCATTTTTACATCTATTTTGCTTTAACCGCGCAACTTTTTGCTGGTTCTGAAAATCTAGCTGGCATTTGTTAGAAAGGAGAAGACGTGGCAGGGTGATTAATAACGGCGGCAAAATAATTAAACGAAGGACTTGCGAGCCAGTCAAACATTCGGGATTACTGAGTTTTGGTTGCTGGGCGTAGCATGCGGCAGGATTATTGTGTATCATGGAGAAGGTGAGAAAAATGGAGCAAGTAATCAATTATTTTAATACGGAAACAACCGAGAATATCGCAAAATATTTGCTGGGTATGTATTTGGAACACGAAACGCCTGAAGGAAGATTAGGCGGTTATATTGTTGATTGTGAAGCCTACTTGGGTCCCGACGATGAAGCGGCGCACAGCTACGGTATGCGCAAGACTCCGCGTGTCCGAGCGATGTACGAAAAACCTGGGACGATCTATCTATATACGATGCATACGCATTTGATTTTAAATATGATCACACAACCAGAAGGTCTGCCCCAAGGTGTGATGATTCGCGGATTCGAGCCGGTGGAAGGGGTCGACCAAATGATTGCTAATCGTCATGGCAGAACAGGCGCGGCGATTTCAGATGGACCGGGAAAATTGGTCGAGGCATTAGGTATTGAGCGTGAATTATATGGGGAATCGATTTTTTCGAGTTCATTGCATCTGGTCCCTGAAAAACGTCGAATACCAAAAACAATCGAGGAACTTCCGCGTATCGGAATTCCTAATAAAGGAGTTTGGACGGAACGCCCTTTACGGGTTGTCGTTCGGGGAAATCCTTACATAACGAATCAACGAAAGTCTTTAATAGAAGAAAACAATGGATGGGAGAAATAATAATGGCAAAAGAAACCATGATTACTTATTTGGACAGTTACTTAAACAAGAAAATTCCCGATTATGAATTAGCGTTGGATTGGGACACGCGTAACCGCAGTTTTGAGATCGCTTTTCGTATTTACGGGGAGAACAAAGGACAAATTGAAATCGATGATGTGGATGGTGTAGCGACCGAAGAAGAAATCATTGAATTTGAAGACGGGATTTTGTTAGTTGATCCTGAAAAATCAGTTTATGACCCAGAAGACTTTTTGGCAGTCATTCCTTATGAAGGAAAAAAGGGCATGAAGAAAAATGAATTGATCGCTGTCGTTGATTACTTGAAAGATGTGATCGAAGAGGGTCAAAGCGACTTGTTAGATTTCTTAGCAGACGATAGTGAAGACGCTATTTTTGAAATGAAATGGGACGATGCAGTTTTCAAGGCGACCATCAAGCCAACAGATAGTAGCTATCTGCCGTATCCAAGTTATTAAATGAGTCGGATAAGGATAAATAGAATGAATGATAGACGCGGTGAAGGTCATAATTTTTTTTGAAAAGTGAAATCATGGCTAGGAACTAGGAGGGGCGAAAAATATGAAATGGAATGAAGTCAAAGTAACAACGGAAAGTGAGGCAGTTGAAGCTGTCTCAAATATTTTAATGGAAGCTGGCGCATCGGGTGTTGCGATCGAAGATGCCTTGGATTTTGAAAATTATCAAGAGGATCAATACGGCGAATTATTGGATAAGGAAACTTTTTCTAGCTTAGCTGAGGGAGCTGTCGTGATGGCCTATTTCCCAGAAACGATTTTCTTGCCGGAAATTTTACCGTTCATTAAAGCCAACATCACAAAATTACCGGAGTTCGGATTGAATATCGGGAAAAATATCGTGGAAGTAAGTGAAGTGGAAGAGAGCGACTGGGCGACCGCTTGGAAAAAATATTATCATCCGGTTCGTGTAACGCGCTATTTAACGATCGTTCCCAGCTGGGAAAAATACGAGGGGCAGCATGAGGATGAAAAAATCATTACTCTAGATCCGGGAATGGCCTTTGGAACTGGCACACATCCAACGACAAATCTAACCTTGCAGGCATTGGAAACTGTTTTGCGAGGCGGTGAAACGGTCTTAGATGTGGGAACAGGTTCTGGTGTGTTGAGTATCGCCAGCTCTATTTATGGAGCGAAAGATATTTATGCATATGATTTGGACGAAGTAGCGGTTCGTTCGGCACAAGAAAACGTCGATCTAAATGCCAATACTGAAAATATTCATGTGTCCGCGAATGATTTGTTAGTCGGTGTGGAGCAAGAGGCCGATGTGATCGTCGCCAATATTTTAGCGGATATCATTGTTTTGATGGTCGAAGACGCTTGGCGTTTATTGAAACCAGAAGGGACATTGATTGTTTCAGGGATCATCGAAGACAAAAAAGATATGGTGCTGGAAGAAATGTATGCACAAGGTTTTGAAGTCGATCGAATCTTCCAACAAAAGGATTGGTTTGCGATTATTTTGAAGAAACCAGAGGAAGATTAAGATGCAGCGCTATTTTATAGATCAGGCCTACCAGCCGTCAGTAGAAATTAGCGGTGAGGCGCATCATCATATGTCGCGGGTAATGCGGATGACTGTCGATGATCAGGTTTTTCTTGTTTTCAATGACCAAACCGCTGTTAAAGCGAAAATCGTGGCAATCGATAATGAGCAAGTGACACTGGAAGAGGTCGAAAAAGATGACTTGCAGCGGGAACTACCTATTGACGTTACAATTGCCAGCGGCTTTCCTAAAGGCGAGAAGCTGGAGCTGATCGTGCAAAAAGGGACAGAGCTGGGTGCTCATGATTTTATCGCTTTTCCTGGCGAAAGCTCGGTGGCGAAATGGGATGCAAAGAAGCAGCAGAAAAAGCAGCAGCGCTTAAATAAAATCGCGCAAGAAGCAGCCGAGCAATCCCATCGACAAGTTTTGCCGACTGTGAATTTTGCTTCAGAAAAAGAATTGATCGCACATTTTACTGACTACGATGCGGTTTTGATCGCTTACGAAGAATCAGCGAAGCAGGGAGAACAGGCTCAATTGGTTCAAACCTTTCAGCAATTAAAGGCGGGACAAAAACTATTGGTCGTCTTTGGTCCAGAGGGTGGATTGACGCCTAAGGAGATTGAAAGTTTCCAGACAGCTGGTGCGAAACTTTGCGGTTTAGGGCCGCGGATTTTACGAACAGAAACCGCACCGTTTTATCTTTTGAGCGCGGCGAGCTTCTATTATGAATTGCAGCACTGATTTGATTGAAAAAGCTTACTATAGTTTGTATAATAAGAGCAATCATTTTCAGAAAATAAAGGGGGAAACGTCGCATGGCAAAAGAAGTTGAATTGACCGGTCCTGACGTCATCAGGATGGTTAGTACGTACATGGGAAAAGAGCACGTGGCGTTTGTACAAAAGGCTTACGACTTTGCTTATGAAGCCCATAAGCCCCAGATTCGTAAATCAGGTGAGCCATACATTATCCATCCGATTCAAGTCGCGGGTATTTTGGCTGATTTACATATGGATCCTCACACTGTTGCGACAGGCTTTTTACACGATGTCGTAGAGGATACACCGGTTACGTTAGATGATTTAAAAGTTGAATTTGGGGAAGACGTCGCTTCATTAGTTGACGGAGTAACCAAATTAGGGAAGATCAAATACAAGTCACACGAAGAACAATTAGCAGAAAACCACCGCAAAATGTTGTTGGCGATGGCGCAGGATTTACGTGTCATCATGGTCAAACTGGCCGACCGTCTGCACAACATGCGGACTTTGAAATATTTGCGCGACGATAAACAACGGCGAATTGCGCGCGAAACGTTGGAAATCTATGCCCCATTGGCTGATCGTTTAGGGATGAGCCGGATCAAGTGGGAGTTGGAAGATACAGCACTGCGCTATTTGAATCCAAAACAATACTATCGCATCGTTCATCTAATGCGCAGCAAGCGTGACGAACGGGAAGGATTTGTTGAGAAATCCGTCAATGAGATCAAGGAAGCGACGAAAGAACTTGGGATCGAAGCAGATATCTATGGTCGACCGAAACATATTTATTCAATCTATCGCAAGATGCGGGATCAGAAGAAACAATTCGATGAAATCTATGACCTGCTGGCGATCCGTGTAATCGTGGATTCTATTAAGGATTGTTATGCCGTGTTGGGAGCGATCCATACTAAATGGAAACCAATGCCCGGTCGTTTCAAGGATTATATTGCGATGCCAAAGACGAATATGTATCAATCACTGCATACGACGATCATTGGACCAAGCGGGAACCCGATCGAAGTTCAGATTCGTACGCATGAAATGCACCAGATCGCTGAGTTCGGGGTTGCGGCTCACTGGGCGTATAAAGAAGGCAAAACCGATAAACAAGAGACGAATCAAGACAACAAACAGTTGGATTGGTTCCGTGAAATCATCGAATTGCAAGATGAAAGCTATGATGCATCCGAATTTATGGAGAGTGTTAAAGGCGACATCTTCAGTGATAAAGTGTATGTGTTTACACCTAAGGGCGATGTTACCGAGCTGCCAAAAGGTTCAGGTCCGTTGGATTTTGCTTACAGCATCCACACGGATATCGGAAATAAAACTACCGGTGCCAAGGTCAATGGCAAGATGGTGCAATTAGATTACAAGCTGAAGAACGGCGATATTATTGAAATTATGACCTCGGCTAATTCCTTTGGACCAAGTCGCGACTGGTTGAATCTAGTGAAAACCAGCAAAGCGAAAAATAAAATCAAACGCTTCTTCAAAACACAAGATCGTGAAGAAAATGTGTCAAAAGGCCATGATGCAGTCGTTAAGTGTATTAATGACTTAGGTTTTGTGCCGAAAGAAATGCTGACGAAGGACAAGCTTTCTGATGTCTTGGACAAATTCAATTTCCATAGCGAAGAAGATTTGTATGCAGCAATCGGATTTGGCGAAATGAGTGCACTGACCTTTGCCAATCGTCTGACGGAAAAAGAACGCCGCGAACAAATGAAGCAAAAACAGCGGGATGCTGTGGATGAGATGGTCAGCAGTCCGAAAGAACCGGAAAAAATCAAGGTTCGCCACGAAGGCGGAATTGTGATCCAAGGGATCGAAAACTTGTTGATTCGGATCAGTCATTGCTGTAATCCGGTTCCTGGGGACAGCATCGTTGGCTACATTACAAAAGGCCGCGGGATTTCTATCCATCGTTCGGATTGTCCGAACATCACAAAGCAAAAAGATATCCAAGAGCGTCTGATCGAAGTGGAATGGGAAGATACGACCAATTCGGTTCAGGATTACAATGCTGATTTGGAAATCTACGGCTTCAATCGTGATGGCTTATTGAATGATGTATTGAATATCGTTAGCGGTATGACTAAGAAATTGGTTAGCGTTGAAGCAAAACCGACGAAGGATCGCTTAGCACTGATCAATCTGACCTTCAAGATCCAGAATTTGAATCACCTGTATTCGATCGTGGATAAGATCAAAACGGTTCCTGATGTGTACAGTGTGAAACGAACGAAAGGCTAGAAGATTAAACTAAAATGACAATAACTTTCTGGAGGTTTTTATGCGAGCAGTAATTCAACGAGTGAGCGAAGCAAGTGTCGCAATTGATGACAAAATCATCGGTAAGATCGACCGCGGCTTTATGATTCTTCTAGGTATTCATGAAGAGGATACGCAAGCAGATGCGGATTATTTGATTCGGAAGATCCCTTTATTACGAGTGTTTGAAGATGCAGAAGGGAAAATGAATCAGTCCTTGCAAGATGTTGGCGGCAGTGTCTTGAGTGTATCGCAATTCACTTTGTATGCAGATACGAAAAAAGGCAATCGCCCTAGTTTTGTGAAGGCCGCACGACCAGAAACAGCGATCCCTTTATATGAATACTTCAATGAAGGCTTGCGCCAGGCAGGTTTGACGGTCGAAACCGGAGAATTCGGCGGCGACATGGATGTGGCGCTGATCAATGACGGGCCAGTAACGATCTTATTTGATACACGGGATAAATAACGAACGAAGGACAAAAATCTACGGGTTTTTGTCCTTTTTTTCTACCCTTTTCCCATCAAATGAGGGATAATTGAACAAAATGAATGCAGGATACCGGACAACTGAGCAGGGAAAAGGGTATCTAATAACGCCGATTGTAAAATTAAGCTAGACAACTAAAAAAGCCATTTGTGCTACACTCAAAATAGTTCTGACCAAAGAATTATAAGGAGTGAGTACAAATGACCTATACCCATCTTACAACGGATGAACTTGTAATGATAGAGTCTTATTTCAAAATAAATCAATCTGTTGCGAAAACTGCGCATTGCTTGAATCGTTCAAGACAAACGATCCATAAAGTATACCTATTCTTCAAGCAAGGAAAATCAGCCTTAGAATACTATCAACAGTATAAGAAAAACAAATCAAACTGTGGTAGACGCCCGCTTGTTTTACCCGAGGAACAATCAGAATATATTCAAAGAAAGGTTGTTCAAGGATGGACACCCGATGTGATTGTTGGTCGTGCAGCGTTTCCTATTCGTTGTTCTGCTCGTACCATTTATCGTATGTTCAAAAAGGGGCTATTTAATCCTTCTGACTTACCGATGAAAGGCAAGCGTAAACCGAATGGACATCAAGAAAGGCGTGGAAAACAAGCTTTCCGCCGCTCTATTCATGAACGTGAAAAAGATTATAGCCAATTCTCAAATGAGTTTGGTCACCTTGAAGGTGACACTATCGTAGGTCTGAAACATAAAAGTGCTGTAATTACCTTAGTTGAACGATTATCAAAAGTTATCATCACATTGAAACCGTGTGGTAGACAAGCGATTGATATTGAAAAAAAATTAAATCATTGGTTTGAATCTGTACCGAAAAATCTATTCAAATCCATCACTTTTGATTGTGGAAAGGAATTTTCAAATTGGAAACAAATCAGTAATGCCAATGATATTGCCATTTATTTCGCTGATCCAGGAACGCCGTCTCAAAGAGGCCTAAACGAGAATTCTAACGGATTGTTACGTAGAGATGGTTTATTGAAATCTATGGATTTCAATTCAGTAGATGAATCTTTTATTCAATCTGTCACATCTAAACGAAATAATATTCCTAGAAAATCACTGGATTATCGAACACCTTTGGAAGTATTTTTGAGTTACGTAAGTATTGATGATTTGTCTAACTTAATTTGACAATTAAGATAATATAACTATAAGGGGTCGAATAGATGGAAACACGAACAGAACAAGATTCAATGGGACCGATCGAGGTGCCAAAAGAAGCCTACTGGGGAGCGCAAACCGAGCGCAGTCGCCAAAATTTTAAAATTGGCGGAGAAAAAATGCCGCCGGAATTATTGCATGCGTTAGTTTTAGTCAAGAAAATGGCAGCGATTGCGAATCAGCGAACGGGAAAACTAGATGCGGAGAAAGCTTTAGCCATTCAAAAGGTGGCGGACGTGCTGCTGCAAGGAAAGAACTGGCAAGAGTTTCCATTAGTCGTTTGGCAGACCGGCAGCGGAACGCAAACGAACATGAACGCGAATGAAGTCATCGCACATCTGGCAAGTCAAAAGGATTTAGCAATCCATCCGAATGACGATGTGAATATGTCGCAGAGTTCCAACGATGTCTTTCCAACTGCACTGCATATTGCCGGGACTTTTGCGATTGAACAAAAACTGCTGCCGGCCATCCATGAGATGATTGGTATGTTAGAGGAGCTTGAAGAACAGAATCAGCACGTCATCAAGATCGGTCGAACGCATTTACAGGATGCGACGCCGGTTACTTTCGCACAAGAAATCAGCGGCTGGCGTTCGGCGCTTGAGCACAATGAGAATATGCTGATCAACAGTCTCGCTGAATTGCGGCAGTTAGCCATTGGCGGAACAGCTGTCGGTACCGGCCTGAATGCTTCAAGAGTCTATGAAGAATCATTTATCGAAGCGTTGAAAGAGGAAACGGGGATTCATTTTATTAGTGAAAGCAATAAATTCCACGCTTTAGCCAACCGTGACGCGGTTGTTTTTGTCAGCGGCGCATTAAAAGCATTGGCGGCTAACTGCATGAAGATGGCTAACGACATCCGCTGGTTGGCTAGTGGCCCCCGCAGCGGTTTAGGAGAGATCACGCTGCCAGCAAACGAACCGGGAAGTTCGATCATGCCCGGCAAGATCAACCCGACCCAGTGTGAAGCGCTGGCGATGGTGGCTGTTCAGGTGATGGGCAATGACACCACGATCGGTGTTGCGGCATCCCAAGGGAATTTTGAATTGAATGTCTATCTGCCGCTGATCGCTTTTGATTTATTACAAAGCGTCCGCTTGCTGACCGATGCCTTGCATTCTTTTACGGATAAATGCTTGAAGGGTATCGTCGTCAATGAAGAGCGAATGGCGGAATTACTCGACAAATCATTGATGCTAGTAACTGCATTGAATACACATATTGGCTACGATAAAGGCGCGGAAATCGCCAAAAAAGCCTTCAATGAAGGAACAACCTTGCGGGAAGCCGCTTTGACTCTAGGCTATCTAACGGAAGAAGAATACGATGCTTGGGTCAGACCAGAAAAAATGATTGGAGACAATGACAATGACTATCTACGATGAGGCATTAGCAGCACATGAAAAATGGCGTGGCAAGATCGAAGTGACGAGTAAGGCCAAAGTCCAGAATAAAGATGATTTATCTTTAGCATATACACCTGGTGTGGCAGAACCTTGTCGTAAGATTTTTGAAGACAAAAATAAAGCCTATGACTATACCTGGAAGGGCAATAGCGTGGCAGTTGTGACGGATGGTACTGCCGTTTTAGGCTTAGGCGATATTGGTCCGGAGGCTGCTCTGCCCGTAATGGAAGGAAAAGCGCTGCTCTTCAAAGAATTTGCTGGGATTGATGCTGTTCCGATTTGTTTAGATACTAAAGATCCCAAAGAGATCATCCAAATTGTTAAAGCAATCGCACCGACATTCGGCGGAATCAATTTAGAGGACATTAGCGCGCCTCGGTGTGTCGAAATCGAGCGAGCGTTGATCGAAGAATTAGATATCCCTGTCTTTCACGATGATCAGCATGGCACCGCGGTTGTGGTGACGGCGGCATTAATCAATGCGTTGAAGCTGGTAAAAAAAGAACCACATGAGTTAAAAGTAGTCATTTCCGGTACTGGTGCTGCGGGGAGTGCCATCATCCACATGCTGATTGATCTTGGCGTTAAGAATATCATTGCATTCAATAAGGACGGCGCCTTGAACGAAGCGATGACGACCGCGACTTTTGTTGAAAAAGAAATCCTAGCGTTGATCACGCCGAAAGATTTTACTGGAACAATGGCGGATGCCTTTGTAGGCGCAGATGTTTTCGTGGGTGTCTCGGCACCAAATTTAGTGACGAAAGAAATGGTCGCTTCAATGAATGAAGGAAACATCGTCTTTCCGATGGCCAATCCTGAACCAGAAATTACGTATCAAGAAGCATTGGCTGGCGGAGCCGCAGTTGTTGGTACAGGCCGCTCTGATTTTCCAAATCAAATCAATAACGTGTTGGCTTTTCCAGGACTATTCCGCGGAGCCTTCGCAGCTGAAGCGACGACAATCACCCCTGCGATGCAGTTGGCTTGTGCCTATGCAATTGCAGATTCGATCCCTTATTCAGAATTGAATTCTGATTATATTATTCCCTCAGCGTTTGATGAAAATGTGGTGGATTTGATCACGATGAAGGTCGCAGAAGCTGCCAGAGAAGATGGTGTGACACGCTAATTCTATACGCTAAAACCCTTGATAGATCAAGGGTGGAAAGGATTTTCTATCGACAGTTTTATGCTGATACAGTAGTTTGGAAGCAAATACGACTATCGAAGGTGATCACATGGAAATCGGACAACGAATCAAAATAGAACGTCAAACCGCAGAATGGACACAGGAGCAATTAGCGGATAGAATTTTTGTATCGAAGCGAACGATTTCGAATTGGGAGACAGGAAAGACAGTCCCTGACATCGAGAGCGTTCTTCGGTTAGCAAAAATATTTAAGTTGTCTTTAGACGATTTACTAGTAGAAGATTCTGCCATAGTAAAGGAAATCAAGCGGAAGGAAGAACTCACGAATCTATCAATTATTTATTATGTTGGCCTAGTGTTGACGGGATTGATTCTGATGGGAATGATGTATTTTTCTTCAGCGTTGGGTAAAGAAGGATCATTGTACCTAATCACTGCTGCGTTACTGACAAATTTTATTACTATGTGCATGTTTAAGCTAAATATCGATCGGCTAAGAAATAAAGAACAAAAGTTTCAGCGAGAGATGAGACAAATGAAAATCGTTGGAACAGCAATGGTCGTATTCGTATGCATCGTTCTAATTGTATTGCATTTTATGTAGAGAAGAGGGCTTTGAATGAGTAAAATTTTCAAAATGAGTTTCGCTTCAATTTATCCTATGTATGTGAAAAAGGTTGAGAAAAAAGATCGCACCAAGGAAGAGCTCGATCAAGTTATTTATTGGCTGACAGGCTACGATGAGGCAGGCCTGCAAAAACAAATAGATGATGGTGTCGATATGGAAACCTTTTTCGCGGAGGTTCCCCAATTAAACGAAAATGTTTCCTTGATCAAAGGTGTAATCTGCGGGTATCGTGTCGAAGATATTGAAGATCCATTGATGCAAAAGATTCGCTACATGGATAAGTTAGTGGATGAATTAGCCAAAGGCAGAAAGATGGAAAAAATCTTACGCAAATAATCAGTGCAGCAAGTCTAAGAAGACTTGCTGTTTTTTTATAACCTTCTTTATCTAACGATCGGATGATAGAATAAAGTCAGCCAGAATGAAACGAGGTATGAAGGGGATGCGAGGAATGATAAAGAAAATTAGTGGTGCATTATTTATTCTAGTTGGTTTATTAATGTTCTACTGTTCTTATGATAATTGGCAAAGTAATCAAGAATTTATTCATAGCAGCAAAGGACGGTCGCTTGGGACAGTACATGTTGAGCGGGGCGTCGAAACGGTTAGTTTTCCAGAAAATAGCTACGGTGTAGCGTTGGATGGAGAGGGTCGCAAAGAAGGCGAACAGGTTTATATTTATTATCAGAGGGATAAACCTTATCGTATCTCGACCACGCCCAGCCAATATAAAACGAAGAAGGAAATCTATGGAGCGTTCTTATCAGGAATTTTTTTAATTGGATATGTGATCTTTATCCAGTTTATCGCTCCGAAAATTTGGAGAAAGTTTGCACAGAAACACCATTTGTTGAAGGATGGTAATTGATGCTAAAGTTTAATTGATCAACAGGATTGTGACAAAAATTTTTCACCTTAATGAGCAAAAAACGGACAGCAGAACAAACACACTACAGTTCATGATAATGTGCTTGTTCTGCTTTTTAAATATTCACGGTAAAACATACATATAAACTCTACCATTGAATTCATTTTTTGCATGACAAATAAAGCCCTATAGGAGAAGGGGGTTCTATCGATCACTTTATCAATATAACACTACTCTGGACTCATCGTTTTTTCTTCTTTTTATGCGAGGCGCGTTTGCCTTCTGGGGTCTTTTTAAACAGTTCAGCTTGGGATTCTACCTGCTTTTGCTTCTTACTTTTCGGTTTTTTATAATCTACATAGGGGCTTTTCTCTGTTGCGGAAAGTGCCATCGGTTTCTGTGCAGCGGGTTTCTTGGCTTCGGCTTTTGGCGGTTCTTTGACAGCGGATGTGGTTGAACCACTGATTGATTCAGCTTTTGGGGCTGTAGCGGCGATCGACTTTTCTGGTGAATTAATGTCCGAATCATTTGCCGAGTCTTCTTTTTTGAGTTCTTCCATACGAGTATCGGTCAAAACAATGCCCTCAGGTAGAAGTAATTTTACTATTTCCAGCTTTTCTTCCTCCGTTAAATCATCTAAATCAACTTCTGGCGACACTCCCATTTCTGGTTGAAGTTCCTTGACTAGATCAGTTGCCTCCACAATTTTCCCTTTTCTGATCTTGATATCGCGGGTACAGTTGTCGATCTCGGAGTTCTCCAATTTAACAAAACGTCGAACGTCATCCTTTTCAAAAATAGTCAAAGAAGACATCAATTCTAATACGGAATCGATTTTGGTTGCTGAAGAATTCGGATCGGCATCCCGCAAACTCCACGTGTGCACCTTTCCCATCGCATCTTCAAAGGTCGAGACAATTTTATATTGCTGACCTTCTAATGCTTCAACAGGTGTCGTTTTTTCAAGTAAGTATCTTTTGCCGTCGCCTAAACGGTTGTTGTAACGGTGGATTTGTTTTGAGTTTTTGTAGAAACGTTTGAGGACTTGGTCCCATTCCTTTTCGTTTTCAAAAGCATCGCGAAATAGTGGACAAAATTTGCGCAACACCTCTGTCGGCTCCGCAAATAGAAAGATTTCTCTGATTAAGTCGTTGCAGATTCCTGCAAAGTCACTTACGCACAAACATTGACGAATCAGCACAGCCACAAGGTATTGAATGGTGGTATCTGCATCCGACGATTCTGTGTGCGCTTTCAAAATACGTTTCTCAAGGTTCGTTTTTCCCATGGTAAAAAGTGTGATTTGCGACAATGTTTTTGGCATAAGTGTGCTCTCCTTCTATTTTAAAGTTATTATTTTTTTTGATCTCTGTTTTTAAATTCACTTTTATGATACATCAGAATAAACTAAAAATAGCCTTAGAAATACTCTATCTTTTAATTAAAATGAATAAATTTGAGTATATGAGTGGTATAGTTAACAACTTCAATATATAAAACAATAAGCAAATACGAATAATGAAAAAAGATTGATTCGCTTGTTTTCTTGGCATTGTTTCTATGTTTTTCAATTTTCGTTGTTTCTGGAGAAGAAGCAAATGTTGGGGTTATGTATCATCTATACAATACCAGTTCAGATGAACATTTCTATACCGCGACTACTGGTGAAAAGAAACATTTTGAGGTGGGGGATTATCATGATTTCTCAAAAGTATGCTTACAAAGAAGAGATGCTTAATTTTGAGCATCTCTTCTTTGCGTTTATATCCTATAGTGTAATGATTAAGTAATTAGAAAGCATAGTTTTGATCAGTCAATCAAAACACGGAGAGAGTGATTAATTAAGCTTCTCACTTTTCAAATCGAACTATCTCCAATTTAGTTATTCTCAATCTTTCTAATTATATCCTCCTTATTGGAAAATATCCGCAAGATCAAAATTGCATTATTCACTTCATCAACTTGATACAAGATGGAAATTTTTTCTTGGCGATATAAGAAGTGATTGACTAATTCGATATTGAACATTTTAAGATCTCTGCCGATTTTCGGATTAGCGAGGGATTGGAATGTTTTAAAGAGTGCCTCGATCATTTTTAACAAAAAACAATTGCTGATAAGTAACCATCCATTTCTTAAAAGCAAAGACCTTTTGTGGTATACTACGTAGGAATCTATTTTTAAAGGAGGAGCCTCATGGCAGAGAAAGAAACATTTTATATCACAACGCCAATTTATTATCCAAGTGGCAAACTGCACATTGGGAATTCTTATACAACGATTGCCTGTGACGCGATTGCTCGTTACAAACGTTTGATGGGCTTTGATGTGTTTTATTTGACTGGAGTCGATGAACACGGACAAAAAATTGAAAAGAAAGCCGATGAACTTGGCGTAGACCCACAAGAGTATGTGGACAAGATGGCAACGGATATCAAGAAATTATGGAAGACGTTAGACATCAGTTATGACAAATTTATTCGGACGACAGATGATTATCATCAAGCAGCAGTCAAAAAAATCTTTGATCAGTTGTTGGAACAAGGGGATATTTATCTAGGGGAATACGAAGGCTGGTATTCTGTATCTGATGAAGAATATTTTACTGAGACGCAATTAGCTGAAGTGTATCGTGATGAAGAAGGCAACGTGATCGGCGGGAAAGCGCCAAGTGGTCACGAGGTCGAATTGGTGCGCGAGGAATCCTATTTCTTCCGTATGAGTAAATATGCGGATCGTTTATTGGAATACTACGAGGAACATCCTGAATTTATTCAACCGGAATCTCGTAAAAATGAAATGATCAACAACTTCATTAAACCGGGCTTGGAAGATTTGGCCGTTTCACGGACGACCTTCAAGTGGGGAATTCCAGTCAATGCGAATCCTGAACACGTGGTTTACGTTTGGATCGACGCATTATCGAACTACATCACTGCTTTAGGTTACGATTCGGATGATGACAGCCTATTTAAAAAATACTGGCCCGCGGATGTTCAAATGGTCGGAAAAGAAATCGTGCGTTTCCATACGATTTATTGGCCAATCATGTTAATGGCACTAGAAGTACCATTGCCGAAGAAAATCTATGGTCACGGCTGGTTAATGATGAAAGACGGCAAAATGTCTAAATCTAAGGGCAATGTCGTATATCCTGAAATGCTGGTAGAGCGTTATGGCTTAGATGCGGTTCGTTACTACCTATTAAGGGCGATCCCGTTTGGCTCAGATGGCGTATTTACACCAGAGGATTTTGTGGCTCGGGTGAATTATGACTTGGCTAACGACTTAGGAAACTTATTAAACCGGACAGTTGCTATGATCAATAAATACTGTGATGGAGTTGTACCGGCTTATAAATCTTTAGTAACAGACTTCGATAGCGAATTATCAACGACAGCAGCCAATGTGGTTAGTCGTTACCGTGAATCCATGGACAAAATGGAGTTCAACAATGCGTTGGCAGAGGTTTGGACGTTGGTTTCTCGTGCGAATAAATACATCGATGAAACAGAGCCTTGGGTCTTGGCTAAAGATGAAGAACGCAAAGCTGAATTAGACAGCGTGATGGTTCACTTAGCGGAAAGTCTGCGTATCGTTGCGATTTTATTGCAGCCAATCATGACACAGACACCAAAACGTATTTTTGAACAATTGGGCTTAAATGCTGAAATGATGAATTTATCAACGATTCATTTTGGCGAGTTTCCAGAAAATACCAAGGTGACGCCAAAAGGCAAACCAATTTTCCCTCGTCTAGATATGGACGAAGAAATCGCTTATATCAAAGCTAAAATGTCTGAAGGCAGTCAGCCGGAAGAAGAAAAAATCAAATGGGATCCAGAAGAAACAGAGCTTGTTTCCGTCAAGGATAAAGAAATCAAATTTGATGTTTTTGATAAAGTTGAATTAAAAGTTGCGGAAGTTATGGAATGTAAAAAAGTCGAAGGTGCAGACAAACTTCTACAATTCCGTTTAGATGCAGGCGATAAACAAGATCGTCAAATCCTTTCCGGAATCGCTGAATTCTATGCGGACCCAGAAAGCTTAGTCGGCAAAAAACTAATCATCGTTGCGAACTTGAAGCCACGCAAAATGCGCGGAGAAATCAGCCAAGGAATGATCCTTTCTGCTGAAGCTCCTGACGGCACATTGAAAGTCGTGGAAGCACCAAACGACATGCCAAACGGCGCGATTGTCGGATAATAGAAAATCAAAAGGTCGAAATCCAAAGTAAAGGGATTTCGACCTTTTTTTGTTTATGAACCAATATAGGCAGTTGATTGTCTCTAGCTAGCTGATTTTTTTAATGAATCGTTTCGTAAAAAGAATGAACCAAAACAAACAAACGAGAGTCCCGAGCAGAAGTGTGGGCCAAAGATCTTTCTCAAAAATCAGTTGGCCAACCCAAAAGCTGGGAAGAATACTAGTGAACCAGCGCCAAGAGTCGGAGACGAGTCCAGCGACAATCAATCCCATCAAGGTGATGCCCGTCAATTTTGAAACAGCTAGACCTTCGACGCGATTAGAAGCTAAAGAAACGATCATCATAGCCACTGCGATGCCGAATAAAGTAGCAATAATAGATGCTGAAATAGTGGTAAGCAGCGAAATATCGGAAAGGGCAAACCAGCGAGTAATCACAATAGCGCAAAGAAATCCCCAAATCGCCGGAATACCGATTCTTGCAAAAAGATACTGTAAATGACTTGCGGGTGTGATCTGATAATAATTTCCGAGACCTTCATCACATTCTTCTAAGAGTAAAAAGGCGCTGGACATAGTTAGCAGCGTGGGTGTTAAAATAATCATCAGTCCATCTGTAATTGGATACCAAGGTTCGAGAGAAAAGCTGCTTCGCACTAAGAGAAGTTGATTCAGCCATGGCAGCAAAAAACGAAAAGCGATGCCGACCAGGAGTGGAGCAGGGATCAAGAATAGCATGATTGCATCGCGTAAAACAACGTGCATACCGATGGAAAAAATTTTAAGTGTTAATCGCATGCCTTTTCTCCCCTCTTGCTTCTGTTTCACGTTGAACACAACGAACAGCAAGTATAAATGCCGCGCCTGTCCAAAGGAACAATTCGATGAAATAAATCAAAAAATTTGTTGGATCATTTGACAACGTACCGTTAATCAATTTGAATACAATCGTTCCAGGAATCGCATTCGTAAAAGGTAGCTGAATTCCTAAAATAGTAAGAATCGCTGGTGTCAAAAGCAACAGAGCAGGAGGAACGCTGGCTAATAGGTAGCCGTTGAGTGTCTTAGAAAAGGTAGCAAAAATCAATCCTAGTAAGGTGAAAAAGCAAGAAGAGAGAAAAATTACAGCTGCTAATAATAAAGCGTGAACGAATGGAATCGCAAGGAAACCGATAATCGTCGCAGAAAGTGTGGATACGATACCTAAAGAAAAGATTTTACTCAATACGTATTCAGCCGTTTTTAATGGCGTGACCGCTATGTAACTATGCAAAGACTCATCCTTTTCCAATAGCCAGATACCGCCAATGAAGAAATAGCCCAACACAGCTGGATCACTGAGCATTACTAGACTGCCCGCCGTACTTTTAAGTGTTGGATCGGTTATTTGCTGAAGAATCAATACATATAAAATTGTTAGCAAACTGTAGATCAAATAGAAACCATATTTTATTTGGTAACAGACATCATTTTTAATCGTTGGCAGAAGTCTCATTGCAGCCGCCTTCCTGTTAGTGAAATAAAAACATCTTCTAAACTTTGTTCTACTGAATGGATCCGCGTGAT
Organism: Enterococcus malodoratus ATCC 43197; assembly: GCF_000407185.1. GTDB lineage: Bacteria > Bacillota > Bacilli > Lactobacillales > Enterococcaceae > Enterococcus_A > Enterococcus_A malodoratus. The sequence continues at coordinate 75,918 of NZ_KE136483.1, forward strand.
TTTTTCCGACTTAGCCATGTTCAAAAAATGAGTATCTGAACCCAGCGCATGTAAAAGAATCGTCCGTTCTTCCTCCAAGTTTCGTGTATTTTGAAACGTATAAATGATGCGCTTTTCTTGTTTTGAATTACGAAAATCCGTCGGAGTATCTAACGCACGTATCTCACCATCAACAATAAAAGCCACGCGATCACAAAGCTCTTCCGCGTCTTGCATATTATGTGTCGTGAGGATGATCGTCTTCCCAGATTTTTGCAATTCTCTTACCATTTCTTTTAAAATCATCGCATTGGCAGGGTCGAGGCCGCTCGTCGGTTCATCTAAAAATAAGAGATCAGGGTCATGCAGTAAACAGCGAATAAAACCTAAACGTGCCTTCATTCCTTTGGAAAAACGATTGACCTGTTTATCCGCATCCTGTAGCAGTCCCATTCGTTCTAACAAAGGGTTGGGATCAAGTGTAGCATTTGAATATAAAGACGAGAAATAGTGTAGGTTCTCTATTGCAGTGAACTTGCCGTAAAAATTAGGAAATTCAAAATCAACACCGATTTTTTCATAGAAATCTTTTGAACGTTCTTTTACTGAAGTCTCTAGAACAGAGGCCTTACCGCGATAGCCCAGCAGCGTCCCCGTGAGGATATTTTGCAGCGTACTTTTTCCAGCGCCGGAAGGTCCGAGAAAACCGAAAATTTCTCCTTTACGCACTTCGAAGCTAATATTCTTCAATGTGTCCTGTTCATTTTTAGGATAGCGATAAGAGAGCTTTTCCACCTTGATCATTATTTTTCCTCCACTAATTGGTTCACTAATCCCTCGCACATTACTGAAATGACTTGATCGAGCATTTGCTTTTCTTCGTTTTCCATCATAACCCGAGCACCATAAAGAGCTTGGAAAACTTTGGTCACGACGTCGATCGGTTGAGTAAATCGAATACCATAGGGTTCAAACAATTGTAGTGCGGCAGCATCTTCACCAGAGTGAGCTTCGACTGCTTCAGGTGGAAGTTTCCGCAGCAATAGTGCCATGGTCTCACTATCTGTATTCTGAATTAATGGGTACTGATCCATTAATTCAAACATAAAGAGGAGTGTCTTTTTTACCAAGTCTCGAGGAGCTAACTGTTGATTTTCAGCTAAGTAGACTTCCATTTGCAGCCACATTCTTTTCTGACAGTCAACTAAAATGGAGAAGTACAATTCTTCCTTACTGGGAAAAAAGGCATAAAATGAGCCTTTGGCAATTGCGGAGGCCTTTGCGATTTCTTCAATCGTGACTTTTTTCAAGCCATATTCACAAAATAATTCTTCTGCAACAGCAACAATTTTTTCTGCAATAACTTGACGCTCGTGTGCACTAAATTTTGGCATAATTCACCTCTTGAATTTATTTATATGACTAAATATATTTATTGGTCATATAAATACTACGATGTTTCTTCATCACTGTCAATCCTTATCGGGTTAAACCGGCTAAGTTTTGCCAGTGCTTTTTAGCAGGGGATTCTTTAGGATTCAGGTATACTCAACGTAAAGATATCTATGAAGGAGTGATTTTAATGCCACTTATTGCAATCTTGATCGACTTAATAACACTTGGAGGCTATTTTCTTCAGTTAAATAATGGCGGCCCCACGCTTTATTTGCTAGGCTTGATTTTCCAAACAATCATGACCGTTTTATTGCTGATCATCATGATCGGTTATCATGGCAAGAAATATTCTGGCTTCCGTCCAGAGGGATACTCATACTTAACCATTCGCTACGGAATCATTGTGATTTCATTTGTGCTCAACGGAATTGCCTTGTTTCTATACGGACTCAACTATTTTGGCATCAATGATATTGTGTTCTCAGGCTTTTAATTCTGCCACGATTGAATCGCTATTTGTATTGTCCATTTCCGTAATGCTAAAATGAAAGGACTACAACACGTGAGGTGGATCAATGACATTTAGAATAATCGAGCTTCCAGCTTTTAAGGCGGCTTCATCAGGGGTAGATTCAAACTTTGATTTTTCTGAAAAGGGCACTCTCGGAAAATTTAATGCTTACTTTTCGGCGCTTACACTTAGTCCGCGGGATTCATTTATGCCTAGAGATTTTTTATTCTTTGACGCGGTAAATGGCGGAATGGTCTGGCTGTATGCTTTATCTGAGGAAATCGATGCGGGTGATTTTGACGTGATTGATGTTGAAGGCGGCTATTTTTTGACTTATGTCTATAAGGATGGAGACGAGAAAACTCGTCGTGAATTGTTTGAAGAAGCAAAGGACTATATTGCAAAATTAGATTCGCTTGAATTGGATATCTCGGAAACACGTTTTATGATGGGACACATCATCACACCCAAGAGAATTATTGAGCAGCAGGGATGGTCACAAATGGAAAATTTTATTCCAATTAAGTTAAAAGAGCTGGCCGGTTAATAGTATAGTGAAGCCAGGGAACTGAATAATAAAGATTTTGATAATAATCAATTTTACTATTTTTCTTTAGCTGAAAGGTATGCTATAGTTAATAAATACGAAAAATATTTTTATGCGACACTTTAACTCATTTTGATGAAATTTAATCAAACTGGCGTAACTATAGGGTTACAAGGATGTATTAGAAGGATTTGGGAATACATCGTTTAAACGAGAAATAGTTAACTTTTAGTAATAGTAACACCCACAACTTTAAAATAATAAATATTGATTAGTTAGATAGCCCGCTCTTGATTGAGCGGGCTATCGTTCATTTTCAAGGCCTCAGGAGCTTGTTGCCAAGTAGCAAGCTCCTGAGGCCTTTTTCTGATTAATTATCATTATGGATTTGAAAAAAAATGGGATATATCTGATTGCTGTTTTTATAACCTAAAAATTTAGAAAAGCTTGATTTATCAAGGATTAAAGACTGTTAGTCGTAGGTTTGAATCAATTTAGAGAGCCTTTTTTATTAAAAATGATTTTTATTATTAGAAAACAATTTTTTCATAACATTAAATAAAAGGCATTCTTAATTTAAATAGGAAAATAGCCTCGTTAAATTACATACGAATATTCTTTTTGACTGCATTTTAATATTATTACACTAATTTGATGAATGAAAAGTTTGTTGTTAGGATTTAATTAAGATGTATTTTATTATATTTGTCTTGTTAGAAATATTTATAATTAATTTTTGACGATTTGTTTATAGTATTTTTTGTTTTTGATTTTTTGAGGGGGAGATGAAGAATATGCGTAAAGCAGGTTGGATGACAAGTGTGCTGCTAGTGGTTAGTTTACTTTTTAGTTTAGTTCCAATAAATGCAAGCAGCCGTGCTGAAAATTTGGACGTTCAGAGTGACATTCGAGTAACGGATGCAACAATTTTTAATTCAGTAGGAGAAACGAACGCACCGGATACTCGGGCTAATGCGTTGGAACTAGTGACGATCGATCTTACGTGGCAAATGACTGATCCAAGTCTGATTGAAGAGGGCGAGACGCGAGAATTGACACTGCCGAAAGATCTGGCCTACAGCGAACAAAGCGGCACCTTGCCAGATGGGATGGGCAGCTTTCAAGTCAGCGACGGCAGGATTCAATTTACTTTCTCTCAAAATTATCAAATGATGCCTGACGAACGAATGCCGGATTATCAATCTGTCAGACACTATCAAGGTAGTGTGACGATCCAGGCGGAAATACCTAAAACAGGTTTGTCCGAGGTATCACTTGATTTTGGCAATCAAGTAATCAAAACACTCTTCATCGAAACAAAAGCTGAAACCGAGAGTAAGAGGGAAATCTTGCAAGAGGCGGGACGAGATTTAAATGATTTAGGAACTTGGGTGCTGCGTAGTATGAAAGTGACAGACGAGAATGGTGAAAAATTCTCGGAAGAAAAACCACCAACCCGAGATGATAACATCCAAATCGATTTTGATTGGCTGCTGGACAATGAGGCAGAGATTCAAGCGGGTGATTATTATACCTATCAGCTGCCGGATTATTTTGCAGTGCACCAAGCGATAAAGAATGAACCATTGAAAAATGAAACACCTGGTGGTGAATCGTTAGGCAGTTTTGATGTAAGTTTGGATGGATTAATGACGATTACGTTTAATGATAAGGCGACAGCGGTAAGCGAACGTAAGGGAACGATTCAAATTGTGACCCAGTTAGATGTGGAACAGTATATTGATGAAATAATTACGGAAGAAGAAATCAATGAGGATGGTACTACAAGTGGAGAGATAAAGGTCACTATTGCTCAAGCCGAGATTACCAAAACCGGCTCAATTGGTACGGACAATATCATCACTTGGGAAGTCATTATCAACGGGAATAGTCGAAAGCTGTCAAATGTCAAAGTTACTGATAATTTGCAGGCTAATCTCGAATTCCTGAGTACTAAATGTGAGGTTCCTGATGGAAATGGCGGTTGGAAAGAAGCCGAATCCGGCTTTTATCATTGCTTGCACTTCAGGCCAGAGGGAGAGCGTTCTTACTTTGAATTAAGCTTTCCCGATTTGAATCAGAAAAAACAGAAGCTGACACATCCTGTAAAATTCACCGTTCGTTCAAAGATTACGGATGGAGGCAAGGCGAATGCTTACGAGAATACAGTTAAGATCGCAGGGACAAATTTTAGAGAAAATGGTACATCGGCGACTGTGGCCTTAAAAAATATTCCTAGCTATAAATTCTTACTTGGTTCCCAATTTGAAAAAGGTATCCTTGATTGGCGCGTCAAGGCGACAATCGAAAATAACGGGGGCAACATCATCGATCAGATGTATAAAACGGATGGTTGGCCGCAAGGGGCGCTGCATTATTTGGAGCCTTCGAAGCTTGTAATCACAGATGCAAAGGGAGATACACTTGGGAAGGATCAATGGAAGTTTCTTGAGAAAGAAGAGAAAACAAAGAAGGATGAGTCTGGTACTGATCAAATCATTCGATTCGGCATCGAATTTGCTAAAGCGGGAACTTATTATCTCAGCTATCAAACGAAAGCCTTCGAGCTGCCACTACCGCTTGATGAGGAAATCGCGAATTATCTATGGGTCGAAGGAAAAAAATATAACGGCAGTAGCGGCATCGATGATGATGATCTGTTAGGCGTAACCAAATATCATGCGGGAACCGATTACATGAAACGTGAACTATCCTGGTGGACCTCCATCAATAAGAATCAAATCGTGATGAAAAATGCCGTGATCGAGGATCGCTACAGCAGAGTCGACGGCAACAACAAGTGTGCGCTGCGACTAAATGTGAAGACTCTTCACATCTATCCATTGAAAGAAAAACCAGCTAATGACAACGATATTGATTATTCCCGAGAATTAAAAAAAGGGACAGATTTTACTTTAGAATCTAAAGGCGAGAACTATAAAGATGGTTTTGTGATTCGACTGATCGGGGATTACGCAAGTACGAGCGAAACTTTACAGATTCGTTATAATACACATTTTAAGATGGAAGATCAAAGCGAGTATTCCCGAGGGAAAAGCAATCACTTTACGAACTCAGCGATCGTAACCTATCAGTATGAACACGGAGAAGGATATGGATACGATTCAGATGAAACCGAAGTTTGGGTCGATGCCCAAATGAGTCAGAATGGCTGGAAATATGGCGCATTTGTAGCAAAAGATGAGGAATACAAAAATCAAGTCAGTCCTTTTGCGGGGGAAAAGCCTTCTGAGGATTCTGTTTACTGGACTGTCCCGTTAAATTCATGGGGATTGAACTTAAAAGCCGGAACGATGATACGAGAGGATATTCATGAAGGGCAATCAAACCCGGATATCAAAATATACGAAGTAGAATACGGACGACCTGAATATGGACTAACAGGATATGGGCGCAAACTTGAGGAGAACGATGATTACCAGCTTATCCCGAGCAAAGACGGATCTGAAGACTTCGAAATCGAACTTTTGAAAGATATCGATAAACCGTTTGCGCTTTTTATCAAGGTAAAGGCTGATGAAGATACCTTTAAGTATAAAAATAAAGCCTATATGGACTTTGAGGATGAAAGGCTCGAAATTGAAGCCTTTGTTGAAAAGAGCTATAAAGGAAATTGGCTCACTAAAAGCGGCAGTCAAGAAATGAACGACTCAGAAGCCAAGCTGCAGGCAAATTATGAAATCGTATTGAATAAAGATAGCCGGACGATCAATGATCCGATTATTACCGATACAGTGACAATCAACGAGCAGACCTTTCAGCAAGAGGATGGAGTAGTAAAGGTAAAGGCCCATAAAGCAATCAAACGAAATGGGCAGTATGAAAAAGGGGAAGAAGTTGATTTAAGTACGGGCGGGCGTTCAGTAAAACTCACCAATAGTCTTGAAACGGGGAAGCAAACGCTGACGATTGTCCTAGGTGACTCTATTTCGGAACCTTATATAATCACCTACTACACCAATATTGATCCGGCAATCAGAAATGGAACTCAGATAACAAATAGTGCCTCACTTTCTGGAGCCGGCCATCTAATTACCGAAACGGTCGAACGGGTGGAAATCAAGTCTACCCAAGGATCAGGAACTTCCAGTGGAGTAGACGGCGCATTAAAAATCAGAAAGGTAGACGAAAAAGGTGAACTGATTGACGGTACTGCCGAATTTGCGGTTTTTCGCGTAGATAAAGATGAAGAGCTGCATGATTTTCTGCCAAGTATCAAGGTGAAGAAAGATCGAATCGTTCAAATCGGCGAGGGGGAAACGGTTGATCTTGAGAAAATCGCGAATCTTCGTTACGGAAAGTATGCGATACAGGAAATTAACGCACCAGATGGGTATGAACTAGATGATACTATCCATAAATTCACCATTGATGACAAGACACCGAACCACGAATATCTTCACGAACACAAGAATCATCGGCTCAAACCGTTTGAGCTATCAATCTTGAAGAAAAGCATGGTCGGTGAACGACTGTTGAAGGGCGGAGAATTTTCATTAAATGCGGCTGGAGAAGAACCGATTCTGGCGACAGCGACAACGGAGAAAAACGGAATCGGAAAATTTATAGATGACGAAGAAAATCCTTATCTGCTTCAATTAGGAAAAACTTACATTGTCAAAGAGACAAAAGCGCCAGATGGCTTTGTCAAATTGAAGGGCGATTTTACTGTTTCGATCTCCAAACGAGGAGAAATCATTGTGACGTACGATGGCGATGAGCTTGACGAACAAGATGTAAGCATCGTAAAGGGTGAGGAAGGAAAGAATACTCAAATTCAGTTCACGGCTAGAAACAATCCGCGAACTCCATTACCGAAAACAGGTGGTGCTGGCGGAGCGTTGCTGATAACGCTCGGACTTATTGGTTTGCTGGTTGGACTGTGGTATCACTTTCCGCTGAAGAAAGAGGAGGGATTGTCATGAAAAAGCTCGTTAGGCTGATAATGCTGCTTGCGGTTCTTCTTTCAACTGTTTTGGGAATGAGCGGTCGTGTTGCTGCAGCCGAGACAGATTCGATAACCTTTACTTTACACAAACTGGTGTTTCCAGAAAATGCACTACCTGAAGCGAGTCAGAACGACGGCGATGAACGTCTGAAGGACTATGACGGGTTGAATGGTGTGACCTTCGATGTGTATGATGTGACGGCAGATTTTAATCGTTTGCTGGATGAATCGGACGATCAAGATGCTAAAAAGGTTCAGTCAGAGCTGCAAAACATGGATGTTTCCAATCGAAATATGATCGCGCAGCAAGTTACAGCGACACTAGGCGATAAAGACGGTATTGCCACTTTTCTATTGCCAAAGTTTTCTGAAGGAAAGGATGCTGTTTATCTTTTTCGGGAGAGTGCCGCACCTAGCGATGTAAAAAGTAAAGCGGCGGATATGATCGTAGCTTTACCTGCCTTCGATGCTGCTGGCGATTTCCTTGAAGGTCCGATTCATTTGTATCCCAAAAATGAGATTACGCAACCTCGTTTTGAAAAAGAGGTCCTTGATCAGCAGTTGAGTTATCAGCTAGGAGATCCGATCAAGTATGAGCTAAAAACTAGATTGCCATCCAATTTATCACTTTACAGCAAGTACCGCATTTCCGATCAAGCGGATCCGAGTTTATTGCTAGATGCCAAATCGATCAAGGTCCAAATTGCGGATGGACCGTATGAGGACTATCAGTTAGAAAGTTCGGACCATGGCTTTAGATTGCTTTTTGACCTGACAAAGCTAAAAGAACATGCTGGAAAAAACGTTACGATATCCTACACTATGACCTTGCAGGATACAAATAGGATCGATCACGAAATCATTAATCGTGCTGAACTTGAAACCGATTTTGATAAGATCATTCGGGAACGCAAGGTCAAGACAGGCGGGAAAAAATTTATTAAGGTCGATGCGTTAAAAAAGAATCAAACATTAGCGGGTGCCTCATTTGTGGTCAAAAATGCGAAAGGACAGTATTTGCAGGGGGGAGAGAATGCCTATTATTGGACCGCAAAAAAAGAAGAGACGGACGTAGTTAAATTAACTTCGAATAAAGATGGATTCTTTGAAATCAACGGCCTAAGTTACGGCAGCTATTCATTAGAAGAAGTGAACGCCCCTGCTGGGTATCTTTTAAGTGAAAAAGCAGTTTCCTTCGAGATATCGGAAAACAGCTACACCTTTTCCAAGGGAATCCTGCAGGTGGTCAATCAAAAAACGACTTCAACAAGCAAACAGCCCAATAAACCTAGTCCAGCTCAAACGAAGAAACAAACGGCTGCTGGTCCGCTTGCTCAGTATCCTAAAATGAATGATAGCCGAAACTTATGGTTCATCGTAGTTGGCGGAAGCCTCGTTGTATGTGTCATTGTGCTGGTATTTCTACGCAAAACTAAGAGGAGTGAATAATCCAATGAAAATCAAAAAAAGTTTATTTCTGATGATCGGTTTATTAGCAGCGGTAGTGTCCCAAGGTTTGTTTGGTTTTGCCAGGACAGCAGAAGCCGACAGGGATGTCGAGCAGACAGTCGTGATCCATAATCTAACCTATGATAAATTACCAAGTGAGATTCAAAATACGGGAGATGAAATGACCGATTTTACCGGCGAACCATTGGCGGGGTCAACCTTCACAGCCTATGATGTAACGAGTGTTTATTGGGATGCCTATGATGCTGCGAGCGGTGAACACCTAGCGAAAGAAACCGCGGCTATCAAGGCGGCAAAAAAAGTAGATACTTCAACGATGAATGGAAAAGAATTTCCAGAAACAAATACTGATGGCTTAGCTGAACTAGCATTGTCGATAAAAGCTAAGACGGGAAGTGCCATTTATTTAATTAAGCAGACCGGCTTTCCGGCTGGAGTCGTTCCAGCTAAATCAGAACCATTTGTGATTGGCTTGCCTTCTCATGATAAAACTGGGACTTTAAGAGAGAAAGTGCATGTTTATCCCAAAAATGAAATGCCGACAAATGATGTGAAATTTATCAAATATGGGATTGATTCCGATGGAGGGAAAGCCGTTTTAAAAGACGCAAAATTTATTTTGAGGAAAAAAGACGGCAATTACTATAATTCTACTACCAACGAATTTGATCTCGAAGAAACAGATAAAGAACAGGCGGCGGTGTTCCTATCCAATGATAAAGGTGTTGTGAAAGCAGAAGGGTTGGTGTTATCACCGGGAATCTACGAGTTTTATGAGATTGAAAGCGACGTTGCCACCTCCGAAAAACAGGATACTAATCCGGATAACAACTATAAATATCACTTTTTGATCAATCCAAAAGTGTCTTTCACTGTATCAGACGAGTGGAAAGTGACGAAGTATAATTACTATGATCAAAAACTTCAGCCAAAAGAATTAAATGCACCATTTGGCGACAATTTAGCGGAGGCCTACAATTTCAAAGTACCGAATGTAAAAAAAGAGGTGGATGATTCAGACGTCCGAAATGGTCAAGAACTCACTTACACCATCTCGAAAAAAATTCCTGAGGATGTCGGAAATTATTCGATGTACAAACTGATCGATACGTTTGATAAACGATTGGAACTCTGCTGCAATGAGGAAAAAATTATAAAGAGTATCAAAATAAATGATGGAGAACCCACGGGATTGTCTCCTAAATTTTCTATGGGTCCTGGGACGAATGAATTTTGCCTAACCTTCACACCTGCTAATTTAGCGCAGCACGCGACAAAAACATTATCCTTTAGCGCGACGATGAAGGTCAAAGCAGGAACTGATTTGAAAGATATTGATAATGATGTTCTTTTCGAAAATAGCTTCCGGGATTCCAAGGATGAGGAGCGTGTACAAACATATGGGAAACGCTTTGTCAAAGTAGATAGCCGAACAGATAAAAAGCTAGAAGGTGTGGAATTTGCGATAAAAAATAAAAACGGCGAGTTTATGAGCTTGGCGCAAGAATCAGATGGGAAATTTGTTGAATCAGTGACAGGTTGTGCTCAAGACTATGTTGTCAATTGGGTCGCAGCTGAAAAGGATGCCACAAAACTTATTTCTGATAAAGATGGGAATTTTGGAATCTACGGTCTTGGATCAAATGAGGAGAACTACTATACCTTAGTTGAAACCAAAGCGCCTGATGGCTATGTCAAATTAAAAGAAATGAAATTTACAGCAGACGGAGCAGGAGATGCTCAAATTCTGCGTGTTGAAAACAAGACAAAAGGAATCCTTCCGATGACTGGAGGTTGGGGGATCACAGGATTGGTTGTCATTGGAATCTTCGGTTTGGCAAGTGGAGTCACCTACTTTAAAAAACGAAATCGATTGACTGAAAAATAGAGAAATTGGTGGTTCGATGAAGAAAAAACGCAGATATTCATTTATAGATATTCTTATGTTTGCGGTGATGCTCGGCGGGGCGGGAGCGCTGCTTTACCCCTTCGTAGGCGATGCATTGAATAGTTATTGGAATCAGCAAGTCATCAATTATTATCAAGAAAAATCGAATACTGAAAATCGGCAAGCGATCCAGCAGGAACAAAAACGAATTAAAGATGAAAATAAAAAAATTGCCAAGATGGGAATTCCAGGCAGCGATCCATTTACGAAAAAGAAACCTAAGGTCACAAAAATTGAGAAAGATTATTATCAAAAGCATACAATTGCTGTTGTACGAATTCCTAAAATCAACGTTGCGTTACCCGTCTTTGATCAGACAGACTCTCTTTTTTTAAAACGCGGGGCGGCCTTGCTGGAAGGAACTTCTTATCCTAACGGCGGCAAAAATACGCACACGGTGATTACTTCCCATCGCGGCTTAAAAGAAGCTCGCTTATTCAGTGATCTGCCTAAATTAAAGAAGGGCAATCAATTTTATCTGGAATACAAAAATCAGACACTTGCTTACGAGGTAGATAAAATTCAAACGATCGAGCCGACTGAGGTTGAGTCATTGAATATCGTTGAGGACAAAGACTACGCAACGTTGATGACCTGCACGCCTTATGGTGTTAACAGCCATCGACTTCTGGTCCGAGGAACAAGGATTCCTTTTGATAACGGTATGAAAAAAACGCTAGTCGAGGCTGATCACGTCCGTCGAAAGATGTCTCTGGCAATTCTAATTTTCAGTCTTTTGCTGATTACCGGGCTGATCGGCGTAGTTTTTAAGCGTATCAAGGCCTTAAAAGCACGTTAAGAACGGTACGATCACTTAGCAAAAATGTTATTCTGCCTTTGAACTCAGAAAATCCTTGATACCGTTAACATTTCGCTCTATTTTTGCTAGACTAATTGATAGATTAAAAAAATGGAGTAGTAATGGGAGGAATAGAGTTTATGAATTTTAAACAGGTTGTGGTTTTTTCAATCAAGGATTTCAATAAGAATAAAGAAAAAGATGGGTATCTTCCGCAAAACGGGACGGTTATCAATGCCTTTGTAGGATCGAATGGACTGAATTGCATAGCGGTAGGGTATGTAAGATAAGCCGAATACTTTAGTGGTTAGCATAGCAGAATCGAATAAAGCAAAAAGGACTAGAAAAAATCTAGTCCTTTTATCTTTCAATCTACGCATGTAAAATTTCGACGATTTTCTCATTGAAATCAGGCAGATCATCTGGCGTACGGCTAGTCACCAGTTTGTTATCTACCACAACTGGTTCATCTTTGACGATCGCTCCGGCGTACCCAACATCCGGTCGAACGGTTGTATAGGCGGTCATTGTCCGGCCTTTGGTCAAGCCTGTTTGGATAAACAGCTGCGGTCCGTGGCAGATCGCGAACAGAGGCTGTTCTTTATCTAGGAAGTAAGTCACAAATGAGACAAACCGTGCATCGCTGCGTAATTGATCGGGAGAAAATCCCCCTGGAATTAACAGAGCATCAAACTCTTCAGGTTTCACCTCATCGATTCCTTTATCACTTTTGAACTTCGTACCTTTTTTACCAGTGATTTCTTGATCGGCCTCAAAACTGATAATCGTTACCTCGTTGCCGTCTTTTTCCAGTGCTTCTTTCGGAGAGGATAGTTCAACATCCTCTACCAGATCTGTGACGATTGCTGCAATTTTCTTAGTCATTGAATGTTCATCCTTTCTTTTCGTTACTTTAACCCTAAAGGATAAATACTGAGATTTCAATTAATCTGTTTGGCCGATAGTTGAAACACTTTTTCCGTTTGAGTATGTTAATACCTACTTTTGAGGTAAAATCTAGGAAAGAGGGGGAAAGAATATGATAATCGGTGTGGCTTTTTTAATTCTTGGGGTGTGGCAATTATGGATGACTAAACGGTCGTTTACTAGTCTGAAAAAGAGTGGCAATCAAAATACGTCTCCTTTCGTGATGTTTAGTTTGTGGAGTAGTTTAGTTATGGCAATTATTTTTTTGGCGCTCGCCTTCAACTTCTTTACAGGTAATATTGGCTTCTAATTGAATTCACTAGGGACCAATTGTATTGCTGCTAGATTCAGAAATATTTTTTATAAAGCGGTCAATATTCGATTTACAAAAAAGGGGGATAAAGAAATTCTTTTTGTAAAATCTATTGACAGCGCTTTCTCTATTTGTTAAGCTGATTTTGAATTAAATAGACCAAATGATGGATAGTGATTGTTTTAATACAAGCTAAACCTGATGATGTGTACGAGTTATTTGTCGTGCCCTCATTGGGTTTTTTTGTTGCTCTAAAACAGGAGGTGGCTTTATAAAAAACAACAAACTTGGGTTTGACAACGATTACAAAGATATCTATCATTTTAAGTGAACGAAGTCAGTGGAAGCGATTTTTAGTAGCGAATGTCACAGAACGGAGGAGCATTGGATGCAGATTCAGAAGATTTTGAATAACAATGTAGTCATCACGACTGATCAAAAAAATAACGAGATCGTCGCGATGGGGCGTGGTCTAGCCTTTCAGAAAAAAATAGGGGATGAGATAGCCGAGACGGCGATCGATAAAACCTATCACCTTGCGAATAGTGATTTGTTCCTTAAATTTCAAGAACTGTTAGTAGATGTTCCAATCAGCTATGTAGAAATTGCCAATGACATTATTGATGAGGCAAAGGTCACATTGAAAAATCCGTTGAATGACTCGCTTTATATTTCAATCACGGACCATTTATATGCCGCGATCCAACGAGTTAAAGAAGGCGTGCGGGTGCGGAACTTGTTATTGTGGGATGTCAAACGTTTATTTCCAGACGAATTTTCAGTCGGGGTAAGTGCCGTAAAGAAAATCAAAGGTAAATTCAAAATTGATTTAGGGGAAGACGAAGCCGGAAATATTGCATTGCATCTAGTAAATGCTCAAACGGAAAGCGATAACGAAGATGCTTATCTGATGGCAGAATTGATGCAAGAGATTATTCAAATTACCAGCTATTATTTTAAAGTTCAATTGGATGAAGAATCTGTCTACTTCTATCGTTTTACAACGCATTTGCGTTTCTTTGCTTCTCGTATCATGAATCAACGGCAGCTGACTGATGAGACGGATGATGAGCTTCTTTTGATCATTCAAAAGAAGTACCAAAATGCCTATCAATGTGTGGAAAGAATTGCCGATTTTATTAGCAAAAAGTATCATTACGAAATGTCCAATGATGAAAAGTTATATTTAACGATCCATATTGCACGATTAGTCCAAAAAGTAAATCAATAGAATTACCCGCCTGCTTTGCACATGAATCCCGGGTTGTTGCTTAGTGAAAGGGTATACATTATAAAGAATGAAATGTTGTTAAAAAGAACTCTTTTAAGATGAATACAGTAAATTGAATTAGGAGGAAAAACGAGTGGGTAAATATCAGGATTTAGCAGAGAAAATTATCGCAAATGTAGGCGGAAAAGAAAATATCAATAGTGTGACACATTGTATCACGCGTTTGCGTTTCAAATTGAAAGATGAAGCAAAGGCAAATGAAGATGTCTTGAAAAACATGGATGGTGTTGTAACGATCATGAAGAGCGGGGGACAATTCCAGGTGGTTATTGGGAATCATGTACCGCTAGTTTATGCTGATGTGTTAGAAGTTGCAGGGATTACAGGTGAAGCAAGCGACGATGACGAAGGTGAAAAGGGCAATATTTTTAACCGTCTGATTGATCTGATCTCAGGCTGTTTCCAGCCTTTCTTGGGCGCTTTGACAGCCTGCGGTATGCTGAAAGGGTTTAACGCACTCTTCTTATATCTCAAATTGTATGAAGCTGGAGCTGGAACAGACCTATTCTTTACTGCAGTCGGCGACTGTATCTTCTACTTCATGCCGGTAGCGATTGGGTTAACCGCAGCTCGCAAGTTCAAGGTTGCTGACTTTACAGGGCTTGCGATTGGGATGGCGATGGTTTATCCAACGATTCAAGCCTCTGCTTTGGGCGCTGGAAAACCGATCATGACGTTGTTTGCCAATACGATCTTGGAGAGTCCTGTATTCATCAGAGTTTTTGGACTGCCGATTATTGCGAACAACTATACAAGTAGTGTGGTTCCAGTTATTTTAGTTATTTGGTTTGCGAGTCGTATTCAAAAATTGGCGAAACGTTTAATTCCTGAAATGCTGCAAACTTTCTTAGTACCTATGTTTACGATTTTGATTTCAGTATTCTTTGGTTTCTTGATTATCGGTCCGGTAATTACTTTCTTGACAAACTTGTTAGGCAGCGGATTCACAGCATTGTACGAATTCTCACCAGTCTTGATGAGTGTAACGGTTGGTTTCTTCTGGCAAGCACTGGTAATCTTTGGGTTACATTGGAGCTTGATTCCATTGGCGATCATCAACATCTCAACACTAGGTTTCGATACGATCTTGGCTGCTTCATTCTCAGCAAGTTTTGCTCAAACCGCAGTTGTTTTGGCGATGTTCTTCAAACTAAAAGACAAAAAATTAAAAGAATTGGCGATTCCAGCAGTTATCTCTGGACTATTCGGAGTTACTGAACCAGCGATTTACGGATTGAGTTTGCCAAAGAAAAAACCTTTCTTGATCTCAATGATCGGTGCAGCAATCGGTGGTTTGATTACTGGATTATTTGGGGCTCGAAGCTTTATCATGGGCGGTTTAGGTATCTTTGGTTTTGTTAATCATATCGATACAGCCAATAGCGATATTAGCAATATGATCACTCAATTCATCGCGGTCGGTGTAGCGATGGTCTTCAGTTTTGTAGCAACGATGCTGTTCTGGAAAGATGATGAAGTAACAGAAAAAACAGAGGTTCAAAATGAGATGGGTGTTCGCAAAGAAATCGTGACATTTCCTGTACAAGGCAATATGATGCCATTAGAAACGGCGAAAGACCAAGCATTTGCGCAAGGCGCGTTGGGCAAAGGAGTAGTCATTCACCCGACGGTTGGGGAAGTAGTCGCACCATTCGATGGGACTGTCATGACGATGTTCCCAACCAAGCACGCGATTGGTTTAGTATCAGACAACGGATTAGAATTATTGATTCACATTGGGTTAGACACCGTTCAATTAGACGGAAAATATTTCGAAGCCTATGTTGAGCAGGGGGCAAAAGTAAAACGCGGCGATAAGCTAGTCAGTTTTGATATCCAAGCGATTGAAGAAGCGGGCTATAGTGTAGAAACACCGGTGATTGTGACCAACTCGGCAGACTACCTTGATATTATAGAGGCAGATCAACAAGCAGATGTTGGAAATAGTGATGAACTATTGACTGTTCTAGTCTAAATTAGGGTAAAAATTAAAGTTCGGGACACTGTCCCGAACTTTAATTTGGTCGAAAGGATTCGCTGATCTGGATCATGGATTCTGGTGATTCAGCCATGATTTCTGAACTAGTCTTTCGTGTATCGGCCAATTCGCCGATAGCAATCAAATGATTCAAGTTTTTCTGGTAGTCTTCAGCAAAGACACAGCTGTACAGTACATCCAGCAAATAACAGATGGATGAATTGATCGTGAAATTGGCGATCTTTGAATAGAGACGCTCGCGAGTCGTGATTCGCAAAGTAGCCTGACTTATCGATGCCAAAGTGTTATCACCAATACTGGTCAAGGCAATGACAGGGATATTTTGTTTTCGCAGGATTTTCGCGAGACGTAAAATGAAATTATTCTCTCCTGTATAGGAAATCAAGATGGCGCAGGTATCCTCCTGACTGTTGAAGGCTTCGTAGGTATCTTCGCCCATTGTTTGACTCGTCACGACATTCTTTTTGATGCGGCGCATTTTTAAAGCGAAGTCTTGCGAGATCAGCAGGTTGGCATTGCTGCCGAATATTTTGATCTGTTTCGCATTCAATAAAAGCTGTTTGGCATTTTGCAGATCATCATGATTTAACAAGCTCAAGGTATCATCAACTGTGGTTCGTTCTAAAGAAGCAATTTTGTTGGCGATAGTCATTAGGCCGTCGTTTGTTTGAAAAGGAAAGTTCGCATCGACATCTTCAAAATATGTTTGCAGATAGGTTTGTTCTGCTAAAAATTCTGTTCGTAGTTCCAACCAGCCTTTGTACCCCAATTTTTTTGCCACTCGGATCAAAGTGGATGGATGGACAAAATTGGCTTCCGCGATCTCTTTGATCGTCAGAGGTTCAATCTCGATACCTTTGTCTAAAACGTAATTGACTAAGGCAGCCTCTGCATTAGAAAAATCAGTTTGTCTCATTTTTTCTGATAAGAGCATTTAAGCACCTCCTGATCGTTTACGTATAGTATAGATTATTTGTAAACACTTTTGTGGATCAATGTAGAAAAAAAGAGAAATAATCCACCGACATTTACAAAATAAACCGTTTTCTTCTACTGATTTGTAAATAAGAATGGAATAGCTTGTAAACGGATTGAATTAAGATTTTACGTAATGGATAATTGAATTGTAAATAAAAACAGAAGGAGTCGATCGAATGTCAGCAGGAGTAAAAATCGCCACAATTGGTGGAGGCAGCAGTTACACACCAGAATTAATGGAAGGATTTATCAAACGTTACGATGAATTGCCAGTTCGTGAAATCTGGTTAGTCGATATTGAAGCAGGTCGTGAAAAAGTTGAAATCGTTGGTGCAATGGCACAGCGTATGTGGGATGCATCCCCTTATGATGTTAAAGTTCATATCACTTTAGATCGTGAAGAAGCTTTGAAAGACGCAGATTTTGTGACAACTCAATTCCGTGTTGGTTTATTAGAAGCTCGGATCAAAGATGAACGTATTCCCGCGTATTATGGCATGCTAGGACAAGAGACCAACGGTGCCGGCGGAATGTTCAAGGCCTTCCGAACTGTTCCGATCATTTTAGAAATCGTCGAAGACATGAAACGTCTATGTCCAGATGCTTGGCTGATCAACTTTGCTAACCCAAGTGGTATGGTGACTGAAGCTGTCGTTCGTTACGGCAAATGGGACAAAGTCATTGGCTTATGTAATGTACCAGTAATGGCACAAATGATCGAACCTGAATTATTAGGCAAAGAAGCAGATGAATTGATCTACAAGTTTGCTGGCTTAAACCATTTCCACTGGCATAAAGTGACAGATCTTAAGGGCAAAGATGTGACGATGGATATCGTCGAAAAAATGTACGCAGGCGACGAGACAGGTATGCCGAAAAATATCCATGATATTCCATTCCCAAGAGAAATTTTAGAACAAATGAAGATGATTCCTTGCGGCTACCATCATTATTACTATCAAGAAGAAGAAACACTTGCTCATGCGTTAGAAGAGTACAAAACAATCGGTACGCGTGCGCAGCAAGTGAAGCAAACGGAAACAGAATTGTTTGAATTGTACAAAGATCCAAACTTAGATTACAAACCAGAACAATTAGGACAACGCGGAGGCGCTTATTATTCTGATGCAGCGTGCGAATCAATCGCTTCTATTTATGCGAACAAGAACACGCAATTAGTTGTTTCTACTAAAAATGATGGTGCTGTACCAGATCTTCCAGCAGATTGCGTAGTGGAAGTTTCTGCTTATATCGGCGGACAAGGTGCTCGTAATGTCGCATTTGGCGAGTTGCCAGTAGCAGAACGCGGCTGGCTGCAAGTGATGAAAGCGATGGAATTACTAACGATCGAAGCGGCTGTAACTGGAGACTACGATACAGCATTGCAAGCATTCACGATCAATCCGATGGTTCGTTCGGGTAAAACGGCGCAACGGATCATGGACGAATTATTTATCGCACATAAAGATCATTTGCCAAACTTCAAAGAAACGATTGCTCGTCTAGAAAAAGACGGCATCGAGGTACAAGACGAAGTGGCACGTGAATTAGATTTAGAAAAAGTATAGAACAAAGAAAGCAGGGAAAGTATGGGATTCAGAAAAGACTTTTTATGGGGCGGCGCAACAGCGGCCAATCAATGTGAAGGCGGCTATAACGAAGGCGGACGCGGGTTAGCAAACGTAGACCTTGCACCAGTTGGTGAAGATCGTTTTGCAGTCATTGCAGGGAAAAAGAAAATGTTTGAATTTGATGATGAGCATTTTTATCCAGCCAAAGAAGCGATCGATATGTACCATCATTGGAAAGAAGACATCGCGCTATTTGCGGAAATGGGCTTCAAAACCTATCGATTATCCTTAGCGTGGAGTCGTATCTTCCCTAAAGGCGACGAAAAAGAGCCAAATGAAGAAGGGTTGAAATTCTACGAAGATATCTTCAAAGAATGTAAAAAATTCGGCATCGAACCATTAGTAACGATCACTCACTTTGACTGCCCAATGCACTTAGTTGAAAAATATGGGGCATGGCGCAGCCGTGAAGTAGTTGGTTTCTATGAAAACTTATGTAATGTGATTTTCAATCGTTACAAAGGACTAGTTAAATATTGGCTGACCTTCAACGAGATCAATATGATCTTGCACGCACCATTTATGGGCGCAGGGCTTTACTTTGAAGAAGGCGAAAACGAAGAACAAGTCAAATATCAAGCAGCGCATCATGAGTTAGTCGCTTCAGCGATTGCAACGAGAATCGCTCATGAAGTGGATCCTGAAAACCAAGTTGGCTGTATGTTAGCGGCAGGTTCTTACTATCCATATACACCAAAACCAGACGATGTTTGGGCTGGTCGTCAAGAAGAACGTCAAAACTATTTCTTCATTGATGTACAATCGCGTGGGGAATATCCAGCCTATGCGGTGAAAGAAATGGAACGTAAAGGGATCGAAGTGAAGATGGAAGAAGGCGACGAAGAGCTATTGAAAGCTCACACAGTTGATTTCATCTCATTCTCATACTATTCATCTCGCGTAGCAACAACAGATCCTGGACTATTAGAGCAAACAAGCGGTAATATCTTCGCTTCTGTGAAGAACCCATACTTGGAATCAAGTGAATGGGGATGGCAGATTGATCCACTAGGTCTGCGTATCACAATGAATGACCTGTATGACCGTTACCAAAAACCATTGTTCGTTGTAGAAAATGGTCTGGGTGCTATCGATACCCCAGATGAAAACGGCTATGTAGAAGACGATTATCGTATCGACTATCTAGCACAGCACGTTCAAGCGATGAAAGATGCTGTAGAGCAAGACGGCGTAGATCTATTAGGCTATACGACTTGGGGCTGTATCGACCTTGTATCTGCCGGAACGGGTGAAATGAAGAAACGTTATGGTTTCATTTACGTAGACCGCGACAATGAAGGGAACGGAACCTTGAAACGCAGCAAGAAAAAATCATTTGATTGGTACAAAAAAGTAATCGAAACAAATGGTGAAGACTTAAGCAACTAATTTGAAGACCGAGACTAGTAGAAATACAGTCTTGGTCTTTTTTTTGTTCTATCTTCCAATAGAAAGCTAATTCGGGTGGTATTTTCACTCGGATTTTTTTATGTAATTAATGAAAGGAAAAAATTAAAACATCAAGAAATCAAATAGTTTATCTAGTATTTCGATAATGGTAGCCAATATATTTAATTTTTTTTTAACTAAAAGAAGTAAATAACGCATTTTGTATTATAAGTGTTTTTATAGCAGTATTTTATCCTTTTTCAATAACTCTAACAAAAAAATAATTTGAAGAAATTAAAAAAATAATGTCTGCTATTATTTAGGTTCCAATAAGTCACGAATCATGATTTAAAGTATTGAAAGTAGAAATACTCATAATATTTGATCGTTTTTAGTTACTGAAATATTAGGAAATTAGTCAAAATTTATTATATGGATTTTTTGGTTTTTTCTCTTTTTTATTTAAATCAGAGTAGCTAGTAGGAGAACTAGGAGTCGTTTCTAAATCAATCTAATTTGAAAGGAGAAAAATATGATGAAAAAGATCATGGTATTAGTGTTAGGATTATTATTTTTTTCAATTGTCGTTGAGTTAATTTCGCCAATTATAACTGTTCGAGCTGAAACGACTGGAACAAAACTTGTTGATCACTCTTTTTTGCAGCTTGAATATAGCTATAAAAAAGAAGGAGACAAAAATCAATGGAGGATAATGTTCAAAAGACAAGCTAAGAATGAGGCGTTTCGTCAGCAATTAAAGTTTAAAATTACTGACGAAAAGGAGCAAGTGATCGATTATCCAGAGATAGATCATATGATAGAAGAAGATGGCTGGTTCTTAGAGAAGGACTTTTCAGTTGAAAAGGATGAACAGCTAATAGTTGAATCTGATTCCTCCGTTGACAAGCTCTACCTATCCGTTCAAATGGATCAACAGAAGCTGTCGTCGGATACTGCTTCTGCAGAGGAGGAGATTCAGAAAGATATTTTGGAACAAGAGAAACCATTTGTTCTTGAATCAAAGACCTCTGATGAGAAGCAAAGTGAACATGCTGTCTCAGAGAACTTGAAGCTTAAGGAAGTTTTACCAACAGCGAATTCAGAAGCGTTTATTGGACCTAAACAATCAACTAAGAATGTTGATTCAAACGAAACGAGTTCAGCACTCCGTCAAATGTACAATCCGTTGTATAAAAATAAGGAAACACAATACACGACAGATGGAACGGTAACTTATCCCACTATGGCGTGGCAGCCAGAAGGACAGACCAATGTGATCAATCACCAAGGCGGATTTGAGAAAGAATCAGGCTGGGACAATGTGACGAGTTGGAATGTTGCGAATGATGAACATAAGCAATCGTATATAAAGTATGGAGAGGATCAAAGTAACCCGAATATTCACTTACGAAAGTATGCCCAACAAACTGACAAAGAAGATGAGTTCAAGGTTAAGCTGAATGTTCGCGGTAGTGTCACGTATAAGCCTGGTGTTGATATTGTATTTTTGTGGGATAATACAGGGTCAATGGCAGGTGATCGAAAAACTAAAAGTATTTCTGCAGTGGATCAAATTATCACGGATTTGGAAAAAATTGCTAATCCATCCTCGAATGCGATTCGAGTGGGAGGACATATTTTTGCTAGTTATGAAAAAGGCATTGAGACACCTTCAGTCTGGACTAGGGAAAGAACGCACCATAAGCTGTCGAGTGCCCCAACGGATTGGAAAAAAATTAAAACTTCTTATGAAAATATTTTGCCGGCTGGAATGACTTTTACCCAAAGAGGATTGAAGGAGGCCGAAGATATTTTTGATGATTCAACTACAGATTTAGGCGAGGAACGACAGAAATTATTGTTTATCTTAACAGATGGCGCGCCAAATTTGAGCTGGGAACCGTTGACGGCAGTAGGCAATAGTGAGTTTTACTATAATCCCGTACTAGTCACAAGTTTTGATACGGGTGAAAAACCAGATTATCTACCAGGGCGCACACTAGGGGCAATAGGAACCATGACAAAATTTGACACTCGTATAGTGGTAGATAAACAAACACTTACTAGTCATCTGACAATAACCAATTCGACTGCCTATCGATTAAAAAATCGTGGGATCGAGATCCATAGTTTAGGTGTTCAGGTAGGTGCACTTACTGGTGATCATCCGCAAAGCGACTTAATTAAGGGCTTGTACAGGATGTCAAGTAAAAAGGCAAATGCGACAGGAGATACGCAGTCAGATTACTTTTTCAATCATGTACAGAACTTGAATGAGTTGACCAATTATTTTAAAGAGTGGTATAAAACGATTACCCGAACAGTCGATAAGGGAGAAGTCATCGATCCATTGGGGGATATGGTTGAACTAGTCACTGATGCGGGGAAAACACCAAAAGTTAGGCAAATTGATAATGGTGCGCCTAAAATCGAGAATGATGATCTGCCAGTTATTTCGATTGCTGACGACCGTCGTCAAATCAAAGTCAATAATATCAACTTGACTGAGGAGCAAGAAATTGAGTTAGAGTACACTGTGCGTTTGAAAACCACCGACGCATCCTTTGTTTCTAATTATTGGTATCCAGCCAATAAGACGACGACTTTGCGTCCTACGCCAGAAAGAACGAATGATATAGTCAAATTCGGTGTTCCCTCTGTAAAAATCTCAAAGCCAGATTTTGTGATTCCAGTTGAAAAAATTTGGTCAGATACGTATCGAGAAGAAACCGATTATTGGGGCCTGAGAGCTGATGATATCACGGTTACTTTACAAAAAGCGGAGGGGGCAACTTGGCAAGATATCGAATCCAAAGTTTTGAATCCGGGAAATAATTGGAGGGATACTTTTTCACCGGTAGAAGGTGGTGAAAAAAATACGTATCGTGTCATAGAGTCGAAGCGAACAAAGGGGTATAAGGAACCAAGCCTAAATCAGAGTAGTTTCACCTCGGAGACAATGATCAATGGCGGGATCAAAATTACAAATGAACTTCTGCGTGAGGATTACCAATTCTGGAAATTCATGGAAGATGGAACGACAACATTCGATAACGATCTGCCGAAGTTTCAGGTAGAACGCAGTGATGGAAAGATTCTAGCGCAAGATGTGACGCCCGATGATACAGGAAAAGTCACGATTAAAGATTTTCCAATCGGCGACTATATAGTTAAAGAAACCTATGTTCCGGTTGGATACCAAAAAATGGACGATTTTGAGATCAAAGTTACAGAAGGGAATCCGCCAACAACGCTGGTTTTTAAAGTGAAGGACAAAGCGGAAGAATATCATGCGCTTAATCAATTAAAGGATTTCTCTTTAAAGATCGAAAAAGTTGATCCAGATGAAAAGCTGCTTTCGGGTGCCATATTTAAGCTGATAGGACCGAACAATTATGAAAAAACAATAACTAGTGGTCCCATTTTCGATTTTACAAATTTGAGGCCGGGAAGCTATACATTAATAGAGGTCGATAATCCAAATGGCTATGAACGAATCCAAGACCCGATCAACTTTGAAATCAAGGTGGATGGAACGGTGGCAATTTCAAATCACCCAAATGTTAGTGGATCAGGCGGGATAAATGGGGGAAGCAATACCATCAGTTTGAAAGTAACAAATAAGAAAGTGAAAGAGGGAGTTTTACCTAGTACTGGAGGAGTGGGTATTCACAGTCTATTCCTTATAGCCGGGATATTAGTCATTGCTGGGATCGTAGTGAGTGTCGTTTACTTATATCGTGATAAGTATGTAAGCTAAAGCGGAAGCGGCTCAATAAACATTCTAAAATTTTCAACGCAATAAAATGGGTAGTTAGTGACTAAAATAAGCAGAAAACTAGAGAGATCCGTTTTGCGAACAAGTATAAAGTAGCTAAAGACGTAGAACAATAAATGACAACCACTCTCCGTTTTACGAAGCGTTATCTGAAGTTGAACCGTTATGCGGGCAGCCTTTAGATAGCGCCTTTTTTCTTGTTAAACCAAATACTAGTGGAGCTATTGGATTAGCAGAGTTGATAGAATTTGTCTTTTTTTCAAATAAACTGGAATCAGCTCTCTAGAAACTTTTGTTTTAAGTAAATTTACAAACGGAAACTTTTCAAATATGAATATTCTGGGCTTGATTAATTTTTCTTAATTGTAATTTAAGCAATACTGTAATTAAAAATTTAGAATACAGTACTTTTTTTTTCGATTTTCCCATTTATTTTGCGTATAATCCGAGCAACTTTCAAATTTTCAGAATTTTTTCTGAAAAAGAAGAGCTGTTGAATGTCCTAAATAATACAGATGACTTCCTTTATTTATGTCCGGACAATCAAGTGTTCGTTGCAAATTGTTCATTTTTGTCTTGTTGCTATAAAGAATATTTGTATGTGTACTTTAAGGAAAAAGGATTTCTACTAGGTAGAGTTAATTTCCGTTTATATCAAAATAAAAGCCGTTTTTGTTTGTATTCAATTATAATAGTAGTTTTTAAAATTTAATTTTCATGAATTTTTGTTGAAAGTTACTAAAAAATCAATTTTTTAAACAATTATTTTGAAATTGAGTATCAATATTCTTAAAATCAAATAAAGAAAATGGTGTGAATAACGCAATGTTTATTTAATAAACCCGATTTAAAAGGAATAATACGCTTTTTAAATAACTGATAATGGAATACTTGTTGGATAACTTTAAAAAAAAAGTTTGGATATTATATATTTGTAAAGGAAAAATAGTAAGAAATTAGGTTTTAAAGATTATTGGAATTAAATATTGATATATTCTAGTTTAAAAGCTTTGTTTGTATTTATTTTTTTGTTACAAGGTAATTTAAAAAGGTTTCTTTTTATATGTGAATAATTGATCAAACGGTAAGCAGTACAATCAAATTGTTGACTACGAATGATTGCTGCAAGCATGTAGCGGATAAACAATAAATGATAGGTTATCAGGTGTGAGGGTCAAATTTTTGTTGACAGAGAAAAGTACACAAGGCAAATGTTCAAATTAACTGAAAAAGGAATGAGGAAATGGATTTTAGAGAGATTTTAGGAACAAGTAGTTTACGGCGTTTACGACTTGTTGAATTACTTTATGCGAGCCAAGTTGGGTTGCCTAGTGATCAATTACTTGAAGAATTAGATTGTTCGTTACCCATTCTGTTAAAAGATATCAAACTCATCAATGATGAACAGGATAATTTTAACATTGAAAAATATAAAGGCCTTTATCAATTAGTGATTAAACCGCATGTTAGTATAAACCGTTTATATTCTGAAGTAGTACAGCAATCCCCTGAATTTCAAATTATTGAAGAATTACTGTATGAAAAATATCCGAGTATTGGCGATTTAGCTAACAAGCTTTTTTTAAGTTCTTCAAATGCACAACGCTATCTAAAGAAAATTGAAGGTACTCTAAAAAAAATCGGGATTCAGTTGGATTATCGACCTTTACGTTTAGAAGGAAATGAAAGTGTGATTCGTCACTTCTTTTATCGCTATTTTTTAGAAAAATCAGACAGCCTCGAATCATTATTTGGTGAGCTGCTGGGTTATCAAGTTAAGGCAATCACCGATTTGGTGGATCAATTTATTCAAGTGAACCATTTAGAAAATCGACATATTTTTAGAAAACGATTGAGCTTTAATATTTACGTTAGCCTATGGCGTATTAAAAACGGCCGCTATTATCCTAAGGAAGACCTAATCAGCCCACTGACCTTGCCGGATGATGAGACACTGGAAGCTTTTGAACAAGTGGGACTAGAAGTTTTTAGGATCCGTCTTTCAAAAGAACAGATTAAAGATTGCTTGTGGTTGTCTTATGCGGACATGTTAGTTTTCGGGGAAGATCAATGGAAATCAGCGATGAAGCAAAGTCGCAGCTACCGTGATCTTTATCAAAAACACTATGGTCTCGTAGAAAAATTTAATAGTTTAATTGGTAATACTTTAAAAGAAGAAGAGAAAAGTGAGCTGACGGTCGTTTTAATTAATGATCAACGAATTTATCCAACTAAAGGGCGATACATTGATATTTTATATCGTCAACGAACGATTTTTTTGAAAAAAATGATGGAGTCGCACTACCAGGCTGTAAAAAAGGTTCTAAAAATCTCAGAAGAGTTCGTTAAGTATTATCGAATCTACCAAGAGGACGATTTTGTTTGGAACTATGCTTACTTATTAATCACGATGGTTCCTAAAAGTCTAAACTTGCTGGCCAGTTATGACAAGTCATTGAAATTATTGCTGATATCAGAACTATCGCCAACTGAAGAGACCTCTTTGGCAGAACAAATCGAAGAGCGGATTTATGGCAATTTTAAAGTCTACTATGTGGAAGAACGTCTGCGAGATATAAAAATTGGAAAAAAGGAATTGAGAAAGTACGATGCGCTGGTTACCCTAAGCAGCGTTGAAGAGATTTCATATGATTATCCGACAGTGATCATTGATCCATATCTGACGAATCAAAACATTGTTCAATTGCAGCACCTGGTCAGCAATCTGGCAGGTTGATTGAAGTGAGTCTTTTAGCAAGATAATTACAAAACATCTAACTTACTACTTATAATAGAAGAAACTGCTGCAGCGTTAAGTTTAACAACATAAAGGAAGTGCGTTTTCTGATAAGGAAGGCGTACTTTTTTTCTGGGGAATTTGCTAGATTTTTGTTCGTCAAGAGCTCATAAAATGTTTTACTACTATTGAACGAATGTTTTTTTACTGTATTTCTAATTTTTACTTGTCCTCGATTATTATTAGCTTTATTATTTTTATTAAGAAGACGTTTTCAAATATTGAATTTATTGAAAAGTTGTTAGGTGTTTTAAGGGATAATTATTATTTTGATCAGACAGTGGTTGGGTTAGATTAGGGAGGATCAATATGGACTTTCGATCAATTTTAGGAACAAGTGATACACGACGATTAGCATTAGTAGAGAAACTGTATTATCGATCGGATGGCATAGCAAGTGATGAATTATTGAGTGAGTTGGAATGTTCATTACCGATTTTGTTGAATGATATCGAGTGGATCAATGAACGTCACGAGTACTATCAGATCATCAAAGTGAAGGGTCTATATCGTCTAGAGATGAATCAGAAGGTTAGTTTGGGGAATGTCTATGCATATATTTTGAATCAAAGCCCAGAGTTTCAGATCATTGAAGAGCTTTTATATGAAAAATGCGACAGTATCACAACGTTATCGAAAAAACTGTATCTAAGTACGTCGAATACACAACGAGCGTTAAAAAAAATCGAGAAAACGTTGTCTGAAGCAGGCATGACTTTGAATTATCGGCCCTTGCGAATTGAAGGAAATGAGAGCGAGATTCGAACGTTCTATTACCGCTTTTATAGTGAGCGTCAGGATGCGTTTGAAAGTACGCTGCCTAATCTAACTCCGGAGCAGTATCATGTAATTGAAGCCTACGTAAAAGAATTTGTGGAAGTGAATACTATCTGGAAGAAATATGTCTTTCAGAAATATTTAGTCTACCTCATTTTTATTAGTTTATGGCGAATCAAGAATAACCATCCTTTTCCTAAAGAGGAGCTGCGCACGCTGGGAATTAAACTCCCGTTTGATGCTTCCTATAAGGAATTGAGACGAGTTGTGACAGAAATTGCCGGGATCGATCTGCGTCCAGTGATTTTGCAGGATTGCTTGTGGTCAATATTTTCTGATTCAATCGTCTTTAGTATTCCTCACCGGGAACTGGCGATGACGGACAATCCTAGGTATCAGGAACTATTCATGCGGCACTTCGAATTAGCTAAAGAGTACGATGAAATGACGGGAAACCATCTTTCTAAACAAGATAGGATCGATTTGACGACGGTTTTATGCAATGACTTCTATTTGTATAATCCTGAAGGTCAATACATTGGGATATTGTGGCGGAATCGGACTGTTTTCTTACGGGAAGTATCGAAGGTATACGGTCGTGGTCTGCAAAAGGTTCGATCATTAGTTGAACGTTTTGTAGAAAAATATCAGATGTACCAAGAAAATGACTTCATCTTAAATTACGTATATTTACTGATTACAACAGAAATAAACAGTTTGGAATGGTTGTCGAAGCAAGATCATCCATTGAAAGTACTGCTGCTGTCTGATTTAACGCCGACGGAAGAAAGTTTTCTAGCGAAGCAAATCAATGATTATGTCTATGGAAATTTTTCAATCGTTCTTTTTGAACAATTATTAGTGGGAAATGCGCAACTGTTGGATGAATTAAAAAAATACGATTGTTTAATTACGACGGGTTCTTCTGAGGGATTGCCGGAGGATTACCCGGTAGTTGTAATCGATCCGTTTTTGACTGCGCAAAGTACTAGTTTAATCCAAGATATGATCAGTCAGATTGCTGAAAAGAAAGATCAAGTAACGATAGTTGAATAACGAGTCAAAGAAGAGTGCGGCAAACTGCCGTACTCTTTTTTTGCAGTTTTTCGAGCGAAATATTCTTAGGTTTAACGAAAAAGTATAATTTTGAGTATTGAAATCTTTAGTGACAAACAAACAGAATAATTAAAATGAGGAAGCCCATTTTTACCTATATACCAGCTTTATTCAGACCTTAATGAAATTAACAACATATTTTATGGAAATGACGAATTTGTATGCTGTAGCAGCAAATGATTACGAGCATTGAAAGGAATAAAAGATGAAAAAGAGCCGATTGTTGATTGGGTATTATTTATTTCAATAATTTTTGAATTCATTGAGACCGATCGAAATCGTACAGACTGAAGCACTCGAGAGTGAGAATAATGATGAACAAATTTTAGAGAGCATTGACTAGTAGAATAAAAGAATTTACGAACCAATCTATTCTAATAAAGAACCACAATATAAAATCAATCAAAAAAGGAACGTACTATGCCGTTGCTCGGTAGCCAGTGGATCAAATAACGAATTTGATTATCAATGAAGAAAACAGCGGGGAATTGAAGTATTTTGAACTTAAAAATAGTTTCTAATTGTTTTTGATCACAATATAAAAGAATTCGAATGATTTATTCAGAATTGTGATTTTGAGGATTTATTAATTTAAAAATAAGTAAAATAATCGAGCTTAATAACGTTTTATGTAAATGGAAACAGGCGTCGATTGGAGTATTCTCTTGATTTCTAATAACTAGACTTTAATAAAAAAGTAAAAATGAATAAAAAATAAATTCTGCTACTCTTAAGTTGCATATAAGAACCTGAATAATTCATAGAATTTCTGAAACTCTATTAAAAGCTTATTAACGCACGGTTCTTCTTTTCTTTTACCGCACCCTTTGGGTGTACAAAAAGAACCCCAATCTGCTATGGTTAAAGTGTCTAAACTAAACCAAGAAAGGGGTTCTCTCAATGGCTACATTACAGGAAAAACACGTAAAATTCAACTCTAAAATGGTGGTGTCAAACACCGGTGGTAATCTTTCGTCAGATGCCGGTCTCATCTTGGTGAAGGAATTCATGAATTCGCTTGGATTTTATTCGTTCGCGAAGCAATTCCTCCACTTCAATGAGGACCGTATTTATTGGACTCATGACAACATCTCCCTGCTCGAACAGCTGCTCTTCCAGTTGATTGCCGGATATTCCGCAGATTCATCCGCCAATCTCTTGAAGGAAGATCCCATTTTTCGGTTGGTTTTGGATAAGGAAGCCATCGCCTCCCAGGCCTCGCTATCCCGCTTCTGGGACCGGATCAGCGAGGAGAACATTGCACAGTTCCAGGAACTGAACCAAGCCATGCTGGACAAGGTCCGCATGGAACGGAACAATACCCAAATGATCATCGATTTAGATTCCACACATTCGGATACGTTCGGGAATCAAGAAAAGACTGAGCACAATGCCCATTACGGCACACAGGGCTATCATCCGTTGGTAGCCTTCGATGGCCTTACGGGAGACTTTCTGAAAGCAGAACTTCGTTCTGGAAATGTGTATACGTCAAAAGGTGTAAAAGATTTTCTGGCACCGATGCTCACACATTACCGTCAAGTCCTTCCCTGCACTGATATTTTGGTCCGGGGAGACAGCGGCTTTGCGACGCCCGAGGTCTATGATACGTGTGAATCCAACGAAAGTTTCTATGTCATCCGCCTGAAATCAAATAAAGTCGTGGAAAAACTAGCGGAAACCTTTGTCCTGGTTGGGGACGACCATCCCTGGGAGGAAAGGGAAGTCCACTACTATTCCGCGTTCTATCAAGCCAATAGCTGGTCCCAAAAACGTCGAATCTGTATCAAATCGACTCGGGAATCGAATCAGCTGGTGTTCAGTCACGAGTACGTGGTCACTAATTTTCACGAGGAACTATCCGCGAAAACCATCTTCCAGATTTACCATAAACGCGGCACCATGGAGAACTTCATCAAGGAAGCAAAAAATGGGTTCTATTTCGACAAGACGGATAGCTCAAGCTTCTTGGAAAATCATGCACGGATGATGGTAAGCCTGTTGGCTTACAACCTGGTCAACTTCATGAAGACCATATGTCTACCTGAAAAGGAAGCGACATTCCAAGTCGACACATTGCGGCTCCGCCTGTTCAAGGTCGCGGGTAAATTAGTCCGCAGTGGCCGTAGATTGCTTTTACGGATGAGCTCCTCCCATGTCTATCAAGACTTGTTTTATCAGTTACTGGACAAAATCCAGCAACTCAGTTGGCAAGTGTAAAATAGCAATCAGCTTTTAAAAAGACATGGAATCACTAAGGGATTCGTGCGCCCAAAAACAGCTCCAGATTCCCTATCTTCGTTAAAAAAACAAAAGGAAATCTGTTTTCGCAAGTACAAACCGGTTGAAAAAAGAAAATTCAACTCAAATCGATGTATAAACGTTATTTTCCCAAAAAAATTAGATCTATGAATTATTCAGGAAGAAGTAAATAATCTATGAGTAAACAAAAAAATAAAAATGGTTGTCTCATAAGATGAATGAAAGTATGTAGGGTATTTATAGATTATTTTTTATAGAAACAGGGGGAGATAACATGAAAAGAATAGGTATCCTGATGCTTGTCATGGTGACTTTATTGAGTATGATTCAAGCAACGTTTGCGGTAATGATTGCTCGAGCAGAAACGAATGCAATTCAACTGGTTGATGAGAAGTTTTTGAACCTTTCTTATAGATGTGAAAAACTCAAAGAGTCGAATCAATGGGTAGTAAATTTCAATCGCCAGAGTCAGGAAGAAGGCTATCATCAACGACTGAAGATACGAATTTCTGATGAGCAAAATCAGACGATTGAGTATTCAGAAATAACGGGTATGACTGAACAAGACGGGTGGCTGACTGAAAAGGAGTTTTCAGTGAAGAAAGAAGGCCAGCTGAAATTTGATCTGTCCAAGTCAATCAAGAAATTAAATTTATACGTACAAATAGATCAGCAGAAAGCAATAAAAGCAGATAACGAACATGAACCGAAAATCGAAAAAAACATTTTGGATAGAAAAGAACCATTTGTTCTTGAGACACACCAAGCAGCGAATAAAGAGATAACAACCTCTTCAGAAAAAGTATATATCAAAGAAGAAGTAGGAAAGACAACTATTAGTTCAGAAAAATTTGTAGGTCCGAAAAAGGAAAAGCAAAAAAATAATTCTATAGTGACAGCAGCAGCAAACCGAATGTATGCAGCACTATATGAAAATAAGGTGACCGAATATAATCCTGATGGAGGGAGGCATCCGAAGTTTTCGTGGCAGCCAGATGGGCAAACAAATGTTATCAATCATCAAGGTGGCGTTGCCGGAAAGGCCGGCTGGGACGGTGAGACCAGTTGGAATGTTGCAAGTGATAACTACTCTAAATCCTATATCAATTATGGAGATGGCGACTCAAATTCAAATATTCAAATAAGAAAATATGCACAAGAGACATCCGATCCTGAGAAGTTCAAAATTAAGCTGAATGTTAAAGGGAATACGACTTATAAACCGGGAGTAGATATCGTTTTTCTATTGGATAACTCACAATCAATGGAATCTACTACAGGGTTAGCAACTGGCGAAGCCCTTAGAAAAACAAATGCAAATTTGGCTCTCCAGAAGATCGTAGACGAGCTGAAAAAAAACAATGAACCAGCAGCAGAAAATATTCGGATAGGTGCGGAGATTTTTTCTGACTATTCCAGGTACCAATCATGGGGCGGTGGTTCAGATCCCAAACAGACTCGCACCTTTAAACTATCTAAAAATACGGCGGATTGGGATAAGATGGTGAGTGAATACACTAAAGCAACTCCTGGCGGGGTAACTTTTACGCAGCGAGGACTACAAGAAGCACGAGATATTTTTGATGCGTCCCCCAGTCCAGATCGTCATAAATTATTGTTCGTTCTAACTGATGGTGCGCCGAACCGCAGCTGGGAAACAAATGATTCGGGGACCCAAAATTTGGATATGTACCCCGATCAACGCTATTTCACAAATTTCGTTAAGGGAACTAAAGGGAACTATAATGGAGGAAAGTCGTTAAACTCAAATACGGAAAAAATGACAACGGCAATTAATCCACCCTATAAAAATGTAATCCCCAGCCACATGACAACAACCAATTCAACAGCGATGGATTTAAAGAATGCTGGGATTGAAATTCATACGATTGCTTTAAAACTAATGGTTCATCCTGAAGAACCCTCTGGCAGCCGTGATAAACAAATTCGCGGATTGTATAAAATGTCAACGAAAAAAGCGAATGCGACCAATGGGCCCAACGAAGATGTCGCTTCTGATTTTCATTTTTATGATGTGTCTAATGGGGATGATTTAACTGAGTATTTTAAAAATTGGTATAACACGATCATTCGAACCGTTGATAAAGGCGTGATCACCGATCCATTGGGGGAAATGGTTGAGTTGGTGGGTGAACCTACCTGGAGTCAGGTCAATAATGGAAACCCGCAAATTGAACGACTTGATGAACCAGAGATTTCCGTAGAAAATAATCGTCGTTTGATCAAAGTGAATAATATCAATCTATCGAAAAATCAAGAAATACAACTGGAATACACCGTCCGGTTAAAAACGACCGATTCTTCCTTTGAATCTGGAAAATGGTATCAGGCAAATGGGGAAACTTTTTTGGAACCTACACCAGAACGAACGACTGACAAGCTTGAATTTGGGATTCCTTCTGTAAAATTCAAAAAAGATGATTTTGTCATTCCTGTGGAAAAGGTTTGGTCTGATAAGCATCAAGGAACGGAAAATTATTGGGAAATGAGACCAGAAAAGATTACCGCGACCTTACAAAAAAATGATGGAACAAATTGGGTAGCTGTCGAATCGATCGATTTAGACAAGGAGCACAATTGGAAAGGAAACTTTTCCCCTGTTGAAGGTGGAACAGAACACGCGTATCGAGTGGTTGAATCGGATCGAACCAATGGATATAAACAACCGAGTGTAAATCAATCCAGTTTTACCTCGGAAACACTGGCTGCCGGAGGAGTGAAAATCACCAATGAACTTCTGCGAGGCGATTATTCATTTTGGAAATTTATGGGTGATGGGACAACGAAGTTTGACAGTGATTTGCCGAAGTTCCAAGTGAAACGCGAGGATGGAAAGATCTTAGTGGAAAATCTAACCCCAGATAATTCTGGAAAAGTCACAGTCAATGGTCTTCCAATAGGAAATTACATCGTGGAAGAGACCTATGTTCCGCAAGGTTTCCAAAAAATGACGAATTTTACAGTCAATGTTACAGAGAATAATCCACCAACATCGCTTCTATTTGAGGTAAATAATAATTCGGGCGACTATCATGTGAGCAATCAATTGAAGGACTTTTCACTAAGTGTCGAGAAGGTTGATATGGATGACGGACAGCTTGAAGGCGCAACGTTCAAATTGACAGGTCCCAACTACGAAGAAATAAAAATCAATGGGCCAGTCTTTAACTTCACTAACTTACGGCCTGGGATCTATACATTGACAGAGACAGATAATCCTAACGGCTATGAGCGGATTCGTGAACCAATCATTTTTGAGATTAAGGTAGATGGAAGCGTCGCAATCTCTGACCATCCGAATGCTAGTGGTTCAGGAGGAATTAATGGTGGAAGGAATACCATTGATTTAAAAGTAACGAACAAGAAAGTAAAGGAAGGAGTTTTACCGCGAACAGGCGCATTCGGAATTCGAGGCTTCTTTTTAGCTGCAGGAATATTGGTAATCGCTGGTGTGCTGTTAAGTACAACTTCTCTCTATCTTAATAGAAGAAAAAATTAAGAATTACTCGATTAAGAATATTATTAAATATAAGAGTCTAAAAAGCAAAAAATGCCTTTAGACTCTTTTTTTTGCGCAATTTAAAAAAATATATTCAAATGTTTTATTAAATCTCTGTAATTTGAGTATTTATAAAATTTATGTCTTATAAAAAAAACGAGTTAAATAACGACAAGTTATCAAAAGCTTATTATTTAATAGGTTTCTAAGTATTTTCAATAACAATAAACAGAATATTAATAAAAAAGCGTCAAAAAATAAGATTCGCTATGATGTAGATATAAAGAAAAATAGTTAAAAAATTGGATCGTTCTTATATCAATTAGCAAATAAAACAAGAATATTATATTTATTAAACAATCTTTTTTCAAAAAAATTAAATACATAGGTTAGTAAGGGAAAATGATTCAAATTAGCCACAGATCGGAGGATTTTAGAACCAAAAATTTAAAAATAAGCAAAGGTAATTCTAAAGAGGCGGACTTTCTTTTAAAAAAGTGTCTCTTATGAATTTGTCGGGAGATGTAGGGGCATCTCGGACAATGGATAAACGAGAGGACACAGTTGGTAGGGGAAAATTAGATCGGTACATGTTCAATGTGTTGATACTAATGCTTTTTTAGGTTAGTAAGGCACGATAATTTGTTACGCACCAGAAGGAGTATGGAAGAAAAGGGGATGAGGAAATGGATTTTAGAGAGGTTTTGGGAGCAAGCAGTTTGCGACGTCTACGCTTTGTTGAACTACTCTATGCGAGTCAAGTCGGCTTGCCAAGCGATCAGCTGCTTGAAGAACTAGAGTGTTCATTGCCTATCCTGTTGAAAGACGTTAAGCTTATCAATGATGAGCAGGACGACTTTCACATTGAAAAATTCAAAGGACTTTATCAAATTCAAGTAAAACCACATGTAAGTATCAACCGTTTATATGCAGATGTTCTTCAGCAATCACCAGAGTTTCAGATTATTGAAGAATTATTATATGAAAAATGTTCAAGCATCAGCGATCTTGCTGAAAAACTATATTTAAGCGCCTCAAATACACAACGTTATCTGAAAAAAATCGAAATGGCGTTCAAAAAGGCCGGCATCAAATTGGATTATCGTCCATTGCGAATTGAAGGAAAAGAGAGTGTGATCAGGCATTTCTACTATCGCTATTTCTTGGAAAAATCAGATCGTTTAGAATCGTTGTTTATTGATTTGAAGGATTACCAGATTAAAGCGATCACTGATTTAGTAGATCAATTTATCCAGGTGAATCATTTAGAGAACCGTCATATTTTTAGGAAACGCCTAAGTTACAACATCTACATTAGTTTGTGGCGGATTAAAAATGGCCGTCACTATATGCAAAGCGACCTGATAAGCCCATTGAGTTTACCGGATGCTGAAACATTGGAATCCTTCGAGCGGATGGCGTTAGAGGTGTTCCGTGTCCGTCTATCCGAAGAACAAATCAAGGATTGTTTATGGCTTTCTTATGCCGATATGCTGATTTTCAGTGAAGATCAGTGGAAGTCTGCTATGAAACAAAGCAGAACCTACCGTGATTTGTATCAAAAGCACTTTGAATTAGTAGAAGAATTTAATCGTTTGATCGGACTTTCGCTTGATGAACTTGAACGAAGCGAACTGACGATTGTTTTAGTTAACGATCAGCGGATGTACTCGCCAAAGGGCCGCTATATCGATATTTTATATCGGCAACGGGGGATCTTCTTAGAGAAAATGATTGAGACCCATTATCAAGCAGTGAAGAAAGTATTAAAGATCGCAGAGACCTTTGTCAAAAAATATCGAATCTACCAAGAGAATGATTTCGTATGGAATTACGCTTATTTGCTGATTACGATGGTACCGCAAAGCCTGAATCTCTTGGCAAGCAACGATCAGCCGCTGAAGATTTTGCTGCTTTCTGAATTGTCGCCGACAGAGGAAACTTTTTTAGCAGAGCAAATCGAAGAACGAATCTATGGAAACTTTAAGATACATTTTGTAGAAGAACGTTCCCGAGATGCTCGGATCGATATGCATGAATTGGCAAAATACGATGCCTTGATCACTTCTAGCAGTGTCGAGGAAGTCCCTTATGATTACCCGACTGTGATCATTGATCCTTTCTTGACCAGTCAAAATATTGTTCAATTGCAGCAGCTGATTAGTGATCTGTCTGGCTGAAAAGGATTGAATAGATAATAGAAGAAGACCTTTCGAATCGTTTGATTCGGAAGGTCTTCTTTTTTTGCGAGCGCGGCATTTTAGAGAGTCTACAAATTGAAATCATGGTTTCTTAGGATTTGTTACTACCTTACATTTATATACTTAAATTTAAAATTACTTTATGAATCCTGAATAATTCATAGATCTAATTTTTTTGGGAAAATAACGTTTATACATCGATTTGAGTTGAATTTTCTTTTTTCAACCGGTTTGTACTTGCGAAAACAGATTTCCTTTTGTTTTTTTAACGAAGATAGGGAATCTGGAGCTGTTTTTGGGCGCACGAATCCCTTAGTGATTCCATGTCTTTTTAAAAGCTGATTGCTATTTTACACTTGCCAACTGAGTTACTGGATTTTGTCCAGTAACTGATAAAACAAGTCTTGATAGACATGGGAGGAGCTCATCCGTAAAAGCAATCTACGGCCACTGCGGACTAATTTACCCGCGACCTTGAACAGGCGGAGCCGCAATGTGTCGACTTGGAATGTCGCTTCCTTTTCAGGTAGACATATGGTCTTCATGAAGTTGACCAGGTTGTAAGCCAACAGGCTTACCATCATCCGTGCATGATTTTCCAAGAAGCTTGAGCTATCCGTCTTGTCGAAATAGAACCCATTTTTTGCTTCCTTGATGAAGTTCTCCATGGTGCCGCGTTTATGGTAAATCTGGAAGATGGTTTTCGCGGATAGTTCCTCGTGAAAATTAGTGACCACGTACTCGTGACTGAACACCAGCTGATTCGATTCCCGAGTCGATTTGATACAGATTCGACGTTTTTGGGACCAGCTATTGGCTTGATAGAACGCGGAATAGTAGTGGACTTCCCTTTCCTCCCAGGGATGGTCGTCCCCAACCAGGACAAAGGTTTCCGCTAGTTTTTCCACGACTTTATTTGATTTCAGGCGGATGACATAGAAACTTTCGTTGGATTCACACGTATCATAGACCTCGGGCGTCGCAAAGCCGCTGTCTCCCCGGACCAAAATATCAGTGCAGGGAAGGACTTGACGGTAATGTGTGAGCATCGGTGCCAGAAAATCTTTTACACCTTTTGACGTATACACATTTCCAGAACGAAGTTCTGCTTTCAGAAAGTCTCCCGTAAGGCCATCGAAGGCTACCAACGGATGATAGCCCTGTGTGCCGTAATGGGCATTGTGCTCAGTCTTTTCTTGATTCCCGAACGTATCCGAATGTGTGGAATCTAAATCGATGATCATTTGGGTATTGTTCCGTTCCATGCGGACCTTGTCCAGCATGGCTTGGTTCAGTTCCTGGAACTGTGCAATGTTCTCCTCGCTGATCCGGTCCCAGAAGCGGGATAGCGAGGCCTGGGAGGCGATGGCTTCCTTATCCAAAACCAACCGAAAAATGGGATCTTCCTTCAAGAGATTGGCGGATGAATCTGCGGAATATCCGGCAATCAACTGGAAGAGCAGCTGTTCGAGCAGGGAGATGTTGTCATGAGTCCAATAAATACGGTCCTCATTGAAGTGGAGGAATTGCTTCGCGAACGAATAAAATCCAAGCGAATTCATGAATTCCTTCACCAAGATGAGACCGGCATCTGACGAAAGATTACCACCGGTGTTTGACACCACCATTTTAGAGTTGAATTTTACGTGTTTTTCCTGTAATGTAGCCATTGAGAGAACCCCTTTCTTGGTTTAGTTTAGACACTTTAACCATAGCAGATTGGGGTTCTTTTTGTACACCCAAAGGGTGCGGTAAAAGAAAAGAAGAACCGTGCGTTAATAAGCTTTTAATAGAGTTTCAGAAATTCTATGAATTATTCAGGTGAATGTTTCTTTTCTTAATTTTGAATTAAAGATAATAATCGGAAACGGAAAAAGTTCTCCAATGGATAGCGGATTTTTTTGAGCAAAAAAAGAATCATTTTTAAGATACTCATTTTTTTCTAAATTTATAAAAAATGAATTTGGCGTTTTATTTGAAAATGAAAAAAAATGAGCGAATTCCGAAACTAGTTTTTTGATATTTTCGGTCAAATAAGCGTATTTTTTTGCTTGGAATTGATAAAAATAACCAGAAGCGCAAAAACGACAATTAAAATAATTCGTTAGAATATGTATGCAAGAAGAAATAGAAAAGAAATAAGGAGGAGTGTGGAAAATGAAAAGGTTGAGAAAATGGTTGACCTTCGTCATGGCTTTCTCTTGTTTGATTAATATTTTACCAATAAAGCAGCTCCAAGCTTTTGCGGAAAAAAAAGAAGAAACCTCTTTGATTGATACAGATCAATTACAGGTTTCGTTTGAGACGGAGTCATTGAAGGGGAACAATGTTTGGCGAATTAAGACAAAACGCAAATCGGATGCTCAAAGGCAAAGGTTGAAAGTGAAAGTGTTGACGGATGAGAAAAAGGAAATTGACTATCCAAAAATCAAAGGAATGGAAGTACAGGAAGGATGGTTGGTTGATCAAGAGTTTACAGTGTCAGAAAAACGGGAAATGACCTTTAAACTTTCTGAAAAACAAAAAAGCCTTCTATTGTATGTCCAGTTAGATGAGCAACAACTACATAGTGAAGAAGGAGAGGATGAAATAAGGAAAGACATTCTTGAAACAACAGAACCATTTGTTTTGAAATTGCAGGATAGAAAAGAAGACAAACAGGAGCATTCAGCAACGTCTACTTCAAATGAAAAAAGGAAAAAAACAGAAGCATCCAAAGAAACTGATAAAGAGCAAGAAGGACCTCGGATTAGTGGGTCACAGATTGCAAATGCGGCGCTTCCATCTCCCGTTCAACGTGCGGGAACCTATGGAATCAATCGCTATACCAATAAAGTCCCTGTATACAAAAAGGATACAAAGGGAACCTATCCTACTAATTCTTGGCAGCCGGACAATCAAACCAATGTCATCAATCATCAAGGAGGAATAGAAAATCAAAAAGGCTCTGATGATTTAGAAATCTGGGATGGTAAAAAAAACTGGGATGTCACGGCAGATAGATATGAAAACTCCTATATCCATTACGGAGGAGCAAATGCACCGAGTATCTCACTTCGAAAATATGCAAAAGAAACAGATAAGGAAGATGCGTTTACCGTTAAGCTAAATGTCCGTGGAGGGACGGTTCAAAAACCGGGGATAGATATCTTTTTTCTGTTAGATAATTCTGGTTCAATGATTCAAAATAAAATTGGAAATTTAACGAGAAAGGAAGTTGCAAACGATTATCTAGGAAAATTGTTGACAGCTTTAAACGATCAACAGACAGTGACTGGTGGTCGTATTCAGATTGGAGGACATATTTTTTCAGATTATCGGCAATGGCCGAATGAACCCAAATTGCATTCGTTATCTCCGACATATTCCAATTGGTTACAAATGCAGAATCAATACGCTAGTTTATCGAGTGCTGGCGATACGTACACTCAAAGAGGATTGATTGAAAGTGATAACTACTTGTCTAAATCTACTGATGCGAAACGAAGAAAAGTATTATTTGTTCTAACTGATGGAACGCCCACTTTGAGCGCAACTCCTAAAGGCGGATATGTAGATAACAACATGTACTACGATAAAATCATGATTAATAATTTTGACTATCAAGAAAATTATACGTACGGCAGCCGGTTTCAAGGAGTAAATGATCCGAGTCCGACAAAAATAAAACCAGGGAACTATCCGAATGGTTACAAGATGGCTGATGGAAAATATATAAACAGCCATATAACAACTACTAACTCCACTGCAAAAACATTGAAAGATAAAGGAATTGAAATTCATACTGTTGCTATTGGGATAAACCCGGCAATGGACCCGCCAAGAGTTGTGGAAGGACACACAAAAGAAGAGTTAAGGAGTAGCAAACTATTGGGGACTTCAAGGTCAAAAAATAATGGCAGAGCTACAAATGAAAGATCCGAATACAGGTGCTTTCAAAAAAGTGGAAACGGTGGAATTAAATGCAGGGAATCAGTGGAATAGAACGTTCTCAGCTGTTGCCGGTCGTTCGAACACTTTTAGGATCAAAGAGGTAGCCCGAACTCAAGGATATGCGCCAGTGACAATGAATTACAAAACACTCACACAAGCGGAATTAGGCAATAACAAAGTTCAATTAACCAACAAATTGCTAACTGGTTCTACTCATTTTTACAAATACAAGGAAGATGGAAAGACACCGTTTGCTACATCAGACCTGCCTAAGTTCTCGGTGACACATGAGAATGGGAAACTGTTAGCAGACAATCTCAAGCCAGATAGCAGCGGGAAAGTGACGATTGAAAACATTCCGATTGGAAATTATATTCTCAAAGAAGATTATGCTCCAGCCGGATACAGCAAAATGGCTGATGTTCCGATCAAAGTTGTTGAGAATGATGAAGGAAATAAAGTTATTATTACCTTCGCTGACAATAAAGGAGCGGGTTACGTAATCAAGAATGATTTGAAGAAAGACATCACGATTCCAATCGAGAAGGTCTGGGAGGACAAGCATCAAGGCACAGATAATTATTGGGGGAAACGCAGTAATAGCGTAGATTTCAAAATTCAAGAAAAAAGTAACAATCAATGGAAAGATGTTGAAACGGTCACTCTTTCGGAGAAAAATGGTAATTGGAAAGGATCTTTTAAAACAGACAAAGAAGATACGGTTCATAGAATTGTGGAATTAGGGAAAACATCAGGCTATGCTGCACCAGAGGATATACAAGGAGAGTTCTCATATAACTCTTTACGTATTAAAGGTGATGGAACTGCCAAAATCGTCAACCGTTTGTTAAAAGGTGAAGCGATCTTCAACAAATTCCTAGAAGATGGCAAGACACCATTTACTGGTAGCGATCTACCGAAATTTACGGTGAAACGAAAGGATGATGGGAAAGAATTAGTTAAGGATCTTACGCCGGATAAAGATGGAAAAGTGACGATCAGAGATATCCCAGTTGGTGAGTTTATCATTGAGGAAACTTATGTACCAAAAGGTTTTAAGAAGATGGAAAATATTAGCCTGAAGGCCGTTGAAAAGAAGGTGACTCAAGGTAGTAACACAAAATATATTGTAGAAACTACAATGAATAATAGTTCAACACCGGTCAATAAGATCAACGAGCTGAAGGATTACAATTTGTACATCACGAAAATCGGGCATGATGGAATACCTGTGGGCGGTGCGGAGTTCGAGGTAACTGGCCCGAATAATTATAAGAAAAAAATAAAAGAAGATATCCCGTTTTTTACTTTTGCAGGGTTAAAGCATGGAACGTATCAAGTGAAAGAAACGAAAGCGCCTGAGGGTCATCGATTAATGGAACCAGCATTCCAATTTACGATTAATCTAGACGGTACCGTAACCTTTGATGAACATCCAGATGTTGTATCAGCCAAGTGTGTACTTTCGGATGGCGATGCCGTAAATTCTATCAGTTTAAGGATCAAAAATAAAAAAGCTTTGCCAGGCGTGCTTCCAAGAACTGGGGGCACCAGCACGAAGCTATTCTTCAAGATAGCATTTGGGCTGGCCATAGGTGCAGGATTACTAAGTGGGTTCTATTGGTTATATTATAGAAAGAAGAGCTAAGGAAAAAATAGAAAGTGAATAGGGTGAACGGGTGCAGGATAGGCAGATTGCTTATCCTGTTTTTTGTCTCCTTTTTTATTTTTTAAGGATTAAGCCGATTTTTTGAGCTTTATTTTTATCCGTGTTACGGTTATTTATGTAGTAAACGGCTAATTAAAAATGCTGTTGAAAGAATTCGACCACTACTAGACATGAAAAATAGGAGGAATTAGACACATGGCAAAACATCAAGATTTACCAGCAGTCGAAACACGTCTCTATATAAATGGCGAATGGGTGGAAGGCTCAGAAGGAACAAAACCAGTGACAAATCCTGCAACAGGAGAAACATTGGCGAAGGTCCATGTCGGGAGCGAAAAAGAAATCAATTCAGCGATTAAAGCGGCGAATGAGGCTTTTCCTGAGTGGTCACAAAAATCAGCGGCCGAACGGGCTGAATTAATGAACAAAATGGCGGATCTCGTGGAAGAAGACGCGGATCGTTTAGCGACGATCATGACGATGGAACAAGGCAAACCGTTGACTCAAGCCAAAGGCGAGATTCAAACGAATGTTGAAAATTTACGCTGGAATGCAGCGGAAGGACAACGATTATTGGGTGAGATCATTCCATCACCAGCAACGAATCAATGGCATGTGCGCAAACAAGCGGTAGGTGTCGTGGGAGCGATCACTCCATGGAATTTCCCATCAAATATGATTATTCGTAAAATTTCTCCAGCAATCGCTGCTGGTTGTACCGTGATTTTAAAACCATCGAAAGAAACGCCGCTATCTGCGTTAGCGCTAATGGAATTGTTTGATAAAGCAGGCTTCCCGGATGGTGTTGTGAATATCGTTTTAGGGGATTCTTCAACGATTGGAACGATCCTTTCAGAGTCAGATGACGTACAAAAAATCACGTTTACTGGTTCGACCGAAGTCGGCCAAACGCTAAATGAACAAGCAGCACCGAGCCTGAAAAAGGTCTCAATGGAGTTAGGGGGACATGCGCCGTACATTATTTTCCCAGATGCTGATATCGAACGGGCAGTGGAGACATTGATTCAAACAAAATTTATTAATAATGGACAGGTATGTACGTCACCCAACCGAATTTTCATCCATAAAGAAATCAAAGAAAAAGTCACCGATCGAATCGTGGAAGCAATCAAAGATGTGACTGTCGGAAATGGTTTAGATGACCCGACGACGGGGCCTTTGATCAATCAAGATGGGCTCGAAAAGGTTGTCGAACAATTGAAAGACGCGACTGATAAGGGTGCGAAAATCTTGTCTGGCGGTCATAAGTTGGAAGATGGCGATTATGCTGACGGGAACTTCTTTGAACCGACTGTATTGGATGGGGTAACGAAGGACATGGATATTTTCTATCAAGAAAC
This sequence comes from Enterococcus malodoratus ATCC 43197, assembly GCF_000407185.1. Taxonomy (GTDB): domain Bacteria; phylum Bacillota; class Bacilli; order Lactobacillales; family Enterococcaceae; genus Enterococcus_A; species Enterococcus_A malodoratus. The sequence goes on from NZ_KE136483.1 coordinate 119,478, forward strand.
CTTTGGACCAGTAATTCCATTGATTACTTTTGAGGATGAGGAAAAAGTCATCGAAGACGCAAATGATACAGAATTTGGATTAGCCTCTTATTTCTTTTCAACCAATATCCACACAGTTGAAAATGTGAGTAACAAATTACAATATGGAATGGTCGGTGTCAATGATACAGACATTTCAAACTCGGCTACACCTTTTGGTGGTGTAAAACACTCTGGTTTTGGACGTGAAAACGGCACATACGGGGTTGAAGAATATATAGATGTCAAATTTGTCAATATTCGTACTGCTCAATAGCCGCATAATATAGTGAAGAGCCATTCTTTTTCGAAGGAATGGCTCTTTTTGTGATAGATAAAGTTATATAGAGATGGATAAAACAGATTTTCATCCAAGGTTCTAAAAGAAAAAGTATTTATTTTTATTCATTTAAGTTCAAAAATTCCAATAATTCAAACGAAACAAAAAATATTTAACTATTAGTTTCTAAAAAAATTTATTTTTATTTTAAAAAGTGAATTAAATAACTAAGTGGAATCGTTATGGAATTTATTTTTAAGGATTATGTCGGGATAAAATAACGATTGTGAATTTTTGGGAGACAAAAGCAGAGAAGTCTTATATCAGTTACCATGATTATATAGTAAGTCAACGGATAAACCGAAGCGATAATCAGCAAGAATTTGATTTGTTGCTCGGCTTTTTCTTTTATCATAATAAAAAGGGAGGGATAGACACTATTTTAATTGCTCCAAAAGGATTTAGTGAGAGACGATTCAGTACGAGACAAAAGGGGTTTTGGTTCGTACAAAGATGACTGCTAGTTCCTTAGAGTCAATTGTTGGTGGGTTAAGCTTAGGAGTTAGTGAAGAGGGTGAAGATATGAATTTTAGAGATATTTTAGGGGTGAGCAATCTTCGACATTTGCGTCTAGTTGAATTACTTTATGCCTGTCGAACCGGTCTATCGAGTGACCAATTACTAGAGGAGTTAGAATGCTCGCTATCTGTTTTACTTAAAGATGTTAAGCTGATTAATAGTCAGCAGGATGCTTTTCGCATCATGAAATACAAAGGACTTTATCAATTACAAATCAAATCGCATGTCAGTATCAATCGTTTATACGCGGATACGATTCAGCAATCTCCGGAATTTCAAATTATCGAAGAGCTGCTTTATGAAGAATGCGAAAACATTATTGATTTGTCGAAAAAACTCTTTTTAAGTCCTTCAAAAACGCAGCGAAACCTTAAAAAAATTGAGAGTATTTTGCTGAAAACCGGGATCACATTACAGTACCGTCCACTGCGATTGGAAGGAAACGAAAGTGTGATTCGTCATATGTATTATCGTTATTTCATTGAGAAGTCGGATCGTTTGGATTCATTATATCGTGATTTGAAAGAATTCCAGATCAAGGCCATCACAGATTTGGTGAATCAATTCATCCAAGTGAATAAACTTGAGGACAACTACATTTCCCGTAAACGATTAGGGTACAACATGTACATTAGTCTGTGGCGGATCAAAAATGGCCATTACTATCCAAAATCCGAGTTAAGCAGTGATTTGATGTTGCCGGAAAGACAAATTCTGGATGCGTTCAAGCGAATGGCGTTGGAGGTTTTTCGCGTGAAGCTGTCTTCGGATAAGATCAAAGATTGCCTCTGGTTGTCCTATGCCGATATAGTGATAGCCAGCAAGAGCCAACTGCATAGTGCCTTACGAAAAGAAGGTGAGTACGCGGATTATTATTATCGCCATTTAGAATTGGTGGAGGATTTTGATAGTCTCTTGAATTTTTCGTTGGGGAATGACAAGAAACAGGAATTGGCAGTCGTGTTGATGAATGAGCATCGGATTTATGAGCCTGATGGACAGTTGATTGATATTTTGTTCCGTCAACGTAAAATCTTTTTAGAAAAATTGTCGGAGACCCACGATCAAGCAGTTAAAAAAGTGAAAAAGATTGTCGATCACTTTGTTAGACGATATCAATTTTATCAAGATCAGGACTTTGTTTGGAATTACGTCTATATCTTGATCACAATGGTTCCTCAAAGCTTAACGCTTTTGGCTAGTTGCGACCGGCCGTTGAAGTTGCTGCTGTTGTCCGAGCTGTCGCCAACAGAAGAATTTTTCCTAGGCAATCAAATCGAAAATCAAATCTACGGGAATTTTGAAGTTCATTATGTAGAGAAGAAACTGAGTAATGTGAATATCAATCGTTCAGAATTGGAAAAATATGATGCGCTGATTACGTCCAGCAGTGTGGAGGAAGTACCGGAGGAGTATCCGACTGTTGTGATCGATCCATTCTTAACGAATCAAGATGTTTATCAGCTGCAGCAGCTCATCAGTAAGCTAGCAGGTTGAAAGGGGCCGGTTCGGCCCCATAGAGAGCGGATCGTAGATGATCACAGGATTCTTAGAAAAAAGGACAGCAAGGAAATCGAATAATTTTCTTGCTGTCCTTTTTGTAGTTTAAATAAGCCTTGAAGTTTTGACATAGATCTTCGTTTCTTGAGGATAACGGTGGGGATCATGTGTTAGTTGATCTAAAATTTTATAGGCTTGTGTGAAATTCTTTGCGTCGAACTTATCAAAGAATTGCCGACCTAATTTCTCAAATTCCTTAGCCAACCGCTCTTCGTTGGTTGGAAGCTCATATTTTGCGATCATGTCAGTCCCCCCTTTAATAGAACGGCTCAAATTACGATAGGTGCATGCTTTTATTTTAACATGTTTCTTATATTCAAAAAAAGGTCGTTAAAGAAGTAAATACCTCTTTAAACGACCTTTTTATTAGCGCTTGATTCTGGTTGGTTGTGCCGTAGTCCGAAACGGTTTCTTGAAGCGCTTAGGTAATACGAGTGAGATTAATTCAAACGGTGTTGCTAACACGGTCCAAGCCACTTGCCGGGCGCTTGGATGGAAGTAGTACACCTGCATCAAAACAAAATGCAATAGCAATAGTCCTGGCAATAATTCAAGACCGATCTGCCATGCCGCATCCCAATGAGTGAAGTAACGTAGCAAGCTCAACCCTAACGGATACAAGTAAAATAGTGAGGTGACGATATTCACACGCCAGCTTTTCGTTAATAAACGAATATTAAACAAGAAGAAAAGTGCTGAAAGAACGATCCCAATTGGCGGAAAGAAACTGACCAACAATGAATAAATCGCACCGAAAAGTAAGATCCCCGGTCCTTTGATCAAAGCAGCGACAAGGATCAAAATCCCAATCAACAATAACTGTTGTTTAATCGTTGCGATACATAAAATAGCGAATAGGACTAATGTTGCCCAATGCCAAAAACTGCTTAAGGGTTCTTTGTCTGGATAGCGTTGTTTTAAGTAGCGGGCCGCATTCGGAAAATCTTGTTGAAAATTAGGCATAAAATTCACCTCTTTCTAAATAATGGATATACTTTTTTGACGTATATCATTCCTCAACAATTAGTATAGAGAGAAAATTCAGTAGGAGCATCCGACTTTCGGCGGATTTTCATAGGGATTTAGACCTAGTTTTCATCAAAATTCGCTTGACCTGAAATGCGTCCCATAGTTTATGGTACTCTTGTGGGGACGAATAAGAAGAAGGAGATGAGGCAAATGACTATCAAAATGATTGCGGTAGATATGGATGGAACATTTTTAGATGATCAGAAAGAATATAATCGGGAAAGATTCGAAAAAATCTTCCATCAAATAAAAGAAAAGGACATCAAATTTGTTGTTGCCAGCGGAAATCAATATGATCAATTAAAAAGCTTTTTTCCCGAGCTGCACAAAGAAATGTCCTTCGTTTCTGAAAATGGAGCAAACATTATCGTTGAAGGCAATGATTACTATAACGCGCAACTGCCGATAGAAAAAGTGATGAAGGTTTTGACAGGGCTCGAGGCGCTTGAACCGACAGTCACTGTGGTGTGTGGCAAAAAGAGTGCTTATGTTTCACAAGAGATGCCTGAAGAGGTATTCAACAATGTGCAGTTCTATTATCCGAGCAATAAAAAACTCGATAGGCTGGAAGAGATTGCGGCGGAAGAGGACGAGATATTCAAATTTGCTCTGACATTTCCAAATACCGGGATCGAAGCCAAATTGGCCGCTTTAACAGATATTTTAGCTGGAGAAATGATTCCCGTTTCCAGTGGGCATGGGGATATTGATTTAATCATTCCGGGAGTTCATAAAGCATTTGGTTTAGCAAAATTAAGCGACAAATGGGGAATCAATCCGGCTGAAATAGCAGCCTTCGGCGATAGCGGTAATGATATCGAGATGCTGAAATATGCTGGGGAAAGTTTTGCTGTAGACAATGCGCAGGAAAAAGTAAAACAGGCTTCCAATGAAATCATCGGATCGAACAACCAAGAGAGTGTCTTGGATAAAATCGAGCTTTTATTGAAATCGTAGAAGGGAAAAGGACATTTAGGCGATCTCAGCTTTAATGTTCTTTTTGTTGTATTAGATTTTCGTTTGTTTGCAGGCAGTGTGTTAAAATAAATTGATTCTAGCTGAACTCGGAAATTGAGCGGATTTTCCAAGATAGATAGTTAAAATGATTTTGATTTAGGAGGACTACAAATGATATTTGATTCTCATACGCATTTGAATGCAGAGCAATTTGAAAACGAAATTCCAGAAACGGTCGAACGAGCACGAGAACTGGGCGTGACAGAGATGGCGGTCGTCGGGTTCGATACGCCAACGATTGAAAAGAGTTTGGAATTAAACCAACAGTACGAAGGGATTTATTCCATCATCGGCTGGCATCCCACAGAGGCGGGAAGTTACACAAAAGAAATTGAAGCGGATTTGATCAAAAAATTGACCTTGCCGAAAGTAGTAGCGTTGGGTGAGATCGGATTGGATTATTATTGGATGGAAGATCCGAAAGAGGTTCAGGATAAAGTGTTCCGTCGCCAAATCGCGATCGCTAAAGAGATGAACTTGCCAATCAGCATTCATACACGTGACGCGATGGAAGATACCTATAAGATTCTGAAAGAGGAAGATATTCGCGATATTGGCGGTATCATGCACAGTTTCAGCGGCAGCGGCGAATGGGCAAAACGTTTCTTAGATTTAGGGATGCATGTCTCGTTCTCAGGTGTCGTGACTTTCAAGAAGGCATTAGATGTGCAAGAGGCTGCGACCATCGTGCCAATAGATAAATTATTAGTCGAAACGGATGCACCGTATTTAGCGCCGATGCCGTATCGCGGCAAACGCAACGAACCGGGCTATACTCGCTATGTCGTTGAAAAAATTGCAGAATTACGGAATTTGCCAATGGAAGAAGTGGCACAGCAAACGACAGAAAACGCCCATCGTTTGTTTAGGATTAATGCCCATGACTAAAGAAAAAATCGAAGAGATCATCGTCGTTGAAGGCAAAGATGATACTAAACGGTTGAAGGAAGTTTTTGACGTAGACACGATCGAAACACGGGGATCAGCTATCAATGAAGCGATCCTAGAACAAATCGAACATGCACAAGAAACACGTGGTGTGATCGTCTTTACCGATCCTGATTTTTCTGGTGAAAAAATTCGTAAGACGATCATGGAGGCAATTCCGGATGCACAACATGCTTTTTTATCGAGAAGAATGGCGGCACCGCAAAAACGCGGCGCTAGTCTTGGGGTAGAGCATGCCAGTGATGAAGCGATTATTGACGCCTTGCATAAAGTTGTGACACCAGCGGAGAATGATGATCCAAAAATAGCTAGACAAACGCTGTTGGATTATGGTTTAATAGCGGGAGCTCAAGCCCGTGAACGCCGTGAACGGCTGGGTGATGAACTGAAGATTGGTTATACGAATGCCAAACAATTGGAGAAACGTTTAACGATGTTTCGAATCACCGAAGCACAACTGCATGAGGCAATGAGGAAAGTAGAGGAAACTTTGTGAACAAAGATATAGCAACACCTTCGAGAACCCGAGAAATCCTGCAAAAACATGGATTCTCTTTCAAGAAGAGTCTTGGTCAGAACTTTTTAACTGAACCAAATATTTTGAATAAAATCGTCGCTACTGCTGAGATTGATGAACACACTAACGTGATTGAAGTCGGTCCAGGAATTGGCGCATTGACGGAACATCTGGCGCGCGCGGCCCATCAAGTATTGGCTTTTGAGATCGATGATCGATTGATTCCAGTTCTAGCTGATACATTGAGCCCTTATGATAATATCAAAGTCGTGCATAACGACATTTTAAAAGTTGATTTAATGAAGGAAACAGCATATTTTGATCAAGCAGGTCCAATCAAAGTTGTAGCGAACTTGCCATATTACATCACGACACCGATCATGATGCATATTTTAGAATCTGACCTTGCTGTTGATGAGTTGGTGGTCATGATGCAGCGGGAAGTAGCGGATCGGATTTCAGCTAAACCGGGAACAAAGGCCTATGGATCATTATCGATCGCCGTACAATATTACATGGAAGCAACGACTGCTTTTATCGTGCCGAAGACGGTATTTATTCCGCAGCCGAATGTAGATTCTGCGATTTTACGTCTCGTTCGCCGAGAAACGCCAGCGGTCGAAGTAACGAATGAGAAGGAATTTTTCAAATTGACTAAATCCGCCTTCATTTTACGACGTAAAACATTGTGGAACAATCTATTAAATAGTTATGGCAAAGATGAGGCCAAGAGAGCTTGGCTAGAAACCAGTTTGCAGCAGGCTGAGATCGATCCAAAACGTCGTGGTGAAACCCTTTCGTTAGAAGAATTCGCCCGTTTGTCTAATGCGTTGGAAGCAAATAGACAAGGATAAAAAGGGCTTCGGCTCTTTTTGTTTTTTCATTAAATCCCAACGAAATTTGTCAATTAAAACTCAACTCCCCTATAATAGAAAGGGACATAAATTTTTTACTTGGAGGATACGATGAAAAAATTCCTAATTGGATTAGTCATTATAGCTGTGTTAGGCACTGGCGGGTATTACGCCTATACAACCTTTTTCAGCAAAGAGGATACACCGAAACAAGAAACACGTAAAACTACGATCAAGAAAGCAAAAGAGCCGGAAAAATCTGGCGAGACGATCAAAGCCAGCGATTACAGCGATTCCGGCAATTGGTTGGCGAAACCAACAGAAATCACTAGCCAAGCGGATGTCTTCATGCTTTATCCAACAGCCTATGCACAAAAGGATAAAAATTCATCACCTGTAGCGAAAATCGATAATGCGACGATGCGTGCAGGGGCGCAAGTATTCCTAGCGACTCAGGGATCGGCTTTCGATACTAGTGGAAATATTTTCGCTCCATACTATCGACAATTAGATGCAAATTGGCTGTACTCAAAATCAAAAGCAGAACAGAATGAATATGTGGATGGTATTCCAAAAGCTGATGTTTACGCGGCTTTTGACTATTACATTAAACATGAAAATAATAATCGTCCCTTTATCTTAGTGGGGCATTCTCAAGGGGCGCGCATGATCAAAGCTATCATGTATGATTATTTCAAAAATAATCCTGGTGTCAGCGACCGCATGATCGCGGCGTATGTACTTGGACAATCGGTGACACAACAAGAAATGAACGACAATCCGCAAGTGAAATTCGCAACGGGCCCAGATGATACTGGTGTAGTTGTTTCGTATAATACGGTCTCTCCTGATTTTACTGGAGAATTGCCAACATGGGATGAAGGTGCATTAGCCATCAACCCAATCAACTGGAAAACGGATGGGACGCCTGCGACCGCAGCAGAAAACTTAGGTTCTTATGTACGAAATGACAGCGGAGATTACTCGAAAGAAATGAATCTTGCTGACGCGACTGTCGATGGAACAAGAGGTTTAGTTGTTTCTTCAACCGTGGATAAAGCAAAATACGAAATGCCGGAAAGTACGCGCAAACTTTATCCAGCCGGATCCTACTTAAATAATGATATCAGCTTCTATTATTACAACCTGCAGCAAAATGCAGAAAACCGCGAAGCGCAATACTTTGCGACGCATCCGCAGCCAGCGGCTGATCCGAACCAACAAAGCACACAAACATCAGATGCGGCTCAACAGCCTGCACAATAATATTTCTTAAAACTGTCTATCAATTTTGGTAGGCAGCTTTTTTTGTAAAATTATATAAATGATTTCACTTATTATGTGAATTTAAAAATGAGAATAAAAGTGCATAAACGACGTTGATTGATAATTTAAAAATTATTTTTATCCATCGATCTCGCTTTGTAAGAAGAAAATAATCTTTAAATCAAGATTTTTTAGAAATAATATTTCTTTATTGGAATTAATATCATATAATTTTTTGTTAATTAATAATATTGTAATGGAATTATAGTGGAAATGACACTATTTCTTTGTTCGTAGTAATTGGAATATTAAATTGGTGGTGCCATTTGATATAAATAGAAAATTGAAAGGGAGTTTTTTATGGAAAAAGGGATGAAGATCATTTTATTAATTAACGAAAATCTTTCGAATACAAGAAAAAATTTTTTTCATGTATCAGAAATGAGGAAATCTAGGCTTATTTGCGATCAAAGAATCGAAGGAGCCTCTGATGGTAAAACAGTTTAGCAAAAAATTATCGCGTCTTGTTTTTATAGGGTTGATTTGTTTATTTCTTTCGCCCTCACCGGTCAAGGCGGAGAATACACAAAGCCCAACAGGTTTTACAGTTGAGAGTGTCATTCCAGAAAATCAAGTAGATACAACGAAAACCTATTTCTATTTGAAGATGACGCCGAATATGCCTCAAACGATTCAAGTGAAGGTGCGAAGTACGCAAAAAGAAGCAGTCACAGTCAAATTGACGATTCATGACGCAATTAGCAGTTCGAATGGAGCAATCGATTATGCCAATAGTGATCCGAAGTTAGACAAAAGTTTAAAACAACCGATTACCGAATTGGTCACTATTAGTGATAAGCAAAAAGAAGTAACCGTAGTTAATTTTGAAGAAAAAATCGTTGATTATCAGATACAACCGCCCAAGAATTTTTTCTCAGGGATCAAGCTGGGGTCTCTGCGCTTTGTAAAAAAAGGTGAAGATGAGAAGCAGAGCGGTTTGACGACTGAATATGCCTATGTGATCGCCTTGATGCTCACGGAAGATGGCGAACCCTTTAATCAAGGAGCGAATTTGGCTTTAAAAAAAGTTGATTTAATACGCTCTAAAGGGAAAAAAGTGGTGGCAGCAACGATCCAAAATGGTCAAAGAAATGACGATCAAAGGAAGTATCAGACGTAAAGGTGAAAATAAGACACTAGATACACATGAAATGAAGGATTTTTCAATTGCACCAAATTCTAATTTTGATTTTGAGGTTCCCGTGAAATTAAAAGACTTTCGTACGGGTACGTATGTATTTACAGGTTCCGCAAAAGAAAATGGCCACACTTGGCGATGGACAAAGGAGTTTACAATTGACTCAGACAAGCTTGAGAAGATGAAAGATGAAGCTGCGCATCAAGTACACGTTCCAACATGAGGAACGTGGGCGGCACTTAGCTTGGTTGCTGCATTGTTGGTTTTAATCGGTTATCTTGTCAAACGTCAGCGTCAATGGAAAAAATAAGGAGAGTGAACAAAGTGATAAAAAAGAAATACGGACTAGTATTGGTTGCTTGTTTAAGTATGTGTTTCCCGATCCATTCATGGGCAGCAGATGAAGCAACGACAGAGGTTGGCATTGGTTTTGCTGATGAAAGTACAAATGGGGAGGATCCTGGCAAGGAAAAACCAAAACCAGAGGATCCGAAAAAAGAAGATCCAAAGCAAGATGAGAATAATACAGAGGATTCAAAAAAAGTAGGATCCAATCAAGAAAAAGTAACGAATGTGCTGCCTTCGACTTCTCGAAACGTTTCTACGTATCAATCGGGAAAAGGTACTTTGCCGAAAACTGGTGAACAAGACATCCGGATGTTCCAATTTCTTGGATTTGGCTGTATAACTGCCGTTTTCTGGCTATCACTATATTTCCATTTCAAGAAGGAGGGCAACCATGAATAAAAAAATATTTTCAATGCTGAGTGTAGGGATCATGGTGACATCATTATTCCCGACTGCATTCGTTGACGCGGAGACTGTTGAACATACGACAGCAAGCGAAACAACACTATCCTCAATCGCGGAAGATCCATTAAAAGACAAGAAAAACAAGGCAGAAGAGCAAGTTTCTGCTGAAACAGAAACGGACTCAGAAGCAGCGGCCGCTGAAGTCGTTGAAGAAACAAAAGACACTAAGGAAGCAACGGAAGAATCAAAAGAGGAAGTAAGCAGCAAAGAGAAAAAAGGTGCGACGACTTTAGTTGAAGGTGTCGATATCGACGCAGATTTTGCACAGGCTTTAAGAACTGATTCGCTGGCAGGAAATTATTATGCTTCTTGGTCTGGTTATGGTAAAAATGAAAATGAGTTGACTATTGAAGACATGGAAAAATTGACTCAAATTCATGTTCAAGAAAAATCATTGACCAGCTTAAAAGGGATTGAATATGCGGTAAATGTAAAGATAATAAATTGTTATACCAATAAACTAACGGATGTAGATCTTAGTAAAAATAGTTTTTTGGAGAAATTTGTTGCCAACGATAACCAATTAACAAATCTTGACGTTAGTAGCAATAATGCACTAAGAGAGCTTTATTGTTTTAAAAACCAGCTGACTTCATTAAATTTGGACGGACTAACTAATTTAGAGGAGTTAACTTGTTACGGTAACCAATTGCCGACTTTAGATGTAAGTACAAATACCGGATTATTGAAACTAACTTGTTATAGTAATCAATTACCTACAATTGATCTGTCTAATAACAAAAAATTACAGCATTTAAATATCAGTAAAAATAAATTGCCATCTTTGGATGTTAGTAAAAATATCAACTTAACAACACTTTATTGTTCCTCGAATCAATTGCCGTCTTTGGATGTGAGCAAAAATCTGGCGTTAAAATTTCTAGTCTGTGCTTGGAATGAAATTCCAGATCTAGATGTAAGTAAAAATAGTCAACTGATCGACTTGGCTTGTTCTTTCAATAAACTAACTACATTAGATTTAAGTCAAAATCCGGATTTGAGAATGCTCCAATGTTATGTGAATAAGCTTACTGAGCTCGACATGAGCCATAATCCTAAATTAGAGATTCTATATTGCAATGACAACGATTTGACTAATTTGGATGTATCTCAGAACCCTGTATTGGATAATTTACAATGCGGCAGTAATGAATTAACTACGTTAGATGTCAGCAACAACGTAGAATTAACCACATTAAGCTGTTTTAGTAATCATCTTAGTGATATCACAAACATGAACGGATTAGCGAAACTTGCTACCTTAGAAGCTCCAAACCAAACAATTCGAATTCCAGTACCTGTTGTAACAGATAATAAAGCAACCGTGGATGTCTTGAAAACCACCGCTCATGCAGGGTTAACTGCTTCTAATGGTTTCGCAACAAGCGCTGTTAAACCAGAACCGGGCTTCACAACAACTGGTAATGTGATCGAATTATCGAATGTCACAAGACTTGGTTTGATCAATAAAGGGATTCGCTTTGATTATGCGGGTGCGCAATTGTCAGAAGGAAATAATGGCGCGTCAAATTCCTTCTCTGGAACAATTTATTTTGATGCAGTGAGTGAGATAGAGAATGAATTGGTAGCTGATCAAGAAAAAGTGAAAAGTGGGGATACCGTTGAATGGACTGGGACGCTTACGAGCTTCTTGCCGAAAAAGGCTGAAAACATCCATGCAGTACTTGATCTGCCAAGTGGCTTAACAATCGACCCTGACAGCATCAAAATTGATGGTGTGGCAGCTAGTCTAAAAGATATTGATGGAACCAACAATCTTGGTGATTTAGATCAAGATGAAAAGAAAGTCATTACTTTTAAAACAAAAGCGGAAGGCGCGATCGATGAAGAGTTGGAAGCAAAAGGAACCGTTGATTGGGAAGACGATACAATCAGCAGCCCATATTCTAAAGAGGTTAAAGGTTCTGTTCAAATCCAAAAAGAAGATGCAAGCAAACCAGGTGAAAATGATGACGATATCGCGTTGTTAACCGCACCAACAGCCTTTAATTACGGCGTTCAAAAAATTCAAGGGAAAGAAACTACCTATACATTGAATCCAGATGCTTATAAAGAGGATACTGACGTTGTAACAAATGGTTTTTACACTCGTATGAAGGACGATCGTTCGACCAGCACGGGATGGGATCTAACAGCGCAGCTGTCAGATTTTACAGACAGCTCCGAAGAAGTAATGCCTAACAGCAGCGGTGCGGCGGTGAAATTTGACGATCTAACGATTGAAGCAATTGCGAACCGTGATACTCCGCAAGAGGCGGTAGATACTTCAGCAACGGATGGACCAAGTACTGTTAAGGCTTCAGAAAGACTGATCGCAGGAGACAATGCGAAAACATTAGTCTCTGCTAAATCAGGTGAAGGAAAAGATACTTGGCAATTGCGTATCCCATTTGAAAAAGTCTCTTTGAACTTACCAGCAAATGCCGGAAAAAAAGGCAGCAACTATAAAGCAAAATTGACTTGGTCATTAAACGACACACCATAAAGCGCTTTGAAAGTAACAAACGATGACCTATGTGGTTAGGCGTATTTGGCATGATTGCGGTAGTAGGGCTCCTTAATTTTATTACCTTCTATATTAAAGATAGTCGTCGCTAAGTAGAGCAGCAAAGACCGCTTGTTTTGCTTGTAGATTGTGGTTTACTCTTTGTGCGTTGATAGCGACAGTAATGTTCTATTTCAATTAGTAGAACCAAATAAATTACTTCTTGTCTAAATAACCAAGGGATGTTTACGTGAGTAAGCATCCTTATACATAGGAAGGCAGCAGTAAATAAGAAAGAGGTGACAAAATGTTTCGAATTCTTTTATTAACAAAATGTCCTTATGCAGGATTGCAGAGTGAAAAAATTATAAGAAAATTAGGATATGAGGTCTTTTGTAGTGCGAGTTTACTGGATATGTTGAAGAATCGAGAGCTTTCCATTGACTTCTTACAAAAGTTTCAGATTATTCTGTTAAGTAATACGATACCTAACAAAGAAGTGATTGAACTATTAGAAAGAATAAAAGGACACAATTCAATCGTCATACAAATGGTTGAAAATCATCCAGTAGAAGAAGAGTTGAGCAAGAAAGTCAAACAGGGAATCCATTATCATTTGTCCGAACAGGCTACTTTGGAAATGATCAGAGAGGCTCTAAGTTTAGAAGGAGAGATACATGTAGATGGAGTCAATCGTTCGCATTCCTCGTTTTCAGGTGAGACAAATCTTTTGAGTCAGTTGACCCTGACTGGACAAGAACGAAAAGTGTTGCATGAGCTGATGGAATCGAGTGGACAGGTTCTTTCACGGAAAGAACTATGCCAAAGAATTTGGCAAACAGAACCAACAAGTTCTAATCAGTCGCAATTATCGCTACTGATAAAGAAAATCAAGAAAAAAATGGACGATGCCAACTTAGACAGCTCCTGTGTTCGAACATTGTGGGGCAAAGGGTATCTATTGGATAGCGATCATTTAAGAAAAGTATCGTCCAAATATTGAATGAACTGATGAAGTTTTCATAGTAAAAAAATACCTTCTCGTATTATTATTAAAAAAAAGAACTAATTAATCCAAACTCTTATCCAAAATAGAACGTAAAACAGTTTCTCTTAATTCAATGGAATTTACATTATTTTCAATTTCGTATCGCTGAACAAGCAAGTCGCACAGGTACAATTGAGAGATTTTTCCTGCCAAGGAAGCACCGTCTAGGAACTCTTCAATGGCGGTTTGCAGCACAATATCGGCTAGTTGCGCGATTGGTGATAGCTGATAATTTGTAATAGCAATTACCTTGGCCTTATTTTTCTTTGCGATATCCATTGAATCATAGGTATCTTTGGTTCTGCCTGATAATGAAAATCCGATAACCAAATCTTTTTCTGTTAACAAAGAGGCAATCTGTGCTTGAAAATGTGGATCGATCACTGCACGAGATTGAACACCAACACGCAGCAGCATAGCTTCGAGATCATTGCCGGTATTGCCGCTGGAGCCTACACCAAAGATGTAGATTTGATTAGCATTTGTGATCAATTGGACCGCCTGTTGAAGTTTTTCGCTATCCAGACGCTGATTCGTCGTTTTTAACGCATTGTTGATCGTTTTCGTCCGTTTATCAAAAAGGTCGGATTCCTGCGAGTCTTCCTGCTGTTTGCTGAAATCCTCTTTGGCGATCGCGATTTTCAAATCAGAAAAACCTGAGAAACCAATTTTTTGGCAAAAGCGAATAATGGTTCCGTCGCCGACCTTCGTCGCTTCTCTAATGTCGCTCATGGTACTGTGCACGATTTTTTCACCGCTGGACAAAATGTAGTCAGCGATTTTTTTTTCTGATTTTGTCAGAGTTGAGTAGTTTTCTTGGATCGTATAAGTAATAGCCATTCTTTCTCCTTTAGTCAATGCATTGTCAATTCAAATTATACGTCAAAAAAACTTTTTTTTCATTTTCTATTTACATTTGTGAAAGCGCATGCTATATTTTTGGAGTAATAATCCAAAAATATTTATGAATGGAGTGAAAATGGAGCGTGAATAAAAAAGAGTTTTTGCGCGCTGTTTCAGGCGGCTTAATTGTTTCTTGCCAAGCGTTGCCAGGCGAACCGTTATATACAATGGAAGGAGGGATCATGCCTTTAATGGCGCTAGCAGCAAAAGAAGCGGGTGCGGTTGGCATTCGTGCCAATACAGTGAGAGACATTCTGCGAATTAAAGAAAAGGTTGATTTACCTATCATAGGAATCATCAAGCAGACGTATCCTGAGTCGGATGTGTTTATCACGGCAACAATGAAAGAAGTCGATGCATTGATGGAAACCGGCGTCGAGGTTATTGCGCTAGATTGTACTTTGCGTCAACGTCCGGATAATCAGTCAGTCAATCAATTTATCAAACAAATCAAAGAAAAATACCCAGAGCAATTATTTATGGCTGATATCGCGACTTTTGACGAGGGAATCAATGCTTGGCAAGCCGGAATGGACTTTGTAGGGACGACTTTGAGGGGCTACACCAAAGCAGATGCAACATCGAATGCTGAGTTGGTAAAGGCTTTGGTGGATGAAGGCGTATCGGTTATTGCCGAAGGACAAATTCATACACCAGCAGAGGCCAGAAAAATACAGGATCTAGGAGCTGTAGGAGTTGTTGTCGGTGGAGCAATTACACGACCTAAAGAGATTGCGGAACGCTTTATTCAAGCGTTGAAGGAAGAAAGTTAGTCACTTTTTTATCAATTCACTCAGTTGGAAAGTCATACATGTAAATTAAGGAGGAGAATAGAATGTTTAAAAAGTTTTCACAGTTAGGGCGAGCGTTTATGCTGCCAATCGCTATTTTGCCGGCGGCCGGATTGCTGTTGGGGTTAGGCGGGGCACTGACGAACGAAAGTGCAGTAGCTGCTTATCCATTTTTAAATCAACCGTGGCTGCAAACGATTCTTAGCGTCATGAGTTTTGCCGGGAATGCTGTTTTTGCTAATCTAGCATTGATTTTCGCGATCGGTATCGCAGTTGGTTTGGCCAAAGGAGATAAAGGGACAGCAGGTTTAGCTGGGGGTGTCGCATTTCTAGTCTATACAGCTACAATCAGCGGGTTATTGGAATTGTTCTCTGCTAAAGACGCTAGTATCGACACTGGTGTAGTCGGTTCAATCGTCATTGGGGGAACCGTTGCTTTCTTGCATAACCGCTATCGGAAAATCGAGCTTCCACAATTTTTAGGATTTTTTGGTGGATCACGTTTTATTCCGATCGTTTCTTCGTTTAGCGCAATTGCGATTGGTTGTGTCTTCTATCTGATTTGGCCGCCGATTCAAAATGGCTTGGTCGTGGTTGGTCATCAAGTGGCACAAATGGGGAGTATCGGTTCATTCTTTTATGGCTTCTTGCTTCGGTTGACGGGGGCAGTCGGATTGCATCATACGATCTATCCAATGTTTTGGTACACTTCTTTAGGTGGAGTGGAAACGGTTGCTGGCCAATCGATTTCCGGCGCACAAAATATTTTCTTTGCTCAATTAGCGGATTCTAGTCATACTGGCTTATTCACATATGGAACGCGTTTCTTCGCTGGACGATTTGCAACAATGATGTTCGGGCTGCCGGCCGCATGTTATGCGATGTACCGGGCGATTCCCAAAGAAAACCGCAAGAAAAATGGCGGCTTATATTTTAGCGGTGCGTTGACTTCTTTCTTAACTGGGATCACCGAACCGATTGAGTATATGTTCTTATTTGTAGCTCCATGGTTGTACGTGATTCATGCTTTTCTTGATGGGCTGTCATTCTATTTTGCTGATATCTTAAATATCCGCATCGGAAACTCATTTTCTGGCGGACTGATCGACTTCCTTTTATTTGGTGTTTTACAAGGAAATGATAAAACAAACTGGATAAAAGTGATTCCATTTGGGATAGCTTGGGCACTTATTTACTTTTTTGTATTCAGTTTCTTTATTAAAAAATTCCGTGTAGCTATACCAGGAATGGAAAATGATGAAGACGTCTTAAATGAGGTCGATAATTCGGGTTCAAGTACTTTGCAAGAAGAAGCGTGGCAAATCATTGAAGCGTTAGGCGGAGATGAAAATATTGAAACGGTCACCGCCTGTGCGACACGATTGAGAGTTGCGGTGAAGCAAGGGGATCAAATTCAGAAACCGGTCTTTAAAAGGTTAGGCGCGACCGCTGTTTTTGAAGTTCAAGGCGGGATTCAAGCCGTATTTGGCGGAAAAGCAGATTTGTATAGTCAAGAAATCAATCAATTATTAGGTCGCGATGATTGATACGAAGGATTGGAGAATGAAGAATGTTTGATTTATTCAAAAAGAAAACGACAGATGCTTTCTTTGTACCTGTTGATGGTCAGTTCGTGCCATTAAGCGAAGTGGCTGATCCTGTATTTTCGCAAAAAATGATGGGGGAAGGCTACGGTATTCAACCGACATCCACAGAAATCTATTCACCAGTCAAAGGTGTGGTGACGACTATTTTTCAAACGAAGCATGCGATTGGGCTGACAGGACATTCGGGGACAGAAGTTTTGATCCACATTGGATTAGACACTGTGGAACTTGCAGGTAAACCTTTTGAAGTTCATGTTCACGAGGGACAAAAGGTTGATGAAAAAACGCTGCTGGTGACCGCAGATTTTGAGCAGATTCGAACTGCTGGTAAAGCAGACGTTGTCTTAACTTTATTAACAAACGGTGGAGAAAGCTTTGATTCACTAGAGAAGAAGTCGTTGAAGCACGGCGAGTTGCTAAAAAAATAAAATTAAACCGCTCAACCTAAGAAAACTTCTTAAGGTTGAGCGGTTTTTTATAGCTAAATGATTGGTAATAAAATTAGGGTTTTACCAATCAAATAGGGGGCTGAGATTAAACGTAATCTTGAACGGCCGTCTTACTTTTGACCGCTTGAGAGAAATCAGTAAAGATCCGATTCGTGATATCAATGCCTTTTTCGCGGGAGATATACCAGCAAAAGACTTGGAAAGGAACGATTGCCAAATATGGCGCTTTGAACTCATCTGGGCAATTTCCTAAAGCTAGTGTATTCTCATCCTCTGCTTCATTTGACCGTAGGGAAATAGTGAAGACATGCTGAGTATGCTTTTGTTCGTAAGCTTTCAATAGTCCCGCTTTTTCAATGATCTCAGGTTTTGCCGGAGTCTCAATGAAAAATAAACGATGCTCAGAGTTAAGCTCTAGGTAAGGCCCGTGCATGAAGGCTTCTAATTCAACGCCTGTTGAAGGGACGCGAATGGTCTCAGAAAATTTGGTTTCCATTTCTTTGGCAGTTCCAACCGCTGGTCCATAGGCGATCGAAGTAAATCGCTGAGCCAATTGAAAGTCTTTCCGATGACTCTCGAAGAATGTCGTTGATTGTTCAATCACGTGATTAAAACGACTAGTCAATTCTAGAAACTCTTTCAGCTCATCAGTTTCTTGCTGAGAAGTGATCAGCCCTTTTTTCACTCCGATTCTTAGACCTACTAACATCAAAGCCAAAACGGTTGCAGAAAAGCCGACTGTTACATAACCAACTCGTTCACGACCTGAAAGGATATCCAATGTGGAGGTTGTGACTTTAGTGATCTCGCTGTTTGGAATACTTGTAACCGCCATGGTGTGGACGGCATGATGGTTGGTGATCTTGTCCATTGCTTCAATGGTCGATGTGCTTTGACCGCTTTGCGAAATTCCTAAAACAACCTGAAGCTGCGGATCAATTTTTTCGTAGTGAGTGAAATTATAAGGCTCTTCAATCGCCAATTTTATATTTGCCATTTTTTCAATATAGTATTTGGCGCTTTTCGCGGCGTTGATACTGGAACCTGTGCCTAAAACGAGCCAGTTTTCATTATCCAAGCTCAGTCCATTAATAGCAGCATCGATATTCGTGGGGTAAGCATTGATCGCGGCCGTTAATATTTCTTGTTCTTCTAAAATGTATGACAACATTGTAGGTTTAGACATCGTTTAGTCTCCTTTATATTTAGTAAAAGTAATCCAGCAGAAATTTGGCGATGCCATCTTCTACATTGGTTTTCGTGATAAATTTCGCGTGACGTTTCAGTTCGTCGACCGCATTGCCCATCGCAACACTGACACCTGAAGCCTGCAGCATTTCCAAATCGTTTAAGCCATCCCCAAAACTGATAATGTTTTTTTGCGGGACTGCCAGATTTTTTCGGACAGCTTGGATCGCGGTAGCTTTGTTGACCCCTAAAGGAATCAGTTCGATATTATTCGGGTGAGATGAGGAGACGGACAAGAGCTGACTTTCTTCCAAAAATTTCCGGACGATCTCAAGCTCTGCCTCCCGATCATCTGCAATGATTATCCCATTAATGATGCGAGGACTGACCGCCATCAAAGTTTCCAATGAATCAATAAATAGAAAATCTTCTTCAGTGTTGCCGATCCGCGATTGATCATTTTTTTGCAGATAACTCGGAAGCTGCTGAGTATAAAAAATCGTATGCTCACCGAAGAAAAACATCGGCAATCGATGTTCGGTCATTGTTTGATAGACGAACTGAAGAGCTTCATCTGATAATCGATTCTTATGGAGTGTCTCATTGATCGAATACACGCTGCCATTTGAAGCGATCACTTGAGTCTGCTCATTCAATCGTTTGGCAATTTCACTTGCTGAAGAGTATTTTCTGCCAGTAGCGACATAAAACTGGTGGCCGGCTTGTTGCAGCTCACTGACGACCAACTTCGTGCGAGCCGAAATCTGTTGATCTTTAGTAACGAGAGTGCCATCGATATCCATAAAAATTAAGTGTTTATCCATCTATTTTTGTATCCTTCCAATACCGCAGGATTCCCGAATAATCAATTCTGGTGAATGAATTTCTAAAGTATCCAACGGTTCTTCATTAATCATTTTCAAAAGATTGGTAACAGCCAATTTACCAAGAAACTGGTTATGCTGATTGATGGTCGTAATTCTAGGAATCTGATAATCGCCGTCAGGAAAAGCATCGCAGCTGGCGATTGCGATATCTTTTGGACAGGATAGACCATGATCGGCTAAGGCACGAAAAGCACCTAGAGCTACTCGGTCATTGATCGCTAATACCGCATCGGGAAGTGGACCTTGTTTGATGAGTGTATCCATATTTTGATAGCCATCTTCTGTATAAAAATCACTTAGAAGAATCAGTGACGGATCAAAGGTACTGTACAAGGAAATCACTTTCTCGAAAGCTTGAACTCTTTGCGTCGTTATTTTGACGCTAGGCTCCCCGCCGATAAAACCAATGCTTCGGTGACCAAGAGCCAACAGATGCTGCACAGAAAGAAAGACACCTTTTTCTAAATCCCGTTCGATAAAGACGTAGCTGCAGTTTTCTTGCTTTTGTCCAATAATCAGGACAGGTACTTGGCTGTTCAGCTGTTCAAGTGTATGCAGATATTCTGGATTTGGTTCATCTCGATCGATTTCTCCCCCGAGAATCAGTACGCCATCGACCTTCTTCTCAAAAATCGTATTGAAGGTATCTCGTTCAGCGAAACTGCTGTCTGCTTTTTTTTGACGGCCAGCAGTCATAGTATTAAAAAGTAAAAGGGAATAGTTTTGTTCAAAACTAGCCAGCTCGATTTCAGAAACCAATGAAGTAAAGTAAGGGTTGGTGATATCCGAAACAACTACTGCAAGGGTTTTCGTTTTATTGGAAATCATGCCGCGAGCCAACATACTTGGTTGGAAACCTTCTTTTTCAATCACTGCTTGGACCTTGGCCCGTTTAGCAGGTGAAACGGAAGGGTGATTATTCAAAACGCGGGAAACTGTCGAAACAGACACACCGCTTTCTTTTGCAATTTCTTTAATTGTTATTGTCTTTTTCATGAGAGAGCGCCTCCTAGAAATTAGTTTAGGGGAGGAGTGAAAAAAAAGCAAGATATTTTTGGTAACGTTTCTAAATGTCCAAAAAACTGTTGACAGCAAGAATACTCACAGGGTATTATGACTCTTGAAAACGGAAACATATTATTTCTATTTGGTAACGTTACCAGAATTTGAGGTGTAGAATGACACAAACGGTTTTAGCAGTTGATCTAGGCGGAACCAAGATATTAGTTGGTGAGGTCATGCCTGCTGGGGAGATTCTCGCGAGTGAGAAATACCCATCAACAGTAGTCGATCAGCGAAGTGCAGCAGAAAAAATAAAAACAGCAATTAGAAGTTACTTACAACAGCATGTCATTCATGGCGATTTAATCGGAATCGGTATTTGTGTCGTAGGTCGGGTAAATACGGAGCAAGGAGAATGGCTGGAGATTCATCCGAGTCTTTCTGATCCGATCTTTTTAGCTGAGGAAATCACCCAAGCTTTTCAGCTTCCGTGCTGGCTTACAAATGATGTATCCGGAGCGGCTTTAACAGAAAGTATCTTAGGCATCGGTCAGGAAACAGGAAACTTTGTGTATATCAATATTGGAACAGGCATTGCTGCCCGTGTGGTCGCTGATAATCATGTGATCAAGGGTGGAAATTTTAATGCTGGCGAGGTAGGTCATATGGTCGTGGACATGATGAGCGATGATCTTTGCAGTTGCGGCAGAAAAGGCTGTGTTGAACTGTTTTCTTCGGGTTTGGGCATGCATAACCAGACAGTGAAGTTTGCCTCAGAATACCCAGATACGATTTTAACGATCGAAGAGGACAGACGTGTAAGCTTTCAAGAGCTGATCACAGCCTACGAAGCAAATGATCCGCTAGCTAAAAAAGTTGTGGATCAATCATTGCGCGCGGTGGCGGCATTAACGATGAATTTGATTCGAGTAAGCGATCCAGAAGCAGTCATTTTTGGCGGCGGTGTAATGAATGACGGCTGGTTTTTGAATCATTTGGTAACGTTTCTAAATGCGAAAACGATCCGCTTTGTAACGAAAGGTATGCGTGTGACGGCACTTGACCCGAATGAAGTGGCCCTAAAAGGCGCTGCAACATTAGCATTTATTATGGAGAAAGGAGTGAAAACTTATGCATGATTTTAAACAAGCGGTAAAGGCGACAGGCTATATTCATCGACCGTTGCCATTGGACAATGATCGTTCATTTGAAAAACAGCAATTAGAAAAAGAAGTGATAGCGAGCCGTCGACGGTTGACTAACAGCTTTGAAAATTGGCAGCATCGCGGACGAGGTGAGATCAAAAAAACCGAGGAAACCGTCACTTTGTTGAGTGCTGCTCGTTATGATACTTGGCCTGAAGGTGCAGCAGAGGATGGAGACTATATTAATTTCGGTGAGGTCGGGGCGTATCTGCCAATTCAAAAAGAAGACTGGACAGAATTTACTCAAATCAAGCTGGATGTCTCGGCTGACTGTCTCAATGCGGTTAATCCGAATATCACGATCACATTGGAAAATGACGGGGAGATCAAAATTCCGGATATCTATAATCGTGAAGGAACGCATGTCATTAATTTAGAAGGACAGGAACAGCACACGTATGTCTTGGACATCAGTAATTTGCCAAGAGACGTGGTAACCGGCATTCGTATTTTTAGCGGAGCAAATGGTTCTTATATGAATTTGAAAGGTCGGCTCAGCTATACTATCAGCAAACTATTTTTAGAGAAAAATCTGCACAGTACCTCTGCTAAGGGGTGGCAAGTACCAAGTAAGGAAATCATTTTTTCACATATCGGCTATCATCCCGATTATTCCAAAACAGCAATTATCAACCACGAAGATTTTACAGCGACAACTTTTGAACTAAAAAGGGCCGATCAAGTTGTATTTCAAGCAGAAATTCAAAAAGCATCAACAGCAAATGGCACCTTTGGGCTGTTGGATTTTTCAGCTATCACTGAGCCAGGCAGCTATTATCTGCAAATAGATGATATTAAAACGCCAGATTTCCAGATCGGAAAAGTTTCGACCTTAAAATTCGATTCAATTTGGAAGTCGTTGAACTTTATTTTCTGTGAACGCTGCGGTTGTCCAGTCCATGGGATTCATGGAACGTGCCATGAAGACTTAACCGTGGAATATAAAGGTTCGTTAGTCAGTTTTAATGGTGGTTGGCATGATGCGGGCGACCTTTCACAGCAATTAGTTCAAACGGCCGAGGTGACCAGCAGTTTATTTGAAACAGCGGAAACGGTTAAGGATCAGCCGGATCTGTATCTGCGGTTAATTGAAGAGGGCGAGTGGGGAATTGATTTTATTTTGAAGACGCGTCTGGATGAAGGATATCGGGTGACTAGCGCCGGTATTACTCGCTGGACTGACAATCGTATCGGCACGATGGATGATGCCGTACCGCGAATTCACAACAGTCCTTATGACAATTTCTTGATCACGGGACTTTTGGCGAAGATCATCAAATCCTTACCGCAAGATTACGCGATGAAAGCACAGTTGATGCAAGTAGTAAAAGAAGATTATCACTATGCTTTGGCTGGATTTCAAAAAACGGGATTTAAGCATGAGCCGATTTTTTGGGAGCATACCTATAATACGTCAAAGAGTACTTTCTTAGCGACGATGGCATGGACGGCTGCTCTAATGTATCAGTTGACGGAAGAGGAAGATTATCGAGAACAGATGACGGAATGGTTTGATGGTTTGCTTTCTTGCCAAGAACAAGCCGGTCTTGAGTTATCAGATGGCACTCTTCTTAATGGGATGTTTTATCGGGATGAAACGCATAAGGTCTTTCAGCATTTCAATCATCAAGCTCGGGAACATTTGTATGCTTTAGCTTTTGAAGAGGTTTTGGCGGCTTCGCCAAAACGTGAAAAAGGCGATGAGTGGCTTATCCAGGCAAATAACTACGCCGATTATTTGGACTATTTGGGTCAATTTACCGATCCATATCCAATGTATGCCAGCGGAATTTATCACGAAGACGAATGGCAGGATAAAGAAAGTTTCTATAAACAGCATTTATTAGTAGATGACGAAGCAGAAACGAGTTATCAGGAGCAGTTAAAACAGGGGATAAAAGTTGGTGAAGGATTATATATCAAACGTTTCCCTGTATGGTTCTCTTTCCGCGGCAATAATGGCATCTTACTTTCGATGGGAAAAAGCGCCGCTGTGATGGGACGCATACTGGATCGCCGAACACTGCTGGACAAAGCTCATCAACAACTCCAATGGATGGTCGGGAAAAATCCGTTTGGACAATCTATGATCTATGGCGAAGGATACAATTATCCGCAGCAATACTCGGTTTCTTCTGGAGAAATCACAGGTGAGA
Organism: Enterococcus malodoratus ATCC 43197; assembly: GCF_000407185.1. GTDB lineage: Bacteria > Bacillota > Bacilli > Lactobacillales > Enterococcaceae > Enterococcus_A > Enterococcus_A malodoratus. The sequence continues at coordinate 143,299 of NZ_KE136483.1, forward strand.
TGCCTGTTGGGATGCAGACATTTGGCAACGAGGATCAACCTTATTGGCCTCAGTTCAATAATGCGACGTATAAAGAAGTGTGGGTTGGTGTTGCAGGCAAGTGGTTGTCATTAGTAGCTGATTTAATTAAATCTGAAAATAAGGGAGATTAAAACAATGATGAAAGATGGCACATTCAACAAAGAGGCTTTAGGAGAAAAAGTAGCTTATTATGCGAACAAGCTGGCTAGTAATCGTTTTATTGCCGCGATTCGAGACGCGTTTGCCAGTACCATTCCGATCACCATCACCGCCGCATTCTTTTTGTTGATAAACAATGTTTTGCTGACAGAAAAGACGGGACTTTTGCGTGGGATTCCAGGTCGTGCAATAATCTCTGAGATTTGTGTCCAAGCTTACAATGGTACTTTAGGAATTTTAGGATTGATGGTCACGTTCTTAATCGGGTTACGCTTGGCTCGTTCTTATGATGCCGATGGCGCGCTTGAAGGAATTGTTGCACTAGCTTCTTATGTCGTATTAGTTCCTAATGTGATCAATATAACGGGGCCAACGGACAAACCTTTGAAACTGCGGGAGCATTAACACAAACTTATACCAGTGCTTCAGCAATGCTATTAGGAATCATCGCCGCGCTAGTGAGTGTACCGATGGTGGTAAAATTGACGAATAATTCACGGTTGAAGATCAAAATGCCAGACAGTGTTCCGCCAGCAATCGCGAAATCTTTCAATAGCTTGATCCCGACCGTGTTAACGATCAGCGTATTTGCAATCGTTGAAGTTGGCTTGCGTACAGCAACTGGGTTGACGATTCCAGAAATCATTATCAATATTTTGCAGGCGCCATTAGTTGGCGGCTTCCAGACATTGCCAGGTATTTTATTGTATGTATTCTTATCAACCTTTGTCTTTATCTTTGGTATTCATGGTGCCTTTGTCTTTGGTGCGATCTCAGGTCCAATTCTTTTAACTTCCTTGCAGCAAAATGTAGAAGCAATCAATGCAGGTTCTGCTGCACCCAATATCGTGACCCAACCATTCTTAGATGCGTATGTCTATATGGGCGGTGGCGGAACGATGATCTGTTTAGTGATTGCCTTACTGATTTTTTCAAAACGGGAAGATCAGCGTATGATCGCAAAATTGGGTGGGGTTTCAAACTTGTTCAATATTAGTGAACCGATCATGTTCGGCTTGCCGATCGTCTTCAATCCAGTTTATGCGATCCCATTCTGTATCGTGCCGATGGTTTCAACAATGCTGGCCTATCTTGCAACAAGTCTGCAATTGGTGAACCCAACTTACATTTTGATTCCTTGGGTAACCCCACCAGTGCTTTCAGGCTATTTGGCAACTGCGGGCGATATCCGAGCGGCGATTCTACAGCTAGTGATTATCGTGGCGGGTGTATTTATCTACATGCCATTCGTCTTGATTTCAAACAAGATGGAAGAAAATGTCTAGCAAAGAGCGTAACAGAATTGATTTCTGTTACGCTCTTCTTTTTGAAAGAATAAAACTGATGGATAGTAAAAGTATTCCGGTGAAAAACAAGACGAGTTTGGAAGTCATATCTTTTTCACTCAAGGTAAAGAGGTAGAAAATTTTTAAATAGTAGATTTACCTTTACTTCAAAAAAGGGTTTGACAAACGAAGGACTGACCGCTATTCTTAACTTAGATTAATATTAAAACACTATGAGAAAGAAAGTAGAGATAAAGCTTTTCTTCCAGAGAGTCTCGGCAGCTGAAAAGAGACAGAAAAGAGTTATGTTGAAAATGGCTTTTAAGTGGATCTTCTGACTAATTAAGAAGATACGGAATGTTCCGTTAAACAACAGAAGTCTCCCAGCGATGGGGTACTTATCGAGGCAGCAACCGTGAGGAAGCTGCGAATCAAGGTGGTAACGTATATCAATTATGCCCTTAGATAGCTATTCAGCTGTCTAAGGGCTTTTTTGCGAGTTCCACTTCCAGCTTTAGCAGGTTAGTGGAATCGTATGCGTACGAAAATTGCCTGAATTTTTACGTTAGAAAAATTCATCCATTTATTAATGAGTTAGCTGTCAGTCCGACTTTTAACAGTCCTTTTATTGCGTAAAGAAAATAGTCGGACAGTATTATATGAGATTTTAGTCGAATTCATTACGTTAACAAATCAGAATTATTCTGAAAAAATATAGTAAAAAAGGGAGAGGATTTTATGAGTAAGATTCCATTTCGGTTTGATCAAGTAGGTAGTTTATTGCGGCCTGAGAGGTTAAAAAAGGCTCGTGAGGAGTTCAAACAGGGAACAATCACAAAAGAAGCATTAACCAAAGTTGAAGATGAAGAAATTATCAAAGTTATCCAAAAACAAAAGCAAATCGGTCTGCAAGCAGTGACTGATGGTGAATTCCGTCGCCGTTGGTGGCACTTGGATTTTATTGCTGGACTTAACGGTATTACCGTTTATGATTTTGAAACGACGGCTTTCGGGATCACGACTGAGGCACAAGGTACTTTTGTTAGCGGTCCGCTGGCATTTAATCCTGCACATCCATTTTTAGATCATTTCAAATTTACCAACGAACAAGCTGGGGATGTGGTCGCGAAACAAACGATTCCAGGACCGAATATGATTTATTTGGATTCATTTATTTTGTCGAAGCAATATCATGAGAATCCTGTCTATGAGGATAAAAAGGAGTTCATTCAAGATCTAATCACGACTTATCAAGCAGCCATCCAAGCATTTTATGATGCTGGCTGTCGTTACTTGCAATTAGATGATACGAGTTGGGGTGGACTCTTCGATGAACGATTCCGAGGAATGATCGCTAACAATGGTTATGACCCAGATGAATTGATCCAAGAATTTGGTGATATCACCGAAGCGGTTCTTGCCAATAAGCCGTCCGATTTATCAGTAACCTTCCACTTCTGTAAAGGGAACTTTCAGTCTCATTGGCTTTATAATGGTTCATACGATAAAATCGCTGAACGCCTATTATCGATAACTCAATTCAATGGCTTTTTCTTGGAATTTGATGATGAGCGTTCAGGTAGCTTTGAGCCGCTGAAAAATATTCAGGATCAACGAATCGTTTTGGGACTGGTAACTACAAAAACACCTGACTTAGAAGATAAAGAAACATTGAAGTCTCGTATCAAGGAAGCTGCGAAGTTTGTTCCGCTAGAACAACTATGTTTAAGTCCGCAATGCGGTTTTTCCTCTACACATGAAGGCAACAAAGTAACTGAAGAAGACCAATGGGCAAAATTAAACTTAGTGATTGAAACAGCTAAAGAAGTTTGGAAAGATTAATTCTTTATCCTCTTGTAGAAATTTACAGGAGGATTTTTTTCTTGTAAAAAATTCCACAAGCATCAAGTTCGAAAAAACGGTTTCCATCTCCTATAGTAGTAAAGAATCAAAGAAACTGGAGGAATCATCATGGATTATCGTGTATTGCTTTACTATAACTATACAAAAATCGAAGACCCGGAGGTTTTTGCGAAAGAGCATCTCGCTTTTTGTCAAGACTTAGGGATCAAGGGTCGGGTTTTAGTTGCACCGGAAGGAATCAACGGCACACTTTCAGGAACAAAGGAAGCGACGGATCGCTATATGGAAGTGATGTTGGCGGATGACCGGTTTAAAGATACATACTTCAAAATGGATGAAAGTGAAGGGCATGCCTTTAAAAAATTATTTGTTCGTCCACGAACAGAATTGGTGGCTCTGCATTTAGAGGAAGATGTTGATCCACGACAATTGACTGGAAATTATCTGGAGCCGCATGCGTTTCGCGAAGCTTTGTTGGACGAGGATACAGTAGTCATTGATGCCCGTAATGATTATGAATATGATTTGGGACATTTTCGTGGAGCCATTCGTCCGGAAATTCATAATTTCCGTGAACTGCCAACGTGGATTCGTGAGAATAAAGAACAGTTTATGGATAAAAAAATTGTGACATACTGTACAGGCGGAATTCGTTGCGAAAAATTTTCTGGCTGGTTATTGCGAGAAGGATTTGATGATGTTGCACAGCTTCACGGGGGAATCGCGGCTTATGGCAAAGATGAAACGACACGTGGTGAATTGTGGGATGGCAAGATGTATGTTTTTGATGAACGAATCAGTGTAGAGATTAACCAAGTCGACAAACAGGTCATCGGGAAAGAATGGTTTGATGGGACTCCTTGCGAACGATATATCAATTGTAGTAATCCCGAATGCAATCGTCAAATACTAGTTTCCGAAAAAAATGAGGAAAAATACTTGGGAGCATGCTCAATTGCATGTGCAAAAAAAATAAATAATCGTTATGTGAAAAAACACCACTTAACAGTGGAGGAACGAAATGAACGTTTAAGTTTGATCGGTAAATAGTGAAACTTTTCAAAAAATTCCCACCTTATCTGTCTTGACACCTCTAAGGTTTTGAACTAAACTAAAGAGCGAATTAAGTGTCTTGACATATCAAGGAGGATAAGAGAATAAAATGAAAAATAGTTCTGTTAGAAATTTAACGATCTCAGCATTATTGATTGGGTTAGGAATTTTGATCCCGATGGTTATGCCTAAGATCGTGATTGGGCCGGCATCTTTCACTCTTGCGAGCCATGTACCTGTGTTCATCGCGATGTTCTTTTCGCCATTAGTAGCAATTGCAGTCGTCTTAGGAACGACATTCGGATTCTTCATTTCGACGACGCCAATCATTGCATTGCGAGCATTTTCTCATTTGATTTTTGCAGTAATCGGAGCAAAATATCTGCAAAAGCATCCCGAACTTGTATTGAAAAATGGAAAATTTACTTTAGCAAACGGTCGATTCCAAATTTTTAACTTAATCATTGGAATCATTCATGCAGTTGCTGAAATGCTTGTTGTATCAGCCTTTTACTTCATGGGGAATATGCCGGATACCTTCTATTCACAAGGATATTTGTATACGGTTTTCATTCTGATGGGCATTGGTGGACTAGTTCATAGTCTGGTTGATTTCAACATTGCATACTTTGTAGCGGGGGCATTGTATAAGCAATTCAACCTGCCAATTTTTGAAAAAGCCGTTAAACAAGAAAAAGAATTAAGTAAAGTAACTGCCTAAACCGTGATAACAAATCACGGTTTTTCTTTATTCCAAATTTAAAAAAACGAAATAGTTAGGAATGTTCATAATTTTATTTAGTATCATCTAAAAAAAGACCTTTTATTTGCTTAAATTTAAGTTATATTTTATTCATAATCATTATTGAGTAGAAAATGAGGTCGGATTGATGGTTCGAGTTTTAGTTTTAACAAAAAATATCCTAGCGGAAGAAATTATAACTAATAAATTGCAACATTTAAATTATGAGGTTTTTTGTTCTACCAGTATTTTGGATGAAATTCAAATGGATGATCGTGTTCCTGATTTGGTAAATCATTTTCCGATCATCATTATCGGCGAAACGATCTCAAGCTATGAGATGGAACTGATGCTGCCAAAATTGAGGGATCGTGGTCAAAGTATCTTACGAGAGGTTGATCATTTTCTCACTGAGGATGAACGAGCGGTATTGAATGAACACGGGATAAGTGGGGTTGTGCAGAATAGCGACTCGGTTGAATTGCTGCGGGAGCAATTGGCAGAGGTGGCTGCGCAATATAAAGGCAGGTCATTTGTACCTGTTGCAGCAGAAGAATGCCCAGTGGCAGAAGAGAATCAGGGCATCTCAGCGATGACATTGATTAACTTATCTTCACTTGAGCTGCAGGTTCTAGAAAAATTACGCAGCCATCCAGGCGAGATTGTCTCACGTGATGAACTGTGTAAAGCTTTGTGGGGAAATGTTTCTCAATCCCGATTAGCTCAGCTTTCTTCTTTAGTCAAAAATATCAAACTGAAATTAGAGGTTTTAGAAGTAGATCAAGAAGTCATTCAAACAATTTGGGGCAAAGGGTATCGTGTTCGAAAAGATGCAACTGTCCAAAACAAATAAATGTAATACCGAGAAAAGGCATTTATGCTTTTTCTCGGAATTTTTTTTTGGAAAAAATCGAAACGATGCTTTCTTTTCATAGGCTATGATAAAATGAACCGTAAGTACTGTCAGCAGGTCATTGTAAAGTTCAATAAATTGAGGTCCACGCTGATATGTATAGCGGAATGATAGAAGTAATTTGAATTGAGCCGATTTTTATTATTAGTGTGTCATTCCAAATAAGGAGCGAGTAGAAGTGAAAAAAAGCATTTTATGGAGTCTGCTGATGCTATCAGCAGTTTTCCTATTAACTGCCTGTGGAAGTTCTGACAACAAAACGTCAACAACTAGCGAATCAGCCAAATCGACTGAATCGACAAAAGAAGAGAAGCAGATAACTGAGTCAAAAAAAGAAGAAATGACTGCAAAGGAAAAGATGGATAAAGTGATGAAAGAAATGACTTTGGAAGAAAAAGTCGGGCAATTATTCATGGCCCGTGTACCAGAGCAAAACCAAACAGCGGATATCCAGACCTATCATTTAGGCGGATATTTACTTTTTGACCGCGATATGGAGGGGAAAGGCCAAAGTGAGATTAAACAGGCAATTACAAGCTATCAAGAGACCAGTAAGATTCCCATGTTTATTGGATCAGATGAGGAAGGCGGAACGGTTAGCCGATTAAGCAGAAATCAAATCGTTTCTCCGGCTTTTGAAAGTCCTCAAACCTCGTATCAAAAAAATGGTTGGGATGGAGTTACCCAAGAGATTGATCGCAAAGCCCAAGTTTTTGGCGAGTTAGGTATTCAGCTGGGGATGTTTCCCGATGCGGATGTCTCGACAGATCCCCAATCCTTTATTTATGATCGAACGATTGGCATGGATGCAGCCGGCACAAGTCATTATGTAAAATTGACTGTTGAAGAAATGAAGAAACAAAAGCTTGGTTCTACGTTGAAGCATTTTCCTGGTTATGGCAATAATCGCGACTCGCATGTGGAGATCGTGACGGATAATCGTTCGATAGACGAATTACGGAAAAATGACTTTTTACCATTTGAAGCAGGGATCAAAGCCGGAGCCGATAGCATTATGGTGTCACACAATATTGTACAGGCTATTGATGGTGAACGTCCGGCATCAATCTCGAAACCAGTCCATGACGTGATTCGCAATGAATTAGGTTTTACAGGAGTAATCATGACTGATGATATGGATATGGCAGGATTGGCAAACTTTACTTCCCAAGAGGAGGCAGGTTTGCAGGCTTTGCAAGCGGGAAACGATATGATTTTATCTTCAAGCTACAGTACCCAAATTCCTTATATATTGGAGGCTATCAAAAAAGGCGAGTACAGTGAACAACAATTGAATCAATCTGTGGAACATCTGTTGATGTGGAAAATCGAATTAGGGTTAATCAAATAAAAAGGAGGATTTTTTATGTGTGCTTCTATGCGTTTGAGAATTGAACGAATCGCCAAATAATCAACGTTTGACGAACTTCTTGTTTGTTCAAACGGCAAACAAAGGAGCAATTATGGAAAAACAACAATGGAGAAAAAAATATTTAACGATTTTATCTGGACAGACGGTTTCTTTGATTGGAAGTTCCGCCGTTCAGTTTGCATTGATATGGTGGCTGACCAATGAGTCTAAATCAGCTATTATGTTGTCATTGGCGGGCCTATCTGCGTATCTGCCGCAAATGTTATTAGGTCCTTTTGTCGGTGTCTGGCTGGATCGGTTGAAGCGGAAGTATGTCGTGATTTTTTGCAGATTTATTTATGGGACTCGTGGCCTTGGTTTTGTCCCTGTGGTTTTTATGGGGAAATCCAGGCTACTTAGTCGTTATTGCCGCATTGTTTTTGCGTGCTCTAGCAAACGTGTTCCACATGCCTTCGATTCAAGCTATTGTGCCGCTATTGGTGCCGGAAGAAGAGTTGGTCAAAGCCAATAGCTGGAATCAGTTTTTACAATCGGGAGCATTCATGTTGGGGCCGGTGTTAGGCGCGGCAATGTTTGCGGCAATGCCATTATGGCTGATCTTATTAACGGATCTGATCGGCGCTTTAGCTGCTTGTCTCACCTTATGGATCGTAGAAGTTCCAAGTATCCCTCGCAGTGAAGAGAGTATGCAGCATTATTTACAAGAATTAAAGGACGGATTCTTTGTCTTTAAAGAAGACCGACCAATGCTGGTTGTCATGTTCTTTTCCTTCTTTATTATGATTTTTTATCTGCCGTTGGGAATTTTGTTTCCATTGATGACCAATGTGCATTTTGAACTGTCTGCTTGGTTTGCTAGTGTGGTGGAATTTTCCTATGCCGCTGGTATGATGGTCAGTGCCTTTTTAATCGGAATGAAAAAGGAATGGCGGGAGAAGCTGCTGGCTGCGCAACTGGCTAATATTGGATTAGCGATTACTTTTATCGGCAGCGGCTTAGTTCCCGCTAATCTTACAGGTTATTGGATGTTTGTGTTCTTTTGTATCTTAATGGGCGGCGTAGGGAATTTGTACAATATACCGTTTACAGCGTATTTACAAGAGACGATTGCACCAGAAAAATTGGGACGGGTCTTTTCATTATTTGGCAGTGTGATGTCAGGAGCGATGCCGATCGGGTTATTACTGGCTGGACCATTATCTGAAAAGTTAGGAATTGCCAGATGGTTTTTGATCTCAGGAATTTTAACGTTAGTTTTTAGTCTCTTATGTTTATTGTTTTATCGACGAGCAAAGACAAAAGGAAACCAGCAAGCGGATTAGTTCGCTTGCTGGTTTTTTAGTGCTTCCAAAGTGGAGTTTTGAAGTGTCGCCAACAGTTGATGAATCATATCTAGCGATTCTTTTTGGTCACTAATCAACCATTCGCGCCAAATACTGTAGACGCCGTCACTCATGAACTTGACATAATACCTCTTTTCCGGTTCTTTGAGTTCTTCAAAAAGCGGCAAGCTATTATAAAAGTGCTGCATATTTTCATTGAAGACTCGACGAATGATCGGTTCATAACCTTGTGAGACACTTAGCTCCAAAGTATTTGCAAAATCCTTGAAGAATAGTTCCAATGATTTTAATTTTTCTGTTGGTGGAACATGTTGGATGATATCAGCAAAGCGCTCGCTAATAACTGTCGAAAAATAATCGAATAGCACGTCATCAAGACTATCAAAATTGCGGTAAAAGGCCATTCGGCTGACTCCTGCACGACGAACGACTTGTGAAACATTGATACTCTGATAGGGATTTTTTTCTAAGAGTTGTAATAAAGCGGTCGTTAAATAATCCTTTGAATCTTGTTTGATTGCTTGTGAGTGGTCAGTAGCTGCCATTACACATTTTCCTTTCTGTCACAGATGCGGGTAAACAACTTGTATTCTGTAAGGTTCTATTCTAATATAACCTCACAAACGTTACAAGTGTAACGCAACGAAAGAATGATAATTCAACTTTTTACAGAGAATTGAATTCATTTTTCCTATAAGAAAGAAAAAGGAGTCTTCATCATGGCAAAAGAATTAGTTTTAGTAACAGGCGGCAGCGGTTATATCGCTTCAAATATTATTTTACAATTATTGGAACAGGGATATGCAGTACGGACAACGGTTCGTTCATTAGATAAGATTGATCGCGTTAAAAAAATCATTACAGCGGGGGGCATCGATAAGCTTGATGATCTTTCTTTTATTGAAACGGATTTATCTAGCGAAAAGAACTGGGATAAAGCGATGGAAGGTGTCAATTATGTCATTCATCCTGCTTCTCCAACACCAAAACTGAATTTTAAGGATGAAAAAGAAATGATTGATCCGGCTGTAAATGGTGTCCTATATGTGATGAAGGCGGCACGAGATGCGAATGTAAAACGAGTGGTATTGACTTCGGCTTACGGTGCAATCTTTGCTGGTCATGAGAATCGCACAACTCCGTATACTGAAAAAGATTGGTCGAACTTAGACGCTAAAAATATTTTTCCTTATCAAAAATCAAAAACCTTGTCTGAACGAGCAGCTTGGAAATTTATCGAAGAAGAGGGCAACGGGATGGAATTAGCAACGGTCAATCCAGTGGCTGTAATGGGGCCAATCTTGACTTCGGATTATTCTCACTCGAATATTCAAATCCAACAGTTATTAGACGGCGAAGTCAAAGCAGTACCGAATGTTGATTCTGGTTACGTTGATGTACGCGATGTTGCAAGTTTGCATCTGTTAGCGATGACTTCGCCTAAAGCTGCAGGTGAACGTTTCTTGGCGACTACTGGAGAAACCTTATCTATGTTGGATGTGGCAAATATTTTACGCGAGGCTTTTCCAGCTTACGCAGCAAAACTGCCTACCAAAAAAATCCCCAATGCGATTTTAAAAGCAGCGGCGGTTGCTGATCCCAAATTGCGGATGGTGGCTTCTTTAACTGGGAAATATGCTGGAACAAGTAATCAAAAAGCAAAAGACTTATTAGGTTGGAACCCACGCCCAGCGCGTGAAGCGATTATCGCAACAGCCCAATCAATGATTGACTTAGGAATCGTCAAAAAATAGAAAATACCCCGATTGATCGAAAACTAATGATCAATCGGGGTATTTTTAACTGTTTAAATCAACTAATACTTTGTTAAAGGTATTAAAAGAACCGCTGCGATTAAATTCGCAGCGGTTCTTTTCAGCTTTTTGAAAATTGTGCTTGATATAACTTCTTGTAAGCTCCATCTTTTTGCAGTAAGGCTTGATGATTGCCGATCTCGACGATTTGTCCACGATCCAGCACAAGGATTTGGTCGGCGTTTTGGATCGTCGACAAACGATGAGCGATCACGAAACTAGTGTGGTTTTTCATCATTGCAAGAAAAGCACTTTGGATTTTTTGTTCGGTCAACGTATCTACGGAACTGGTTGCTTCATCTAATATCAGCATCGAAGGGCGGCTGATCATGGTACGCGCAATCGTCAATAATTGTCGTTGACCATCAGAAAGCTTGATTCCAGCTTCACCCACGATGGTATCCAATTTATCTGGCAAGCGCATCACGAAATCATACATATAAGCATCTTTCAATGCAGCATAGATTTCTTCATCGGTCGCAGATTTTCGTCCATAGCGTAAATTCGCTCGTAAGCTGCTGTCCATCAACCAGGTTTCTTGCAGGACCATCCCGAATTGCTGACGCAAACTGTCACGAGTCAAATGACGAATGTTCGTGCCGTCAATGGTGATTTGTCCGTGATCCACTTCATAGAAACGCATCAAAAGATTGACTAGTGTGGATTTTCCGGCACCGGTTTTTCCGACGATGGCGATTGTTTCACCAGGTTCGACGGTTAAATTAAAGTTTTCAATCAATCGCTGATCTTTTTGATAAGAGAAATCTACGTGATCAAAAACGACGGTTCCTTTGGCATCAGTCAACGTGATTGCGTCTGGATCATCTGCTTGTTCAACGGGTTCTTTCAGTAATTCGAAAGAGCGGTCAAGCCCTGCGATCGCTGTTTGAATCTGGATCGTGATCCCGGAAAGTTCGATGAAAGGCTTCGTGAACTGACTGGAATAGATCGTGAAGCTGGAAATGATCCCAATCGTCACATTGCTGTCGGTTTTTAATGCTAACAAACCACCTACAAGACCTACCATTAAGTAAGCCAAATGATCAACAAAACGTGAAGAAGGGTTAGTCAAGGAAGAGGCGAACTGCGCCTTCTGTCCTCGGACATAGAGTTCTTGATTTAATGCTTCAAAGTTCGTTTGGTTCTGTTCCTCTCGTTGAAAAGCTTTAACGATTTTTTGATTGCCAACCATTTCTGTAATGAACCCAGAAATCGAACCAACTAATTTTTGTTGACTCGTAAAGTATTGCTGCGAGGTACGAGCCACGATATAAGTCAGCAAAAAGATGATCGGTGTTGCTACCAAAACTACCAGAGTCAGCATGGGACTAAGGTAGAGCATGAAGACTAAAGCAACTAAGACAACGGTCATGCCAGAAAAAACTTGATTAAAGATGGCCGAGATCGCCGTTGAAATATTATCCATGTCATTGGTAAACCGACTGACGATATCACCTTTGGAGCTTTGATCGTAATAGCTCAACGGCAATTTATTTAGATGAGTAAAGGTTTCTTCCCGTAATTTGGCAACAGAGTCAAAAGCGACCGTATTCCCTAGCCGCTGAATGAAATATTGACTGATGACCGTCACTAAAAAGATACCGACAAACAATTGCAGAATCTGGAAGAGTCGCGTGAAATCAACCGCACCTTGATTGACCATTTGATCGACAGCTACACCGATATAATAAGTCATCAAGACAGAGGTGATTCCGCTGGCGATACCTAAAATGATTGCAGCGATCAATTCTTTTGGATACGCGGTTAAGTAAGGAAGAAATAGTTTTAATGAACGGAAAAAGTTCTTTTTCTTAATCATTAGATTGCCCACCTTCCTCTTGCGATTTCACCAGTTCTTGATAAAGCTCAGATTCCTGTAATAAGGCTTCATGTTTACCTTGAGCAGCGATCTTTCCATTATCCATTAACAAAATTGTTTCGGCGTCTTGGATTGAACGTAACCGTTGGGAAATAATAATGACACCGCAATCCAAATCGCGTTTCAAAGCTTGGCGCAAATCTAAATCTGTTTGATAATCCAATGCTGACAATGAATCATCTAAAATCAGCAGCTTCGGTTTACGGATCAATGCACGGGCGATGGTCAATCGTTGACGTTGGCCGCCGGAAAAGTTTTTCCCATTCTCTAGGATAAGTGTGTCCAGTCCCTCCGGTAATGTTTCGACAAATTCGGCAGCTTGGGCAGTGGCTAAGGCTTCCCAACAGTCTTCATCAGAAGCATCCTTTTTCCCCCATTGCAGGTTTTCGCGGATTGTTCCGCTGAACAAAACGGCCGTTTGTGGAATGAGCGCGAGTTCAGACCGCAAGCTGTCTAACGACCAGTCCCTTACATTACTTCCAGCAAAAGCAACGGTTCCTTTAGAAGCATCGTAAAAACGTGGAATCAAACTGATCAATGTTGATTTTCCGCTGCCGATTGCTCCGGTAATACCGAGAATTTTATTTTCTTTCAAGGTGAAAGAAATGTCTTGTAAAGCTAGCCCAGATTTTTCTGTATAACGAAAATCGACATCGTTAAAAACTATCAAAGGTGCTTGTTCATTGACTTGCTGTGTCGAACCAGTATCAGTTAAAGTTGCATCTGTCGCAAAAACCTCGTTGATTCGATTCGCCGAAGCGGCTGCCCGAGTGAAAAGCACAACCAGGTTTGAAACAACGATTAAGGCTAAAAGCATTTGGTTCATATAATTAATCAGAGCCAAAACTTGTCCCTGTTCTAAATGTCCGATATTAACTTTGAAACCGCCAAAGTAAAGCAAGGCAACAACACCGGCATTCATAATCAGTGTGGTACTAGGAGAAAGCAGGGCAGAAATATTGGCAACCTTTTGATTCAAACGAGAAATTTCTTCGGTTTCTTTATCAAAATGGTCAGTCTCGGTCTTTGTGCGGGCAAAAGCACGAATCACCCGAACACCGCTCAAATTTTGGGTGACTAGTTGATTCAACTGATCCAGTTTTTGCTGAATATTTTTGTACAGAGGGACAGAATAATGAATAATCAAAAAGAGAATCACACAGAAAAGTGGCAATAAAATCAAGAAAATGATCCCCATTTGCCAGTCAATGTAAAAAGCCATGATGACCGAACCAATACTTAGAAATGGCGCGCGAACGACTAAGCGGATCAGCATCGCTAAAGCACCCTGCATTTGATTAATGTCATTGGTCATGCGGGTAATCAACGTATCAGTACCGAAACGATTCAATTCATTATGAGAAAAACTGTTGATTCTTTCCATCAAACGATTTCGCAAGACCGTCCCAAAGCCCTGGGAGGCAATCGATGCGTAGTACTGACAAATAAGTGCGCAAAGTAAACCAACGATTGATAACCCTAGCATAGCAATCGTCATCTCGATGACCTTGCCTTGATTGTGCTGAGCGATTCCTTCATCAACTAACCGAGCCATGAACAACGGCAGGATCAGTTCGAAGACGGCTTCTAAAAATTTGAAAAAGGGGCCAAGAATAATCTGTTTGCGATAATCTTTGGCGTAACGTAAAAGCTGAAACATGTAAGTTCCTCCAATATTTAAAGTAAATAATAAGCAGAATAGGATCGCTTCTATTGTAACTTACTTGTCAAACAAGGCCGAAAGATATACCTGCAAAAAAAAGAAAAGTATTGAATGAACGGAGAAATTTCAGTTCACTCAATACTAGTTAATTCTTGTCAGCTCGGGTTAAAGTAGTTGCTAATAAATTTAGGCTATTCGCTATTCCTTTTAATTCATCTTCAGTTATTTGACTGAAGATATCATCAAGTAATTCATAACGTGCTTTTTCGATCAACTGGAGAAGTTCGGCTCCTTTTTCTGTTAAAGCGACTTGGCGAATTCTTCGGTCATTATCATTATACGAAGAAACGAGCAGTCCTTGCTTTTCAAATTTATCAATTTGCCGACTGATTGATGAATGATTTTTTCCTAATTGGTTGGCTAAATCCCCAACACTGATTGTCTGACTTACTCCTACACGAACGATGATGGGTAGTAAATTTTTATCGTCTTTGATGCCTGCCTTTTTCAAAAGAGTAGTGTCGTGTCTCGGATCATTAAAGAAGTTTACAATCTGAAAGAGGGATTCAAAAATATCTGTTTTCATAGTTGTAATTATAGCATAGCTGTACTATAATATGTGCAAATTGCACATAAAATCTTTTAGAAAGCGTGAAGTGGTATGAAAAAGAAAATCGGTATTATTTTAGGCAGTAATCGACCAACTAGGATTGGCGAAGAAATCGCGAATTGGGTCAAGAAGCAGATGGAAAACGAAAAACTAACGATTGATATCATTGATTTGGCAGTGATCAATCTGCCTTTTTTGGATGAACCAGATATTCCGGCAATGGGAAATTATCAAAAGGAGCATACAAAAAAATGGAGTCAATTGATTCAGCAATATGATGGCTTTGTCTTGCTGTTTCCACAATATAATTGGGGATATCCAGCAGTGATGAAGAACGCGTTAGATTTTCTTTATTCGGAATGGAGTCATAAGCCCGTAAGTATCATGGTTTATGGCGGACATGGCGGTTTTCAAGGATTGATTGCAATGAAATTAGTTACTCAAGGATTAAATATGTATAACATGTCTGTTAATCCGCCTTTGAGTATTTCGAAGGAAATGTTCGATGAAAATAATCAGTTTATTGCTATTGATCAAGCCTTTAAAAGGGTTGCGCCACAAGTCAAGATGGTCTCAGAAGAATTTATAGATCTATTTTCTATGGAAGGAGGGAGCTGATGAGCATTTTTCGAAAAATTTTTGGCGGGGGACTTTTAGGACTCGCTCTAGTTTGTTTAGGGTTGTATCTCTTTAATTTTGTTTTTGAAAAACATGAAGTTCAGGATAAGGCGCGACAAGAGGAGTTTGTTAAAGATAATGTGGACAATCAAACTATTTCTAGCATTTTTGATTGGAGTCAGGAAGACAATGCACGTGATCGACGGGTTAGAAAAATTGCATTACTTGTTATTGGTGTTGGATCGGCAAGTATAGGGATTCTTACTTTTCCTAATAGAAAGTCCGCTTTCTTGTCGTAATAGTTTTCTGAAATAAAAAAGAGTAATAGAAAAACTTCTATCACTCTCTCATTTCTACTTCTATCATAGCAAGTTCTTTTTGTTTTGAAAGTTCGCTGATCATTTCTTGGATCCAGCGTGTACTCTGACTCGTTAAGAAAGGATAGATAACGACGACTGGGTACTCTTCTGGCAACCCTTCGGATGAACCTGTTGTAATCAGGCAATCATAATCATGCAGCTCTTCCTTCAGATTGGGGATACCGCCGGATAATTTTTCAAAATGAATGATCGTAAAATTTCCATAGATACTGTCAGAGATTTGTTTTGCTAAAAAGCTCTCTTCTGTAGGGGCTAAATCAGAAAGCAGCAAAACTTTTTGCAGAGGCTCTTGACTAGCTAACCATTCCAAACTATAGACTTCTGTGGTGATCAATAAGTAAACATAGTTTTGAATAAAATCCTCTTCTTGAAACATCTGGAATTTTTCTACGAAACGATTTACCAGATCTCTTACTTTTCCCACACCGCGTTTATACACCTCAGAGACCTCTTGCAAAAAGACAGAACGATTTCGCCACAATACACCTAGGTATTTGCCCTGTGGATTGCACAGATAGAAGTCATTACATAAGACCGTAGCTAAATCTAACCGATTCATCTTTGTTAAACGATCTCCCAGCATTTGGTTAAATTCTTCAGCTAACGCATAATGCTGCATGAACATTTTTTTATATTTCGGATTTTCGGTCATTGCTAATTCACGATGTAATAGACTGAATACAATAGCATCTGAAAAAGTCAGCCAGAGAGTATCACGCAGCATTTCAGGTGTAAGTTTTAACCCTACTCCTTCTTTGACGGCTTGCCTCAATTTTTTATAGGAGACATCCATTGGTAGAAGGATTCCTTCTGTTCTCAGTTCATCTTTTGGAAAATCATGTCCGCTTTTAATCCGCCAAAAACTGATATACATATTGTAAATTAGCCGTTTTTGGAAAATATATTTCTGATGGATTTTATTAACCTTCACAAAATCTTGTACATATTGTTCGAGGATATGATAATGATTGGATGGTAATTTCGGAAGCGTGCTTTCGAATGCACTTTGCCGCTCACTATAAAAACGATAATAGAAGTTGCGAATTTCTCCCTCGTTTCCCTCAATTCGTAATGGACGGTAACATAGTTTCATCCCGGCCATCGTCAATGTTTGCTCGATTTTTTTTAAATAGCGCTGTGTATTAGAAGAACTTAGATACAATTTCTTTGCCAGCGCAGTAATATTCTCACATTCCTCATATAAAAGTTCTTCAATGATTTGAAACTCAGGACAGGTATTCAAAAAACTAGCATATAAATTTCCTAAACTTACCGCTTTGTCTATGACTATCCGATAGAGTCCTTTTATTTTTACAACTTGAAAACTAGGATGCTCTCCATTAATCAAATCAATATCATTCAATAAAATAGGCAACGAACAATTCAATGTACTCAATAATTGATCACTAGACAGGCCATCTCGCCGATGATACAACTGCTCCAACAGTAACAAGCGCCGTTTGTTGCTAGTTCCTAAAATTGATCGAAAATCCATTGTCATTCCTCCTCGAAAAGAACGTTTTCTATGGGAAATAGTTGAATTACCTTGTGAGATACCTTCTTTTTATACAGAATAATTTTTCGCTAAAATAATAAACGTTCGAATTTTTTTGTTCGTTAAACGTACGACGGATCTTAAAAAAACAATAATATAGTCACGATGCTCAAACAATTAAAACGTTTTCTTTATAAAAATGATAAAACTTTTCGGCTTTGATGACAAGTATTAATCGATAATAGAATAAAAATAATCTTCTTATGAGGCTTTTTTAGACGGACGAATCATCCAAGTCAGTGTTCTGTTTGGATGAAAAAATTCTCAAGTATATAACCAAAGGACTGGTTGTTTCTAGTTGTGTTCATTTTAATCACAAAGAGCGGTTTAACCAAAAAATGACCAATCGGTTTATGCTTTGGCGTCTTTTGCTGTTTTTTTGGCGTTCATTGACATTCCATCTACTTCTTCAATTATTTATAGTTGTGTTAAATAAAAACAACGATGGAGGACAAAGATCATGGAAAAGAAAGTTGTGCTGATTACAGGAGCTAGCAGCGGTATTGGATATCAAACAGCAGAATTGCTTGCACAGAAAGGATACAAGGTTTATGGAGCAGCAAGAAGAACTGAAAAATTGTCGGAACTAAAAGAATTCGAGGTGGAAACTGTTTATTTGAACATTACGAAAGAGGAATCACTGAAGGCAGTTGTTGATCATGTCATGGATAAAGAAAAAAGAATTGATATTCTAATTAATAATGCTGGCTATGGATCGCTGGGGGCAGTTGAGGATGTTACTGTTGCCGAGGCAAAAAATCAATTTGAAGTAAATTTATTTGGTTTGGCCAGACTGACACAACTAGTCTTACCTCATATGCGGGCTCAAAAAAGAGGACAGATCATCAACATGTCATCAATGGGCGGCCGATTAACGACTTATTTCGGCGCGTGGTATCATGCGACCAAATATGCGCTGGAAGCCTTTAGTGATGCGTTAAGAATGGAAGTAAAAAGTTTCGGAATTGATGTGATATTAATTGAACCCGGAGTAATAAAAACAGATTGGGGTATCATTGCGGCGGATCATCTTGCCGAGTCTGCAAAAGGCGGCAGCTATGAACAGATCGCCTCACAAAAAGCGCAAGGCATAAAAAAGCAATACACTTCAAATTGGGGTTCCAGTCCTTCGACTGTTGCTAAAACGATCCTAAAGTCAGTTAACCGGCGGAAACCTAAAGCGCGCTATTTAGTAGGCTTTGGGGCACGAGAGCTAGTTTTTTTCAAAACCCTCTTACCGACACGGCTGTTTGATATAATAATTAAAAACGTGAGTTAAAAAATAGACAATGGAGGGTCGAAGCGTATGAAGTTGATGATTTCCAAGCAATTTCAGGAGTTTATTCGCAGTTTGGGACTGCCGATTGAGGACTTATTAAAAAGAGCAGATATTCCCAATTCACTATGGAAAGACCACCTAGAATTATCAGATACTGATTATTTTCGATTATTTCAAGAGTTAGATCGAATAACAACGGATCAGCAGCTTTTGGCTTTTAGTCAGATTGAGCATCTGCATTCGTTTATGCCGCCTTTTTACGCAGCGCTAGCATCCAAAAATGGGGAAGAAGCGATTGAACGCTTTTCGACGTATAAAAGGCTCGTCGGACCGGTGAAAGTCGAGCTGGAAAAATACTCAAATCATTTAGCTATTCATTTTTCTTTTCTCGGCAAGGAGAATGAACTGCCGCGCTTTGCGATTTTGAATGAGCAATTATTATTGATCAGTTTATTGCGGACAGGAACCAAGGATTCGACAATTAAACCGATCAGTATTGAAAGTCCTTTTGTTTATGGAGCCGAGTTAGAAAAGTATATAGGGCTACCCGCGACTTATAATAAGCGGAATCAATTGATTTTTGCTGTAGCGGATTTAACGGAAACTTTCTTTACGCAAAACAATCCAATGCTGGAATACTTAGAACCTGAGTTAAAGCGGAGACTGAATAGTTTTTCGACGACTGAGACATTTACCGAATGGTTACAGAAGGAATTGTTCTCCGCAATTCCCAGTGGCCAGTGTTCGTTGAAAGCAGTCAGTCAAACCTTTGGAATGAGTGCTCGAAATCTTCAACGAAAATTGGCGGCAGAACAGACTACTTTTCATGAACAAGTTCAATTGACTAAAAAAATTCTAGCAGAGCGGTATTTGCAGGAGACTTCTTTACCAACGATCGATGTGGCCTATTTATTGGGCTATACGGAGACGAGTTCGTTTGCCAGAGCCTTTAAAAGTTGGACAGGTAAAACAATTTCTGAAGTTAAGAGTAACTAGTTTAGGGATTAATTCGCCACGAAACTAGCATTTTCTTTCTATCCATGGAATAATTACTTCTAGTACTTTATAAATTATTTATTTTAATAAAGTCTGCACTAGCAGTATTTTCCGTATTTGACTATGTGAGTTCACTAGTCACTATTATAAGGGGGGAGAAAATGGAACAAATTTTTACGATCGTAGTGCTATTATTTTTTTGCTATTCATTTATTGGCTGGTTATGGGAGACGGTCTACTGTTCAATCAAAGCCAAGCATTTTGTGTACCGGGGATTCTTATTAGGACCGATCACACCGATTTATGGTTTTGGTGTTGTTGGGGTTCTCTACTTGATTGAACCTTATCAGCGGAATATTGTCTTATTGTTTTTCTTAGCGCTGATTCTTGTTACCGCGCTGGAATATCTCACGAGTTTCTTATTGGAGAAAATATTTCATTTAACATTGTGGGATTATAAAGAGGTACCGCTGAACATCAATGGGCGTGTCGCTGTACCTGTATCGATCTTTTGGGGATTGGCCTGTGTTTTTATCGTCCGCGTCTTGAATCCCTATTTGATGAGTTTGATTATTGACTGGCAGCAACGGTTCGGGATATTTTTACCAATGATTCTATTGATGAGTACCAGTTTTGATCTTGGCTTTACGCTAGCAAACTTAGCGTCACTGCGTCAGGCAATCAACAAGATGAGTGCGACAATTCAAGACAAAAAGGAACAAGTTCAAACCGATCTTGGAGAGTTGAAGGTAGCTGCGGAAGAGCGTCTGCAAAACCGTCAATGGCTAGCTGAAATGAAGGAGCAGCCGGAATGGCGGAAACAATTACCAAAATTGAATTTCCAAGAGCGCCGCTTCTTGAACAGCTTTCCAAACATGAAATCAAAAGAAATAAAGAGTCCGTTAACGGAGATTCGTCAGTTATCTAAAGAGTTGCGAAAAAAATAATATTACAAAATTATGACAAAAATTAGTCCCTTCAATGGTTGAGGGGACTATCTTTTTGGTGCAATTTGAAGAAAATAAAACAAATGTTACTAAAAACCGCTTTGTTTTGTAATGAAATGTAATGCGGTTGAAACAAAAAGGCCGGCTTTTTTTCGTATAATGACGAAGGGTAAATAGAAAGGTGGACTTTTTAAGTGAAAAAGCAAACGTTTGGGTTCGTTGCCACACTATTGTTGGGTGCTAACGTACTTTTACCAGTCTTTGCACATGCAGAGTCACTGAATGATTTAGACAAAAAGGAATCCGCAATCACTCGCCAAAGCGATAAAATCAGCGGAGAATTGCAGATCGCATTGAATGATGTCAATGAAAAATACCAAGAGGTTAATGACATTCGGACAAAGATCAGCGAAAATGAAGCAACTTTGGAAAAGACCAAAGTCGACATCAAAGAGACAGAACAAAAGATCGAACAACGCAAAGAAGCAATTGCTGAGCGGATGAAAGCCGCGCAAGTCGGCGGTATGACTGACCGTTCTATCAATGCATTATTGGAGTCAAAAGATCTTGGTGAATTTTTAAATCGTGCTTTTGCGATGTCCGTTATTCAAAATGCGGAGAAAACAAAGGTAGCTAGTCTAGGTGAAGCCAAAGATACATTGACTGAACTTAAAGCAACACAAGAAAAAACACAAGCCCAATTAAAACAAGATAGTCAAAGCCTTGAAACTGAAACGACTAAGCTGGACAGTAAAATGGTGAACTTGAAACAAGAGTTGGCCGACAATAAAACGAGTTTAGAAAAAATCAGTCAAGATAAAGATGTAGAAAAAGCCCGACAAGCTGCTGAAAAGGCACAAAAAGCTCAAGCTGAAAAAGAGGCAAAAGAAGCTGAAGCTGCAAAAACAGCCGAAGCTGAGAAAGCTTCCCAGGCTGCGGCAGCACAAGAAAAAGCGAAAGCAGAAGTCGCTCCACAAGCTTCAACGGAATCATCAAAACCTGCATCGTCAGCATCCAGTTCACAACAGTCTACAACACAAACAAGTGAACAACCGAAGCAGGAAGCACCAAAACCAGCTGAACCAAGTACGCCGACAACTTCGGGTCGTACGTTGCAAATGGAATCAACCGCGTATTCATGTGCGGAATCAGTAAATACGTACTTCACAGCAATGGGAATCGACTTACGTCAAAATCCGCAAGTTGTTGCTGTTGATCCAAGTGTCATTCCATTAGGATCAATGGTAGAAGTATCAGGTTACGGCATTGCTATTGCCGGAGATACTGGTGGCGCAATCAAAGGCAATATTATTGATTGCCATTTCTCTACTGTTGAACAATGTATCCAATGGGGACGTCGTTCAGTAACAGTGACAGTTATTAGTTAATAAATTTAAGAGCCGATTGAAATCCATTGATTTCAATCGGCTCTTTTTGCCAGTTTTACTTTCTGCTTTAGCAGATTAGTAGAATGGTATGCGTACGAAAAAATCATACCTTGATTATGAGCTAGATCAACTTATCATTTAAGGTTAGTAAAATCGTACACATACGAAAATTGGCATTTACAAATTATCCTGAGACATCCTTTTTTCCAAACAGTCCTCGGTTCTATCTGCAATTATATTTTTTGTACTTTTTCTTTTCTTCAACAGCGTTGCGAAAATCAAGGTGAGAGATTCTGCTATTAAAAGTGGTAGCCAAATTAGTTTGATACCAAATAATGCTGGGAGAGTAAAAATCAATAAACAATTGAGTACGATCCCACGACTGCAGGAAATCCAGAAAGCCTGTCCCGATTTTCTGATAGAAAGAAAATAAGTGATATAGATAATATTGATTGCCGCAGGAATGTAAGCTAGCCCGTACCATTTTAGTGCGGTATAAGCCAAAGGAATCAATGTATTATCAGTGATGAATAGTTTTAGCGCGTAGGGACCAATCAAAACATAGATACTGTAAAGCAACGTTGAAAGAATCAAGTTGATAAGTAAACCTGCTCGAAAATAGTAATTGACCTTGTGAGTTTCTCTACGCCCAAAGCTTGTTCCAATCAACGGCTGCAAACCTTGTGAGATTCCAAAGAAGACACCTAGCATAATGACCATCATGTAAGTTACACCAGCAAAGGCAGTCAATCCAGACTCGCCTAAATAGTGGAGTATAACCAAGTTATAGCAAAAGATCGTCATCGGCTGGCTGATCTGAATGACAAATTCTGGCAATCCGCAAACAATGACTTCGCGACACTGTTTAACATTTACAGAGAAACGCTCAATTCGCAGTATGCCTTTTTTACGCAGAAAGTGGAACGCTAAGACGAGACAAGATAGTAATTGTCCCAATCCAGAGGCAATGGCTGCTCCTTTGATCCCCATTTGGAGCGGAAAGATAAATAGCCAATCTAAAAAAATATTACTCAATGCCCCAACGATCATTCCCCAAAAAGCGAGTTCAGGACTGCCATCATTTCTGACAAAAGCATTCCCTAAAATGGATGCGGTAAAAAAATCGAAAATAGGCTGTACCATTTAATATAGGTAGCCGTCTGTCCCAGCAGCAATTCTGTTGCCCCAAACAAACGGGCGATCTGAGTTGAGGCAAAGAAACCGACCCCTGTTATGAATAGTCCAGCAATAATCACTAACAGTGTACTTGTCAAAAAAACTTGATTTGCTCTCTTTGTATCTTCTTTTCCTTTATAGATTGCCATAGCGGTCGCTCCGCCGATAGCTAGCATAGATGCTATCCCCGTCATAATTTGAGTAAAAGGCATGGCCAGATTCACCGAAGCTAGGGCGCTAGGACCGACACCTTGTCCGACAAACATCCCATCCACCATGTTGTAGGTAAAGGATACGATCATCGCGCTGACTGATGGCAGCACATAACGTAAAATCTGTTTATTATTTTCTTTGTTCCCCAACATATTATTTTCTCCTCTATCTGTATTGACACGATTTTCCTATCAGTATATACTGTATAACAATTATACAGTCAAGAGGAGTTGGGAAAATTGGAAAAAGAATTGCTCAAAATCAGCGAGTTTTCCAAGCTTTCTGGTATATCAAGAAAATTGCTGATTTTTTATGATAATCATGGATTGTTGCACCCCCATGCGACCGATCAAACCAATGGCTATCGTTACTATTCTTATCGTCAGATCGATACGGCCAGTGTGATCGTTTCTTTGCGAGAAGCAGGCATGTCATTGTCTGATATCAAAAATTATTTAAGTAAAAAATCGCCGGAAATGCTAATCAGTACTTTGGGGAAACAGGAAGAGATGCTTGAACAGCAAATCAGCAAACTTCATCAAATTCAAGAGATGATTCAATCACGTATTCAACAAACACAAAAAGGGTTAGAAAGTGGAAAGCCATCAATCAAAGTGGACGATCAAAAAGAAGAAAATATTTTTCTTGGGCCACATTTGCCGGCTGATTACGATCTGACCGATGGATGGACGCATTTACCCGATTTTTATGCCAAATGTCAGGCAGAGAATATTCAATTAGGTTATACAGTTGGGACACTTGTATCTAAGAAAAATATATTGAATCAGCGTTGGGATAAGCCTAGCCATTACTATTATCGTCTTTCTCATAAGAATTATCCGCTTTATCACGTAAAGCCAGCAGGGAAATATGTTGTTGGAACAATCTATGCAGACTACGGGGAGACTGACGAGCTTTACCAAAAACTGCTTCAATATATTGAGCAGAACAATCTTGAAATCATAGGAAATGCTTATGAGGAGTACTTAATCGATGAAATCGCTGAAAAGAACAGTGCAGACTATTTGTTACAAATTGCCATTCAGATTATTAATTAGCGCGAGTGAATATTAGTGAGGATGATATATTAAAACAATTAAAAATTATAAAAAAGGGAACTTTATCATACACAATCATCTTTTGCATTACAAGGGAAATTATTGAGTAACTAATCGCGAAAAATATTACAGGTGTTATAAAACTCTTTATATAAAGAAACAAGCAATGCCTGAACTGCTTAGAATCATTCTATATTAGTATATTAACCCAGTTTAGAATAAGTATCATTTTAAGTTATAAAAAGAACTATTTCTGTAGATTCGGATGTCATTTTCAGCTACTTTAACAAGTTAAACATTTAACAGAGGGTCAAAAGTGCTGTATCGTAATATGTGTAGAATAACTCGTGTTACTTAAAAAATGAAATTGCAGAAAGGTGTATGTAAAATGATTAAATTGTATACTTCCGCTAGTTGTACCTCATGTAGAAAAGCCAAAGCTTGGTTGAAAGAAAATGGACTAGCTTTTGAAGAAAGAAATATTATGTCTGAACCTTTAACAAAAGAAGAAATCATCGAGATCCTTTCCCTGACTGAAACAGGCACGGATGAAATTATTTCCACACGTTCAAAGGTTTATGAAAAGTTAGCGATTGATTTTGAGGAATTATCGTTGAATGAGTTGGTCGACATAATCGCGGAATATCCAAGCCTGCTAAGACGTCCGCTTGTTTTTGACGAGACTAGATTTCAAGTTGGTTATAATGAAGATGAGATTCATCAATTTATCCTGCGTGAAGTTCGCAGAGTCACTTCAAAGAAAATGGCCAGAGTCTTACTTTATTTAGATTTACAAAAAGAAAGTCTTGCATAGAGACATAATTATAGATAAATCCCCATCCTGTTCTTTTGTTAGGTAAGAACAGGATGGGGATTATTTTTTATGTTTGACGAATCAAATAATCGAAGGCTCCAAGAGCAGCTGTTGCACCAGATCCCATGGAAATGATGATTTGCTTGTAAGCACTGTCGGTACAGTCGCCTGCAGCAAAAATACCCTCAACATTCGTTGCGCCATGTTTGTCTACTAGAATTTCACCGCGATCAGTCAAATTGACTGTATCAGATAACCATTCAGTATTCGGCATTAAACCGATCAAAATGAAAACACCCTCGACATTCAGCGTATGTTCTTCATTTGTTAAGCGATCCGTGTAAGTCAATGCTTCTACATGGGAAGAACCAGTAATTTCCTTTGTTGCGGCATTGGTGATCACTGTAACGTTTGACAATGAATAAAGTTTTTCTTGCAGAACTTGATCGGCTTTCAACTCTGGTAAAAATTCTAAAACATAGATATGTTTCGCCAAGCCGGCCAAATCAATGGCAGCTTCAATACCAGAGTTCCCGCCGCCGATTACTACAACCTCTTTGTCCTTAAATAATGGGCCATCACAATGCGGGCAATAAGCGATTCCTTTATTTTTGAATTCTTTTTCGCCCGGAACATTGATCGCACGCCAACGTGCACCAGTAGAAAGGATCGCAGTTTTGGCTTTAAGTTGTGCACCATTTTCCAACTCAACTTCAATCAAATCATTTTTTTGAATCGATTTTGCTCGCTGTCCCTTCATGATGTCTACGTCATATTGCTTCACGTGTTCTTCAACTTGCCGCATCAATTGTGGACCTTCCACATAAGGCGTACCGATCACATTTTCGATACCTAAAGTTTCTAAAACTTGCCCGCCAAAGGTTTCCACGACCATACCAGTCTTAATGCCTTTGCGTGCGGCGTAGATGGCTGAGCTAGCCCCTGCAGGACCGCCGCCAATTACTAATACATCGAATGTTTCTTTATCAACAAACTCATCTGCACTTAGTGGTCCACTGACTTTTTCGATGATTTGCTCGATCGTCATGCGACCGCTGTCGAATTCTTCATCATTCAAGAAAACTGTCGGTACAGCCATGATTTCTTTTTCATCGATTTCGGCTTGATACATCCCGCCTTCGATCATGGTGTGGGAAATTTTCGGATTAAGCACAGCCATGATATTTAAAGCTTGGACGACATCAGGACAATTGTGACAGGTTAAGCTGACGTAGGTTTCAAAGATTAATGCACGATCAATGGATTGAATCTGTTGAATCATACTATCTTCGATCTTCGGTGCTCGTCCGCCAACTTGCAGTAAAGCGAGGATGAACGAAGTGAATTCATGTCCCATTGGCAAGCCGGCAAAAATGATTCCGCTGGCTTCAGATCCTTTTTGATTGATCTCAAAGCTTGGAGTACGTTTCAACTTTTTGGCCTCGATAGAAATTTTACCATCCATCTCTGCGACTTCAGTCAGAAAATCCTCGATCTTTTTAGAATCGTCGGATTCGTCTAAGCTTGCTGAGAAGACAATATCTGATTCCAATAAGGCTAAATATTGTTTGAGTTGTTCCTTTGTTTCGTTATCTAACATAAGCGCTCCTTGTTCTTGTTGAATGTATTTATCTTACCGGTAAAAAAATAAGCTCCATGCTTACACCAAATAAACCACTTATAGACTTGAGTAAAGTCCATTCTACTAATCTTGTTAAGACAAAATTAGTAGAATGGACAACAGGCAGACTTAAATCTTGCCGACTAAGTCAAAACTTGGTTTTAAGGTTTCGCCGTCTTCTTTCCATTTTGCTGGGCAAACTTCACCCGGATGTGTGCGAACATATTGCGCTGCACGAATTTTATCAATCAAACTGCTGGCATCACGTCCGATACCATCTGCATTGATTTCCATCGCTTGTACAATACCATCAGGATCGATGATAAAAGTTCCGCGTTGAGCTAAACCAGCTTCTTCATCTAATACATCAAAGATGCGAGAGATATGATGTGAAGGATCGCCGATCATTGTATAGTTGATCTTACCAATCGCATCTGAGGTATCGTGCCATGCTTTGTGAGTAAAGTGAGTATCGGTCGAGCAAGAATAAACCTCAACACCTAATTCTTGTAATTTTTCATATTGGTCTTGTAAATCCTCTAATTCGGTCGGACAAACAAAGGTAAAATCAGCTGGATAAAAACAAACCACAGACCACTTGCCTTGTAACGCTTCTTCAGAAACCTCGATAAATTTTCCTTGACGGTAACCTTGTGCGTGAAATGCTTCAACTTGTTTTCCAATTAATGACATGAATGAACCCTCCTGATTAAGATTGAGAATGTTTTCTCGTAATTGATAAAAGGAAATCTGAAAAATCTCAGATTAATGACCCTTTATTTAAAATAATTATAAACAGAAACTCATTCCATTGTAAATGGTTTTTTGGTAGAATGTTGAAACTATTTCTCCTAAAAAGCCCAAAAAAATGTAAAAAAAAGAATTTGCATTGACTAGACAGCTCGTTGAACAATTATCTGGAAATTTAGAAAAGCGATTGCAATAGTGATTAACAGCCTTCATAATTGATAAAAAGGAAAGCGGGTGAGGAAATGAAGCGGGTACTTTATTTTCTTTCGTTGGTAATTTTTGGACTGTTTGTAGGGGGAGCAGTTCATGCAGAAAATATTTATGTGGAAGATCATGCGAATGTGCTGTCTTCAGAGACGAAAGAGGAAATATTTCAATATAATCAAAAGTATAAGGAACTAGAATCGCGTCCGCAGTTGGCTGTTGTTACTCTTGAAGAATTGCCAGCCGATCAGTCAATCGAAACCTATGCGAACGAAAAGTTCCGCGCACTAGGGGTTGGCGATGAGGAGCATGATTCAGGCGTGATGTATGTAATCGCGGTGAAGGATCGTAAACAGCGAATCGAAGTTGGATATGGTTTAGAAGAAACCATTCCTGATTCTTTAGCAATGGATCTTATGACTGAAAAGTCCAAAGATCATTTCCGAGAAGAAAACTATGATGCAGGAGTAGCTATTGTAGCAGCCAACATTAATGAGGTCTTATTAGGAAATAAAAAGGTGGAGGATTTTAAGCCGGGACTGTTTACCAGATTGTTCTCGGGATTGACGCTCTGGGAAATTATCACGCAGCGTTTGGGTCCGGCGATTTTTGTGCTGGTAGCTATTTATGCTTTTGTTGAGCCGCCGATAGTGAAATTGCTTATTTATCGAAAAGCTAGAAAAGAGTTTGCGGCAGAACTAAAGAAGCGATTAGAAACCGCCGATCCCCAATATCAACGCTACTCGACTGGAAAGATTATTCGCTGTAATGAACCGCCAGTCGAGACGGCGAAACAAGCTATCAAAAAACGATATGGAAAACTAAAACGAAAGCGGCCGCTTTACTTTGATTTTACGTATGCTTTTGGCACCTTGACACTATGGGGGCTGCTTTGGAAGAAACAGAAAGATATGAAGCAATATTCGGTGTATTACCATCATAGAGATACGTGGACCAGCAGTGGTTCTAGCAGCAGCGACTCAGGAGGAAGTGACTCTTGGGGCGGCGGCAGCTCTGGTGGCGGCGGTGCAAGTTCAGATTGGTAAAACTGTTGAGGAGTGTCCCTCAGCAGTTTTTTTTGTATTCCTGAAGCCAACAAATATTTAATCAAAAAATGACAATAATATTGGTATAAATCCATAAATTCTTACTTCTTATATTATTCTTCTTTTTATTGATGATTCTGAGAGCTATTATTTGTAACGCCGATTGTAAAATTAAGCTAGACAACTAAAAAAGCCATTTGTGCTACACTCAAAATAGTTCTGACCAAAGAATTATAAGGAGTGAGTACAAATGACCTATACCCATCTTACAACGGATGAACTTGTAATGATAGAGTCTTATTTCAAAATAAATCAATCTGTTGCGAAAACTGCGCATTGCTTGAATCGTTCAAGACAAACGATCCATAAAGTATACCTATTCTTCAAGCAAGGAAAATCAGCCTTAGAATACTATCAACAGTATAAGAAAAACAAATCAAACTGTGGTAGACGCCCGCTTGTTTTACCCGAGGAACAATCAGAATATATTCAAAGAAAGGTTGTTCAAGGATGGACACCCGATGTGATTGTTGGTCGTGCAGCGTTTCCTATTCGTTGTTCTGCTCGTACCATTTATCGTATGTTCAAAAAGGGGCTATTTAATCCTTCTGACTTACCGATGAAAGGCAAGCGTAAACCGAATGGACATCAAGAAAGGCGTGGAAAACAAGCTTTCCGCCGCTCTATTCATGAACGTGAAAAAGATTATAGCCAATTCTCAAATGAGTTTGGTCACCTTGAAGGTGACACTATCGTAGGTCTGAAACATAAAAGTGCTGTAATTACCTTAGTTGAACGATTATCAAAAGTTATCATCACATTGAAACCGTGTGGTAGACAAGCGATTGATATTGAAAAAAAATTAAATCATTGGTTTGAATCTGTACCGAAAAATCTATTCAAATCCATCACTTTTGATTGTGGAAAGGAATTTTCAAATTGGAAACAAATCAGTAATGCCAATGATATTGCCATTTATTTCGCTGATCCAGGAACGCCGTCTCAAAGAGGCCTAAACGAGAATTCTAACGGATTGTTACGTAGAGATGGTTTATTGAAATCTATGGATTTCAATTCAGTAGATGAATCTTTTATTCAATCTGTCACATCTAAACGAAATAATATTCCTAGAAAATCACTGGATTATCGAACACCTTTGGAAGTATTTTTGAGTTACGTAAGTATTGATGATTTGTCTAACTTAATTTGACAATTAAGATAAAGAAAAAATAATCATAGGATAATGGGTAGGAAATTCATCCTGTTCGTTCAAAATTGAACAGGTTATGATTAGAAAACTCGAAAAGTAGGGATAGTATGAAGAGATGGGTAAGTACCGTTATGCTGCTCAGCTTGCTTGGAAGCTTTGCTGCGCCGATTGTTGCGACCGCCGTTGAAACGACAGAAAGTACTGCCAGTGGAGCAAGCGAGAGCACTACGATAAACTCATTATCCAGTGATCCGCAACAAACGGTGCCGACAGAATCGGCTCCAATACCAGAGAAAACAGAGGATACGAAAGAATCCGTTGAGATCAAAAATTCTTTACAGTTTGATAAGACAAGTGAATTTGTCGATAAAGATCTATCTAAAGATCAAACTGAATTGAATCTAGTTGGGACAGTTAATAGTTCAGTTGAAAATAATCAACCAGTTATATTTGAAATGACGAAACCATTTACGGTAAAGGACAATAAAGCTGACGAGAAAATCATTTTAAATGAAACGAATGAAACGATTGGCAAGTATACGGTTGATGCGACTGGTGAACGTACAAAATATACGTTGAATTTCAATAAGCTTGTAAAAGGCGATACTCGTTTCAAACTTATTCTATTAGGCACGATTACTCGTGGTCCCGATCAAACTGTTGATTTTTATCAAGCGGACCAAAAGCTGTTTCAATTAGCAGTGCCGAAACTCAAAGAGTCTGAAGAAAGCTCAAGCATATCGGAAAGCGAAACAACAGCTACGACAGATAGCGCTAAATCCAGTACAACAGACAATTCAAAAAAGACCACTGAGTCATCAAAAGAGAACGAACCAACTAAGAAAAAGAATGCAACCAAAGCAAAGGCAAATGAACAGAAAGCGCGTAGAGCTGCAGGCCCAATCGACGATTTGTTTACGCAATTTGCGCCAGGGGACAATTTTGTCAGTGACAGCAGTTTAGACTTTGATCCTGACCCGCCGACAATCAATTCGGTTATTGATTTCAAACTGAACTTTGTGATTCCAGAATCGGTCCGGACAGAGATGGTTCCTGGCGACTACTATGAAATGGACTTTCCGCAAGGATTAGCGATTGGCACGCCATCACCTAGTGGAAATCTAACTGATAACGATGGAACGATCTACGGAACCTATATTTTTGATGCGACGACGCAAAAATTGCGGATCACTTTTACTCAACAGGATGGCAAGGAATTTCTTCCGCCAGAGAATGGTTCCGTAACGGCCGATGTTCATTTTGATACAAAGAAAATTATGCAGCCTGGACAAACGAGCATCGTTTATCCGACTAAGACGAATATCCCACCTTTAACGATCAAAATTAAACCAACAGTTGGCTCATCTATCAGCAAAGCGGGACACACAGATACACCAAACAATCCAAATAAAGTTATTTGGAACGTGGATTTCAATAAAGATTTCTCTGAATTGACCAATCCATTATTAACGGAGCATTTTCCAGATCAAGTAACATTTAATAAAGAAGAAACAGGTGCAGTCACGATTTACCCATTAAATGTGGATTTCAATGGTAACGTGATTGATACAGGGCAAACACCGATTGATCCAAGTACTTACACTGTGGCTGATGATGGCTCGATCCAGTTCAATACACCGTTGGATAGTCCTTATCGAGTTGTGTACTCGACGACTATCAAGGATACGGCGAAACCAATAGATGGCGGAACCGTACCGATTACAAATAAGGTTGATTTAACGGCGGGAACGATTAACTTGAGTGCTTCAGCTACGGTTCAGCTAAATTACAAAAAGGCGCTAGAAAAAGTTCGGACTGGTTATGATAGTGTTGGGCAGGAGTACAACTGGTTGATTCGTTATAACTATGGTCAGAAACAACTGGCCGATGACAAAGTTATTTCCGATACTTACTCTACTAATATGGATGTTGAAGCAGACAGTTTTAATATCTATACCGTCAATTTTGATGGTAATGGCAATCCGGTTAACGGAGCTCCCATCAATTCAAATAATTACACGATTGATACTTCAACCAATCCGTTTACCGTGACCTTTAAGAATAATGTTCAAGCAGGTAAAGCAATCAATATCGCTTATAAGACGAAGGTGAACAAAATTGTCTCTGGCTCTTCAACCAATCAAGTAGCCGTGACCAATCAGGCGAAAACGAATAACTTGCCGCCAACGCCGCCTATTACCACAACCCCGGTTCAGCAAGTTGTAATTAAGAATAAGCCAACCGTGGACGTAGGAACAAAAACGGCTCATTACACCATTGATCTGAACAAAAATAAGTATCAAATGGATAATGCGCTATTTACTGACACGATGAGTTACACCGAGCAAGGTTATGCGAATGTCCCGTCAAAGGTTAAATTGCCCAAAGCCGATGAAGATGCAGGGGTCGTGATTCGTGACGTTTCAGACAATGATCGAATCTTAATCGGTGCGGTCCAATTAGTCGAATCTAATGGGGATATCTTGGGAACCATTGGTGATCCAGTTGCAGCAGATTATATTCTTTCGGTGAATCTGACTCCAGATCATGCAGGGTATAAGAATTTTACTGTGAAATTTCAAAACGCTTACGCGCAAACCAATCATCAATTTAAAATGGAGTACTATATAGGCTATAACCAATTTAGTCAAAATAAGCCGAATCCAAATACGAGTATCGATTATAAAAATACGATGGAAGCCAATTTCACGAATAATGGAAATCCTTATTCATCTTCAAGTTCAACTGATTTCAAAACCAGCACGCAAGAAGTGAACCAAGGGATGAAGTCAGGTAGTTATGATCCGAAAACAAAAGAGATTACGTGGACGATCATCGCCAACTACAATAATCTTGGTGCATCGGTGTTTGGCTTCAAAGATCCAATCACTGGGAATCAGGTTTATGAACCGGATTCATTAACTGTTACTCGCGGAAGTATCAATGCAAATGGGAATTTTCAAGCGACAACAGACACTAATTATAGTGGTAATCAAGTAGGCAAAGACTATCTAAAGGTGACTAATCCGCAACCAACTGGAGAGAACGCTCAGGGAACTTTGGAAATGGGAATTGGATCAGACAGCAATTATATTCCTGGATGGGATACAGTTGGTACGCCGATGGTCTTCCGCATTCAATTTAAAACATCTTTACGCGGAAAGCTGGTTTATGATCAATCAACGTATACCAATACGGCGACTACCACGGTAGAAGGAATTGAACAACGGCTGAGTGCCTCGGTGTCGATTGCCTTTGGCGGTAAATCGGCTGTAAAAACGGGAAATTACAATACTCAAACTGGATTTATCAATTGGCAGCTGGATATCAATCCTAACCAATCTTTGCTGTCTAATGTAAAAATCCAAGACACACCAAGTTCGAATCAAATACTGCAAGAGAGCTTCAAGTTATACACTGGAAAATACGCAGGCTCAGGAAATTCGACGACGGTTCAGCCTGATCAGCTAGTTCCTAGTGATCAGTACAAAGTAAATGTGACGACTGACCCAGCGACTGGACAGCAAAGCTTCACTGTGGATATGTCTGCTATAAAGGAAAAGCCAGATCCAAATAATGCAGGTCAGTACTTAACAGGAGTTATTGAAAAACCATATGTCTTGGTTTACGATACCGAGCCCAACTTTACTGCCAAAACAGAGACGGTTACAAACAGCGCGTCTATTTCCAGTGAAGGCAGAGAGCTGCCAGGAAAAGACACACAGAAGAACATCGCTGTAACTATCCAGGATTCGAGTGGAACGGCATTTGGAACCAAAGGAAAAATTACTGTTCAAAAAGTTGATGGCAATGGCAGCATCGTTTCAGGAGCCGTTTTAGAATTGCTGCGCAAAAATATTAAAACCAATAAGACTGACGTCCTTTATAAAACGACGACAGATAGTCAAGGATTGGCGACTTTCGGAAATCTGATCGCTACCAGTTCGACTTACGAGTATTACGTCAAAGAAATCGAGGCGCCAGATGGGTACACCATTTCGCCGGATCTGCTAGCAGGAAAGAAAGTTTCTGTAAGTACTAGTAATGATACACCAATCACGCAGATTGAAAATGAACCAGTGAAGGTGATTTTCCATAAGACCGATCGCAATGGGAAACCGCTAGAGGGTGGATTTTTTAATCTTTACCAAAATAACGGTACGGCTGATGCGCCAAATTATATTTTGTTAAGGGCCTTTGTGTCTAAGAAAGAAGGAGTCGATCTATCTGGTTTAGGGGATGGGCAGTATCGAATTCGAGAAGCAGCCTCACCGAAAATATACCAGATCAATCTGACGCCCATTGATTTTGAAGTAAAGAGAAACGCGGATAATTCACGCAACGTTTTTGTGAATGATGAAGTTGTTTCGGATGGGAAATTACAGTTGAAGGACTATCAAGGTTCTGCAATGCTGAAGAAATCAGATGAATCAGGTAAAAGTCTCGCCAGAGCAAAATTTAATTTACAACGGGCGGAGTATAATACGAATGATTATTATGATTATGGGATTCAAGATTCTTATGTAACAGATAGTAAAGGGCAATTGAAATTGACCGAACTGCCGCCTGGTAAATACAAGTTAAAGGAAAGCCAAGCGCCAGAAGGATACTATTTAAATAGTAGAGAATTTACTTTTGCAGTGGAACCAGTCACGACTGGGGATCAAGAACCGGCTACGATTCAGCTGAATGACGGAGATCCGTTGATTGATTACCAAGGCTCCGCACGCTTCAAGAAAGTCGATGGGCATGACTATAATAAAGGCAAAGAAACACCTTTAGCTGGTGCACGATTCCAATTGTATAAAGCTGATGGAAAGACCACAGTCGGGGACCCTATCACTTCAGGATCAGATGGCTACTTTACATTTGAGAATCTAACACCAGGAAGAGTTATGCGATCAAAGAAATTCAAGCCCCAAACGACTATTTGACAAACCAGCAGCTAGTCCGCTTTACAACACCTGTATCAAATAACCAAGAAGGCAGTTCAGTCACGATCGATGACGCGAGCCAAAAATTGGTCATAGACGAACAGACGCCTTTCAAAAACTATAAAGAAGGCGTCCGATTCCAAA
Source organism: Enterococcus malodoratus ATCC 43197 (assembly GCF_000407185.1). Lineage (GTDB taxonomy): Bacteria > Bacillota > Bacilli > Lactobacillales > Enterococcaceae > Enterococcus_A > Enterococcus_A malodoratus. The sequence goes on from NZ_KE136483.1 coordinate 178,350, forward strand.
AGCTTGATGCTAAAGGGCATGGTTTAGGCGGTGCAAAATATCAACTACTCATGCAGCAAAACGACCAGTGGCAGCCTATAACTAACGTGGATAATGGCGCAGGCAGCGATGGGCTTTTCACCTCAGATGAATTGAGCGGAAATGTGCAGGCCTTCGAATTATCGCCAGGCAGCTACAAATTTGTTGAAGCGCAAGCACCACAAGGATATCTGCTGAATACGAAGGAAATTCCTTTCAAAGTACAAGAACAAGCAGAGAGCGATCCGCCAGTACTTGATATTCCGATTACTGAGGATGCGAATGTAAATTATCAAGGTTCCGCACAGCTTACTAAGACAGATGGGGCTGGCAAGGCGCTGCAGGATGCAAAATTCAAAATCATTGATGCTCAAGGAAAAGATGTCGCGGGTAAGATGGCGACATCCGATGAAAAAGGACTTGTTCGTGTGACCGGACTAGCTCCTGGTAACTATCGTTTCGTGGAAACCGAGGCGCCTGATAAGGGCAAGGATGGTAAATACATTATGACTGGTGAGAATCTAGCATTCAGGATTCCAGCAGAAAACAGTGGCGAACCAGCAACTGTAAAAATAAAAGATTCTGTGGCAAACTATCGGGGGATGATCCGTCTGCATAAAGTTGGAAATGATCTTTCTGATAACTCCAAAGAGGTTGATTTAGCCGGAGCAGAATTTACGCTTTATACAAAAGCAGATTTTAGTGATTCAACTCCTGTGAAAGTCACTTCGAATGCAAAAGGCAATGTGTCATTCGCAGATTTAGCACCGGGAACGTATTATGTGAAGGAAACCAAGGCGCCAAACGGGTATTTGGTCAATACATTCCCGTTAACATTTGTCATTCCTGATCGCGTACCAGCGACGATGCCAATGACGGATGGACAAAACCATTCAAATAAAATCGAAGACGGTACGTATGTTGTTGACGCCGGCGATTTCCAAAATGCTCGAAAAGAAATTGAGCTGAAGAAAACAGATGGTGAATCGAAGAAGATTGGTAATCTAGACTTGTCACAAGTCAAGTTTGCTTTGTACCTTGATGATGGGTCAACAGACGGCAAGCTTATCAAAGATGACTTAAGTCCAGAAACTACCAATGGGACGATCGAGCTAAGTAATCTAGCGTTAGAAGATGGCAGCTATAAATTAGTCGAAACACAAACCTCTGCGAACTACGTGCTTAGCAATCAACCAATTTATTTCGTAGTAAATAATCAACAAGCCATTGGAATGACGATTGATTTGGCAAACTATCAAGCTTCTATTAAAGGAAGAAAAGTTAGTGGTGATAAAGAACTTGCCGGAGCTGAGTACGAACTATTCAAGTCAGGTGATCTGAATCAATCAATTGAAACCACCGATAAAGATGGTAAGAAACAAACTACTATTAAAACAGGTAAAAATGGCGAATTCTTTGCTAAAGGCTTAAGTGCTGGAGACTATATCTTAAAAGAAACCAAGGCACCAAAAGGATATATTTTAGATACCACCGAACACAAATTTACGATTTATCCGCAAAACGGGAAACCAGCAACTTTAAACCTAGGTGATTTTGAAAACTATCAAGGAAGTGTCGAACTGACCAAGATTGATACTGATAATTCCAATAAACGATTGGCAAATGCTGAATTCCAGCTATTCGATAGCAATCAAAAAGTCATGAAGGATCAGCTGAAAACCAATACTGATGGAAAGCTAGAAGTAACTGATCTGGCCCCTGGTAAGTATCATTTCAAAGAAACAAAAGCACCAGCAGGCTACCGATTGTCAGAGAAAACTATCGATTTTACGGTTTCCGCGAAATCGAATGGAAAACCTCGACTATTAGAAGTAACCGCTAAGAACAAAAGAGTACCAAACCAGCCGACTGAACCCAATAAGCCAAGTAGACCAAATACACCAAGTCAAGGGTTCTACCCAAAAACTGGTGAAGCGAAGGGACTTACTTTACTTGTTATTGGCGTGATCATTGTTCTTATAGTGGGCGGCATCGTCTATATCCGAAGAAGAAAATAGACTGTCGTTAAAGGATTCTGGAGCAGTCAGGCTATCAAAAAGGTCGATAAAAAAAAGAATACGTGGAAAAAGGGTATGCTGTTGCATACCCTTTTTTTGGTCAATTTCTAATGTTAAATGATGAGGGAAGTTTTAAAAATGTTACAGCAAATAAAGATTTAAACCTTAATTTTGAAGTTTTGTTCACAAAAAAGAATCGGATATGGATAAAACCGATTCGGCACAATTTAATAAAAAAATTGGGTTCTTATTCAGACGAAAAAGCCTGTGTTTTAACAACAAAAAACGTTATTCTAATATCTTATGTGGCTGTTAAATAAAGGAATACAGTTTAAAATCAGTCGTAATTGATAGCGCAAACAAAGCAGAAAAATATTTTCAAATAATACTTTCAAAGATAGGGGAAATAGCTCTTTATAAGTGTGTTCTGAAAAAGCTTCATTTAAGTTATAAGCCCGTTATTTTATCAGTAAAAGTAGAAAGAATGTCTATTTCATGCAAATGCGGTGCCTAAAGTTTTAAAAATGTCGAAATGAAATTGAAATATGAAGGTTTCGTTTATTTGATAAGATCAGGGTTTTTTATAAAAAAATTGAATTGTGAATTTCATTGTTTTTTTTTGTAATAGAAAGTATACTAAATTCAGCAGAAAAAATGGATTTTTTTTTGCTGGAATTGTGACATGAATAACATAAAATAATTAGTAAGGGAGGTATGTAAATGAAGAAAATTGTAAGTGGGTTAATTGCACTCATCGCGGTGGTTTTGTTTGTTGGGCCTAGCGCTCATGCAGACGGTGCTGTATCTGCTGATGAACAAAGAATTTTGTCGGAGTTGGATAAAGGCGTAACTGTTGGCGGAAAGACGTTTAACATTGGTGCGGCAGAACGTGCACAAGCAGAAAATTTCTTGAAACAAAATGATGTTTCTGCTGATAAAGTGAACGATGTTGTTGCCCAAATTCAAAGCGCTCGTTCTTTAGTTGAAGCTTCTGGGCTTGATGTTTCAAACATCAATTCTATTGAAGCATTGATTAAAGCATTGCCATTGAACACCAAAAACCAACTGAAGGATATTATCACGAAAGCGGCTAATGTCCTAGGGCTGACAATCACCTTCTACCCTGGAGGCTATTCTATTACTCAGCCAGGTTCAGGTTCTGCTGGTTCAACTAGTGGTTCAACTAAACCAGCAAGCAGTACGGTTTACACATCAGGTGGTGCAGTAAAACAGACAGGCATTACACATTTGTCTAGTGCTATTTCTTTCGCAAGCTTATTACTTGTTGCAGCAGGTGCATTTGTAGTAGGACGTAAGAAACTTGCGTAAGGCTTCTAGGCTGAAGAGGGTTGGAGCGATTTTGATCGCTCCGATCATCTTTCTGATTTTTGGCTATTCTTTGATGTATGTGATAGGAAGACCTGTCATTCAATTTGTTACTTCTTCTATTCAGTTATTTTTACTGACAGATACTCCCGACTTTGAGGCGACGGAACAGACTTTTGAGGCTGTAGATAATAAAAAGATCGCGACGAATGAAAAGAACGAACTGCCATCGAGCAAGGTCAACTACCCGGTGGGAGGGGAGCTTTTCGGAAAAGTGAAGATAGAAAAACTGCAATTGGATGTTCCTTTATATTTTGGAGATACCGAAGAAATTTTACGTCAAGGCGCGGGTCAGTTTATGGGCTCGGTCTATCCAGGCGAACTTGGTACGTCGCTGATTGGCGGACATAACATCGATGATTTCGGAAAACTAGGTGCCGCCCAAGTTGGCGACACGATCGAAGTTCAGACGACGTATGGTAATTACACGTACCGTATTACACAGCTTGACGTAAGAAATAAAAAAGATAAAGAAATTGATGAAATGATCTATCAACGAAACGACCGACGAATCGTTCTTTATACGTGCTATCCATTAGATAGCTTAGGGTTAACAGACGATCGCCTGTTTGCCATCGGAGAACTTGTTTCGGGGCCGATTATTAATGGAAATGAATAGGAGGAAAGACAAAAATATGAAACAAGCGACACGAAATGTTCCACGGTGGATCTTAGCATTCATTGGGTCTTTACTCCTATTTGCAACGTTAGCATTAATCTGTATTCGCATGACTTTGTTTAATCAGAACTTTATGATCAAGCAAATTCATCAAACGGAATATGTAGAAACGATCCGGAAAGATATGACACAAAGCATTCAAGATTTAGGTCGGGGAAGTAATATTCCGCCAGAAGTCTTAGCGGATGTGGTCTCGGAAAAAACAGTTTCTGCGAATGTCGATAATTATATTCGAAGTATTTATCAAGAAGTTCCCTTTGAAATTCAAGGGGAAGATCAAGTAAAAGACAATATCATGAAGAACGTCACTCAATATGCGCAGCAGAAAAATATTGCGATCGACGAAACGACTCAAAATAATCTGAATAACCTAGCAGCTTCTGCTACGAAGAATTATTCAAGCTATATCGAGATCCCGTATTTATTGAGCTATGGGAAGAAAGTCATGGCTTTTAAATCCGCTTTAACATTGATTCTGATTATAGCTGGTGCGGCCTTTTTATTGGTCTTCGTTGGATTGTTGCTGATGGCAAAAATGAAGCATCAAAAGATTCGCTGGAGCAGTGTGACCTTTTTAGGCGGTGGATTGATGTTAGCTGTTTTACCAGCACTTATCTATTTCAGTGGAGTGATCGATCGTTTGGGCATTATGTCAGAAGGATTGTACCAATTTGTAACAGGGTATATCACGGCGTTTGATTTGAGTTTTGTTTTTGCGGGACTAGGGTTAACCGTCCTGGCACTTCTTTTGGTGCTCATTAGTGAGAGGATGCGCTCTAAAAAAATACATAACGTTCGTTAGTGAAGGGAAAAAAGATGGAAGAAACAATCAGCTTAGAAGAGTTATTTCAAGTTTTAAAAAAGAAAGCATTATTGATCCTGATGACAACAATCGCCGGGATCGGACTGGCTGCAGTGGTCACCTTTTTCTTAATTACGCCTAAATACGATTCAGCCGCACAGCTGATCGTGCAAAATACACAAGCAGAAGGGGCTAATACCAATCTGCAAAATGATATTAACGGAAATGTACTATTAATCAATACATACAAGGACATGATTAAAGGTGACGTCGTCATCGATGCGGTTCAAAAGCAATTGCAAAATGAGTATCAATACACCTACAGCAATGCTGAATTGAAGGACATGATCGAAGTGGAACAGGCACAGAATTCTCAAATGTTCCAGATCGTCGCAACTTCGCCAGAACCACGAAAAGCAGCAACGATCGCTAACGTTACGGCTACGACATTCCAAGAAAAGGCTGAAGACGTACTAGCGGTCAATAAAGTTACGATTACTTCAAAAGGGGTCGTTCCTTCCAAGGCAGTCTTCCCGAATAATAAGTTGAACCTGTTGATCGGTGCAGTCTTAGGTTTGATGATCGGTGTAGGTCTGGCTTTCTTAACCGAATTGTTGGACAAAACAGTCAAAGACGAGCGATTCATTATTGAAGCGCTGGAATTACCGATTCTTGGACAAGTCTCTGAGATCACTAAAAAAGAATTATATGAAAACCGCGGTGCGGCACCTGTTCCACCAGAGAAATCTAAAGAGACACGAGGAACACGGACAGTGCCAACTCGTAATCGAAAACGCGTGTAAGGGGAAAATGATAGATGGCGAAAAAGAAACAAGCAATTACACCGGTTGATTTGATCACAGCAATCAATCCTTTTTCAACCGCGGCAGAGCAATACCGAAAGATTCGGACAAATATTGAATTCTCTTCAGCAGACAAGAAGATCAAATCATTAGTTGTCACTTCCTCAGGTCCATCTGAAGGAAAGAAAACTACCGCATCAAATCTCGCGGTCGTTTTTGCCAATGCAGGCAGCCGAGTTGTTTTAGTGGATGCGGATTTGAGAAAACCGAATATCGCCTTGGGCTTCAAGGTTCCAAATGTGAATGGGCTGAGCAATTACCTAACCGAAGGGAACTCTGCTACAGGCAGTTTCTTATCTGAAAACGATGTGGAAAATGTCTATCTAACACAGGGGAATACTCAGATCGGCAGCCGTTTGATCGAAACGGATATCGAGAATCTGTACTTGATGCCAAGTGGACCAACGCCGCCGAATCCATCTGAACTGCTTAGTTCAAAACGGATGCAGGAACTGGTTGATACCTTGAGTGAATCCTTCGACTTAGTAATCTTTGATATGCCGCCGGTAGTTACAGTGACCGATGCGCAAATCATGTCATCATATGTTGACGGAACTATCTTGGTTGTTCGTGAACGGAAAACCAATAAGCAAGCGATTTTAGAAGCGAAAAAGCTATTGGATATGGTTAAAGCTAAAATTATCGGTGTCGTCTATAACGGTAAAAAGCAAGGGGAAGATTCCTACTATTATTATGGCACGGAAGGGAAGTAAGTGAGTACTAAATGATTGATCTGCATAGTCATATCTTACCTGGTGTCGACGATGGCGCTCAAACGTTAGAAGATAGCTTAGAGATGGCGCGAAAAGCGATCAGCCAAGGTATCACTCATCTGATGTGCACACCGCATCATAATAACGGGAAATACAACAATCCAGCAGACAAAATTATTCGAGATGTTGCGGCTTTGCAAAAGGAACTCGATCAGCGTGGACTAGATTTAACCTTACTCGAAGGGCAAGAAGTACGGCTCACCGAGTATCTCTTAACAGCGATTAAACGTGAGGAAATTCTATTTACAAATCTTGATAATACTTATTTGTTGATTGAGTTTCCCACAAATGAAATACCCATCTATGCGGAGCAGGTTTTCTATCATCTGCTTAGCCAAGGTCATGTACCTGTTATCGTACATCCAGAAAGAAATGCGGTCTTTCGCGAAGAACCCAATCGCTTGGTCTCATTTCTGGAGATGGGAACACTGACACAATTAACGGCACCGAGTATCGTGGGGATATTTGGCAGTGAGATTCAAAAGACAGCAAGACTAATGTTGGAACATCAAATGCTATACATGGTTGCTTCCGATGCCCACAATCTCCGTCATCGCACCTTTCTAATGAAAGAAGCTTATGAAGAAATTCAGAAAATTGGCGGAAGAGAAATGGTCGCAGCGATGCAGCAGATGGCAAAAGACTTAGTGAATGGGGATTCAGTAGTTAGGCCGATGTATCAAGCAATAAAATGAATGACGCTTCAAATTTTTTAATCAATAGTTTGTTGGGGGGATTAATTATGAAAAGCGAGAAAACCTTTGGGGACGTGAATAGTTTGAACAATAGAACATTTTCCAATCAAGGGGATTCCAAGGTGATTTGGTTAGATAAAGGGAAAATAGAAAATCAAAAAGGCTATGATTTGATCAAACGAATCATTGACCTCGTTTTAGGCTGCCTTGGGCTCGTGTTTATCTCTCCGATCATGCTGTGGGTTGCCTATAAAATACGTAAAGAAGATCCCAATGGTTCAGTAATCTTTGCGCAAAAACGTGTTGGCCGAAATGGAAAACTATTTACTATGTATAAATTTCGTTCAATGTGTTCAGATGCAGAAAAGCAATTAGATAGCCTACTTGATAAAAATGAAATCAAGGGTGCCATGTTCAAGATTCAGGAAGATCCTAGAGTGACCGAATTTGGTAAATTCATTCGTCGAACTAGTTTGGATGAACTCCCTCAACTGTTGAATGTCATTAAAGGTGATATGAGCTTGATTGGGCCACGACCACCATTGCAACGAGAAGTCGCTGAGTATACTCAGTATGATATGCAGCGTTTGTTGGTAAAACCAGGTTGTTCAGGGTTGTGGCAAGTTAGTGGACGGAATGATGTTCATTTTAAAGAGATGGTTGATTTTGATATTGATTATATTCAAAGACGTGGTATTCGGTACGATATTTCGTTGATTGTTAAAACGGTAAAAGTAATGATGAAGCCAGATGGGGCGTATTAAACTTAATAAAGTTAATGGAAGGATAATATGAGAATAGCAATTTTGGGAGCAGCAGGCTTTATTGGTACAAATTTATCATTATTTCTAATTGATAAAGGCATAGAATTGACACTTGTAGACAGAGATAGAAGTCTTTTTCAAAAACAGTTTTTAGATACCAAGAGTATTAAAATAATTGAATCCAATTTTGATTTGAAAACGGACTTTGACTTATTGTTGCGAAATCAAGACATAGTTTTTCATTTAATTAGCACGACCGTTCCGACTACTAGTAATCAGCATATATCAGAAGAATTAATGAGTAATGTAGTAACAACTTCAAAATTGCTGGAAAGCTGTGTGAAGACTAAGATAAAAAAATTTATATTTATGTCTTCTGGAGGAACAGTATATGGATCAGATTGTAATTGTCCAATAAAAGAAGAAGATAGTACTAATCCAATAACAGCATATGGCATCCAGAAACTTACCATTGAGAAACTTCTTTACTTATATAAAACGATGTATGGCTTAGATTATAAAGTAATTAGATTAGCAAATCCCTATGGACCCTATCAAAAACCTAATGGAGTTCTCGGTGCAGTAACAACGTTTACCTATCAAGCGATTAACGGAGAATGTATCAATTTGTATGGGGATGGGTCAGTGATAAGAGACTTCATTTATATTGACGATGCCATAAAAGGAATAATGAATATTGCTCTTGATTGTTCAAACGAACGTACGTTTAATTTGGGTAGTGGAAAAGGAACTAGCATGAAGGAGCTAATACAGAAAATTGATGATTCATTAAATCTAAAATTAGAAATCAAGTATCTACAAGAAAGAAAGGTCGATGTACCAGTTAATTTTTTAGATGTATCCAAATATGAAAACTTATATGGTCCTGTTCAAACAATCTCTTTAAAAGAAGGAATTGTTAAAACAGCAAAATATTTAGAAAATACAACAGGAAAGGTTTTATCTAAAAGTGAATGATAATAGTCCAATAAGAGTTGCAGTAGTAATGGGGAAATATGTTACAGGTGGAATAAAATCTGTGATTCTTAATTATTATAGTGCGATAGATAAAAAAAAAGTGCAGTTTGATTTAATTGTTGATAAAAATTCATCGGACGGTGATTATTATGAGTTTACTTCACAAGGCGCGAAAATATATGAAGTAACGTCAATACAAAAAAATCCGTTGAAAAATATTATTGAAACAAAAAAAATATTGAAAGTAAATAATTATAAGATTGTTCATGGCTACTTAAACACTTTAAATATTTTTCCAATGATTGCTGGATTTTTAGCTGGAACAAAAATCAGAATTGCCGAGAACTTAAGTACATCACATGCCAAAGAACCAAAGACAGTTTTTAAAAACCTACTAAAACCCTTTGGTAAGTTTTTTGCGACAAATTTAGCTGCTAATTCAAAATATGCTGCTGAATGGTTATTTGGAAAAGAAAAACTAAATGAGGTAGCAATTTTTAGAAATGGTCTTGATTTGGAAAAGTTTCATTATGATTCTGACATAAGAAAAAAAAGACGAAATGAACTAGATATAGCGAATGGTGAGTTTGTTATTGGACATATTGGACGATACCAATTCCAAAAGAACCATTCTTTTTTAATTGATATTTTCGAAGAAGTTCATAAACGAGATAGTGATTCTCTGTTACTTTTAATTGGTTACGGTGAGTTAAAGGATGAAATATGGAGAAAAATTAAAGAAAAAAATTTAGAGCCTTATATTATCGATGGTGGGGCTAATACTGAGAACGTTCCAAATTATAATGCTATGGATTGCTTTGTAATGCCTTCATATTACGAAGGATTGCCTGTTGTTGGTATAGAAGCACAGGCTACAGGGCTACCGTGTGTGTTTTCAACAGAAATTACTATTGAGACTGCTATAACGATTCCAATTACGTTTTTAACTCTAAGCGATGATTTAAGTACTTGGGCAGATCGCATACTATCTTATAAAGAAAATCCACGAAATAGTTCAAAAAATGAAATAACTGATCATGGATATAATATAAAGATTGAATCGGATGAGTTGTGCTTATATTATGAAAAATTGTTAAGATGAGCAATTTAATGTATTTATTAGTTTTCAATAGTCATGCTAATGCTGATGAAGAAGGTGATGTAAAGAAATGAAGGGGAAAAAAGTAGCAGTATTAATGTCAACTTATAATGGAGAAGATTTTGTAGAGGAACAAATTGCCTCAATATTGGCACAAGAAAAAGTAGCAGTGACTTTATTTATAAGAGACGATGGCTCAAAAGATCATACAGTAAGCATAATAAAAAAAATTGGAAGTCCTCATATAGAAAGAATTTATCAAGGTGAAAATTTAGGTTATGGAAAGAGTTTCTTTGAACTAGTAAAAAGTGTTCCGCAAAATTTCGATTACTATGCTTTTTCAGATCAAGATGACTATTGGCTACCAGAAAAACTTAATCAAGCAATTGAGAAATTAGAAGATATGAGTGAAGAACGAAAATTGTATTTTTCCAATCTTCAAGTGGTGGATAATGAATTGATTTTTATTAAGGAAAAAAATTTCGCTAATATGAAAATATCTTTAGGCAGTGCATTTGTAAGAAATCGTACAGCAGGGTGTACATATGTTTTTAATAGAAATTTGTTTAATTTGTGTAGGCTGTATCCTATTGATGGATTTTCAAAAATGGTTGAGCATGATGCGATCATATATAAGTTGTGTTTAGCTACTAATGGTGGGATTTATTATGATGAGAATTCATTTATTTTGTATAGGCAACATGAATATAATGTTACTGGGACAAATCAAGGAATAAAAAAGAGACTAAAGAAAGAACTTATAGATCAGTTTAAAAATGACTATAAAAAGAAGTTGATGCAAGAAACAGCAAGAATAATGTTAGGGTTTCTTAAGACAAAAGAAATTAAATCAGAGAGTCTGACTCTTCTAGAACAGATTTCTAAATATGATGAAAACTTTGTAAATAGATTATTTTTAATTTTCAATAAAGACATGAACAGTGGGGTTCGGTTATTCGATATTAAAAATAAATTTGAGATACTAATGAATATTTACTGAGTAAGGAGAACTATGAAATTTAGTGTGATAATACCAATTTATAATGTAGAAAACTATTTAGTTGAGTGCATTGAAAGTGTTGTAGGACAAGAATTCGATACTAAAAGATTTGAAGTACTATTAATTGATGATGGCTCCACAGATAATTCAGGAGATATATGTGACAAATACAGTTTGAGATTTCATCATACAAAAGTAATACATAAAGAAAACGGTGGGTTATCTGATGCAAGAAATGCTGGTATCATGGCTTCGAAAGGAGAGTATATAATTTTTTTAGATGGTGATGACACTCTTGGAGTTGATACACTAAATGTTTGTGATAAATTACTTTTAAATCACGATATTATAATTGGAAACCAGAGCAGGATAACGAAAAATGGTATAGAAAAGAAAGATTTCCCTGTTTCAGTTTTTGACAATAAAAAAGGCTTTGAAAAAATACTAGAAACTTTTGTTGTTGAATATGAAATAATACCTTGGGCGGCTTATCAGAGTGTTTACAAAGCTGAAGTACTAAAAAAAAATGAGATACTATTTAAAAAAGGACTAATAGGTGCAGAGGATTGTGATTTCTTCTTCAGATATATTAAACATATTGAAAGTTATTTGATCACAAATCATTCTTTTGTGAACTATTTAATGGTAAGACCAGATTCAATAATGAATAAAGTTAAGTTGGACTCTGTAATGGGACGCTTAGAAACATTTTCTGATCTGTTTTTCCAAAGTAAAAGTAGGATTATTCAAGAGTTCTTCTCTTTTAAGTTCTGTAATACAATTTTAGATTTTCCAAAGATACCTCTAGAAGACGATCGGTTAACTTGTATAAATTATGTAAAAAGAAATCAGAGTATTTTGGATTATTCAAAAAGAAAAAGTAAAAAATATTGTTTTGCCAATATTCTTTGGAGTTCATTTGGGTTTATTAAAGGATCCAATATAATCAATAATTTACTAAAAAAGAGTGGTGTTAAAGTTTAAATGACTTTTTATATAGTCAATCTATTTGTAATGATGTTTTATTCTACAAGTATCAAGATGACAAAATTCAAAAATAGAAATGCACTAATTCTCTTTTTTTTAGTTACCCATTTTACTATAATTTCAGGTTTTAGAGCTGTTTCAGTAGGAACGGATACATTCAACTATAATACGATTTTTTCAAGTACGTCACTGTCATCTGTAGAGCATATTATTCAGAATAGTAGATTTGTTGGCTACGAGCTTTTAATGAAGCTCATAGGAACATTTCCAAATGGAAATTATCAAATTTTCCTTCTTTTGATTGCATTTTTAACGAATTTTTTATTTTTAGTTACAATATATAGAGTGTGTAGTGACCTAATTTATCAAGCTGGATATCTATACTATATTTTGTATTACTTCATCTCTACAATGAATATAACGAGACAAATGTTTGCTGTTTCACTGTGCTTTTGCTCTATCTATTATCTTATTAAGAAAAAGTATCTGAAGTACTTCCTACTAGTATTATGTGCATTTCTCATACACTCAACGGCAGTAACAGCTTTTATTTTTCCAATTCTATATAAAGTTAGGTGGAACTATTTCAAGTATGCTTTATTGGTTGTTATGACTATACTTATTGGCAGGGGTTCCTCACTGCTGATGGGAATATTTTCTACATTTGTTAGAGGCTATTCTATATATGAAAATGCTATGATTTATCAAAATGAAGGAAATAGAATATATTTGACTCTATTCTTAACTGGAATACTATTCATCTGTATTTTCTTTTCTTTGCAATTGAAAAATAATTTTTCACAGTCCGTTTATTTTTTTCAAGCAGTCATTATTATATCTGTGGTTATGGGGATAATTTTTGCAAAAGATTCTTTAATAATTAGGGCACAACAGTATTTTGAAATAACAATTATTTTATATTTCCCCTTGTTTTATAGAGAACTTAAGGATGTTGTAGTAGGTGATTATAAAAAGTATACATCTATTCTTAGGATAGCATACATTATATTTTTCGTTATGCTATTAATTCCTTTTTTAATGCAATTGTATTCTAATTACGGAGGAATAATTCCTTATAAGACAGGGATATAAATTAAGTATTAGATATGAAATAATTACGTATAATTAATCCTTTGAATTGGAGTAATATAATGAAAAAACAAAGATTACTATTTTTTATTTACGATTTATCGGGTGGTGGAGCCGAAAAATTATTAGTTAATATATTAAATAATATCGACCTGAAAAATTTTGACGTAGAAGTTAAACTCCTTTTCTATCAAGGAGTGAATATTAAAGAGATAAACTCAGAGGTAAAAGTCTCTTATGTTTTTAAAAAGAAAATTACAGGATTTAGAGTTATTACTAAATTGATTTCTCCAAAGTTACTATTTAAAGGATTAATTAAGGGAGAATATGATATTATTGTCTCTTTTTTTGAAGGAGTTACAACTAGAATAGTTAGTGGATGTGAGCAGAAAAGGTGTAAATTATTGAATTGGGTTCATATCTCTTTTGATGATTTTTCTAATCAATGTAAAGTTTATAGGAATAAAAAAGAGTTGATTAATTGTTATAAAAGATATGACGCTACTATTTGTGTTGCGAATAGTGTTAGAAAGTCTTTTTTGGCTAATGTCCCAGAAATTTCTCAAAACAAAGTAAAAATAATATACAATTTTATGGATATTGATAATATTCTAGAAAAGTCTAACGAAAAACTTAATTATTTTGATTCGAACTATTTCAATTTAATATCAATTGGGAGGTTTATAGAACAAAAAGGTTACGATAGACTAATACCTATAATAAGTAATTTAAAGAGTAATATTAAAACGCCGTTTAGAATGTATATTTTTGGAAATGGAGAGGATAGAAAAAAATTTGAAAAACTGATTTTGCAATTAAAATTAGAGGACACAGTGTTTTTGGAAGAATATACGGAAAACCCGTATAAGTACATAAAAAATGCTGATTTGTTTGTTTGTAGTTCTCGAAAAGAGGGGTACAGCACGGTTATTTCGGAATCTATTTTACTAGAGACACCAGTTGTATCAACAGATTGTTCCGGGGTTAGGGAGCAACTGGGAGAAGATGAGTATGGAATCATTTCAAAGAATAATTCTTTTGATTTGGAGGAGAAAATTGAATTAATTATTTCTAACGAGTCCTTATACCACGAATTGAAAGAAAGAATGCCTGATGGCGCAGAAAAAATAAGAAAAAGAGTTAGTATTACAAATTTCGAAAATCTATTTGAAGAGGTAAATAAATGAAATCAGTGGTCATATTTAACACGGCAGTATCCTCAGAAAATTTAGGTGATCAAATAATTATGGAGTCTGTGAATAGAGAAATTAATAGTGTTATAGATAAAAATACATTTTTATTGGATTTATCTACTCATGCAGGATTTAACCGGAAATACAATAATTTTTTGAAGGAATCAGATTTTTCAATAATTGGCGGAACTAATATTTTGTCATCACAATTCAATTTAGTCTCGTGGAGAAACCAGTTCTGTGTTGGTTATTGGAACTCTAAATATATGCATGATGTAATACTGATTGGTACAGGATGGGGAAGTAAAAACAAGGAGGTAAAACCGAATGCCAAAAAATTTTACAAAAAAATTCTGAGTAAAGAGGCTGTTCATTCTGTTAGAGATTCAATGTCTTTAAAGAAACTGACAGATATAGGTATTAAAAATGTTGTTAATACCGGTTGCCCAACCTTGTGGCAGTTAACACCAGAAAAATGTCAGAAAATTCCAAGAAACAAGAGTAGTAAAGTAGTGACTACTATCACAGACTATCTAATGGATTATGAAAAAGATTTTCTTATGTTGAGAACGTTGATAAGTGAATATGAGGAAGTTTTTCTTTGGGTTCAGGGTTCAGAGGATTATAAATATTTTTGTAGTCTACCTTTAGAAATAACTCAGAAAATATCACTAATACCACCCAGATTGAGTTCGTACGATGAATTTTTAAATAATAATGAGGTTGATTTTATTGGAACTCGATTGCACGCTGGAATTAGAGCTATGCAGAAAAACAAACGAACGTTAATAATTAGTATAGATAATAGAGCGAGAGAAATGGGAAAAGATTTCAATTTGAATATTTTAGAACGAGAACATATGTCAGAATTGAAGAACATTATTAATTCTAGTTTGGAAACAAGTGTCGAGTTAGCTAAAAATGAAATAGAGAAGTGGAGAAACCAATTTAAGCCTTAGTAATTAGGTAGAGTATAACTACAATAATTATGGAAGTAAAATAGGTAGGTAGCATCTATTATGAAATGGAAGAACTTATATGGATAAATATAAAAAGCTATTTAATAATTCTATAGCATTTGCAATTGGTAATTTAGGCAGTAAATTAATCACCTTTTTTATGTTGCCACTATATACATATAAGTTGACAACATCTGATTATGGAACAAGCGATCTTGTTCAAACAACGGTTTCTATGTTGTTACCAATAGTTTCTTTAAATATTTTTGATGCAGTTTTACGATTTGTTATGGATGATGATTCGAATAATAAAGAAATTTTTACCATAGGTTGCATAATTTCAAATATTTCGAGTTTGTTTGCTATCGTAATAAGCGTTTTATTATTTTTTTTTGGAACAAGTTACAGTTTATATGTTGCAATAATTTTGATTTTACAGTCTTATCAATCATTGTTTTCTCAATATATTAAAGCGATTGGAAAGGTTAGAGATTTTGCGATTAATGGTATTCTACTTAGTTTTATAACTGCAATTTGTAATATTATCATGTTGGTTCCTATGAATTTAGGTATTACGGGATATTTATTATCAATAATAATTGGTTTAGTTTGTTCAAGTGTTTTTTTAGTTATTAAATGCAATTTGATAAAGGAGTATGATTATAAATACTTTAATTTTTCTACACTTAGAGAAATGTTTAAGTATAGTATTCCTTTGATTCCGAATTCTGTAGCGTGGTTTGCTACGAATGCAATTAATCGCTATTTTATTCTTTATATTATTGGAACTACTGCTAACGGAATATATGCAGTGGCCAATAAAATTCCGACTTTACTCTCAGTATTAAACTCTATTTTTTTTCAATCATGGCAATTATCAGCAATAGAAGAGTTTAACTCTAGTGATAAAGAACTATATTATTCAAAAGTTTTTTCTGTATACCTAAATTTTTTATTTTTAGGTGTTAGCGGAATAATGTATATTCTAAAACCAATAATGACCATATTAGTTTCTGACCAATTTTATTCAGCATGGAAGTATGTTCCTTTGCTTCTACTTACAGTTCTATATTCAAGTTTTTCAAGCTTTTTTGGTCAGTATTATATAGCAGCAAAAAGGACAAATGGTATTTTTTTTACGACCTTAATGGGTGCTTTTTGCAACATACTCTTAAATTCTGTTCTGATTCGAAAATTCGGACTCAACGGTGCTGCCTTAAGTTCCACACTAAGTTTTTTAATAATTTGGATTATTAGATGGATAAACACAAGAAAAATTGTTGCTACTAAAGTCAAACTAAATGATTTAATATTGAATCATTTAGTTTTCTTTTTTCAATATTGGATATTATTCTCCTTTTCTGGCACTTCTTTTTTTATATTGAGTAGTATTGCAATGTTTGTTAGCATTTTTATCAATAGTAAAGTTATCTTAAAAATAGTAAACAACCTATTAAAAAAAGTATGAGTTGATTTTATGAATAGTCACAAAGTAAAATAGATACTGTGATCTAAAACAAATCGCTCCAAAAAAATCTATTAACATTACCAGGAATTATCCTAGTAATAGTCGGGGTGCTGATGTATCATGACGTTAAATCCACAGTGAGCGATGTCTATAAGTCTGTAGATCGTGAAAATAAATCAGATAAGCGCACGGTGGGTTTATCTGAATAAGACCCCTTCGGCATTTTACTTTTAGGATTAGACACGGGTCCGCTTTGGTGCACCGAGCAGGGGCGACAGCGGCAAATTATTACTGGTGTGGCAAAGAAGGTTTTGAGTACAAAGGGTTTGACGAACTATTCATCGATTTTGAAGACGGTGGGTAAGAACGTGAAGACTGATCTAACCTTTACGGATATGCGCACTTTGATGGGAGATTATCGAGCGGCATTTGGTCATATCAAGTCGGATCAAATGAAGGGCACTGGCTTCATGCAGGATGGTGTCTCGTATCAACGGATTGATCCGAGTGAGTTAAAACGGGTTCAAGATGAATTGAAAGCCCAACTGAAATAAGTCTTAATCAAACCCAGAGGCCCCCAACCTCTGGGTTTTCTTTAAGCTTTTCTAGCGAACCACCCTTTTTAATGAACCCTCATCAATGTTTCGTTATAATTATTTGCTATAAGGATATCGGGGAGGGGATCGAATGAAGAGAATCATCGCAGGGATTGTTTCTTTGCTGCTGAGCTATGGGATGGTCTATTATTTGGTCATGCCGACTTTGCAGAATTATCCTCGCTTGGATCGGATGGCGCAGCGGTTTGAATATACGGATGAGGCGTTGTGGTTATTTATCTTTTTGAGTCTGTGGCTGTTTTATTGGCAGTGGGAGCAGAAGCGGTTATGGAATATTTATCTGTATCTGTTTTATAGCTGCTACTTTCTATTATTGTTTATCATGCTCTTTACGAAAGCGCGGGCGTATCATTCATTCAATTTGAATCCTTTTGAATTGTATTTGAATAATGACCAACAGATCATCGAATTGTTTTTGAATACGGCCTATTTCATTCCATTGGGCTGTTTGTATGGGCTGCGGGCGAAAAAGCTTGAAGCGGCAGTGATTGCGTTGATCACGATCATCGGGATTGAGACGATCCAATACGTCTTTTACATTGGGACTTTTGATATTTGGGATGTCATTACAAACTTTACGGGTTGTATGATCGGCTATTTCCTTTGTACACAAATAAAAAGACGCATGGCATAAAGTGCATAATGTGAGACTGGAGAATTTTTCTCCGGTCTTTTTTTGTTATAAAAGTTATTTTTATATAATCAGTAATATTTTAATGATAAATAGCTCTGTTTTAATATCTATTTGTCAAATATCTATAAAAAAGTTTGAATTATTAAATAAATAATAGTAAAATTAAATTACAATAGTCATATTTTAATTAATGAATTTTCTTTAAATGGTATAAAATGGCTTTTTTTGTAATGTGAATTCTTTTTCTGTCAAAAGAAACGAAGGAAATGAATAAATGGAAGGAGGACTTATCAAACAATGACGATTAAAAAATGGAATAAAGAGAAACTGATTTGTTTGTTTGTCGTTTTCTGTATTCTTTTATCCTTCTTGTTTCCAACTCTTTCATTAGGGACAACCAACGAGGAAACTTCTTCTTCTCAACCCTTAAGTGAAACACTGAACACGAATGACTTGCTGCCGACGATCGATTCACAATTGGATGAAGCGGCTGTCAGTAATGAATCAAGTGTGGCGAGCACAGAGCCTGAGTCCACCAGCGAGTCGAGTTCAAAGCAGTCTGAAAATGTTGTTCAAAATGAAGCGACCGTTAAAGAGGCTCGTGCTTCTACTCAAAATATTTTGAATGCGGTGGTTGTGGAGGACTGGGAGCTATTCCGTGATAACAACGGAAATCGTGAATCGTTGACTGGTGATTCGAAGAGTCATGCTGTACCGAATCAGGCCTATAATTTTTCTTTCGATTGGACAATCGCGGCCGACAAATTAGGTCGAAACTTGCTTCCGAATGATTATTTTATCTTAACTATTCCACAAAATGAGAACCGTGATAGCGGGCACTGGTATGCGGTGCCTAGTGGATGGAGCACGGTTACGACTGATGATGGAGAGCACATTTATCGCTATCAGATTGAAAATTCCGCCACAGAGAACACACAGGTGATCCGCGTTGAATTTTTAGAGGGGGTTGGAACTTCCCCTATTTACACGCTTGATTCTACGTTGACCTTTCAAGGATTTATGAACTATGTCACGAAAGCGAGTGTGCAAAATGTCTCCTTTGGTCAGGATGCGAGCGGAGGGGCCCTGACAAAGAGTATTACCTTCAATGAAATTGCGTTGAGTGCTGCGAACGGCTTCTCTTTTAAGTTCGGCTCTGCTGCGTCCAACAATTCATTGAGGTGGGGTATTCAATTTAATGGGGCAGCCAATATTGAATTAGGCGGAGATCGAGTAGACTACGCGGTAAACGGCGGCGCGGGAAATAAGTATCAAGGGTTTTATACGGATAAGCCGGGGCGTGATGTCTGGCTTCCATGGGGAACCAATTATACGGATAATTCCGTGCAAATCGCTGGAAGTGAGGCCAGTGGTTATGTAGAAGATGTGCTGCCTGCGGGTGCGGATCTGACTTCGTTGACGATCGCGGGGTATATCCCGATTCCGATTGGTTTGACACAAGAGAATTATGCGAAACAAGAAGGGGTGTATCCCTCTTCAACAGCCGCTTTCCAATCCTACGTTTTAGCGGATTATGGGAATGGGCCGACGTATCGCTCTGGTTCGGAAAATAGTGAGATACAAAAACCAAAAACGGGAACGGGTTTTACCCTTTTGACACAAGGCGCTGGTGAAACGAAGGGCCAATTTAAAACGCGAGTTAAATCAGCACCCTATCAATATGGCGTATACAAAGAAACTTCTGGGGTTTCCACGGTGATGATGCATTATGGATTGATGGATAAGACCAACAATGAAACGGAAAAAATCAGCGATTTAACAGACGGAGCTTATACAGGAAGAACGATCGTGAATCCTAAATCAGGTGTCAGTACCAACATTACGCAATTCGCCGCTAAAGCAGCGGATTATACGATCCGACGAGGCTATTATGCGGAAGAAGATCGCGAACTGTTGGAGAATTACTATTCGATAACGTATGGAGATTCCAATGTGATTGGCGGAAGAATTGCGGCATATAATATTTCTTTAACTGTTCGGTATCCGCCAGATACACCATCAGGAGCTATTCGGAATGAATCGGCGATCTATACTCATAGTGCGCTGACCTTGAATCGTAAGGAACCTGAACCGATGCCGAAGCGAGATGGTGCGACTGCGAATCTGCAAAACCCTTACGGCAGCATCACTTTGAATACGAATCAGGCTTTGCTGCAAAAATTTGATGTCGAACGTGATGAGAATGACGCGTATGTTCCAATCAATGGTGCAGAGTTTAAGTTGCAGCTTAAAAATGGAACCAGTTGGGCCGATGTCAAAAAGAACGGCGAATTGTTAACCTTTATAACTGACGGTATCCAATATTTCGAAGTAGAGAACGGCATTACTGTAGAGAAGACGGCCAACGGATTAGTGAAAGTTGATTTTGGCGTTCTGGGTTTAACAAATGGCACGTATCGTTTTGTCGAGACGAAGGCCGCGGCCGGCTACGATGAAGAAGAATCACCCAATTGGAATGGCACGGCTGTAGTGTCGGCTTCCTTTGACATTCCCTCTACAACCTCAAGAGGACCAACCGTGACTGTATGGAATAAAAAGCTTCCTCAAGCAAATTATACGGTAGAGCACTATGTTCAAAAGAGTGAAGGAAACACGGCGAAAGAAAACTTTGAACTGAAACTGTCAGAAGAAAAGTCGGGTTATCTGGGACAAACAGTTGTTGGCGAGCCATCGATGGAGTTACTGAAGTCTTACGAATACGACGAAGATTTGTCAATCGCGTACGGCAAGATCACTGGAACTATAGCAGAAGATGGAAGCTTAACCTTACAGCTCTATTACACTGTCGCGGCTGAAGTACCATTCACCATTTATAAACAAGGGATGGACGGCGAAATGATGCCTTCGGTGGATTCAAATGGCAATCAGCTAGTGGATGAACAAGGACGAGAAATGAAAGTCGCGTTTGATGTTTATGAGTGGGATGGAATTTGGGAGCCAAAACCACCAGCTGTCCCACCAGTTGGGAGTAACCCTTATAATCCTGGAAATGGCCCGTATGCCAAACCCGACGTCTGGACAAAGATTAATGATGAGCCAATCGCTACTGATGCTTTGGGAAGAATGCATATTCCTGAGATTACCAATCTAACGAAGTATTACGCAATTGTTGAAGTTGCTACTTATCCAGATTATGTCCTGCCATATAATAGTCCGCCAGCTAATTTATCCACTTATCGAGAGGTCTATTGGGTGGTCAATATGAATACAAAACTTATTTTTTCTGCACCAAGCTGGGCGAATGGAACGGAAGTCGATAAGCCAGATTTTGAGCTGCCTAGTGAGGCAAACGGCAATCGCTATATTTTAAAAAATAGGAAGCCAGATATTTCGCTCTTTAAAGTCAATGAACAAGAAGAGGCGATGCCTTCAACCGATCAACAAAAAGTCCAATTCGATATCTATCGTTGGAATTCTGGTGGATATTTTTATGAGACTTATCCCTACAATTGGGGGCAATGGACGAAAATAGCATCGAATACCACTACAAATAATCAAGGATACTTTGCGACCATCGGGCAGACTGGTTTAAACGGCGGTGAAGACAAAAACTATGATTGGTATGCTGTTCGGGAAACAGGAACTTACAGCGGCTATCAACGAGCAGAGGGCTATTGGTTGATTAACACGGCTTGGAACACAGCTACCCAACAATTCGAGATATTCGATGTGAAGTATAAGATCGTAGCAGGAAATGCAGCTGTGGACGGCGAAGATCCCGGCCACACAATCAGCGATGATCGAACCAATATTTATTTTACCAACAAAGCCAAACCGATTTATTTCACGAAAGAAGATGCGAACCGTAATCCATTAGGCGGTGTTCACTTTTCTCTTTATAAAACAAAAGATGGCGAGGCCGGAAGCAGCGGCAGTGAAGATCCTGAAGCATCAGATACCAAATGGGATATGGCCAATCCAATCGAGAAAATCAGTAGTGAGAATGCTTCAGACAAGGGGCGAGTAACATTTGAGAATTTGACGCGCGGGGATTATTTACTGGTGGAAACGAAAACACATCCGGGGTATCAGCTGCCGTTGGGTTCGTGGATCGTTACAGTGAATTTTTATGGTGAGATCGAAACCATCAGAGGGCGAGGCGATCCGCTGCCACCCGCCTTTAGAGTGGACAATGGGAATTATTATTTACCTAATTATCTAAAGAATACGTTACCTAAAGCGGGCGGATACATGAGATTGTTCTTGGTTGTATTAGGCATTGTATTGCTTGGCTCTGTGGTCATTCTTTTGCAGAATCGAAAAAATAAATCAACTTACGAGAAGGGGAAAGAAGATGAAAAATAAATTAAGTAAGATAGTAGCGGTACTATTGATGTTAGCGACAACGTTGGGAGGGGCTGTGACAGGGTTCGCGGCTGCACCAGATACTGGAAATTTGCACATTCATAAATATTGGGTCGATGATGAAAATCCTTATCCGACAGGGAAAGAAAACGATGGAACGGTCCAATCTGATATTACAAATCCGCCAGTTAGCGGTGTTGGTTTTGATGTATACAAGATTGGAGGGTTAGAGCTGATCGATGGCGTACCAGCAAGTGCTGCTGAAAAAGAGCAACATGCAGTTCCTCAAGGCGGCACTGGTTGGACATACAAAAAGAATGCTGCTGGCAAGCTCGAAGTTAGTGACGGTACAAAAATTTATACGTATGCTTTAGGTGCTAATGTGAATAATGGTAGCCAAGTAACGGATGCTAATGGCGAACTGATCTTTTCAAACCTGCCAAAGGGCTACTATTTTGTAGAAGAAAACCTCACCTACGGCACGCCGAAAGTGGATGGTAAGGATGTGAATATTACATCGAAGGTGAAACCATTTGTTGTTGCCGTTCCTATGACCGGGAAAGATGGCGAAAGCTGGTTGACTGATGTGCATGTCTATCCCAAAAATGAGGGATTAAATCCTGAGAAAAAACCAGAGGTACCGTCAGTAAATGTCGGGGATGAAGTTAAATGGTCTGTAACCGCAAATATCCCCACGGACTTTAGCGATTACAAACGTTTCTCTATTGTCGATGAATTGGATGAAAAATTGAATTTTGTGGAAAACAGTGTGGAAGTATTTGGAACCGAAGCGAACGGAACGACCGTTGTTGAAACGTTGGCAAATCCAGCCGATTTTGGCGTCACCCATACACCTGCTAGTGGCCCAGATAAAGAAAAAATAGTTATTGCGTTAACCCCCGAGGGAATTGCTAAACTAGCGGCTAATGTAGATGCGGTGAAAATCAGGATTGATTTTAAAACGACTGTTAACAAGAATATCAATGATGTGGAGAAAAATGAGGTTACTAATACAGCCACGATTGAATATGAAAATACCACGACTCCAGATGGAGAGATTAAAACACCGCCAACTGAAGTGAATACGGGTGAAGTAAGTATTAAGAAAAAGGATCAAGATGGCAACAATCTAAGTGGTGCTGAATTTAAACTTTATTATTTAGATGGCAGCGACAAATACTATATCTATAAAAATGCCTCTGATGAAATCAAGGCATTCAAGGATGGCGATACAGTTCCGGGTGAGTATTCCCTTTATGAAGTTGAATCTGGTGACAACGGACTCGCTACTTTCTCCGGGTTACAAACACACAAGGCGGATGGATCAGCCATGGTGTACTACATCGAAGAAACTAAAGCACCAAGCGGATATAATCTGCTTCAAGATCCAGTAAAAGCATCTTTTGATGATGAAGATACAAATCACGTTGTAGTAAAAGATATCGTCAATAAGAAAGGCTTCACCCTGCCAAACACCGGTGGAGTTGGTACCTTGCTGCTAGTTGTTTTCGGGATTGTCCTGATCGGGCTGGCGATCATTTTAACGATGAACAAAAAGAAGAAAACGGTCTAAATAAAGCTAAAGCCGAGCAGCCCTCGGCTTTTTCTATACATAGAAAGGGGGCAAACAATGAAACGGATCATATTGATCGTTCTGCTATTAATTTCGGGGATCGGGATCATTGCTTACCCTTTTATCGGGAATTACCTGAATCAGAAAAACGCGACGCAAGTAATGGATAATTACCAAAAAGCGGCAGATAAACTTACCCCTGAACAAATCGCAGAGCTTTTTCAACACGCTCAGATTTATAATGAAAACCTGTTGGGACAACCGGCGCACGACCCGTTTATGCCGGGTTCGGGGATCGTGATGCCGGATAATTATTATTGTGTCCTCAATGTTGATGGGACGATGGGGCAGATTGAGGTTCCTAGTATTGGGGTGAACTTGCCGATTTATCATGGGACAAAGGATCAGGT
Source organism: Enterococcus malodoratus ATCC 43197 (assembly GCF_000407185.1). Taxonomy (GTDB): domain Bacteria; phylum Bacillota; class Bacilli; order Lactobacillales; family Enterococcaceae; genus Enterococcus_A; species Enterococcus_A malodoratus. The sequence goes on from NZ_KE136483.1 coordinate 202,681, forward strand.
CTTGCGAAAAGCGGCGGGGCATTTGGAAGGTTCGACCTTGCCGATTGGAGGAGAGGGTACGCACACGGTGCTGACTTCCCATACTGGTTTAACCCAAGCAAAATTATTTACGGATTTGACTGAATTAAAAAAGGGCGATCATTTCTATATTCATGTGCTGGATCGGACGCTGGCGTATGAGGTGGACAAGATTTCTGTGATCGAGCCGGAACAGACAGAGCGCTTGAAGGCGGTCAAAGGGAAAGACTACGCAACATTATTGACTTGTACGCCTTATGGAGTCAACTCACATCGCTTGTTAGTACGGGGAAAACGAGTCCCTTATCAACCGGAGAAAACAGTGAAGAAGAAACGCATGACAAAAGAAAATCATCTAATGCTAAAAGCGGTACTGATTACTAGCGGGACCATGCTGCTGTTGATCCTATTTAATTATTGGCGGAATAAACAAAAAGAAAAAGCATCCTAAACAAAAAATTTGTCCTTAGACACTATTCATGTTAACTTACAATTAGTAAGTGAGGTGCGTGAAGATGGAATATCTTTATCAAGCAGGAAAACCGAATGGAAAGAAATTTATCTTGCTGCATGGGACAGGCGGCGATGAAACGTCTTTAATAGAATTGGCGAAATTTTTGGATGCAGATAGTACGATCCTGTCTTTTCGCGGCACGATCGAAGAAGAGGGAATGAATCGTTTCTTTAAACGGAACGGCTTGAATCAATTTGATTTTGAAAGTTTAGAAAAAGAAACCGATCATTTGCTGGAAGCAATTAATGAAATCAGCGCAGAAAAAGCGATTGCGTTAGAAGATTGGATCTTGGTTGGCTACTCAAACGGAGCCAATATCGCGGCGCATATGTTGTTGGAGCGTGAAACGGCATTAGCTGAAGGAATCTTTTTCCATCCAATGTCGCTAGAAGTTCATACTCAATCATTTAATTTATCAGATAAAAGAATTTGGGTTTCTTACGGCGGGGCGAAAGATCCGATCGTCAGCGATGACTCTTTTGCGGAATTAGTCGCGGCCTTTCGCGATCGCAGTGGAGAAGTCACAGTAGTCGAAACCAATTACGGTCACCAATTGACCATGGATGAAGTTCAAAGTGCCCGCGAGTGGTTGAAAGGGTAGTGACAGTATTTTCGGATGTGGTAAAATGAGTCGAAGGGGTGGCATGATGACAGACTCATTTGATTACAAAGGCTTGACCTTGAAGCTGACAGACTTATCGTTCAATGATGACGAATTACAAAAATTATTGACCTTTGAAGGCGCGATTACTCATGAACGTTTGAAGGGCTTCAATTTTCATTATTATCTGATGCCAGAATATGACCTGAACGGTTTACTGGCAAAGCTTGGCGATGCTGAGCGTAAGGCAAAACGAATATATTACATCACAGGACAGCTAGTCTCCAGTGATTTGAAGGACATGACAGTGAATGGCTATTATATGCCGACCAACTGGGGCTTCATGCATGTAGATAACCAGAAATAAGAGGTGGAAGAGAAATCTTTCAGCTCTTTTTTTGTGCTCATATTTTGATTGGAATAGTGAATCACCTCCCTTCCGGATTGAGAGGTTGGTCCACTTTTAGAGAAGGGCAGAATTAACGCTTTGATACATCATTCAATAAGGATCGTCCTTGTTTTTACCTTTCTTTCCCAAGAGTCGGGCGAGTGTTCGTTTAAATCCACGCCCATTTCTTTGTGCTGGCTGAGACTGAGGTCGTGGCATTTTATCTGAACTGCTAGTCACCAAATTATTCTTTGGTTCAGCAGGAATTTTAGCAAGTTGTGAAGCTGGCAGGATTATGGTAGGGAAAATAGCAGAATTGTTTTCCTTTGTTGCCACAGATTGTTCTAGGTGTTTCATTAATAGACTAGGATTAGCTGTTTTTATTTCTTTGGTTTCTTTAGGCAACTGTTTGTATTCGTCACTTGGATCGTTTTTTACATCAAAAATTTCTGTTTCGGTGGTTGTTACGATCTTTGCGGTAACAACGGAAGCGAATTGTTTTACACCATTCTGTTCAAAAATATCTAAGCTGGTCAAAAGTTGGCACGCGTCTTTGATTGCATCTGCAGGCAGATCGGCATTCACGCCCTTGTAGGTCCAGTCGTGCTCGTAACCAAGTTCATTCTTAAATGTCGCGACTAAATCATTTTTCATTTTTTTACGGTCCCTTTCGTTTTTTTCTACAAGAATAATAAGTTATCTATCAAGGTTCGTTGTTTTCATCAGGACGGGCGACAGAAAATAAGGAATGGAAAACGGATAAAACCTTTTCGCCAAAGCTTCTTATGGTGAATAATCTTAAGCGTAAAGAGCGCCATTCCGGGGCCATAAAGTAATCCTGAAAATAATAGAAGAAGCGTTTCATGGTGCGGGTCGCCTTGGTGTTCATGAAGATATCTCGGACAAGATCCCTTAAAATATCGGCGAATTCTTCCGCCCCAAGTTGGTATCTTACGCGTAATGCTAAAACATATTTGATCGTTAAGCTGCTATTTTGTGTCCGTTGATAAAATTGAGTGATGCGATTTTCCAGTGTTTTTGGTTTTAGATTGAACAATTGTCGATTCGTCAAAAGCTATTCATTCATGGATTATTACCTCCGTGTTCATTTTCTTTGTTCCGGCCGATGACTAAAAGATAGCGGATTTCAAAAAATAAAGCGAACCGCAATTTCGATCTCAACCGTTCAATTTCGAACATTTAGGGCTTGGAAACGTTGAGTTATCGTTTTAGACGTTCGAAGTTGGACAGTCAAAATCGAAGTTGGTCTTTGACTTGAAGTGTCGTAAAGAAGTACAATAAAAGTTTTTTGATTTGATGTCTAATCGAAAAAAATAGATTGAATGAAGGACAGAGCGAGAACATCTAATCGCAGTAAAAGGACTCTAATGGTACATTACACACGTTATGTGATAGAATGCTAACGGACGTAATACAGCTAGGAGATAGGCTTATGTATACAAAAGAAGTTTTCAATAATAAGATGAACAGCTGGATCAATATCGATGCAGAAAATGAAGACGAATTGAAAAATCTATATCGTGATTATGGGATCGACAGCGAATTCGTCGATTACTCGTTGGACCGTAATGAACGGGCTCATTTAGATTACGATAAGGTGACGGATGTATTGCTGCTGATCTTCAACGCACCGAATCGCCGCAAGATCGATAACCATTATGAAACAGTGCCGATGACCTTCATCGTCGTGAATCGGACATTGATTACGGTAACGAATCAGCAGAGTAAATATTTGTATTTTGAGATCAAAAATTATTTAGAGAAAAATCCCAACAGCACGTTGTTTGAGCTGCTATTTGGCAGTCTCTTCATTATTTCAGATCAGTATTTTCCCTTTGTTGAAGGAATGGATCGCGATCGCAAGCGGATCAGCAACTTGCTGAAAGATAAGACTACGAAGCAGAATTTATTACTATTGTCGGATTTAGAGACCGGGATCGTTTATTTCGTCACGGCTTCTCGGCAAAATGTATTATTGGTGCAGCAGATCAAGAGTCACGGCATTTATCGCCGATTGAGCGATCAGGAGAAGGAAAGCTTGGATGATGTATTGATCGAAGCTCAGCAATTAGTTGAAATGACGCAACTGTCTTCGCAGATTTTGCAGCAGTTGTCAGGAACATACAATAATGTCTTGAACAATAATCTGAATGATACGATGCGGGTTCTAACGGTATTGTCTGTTTTACTGACGATTCCTACGATTGTTTCTGGTTTTTTTGGAATGAACGTGCCGTTGCCGCTGGAACACAATGCTTCTGGTTGGATCATCACAATCGTGATCAGCCTGCTTTTATGGTTCGGCTTGTCTTATGTATTGCGAAGATTGATGAAATAGGCTGGAGAAAAACTTTATATAAAAACAAAGCTAGGGAGACCATTGGTCTTCCTAGCTTTTTGCGGTTTCATTGAGGAGTGGCTTTGAGCATTTTTTCATATACAATTTGCGGATTAAGTTCAGTAAATGCTCCCAAGCCTCGTCATTGTTCAATGAATCAAAGTAAAAGATCAGTATATCCTCAGTTGTTGATTCTTCCAGCGAATCTGTCACCACGATATCCGCTGCTGAATAATCATCCGTGACAAAGATATTTTCCGAATTAAAGAGGGCTTTTAAGCGATTTTTTATAACATAAGTAGCGATAAAATCTTTATTCATCTGTAAGTAGAGTTTGATTTTTGTCTGTTTTTCAGAAGTAGACAGGGCGTAAAGCAGACTGCTGGCGTAAGCAGCTTGGCGCGGATCATCGATCAGGCTTTTCATCTTTTGACGAATGGAGGAAATATAGTCATTGGTAGTGTCTAAATGAAAGGCCGATCTAGGAATATAAAGATCAAGAAATGTTTCAAAACGGTCTCCAAGTAAGGCGAACAGCGTATTGAACAAGACTAAATAATACCGATAGAGATGGGCGCTATCTTCTGAGATTGGATACTTTGAAACAGACAAAAAGGCCTGAAAAAGCTCATTGGAAAAACGGCAAAAATAGGTATCAGATTGACTGTACAATCTCCCTAACTCGACCTTTTCCCGATATGGAATCGAATCAGAGGTAAAAATGTGCTGGACAAAATTGAAGTATAACAGCTCTTGCCGATAGTAAGCTTCGGGAATTTCCCCATAGCCACCAGCGTGCAATACATAAGCTCCGTCATAATGAGACACCATCAATTCAATCACTTCTTCTATCGCAGGATCACTCTTCAAGTTTAAAAAACGCTGATGCTCATAACGTGATCGCAGCAGTTGATGCAGCAGATAGAGTGAGTTGCGTTTCGTATTTGAGATCGTATGGGAAAACTTGATGATTTCCTCGGGAATGTTTTCTCTAATTTGGGCTTTGGTGACATCTTTATACGGCCATTCGAGACTTTGATAACTATCCTGCAGCAGGTTATATGAAAAGAGCCGCAGCTCCAGTTCGTTTCCGGTAAGTGAGTAGTGATCGTTGTCGATGAGGATCTTGATTTTATAGCGTTTGAGAAACCCGCTTAGTTGGACAGTAAGTTTTGCAAGATAGGCCTCAGAGATGAATAAGGTATTCAAAAGGTCATCTTTACTAATGGTGACTTTGGTGATCAAAAGGACACAGAAATTGAAAATCACTTGGCTCTTCAGTAGGGAAAGTTTCAGCGCATAGGCATTCTTAACGGCGTCTTGCTGGTATTCAGGATGAATCGAGATTACCCCATGGCGGCTGGAAACAAGAAAGTTAGTCAGCAGGAACTCGTCCTCCATCAATTCATTAATTCTTTTCAGATCCTCTTTGACCGTGCGTTTTGGAATCTCCAGCCGTTCAGAAAGTTCTGCTAAGGAAGTTTGTTCCTTTCGAATGATGTAAAAGAGCAGATTCAATTTTCGCAGAATTACGTTTTTGATCATCTTTGTTGTCACCTCTGTTATTTTTACAGTTTGTGTATAGTCATGTACATGAATTGTATTTGAAATAGGGGGAGTGCCATTGATACTATAGCACACATGATAAACATTTATAAAACAGTAAGTCTTGGATATATCCTAAGTTTTATTCGAATTTTGCTGGTTCAGTGAAACATACCTTTTTTGCAATACGAAAAAAAATAGGTGTTGTTTTAAAATGGGAAAATTCGTCAAAATCCTTGATCCTGATTCATGTTTGTCTTTGTTTGACGGCCATGTATTCTCGATACTCGATCAATTAGCCAAATTAACAGCAATTAAATAGGTGATAAAGGAGGCATACGTATGAAGAACCTTACGAGAATCATTTTCGTTGCATTGCTCACAGTGACTTTAAGTGGAAAGACGGCTGCGGCCGCTGAAAAAGAGGAAAAGTTTGAGACAAATGGCCAAACAAGTTTTTATGGAACCTATGAATATGACACCAGTGAAGAAAAAGTCGAGCACGAACCCGTCTCAGATGGGAAGAGTAACGGAAACACTTCTCCAGCAAAGGAAGCAAAAAACGTTTCATCATCTGGACACGCACTTTTACCTAAAACGGGAGAGGCCGCTGCACCAGAGTATCTATACATAGGATTACTCTTATGTGGAACAGTCATTTATCTTGTCCGACATACTAAAAGAAAAGAGGAAATTTTAGAATGAAAAAAGCAATTGCCTTAACTACGACAGCAATATTATTGAGCCTGACACTGAGTATAGCGGGAGCATCCGCTGCAGAAGTTTTTCCTAAGGATTACAACACAGAAGGAACGATTACTTTTGAAGCTGGTGATGAAGGCGTGACGCCGCCGGTTGACCCGGAAAATCCAGATCCGACAAATCCAGTTGATCCTACTGACCCCCCCGGACCAGGAACAGGCGGTGCGTTGTCGATCGATTACGGTTCAAAATTCAAGTTTGGTACGCAAAAAATCTCGACTGCAGATAAGATTTATTATGCTGCCTCAGATGAAATGAATGACGGATCAAAAAAGCCGACTTATGTTCAAATAACCGACAGAAGAGGGACGTTAGAAGGGTGGAAAATGAATATCGCTCAGCCTGAACAGTTCAAAACGGCTGGAGGAGAAGAATTAGTCGGAGCTCAATTGAAGTTTACGAAAGGTCAAGTGGCTTCGTCTGTCGATCAAAAATATAAACCCACGACAGTGAGTTCTGAAGTGGTATTCACCCCTGGTCAAAGTGATGTTTTAGCTGTAAATGCAAAAGCAGGAACGGGAGTCGGCACTTGGGTGTATCGTTTTGGGGCAACGGCTGATGAGAATAAAGATGCTGTTCAGCTTTCTGTTCCCGGCGAATCAGTGAAGTTGGCGCAGCAATATTCAACAAAATTAGTGTGGACCTTGGCAAATACACCAGACAATAATTAAGGGTCAGGGGCAGAAAAATGAAAAAAAGACTAGTAGAGGCGTTTGTTGTCGGTGTTACATTGGTTGGTTTTTCTTCTGCGGCTGCTGCGGAAGAGGCGAAGGAATACTACTCTAGCAGCGAAATAGAATTTGTTCCTTCGTCAGATCCAACTGATCCAGTTGACCCAGAAAACCCTGATCCAGAAAATCCCGTTCGGCCAATCGATCCAACTGATCCGAATGGCCCCAATCCAGGCACACAAGGGCCGCTGTCGATTGATTATGCCTCCAGCTTTGATTTTGGCAAAAATCGGATTTCAAATAAGGATCAAGTCTATTTTGCGAGAGCACAAAAATATCAAACCGGCCATGAAGACAGTCCAAACTATGTTCAAATTTCAGACAATCGAGGAACCAACGAAGGCTGGACATTGACTGTGGAACAGCCGGAACAATTAACGGCTGCTACTTCGACTAAAAATGATGTTTTAACCGGAGCACAAATCTCATTATCGGCTCCAACAGTTACTAGCAATTCATCAAGTGATACGAAGCCAATTGCTGCCGATAACCTAGTTCTTATTCCTGGGAATGCTGTCGTAGTAACTTCTGCAAAAGCAGGAACGGGCAGTGGGCTATGGCTTACTTCTTGGGGAGCAGTAGAAGAAATGGAAGAACCGACCGAAGATGGAGACATGAAAAAGGCCAATGTGACCAAAGCAGTGTCATTGTCCATTCCGGGCGCTACCCCGAAAGATGCCGTAAAGTACCAAACAAAACTGCTTTGGGCGCTGACCGATGTACCAGGAAACTAACTGATAGAGGTAAAAGAGATGGCAAAAAAGAAAATACTGATCCTTATAGCAAGTGGATTATTAAGCATGACTAGCTTTTCGATCATCAGTGAGGCAACGACTGTTTCCTCTACAAAATTACAGACAAGCGCTTCACAAAGTACAGAACAATCACAAATAGAGGAAACTTCAGAAAGTACCGCAGTATCTGAAAGCTTCGCTGTGAAGGAGACAGATACGAGTGATCTGTCAGAAACTGCTGCTTCTATTGACGACTTGCCGCAATCTGGAAAGATAGTGAAACGATCGGCCGCTCCTTTTGCTGCGGATTTGCCTCAAGATCCGAACATCATCCCGATTGATAAGGTTTTTCAGAATCCGATCGGCAACAGTACGAGTATCTTGGAAGATGGCAAGCTGCTTCAATTGAACCCAGCGCAAAAATCACAAAAAGGGGCGATCTGGTCTAAAAAGCCGATTAGTTTACTGTCTGATTTTACTTTTAAGAGTTATCTGTATTTAGGTGATCAGCGAGGGAGTGCGGGTGATGGGATGACCTTCACTTTGACCAATGATCCGCGAATGGAGAACGATGCGACTCAAGTTATCGGTTCTTCGGGGATGGGCATAGGTGCTTACTCGACCAAATCAGGCGAACCCTATATAAGAAATGGGCTGTCGATCGAGTTTGACACGTATAAAAATCAAGGTTCTTCAGACCGAATGGACAGAGAGATCAGCGGTGATAACAGCGGGCATGGACATGTAGCGTTTGTCACGCCCAAAGAGAATAACAATAATTATGACAATGAGCACACCGGGGTAACAGTTGCTCCCACTTACCTATCCGATGGAACGTGGCGCATGTTGACAGTTCATTGGAATGCCGGCACTAAGCAATTGAGCTATGATTTAGAAGGGATCGGTTCCTCGTCACATGAGGTCACTGATCTTAATGCGAAGTTTGGTGGGACGACAGTTTATTGGGGATTTACTTCATCAACAGGCGGAAAATATCAAGAGAACGCCTTGGCAATGACCCAAATTCCTTCCAGTGTAAAATCTACAGCCGAACTAAGTGTCAATGACACTGGGTTCGAAACGGAAGCAGAGGCGAATAAGGAAGACATCGTCACGCTAAAAAATACCCTGCACATCGATAATGATTTGAAGAGTCATCGTGACTTTGCGGATGAACACCAGCCGCAGATGAGTATCAATCTTCCTTCAGAATTAGCTTATGAACAGGGTTCTTTAAAGATTGACGGTATCCAAGCATCTGATAAGGACATTATTGTGGCAGGAACACGAATCACCTTAGATCTGACCGATTATTTAGTGTTGGAAAAAGACATGGTGATCGAACTAAAAACCAAATTACAAGATTCCACGCCTGAAAAGCGCCTAGCCATGAACTTCGAATACCTCGAAAACGGGGCGCTGCTGCAAAAATCAAACGAGATAGCCGTTAAGATCGCCAAACCCAAAGAAAAGTCCATTACGGTTTTTTATCAAGATGCAGCAACCAACCAAGAGGTCGCTCCTTCAAAGCAGCTTACGGGGAAAATAGGCGATCATTATAAAGAAACACCTCCTGCCGTAGCCGGCTTTGTTTTCAAAAATGACTCAGGGAATGCGGAAGGAACCTTTTCCGAAACGACCCAAGATATTTATTTCTATTTCCGATCAGGTGAGCTCTATTTCATGGAGGCACCAAAGCAAATCGTGTTTGGTTCCCGTAAAATTTCAACTACGGCACTGGTAAAATTCGGGACAGCTACTGAGGGCTTGCGGATCATGGATGAGCGCGCAACGAATAAATGGCAAGTTCAGCTAAAACAAACGCAGCCCTTGACTGACGGAACAGTAGTAATGCCTGATGTTTTGTCGTTTGTGACGGATAGTCAGTCGGATACAATCAGCGATGCGGCGATAACTATTTCTGAAGGCGATCAAAAGGGGGAAACGGATTTAAGCGGACTATTAGATGCTGGCCAACAACGCGGAATCAAGATCACCGTGCCTGTTGAGTATCAGCGCTTGGGTACTTTTAAAGGTGCCTTGTCTTGGACGTTGACCGATGTACCAGGAAATTAGCAAATTTAGAAACAACTGATTTTGCTCATAAATAGAAGAGGAGAGCTTTGTTTGAAAGGATTTAAAACAATCGGGATGATATTGTTTATGCTGTTTGGGTCGCTTATGCTGGATTCTTTTGTCGGGATCGCCAGTGAATTTAATTTTGCGGTGACGCCACTGCCATCAGAACATCAAATCGATAAAGAAAAAACGTATTTTGATTTACTGCTCGCTCCAAGTCAAACGACTGAATTGAAGGCAACACTTAGAAATGATACCGAAAAAGAAGTGAAGGTCGACGTTTCTGTTAACAATGCGACAACGAATTCAAATGTGATTGTTGAGTATGGCGAGAATGCCCTAAAGAAGGATAAAAGTTTGGCATACGATCTAAAGGAGCACGTACATTATCCTGAATCGGTTGTTTTGAAACCAAAGAGTGAACAAACGGTTCCGTTCAGAGTTGATATGCCGAATAAGTCCTTTGACGGAGTCATCGCCGGTGGCATTACGTTTAAAGAGGAACCGGCGACAGAAGAAAAAACGACCAAAAGCACTCAAGGATTATCGATTGAAAACGATTATTCCTACGTCGTCGCTTTATTGATGCGTCAAAATCAAAAGAAAGTCGTACCGAATTTGGTTTTGCACGAAGTGAAACCGAGTCAGATCAATGCACGGAATGTCATTTTAGCGGATCTTCAAAATGATCAAAAAACGTATATCAATCAAGTTGCACTATCTGCTAAGGTGACAAAAAAAGGCAGTGACAAGGTGCTTTATCAGGAAGAAAAAGAAAATCTGCAGATCGCTCCAAACTCAAGTTTTTCTCTGCCAGTTTCGTTGAAAAAACAGGCACTAAAGCCTGGAGTCTATCACATGTCATTGTCTGTTTCCGGCAATAAGGATGGCAGCGCCCCCGCCAAGTTTGAAAATCATTGGACGTTTGAACGTGATTTTCGGATTGATGGCGATACCGCAAAAGAATTGAATGAAAAGGATGTTACCTTAAAGCCAGACTACACTTGGTTATACATTCTAATCGGAATTTTCCTGTTACTAGCTAGTGTACTGATCATTCTATTTATTCGAAGAAAAAAGCAGGCAGACACCGAATAACTATTATATGATTGATCAGACGTTGAATTCAAAAAAGGCTTCCGGTGCTCTTTTGCAAGAGTGAGCCGGAAGCCTTTTTCGCTTCTTTAGTAAAAGCTAGTTTAAATTCGCTTGGAAAAATTCAGTCATTTTATCAAAGGGAATAATGGTCGTCTGATCATATAGATCCGTATGCGAAGCTCCGGGAATGATCAGCAATTCCTTATTATCTCCAGTCAGTTTTTTGAAGGCATCCTGACTAAAGTAGAGAGAATGAGCTTTTTCGCCATGAATCATCAAGACGGAGCTGCGAATCTCATTGCTGTATTGCAAAATCGGCATGTTGATAAAGGACAGCGATGAGGTGACATTCCAGCCATCGTTAGAGTTTAACGAGCGGGAATGATAGCCGCGATCCGTTTTGTAATACGCATGATAATCTTTTACAAATTGAGGCGCATCATCAGGAAGCGGATCAACTACGCCACCAGCCCGCGCGTAGTCGCCATTCTTGTAATCTTCTGTCCGCTGTGCATTTAATGATTCTTTTAAGTCAAAACGAGCATTTTCATCGAGTGCGTCAAAATAACCTTGGGCATTCACGCGAGACATATCATACATTGTAGCGGTGACTGTCGCTTTGATTCGAGTATCAATCGCCGCCGCATTCAAGGCCATTCCGCCCCAGCCGCAGATTCCAATAATCCCGATTTTTGTTGGATCAACCTGTTCGTGCACTGATAAAAAGTCAACAGCCGCTTGAAAATCCTCGGTATTGATATCGGGAGAAGCTACATTGCGCGGAGTACCGCCGCTTTCTCCAGTAAAGGATGGATCAAAGGCGAGCGTCAAAAAGCCTCTTTCCGCCATTGTTTGCGCATATAATCCAGAAGATTGTTCCTTATCGGCGCCGAAAGGTCCGCTTACAGCAATTGCGGGTAATTTTCCAGCGACCTCTTTTGGGGTATATAAGTCCGCTGCTAAAGTAATTCCATAGCGGTTGTGAAAAGTTACTTTTTGATGATTGACCTTTTCGCTTTGCGGGAAGACCTTGTCCCATTCTTTTGTTAGTATAAGTTCTTTTTCCATCTTTGTTCGCTCCTTCTTACTATTAATAATTGACAAGTTGTAGTGATCCTATTAGTATGTTAATACCTAAACCTGACTTTAGGTCAAGGGATAATGTCAAAAAAAGTGAGGGAAGTTTATGTATACTATTGGTCAAGTATCACAAATATTTGGTTTACCAGTCTCTACATTGCGGTATTACGATAATGAAGGTCTGTTTCCGGAGATTCAGCGCGTATCTGGAATTCGAAAATTTTCAGAGAATGAGCTAGAAGCACTTAGAGTGATTGATTGTTTAAAAAAATCTGGTTTAGAGATCAAAGACATCAAACAGTTTATGGAGTGGAGCAAACAAGGAAGCGAAACCTTTCAAACACGCAAAGAACTTTTTGAAAACCAAAAAAGCGTGGTTGAAGAAGAAATAGCCAAGCTGAATAAAGTATTGAGCATGATTCAATATAAATGCTGGTACTATGATGAAGCTATCAAGGATGGCAGTGAAGACAGTGTACAAGCAAAAACGCCAAATGAATTGCCAGCCGATATAAAAATGCATTACGAACTCTCTCATTGATGATTCTATCAAGGACAATAGCTTGAAGCGAAGCGGGAATTTAAAAAGGCATGATTTCTATAAGAGTAGAAATCATGTCTTTTTTGTGTTTTTGATTTACCAAAGATTTTTATAAGAAAAAATATTTTTGGTAAAAGGTCTACAACGAGTACAGAAGGTGCTACTTTAGGTAAGAGATTAGTGCAACATGATTACTGGCAACAGTCGTTTATTTCGCTATTATTCCTATTGATTTTAGAAAAAAACACTGTATTTCCTATAGAATATGGACTTTTTGCACTAGAGTAAGTGCAATCATTTCATATTGTTGCAGGGAAAACTAATCACTATAGTTAAACGTATAAGGAGAGGGCATTATGCAACAACTAACGAAAAGACAGATTCAGGTCTTACTTCAATTTCTTGAGAATTCAGAACCTGTGACTACGAAGGAAGTAGCTGACCAGCAAAATGTAAGCGTGCGCACCATTAAATATGATCTGGACAGCATTCGTTTGTGGCTTCAGGAACGAAACCAAGATTTGACCAGTAAGAGAAGTCAGGGGGTTTGGTTAAAGCTAAGCGACTCAGAACGGATCAAGCTGAAGAGTGAACTGATGGATGTTGACCGTTTAGAACTCTTTGCCGATCAAACGCTGCGACTAGATCGTTTGAGTATTCATCTGATGCTCACGAATCAGGCCATTACTTCATTTGAGTTGGCAGAACGCTTGATGGTCAGCAAGGACACGATCATTAATGACTTGGAGGTTCTAGAAAAACAACTGACAGCACAAAAGATGACACTGGAGCGGTTGCCCCGCAAAGGCTTTTTGATCACAGGCCCTGAACATCAGATTCGTCTGCTGATCGAAGAGGTTTTACAAAAAGATCTGACTGATTATGACATCTACAAGATCATGGAGCTGCTCTTGCAAAGTGAGAAACAAGAAGGCTATGAATTGTATTCAGCTAAAGGGACGGCTTTCCAAGAGGTTTTCAACCAAGTCATCGCGGATATGCGGCAGTTGTTGAAGCAGATTGATACGGCGGAACTAAATTATGCCGAATTGCTGAATATGTTGATTCGGGTCGCGATTGCTACGGTGCGTTTGCAAAACGAATACACGATCGGTCGCTACCAGTTGTTGAATGATCCAAAAGAGCAAAGGGAACTCTCTTACTTATTGATGCAGCAAGTTTTTGCTCATTATCATCTGCCGTTGTTTGAAGATGAATACCGCTACATTTACAGCGACACCTTTGAGAACGATCCGCAACAAGATGTGATGGCATTAACGGAAAATTTGATCCATAAGGTAAGCAAAAAGATCAACTATTCCTTTTCCAACGATCCGCAATTGCTGACCAATCTCTATGCACATTTGTCGATGCGGTTATCTCGCAAACAGAAATTTGTAAATGAGTATAATCCCTTCAAAGACGATATCAAAGCTAAATATCCTGAGCTGTTCGACGCGATCGAAACGGTTGTACGACGAGAAATTCACGGCAAAAGTTTGCTGATCAATGATTCATTTGTCGCCTATATCGCTTTGCACTTTCTCGTATCTTACGAGAAGGCGGCAGATTTAAGAAGCGTTCGGGCCGTCTATGTCTGCTCTACCGGTCTAGGTGTGACCAGTCTGATCAAGCAGAAAATTTCGGAGGAGCTTTCGAATATCGAGATTGCGGCTTTTGCGTCGGTATTGAATGCGAAAGAAATCATTAAGCAAAAAGAACCGGAATTGGTCATCAGTATTTTTCCAATAGAAGGAATAGATTGTGAGTTTATCAAAGTTCATCCATTGCCGACAAAACAAGATTTGGAAAAGATTCAGCAGGCGGTCAAAAAAATCTTAAGTCAGTCGCCGCAAAAGGGCAGCAAAAAATTGAGGTTGGAACCTGCTGGAAATCGAACATCGCTGGAGGATTTCAGCAAAGAGCTGATTTTACAGGCGTATACGATTTATGAAAAATTATTGCTTCTATTTGAAGAACAGCTGAATCAGGAATACCGCGAAGCTTTCTTATTGCATGTATTTCTAATGGTTCATCGCATTACGTTTGATCAGCAATACATGATGGAGGGGACGAAAACGGATGAGGCACAAGCCGAGTCTGATTTAAGAAACAACCAGATAGAACAACTATTTACTGAACACAATTTAGCCGTTAATCAATCAGAGATCAATGCACTGTTTGCTTACGTCAAAGGAAATCAGTAGTAAGAAAAAATGTCCGCTCAACATTCCACGGCTATAAAAAAGTCGGGAATAGTTAGTTGAAGCAGACAAGAGGAGGAAGTGAATGACCGTGACTGGAGAGGCGCTACAAATAATTTCAACGAGTGAACACCAAGGGGAATTACAAGAATTGATTGATTGGCTGAAAGGCGAACTCGCGGCCGTAAAGATCGAACCAACTGAGCTGCAATGGACCATTTTGATCAATCACTTAAACGAAATGCTGAAACGTTCGAAAGAGCAGGAGAAGATTCCTGAAGTTGATCCAGAAATGTTCAGTGAAGTCTCACAAGAAGCGCTCAGCCTAGCTGAAGGTGTTGTGAAAAGAATTAGCGATTTATCGCAAGACGAGATGTATGTGTTATCGATTCATTTTGAAACAGCCAAACAAAATTAAACTTAGGGGGAAAAATAAATGATCACAGTAGTAATTGCAGACCGCATGGGTAAAGGACAAAACGTAGCAAAAGGTGTAGAAGCAGCAGGCGGCAGAGCGGTAGTTGTACCAGGAATGGGCGCGGATATGCGTTTAGGTGATGTCATGCAACAGGAAAATGCGGATATGGGCATTTCATTTTGCGGAAGCGGCGGCGCTGGAGCGTTAACAGCTTCAACCAAATATGGCTACCCAGAACGTCATGGGATGCGCTCAATTGAGGAAGGCTTAACCGCGATCAATGATGGCAAAACAGTATTAGGCTTTGGTTTCATGGATCAGGAAGAATTAGGCAAACGACTGACCGAAGCTTTTGAAAAGAAACATGCAGCGAATTAGGGAGATGAGTAGATGAGTATTCAAGAGTGCCAACAAGTCATCGTGACGGTGGAAGGCAAAGGCGATTCGAAACAACATGCTTTTGCAAGTGCGCTAGGCCAGATTCAAAAGAAAATGATGCAGGAATCTGAAGTGATTTTACGAATTGAACCAATCGAGGTTAATGTGATTGAAGCCAAACAAAAGACATACAAAGAACGTTTTCTGTTTTTCTTCTTTCCTAGAAATAAAACAACTTATCACGTGGAGTTGGAAGTGACGGTTAATGTGACGACACTTCAAGTTGATGAAGTCGCGTTTACTCAAGAAATGACGGATGATCCTGAGGGAATTCAGATTCCTGTCATTTCAAAAAAAATATGAACGTAGAAGGGGAGTAATGAAGTGGAGTTTACAGTTATCTTAATAAAATCAATTATTATTGGCGGCTTGCTCGGTTTTTCTGCCTCGATGGGAGCGGCACGAATGTTCCATGCTCCGAGTACGCAAGGGTTGGGTGCCTTTCGTACTTTAGGTGAGATGAATGCCTGTATGGGAGATCCAGCATCGCATTTCTCATTCGGGCTAGGATTTTTCTTCAATGCGTGGGCTTCAACAGTTGGCGCAGGAGCATTTACACAGGATGTCACACATCGAATCATTCCAAACTGGGCAGCTTCGGTCTTATTAGCGAAAAATAAAAATGTTTCAGAAACGATGCATGATCCTAGAAAAATGGGCTTTGTAGGTGCCGTTATCGGTGCGATCGTTGTAGCTTTTCTAAACTCAACAGCCGCTGCGATTCCGGCAGCGTTGCAAGTAACTGCTGTAGCCGTTTTGGTTCCAGCGGCAACAACATTGATCAATATCGTAATGCCGGTCATTTTCTGGTTGGCAGCATTAGACGCAGGCAAACGTACTGGCTTCTGGGGCACACTATTTGGCGGAATCGCCCAATTGATCATGGGAAACGCAGTACCGGGTGTTGTATTGGGTATCTTGATCGGTAAAGGTGTCGATGAAATCGGCTGGTCTAAAGTAACGAAGATGATGATGGGTGCGATCATCTTGCTATTCGTCCTAAGCGGCTTCTTCCGCGGATTCGATCTGCAAGTCTTGGAAAGCTTCAAGATGCAAGCACCAAACTGGTTAGAAAATATCCATAAAATGCTTGGTTTGAATTAAAAAAAGGTTGTTAGGGAAGATCAAATAGATAAAACAGAATGTTATACGGATGAAAATAAAACTCATTTTTGAAAAAAATGAATACCATAATATGAAGTAGGAGGGAAACAAATGGATAACACAGAAGAGTTGGAGAAGGAACAAGTAGCGCTTTCTGAAGAGAAAAAAGCGAAGAGTTTCTGGTATGCTGATTGGGCGTTTCCTATCACAGTGGGAATCATGTCCGCGGCGGTATTTGCTGGAACACATATGTATGTTACTCATGGCGTAGGTGCTTTTAATGAAGTTTCAATCGTAGCGATGTTGAAAGCAGGTTTAGACGGGGGTTCTTACGGAGCGGCAGCGGCGTTTGGAGCGAGTTTCTTGTTTGCTCGGATTTTAGAAGGTTCGTTAGTCGGGATTCTTGATTTAGGCGGTTCCATCTTAACAGGTATAGGGATCGGGGTTCCTGCAATCTTCTTAAGTATGGGGATTCGCGCACCGATCGATAACTTTGCATTGTCATTGATGACGGGCGCTGTTTTAGGGTTATTAGTCGGCGGTGTGATTATTCTGATTCGTAAATTTACGATCAACCAAGCCAATTCAACGTTTGGTGCAGATGTAATGATGGGTGCCGGAAACTCTTCCGGTCGTTTCTTAGGACCATTGATCATCTTGAGTGCTTGTGGTGCGTCGATTCCAATTGGGATTGGAGCGACTTTAGGCGCATTAGGCTTCTACGCGTGGAAGAAACCGATTGCCGGTGGTGCAATCCTTGGTGCAATGGTGCTTGGGACGATCTTCCCGGTAGCGCTCCAGTAGAAAGAAGGCTAAAGGATGTTTGATTTATTAATCAAAAATGGAAAGCTTATTAATGAAGAAAAAGTTGAAGTTGCGATCAAAGATGGCGTGATTTTGAATGTGGATACGGTTATCGAATCATCGGCAAAAGAAGTACTCGATTTAGCAGGGGAACATTATTTGTCGGCGGGTTGGATCGATGATCATGTACATTGCTATGAAAAAATGACCCTTTATTATGATTTTCCTGACGAAATCGGCGTGACTAAAGGTGTGACAACAGTCATAGATGCAGGTACGACCGGAGCAGAAAATATTAGTGATTTTTATGAATTGACCAAAGGGGTTAAAACCAATGTCTATGCGTTAGTCAATATTTCTAAGTGGGGCATTGTTGAACAAGACGAATTGGCTGATTTGACAAAGATTCAGGCGAAGCTAGTCCGTGATCGTCTAGCAGAACTTCCACAATTTATCGTTGGAATCAAAGCTCGGATGAGTAAAACAGTCGTAGGTGAGAACGGCATTACACCATTAGAGTTAGCGAAGGATATCCAACGTGAAAATGGCGGTCTGCCATTGATGATTCACATTGGTTCGGCACCGCCAGAGCTGCAGGAAGTTTTAGCGCTTTTAGCTGAGGGCGATGTTTTGACCCATTGTTTCAACGGCAAACCCAATGGCATTCTGGATAAGGACACGGATCGGATTAAAGATTTTGCGAAAGCGGCTTATGAAAAGGGAATCGTCTTCGATATTGGTCATGGCACGGACAGCTTTAACTTTCATGTGGCCGAAACGGCGCTAAAAGAAGGAATCAAAGCAACATCCATCAGTACCGATATTTATCACCGCAATCGTGAGAATGGACCTGTTTATGACTTAGCCACAACAATGGAAAAACTGAGAGTTGTCGGTTATTCATGGGAAGAGATTCTGGATAAGGTGACAGCGGTACCTGCAGAATATTTCCACCTAGAGAAGAAGGGGCGTTTGGCGGCAGGTTTTGACGCTGACCTTACGATTTTTGATCTAGCAGAGGGTGAAAAAACACTGATAGATTCAAATGGCTTCACACGGGTAACTAACGAATTGATCAAACCAGTGAAAACAATTATTGGAGGCGCCATGTATGACAACTAGTTATGACAAATTTGGCCTAAAAGAGGTAATCAATGCTTCAGGGAAAATGACGATTTTAGGCGTATCAAAAGTGTCAGAAAATGTTTTGGCGACCCAACGTTTCGGCGGCGAACATTTTTTTGAAATGAGCGAACTTTTTATCCAGACAGGAGCTTATTTAGCCAAACTATTAGAAGTAGAGGATGCTCAAATCGTTTCTTCAGCGTCAGCGGGCATCGCCCAATCTGTCGCCGCGATCATTGGCGAAGGTAGCATGTATCATGCTTATCATCCATATACGGATCGCATCAAAAAACGAGAGATTATTTTGCCAAAGGGGCACAATGTCGATTACGGAACACCGGTTGAAGTCATGGTAAATTTAGGCGGAGGACAAGTTGTCGAGGCCGGCTATGCCAACGGCTGTTCACCTGAACAAATGGAGATGATGATCACCGAAAATACCGCGGCACTGCTTTATATCAAAAGCCATCACACCGTGCAAAAGAGCATGCTGACGGTGGCTGATGCGGCGGCTGTCGCTAAGAAATATCAGCTTCCCTTGATCGTGGATGCGGCAGCGGAGGAAGACCTTTATCAATACAGTAAAACTGGAGCCGATCTAGTTATCTACTCAGGTGCCAAAGCGATTGAAGGACCTAGTAGTGGTCTAGTAATCGGCAAAGGAAAATATATCGAGTGGATTCGGCTGCAAGGCAAAGGGATCGGCCGAGCGATGAAAATCGGCAAGGATAATATCTTAGGCTTCACTCAAGCTTTGGTTGATCATCTGCATTATGGCAGTGAGTCTGGGGACTCGATGAAGCAGCGTTTAGCGCCATTTATCGAGGAACTCAATAAAATCGAAGGCATTGAAGCCAAGGTCGTGCAGGATGGGGCCGGAAGAGACATCTATCGTGCTAGTGTAAAAGTGCAAAAGAAATCAGCAACAGATGTGATCGCGTCTCTAAAAGCGGAGAATCCGGCAATTTATACCCGCGAATATCAAGCCAACAACGGCATCATCGAATTTGATATTCGATCGGTGGATCAGCATGAATTGCACAGGATCATTGTTCGATTAAAGGAAATTATGCAAATCAATTAATTTAGAATAAGGAGCAAATGGATATGTCATTAACCCCAAAGTATTATAAAGATCGAGTGTGTCTGAATGTCTTAGCAAACTCAGTTGAAAACGCTCGTGATTGCTATCAGGCAGCAGAAGGTCATGTCGTGCTAGGCGTATTGTCAAAGAATTACGACAGTGACGAAACAGCAATTGAAGACATGAAAAAATATCAAGCGGTGACGGAGAATGCTTTATCTGTTGGGCTAGGTGCCGGCGATCCTAATCAGAGCCAAATGGTCTCGCGAATCTCAGGTAAGCTGCAGCCGCAGCATGTGAATCAAGTTTTCACCGGCGTAGGGACATCACGTGCGTTGCTTGGTCAAGAGGATACCGTAATCAACGGCTTAGTTTCACCTTGCGGAAAAGTTGGTTACGTCAACATCGCAACTGGTCCGTTAAGTTCTCAAACAGCGGAAGCCATTGTTCCAATCGAAACAGCGATTGCCTTGTTGAAAGATATGGGCGGAAGTTCCGTCAAGTATTTCCCAATGAAGGGGTTGGTGCATAAAGAAGAATACCAGGCAGTAGCAAAGGCCTGTGCAGAAAATGATTTCTTGTTGGAGCCGACTGGCGGTATTGATTTAGATAATTTTCAAGAGATCCTCAAAATCGCATTAGATGCCGGAGTGAAGAAAGTCATTCCTCATGTGTACAGCTCGATCATTGATTCAGAAACAGGGGACACACGACCGGAAGAGGTCAAAATACTATTAGATAAGGTAAAAAATCTTCTATAGAATATAGGGAGGAGCATGGCTGAGGTCATGCTCTTTTTGCTAGGTATATTAAGAGTAGAATCACGGATATAGCCGATAATTATTTGACAGCGCTTCAAAAATGTTGTAAGTTATAAGACAACTTGAGGGATTGCGTTCTATTTGCACCTCAACGAGTTAAATGTCCGGAAAGGCAACAAATTTTTTTCGTTTAATTAGTGAAATAATGCACAAATAAATGGACTAGGAGGAAAAAAGATGATCGAAACTTTTGTATTTTCAAGTGAGAGTATTTTTTTACGGGAAGAAGATCAAATGAAGGTCCATCAATTGTTAGATTATTTGAAAAGTCGGAAACAGCAAATCGGAATCGTTTTCTATGATCAAGCAATGATGAATCAGATTTTGCTGGAACACCACTTAGCCGATTATTTAGATTTTTCTATCAATGGCGAGAAGACTGGAACGGTTCCTCGTGGACTCGTTGATTTTTTACAAGTTGAATTGGCTCATAAAAAGGTCAATTTTATCTCGAATTCTCTAGAGCAATTACGCGAGGCAAAAGAACTTGGATTCAAACCAATTTATCTTGCAGAGGATTGCGATAAGGAAGAAGCACCTTGCCAATCTTTTAGAGATTTTAACCAATTACACTTAGGCGTCATCGAAAACCGCTTTGAGAAATTAATGTAACAACCAATTAAATCTTTACCGAAGAGTCTTTGACAGTTTTTAAAAGAAAATTGTCGAAGGCTCTTTTTTTGTTATTTCGCAGGTTTTATTTGGGGTATAAATTGAGCGATAACAAAACGCTGTTCCCTTAAATTAGAGACGCTCAGAATAATCTAATAAAAAATCTAACATTTTTGGGTTATGGGCAATTAGAGTTGTCCCTGTTAGATTTCTAGTGAAAGCTTGTTAAACTGAGTATTGACAATCTTTTGTCAACTGGTATAATCAAAAAATAAAATATTTTTCGAATATTCTGAATAAACAAACGACTATTCGTAGATTTTAAAATTAGAATAAGTAGTCATTTTTTAACCTTAATTTAAAAATACAAAGGTAGGGAGTTAATTATTTTATGGAGAAAGAACTGCTGCGGGTCGAAGAGCTTACGGTCAAATTTCGAACCTATAACGGAGAAGTAACTGCCGTAAATAATTTAGAGCTTCTATTAAATGAAAATGAAACATTAGGGATCGTTGGAGAAAGCGGCAGCGGGAAGAGTGTGACCTCCTTGAGTATCATGGGCTTATTAGATGAAGCAACGAGTACGGTCACTGGAAAAGCGTTGTTCAAGGGAAACGATCTGGTTGCTATGAAGGAGAAGGAAAAGCAGCATTATCGCGGCAATCATTTAGCGATGATTTTTCAGGAGCCGATGACTTCTTTGAATCCGCTTCACAAATGCGGCAATCAAATCATTGAATCAATGCTGATCCATACAGATATCTCAAAAGCCGATGCGAAAGCAAAGGCGATCGAGCTGTTAAAGATTGTTGGTATACCAGCTCCAGAACAGCGGTTTAATGAGTATCCTCATCAGATGTCCGGCGGTATGCGGCAGCGGGTGATGATTGCGATGGCACTTGCCTGCGACCCGCAGCTTTTGATTGCGGATGAACCGACAACGGCACTGGACGTGACGATCCAAGCTCAAATTTTAGAAGTATTGAAAGAATTAAGAGATCGCCTGAAGATGGGAATCATTCTGATTACCCATGATTTAGGGGTTGTATCTGAAGTTTGCGATCGCGTGATTGTGATGTACACCGGAAAAGTAGTGGAACAAGGACTGATTCGTGAAATATTGGACAATCCTAAACACCCATATACAGAAGGATTGATCGCGGCGATCCCGAATATCAATGATCAAAAGGGTGAGCTCAGCAGTATTGATGGTATGGTCCCGCAATTGGATGAAATGCCAAAAGGATGCAGTTTTCATCCTAGGTGTCCTTATGCGATGGCTATCTGCAAAGAGAAACGGCCGGCGATTACAACGATTGAAAATGATCGTAAAGTTCGTTGTTTTAAGTATTCGACGGAAGAAGAGACCGAGGTGACAACGTAAATGATGACGCAAGAACCGATTATTCGAATGGAACACGTTAAACAATATTTTGACATTCGCGACAGCAAAGGAAAAAAAGGAACATTAAAGGCTGTGGATGATGTTTCGATCACCGTACACAAAGGCGAAACATTCGGGATTGTGGGCGAGAGCGGTTGTGGGAAAAGTACACTGGGGAAAACCATGCTGAATCTTGGCGCAGTGACTGGCGGCAACATTATTATCGACGGTCAAGATGTTACCGCCTTCAAAAGCCGGAAAGAAAAAGTAGCCTTTGGTTCAAAGGTTCAACTGGTCTTTCAAGATCCTTCCGCCTGCTTGAATCCACGAAATAAAATCAAAGATATCTTGGCAGAGCCTTTCCAGATTCATCACAAAAAAGAGATGAGCAAAGCGGAAATCGAAGCGGAGATCGATCGCTTACTGACGATGGTAGGCTTAGCCGCAAATTATAAACAGCGTTATCCACATGAAATGTCGGGAGGCCAAAAACAACGGATCGGTATTGCACGAGCGTTGGCTCTAAAGCCGGACATCATTATTTGTGATGAACCTGTTTCGGCGTTGGATGTGTCGATTCAGGCACAGGTGATTAATCTGCTGGTGGAGCTGCAAAAACAGATGGATCTGACGTATCTATTTATTTCTCATGATTTAGGTGTTGTCTATCACTTATGCGATCGGATCGCCGTGATGTATTTAGGAAATATTGTGGAATTAGCGGATCGCGATGCTTTATATAATGACACCTTACATCCTTATACGAAGGCACTAATTTCGGCGGCCCCTTCAATTGATAAGGAAAAAGTGGAACGAATCGTATTGACTGGGGACGTACCAAGTCCCGCGAATCCGCCTAAAGGCTGCAAGTTCCACACGCGTTGCCCGTTTGCGATGGAAAAATGCAAAACGGAAGTGCCAGAACTAATGGAAGTAAAGGACAATCACTTAGTGGCTTGTCATTTATGTAATAAAGAGGAATAACTAAGGAGGAGTACAGGGTATGAAAAAAAGAAAGATGTTGTGGAGCGTCATTTGTCTGATGATGTTGACACTAGCTGGTTGTGGCGGCGGTGGCGGCAGCACAGACGGGTCAAACGATGGTGGCGGCAGTGGTGATGGCGACAATACATTGGTAGTCGGGATGGCATCTGATTTGAAGACTTTGGATCCTCACCATGGCTATGAAGTTTACGGCAACATGGTGTATTACGCGATGTATGACTATTTGTATCGTTCTTATGATTCTTCAACACCTGAAGCATCATTGGCTGAATCACACGAAATGGATGATGCGCAAAAAGTCCATACCTTCAAAATCAAAGAAGGCGTGAAATTCTCCAGCGGCAATGATTTGACTTCAAAAGATGTGAAGTTCAGTGTGATGCGGACGAAAAATCTGAAAAGTAATACCAGTCACCATACGGAAAATGTAGAAAATATCGAAACACCTGATGATTACACTGTGAAGTTCACATTAAAAGAACCAGATGCAGCGTTCTTAGTAAAATTGGCGAACAATTCATTTGCGATTCTGGATTCAGAAGTTGTCAAAGAACATGGTGGTACCGATGCAGAGGATGCATCATCTAAAGATACTGCTGAAAAATGGTTGAACGCAAATTCAGCTGGTTCAGGAGCGTACGTTTTAGACAAATGGAAACAGAACGAAGAACTTAGTCTAACGAAAAACGATAAATATTGGGGCAAGGTAGCGAATGATAAAGTTATCTGCAAAGAAATCCCAGATGTGAACAACCAGATTCAAATGTTGAAACAAGGCGACATCGATATCGCATTGGGTATCGGCGTAGACAATGCTTCACAATTGAAGGATCAAGAAGGCGTGAAGATCAAAAACTATGTCGGCTCGACAACAACCTTCTTATTAATGAACCAAGATGAAAAAATTGGCGGACCAATGGCAAATCCAAAAGTTCAAGAAGCTGTTCGTAAAGCGATCAACTATGAAGAACTGTTGAAGATTTCAGGCGATAAAGCGGTGTTGCCATTAGATATCGTTCCGAAAGGATTTGTTGGCGGCCTAGAGAAAGAAAAAGATTATCAAGACCTTGATGAAGCGAAGAAATTAATGGAAGAGGCCGGTTATAAAGACGGCTTTGAAGTGAAATTTACCGTAGCGAACTTTGATACAGAGGGAATGTCATGGACAACCTTAGGGCAAAAAATCAAAGACGATTTAGAAAAAATCGGCATCAATGCCAAGATCGAAACTTCTGAAATCGGTGTCGTAATCGATTCATACCGTGAAGGAAAAGAAGCCTTCTTAATGATGCATTGGCATCCAGATTACATGGATATCAATAACCAATTAGTCTTCTTACCAGGCGACACAGTCGGCGAACGTGCGAAATGGATGGACACTTCAAACACGAAGATGGCTGAATTGAAACAAACGATTCAAACTGAATCGGACGAAACGAAGCGTAAAGAGGCATCGGAAGAATTGCAGAAACTGTTGGCAAACGATATGCCTTACGCGTTCTTAGTACAGCATCCAAAAGTATTAGCTTATCGCGACAACTTGAAAGGTGTTAACTACTACGAAGTACAAAAAATCAATTTCCAAGATGTCGGTATCAACTAACCAAAAGGCAAGGGGCAAAAGTATATGAGGAATATGGCTAGGTTTTTATTACGGCGCTTATTATTTGTCTGCTTTTTGATCATTGGGGTGACGTTCTTAGTATTCATGATCTCACATCTCGTTCCCAGTGATCCGATTGCATCAAATATGAGTCCAAATGCGATGAGCGATCCGGCAGCGGTGGCGGCTTATAGAGCGCGCTGGGGTCTGGACAAGCCGCTAATGGAACAATACTTTATCTATTTGAGCAACTTGTTGCGGGGAGATTTAGGGACTTCGATTCGCACCGGCAATCCTGTTATCAGTGATTTGAAACAGTTTTTCCCTGCGACTTTGGAACTGTCCGTCATGGCTATGCTGATCGCCGTTTTGTTCGGGATCACATTTGGAATCATCTCTGCGGTCTATCGCAACAAGCCGTTTGACTATCTAGTTCGTACTATCTCAATCAGCGGGGTCTCAATCCCCAACTTCTGGTTTGCGTTAGTCATGCTGCTGCTGTTCTATTCCAAATGGCATCTCTTTCCGGGCGGTGGTCGAGTCAGTTCGCGAATCTCGGCACCCACAGGCGGAACAGGGCTCTATGTCCTAGACGCCTTAACGAGTGGGAATTGGGCGTTGTTCAATGATGCTTTATCGCATTTGATTTTGCCGGCGATCGTTCTAGGGTTCTTTACCATGGGACTGATTTCACGGCAGACCCGCTCGAATCTGTTGGAAGTCTCTTCGTTGGATTTTATTCGAACGGCAAAAGCGAAAGGATTGTCGCAACGGCAAATCGTTTTAAGACATGCGCTAGGAAATGCGTTGATTCCTGTGATTACGGTCATGGGAATGGGCTTTAGTAATTTATTAGGCGGTATGGTCTTTGTTGAAAAGATCTTTTCGTGGCCGGGAATTGGACAATACGCCTATCTTTCTGCAACGACGCTGGATTTCCCGGCAATTTGCGGTGTTTCATTATTGATTGCAATGGTCAATGTGATACTGAATCTCTTGATTGACATTCTTTACGGGGTTATCGATCCGAGAGTGAGGTATAGCTGATGAAACGACTACTAAAACAAAAAAATTTCTTATTCAAATTAGGACTCGTACTCTGTGGTCTTTGGGTGATCATAGCAGTGTTCGCACCGTTGATCGTACCAAGAAACCCATTGGCACAAGATATGATGGAACGATTTTTATCACCGGGCTCAGCAGGACACTTACTGGGGACTGATGAATTAGGTCGAGATGTTTTCTCACGAGTTTTGATGGGGAGCCGTGTGTCGATTACAGCGGGATTAGTAACGGTCTGTATCACGATCGTCATCGGAACAATCTATGGTGGGATCGCCGGTTATGTCGGCGGGATCATTGATGATATAATGATGCGTTTCGCAGAATTGATTGCAGCGTTTCCGCCGCTGATTTTGGCGATGGTAATTGCAGCGGCATTAGGACCAAGTATTTTTAACTCTGTTTTGGCGATGACCATTATTTGGTGGCCCAACTATGCAAGGCTGATGCGAAGTCTTGTAATTACGTTGAAAGAGAACGAATACATCGTTGCCTCCAAAGTATTAGGAGCCAGTCATTTACGGATCTTGGTCAAGGAAATCGTCCCAAACGCATTGGGCTCACTGCTGGTTATGGCGACATTAGATATCGGAAATGCGATCGTAACATTCTCGGGGCTAAGCTTTTTAGGCTTAGGAACCCAACCGCCAACACCTGAATGGGGATCGATGGTATCCGATGGAGTCAATAATATGAATTATTGGTGGATATCCACCTTCCCAGGTATCGCGATCTTCTCTATGTCGATCGGCGCCAACTTTGTTGGAGACGGCCTGCGCGATTACCTCGATCCTAAAATCAAAAATAAATAAACGAAGAAGTCTGACTTATGAATCACATAAGTTAGGCTTCTTTATTTTTATAAATCTTTTTAATAAAACGAAAAATTTAGTAGAATGGGATAGAAATGAAATACATAGGAGACTTGTGAGTTCGTTGTAATAAATAGTGTTTATAAATTATATATTCTTTTTCAAAAGAAATTATTTTAATAATGAAATATGATAAACTTATTATTGAATAACTGATAGTCATGTGAAAGAAAGAAGGTGGAGATTTTGGGTAGACATACAGATCCAAATGAAAAATCCAAAGGAAAATATGTCGTGATCGGCCTGGCGGGACTTCTATTGGCAGGCGGCCTTTATTTTGGGGTGACGCGCATTTTAAATAATCCAACAGAGAAGCCAAAAGAAACAGTCACCACTAAAAAAAGTCAAAAGGAACCAAAAAAGACGTCTGCGAACACCAAGCAATCGGCTAAAAAGAGTTCTGAGAAGAAAGTAAAAGCGAAAACGAAAAAGACAACAGAGTCCTCTAAGAAGAAAAAGACAAAAGAATCTAGCACGAGTAAGAAACAGGCAAGTTCAAAGAAAAAAACAGCAGCAAAAACGAAAAAGAAAACCACCGGTAAGTTAGATGCTGCGAATTTAACTAAAAGTGCAGGTAAGGTTTATTATGGCGTTCACTATTTTAAGAATAAACAAGATTTCTCCAGCGATAATTCTGAATCAACGATCGCAGCGAATGTCATCGAGCTGTTTATTATGGACTATGCCCTTGCACAAAAGGATGGCAGCGATCAAGTGATCCAAGATAAGAAATTGGGCGAATGGCTCAACCCAATGATTCAGCAAAATGACATCAATGCCACGAACGTTTTGATTGATCATTATGGGATGGATAAACTGAATGCTTACTTTAAAGATCAAGGCTATCCTGATACGCGGATCGAAAGTCGAATGGTCGACATCAATGTTCGAGGAACCGAAAAGAATAACTATACGTCGCTAAATGATTGTATGAAATTATTGAAAAAAATCTATGACGGCCGCGAAAAAGAACCGCAAAAAACAATGGTTGAGAGTTTGAAAGGACAAGTCATTCGTACAAAGATTCCTGAAAAACTGCCAAAGGATACTACCGTAGCGAATATCACTGGCGAGCAGCAGAATGTCGAAAATGACATTGGTCTTGTTTTGACTGAAGACAATCCTTTTGCGATTGTTGTACTGACCAATGAAGTATCTGATATCGTACAAACGAGAACCGCGATTGCAGACTTTAGTTTGGCTGCCAGTAAATTGAAATAGATGAAGAAGAACTTATCTGTAACAGGATGAGTTCTTTTTTTGCGAAAATAAATGGGAATAGGTGCCATAAAAAAATAATTGTGATTTTTATAACTATTAATATGCTAAAATAAATATATAAAAAAAGGGAATAATATTTTTAGTTGGTTTAAATAATGGGAAAAGGGGCGCTTTTAAAATGAAAATATGTCCGCGGTGCGGGGAAGAAAACAGTGATCGATCTTTATTTTGTGAACATTGTGGCTATGAATTTGCCAATGAAGAAACGTTGCCAAAAAGAAATCAGGGAGCCAATCTGCAAGAACCCAATCCTTCACCAAACTACACTGTAAGTCAAAAAAAATCCAGTCTTCCAAAATGGCCATTTATTATTGCTGGGGTAGCAGTATTGGCTGTTATTGCAGGTGTTGGTTTTGCGATGGCGGGTCGTTCGAATAATGAGGCGAATCTGCCAGCAACCACAGTATCGTCTAGCAAGGTCGATACAAGTAAATACGATGAGATTATTGCGGAAGCCAAAGAATTGACGATCAACGGCGAGTATAAGAAATCGAATCTTAAGTTAAGTCGAATTTCTGCCAGCGATCTAGGCAAAAGCGAATTTTCAGCGATTGCTGATGAAGTAGATGATCTGACGGATAAAAATGAAGAAGGCTTGAAGCAAGAGGAAGATAAGGAAGCTACTCAGAAGGCCCAAGAGAAGGATCGTCCTGCGGTAACGACTTCAGGAAATACCAGCGGTTTTAGCGGGGATTATGCAAAGTGGGCGAACACTTATTATTTCTATTATTCACAAACCAGCCAAAGACAGACTGCGCTGACGATTGGTGCAAATGGCAGTGTGACGCAGAAAAATGTGAATGGTACGCAATATTTTGGAAAAGCGACTATTACCAACGCCAGTGGGGATGTTCTAAGTTATGAAACGAATGAACAATATCCTTCTGATATGCCTGATACTAAATTAATCAATCCAAATGTTCAGATCACTGTGAAATGGGATGGCGGCGGCACTCAGATCTATTATGGCTATGTTTCTTATTCTTCTCGTTTAGCATTGACAGATGGTGTAGCCAAAAATGCTGGTGTCAACGAGGTCTGGATCTCTTAAAATCTTAAAAGAAAGAAGATGAACCTTTTGGGAAGACATTCCAGTCCGAAGCCAACGAGAAAAGCTAAGTATGGTTGGATCGTGCTACTGTTTGTTCTAATAGCTGGTTCTTCCTATTTAGTAGTGAATCAGTTTTTTGCGCAGCAACAAACCGTGCAACCGAAAGTTGTTAAGAAAACCAATCCCAAAAAAATGAATACACCAGCGACTCTTGAAACAACTGAAACGATTAGTACGAACAGCACTCAACAGTCAAGTGAGCCAGAACCGCAATTAGATTCTACTCAATTGCTGGCAAGTGCCGAACAAGTTTACTACGGTGTTCACTATTTTAATGGCGATAAAGACTTTTCCAGCAACAATTCTGCTCCAACTATTTCCGCCAGTGTGATCAAGGTTTTTATTATGGACTACGCTTTTATGCAAGCAGATCCCAATGAGCAGATACAAGATAGAACGTTAAATGATTGGGTCGTACCGATGATCGAACAAAGTGATAATAATGCTGCCAATGTACTGATCGATTATTTTGGAATGGATAAGCTAAATGATTTTTTCCAAGCGCAGGGCTATCAGGACACGCGGCTGGAACGAAAAATGCTAGACAATGAAGCACGCAGTCAAGGTCAGGAAAACTATACTTCGTTGACGGATTGTATGACTTTTTTGAAGCAGCTTTATCAGCAGCAAGGAACCTATCCGCAATCAGCGATGCTTGAAATAATGCAAGGACAAACAATCCGTACCAAGATTCCTAGTAAATTGTCAGGAGACATTCTGGTGGCGAATAAAACGGGTGAACTGGATTATGTCGAAAATGATATCGGGCTGGTTCTATCAGAAACCAATCCGTTTGCGATCGTGGTATTGACACAAAACAGTAAAAATTCCGCGGAAACGCGACAAGCGATCGGTGACTTTGCGCTAGCAGCGACAAAAATAAAATAAGTGGATCATGCTTGAATAAAAAAAATCGTTTTTGCTTTAGTCAACTAAAGCAAAAGCGATTTTTTTGTTAGAAATAGGTGTTAGAAACGAATAATTTAGTCATTTCCAATCGTTGAGAATGTGAAATTGTGATTACTTATAAAACTAACTGTAAAAACAAAAGATATTATTGTGAAAACTAATGCTGAATGAATTGTTGTTGGATAAGGATTATTCGCTTTATTTTTGAAAGTGTTTTCAAAAAAATGTTGACAAAAACTATCAACGGTTATATATTTGATTTGTGAATAGAGCCAATGGTTCTTTTTTAGAACCAAAGGCTTTAAGAGAGGAGAGGGTTGTTTGATTGGTTTGCTAGTGGTTACTCATGGGGATTTAGGGAAGTCGTTGTTGGAATCCATTGCAATTATTGCTGGTGAAGTAAAGTGCTCCGCGTCGGTAGGTCTGTACCATGGAGATAGTCCGGTTCAATTGAGAGAGGAGATTCAAGGAAAAGTCGAGGCATTGGATACTGGAGAAGGGATAATCGTCTTAGTCGATTTTTATGGAGGGACGCCTGGAAATGAAGTGATGAAGCTTTTAGTCACACATAAAATGAAAGTGCTTTCTGGTGTGAATATGGCAATGTTGCTGGAGATTGTAGTGAATCGCGAGTTTACCGAAGATTTGGAGGCATTGGCTCGAACAGCACTGCAAAGCGGTAAAGAAAGTATTCAAGATTTAAATGAAGTGTATAACAATTTGATAGCAAAGGCAGGAGAAGAAAAATGAGTATTGTACTAGCGAGAATTGATGACCGTCTGATCCATGGTCAGGTCATGACCTCATGGCTTAATTACACTGGGGCTAATCGAATTATTATTATAGATGATGAAACGGCAAATGATACTTTTTTGAAGATGATCGTGACTTCTGTAGCACCTGCGAATATCAAAACAGAGGTTTTTGGTACCAATGACGGAGTCGATGCGATCAAGCAATTGACTGAAGCTGATAAAGTAATCATTTTGGCCAAATCTCCTGAGGTATACGTTGCGTTGACAAATCAAGGAATCTCATTGGAAAAAATAAATATCGGCGGGATGGGTGCGAAAGAGGGTAGAACAAAATTTTATAAAAACATTTCAGCTTCTTCAGCTGAGAAAGAAAGCCTGAAAAAACTCGTTGATGCGGGAGCAGCGGTCACTATCCAAATCATTGCCGAAGACAAAGCGATTGATGTAGCGAAGTTATTGACTTAGGGAGGGGTATCAATGCAAATTTCTTTTATTCAAGCAATTTTAATTGGGGTTGTTTATTATCTTGGCGTAACAGGTACACCATGGCTTTCGTTGTTGGGAAGTATCTCTTTTATGCAAAAACCATTAGTCGCTGGAACGGTAGTCGGAATTATTTTAGGTGACCCGGTTCAAGGTGTAATCATTGGAGCAGCGATCCAGCTTCCTTATATCGCATTCATTTCAGCCGGCGGAACAGCACCTGTTGACCCGGGATTGGCCGGAACATTGGGAACCGCTTTGGCGATAGCTTCTGGGGCCGATCCAAAAACTGCAGTAACTTTAGCGATGCCGATCGGTTTGTTAGGAACAGTGATTTGGGTGGCTCATATGACGATCGATGTCTTTTTCGTTCATATGGCGGATAAAGCAGCCGAAGAAGGCAATCTTGACCGAATCAACTTTTTACATGTCGTTCCACCACAAATCATTCTTTTTCTGATCAGTGTCATTCCAGTCACGTTTGCCGCCTACTACGGTGCAGGCGCGGTTACGAGTATTCTCGGGTACTTGGAGGGAACTCCGCTGCATGTGCTGCAAGTAATCGGCGGATTGCTGCCAGCGCTGGGAATCGCGATGAATCTGCGTTCGATTAATCGACCGAATACGATGCTATTTTTCATTTTAGGATTTGTCATGTCGATCTATATGGGGTTAGATGTCATCGTTATTGCTGTTTTAGGTGCGATCATTGCTTATCTTTATACGATCACGCCTAGAAATGAAATTGGCGGGTTGAGTTAGGAGGAGAAGAGATGGAACAATCATTAGAAAATGAGATTCAAAAGCCGAAAAAAGAATTATCCAAAAGAGATGTAACCAGGTCCTTTTGGCGCTGGACATTTTTCAGTCATGCCAATTACAATTACGAACGCCTAGAAGCTACCGGCTTGGTTCATTCACTGAGTCCGATTATTAAAAAGCTGTACGCAGATGATCCGGAAGAGTATCGAAATGCCTTGAAACGACATATGGCGTTCTTTAATACAGAACCACATTTTGGCGGAATCATTTGCGGCATGGTTATTGCGATGGAAGAAGATCGGGCAAATGGCGCACCGATTACAGATGATGCGATTAATGGGATAAAAACCGGTTTGATGGGTCCTTTTGCTGGGATTGGGGACACGTTGTGGCAAGGGACATTAACACCGATCCTGTTAGCTTTTGGTGTCAGTCTTGGTTCTGACGGAAACTTGATGGGGCCAGTTGTTTACGGGTTGTTGATGTTCGGCATCATGTTCTCATTGGCATACTTTGTTTGGATGCAGGGATACAAAATGGGGAAAGCCGGGATTGAGAAAATCTTGAGCAGTAATATTCTACAGTATTTGATCACAGGCGCATCAGCGATGGGAGCAATTGTTTTGGGGGCCTTGACCGCCAATTTTGTTTCTGTTTCCTCACCATTCGTAATCAAGGTAGGTGCGGTGAAATTAGGCCTGCAAGAAGATATTTTGGATAAATTGTTCAAGGGTATTCTGCCGCTGGGGATCACATTACTGACATTGTATCTTTTGAAAAATAGAAAAATGAAATCAACCAGGGTCATGCTGATTCTAGTGGCTATTGGTGTATTGTTTGGGGCACTCAATATATTTTAGACAACTGTTAGGAGAGGAGACAGAAAATGAAAACGGCCGTTTTTTATGGAATAAAGGATTTAAGAATTGAGGAATGTCCCTTGCCGGAGGTTTCAGAAAATAAAATTCTGATCAAAATCGATGCCTGTGCTATTTGTACGTGGGAGCAAAGAGTCTACACAGGTATTAAGGAAGTCGACTATCCATTCATTGGCGGTCATGAGATCGCTGCTGAAATCGTCGCATTAGGAAATAAAATTGATAAGACAAAATGGCAAGTCGGCAATAAGGTGGTCTTTGGAACGAATCTCGCCTGCGGGGATTGCGATTTTTGTAAAAGTGGTGAAGAACAAAATTGTTTGGATTTTGATCACAGTAAACACTTGGAAGGACTTCCGCATAAAGGAATGGGCGGATTGTCTGAGTATATGCTGGTAGAGCCGAAGCACCTCTTTCATTACTTTGGAGTAACTGCTGAGGAAGCAGCCTTAACTGAGCCTCTGTCTTGTGTGGTCCATAGTTGTGAGACAGCGGATATCCAGTATGGCGATTTAGTTGTCGTTATTGGCTGCGGCATTATGGGACTATTACATGTGGCTTTGTCAGTGAAAAGCGGTGCGCGAGTGGTCGCCTGCGATCTAAATCCAGAGCGTTTGGATTTGGCTAAGAAAATTGGTGCTCATTATGTGGTGGATTCTTCTAAAGAAGATCTTTCAACGCGAATCAAAGAAGTTAGTCAGAATCTCGGCGCGAATGTCGTTTTTGATACTACACCTATTCACAGTGTTGCGGAGGAATCGATCGAACTGGTTTCAAATACCGGGAAAGTGATTCTCTATTCTTCCTTTTATCCTGATGAGCCGGTCAGTTTTAGTCCGGATAAACTGCATAAAGGCGGATACTCCATTTGTGGTACGGCCAATTCGAATAGTCGAGATTTTATTCGGGCAGCGAGAATGATCAGTGAGCGGGTAATAGATATGCGTCCGTTTATCAGTGAAGTTGTTTCATTTGATGATGTTTTAGCTGGCTTTGAATCGGCCATTAAAGGGGACAAGTATCGTGTAGTCGTAAAATTCTAGTTAATAAGGCAAAAAGTAACGTTGGCAACTATAGTAAGGTAGGTAGTTGTATAAAAAATCAGTTATAATCAATAGTGAAAATCCATTTGATTTCATAATTATTTATTATGTAGCTACCTGTCTGTTTTGATAGAAATCTTTGATGATCTCCCTATCCAAGACAAGACGAGTGAAGGGGGACTATAACGTGGAAGAGTTTATTCCAAAGTACAAAAAAATAAGTGATGATATTCAAAATTTAGCTAAGGTGTTGAGCGGACAAGGAAAACCGCTTCCCAGTGAACGAAAGTTGTCTGAAAGTTTTAATGTAAGCAGAACAACGATCAAACGCGCTTTAGAATCATTGGAAAGACAAGGCATCGTTACTTATATTGAAGGAAAAGGATTTATTATTCCTGATCGAGATGTAAAGATCGTTTCCAGTATGCATATCTCTGGTTTTTATGAAGATATTGTTTCACGAAAAAAGAAAATTAGTTCGAAGGTTTTGAAGAAAAACGTGATTCAAGCCGATGAAAAATTGAGTAAGGAACTCAAAATAGCTGAAAATGATTACGTTTTCTATCTTTTGCGTTTGCGGAGTGTAGATGGAACCGTTTATTCATTGTCTGAAAGCTTTATTCCTATCGGCCGCTGCCCAGAGATTGGTTCTTTCGATTTGACGGACAAATCTCTTTGGAAGGTGCTAAACCAATTTGGAATATATCCAGAGATCGTCAGTCAGCGGGTGAGCGCCCGAATGGCTAATTACTCGGAAATCGAATATCTAAACATTTCCAATCCGGCAGTGGTCATGGTCGTTAATAATATGGCCTACTGGGAGGATAAACCGATCGAGCTTTCCTATGTATATACCGATGTCTTCTCAACAAATCTTGAATATCGTTTTAGTAAATAAAACGAGGAGGAAGATTCATGTTAGTGACATTAAGTGAACTTTTAAAGGATGCGAAAGAAGGTCAATACGCGGTTGGAGCCTTTAATGTACCAAATCTTGAAGCGATTCGAGGCGTGATTCAAGCGGCGGAGGAGCTGAATTCTCCAGTAATTTTGCAGCACGCGGAGGTACATGAAAATTTGATCGGCTTGGAAGAAATTGGTCCGATCATGCTTCAATATGCCAGAGCGGCGAAAGTTCCCGTGGCGGTGCATCTAGATCATGGCGCAACCTTTGAGATGTGTGTCAAAGCGATCCGAATGGGTTTCACTTCTGTAATGTATGATGCATCAAGTAAAGAATATGAAGTCAATTTAGCAGAGAGCAAGGAGATCGTTAAGATTGCCCATGCAACCGGAGTAAGTGTTGAGGCAGAATTAGGGCATATCTTCACTTCTGCTGTCGGCGGCGGAGAAGGCAGAGGCTCTGACTCTAGTGAGGATTATGAGGATTTGGAAGATGTCTACACAGACCCAGACTTAGCTAAGGTATTTGTCGAAGAAACTGGCGTCGATTGTTTGGCAATTGGCTTTGGAACGGTTCATGGAATTTATCTAAAAGAGCCTAAGCTGGATCTCAATCGAATTTCGCAAATCAAGGAAAAAATCGATGTTCCTTTTGTGATGCACGGCGGGTCAGGTGTGTCAGAAGAGAATTACCGGATAGCGATTAAAAACGGTATCTGCAAGATCAACTATTATACGTATATGAATAAAGCTGCTGGTAAAGCAGTTCAAGAAGACATGAAAAATACTTCAGGAGACGCTGTTTTCTTCGATGAGCTTTCGTTGAGCGCGACAGCTGCAATGAAAGATAATGCAAAGGCTGCGATGAAAATTTTTATGGCCCCATAGTCTTTCAATTCGAATAAAATAATGGAGGAGAACCGAATGGAGAAAGTTGCGGCATCGATCATGTGTGGGAATCAACTGGCATTGGGGCAGGAATTACAGGATCTGCAAGAAGCCGGGATTGATTGGCTGCATTGTGATGTGATGGATGGAGTGTATGTAAACAATTTGGCGATGGCTCCGTACGTGCTGGAACCAATTATTCAGACTGGTAAGTTCACGACAGATATTCATTTGGCCTGTGTTGAGCCAGAAAAATATATTGATATGTTTGCACCGTTGACTCCAGATTATCTTACCTTTCATATTGAAACGACTGAAGAACCAACTAAATTGTTGAAGAAGATCCATGAAAAGGGACTAAAAGCCGGAATCGCGGTAAATCCTGAGACACCGATCGAGATAATTTTTCCCTATTTAGATTCCATAGAGCTGATTCTTATCATGACAGTAAATCCCGGATTTGCCGGTCAGAAATTTCAATGGGCGGTAGTAGAAAAGCTTGAGCGGTTGAATCGCCAGCTTGAGTCGCGAAAGGTGAAACCGCTGATTGAAGTTGACGGCAACATCTATTCAGAGACAGCGGCCGCAATCAGTAAGATCGGTGCGAATATCTATGTGGTTGGAACATCTGCACTTTTCAATGATCGTGCTGGTTCATACAGAGAAAAGGTTGTCAGCTTTAACCAGAATTTACGTGAGAATTAATAGAAACCTAGTTGTTCCTACCTCAATAATTATTGAGGTAGGAATTTTTTTGTCTATACAGATTTTTTTGACCATGGTAACCTCTTATTATTGATATAAATCGGAATGCGACTGAAATGGAGAAATACAAATGACGAAAGAAGAATTTTTAACTAAAATAAAAGACGGCTTAATTGTCTCTTGCCAAGCCTTACCCGGTGAGCCACTATATACTGAGCATGGCGGAATCATGCCGCTATTGGCGTTAGCGGCCAAAGAAGGCGGTGCGGCAGCGATCCGTGCGAATTCGGTACGAGATATCCAAGAAATCAAAGGGGTGGTGGATCTGCCAATGATTGGATTGATCAAGAAACAATATCCGCCGGAAGAGCCGTTCATTACGGCTAGTATGCAAGAAGTGGACGAACTGACAGCAACAGGAGTAGAAGTTATTGCGTTAGATTGTACGTTCCGTAATCGTCATGACGGATTAACGGTCAATCAATTTATCCAACAGATCAAGGAAAAATATCCTGAGCAATTATTGATGGCAGATATCGCTACTTTTGAAGAAGGAATAAATGCTTATCAAGCAGGTGTTGATTTTGTCGGAACGACGTTAAGCGGCTATACCGTAGAAACTAAGGAGCGCAAAGGTCAGGGGCCTGATTTTGAATTGATCGAAAAATTAGTCGATGCCGAAGTGCCTGTTATTGCTGAAGGACAGATCTATACACCGGAGCAAGCGAAAAAAATCCAAGCTATGGGCGTGAAAGGGATCGTTGTAGGCGGTGCAATCACTCGACCAATGGAAATTACAGAACGTTTTGTAGAAAGATTGAAATCAAAAAATGATTAGTTGCACTAAATAGTCTAGAGTGGCAGAAGTGAAATCTGCCGTTCTAGACTATTTTTGTGAAAAAAACTGATTGTGGGATTGCATAAAGGGTTTAAATCGTTTATCATGAATACATAATTATATATATTCATGAAGTTTGGAGGTCTAGAAATAGTGAAAAGAAGCAAAGGATTTTCCGAAGAAGACAAGGTCAATTTAAGGAAGAAACTCTGTATTGCTTGCGAAAAAAGCTGGACTAAGTTCGGGTATCGAAAAACAACGATCGGCGAACTTACTAAGGAAACGGGGATTGCGACGGGATCTTTTTATCTTTTATTTGAAGACAAAGAGGAACTTTTTTTTGAAACGTTTATTTTTGTACAAGAACGACTACGAAATAATTGGATAGCGATATTGAAAAAGTCTCCGAACAAACAAGGATTTATCGAGGCCATGATTGCCTTATATCGAGAGTATCAGCAAGCACCTTTTTTATATGATTTCTCAAATCCAGATTTTTTGGCCTTGTTAAATCGCTTGAATGATGAGGAACGGGAAGAATTTACGAACAGCTCGTTGTCATTCTTTGAATATACGTTAGATTACACGAATCTCAAATTAGCGATACCCGAGCAGAAGGCTTTTGGAGTCCTAAGCAGTTTGCTTTATACAGTGACACTTACGAATACGGTTTATGACCAAGAGGAAGTATTTACTTTTATGCTAGAGACAATCAGTGACCAATTATTTACCGAAGAATAAACGAATGGAGGAAAAAAGATGTTTGATAGTTCAGCGAAGTATTTTGAAAAAATGGCGGAAGATATGGGGGTCTCCATAAAGATTCCGCGACCATCAAAGAGAAGTCTGCAGGCAAGTGCAAAAAGCAATACGGTGGTAGGCGTTGGTTTGATAGCCGGAGGCGTTCTATTATCAAGCAAAGCGATGTTCACGCTAGGCATTATTGGCCTTGCCGGAGCAACGGCATTACATTATCAGCTAAAGGATTAATGGAACTCAAACGCTAGGACAAATCCATGTTCTAGCGTCTTTTTTTGTTGAAAAAGACCGCAACATTGATGAAAAAAATCGCTCATTTCTCATTTATACTGGTTATTTGACCAAGTTTGGGAGAGGTGGATGAGGATGGATGTTTTAGCAGAAGAGCAAAAAGAATGGCAAGCGATTCGCAGCGAGATCGAGAAGAAAGAAACCAGTCTTGAACAAGAAATGATTCATTTTACAAAGGAGACAAAGCAATTTCATCAATATTTGGTCGATTATAAGGGTGAGATCGATCCACATGAGATGTTTATCAATTCTCGAGTTTTGGATCAGCAGCAATTAGCAGAATCGGTTAGCGGCAAACAATTGATACGACTGGAAAAGCAAAAAAAGAATCCGTATTTTACCCGTGTTGATTTTGTTTATGAAGGGGAGCAGACAGCGGAACGAATTTATGTCGGGCCATTTTCTTTTTCAACAAAGGAGCAAGGCCTGCTAATCTATGATTGGCGTGCCCCAATCGCTAGCATTTTCTATGATTATGACTTAGGGGAGGCTCATTTTGAGACTCCAGCTGGAACAGCATCAGGGGAGATCCAGCGAAAACGTCAGATCAAATTTAAAAACGGAACGATTGATTATGTTGTGGAATCTGATACCACGGTCTTTGATGAGGTTCTGCAAAATGAGCTTCGCCAGCAAAAAGGTGGTCAGATGTCCACTATCATCAGTACTATTCAAAAGGAGCAAAATCAGGTGATTCGAGATAGCCGTTCAAAGGATATGATCATTCAAGGGGTCGCTGGATCAGGAAAGACGTCGATCGCGTTGCACCGAATCGCTTTTTTACTTTATCATTTTCGCAATCGAATCACTTCTGATCAAGTGATGATTCTGTCGCCCAACCGAACCTTCAGCCAGTTTATTGCCCAAGTGTTACCAGAATTGGGAGAGGAACCAGTGACTGAGTGGACAATCGACGAGTTTGGACAAAAGTTTTCGAAGGAAGCAAAAGTACCTTCACGCTTTCAAGAAATCGAGGCGTTGTATCTTGCTGAACACCCACGATTAATCGATCGGATTCGTTATCTTGCAACTAAGAAATGCGTGACTGATTTGAAGGCTTATCTCATAAAAATCG
The DNA here is from genome assembly GCF_000407185.1 of Enterococcus malodoratus ATCC 43197. Taxonomy (GTDB): domain Bacteria; phylum Bacillota; class Bacilli; order Lactobacillales; family Enterococcaceae; genus Enterococcus_A; species Enterococcus_A malodoratus. The sequence goes on from NZ_KE136483.1 coordinate 242,348, forward strand.
AAAAGTTTACACCGCAAACAATAATGATCGGGGATTATGAATACGATGCTACCTTCATTTTGAAGCGTTATGAGGCCTATCAGAAGAAACCGATTTTTGAACGTTTTCAACTCATTGTGGAAGACATTTTGGAAAATCTGCGCAGTCGGCCGTTTCAACCGAAACGAAAACCAACAAAAAGACAATTGATTAATCGTTTAAAGAAAATGTTCAATCAGCCAAATTGCACCAAACTTTATTATCATTTTTTAGAAGAACAGAATTTCTCGGTTAAAGGCGACTTAAGTCATTCTGATCTATTTCCTATTATCTATATTCGTTTATTTATCGAGGGAATCGATGAGTTTTCGAAAATACGCTATCTGATTATTGATGAGATGCAGGATTACACCTCAGTTCAATTTGAAGTATTCAAAAAAATGTTTTCCTGCCCGGTTTTACTGATCGGCGACTTCACCCAATCATTGACCACCATCAACGAAATGACATTAGCGGAGATTCAAAATTATTATCCAAAAGCCCAATCAATTTTTCTCACAAAAAGCTATCGTTCAACTTATGAAATTATTACATGTGCCAAAAATCTCATTGGCGATCAGCTAATTGAGCCAGTGTTGCGACATGGAATGGAGCCGGAAAGAAGAATTGTTCATTCTCAGGCAGAAGAAATTTCAGGTATACTAGAGATAGTAGAGCAGTTAAAAGAAAAAGGTTTAGGGACGATCGCATTGATCACCAAAACATTAGCACAGGCAAATGAATGGCTGGAAAAGTTAAAAAAGGAAGGAATAGCTTGCGACGTTTTAGCGGATGAGTCAGCGAACTTGCAGCAGAACCTTTCGATCTGCCCATTGGTCCAGTCGAAAGGGCTTGAGTTTGATGCAGTGATTGTCGTCGATGCCGATGAGGAGAAATATCCGGGACAATTAGGCAGACAGCAATTGTTTGTTGCTGCGACACGAGCGATGCACGCTCTATATTTTCTTCAAAGGGAGTGAAAATGATGAATAATTCTCTGATAGTTGCTAGTATTACGGGATATATAGAAGAGCATCTTCAGGAAAAAGTAACACTTGAGGAGTTGGCAAATCAACTCAATTATTCAAAGTTTTATTTGCTGCATGCTTTTAAGGAGACAACCCAGCAATCCCTTTATAACTATATTAAGCGACGCAGATTAAACGAAGCTGCAAAAGTCTTACTTTATTCGGATCAGAGAATTATTGAGGTGGCGATCCAAACAGGCTATCAAAGCCAACCAGCTTTCACGAAAGCCTTCGAGGAGCTTTTCAAACTTACACCTAAGCGCTATCGCTTACAAAATAAACAATTCTTTATTGAGGAACCGTATAGTATTTCGGACTACCTAGTTTGGGCAGAAAACCAAGATTTGATTATTCGGCAAGGATCAGCAAAAGATCAAGAGAAGATTCTGCATTTTGTCCAATTGATGCGAGGAGCTCTTCCGTATTTAGAGGAAGAAAATTACCGTCAGGCACTGCGATTTTTTATCGAGGGAAATAATTGCTATCTTGCATGGGCAAAAAAACGAATTGTCGGCTTGCTGCTCTTTGATCCTCAAAAGCAAAAAATCGAAAATCTGACAGTTTTACCTAGTTGTTGGGAACTAGATATCGAACAAAAACTGCTGACCTATTTAATAAATAAAAGACGTCCGCAAGCTCTTTACACAACTACTTTCAGAGAGTCTGATAAGTTGGACATAGGACATCGGCAGCGTTTGTTAAATGTAGGTTTTTTGCCTTCCAAACAAATTGTGGAGGTCGAATATCCGACGGAGAGTATGTTCCTAGTTAATAAATAGAAATAATAAAGATAAGAAGGTCGCTTAATGATGGAATTAGGCGCCTTTTTTTGTGGATATCTTAAGAAAAAACAGAAAATTAATAGTCAAAATTCTTCAAAATATTTTTTGAATGAAGCGAATGATTAAAAAAACGGCTTAAATAATGTGAGATTTTATTGACCGACAAAATAGAAAGGAAAGAAAAAAATTTTTTGCTGGATGATGGAGTAAAAAAAGCGGATTCTTAATTGTAATCATTATTTGTTGGGAGTGGTTTTAGATAATTAATGATTTCAGTAACAAAGTTCAGTAACGTTAGTTATCGAACTTTTTTCTTTTTTTTGAAATTGTGATTTCGTTATCTTTTCTTTATATTACTGTTATTAGCGAATTTTTTGGAGTCGATAGTAATGAACATATATAGAATACATAATATTGTGATTCTTTTCATCATAGGTTTGGGCAGTGTATTCTTTACTCGCCCCATTCAAGCAGAAATGTTGGATAGTACGGTATCAACTACAGAAACAACACAGCAAAGTTCTGAAGCAACAGAATCTGCTAGTGAGAATGAGGAGGTACTAATTAAGAATAGTACCTATGCTGAACAGTGGCTGCTTGTTTCCACGGTTAGTGAATTGCAGGCAGCATTAAGAAATAAAGAACCTTACATAAAGTTGGCGGATTCTGCTGAAGTCTTTGATTTTGGGAATACGGCTATTCCTATAACTGGAGACGTCACTATTGATGGAAATAATCGTCAAATTTCTTACGATGGTGGAAATTTAAATGGGAACAAAGGGTTGTATTCAACGACTGCTGGATTAACGATCAGGTTGCAAAACATGACGTTTGGTTCGGCAGACTTTACTGTACCAGCCATTGGGTTATATGGAATTATGCAAAGTGAAGCCGCAACACAATTGCATATTGAGAATGTTAATTATTATTCTAGCGTAAGCGCACAGCCTTTTTACTTAAGAAACGCCAATAGTAAAATTTACTTCCATGGAACGAATCATTTTATGCAGCAAAAGGCGGATGGCTCAATGGGTAATGGACAGGAGTTTGCTGAATGCAATAATTATGAATTTGCATCAGGGAGTTCTACTACGATTGTTCAAAATACAAATGATGCACTTGGAAGCTTGTGGATGCCGGGAAACCCTAGCAGCATTACTTTAGGAGAAGAAGCAGAGGTTGATATTACTTCAAATCATAACTTCATTTATTCTGACGGTTCCAGCAACGGGACGATTACGCTAGGAAAAAACTCAAGGTTCTCATTAAACGGGACTAACAAAAGTAAAGGCGATTTTTATTACTTTAGAAGGCCAGCATTTTTAAACGTTGGTGAGGGAGCAGAATTTAGTATCAATTATCCCAACAGTATCAAGTTGGGAAACAATAGTGCAATCAAGTTTATGCCTGATTCTGTTGGTGATTTTACGAGTACAGAGAGCGAGTCTGTCTTTGATAGAGCGGTTGGGGCGAACTCAACATTTGTTATAGACAATGCGAAACAACTCAACTTTCAGGGGAAGATCGGTTCTAATTACAACCCGATCGGCTTTGCCGGCGGAACAGGAAAATTTCAATTTAATACGTTTCAAACAGGGACCGCGGGCTATGAGATTCTGACGGATACTCAAGCGGTAACACCGCAACGCGATGCTGGAACGTGGACGATTTCAACAGCTAATATTTCTCGTGATGTTTTTACGAATACACCTGATTTTACAACGGATGAAAAAGCACGGTTAAAAACTACGAGCTGGATTACATTGCAACGAATGGCACCTCCTGTTGAACTATTGAAGGTGGATCAGATCGTTGAAGCACTAAATGCTCGATTCAGTTTGTCGGAGTATCGGTTGAACGGCAATGACAACTATCTTCAAGGCGTTGATTACAAATTATTTTCAAAGAAAACCTCGGAGCCTAATGAAGAAGGACCTGATTTTCTGACAAGTCAACACACTGCAGGACTTGATGATGAAGTTTATTTCGACGGTTTAAAAGAAAAAACAGACTACTGGCTTTACGTTCGTATCATCTGTGATCCAGCCAGCCAATCAAGTGAGTGGCTGGAAGTTCCTTTTACAACACCGCAGGAAATGATTAATGTCAGTTTTCCGATCGAGGCAGCTTTTCATACTAAAAAAGCTGACGGTCAGCAAAAGGTGACTGCTGCGGACACATATACAATTGATAACCATAGTAGTTTTGCAGTGGCAATCAATGCCACAGACTTTCAAGAACTGTCAAATCCAACAGGCATTCAATTGTTGCCGGAGGCTGATGGAAACAATCAGAAGGATCTATTTTTAAATTTGACAGAAGGAAACAAGAATTTAGGAGTCCTGACTCAGAAGCTACACGAATCCCCGTTAACATTCTCGGACTTAGCAGGAAATAGTTCCACTACTATGGGCTTTTCAGGTCAGTATTATGGGGATACTGCAAAAGCGCAGCAGGTTCAATATCAATTGACCTTAACTGCGGCAAGAAAGGATTAACGTTTAATGGAAGAAAAACAAAAAAATAGAAAAAAATGGCTGATCATATTGCTACTATTACTATTGGCCTTTGGCGGCATCGGCGCCTATTTCCTTACCCGAGAAGAAGCAAAACCGGTCTCGATGGTAAGTGGTGAGTTTTTACCAAAGGGGAAGGATGCTAATAAGATCAGCGATGCGGAACTAAAGAAGATGGCCAAAGAGAAAGTTGATCGCAGCAAATTTAATATGGTGATCGCACCAGAAGCTACATTTGAGTCTAGTGATAAAGCGGGGGAACTGATGATTCAAAACCCCGCTCATAATGCTTACCCAGTCAATGTAGAAATCACACGCAATGACACAGGAGAATTGATTTATACTTCTGGGGCTATTCAACCTGGTTATGAAGTTAAGGAAGCCAGATTAGAGCAAGAATTATCAAAGGGAGACTATCCGGCGACGGCAAAATTCTCTTTATATGATGATAAAACTAAAGAGAAAAAGGGAGAGGTAGCAGCAAAAATTACGATTCATATCAAAAATTAATTACTAAGAAAAAGGAGAGCAATAGCAATGAAGAAAATTTTAAGTGGATTATTAGTTAGCGGTTTTTTATTTGGTGGTGTTTTGAGTGTTCAGGCAGCAGAAATCAATGGTGAAGATTCAGCAAAAATCACGGTTGACGGATTTTTAGGGCAGGATAATAAAGACGAAGAAAGCCCTAATATTGATGAAGGTGCAAATGATTGGATCAATGTGACCTTAGATACAGCGAATATTTTTTATACGACGAAAGCTTCAGAACACAAATCAATTACCTCACCAGATTACACAATTACTAATAATTCAGGTCGTGGGGTAAAAATTTCAGCCAATACTTTTACAATTGATTCAGGAAGTTTAACTAATGTCGATACGTTAAAAATTAGCGGAAATGATTATTCAGCCGCTGAAAAATCAGTGGATCTAAAGACCTTTACGGCAGGCGAATTTTTAGTATTAGCTAATAACCAAGGCAAGCTGAATGTTGAGACGGATACGGCTGACAGCCATGCGAAAGAAACAACGTACAAGTATTCCGGAACAACTAAAGATGATTATTACAAATCGACTGCTGAGAAAACAACTCATACTTTGACGTTGGCTTTTGAAGCGTTAGGAAAAGATGGAAATCCCGTAGCGCCTTAATTTGAGGAGGCGATAGCGTGAAAAGCGAGATTCAAATCGAAGGGATTTTGGGTTCTTCAGAGGAACAGCAAGTTATAATTAATCGGGAACCAGAAACATCGGATACCCATATTACTAACGTTCAAACAGAGACAAGTTATCCCAGAACAGGTGAGTACCATAGTTCCTATTTGATTTTCTCAGGGATCTGTCTCTTGCTAATACTGCTGATCCTGAGCATGAAAAGGGATATTAAGAACTGACTGTTAATCTTAATGACTTCGATTAAAAAATAGACTATTTTTAGAGAAGAAGTGCCAACGCTAGCCGTTGGTACTTCTTTTTTGTTTATAGAAAAACTGTCAAGTAAATAGAAAATCCAAAATTCTTTACACCTGTAAGGAATTTGAGAATGTATTGAAAAACACGTTTTTGAAATTCGAACGGCACAAAAAAAATAAAGAAAACGGTTTATTATTGGCGTTGAGCAATTTGATTGATGAGATATGTCACTGAAATGAATGTTTATAGTAATTATTTTCTTAGAATTAATAATAATACTTCGTAAAATTAAAAAACTAACGTTATTGAACTTTTTTCGTATTTTATTTATATTGTTGGTAACAAATTTTGGAGTAGATAACCATGAAAAAAACAGTACATAGAATTTTATTTCTTTTCCTTTTAGTTTTCGGTAACTATCTGTATGCAAAACCAATCAGAGCAGAAACCATTATGACGGAGCCGACTTCCGAATCCAGCTACTCTCAGGATACTGAGACTAGTGGAGACTTAACGCGGGAGACTAAATCTGCAGAAGAAACAATACTACAAACAACTGAATCCGTGGAAGAAAGTTTCCAAGCAGTAACGGAATCAGTTGATGAAGATCTTACAGAAAAGCCTGATTCAATCAGTGATGAACAGACTTATGCAGACTCATGGGCCGTCGTAAATAACGTAAGCGAGTTACAGACGGCTTTAAGGAAAAAGGAACCCTACATAAAGCTGGCAGGACCTTCTGCCATTTTCAATTTTGGGAATGCGGCGATCCCTATTACTGCTAATGTAACGATTGATGGAGGTGATCGACAAGTTGCCTATGATGGTGGCGTGCTTAATCTGAATAAAGGACTGTATACAAAAGTTTCCGGGTTAACGATTCGGCTGCAAAATATGACGTTTGGTTCAGCCGATCGGACAGTCCCCGCTTTAGGGCTCTATGGGATTATGCAAAGTGAACAGGCAACCGAGTTGCATTTAGAAAATATCAATTATTACTCAGATCGGGGAGCACAGCCGCTTTATTTACGTCATCCAAAAAGCAAGGTGTTTTTCCACGGAGTAAACTGTTTTACTCAACAAAAGGCTAATGGTTCGACCGCAGCGGGTCAAGAATTCGCAGAGGGGAACAATTTCATATTTGAAATCGGCAGCCGAACAACGATCATTCAAAATACTAACGAAACATTAGGTTTTCTTTGGTTATTAAAGAATCCAAGCAATATCACCTTGAATGAAGACGCAGAAGTTTCTATTACGACAAATCACAACTTTATTTATTCTAATGGAATTAATAACGGAACGATTAGTTTAGGAAAAAGGGCCAAGCTTTCTGTGAAGGGGACAAATACAGGAAAGGGAAACTTCTATTATTTTGATAAGGCCGCATTCTTAACTGTCGGTGAGCAAGCGGAGATTTCCATAAACTATCCCAATAGTTTGAAGCTGAACAATGGAAGTGTGTTTAGGTTTATGCCGGAATCAACAGGAAATTTTGTGATGACCAATAGCGAGTCCATCTTCGATCGTGATGTCGGAACAAACTCGCTGTTTGAAATTGATAGTGCTAAGCGACTTAAATTCCAAGGCAAGTCAGGAAATACATACAATCCGATTGGCTTTGTTGCAGGAAACAATCGCTTCCAATTCAAATCTTTTGGTGTGAATACAGCGGGGTATCAAGTGCGTATCAATGAGAATGCTCCGGTAGATTTAACGCCGCAAAAAGATGCAGGAACTTGGACTATCGGTTCGGCGGATATCTCTCGCTCTACCCAGCAAAACACGTCGGATTTTACTGCAAATGAAAAAAGACTCTTAAAGGCTGCCAACAGCGTTACTTTGGAGCGTTTGAATCCCCCGGCTAAAGTATTGGCAGTTGCTCAAAATGTCAACGTGAATGATGCTGCATTTCAGGTGACAGATTATCAACTAAATGGGAATGAAGATAAATTTCGGCAGTTGGAGTTTAAACTTTATGATCAGAAAGTCGCTGATCCCGCGGTGGAAGGCGATGGTTTCATTAGGCAGAAACAAACCGGAAATCTTGCTGATACGGTAACATTTTCTGACTTAAGAGAGCGAACGGATTACTGGCTTTACGTGCGAATTGCTAGTGATCCTGATAGTCAGTCAAGCGAGTGGTTGGAAGTTCCCTTTAAGACACAAACAGAAAAGCTTAATGTCACTTTTCCGGTCGAGGTCGCATTTCATACGAAAAAGAAAAATAATCGACAAGAAATAATTCCTGCGGATTCTTACAAGATAGATAACAATAGTTCTTTTGCGGTGAAGATCCAAGCAACTGATTTTCAAGAACTTTCAAATCCAACTGGGATCGATTTATTATCGGAAGCAGATGAGGACAATCAAAAGGATTTATTTCTAAAACTGACTGAGGGCAATCAAACGTTAGGCGTTTTAACGAAAAACCTACAAAAACAGCCGCAAGGTTTTAAAGACTTAGCAGGTAAGACTTCTACTAGTTTAGGATTTTCAGGAAAGTATTATGGAAATTCGCAAGAGGCTCAGAAAGTACAGTATCGCCTGGTATTAACGGCAGAGAGAAAGGATTGATGGGAAATGGACGAAACGAAAAAGAAGAAAAAACGCGCACTTTTGCTCCTATTATTATTGTTAGCTTTTGGTGGAATAGGGACCTTTTTCTTCACCCGGGAAGAAGCCAAACCTGTCTCAATGATAAGTGGCGATATTTTACCTGAGGGCAAAGATGCAAACAAAATCAGTGATGCTGAAATAAAAAACTTGGCACAAGAGAAAGTTGATCGCAGTAAATTCAATATGATCATTGCGCCTGAGGCTACGTTTGATTCAGCCGATAAACCAGGGGAGTTAATGATTCAAAATCCCAATCAAAATGCGTATCCAGTCAATGTTGAGATTACAAGAAATGATACTGGGGAACTGATTTATACTTCAGGCGCAATCAAACCGGGATTCGAAGTGAAAGAAGCCAAGCTTGAAAAACAATTATCAAAAGGGGATTATCCGGCAACGGCGAAATTTTCTTTATATGATGATAAAACTAAAGAAAAGAAAGGAGAAGTCGCAGCGAAGATCATGATTCACATCAAAAGGTAATTAAAAAAACAGATGGGGAGAAACAGTAATGAAAAAAACTTTAAGCGTATTAATGATAAGCAGTATTCTATTTGGAGGAATCATCAGTGCTCATGGAGCAGAAATCAATGGAGAAGATTCAGCTTCGATCACAGTTAATGGTACATTGGGACAAGACAATGAAGACGAAAACGGACCAAATATTGAAGAGGGATCAAAGGATTGGATCAATGTAACTTTAGATACAGCCAATATTTTCTATACAACAAAGGAATCAAACCATGCGGATATCACGTCACCAGAATATAAAATTACTAATAATTCTGGACGTGGGGTAAAAATCACTGTAAATGATTTTAGTTTGAATTCAGGAAATTTAGATAATGTCGACTCTTTGTCTATCAGCAGTAAAGATACTTTTGATGGGGCAAAATCGGTTGATTTAAAAACATTTAATGGCGGCGAGTTCATAACCTTAGGAAACAATCAAGGAAAATTAGATGTGGAAGCAGATGGGGTTAGTACTTATAAGAATGAAACCACCTATACATACTCTGGAAAAACCAAGAGTGATTATTACAAATCTAAAGCCGAAAAGACGACCCATACACTAACACTGGGATTTGAAGCATTGGATAAGAATGGTCACTCAGTTGTAGCGCCTTAACTTAAGGAGGCATTGTGTGGAAAGCGGGATTCAACTTACTGGAATACTAGGATCATCAGAAGAACAATTGATTCCATCATCTGAGAAAAGATCAGAGATGCCCAACAATCAAATCACCAACGTACAAATAACTGTCAGCTATCCTAAAACAGGAGAATATCAACATCCATATCTAGTTGTTTCAGGAGTATGTTTGTTACTGATAATGATTGTATTGAGAATCAAAAAGAGGTTGCAATAATGAATTGCTCATCTAAAGACTGTGTAATCTGTCTTTAGATGAGCAATTTTTTGTTGACCACAGAATACTCTGATCAATGAAAGAGAGTTGCAAGAACTTTGCGGGACGGATAAAAAGCATAATTGCCGCAATGATCGGTTAAGTTTATAAATATTTAATAATAGAATCAATAGTCTATATAAACTAGGGGTTACTAAGAAATTTAAAATTAAATAAAAATGCATTTAATATGTTGCTTTATTTCACGAAAAAATAAACGATAATTCAATATACAATTGTTAGTTTATTGTTTTTTAAAATAATTGATAGTAAATTATCCCTAACATTTTAATACATGGAATACGCGTTGATTTAGCTATTTTTTTATGGTATCGTTTATTTTATAAGTTCGATTATTTTTCGGCAATTTCTATTATTGCGTTATTTTATTGTGATTTATACAAGTGCTGAATGGTGTTCGTTGAGTCCACTTTGAAAAAATAAAATAACGGATTTTATCAATCGTGGATTGATTATGATTATCAAAGAAATGTTAAAAAATAAGCAGACTTGAAAGGGTATTTCGTTAAGGGAAGAAAAGGAGAAAAAAATGAAAAGAAAACAATTAACATGTGCAGCACTTGCAGGTTTGTTGGTTCATGCGTTACTATCTGCACCGACAGTACTTGCAACAGAACAAGCCGCACAGTCAGCTAGTGAGCTAGCCGAAAAAACAGAGGATGCGGCAAAGACGCAGCCAAGTTTGTCTACACCGGCAAAAGAGACGCCGACTGTTCCTAGCCAACAGCCAGCGGTACCTGGGACAACAACGGGTAGCAGCAAGGCTCCAAGCACTACTGTTGAGACTAAGCCAGCGACTGAGAGCAGCAGTGTTAAGCCTGTAGAAAAACCGAAAACAGAAACAACAACCAGCAGCGAGGGTGGAAAAGAAACGCCTTCTACAACAACCAGTACAGAGAAGGCCGAAGTAAAACCTTTAGATGTTGAAGTTTTTCCACCAAATGAACCAACAAATACACATCCAGCAATCAATGTTTTGCCAACACAAAGTATCCGTAAAGGCGACAGCTTTGATCCGATGAAAGGTGTCAGTGCCACAGACAAAACGGATGGTGATATCACCGCAAAAATTACACATACAGGAACAGTAGATACAACTACAGCTGGAGAGTATTTACTCACTTATTCCGTAACAAATTCGCAAGGGAATACGGCAACTCAAAGCGTGATTATTCGTGTAGTTGAAGATAATATTGGGATGTATTCAATAGAGATCGCTGATTTTAGTTTGCCAAAGGGCAGTGATTACGTCCAAGCAATTCGTGATCGGATCGTGGTTAGAAAGCCAGACGGAACTCAAGTACCAACTGCAACGGCAAATATCGCAGTAGCTGGTCAGCATTCGACAGACAAACCTGGTAAGCTAGCGGTCGAAATCGCGGTTGTTTCAGAATACAATACAGTCACCAAAAAAATAGTAACGATTACTATTCTGGATACGAATGAAACGATTAGAATAGATGTTCAACCAACCCTGAGTCTTGAAGTAGGACAAGCGTTTGATCCGTATAGTTTTGCTCAGGCATATGTGATGAATTCAGCAGGCAAAGAGGAAAAATTGGCCAAAGCTAGTGCATCAGGCAGTGTAGGGGTCTGGGCTGATTCTAATGTAGACAATACAAAACCTGGGAACTATAAAGTTACTTATACAGCTTTGGCTGCGTCAGGCGCAACGATTACGCGAGTGATGGATGTGACTGTAAAAGAAAAATCAGAAAAACGCACACCAAAAATCCTAGTCGAAGACAAAGTTCTATATGTCGGCGATAAATTAAACGAAGACATGATCATGGAATGGGCTAAGACCGAAAATCCTGAAGACTCAATTGATGGATTCAAAGTTCTTAATGGAGAAATCAAGGTGAAGTTGGCGGATAATACTCTAGTAGAAACCGGCGAACATAAAATTGAGTTTTATGCGTCTACTCCAGAAGGGGAAGAAACAGCAAAGACAATCACTTTAACAGTGAAGAACAGAACTGCTGAAGAGCCTAAAGCAGATCCGAATAAAACAAATGATGAAACGAAAAATGTTTCAGGAACAACAACGACTAATAAAGCTTTGCCTACAAAAGTTACAACCCAAACTGGCAAGCAGCTGCCAAAAACCGGTGAACAAACCGGCAGCCTATTAGTATCTGTGATAGGTGGGGTAATGGTCCTATTAGCATTTGTTCTTAGAAAAGCTAAGCGAGAAAACTAGATCCTCCAAAGCCTTCCTCTTCTTTCGATTTGAAAAAGGGGAAGGCTTTTTTGCGTTTATTGGGAGAGGATTAGGCTTCGGACTTTTTTTGATTTCTGCGGCCGTGTTTGACAATCCATTCTTGGGCTTTGCTGCTGGGTGTTTTTTGCCATTCGCTGATCAAATAATCCGCCTTTTCAGGGGCATCTTTGTAGAGATCATTAAGATTATTTCCAACACTTTTTTGCACAAATTTTTCCGGATCATCCTTTAGGTTCGTCAGAATGATGGCGTAACGATCAAATTCTTCAAGGGCAACGAAAATTTTTTCTGACCAAGGCAAACGCGTTCGAACACCTTCGCAGGCAAGTCTGCGAACATGCACATTATCTTCTTGGCTCCAGCGAATCAATTCATCCATCACTTCTTGCGGATGCTCTTTCAATAAGGGTCGAATCGCATATTCACCAGTAAAACGCTTTGTTAGTTCCTTTAAAAAATCTAATGAGACTTGCCAGTTTTCATTACCGTGTCGTTCTACATAACGGCCAATCGGCCAAAGCCACCAGCCAAAACTGAACATTCCCGTGGATTGTTCAAGTTCGGGGCCGAGAATTTTACAAAAGGCTTGGATATTTTCAGAATAGTTCTCGCTTAGGTTTTTCTCTAATGCGTCGACAATAAAATCAAAGCGAGCAAATAATTCTTTATCTTCCAAGTTGCCGATCAGCTCGTTAGAAAAAATGGTCGCAGGGAAATCAGGGATTGCTTGAGTTAATTTTTCTGAAAGGTCCAAAATGTATTGATCGTTGTAATGATCTTTATGTTTCAAATGTATCCGCCTCCAATCGAGTCTTTATTTCGATGATACCATAGATTCACTTTCGTTTTTTTAATTGGTCAATATCTTCCAAGCAGGCTGACGTTGGACTTGCTACAATTAGAACAAGAAAGGGGGAACGGCTATGAATCAGAAAATTATTTGCTATGACGAAGATTTGGGCGTAGAGGCCTATTCATTCACTGGCGTATCGCAAAACTTTCCGAATCATTTTCATGACTATTATGTGGTTGGTCTGATCGAAGAAGGCGAGCGAAGAATGATCGTGAATAACCAAGAGTATACACTTGAACCAGGAGATTTATTGACGTTCAATCCTTACGACAATCATAGCTGCGAAGGAATCAATGGCAGTCGATTGACTTATCGATGCATCAATCTTAAAAAGGAAATTTTTCTACCCTTTTCAGGAACAGAATTTCCTCGATTTTTGTCACCGATGCAGGCTCAAACCGATTTGGCTGAAGATTTTCAACAGCTGCATTGCGCAATCAGGAACGAGAGCGAAGCTGAAGCCAAGGAAACGCTGTTTATCTTGTTTATTGAGGAGCTGCTTCAGAAATATTCACAGGAAACAAATCTAGCAGCGGTGAACGACAAAGAACCGATTACGATGATTTGTGAATACTTGGAGACGCACTACGATCAAAAAATTACGTTGGACCAGCTTTGTCAGCTCGTTCATTTAAACAAGCATTCGCTGGTTCGCCAGTTTACACGAGAAAAGGGAATTACCCCTTATCGTTATCTGGAAACTTATCGGATCGTCAAAGCGAAAGAATTATTGGAACAAGGCTGCAGTTTGATTGAAATAGCGGACCGAACGGGCTTTTATGACCAAAGTCATTTTACAAATTATTTTAGTCGTTTCATTGGTTTGACCCCTAATCAGTATCGCAAAATTTTTGTTAGAGGAAATGAGGAATAAGATGTCAGTCAACGAGTTGAAATGTGTCATGGTGGTAGATGAAACGATGCCGTTGGGAATTATTGCTAATAGTACGGCAGTCATGGGGGTAACGATCGGGAAACTTTTTCCCGAAGTCGTTGGTCAAGATGTAATTGATCAAAGCGGGTATCAGCATCAGGGGATCATAGAATTTCCATTTCCAATCCTAAAGGGCAATCGAGATTTTTTACGAAACATGCGGGGACGATTGTATGAACCAAATTTTGAACAGGTGACGGTCGTTGACTTTTTCGATGTCGCGCAAGGTTGTAAAACCTACAACGAATACATCGACAAAATGACCAAGGTTCCTGAATCGGCAATCGATTATTTTGGACTCACGCTATTTGGCAATAAGAAGCAGGTTAATAAATTGACGGGCAGCTTGCCTTTGCTGCGATAAAACACTCAAACAGAATCATTAGTTCATTTTCATGCTTTTTTCAGTAACTAGTGGTATTTTAGACAAGATGATTTATTTATCCAACATTTTATAGTTGGAATAAATCGATAAAATGAACTAGAAATGTGGAGTGTTCTAATGAGTATTGAAATAATATCGAAGGTTCTTTCGATCATTGTATTAAATTTAGTATTAAGCGGGGATAATGCGGTGGTAATTGCACTGGCAACAAGAAAATTACCAGCGGCCTCACAGAATAAGGCGATTGTGATCGGGACTGCCGGTGCGGTCGTATTGCGAATTCTTTTGATGTTGATTGCTGTGGAATTGTTGACTGTACCTTATGTGAAAATTATCGGGAGTATCCTCTTATTTTATATCGCCTATGATTTGTTGAAATCCAATGGGGAAGAAGCGAATGTCAAAAGTGAAACAACACTTTTATCAGCAGTTCGCACGATTATTATTGCCGATCTGGTCATGAGCTTGGATAATGTTTTAGCGATTGCCGGTGTGGCGGATGGACACTTTATGTTGGCAGTTTTAGGCCTGATTATTAGTATTCCTATCGTAATTTTTGGCAGTCAGATTATCTTAAAATTAATGGATCGTTTCCCTTGGCTGATTTGGATCGGTGCTCTATTGATTGCTTACACAGCAGGATCAATGCTGGTAGAGGATAATTTTATCGCCCATATTTTACACGGCTTAAGTCATGGTCATATTATTTCCCTTGCTTCTTGTGTCTTGTTGGCAGGGATGTATTTCCTATTTAATCGCAAAAAATCTTAATTAAATGTTTTAACATTAGCAGAACTGTTGCAAATCAATTGCAGCGGTTCTTTTTATTTACTAAAAACTTCCTATTTGTTGTTTTGGTACAGAGTCAACTTAGTATCGAGACTGTTAGTTAGAAGTGCGTCAACGGACAGTTATATACAAAAAATTCAAAAGAATCAGGACTGAAATGATAATTTGAAAACAACGACGGCAGAAACTCAGGTATACTAAAGAAAACGCTAACAAAGGAGAGGCAGATGAATATAGCTATATGTGATGATGATCATCGAATGAGTGGTCAGGTGGAAGAATTAGTTGATCAAGTCTTCCATGGAGAGACAGGTAAATACAACACAGAGGTTTTCTTTTCAGGAGATGCTTTGTTAGACTTCTTAGAACAACAGCCCAACTTTTTTCATATGTATCTTTTAGATATCGAGATGGCAGGGACAGATGGGTTAAAAACGGCTGCGCAAATTCGAGAAACAGATCCAGATGCGGTGATTATTTTTATGACGAGCCATTCGGAATTAATGTCAGAAGCTTTTGAAGTATTGGCATTTCAATTTATTGTCAAACCCTTTGAAACTGAGAAGGCTTTAGGTATTTTGTCTTCAGCGGTTCGTTATTTACAGAAGCGTAAAGGGGTCTTCCAGTTCGTGGCACAAAAGAAGATTTATACCTTTTTTTTATCTCAAATTAGTTACATAGAGAGCTCTGGTCGAAAAATCTTTTTACATACGACCGAAGGAGAAACCTATGAGTATTATGGAACCCTGAAGGATGCACGTGAACAAGTACAGGGAATCCTTTTCGCCCAGATTCATAATTCGATTATCATTAATCTTGAATACTTGAACACGGTAGAAAGCAATTCAGTTTATTTAAAAGCTGGTGAAAAACTGCCGATTAGTAAAAAATTTCATGCTTCCTTCCATCAGCAATTTCAACAGTTTGTCTTATCACGCTAAAGAGAGGAATACTAATGGCATTTTTAGAAAATTTTGTTCCAGTTACAATTTTATGTACATTAAATTCGGGTTTATTATTTTCCAGCTTCTTTCCAGTGAAGTCCTGGGTTCCAAAACGCGCTCTTTTTTTACTAATTTATTTAGCGGTCATTCCTTTTTACTTTATTAATATTTTTGCGAATAATCCGGATGCAGGAAATTTACGACCTGTTCTCAACTTGTTTAGCACACTGTTCTTTATGATTTGTGTTCAATTTTTCTTTAAAGGGAGAGGGTATCAAAAGTGTTTGGTTGCTATCTTGTTTATTGTATTTACAGTCATCAGTGAAGGCGTTTTAGCATTCTTGGCGCGGATAGTTTTCCCCATCGATAATATGTTGAATCTCATTGTTGAGAGTGGAGTTGGGAACCGAATTGCGATGCTGATCAATTTTCTCTTGATCTTTTCTTTCTGGTCGGTGAGAAAGAAAAGAGATATCTCAATCCAGCGGAATTTCTCGATTATTCAGTTATTGATTGCGTCTATTTGCAGCCTATCCTTAGGAATACTTGTCATCAGTGTGATGAGCACGAATCAATTTTTGACTAAGGATTATTTTTTAATGGGAAGCTTCATCTTATTGCTGGGCCTGTTCTATCTGGGTTTTGAGATGTCAGATAATCTATACAAAAAGAATCAGGAATACCAATTACAAGAGCAGCGGCATGAGTTATTGGAGGAGTATTATCAACAGGTCGAAAAGCATCAACAAGAGGTTCGAAAAATAAAGCATGACTTGAAGAATCAATTGTATTCGATTGTCGGTTACTTGGATATGAATAATGAGCACACCGCGAATCAGCAAATTAATGATTTGATTCAGCAGCTAGATTCAAGTGAATTGCCTTCATTTACTCAGCATACTGGAGTAAATGCTTTACTGCGTCTCCATTATCAATTAATCAAGCAAGCGGGGATTACTTGTGAGTTCGAAATCAAATGCCCAGAAACAATGAACTTTTCCGATGCAGATTTGTCTTCTTTGATCGGAAATATTTTAGACAATGCCCGTGAAGCCTGTGAACAATGTCAGAAGCGAAAATATATTCAATTAAAAATGATCTATTTCAATCATTCATTGGTCGTTTCCTGTGAAAATAGTACTGAGGGAAGAGTCACGTCCTTAGCGACTCGAAAACAAGATTCCGCTAATCATGGGTTTGGTATGAAATCAATCCGAGAGATCATCGAAAAGCATCATGGACAATTAAATTATGCCAGCGATGATTATTCATTTAACCTATCATTCAACTTGTTCGAGCAAACATGACGAGAAACCTAAGCAAACATGACAAGCTGCTAAAAACCTCCATTTAAAATGCTAAATTATGAGTGTAGCAAAGAGAAACAAACAACTAATTGGAGGAATGAAAAATGGAAAACAGAATCGTAGAATTGGAGAATTTCAAATTAGTCGGCGTGAAAATGGGGTCCACGAACGAAAACCAGCAAGGGATGAAAGATTGCGAAGCCTTCTGGAATAGTTTTATTTCGGGAAATAAGCAGGAGGCAGTTGCCCCGTTGATTGATCGGGAACCGTTTGGTGTGATCGGCGCGAGTTTCTATAATGTTGATCCCGAAGATAGTAAAAAATTTGATTACTATATCGCTGCGGCCACGACTGCTGAAACACCTGAAGGGATGGAAGAAGTAGAAGTACCTGCGAATACTTGGGCTGTTTTCCCATGCACAGGCAAAACGGCTGGCACGACTCAAATCGAGATTGTCACAAAATGGGGACCTGAGTCAGAAGAATTTGAGCTGTTGAATACAGGCTACATGACAGGCGAAATATCATCCGGAGGCCCAGATTTAGAAGTCTATACGCAAGGTGAAAACATGGAGATTTGGGTACCAGTTAAAAGAAAATAAAACGAGTTAGACAACGTTCAAGATCTTTATGATTTTGAACGTTTTTTTGTAGAAAATCAAATAATTCTTTAAAAAGATTAGCTCAAAACCCATTTATATTCTAATTTCTAATCTGTTTGAATATTTGCATTGGAATGAGAACGATTCTCTTTTGGAAGCCTTGCGGGGACATTTTGCCTTCGTTATACTGTAGCTAGATATTGTAAATGCTTACACAAACTTTACGGATGTCATATGGGGACATCAATGAAAAAATTGACTGAAACGCATCAGGAGGTGGAAATAATGTTTAGACGATGACTTTGAGTGCCAGAAAACTTAGAGGTTCTAAGCGCGTCAACCAAATATTTTTCCTCCTCGGATACGTTTAAATAGCTACTTATCCAGGAGCAGGCCTTTTTTGGTGTGCTCTTTTCTGTTGAGGAAAAATACTGAATTGCTGTGTCCAATGCGTACGTTATTATGCTTGGCAAAATTACCTGTAGTTCAAAAGAAATACCTCAAAATGAGAAAGGGATGGATAATGTGGAATTAAAAACAAGTTTACCAGAGATGTTTGATGATTTTGGCGAGGCCAGAAGACAAGGCTTTTTAGCGGTTAAGGATATTAAAGAACAGGGCAAACCAGTCGTAGGTGTGTATTGTACCTTTATGCCGGAGGAATTGGTATTAGCTGGCGGTGCGATCCAAATCAGTCTGTGTTCAACTTCGGATGAAACGATTCCCGATGCAGAGGAAGATTTGCCGCGGAATCTTTGCCCACTGATTAAATCGAGTTATGGTTTTGGCAAGACCGATAAATGCCCGTATTTTTATTTTTCCGATTTAGTGGTTGGAGAAACGACTTGTGACGGAAAGAAGAAAATGTATGAGTATATGGAGGAATTCAAAGATACGTATTTGATGCATCTGCCTCATACGAGAGATAGCGAAGCCAGCAAAAAGCTTTGGTATAGCGAGATGGTCCGTTTCAAAGAAAAGCTGGAAGATTTCTTGGGAGTGGAAATTACTGACGAGAAAATCCACGAAGCGATCGTGTTGAAAAATCGTGAGCGTCAAGCGAAACAAAACTTCTATCGTCTCGGTCAATTAAATCCGCCCGCAATCAGCGGACAAGAAATTTTCAAAGTTATGTACGGTTCGCAATATAAATTCGACAAAGAAGAAGTTATCCAAATGCTGGAAGAAACGACAGCGAAGGTCAAACAGCAATATGAGGCCGGCGAACGGTTGGATGCTAAGCCGCGGATCTTAGTAACTGGTTCACCAATGGGCGGTGTTACAGAAAAGGTTATTCGTGCGATCGAAGAAAATGGCGGATTAGTGGTTGCTTATGAAAACTGTACAGTGGCTAAAGCAGTTGAACGTTTAGTTGATGAAAACGAAGAAGATGTTTATCAGGCATTGACGGATAAATACATTAACATCGGTTGTGCCTGTATGTCGAACAACCAGCCGCGAAAAGATTTGCTTAGCCAAATGATCGATGATTATCAAGTAGATGGCGTGATTGATATGGTCCTGCAAAATTGTATTCCATTTTCAGTCGAATCGTTAAAAATCAAACGCTTCTTGAATGAAGAGAAACATATTCCATACATGTATTTGGAGACAGATTATTCAACTTCAGATATCGAACAAATCAACACCCGCGTAACCGCGTTTATCGAAATGTTAGAGGAAGAGGCTGTATGTACACAATAGGTTTAGATTCTGGTTCTACGACTACAAAGGGTGTGCTTTTTTCAAACGAAGAGTTCATCGATAAATATTTGATCCCGACCGCTGGAAATCCAAAAGGTGCTATGATGGATGTTGTTGATTATTTTAAACGAAGTTATGTGCTGAATGATTTGAAGCTTGTGACGACCGGTTATGGCAGGAAGCTGCTGCCTGCCGATTTGGTGGTTACAGAGATTACTTGTCACGGCAAGGGGGCGGAATACCTCCATCCCGGAGTGAAACAAGTGATTGATATCGGCGGTCAAGACTGCAAAACAATTCAGCTAAATGGCAAAGGCAACGTGGTGGAATTCAGTATGAATGATCGGTGTGCCGCGGGAACCGGACGTTTTGTCGAAGTTATGATGCGAACCTTAGGTGAAGATATTTCGGATTTGGATCAATTTGTTCAGAGTGCAAAACCAGTTACGATCAATAGTATGTGTACGGTTTTTGCCGAATCAGAAGTTATTGGTTTAATTTCAAAGGGAGAGGATCGAGAAGATATTGCATTAGGTGTCTTACACTCGATAGCACAACGGATCAGCAGTCAATACTCCAAACTAAGACCTGTTCGCGGAGAAGAAGTGCTCTTTACAGGTGGCCTTTCGAAAAGTACTACCTTTGCAAAAGTCCTAGAACAATATGTAGCGGCACCAGTAAGGCGAGATGAGTTGTCTCAATATGCCGGAGCGATTGGAGCGGCACAGATTGGCTTAAAAAAATTAAGATGAGTAAAAGGATGTGGCTAAAAACAGCCGCATCCTTTTTGTTTGTCCTGTCTAGCTATTTTCTCGACTTTTGGTCGATGAATTTTTAAAAAATGAAGCGAATTGTCTAATAGCAATACTAAGTGCCGGCAGGTAAAGGAAGAACAGGGAAAGCCGCTGCCAAAAGCCGCGTGTAGAAGAAAGGAATCTGCCGATCAGCGGCAAGTAATACGCCGCAAATAGAATCAAGGCAATAATCGAACCAATTAGACAGATAGAGTAGAAAATCGCCGTGGCTCTTTGTTGTTTGAGTGCTGCCTGATAGGCCAACAATAATGGGACAAACATCATTGCCACCATGGAGCATCCTGAAAAAGCAGCGTGCAAAAAATAGGCTGGACTAAAGAAACTGGCCGAATCGCTGATTTTTACTAACCCAGTGAGAATGCAGTCGCCAAAACCATAGAGTGCAATGGCCCCCGCCAAGATTTTTGCTAAACGTTTTGATTCTGACTGAAAAAAACTGTATACGCCAAAAACTCGATAAAACAAACAAAGTACCAGTAACAATCGAGCCGCGATTAAAATATGTTTGAACAGGGCTGGTTGCTTCACCAAGTTGACTAATGATCATCGTTGCTTGATCAAAACCAGGATAGAAACGTCCTAAATAATAAGGCAATGAAAAGTCACCGACAACTGCGAGAATTAAAAATAGCGGGAAAAGTTTCTTCAAAAAAGTCATCGAATGCTCCTTACGAAAGTTTTCTTTATGATACTGTATTTTTGTTTAAAACACGAGAAATAAGGGGAAGTCAGTCTTTTTCATTTTCCTTCCCGCATTGAAAAATTTTGATTTCAAATTGACTCGCTAGTCATTGACCGACGAGTCAAAAGAGAGTATTCTCACGGTATAGAGATATGGTAAGGAGATAAGTTCTATTACTGGTTGGACCGTGAAGACAAGCTGTTGCACTTTCGCGATTGAGAAATTTAACCATTCAAAATAGGGGTGAAATTGATGGGAAATCAAGTTGTGTCATTGAGTAAGGTGGAAAAAAAGTTTGGCAAGTTTCAGGCGTTGAAAGATGTTACTTTCGATGTGAATAAGGGCGAGGTTTTAGGTTTTATTGGACCAAATGGTTCAGGAAAATCTACGACGATTCGAATTCTGCTAGGCATGTTGAAAAAATCTGGTGGACAAGCAACGATCTTTGGCAAAGATGTTTGGAAAGATGATACCGAGATTCATAAAGATATTTCTTATGTACCCGGCGATGTCTATCTTTGGCCGAATTTGACTGGGGGCGAGATTATTGACTTGCTCTTACGATTGAATGGTCAGAAGCGTACGAAGAAGACAGAAGATTTGATTGGAAAATTTCAGTTGGACCCAAAGAAAAAAGCGCGAACATATTCGAAGGGGAACCGTCAAAAAATTGCTTTAGTGGCAGCCTTGTCCCAAGAAGCCGAGTTGTACATTTTTGATGAACCGACTTCTGGATTAGATCCCTTAAATGAGAAATCATTTCAAGAAGAAGTCATGAAATTAAAAGAAGCCGGTAAAAGTATTCTGCTCTCCAGTCATATTTTATCCGAAGTTGAAAAGATGTGTGACCGGATCGCAATTATTCGAGAAGGTGAAATCATTGAGACAGGCGACTTGACTTCAATGCGTCACTTAACGCGGATGGAGATTACGGTAGAAACCAAAATGCCGCTAGATGGGGTGGAACAGTTGCCGGGCGTGCACAAAGTTGATTTTTCTGAGGAAGTACACCAGCAAGCGGTACTTTCTGTTGATCGGGAACAGATGACTCAAATTATGAACTTTTTGGCGGAAAAACAAATCGTTAATCTGACCTCTACACCGCCAACGTTAGAAGATTTATTTATGCGTTATTATGAAAAACAAGGGGCTGATTCTCATGAAGGGTAGCGGAGCAAAAACGGGTTATTTGCTAAGAGCCAACCTGAAGCAAAATCGGATCAAGCATCTTGTTTGGATCGCTATTTTAGTGGGACTATTTGCTTCAGCAGCTACTAAATTCAATGTTTTGTTTGGCACCCAGACAGATATTAATGCGATCGTTGAAACGTTAAAAACACCAGCGATGGTCTCGCTTTTTGGCGAATTTTCGGCAACGAAACCCTACACGACGGCTAATGTTTTCGCCTCGGAAATGTTAGTTTTCATGGGGATGTTTATGGTCTTTATGAATATCTCATTGGCCATCTCAAACACTCGGGCTGAAGAAGACTCAGGATTATTGGAAATGATTCGGTCGCGGACAGTTGGACGCTTGGCACCAACTTACGCAACGGCGCTGGAAATTCTTTTGATCAATGGATTGATGGGCCTTTTATACGTCGTCAGTCTGATTGCTGCGGAGCTGAATGGGGCAACGATGCGAGGCGATATTCTGATGGGTGTCAGTATCGCAAGCATAGGGATCATGTTTGGTTTTATCAGTTTATTGATAGCGCAGTTGGCGAATAATTCTCGCAGTGCTAATTTCATGAGTTACGGTTTGTATGGTTTCTTTTATATCGTTCGGATGATGACAGATGTCAGTGATCCGAAATGGACGTGGCTTTCACCAGTAGGCTGGATTCAAAAAACGGCAATCTATACGGATGATCATTGGTTGCCTGTTGTGATGATGCTGGTTTTAGGAGTATTATGCCTAGCGATGGCAATCAAGATTGTTGGTACACGGGATATTGGCAGCGGTGTTTTAAGTACTCGCAATGGTCATGGGAAAGCCGGAAAATTATTGTCTTCGCCATTAGGATTAGTTTTATCGATTGAGCGCAATAGTATTATTGGTTGGATTTTTGGCGGTTTTGTTTTGGGTGCTGCTTATGGGTCAATCTTCAGTACAATTGGTGATATCATCGGATCGAATCCGACCTATCGAAAAATTCTCGGTGTGACACAAATCAATGCGGCCAATCGGGAATTGATTTTAAACTTCCTGAATATGTTGGCTTTATTTTTCGTAGCGATCGCAGCTATCAGCGGTATTTTGATCATCTTCCGGTTGAAATCCGATGATAAGAAAGGCTATTTGGAAATCCTTCATTCAAAAAGTATTTCTAAGACGCGTTTGGCTTTGAGCTATTTTAGTGTAGGAATCCTTGTTAGTGTAGTCGTGTTTGCGATAACTTTAGCCGGAGCATTCTTTGTTGGAAACAGCACGTTAGCGAATCCAATCGCGATGAAGCACTTTTGGGAAACCATGTTGGGATTTTTACCAGCTGTCTTATTTTTTGTTGGAATTGCAATTTTCCTAACAGGAGCATTGCCAAAATTGACCAATGTTCTGTGGGTTTATTTAGCGGCCAGTATTTTAGTAAAAATGTTTGGACCATTATTGAATCTCTCGGATGATGTGGCGAATATTTCCCCTTTAGGTTGGGTTGGAAAAGTACCGACTGAAAAGTTAGATGTTACTGTGACGCTCCTCTTATTTGCTGCATTTCTCATTTTGACGATTATCGGTATAGTAGGCTACAATAAGCGGGACTTGGAGTGATTGGATGAAGGAAGTAGTTAAGGATCCGCAAAAAGAAAAAAATATTTTAGCGACCAGTGCCAAACTATTTGGTCAATCTGGCTATCGTGAAACAAAAACTGATCAGATTGCTGAAGAAGCAGGAGTATCAAAGGGGTTGCTGTTTCACTATTATGGGAATAAAGGTGGTTTGTATCAAGCGACATATGTGTATACGTCGGAGTTTTTCTATCAGCGAATGGATTATTCAGTTTGGACCAATGCCTCTGACCTATTGGAAATGGTGGTTGATGCGACGAAATACAAGATCGAGTTGCAGTTAAAATACCCAATCGAATTTGATTTTCTGATGAAAGCCTACACTGAGATGCCGCTATTACCAGAGCCATTGCGCGAATCTATGATGGAACGACTTAATGCGGATGTTACTCGTAATATGACTTTGACGGATGAAGTGATCGGAAAGCTCCCACTGCGAGCCGATGTTCAAGAAAGCGATGTTCTTGAAACGATTTATGCGATCTTAAATAGTGAGACAGCAAAAATTCAACAGGAGTTGTCTCAGCACCCTGAATGGAAAACGATCGAGGACTTGATGCCGACAATCGAACGTTTGAAGCGGAAGCTCAAAATTCTTGAATACGGCTTTGTTGAACAATAAAAAAAATCTGCCTCTTCATATGGAGGCAGATTTTTTTCGTTTGCAGGATTAAAATACGGAAAAAATAGTCATCATGAACAATCCTTCTTCTACTAAAGCGCCGAAGAAAAGAATCAGACTGTCGACAAATAATACACTCATATTGGCTCCGAACATTACGGCCAATTTTTCTAATTTATCTTCAATTTTTTTCTCTTTAAAATAAACATAAAAAAGATAAAAATTAACTAGTGCAATTAAGATGGTTGAGAGGATAATAGCAATCTTCATAAGTAGACCCCTTCACTTGAATAAAAGTAATCGGTTTTCTATTAGTCATTATACTCTTCAAAAGAAATAATTAAAGGAAAGAATAAAAAAGAAACTGGCCTTTCATTTTTAAAGATAGTTTTAAAGTAAGAAGACTTTTTCTGCTAATAAATAAAATGGACTGACATCCGACTGTGGCTCCGCTATACTAAACTTAATAAGTTTACGAAGGGAGGCCGAATCGATGAACTTTGCCGCATCAGATTTTGAGTATTATGAACGCACGATCAAGATCATGTACCAGAATTATTATTGGAAACGGATTGTTATCTGCGGAGTTGCTTTGCTCATCATTATGGCATATAGCGGGATTTTTCAGGATAATTTGCTTCTGAATATTTTATTGATGCTGTTGATCGCCGGTTTAGGCGTGTACCTCTTTTTAGAAAAGCAAAAATTTTCAGAAGTCTATCAAGCTTTTCTTGAGGAGAATCAGCCAGAGGTACAAATACATAAAATCCAAGAAGAAGAGTATAGCTACAATGTTGTAGACGACGATGAGAAAGTTCGGATCAATAAGAATGGCGTGCGCAACTTGCCTTCCAATAACAAACAATACACGATGATGGTTGGTTTTTCCAAAGCCTTCTTCTCTCGAGAACCATTACAAATCGTCTATTACGATATGCTTGATCTTACTTACGAAGAAAGCTTCCGGTTAAAACGCAATGGCTACAGTTCGATGCCGCGTTTTTTACGCCGCTTTACTTTGAGTAATTTAAAAGCAAGCGCTGGAAATGCCGTTAGTTTTATCTTTGGGAATATTTTTATCCTGTTTATTCTATTTCGGTTATTGCGTTATTTATGGTCCTTTTTACGAATGTTCTTCTAATAATAATGGCTATGGATCACTTGAGAAATTTTTCTTGAGTGATTTTTTTATTTGTTTTCCGTGGTAAACTATTTTTGAAATCGTTTTATTGATTGCTGAAGGAGGAAAAAAATTGATCAAAACAATTATTGTTGGACCACGTGGAAAGATGGGGCGTTTGATCACGCAGATTGCAGCTAATAGTGAGGAGCTAGAGTTGGTTGCTGGGGTTGGTCCAAGAGGGAGAGATTATATCGGACAAGATTTAGGCCAAATAACCATGCTTGGTCGTGATCTTGGGGTGCCGGTTGTGGATGATTTGTCTAAAGTGATCGAAGCCTGTGATGTTATCATCGATTTTTCCACAAAGGAAATGGGACTGGAAGTTTTAGAGTTAGCAAAAGAATATGAAAAAGCTCTAGTCTGTGGAACGACTGGATTCAATTCTGTGGAAAAAGATTTGTTCCGGCAAGCTGGCGAGACGATTCCGATGCTGTATGCTGCAAATACTTCCAAGCTGGTAAATGTTATGAACAAGTTATTGCAGCTGGCGACAGCGGCGATCGGAGAAGAGACAGATATCGAAATCGTAGAAATGCATGATCGCTGGAAAAAAGATGCACCAAGTGGTACGGCAAAAGAGATGGGCGAGTTGATTGCTCACGAATTAGGAACAGAGTTGTCCGATACAGCAGTCTATGGTCGTGAAGGTACGGGTGAACGAAAACCTGGAACGATTGGGTATCACTCTATTCGTATGGGAGATACGCCAAGTAGTCATACCGTTCTTTTTGGCGGTTTCGGTGAACGTCTAGAAATCAGCCATCATTCGACAGATTGGCGTGGTTTTGCTCAAGGAGCCTGTGATTGTGCATCTTTCTTGGCTAAACAATCAGCGGGCTATTATTCGGTCGCTGATGTATTAAAATTTTAGAGCAGAAGTACGTTATTTTTCGATGAATGTCGGATCAATTGAAAATAGGATTGCTTAACTGTATTTTCGAATGATAAAAGAACTAAACGTAGTTATTTTAAATTTTTATGGGAATTTATTGATTGACTTCTCATTTTGTAAATGCTAAATTGAATCCAATCATTTAAGGAGGTCAGGACTCATGGCAAACAACATTGCGAAACGTAATTTTCAAACAGTTCAATCAGCATGTTGTTGTATGGTGCAAAAAAGCAGCATACTACTTTGTCATGTCTATTAACTGTTCTGAACTCGTTTAAAAAGAGGAAACTTCTAATTTTTTGACGAATCCAAGAGGTGCAGCTTTAATAGCTTGCACCTCTTTTTTTGTACCTAAAATTCGAGATAGGGGGAACCGGCATGTGTTGTTGCTTAATCGATGAACGCAAAAAAACTTACTAACAGGAGGAACTATTATGCATTTATCAACCAAATTGATCCACGGAGGAATCAGTGAAGATCCATTGACAGGAGCGGTCAGCGTGCCAATCTATCAAACGTCGACTTATCGGCAAAAAAAATTAGGACAGCCAGGAGAGTTTGAGTATTCTCGTTCGGGCAACCCGACTCGCTTAGCTTTAGAGGAATTGATCGCTGAACTTGAGGGCGGCGTGAAAGGATTTGCCTTTGGGTCTGGTTTAGCTGCGATTCATACGATCTTGTCATTATTCCAACCGGGGGATCATTTGATTTTAGGCGACGATGTTTATGGCGGAACTTTCCGTTTATTGGAAAAGGTGTTCAAGCCGTTAGGTCTAAGCTACACAATGGTAGACAGTCGAGAATTATCGCAACTTGAGGGCGCATTAACCGATCATACCAAAGCTCTTTACTTGGAATCACCCAGCAATCCTTTATTAAAAATCATTGATTTGGAAAAGAGTGCGGCATGGGCAAAAGAGCACGACTTAATAACAATTGTAGACAACACCTTTGCCACACCTTATTTGCAACAACCATTGGCATTAGGTGCAGATATTGTGGTGCATAGCGGCACTAAATATTTAGGCGGTCACAGTGATTTAGTTGCTGGTTTGGCGACGACGAATAATCAAGAGCTTGCCGAAAGAATCGGATTTTATCAAAACTCAGTTGGTGGAGTCTTAGGGCCGCAAGATAGCTGGCTGCTGCAACGGGGGATCAAAACATTAGCGGTACGAATGGACGCACATCAAAAAAATGCGGAAATAATCGCCAACTTTTTAGTAAACCATTCTGCTGTAGCTAAAGTTTACTATCCAGGTTTAACGGATCATCCTGGTCATGAAATCGCTGCGAAACAAATGCGTGGATTCGGCGGTATGGTGGCTTTTGAATTAGTTGATGAAAGTAAAGTTGCCAATTTTGTTGAATCACTGGAAGTAATCACTCTGGCAGAAAGCTTAGGAGGCGTCGAAAGTTTGATCGAAGTACCAGCAGTCATGACTCACGCATCAATTCCAAAAGAAAAAAGAGAAATATCTGGAATTAGAGATGGGCTGATTCGTTTGTCTGTCGGCATCGAAGACATAACTGATTTACAAGAAGATCTAGAGCGGGCTTTCAGCGTGCTTAATGAAGAAAGATAGTTCTTTAATAATTATAAGATACCTAGAAGGGAAATGAAGAAAATGAAAAAATCACTAATTGCAGTTGCTAGTCTATTAGCCGTCGGGGTCCTTTTTTTGGCGGGATGCCAGTC
Source organism: Enterococcus malodoratus ATCC 43197 (assembly GCF_000407185.1). Classification (GTDB taxonomy): domain Bacteria; phylum Bacillota; class Bacilli; order Lactobacillales; family Enterococcaceae; genus Enterococcus_A; species Enterococcus_A malodoratus. Next base: position 270,577 of record NZ_KE136483.1, read on the forward strand.
AAAAGACAGTGGCGAAGCAAGTTCGAAAAATGTTTTGCGAGTTGGGACAGAAGGAACCTATTCACCGTTTTCATTCCGCGATGAAAATGACAAATTAACTGGTTATGATGTCGATGTTGCGAAAGCCGTTGCCAAGAAGATCGATTATAAAGTTAAATTTGTAGAAGCACCTTGGGATTCGATGTTGGCAGCATTTGATGCGAAAAAATCGGATGTAGTCTTCAACCAAGTAGCGATCACACCTGAACGTAAGGAAAAATATTTATTTAGCACACCGTACTCTGTGTCTCATCCTGCGTTGATTGTGAATAAGGATAATAACGAGATCAAAGATTTTTCTGACTTAAAGGGAAAAACCTCTGCCCAATCATTGACCAGCAACTATGCCCAAATGGCAGAAGATAATGGGGCAAAGATTTCGAGTGTGGATGGTTTTAGTAAAGCGGTGGAACTAGTCAGTGATAATCGTGCGGATGCTACGCTGAATGACGATGTGACTTATTACGATTACTTAAATCAAAAGCCCGATGCTCCGATCAAGATCGTGAAAACTTCAGATGAAGCGACAGAAGTTGCCGCGATGTTCCACAAAGGTGATGAGGAATTGGCAGAGAAAGTCAATAAGGCTATCAAAGAGCTAAAAGATGATGGCACCTTGACGAAACTGTCAGAAAAGTATTTTAAAAAGGATATTTCTAAGTAAAGGGAAGGAGTAAGTGAGATGGAACGAACGATTGATATTATTCAAAGCTCAGCGCTGCCGTTATTTTGGGCATTGTTAAAAATGACGATTCCTTTGACTTTGATCTCTTTTGCTTTGGGGATGGTCTTGGCATTAATCACTGCCTTAGCCCGAATTTCAAAAAATCGCCTTTTAAACGGAATTTTCTTCCTATATGTTTGGATCTTTCGGGGAACTCCGCTATTGGTTCAATTGTTCATCGTCTTCTTTGGGCTTCCTTCAGTTGGAATTCAAATGGACGCATGGACGGCCGCGATTTTAACCTTTTCACTAAATACCGGCGCGTATGCTTCTGAAAACATTCGTTCCGCCTTACTAGCGATCCCGCAAGGTCAATATGAATCCGCGGCATCCTTAGGTATGAGCCGTTGGCAGATTTTGTCCAGGATTATCGCGCCGCAAGCTTTTAAGATCGCTTTGCCGCCTTTGTCCAACAGTTTTGTTAGTCTCGTTAAGGACACATCCTTAGCAGCTAGTATCACGATTGTTGAGATCTTCATGACCGCACAAAGGATTGCAGCACGGACCTATGAACCATTGCTGCTTTATAGCATGGTTGCCGTTTATTATCTGGTCTTTTGTACCTTCTTGAATTATTTACAATCCGTACTCGAAAAACGGATGGTCTATTAGGGGGAAGAACGATGTTAACAATCGAGAAATTGAATAAAAGTTTTGATAACAACCAAGTTTTAAAAGAGATAAATTTGACTTTTCAACCGGGCGAGACGACCGTCATCTTAGGTCCTTCAGGCTCAGGTAAGAGCACGTTACTACGTGCGATTGATCTATTGGAAACACCTGATAGTGGAACGATCAAAATAGATCAAGACCATCTTTCTTTTCCACAAAAGTTATCCTTTCGTCAATTGAAAGAGTATCGTGGACATTTCAGTATCGTTTTCCAAGCATACAACCTTTTTCCCCACTTGACGGTGATTCAAAACGTCATGGAAGGTCCAACGCAGGTGAAGAAAGTTTCAAAAGAGCAGGCGCGTGAACAGGCAGAAAAATTATTGACAACGGTCGGTTTATTGGATAAAGCCAAGGAACGTCCGAAACAATTATCTGGTGGACAAATGCAGCGAGTAGCGATCGCACGGGCTCTGGCAATGGAGCCGGAGTTTATGCTCTATGATGAACCAACGAGTGCTTTAGATCCAGAGCTGGCACAAGAAGTATTGCAAGTAATTAAGGATTTAGCTGAATCAGGCAATGGGCAGATTGTTGTGACCCATCATTTGGAATTTGCCCGCAAAGTAGCAGATCGCATTGTTTTCCTAGAAGCTGGGCAAGTCACTTTTGATGGCAGCAGTCAGGCATTCTTTGAAAGTGATAATTTGCGAATTCAGCGATATTTGCAGCAATTTTTATAAAAAATCAAGAGGCAGTGCCCAGTTGGCGCTGCCTCTTTTAGTGCTTAACATTTATTCAATTGTGCTTTTGTTTTTGGTTCTTGAATTTTTACTAAAATCAATTTAGTGATTTCCATCAAGAGAACCGCTGAAGCAGCTAAAGCAAGAGCTAAGCCGATTTCCTTCAAAGCAAAAGCTGCTGGAATAGCAAAGACTTCACGTAATCCTGGCAGTAAAGTCAGACTGAATAGTCCGGCGCAGACAAGAATCGCAAGCAAGACCATTTTATTGGAGAACAAACCAACTTGCAGTGACGTTTGAGTATTTGAACGAGCAGCAAAGGTTTGTAATGTCCGACTTAAAATTAGAGTAGAGAAGGCCATCGCAACCCCCATTTCAGCTGATTGCTGATTCCCAATCCATTGAGCAGTAATTACAGCTAAAGCGATTAGGATTCCTCTGTAGGTAACAGAGATCAATGTTTTACCAGTAAAAATTCCACTGTTTGGATCACGCGGCTGACGTTTCATAATTGTCGGTTCGGCCTTTTCTATACCTAGCGCAATTGCTGGCAGTGAGTCATTGACCAAGTTGATAAAGAGCAGCTGTAGAGCCGTGAATGGATTCGCCCAGCCGATTACTAAAGCAAAGATAATGGCGATAATCGCCCCTAAGTTTCCGGCAAAAAGATAAGCGACGGCTTTTTTGATATTATCAAAAACATTTCGACCAACTTCGACTGCTTTAATGATCGAAGCAAAATTATCGTCAGTTAAGACCATTGCAGCAGCATCTTTCGCTACATCGGTTCCAGTTCCCATCGCGATCCCGATATCTGCTTGCTTTAAAGCTGGAGCATCATTGACACCGTCACCAGTCATGGCAGAGATTTTTCCTTTTTCCTGCCAAGCACGGACGATCCGAATTTTGTTTTCGGGGGAGACACGAGCATAAACAGTGATTTGCTCTAATTGATCCGCTAGTTCAGATTCACTTAACTGATCCAGTTCAGCACCAGTTAGTGCAAGGTCGCCTTGCTGGAAGATGCCGATTTCTTTTGCAATCGCAACAGCCGTTGTCTTGTGGTCGCCGGTGATCATCACTGTTTGAATACCTGCAGAGTTTGCATCAGCGACTGCTTGGAAAACTTCTTCACGAGGCGGATCAATCATCGCTAACAAACCAACTAGGATAAGTTGTTCTTCATCAGCTAGTGTTAATGAATCTGTCGAAACTTCTTTATAAGCAAAAGCTAAAACACGCAATGCGCGTTCAGAGAAGGCTTCGTTTTGTTTTTGGAAACGAGCCTTAAGCTCTGGCGTAAAATCAACGACTTGACCATCAAGTAAAACTTTCGAGCTGCGTTCAAAAACAATATCCGGACCACCTTTGGTCACCATGATTTTTTGCTGATTGATCGTGTGGAGTGTTGACATTAATTTACGATCTGAATCAAACGGCAGTTCCGCTTCACGGGGATGCTTTTTCCGCAGTTCGCGATACGATTGATTTTGCTTCTCGCTGTAGTCAATCAGCGCGATTTCGGTTGGGTCACCCAATTTTGTTCCGTCCTCACTAATCGTTGCATCATTGGCCAAAACGCTGATCTCGATCAAGCGTTGTTCATCTGCTTGCCATTGTTTCGGATCATTTGAAAATTCTCCGCTTTGTCCATCAGCCAAGAAATGATCGACGACAGTCATTTTATTTTGGGTCAGCGTTCCTGTTTTATCAGTACAAATGATACTAGTTGAACCTAATGTTTCTACCGCTGGCAGTTTGCGAATGATCGCATGCTGTTTTGCCATTTTTTTCGTTCCTAATGAAAGGACGATCGTGACAATCGATTGCAAAGCTTCTGGAATCGCAGCTACTGCTACGGCAACAGCAAACATAAAGGCGTTGACAATATCTTGCGTCATATCTGTTGAACCATCTAAGAAGACACGAAGCAATTGAACGCCTAGGATAACTAACGATAGAACCAAGATCGCAATACTTAGTTTTTTACTGAAAGAATCTAAGCCGCGTTGCAGCGGTGTTTTTTGTTCAGTGGTTGATTCCAATAGACCAGCGACTTGACCGATCTCCGTGTCACTCCCAGTGGCAGTAACCAAGAATTTTCCACGACCATAAGTGACGATTGTTCCGCTAAAAACCATATTGAGACGATCCCCGATCGGAACATCGGTGCTTAATGTCGTGATTTCTTTTTCAGCTGGAGTGGATTCACCAGTTAACATTCCTTCATCGACTTTTAACGAACCTGCTTCAAGTAATCGACCATCAGCCGGCACGTAATCACCAGCTTCTAGAATGACGATATCGCCGGCTACGATATCTTTAGCAGGAATACTTTGCTCCTGTCCTCCTCGAAGAACGCTGGCATCTGGCGCTGATAGTTTTTTCAATGCATCTAAGGAACCTTCTGCCTTTTTCGTTTGAATCACACTAACGACCGAGTTCAGCAAAAGTACGGCGAAGATGACGATCGATTCAACATGAGCGCCCATGATCATCTGGACGACAGCTACGATTAGCAAGACGATCACCATCGCGTCTTTAAACGTTTCTAGGAAGAGTGTCAGCGAAGATTTTTTCTTCGCTTCCTTTAATTGATTCGGACCGTTTTCTTGCAGCCGCTGCTGCGCCTCTGATTGACTAAGACCTTCAGGTGCAGTGGTTAAGTCTTTCATTAATTCATCTGATTCTTGTTGATACACGTGTTTTGTCAATTTATATCCTCCAATGATTTTTATTTACTAGACTCGGCAATTTTTCTGGTTCAAGAAGTAGAACTGACAAAAAAAGAGACCTAAGGCAAGTAGTTAAACTTGTCTTAGGTCTCACCATTTCATACGATACCAGAAAACCATTGCTGGTTAACTTACTGTTGATATCACAACAACAAAGTTGCCGGTTACTCCCCTAAGGAGTTATTAATATGGTTAAATCCTAACGGAAATCGTTTCTGAATGCAAGAAAAATGCTGGGCGTACAAATGAAAGTCATCATTTAAGTGAACAAACGGCTTGTTAATCATCATTTTGCAAAGTTATTTAATTTTTATTAAGGAACTATTTTCCAGCAACGATTGTTTTGATTGTACTTTCGTCTAATCCTTTTAAAACTTGGATCAGCATTTCCCGTGCGGCATCAAAATCAGCAATACTGAACATGGTTTGATGAGTGTGGATGTAACGACCGCAAACACCGATTACCGTACTTTGAATACCTTCGTTAGCAGTATGAGCTGCACCAGCATCTGTTCCGCCTTTGGAAACAAAGTATTGGTAAGGAATGTTATGGGTCTCCGCGGTATCTAATAGATATTCCCTTAAACGAGGGAGCAAAATCATTCCAGGATCTTGGATGCGCAAGAGGGTGCCTTCACCTAAATGGCCGAAAGTTCCATTCGTTGTCACTAAATCATCAGCGGCCGAACAATCTACCGCAAAGAATAAATCTGGCTGGAATTTTGTAACAGCAGGTTTGGCTCCACGCAAACCAACTTCTTCTTGAACGTTAGCGCCGGCAATCAAGGTGTAATCTAATGTTTCCTTTTTTAATGCCTCTAGCGCTTCTAATACCACAGTACAACCATAGCGGTTATCCCAAGCTTTACTGATAATATTTTTGCCATTTGCAGTTTTGACTGTTTCGGTTTGAGGAACGATCGTATCTCCCGGAAGAACACCATAAGCTAATGCTTCATCCTTCGATTCAAAGCCGGCATCAAAAAGAATGTCTTCAACTTTAACTTGTCCTTGTCCAGTTGTTCCCCGCAATAGATGTGGAGGGACAGAGGAGGAGATACACGGATAGTTGCCTTTGCCAGTTTTTAAAGTAAAGCGTTGAGCTGAAACGACATACGGATTCCAACCGCCTAAAGGAACTACTTTAAATAATCCGCGAGGGGTAATCTCTGTCAGCATGAAGCCGACCTCATCCATATGGGCTGCCACCATCACGCGCGGTTTATTTTCGTCAGCTTGACGCAAACCAAAGATACCGCCTAAGCCATCTTGTTGAACCTCATCGACTAATGGAGTGATCGCGTTACGCATATAACTGCGAATGTCTTCCTCGAAACCGCTGGTTCCTTGCAGCTCTGTTAATTCTTTGATTCGTTGAAATGTTTTTTCTTCCATCAAATTTCCCCCTCAAATGTTAAAATCCGTTCTCATTATAAGCCTTTGGTACATGAAAATAAATCAATTCATAATCGAGAAACTGCTGATTGCTTTTTTGCTGCTTATCGTCAAAATTTTTTTTGGTAATCTCTGCCAATTGATTTGAAGAGAAGTCATCCGCAAAGTATTCTTGAAAAAAATCACGGCTAATCTCTTCAGTTTTTGTGTATGCAAATCGTTTCGTCCAATAGGGAATATGTTCTTCGTTTAAAAATGCTTTATAGCGTTCATTTAATAACAACTCTGGATTTTTTTCTTCATAAGGGGAGAAGAGCTGGTCTTCATCCTTTACAACTCGCAGCAGCAAGCACCAATCATTGCTAGCTCGGCAAAAATCTATAAAATCAGTTTTAGTTTGCAAGGCAGGATTCATCGCAGAAAAAATCAGCTCATAGCGTTGTTTGTTTTGTCTCAGAAAATTTTCCTGAGTTTGCTGGATCAACTGAACATTTTCGTCCGATTTTGCAGCAGCAATCTTCAGCATTTCTTCGGAGATGTCTACTAAATCATATTTTCCGGCGTATTTCTGTAATACAGTTAAATAACGACCGGATCCTCCTGCAAGATCTAAGAAAGTTTCACAGGGCAGGATTTTTTCTGCCAGCAGAAAATCTCGCAGCTCTTCCGCGATCGGAAAAGAAGATTCTTGTTGAATGTTTTCATATTCTTCGGCGAAATCATTCCAAAACATTTTAAGGTCTTCTAAAAAATCAGACATAAAAACCTACTTTCTAAGCATCAATTGTCTTCAGTATACACCTCAAAAAAATAAATTTGAAATGGATGAAACACGGCAAAAATATTCAGAAAAATGAAGGAATGTCAAAAAATATGCTTTACTTCATGGATAACATATGTAATACTTCGAAGTAATTGAGAACGATTCTCAATCTCGGTTGAATGAATAGTAACTCAGTAGTTTAGGTTCGTGGTGGTTAGGAGAAAAACAATTTTTATTCTAGATCGAAAATATACACGGAACCTAGTTTACCATTAATAAGGAGGAAATTATGGAAAAGTCGAATGTTGGTTATTTGTTTCGATTGGCTGGAAAATCGAGTTTGCTTTTATTAGCGTCAGCAATTTTTAGTATTATTTCGGGCATCATGGATTTTGTTCCATTAGTGATGCTGTATCGTGTCTTGCTGTTTTTATTTGGTGATCAGCCTAATATGGATTTAGCGATGCGTTATGGCATGTATGCGGGAGTGGCGATTATTGTAAAATTTTTGACGATGATGGTCAGCGGGGCACTGTCTCATATCGGTGCGTTTAATACGCTGTATGAAATTCGCAGTCGTCTGAGTGCCCATATTGCCACCCTTCACTTGGGTTTTTTTACTAAGACGACTTCGGGAAAATTAAAGAAAACAATTATTGAAGATACTGAACGGATCGAAACGATGCTGGCTCACCAAGTGCCGGATTTAGCTAAAGCGATCACAGTTCCATTGCTAATGTTTATCTATCTCTGCACGTTGAGTATCCCTTTAGCGTTGTGTCTATTATTGCCAATCGTGATTGGCGCGGTCATCTTGATGATCGGGATGCGCTCAAGCAGTAAATACATGGGCTGGTACCAAAAATTAGTCGGTCAGTTAAATTCTTCGATCATGCAGTTTATTAATGGTATGAACGTGATGAAATCATTTAACGTTACGGCCAAGGGGTTCAAGCAATATTCATCGACCGTTGAAGAATATCACAAGATGTGGACGGAATGTACAAAAATGCAGGCTTGGCCTTATGGGATGTTTTTGATTTTGATCGAATCAGGTTTGCTATTTAGTTTTCCGGCTGGCGGCTGGCTCTATTTAAAAGGGGCAGTTGATTTGCCGACCTTTTTATTTTTCTTAATTATGAGCATCGTGTTTCTGTCTTCGTTGAAAAGTTTAAGCGGATTTGCGATGGCGATCTCACAAATTTTGAGTGGAACAGAGAAAATCAAAGATATCATGGATTTGCCGCAACAAGATTTTGGGTCGCACTCAGAACAGTTGAATGAGGTCAAAATCACCTTTGACCATGTTCATTTTTCTTATGAGGAAGATGACGTATTGCACGATGTTTCGTTAGAGGTGCCAGCTAACAGTCTGACTGCATTTGTTGGGGTATCGGGTTCGGGGAAATCAACGATGGCACAGTTGGTACCACGTTTTTGGGATATTCAGCAAGGTCAGATCTTATTGAATGATCAACCAGTAGAAAGTTTTAGTGAAGAATCATTAATGCAGGCGATCAGCTTTGTCTTTCAAGATGCCTTTATGCTGAGCGATACGATCCGTACAAATATCGCCGTAGGAAAGGATCAAGTAACTGACGCAGAAATTCATGAAGCAGCTAAAGCGGCACAGATCCATGAGTTTATTATGAGTTTGCCAGATGGTTACGATACAGTCATGGCGGAAGCCGGGATTAAAATGTCAGGCGGCGAAAAACAACGCGTCTGTATTGCTCGTGCGATCTTGAAAGATGCTCCCGTAGTTATCTTTGATGAGGCAACCAGCTTTACTGATATTGAAAATGAACGGAAAATTCAGTTAGCCTTGAACAAATTGCTGCAAAATAAAACGACGATCATGATCGCTCATCGCTTAAATACGATCAAACATGCTGATCAAATTTGTGTCTTTGATCAAGGTCGCGTGGTCGAACGAGGCACACATGATGACTTACTGCGCCACAACGGAAGCTACGCTAAATTGTGGAAGATTTATACAGAAAAATAAGGAGGAAACTTATGACTAGTGTGATTAGAAATATACGGGCGGTGATTGGTGAAAAGATCAAGCTGCTCTATACACCAATCTTGTTAGCAGTACTAGATGCTTTTTTGAATATGCTTTTTTATTCGGTGATGATTTTGAGCATCGTTACTTTGATCAAGAATCAGTTTACGGAAAGTTTCTTCTTCCGCGGTATTGCAGTTTTGGCGGTTGTTTTTATTTTCAGGACATTATTGGCTCGCTATAGTTTTGCCTCATTACAATTGAATGGTTCGGTGATCGCGACTGATTTGCGTTTGCGCTTGGCTGAACATGTTCGAGGATTAAACTCCGGCTACTTTAATCAAAACAGTGTTGGAAAGTTGACGAGTTATTTTTCGACGGATATTGCTGATTTTGAACAAGTTCTGACTCATCACTTGACCGACTTTGTTAAAGCCTTGTTTAGTGTATCAGTCTGTATGATTGCTGCGGTAGTGATTGATTTTCGTTTTGCGGGCGTGATGGTTGTCATGATCTTAGTAGCTTTACCTTTAATGATTAAGGGCGGATCTGTTGGGCACACTATCGCACCAGAACATCGAGTAAGGATCAATGCGGTGATCTCACGGGTCGTGGAATATATCAATGGAATCAAAACGTTCCGATTGTATCGCTTGACCGGTACGAAGTTTGAACGATTGGATCAATCATTTAATGAATTAAAAAAATCATCTATTCGGGTGGAACTCTCAATGATGCCGTATGTGATGATCTTTTCAACGATCGTGTCCTTTATGATTCCAGTCGCGTTGATCTGGGGAACCAATTTATTGATTCAGGGCAATTCGACGCCGGAACAATATATCGCTGTTTTGATGTTGAGTGTCTCGACTTCTAGTCAATTAATGACAATTGGAATGCTGTATCCTGAATTGAAATATCTGTCCAAATCGGCAGATAATTTGCGGCAAATTTTTGAAACGCAGCCATTGCCTTATACTAAAGATGCTTTTATCGGAGCCGATCATGAAATTACTTTTGAGCATGTTTCTTTCAGCTACGAAAATGGTGTGAGTGTTTTAAATGATTTATCTTTTACTGTCGAGGATGGGAAAACCACTGCTTTAGTGGGACCCTCGGGTTCAGGGAAATCGACAGTCATTAGTTTGATTTCGCGTTTCTGGGATGTTGATAATGGAGAGATCCGAATGGGAAATGAAAAGCTTCGGGACATTCGACCAGATGCATTGACTGAAGAAATCACTTGTGTTTTCCAAGATGTTTATCTGTTTAATGATACGATCTTAAACAATATTCGTATGGCCAAACCAAGTGCGACGATGGAGGAAGTGACTCAAGCATCTCGTCTGGCAAACTGTCATGAATTCATCATGCAGATGGAAAATGGTTATGACACTTTAGTCGGTGAGGGTGGATCTACACTTTCTGGCGGGGAGAAACAGCGGGTTTCAATAGCCCGTGCATTACTGAAAGATGCCCCGGTAGTCTTGTTGGATGAGTCAACCTCAAGTCTCGATGTCGACAATGAAAAAGAAATCAATCATGCGTTGGATCATTTAATGGCTGAAAAGACGGTAGTCGTAATCGCTCATCGTTTAGATACGATCATTAATGCTGATCAAATCATTGTTCTTGATGAGGGAAGTGTGCGAGAAAAGGGAACTCACCAAGAATTGTGTCGCCAACAAGGGTGGTATGCACAGATGATTAAAGAACAGGAAGTTGCCAAAACTTGGGTGATCGGCGAGACGTCCGAAACTAAGGATATATTGGAAGATGCTAGATAGACTAAAGCCGTTGTTGAAATCCTGAACGATTTCAACAACGGCCTTTTTATTAGTTTCTTTAGTTCAATTGTTTTTGCTTTTCGCGTTTGGCGATCATCGGCAGGATCATCCCCAACAGAATCAAGACGATCGGAGTAACGATATTGGAAATCAATTGGAACATCCATGAGCTAGGATCGGCGGCGTAATCAACTTTCGGCAGCATTCCCAAAATACATGCGAGAATAGTAAAAGCAAAACACCAGAAACCAACAAAGAAACCAAGTTTTGGATTCTTTATGAATTTGTATTCTGAATGAAATTTTTTGTATTGGGCATTCAACATCATATAGGCAAAGAAAACCCAAATATAGCGCATCGGCATTACAATTGAGTTTAGATTCGTCAGCCATTGGACCAAGATACTCATACTCTTAATTCCGAAGATGGGAAGAATGATGATGATGCTAACAAGAATCCCAGTCAATAAGTAGCCGTTGATCAATGTCCCGTTTTTATTTTTCTTGCGTAACCATTGAGGAACATATTCGGGATCAGCATCTGAGAGCAAGATTTTCAAAGGTGCATCAATGGAGAAGGCCAACGCCGAAGATTGTACGGCTGTTTGAGCCAGGCCATAAATGATCATCAAAATATTACCGACACCTAAATGATTACCCAAAATTTGGAAGGCGCTGTAAGCACCATTCGCCATCAAATCATCTGGAATGTTATTACTGTCAAACAACATTCCCATTGCAACGGACCCAAGGACGGCGCTGATGCCAATCATAGTTGCCATGAAGATCATTGCTTTAGGAAAATTTTTAGTTGGTCGATCAATTGAGTTTACATACGGAGAAATTTTTTCGGCACCGCCGACGGCAAAGACCAGCATGGAGATGGTAGCAAAATAACTGAGATTGAAATCGGGAATATACGTTTTGAGACTGCCCATATCCGGTGTAGCGACCGTAAAAGAGGGATCAATAAAGGGGACAGCAACGGCTAAAATAATAAATAGAATCGACATGACAAGCATACCTGAACCCGCGACACTTCCGATAACTTTCAGGGTAGTCAATCCTTTTGTCGAAAGAAATAAAAAGATCAAAAAAATGATTAACGAGATAATAGCGACAATCTGTACACTCATATCGGTAGCGACTCTACCATTCCCTTTGAAGACCCAACCAAGAGCAATTAAAACCGATTGCGGTTTTTGTGCGAGATAAGTAATATGAACGACCCAATAAGTCCATGCAGCATAGTAAGCAACTTTTCTTTTTCCGGTAGTTTCTTTGACCCAGGAACTGACACCGCCCGAACTCGTTTTGAAAGTAGAGCCTAGCTGCCCAACGATCAGCGCGTAAGGAACAAAATAGAGCAGCATGATCAAGATCCAAGAGACGACCACCGAAATTCCCTGCTGCGCATAATTGTTGACGACATTCCCGAACCCCCAAACCATACTAAAAGCAATCATCGAGACAGTGAACCAGCGGATCTTCTTATCAGCCATTTGTTTTTTTCTTCCCTTCTCTGTAAGTTAATAATTTCACATGAACGAATATATAGCGCTTACAATTCTTCTTTAAGTATAGTGAAGAAGGTAATCAAAAGAATTTACTTTACAGATTTCTAATGTACTTTTTTTCAATTTTCATTTTCGTATCATTTTTGGCAAATTACCGAATCTGCTTTTTTTCTTTAGTAAGGCTGGTAGAATGGTGTGAGAACGAAAATCGTTACATTTTTTCGTTAGAAAGTTGGAATAGATAAAATGGGAGTGAAGCAGATGGACATCAGACAAAGTGAACGAGAGGCGCTAATGCCTTTTTTGGACAACGTCTTCAACCAACAACATGAAAAACAATTTGTTGATAATATGCCGGAATCAGTAGAACAGACATGGGCATTTGGTGCTTGGATTGAGGACCAATTAGCTGGGGGGATCGTTGGTAAACGGCAATATGACACATTGCATATCTCTTTGCTGGGCGTGGATGAGGCATATCAGAAATTCGGTGTCGGCTCCAAACTGATGCAGGCGATGGAAAAACATGCAGTACAAGAACAAGTAAAAACGATTACCTTGACGACAAAGGCGTATCAAGCATTGGGTTTTTATTTAAAACAAGGCTATGAAGTGTTTGGCGAATTGGAAGATGTTCCGATGGCAGGGACGACAAAGTATTATTTGGCAAAGAAAATAAGCAGATGAGGAAGAATTTCTTCATCTGCTTTTACTTTAGCTAAAAATAATAATATTGAATCACCATGATGATGATCAGAACTATTATCCCCGGCAAATAATTTGAGACTCGTATTTTGGTCAGCTTCATAACGTTTAAACCGATCGCTAAGATCATTAAACCACCGATGGCGCTGATTTCGTTCATCAAACTATCCAATAATTCTTTTGGCAAATAACGGACGATGATACTTGCAAAGATCGTAATCGCTCCTTGATAGATCAAAACTGGAAAGGCTGAGAAAAGAACGCCGATACCCAGCGAGGCCGTCAACATGATCGACATGAAACCATCCATTACAGCTTTTGTGAATAAGGTTTGATGGCTGCCGGAAACACCGCTTTCGATCGCTCCGATAATCCCCATAGACCCAATGACATAAATTAAGGTAGCTGTGACAAAGCCCTCAGCAAAATTACTATTGCCGCGAGCGAACCGTTTTTCTAAAAATAAACCCAAGCGAGTCATAGAGTCTTCGATTTTCAAAAACTCTCCGATCATTCCGCCAAGACAAATACTAATAATAATGATAATGAACGAACTTGCCTGCAAGGACATCTGAAGGGCCAAGGCAATAACCCCCAAAGAAATTCCTTTTGTTACCGTATCTTTTGTTTGCTCTGTGATGTTCCGCAGAACCACACCAGAAAAACTCCCAACAATGATCGCGAGACAATTTACGATCGACCCCAACAACATAGCCTTCACCCGTTTCTATGATTTCGATTAAAATACAATGAAATGTTATTTAGACATCATCTTACCACGAGTAAATATTTTTTTGAATAGCAATACTAAAAGAAAAGACTGTAAGCATCATCCATAAAAAGGAGATGCTTACAGTCTGGCAGACAAAACGATTTTGTCCTTTTTCAATATTAACTGTTAGACGGCTTTTTCTCGTTCGCGTTTGGCAAGGGCAGGCATGATAAAACCTAAACCAATCAATACAACAATTCCGACAACATTGATGATCAATTCATGCCAGAATAAGCTTGAACCGTAAGCCGCGTCTTGCGGTAAAATACCGAATAAGGTGGCGATAATAGTAACGACCAAACACCAAGCACCAACGAAGACTGCCATTCGATCATTTTTGATAAAGATGTAATCTGATTGGAATTTCCGACTATCTAAACGAATTTTTATGAAGGCATAAAAGATCCAACAGGTTACACCTGGAGAAATGATCCCATTAAGGTTTAACAGCCAGTTAAAAATATCGTTCATTTCAGGTAAGAAAACACCTAATAATAAGATAAAAGCACTCAAGGCAGTTGTTAAAATGTAGCCATTGATCGGCAGACCATCATCATTCAACTTAGTTAATTTCTTCGGCATGAATTGTTTCCCCGTATCAGAAATCAGCATGCGAGTCATAGCGTCTAGTAAAACGGCAAGCAACGCACACATATATATAATTTGAGTGACGGCGAAAACATACATCAACGTGTTACCTAAATGGAAGAATTCACCCAAACGTTGGAAGGCATAGTAAGAACCATTCATTTTTAAATTATTTGGCAGATGATGAGCGTTAAAGAAGACACCTAGTGAGAATGAGCCGAAGACAGTTAGGAAAATCGTCATGACTGTCAGCATAATCATGGCTTTTGGGAATTCTCGTTGCGGTTTACGCATTCGTGTCACAAAGGGGGCGACTAATTCTGCGCCATTGATAGCGTAAATCAGCAGTCCAATCGTCGTTAAATAATGGAGGTCAAACTTCGGTATGACCGCTCCCAGGTTCATGGGCTGTGTCTCAATATGACCGTTCGGCATAAATAATGAAGCGAAGGTCATAAAGACAAATAAGATCGCCATGATGAACATTGCCCCGCCGCCTAATGTACTCAAAACCTCCAAAGATTTTTTAAAGTGGCGCTGCAAGAAAATAAAGGCTAAGAAAACACAGAAGGTCAACAATGCAAACATGGAATTGGACATCTTATCTTCCATTGAATCATTCCCGTTGATCAGCCAGCCGAACCCGACAACAACAGCATTTGCAGTATCGACTACGTAAGGGATTGAGGCTGCCCAATAGGTCCAAGCAGTAAAATATCCTAAACGATCGCCGCTGGTTCCCCGAACCCACGAGGTTAGTCCGCCACCTTCATGATTAAAAACTGATCCCAATTGTCCAACCATTAAAGAGTAAGGAATCACATATAATAGCAGTAAAATTAGCCAAGAAGTAATAACGCCTAATCCTTGATTGGCAAAGTTATAGATAATATCGTCAAAACCAATGACAGTAACAAACGACATCATGGCAAGTATTGGCCATGAGATAAAACTTTTCTTTTCCTCGATCATATAAGTTGCTCCTTTTAGATAGAATTATTCAGCCGAGCAGCCAATGATGGAGGCTTATTTCGATAGGTCACGAAGATCCCCTTCCTGTTCACAAAATACGATCTATCATCCCATAAAAAAATAAAATGCGCCAATAAAAACTGTTTTTCATCGTTAGTTTAGCATAAATAATTAGAAAGATAGAACGGCAATCAGTAAAAGCTCTTTCTGTTCATTCCAGCTTTTTTTGGCTATACTAGATTTAGTAGAAAAGGAGGGCATTAAGTATGAATGAATTTTTTGCCGAAGAAGAAATGGAAAAATCGGAAGGAAAGAATCCGATGATGTTAAAATTATTGAAACAACGGACGATCCTGATTTATGGTGAAATCAATCAGGAATTGGCGAAGACGGTGACAGAACAATTACTTTATTTGTCAGCAGCCAGTGATGAACCTATTACTATGTTTATCAACAGTCAAGGCGGTCACGTTGAATCTGGCGACACGATCCATGACATGATTCGCTTTATTAAACCAAAAGTAAAAATGATCGGAACAGGCTGGGTCGCAAGTGCGGGGATTACCATCTATCTAGCAGCAGATAAAAAAGACCGCTACAGTCTACCGAATACGCGCTACATGATCCATCAGCCAGCTGGCGGGGTTCAAGGTCAATCGACTGAGATTCAGATTGAGGCCAAAGAAATTTTACGTATGCGCAAACGTGTGAATAATTTGATCGCTAAAGCGACTGGTCATACATTGGAAGAAATTGAAAAAGATACTGACCGCAATTTCTGGTTATCGGCCGAAGAAGCAAAAGATTATGGAATCGTCGGAAAGATTATTGAATCCGACACAGGAATTAAATAAGAAGAATGTGAAAGGTTGGCGTAAGCCGACCTTTTTTTATATTTTAGAAGACAATTTGCTTTTTTTGAAGAAAAAGGAATAGACAAGAAAAAGTGAATCTGCTAAGGTTAGAAGAAAAATAAAATTTGATGTGAAAATTCTAAGGAGGAACAAATTTTGGGTGCTAAATTAAAAGAGTTAATGGGATTGCCTTCTTTACGTGAAGCTCAGTTAATGAGTGGGCAAAATTGCTTGAATCAGACGGTGACATCCTTAACCTTTCTGGATATCGCGAATATGGATGATTACGCTGCTTTGCTTGAGACAAATGAATACCACTCTGGTGAATTGGCACTGACTTCCTTTTTCAACATCAAAGATGACGTAGCGAAGCAATGTGAAACGATTCGCCGTTTACATAAAATGGGCGAACTGGGAATTATTCTTTATTACGTGGGAGTCGTCCTTCCGAGATTATCTTCCGAGGTTATTAAGACGGCGGAGGATTTAGATTTTGTGATTATTCAAATGCCGAAAAACCAAAATCAGATTCGCTATAGCGAAGTGATCGTGGAAGTGATGGCCGAAATTTTAAAAGAACGCTCGACAGAAAATCTTGTGAATGAGGTTTTAGAAAAAGCTTCATTATTACCAGAACACTTACGAACCGTTGAGGTGACGTTGAAACTGCTCTCGGATCTGTTACGAACGAATATCATTTTGACGAATCCTGATAATGAAGTGATCAATCAGATCAAATGGCCGCGAAATTCTTCTGTAGATTTAGAACGCATATTGCGCCGGGTCGTTGTGGAGGATGGCGAACAAGTTCAAAAAAATGATTTTGCGATATTTTATAAAGAGCTCTACCACAAAGAGAACGGGGTATTGCGTTTTTATTTATTGAAAGAACATGATCTTTTGACCGAAGCTGAATGCGGCCAGTCCGTGGAATTATTGCAAGTTGCAATGAATTTGTGGGGAAAGAAGCATGGAGAAGTGAGCGAGTATGCGCTCGTACAGGCCATTTTAAATGATGAAAGTGAGAAAATGTATCGACTAGCCAATCATTTGAAGGTGGACGTCAAGGGGATCGAGTTGATGTGGCTGCTGCAAGTGAATGATTTGAGAGAAGAAAAGAAGCTGAAGCAAGACATCCTTGCCTATGCTTCAAAATTCTACAAGACCTGCGTAGCACAATTAATGGATGATCAATTGATTGTGCTGTTGGGAAATTATTGCCATACTGATTCTGAATTGGAACTGGGGGAAGCCTATCTGCAAACAAGTCCTTATCAAGACATGATCGACAGTATCGTTTTGTGCCCACGTTTACGGAACACGACCGAGGTACGAACGACGTATCAATTAGTGAACAAGGTTGCTTTGCAACTGCCTAAACTATTTCATGGGAAGAAGAGTTTTTCCATCAGTGAGATCCGTCAAGTCGTATGTGCGAGTAAATTGATTCAATCGGGTGAGGCTGAAGTCGAAGAGACATTGAGTGTATTGGCTCCAATCATGGACAGTAAAGAGCAGCTAATGACGTTGTGCAGTTTTTTATTGGATGCAGGGGCGGACTTTCAAGTTTGCAGCGAACAATTATTTATCCATAAAAATACGGTGAAATATCGGATTAAAAAGATCAGCGAAGCATTGGGCTATAATGTTATGCGTTTTTCAGAGAGTTACGAATGCTATCTGGCGTGTTTGACCTATCGTTTAATCAGTCTATAAAAGCCAAATGAAAAGCAGCTCGAATGACGAGCTGCTTTTCATAGTAACGTTAATAATTCATCAATATCTGCTTGTTTTGTTGCCCAACTGGTAGCGAAACGAACTACAGTATGTTCATCATCATACTGCTCCCAGAAACTGAAGGCGACAGCTTCTTTCAATTCTTCCATTTGCTTATTTTCCAAGATAACGAACTGCTGGTTGGTAGGTGAATCAAGATAGAAACGGTATTTTTTTCCTACTAACCCTTTTTTTAAACGCATAGCCATATCGATCGCATGCTGACTGATTTTAAAATATAATTGATCAGTAAATAGGGTATCGAATTGAAGTCCCAAAAGCCGCCCCTTAGCCAGCAGCGCCCCTTGTTGTTTCATGTGAGCGATAAAAAATTCGGGTAAGTTGTTTTTGGCGAAGACGATTGCTTCTCCCAAAAAGGCCCCAACTTTAGTGCCGCCAATATAAAAGACATCACAGTATTCTGCAATCAGCGGCAGTGTCAAATCAGATTCAGGACTTGCTAGTCCATAGCCTAACCGAGCACCATCTAAAAAGAGTGGAATTTCATATTCGCGGCATACCTCAGAAATATTTTTTAGTTCTTCTTTAGAGTAGAGTGTGCCATATTCTGTTGGATAAGATAAGTAAACCATTCCTGGAAAGACCATGAACTCCCGATTATCATCTGCCCAAAATTGTTCGAGATATGCACGGATCTGTTGTGCAGAAATTTTACCATTCGTTTGCGGCAGGCTTAAAACCTTATGACCGGAAAACTCGATTGCTCCTGTTTCATGAGTAGTAATATGACCTGTTTCAGGAGCGATTACACCTTCAATTTTTTTCAATAAAGAAGCAATGACTAAAGCATTGGTCATCGTTCCGCCGGCGATAAAGAAGATATCGGCTTCGGGGCAGAGACAAGCTTGACGAATTTTTTCGATTGCTGAGGCAGAATATTTATCCCGACCATAACCGCTTAGCTTTTCCTCGTTCGTTTCAATCATGCGCTGCAAGATTTTTTCATGTGCGCCTTCTAAATAATCACTTTCAAAATTTAGCATAAAGACTCCTTTCTTAATTATTTTCATTGTAGCAGATTAGCAGACGACAAAAATAGTCAAAAAAACTTGTGAGCAAATTTTACTCACAAGCTTTTACTAATTAAATTTCAATGGTTTCTCCAACAGACATAACTTTGCCAATCGTATCTGGCAGTAGTTTAACAAATTCTTCAGGATCTTGTTTTATAACAGGGAAGGTATTGTAATGGATCGGTACGACTTGTTTGGCCTTTAAGCGTTTAGCTGCACTGGCTGCTTCATGTGGTCCCATCGTGAAATTATCCCCGATTGGCAAGAAGGCAATATCGATATCGAAGGCATCACCAAAGAGCGCCATGTCACCAAAGTTCGATGTATCGCCAGCATGATAGATTGTTTTTCCCTCCGCCTGTAAAATAAATCCAGCGGCTTCGCCCATGTAAAGCATCTGTCCATCGACTTCGTACCCTGAGCTATGTTGAGCATGAACCATCTTTACTCGGCCGAAAGGAAAATCAAATTTTCCGCCAATATTCATCCCGTGGGTCTTTTTCACACCGTTTCTTTCCGCAAATTTACAAATTTCAACAATACTGATAATTGTTGCATCGTTGCGTTTAGCAATCGGAATCATATCACCGATGTGGTCACTGTGTCCGTGTGTGACTAGTATCCAATCAGTCTCTACTTTATCCGCTTGTAAATCGGTTAAAATATTTTCGGAAATATAGGGATCGAATAATAATTTTTGTCCATCTTTCATTACGATCGATAAGACTGAGTGACCATGATAAGTAATTTTCATAGTACTTCCTCCTCTTTATACATCTCCATTATAGCGAACTCCTATAATAATAAGTAAGCTTTTGCTTTAAGCTGAACTCGTATAAAATGTAGGGATAAGAAATAAATCAGTCACTATTTCGCAGTGACAGTTTAATATGCTAAATGATAACGGTTGATGCGTGCTTATTAATCCGGACTAAGCCAAATTTGAATGGCAGATAGAACTTCATTCTCGTTTCCTACGCCCAATTCTTACAGACATCGATCCATTGCTTGTACTGGGTATATTTTTCTAATTCGGGTATGGTCAATTCGATCGCATTGTTCGAATTACCGCAAGCTGGAAAAACGCTCTCGAAGCGTTTCAAGGATTCGTCTAGATACACTTCGATGTCTGAATTGATTGCAAAAGGACAAACACCTCCGACCGGATGTCCAATGATCGATTCAACTTCCTCTGTTTTTAGCATCAAAGCTCGTTCACCAAAAGCCGCTTTGTATTTAGCGTTGTCAATCTTCGCGTCACCAGCAGCGACAATCAAGATATTTTTATCTGCTTTTTTTTGTTTAAAAGACAGTGTTTTGGCGATACGCTCTGGAGCGCAGTTCAAAGCTTGAGCGGCCAATTCGACCGTCGCACTCGAGACAGGGAATTCTTGGATGCGTTCGGCCATCCCATACTGTGAAAAAAATTCTTTTACAGCTTCAAAAGACATATAAATTCCTCCTAGTTTTATTAATTAAATATGATACACGCTTTACTGAACGCAGTAAATGATATTTGTTAGAATAGAAGAAGAGTTGCTTACGGGAGGAAACGGACATGAAAGAGGACAAGAAGAAATTAATTGCAAAAGTTGCTTACATGTATTACGAACAAGAGCTGACTCAGGCTCAGATCGCCAAAGAATTATCCATCTATCGTACAACGGTCAGCCGCATGTTGAGTCAGGCTAAAACAGAAGGTATCGTGGAAATTAAAATCAATCATTTTGATGCCGGATTGTTTGAGCTGGAGGAGCAGTTGAAGCACTCTTTTGGTTTGACTGCTGTCGAATTGGTACCAACGGAAAATGATGCTAGTGAAGAAGCGAAGGAAGAGCAGTTAGCGGAAGCGGCAGGGGCTTGGATTCGTCGCCAATTATCAGATGAAATGGTCATCGGATTGTCATGGGGAGCCAGTGTCGGTAACGCAGTGAATAAAATAGATCCGAAACAGTTGTCTGATGTTTCGGTTGTTCCTGTAGTTGGAGGGCCTAGCCATATTAATTCGCGTTATCATGTCAACACGCTAGTTTACGAACTGGCAAGGAAACTAAATGGACATAGTTTATTTGTGAATGCCACCGTGATTCAAGAAACAAAAGAGTTGGCCGAAGGAATCTTTAATTCAAAATATTTCCATGATTTAAAAGAATATTGGAAACGACTTGATTTGGTTATCGTAGGTGTCGGCGGCCCCTTGAGCTATCATAAAAGTCAGTGGCGGGATTTATTATCGCCAGCAGACTATGAGGAGTTAAAATTGCGGGAAGCTGTTGGGGACTGCTGCTGCCGGTTCTATGATAGCTACGGAAAATTGTTGAATGGTGCGCTGAATCAGCGGACGATCGGCTTATCTTTAGAAGAATTGGCTAGAGTTCCACAATCGGTGGGAATCGCTCGTGGAATTTCAAAGGCTCGTTCCATCGTACCATTGCTAAAAAAAGGCTATCTTAAAACATTGATTACTGATCAGGAAACAGCTCAAGAAATTTTACGTTTAAACCAGCGAAAGTAGTTTTTCATAAAAAAATGCACATTTGTGCGATTACGCTGAAATATTCAGCAACGAAAGGCTTGATACAAAGCTTTTCGTTTTTTTTATGCTATGAATGCGGAATTTTTTTTTCTGTGATGCTATGCTTGGTCTATAGAAAAGAGTAAGGGAGTTTTCAAAAATGGAATTTATGCTAGATACAGCCAATATTGCTGATATTAAAAAATTCGCTGATTTTTTACCGATCGCCGGTGTTACATCAAATCCTTCAATCGTGAAAAAAGAGGGAAAAGTTGACTTCTTTCAACATATGAAAGAAATACGTACCATCATTGGTGAACAACGTTCATTGCACGTACAAGTTGTAGCAACAGATTATGATGGAATCATCAAAGATGCGGAAACGATTTTGGCGAATATCGACCAAAAAGTTTTCATTAAGGTTCCGGTTAATGAACCTGGATTGAAGGCGATTAAGGAATTGAAGCGCCGCGGGATCAACGTGACTGCTACCGCTATCTATACAAAGTTCCAAGCATACTTAGCAATTGCGGCTGGGGCTGACTATATCGCACCATACTTCAACCGAATGGAAAACTTGAACATCGATCCGCGTGAAGCAATTTTTGAAATGGCAGAAGAAATTGCGCGTACAAAGAGTGAGACCAAAATTTTAGCTGCCAGCTTCAAGAATGTTGGTCAAGTCAATGCTGCTTTAGAAAATGGAAGTCAAGCTGCAACAATGGGTGTTGATATCATCCAACAAGCTTTAGCAATGCCTTCAATTGCTCAGGCAGTAACTGATTTTACTGGTGATTGGGAAGCTATCTTCGGTGAAGGAACAACAGTCGCTGACTTATAATAGGATTAAAAACAGACAGGTAACGCTGTCTGTTTTTTTTGCTTAAGCCAGTTGAAATTGGAGTTTTGAGCTGGTGAATGCTGCACGGGTTACTAGGTGGAACAAGCTGAGCATTTTTCAACGAGATTTGCCAGTTGAAATGCTATCCTAAAGCTGAGGTGAGTGCGATGCATGAGATTCAAAAAGAATGGGCGCAGTGGAAGTATTTTGTCATGGCGCGATCACAAAAAGAGTATTTAGCATTGCGTCAGCTGTTTTCTGGAAATCAATGGTCGGAAGAAAAAACGAAACAGTTTTATCAACACTTGGACAAAGTGAAAGAATTGCCGGTTGATTTAAAGGCGCAGCGAAATGCCTATGAACATGTCTGGGGCTATTTCAAAAAAATAGCGACGGTTGAAGAAAGGCAAAAATTTTTTGCTGTTTTAGACGGCATGACCGAAACCGAGGATAAAGCACGAATATATTTAAAAATATTGGCGGAAAAATATCAGGTAACTTATCTTTTAGAGTCTCACTTATTTGATTAAAGCAAATTGTTTCTGATTTTTTGATCCTGCTTCTATAATGGGCAGATATGGAGGGATGTATGAATGGAAACACGCGCAGTTGTAATTGAACAATATGGTCATTCGGACCAGTTAAAGGAAAGTAAAGTAACCTTGCCGGAATTAGGCGAGCATCAGGTTTTAGTCAAAGTCAAAGCTACCTCAATTAATCCAATTGATTGGAAATTACGTGAGGGGTATCTAGCACAAATGATGCCTTGGGAGTTTCCAATTATTTTAGGATGGGATGTTGCGGGTGAGATTGTCGAGATTGGTTCAGAAGTAAGTGATTGGCACGTTGGACAAACCGTTTTTGCGCGACCAGAAACAACGCGTTTTGGAACCTATGCGGATTACACGATCGTTGATGATCATTTATTGGCAAACAAACCAGACTCTGTTTCATTTGAAGAGGCAGCGGCGGTTCCTTTGGCAGGCTTAACTGCCTATCAAGCATTATTTACTCATGGAAAACTACAAGCAGGTGAAAAGGTCTTGATCCATGCTGGTGCCGGCGGTGTTGGTATTTATGCTATCCAACTAGCAAAAAATGCCGGAGCAACTGTTATCACAACAGCAAGTGAGAAAAATCATGCGTTGTTGAAAGAGCTAGGTGCAGATCAAGTGATCGATTATCATACTACTGATTTTTCAGAAGTGTTAGAAGATATTGATCTAGTATTTGATACAATGGGCGGCGATGTTCAAGCAGACAGCTTTAAAGTTTTAGATGAAAAGGGTCGATTGATTTCAATCGTCAGCCAGCCGGATGAAGAGTTGGCCAAGCGTGTTGCAGTGGCAGAAAGTATCTGGCTGCAGCCTGATGGCAAGCAATTACAAGAGATCGCAGATTTAATGACTGAAGGAAAAGTGAAAAGTATCGTTGGACATACTTATCCACTTACGGCAGAAGGCGTAAAAGAAGCACATGAATTGAGTGCGACTCATCACGCAAAAGGAAAAATTGTTTTAATCAATGACTAAAAGTAAAAGGTTGTACCAGAAATTTTGGTACAACCTTTTTTTCTGGATTTGACAGTAGATATATTTCTCGGTATCGTTAAAACGAAATGAAAACGCTTCTATTGAATAGGACATTAAATAAGGAGGAATAGTATGAGTGAAATTACAAACAGTATTGCCTTTTTAAAAAAGCAGAAATGGATTGATTTGAGTCACAGTATTTATGGTGGGATACCTTATTTCCAATCATTTCAACCAATGCAGGAAAAAACACTAGTAACGGTTAAGAAAGATGGCTTCTTCGCGAAAGAATATCAGTTAGTCACGCAATATGGGACACATATCGATGCACCTGTACATTTTGTCGAGGAGCGTGCTTCTGTCGATCAATTGCCGATCAATGATTTTTTATTGCCGTTGATTGTTATCAATAAAGAGCGGGCGGTTGAAGAGAATCCAGATTATTGCCTGACAGTGGAGGATATTCGGACTTTTGAAGCAGAACACGGGAAAATTCCAGCGGATAGCTTTGTAGCGTTTGCAAGCGGCTGGTCTAAACGCTGGCAAGACCCAGAGGCTTTTTACAATGTTGATCAAACTGGGCAGGCGCATACACCAGGCTGGTCGCTAGAAGCTCTGAAATTTTTACATGAAGAACGCAAGGTGACAGCAGTGGGTCATGAAACATTGGATACTGATTCGGCCGTTGATTGTACAAAAAATGCGGGATTAATTGGTGAACTGTACTGGTTGCAGCAAGATAAATTTCAGGTGGAAGTGTTGAATCGACTGACAGAGCTTCCGCCAATTGGCGGCGCAATTTCGATTGGGGTGCCGAAAGTCAAAGATGCTCCAGGTTTTAATGTCCGTGCTA
Organism: Enterococcus malodoratus ATCC 43197; assembly: GCF_000407185.1. Taxonomy (GTDB): domain Bacteria; phylum Bacillota; class Bacilli; order Lactobacillales; family Enterococcaceae; genus Enterococcus_A; species Enterococcus_A malodoratus. The sequence continues at coordinate 295,341 of NZ_KE136483.1, forward strand.
TTGCTATCGTTCCAGCAGAATGAAGGGCCTGAAACAGCAGAAAAACAAGGTCTCGTTTAAAAAACGAAACCTTGTTTTTTTAGAAATTCGCTGGTGTTTTGACGTCGTGGAAATTCAAAATGTTGATGAACCTTTTCCGACCAGTTGGTTTCTTGTACATTGGAACGGCGTCCTTGATAATAAGCCGTAGTTTCTTCGTCGTAACTATTGATTAATTCAGGAGTCAGTGATCGATAAGTATTGGTTCCAAGTACAGCATTGACTGGCATTCGCGGCTTAACTTCATTTTTTACAGCGGGGTAGCCAATGAACATGCCAAAAACGGGATAAGTCAATTCGGGCAAATCAAGAATTTCCTTCATTTGAAACAAGTCGTTCCTAATTCCACCGACATAACAGATTCCCAAATCAACAGACTCAGCATAAACGGCCATTGATTGAGCAGCCAAGGTAGCATCTACAATTGCCACAACCAAGGATTCCATTGTACGCAGGTACTCCATCGAATCTTCTTTTAGAGTTAAAACATTTGCGTGCTTATTCAAATCAGCTACAAAAATATAAAATTGGCCGTTGTTTCCATTGTCTACCGGGAAATTAGCAATTTTTTCAATCGCTTTTCTTTTCTTTTGATCGGTTATTTCGATCAAGGAGAAGGCTTGTAAAAAGTTAGAGCTGCTGGCACTTTGAGCGGCTAAGATCAATCGCTCTTTTAATTCTGCTGATAACTCCTGCTGAGTAAATGAGCGGACCGACGAATGGTGGATCATTGTTTCAAACAAATCCATAGAAAAACCTCCTGATTTTGTTAGATTACTTGTCATCCTAAATGAAGGATCATAGTTGAATTTATCATAGAAAAAAAGTGATTAGAAGTAAAGAGTTCTCGGATTGTTGACAATCGATAGGCCTATTTTTTAAGAACGGAAAGACTTCATTTTATGAAAAAGCTAGGTATTCAGTATTTTTGATCGTTAATAATGGTTACACAAAAGCGTCAAGCTTCAATAAACAGAACCGAAGAATTGTAAAAACACGAACGTTTGGTTAAAAAAACACGATTTTATTAATAAAATTCTAATTGTTTTGCCATCTCTGTGCTATAATGAGAAACAATTATCTGAAGGGAGTTATGCAAATGCGTGGCGTAGTAACGGTTATCGGAAAAGACAAGGTTGGCATCGTCGCAGGTGTCAGTCAAAAATTAGCGGAACAAAAAATTAATATTCTAGATGTCTCTCAAACAATCATGGGGGATTATTTCACAATGATGATGTTAGTGGACTTAACCAATGCTGCAGAAGATTTTGAAGGGGCACGGGAACAACTTCATGAATTAGGTAAAACTTTAGGCGTGAAGATTAGTATTCAAAATCAAGAAATTTTTGACACGATGCATAAATTATAAGGAGGACTCTTTGTGGAGATCAATCAAATACTAGAAACGATTCGAATGATCGAAGAAGAAAACTTGGATATTCGGACGATTACCATGGGGATATCATTGCTAGATTGTATTGATAGCGATAGTGATCGCGCCTGTGAAAAAATTTATCAAAAAATTACTACAAAAGCGAAAGACCTTGTTAAAGTTGGTGAGGCGATTGAAGCAGAATACGGTATTCCAATCATTAATAAACGTATCTCTGTTACACCAATTGGAATAATCGCTGCGGCGACACCTGATACAGATTATGTGAAATTTGCTAAAACATTAGATAAAGCAGCCAAGGCCGTAGGGGTGAATTTCTTAGGCGGATTCTCCGCATTAGTAGAAAAAGGCTATCAACATGGAGACAAAATTTTAATAGACTCGATTCCTCAGGCTTTAGCCGAGACCGATTTTGTCTGTGCTTCTGTTAATATTGGTTCAACGAAAGCTGGAATTAATATGGATGCAGTAGCGCATATGGGACAAATTGTTAAAGACACGGCAGAGGCCTCTGATTTGGGCTGTGCTAAACTTGTTGTTTTCGCCAATGCGGTTGAAGATAATCCATTTATGGCCGGAGCTTTCCATGGTGTTGGCGAAGCTGATTGTGTCATCAATGTTGGTGTTAGCGGACCGGGTGTAGTGAAACGCGCGTTGGAAAAAGTTAAGGGTGAATCCTTTGATGTGGTTGCTGAAGTTGTGAAGCAGACGGCTTTTAAAATTACACGCATGGGACAAATGGTTGGGAAAATCGCTTCTGAACGCTTGGATGTTCCGTTCGGTATCGTCGATCTATCATTGGCACCGACACCGGCAGTTGGAGATTCGGTTGCGCATGTGTTAGAAGAAATGGGACTAGAAACAGTCGGAACCCATGGAACGACCGCTGCATTAGCATTACTGAATGACGCAGTAAAAAAAGGCGGAGTAATGGCTTGTAATCACGTGGGAGGATTATCGGGGGCATTTATTCCTGTCTCAGAAGATGCAGGCATGATCGATGCGGTTAATAACGGTTCGTTAACGATTGAAAAGCTGGAGGCTATGACCGCGATTTGTTCGGTTGGTCTTGATATGATTGCGATTCCTGGTGCTACACCTGCAAGCAGTATTGCTGCGATGATTGCGGATGAAGCGGCCATCGGAGTGATCAATCATAAAACGACCGCTGTTAGAATCATACCTGCGAAAGACAAAGTAATCGGAGAGATGGTTGAATTTGGCGGCCTATTAGGAAGGGCGCCTGTAATGGCAGTTAATTCGGCAGGCTCTGATGATTTCGTTGCTCGTGGCGGACGCATTCCTGCACCGATCCATTCATTTAAAAACTAACTGTATGCTACTAAAGAGTTTCCTAAGACAGGAAACTCTTTTTTGTGGATAGAATTTTTCGTGCCAGTCATGAAAACGTTTTGTGTTAGAATGAAATGGATGAAAAAACAGGAGTAGATAAATGAAAAATAAAACGTATCTAAAGGCAAGTTTCCGCGAAATCATATATTCAAAAGGACGCTTTATTTCAATCGTTCTGATTATACTATTAGGCACATTGCTGTATGTCGGGATCAAAGCTACAGGCCCGATCTTGAATCAATCTGCAAGTCAATATGTTGATAAGCAGGAATTATCGAATCTGCAAATCATTTCAACTGGCGGATTGACAGAAGAGGATGAAAAATTAGCAGAGGAAATTCCCGGAGCCAAAGTCGAGAGTGGTCATCAGCTTTTTTATGCAGATCGTGCTAAGAATCAAGTGGTCAAATTATATTCTTACGACAAAGCAAATCAGCAGAATCAATTAATTCTTAAAGAAGGACGGCTGCCGAAAAAAGAGAATGAACTTGTTTTGGATGTTAAAGCCAAAGAAGAAGGCTATCGTCTAAATCAAAGCTACCAGATCAACCAATCCGATCAATTGAAACGCAAAAAGTTTAAAATCGTAGGCTTTGTACAATCACCAATCTATATAAGTACGGAAGAACGCGGATTATCCAACGTTGGAAACGGCAGTGTAGATTTCTTTGCCTATTTGCCAGAAAGCAATTTTACGAACGAAGTAAAATCGGTCATCTATGTTCGCTTTGAAAATGTCCACGGAAAAGGGACCTATGGTAAAGCTTACGAAAAAATGATGGATAAAAATATCGAGAAGGTCGAAAAAATCTTCGCCGATCGGCCGAAAGAACGGGCAACAGAAATCAAAGAAGAAGCAGATAAAGAATTGCTGCCGAAAAAAGCGGAAGTGGCGGACAATCTCGCAAAATTGGATGCTGGTCAAAAAGAGCTGGACCAAGCTAAACGACAGCTAGAACAACAGGCGGCTATGATGCCGACTGAAAATCCACAATTCACACAGGCTCAAGCAGGATTAGCACAGCAGCAACAGGCACTTGATAGCAATCGAGCGACTTTAGTCTCGGCGCAGCAAAAAATTAGCGATAGCGAAAATGAAATCAATGAGTTAAAAACGCCCAGCTATTCTTATGATCAGCGAGCGGATAATCCGGGTTTTCAAGAGTATGGTGATCTTTCCGATAGAATTGCGGCGATTGCCAATGTCTTCCCAGTCTTTTTCTTTTTTATCGCGGCCTTAATCACATTTACAACGATGACTCGAATGGTGGAAGAAAACCGCCGAGAAATTGGTACGTTAAAGGCATTAGGCTATTCACGTTTTGAAATAGCGATCAAGTATATTATTTATGCTTTATCGGCGGCCGCTATTGGGATTGTTTTGGGTTCCGTAATTGGTACCCATACGCTGCCGCGATTAGTTTTTGAGCTTTCAAGTGATCGTTACAATTTCCCAGGAGTAACAGCTTTCTACTTATCACGTCCGATCATTCAGGCAACGGTCGCTTTCTTATTCGCCAGCTTAGGTGCGGCGTTACTTGTCTTGTTAAAGGAACTGCATGAAAAGCCAGCAGAACTATTACAACCGAAGGCGCCGAAACCGGGCAAACGAATCTTCTTAGAACGGATCAAGCCAATTTGGTCACGGATGAGTTTCAATTCAAAAGTTAGTTATCGAAATCTATTTCGTTATAAGTCACGAATGATTATGGCCGTGATCGGAATCGCTGGTTGTGCGGCGTTGATGGTTGCGGGAGTGGGTTTGAAAGATTCGCTTAGTTCTGTCGGTGACAAACAGTTTGGACCAATTATTGATTATGATGCAATCGTTACACTAAAAGATCAGCCGGATAAGGCGGCAGTCGAAACAATTTTTTCGGATAATAAAAAGATTACGAGTGATTTGGCTACAATGAATCAAACAGTCGAGTTGAAACAAAAAGGACAAGCCAATCAAAAATTGACTATGATGGTACCCGATGATCGTCAAAAATTTGAAGAGTATCTTCATTTAAAGAAACAAGGAAAAGCTTTCTCATTACCTAATAATGGCGCCGTGATCACGCAAAAAATGGCTGAGTTATTTGATTTAGCGAAAGGTGACAGCTTAACAGTCTATGATGAAGATCAGCAAACCTTTAAAATAAAGATTGCGAATATCACGGATAATTATTTAGGAAACTTCCTATACTTATCAAAAGACTATTATCAAAAGGCTCGAGGAAAAGATTTCGTCGCAAATAGTTATTTATTGAAAAGTAAAAGGTTAACCAATGTGGAAGAAAAAGAGTTGTCACAAAAACTTTTGGGATCAGATCAGGTGACGAATACGTCGTTTATGTCTACTCAAATCGAGACCCAAGAACATTCGATGGATAATCTCGATGGGATTGTTTGGATCTTTGTCGTCCTATCAGGTCTGTTGGCGTTTATCGTATTATACAATTTGACCAATATAAATGTATCTGAACGTTTGCGCGAATTATCTACGATCAAAGTATTGGGCTTTTATGATCGAGAAGTCACTTCTTATATTTTCCGTGAAAACTTTGTCTTTACAATATTAGGAATTTTGTTTGGTTATGGTCTAGGAATTGTTTTAACGAAGTTTATTTTAGTACAAGCGTCGATGGAGACGATTACCTTCCCATTAGTGGTTCGTTCAGGTGCATATCTCCTTTCAGGCGGATTAACGATTCTTTTCTCCGTGATCGTGATGATCGCAACGCATTTTCGTTTAAGGCATATAAATATGATTGATGCGCTAAAATCGAATGAATAAATTCTTAATAAAAAAGCGTTGACAAAAATTTTTTGCAAGTCTATGCTTTAGTCAATAGTTGAATGCAGTGAGAAGGACAAGAATTGATTTTGTACTCGCCACAAGAGAAAGAAGCCGCGGCTGGAAGCTTCTGGTTGAGGAAATCAGTTTACAACCTTTGAGTGACCTAAAAAGGTCCGGCTGATGCCCGTTACGCATCTTACGAGCCAAAAAGGTGCATACTTTTTGGAAACTTGGGTGGTAACACGTTTATTCACGTCCCTATTTGATAGGGACGTTTTTTTATTGAAAACCCTTTAGACCTTTTGTTAAAATTAGAAGAAACAAGTATATATTAATAAGCGTCTTACTGATAAAAGCGGATCGGAGTTGAGTAGAATGTCAAAGGAAATCGAAATTGTTTTACCGGATGGAAATAAGCAAAAGGTGGCAGAAAACACCACCTTGTTTGAAATAAAAAATCAATTGATGGAAGAAGCAGTTGTCGGCAGTATTGATGGCGAAGTCGTTGACTTATCAACTCCTGTTAAGAAGAATGCTGAGATTGCCTTTTATGATTGTTCATCTACTGAAGGAACGACAGCGATTTGTCAGTTAGTCAGTCTTTTGCTGGAAGAGGCCATCAAAACGCATTATCCTGAAGCTCTCTTTGCGAAGTCGCAGCAAGAAGAACAAACGATTTGGGTCGACCTGCGGGTGAAACAACCATTGAGTGCCCTTGTTTTGAAAGATTTAGAACACCACATTAAGAAGCAACTTAAGGCCAATACACCAATCGAAAGTGCGGCAATGACTGTTTCAGAGGCTAAAGAAGTATTCAAAGAAAATGAGTTGAAAATGTTCTCCTTGACCGAACTAGAATCGGATCGAGTAGTTTTTGTCTATTCTTTTGGCAATGTGACGGAGTATTTTCTTGAACCAATGGCACTTGAATTAACAACTGCTAGGTATTTTTCATTGTTAAAAGTTTCAGGAGCCTATTGGCAAGGCAATCCGGACAATGAGATGCTGCAACGGGTTATGGGTGTCGTCTTTGCTGAGAAGGCACAACTATTAGCGCATTTAGATTATTTGGAAGAGTCGGAAAAACGGAGCCACCAAAAATTAGGCAAAGAACTAGATTTGTTTATGTTTTCAGAAGAAGCCCCTGGAATGCCTTTTTACTTGGAAAATGGATTGATCATTCGAAATGAGTTACAGAAATTTTTACGCGAACTGCAAGCCAAGTATGACTATAAAGAAGTAAAAACCCCCTTAATCTTGAATCAACGTTTGTGGGAACGTTCAGGTCATTGGGATCATTATAAAAATAATATGTACTTTACGAAGGTTGCTGATGAGGATTATGCTTTGAAACCGATGAACTGTCCCGGTCATTGCTTAATCTACAAGGACCGTAAACGTTCTTATCGGGATCTGCCGATGCGCATGGCGGAGTTTGGGCAAGTTCATCGCCACGAATTCAGTGGGGCGTTGAATGGCTTACTGAGAGTTCGGACCTTCTGTCAAGACGATGCACATATCTTTGTACGCCAGGATCAGATCGAGCAGGAGATTGCCTTGGCGCTAAAAATTATTGACGAAGTTTACAAGATTTTTGGTTTTGAATATGCAGTTGAACTTTCGACTCGTCCAGATAATTTTATGGGTGAAATCGAATTGTGGGACGAAGCAGAAGCATCATTAGGAAAAGTATTGACGGATTTAGGTTATAAATACAATATCAACGAAGGCGATGGAGCCTTTTACGGACCTAAAATCGATATTCATATCAAAGATGCTTTGAATCGCAGCCATCAATGTGCGACGGTTCAATTGGATTTCCAAATGCCGGAAAAATTTGATTTAACTTATGTCGATGAAAATAATCAAGAGGCCCAGCCGGTTATGATTCACCGGGCAGTTTTTGGGTCATTGGATCGCTTCTTGGGAATATTAATCGAACATTATGCTGGTGCATTTCCATTTTGGTTGGCGCCTAAACAAGTTGCGTTAATCAACGTTGCCCAGACCCATGCAGCAGGGGTAGAAGATTTATTTCATGAACTACACGCTGCTGGAATTCGCGTGGAAAAAGATTTGCGGAATGAAAAATTAGGGAAAAAAATCCGTGATGCGGAAATGCGGAAAATTCCTTATATTTTAGTGATTGGTGATAAAGAATTAGCAGAAGGGACCTTCGCGGTTCGTAAACATGGCAGTGACACGATTAAGCAGATGGAGAAAGCTGATTTCATAGACACGCTTAAGCAGCAGATGCAAGAAAAGAACCATCAACAATAATATATTCGGTTTTAGATAACGCCGATTGTAAAATTAAGCTAGACAACTAAAAAAGCCATTTGTGCTACACTCAAAATAGTTCTGACCAAAGAATTATAAGGAGTGAGTACAAATGACCTATACCCATCTTACAACGGATGAACTTGTAATGATAGAGTCTTATTTCAAAATAAATCAATCTGTTGCGAAAACTGCGCATTGCTTGAATCGTTCAAGACAAACGATCCATAAAGTATACCTATTCTTCAAGCAAGGAAAATCAGCCTTAGAATACTATCAACAGTATAAGAAAAACAAATCAAACTGTGGTAGACGCCCGCTTGTTTTACCCGAGGAACAATCAGAATATATTCAAAGAAAGGTTGTTCAAGGATGGACACCCGATGTGATTGTTGGTCGTGCAGCGTTTCCTATTCGTTGTTCTGCTCGTACCATTTATCGTATGTTCAAAAAGGGGCTATTTAATCCTTCTGACTTACCGATGAAAGGCAAGCGTAAACCGAATGGACATCAAGAAAGGCGTGGAAAACAAGCTTTCCGCCGCTCTATTCATGAACGTGAAAAAGATTATAGCCAATTCTCAAATGAGTTTGGTCACCTTGAAGGTGACACTATCGTAGGTCTGAAACATAAAAGTGCTGTAATTACCTTAGTTGAACGATTATCAAAAGTTATCATCACATTGAAACCGTGTGGTAGACAAGCGATTGATATTGAAAAAAAATTAAATCATTGGTTTGAATCTGTACCGAAAAATCTATTCAAATCCATCACTTTTGATTGTGGAAAGGAATTTTCAAATTGGAAACAAATCAGTAATGCCAATGATATTGCCATTTATTTCGCTGATCCAGGAACGCCGTCTCAAAGAGGCCTAAACGAGAATTCTAACGGATTGTTACGTAGAGATGGTTTATTGAAATCTATGGATTTCAATTCAGTAGATGAATCTTTTATTCAATCTGTCACATCTAAACGAAATAATATTCCTAGAAAATCACTGGATTATCGAACACCTTTGGAAGTATTTTTGAGTTACGTAAGTATTGATGATTTGTCTAACTTAATTTGACAATTAAGATAACCAAAAAAACGCTGAAGTTCACTTCAGCGTTTTTTAATGCCCTTAAGTAACCACTCAGTTTTAAAACGAAAATCTTTTAATAATTCTTCTTCGCCCCATTGATTCGCTAACATGTCTGTTAAGGAATCGATTACCAGCTTCATTGAGAAATATAGAAAGCTGATCTGTTCCTCTAATGTAGGCATGGCGAAATTATTTTTTTCCAAAAGTTTTTCCCAAGCTTCAACACCATGATCCGCTTTTGGTCGATATGAAAAAAGATAGCTGTTTTGTGCTAAGAGAACTAACTGGCGATAGCGATCAGAACGTTCATCTAAATCGACGTACAGTAACAAAAATGCTTCGATTCCTTGAAAAAAATCATCCTCTTGCTGGGTCATATAGTCGATGATCTCGCCATGTACCTGACCAGCATAAAAATGGATCAAATAATCATAGGCATCGTTTAGGTCCTCAAAGTATTTGTAAAAAATTCCCCGCGACATTTGCAAAGCGCTCACTATTTCGCTGACTTTGACCTGACTGACGGGCTTTTCATAAAAAATTGTCAGCAGCAAAGCGCGAATCTCTGCTTGCCGGGTTTCTGGTAAATTTAGAAAAGTTTTTTTCGGCATGGGCTGCCTCCCCAATGGATAGTCATTTTTTCCTTTAGTATAGCACATGAGCAAAATCGGTGACATTTTGTCACCGGAAGTGTATTCTAACGTTTGAAAGGGTGAGGTAAATGTTTTTAGCTTGGAAAGAAATTCGCTATGCGAAATTAAGATATGGATTGATCGTGGGTATTATGATCCTCGTCGCCTACGTGGTTTTCATGTTGTCGGGATTGGCCAATGGTTTGGCAGATGGCAATCGGACGGCAATCGATGACTGGGGAGCATCAGCGATTATTTTATCGGAAGACAGCAATAAAATCGCCAATGCGTCACAATTACAAAAAAGTGATACTGATCGTGTAACGGCTAAAGAAAAAGCCGGAGTGGGGATTTACTCCACTGCTGCAGAGAAAAAGAACAACGGTGAAAAAACCAATGTCTCAATTTTTGGCACTTCTAACGATGCATTTGTCGTACCAAAAGTCATTAAGGGACGATTATACAAAAACGACAACGAAATCATCGTGTCGGAAAATCTTTTATCAGAAGGCTATAAATTGAATCAGCAGATAAAAGTCAATGATCAAACATTAAAGATTGTTGGTATTACGAAAGAAACGACTTATACATTGGCACCAGTGATCTACTTGAATTCAACTACCTTTAAAAATTTGAAATATGGTGCGCAACCAACTGGCAATGAACCGATTAATTTGATTGCGACAAAAGGTCAAACGACTATCGATAATCAAGAAGGTCAAACAAAATTGGATAAAATGACTCCTGAGACTTTTATCGAGAATATTCCTGGCTACACACCGGAAAAATTAACGCTGAATACAATGATTTATTTTCTATTTGTTGTTGTGACCGCGATAATTGGAATCTTTATGTACGTGATCACTTTACAAAAAACATCGATCTTTGGCGTGATGAAAGCTCAGGGCGTGGCTACTAGCTATCTAGTTCGTTCGATTTTGGCACAGGCTTTTCTAGTAGGAATTATTGGAGTCGCAGTCGCTATTGGTTTAAGCGTATTGACGAGTTTAATCTTGCCGAGCGCCATGCCGTTTGCGGTTCATTGGTCAGAATGGGCACTGTACAGTGTAATTTTAGTACTTGTTGTGATGATCGGCGGCTTATTCTCGATGCGGGCAGTTACTAAAGTTGATCCCGTAACAGCAATTGGAGGGGAATAAGATGAGTGATATTTTAAGAATGGAAAATATTATAAAAAAATTTGGTCAAGGGCACACAGAAGTGACTGCGTTAAAAAATATCGATTTTACTGTTGCACAAGGCGAATTTATCAGTGTAATTGGACCATCAGGCTCAGGGAAGAGTACGTTCCTAACGATTGCTGGTGGGCTGCAATCTCCAACAGAAGGAAAAATAACCATTAATGGAGCAGATTTTGGTCAAATGAACGAGAAGGATCGATCAAAGGCGCGCTTCAAAGAGATTGGGTTTATTTTACAAAGTTCAAATTTGATTCCCTTTCTAAAGGTTCAAGAACAATTTCAATTAGTAGAAAAAATCGAGCAAGAAAAAAATACGGCAAAAATTGAAGAGCTGTTGAAATCTTTGGATATTTGGGAACTGCGAGAACAGTATCCGAAAGAACTATCCGGTGGAGAACGTCAACGAGTGGCCATCGCGCGTTCATTATTCAATGATCCGCAATTAATTTTAGCAGACGAACCAACAGCCAGTCTTGACTCTGATCATGCTTATGATGTCGTAAAACTCTTAGCCAAAGAAGCTCATGAGCGCAGCAAAGCGATCGTTATGGTCACTCATGATGAACGAATGACGCAGTGGAGCGACAAAGTTTATCAAATGAAAGACGGAAAACTTTTAATGAAAGAATAGTTGCTAAATAGCCCATTTCCTGTGTATGATAGTCTGGTTGACAATTGCTGGTTCTGCTATTTTCGGTTTCACTATGTTTGAATACCAATGATAAGGTTGCAAAAATTTTATCTTATTAATGAACTAGTAGTTTATCAGTTGATTAGAAAAATCAATTTTTTAGAAAGCAGGAAATCCATGGATATTTATTTAAAAAAAGCAGCACTTCATATCGTTGATCGGGAATCAGGCGATCCGATTTATAGTCAGAGCGAATTAGACTTAACAAAAGAATACGTTCGCGAATATTTAACGAAGAAAATTCAAAAATTATCTTCAGCTCAAACCAAAACGGGAATGCTAACAGAGGATTCAACGTTTGCTTTGTTGAGCCAACAGGCAGAACATGACTTTTTATCGGTGAGCGAAAGAATCGTGACTCGTTGGTATGAGGCATATAAAGAGAGTGAAGAGGCGCCAAGTGCGGATGCTTTTGTTGTCTTATATGAAGAAGACACGCAAATGTACTTAGCCTTTTTAAAGGTAAATTATCACGAGGGCTACACACACCTAGTAGATTCCGATGAGGCTGGATTGAAAAACGAATTAATTATTCACCGTGCGTTATTATCGAGCAAGTCCCAAAAGGCCGATGAAGGCATCGTAGTCAATTTAGGTAATTTGAGTTATGAGCTGATTGAGAAAAAATATCCTTTTTCTGGGGAAAAACGATTGTATTTTTCAACGCAAGTGATTGAAAGCCGCCCAGCACCTTCATTGGAAGAAAATGTTCGTGTTATAAAAAAAGTTGCAGAAAAAATTGGGGCGAAGTTTGAAAATCCCAAACACGATGTCATCGCTGATGTGAAAGAAGCTGTCTACGATGTGGTAGAAGAAAGCGGTCAGATCGATGCCAAGGTCGTTGCGCAAAAAGTCTTTAAAGACAATGTGTCGGCCCAAATGGCGTTTCAAGAAGAAGTCGTAGAAAAAGGGTATGTGGATCAAGCACCGCTTTTACGCGAGGTTCGCGAAATCACGGAGAAAAAATATGGTAAACAAAAGTTAAAATTATCAAACGGCATCGAATTGATCGTGCCTTTGGACGTTTATCGCAATCCTGAATTAATCGAATTTATCAATAATCCTGATGGCACAATTTCTGTGACGATTAAGAATGTTGATGAAGTAATCAATCGTCTGTAGAAGCAGACTATCAAAGCTGTTTCCAATGTTTGTTCTATTTACATGAAGAAAGTCTGAGCCCTTTTTTGTTCGAAAAAGGGCTCTTTGAAATTGAGCTAGTTAAAAGAATGCGCTAGAATAAAGAAAACAATCGGAGGAAGCAAGATGGAAGAATACAATGAATTTTTCCGCATTGGACAATATACGGACGCGGAAGCGATGACTGGCTGTACGGTCATTCTCTGTGAGGATGGCGTGACGGGCGGTGTTTCGGTACGCGGCGGTTCACCGAATACTCGTGATACGGATGCTTTAAAATCGGAAAATAATCGAAAATTTGTGCACGGGGTGACATTATCTGGCGGAAGCGCCTTTGGACTAGCCGCAAACGCGGGTGTGGTAGATTTTTTGGAAGAAAACGGTATTGGTCGGGACATGGGGATTACGTTTGTACCGAATGTTGTGGGAGCCAGTCTTTTTGATCTGCGCATCGGGCGTGCAGATGTTCGGCCAAATTATCAAGCAGGGCGCAACGCTTGTGAACAAGCCTTTAGTGGACAACAATTTCAAGCAGGAAACTATGGTGCGGGGACAGGTTGCAGCGTCGGGACTATCAATGGTGCGAAAAACGCCATGAAAGGTGGTATCGGGCTGTACACGATGCGCCACGGTAATCTTTGGGTGACAGCAGTTATTGCAGTCAACGCCGTAGGAGACGTTTATGAGGAAGAACTTGGCAAAATTATTGCTGGTGCCCGTAAGCCGGGTGAAAAAAGATCGGATTTTCTGAAGAACTTTTCCTTGAACACTATCAAAACGAAGAAGCCTTATTTGATGGAAATACGGTGATTGGTTGTGTCATGACGAACGCGACCTTTCCAAAAGCCAAGATGAATAAACTGGCTGATATTAGTCATAATGGAATTGCACGAGCGATTCGTCCGTCACATACGACTTATGATGGCGATACCCTATTTGTTTTAGGTGCGAATCAAATTGAGGCAAGCTTTGAAGCAGTTTCGATCTTGGCTGTTGAAGCGGTTCGTCGAGCAATTATTGCTGGTACGAAGACAGCAGCGACTTATGGCGATTATTTAGCTTATCAAGATGTATAAAAGAAAGGGCCAAGACGAACTTGTCTTGGCCCTTTTGAGTTTTGATTTTTAATAAAACCAAAAGACTAGCCAAGGATCAGCTAGTCAGTGGGGAAGATTTATTTAACGCGTGGTTCAGATTCTAAGTTGTCACTGATTTTCTCAGTTTGATTGCTCATGGCATTCTTCGCACGATTGGTTTGTTTTGATGCGAATTTCCCAGTCGTTTGAGCAGCACTAGTGACTTTATCTTGAACTGTTTCGCTATCTTCTTCATATTCTTCGCGCGTTTTAATATCGACAACGTTCACATTCACTTCGATTACATCCAAATGAGTCATTTTGTCGACTTCTTCAGAAATCAATTTTTTCATTTGATCATAAATGTCTTCAATGTCTTTGCCGTATTCAACGACCACATCCATATCAACAGCAACTTGCTTTTTGCCGACTTCAGTACTGATACCGGAAGTTACATCATCGCTATTGACTAATTTGTCCTTAATGTTAGAGAAGAAACCGCCGTCTACAGTCAATAAGCCGTTGACGTTTTCCAAAGCGATTCCGATGATTTTTTGAATCACTTTGTCTTCATAAGTTAATTCGCCCTTTACATCCTTTTTCACTTCTGTTGGTTTGATTGTTGTGTTATCCATAATTTCTTTCCTCCTAGGTGTATTAATGTATTAACCCTTTCTAAAAGAAAAAGTTAGTTCAATTCTGATTGTGTTAACTATTTTTTCAGGTAGTCATCTAAAATATGGTTGTTCTTTAGATAGATACCGACAACTACTCCGATAACTGTGATCAAAATCAGTAAGATCGTTTTAAAGAAGCCGATGGTAAAGAATAGCACAGCTAAGATAAAACCGAGGATACCGAAGATCATAGGCAGTTTGTCTCGTGTTAAAAATTCCTGCATCGCTGTTCCTCCTATTCTACTCGCGGCCGTGTACGTGTTACCGTTGTTTCTGTTGGCGTGGGTTCAAATGATTGAAGTTTTACTTTGATCGAGACTTTTTCTTCAGGTCCTAATAATTCCCGAAGCTTCGTCTCCACATTCTTAGCCCAACGGTCTGTTTGACCAACCAGGCCCGATGTCTTCTTCAATTGCCCGCGAACATTCACTCTAATTTTATTTTTCGTTGCTGTTACATTAACTTTTGGGTTGTCCATGAAGTCTTCCTGTTTGATACTTGTCCGAACATATCCCTCAATTGCTCGCTTGTCTAAGGCCAATTTTCCGCGATCTTCTTGCAAAACAAATTTGGTCACTCGTTTTGGATAGAACAGAATCACGAAAATTCCAATGACCGTTAAGATTGCTAGAGCTGCTGCTACCCAGAATAAATATAGCTGAGCATAATCGTTTGTTAGTACAAACTGTTGCAATGAACTAAAATCTAACGGGTTTGAAGCAATAAAGTAATAGATTGCGACAACGGATAGAAAAATAGAAAGTAAGACCAGTGAAAAAATAATTAGGATGGTTTTGAGAACTTTGTTCATACCGCACCTCCTCACTTCAATATTTCTAAATTGTTTACAATAAAATAATAAAATGATATCCCTTTTATGTAAAAAAATTTGCTTGCATTTCTATTAAAAAAACTTTTTTCGTGTAGATTGAAAGGTTCTAGTCAAGAGAATAATAATATTTACCGGGATTTTTCATTTTTTAAATTATTATAGAAAAAAATGATCGAGCAGTTTTTTTGAATAAAAAAAAGAAGTGTGACAAATGACTTTGTCGCACTTCTATTAATAAATAGTTTAACGTTCTCTCCATTTTCGATAACGGCGATAGAGGCTTTCAACGACTAGGAAAAGAATCGACAGGGCAGCAACAGAGTAGCCAAAGATTCCCAGATCAGAAATCAGTGTATCGCCTTTTGGAGATGTTTGCACAAGGATAGAGGAACCAATAACTAAGGCAGACAGAATCAAACCGATCACTAAACGATTCACCATGGCTTCTGCTCGTTCCAAAAAATTTCGCTGATTTTTTACTTCGAGGTTCAGTTTGCCTTTTCCTTTAGCAAAGGTATCTAAAGCATTCAACGCATGACTTGGGATTTTTGGCAAAGCCTTTAAAGTAGATAAATAATCTAAGCCTGTTTCCTGCAGCTCATTTTTCAGATTCAATTGTTGGATAAAATATTTTTGTGCGAAAGGGGCGACCACTTCGAACAACGATAGATCTGGATTCAAGTCTTCGATAACGCCTTCTAAAGTACCAAAGGCCTTGATCAGCATCGTGACAGAATCATCAATCTGCAAATTATTATCGTGACAGATGATTACCACCTGTGAGAATACTTTTTGCAGATCGATCTCCTTAACCGGCAAGTTCAAATAGCGATTTAAAAAATCATCCAATTCATCGGTAAATTTTTCTTCATCAAAGCTGCCAACCTGTTTGCAGATAGCATGAACAGCATTAGCGATTCGTTGAGTATCTTTGCTGTAGATAGCGATAATCGTATTGCTCATTTTGGACTGCATCTCGCGAGTGATCGTCCCCATCATACCAAAATCAATAAAGTTTAATCGGAAAGGGCGAAGCCGTTCATTTTTAGAATAGGTGACCTCGTAAGGAATGTTTCCAAATTTTCCTTGATGTTCTTTTGATTTGATCGATTGTTCCTTTTGGTTTTCTTCGTCACTTATTAATTGTAGTAGAATATTGCCGGGGTGGGGGTCGGCATGGAAGAAGCCATCTTCAAATACTTCCTTCATGAAATGTTCGATTAACAATTCACTGATTGTTTTCTTTAGTTCTTTATAGGTTTTCTCGCCCTGTACGATTTTATCGTCATCAGCGTTGATCAATTCTTTTAGGTTCTTGCCAGACATCAGTTCCATCACGATGACCTTTTTAGTGGAGTAGGCAGGCTCCATTTTAGGCGCACGAATTTCTTTCCAGCCGTTGTTCAAACGATAGAATTCTTCCGCTAAGACCAGCTCTTTTTGGAAATCCAACTCATTTTGCAGTGAAACGCGAATCTCTTTCACAATGCTCTTAAGGTCGATGACTTTGCTTTCAGGGACCCAGTTAGCGATCGGAATGGCTTTTTCAAACAAAGACAAATCTAGCTCAATTTCGTAGGCGATTCCCGGATGCTGTACTTTAACAACAACTTGCTGACCATTTTTTAATTGCGCATGGTGAGCCTGTGCGATCGAGGCAGAGGCGAAGGGCTGTTCATCAAAACGCTCAAAGATTTCTGTTAAGGGCAATTCTAATTCTTTTTCAACTAAAGTTTTAACTGATTCAAAGTTATCTGTTTTCACGTCGTCTTGCAGTTTGCGCAGTTCTTTCGTGAAATCCAGTGTGAAAATGTCAGTTCGCACAGACATCATTTGGCCAACTTTGATGAAGGTTGGTCCTAATTCCTCAAAAGCTTGACGAACTTCGGCAGGGTTCTTTTGCTGGGTAATATTTTTGACGACACTATAATGATTGACAACTTTTACAATTTGACGTAATCGTGCGGCCTTGGATTGTTCTTTCATGACAGCACCTCCGTTTCTTTACTTATATAAAGGTAAATGTATTTTTTGGATGGGAAACAAATCAAGGGTTCTATTCCTTTCTATCTTACAAGAGATTTTTCCGGGATACAAACAAGCCCCCAATTATTTTTATCAGAAAATAATTGGGGGCTTGTTAAATTTAGTGATTTGTCACGACTTGAATGACTTGCATAATGCAGTATGTGATACCTGCCGCGATTACCGGGCCAGCGGCAATGCCCTTCAAGAACACGACGCCCATGATTGTTCCAAAAACTAAAGCGACGGTTACTTCAGGCGACTGATTGATTAGCCCGACTCCTTTTGAAGACAAGACTGCAACTAAGACACCGCAGATTGTCGCCACCCAACCAAGAGGTGATTTCAAAGTATTCAGTAAATCTTTTAAAACGATATCGCCAGTAGCGATCGGGACTAGGATCGTCGCTGAGATTAACGTAACGCCCCAGTTAATCCCTTGTTTGTTTAACAAGGTCAAAAATTTATCCGAATGTGGAATCAATTTTAAAATTAGAATTGCAGATGTTGCAATTAATAAACTTTGGTTTTTAGCAATAAGAGCAATCAAAAAAATGACGCCTAAAAAAATCCAACTTTCCATAAAGGTCACTCCCTTAGTATGATTATTTGCTGCAGCAAGTAAATTATAGAATCACATTATCCTATCTCAGGAGAGATAAACTATTTCTGTGATTATCTGATCTGGAACTTTCACCGTATTTACTATACAAGATAATTTGCCAAGTTGCGACTATTTTCCGAAACGATTTTAGTGTAAGCTTTTAATAGAAGTATCAGCAGAAGGCTTTCCGATTTTATCCAGACTAAAAAATTTTTTGCCAAAAAGTATATTAGTAGAAATAAGGAGCACCAGATGAAAATAGGATTACGTACCATAAAAACGGCGGCGGCAGCCCCAATTGCTTTACTGATTGCTAATGGGCTGAGTTTAGAATCAGCCGCATCGGCCGCAATTATCACGATTTTAACCGTAACGAATACCAAGCGGTCTACTGCAAAGACAGCGTTGAACCGTATTTTTTCTTTAACACTTGCAACGATTATCGCGGCCATTTGTTTTTCGCTTTTAGGATTTCATCCATTGGTTTTTGGACTGTATCTATTATTTTTTATTCCATTATCCCTTCGTTTGGATTTAGCGGAAGGTATTGCGGTCAGTTCCGTCTTGATTACTCATTATTTGGTGGCGGGTGAGATGCCGTTGAGTTTGATCTTCAATGAATATCTACTGATGATAATTGGTGTTGGCTGTGCCTTAATAGCCAATCTCTACATGCCCAATACGGAGAAAAAGATTCAGGAGGATCAAATGGTAGTCGAAGTCTCGATGAAAAAAATGTTGGGACAGATGTCTGCATATTTAAATCAACCGGCGAAGGAAGAAGAATTGCGACAAGAGTGTTTGTCGCTTCGAGACTTTGTCCGAGAGGCGCAAATTCGGGCTCAGGAGTATGAAGAAAACCGTTTCTTTTCTGGTAACAGCTATTATTTTGAGTATTTCGCAATGCGCCGCTTGCAGTTAAAAATTCTAGCCGATATGTTGCAGATCCTGAATCGATTGACTGCCGCACCCGAGGATGTTCAGGAGTTGCGAGAATTGTTTGAATTTACCTCACAGACTTTAGCGGAAGATAATGATGGTTCGGCGATTTTAATTAAAATTTCCGAGACGGATCGACGTTATCAACAAAAGCAATTGCCGGATAGTCGTCAAGCTTTTGAAGAACGAGCGATGCTTTTCCAGCTTTTCCAACTGTTTCAAGATTTCATTGAAATCAAGGCAGGTTTTTATAGGAACAAGTAATGAGAAAGAATCAGCCTTTTGTCCCATGTAAACGGTTGATAATTTCTTTATGATAAAGATAAGAAAAACAGGTGAGGGGTATAAAAAATGAAAAAAATAGTTATCGGGTTAATTTTGGTGGGTGCCGCATTAGTAAGTATGAGCAGTATGTTCTTTCATAATCGGATGAGTAATGAAACGTTCACTACATCAAGGACCGTCAAAAAGCTGGTCGTTGATGATCGCAACATGCCAGTTGAGGTTGTTGGAGTGTCTGGAAACAAGACGCGGATAAATTATAAAAAGAGCAGAGATATCAAGTATAAAATTAAACAAACAAGCAATACCTTGAGTTTAGAACGGAAAAAGACAATTGGTTTCAGTTTCAATTTCTTCAATTTTGGCAATAGTAATCCTACAGTAACCATTGAGGTTCCAAAGGATAAGTTAAAAGATCTGCAAGTGGATACTTCCAATGGAAAACTTGTGGCAGAGAATTTAACATTGGATAATTTAGATTTGGAAACAAGCAACAGTAAAATGACGATTAGTGAAGTGGATGCTCGTACAATTGATGCAGAAACTAGCAATGGCAAAGTTGAGTTGACACGTATGAAGTTTGATGACGGATCGTTTGAAACCAGCAATAGTAAAATGGACCTGCAGGATTTGAGCTTTGGAGAAGGCGAGTTTGATACTTCTAATGGCAAGATCAATCTAATGGATTTGAAGCCATCAAAGGCACTTTCACTTAGCACAAGTAACTCAGAGGTCAATGGAACGGTGATTGGGGATAAGGATGATTTTGCGATTACCTCCAAGACTAGTAACGCCTCGAATAATTTGGGCAATCATGACAATGGTTCGAAAGAATTAGAAGTTAGAACGAGCAACGGGGATATTGAGATCGCATTTGTACGTTAAGTGACATTCTTTTGAAGGAGGCAGCGGAATGATTGGTAAAACACTAAGTAAATTATTGCTGGGAATCTACCTGATTCTATTGGTTTGGATCTTACTGTTCAAATTCTCGCTCTCCTTTTCCGAGATAGCAGCAAATCTATCTCATCCGATGAGATCAATCAACTTGGTTCCATTCCAAGATTCGATGATCGTGAATGGCAAGATCGCATTCAATGAGATAATCTTAAATGCAGTTGTTTTTGTTCCACTGGGTGTTCTTTTAGGGATTTCTGCAAAGAAATCCTCTTTCATGAAGAAGCTCGCTTTTATCTTTCTATTTTCACTTTTTATCGAAATGATGCAATTCATTTTGGGAATTGGAGCAACCGATGCGACAGATCTTTTAATGAATTTTGTTGGCGGATTCTTGGGAGTCAGTATTTATCGAGGACTAACACATTTTATTCCAGAAGCAAAATTGGATAAAAGATTGGTTGTAGTAGGGAGTATAATGGGAATCCTATGCTTGGGAATGGTCTTGTTATTACTTTTCTTAAATTGACGAAATAAAAGCTCTTCAGCGATTTTGCTGAAGGGCTATTTTTTTTCGAAAATATCTGTATTACGTTGAAACCGCCAAACTAAAAAGGTTTCTGAAAGTGCCAGATAAAGAAATAATCCTGCGATGATCAAGACAGCTTTTTCTCCAATCATCCGATAAGAGAATACAGAGACGATCGCGCCGGCAATAAAAGCCAAAACGACTAATGCGAAATGAACAAACCGCGTCTTCGCTTTCTGATCTTTAGTGCTCAAATAATCATAAAGATTCGTGGCTACACCTTTTAAATTTCCTGTTGTGAATAAGTTTGTGTAAGCAAGTCCATTAATTTTATCAAAAGATATCCATTGGATTGCAGCAGTAAACGCAATTACGATTGTAATAATTGCGGGATGTGGTTGCAGAAAGTGGAAGCTGAGAATAAAAAAGATCAAGGCTTCAAAATAAAGTAGAAACAATCGCCAAAAATGCATCTCTTTCTTTCTAAAGTAATCAATCATGAACTTTGCTAAGAGAATTCCTAAAAAAAAGAACAAAGTGGAAAGCATTTTTTTTCCGACCATATTCCATTGTC
Source organism: Enterococcus malodoratus ATCC 43197 (assembly GCF_000407185.1). Classification (GTDB taxonomy): domain Bacteria; phylum Bacillota; class Bacilli; order Lactobacillales; family Enterococcaceae; genus Enterococcus_A; species Enterococcus_A malodoratus. The sequence goes on from NZ_KE136483.1 coordinate 316,378, forward strand.
GCTCGTAGGCTTGGATAATTGCTAAAATAATATTTCCGGTTTGAGCAGAAGCAAATGCTTGATAGCGAATATAGGTGTAACTGTCTATCATTCCACCGATAAACGTTAACAGCAAACCTACCGAACGATTCTCATGAAAACTATTTTCCATCTGTCACTCATCTCTTTTCGCTGACTATCTTATCACATTTTCAGAAAATCGTTAATTAGTTTCATTTTTTTTAGATGCTTAAGACTTTTTTTGAACTTAAAAAGGACCCATTCGATTAACGGAGTCAATAAAGACTAAAATGATTCACTGATCTTTGTGTTAAGTAATAAAGTGACTTGATTCACTATACGAATCCATCGAGGGTGTTCGACAATAATTTTTAGTAAGTATACGTTGATATTACCAATAGGAAGAGCGGTATAATGTGAAAACGTACATGAAGTTTTCATAAGAAAATTTTAAAACTTTCCTCTTTTTACACAGGGAAAGCAAATGTTTTTTGTTTCGGATAAGAGTATAATTCGGTTTAGTGTTTAAAATGAGTTGAATAACGAATGGGAATCAGAGAAACTCTTTCATTTTACGAATATTTGAAGGGGATTCTCTAAAGAGTTAAGATGTTCGCGGGGTGCTATCTTTTTCGAAAGAATGTGTTAGAATGAAAATGCTTTTTATCCTGTGAACGTGAAGGGAATTGAGAACATACCATGCCTGTAAAAAAAAGGACACCATGGTTAGAGGCGTTATACGCGGCGATGCCGCTTTGTTTTAGTTATATTCCGGTTGGTTTAGCATGTGGCATGCTTTTACAAAAAGCGGGATTTAACATTTTCTTAACCGCCTTGCTTTCGATGCTTGTTTTTTCTGGAGGCGCGCAATTTTTAGTCGTCTCAATGATAAGTGTTCATGCATCATTTGTGTCCACAATCTTAATGGTTTTTTTCTTGGAGATGCGTTACGCATTGCTAGGCTCCAGTTTGTCGCAATTTTTTAAAAAAGAAAAAAGATCATTTATTGCACTGTTTTCTCAGTCAATGAATGATGAAAATTATGCAGTGAATTATTTGAAGTATTCTACTGATCCTGAGTGGAACCGAAAGAAAGCGTTATATGTTAATTGGTTTTCGATGGCTTCTTGGACAGGCAGTACGGTTTTAGGCACGATTTTTGGTTCTGTTATCCATGTGGATACTGAACTGGTTCATTTCGCTTTGACCGCAATGTTCATTTTTATGTTTATGATGCAGTTGAGTAATGGCCTTTTACTAGCTACCGGGTTATTATCTGGTGGATTAGCAGTTATTTTCATGCTGGTATTTAAAAATACCTTTGGATTGATCCTAGCGACTTTATTAGCTTCTTTTGTCGGCTATTTGATTGAACGCATCCATAAGACGGCCAACACCAAAAATGACGGCCCGGATCATTATGATTTGACCGGCGGGGAGGTTCATCATGAGTAATACGTCGTTGCTGCTATTGATCCTTTGTCTTTTTGGCGCCTCTTACTTGCCACGTCTGTTTCCGATGTTGTATTTTTCACAGCGGCAAGTTCCGCAGTGGTTCAGCGATTGGATGAAATATGTACCAATCTCATTATTTGCGGCATTAGTATTTAAAGATGTGTTTATCAGCGCCAATCATTTTGATTTGATTGGTAATGTGCGAATTATCGCGATGTTTTTAGTTGCTGGTGTCGCGTATAAAACGCGTTCGATGGCGATATCCGTTATTACTGGATTGGCCGCTGTATTTTTACTTTCGATGATTTAAAAAGAGACATGCCCTTCGCGGATGCCTCTTTTTTTTGTTAATTTTGATATTCAGCGATTGGCCGATAAGTTAGGATTTGCATTTTTCTGTAAAATTCAGCTGGTAAATTTTTCCATGATTGCAAAAGATTATGGAAAAATCCACCATCCGCATTGATAATGTATTCATTTAATAAAAGTCCAAAGGATTTCTTTGGCTGTTCTTTGACTAATTTTTCGTAGACCTCGGTTGCTTGTTCTTGATTGTCAGCGACAAAAAGTGTGTTGACTTCAACATACGCGCCTTCGATATTTTGTGTCTCTTCTACAAAGTACACGGACTTGGTAACTTTTTGTTTCTCCATCATAGGGGTCACCCTTTCTTTAAGTTACTCATAGCTTACAAAAGAAATATTAACTATTGATGAATTAATTGGCCATTTGTTTCAATTAATTATGAAGTTTTTAAGTTATTTGGCAAAAAGATTTTAAAGTTGCTTCCTTTATTCAACGAACTGTTGACTTTGATCGTTCCGTGGTGTAGCTCAACAATTTGTTTTGCTAGAGCAAGACCTAAGCCATTTCCTTTAGTTTTTCGGCTGGTATCGCTTTGATAAAATTTATCAAAAATACGATCGGCTACTTCTTTTGTCATGCCGATGCCTTCATCGCTGATAGTTAGGACTTGCCCGGTCTCTTCATTTTTCAGGTGTACATAGATATTGCTGTTTTTTGGACTGTATTTTATGGCGTTATCCATTAGGTTCAGCCAGACCTGATATAAAAATTCTTCGTTGCCATAGTAATCGGTGCGAGGTAAGTCCAGATCAAGAGTCAGATTCAGCTGCTCCCATTTCGGTTGTAAAAACAAAATCACTTCGCGAATCTGTTCGTCTAAACGAAAAGGCTGGAAATCAAGGCCTAATCCTTGGTTTTCAAGTTTGCTCAATTTTAAAATATTATCGGTTAAATGAGTCAGCTGTTGCGTACCATCTAACATGCGTTCTAAGTAAATTTGTCGTTCTTCAGGTGACAGTGCTTCATTTTGCAGTAGTTGAACATAACCTTTAATCGTTGCGATAGGCGTTTTGAATTCGTGAGAGACAGTAGAAACAAAATCATTTCGCAACGTTTCAATGCTGCTCAATTCTTTTACCATGACATTAAAATCATGGTAAAGCTCCTTAACATCTTCCATTTGCTGCTGCTCCTTCAATTGAATCGCAAAGTCACCTTTGGCTACTTTACTCATAGCTTGACGCAAATCACCGATCGGCTGCAAAATTCGTTTGCCGACAAATACCGACAGAGCTGCTCCGATCACTAGGCTTAGAAAGATAATGAAATAAAAGGGAAACAGGTGTCCCTCTCGTTCTGGAGCAAGCAATTGGAAATGATTGATCATGAAGAGCAGCCCCACGAAAACCGATAGTACGATTACCATCATCAAAAAGGTGATCGCGACAAAATAGATCCATAATTGGGAAAATAATTTTTTTCTCATGAGTAGATAACCGCCTTATAGCCCAAACCGCGAATTGTCTCAATAGAGAAATCGGGATTATTTTCTAAGCGTGTGCGCAGCCGTTTGATATGAACATCGATCGTTCGTTCATCGGTATCGGAATCTAGTCCCCATATCTCATCCATTAATTGTTGGCGAGTAAAAATTTTGTTGGGATAGGCCAGTAATTTATATAAGAGGAGAAATTCTTTTTGCGGCAGCGTTTCCGTTTGATCAGAAGTTTTAATTTGATACGTCTCTTGATCCAATCGGGTATTTCCGACAATCAATTCTTTTGTATGAACGATTTGAGCACGCCGCAATAAAGCGTCTACCCGTAAAATCATTTCATTTACATCGATTGGCTTCACCATATAGTCATCCACACCAATTGTAAACCCGCGTTTTTTATCTTCAAAAGAATCCTTTGCAGTGATAAATAAAATAGGAAGATCATAATCTGCTTCGCGTAAACTTTCTGCTAGTTCATAACCATCCATGTCCGGCATCATGATATCGCTGATGATCAAGTCAATAAATTGTTTATCTAAAAGTTCTAGAGCCTCTACACCGTTCATCGTACGAAATACTTCGAAGCGTTCATTCTTTAAGGCGGATTGATAAAGTAATGATAAGTTTTCATCATCTTCTACGATAAGTATTCGATTCATTTGCGTTGCCCTCCTTTTTGCTCAATAATAATAGCAAATCACTGTGAACCTACTATGAATTTTTGTTCATTTTGAGTTAATAATGCCATGCTATCTTGGCAAAGTAAACTAAGAGAAAAAGGGTGACGCAATGTTAGAACTAAAAGACATAAAAAAACATTACCATGTGGGTGATACGACCACGAAGGCTTTGGACGGCGTATCAGTTGCATTTCGTCGACAAGAATTTGTTGCGATTTTAGGAGCCAGCGGTTCTGGTAAAACGACGATGCTGAATGTGATCGGTGGATTAGACAACTACGACTCCGGTGATATGATAATCGACGGAAAATCAACGAAGACATTTAAAGATGCCGATTGGGATGCTTATCGAAATAATTCCATTGGGTTTGTCTTCCAAAGTTATAACTTGATTGGTCATCTAGGCATTATCGATAATGTGGAACTTGGAATGACGTTGAGCGGTGTCTCAAAAGAAGAAAAAAATCAACGAGCAGAAGATGCATTGCGCCGAGTAGGTTTGGCAGATCATATGCACAAAAAACCGAATCAGCTTTCTGGTGGACAAATGCAGCGGGTGGCGATCGCGCGGGCGTTAGCAAATGATCCTGATATTTTACTCTGTGACGAACCAACAGGAGCCTTGGACACTGAGACGAGTGTTCAAATTATGAATTTGATTCAAGAACTATCAAAAGAAAAATTAGTCATCATGGTTACTCATAATCCAACACTGGCGAATGAGTATGCTGATCGAATCATCGAGTTTTCTGATGGTCGTATTATGAATGATTCCCATCCCCACATTGAAGGTGAGAAGGGTGAGCAATTTCAATTAAAGAGAACCAAAATGAAATTCATGACGGCCTTGAAACTATCCTTCAACAACTTGCGGACCAAAAAGGGGCGGACGTTCTTAACAGCATTTGCCTCCAGTATTGGGATTATCAGCATTGGGATCGTTCTTTCATTATCGAGTGGATTCCAAAAGCAAATTGATAGTACGCAGGCTGAAACGATGGCAAAGTATCCGATCACGATTTCAAAAACAACGACGGATCAAACGGCCAATCGAAATCAAGCGCTGGGTTCTGATAAGGCAAGTAAAACAAGTAATGAGAACAAAAACAATATAGTTGCGAAAATCAGCGATGAAGACAAAGCGCAGCATACGAATAAGCTCAATCAAGATTACGTTGATTATATTAATAAGATTGATCCAAAATTAAGTAATAATATTGGCTTTACACGTGTAGTGGGAATGAATCTTTTGCGTGATGTGGATGGTGATGTGAAGCCGGTCAAATTATCCAACGAAGCACCAGACAGCGGTCCATCAATGATGAGTGCGATGTCTAGTATGACCGGCATGGGTGTTTCTTCTTTCCCAACACAGTTAGATAAAAGTTCTGGCAATTTTCTAGAGGATAATTATAAATTATTATCAGGCGCTTATCCAAAAGCGAACACGGATGTCGTGTTGATTGTCGATGCGAATAACAGTACTAACATCAATTCATTGAAAAATCTTGGTTTTGATATCAAGGATGGCGACAAATTAGATTTTGACAAAATTATTGGTACGGAATTTAAATTGATCAACAATAATGAATACTATTCAAAATTACCAACAGGAAATTTTATTCCAAATAATGATTACAAGGCTATGTACGATAACGCCAACAATGATGTTTTAAAGATTTCAGGAATCTTGCGTGTGAAGAGCTCATCAACGATGAATCTTTTGGCACCGGGAATTGCCTATAGCAATGAGCTAACCTCTAAAATCGTTAACGACAATGAAAACTCAGAGATCGTCAAAGCACAAAGAGATGTAAACACAAATGTGATGACGAATGAAGCGTTAGATGATACAACGAAGGAAAGCACGATTGCTTATTTAGGCGGAGATAGTATTCCAAGCAGCATTATGATCTATCCAAACAACTACAAGGACAAAGAACAAATCTTGAGTTACTTGGATGATTATAATAAGGGCAAGAAAAAAGAAGACAAAATTATTTACACCGACTTAGCAGGAACGATGACTGAGTTGACTGGCGGATTGATGGATGCGATCACCTATGTCCTAGTAGCTTTCGCCGGAATCTCATTAGTGACTAGTATGATCATGATTGGTATCATCACTTATACGTCAGTGATTGAACGGACGAAAGAAATCGGGGTCTTGAAGGCCTTAGGAGCACGGAAAAAAGATATTACGCGTGTGTTTGATGCAGAAACCTGTATTTTGGGTGTCGCTTCGGGGACATTGGGCGTAGTCATTGCTTACTTGGCGACTTTCCCAATCAATGCGATTTTGTATAACATGACCGAGCTGAAAAATGTTGCGCAGCTAAATCCGGTTCACGGCATCATTTTGATTGTCGTATCAACCGTATTGACAATGATTGGCGGACATATCCCAGCGAAAATGGCAGCGAAGAAAGATGCCGCTATTGCATTACGAGCAGAATAAAAGAAATCGAGCAGAGAATTCTCTGCTCGATTTTTTGAATCCATTTTTCGTAGTTCTATAATTAGAAAAACTATCCAACAAAAAAATAGTTAATGACAGCTAATGCAACGAAACCTAAAGTGATCAGTCCGCAGATGAAAAGGTGTAGACGTTTATTCATTAGGGCAACGGCAATGAATTCCCGCAAAAAAGCATTCGGTAAATAATAGCGGGCAGTTTTTGAACCAATGCCATCAATTTTCAGTCCAACATCTTCTGCGTACATTCCAGCTCTGAAAATATGGTAGTTGTTCGAGGTAAATATAGCATGGTAACCGGAAGGTTTTTCACGTTCCATGATCTCTTTACTAAAGCGCATATTTTCGAGTGTGTTCGTAGATTGAGCTTCCATAAGGATATCTTCAGCAGGAATTCCTTGCTCCAACGCATATTCCCGCATCGCTTGGGACTCAGGAACCTTTTCATCTGCCCCTTGTCCGCCAGACATTAAAAGTTGTGGCGGAGATAATGTTTCTTCGCTTTGTTTGCGATAAAATTGGATTGCACGGTCAATGCGTTTTGCTAACAAGGGAGTGACTTTTTCCCCATTAATTAAACCAGCACCTAAGACAATAATGAAGTCTTGATTATATTTTGGATGATTGAACTGGTAGAGTAATGAAATCGATAGAAAATTCCAAAATACGATAAAGAAATAAACTGCGATAGTTGTCGGAATCGACAACAGGATGACGGACCAGTTTGGTAAAATTTTTGGTCCGAAGCTCTGCAAGATAATCAGTGCAATAATCGCCAGCCCTAAAATCAGGGTTAATAGATTAGGAAGTTTACGCGACTCATGCCGCAGAACAATAAAGCTGTTCCCAATCAGAAATATAATTGCTGCATATAATCCAAATAAAATCGTTACTAAGAACAAGATCAGTAAAACAGCGAGAATTCCCGCACCAATCAATGAACTAGAAGTTGCTGTAACAAGACCTACGTATCCCATAAAACTGATCAGGAAAAGATTGAGCAGCCATCCATTCCGTAGGCGACATTTTTCTTTGAAATAGAAAAAACAGAATAGTGAAAAAAACAAGAGCGGAATCAAAATGAAAAAGGTTTTCTTTTGAATCTCAATCGCACAAAAGTATAAAACCAAAAATATTCCCGTCCACATTGAAAAATAGCGAAGTTTCTTATGTCTAAAGCGAACCAGTAAACCAATCAAAATAATAAAATAAATGGCTAAAGCAAGTAAATCTCGTTGTATGTCCATTCCATCACACCTTTTTATATATTCTTTAGGGTTAAGTCTCCTGCCAATTCAGCAGTATCTTTCTTTGATAGTATAGCAAATAAAATGAGAAACACGCAGTTAAGAACTATTAGTTGGTTTTCTTGTAGAAGATTAGTAAAATTATGGGGAGGAGGAATGCGGATGGAAATCAAAGGAGTCGATCGTGTTGATTTGCCGACATTTTTTGTAATTGGTAAAGAAGGACGTGGATTAGCAGAAGATGGGCCATCGTGGGTTCCGTTATTATGGGACCAAATGAATACCCATTTTGAAGAGTTGATTGAACTTTTAGCAGGACAAGAGATGAAGGATCTGCATTTATGGGGATTAATGAGTGATGGTGAACATTGGTTGGAACCGTGGCAGCAAGAGGGACGCTATCTTGCAGGCGTCCAAGTACCGGAGACAGCAGAGGCACCTGATGGTTGGGTACGGTGGGAAATCCCGCCAATGAGTTATCTGACAGTCAAGGCCAGTGCAGAAAAAATTGAAGATGCGACCAACCTAATGTTAGGAGAAATTTTTCCTCTAGAACAAGTAGAACTTGCAGGTGCAATTCATGAACATTATTTACCGCATTTTGCGGAGGGAGAAGTCGAATTATATTTTCCTTTCAAAGCAAAATAAAAAACTTTCGACTCGAGTCGAAAGTTTTTTTATTTATCTTGTCCAATACACTAGACTTTCAAAGTTATGCGAATAAGCTAGTGATTTTTTGCCAGATCAGTTCAAAGGTATTGGCCTTTTCAACTTCATTATTTGTTACAAGATCGGTTGTAGCACCTTCACCTTTTTGAACATAACCTAAAGTGTCTTGAGCTAATGAAACACTGACAGTACCAATTTTTTCGTTTTTGTGAACAGGTGCGATGATGGCATTGTTATCTAACAAGGACTGATCTAATGTTGTTTTGATCGTCAGATTAGTTGGATCCATATCGCTTCGTACCCAAAGTTTTACAGGTTTCTCCATGGCCAAGGAAACAGTTTTCTGTTTACCTTCAGTGACTTTTAAGCTCTTTTTATCGGTGGGAGTTTGTCCTGCGGCGGTTACATCCTGCTGACTCCAATTATTCAAACAGTAATCCATTAATTTATTTGTTTCTGCAAATCGTGCATTTTCATCATTGTCCTGGTTTAGAGCATTCAGAATCACGGTGATGACACGGCGCCCGTCCTTTTGAATCGTACCGACAAAACATGCCCCGGCTAAATCGGTGGTCCCAGTTTTTAATCCATCTACGCCTTCTTTATAATTAGGACCATCAAATAGCATGACGTTCCAATTTTTCATCTCATCAGGTTGAGAAGTGTTTGGCGCGAAAGTTTTTTCGGTGATTTTAGAAGTTTCTAAAACCTCAGGGAAATCTTTGATCAAGTGTTGGGCAACGATCGCTACATCACGAGCAGACATCAAGTTTTCATCGTTTTCTTGGGTGCCTGGGTAAACGTGCTCACCAAGATAAACATTACTTAATCCAGAAGCATTAATGATAGTTGCGTCTTTAATATCCCATTTTGTAAGTTGTTCACGCATTTGATTTACAAAAGTATGCTCACTTCCAGCAATTAATTCAGCCAGAGCGACTGCACATGCGTTGGCTGACTGGACGATCATGGCTTCGAAAAGATCTTTAACAGTGTATTTTTGCCCACGTACTAACGTAACATTTGATAAATCAGGGACGGTGCTCAATTTTTCAGCGTACTCCGAGATCGGTACTTCTTGCTCCCAAGAAATTTTCTGCTGCTTGATTGCATCTAAAACGAGGTATGCCGTAATCGTTTTAGTGATGGAAGCAATGCCTTTTGGGGTGTCCCCATCCTGGTTGAAAAATACTTTTCCCGAGTCAGCGTCAATGGCGTATCCTGCATTCGCATTGACAGAAAATTCATCTGCCGCATGGGCGGTGATTCCTATGAGACTTTGGAAAAAAATTACTAGGACAACCAAAACGAGGGGAAATCTTTTCTTTTTATTCATTGATGGGCTCCTTTATTTCTATTAACCCCAAAAGTTTAGCAAAATCATAGGGTGAATTCAAGAAAATACATGAAAACACCAGAGTTTTTCATTAGTTTTGAAAGACTCCGGTGCATAGTGATAACATTTTTTATTTTATTTACTTAAAAACTGCGTCCGCCGCCGCCAAATGTTCCGCCACCACTGGAGTTTGTAGTGCTGCCACCTCCACCACCGCCATTATTGGAAGGTTTCGGGATACGGCGAGTTGTGACGAAAGAATTAACCAACTGATCCTGACGTTCAATCAGGTCTAATTGAGCATTTTGCCGGTAGGGGTAACGATAAGTGCCAGTTTTTAATTGATAGCGCAAGCGTACAGAGATGAAGAAACCGATTGCTGCCACCGCTGCAACGATTAAGCCAATCGTAAATTCAAGCGGAGTGATGGATTTGTAATAAGTAACTTTACCAGTCTTTTCATCAATTCGATACGAACCGCTTGGGACTCCGTCATCAACAAAATCTTTTGCGTTAGACAAGTAATCTGCACTGGCCTGATAATAGTTGCCATCCTTCATAGCCGCTTCCACATCGTCTAATAGCCTATCCCGCCGTTTATCAGTCACATAGTCAATCATGTTCCCGGATGTGGATAGATAAATTTCCCGCTGGTTCATATCTAATAAAAGCAGGGCTCCGTTATTATCTTTTCCGACACGAGCCTTTAGTTGAGTATTCGCAAATTCTCGAGGTTCCTCTGTATTGGTATTAGTTGTTAAGATAAAAACCTGGCCTTTAATTTTCTGATTGATCGCATCAGCCTGTTTTGAGAGTTCTGTTCGTTCTTCTGGCGATAACAAATTTGCTTGGTCGTCTACTGTATCTGAAGCGGCCAAAACTTTCAACGGGTTAAAGAGCGCTAAAAAGCCTAAAACTAAGAGGATTTTTTTCATAGAAAATACCCCACGATCATTGCTATTATCATAATTACGGCGAAAATTCCACCGGAGAATAAGCCTAAGCGTTTATTGCTGATAGGGAGTATCCCGCTGACTTTGCCGGTTTGTCCATTCATCGCGTAATAATAAGTTTTGTTTGACGCATCTTGGTAGGTTACCAGCCAAACAGGTAACAGCATGTAATGGTTGTCTTGCTTTTCAACATCAACTGATTGGCTGCTAGGTGTAAACGTTGTGTAGCCAGAAACCGTATCGCGTAACAAATCTTCCGTATATTCGGTCAGTTCATGATCAATTTGTTCAGCGAGATCTTTGATTTCAATATCGCGTTTTTCCGCTTGAAACCCAGACAAGTATTCTGTGTGAAAATCCACGGCCTGATCGATTGGGAACGGCTGTACGCCTTCCACCATTTTTTGCTGTAGATTTTTTTTCAACGCATTTTTGGTCAGATGTTGGATTTTGGCTTTACCTTTGCGAAAAATTTGATAAACTTTCGTTTCAGTATATTCAATTTCTCCCACGATCCAGACACGTAATGAAGTCCCTTTGCCGGTTAGGTTACCATCGGTTTCAGCATCAACTACCCAATAGGGAAAATAAACACCTGTCATTTTTTCAATTTGCTGTTCGTTAAAAAAATCTTTCGGGATGAATCGTTTCTTTTGTGTCCATGCTAAAAAATCAGCAACAGCCTTTTTTCGATCAATCTTAAAAGGCAAGACCTTGTTAGGTAAAAACTCTCCAGTCAAACGTCCTGACAGTACGACAGGGTTATGACAGAAGTAACAATAGGTGGCGGCGGTGGTGTGATCGGTAACAATTTGAGCGCCGCAACTGGGACAGAGAAAGAGGTCAACGTCATCGCTGCCCGTCTTTTCTGAACTAACAGTTTCTGTTTGTGCATCCGCAGTTGGATCTGCATTCTTGGCTTCAAATTTTTCGATATCTTCCACAGTAAAAATGCTCAAGCAATAATCACAATGAAATTTTTGATCACTTGGATTAAATGTTAAAGGACCGCCGCAGTTGGGACAATGATGTGTTAATACATCTGCCATTTGCAGGCTCCTCCTAATTCGTAATAGTTTAGTCTAATGGAACACCTTTGAAGGGCTTGCCACAATGTGGACAGAATTTTGGCACACCATTGCTTAAGTCAACAACTTCACCACATTCGCTGCACTTCATTTGAATTTTTGCCGCCGTAGCTGGAGCGGGTTTCGGTTCGCCACAGTTGCTGCAGAACTTACCGGAGTTTTCTTCTCCGCATTTTGGACAAGTCCAGTGATCGCCAGCAGATTTCTGCTGTGCTTGCTGATTTTGTTGAATCTGCTGATTGTTGTTTTGCGATGCTTGATTGAGAAAGTCTCCGCCGGCATTCATTCCCATACCCATTCCGAAGAAACCAGTGGCAGCACCAGCGTCATTTTTACCAGCAGCTTCCATGCCGCGGGCAACAGAACCTTGGACATAGCCTTCACGGACATTTGGATCACCTAACATTGCGCCTTCGTTCCGCATGTTAATTAATTTTGTGGAATCATCTGTGTAAGAGATACTGGCAACAGCAACGGCAACGATTTCCATGCCGCGTAACTCTTTCCAGCTATCATCTAGCGCATCAGACAGATATTTGCTTAGTTCCAGACTTTTTGAAGGCACGTAAGAGATACGCTGCCCATCGGCAGACATTTGATTAATCGCTGCTTGTAAGCCAGTCAGAAATTCTTGCAAGTATTGCTCATTAATGTCGCTGATATCAACTTGAACCATATTTCTTGGAATCGCATTGGCAAAAAATAAAATTGGATCGGTTATCTTAATAGAGTAGGATCCGTGTGCTCGTAAAAATAATTCTGCATTATAGAAATTATCGAAATAATTCAAAGGAGTGCTGGTACCAAATTTGATTCCTTTGATTTCTTGCAGATTGATATAAAAAACTTGTTGCTTCTGCGGTGTTACACCGCCAAATTTGAAACGACTAAAGGTTTCAGCAACGGCATCTTTTAATGAACCATTGAACATTGACGGTGCGGAGTTATTCTCCACCGTGTAATATCCTTCTTCAGCGGTATAATCAATAATCTTTCCGCCATCCACTAAGAGCATCATCATATTTGGATAGACATGAATGACGGAGCCATCCGTTATCACATCGCTGGTTCCTTTTTTGTTACTTCCGCGTTTATCATCTTTTCGTACAGCCACTCCTTTTGACATGACTGTTGTCTGTCCCATATCGGCAGGTTCAATCACCTCTAGCCATTGATCGGCTAGACCGCCGCCGATGCTGCTAGTTGCTGCTTTAAATAGTCCCATGAATATCCCTCCATAAAAACGTTTTTCTCATTATACCACAGGCCTTTTTTGAATTAGAAAGGATGCAGTCCAACAAATTAAAAGGTGCTAAACAATTGCGCTGGATGATCGGTTTCTATAGTTTTTTTACGTGAAATCACGTATAATAAAAAGCAGTGATTTTGAAAGAAAAGAGGAGAATTATGGCGTATCAAGCACTTTACCGCGTTTGGCGTTCACAACGTTTTGATGACTTAGTCGGGCAAGAAGCAATCACGAAAACGTTGAAGAATGCGATCCAACAACAAAAAACTTCCCACGCCTATCTATTTACCGGCCCCCGCGGAACAGGGAAAACCAGTGCGGCGAAAATTTTTGCCAAAGCCATCAATTGTCCCAACAGTGTAGATGGGGAACCTTGCAATGAGTGTGAAATGTGCCGTTCGATCACCGAGGGGCGACAAGAAGATGTGATTGAAATTGATGCTGCAAGTAACAATGGTGTGGAAGAAATTCGCTTTATCCGCGATCGTGCAAATTATGCACCGACTACAGCTGAATATAAAGTATATATTATCGATGAAGTTCATATGCTTTCTACTGGGGCCTTCAATGCTTTGTTAAAAACGTTAGAAGAACCCAAAGAGCACGTGATTTTCGTCTTAGCGACGACCGAGCCGCATAAGATTCCGGCGACAATCATTTCACGGACTCAACGTTTTGATTTTAAACGAATTGATGTGCAAGCGATCATCGGACGAATGGCGTACATTCTTGAACAAAGCAACCAGCCTTATGAAGAGCAGGCATTGTCTGTTATAGCACGAGCAGCAGAAGGTGGGATGCGGGATGCCTTAAGTATTTTAGATCAAGCTATTTCCTTCAGTAATGAAAAGATTACTTTAGAAGATGCTTTAGCCGTGACTGGTAGTTTGACTACTGAAATGATGGACAATTTTATAGGAGCGTGTCTCCAACAAAATGTCAGCGGTGCTTTGGAAGTTTTAGAAAATATTTTGGCGGAAGGTAAAGAGGCTCGTCGATTAACTGAAGATTTACTGTTGTATTGTCGAGACCTGTTAATTTATCAGCAAGCACCAAAACTTTTAGAAAATCGAGCGGCTTATTTGACGGAGAACTTCAAACAATTAGCCGAAACAACGGCTTCTGAACGTTTGTATAGCATGATCAAGATTTTGAGTGAAACGCAAAATGAGATTCGTTTTACAAATCATGCTAACATCTACTTAGAAGTCGCAACGGTGAAATTAGCGACACCGCAAACTACTACTGAGTCATCAACAGTGGTTCAGTCGAGTAACATGGAGACACCAGCAGCAATACAGCCTGCCGAACAATCGGAGTTATTGGCACTAAAAACGCAGCTGCAACAGTTGCAAAATGAAATGCAACAAATAAAAAATAACCCGACGTCTGAAAAAGAAGAACGCAAAGTTGCGCCGAAGAAAACAGCTAGCAGTTATCGAGTACCAACGGAGCGCGTCTATCAAGTATTGAGCGAGGCGACCAAAGACCATTTACTTAATGTGAAGAATGTTTGGGAAGATCTATTGATGGCTCTATCAGTAACTCAGCGGGCGATGTTGAAGGCCAGCGAACCGATGGCTGCAGGACCTGGTTTATTGCTGATTGCGTTTGATTATGAGATTGTTTGTCAACGAGCAGACAGCAGTGATGAGTTACGCTTGAATATGCAGAATAGTTTAAGTATGATGATCAAAGATTACTCACCTGATTTTGTCTTCATTACTCGCGAAAGCTGGCCGCGTTTGCGTCAAGCTTTTGTTAGCCAACATCAGGATCGTCCTGTAGCGGTAGAAACAAACGATACAGAAGACGAAATTAGTCTATTACCACCAGAAGAAACGAATGAAGTCGTTGAACAAGCAAAAAGCCTGTTTGGCGATCTTGTAACGATTAAGGAAGATTAAAGGAGCGAAACGTATAATGATGCGCGGAATGGGAAACATGCAAGGTATGATGAAACAAATGCAAAAAATGCAAAAAGAAATGGTAAAAGCTCAAGATGAATTGAATGCCAAGGAATTTACTGGCCGTTCAACTAATGATTTAGTGACAGTGACATTTACCGGCGATAAAAGTATGAAGGCTATGGCTATCAATCCTGAATTGATTGATCCTGAAGACCCAGAGATGCTGCAAGATATGATCGTTTTAGCTGTCAATGATGCGATTGCAAAGATCACAAAAGAGACAGATCAAACAATGGGTCAGTACACCAAAGGACTTCCTGGAATGTAAGTCATTTCTTCTTGATGGAAGATAGAAACTAATTTTGCAAATATGAAGTTTATGCTAATGGTATTATCCATGTTCGGCTTAACGAACTAGCTTTTGCCTATTGCTAAAAAGCTGAACAAGTCCGTGAGCCTTTCTGGAAGAGAGGAAGGACAGAATGCAATATCCAGAACCAATTGCAAAGCTGATTGAGAGTTACATGAAGTTGCCGGGAATTGGACAAAAGACTGCAACTCGGTTAGCCTTTTTTACGATTGATATGAAAGACGAGTCGGTTAATGAATTTGCACGATCGTTGATCAGTGTAAAACGTGATTTGCGTTTTTGCAGTATTTGTGGAAATATCACTGAAGAAGACCCTTGTGAGATCTGTTCAGATGCAACTAGAGATCGCAGTACAATCTTAGTCGTAGAAGAACCAAAAGATGTGATGTCAATGGAAAAAGTACGTGAATATCATGGCTTGTATCATGTACTTCACGGTGTGTTATCACCGATGGAAGGGACGGGGCCGGAAGATATCAATATCGCACCCTTGATTAAACGTCTGCATGATGATGAAATCAAAGAAGTCATCATCGCGACAAACGCTACGACAGAAGGCGAAGCAACCGCAATGTATCTATCGCGGTTAATAAAACCAGCAGGGATTAAAGTTACACGATTAGCTCATGGCTTATCAGTCGGCAGCGACATCGAGTACGCCGATGAAATCACTTTGTTAAAAGCAGTGGAAGGACGCCGTGAATTATAAGAATTTCGCGGTGTTTTTTTGAAAAAGATCCATAAGATCAAAATTATTTTGGGGGACAAGAACGTGAACGGATTATTTATTACGATTGAAGGGCCGGACGGCGCTGGAAAAACCAGTGTGCTGAACGAGCTTTATCCAAGACTACAATTAACGGCGAAACGATCCATCGTCAAGACAAGAGAACCTGGAGGCATTCCGATCGCTGAAAAAATTCGTCACGTGATCCTTGACCCAAGCAATGATCGAATGGATGATCGAACAGAGGCTTTGCTATATGCGGCAGCGCGTCGTCAGCATTTGATTGAAAAAGTATGGCCCGCGCTTGATGAAGATAAGATTGTTCTGTGCGATCGTTTTGTCGATAGTTCATTGGCTTATCAAGGAGCTGGCAGAGGGATCGGCATGGAGGAAGTTGCAAAGATCAATGAATTTGCGATTGAAGGCACAATGCCTGATGTCACGCTGTATTTAGACGTAGATTCAGATACTGGACTGCAGCGAATCATGAAGAACCGAACCAATCAAATTGACCGTTTGGACTCAGAAGGGTTACAATTTCATCAAAGGGTTCGACACGCCTATCTAAAATTGGCGGATGCAAATCCAGATCGAATCATAAAAATTGATGCTCGGAAACGTTTAGATGAAGTCGTAAATGATTGTTTTTACGAGTTATTGACGCGTTATCCAGACTATTTCCAATCATGAGAGGTGTAAACTATGAAACTTATTTTAGCGATCGTTCAAGACAAAGACTCTAATCGTTTGGCCAATGAATTTATTGATGCGAACATTCGAGCAACGAAACTTTCTTCTACCGGGGGCTTTTTGAAAGCTGGGAACAGTACCTTTATCATCGGGATCGAAGACGAACGCGTGGAGGATGCTTTGGCTTTGATTAAGGAAACCTGCCAAGCACGTACGCAATATGTCACGACACCAGTGACCTTAGATATTTCATTAGATGGACAAGTCCCTTATCCAGTTGAAGTTGAAGTCGGCGGCGCGACAGTCTTTGTCTTGCCAGTCGAAGGCTTCCACCAGTATTAAGATGGAAGAGGCAAAAAAGCTTCAGACAATTCAACCTATTGTTTTTCGTCAATTACAAAACAGTTTTGAGCATGGGCGAATGGCCCATGCTTATCTTTTTGAGGGAGATCAAGGGACCGGCAAAGCTGAATTAGCTTTGTGGTTCGTGAAGCATCTGTTTTGTTTAGATCTGCAAGAGGGGATGCCCTGCGAAAAGTGCAACAATTGTCTGCGGATAATCAGCAAAGATCATCCCGATGTCGTTGAAATCGAGCCAGATGGACAATCCATCAAGGTTGATCAAATTCGGGCGCTTCAAAGTGAATTAACGAAGAGCGGCTTTGAATCTGCGAAAAAAGTCGTGATTATTCACCAAGCAGAAAAGATGAATTTGAACTCGGCCAATAGTTTATTGAAATTTTTGGAAGAACCACCAGCCAACTTTATGATCATTTTAGAAAGCCAATCGTTGGGAAAAATTTTGCCAACAATTCGCTCTCGGTGTCAGATCATTCACTTCCAAGCGTTGTCTGCAGGACGCTTGCAGTCCCGTTTAGAAGCGGATCAAATCCCTACAAAAACTGCAAAACTCTTAGCGAATTTAACAAATAGTTATGGAAAAGCTGTTGAAATCTCAAAAGATGAATGGTTTAATGAAGCTAGAGATGTTGTTATTCAATGGTTTAATTATCTCGAAAAAAATGATTCACAAGCGTTTATCTATGTTCAGAAAAAATTGGTGAAGACGTTTAAGGACAAAACACAACAACAATTTGCTTTTGAAATGTTGGCGTATTTTGTTAAAGAAAAACGTGATCAAGTGATGAAACAAAATCAAACGGGTTTAGGAAAATACAATTACCTGTTAGAAGAAGTTTTATCAGCCAGTCAGAAACTAGAAGCGAACGTATCATTTCAAAATATCGCAGAACAAATAACGTTACATATCGTTTTTGCTTAACGTTATTTAAGAGAGTAGGGAAAACCATGGTTGAAGTTGTGGGTGTTCGTTTTCGGGACGCTGGGCATGTTTATTATTATGCACCAGGAAAAAACGAATATTTTTATAATGATAAAGTCTTGGTCGAGTCACAACAGGCGCACCAGATTGCGACAGTGGCAATTCCAAAAATTGAAATAGCAAAGAAAGATTTGTCCGATGATTTAAAAGTGATTTTACATAAGGCATCAGACAAAGAACTGAAGAAAGTGGCTCAAAATGAAGCGGATGCAGAAGCGGCCTTCAAGACCGCAAAAGAAAAAATTCGCGCACATGAGTTGGAAATGAAATTAATCCAAGTAGAATATACCTTTGATCGCAGCAAAATGATTTTCTATTTCACTGCGGATGGCCGAATTGATTTCCGAGAATTAGTCAAAGACCTTGCAGGTTGTTTTCGAACAAGGATCGAATTGCGTCAAATTGGTGTTCGTGATGAAGCGAAGATTCTTGGCGGGATTGGTCCATGTGGACGGCCATTATGCTGTTCGACCTTCTTAGGTGATTTTATTCCTGTCTCCATTAAGATGGCAAAAGACCAAGGACTGTCACTAAATCCAACAAAAATTTCTGGACTTTGCGGTCGCTTGATGTGCTGCCTGAAATACGAAAATGGCGAATATGAAGCAGCCAAAAAAGAGATGCCGGATTATGGCAAAGAAATCAATACGCCAGAAGGACGCGGTAAAGTGATTGGCTTGAATCTGCTGAGTAAGGTAGTGAAGGTCCGCTTGTTTGGTCGTGATGCAACGATTGATTTTGATTATCAAGAACTAGTTGAAGCGGGTGATTTATCATGATGGATCGGCGTTCTTTATATGATGGCTTGAATCAATTGGAGCAAGACATGCATAAAAATCTTGATGACTTGGTTTCGATGAAAGAGACGCTGTTAGAGCTCGTTGAAAAAAATGCTACATTAGAGATGGAGAATGAACGTTTACGGGAACGAATTCGTGAAATTGATGAAAAAAAATCACCAATTTTAGATGAACGACAAGAACTGTCAGAATCTCGTTTAAATCTTGAAAAAATCTATGAAGACGGGTTCCATGTCTGCAATCTGCTCTATGGATCAAGGCGTGAACAAGATGAGCCCTGTGCTTTTTGCTTAGATGTCATTTATCGAGAAAGCAAACAAAAGTAAAGTCTCTCCAGAAGCCGCTGCTTTTGTAGGACTGATTATTCAGAACTGGTGGGTATGACGCTGCTTATGGTCACACCCGCTTTTTTTGTGAATTCCATTAGGAGTTTGTTAAAGTATGCAGCGAATAATGCCAAAGATACCTTGAATGTGTTGTATTTTTAGCGAAAAAACATAGCCTAAAATTAAGTTAGGAGAATAACTGTGAAAATTCAGAAAAGCTTCGCGCAATCAGTTGGAACACTGTATTTAGTACCTACACCGATCGGAAACTTGGAAGACATGACGTTTCGTGCAGTAAAGACATTGCAAACGGTTGATTTGATCGCTAGTGAGGATACCAGAAATACACAAAAGTTATTGAACCATTTTGAAGTGAAGGTGCCGCAAAAAAGTTTGCATGAACATAATTATAATGAGCGGATTCCGGAATTACTTGATTTTCTAAGAGATGGAAAGTCAATTGCTCAAGTTAGCGATGCTGGAATGCCATCGATTAGTGATCCTGGACATGAGTTGGTTGTAGCCTGCATTGAAGCGGATATCCCAGTTGTTGCTTTGCCGGGAGCCACTGCTGGCATGACAGCGCTGATTGCTTCTGGTTTACTTCCACAGCCGTTTTATTTTTATGGATTCTTGCAACGGAAGAAAAGTTCTCAAAAGAAAGAATTGGAAGATTTAAGAAATCAAACGGCGACTTTGATTTTTTATGAGTCGCCCCATCGAGTTAAGGAGACATTGAAAAACGTTGCAGAAGTCTTTGGTAATCGTGAAGTGGTAATTTGTCGTGAGCTGACTAAACTTTATGAAGAGTATCTGCGAGGGACTGCAGAAGAGTTAATAGAATACTTATCGGAGCATTCATTGAAAGGCGAATGTTGTTTGCTAGTTTCGGGGGCAACAGAGATAGCAGAAGAGGAAGTTTTCGAAGGGACTTTAAAGGAACAGGTCGAAGCATTGATATCAGAGGGACAAACCTCAAAAGAAGCGATTAAATCTGTTGCTAAACGACATAATTTAAAGAAACAAGATGTTTATAAAGAATACCACGAGTTATAAGAGCAGGAATTGTTCCTGCTCTTTTTGTGTGATGTTTTCTTACATAAAAAGTTACTAAATTAGAGAAAGATGAAAAAAATGAGTAAAAACTCTTTTTTTATTTGAATTTGATGTTAGAATACTTAACATAAAGAGAAATGGAGTGGTTCGATGGCAGCAAATATTGCATTTATTTTGATTTGTTCAGGATTGGTTTTTCTTATGACCCCCGCATTAGCTTTTTTCTACGGTGGGCTGGAACGACGGAAAAATATTTTGAACACGATGATGATGGTAATCTGTACAATGGGTTTGGCTTCCTTTATCTGGGTGGCGATTGGGTACTCTTTATCATTCAGCGGCGGCGGAGATTTTATTGGCAACTTAGATAAACTCTTTTTCAATGGTGTGTCCATGAGTAAAGGAGATGGGATTCCTGAGGGGCTCTTCGCTTTCTTTCAAATGATGTTCGCCTTGATCACGACGGCCATTTTAACGGGATCAGTTGCTGGCAGAATGCGTTTTTCAGCAATTTTTCTATTCATTGCGATATGGCTAGTCGTTGTTTACTTCCCTATGGCGCATATGGTTTGGGGCGGCGGTTTTCTGGATAAAATCGGTTCGATTGATTTTGCTGGAGGAAACGTTGTTCATATCAGTTCAGGAATCTCTGGTTTAGTATTAGCAATCGTATTAGGACGTCGTCGCGAGTATCACCTTGGAGATTATCGACCACATAATGTTCCCTTTGTAGTCTTGGGAACTGGGCTTTTATGGTTTGGGTGGTTTGGCTTTAATGGGGGATCAGCATTAGCGGCCGATGGCTTGGCAATTCACGCGATGATTACTACAAATACAGCAGCGGCTTGTGCGATGCTGTCTTGGATGTTGATTGAGAAAGTTCTAAATGGCAAACCTACTGTTGTTGGCGCTTGTACAGGAGCAGTTGTAGGACTAGTTGCCATAACACCAGGGGCGGGCTTTGTATCGATTTGGTCGAGTTTGCTGATCGGCGCTTTAGTGAGTCCGTTTTGTTACTTCTTTATTTCAGTAATCAAACAGAAGCTCGGTTTTGATGATGCGTTAGATGCGTTTGGCTGTCATGGAGTTGGCGGAATTTTTGGCGGTATCGTGACGGGGATTTTTGCCGATCCTTCAGTCGGTGGAAGAACGGGCTTGATTTATGGAGAAACGCATCTATTTATCGCTCAAATCGAAAGCGTACTATTTACTCTGGTATTTGCCGGGGCAGCTAGTTACTTAATCATTTCCTTGATTAGAGTCTTCATGCCAATTCGAGTGTCGCAGCAAGAAGAAGCATTAGGTTTAGATCAGATTGAGCATGATGAAAGTGCTTATCCGACATTTATGGGAATGGATTCTTAAAACCGACAGCAAGAGGAGGACGCAATGAAAAAAGTTGAAGCGATTATTAGACAAGAAAAATTAGAGGCGATCAAAGCAGCAATTGATCAAGAAATAGAAGTCAATGGTATGACGGTCAGTCAAGTATTAGGTTGCGGATTACAAAAAGGTCAGAAAACCCATGTTCGAGGGCAGGAAATTATTACCACATTATTGCCAAAAGTATCGGTTAGCTTTATTTTAGCTGATGAGGATGTCGAGCGGGTGGTTGATTTGATTTTGGAGACTTGTCAGTCGGAAGAATGTGGAACAGGAAAAATATTTGTTTATCCGATTGAAGAAGCGATTCGTATTCGTACACGGGAAACAGGCAAAGCAGCGATCCAATAAAAAGATTCTGCCTAAGATTATTTCTTAGGCAGAATCTTTTTTCTATTTAAGAATATCTTCTTTTATTTTGGCGAATTCTTCCTCATTTAAGATACCCTGATCTAATAGGTCCTTCATCTTTAAGAGCTGTTCTGCTTTGCTTAATGGTTCTTCAGACTTGCTCTCTTCTGTAACTAGTTGAATAGTTTCTTTTAATCTTGCCAGAACTTTTGGCGCTTCCTCTTCGGTTAAGACGATCTTAGTAGTTCCTTGTAGAGAGGTTATATCCAATAGATCTAAACTTGTTTCTTTTATTAAACGCAGGTCCTGCATATTTGCTAAAGGAATGACTTTGAAATCATCGCCGATCATTTTCTTTTGCCCCATGACAAAACGCTGATTGGTTAAACCGTAGGCATAAAAGCCATCATTTTTAGTGGCAGATGTTCGGTTATGCAGACCGATAAAGCAAACTAAAATTTCTTCATCGGGCCCTAAATGCTTTTCTAATACTGAAAAAAGTTTTACGCTCCACTGGCGATCGGAACCTGAAAAGAATCCGGTGTCTTGGCAAAATTGATACATTTCTTCGGCAGTCTTCATGGTATGCTCCTTTTATTTGTTAGTCTTAGTTTAGCAAAACATGGAAACGCAAACAAATAGTTTTCTAACAGAGCTCGTGTCTCATTTGCGAGTAAAGGCACAAAAAACCACCATAGCCGTCACTATGGTGGAAATGAAGGTTGTTATTTACTCTTGGTAGGAGTAAGTATGAAAAACCAATTCGGGATAATTGGTATGATTTCATGATAAAGCAAACAGTCAATGAATTCATGAATAGCTGTTTGTTAATCAATAAGAAATGAATTAGAAAAGACTTATGCAAATTTCGGTGAAATTTTACAGCATATTCCAAAATGTAAGGGTTGCATTTCATTTTAAGGAATTTAAGAGCTATGTTACACTTGGGTTGGAAGATTTAAATAGGAGGGTACATTTATGGCAAATATCAGTAAAAAGTTACTAACTGAATTGACTTCAGAAGAAGCAACAGGTCCGTTTATCACGTTTATGTTGAACACACACCATGCGCATCAAGATGTTGAAAAAGATCAAATCATGTTTAAAAACTTTGCTAAAGAAGCGAAAACACGCTTTGAGAAGAAATACACTGATCACAGCTTTGAACCATTCCAAGAAAAAATCGATCACTTATTAGCAGATGGAGACTTTTGGCGTAGCGGAACAAAAAGTGTTGCGGTAATTTTGAGCGCGAATGAAACTCATATCCATCGCTTAAGCATTGCAGTGGATGATCAATACTACGTGAGTGATTTGCCTTACTTATTGGCGATCATCAAGAATATGCAATTCAACTATCCTTATTATTTGATGGCTTTGAATAGAGATTCTATGAAACTTTATCTTGTCCGTAATAAAGAAGTCCAAGCGATCGAACTTCCAGAAGGTGCACCAAAGGATATTGTGACGGCACTTGGTGATGAATTGACTGGTGGAAACTTGAATGTCTCAGCCCGCGGCGGTGAAGTCGGCAGTTTCCATGGTGTAAATACGAAGGATGAAGAAGTCGAGATTGACTGGGTAAATTATTATCAGGCCGTTGATAACTTCTTAAAAGAATTAGATAATCCAGAGCATTTGCCTTTGTATCTTTTTGCATTGCCAGAAAACCAAACACAATTTAAAAAGATCGCGAAAAATCCTTATTATTCGGATAAAGCGGCGATTAGCGGATCACCGGCACAAGCGGGGATAAATGAGATCAAACAAGAGACACAAAAAATCTTTGATCAACTTGCTGCGGTCGAAACTCAGACGTATAAAAAATTAATCGATAGAAAATTTGTTGATCAATTAGTCGATATCGTACCAGCTGCAAAGGAAGGAAAAATTTCTCATTTGTTTATTGCAACGTCCAACCTTGTAGATGGTTATGGGGAAGACCCGGATATTGAATACGATCGTCGTCAGGTACTCAATGAAATTGCTGACAATGTTATCAAAAATGGCGGACAGGTCTTTGTTCTAGACCAAAAGGATGCGCCGGATGAGAAAAGCTTATTGGCTATTTTACGGTATTAGCGACTAAATATTTCAAATATATTAAGAAAAAACTTTTTGAGCGATAACCTAGTGTTATCGCTTTATCTATGTTATACTTCTAATTGTAGTTTTTGTACGGTAATATTGGCAAGTTTGTTTCAGACAACATCTTTCCTATTTCACCATTCAAGTAATTACAAATTAATTTTTATCCTAGGAGGATGTTTAACATGGAACAAGGTACAGTAAAATGGTTTAACTCAGAAAAAGGTTATGGATTTATCACTGCTGAAAACGGAAACGACGTATTCGTACATTTCTCAGCAATCCAAGGCGACGGCTTCAAAACTTTAGAAGAAGGTCAAGCAGTGACTTTCGACGTAGAAGACGGTCAACGTGGACCTCAAGCTACAAACGTTAACAAAGCTTAATTAGTCGAATTTTCAGCCAGGTGCGAAAGCATCTGGCTTTTTTGTTGTTCAAGTTTTATTGGAAACGTTTTAACCTAAGAACTTCCTTGTAGAAAGTGGTATTATTCAGATATAATGCGTGAGGAAGGATGCGAGTTTTCTGGTTTCTCCTCACGCTTTGTTAGTTATACTTTTTGATTGAAATAGTATTCTCGAAAATGAAGGCGCGACTTATGGAAAAGAAAATCCGTACTCTATGAGTTAGGTGCAAATTTATTTTGCAAAACTAGAGGAAGGAGGGGCGAATGTGAAGAAAAATTATGCGGTTGTTGATATCGAAACGACTGGTACAGATCCGAAGACGGATCGAATCATTCAATTTGGCTGTGTACTGATCGAAGAAGGCAGAATTGTGACGCATTTTTCGACAGATATCAACCCCGATCAAAATATTCCGGCGCAGATTCAGACGCTGACTGGGATTAGCAATCAGCGAATTCGAAAGGCCCCTTATTTTGAAGATGTGGCTCAGACGATCTCTAATCTATTGGCAGACACGATCTTTGTAGCCCACAATATACACTTTGACTATCCCTTTTTGAGTAATGAGCTGGAGCGTTGCGGCATGCCTCCGCTAACTATTCCTGGTATTGATACAGTAGAACTGGCACAGGTGTTCATGCCAACCTCTTTGAGTTTTCGTTTGAGGGATTTGGCGGAGGAATTGAATTTGGTACATGAAAATCCGCATCAAGCCGATAGTGATGCGGATGTGACGGCGCAGCTGCTATTATACTTAGAATCAAAGATAAAAGAGTTGCCAATCATTACACTGAAAAAAATTATTGGTGCAGCTGATCAAATGGCTTTTCAAACGAAAGAGTATTTGCAAGACTGTTTGGTGGAGATGCAAGCCGATCCCCGGCCATTATCAAAAGATCTAGTTATTATACATGGTTTGGCTTTGCGCAAAAAAAATGTTCCGCTCTTTTCTGAGAATTATTTTGGGACGAAAGCTTATCCGCGTTCTCGCAAAGCAAAGGAAAAGGTCTACCATAACGAATTAGACTTTCGTAAAGAGCAAGCTCGATTGATGAATCTAGTCTATGATTTTTTCAACAAGAAGGATGACAAAAATGTTTTGGTAGAGGCTGCGACAGGCATTGGCAAGACGCTGGGGTATTTGCTGCCAATGAGTTTTCTGGCGACACCGGAAAAGCCGTTGGTGGTCAGTACGGTTTCACTGCTGTTGCAAGAACAGATTTTGAATCACGATTTGCCGTTAATCAATCGTTTATTGGATCATCCGCTGCAAGCTGTAGTGATGAAAAGCAGTCGGCATTATATTGATTTGGAGCGTTTCTATCAAAGTTTTGAAAAGCAGTCTGAACAAAAGCAATATACTTTTTATCAGATGGCGGTACTTGTTTGGTTAACTCAGACCGAGACCGGCGACTTCGATGAGTTGAATATGACAAGCTTGAAGCATGCTTTTTGGCATGAAGTGGCTCATTTAGGCACGCATACGTTGAATCCTAAGAGTCCCTTTTTTAGCGTAGATTTTATTCGGCATCGTCAAGAAAAATTGGCACAGAGTAATTTGATCGTCACGAATCATGCTTATTTGGCACAAGAGGATCAACGGAAATTTCCGCAATTGCCGAAAAGTCCTTACTTGATTATTGATGAGGCGCATCACTTAAATCGAGTATTAGAAAAAATCAGTACGCAACAGTTTAATCTTCTAGCAGTTCAACGAGCTTTTCATCAGCTGCAGGATAATCAAAAGTTTGCAGATTGGCAGGTTTTGGTTCAAAAAGACCAGCAGACGGTACATGTTCTTGAAATTTTACAAGATGTGTTGCAAGAGTTGGATGAAGATTTGACTGATTTTTATCAAATTTTCAAGGAAGAATATCCTGCTGAAGAGGATCGTTTGATTACAAAAGAGATGATTGATCAACTGTCATTAGCTGGTGAACAGGTTTTACAGCGGATCGGACGATTGTATCAAGATGCCTTGACGTTAGGTGAACAGCTGCAAACGTACTTTACGATTTATAAAGAAACATTCGGTATTAAGGAGCAAGCCGAATGGGGCAATCTGCAAGCATTATTAGATAATTTGGCTCAGCAGCAAACCGCGTTTGAACTGTTTAGTGAGCGTTGGGATGCGCGTTATATTCACTGGTTCAATGCGAAACGTAAAACATTCCAAGTCCAGGATTTAGAGGCTTCGCTAATTCGTGAAACGACGTGGTACGAACGCTATCAACAGATTCTTTATTTAGGCGGAACGTTAAAGATCGGCAGCGACCGACACTATTTTGCGAAACGCTGGGGAATTCCGGAAACGGCTTTGAAGATCATCAGCAGTCCGTATGATTACGCGGAGCAAGCGCGTTTGTATTTGCCGACGAACAGTATCAGCATTCAGTCGACTTCGCCGGACCATTATGCGCAATATGTTGCAAACGTTGTTCAAAAAATGGCGGAGAAGCAGCAACGACCGATTTTAGTCTTGTTTACGTCCCATGATATTTTGAATCGTGTCTACCAACGGGTCCGTGTCCCCTTGTTAAATCAAGGAAGAGAAGTCTTGGCGCAGGGAATCGGCGGCAGTCGTGAGAAATTGCTGAAACGATTCTTATTATCCAAAGATGCACTTTTATTTGGGGCTGACAGTTTTTGGGAAGGGATCGATTTGCCGGGTGAGATCTTGCAGATTTTGATTGTCACTCGACTTCCGTTTGAAAATCCGCAACGGCTGCAAGTGAAAGCACGGAATGACTTTTTGGCATCTGAAGGAATTAATCCCTTTTTCCAAGAAGCTGTTCCCCATGCCGCGCTGCGTTTGCGCCAAGCGTTGGGCCGTTTGATTCGTTCAGAAAAGGATAAGGGAGTCATGCTCCTATTAGATCAACGCTTTATCACTGCTAAATATGGTGAAAAGCTGCGTAAGGCATTGCCAAAAGAATTGCCGATCAAACAATTGCCGCTGGAAGAAATTTTAGCGGAGACGGATCAATTTTTAAATTCTGACAAAAGTGTAGAGAATTAATGAGGGAAGTCCCTTCTTTTGGTATAATGTAGCTTGTCTGAGAGGAGTATGATTTTGGATACGAATAGTGCAAGACAGCAGAAACTCAATCGTTGGCTATTAGGAATCGTGGCTTTTCTACTGATTATTATCGTGGCAGCGACCATGATTTTTATCCGTTCGAATCGTCCGATGCATCAAGCCAAAAGAGAAGCTGTTCAAATGGCAGAGAAATATGCTGATTTAAAAACGGTGGATCAGTTTTATTGGTTCAATCGTGAAAAGACTTACTTTACCGTCACTGGTGAAAATAACACTGGCGAACAAATTATTGTAATTGTTCCAAAATCGGGAGAGAAAATCCGTGTTTTAAACCAAAAAGATGGTCTGACTGAACAGCAGGCAGAAAAACGTTTTGAAAGCGACAACCCAGATCTTATTTTTGAAAAAGCGAATTTAGGAATTTACCGTGATCAAACAACATGGGAGATTACCGCAAAAGACGATCAAGGGACGATTTATTATTACTTGCTGGCATTTAATGACGGCAAGACGATTAAGGTCATCAAAAAAATCTAAAAAATCTTGGTAGGGGAGTTATCAGTTATGAAATTATCAGAGCGTGTAACAAACTTAGAACCGTCCGTCACTTTAGCAGCGACCGCCAAAGCCAAAGAGTTGAAAGCCCAAGGATTAGATGTCATCAGTTTGACTGTCGGAGAACCGGATTTTACTACGCCGGAAAATATTGAGCAGGCTGCGATTGATGGGATCAAGAGCGGCAAGGTCAGCTTTTATACTGCTTCTGGCGGTACACCAGAATTGAAGGCAGCGATCGTTGATTTTACCAAGAAAAACTATGATCTAACGGTTGAACCCAAAAACATCATCGTGACCAGCGGTGCGAAATTTGCGTTGTATACGTTATTCCAAACGATTTTGGATGCGGGGGATGAAGTGATCATTCCTGTTCCTTATTGGGTCAGCTACGGAGAGCAAGTCAAATTAGCACAAGGCAATCCCGTCTTCATTACGGGGGCTCAAAGCAACGACTATAAGATCACGGTTGACCAGTTGGAAGATGCACGAACAGAAAAAACAAAAGCAATCATCATTAATTCACCATCAAATCCAACGGGAATGATTTATACAGAAAATGAATTGCGGGAAATTGGTGAATGGGCGGTTCGTCATGATTTGCTGATTGTCTCAGATGATATTTATGATCATCTTGTTTATAATGGGAACGAAGCGCCGCATATCGCTTCTTTATCTGACGAGATTTTCCATCAAACAGTGATCATCAACGGAGTATCAAAAACCTATTCTATGACCGGTTGGCGAATCGGTTATGCGATTGGGAATGCTGAGATTATTGGCGGAATGACATCGATCGCTTCTCAAGCGACAAGCAATCCGACGTCGGTCAGCCAAGTAGCGGCTGTGGAAGCTTTAGCTGGTGAACAAGAGACTGCGGAAAAAATGCGTCAGGCCTTTGAAGAACGGCTGAATACAATCTATCCAAAAGTTGCTGATTTACCTGGTTTCAAACTGAAGAAACCTCAAGGCGCCTTCTATCTGTTTCCAAATATCGCAGAAGCGATGGAAATGGGCGGGTACGACAATGTGACGACTTGGGTGAACGATTTGTTAGCTCAGGAACATGTTGCTTTAGTAACAGGCGAAGGGTTCGGATCAGCTGATAGTGTGCGGATGAGTTATTCAGCCAGCATGGAAGACTTGGAAGAAGCAGTCGTGCGGATTCGCCGCTTTATTGAAAATAGTAAGAAGTAAGACATCAATTCGGGATAAATAAGTTAGGAGAGACATTTGTGGAACAAATTCAAATCATTGATGCCAAGAATCATGTTGGCGAAACAGTAAAAATCGGTGCTTGGGTGGCTAATAAGCGTTCAAGCGGAAAGATCTCATTTTTACAATTACGTGATGGAACAGCTTATTTCCAAGCCGTTGTTGTCAAAAGTGAAGTATCAGAAGAAATCTTTCATTTAGCAAAAGAATTGACACAAGAAACATCAATCATCGTAACTGGAGAAATTCGTGAAGACACACGTTCAAAATTCGGTTATGAGTTGGGTGTAACCGACATTGAAGTAATCGGTGAAAGTCATGATTATCCAATTACACCGAAGGAACACGGGGTTGATTTCTTGATGGATCATCGCCATTTATGGTTGCGTTCTTCTCAACAACACGCGATTATGTTGATTCGTAACGAAGTGATTCGTGCGACTTATGAATTCTTCAATAATAATGGCTTTGTGAAAATTGATCCACCGATTCTAACAGGTTCAGCACCTGAAGGAACAAGTGATTTATTTGAAACAAATTATTTCGATCAAAAAGCTTATCTTTCTCAAAGTGGTCAATTATATATGGAAGCGGCAGCTATGGCTTTAGGCAAAGTGTTCTCCTTTGGACCAACTTTCCGAGCTGAAAAATCAAAGACACGTCGTCATTTGATCGAGTTTTGGATGATTGAACCAGAAATGGCCTTCATGCATCAGGAAGATAGTTTGGAAGTTCAGGAACAATATGTTGCTTATTTAGTGCAAAGTGTTCTTGATAACTGCGATTACGCTTTAGATGTACTAGGTCGTGATAAAGAAATTTTGAAAAACTATACCAAACTTCCTTATCCGCGAATCTCTTATGATGACGCGATCGAACTGTTGAAGAAAAACGATTTTGACGACATTGAATGGGGCGATGATTTTGGTTCGCCGCACGAAACCTTTATCGCTAACTCATTTGATCGTCCAGTCTTCATCTTGAATTATCCAAAAGCAATCAAACCATTCTACATGAAACCACATCCAACCCGTGAGGATGTAGTGATCTGTGCCGATTTGATCGCACCTGAAGGTTATGGTGAAATCATTGGCGGGTCAGAACGTGCGACGGATTATGATTACTTGTTGGAACAAATTCGTGAAGCAGGCTTGAGTGAAGAAGAATATTCATGGTACTTAGACTTGCGTAAATATGGGACTGTGCCGCATTCAGGTTTTGGTTTAGGACTTGAACGGACGATTACTTTTATCTCAGGGATCGATCATGTGCGTGAGGCTATTCCATTCCCACGTTTGTTAAACCGTATTTATCCATAATTGCAATGAATTCAAAAACGCCGAGCATCGTCTCGGCGTTTTTTTGCTTTTAAAATCCAATTTTCTCTATTAAAGAACTGTGCTTGTCGTCATCATGTTGAAAATAAATCTGTTCATTGCCTTCGTCAGTTTCCTTGAGATTAGTAGTAACAACTGTTTTTACTTCTTCTTTGTCGATATTCTTTTCGACGATTTGAGAAGTTGCTCCCAGAGTGATTAATGCCAATGCGATAATAGTAATTTTTTTCATTTTAAATATCCTCCTAAATTAAAATCCGATTTTTTCGGCTAAAGTATGTTCGTCATCGTTGTCATGGCCAAAATCAATGTCGTTGTCTTTTTCGTCATGTTCTTTGAGGTTGGTAGTAACAACAGTTTTTACTTCTTCTTTGTCGATATTCTTTTCGACGATTTGAGAAGTTGCACCTAAAGTGATTAGTGCCAATGCGATAATAGTAATTTTTTTCATTTTAAATTTCTCCTTTAGAGTTTGTATTTTTTTTAGGTTCGATTAGTTAAAAAATTTTCCTTTGATTTCACTTTTCACTAAGCCAAAGAACTGGGTCATTACTTTTGTACAGGTTTCTTCAGGTAAACGTGTTTCGTTGGCGATAAAATCTGTGATTGCTGCTAAATGTTTTTTCGAGTAGCGGGTAATGTTCTTATCGCAATAGTTTTCATAGCTTTGTAAGATGCTTTCTACTGTTTGAATGCTTTCGTTTGTTTGTCCGGCTAAAGTTTTGATTGTTTGTGTGTTGTTCATGATGTTTTCCTCTTTTTTTGACCGACTGTCGGTCTGTTTTAGTTTAATAGTTAAACTCAACAGATGCAGTTGAGTTATGAGTTAAAAATTGTTTGTAATTGTGATCTTGTTTGGTCATAGGGATGGACGCTTGGATTAATGTCGAGCACTTTAAAAATCAGGTCGGTAGCAGCAAGAACTCTGTTTTGAATTGTTTCAGCGGATAAATTTTCAGTTGTATCAAACATTGTTTGAATCCCTGCAATCAAGAACTGAATGCTTTCAAGCGGATACTCGGTTCTAAATTCGCCTTGGTGTTTTCCTTCTTCAATAATTTCTGCTAGGAAGGGACAAACTTGGTTGATCGTTCCTTCCAACGCTCGCTGTTTCATTAAGGCGTTTTCTGGCATTTGAAATTTGTCGACGATTTCTTCTTTACGTTCATCTTTTGAATTATCTTGGGAAAGGAAGACAATCAGTTTCTCTAA
Organism: Enterococcus malodoratus ATCC 43197; assembly: GCF_000407185.1. GTDB lineage: Bacteria > Bacillota > Bacilli > Lactobacillales > Enterococcaceae > Enterococcus_A > Enterococcus_A malodoratus. Next base: position 348,143 of record NZ_KE136483.1, read on the forward strand.
TGCTGGGACATCTGATTTTTGAATTTCTTTCACTCGTAAGATTTCTTGATCGATGATTTGACCGATGACCGCGTCTAGCACTTCTTCTTTAGAAACGAAATAATGATAGAAGGTCCCTTTGGCGATGCCGATTCGTTTCAAAATATCATTGATGGTCGTTTTATTGAATCCCTTGGTTAAAAAGAATTCTTCGGCAGTAGTGATAATTTCATTTCTTCGTTCATCATGCTCTTTTACGATGCGCATATCTTCTCTCCTTTCTCTAAACCGACTGTCGGTCGCTTTCTACACCCTTATATTACCGACCGTCGGTCTAGTTGTCAACACTTTTTTGAATTAAATTTTATATTATTTAGCGAAGCCTTTTAAATCAACGTTTTCCCGACCATATTTTTTTGAAAAAGCTTTCTTTTTATACTTGACACATGAGTAACCATTCATATATAATATACATGAAGAAACATTCATATGTAATTTAGAGAGAAGGGTATCTCATGGAAAAAGTATATCGGTTAGATGGGTTAGATTGCGCGAATTGCGCAGCCAAAATTGAACGTTCGGTCCAACAAATCAAAGGTGTGGAGCAAGCACAGGTCGATTTTATGAGCACCAAGCTCACGATCGTCGCACCAGAAAAGGAAATTGAACGAATTAGCGGCGAAGCGAAAGAGATCGTGAATAAATTGGAACCAGATGTTGAAGTCAATAGTGTCCAGACGGAGAAAGTGGAAGAAAGCTCGAAAGGCAAGATCATTCAGATTGCAGTGGCAATTATCGCGTTAGGGCTGCTGTCTATTTTTACACCGGCAATGCCGTGGAAAATGATCGCGTATTTGATTTTGTACTTATGGATTGGTTACGACGTATTGAAGACCGCCATTACCAATATCTTTCATGGGGAGATCTTCGATGAAAACTTTTTGATGGCGATCGCGACGGTAGGAGCGATTGCGATTGGGGAATATCCAGAGGCCGTAGCCGTGATGCTGTTTTATCAAGTCGGTGAATTCTTCCAAGATTACGCAGTGGCGAAATCGAGAAAATCAATTAGTTCCTTATTAGCCATTCGGCCCGATTCAGCCAACTTGATTCAAAACGGCGAAGTCAAGAAGGTTGCGCCGGAAGCGATCAACGTCGGCGATCGCATTTTGATTAAGCCAGGTGAGAAGGTTCCGTTGGACGGAATCGTTAAAGAAGGAAACTCGATGCTGGATACCTCGGCATTAACTGGTGAATCCGTTCCTCGCAGTATTCATCCAGATGAGCAGATTCTTAGCGGCTTCATTAATCAAAGCGGTCAATTAACCGTTGAAGTCACAACCACTTTTGGTGAATCAACCGTCAGCAAGATTTTAGATTTAGTCGAAAATGCCAGCAGTAAGAAAGCGCCGGCTGAAAACTTTATCACTAGTTTTGCTCGTTACTATACGCCGATCGTTGTTGGATTGGCTGTCTTGTTAGCAGTTGTTCCGCCGCTTGTAACTGGCGAACCATTCTATGATTGGGTCTACCGGGCTTTGACTTTCTTAGTGATCTCATGCCCTTGTGCCTTGGTTATTTCTGTTCCGTTGAGCTTCTTCGGCGGGATTGGCGGTGCAAGCAAAGCAGGTGTGTTGATTAAAGGAAGCAACTATATTGAAACCTTAGCCAATGTGGAAACCTTGGTCTTCGATAAAACAGGAACGTTGACGAAGGGAGTCTTTGAAGTTCAGAAGGTTGAAACAACAATCGACCAAAATGATTTTCTACGTTATGTAGCTAGTGCAGAACAAAGTTCCAGTCATCCGATCGCGCAATCGATCGTTAACTATGTAGATCAACCGTTGTCGGCAGTCAGTCAACTAGAAGAAATTGCTGGATTTGGGATTTCTGTTGAAATTGAAGGGCATCATTTCTTAGTCGGAAATGAAAAACTGTTAGCTAAATATGACATTCCATTCCAAGCGGTCAATGAGATAGGAACGATCGTCTATGTGGCAATGGATGGAAAATATATCGGCCATTTAGTGATCGCTGACGAGTTGAAAGATCATGTCGCTGATGCTTTGACGGAGGTGAAAAATCTTGGTGTCAAACGAACAGTGATGCTGACAGGAGACAATCGCGGAATCGCCGATGCCATAGGCAAGAAAATCGGGATCGATCAAGTGTACAGTGAATTGCTGCCGGAGGATAAGGTCACTCATTTAGAGGATGAATTAAAAGGCGGACAGAAAACCGCATTTGTTGGCGATGGCATGAACGATGCCCCAGTATTGGCACGAGCAGATGTCGGAATCGCTATGGGCGGACTTGGTTCCGATGCTGCGATTGAAGCGGCTGACGTGGTGATTATGGACGACCAGCCTGCTAAAATTCCAGTAGCGATTGGAATTGCTCGTAAAACAATGGGGATCGTTAAACAAAATATCGTCTTTGCAATCGGTGTGAAAGTTTTAGTATTGATTCTAGGTGCATTAGGATTTGCTACGATGTACGCGGCTGTCTTTGCTGATGTCGGCGTGACTGTGATCGCAGTCTTGAATGCGATGCGTTGCTTAAGAATAAAATAGTAATGAAAAGGATTTGCGGCGAAGCTTGCCGCAGGTCCTTTTTTGTTTCACCGCCTATGGAAAAATGACCTTTTAAAAGAAATAGACAATTTATTGACCATATTGGTTGACGAATGATGATTACAACTGTAAACTTAAAAATGTAGATTACAAATGTAAACGAAAGAGGTGAAGAAGATGTCGATGACAATTACGCCAATTAAGATCAGTGATTCGGAATGGGAAGTCATGCGGGTAATCTGGACACAAGAGTCCACTACCGCACAAGAAATTATCAATATTTTGGGACAAACGATGGACTGGAAACCAGCGACGATCAAAACACTGTTGGGCCGCTTGGTAAAAAAGGAAGCCGTTCGAACAGAGCAGTCCGGGAAAAAATATATTTATTATCCTGCGATCAGTGAAGGTGAAACAGTCAAAAGTGCAACGGAGAATTTATTTTCTCACATTTGTGCCAAACGGATCGGAGAAACAATCGCGGAGTTGGTAGCTGAAGCAGCGCTGACGGATGCAGATGTGGAATTGATCAAAGAGCAACTAGTTAATAAGAAGACAGTTGAAACAATCGAATGTAATTGTATTCCCGGTCAATGTGAATGCAATCATCATAAATAAAAAATATTAAGGGGCGGAATAACATGAAAAAACAATTTGCAATCAATGGAATGAGCTGTAACCACTGTGTGGCAAACGTAGAGAAAGCGATCGGCCAATTGGACGGAATCGATAAAGTGAAAATCAATTTGAAGAAAAACAATGGTGTCGTGAAATTCGATGAAGCAAAAGTATCAGCAGACCAAATTGCAGCGGCAGTGACCGAAGCAGGGTATGAAACTGAGGTGATTTAATTGGCAGAGGCAACAGTAGAAACATTCGCGATCACCGGCATGACCTGTGCCAACTGTTCAGCGCGGGTGGAAAAGGAACTCAAAGCGACTGACGGCGTGTTGGAAGCCAATGTCAACTTAGCGACAGAAAAGGCTACGGTTCAGTTTGATGAGAGTCTTACTGCGGATAATTTGATCCAACGGGTCGAAGCAATCGGTTATGGTGCGATTCTCTTTGATGAGGAACATAAGCAAAAAATCGAACAAGAAAAAGCAGCCTATCTTAAAAGGATGAAACGCGACTTGATTTTGAGTGCTATTTTAACCGCACCATTGATGATCGCCATGATCGCGATGTTGTTAGGCAGTCATGCGGGCTGGGTTCACTTCCTTCACATACCGCTTGTACAACTGATTCTAGTTACACCTGTGCAGTTTGGTGTCGGGCTGCGGTTCTATCGTGGTGCCTATCATGCATTGAAAACGAAAGCACCGAATATGGATGTTTTGGTAGCAATGGGAACATCAGCGGCTTTCGCATTAAGTGTTTATAACGGCTTTTTCAATCCTCACAATTCGGACTTATATTTTGAAAGCAGCGGCATGATCATTACGTTGATCTTGTTGGGCAAGTATTTAGAGCAAAAGGCTAAAACAAAAACCAGTGATGCTATCAAACAATTGATGAGTCTGCAAGCCAAAACAGCGACAGTTATTCTTGCGGGTGAAGAAAAGCAAGTACCAATCGAAGACGTGCAGGTTGGCGATCTTTTGCGGGTTCGTCCAGGAGAACAGATTCCTGTCGACGGAAAGATTTTTAGTGGACAGACGACGATTGACGAGAGTATGTTGACAGGCGAGAGTTTGCCAGTAGACAAAAATGTCGAGGATCAAGTTTTTGGCGGAACGGTCAACACGACCGGCAGTATTCAATTCAACGCGACACAAGTCGGCAGCATGACGGTTCTTTCACGGATCATTCGAATGGTAGAAGATGCGCAAGGAGAAAAGGCACCGATTCAACAAATCGCGGATAAAATCTCAAAGATCTTTGTACCGACGGTTTTAGGGATCGCTTTGATTACCTTGATTGCGACCGGGTTATTGACCGGCGACTGGCAGCAAGCGATCGTTCATAGTGTTTCTGTTCTAGTGATTGCCTGTCCGTGTGCGTTAGGTTTAGCGACACCAACAGCTATTATGGTAGGAACTGGTTTGGGTGCGAAGTCGGGTATTTTGATCAAAGGCGGCGGAGCGTTAGAAAAAATTGCTCATTTGACAACGGTCGTATTGGATAAAACCGGCACGATCACAGAAGGAAAACCAGTGGTGGCGGATTTTGAGGCATTTGATCCGCAGGCTTTGGCTTACTTGACGAGTTTGGAACAGCATTCAGAACATCCTTTGGCCAAAGCGATCTATCAATATGGGAAAGATCAAACCGACATTTTGCCGGTTGAAAATTTTGAAAGTTTAACCGGACAAGGTGTCACCGGGATGATCGAAGGCAAGCAGTATTTTGTCGGCTCAAAGCGCGGCTTGAAAGAGCGAAAAATTTCATTTGCTGAGGAACGTGTGTTAGCGTTAGAAGCAGAGGGGAAAACAGTGATGTTTTTGACCGATCAAGTGAACGTTCTTGCATTGATCTCGGTAACGGATCAAGTCAAGCAATCTTCTAAAGCGGCAATCGAAGCCTTGCATCAGTTAGGGCTTAAGGTGAAGATGCTGACTGGCGACAATCCCCAGACTGCCCGTTATATAGGCGCACAAGTTGGACTGCAAGCATCAGATATTGTTGCGGAAGTCTTACCTGAGGATAAAGCACAAGTTGTTAAAGAGCTGCAAGCCAACGGCGAATCCGTGGGTATGGTTGGTGACGGAATCAATGATGCACCAGCACTCGCTTTAGCGGATATCGGCATCGCGATGGGTAGTGGAACGGATATTGCGATGGAGACAGCGGACATTACGTTGATGAACAGCGATCTCTTGTCGGTTGAAAAAAGTATTCGTTTATCCAAACTCACACTGAGAAAAATCAAACAAAATTTATTCTGGGCATTTTTATACAATGTGATCGGAATTCCATTTGCCGCATTCGGTTTCTTGAATCCAATCATTGCCGGTGGCGCGATGGCTTTTAGTTCGGTCAGTGTATTGCTGAACTCGCTCAGCTTAAATCAGAAAAAGTTGTAAGCTCACTCTCTTCTTTTACGGAAGAAAAGTGAATTGTATCAAAATGAATTAGGAGGCGTTTGTAATGAAGCAAGGAGAACAAATGGATGAATCGATGGAGATGGATCACTCTCAGCATGAACATCATGAAATGAGCGGACACGACCATCACGATATGAATCACGGAATGAACGGGCATAATCATCATGAGATGGATCATGGAGGTATGGATCATTCGATGCATATGGGAAATTTCAAACAGAAGTTTTGGCTCTCGCTTGTTTTGTCGATCCCGATCATCGTTCTTTCACCGATGATGGGGATGCAGCTGCCTTTCCAATTTACTTTTCCGGGTTCTGAATGGCTCGTATTGGTTTTAGCGACGATTCTTTTCATCTATGGCGGTCAGCCATTTTTGAGCGGCGCCAAAATGGAATTGAAAATGAAGAGCCCGGCGATGATGACCTTGATCGCAATGGGAATCTCGGTCGCCTATATTTATAGTTTGTATTCATTTATTGCTAACAAAGTGAATCCCCATGAACATGTGATGGATTTCTTCTGGGAATTGGCAACCTTGATCGTGATCATGCTGCTGGGACATTGGGTGGAAATGAACGCCGTTTCAAATGCTAGTAATGCATTGAAGAAGCTGGCCGAATTATTGCCTGATGAAGTTAATAAGATCGAAGCAGATGGTTCTACTAAACAAGTCAAATTGCAGGAAATCCATCGTGGCGATTTATTGCTCGTTCGTGCAGGCGATAAGATGCCGACGGATGGCGAGATTACCGATGGTTCGACGATCGTAGACGAATCGGCGGTGACTGGCGAATCAAAAGGTGTCCAGAAAGCGGTTGGTGATTCTGTCATCGGAGGTTCCGTCAATGGTGATGGCACTATTCAGTTAAAGGTTACAGGCACTGGTGAAGACGGCTACTTAGCCAAAGTTATGACGATGGTAAAAGAAGCCCAACAGGAAAAATCAAAATTAGAATCAATTTCGGATAAAGTAGCGAAATGGCTATTCTATATTGCATTGGCTGCCGGTATTTTAACCTTTATTGCTTGGCTGATCGTGGCGGATTTGCCGCAAGCGTTGGATCGAATGGTAACAGTCTTCGTGATTGCTTGTCCGCATGCCTTGGGACTAGCGATTCCATTAGTTATCGCGCGTTCTACTTCTTTAGCGGCTAAAAATGGTTTGCTGTTGAAGAGCCGCCAAGCACTGGAACAAGGAAATCAATTGGATTATGTGTTCCTTGACAAGACCGGAACGTTGACAGAAGGCAAGTTCACCGTGACTGGTGTGGAAGTTTTGGCTGACATGGACAAAGCTGATGCCTTGAAATATATTGGTGCTTTGGAAGCACAAACCAATCATCCGTTGGCTGTCGGCGTCATGAACTACTTAAAAACTGAAGCGATCGATGCTTATCAAGCCCAAGATGTTTCGACCTTAAAGGGAATCGGCGTAAGCGGAACAGTTGAAGGTCATACAGTGATTTTAGCCAATCAAAAAGAGATCGAAAAACGTAGATTAAACTTTGATCAAGAAAAATTAAAGGATTATCAAGCTCAAGGCAATACGATTTCCTTCCTATTAGTTGATGATCAATTAATTGCCTTCTTCGCAATGGGCGATACGTTAAAGGATCAAGCACGAGACTTTATCAAGAACTTGCGTGATGCTGGGATTGAACCTGTAATGCTGACCGGGGATAATCAAGAGGCGGCAAAAGCAGTCGCAAATTATTTGAATATCACGGAGTTTTACAGCGAACTATTGCCGGATGATAAAGAAAAAATTATCAAAGACTATACCGATAAAGGGAAAAAGGTAATGATGGTCGGCGATGGAATCAACGATGCACCAGCGTTAGCCAGAGCGTCTATCGGAATGGCGATTGGTGCTGGAACGGATATCGCGATTGATTCGGCCGATGTCGTCTTGACCAACAGCAACTTGCAGGATATTTTGAAATTTGTTCGGTTAGCGAAAAGAACGCACCGTAAAATGATTCAAAATCTATGGTGGGGAGCGGGCTATAATATTTTGGCAATTCCATTAGCTGCCGGCGTCTTAGCACCGATTGGAATCCTTTTAAGCCCAGCAGTTGGCGCGATTTTAATGTCCTTAAGTACGATCATTGTAGCGATCAATGCGATGACTTTAAACGTCTGATATATTCAGACGTTTTTTTTTTCGGTAAAAAATTGAGAAAAAACTTTCTGTTAACTTGTGCTATTTTTGAATTAGAGGAAATTGCGATGAGCAGAAAAGAGGATTCCACGTATGATCTGGCGATTTATAACAATGAAAAAGTGTCAACGGCATTTGCAGTTGATTGAATTATTAAAAAAGGAACGCTACACGGTAGCTGAGTTGGCCAAACAGACCAAGGTGAGCAGAAGAACCATTTTACGATATCTAGATGAATTGCAGCGAAAGAAATATGTGACAAAGGACAACTATTGGCGAATCGATTGGCGTTATGAAACAAGTTATCTAGAACTTTGTCGAAAAATTTTATTTGAGGACCCGCATTTTCAGCTTTTTCGTCGATATCTTTGGGATTTGGGACCTGAAAAAATAAATTATACAAAGTTGAGGCAATTGAACAGGCAGTTGATTTGTTTAAACCTTTCAGCCAATCGGCGAACAGGCAGTTTGAGGGGAGAGCCAACGATAATTTTCCTGTTACAATTGCGCTATTTGAGAGACTTCTACTATTTTGATGAACAGGAGCTTTATCAGCAGTTGGATGAGTACTACGCAGAACGGGCAGCTTTTCCAGTAACAGAGAATCTATTTCCCGATCAGGAGATGGTAACGGCATTTACGAATGAATTTGGTCTGCAGACGGAGTTTGTTGAATTCTTTTACTCCGACTATATTCGTTATCATTTTCGTGCCCGCTCCGATCTTTATCATTCACATCAAAAGCATCAAACGATTATTTATCAAGAGATTCAACAGGTGATTTCGATTATAGAAGAGACACGATCGTGGGAAATACATCTGATGAAAAAAATAGCGACGGTTCAATTATTCGAATTATTTTTTGGAATTCATCAAGGTCTTCCAGTTACATTCTTCAATCTAAAATGGAAGCAGGACGCCATTCCACCCCACTTTTATTTTCTAGGCAAGGAACTGAAACGAAGACTGCCTGTACTAAGTAATTGCCGGGTAGATGATTTGGCGGTTGCATTGAAAAATATTCTTCATGTCAGCTACAAAACAGCGTTATCGTTGAATCCTAATTTAAAAACTTCTTTAGTGATTCAAGAAGGCTATCAGGCATATTTTTCTTCTCATGAAGGAATCTAAGGTGTAGATTTTGCTTCAAGAAAGGTTATGCTATAATGGTGAAGACTACATTGGGGATGCCAGTTTACTAGTTTCACTTTCTACTTTTGTTGATTAGTAAAAAGGTATGTGGATAAAAACAGAATTTGGTTTTTTCCAATGAAAAAGCTGAATTACATTAATATGAAGTAGGAGGAGAGCAGAGTGGGATTACGAAAATTAGATGTTCCGACATCTTCGATTACAGAAGTAAAAAAATCACCTATGGATGTTTTTGCTCAAGCTCGTAAAGCCGAGACCGGGGTTTATATTTTCAACCGTGAAAAAATTGCCGGTGTGATGCTGACAAAAGAACAATATGAAGCATTGGTGGAAGAACTAAATACATTGCGAGACACCTTGTACCAGCCAGTGGAACGAGAATTACCAGTTCCCGAAGAGTTGGAAGAACTAGCAACCGCATTAAGAACGACACTAGCCAAAGGGTCAGTTATTTCTGCGCGGTACTTAGATGAACGCATGGTTGCGACCGGCTTTATCACTAAAAAAACCGGATTTGGCGGTGTCACAGAAATGATGAAAGAGTTGGAGGATACCGGAAAAATTATCTATCAACTACGTCGCCGCGAACACAACAAAGTCATTTATGCAGAAATCCATGGTGAACCGCAAGAATTCCAACGCGGCTCCGCCGACAAGCTAATGATCCGAAAAGTGAATCTGATCGAACGATAGACAGTGCAAACTGTCTATTTTTGCGAGTTCAACTTTCGCAGTTTGCTCATGTATGAGAAGATATCTTAGTTATTCAGATATATTAAATTTACAAGATGTATAGTTGAATCGTATGCGCAGTGAAGATAGAACTCATTTTTCGGTAGAAAAATGAATCCCTTAAACTGAACTAGCTTTAAATAGCTCTACAATTCGCGTGATTAGAAAAATGATATGCGTACGAAACTATAAGAATTTTGACGATAGAAAAATTCTCACATTACTGGTGAGTTAGCTGCGAGTTCAACTTTCGCAGTTTGCTCATGTATGAGAAGATATCTTAGTTATTCAGATATATTGAATTTACAAGATGTATAGTTGAATCGTATGCGCAGTGAAGATAGAACTCATTTTTCGGTAGAAAAATGAATCCCTTAAACTGAACTAGCTTTAAATAGCTCTACAATTCGCGTGATTAGAAAAATGATATGCGTACGAAAACTATAAGAATTTTGACGATAGAAAAATTCTCACACTACTAGTGAGCTAGCTGCGAGCTGCTCAAATCGCAAGATCTTTATAATTGCTTCAGCCTTCTTAAATTCCTCTTACTTTCGGCATGAATAATTGTCTGTGAACAGATGTTCGGTTATAATGAAAGAGAGAAATGACTACTAGTTAGAGGGGAGAGAGCAGGATGGCTGAGTTGATTTTTCCTTTGAAAAATGATACGTCTAGAAAAATTATTCATATTGATATGGATGCTTTTTTTGCATCAGTCGAAGAACGTGATGATCCAGAGCTGGCGAAGCATCCTTTAGTGATTGCTCGCCACCCTTCAGATACTGGCGGCAAAGGCGTGGTGACAACGGCCAATTACAAAGCGCGAATCTATGGGATTCATTCGGCGATGAGTGCGCAAAAGGCCTATGAATTGTGTCCCCAGGCAATTTTTAAACCTGGCGATCATGAAAAATATAGCGCAGTCTCAAAGCAGGTGCGTGAAATTTTTCATCGCTATACGGATATTATCGAACCGGTCTCTATTGATGAAGCATATCTTGATGTGACGCAAAATAAAATCGACGCTCGTTCAGCAATAAAAATCGCTCGCTTGATCCAACAGGATATTTGGCAAGAGCTGCAGCTGACGTGTTCCGCGGGTGTCAGCTACAATAAATTTTTATCCAAACTAGCCTCGGATTATCAAAAGCCGCAGGGGATGACATTGATTTCACCAGATGAAGCCGTCATTTTCTTGAAGCGTCTGCCCATTGAAAAATTTCATGGTGTCGGAAAGAAGACCGTACCGAAAATGAATGATTTGGGGATTTTTACCGGAGCGGATCTGTATGAAAAAAGTGAAATGTTTTTGATTCAAGAGTTTGGCAAGATGGGGTATTCTTTATACCGAAAGGTTCGCGGGATTCATGATTCACCAGTGAATATCACGCGTGAACGGAAATCTGTCGGCAAAGAACATACGTATGGCCGGCCGTTATCGACAGAGGATGAGGTATTGAGTCAGCTGCGGCAGTTGGCGGAGAAAGTTGAAGGTTCGTTGAAGCGGGTGCAGAAGCATGGTAAGACTGTTGTGGTCAAGATTCGTTATGCTGATTACACGACGGTAACTCGGCGTGTGACGTTGCCTTATTACATAGAAAAGAAGGAAGAAATGTTTTCTCAAGCGAGTTTGATTTGGGAGGAGATCGGCGGCGTAGAAAAAGGGATCCGCTTGGTCGGTATTACCTTGACCAATCTAGATCCCGTTGCCTATGAAAATATTGTACTGCCATTATGGGAAGAGCGATCAAATTAGATCGCTCTTTTTGATTTGTTCAAAAGCTTTTTCTGAATCATGCAGGTTTTCCCAGATGACGACTTCACCTTGGGCTAAAGATTTTTTAACATCAATGATCCGTTGGTTGGCACTGCCGCGGAATTGCAGCATCAGGTTCTTTTGGCTAATTTCAAAGCGGCCATCAACGAGAATGTCGATCTTTCTCAACATTTCAAGCTTATCTTCGCTATCCTGCAGCAGCTCTTCGAAGGTGTAGCCGCTCCAAGACCAGATGTCCTTGCTGTCGCCGAACTCCGCATGAATCCGATCGATCACTCGTAAGCAGACTTGGGTATTCAAAAAGGGTTCGCCGCCCAAGAGGGTGATTCCTTGGACATAATCGTGGGCAGTATCAGCAATCAGCTGATCTTCTATTTCTTGAGTAAAAGGTTTGCCGTAATGAAAGTTTTGCGCCGCGGCGTTGAAGCAGCCTTCACAAGCAAAGGGACAGCCGCTGACATATAAACTATTGCGGACACCTTCACCATCGACAAAGTTAAAGGGTTTATAGTCGGCGATATATTGCTGGCTTAAATCACTTGCCAGCCATTCTTTTGGTTTAGGATTACGCATATTTTTCACCTTTCAAGTAAAACAGGGAGCGGCAAAGAGCGCCGTCCCTGTCAATCGTATTTCTGTTTGGCTTTACCAACACGCTTTACAAAAAGTTGAGCGGATTCGTGAAGTCTTTTTTATTTCATGTGTTTTACGCGCGAAGCGATTTCTTCGTGACGACCATGAACCATTGGACGTGCTTGAGGATTTCCTAAGTAGCCGCAAGTCCGTTTAACAACGTCACACGTTTTTGGATCGTGGTTGCCGCATTGCGGACATTCAAAGCCAAGTTTAGTTGGTTTGAAATCTCCTTCAAAGCCGCATTCATAACAGTGATCGATCGGTGTATTGGTGCCTAAGTAACCGATGCGGTCATAGCCGTAATCCCAAACAGCTTCCAATGATTTTGGATTTTGTTGAAGGACAGGGTATTCGCAGTAATGAATGAAACCGCCGGAACAATATTTAGGATAATCTTTTTCGAAGTCCAATTTTTCAAACGGTGTTGGGTTTTTACGAACATCGTAATGGAAACTATTTGTATAGTAGTCTTTGTCCGTAATGTTTTCAACAATCCCAAAACGTTCTGTATCTAAACGGCAGAAACGGTCAGTCAAACTTTCGCTTGGTGTTGAATAAACACTGAAGTGATAGCCGTATTCGTTGCCCCAAGTATCCGCATGTTCTTTCAAGTCTTTCATAATGTCGATAGTAAATTCTTTGGCTTCCGGGTTATTCTCCCATTCGCCGCCATAAAAGGCACTAGCCACTTCGTAAAGACCGATATAGCCTAAAGAAATCGTTGCCCGTTTGTTTTTGAATAGTTCGTTGACTGAATCTGTCCGGTTCAAACGTTTGCCGAAAGCTCCGTATTGATAAAGGATCGGCGCATTAGCCGGAGTTGCTTCTTTGCAACGATCGATCCGGAAAACCAACGCGTCTTTAGCGATTTGCAGGCGTTCTTCCAACAATGACCAGAATTTTTCTTTGTTGCCGGCTGCTTCTAAAGCGATCCGCGGCAAGTTCAAGGTAACAACCCCAAGGTTCATACGGCCCGCGTTAACTTCTTCGCCGTTTTCATCTTTCCAGCCTTGTAGGAATGAGCGGCAGCCCATTGGTACTTTGAAGCTTCCAGTTAAATCAATCAATTTATCGTAATTCAAAATATCCGGATACATCCGTTTAGTTGCACATTCTAAAGCTAATTCTTTGATATCATAGTTTGGATCTGTTGGTTCTAGATTTGTACCGCGACGTAGGGTAAAGATTAGTTTAGGGAAGATCGCTGTTCGTTTTTCACTGCCTAGTCCTTCAATCCGAATTTGTAAAATCGCTTTTTGGATTTCACGTTCGAACCAATCCGTGCCAAGACCGAAACCTAAAGAGGTGAACGGTGTTTGACCATTTGAAGTGAACAATGTATTGATTTCGTATTCTAAACTTTGCATCGCATCGTAAATATCTTTACGTGTTTTTTGTTTAGCGAAAGCTTTTTGTTTTTCAGGATTATCGATCCATTCTTCAGCGTCTTTTAAGTGTTTATCGTAATTTAGGCGCGCAAAAGGAGCTAATAGTTCGTCCGTACGATCCGCAGAACAGCCGCCGTATTGGCTTGATGCCACATTCGCGATGATCTGAGAAATCTGTGCAGTCGCAGTTTGAATTGATTTAGGGCTTTCTACTTCGGCATTCCCGATTTTAAAACCGTCGTTTAGCATCCCTTTGAAATCGATCAAACAGCAGTTAGTCATTGGTGTATATGGATGGTAATCCAAATCATGATAATGGATGTCGCCTTTTTGATGGGCATTTGCGACATGCGGCGGCAACATTTTTAACCCGATGGATTTACCGACGATTCCGGCGGTCAAATCACGCTGTGTGTTAAAAACATCACTATCCTTATTCGCATTTTCATTAACGACGGTTTGATCCTTATTGATCAATTTCCCGATCGTAAAGTTGATATCAGTTGCTTTGCTGCGTTGGAAATCACGACGTGTCCGGTAATTGATATATTCCTCAGCCAATCCATATTCATTGTGTTCTAATAGGATATGCTCCACGATGTTTTGGATTTCATAAATTTTAATGTCGCTGGTGAAACGTTCTGAAATTTCTGCATCTACCCGTTCAACGATTGATTGGATACGTTCATGAGCCAATGGGTCGATTGATCCCTTAATTTTAGTTTCTGCTTTGATCAAGGCATCATAAATTTTTTGATCATCAAACGCTGTGTGACGACCATCACGTTTTACGACCTTAATATTTTTTAGCGACGGCTGATATTCGTTAATTAACGAATCCTTAGTATGGATTTCCATCATTACAAACACTCCATTTCCTTTAAAGTTCATTATCAATCATATAGTATTTCTGATGTGGTTGCAACGATATATGGTACTTATTTTTCGACAAAAAAGAAAAACACACTATATATAGTGTGTTGGTTTACTGAAAGATAAAAGAAAGCTGATAAGGGCAAGCTTCCAAATAAGATAAAATAACTTAAAAATGTTTTTCCAGAAAAGTGAAAAAAATGTAAGATTATTGAAGGTCGTTTCACATAAGAATCCGACTCAACTATGATACCATAAAAGAAAAAAATTTGGATACAAAAAAAGGATTTCCTTTAAAATTTTAACTCAGAAAAATTCATTCTTTGCGCAGGCGTTCACTTAAGAATATCTGCCGGAATTTGCAGCATGTGCGGAGTATCAAAAATAAATCTTTGAATCCGAGATAGGAGGACCACATGGAGAAAATTATCAACGTCCAGCATCTAAGTAAAAGTTATGGTTCGCGAAACAATAAAGTGAAGGTCCTGAACGATCTGAACTTCTCTGTAGAAAAGGGCGAGTTTGTCGGTATCATGGGGCCGAGCGGGGCCGGAAAAACGACTTTGATGAATATTCTTTCGACGATCTTGTTACCCACGATGGGGTCTGTAAAAATTGCCGGATTGGATATTACTCAGATGCGTGAAAATCGGCTGACTGATTTCCGACGAGAAAATCTGGGCTTCATTTTTCAAGATTTCAATCTGGTCGATAGTTTGACTGTGAAAGACAACATTATTTTGCCGCTGGCAGTCAGCAAGCTTTCAAATGACGAGATTGAAGAACGGGTAGCTCGTTTGACGAGAATTTTAAAAATCGATCGTATTTTAGATCGCTATCCAGAAGAAATATCGATTGGACAGCAGCAGCGTACCGCGGCTGCGCGGGCACTGATCAGCCGGCCCAAGGTTCTTTTTGCGGACGAACCGACGGGGTCATTGGATTCGAAGGCGGCAACGGAGTTTTTGAATTACTTGGATGAAGTCAATCTGCATGAAGAGACGACGATTCTGATGGTAACGCATGATCCATACACTGCCAGTTATTGTAATCGGGTCTTGTTTATTAAAGACGGACGTTTCTTCTCTGAAATCGTGCGGCGTTCTTCTCGTAAAGATTTCTTTGAAAAAGTTATCGATATGCAGGCGACGATCGGCGGAGGAGGGAAGGCCAATGCTGATTAGCATCATTTGGCGCGGCTTTAAAAAACAACTGTCGAACTATTTGATCTTTTTCTTCAGTCTGATTTTTGCGGTAATGGTTTATTATTCCTTCACAGCAATGACCTATGAGCAGCCGCTGATCCGCAGTGCCGGCAAGAATACTCAGCTGGTTGGGATGTTGGGCTTCGGCAGTTTTGCGGTGGTTGTGATCTTGCTGTTTTTTATGGTCAATACGAACCGCTTTTTTATTGAAAATCGCCGCAAGGACATTAGTATCTTTCATTTATATGGCTTAAATTACTATCAGATCTGTCTGTGGTTTATTTTAGAGATTCTGTTCATTGGGATTTTTTCTTTTGCGGTAGGCATTAGTTTGGGTGTTTTGCTGTCAAAGCTCTTTAGTATGATTCTAGTCAAAGCAATGGATCTGCCGCTGAAGGTTCACTTCTTTTTCTCAACAGATGCGATCCTGGCAACCGGGTTAGTTATTCTGTTTATTCTGGCGGTAGTTTCTTTTCAGATTTTATGGCTGGTATCGGGTTCTAAGTTCTCACATTTAAAAAAACTTCGACTGCGTAAGATTCAGGCCATGAAGATTCCATTGTGGCAGAAAGTTTTTGGCTCGATTGGTGCACTATTTTTACTGAGCGGTTGGCTAATGGCGATCGCCTATATTATTCTTGCCCGCAAAGCCAGTGATTATTTCGGCCTGTTTCAAGGAAATGCGTTGCTGATGGGTCTCATTTTTGTGCTATGTGTGATCGGCAGCTATTTGTTCTTTGCCTTTACATTACGCTGGTACAATTCTTACCGCCCCAAACGCTTAAACAAAAATCTTGGTATATTATCAAGAAGTGAATGGCAGCTGCGGCTTTTTAGTGAATGGCGCTTCTTCGGGTCCATTACAGTCGCCTTAGGGCTGGCTTTAGCATTTTTAGGTGGGATGGCAGCGGTCGCCTCGCTGGAAATGCGTTCGGTAAACGAGATTGCCCCGACTTCATTAATGATCACACGGCAAAGTTATGAAAAGCTTGCACCAAAATTGCAAAGCGTGGCACCGTATCAGCGGCAATCACTTCATTTCAAAGCAGTACCGGGAAAACAAAATGTCGAAATTTCGGGTGAAGGGACGAATTCGCAACCGGAAATTATGGACATGGTTTCTATCTCGGATTATCGTGCCTTTCAAAAGATAAATCCTACATTGGAGGATATTCAATTAAAGTCTGCTCGTTCGGCCGTTGTTTTGAGTTCTTACCAACGCTACTTTAATGATTACACCCGTTACAGCAAGAGTATTTACTTAAAACAAGGCAAGCTGACGGTGCAAAGAACGCATCCGAACTTCTTTGGTGATATGAGCCTGCGGTATGGAACCGGAATGATCGTTGTTTCGGATGAAATTTTTAATGAAACACCTGGGCTTTCCTATACGATCGAAGCGATTGACGTTGCACCTCAGAATGAGAACAAATTGAATCATCTGATTCGTCAAAATCTTAAAGGGGATTGGGATTATCCGATTCATTATGATCTATCATGGAAGAATAAACAGATCGTCGGGGAGATCACAGTAGGAGAAGGACCTAAAAAGGATGGATCGACGATTTATCGATCAGAATATACGTCGCATCAGGAAAATTATCGATCGACACGCAGCAGCCTCGGTTTGATCCTATTCGTAGTGACCTTCGTAACGACCACTTTCATCATTACGACGGCCAGTATGGTTACGTTGCGGCAGCTTTCGGAATTCAAGCAGAAACGGAAAAAATATGGGTTGCTGCGGCAAATGGGAATTCCCGATAAAGCCATTTACCGCGAAATCAATCGTGAGAATCGAGTAGTGTTCTTCATTCCGGCGATTTTAGCGTTGATTCACAGCATGCTGGCAATCTCGGTATTCTCTCACATCGCCAAAAATGCCAATTATGGCTTTGTTTATCTCTTCTGCGGCTTGATGCTGATCGTCTATGCGCTATTTTATTGGGTAACATGTGTGTATCAGAAGAAAATATTATAGGTAAGAGGAGCGGCATGGTTTAAAAATCCATGCCGCTCTTTTTACATTTTTTTGACGATTTTTTCCGAATGGAATAATTAGGCAAAAAAGCTGGTCGAACCTTGTAACGCTTGCGTCTCATAGCATTGAGGGCTTTTTCGCTGTTAGGATTATTAGATGTGACAAAACTGTTCGTTTGAAAACGCTATATGTAAGGGTATAAAATGGTAAATTTTTTTACAACGAACTATAATTGCACTAAATAAAAGGGAGAGGGCACTAAGATGAAAGATTTTTTTAAGCGTCCCGCTACTCGTTATTGGTTAAGTTTTATTGGAAAGACGGTGTTCTACTTTGCTGTTCTTTTGATTCTGATTTACTTATACCATTATAAGAGCATTCAAGGCGGCAATTTTATCTATAACGAATTTTAGTGAAATTAAGGGTACGTTCTTGTACTGAACGGGGGATAGTTAGTTATGCAAAATATCATTACAGCAATTGATCAATGGGCCAGCGACAAGCCTGATGCCATTGCGTATCAATCAGAGACAGAACAATTCAATTATCAAACACTGCGTCAGTGGTCAGATAATTTAGCACAGTACTTAAACCAAAATACGGCAGCCAAAACACCGATCGTAGTCTTCGGCGAGCTGGAATTTGAAATGATTGCCAGCTTCATCGGGGCAGCCAAAAGCGGGCATGCGTATATTCCGATTGAATCGAATACACCGTTAGATCGGATTCAATTGATCTTAGAGG
Source organism: Enterococcus malodoratus ATCC 43197 (assembly GCF_000407185.1). Lineage (GTDB taxonomy): Bacteria > Bacillota > Bacilli > Lactobacillales > Enterococcaceae > Enterococcus_A > Enterococcus_A malodoratus. Next base: position 366,394 of record NZ_KE136483.1, read on the forward strand.
TGGCAAAACCGGCGATGATTCTGAGTGTTTTACCTTGGCCGGAAGAAATTACGGCAGAGATTCCAGTCGTGGCACCGACAGAATTAGCACAAATCTTTACTACGCAGCAAGCACAAAAAGACTTGCAGCCAGTTACAGATGATGAGACGTTCTATATTATCTTTACTTCTGGGACGACTGGTGTACCAAAGGGTGTTCAAATCAGCCACAAAAATCTATTAAGCTTCACTAATTGGGATTTGAAGGATTTTGGAATCGAATCAGGGATGCGATTCTTATCGCAAGCACCGTATTCATTCGATCTATCAGTCATGAGTGTTTATCCCGCATTGTGCAGCGGCGGGACGTTGGTTCCGATGGAAAAAGCGGTAATCAATGATTTCAAGAAATTATTCAGCTTCTTGCCGAATCTAGCGTTGGAAGTCTGGGTTTCGACTCCTTCTTTCATGGACATCTGTTTGATGGAAAAAACATTCGACGGCGAACATGTTCCGTCACTAAAGATTTTCCAATTCTGCGGGGAAGAGCTTCCGCGCAAAACGGCGGAGGAATTATTGCGACGCTTCCCAAATGCCAAAGTCTTCAATACTTATGGCCCAACTGAAGCAACGGTTGCGATGACACAAATCGAAGTAACACAAGATGTCTTAGCAAAATATGATCGGGTACCGATCGGTTATATCAAAGAAGACACTGAAGTCTTGATTTACGATGAAGACCAAGAAGCAGCGGCTGGTGAAGCCGGCGAAATCATCATCAAGGGTCCAAGTGTTTCAAAAGGCTATATGAACAATCCAGATAAAACTGCTGCGGCTTTCTTCGAGATTGATGGGGTTCCTGCCTATCACACCGGAGACGCTGGCCGTTTGCAAGCGGATGGGTTGCTTCTTTATGAAGGACGAATCGATTTCCAAGTCAAATTACATGGCTTCCGGATCGAATTGGAAGATATCGATCACCATTTGGAAAAGGTATCTTATGTGAAACAAGCGACTGTTGTTCCGAAGTATCAAGAGCACAAGGTCCAACAATTAGTTGCGTATGTCGTTGCTAATGAAAATGACTTTGAAAAAGCTTATCAACTGACAAAGGCTATCAAGGAAGAGTTGTCAGAAGGCGTCATGGATTACATGATTCCGCAAAAATTTGTTTATGTAGATCAATTACCGCTGACCGCGAATGGCAAGATCGATCGCAAGAGACTAATCAATGAGGTGAATAGTTGATGCTGATCCCTCATATGGTACCTTATGCATCGCCAATTTACTTTGTCATTCTATTCGTGACACTGCTGCCATTGATTTTGAGTTTGCTGATTCGCGGCAAACGAATCAATTGGTATCAATCACTGATCACACTGTTCTTTCTATTTATCTCCTTTGGCGGGAAAGATTATCGCCAAGGATTAGCATTGATCGGCTATGTGATTTTCCAAAGTATTTTGGTTTGGTGCTATCATCACTATCGTCAAAACAAGAATCAAGCGAACATTTTTTACCTCGCGGTTTTCCTAAGTATCGTACCGCTGATTCTTGTGAAGGTAACACCGTTTCTGGATGGACAAAACTCGATCGTCGGCTTTTTAGGAATTTCATATTTGACCTTCAAATCTGTTCAGCTCATCATGGAAATGCGCGACGGTATGATCAAGGAATACAGCCCGTTGAACTACATTAAGTTCCTGCTGTTCTTCCCAACGATCTCATCTGGTCCGATCGATCGTTACCGCCGCTTTGAAAAAGATTTGAATGAACCGCCAACCCCAGAAAAATATGTAGATCTGCTAGGTTCTGGTGTTCACGATATTTTCGTCGGTTTCTTATACAAATTCGTGATCGGCTATTATTTTGGTCAAGTCCTGCTGCCAATTGTGGATCGCATTGCGATGCATAACGGCGGTCTCTCATGGGGGCTAGTCGGCTACATGTATGTTTATAGCATGTATTTGTTCTTCGACTTTGCCGGGTATAGTTTGTTCGCTGTTGGTACCAGCAAGTTGATGGGGTACGAAACACCGCCAAACTTCAACAAGCCGTTCTTATCTTGGAACATCAAAGAATTTTGGAATCGCTGGCACATGACCTTGTCTTTCTGGTTCCGTGATTACATCTATATGCGTTTGATGTTCACCTTGATCAAAAAGAAAACCTTCAAGAGCCGGATCGTGGCCTCAAATGTCGGCTACTTCGCCTTATTCCTGATCATGGGTGTTTGGCACGGTTTGACTTGGTATTATATCTTGTACGGTTTCTACCACGCTGCTTTGATTTGCTTGACCGACGCGTGGCTGCGCTTCAAGAAAAAACATAAGAAACAATTACCATCAAATAAATTTACCCATGCGTTGGCGATCTTCTTAACCTTCAACGCAGTCTGCTTGAGCTTTTTGATCTTCTCAGGCTTCTTGGATAAATTATGGTTCCATAATATATTTGCCAGTCCAGCTTTTCACAGTTTGCTAAAGTTCAAGCTGATGTAATGCTTTAAAAAAGTACGAGGCGTGAACCGTTTAGCTGGATGGTATGCGTACGAAAAAAAAAACTCATTTTTTAGGTTTTTGAAAAAATGAATACTATAAAATGAGCTAGCCTTTACGCACTAAAACAAGAAAAATGATTTAGCTTTTATCAACTAATAAATTAAACAAAAAACGAAATGGAGCGATTAACATGGAAGACACATTATTTAGTATTTTAGAAGATATCACAGGTACGGATGAAGTAAGAGACAATCCAGATGTAGATTTGTTTGAAGAAGGATTGATGGACTCTTTAGCAACGGTTCAACTATTAGTTGAGATCGAAGGACAATTAGGCGTACAAGTTCCAGTTTCAGAGTTTGACCGTGCTCAATGGAATACACCCAATAAAATCATTGAACAAGTGAAGGCTTTGCAAGCTTAATGAAAAAGAAACTTTTCGGTATCTTTGGGCCGATTCTTTTGGCGACGGTCTTATTGGTTCTTCTGTTTTTCTCACCATTCAAAATCAACAGCAATGATCCGAAGCTGATCAAAGCTGCTTCAAGTTCGATGGCGGGAAACGTTTTACGAGGAAACAGTATTACAAAGGAAGCTCTAAGTACCGACAACTATGTACCATTCTTTGGCTCTTCTGAATTGAGCCGGATCAGTCCGTTTCATCCATCGGTCTTAGCAGAAAAATATGACCGCGGCTATACTCCCTTCTTGATGGGGGCGCCAGGAACGCAATCACTGACTCAATTTATGATGATGCAGTCGTTGGGAAATGAGCTGAAAGATCGGAAAGTAGTTTTCATCATTTCTCCGCAATGGTTCGTTAAACAGGGGATCAAACGAGATTACTTTGACGCGTATTATTCTCCCGAACAAACCTTGAATTGGCTGTTAAATTTGAAAAAAGTTCAAGCAAGTGATCAGTATTTGGCGCAACGCTTGACTCATTATGGTGTAGTAAAAAAAGATGAACGTTTAGAACGAATGCTGGATGCAGTAATGGATGGTCAATTGCCAGACAAAACCGATATCACCTTCAGCAAATTGAAATTGAATATGCTGGAACGAGAAGACGAATTATTCAGTACAATCGGTATGATCAGTAAACAAGATGCGATCGATAAAAACGTGTCGGCTTTACCTGAAAACTACGATCAGCATGAGTTGAATACGTTGGCCAATCGCTTAGGCAAGCGGGCGACCGAAGGAAATGAGTTTGGGATACAACAACGATTCTACAAACAACGGATCAAACCGCATATGAATCTTTTAGCTGATTCACAAAAAAATTGGGATTATCGTTATTCACCAGAATTTTCTGATTTCCAATTGGCACTGGATCAACTAGCCAAAGAACATACGGATGCGCTCTTTATTATTCCGCCAGTGAATGGTCGTTGGGCGAAATTTACCGGACTTTCAGACGAGATGCTGCAACAGTTCTCTAACAAGATCAAGTATCAATTAACGTCTCAAGGCTTTACGAATATTGCTGATTATACCAATCAGCAGAATACACCATACTTTATGCAAGATACGATCCACTTAGGTTGGAAAGGCTGGTTAGCGGCTGATCAAAAAGTTGCCCCATTCTTGAAGGATCGCAAATCTCAAGCAGAAAATTACCAAATCAACAACCAATATTTCTTAAGCAAAGAATGGCAAGAAATGAATCCGGGTGAGATTAAGTAAATAGTCGATAGAAACAAAATCTTGTCTTTTACCTTGGATTTTTAACTAAAATATGAAGCGTGAAAATGACGTTTCACAAACACGAAAAGGAACAGTGCTTCGATTTTTTATGATCGAGTACTGTTCTTTTTTTTATAGCAGGAGCCAGATAGAATAATTATTAGTTGAGCTTGTATTATTTTTGTTAGTTATTTTAAATTACTCATTATTATTAAGAAAAACACATAAAATGGGTACATGAACATTTAGTGATCTCCAACGTTAAATATAAAACTCGCCATTTTTAAGGTTTAACGGTATGCTGTTTTTGTGAATAAAAGAAAGCGTGTGCATAAATAAAAGGAGCGGACGGACATGAAAGTAAAAGCGCAGACAGAACCATTAACTCAAAGACAGCTATTCAGTATGAAAAGCACTACATTAGAGCAAAAAATCATCAGCTATTTCCAACACACAAAAGATACGGCATCGGTAATTGAGTATCTGGTTGTGGTCATGTTGCGGAATGCGTTAATTTGCGGTGACTATTCGTTCTTATGCAGAGAGTTAGTTTGTGATTTGTTCATGACCGCGGCGCCAAGCGATGTGCTGCGCAAGTATTGTAGTTATTTCAAAGATTATTTTGAAAAAGGCGGACAATGGGAGAAAGTCATTGGACGTCTATTTAGCAATAAGAAGGAATACTATCGTTTTTCTGAGGAAACTCGTTTATATAAAAAGCTTTTGGATACTCCAGGAACGAGAGCATGCAAGCATTCAGAACTTGATCTGCGTTTAGTATCCGTTTTTGAAGATGCCACTGGCAAAAAGCATACGCTGACGATCCGAGATGCGGATGAAACGCGCACAAAAGCCGAAGTTGCTGAAATCTTAGAAATTCTAACGACGTTGAGCATTTTCAAAAAAGCGGATGGCGTACGCCGCTTTGTAAAATTTGTCAAAGTCGCTCGCCCAGGAACGAAGGATACGTTTGAGGAAGAAGTCTTGCAGGAAGTTGTACAGCAAGAAGAAACAGGGGTGGAGTCTACTCAAATTACTGAAGCGGAGGAAACAACTGTTGAGACATTAAAGATCATTGCGCCAGCAGGTGTTGATCCAAGTAAATTGAGTGAAGCAGAAGTATTGGCATTGGTTCAAGTGGTTCGACCAGAAGTGAGGAGTTTAGCGGATATCCGTGTGGTCTTTGTGAAGGAAGAGGAGGAGCCGCCAATCGAGCAGTCAGAAATTCAACGTCGACTCGCTGGGACTGCGTCCAGTTCTGTTGTCCCGCACCCACAGACCCGAAATCAAGGACAACTACCAAAAGAATCCAATACTATCGGGCTTGCCGATCCGCCGAAAAGTACCAAGCAACGGCATAGGCCGCTTACGAATAAACAAGCCTATGTACAAGATCTGATTAATAAATGGAAACAGTGATAGCAGACCATTTTCCATTTAAGTGACTAATTTTTGGCTCGTGTTAATTACTTACAAACAAAATAACCTAAGGAGAGCTGTCTCCCTAGGTTATTTTTGCTGTCAAACTGGCTGCTGGTAGTTTTTGTAGTAGAAGATCGCCAGCTGGGTGCGGTCGCGAACTTCCAATTTCTCCAGCAGCTGACTGATATTGTTTCGAACGGTTCCTTCACTTAGAAATAATTCTTTGGCGATTTCCTTGTTGTTCTTGCCATTGGCAACTTGCAGCAGGATGGATCGTTCTCTTTCTGAGAGCGGGTATTCATGTTCATTGAAGGCAGAACGTCCTTCTCTCAAAAAGGTATTTAGCTTGCCGACAATCTCTGTTCCAAAAACCGATTGTCCATTATTTACGGCCTTGATTGCCGGTAAGATTGAGGCCAAATCTTGCTTGATCAGATACCCCTTGATTCCGATCGATAAGGCTTCGCGAATATAATTATCATCAGAAAAGGTCGTCAATAATAGAATTGCTGCCTCTGGATGGTGCTTAAAAATTTCTTTGGCGGCGTCGATACCGGTGTTTTCCCCCATTCGAATATCGGTTAGCAAGACATCCGGTTTTTCTTTTAGGTAAAGAGAAACCGCCTCATTCGCAGAGTAAGCACTGCCCACCACTTTTATTTCCCCCGTTGATTCTAAAATCGTTGACAATGATTCCGTTACTAAACGGTCATCGTCTACGACAGCGACTCGAATCATATATTTTCCTCCTTCGATAAAAAGATAATCAATGAAAAAGTATCTTCATGTGTATTTATACTTAATTTTCCGCCCACTTCATTCATTCGTTGCCGCATATTCATAATACCAATCCCCGAACCTGTCTGATCATTAGTTACGATCACCCCATCATTTTTTATTTCAATGCAGTAAAAAGCAGTTAAGCGCTCAAAGCTGATTGAAACAAAGCTCGCCTGACTATGTTTCATGATATTTGAAAGTGCTTCTTTCAGCACCATCAATAATACTTTGTTTTGCTGATTCGATAGATCACGAGGAATTTCTCCCCTAAATTCCACCGGACAAAAATGAAAGTCTTGAATCAACAGCTTGCTGATCTCATCCAAATTGACCGACTCGTGATGGAGGTTATGGACACTCTCGCGAATGTTGCTCATGCCATCGTTGATCGTCGATTTCAATTGACTCAATGGATGAATCAGCTGCTGTTTTTGATTAATCGTTTCGATCGCACTGACTTGGATGATCGCACTGGATAAGAAATGACCGACATTGTCATGGACATCCCGCGCGATGCGATTGCGCTCTTCAGAAATTTGCAGGTTAAGCAGACTTTCCTGAGAATCCAACAACTCCGCATTTTTCTTTTCGAGCAATTTTTGTTTCTCCCAACTCTCATCCTGCATCTCAAGCAAAGACTTCTCTAACGTTCGATTGCTTTGTTCCTTAAGGTTCAACAAAATGGCGATCATCGAGAGACTGAAAATGATCAGTTGAAAAAGCGGAGAGAAACTCTCTCTAATAAATAGCGGAACAATGAATAGGAAACAAACAATCAATAGAAGTGTTGATTTCCTTTGAAAAGCGATTTTTAGTGTTCCCGGCAGAAAGAATAAAAAGCTGGGCCAGATACTGCTGAGTAAAAGCAGCGAGACTAGCGAAATAAAACGACTCTGCTCATTTTCGAAAAAGATACTAGGAGCGATCACGATCAGACTGATCAATAAGAAAATGATAGAGCTGACTAAAGATTCTTTTATAACTAACAGAATAAGACCTGTTATTAACAAAAATGAGTATTCGAAATAAAAAATCTGTTTGTAATTCACAGTACATCCTCCAAAAAAGTGACAAATGTCATGGCGATTTAGACTTTTTTCACTAAATATTAACAATTAATTTCATTATATTCATATTATATTAAAAAAATAAAAGAAAAACAAAAGGTTTTTAAGATGAAAATTATTGAGGTTGTAAATTTAACGAAACGCATCAGCAATAAAATGGTGCTGAATCATTTTGAAATGAGCCTAAATGCTGGAGAAACAGTGGTTTTATTAGGTCCTAGCGGAAGCGGCAAAACAACTTTGCTGGAATGCATTTTGGAAAATGAAAAATACGATCGCGGCGAAATTAAACTTTTTAATAAAAAAATTTCGCAGGAAAAGAGTTTAAAAAATAAAATTGGACTCATTCCCCAAGAATCGGCTTTCTTTTATGAATTCTCCGTCGCGGAAAATTTAGCTTTCTTCTGCCGGTTATATATTCATGACAAAAATAAATGCAAAGAAAACGTGGACGACGTATTGCAGCTGACCAGTCTGGAAAGTATTAAGGATCGTCAAGCGGCCAAGCTAGATAAGAATCAGCAGAAATTACTGAACATCGCTTGCGGTATCGTCCATAAACCAGAGGTGATCTTGTTCGATGAACCGTTTCTAGGTTTAGATATGGAAAATAAAAAACAAGTGATTCAGCTGATCAAGCAGTTTAAGCAACGTAAGCAGGCTGTTTTATATACATCCAGCATCGCAGACAATATTGAACAAATCTGTGATCGCATCATTATTATCAATCAGGGAAATCTGATTGCTGAAGGAACACAAAAACAATTGCGGGGGATGGTAACGGAGAAGGAGAAAATTTTCTTTGAAGTCTCATTGTTAACGGAAGAAGATCTTAAAAATTTATCTGCTCTTCCCGGTGTTTTAGACAGTCATTACGAAGCCGAAAAAATTACGTTTACTGTCAATAGCAAGAATAAAAGCTTGTTTCAAATTATGGATTATTTTGAACAGGCAGAGATTTATTATTCTAACCTAGAGATACAGGAAAGTTCATTAAGTGAAATCTTGTTTGAATTGACTGGTATTTCGATTAAGGAGGGGTAGATTGTTTAACTATTTATTAGCTGCCCGTCTAAAGCTGCTGATCAGACAAAAGGAATTGATCTTTTGGACATTGGCCTTTCCCATTTTTCTAGGGTTGCTTTTCTATTTGGGACTAACCAATACGTATCAGGCCGATATCTCCAATGAATATGCGATTGGGATTGTTGGCGAAGATTCCATGACTGCGAATGATTTTACGACGGCATTAACGGAGGAAACGTCCTCAAATTTTGTTTATGATTTTCAGTTTGTTTCTAGAAAAGAAGCGGAAGAAAATCTGCGGCAGGGAAAAATGATCAGCTACTTTGAGATCGAAGGTCCGCAGACAATCCAACTTGTAACAAAGGCTCAAGGCATGATCCAAAGAAAATTAAAGCTAGAAAGAGATCAGTATCTGCAAGAGAAACAATCGAATGAATCAAGTGCCAATCTGACATTTACGGCTAAAAAAGAAACCAGAGGAACAATCAATTACCGCAATTTTTATTTTTTTACTTTAATCGGAATGGCGATCGGATACGGCATGGTCTGGGGTGTCTACTTGGTCAATGATCTGAAACAAAAGGGTCTCCAAAGCAGACTGAGAGCTTCGCGCTTATCAAACACCGAAGCGATGATCACTCGAATAGCGGCAGCCTTCATTATTTTATTTACGGAAGTTCTACTATTAATTGGTTTCTTCAGGATCATCTTTCAAATCGAATTCACGATGTCTCTTACAAAGCTATTACTGCTTTGCATAACAGCAATAGGCGCGAGCCTGTCATTGGGCGCTCTGTTAGGAACAGTCATGAGTCGATTCAAAACGGAGGCGGCGATCTTTCTAGGGATCTCATTGAGTACTTGGATGGGCTGTTTAGCCGGGATGTTCAATTCAATGGGAGCAAAGAATTGGATTGATCAGAATGCTGAGATTTTAGGCAAGATCAATCTAGTCAACGTAGTCAGCGAAAGTCTCTTTTATCTAAATTATTCTCTTACGGCTGACATTTTTTATAAAAATATAGTTTATCTTTTAGGACTCACTATTGTTTTTAGTCTGAGTACTTACTTTTGTCAGAAAAGAGTGATGATATGACGATTTATCAAGCGATTTTTAAAGTCTTCAGCCGAAATAAATATCGATTGATCGTCAGCATTCTGATTATGCTGGGTGTCACTGTTTTCTATCACTTCGAACTGCCTGATAGTGACTCAACGCAGCAAGAGGTCATGCGCCTTGGTCTTCAGGATCAAGACCAATCGGCTGAAAGTGCTGCATTAACAGACTATTTGCAAGAAAACGCCAACATCAAAGTAATTCCAAGAAAAGCTCAAACAATCGAAGCGAACTATTTTGAAGAAATCGATTATTACTTAACGATTCCGCAGAACTTTTCCGCGAGCCTGAAACAGCAGCGGGAAATCGAGCTGACTTATACAGCAACGGCGAACCAGCTGGCAAAAGAATATGTCGAAAAAGCTGTCGGGCAATTTATTCAGGTTTATCAACGAAATCAAACAACAGCGAGTGACTCAAAAAGCCTATTGACTCAGACGGTGAATGAGTTAAGCAAAACAGAGGGTTTACAAAAAATGACTAAGCCAAAAAAAGTAGAGGTCAGCAATTATGTGAATGTTCTGGGCTATTGTTTGTTCTTCACGATCTTTTCTGGCTATTGCATCGTCAGCATTTCCTTTAATCAGCGCGAGCTGCAGGCAAGAATCTTACAGGGACGGCTGACAGCTAAGCAGCTTTTTACAAAACTTTCATTAGGAGTCTTTCTCTATTCCTTTTTCTTATTGATCGTTTTCACGCTGCTGACACTATTTTTTAATTATTCTCAGTATGGGCAATCACTTCCTTTGTACTTGTTAAATACCTTGTTTTTCTATTTTAGTATCGTCAGTTTCTCGATGATGATCTGCGGTATTTTTTCTAAAGCCAAAATTTTAAATGGGATCAAGGATGTCTATATTACCGGGATTTGTTTTATCAGTGGTCTGTTAATACCGATCGATTACCTATCCAAAGGGGTGCAGGACATTGCATCCTTAACGCTCGTCTATTGGTTTGCGAGAAACAATCGATTGATCGAATCCGTCTCAATGTTTGATGAAACATTTTACAAAGCTTTTTTAAGCAATCTGGGGGTTGTGGCCGCTTTTTCAATTCTTTTTGGAGTGATCTATTTAATTACTTTGAAAGAAAAAGGGGTCTTAGTCATAGAACAATCACTAAAAAGGATGGGAGTAAAGGAATGAGTTTTGCTAAAGGAGGAAACTATGAAAAAGAGGAAACTATCAACACTGCTTTGTTTATTGCTGATGGTATTGGCAAACATCGTACCATTGATCGCTACTGCTGAAACAACCACATCATCTGATCAAATGGCAACCAGCTCCACAAAAAAAGTCGAGAAAGAACCGGCAGCAAGCAGTGAGGCGATTCCGCCAGAGGAAACAAGCAACGAAGAAAAAATCAAAAAGACAAGCGAAGCAACGGAACAATCCGAGGAAAGTACCAGCGATTCGCAAGCGGAAGAACCCAAAAAAGAGGAAGATACGCTATCACCTAAACCAAGAGCAGCTAAGTTCTTGATCGAAGGAACAGATATCGATGCGAAATTTGCTCAATATCTGCGAACCAATATGTCCGTCCAAGATAAGGGCGGCGGTTGGAGCGGGTATGGAAAGGCTCAAGACCAACTAACCGATGAAATGATGGCTGAACTGACCCTGATTAAATTCGATTATCGTTTTACAGGAATGGACAGTCTGAAAGGAATCGAATATGCGACCAATTTGGTTACTTTGGAAGCACCGTCGACTTATATCAATAGTATTGATATTACTAAGAATACCAAGTTGGAAACAGTCAATCTTAATAATACAAATATTTCGGTCTTAGACGTTAGCAAGAATATCAAATTGACGTCATTGTACTGCTACACTACAAAAATATCCAGTTTAGACATTTCCAAAAATAAAGATTTAGAGATAGTAGATTGTTCAAATGGTGACTTGGCCAACTTTACGATAAATGAGAAGTTATCAAAACTAAAGAGCCTAGACCTAAATAACAATCCCAAGCTAATTACAGTAAATTTGTCTAACGCAGAAAATTTAGAAAAATTGGAAATTCAAGTTTGTTTTAATTTAACAGGATTAGATATAAGCAAACTAACAAAATTAACTTATCTAGATTGTAATGCTTGTTACGACATAAAGACGATAGATGTAAGAAAAAATATTGAATTAACATACGTAGATTGTTCAGGTTGTCGAATTAGCGGTGGAATAGATGTTAGTTTGAACCCAAAATTAGAACAATTATATTGTGACGATAATGGGAACAACTTTAGTGAATTAAAAGCAACAAATAATCCAGTTTTAAAGATAATTAATTGTAGTTCAAATGACATGAGGAATAACTTCGATATCAGCGGAGCTCCCGCGGTGGAAACATTAATAGCCAATAATGCGCATTTGGAAAGTATTGATCTTAGCCAAAATACAAAATTGACTTATTTGGATATTCAAAACAATCTATTGCCAGCAGTGGATGTAACTAAGCAGCCTGATCTGAGACATTTCAATTGTCGACAAAATAGTATTCCTGAGCTTAATCTGAAAAATAATAAAAAGTTGGAATTCTTGGATAGCACTTTTAACAAACAGACTGAGTTGGATGTTTCTGAGAATAAAGCATTGACCACGTTAAAATTTGGGAAAAATCAACTATCTGCTATAGATGTCAGTAACAATCCTGAATTAAAAACTTTAACGTTTGAACAAAATAAATTCGAAACACTGCCCGACCTAACGATTAATCAAAAATTACAAGAGTTAGATTTTGGGGTAAATCATATTCGTGATATTACAAGGCTTAAAAATTTGCCTAATTTGAGTTCAATGGAAGGTGGGAGACAAGAGTTTACCATATTAACCAAGGAAATTGTTGATGGAAAACATGATTTTGTTTTGAAAACAACGAATAATACAGGATTATCTGCTTCAAATGTGGATCTTCCAGGATCGCCAACGTTCTCTATTGCAGGAGATACTGTGAAAGCCGCGAATCTTGAACCACATAATATAACTACTAATAGAAGTTATACGTTTGCGTACAATTCAAGCCAGTTAGCAGAAGGGACCGGGTATAAAAGTTTTTCTGGAACCGTTCGATTTATAACTGTTAGTGAGTTAGAAACTAAACTTGTTCCAGATAAAACACAAGTTGTTTCTGGTGAACGTGTGAAATGGACTTGGACTACAACAAATGTCACTCAAATAAATGCTTCGCAAGTTACCCATAAGATCAACTTACCGACAGGATTAGTGATCGATGAGTCAACGATTAATTTTGGAGGCAGCATTCGTGACATGACTTACATTGACGGAAGCAGAAAAAGAACACTGCAAAAAACTGACACAATTGTTGTTACGTTTGAAACGATTGCTACGGGAAATGTAGGTCAGGTGCTTGAAGGAAAGGCCGATAATACTTGGTATGACAACAATGCAGCAGATTATTATGATGTGTCCGGAAAAGGATCGGTGACAATCAAAGCACCAGAGCAATTCAAGGTAAACATCGAAAAACTGGATTTTGATGATAAATCAACACCACTTAAAGACGTAAAATTTGAACTATTTAAAGACAACGGTTCAGGTGGTTGGACCTCTCAAGGTATAAAAACAACGGATCAAGATGGAAAAGTCGGTTATATCGGTTTACTAGCTGGAAAATATAAGTTGGTCGAGGTTTCGACTATCGACGGCTATCAAATGGGCGGAGAACAGCTGATCGACATCCCAAATGATGTGCCAGCCAATCAGGATACCTTGAACTTGAAGGTTTACAACAAAAAGAAAACAAAACTACCTCAAACTGGCGGAACTGGAAGCATTCTAATTCATCTGCTTGGTGTACTCACACTGTTCAGTGGATTCGTGTTCTATCAGCAAAAAATTAGTTGGGGGGAGAAATAAATGAAGCAGAGCAAACTATTAATGAAACTATTTAGTGTGTTTCTATTACTTTCAGTATTTATTCAACCTCAACTAACCAATGCGGCAGAAGGAAACAGTCAGATTATTTTTCATAATTTATCGGAGAAGAATGACGTCACATATCGTGTGTTTGATGTAACTGAGAAATATTCAACTATTACTCAAAATGGGCACTCCGAGGATACAGCCAAAGAAAAAATATTTGAGCTAGGCACTCTTGCAGCGAATGAAGCCAAGTCGGTAACAAGTTTTACCACGACTTATGATGCGTTGCTACAAGAACACGGCATTGCCCGCTTTACGCTAGAGAATAGTAAAACGTATCTGATCCTTGAACACAATACAGAGGATCAAACCGATAAGATCGTGACCATGCCGATTATTTTGACTATTCCTAAAGAAGATTTAGGTCAAACCTACGATCTATATGGGAAGCCGGTCACGTATTCTAGAAATTTTTCTTTTAAAAAGATTTCAAGTGATAAAAGTAATGGGGAGCAGTTCTTAGGAAAAGCGGCCTTTATCCTTTCGAAGCAGATCAATGGAAAAACCTTCTATCTAGGTGAACAAGCATTGATCGGTGTTCAGCATTGGATTGAATCAAAAGCAGAAGCGAAAAGCTTTGTATCCAATGAGCAGGGCGAAGTGGCATTCAATATCGGCTTGACTACGGGAACCTATTCAGTCGAAGAAATCAAAGCTCCAGAAGGCTACCAAATCACAGAGGAAGCAACGAGTATCGAAGTCGTTATTCCGAATAACTACAATAAAGAGATTTCGATTGTTGTAGGGAAACAAGCTTTTGTCACAAATGATGCACGAGTAGAAAATAATCCAGTAAAAAATTTGCCGAATACGCAAGAGGATGCTGGTAGCTATATAACGCAAATAAAAAGATATGCACGACGAGTATTACCAAAAACAGGTGAGGCTCGGAATCACTACATTCTTTTAGGGGCGGCAATTTTAGCAATTGCTGGATTATTGATGATTTATTTAAAAAAAGGGAGAGAGAAGTATGAAAAGTAAAGTGTGGAAAAAAATAGTATGTACCGCTCTAATCGGAGCAACCTGTGTTTCAAGTTTGTTTGCTTTAGGAAGCAAATCCGTTGAGGCAGCGACACCGAAAGATACAGTTAGCGTGGAAATCTTCAAATTAGAAAAAGGAAGCGGCGCAGATATTACCAATACTGGGGAGGTTCAAACAACGACTGGGCATAATGTATTCAGTCCATCAAAAGGAGCAGTCGGTTTTACGTTATATGATGCAACTTCTTGGATAGCGGTAAAAGCTAGTACAACAGTTGATAAATTGACCACTACACAATTGAACTCTTATATTGATCAACTTATTACTTTGGCAAATACACATAAAACGGGAACAAACGGTGCTTATAATGATGGAACCTTCTCACCAACAATGGGAATTAAGAAGGTAGAGCAAATCAATGCATTAAGTTATCCAAATGGAAGTGTTACGTTTAATAATGTTGACAATAAAAATAGAGTTTACATTGCTTTAGAAACGAAAAAGCCAGCAGTTGTAACAGAAGCATCTGTTCCGTTAGTTTTTGCTTTACCAATGACTAAAGTTGATGGAACAGGTTTTCTTGATGCTGTTAAATTGTACGCAAAAAATGAGATATCTACTGAAAAAACAAAAGTTTTGAAAAAAACCGGGGTTGCACTTGATGGTACTGAAATTGATTTACCAAATGCATCCTTCGCTATTTACAAAGGAACCCCTGGATCAGGAACAAAAGTTTCTAGTGGAATTAAAACAAGTGCTAGTGGTGAAATCAGCATGGACAAAGCTTATGCACAAGGAACGTATTACTTAGTCGAAGAAAGTGTTCCAGATCCATATTTGGTTAGTCCAAAAGCACTGAATGATGCAAACAATGAATTACGATTCAAAATTGATAATAGTGGGTATGTTTTCTTAGATAAGACGGGTGCAGCAACTAGCAAAACAGTAATGAGCTTAAAAGACTACGCGAAACCTGGCGGGGAAAAAGACTCGAATGAAGCTGGCAAAGCGAAAGAGATTGGTTCAGAAGTAGAATATACAGCGACAATTGACGTTCCTCAGGATGTAGCTGATTGGAAAACAGAAGCTGGCAAATTAGCGGCATTAAAATTCTTGGATACACCTTCTAACGGATTAACGTACAAGCGTCAATCATTAGTAGTAAAGGATGGCGCAACAACGCTAAAAGTTGGGACGGACTATCACTTTGAATATCAAGGAACAAAAGATGTAAATGAAGGCTTCTATATCAACTTGTTCGATGATTTGACTGGAAAAGTAATCAACCCAGCGCTTGCAGGAAAGAAATTAACTCTAACTTATAGCATGACTGTTACCAAAGATGCAGTTGTTGAATCAGCGGTTAAAAACAATTGGGAAATCAAATACAACAATGGACCAGAAAATGAAACAAGTAAAAATATTCCAAACAAACCAGTCGTTGTAACGACTGGCGGACACAAGTTCAAAAAAGTTGGCGATGATGGTACAACACCATTACCTGGGGCTAAGTTCATTGTCAGCCAAGGAACGAATTACTTTGAAGGTTATGATACAGACGGCGTTACACCGAAATGGACCACAACAAAAGCGAATGCATTCAAATTTGAAACAACTGCTACAGGATTGTTTGAAGTCAAAGGCTTTGCTGAAGGAACGTATACTTTAGAAGAAGTTGAAGCGCCTACGGATTATCAATTAGCGAAAGAAACGATTGATTTTACAATCATCGCACCTACCTTTAATGCGGATGGTTCATTGAAAACACCATGATCTTATGGTGATGCAGCAAAATTAATGTCTATCAAAAACAAAAAGAAATCTAAATTACCAGTTACCGGTGGTATGGGAACAATTGCCTTTGCTGTAGCCGGATTAGCGATTCTTTCAGGCGGAGTAATCTTCTACCGTAAAAAAATTGCTTAATGCGTAAACAGTAATTCGTGATGGGAGCAAGTTGGGTCGTACCGGCTTGTTCCCAAAACTTTATCAAATGGGAAGGAAGCGGAAGCAATGAAAGACAAAAAGTTATTCTATAAAGTCTGCTTCTTTCTGATTATTTTTGTTGGACTGGCTATTTTGTTTTATCCGACGGTCTCGAATTATTTACAAGTCCGTTCGCAAAAATTAGAAATTATCAAACACGATGCTAAGGTAACCAGCTTAAAGGAAACTGAGAGAGAAGAGATTAAGAAAAAGGCCAAGCAGCATAACGAAAAGAAAAAGAACAGCACGAAGCTGGTAGTTGATGCTTTTGATGATAAGAAGGAAACTGAAGCGGAGAGCGATGGTTTTTACGACTATATCGCGGAGATGATCGGCCCGGTCGTCGCGACGCTTGAGATTGACAAGCTATCCTTAGAAGTACCGATCTATCAAGGAACCAGCGAAGAGGTCTTGCAGCGGGGAATCGGAATTTTAGAATCCGGTTCATTACCTACTGGCGGAACAGGGACACATACGGTTCTAACTGGGCATCGTGGTCTGCCGCAAGCGAAGCTCTTTACTGATCTGCCGAAATTAAAATTGAAGGATCAATTCGTGATTGATTTCTTGGATGAGAAACTCGCCTATGAGGTGGATCAGATAAAGACAGTCGAACCGGAAGACCTAGATGCACTCAGTATTGATCCAACGAAAGATTACGCGACGTTGATTACTTGCACACCCTATATGGTGAACTCGCATCGTTTATTGGTCCGCGGACATCGTGTGCCATACGTTGAAAGTAAAGCGAAGAAAGCACAAAACAAGCAAAAACAAAACCAAAAGATGTATTTGATTGTGGGGGCTGCTGTTTTAATCGTATTACTGCTCTTTCTTTTGTATCGCAGAAAAAGAAAGAAGCAGGCTAGCTAGAAAGAGGTGAATGACTGTATGAAAGTGTTGATTTTAACAAAGAATATCACGGCGGAGCAAAAGTTGCAGGAACGGCTGCAGTATTTAGGACACGAGGTTTTTTGTACCCAGCAGAGTGTCGCCGATTTTACTAATCCGCTCTATACAAAGGTGCTGTTTAATATTTTTGAATCGGTGGTCATCAGCGAAACAATTTCGCAGCGGGAAAGTGTCGAGACCATCCGCTTTTTCAATCAAAAAAAATATGATATTACGATTTTAAGAAAAGTCGAGCAGCTTCATGAAGAGTTAGAAGCTGAGGAGGTTGAGTGCCTGCACACGGAAGCGACGATTGAGGAATTGAGAGAAAAATTTCAAGAGCGGCAGCGAGTCGGCCAAGACTTTGAACAGGCGGAAAAATTATTTTTCAGCAATGTCGAGTTTGAACGCCTGAATTTCTCAAAAAATGAACGAAAAGTAATCGA
The DNA here is from genome assembly GCF_000407185.1 of Enterococcus malodoratus ATCC 43197. Classification (GTDB taxonomy): domain Bacteria; phylum Bacillota; class Bacilli; order Lactobacillales; family Enterococcaceae; genus Enterococcus_A; species Enterococcus_A malodoratus. The sequence goes on from NZ_KE136483.1 coordinate 384,223, forward strand.
AGCGCTTTACGAATCTCCCGGCAAATGTGTCGCTCGCAATACGCTGTGCGAATATTTATGGCGAGCAGGAGCGACCAACTCCAATTTGTCTCAAATGTCTGTATTGATTAATAAAATCAAAGAAAAATGCAAACGGGCAGACATTAGCGAGAATGCTATCAAAACGATTTGGGGTCAAGGCTACACTATTGATCGTCAGTTTTCTTCGTTTTTAGCGGAAAGACATTTTTTCGAAAAAGCCAATTAACGGCAGCTAGTCATAAGAATATCTAGGAATCTCTCAACTACATATTTGATCGATGGGCGTTGTCTGATGACTGGATATTCTTTTTATTTCCTTTTTTATTTGTTTTGTATTTATAAAATGTATTTTTTTTGAAGGATAGTGACAATTTGTTTTAATTTTACTTTATCTGTCGTAGTAATTAGGCTATACTATATCTTTAAGATGAGACCGTGTTTAAGCTGGGAAATCAGCATAAACGCAGGTATAAGAAAGAATCTAAAAAAACAAAAGAGTTTTATTAAAAAGTGTGAGGTTGATAGCAGGAGGAGTGTAGAAAATGATTAAAATCGAAAATTTGGTAAAGCATTACGGGAAATTTAAGGCACTAGATCATTTGGATTTGCAAGTAGAAAAAGGAGACATCTTAGGATTGTTAGGACCCAACGGGAGTGGGAAATCCACCACGATCAACTGTGTTCTTTCGCTGCTGTCCTATGATAGCGGCAGTATCAAGATTTTTGGGGAAGAGATGGGCCCAGAAAAGTACAATATCAAACAAAAAATCGGCGTCGTTCCACAGGAGATCGCCCTTTTCGAAGAATTGAATGTGACGGATAATATTCAGTATTTTTGTGGACTCTACATTCAAGAAAAGGCCAAGCGGGAGCAATATGTGGAAGAAGTGATTCAATTAGTTGGTTTAGAAGAGTTTCGCAAATTTTATCCTAAACAGTTGAGTGGGGGATTAAAACGGCGTCTAAATATTGCCTGCGGGATCGTGCATAAACCGGAATTGATTTTCTTAGACGAACCGACAGTTGCCGTTGACCCGCAAAGTCGGAATAAGATTTTGGATAGTATCAAAGAATTGAATCGCCAAGGTGCGACGATCGTTTATACAACGCATTATATGGAAGAAGTAGAGATCCTTTGCAACAATATCGTGATTATTGATCAGGGCAAGGTCATTGCCGAAGGAACCAAGGAACAGCTGAAGAATCGGGTTCGTGAGAATGAGAAGCTGGTGATCGAAGCACCAGGACTACGTGAAGAACAGATTCAGCTGATCGGCAAGATGTCTAATGTGATCGAAGCCGTTTATGACGAGACTTATCTGACGGTAACGACCAAAGCGATGAAGGAAACGCTGCTGCCGATCCTAAATTATTTTGAAATAGAAAAGATTTCTTACACCAATATCCATACCCTTGAAGCCACGCTGAACGATGTCTTCTTGGAGATCACCGGGAAAGAGTTGAGAGACTAGGAGGGAGGACGCGACATGTTTATTCGTTTATTTATTTACCGGCTTCGTGTCTTGCTGAGAAATCGGAGTCTGCTTTTTTGGACATTCGCTTTCCCAATCGTTTTAGGATTGCTGTTCAATTTGGCCTTTGGAAATTTGGATGAGATCATGGGGTTGGAGACATCTAAAGTAGGGATTGTTTCCACCGACCAAACTAAATCCGATCAATTTGAAACGGTATTAAAAGAAATCAAAGATGATGGGAAAGTCATTTTTAAAAGTAAAAAAATGACTGAGCAAGAAGCGAAAGCGCAGTTGGCGGATGATAAGATTTCTGGCTATTTTGAGATAAACGCCAAAAAAATCGAATTGTTTGTCAGTAAAAGCGGTACGCAACAGACCGTTTTAAAGGAACTGTTGAATCAATATTTACAAAATACTGATAAAGTTGAAACCCTGTTGGCTTCTGGAACGGTTCAGCCGCAGGCGATCAGCCAAGCACTGGAGCAGCAGAACTTCGTCAAAGATGGGAACGGGACAGGGAATTTTAACTTGAAATCATTCTACTTCTTTACCTTAGTGGGAATGACTGTGATGTATGGTTTCATGTGGGGATTACGCAATGCCAATGACCAACAGGCAAATCAATCGCCGGAAGGTATGCGTTTATGTTTGATACCGCGCAACAAACTGTTTGTATCATTTGCCAATATGCTGGCCAGTTTTGTTTTATTCTTTGTTCAAATTGTTTTGATCTTACTATTTTATCGTTTTGTGTATCAAGTCGAGTTTGGCGATCACTGGAATTACATTCTGCTGGTCTGTGCCTTTGGGGCTTTTACCGCTATATCATTTGGCACGTTGATCGGCAATCTATTCTCAAAATTAGATTTCCAACAGAAGATATCGATCGGTATCTCGATTTCGATGATCATGAGTTTCTTAGCTGGAATGATGGGTTCGCAATCGATTAAATATTGGATCGATGTCCATCTGCCTTTGCTGGGACGAATCAATATTGTTAATTTGATCAGTGAAAGCCTGTATCAATTGTTTTATTATCAATCCTTGCGACCGTTTTATTACAACCTCGCTTGGTTGGCAGGCTTTGCGGCCTTGTTCATTCTGTTAAATTATTCTTTTGAAAGGAAGGTGCAATATGACCACTTATAGAGCGATTTTGCAAATTCTGAAAAAGAATAAGGGCAGTCTTTTACTTGGCGTGATCATCATGGCGATCATTACCATGTTCTATGCCGGGCAGATGACAAAAGATGCGGAAGAGCTGACGGGTGCAAAGATTGCCATCCTGTCAGAAGACGACTCCGCGATTGAAAAGGGGTTTGTGGATTATTTAGGGAAACAGCACACGATCGTAAAACTGAAAGATACCTCGCAAAAGAGTCTAGATGACGCGTTGTATTTTGACGAAGTGGAATATATTTTAGAAATACCAAAAGACTTCTCTGAAAAATTAGCCAATGGCGAGCGAGTGAAGCTGGCAAGCAAAACACGGCCTGCGACTTTTTCTCAATCGTTAGTGGATACGACGGTAAATAATTATCTGAACACCTATTTGACCTATCAAAAACAAATGCCTGCTCAAAATCAACAAGAATTGTTGCAAATGACCAAGAAGACGTTAAGCAAAGATGGCAAGGTTCATTTTGATTCTACTTACCATAAAAAGCAAAAGCAAAGTGTTAGCGGACAGATTTACAACTTACTAGCATACGGGATGTTCTTATCGATCTTTAGCGGATATGCCGCAGTCAATTTAGCGTTTAATCGAGAGGAAATACGACAACGGAATAGTTGTTCACCTGTTTCGCGCCGTAAATTAGCTCGCAGAATCTCAACTGGTAATTTGGCTTATGCAGTTTTCTGCTGGGTACTCTTTGTCGCGTTCGTGGTGGTGATCACGAAGGGCAGTTTCGATCAAGTGATGGGCTATTTCATTTTGAATACAGTCGCCTTTTTTATACCGATAATCAGTTTCTCAATCATGATCACCAGTGTTTTGCAAAACGAAGACGCCATTGCAGGTATCAATAATATTTTCATCATGGGAAGTTGTTTCGTCGGCGGGATCTTTGTACCAGGGGAGTTTTTACCAGATATCGTCAACAAGATCGCGGCGTTTACACCAACCTATTGGTTTGCGCAAAACAATGAGCTGATCGGCAAGACCGTCGATTTTAATCAGAAATTTATGGACAAATTCCTTTTCCAATCAGGAATGCTGCTGGTTTTCGCGGCAGTCTTCTGGGTGATTCATTTAATCACTATGCGGGAGAAAGGCAGCTTTTCATTTAAAAAAGCACGAGCTTAACCAATAAAAAATCGTTCTAGAATTGATCCTCTAGAACGATTTTTTTAGTTATACTTCAAAATAAATCTGCTGCTCCTCACCGAAAAAGATCGGCAGCAGCTCATTCAAGGTGCCTGCCAGTTTTTGTGCTTCAAGCTCTGATTTTTTGACCCAAAAGAGGTCTTTGGAAACGGCTTGCTTGTTCACTTTGGCCGTGTAGAGAAAAGCCAACTCACGCGTTTCTTTAGTCAGGTTGTTCCATTCAGCGGTCCCTTGCAAGATTGGCTGCACCGTCAATCCTGTCTCTTCTTCAATTTCCCGCACCGCAGCTAACTGCCTTCATTGCTTTCGACATGTCCGCCGGGGAAGGTCCAGCCGGGCCAGTCTTTTTTCTGGCGATCTTGAACCAAGATTTCGCCAAATTCATTTTCGATCATTACCAGCATAGTCAATTCAATTGCTAATACCCGCGCCATTTAATCACCTCGTAGTGATTATACAACATACTACGCAGAATTTTTTGACAATGGTATACTGAATTTAGAGAAAAAAGGATACCCTTTCTATTTTTTTATTTATTGTAGTCATTATTTTTATGGATGGGTATTCGAACTAAAAGGGATTTTTATTTTTAGGCGAAGCAGGAGGAGTAAGAGTGGATAAAAAGGAAGAGCAATTATTGATTGGCCTAACTTCAGCGCGAGGAATCGCAGGCAATGAAGAAGAGGTCAGAGAGGTTTTCAAAAGTTACGCACATGATTTTGCGGACGATATTTTCTTTGACGGCTTAGGCAGTGTCATTGCCAAGCACGGTGGAGGCGGCGGACCAAAAGTATTTATCTCTGGTCATTTAGATGAAGTCGGCTTCATGGTTACGAAGATCACCGAAAAGGGCTTCCTTGAATTTCAAACGATCGGCGGCTGGTGGAATCAGGTCATGCTGGCGCAGCAAGTGGAGATCAAAACCCGCAAAGGCAAGATTATTCATGGGGTGATCGGGTCAAAACCACCGCATGTATTAACACCAGAAGCACGTAAACGCCCTTTTGAAATCAAAGATATGTTTATTGATATCGGTGCAACAAGTGCGGATGAAGCCAAAGAATGGGGCATTCGTCCTGGCGATATGGTGACGCCGTATATCCAATATCAACGGATGAACGATTCAAAATTTTTACTGGCGAAAGCGTGGGATAACCGGATCGGTACGGCCGTGGCTTTACGCGTGTTAGAAAATCTATCTAAACGAGAACATCACAACGTGTTGTTTGCCGGCAGCGATGTTCAAGAAGAGGTCGGCTTGCGTGGCGCGCGGACAAGCTCACATATCGTCAATCCAGATATCGCCTTTGCGCTAGATACAGGAACGGCTGGCGATACACCGGGAATGACACCGAAGGAAGCAGATTCGGTCCTTGGTAAAGGACCGCAGATCCTGATCTACGATGCTTCAATGGTGCCCCATAAAAAATTATTGGATTTTGTGATTGATGTAGCGGAAGAACTGGAGATTCCATTCCAATACACTGTAATTGCCGGTGGTGGAACGGATGCCGGACAAATGCACTTGACCCGCGATGGTGTACCATCATTGGCGATCACAGTGCCGGTTCGTTATCTGCATTCTCATACCTCGATCATTCATGAAGAGGATTATTTCAATACAGTGAAATTAGTCACTGAAGTTGTTGCTCGTCTAGATTACGAGACGGTCGGCGAGATCAAGAACTATTAGACCGTTTAGCCAGCGTTAGTCGCTATTGATTTTATGTCTGTTGTTCATGCCTTTGAAATAAGGAGCAGTGAATGAATGAGTACGAGAATAGATACGAAACGTACAGAACTGAGTCTGTTAAAAAAAGAATTGAAAACATTTGAGCGGCTCAACTATGCCAATGTTCCGATTGCGCTCGAAGCAAAACGAGTTGAACAAAGAATTCAGAAGTTAACGAAAGAAATCGAAGCATTGCAATAAAAAAATACACAATAAAGCTGAATGAATCGGTCATTTTCCATTTCAATCGAATAAGTCCAGAAAGTTCAGCTAACAGAATAGGGAAGTGAGTGTTATGCGTCTTAGCGAATATCGTCAAACAGCCAAGGATCGTTTAAGCGGTCAATGGGGAATCAATATCGGGCTGGTCGTGATTGTCGGAATCCTGACAGCGGCGATCGGCAATGTCTCAACCATGACTGATAACAGCAGTCTTCAGATAGGAATTTCATTTTTATTGGGCATCTTAGTCTTATTTGCCTTTAGTTATGCACTGTATTACGTCAGCTTATATGTGGTACGAGGCGGCAGAGCTGAATTAGGACAAATCTTTGTGGTCTTTCAACAAGGCTATTATGTACCGTTGATGGTGATCAATATCGTCGCAACAATCGTACAGTATATCTTAGCAGCGATTTTCTTCATCCCGCTATTGCTTCAAGCAGGCAGTGGCCTCTATTTATCCCTTATCACATCCGGCGGGGTAGTCAGTAATGTGGACGATATGGGCATGCTGTTCAATGTTGGATTATTTACTATGTACTTTATTTTAATGCTGATCTATTTACTAGTAGTAACGATCGTCAGCATTCTCTTCAAATTCGCTGTTTGGGTGAAATTTGATTATCCTGATCTAAGCGTGGGGGACTGTATCAAGCGTGCGTGGTTGTTAATTAAAGATCGTTGGGGCAAATATATCTTATTGCAACTATCTTTCATTGGCTGGTATATCCTTGGTTTCATTGCTCTCTTCGTGGGATTGCTTTTCGTAGCGGTTTACGTGAATACCGCAAGTGCGGCCTTTTATGACCAAGCCTTGAAAGAAAAAATCGAGCAGGGGGAATTGGCATGAAATTGACCGTTCTCGGTTGTTTAGGCGCCTATCCTTATGAAGGGCAAGGAACCACCAGTTATTTACTTCAGTCTGACGGCTTTAATTTATTGTTGGATGCCGGCAGCTCGACCTTGGTGGAATTAGAAAAAGAGCTTGATCCATTGGATTTGGATGCCGTAATCCTAACTCATTATCATCACGATCATATTGCGGATCTAGGTGTGCTGCAATATTATTGGCAGCTGTATCCAACGCAAACACCAAAACCGATTCTGCCGATTTATGGTCACACGGAAGATACCTTCCACTTTGATGATTTGACCATGGAAGGGGTTACCGAAGGCCATGCTTACTTTGAAGCAGAAGAATTGAAAATTGGACCGTTTCTTGTTACGTTTATGAAGACGATTCATCCGGTACCTTGCTATGCCATGCGTTTTGTGGAAGAAAAGACTGGAGCAGTCTTTGTCTTTACTGGGGATTCTGGCTATTTGGAATCCTTCAATCAGTTTGCCAAAGAGGCCGACCTGTTCTTAGCCGACACCTATTTGTTTGACGGCAACGAACATCACAAAGCCCATTTCACAGCTGGCGAAGCCGGTACATTTGCTAAAAATGCGGCAGTAAAAAAATTAGTCTTGACCCATTTGCCGCAACACGGCGACCTAGAAGAATTACGTCAGCAGGCCGCTGCCACCAGCGCAGGTATTCCTGTCGAATTGGCACAGCCCCACAAAGTGTTCACTATTTAAATGCGAGTTCTCCTTCCTGTATCAGCAGGTTAGCAGAGTCGTATGTGAAAGACGATCTACTGAAATTTTTGTGTTAGAAAAATTCGAACCGAATAGGAGTTGGAACCATGCTATACGTACCAAATGACAAAGAACGTGACCCACGAGTAAATTTAGCCATTGAGACTTATTTATTGCAGAACATGCCTTTAGATGAGCCGATCTTACTTTTTTACATTAACGAACCATCAATCATTATCGGTCGCAACCAAAATACGATCGAAGAAATCAATAAAGAGTACGTAGACGAAAAGGGGATTCACGTTGTTCGCCGTCTAAGTGGCGGAGGCGCTGTTTATCACGACTTTGGCAATTTGAACTTTAGCTTTATCATGCCGGATGATGGCAACTCCTTTAGAGATTTTAAAAAATTGACGGAACCAATCGTTGAAGCACTTCATAAACTAGGGATTGAAGGTGCGCAATTAAAAGGCCGAAATGATCTAGTAATTGATGATAAAAAATTCTCCGGCAATGCGATGTATTCAACGAATGGCCGGATGTTTGCTCATGGTACTTTGATGTTCGACAGCGATATTGATGAAGTCGTTAACGCTTTGAAGGTTAAAAAAGACAAGATCGAATCGAAAGGAATCAAATCGATCCGTTCTCGTGTGACCAATATTAAAGACTACTTGCCAGCTGACAAGCAAAATATGACTACCGAAGAATTCCGTCAAGCGATTCTCTTGCAGATTTTTGGTGTCGACAGCGTGGATCAAATCAAGACTCATGAATTGAATGAGCAAGATTGGAAAGTAATCAATCAAATCTCTGAAGAATACTATAAAAATTGGGATTGGAACTATGGCCGTTCACCAGAATTCAACTTGGAACGCCAAAAACGTTTCCCAATCGGTTCGATCGAAGTTCGCTTAGATGTTGCTAATGGTGAGATCGAAAAAGCCAAAGTCTTCGGCGACTTCTTTGGACTAGGTGAGATCAAGGATGTTGAAAATCAATTGATCGGTACTCGTTACGAGAAGAAAGCCTTAGAAGAAAGTGTCGATCAAATCGATCTGACCCATTACTTCGGAAACATCACCAAAGAAGATTTCTTGTCACTAATTTATTAATAGTCAATGACCTTTCGATTTTCGAGGGGTCTTTTTTTATAGTTAAATCTTGCAGCGGTCTAATTCAATCGTAAGTTTAAAAAGTGAGTATATGAATATCAGACAGCCGACTGAAAATTTCCGCTTCTTTTGTTAAGATAGGGATTAAGAAATAATCCGGCAAAGGAGCCACACATGAAAAAGCGTGAATTCATCGTTCAAGACTTATTAAGCAAAATTTATCAGGAAGAATTCAAAGACGGGAAATTGCCGAATCAGCGAAAGTTGGCACAAATCTATGGTGTCTCACGTTTTACGATCCAGCAGGCGGTAAAAAATTTGGAAGAGATTGGGATCGTTCGGGTCGTTCAAGGATCAGGAATTTTTGTCCACGAAAAATGGGTGAAGAATCCGTTGATTTTCAATTCTTTGACCCGCACACCCTATGATCGTATTGATTCGAAAATGGTTGAATTAAAAAAATCCCCTGCGACCTTAGATGAGCAAAAGATCTTTCAAATTAATGAGGGAGATGAAGTATGGACTTTTGAGCGGATTCGGATCGTCAATTACAAGATCGAACAGCTGGAAATCTCAAAAATGCCAGTAGCGATGTTCCCGGACCTGTCACAAGAAGTGGTGGAGCATTCGATCCAGAATTATGTGGAGCAAAAAGGATTTCGTATCTCCCATTACATCACCAGCTACGATCCAATCACGACTTCAAAAGAACAGTCAAAACTGCTTTTGTGTAAACGAGGCACCCCCGCGATGCAGATTACCAACCGTGCCATCTTAGAAGATGGGCAGGTTTTTGAATACAGCAGTATCGTGGCGATTGATTATTCAGTAACCTACATCCGTCCTTTTGATCGCGAGATTCATCGGTCAAGGATTGACTAAAAGCTTGATTTAACAGCGATGCAACCTAAAGTTGCCAATATTCTACCATTGCTTTCTTGTAAAAAAAGACCTCTTGAAAGAGGATGGAAATAAGGGGGAGAGGCAATATGTTTAGTGAAAGACTAAAAGAATTGAGAAAAGCCAAAGGTGTTTCTCAAGAAGAATTATCTGAAGTATTAGATGTATCCAGACAATCAATTTCGAAATATGAAAATGGAATGGCTCAGCCAGACTTCAATAAGCTGGCGATCATCGCCAATTTTTTTGATGTGTCTTTTGATTATTTATTAGGAGAGGACCAAAATGCGGCGGCCGATAAGATTGTTTTAAAGGAAAAAGGCAATCGGATTTCTATCATCAGCACGATTGATGGAAAGATGTCTTCTTATTATAAATTTCAGCTGGCCAAGGTCTTTGGAAAAAAGGATTATCATCCGGCGACTCAATTATTGGGTGTTGATTCGCATTCTTTTTGGGGCGATAATCTAAATTCTTTAGGCTGGTATGCCACGAACGAAGATGCGCAAAAAGAAATTGAAGCTATTTATTCGGCAATTGCCAAAGGGGAGACTAGTTACAAATTGAAGTATGATGTTCCCGTGAAAAAGCGTGGGATATTTGATTATGAGATGGATCGTTAACAAGCAAATATCGATTGATTCGAAAAAAGGTAAAGTCCTAGCAACAGACTTTACCTTTTTTATTGTTTTATGGTGTCACGATCGTTCCATCGGGAGTCCGACTTTGCGTCCATTCATGTGGACGATAGACGACCGGATATTCAGCGGTTAACTCTTCGTTGAAGGTTACTCCGATTCCGCTTTGTTCAATTGGATAAAAGAAGCCTTTTTCTGGTGTGGGAATATTGCCAAAGAGCTTCTGAGTATTTTCTGGTACATCGATATTTTCTTGGATGGCGGCATTGTGCAGGTGGATATTCAAATGCGTATTGACCGCTAAACCAACGGGTGTAATATCGGATGGCGTATGCCAAGCAATCCGAATCCCCATCGCTTCGCAGAAATGGGCCAGTTTCAAAGCCGGTGTGATTCCGCCGATTTGTGAGACATGTGCCCGCATATAATCGATTTGGCGATTACGGACCAATTCTTTCCATTCCATCGGATTGTTGAACAACTCGCCAGTAGCGATCGGTGTTGTAGATTGGCTGCGTAGTTGAGCCAGCCATTCATTTTGGTTCGGCGGCAGGATATCCTCTAAGAAGAAAAGATTGTATTTTTCCGCCGCTTTCGCAAAGTTGATCGCTTGATTAGGATGCAGACGCTCATGGACATCATGGAGCATTTGGAATTGGCTGCCATATTTATCTTGGACGCTTGCGAACATTTTCAAGGTAGTTTGCATGTATTCCTCTTGATCGAAGTAAGAACCATCAATTGGATTTTCGGGTGTGGTTAAATTGCTCGGATTTCCGCCATAAAAACCAAGCTGGCAGCGAATATAGCGGTAGCCTTCAACTAAAAATTTATCGATTTCGCCATATAGATCGTCTAAGTTATCCGCTACGGCATGAGTATAAGCGGGAATCGCTGTACGGGCTTTTCCGCCTAGTAATTGATAGAGCGGCATATCCGCCAGCTTCCCTTTGATATCCCATAATGCCATATCGACACCAGAGATGGCATTATTGGTGATCGGACCATTGCGCCAATAAGAATTGACCGTCATCACTTGCCAAATATCTTCGATCTGATTGGCGTCTCTGCCGATCAATAATGGTTTCAAGTATTCATCCACGACCGTTTGAACTGCCAATGGACGAAATTGGAAGGTGCCGCAGCCGACGCCGGAGACTCCTTTATCTGTTTCGACCTTTACTACTAATAAATTGTGGCGGTCGGGTTTGATTGCATAGCTTTTAATATCCGTAATGATTGTTGGTGTCATTTTTTTCACTCCAATATACGTAAATATGAATCATTTGCAAACTCATTGAAACATGTAGATGATAGGGCTGTCAATTTGGTCTGAAAAAAAGGAGTTAAACCACGTAAAAACAGTCCAATTTTATAAAAATATTTTAATAAACATTGATATAAAGCGTATTTTTTTGATTTTAAGATAAAAAGGACTGGTTTTACAAGAGTTGTCGACCGTGCTACTATGTTGGTGAAAACGGAAACACGATTCGTCGGGTTTCGAAGAATAAGGAGGAAAAAAAGTGAAGCACGAGGATGTAGCGAAACAAATCATAAAAAATGTTGGCGGTGCGGATAATATCAATAATGCTTGGCACTGTATGACCAGGTTGCGTTTCAATCTAAAAGATGAAAAACAGGTCGATTATGCCGCGCTGGAAAAAATAGCGAAAGTGGTTGGAACGAAGTATCAAAGTGATCAGCTGCAAGTGGTCATCGGAACAGATGTAGCGGATTACTTCGCGCCAATTGCTAAGGAGCTAGGTCTTGATGAGAACAGTCAGCAAGACGATGGAGAGAAAAAAGGAGCAGTATCCCTATTTATGGATACCGTTTCCGGGGTGTTCGGTCCAATCGTGCCAGCGATTGCCGGTGCCGGAATGATCAAAGGATTGATGGCGGGATTGGTCGCGCTAAACGTAATCTCCAACCAGACGGACACTTATTTGATTATTGATATGATCGCTAGCGGCGTATTTACTTTCTTGCCATTCTTTGTTGCTGCTTCGGCTGCTAGGATCTTTAAGACAAATCAATACTTGGCAGTTGCTATCGCCGCGACATTACAGTTCCCTACCATGACGAATGCAGTCGCTGAAGGGTCACTCTCAGCATTCAAACTGTTCGGTGTGATTCCTGTACCTGTCTTTAACTATGCCGGTACGGTCATCCCAATCATCTTTGCGGTATTGGCTCTGAGTTACATTTACCGTTGGGTCGACAAAGTTCTGCCGCAGGTTTTACGAACCGTATTCACACCAACTATTTCATTGTTTGTCGCAGGCTTAGTTACGTTGACGATCATTGGACCGATCAGTATTCATTTAGGCAACTTATTAGCGGCCGGTGTGGCCTGGTTGTTCTCGATTTCACCAGTATTGGCTGGAATCGTGGTAGGAGCGATTCGTCCGATTGCGATTTTCACCGGATTGCACCATGCGATGACACCGATTGCGTTACAGAACTTTGCCAACCAAGGTTATGACATGTTAATGCCGATGATGTTTATGGCAAACATGGCAATTACAGGTGCCACAGCAGCGATTTATACGAAAGTAAAATCAAAAGAAGAAAAATCACTTGTTTTGTCTTCTGCTGTTTCTGGTCTGTTAGGCATTACGGAACCTGCATTATTCGGGATTCTATCAAAATACAAGAAGGCTTTTATTGCGGCAACAGTCGGCAGTTCGGTAGCCTCAGCATTTATTAGTTTCTTCGGTGTTCGGATTTACGGCTATATCTTATCAAGTATTTTCAGCTTGCCAGCATATATCGGTCAATACTTTATCTTCGCTGTGCTAGGCATTCTGATCGCTTTGATCTCTTCATTTGTGATCACGTATATGCTGGTTCCGACAGAACAGGCGGAAGATGACGAGTTTACCAATGAAGTAGATTTACATTCAGTTGCTGAAGGCAGTTATGTACCGCTGGAAGATGTTCCTGATGAAGTTTTTTCAACAAAAATGATGGGTGACGGCTATGCTATCAACTCAGTCGACGGCGCGGTGTTCGCTCCAGTTAGCGGTACAGTAACCACTGTCTTTCCTTCAAAACATGCGATTGGCATCAGAACCGGCAATGGTGTTGAAGTTCTCGTTCACATGGGGATCGATACGGTCACATTGGATGGCAAAGGCTTCGATGTTCCGATTAAGGTTGGCGATAAAGTGACAGCCGATACAAAAATCGCACAAATGGATTTAGATTATATCCATAGTCAAGGCAAGGAAACGATGATCATCGTAGTCATCACCAACATGGATCGAGTATTGAAGTTCTCAGGTGAAAGAAATCTAGAAGGACAACATCAAGCAGGTGCTCTATTAGAACGCGCTTTGTTGAATGGATAGGGGATAGTGATTAAATGAAACGAATGGAAATCTTATCACGACTAGAAAAGGCGGGCGTGATCGCGGTAGTTCGCGGAAAGAACCAAGCAGAGGCAGTCAAAGCCAGCCAAGCGATCATTGCAGGCGGAGTAAAAGGGATCGAAGTCACTTTCACGGTTCCTAACGCACAATCCGCGATCCAAGAATTAGTGGAAAGCTATCAAGGTCAAGACGTAGTTATTGGGGCAGGTACAGTATTAGATGCGGTAACCGCTCGTTTGGCGATCATGGCTGGAGCAGAATTTGTAGTCAGCCCAAGTTTTGATCAGGAAACGGCTGAGTTATGTAATTTATATCAAATTCCATACCTGCCGGGCTGTATGACCATTACTGAAATGCAGCAGGCTCTGAAAAATGGGGTAGATATCATCAAGCTGTTTCCGGGAAGTGTCAGCGGACCAAGCATGGTCTCAGCTGTTAAAGCACCAATGCCTCATATCAACCTGATGCCGACTGGCGGAGTGAACCTTGAGAATATGGAAACGTGGTTTAAGGCAGGTGTCGTTGCAGTTGGTGTCGGAGGTAATCTATTAGCCCCAGCAGCAGAGGGGAATTTCGCGAAAGTAACAGAAATCGCGCAGCAATATGCGGCTAAACTGACTGAGATTCGAGGAGCAGTCAATGGCTAAGGTAGTTTGCTTGGGAGAAATCATGCTGCGGCTGTCTGCCGAAGCGGGCACCCGCCTGAATCAAACGCAACAGCTGGAAGTTTTCTATGGAGGCGGCGAAGCGAATGTCGCTGTCTCTTTAGCTAATTATGGTCATGCCGTCCAGTTTGTCAGCAAGGTTTCAGACAATGGTTTTGGTCAAGCGGCAGAGCGTCATTTAAGAAGCTACGGGGTAGCAACTGACCATTTACTAAAAGCAGTCGGCAGACTAGGAGCTTATTATGTGGAGCAAGGAACTGGTCAACGGGCGACGTCCGTCATTTATGATCGACAAGCTTCAGTATTTGCTTTGATGGATGAGTTGGAATGGCCGCTTGCGGAATTATTTGCCGGGGCAGATATTTTCCATATTTCCGGCATCACTCCCGCACTCTCAGAACAGTGGCAAAACTTGACATTGGAACTGATTAAAGCGGCAAAAAAGGCCGGCTGTAAAGTTAGCTTCGACTGCAACTATCGGCAAAACCTCTGGAGTCAAAAAGCCGCCGGAGCTTTTTTAAACAAGATTCTGCCTTTGGTGGATTATTGTTCAGCTGGGAAAATGGATGCGATCTACTTATTGGGAGTTCCAGAAGTCGAGGCGGATGCCACCTATTATTACCAAAAATTGCAGGAGTTGTTCCCAACGATCCAAGCCTTTTATTCAACGAACCGAATCGTCCATTCGACCTGTATCAACGAATTGCAAGGGACGCTCTGGATCAATGGAAAGTGTTATACATCGAAAAATCATGTGATTGATCCGATCATTGATCGAATCGGCGGCGGGGATGCGTTTACCGGCGGGATATTACATGGCTTGCTCAAAGAAAAGACTCCTAATGAGATCATTGAATTTGCGACGGCTGCAGCTGTTTTAAAGCATTCCGTAAAAGGCGACTGCAATCAGTTCAGTGAAAAGGAAGTCTTGAAGTTCATCAAAAGCGACAACGCGAAAATCGAACGCTAAAAAACCGGGAACAGTCCTACAAAGGATTGTTCCCGGTTTTTATTTTATAAGCCTAAGGTGATTTTAAAGTATTGCTGCTTTTCTTTATTCTGCCAATGCCATTCTCCATTAGAGTTTTTGACGGCCCGCTCCAATTCTTGATGAGGATCAGATGGCAACGCGGCTGCAACAGATTCATCAAAGGAATGCCGAGTAAACGTACTAGTATTACTTTCGATCACTAATTGATCCTGCTTCTGCTGGATCGAAATATCAACAGTTCCGAAAGTGGGATCATTCAAAAATTTCTCAAATAATTGAATCAGCAAAGATACATTCTCATCATCCAAAAGTTCAGTATCTTGATTTATCGTAAGCTGACAAGAGAAAAATTTTGCCTGTTTTCGAAATTCCTTTTGATAATAATCTCGCAGCTGCTGCAGCTGGTGAGTTAATGAAGGAACTTGCTGCTCGCCATGGGCCTCTTTTTCAGCTAATAGGTTAAAGGTTGCCAATAAATTTTTCTGCTTTTCTTTCGCTAATAGTTCTTTTTGGGCATTTTCCTGCTGAGTGATTCGATGCCGCTGGATAAAGCTGATATCCTCTTCAAAGTGATAACCGCAAATCAAGAACATCAATCCGCTAAATAGAATCAACGGCCAATCAATCGTTAAATTGGCAGCTCCGGCAAAAAGCTGGATATAGAAGAAGCAATGGATAAAAGCAGCCATGATAATTCCGGGCGAGCATATTGTATAAAAGCGATTGTGGTCGGCGGACTCGGCTAAAGCGATCGCCGCTGTAAATAGTGTCATAAAGACGTTAAAGCCGCTAAAAATCTGCATAGCAATCGGCAAGGATAACTTTCCTGCGACAATACAAAGAACTCCGAAGATTAAAAGAAAGACCTGCGAACCGACACCGTAAAGATAGTAATGTTGATATTTATTGGTTCGCAATAAGTAATAATTGGTCAGAAAAACTGGGACAAGGATCGCGGTTAAATTATAAAAGAGCGACAAGGTCTTCGGTCCAAACAACGTACAGGCCGGGACATTCAAAACGATTGATTGCAGTCCAACTAAAAATATGAGACCGATCAACAGCAGTGCTGAAACGTACTCCTTTTTTGAGTCCTTAGGTTTCAAAAAGAGCAGAACCAGCATCAGAACAATCAAGGTTGTACAGATAATCAAAAGTAAAAATTGCGGCAGAGAACGAAGGAGGAAGAAGCGGCTTACTTCCGCGGTCTCACCAATAAATACTTGAGCAGGAATTCCCGCATAATACTCATAGGGCGTCTTGGTAACGATCCGCAGCTTCTGCTGCCGATAATTCTGCGGCAAATGGATCGTTGTTTGCAATAAGCCGGGGGCCTTTTGTTTCTCGTTGGCAGTGTATTTGTAGAGGAGCTTCTCACCAAGATAAACAGAGAGCCATTGATGATTGGTTCGGACAACTAATTGCGGATCTTTCAGCTTCATTTCTAGCTGCTGCTGCATGATCAGCGCATTGTTTGGAGGTACATTCTTCAAACGTTGTTCGGTTTTCCCAAAGATATAGTGATCGGAGTGATCCTTAACAATAAACGTCCAGCGATCAGTCAGTGCGTGGACATTTGTTTTTTTTATTTCGTTCATAATCTTAAAAGTAGTCAATGAAGCAGCTATTAAAATAACCGATATTATTAAAAGTAGATTGCGTTTTGCATACAATGACGGAAAACGCTCTTGGCATGTAGTAGTTATGATGAAATAACACCCTTTCGTTTAAAAAAAGAAAATAAACTGTGACGTAATGTATAATAATAGTAACATATCACGAGGTCTAGTCAAAATAAATTCGAAATTTTATTCAATTAGCAAGTTAAAAATAGATTTTTTTGATTAATATGATATGATGATTATGAAGAGGTTTTTTCTTTTTAAGGAGGCAATAGAAGAATTTGAAAAATAAAAAAATAACGGTTGTTTATGCCGTTTTGATCTTTTCCTTATTCTTGTTGGCCGTTTTGACAATTGTTATTCCAAAAGTGTTGAACGTGACACCCTATGTTGTATCAGATAATAAAATGGGACCGGAATATTCTAAGGGCGGCTTGGTTTTTGTGAAGGATGTGATGGAGCCGATCCATGTTGGCGATACGATCACATATTATGAAAATCAAGGAAAAGTAATTAAAACGCGGCGAGTGATCGCTGTGGATCATAAAATTGACGGTTACTTTGTCAAAGGTGACAACTCAGATAAAGCGGAGATGGGAATGGTCCACAAAAGAAACTTAATCGGCCGGCCTCATTTCTATTTACGTTATATTGGCTTTTTAGCTGATACGAAAGTGATGAATGTAATCAAAGGCAGCCTGTTTGTCGGAGCTATTCTCATGACTTTTTCTACGCTGCTTTTTCAAACAGAGAGGAAACAAAGGTTGCGTCAACAGGCCGAATAAAAAGACCTTCACGATGAAGGTCTTTTTTCAATCTATTTAATAAGAAAGATTCATTGATTCTTTAAAGTCATCTTTGGCCTCTTTCATGTCTACCTTTACTTCCTTACGACTTTCTTTAAGTGCGCTATTGGTTTCCTTACGACTTTCTTTCATTTCCTTTTTTCCTTCTTTTGATGCTTCCTTGATTTCATCTTTGCTATCGTGTAAATCCTTTTTGAGTTCTTTTTTTACTTGTTTCAGTTCTGTCCGAAATTCTGTTTTCCATACAGGTCGGAAAATATAACGATTCACCGTCAACATCCCAATACAAGCAATTCCTAAAACCAACACGGTAATATCTAAACCATTTCTTTTCATTTTCGTTCCTCCCGATCTTTCAATACCAACAACGTCAAACGCCACTTCTAAATATCATTTTTATATTCGTTTCTGATTTATTACTACACTCTCATAATAAGAGAAAAGCGGAAGCGTTTCGTCCAACCAAAGTCGTATTTTCTTCTCGGATAAAGGACTGGTAAGAAAATAAAAATGACAAAAGCATGAAAAAAAGAGCCATTATCGGCTCTTTTAAAACGGGACTATATTAAACTTGCGTTCTATTAGTCGACTGAATATCCGCCTTCACGCAACGTCGCAACAGCAGTATCATATTTATCAGCCTTGATCAAAATGTAATCAGTATTGTAGGTTGAAACTGCAAAAATGCTGATCCCCGCATCAGCTAGAAGGGATGCAATTTTTGCTAAAATTCCTACTAAACTAAAATCCAAGACCCCTTCAATCTTAAAGGCTTTCCACCCATCCTCTCGTTCAATCGTATCAGCAGGAACATTATCAGTAGAAGAAACGATCGAGGTTTCCTCATCTGTTACTCCAATAAAAAGCGGCTGCTGAGTTAGATCAACCTGCGTTAAGTCGACAACCTTATAAACGGATAAATCTTTTGGCAAAGTTACTAATTTCATAATAATGCTCCTCCCAGTTCGTAATCATTTAAATTTATCAGAGGGGATGTAGAAATGCAATCTGATTTTTTGCTGAAAAGACTGCTACATAGTATATTTGAGGAAATAATTAAAGGAGTCCTTTCCATGAAAGCATTGTATTTTGAACATTTTGGCGCTAGCGAGGTTTTACAGTATGGAGAACTGCCGCAGCCGGAGATTGGCGAAAACGATGTATTAGTAAAAGTCGAATATATCGGATTGAATTTTGCGGATATTTATCGTCGACGTGGTGACTATCATATTGAAAAACACACGCCTTACATCAACGGTTATGAAGGTGCCGGAGTCATTGAGGCTATCGGTGCCAATGTAACGAACCAACAAGTTGGGGAGACGGTCCTTTTTGTTGATGTTCCATTTGCCAATGCCGAATATGTGGCGGTTCCTAGCGAGCAGGCGATTCGCTTACCAGCTGGCATCAATAGTAAGTTAGCGGCCAGTATTGGGCTGCAAGGAATGACGGCTGATTTTTTGGCTCATGACCTTGGGAAAAATACTCCTGGTGAAAAAGCATTTATCACAGGAATCAGCGGCGGTGTCGGACAAGTACTTTCGCAAATGCTAGTAGCTGATGGAATTGAAGTTTATGGTTCTGCCTCTTCGACTGAAAAACAAGCATTGGCGTTATCCCATGGAGTGAAGCAGGTTTTCCCAAGTCGTGAAAATTCATGGGTTGAAACAGTCGAAGGGCAATTTTCCACTGCATATGATGGGGTTGGTTCAACGATTCAGCAGAGCTTGGATCTGATCAAGCACCGCGGAAAGGTAGTCTTTTTTGGAATGGCCGGCGGTGATCCGGTAAAAATTGATCCCGTTGCATTGATGTCCGAATCAAAAAGTATTCTAACTGGAGATCTTTGGGATTACTTAACCAGCTATGAAGAACGAAAAATTCGCAGTGAGCGTTTGTTCAGCTATTTTGCTAAAGGACAAATCGAAATCAGCGAACCAACTATTTTTCCATTATCAGAGGGTAAACAGGCGCATGAATTTTTGGAGACAGGAAAAAGTATTGGAAAAGTATTGCTTAAACCATAGTTAAAGCGAGCATCATCTGGATTTTCAGATGATGCTTTTTTTGTAACCTGACAAGTGTTTGCAGGTTTACGATGATATACTGATCATGGAGGTGAGTACAGTGGCAGAATATCGTCTATTTCAAATGGTTTACTACCTAATGGATAAAGGAAATACGACAGCGCCAGAATTGGCAGAAAAATTTGAAGTATCTATTCGAACGATCTATCGCGATATTGATATCTTGAGTGCTGCGGGAATTCCCGTATACACGACACAAGGGAAGGGCGGAGGAATCTTCCTGCCTGAAAATTTTGTCTTGAACCGCTCATTAATCTCCGAAGAAGAGCAAAATCAAATCCTGACCGCGCTGCAAGGACTCAGCGGTGTTGATGAAATGGGCAATCAGGCACTGTTGAAGAAATTAGGGACTGTCTTTCAGAAGCAGACGACTAATTGGATCGAAATCGATTTTTCTGATTGGCAACCGCAACATGAAGCATTGTTTCGAACTTTGCAAAAAGCGATCACTCAAAAAATGCGGATTAGTTTTCATTATTTTAGTCGAGCGAAGGCTGGCTCAGATCGTAAGGTCGAACCGTTGAAGCTGATTTTCAAGGCCAGAGAATGGTATTTATACGCCTATTGTTGTGAGAAACAGGCCAATCGTTTGTTCAAATTAAAACGGATCAAAGAGCTGGAGATGACGACGGAAACGTTTGAACGTACAGCACCAGAAATCGTTCTTGAACCCGAAAAGATTTATACGACAGAAAAGCAGCAGCTTCAACTAGTTTTTGCGCCAGAATTGGCCTATCGCGTCTATGAAAATTTTGAGGATGTCCAAGAAGCTGAGGATGGTCGGTTGTTGGTGTCGAAAGATTTTCCGGTGAATGATAGTCTGTATAGTTTTCTACTGTCATTTGGCGGACAGCTGGAAGTCCTATCGCCTGCTTCTGTACGTAGCGAATTAATTAAAAAAATCGATCAATTGAAAACTATTTATTAAACCTGACACGAGGTTGCAGGTTTAGCTCGCTATAATGAAGTCAAAGTTGAAAGCGAGGAAAAATAAATGAAGTATGATTGGAAAAAACAAGAGAAAGACTTATATGGTACAAAAAAGAAAGCAGAGCTGGTAACTGTTCCAGTGCAAAAGTTTCTTACGATCCAAGGAGAAGGAAATCCCAATAACGAAGATTTTTCAGCTCGAGTAGGCGTGCTTTATCCTGTGGCTTGGTCTATCAAGATGGGGTTCAAAAAATTTTATAAGACACATTTAGAATTACAAAGTGAGTTCGACTATTCTGAATTCGCAATCTTTCCATTAGAAGGAATCTGGTCCACGAAGAACACCAAAGATATTACCGATAAGGAGAGCTTTGAATACAAAATCATGCTGCGACAACCAGATTGGATCACCCAAGAGATGTTCGAAGCGGCATTAGCAGCAGTAGCAAAGAAAGAGCCGAATGACTTGTTAACAAAACTTTCCTTGGAGACGATTGAAGATGGAAAATGTGTCCAAATTCTGCATCATGGTTCGTTTGATGATGAGCCAGCCTCTTTTCTAAAGCTAGATCAATTTGCAACAGAGCAGGGACTGAAGCGCAGAAGTTTTGATCATCGTGAAATTTATCTAAACGATGCCAGAAAAACAGCGCCAGAGAAACGTCGGACTATCTTGCGTTATCAAGTAGATTAAAAAAAATAAACCTTAGGATTCTAAGGTTTATTTTTTTACTCTGATTCTAAGCACAACTTTAGTCTTCTTTTGGTCTTTTTAGTATAGTGGTCAAAGGAGGTGAAGACATGGAAAATCTTATTTTGCTTGGTCATATTATTTTTGGTATCGCTTCATTTATCGGCTCATTATTATTGACGATTGGTTTTAGAAATTCTTTCGCCAAATTGACAGGGATTCAAAAATCAGGCATTGTTTTAACCGTTGCCAGCCTATTCGGTACGATCGCATTTGCGATGCTGACGAAAGGGAATATGTTAGGAGCTGTCCTATTTATCGTTCTTGGCATAGCAATGTGTGCGCTGCTTGTGGCACCAAAAGCCGTGAAAGAATAAAAAATACAAAAGAAAAACCGCTAGAGACCAAGTCTCTAGCGGTTTTTTAGATATCACAGGAGGGATTCGAACCCCCGACCGTCCGCTTAGAAGTAGAGGCGCCCCTTCTCACTATTATCCCATAGAATGCTATAGAATAGCTTCATTTCGGGATTTAAAACAAAAATTTGAATCTGACATTTAATAGTTTGTGGTAGCAAATAAACTAAAAAGACAAAAAAGTGTTAGCAAGCTGTTAGCAGACCTACTAGCTTGAAAGAAAAATTTGAATACGTATAGATTAGACACATTCAATATTTGAGTGTGTCTTTCTGTTATTCTACAGTTCAATTTTTTTGTCGAAAGAAAACATAAGATTCTTCATATACATTGAAAAACAAACTCTTGGAAAGAAGGAAAGGAATTGAAACTAACGAAGCTAAAAGTAAAAAAAGAATGGGTCGGAAGAGTCTTTATTCTAGGAACACAATTCAAAGAAGCACCAAAAGAAGTGAACGGTGTTCTTGGTAGTTACGTGAAATTCTATGGTGATTCTGAAAAACATGGCGCTTTACCAATCGTGATCGATAAAAGTGCTGCGGTGTTACCAGAAGGTGAAATTGAGATTGATTTTGACGAAGCCTACTTGGTTCCTGATAAAGTTCGAATTTCAAGTCGAGAAACGAATGATGATGGACGAACGATCAACTCGGTAAATGGTTATTTAGATTTCTCGCTTTATTTATCGAATGCGACAGTTAAGGAAGGTGTGTAACTATGGTTTTAAAATTTAAAGACAACAACAACATTACAGAAGCCTTAGATGTTTCTAGTCTAGGAGCAATTCGCTTTAGTTCGCTGGAAGACTCAGTGCTTGGTTTTGACGATGAAACAAGACAAAGCACAGGGGAGATTACGAAAAAGAGGGCTGAACTAGTCTTTGGCGATAAAAAGAAAATTTCAAGTCGGGTTACGTTCCCGCCAACTGCTGAGATCGAAACATTTAAATGGCGTGAAGCGGTTGAATTAGTAAATCCAGAGTTCCATTTGACGTACATTGCAGCACAAGATGGGAATCGAGAGTATTACGAATTAGATATTTATGCCGAAGGTTTGAAGAAAGTGACCGTTCAAAAAGCTGTCGCAAATCCAACTCAATCCGGTGAAAGTGATAAGAATAAAAAATAAACGATAGTTTGCCATTGCTGCTAATCATTAAGAAAGGAAAGGTGAAGATGTGAGAGGTCTATTCTCCTATAAAGGAAAGAGAATCCAATTGTATTATCGGTATCTAAATGGCTGGTATACGTTTTTCTTTTCGATCCCGACTTTATCTTTAGCAGCTTGGTTATGGTGGAAAAATTGGACAAACATTGTTTCAGTGATCGATGGAAATCAAAAGGCTTTGGCCAAAATAATCATGCTAGGAATATTAGTGTCAGGGCTACTATTCCTAACGATTGCTGTTTCTCTTTTTGCTATGAAGCGATCCAAAGAAAACGGTGGTTACTTTAGCAGACTTCAACGCTGCCAATGGTTGTTGAAATACCTTATTGAAAACAATTTGGTAGATATTAAAAAGGTGAAAACTGAAACTGGTTCGAAAGAACTGATCCAATTACCAAAGGTATACTATAAAAAAAAGAATTCATTGGATTGTTTCACCTTCGAGCTTGGTGGGAAAAATCATAAGGAATTTCTGATGATGGGATCGGTATTGGAGGAACTATTTCTTGGTGATTTAGTTGAGATTGATCGGAAACCGATGTTAGTCACCTACAAGTTATTGCTGGATACCATTGAGCGCCGCTTGTCTATTCGAGAGGTCAAAGCAGAAAATGGCTCAATTGAAATCATGAAGGGTGTCTTTTGGGAATATGACAAGCTGCCGAACCTACTTATTAGCGGCGGGATCGGTGGTGGGAAGACCTTTTTCATTTATACGCTAATCAAGGTGTTTATGGAAATCGGCACGGTGAAAATTGCTGATCCAAAGAAATCAGATTTAGGTGTTCTAGCGGATTTACCAGCTTTTAAAGGACACGTAGTGATGGAAAAAGAAGAAATATTTCGCTTGCTAGAAGACAGCTTTGAAATGATGATCAAGCGCTACAAGTACATGCGAGAACACAAAAATTATACTATGGGAAAAAACTATGCTTTCTATGACATGCCGCCTTACGTTGTGATCATTGATGAATGGGCCGCATTTTTTAGTACCTTGGACTACAAAGAAACGGATAGGGTTTTAAAAGTATTAATGCCGTTAATTCTTCAAGGTCGTCAAGCTGGTGTGTATATGATCATTGCCTTGCAGCGTCCAGATGCTCAAAGTTTGCCGAATGGTATTCGAGACAATCTACTCGCAAAAGTGTCATTGGGAAGATTATCTGAGCTGGGCTATAAAATGAGCTTTGGCGACGAAAATAAAAATAAAAGTTTTGTTAATAAATCAGGAGTTGGTCGGGGCTATTTAGATATTGGGAAAGGGATTCCCCAAGAATTGTATAGTCCCTTTGTTCCGAATGATTTTGATTTTCTAACGGAGTTTGCCAAATTTGATCACATGATCGAACTGGATTTTGAACCAGCACGAATAACTGTAGAAGACCAAAAATTGATGGATGACATGTATAGTGCTGATGATGAAAGGCAACTCAGAAAAATGGTTTCAGAAGAATATCAGAGAAAGCGGCAAGAGAAGTTGAATAAAGCTGGTGATATTACCATCGAGTAATCTATTAAGCGAGTGAGGTGATGACATGTGAGTGAAAAATATTATCGAGTACGAACGGCCGCAAAGTTGATTGATTCGGAATTCTCTTCAAGGACACTGTATTCGTGGATCGCTAAAATTGAAAAACGGACCACCTATCTTTTCTTGCGAAAGGATATTTTGAGGAATGGGATTCCTGTAAGTCAAATTTTACTGACAGAAGAAGATATTTTATTGTTGAAAAAGCTTCATCGGTTGAGAAATGGAGAGAGGAAAGAGTTAACGGCTGCGATTTTCGCCACCTTTTTGTCACCGGAAGATCTTGCGGAACGATTGATGATTGAAGAAAACATTTTATAAAAAATGATCCACTGTAGATACTGGAGGGGAAACTATGCCCGCATAGCCATGCACTCATTAGAGCGTGGCGTTTGCACTGGCAGCGGCGCCAGCCGCGTATGGCAAGGGCAAACGCACACGCCAAGTGTGTGCGTGGATGGTTTAGGGCAGGCGCTTGCGCCTGCCCTAAACCGTTACCCCCCCAGTATCTAATAGGGGGGGTAGAAATAAAATAACGAAACAAAAAAAGCTCAACAAAGATGGCTATATAAGGCTTCATCGAAGATGAACGTTTGTGTGCTTTTCAACGATTTTGAAGGGACACAAAAATTAAGAGTCAATAATCCCAAAGGTTTGATGGCTCTTTTTGAAGAGTCGAAAAAAATCAATTTCGTTATTTAATTGAGGTGTAGAAAAATTGGAGCCTAAAGAACTGCGAAACTATCGATACAGATTTGGGTTATCCAATGCGAAGACTGGAAAACAAAAGCCAGTTTCTCAACGAAAATTTGCACAAATACTGGACATCTCTTTGTCCTATTACAAAAAAATGGAACAAGGCAAGCGCCCGATTCCAGAAGAGGTGAAACAAAAGCTCGAAGAGTATTTTCGTGTCTACATGAAACATGGGGTAGAAATGAGAGTCATGATCGATTATTTGCGCTTGTCCTTTTTTGATGCAACACCTAAAGATATTATCCAACGAGTGTTAGGCATGGATGAGTTAGAGTTTGAAACCCGTTCAACAGGACTCTACATGTTTGACCAGGTATCTGTACGAGGAAATATCTGGGTGTTTTGGCATACAAAAGAAACAACGAAAAATGTATTGATTCAATTCTCAGGACAAGGTTGCCGTGAGTATGAACTGGTGTTGAAGGAACGAAAAACAGACTGGCAGGAATACCTATTACACCTTTGGCAAAAACAAGGAATGCTAGAAAGTTGCTATAGCCGTGTTCAATGCAGCCGGATCGATATTGCCATTGATGAAATGTGGATGCGAGATGATGACGAATACTTTGATTTGTTTTCTATTCTGGAAAAGGAACACAAAGGACTGATCGAAGATAGCTTCAAATTATTTGAAAACTATGGGGGATATTATACAGAATCAGGGGTAGCTAGAAACAAGGGGCTATCCCTTTATTTTGGATCAAGAAAATCCCCGATGTTCTTCAACTTCTATGAAAAACGCTATGAGATTGCCAATCGTGAGCGTATTTCAGTGGAAGATGCCTTACTAAAATATGGTATCTACAATCGCTACGAATTGCGTAGCGCTGCTGAAAAAGCAACTGAGATTATTGATCGCTTTATTACCGGAACGAGCTTAGGGGAGATCGGCGCTGGATTGATCAATGACAAATTGACGGTTTATGACTTGCTTGATTCTGAATCAAGAATTGTGAATGAGCGGTGGGCCAAAATGTTTCGGACAGTCAGAGAGTTGAACTTTTCCATGAAAGCAGAAAAGTTTTCGATCGAACGAGCGGAACGATGGTTTGAAACCCAAGTAGCGCCCACACTAAAGCTACTAAAAATTGTCGATGAACTTTCTGGTAGAGATTTTGTGAACGCAACGATTGAAAATGTGGAGTTGAGTGAGGATAAAGAAAACTATCTTACTTGGTTTCAATCATCAGGAGGTGATTTAGTTGGAGGATAACAAGGACTATCTTTTTTCAGGAATTAGTCACTGTCAGGAAAAAATCGAAGCGATTAATCAACGAGTTCGAGCATTGAGTGTCTTCAATAATTCGATGGATTTGATTGAACGAATTCTTGAACGTGGTGAATTTCAGGGTGATCCGGCATGGCAAGAAATTGCACGATTGCTGGAGGTGAGAAAAAGTTACGAACTCAAATTGGAGGAGTTAAGTTGGCAGGTGAAACCAAGTGATTTAAGTCAGATTGAATTTTATTCTTTCAGTGTCCCGAAAAGTGCTTTGATCGCTGTGAAGATTGGTGTAAAGCCACTGATCGTTTATTCGAACTGCGTGATCGAAGTGTATAACAAAAAAATTGAATACAGTTCTCTATCAGTTGATGAAGTGCGGCAATTATTAAGCCGGTCTATTTGTGAAGATACTAATCATGGTATGACGGAAGAGAGCATTCAAGAAGAATTACTTGATCTCGGTCGATATGTCAATGAATCATTTTATCAAGGATCAGTCTTACTGATAGAAAATGTATTTGTTTAGATAAGGAGTGCATTCGATGGAAGCACAAATATATATAGCTAATTTGTCTAAATATGTCAGTGGAACTATTCAAGGCGGCTGGTTTGACCTACCAGTAGACTACTCTGATATAGCACCGAAACTAGGTTTAAATGAATCCGAAGAAGAAACCATCATTTTGGATTCGGATGCGCCATTTACTGTGACTCAATACGATAGTTTGGATCGCTTAAATGAATTATATGAACAGTATTCGGAATTACCCAGCGAGGTACGAGATCATGCAAAAGAATTAATTGGAGATTTGTTTTCGTCAGAAGAAGATTTACTGGAGAATGCTGAGGATGTCATGTTTCTACCGGATGTTGATACGGATGAAAAGCTGGGAAGTTATTGGGTTGATCAAGGCTTGATCACTGTACCCAAGGAGTTAGAAAACTACATTGATGAAGAAGCTCTTGGGCGAGATATTCGATTGGAAGGACAAGTTGTCTATGTTTCGGATGGCTGTTTCATGAAGTAGCTCTTCTTTGGTTAGAAAGGTGTTTCTCATACGATGGAGTTGATCAAATATGCAGGTTCCTTTCACCTTGGGAATCAAGATTTATTGCAAAATATCGAAGAAGGGAAAGCCTTCTTTGGTGAAATTTATTATTGGTACAAAGCGAAATTGACTGAGTATCTTTTGAAGATTCCATTTAAAGACTTGAGCTTTGATGAATTCTTCGGACAGTTTAGAAATTTATTTTTACGAGAACTGAAACAGTTGGATAGTTTAGACTATCCAGTTACTTTTGAATGGTTAGATGGAAAATTTAAACAAGTCATCTATGATCCGATCTTTGTTCAGGTGATTGAGCGTATGGATGAAGTGAATCAAGAGCGAACCTACTTTATGAATTATGTCAAAAAAAGGCAATGGGATGTGACAGAACAGTTTTGGTCATATCTTCAAGAATATGGTGAAGTTCGTGTTACGGAAATCAATTCGGATTATGCAGAAAAGCTGATCCCAGTCGATTTTGTAGAAAAGTGTCATTTGAAAATTATTAAATAGTGATTGTCTAAAATTGAATAAAGTACCTAAAGCAACGTCCTAAGAAGCCTCATTCATAGAACGTTGCTATTTTTTTGTCTAAAAAGGTGGTGAACGCCTTTCATCAGGTAAGAAATCGAAGTCCATAAGTGAACTCGAATGGAAAAATACTAACTATTATTGGAGGAAGTTTATGAAAATGAAAATCAGTAGAATCATTGTTTCGCTCGTGATGATCGTCACGCTGCTTACGCAAATCATTCCAATTCAAGCGATCACGGCTTATGCGGAAAACACCGGTGCAACTCAGGTACAAAAGAATGATGAGAAACCGAAGTCCACAGAAGCCACGAAAGCTGATCCGGTTGAATCAAGTCAGGAAACCTCGGAAAGTACAAGCAGCACGGAGTCTTCTGAAAATAGAAAAGACCAGGAGAATGTGGAATCTGAGGATAAAGAAGATACACAAAGAGAAGTAGCCTTGGATGAAAGTGTCTATGGTTCTGGAGCTGGCGTTCCTGGTGATCCAGTTCTTTTCCGGAGTGCGAGAGCATTATCGGCAGATTTACCAACCTTTTTCGGTATTTCTACAAAAGCAATTAACGCTGAATTGACCGCTCACCAAAATGATTCCTTCTATTTGGGAACTCCGTATCGTGGATTGTATTTAAATCCAGACGAAGGGTATTGCCTAAGTCCAAACGGAGCACCGACAAGCTATGGGCCTGGGATGAACTGCACAGGATTTGTAGCTATGGTTATTCGTAGAGCTGGAGGCGATATTTCAAGAATTACGAATAATAGTACGGGATTTGGTGGTGCAGCGAACGCTTATAACTGGCGTGATGTTTTACGTGCGACAACTTATGCGGACACGTACAATACGGTTTCTGAAATGTTAGCTAGTGGTACCATGCGTAAAGGAGATATTATTTATTTTGAACCGGATGTGTCGGTAACCAACTATGACTGCCACATTGGATTCTTCTGGGGAAATACACCACGCGACAATAAATTCTGGCATTCCTATTATCCTGATGGAAATATTATTTCTGATATTAAAACGAAGTCACCTGCTGAAAAAATTTATGTCTTCCATAATGCAAAGGAAGAGGGCTATATTTCACTGAAAAAAGTAAATGATAAAGGCGATAATATGGCTGGCGTTTCTTTCAAACTAACGGCTGATGGAAAATCCACCACTGTAAAAACAGATGCAAATGGGAATTTAAAATCACCAAATTATCCTATCGGTACAGTGGTAGAGTACGAAGAAACGGCTACGATCGCTGGTCACTATATTGATTCTGCGTCATCTAAAGGCAAGATCACCATCAAGGAAGGTTCCAATGAACTCAAAGTGACCAATCCACGGTATGCGAACGTTACGCTGAACAAGAAGAATGATGTGGGCCTTAACCTTGAAGGTGTTCAATTCAAACTGACTTACAACGGGAAAGAACATACCGTCAAGACTGACAAAAACGGTCAAATTCAAGTGACGAATGAACTGAAAAATAATACGAAAATTGATTGGGAAGAAACGGCAACGATTGCTGGTCACTACATCGATACAGCCAATGCGAAGGGATCGTTAGTAGTGAAATCCGGTTCAAATACGATTAATGTGAGTAATCCACGTTATGCCAATTTAACACTGATCAAACAAAATGATAAAGGGAAAAACCTTGAAGGCGTAGAATTTAATCTTCAGTACAATGGCAAGGATCATAAAGTGAAGACGGATAAAAATGGGATAATAAAGATCACCAATGACTTGAAGAACAACACAAAAGTCGATTGGAAAGAGCTTAAAACCATCAAAGGGCACTACATTGATCCAGAAAAAGCAAAAGGATCAATCGTAGTGAAATCTGGAGAAAACACGATTAACGTAAATAATCCAACACTTAATTTTGGGTTGACTTCTCAAGCAAGTAACCAAGACGGGGCACAATTTGTGAATCCAATGATCGGACAAAAGCTACGAGATGAAGTCATGATCCAGCCGAACCAAGCACCTGCAAATGCAAAACTACGCCTTACTTCTGATTTTGTCGAGTTTGGAACAGGTGAACAGCTTGGCGAAGAATCATTGAAGCAAGTGAATGAGTTCGAAGCAAAACAGGCCCAATTCGTTAAAAACATGTATTTAGAATTTGATGCTACAGGAATGCATGGTAAAAAGGGTGTTTGGATCAATGTCTTAGAATTCTACAATCCTTCAACGAGTGAGTGGGAAGAAGTCGCTCGTCATGATGATTTGACGAATGAAGCAGAAGCGATTCAATTTGTGACTCCAGAAATCCATACCGAGTTTTTCTTCTATGATCAGAACGAAAACGAAACAAAACTATCTGATCCATTGGCAAAAGTGAAAGGATTCGACCGAGTATTTTATAAGAACCTTATCTCAGGTCAGACTTACAAATTTGATTTAATCATGATGGATCGTGAATCTGAAAAAGAATTCAAAGACCCGAACGGAAATAGCGTGACAGGATCGATCACTGTTGTTGCAGGGAAGGATGGCACCGTCACTTCTACTATCAATGCGAGAGAATACTATGAAAATCTTGCCAAAGAAGCGGCTGAAAAAGAAGAATCAAAAGAAAACGATAGCGACAAAGAAAAAGAAACGACAAAAGATTCGGATGGATCAAAAGAAACGATTCAACCAAAAGCAGCCACGCAAGAAGTTGTTGATACCGAAGAACCAGCAGATGTGGAAGAACAAGAAGAGGCGACTGAATTTTCAACACTGAATGACGTTGAATTGTTGGAAGGCTATGTCGATGTTCCGTTTGAAGCCAACTTATCCGCTGCGAAAGGAAAAGTCTTAGTTGCCTACGAGCAGCTATCTACAAATGACACACCGATTGCCGATGAAAAAGAACTTGAGAATGAGAAACAAACCGGGAAAGTAAGAAATCCTAAGATCGGTACGCAAGCTCTCGTGAATGGCAAAGTAGAAGTCACTTCCGATGGCAAAGTAACATTGACTGATAAAGTTGCTTTTGAAGACTTAACGCCTAACGTTGAGTACGATCAAAAAGTTACTTGGATGGATACACGGACAAAATTACCAGTCATGATCGATGGAAAAGAATTAACTTCAACCATCAAGTTCACACCGAAAGAATCAACAGGAACGGTCACAGTCACGATTGAAGATGTCGCTGTTCAACAATTATTTGGTAAAGACAGTCAAATCCAATTGGTCGCTTTTGAAGAAACAACTTATAACGATGAGCCTGTAGCTTCTGAAAAAGATTTCAACAACAAAGGCCAAACCATTACAATAAATAAACCAATCGAACCAGCAAAATCGACTAGTCCAGCAGGTACGTTGCCTCAAACATCAGGATCATTGGGAAGTCCAGTTACTTGGATACTCTTAGGTCTTGTGTTCGCCGCAAGTGCTCTTTTTATCGTTGTAAACCAGAAACGTCAAAATAAAAAATAAGCTAGATCAACGAAGCGTCCGTACCAGGGCGCTTCTATTTTTTAGAGGAGGGTATCGTGAAAAAGCTATGGAAGAACCTACCATTTCTATGGATCGTTTTAGGGGTTGTGATTTCTTGTGCCAGTTACTACGGGTATCACTTATTACTACAAGCCAATGACCAAGCAGAACAAATCAAACAACCGATTGATTTGAAACAAAGCAATCGAGATAAACAAAAAAAGAAACTGCAAAAAGCGACTTACTGTCCACGTCAAATCAAACCAGTTACGCCCGCTGCTTACGCGAAAGATCAGTTGCGGTATGCCGAGATCGTGAATCAGTGGGGCGTAGGGGCGTTGTATATCCCCAGCGCTGATATTCATTCGAAAATTCTTGCAGGAATCGACAATCAGAATCTAATGGTTGGGGTCGGAACGTACTATCAGAATCAGCAGTTAGGAAAAGGCAACTACGTACTCCTTGCTCACAATCTGGTTCAAAGTGGCGGATCGCTTGGAAATCTGCCGAAAACAACCTTGCAGCAAATCTTTTATCTAACTGACTTTACGAAAGTTTATGAGTACGTGGCGATTAAAAATGATGTCGTTGATCAAAGTCGAGGAGACTTGATGGCTATTCCTACCGATGATCAGACATCAATTGTGACGCTTATTCGGTGTGAAGGTGGACTAAACACCTCCAATCGAGCGGTTGTGCAAGGCGAGTTCTTGAAGGAATATCCGGCAAGTGAAGCTACCAAAGCCGTGAAACTTGGTTTGGGACTCATTGAAGAGCGCTGGGCCAATGATGAAAAAATCTCGAACCAACAAAGGGCTAATGCTAGTGAAGAACCCACGATACGAATACGAACGCATTCAGTTGAAACATCCAACGAACCGATTTACTCACTGTTTCAAGTTGCCTGCATTTATTTGTTTACGATTCTAAATGAGGTACCTATTGTAATCGGGATCGGTTATTTAACTGGGCTTCTAGCTTTGAGCCATGTAGCCACACGAAAACAGTATGAAATTTAACGTAAAAAGGGAGTTGTGTATGTTTTGGATCATCGTAGCCTTTATGATCGGTGCTTTCTTCGGTGTGATCATTATGGCAATACTGAGCGCTGGAAAATATGACGATATGGTAAACAACAGAATTGAATGAGAAAGGATGGACTAGATGAAGACATTTTCGAGAATGGTTTCGGCCTTTATTTTTACGTTACAAGCGTTTCTTTCGACACCAATGGCAGTCTTGGCAAGTGACATGCCCTCAACCAAAGAAGCGACAGAACAAGTCCAAAAAGCTACCGATACCACAGAAACATCAGAAAGTAGTACCGCTTCTACAGAAGAGTCTTCGACAAAAGAATCTACCGAAAGCAGCTCTTCAAGCAGTGAATCGACTACAGAATCAACTAGTAGTGGCACGAAACCTTCGGAATCTTCGACACCGAGTGATCAAGAAACTCCGAAAAAGGAAGAACAAAAAAAGAAACAGAGAAACCGGCAGCACCAAAAGAAGAATCAGCGCCAGAACAATCAAACCAGATTTCTCAAGAAGTCCCAACACCAGAAACGATTGTCGATCAAGAAGCGACCGTTGATCTATCACGAACGGTTCCTTCAAGTATCGTGACACAAGATGGATCGATTCATTTTGAAAAAGATGAATCCGTGGATCACTTTATTCGTAAGATCGGTGAGTCGGCTCGAAAGATAGGGAAGGAAAAAGAGTTGTATGCATCTGTGATGATCGCTCAAGCCATCTTGGAATCGGCTTCGGGTAAAAGCCAGTTAGCCCAGGAACCAAACTATAACTTGTTCGGGATTAAAGGAACACACAATGGGAAATCCGTCTCAATGGCAACACAAGAAGACTTAGGGAACGGCACGCTTTATGCGACCCAAGCAGGTTTTCGGGTGTATGAAAATTATGAAGATTGCTTCAATGATTATGCCACACTTTTAAAAGAGGGGATTACTGGTGATTCCAATTATTATGCAGGCGTTTGGAAATCAAATGCGAAAACCTATCAAGAAGCAACAAAGTATTTAACAGGACGATATGCCACAGATACTCAGTACGATCGAAAACTGAATGGTCTTATTGAAACTTATGATTTAACAGACTATGACAAGGATCTTCAAGGACCAATTATTAGTAGCTCAGGCTACAAAACTCCTTTGCAAAATCACACTATTTCGAGTGTGTTTGGCAATCGCAATGGCGAGTTTCATCGTGGGTTAGATATGGTGGCAGCTCAGAGCGAACGAATTTATGCGGTGAAGTCCGGTAGAGTGATCAAGGCAGAATTCCATACCTCTTGGGGGAACTATGTGGTGATCCAACACGAAGATGGTACAACCGCTCTATATGCACATCAACAACAATCTATCGTCAAAGTAGGCGATACTGTCTCGCAAAGCCAGATAATCGGTTATGTAGGCAGCACCGGAAACAGTACAGGCAGCCATTTACATTTTGAGCTTTGCATGGACAACAGCCTTTCTCAAGGAATGTTGGTTGATCCGCAAAGTGTATTATTCGAAAACTAAAAATGAATCACTTGAATTCAAGAGACTCGATGGAGCCTCTTTTTTGTGGAGGTGACGCATAAAAATGGAATTTATTGGAGAACCAATTGTTGAAGAGGAATTTATTGAGCATTACATGTATCTGTTTGAGTCTTCGATTCGTCAGCTATGTTCAATTGATGAATTTTTGCCAAAGGAAAAAGAATACCTGCAAGCAGAGTATCGTTGCGCCTGGTTGTTGTATCAAAAGTTTGAAGCAGAACAAAAACGTCCGCCGGACTACCGTTTCCTCAGTGATAGTGTGACGAATGCCGTGATTGCTCGTGAGTACCTATTCCAAGAACGAGAAAAAAACATGATGAATTCGGAACATTTTGCGGAACGCTATATTGTTCTTCTACGATCCGAGGGGTTACTCACACCTGTGGTTTTTGGAGCCACTGACTTTGCCTTCATCATGGAAAGTGAGCGACACCGAGCGGTCAAACGGTATGACGAGGAAGATACCTTTACTGAAGGCTATGAAATGATGCGCATTCAGAATAATCGTTTCCTGCAAAACTTTGTGATCCAGCAATTGGCGGATGGGTTTCTTGATCTTTATTCGGTGTACATGAAGAAACGGCAGGAGGGATAAGAGAATGCTTCGATTGATCCTATATACATTGATCGGATTTTTCATAGTCAGTTTTATTTGGCCTTTTTTGGGTGCCAAATTTGAATGTCTACAAAAGAAGGATCGCTTGGCTTGGAAGCAAGGTTTCAAACGGAATCGGTATGAGCTATTCCTAACATTTGATGATGGACGATTTGCGTGCTATCAGCTATTTGCCAACTATACAAAGTATCAAGCAGCCGACTTATTGCTCAAGCTTTTTGAAAGTAATCCATTTGTCGGGATTGAAGAGAATGGACGAGTCTTCTATTATCGCTATTCTCAAATTGAAAAGATAGAATCTGAAAAATATCCGCTAAAAATGGGAAAGAAAGGTCTGTTTTGATGTGTCTGATTTTTTAATCTGGTATGAGCATGATCAGTTTCAAGAGTTTCGCCAATTGATCGAGGCTGTTTTAACTACGTTGAAACCCCAAAATGAGCCATTCATTGGCTTACCAAAGGAATTGAAAGTGAAGTATAAGAATGAACCAACAATATACCAACGCTATGTGAATCAACGAGTACGTTATATCAATGAGAGGGAGCAACAGCGGCAGCGATTTATCAAATGGTGTAGTGAAGAAGTCATTGAAAAGTTAACTCAAATTTATCCAGAGGTGGATCGTGTACAAATTGTGTCGGAAACCATTTCTGGATTGAATCAAGTATTTTTAGAGCATTATGAAAGCCTGACAATGTACTCTTTAGAAATAAATTTTTAGTGAATGGAGAATAGAACATGAAAAAAATAATGATCACAACCTTAACAATTACCAGTGTAACTTTATATGGTTTACAATTTGGAAGTTCTTTTGTACAAGCTGGTGAGGTAGATATGCCAATGGTAGAACAGGGAAATCAAGTTGAACGTGTTTCTACGGAAGATGGATTGAGTGAAGAATTGCCTGGAGAACTACCAACAGCCCCAGAGCTACCGACCGATCCAGAATTACCCGAAACTCCGGAGGTTCCTGAAACACCAGAAGTACCAGAGACACCCGAGGTTCCCGAAACGCCAGAAGTACCGGAGATTCCCGAAACACCGGAAGTCCCTGAAACGCCAGAGAAACCAGAACAGCCGGAAAAACCTAGTAAGCCAGAGGTACCTGCTCAACCAGAACAACCACAGATACCCACACCATCCAATCCAGGAGAAGACGTTGTATTGAATCCAACAGTAGAGGCACCCATAGAAACGGCGACAGGAGAACAAATTGTTTCAGTGAAAGACGGCGTAGCCTATAAACAAACGGCAGCCGGATTAGCACCCATTGAAAGTGAAGTCACTCCATTACCAGATGGAAACATTTCTATAAAGGCTGCGGATGGATCGACAAAAGTTTTACCAAATACAGGCGAAGCCTCTTACGAAAGTTTATCCGCTTTAGGTTTAGGCTTGATGTCAATGGTTGGATTGATCTGGAAGTTTCGATTTTTCAAACGGTAAGATGGCTCGAATAATCAAAAGGAGTTGTCTATTGAATGAAGGAGCGGCGAATTAAAAAGAAAGATAAAACAACTAGTGAAAAAATACCGAAAGTACGAAGGATTCAAACCAAAGCAATGAGACGTTTGTTTTGGTTAGGAATTCTTTTTCTAAGTGTTTCAGGAGTATTTGCCTTTCTTCAAACTCAAGGCTTACGAGTAAAAGTGAGTTCACTAAACAAAGTGGTCACTACTATTCAACAGAAAAGCAAAGAAGAGGCTAGTAGCTCGGTAGTGCTCACACCTGAAATTGAATCCTTTATGAACCGCTTTGTCGCATTGTACATGGCGGTTTCTGATGATAGTGAGACTCAAAAATTGAGACAAGAAACTCTAATGAACGATTACTTTGCCCAAGGAATCAAGGAAGGTAATTCGATCTTTTCAGGAAAGCGAACATTAAAGTCAGCCGCTTTTATCTCGTTGAAAAAAGTGTCAGGTGTTTCGACTGCTTCTTACAAAGTTACTTATATTATCGAAACAAAAGGAGAGGATGATCAACCAAAGGAAGTCACGGCCAGTCAACTATTGAATATTCCTTTCCAAACTTCTATGGCAGGAAGTCGAGTGATTTCTTATCCTTATTTCACTGCGTTAAAGGAAAACAAAGAGAAGGCAAAAATCTTAGATTTCGATCCGAATGATTTTGATTCAGTCAATGGTCATATCCGTAGAGAAGTAATGACTTATATTGAGGAATTTTTGGAGAAGTATGCGAAAAGCTCTTCGGCAGATATGCGCTATATGATGGATGATCCAGAAGGGCTGCAAGGTTCAGCGAGCATTGACGAAGT
Source organism: Enterococcus malodoratus ATCC 43197 (assembly GCF_000407185.1). Lineage (GTDB taxonomy): Bacteria > Bacillota > Bacilli > Lactobacillales > Enterococcaceae > Enterococcus_A > Enterococcus_A malodoratus. The sequence continues at coordinate 420,966 of NZ_KE136483.1, forward strand.
AACAGGCCAGGTATTCAAAGAAAAAGACCATTTTGTAGTGAAAGCAGCGGTCAAGTTCAAAGACAAAGGAACAGAATTGATTTGGCAAGAAAATATGTCTTTTGAAGTAGTAAAAAAATTGGGCAAGTATTATGTCCAGAAACTAAACCATACATGGTAGAAATGAGGGAATCACAAGATGGGATTAAAACAACTGTCTGATTTTATATTGGAACAAGGGAAATATGCGATTATCATGTTGGTCGTCTATTTGGCTTCCAAAAACTTTGCGAAGTCAAAAGTCGTTCAGATTATTTCTGCATTTGTAGGTGGAGCGATCGCTTATTTCTTCTTGAATGATCCAGAAAAAGTATTTGGTGGCATGGGTACGATTATTGAGAAGTTGTTTGGTGGTTAATCATGAAATGGGAACCGCACAATTACTCAGCAGCATTTAAAGAACCCTATCGCATACAAGATTTAGGGAATTTAGGTCGTTTGCCTGCACCAATAGCGGTGGTGAACATTGGCAGCTTCCTTTTTGTGTTTGGATTAATGTGGAGAGCTTTTCGTGATCCTATTCAACGAGGGGCTGAAATTCTGCCATTTTTACCAGCACTATGTTATATAGGTTTCCCAATAGCAAGCGTATTGTTATTAAACAAGGTTCAACCGGACGGGAAGAAGCTTTATTATTATGTCTTTGATCTTGTAATTTATTTGATAATAATTCATTGGCGAGATATATACTTTTTTAACGGAGCAGCATTTAGACAATCAGATATAAACGAAGTAATTAGATTCAAGAAATAGGTACAAATATTGTTTATAATATCATTACGATTCAACTAGTTATGCTCCAATTCGTTCTGTTATAATGAAATAAATCACAATCGTTTTCTTATATTAGAACAAGTTATTTCCTTATGAGAAGAGAAATGGGGGCAATTATGAAGCTGGATTTTAGTACCACGGTAATTTTTTCGAATAGTGATATTGAATTTGACAAACCTATTAATTTTGTTTTTGGAAAAAATGGTACTGGTAAATCAACAATTACTAGTCTTATGAATGAACAGTATGGCGATAGTCTGGATATTCGGGTATTTCAAGGTTTTGATTCTATTGTCGGTGAAGATAAAAAATTGAATGCTGTTACACTCGGTGAAGAGAATACTTCTATAAATGAACAAATTACAGATAAAGAAGCTGAAAAAGAAAATCTAATTTTAGACATAGAAAAAATGTCAAAGGAAATTAGGGAGCCTGAAAACAAAAAGATTAAGAATGTATTTTCGAAACTTGAAGATAGTAATAAAGAAAAGAAAAACAAGAGTAAAGAAATCGAGTCATTCTATACTCAGTCTGCAGCAACAATAGCCAAGGATAACCGACTAGTTGAAAATGCTCGCACATACCGTAAAGACACCTTTAAGCGCGAGATTTCATATGCAAATCTTCTTGAACAAAATGATATTGAAAAAAATAACAGTATACTAAAATCTGAAAAGAAAACAGTGAAAACTATAACATTTCCAAAAATTAATTTTGCTAAATATCAAGAGTCTGTGAATGAGATACTTGACGCTAAAGTAGAAAGTAAAATAGTATTAGAAGAATTATCTGATAATCCTCAAAAAACCAACTTTGCAGAAAAAGGAATGCATATACACAATTCTGGAGAGAAATGCTCTTTTTGTGGAAACTTTGTTACTGAAGAACGATTGACCATACTAAAAAAATATTTTTCGGCAGATGAAGTAGAGCTTTTAAAAAAGAGAATTCTAAACGGAAAAGAAAAAATTGAAGCTTTGAGAAACACTATTTCAGCTATAAAAGTAGACACAAATGATTTTTATCCTGATTACTTAGAAAGGGTAGGAGTTCTCAACGATAATATAACCGTATTAGTTAAGGATCAAGTTTCTTTTTTAGAGGCTCTTTTGTCTGCCTTAAATGAAAAAGAAAAGAACTTGTTCAAAGAGGAAGTAGCATTAAATTTAGATTTTCCAGAAAATTTTGATGATGTTATTTCTGATTATGAAGAAATAGTAAAATTAAATAATGATTTTTCAAATAATCTGAAAGCTAAACAAGATGAGGAAATGCGAGCTTTAAGGCTTCATGAAGTAAAAAAAATAATTGATAAATTCAAATTGGATTCTGAGCTAGTTAAGTTGGAAGCGCTAGATAGAAGAGAAGCAGAAGCACAAAGTAATTTTAATGTTGAAGTAGATAAAATAAGAAAAGAGAACGATAAAATTGGTGCAATTGACAATGAAATATCCGCTCTCAAAAACAAGACAAAAAATACAGAAAAGCTTGCGCATAATATCAACAACAAGCTAAGATATTTGGTATCGTTTGAAATGATCAGAAAGAAAGTTGACGATCAAGAATTTTACGAAACGCCGATTGTAAAATTAAGCTAGACAACTAAAAAAGCCATTTGTGCTACACTCAAAATAGTTCTGACCAAAGAATTATAAGGAGTGAGTACAAATGACCTATACCCATCTTACAACGGATGAACTTGTAATGATAGAGTCTTATTTCAAAATAAATCAATCTGTTGCGAAAACTGCGCATTGCTTGAATCGTTCAAGACAAACGATCCATAAAGTATACCTATTCTTCAAGCAAGGAAAATCAGCCTTAGAATACTATCAACAGTATAAGAAAAACAAATCAAACTGTGGTAGACGCCCGCTTGTTTTACCCGAGGAACAATCAGAATATATTCAAAGAAAGGTTGTTCAAGGATGGACACCCGATGTGATTGTTGGTCGTGCAGCGTTTCCTATTCGTTGTTCTGCTCGTACCATTTATCGTATGTTCAAAAAGGGGCTATTTAATCCTTCTGACTTACCGATGAAAGGCAAGCGTAAACCGAATGGACATCAAGAAAGGCGTGGAAAACAAGCTTTCCGCCGCTCTATTCATGAACGTGAAAAAGATTATAGCCAATTCTCAAATGAGTTTGGTCACCTTGAAGGTGACACTATCGTAGGTCTGAAACATAAAAGTGCTGTAATTACCTTAGTTGAACGATTATCAAAAGTTATCATCACATTGAAACCGTGTGGTAGACAAGCGATTGATATTGAAAAAAAATTAAATCATTGGTTTGAATCTGTACCGAAAAATCTATTCAAATCCATCACTTTTGATTGTGGAAAGGAATTTTCAAATTGGAAACAAATCAGTAATGCCAATGATATTGCCATTTATTTCGCTGATCCAGGAACGCCGTCTCAAAGAGGCCTAAACGAGAATTCTAACGGATTGTTACGTAGAGATGGTTTATTGAAATCTATGGATTTCAATTCAGTAGATGAATCTTTTATTCAATCTGTCACATCTAAACGAAATAATATTCCTAGAAAATCACTGGATTATCGAACACCTTTGGAAGTATTTTTGAGTTACGTAAGTATTGATGATTTGTCTAACTTAATTTGACAATTAAGAAAATAAAAAACCATCAAGGAGAAATAAGACCCATAACTGAGTTATCCACGGGCGAAAAGAATATTATTGCATTTTTATATTTTATTGAAAAACTCTCGGAAGTTTCAGATTCATCGAATGGTACTAACAAGGTTATTGTTTTTGATGATCCAATGACTTCAAATGATGATACAATGCAATACTTGATTATTGATGAACTACAAAAAGTAATAAAAATGTGCGATAAGAAAAGTTGTTCAGACCAGTTCATTTTGCTTACACACAATACTTTTTTCTACTTGAATTGCTCGTTTGAGATTAAAAATAGAAGAGATAAAAAAAATGCATTTGAAGAAAGCAATTTTTACAAGTTACAACGATGTGATAATCAAACAAAAATTAGTAGAATTGAGAATAAGAATCAAGACTTCAAGACAAACTATGAAGCTTTATGGCATGAACTAGCATTCTTGTACACAGAAGATAAACCCGAAATGATGTTAAATCCTATCAGACGTATTATTGAAACATATGTTGTCTTCAATGGAAAGGAAGACTTTTATAAGAACAACAAAGATGCAAAAAATTTATTCAATACTAATTCTCACTATTTTCCAGATTTGGAGGCTGATTTAAATGGAAAAGGTAGAGACGATATCAAAAATATGTTAAAAAAATGTTTTAGTGATAATGGAGCGGAAGTTCATTTTAATAAACATTGGAAGAATGCTAAAAAAAATGGATAAGACAAGAAGGACCTCAGATAACTGAGGTTCTTCTTAGAGGGTTAATCAATTATTATAGCTACACTTTCGGATTGAGCGTTTCAATCTGTTAAACTAAAGAGTTGGAGGATTCAATATGGGTATAAAAAATCCGATACGAAGTTTAAAAGATAATTTGCTATTAACTGGCAATAACGATATTTGGGCATACTACCAAGTATCGCCAAAAACGATTTCGCAAAATAATCCCAAGGCGATTCAAGAAAACAAAGAACAAATGGCAAATCTAATGCAGCTACTGGCACCTTATGAAGATGTGGAATTGATCATGTTCCCACGAACCATGAATTTATCCAGTCGATTCACGAAACTGTCTGAAGGTTTTGATCAAAATAATCCTGAGCTTGGCGAGTATTACTCCCAAGAAACAGTCAATTTATTGGAACGAGAAGGCACGATTTATCGTCCTTCTTTTTTGTTGGGAATAAAGATAAAAGACCAATATATTGCTGAAAGCTTGAAGGAGGCATTTAAGAAAATATCCAATGAACTAGCGGATGAGGTATTGGGCTTCGCTGGGTATGAACGAACTGACGGTGAAATGATCCTCGAACAAATCGCCTCAGTTTCAAACGAAGTCACTCAATTGTTGTATTCTTTTTCGATTCGTCCTTTGGCAAAAGAAGAAATGATTTACGTGAATCGTCTGCAATACATCAGAGGAATGCCGCATAAAATTGAGGATGAAGATCATTGGCAAGATATTGAAGATATTCAATCTGCAATCATTCGCCCGGTAAAGAATGGAAAAGGCATATTAAGAATTGAGGATGAACTAGGAGAAAGCTATTTATCTATTCTTCCGATCGGGACTTTTCCAGAGAATATGAGTAATATGAATATTTTCCAGTTTGCTCAAGATTTGAATTTTCCCGTAGAATTTAGAATGAAACTTCATTATCCAGAACTGGGGGGATCACAAGGACTCCAGATGCGAGCAGGTTGGTTAAACAATCGGTTCAAGGATGAACAAAATGATCAAGAAAAACATGGGGATGAACCTACGGATCGTGTTCTGACCATTCGCTATTTACTAAAACATATGCGAGAACGTATGAGTAACAATGAGCCAATCATTGACTGGCTGGGCTGCTTTGTTGTGTATGGGAATACGAAGGAAGAAGTTCGGCAGCGTAGTTTATCCATTATCAAACTATTGAGTCAAAGTGTACGAGTCTGTCGTGGGAAAAATGATCAAGTAAAACTATTCTATAAACTGTTAATTGGACAGCCGTTAGGAGGTCAGATGCATTGGAAGCAACGTACAAATGTTGATGCTATTGCAGAATTGCTTTTTGGGACGATCACAGAATTGGGAATGGATTCGGGTTGGTATATTGGCCGTCAAGATGTTGTCGGATTGAATGGTTCCAAAGGTGAAAAAACGGAGCTGGAAGAATTAATTTATGCCTCTAATAAGTATGTCTTTTTGAATCCTTTAGCAATTGCGGAAGGAATTAGAGGTGCGCTTTATGATGCGCCACACATGGCAGTTACAGGGAAAACCGGTAAAGGGAAAACCTTTCTTGTGGGATTAATTTTCCTCTATAGTTCCTTTTTAGAAGCCCAAAGCCTTCTGATAGATCCCAAAGGCGAAAAAAGAAAATGGTTCAAGAAACTGGTCAACAATCCATATTACCAACAGAACTACCCATTATTCGTACAACATTTAAATAGCATTAATTACGTGACATTGGATGCAAAAAAGAAGGAAAACTACGGTGTGTTAGACCCACTAGTTTATCTAGATCGAATTGATGCTAAACAAGTGGCACAAGATATGATCAATGAATTGAGTCCGTTAGGAAAGGATCATAAGCTAAAAGGAGCGGTATTAGAAGGCATTCAAAAAGTATTGACTCAACGTGAAAAGGGTGAACTGGTAGGATTAATGCATGTGGTTGATTGGCTAGAAAAGCATATGGATGAAAAAATTCATGAATACGGTCGTTTTCTACATTTAACGATTACTGATTCGATCTTGCGTTTAGGTTTTAGTTATGGCGAAAATAATGGACTGGATTTCAAAGAGAAAACAACCGTGCTGGAAATCCAAGATTTAACGTTGCCCAAAGATGATATTTCACCTGAATTATACTCTGATGCCGATAGAAAGTCCTTGTGTTTGATGATCAGCTTGGGACGTTTTTGTGAGATGTTTGGGAAACGTGACATTGAGCAGAAAACAGCCGTCTACTTCACGGAGGCTTGGGTCTTTAATAAATCGAATTCCGGTCGAGCAATTATTTCATCGATGGCTCGTGTAGGGCGATCTCAAATGAATCAATTGGTGTTGGATACTCAGTTTATTGATGATCTAGGCACAGAGGACGAAAAAGGAAACTATGGGATCGTCTTTGCTTTTGACGAGGATAGCGAACGAGACAAAATACTCACTCACTTGGGTCTTGAATGTAATGAAGAGAACCGAAAAGAAATGAAACGGATGATCAAGGGGCAATGTTGGATGCGTGATATTTATGGCCGTGTTGGGAAATTAAATGTTCACAGCCTGTTTGAAGAGTTCACGGAAGCGTTGAAAACAACAGAGAAAACGAGTAATAGTGAAGCAGAAGAACAGGTCGCATAGATCAATTCCTTGTAGACAAATGAAATCATTCATTGCTATACTTTTATGCAACTATTTAAAAGGTTGGGGCAAAATGAAAAAATATGGGATGGCTGCGTTACTATTTTTGACTTGTCTTCTTATGGCAGGCTGCGGTAAATCCATGAATAAAATGGATGATCAAACAAAAATTGCTGTGAAAACAGTCATGGATTTTAAGAGTAAATACAACAAGAAAGATAATGAGGAACGAAAAGATTATGATTTTGATTCAGGTTATTTTCCGACTGATTTATCTGAAAAAGATGCATTGCAAGTTTATTTGATGAAAGCAAAAAATGATGAGAACAATGTTTACTATATCAAGTATAACGAAACGGAGTATTCTGATCCTGACTTTAAAAAGAAAATAAAAGATCATGTTCGTGAATCTGCGGCAACTTCAAATGGAAAGGAATTCGAACCAATTTCTGAAACGGAATTTATCCAAGCGATTGAACAAGAAATTGTGACGAAAGTTTTTGAAGCAAAAGAATAGTTTATAAAAGGGTCTGGAAGCAGACTCTTTTTTGATGTCTAAAAATAAAAAAAAGGAGGGATTTAAAATTGGTCAGAACGAACAAACGAAGTCTGTTGTTTATCTTACTTCCCATCCTTTTGATCCTGCTTCTATCTGTATCAGCCTATGCAAAGTCGGATAAAGAAGCGATCTATACTGTGGGCAAATACCACCTTGATACTTTCTCTTCGTACATAGGTGATACAGAATTTTCACTTGGAAAGATGTTATTTGGAAAAAACGGGACAGACTTTATCCAGATGATTACTAACATGTCGTTTAGCACGAACAAAATTATTTGGCAGGTATTTGATTTTATTATCGAAAAACTCTATAAAGGAGCGGCAATGGATGGTCTTATCCATACCTTTTTCCAATTCTCTAAAAATATCTACGATAAGCTATTTAATGTGGTCGGTCTAGGATTAACTGGAGGATATGTCGTTTATATCTTCTATTTGAAGGTTTGTAGAAGTGGAAATCAGGCAAAGCGAGCCCTTGTCCGCTTTTTATGTGTAGTTGGTTTTTCAATTCTTTGGTTTGGAAATGGCACAGTAACCAGTCAGGGTGAAAAAATGACGAAGGATTTAAATACCTGGTCAACTGCTGTTGAAGGGTTAATTTTTGAAGCGACCAACGGAATTGATGATCTAAGTGTTGCGACCACCAGTGATGATGCGATCAAACAAATTCGTGAAATGTATTATCAGAAGGCGGTTGTCGATCCGTATCTATTATTAAATTATGGAACTACTGATATTAAAGAGTTAGAAAAGGCTGGGATCAAACCAACAGAGTTCTTGTCTGAAAGTATCAAAAGTGAAGCCTTAAAAAATATCTCTAATGTTGTGATCGATGCGGCAAAAGAAGATGATGAAAAAACAGAATCTTATCGTGCGTTCATTCAACCAACAAAGAGTATTTACAAAATGATCGTGGGATTAATGAGTCCAAGTTTAAATGTATCTGTTGGAATTCCTATCTTGATGATCGGAATGGTTCGTTTTTTATTCCAGTTAGGAGTGCTGTTGATGCTGTTGGCAATCGCTTTTATGTTGATCGTTTCCTTCTTTCCAGGCATGGATTATATGATTTTTCGTGGGTTAAAAACGTTTGTGGGATTTGTCTTTCAAAAATCGATTTATAGTGTGTTAATTCTAGTGGCGTTCCTTGTTTTCAATATTATTGATGATTTGATTCTAATGAATACCGTAGCTGGTTTTATCGGTAATATGTTTGTTCGAGGGATTGTTTCGTTGACCGTATTCGTAAAACGGAAAGATATTTTAGCAAAGCTGGGATTAGGACAAGCGGATCGTACATTAGCTGAGGCAAAATCCAAAGCACAAACTACGACAAGAGAAGTTAGCCGAACCATTCATCGAGGAAAAGATTTAACGGAACGAGCAATTTTAAGAGGAGAGAATGTTGCTGGGAAGATCCATCCAGGTATATTAGCGGCAAGTCAGTTGTTCCGACGAACAAAACAGCAACACGCCACACCAGTAAAACAATCGAATGCCAAGCCTTCGGAAATTGCTTATGGCAGAAAAAAACAATTGCCATTTGAAGGAGAGAAATTACTTGTAAATAGCCGACCAATCATTGGAAGTCCGCCTGCAAAAATGCCACATCCACGAAAGACGATAGAGGCACCCAGCGTACAAGTACCAACTCCAATTGGTGATCCCACTCCACTATCTGTTTCTGCTTTGCCAATTGATCAATTGATTCAAAATGGTAAAGTTACTGGAAAACCTAACTGGAAAATGAGCTTGGCACAACCTCCAAAAAATTATGTTGGTCAGTTAGTACCATTAACTCAGAAAACACCAAAGTTAATTGCGAATGATTCTTTGACGCAACAAATTACTCAATTGAAGCAATCTCGATCAATGATTACTAATCAAAACTCGTTACAAGCGGTGCAACAAATAAGTGGTCACACAAAAAATGATCGAACAATAAAAATGACGGGAAACTCAAAAGAGCAGATTACTATCGATCCAGGTTCAAGTGACCACTCGAATTATAGTGTATCAGGTAAAACGATTGAAGCAAAACTGGGGAAAGATTTTACTTTGCCGGAAGGCAGAAGCCCACAAATTTAACATGTACGTTCAACCCTAGAGAAAATCAGTCTCTAGGGATTTTTCTTTTTGGAGAGGATTGCTGGGATGGAAGAAACCAGAAAAAAAAGAGGCTGCGGATGTGGTCTCCTGGGCTGTCTGATTCCAGTTTTAGTCGTTGCTTTTTTGTTCATCTTGGGAATGTACATTATGGGCGTAGACGATGAAAACCTTTGTGAAGATAGACCTAGTGCGGTATCTATTAATATTGATAATGCTGGATCAGAAGAAAATGCAAAAGCTATTTACGATTTTTTTATAACGGAACTTGATGCAACGAGTCAAGGTGCAGCAGGGCCAATGGGTTGTATGGATTTTGAAAGCGGCGGATTTAATCCAGCCATTGAAAATCCATCAAGTGGCGCGTTCGGTTTGGCGCAATGGTTAGGTTCTCGGAAAGAGGCGCTACGATCGTTTGCGGCAGAAAAAGGGAAAGAGATGTCGAACTTAGGAGTCCAGTTGGAATTTCTCAAAAAGGAACTAGAGAATCCATATTATGCCAAAGCGAAAGCTGCATTACAATTAACCGATGTTCACGAAGCACAGCACCAATGGTTGCTTTGGTTTGAAGGACTCAGCCAAGATTCTTCTCAATGGCATTCAGAAGAGCGAAATGCTAGGGCAGACAAATGGTTTGCGAAGTTTGGCAGCAGCGACCCCATTTCTGGGGCGGCTATGGAAAATGCAGCAAAAGGTCAGTTAGAAAGTTTAGCAGCAGAATGTGCCTCTGCCAATAGCGGTGATGGCGGCGACATTCTTGAAGTGGCACGAGGACTATTGGGTTACTTTAGTTATTCCCAAGAAAAACGAACTCAACTTGGGACGGTCGAGAATCCTGATAAAAATGGATTTGCGGATTGTTCCAGTTTTGTATGGTTTGTATTGACGAAGGCTGGATATAAAACGCCTCAAGTACCTTGGGCGACACCTTCCATGACAACGGATGCACGAGGAGCAAAACAATACCTTCAAGAAATCCAAGAAAGTGAAGCGAAAGCAGGCGATATTATCGTGGTGAATCTGGGGACTGGGTTCGGAAATGACGGACATACCGCGATCCTAGCAGAAGATTATCATGGTACGAGTACAAAGATCATTGAAATGGGCGGATACGGTGCCGAATCAGTACATGAAGGGCAAATCGATACGTCATTCGGGTATCTTTTAGCAGGTGATATTTGTTTCGCGAGGGCTGTTGGCGCACCAGCAGAGGGCAAAGGTCAAAAAGGTTCATTTAGTGCATTGAAGCAAATCAATCAGAACGCAGGGAAAGTTGCATATGGCGTCTACTATTTCGACGATAAAAAATATCTATCGAACAATAATAATGATCAAATGATTTCAGCCTCAGTCATTAAAGTATTCATTATGGAGTATCTATATGACAAAGGCCGAACTGGTGAAACAGCAGGAGGTCAATCTGTTCAAAGTCTGATAGAGCAAATGATTACTGTTAGTGATAACAACGCCACGAATATGTTGATTGATCATGTTGACATGGAAACATTAAATAGCTACTTCACGGAGAAAGGCTATTCTGGTACGAAATTGCAGCGGAAAATGTTGACACAAGGCAGTGAAAATTACACCACACTTGAAGACACGATGAAATTTCTTAAGACTTTATACGGAAATCGTGAGAATCAAAAGTATTCCGCTATACTTGAAATTATGAAGCGCCAGCAAGTGAAGACAAAAATACCAAGTCAGTTAGATGTTCCTGTGGCAAATAAAACTGGAGAACTTGCGATGGTGGAAAACGATATAGGGATCGTTCTGAGTGATAAGCCTTATGCGATCGTTGTATTGACGAATGATGTTTCAAACTCTCAAGGTGTTCGAGCTGGTATTGGAGGCTTGGCAAAAGAAGCAAAAAAATAAGAAGGAGAAAATATGAGAAAAAAGATATTAATCAAACTGATTTTTGTGTTAGTTACTCTTGGTATAGGCTTTTGTAATGCTAAGCAGCAGCAAGAAACGATTTCTTTAAAAGAGTCGATTGCAGTTCTGAATAAGAAAAATAAAGACCTCGCAGATAAGGAAGAAGAGTTGCATCAGAAAAATGAGCGTTTAGAAAAACAGGCAGAAGACTCTTCTGAGTCATTGAAAAAAATTCAGAGGCAATGCATCAATTCGGGAGTAGATGTTGACTTAAACACTGATTTCATCAATATAGTTACCAAGTTGTTCGAGGCTAACTTGAATTTTACGCCTGAAAATTATGAGAATAGAAAACGGGAAGTATCTGGCTATTTATCAGATGAGCTAAAAAAAGAGTATTTCGGTCAAAATAGAGATACGTATCAAGATGCTAATGAGACTACTTCTAAATTGGAATCTCTAGAAATTTATTCTCAAGAGGTAAAAAACAATGAGTTGTTAGGGGTTACAATTGTTTATCATAGGAATAAACAAATCAACAAAGAGTGGGTTAACGGAATGAATATTTTCAAAATTAAGTATAATATCCAAACTAATAAATTCACTGAAATAATCAACTTAGGTAATGGTTATTCCGGTAATATGACGAGCTGATTGTTCAAGGTATCATAATTGTCAATCTGTTTAGATTGACAATTAACCTTTGTGAATAAATCATTATATCAATGAAATTTCACAAAGGTAATTATACTAGGCACGATTAAAATCACGACAATCTATAAAGTGGTACCCTTTTCTATCAGTTTCGCAGCTACTACATTTTCGTGAGGGATGTACGTATCTAACGAATTCACAGCTATTTCTGCCATCAATGGAATATTTTGGTCTATTGATGTGATGGGGTAAATAGCGTTGTCAGATACTGGGGAATTATCATACCCGATTATTTCTAACTCTTCTGGTATTTTTATCCCTTTTCGTATGCAGTCTCTTTGAAGCATATTTGCAATATCATCGTTTGAGCAGAAAACACCCATTTTTTTATTTGGATATTTTTCAAGTAAATTATCTAGAACCACAGACATAGTAGTGGATGCTTCTTCAGAATATGGGTCGGTCAGTTCTTCACGAATGATTGTTTCATGAAGCGCATCCTTCACTGAAAATTCAAATCCTACAATTCGTTTGAAGGAAGGCCAATCATCATAATATCCATTATTAATATGGATCAATACTTCACATCCGTCAGCCATCAATTTTTCCCCAGCAAGCTTGCCACCAGTATAATTATCGTTATTGATTTGGCAAAAATCCCCACCAGCACGCTCAATTGAGATGATGGGAACATCTAATTTTTCAATGTTCTCTGAATCCAGAATATGACTTAATAAAATAATCCCTTTTACACGATAGGACTTTAACATGTCGATGACGTTTAGTTCTTCTTCTTTCGTATCTCTTGAGGTATAAACAATAAAACTGTAGTCTTTTTCTTCCCCAAATTGAATGAGCTGATTCAGCAATTCTGTGTAGAAGCTAAGGTGTAACTGAGGGAAAATGACGCCTACAAGATTAGATTTTCCTGTTACTAATATTCTGGCAACGTTATCCTGACTATAATTTAATTCTTGAATCACTGCTTGTATTTTATCTTTTGTTTTTTGTGATAATAGCTCTGGTTTATTAAAATATCTTGAAACAGTAGTTAGGGAAACACCACTTTTTTCTGCGATCGCCTTTATTCCCACTTTGTCCATATTTGTGCAGCCTCTCTTTACCTGATGGTTTACGTAACTCAAATGACTGTAACGCTTCGAGTGGAAGCGTTTGTAAATTACTGTCTAGTTATCATACGGCTATCATACAATGTGGAATAGATAATTTCAAGCAATTTATGAAAATATTTTCATTAAAATGCGTCATTTGGATTTCAATATTAAAACACTTTTTTTGGGATAAGAAAGAGTGTGCCATCGGGAACGGCCTTTTTCTAAACTAAAATTCGTTCCTTCCTTTTTTATTTCTAATCCCATTTTAACGAATTAGAGAAAATATTTTTGAAAACGTTTGACATTAATAATTTCATATTTTATACTTACGGCGTAGGGTGTTAGAAAGAGCTTACAAAAATGAAAAGGAGGTAGTGAATCAACTAAGATTAACTTGGTTCCTTTTTAACACTGTGTATAGATTTGTAATGAAAGCGGTTCATAAAAAAGCCGCCAAGATTAGGTTTGAATGTATTGCTGGAATAATTGATTGTCATTTTCATTTAATTCTTAAATGGTCGAAAAGAAAGGTAGTGGAAAAATGAAAAAGAATAAAAAGAGATTTGGCGTGTTTGCTTTAGCGGCTTTGACACTGGTAAGCACATTAGTACTTTCTGCTTGTGGAAATGGTTCGGAAAGTAAAGAAGCAGGAAAGGACAAGACAATTACAGTCCTTGTAGAAAGTGGAAGTCCTGCTGAGAAGATCGCTAATAGTACTGCTGATGCTTTCAAAAAGGAAACAGGTTATAAGGTAGTGGTCGATTCAGTTCCTTATTCTGGAATGTATGACAAAGTTTCGACAGAAGTGAAATCAAAATCGGCGGCTCATGATGTTGTTTGTCTGGACGTTCTCTGGTTATCCGCTTTTGAAAACGCATTAACACCACTTAATAAATCAGTGGATGACAAGATCACTTCTGATTTTCTTCCGACACTTGAAGAGGGTGGGACGTTGAATGATAAGTTGTTAGGACTTCCGATGTGGATTAATAGTAAAGTACTCATTTATAGAAAAGATCTCTTTGAAGATGAGAAAAATAAAACAGAATTCAACAAGAAATATGGTCACGATTTAAAAGTCCCTACTACTTGGGAAGAATACAAAGAATGTGCGGAATTCTTTACTAAAGATGATATGTATGGAACCGCTGTTTTCGGGATGGCATCTGGAGATACGGTTTGTAGTTTCCTTGATCAAGCATCACAGGCTGGAGCAAAACCGTTAGTTTTAGGTAAGGATAATGAAGTATTGGTTGATGAAAAACCTTATGTTGATGCGTTGCAATATCTATGTGATCTCTATGAAAAAGGCTATGCACCTGAAGAAACACTATCTGTCGCATCTACTGAGGCTCAGGAAATGTTTAATAATGGAAAACTTGCGATGCAATTAAACTGGAGCCATCAATATCCGGCTGCTTATGAACTGAATAAGGAAAAAGTTGGTGTAGCACCAATGATCGGCGGCTCTGCTGGTGTAGCCGCTACAACAGGACCATGGTATCAATGTGTGATGAAAAATTCTGAGAATCAAGAGGCAGCAATCGAATATCTGAAATTTATGTATGACAATAACGAGAAATATATGACTGAAGGTTCATTGAAGATCGCAGGGAGAACGTCCATATATGAAAAGTATGAAACACAAGCAGGCGATGAGCATCTCGGAGCTGTATTAGAAACGTTAGATAATGATTACTCTCAAAATAGACCTGCTACTCCTTATTGGACAGAAATTGAAGAAGTGCTAGCTAAAGCTGTTCAGTCGGCGTTATCTGGAAAAGCGACTCCTAAAGATGCTCTTAAAGATGCGAAATCTGAAATTGAGACCATCATAGAGTAAGACAAGAACAAGGAGGAAAAACCATGCAGTTGATATCCAGAAAAACCGTGCTTGCCTTCTTTTTACCAGGCGCATTATTTATGGGGATTTTTATGATTTATCCGATTTTCAAAATGGCTTTTGATAGTCTATATAGCTTTGATCCAAATGGTATGAAGGAGTTTGTTGGTTTTGACAATTATATTAAAGCTTTTGGAAATGAAAGCTTTTTACAGCCGTTAAAAAATACGCTTGTCTACATCTTTATTGCTGTTGTTGTCGAACTAATATTAGGAACGATCCTAGCCTTGGTTTTTGAAGAAAACTTTAAAGGAAACAAGGTCATCCGGTCACTCATTTTGACCCCACTAATGATTGCACCGCTAGTGGCTGGTTTGATTTGGAAGTTAATGTTGAGCGCGCAGTTTGGCATTATCAATCAACTATTAGTAAATGTTGGTCTTCTTGAAAATTCGAACCAGATCCTTTGGCTTGCGGATGAGAAATGGTCGTTATTGGCTTGTTGTTTTGCGGATATTTGGTTAACGACCCCGTTCATGATGCTGATGATTCTTGCCGGTCTTCAAGGGCTTGATGGAAGCATGATTGAAGCGGCTACGATTGATGGGGCAAATTGGTGGCAAAAAATTATTAAAATCAAACTACCAAATATTAAACCAGTATTATTAACCGCATTATCCATCCGAATTATTGATGCTGCAAGAACATTCGATATTGTTTGGGCGATGACGCAGGGTGGACCGAACAATTCATCAGAACTTATCAGTGTTGTCATCTATAAAACACTGACCAGATACAACAAAGTCGGGTATGCAAGTGCCATGGCATTAATACTTGTGGTAGTACTCGTTGTGTTCACTCTAGTGTTCATGCAAGGACTATGGAACCCGAAGAAAAAACAATCGGTGTAGGAGGGGATATCAAGTGGAGAAAAAAAGAAGTGTTCAAAGTAAATTACTGATAATTCTGGCGGTTGTCTGTGCTGTAGTCTGGCTGTTTCCCTATCTGTACTTGATTAGTTCATCCTTCAAGCCAGGTGCTGAAGTTGTTTCAATTCCTGCAAAATTTTTTCCAACGGTTCTATCTGTGGAAAATTTCACTGGCTTGTTTGAACGGATGCCGGCTTTTCATTACATTTTTAATAGTTTTTTAGTTGCTGTTTGCAGTACTTTGATTGCAGTAATTTTAGGGGCGTTATCTTCCTATGCTATTCAACGTTCAGGAGCTAAGATTGCCACCTTTTTGATTATTGTCGTGTTGTGTTTAAAAATGATTCCGACATCGAGTATTGCTGTACCGATCTATGAGTTGATTACAAATCTTGGTTTGTATGATACGAGAGTTGCCTTAATTATTGTTTATGCAGCGATAAATATGCCTTTTGTTATGTGGGTCATGCTTGGTTTCTATGAAGGGATTCCAACAAGTATTGATGAAGCAGCTTGTATGGATGGGGCTTCAAGTCTCCAGACATTTATTCGAATCATCTTGCCGATCTGTACACCAGGTTTGGCTACAGCCTTTGTATTTACGCTATTTCTATCTTGGAATGAATTTTTATTGTCGTTGTTATTGACTAGTACAGAGGCAAAAACATTTACGGTCGGATTATCCGAATTTTTATCAGCTTATAGTATGGACTTGGGTCCGATGTGTGCGGGAGCTCTAATTTTTAGTTTACCTGTAATGGTTTTATCAATCGTGGCACAGCGATTCATTGTTCAAGGAATAACCGCTGGTTCAGTTAAGAGCTAGTCAAAACAAAACGTATTTGAAGGAACAAAAGAGCGATTCTAATTAAATAATCGCTCATCAGGAGGAGTAATGGTGAGTAAAAATTATTATGATGTAACCCAATGGGCAATAGGAGATCCATTTAACGATATTGGCGAAGTCATTAACAGTATTCTTTTAGACATTAAAAAAAGACAAAAAGAGATTGATGAAAATGATGGAGGGAAACCAGGGGCAGTCATCTATATTCCACCAGGTGATTATCACTTGAAAACACAGGTTGTTATTGATATTAGTTTCTTAAAGATCATGGGTTCTGGACATGGCTTTACTTCTTCTAGTATCCGCTATAATGTGCCAGAGGATGAATGGAGTGATCTACATGAGCTTTGGCCTGGCGGCAGTCGCATTCTTGTCGATCTGTCGGGTTCATCGAAAGAAGAGGCTGCTGGCGCGGCATTCTACATTCAGCGTAGCGGTGATCCGCGAATTAGTTCTGTTGAATTTTCAAATTTTTGTATCGACGGCTTACACTTTGTCGATGATGGTTCGGATGAAACGAATCCAGAAAACACTTATACAAATGGGATAACGGGAATACACGTTGCCAGTGCGAATGATTCGTTTCGAATTACAGGCATGGGATTTGTCTATTTGGAGCATGGAATTATTTCCTATCACGCGGATGCACTTACAATTCATGATAATTTTATCGCGGAATGTGGGAGCTGTATAGAATTACGCGGTTGGGGACAGGCATCGAAGGTGACAGATAATTTGATTGGTGCAGGTTTCAAGGGCTATTCCATTTATGCAGAGAATTTTGGTGGACTGCTAGTGACGGCAAATAATGTTTTCCCTAGAGGAGCTAGCTGTATTCATCTTGAAGGAGTTACTCGCTCACTTATTAGCAATAACAGACTTCATGCCTTTTACCCAGGAATGGTTATTTTAGATAAAAATAGCTCCGAAAATTCTATTTCATCAAACCATCTTTTGCATGATCATGAACCTTGGGCACCGTTGCAAGGAAGGAATAACGGTTTAGATGATACCTTCGGACTTTTATCAATCAATGGTAACAGCAACACGGTGATTGGCAACCATTTTTCTGAAATTATTGACAAGGATCAAATTTCACCAAAAGGAGCAACTCCTGTAATTATCCATGTTGTTACTGGTAATGGAAATTATATTTCTAATAATCATATAGTCGCTACAAAATCAGAATTAACATCCAGTGATTCCTGTTTTGCATCACAAGTAGAAGCCTTATTGACCAATGATGCAAACGAGGCTCTTGAGGTCAAGACGGTATTAATTGAAAGACAATCTTTTGGAAATACGGTGCTCGACTCTGGTTCTGAAGCGCAAGTTGAACTGGATAAAGAAGACAATGCCTTTAGAGCAACTCCGACTCCAGCTAAGCATTCTATATTGAACGAATTAAGGTAAGCACTATTAAACTATCTTTAAGGTTTAGCAGTGTTTAATAGTATAAAAAGTGAGGGTAAAAACGATGGGAACACTTTCCATGCAACATATTTATAAAAAATATTCGAATGCGGAGAATTATACCGTAACTGATTTCAATTTAGAAATTGATGAAAAGGAATTTATCGTCTTTGTAGGTCCTTCTGGTTGTGGGAAATCTACAACCCTTCGGATGGTAGCAGGTCTTGAGGATATCACTGAAGGAGAATTGAAAATCGGTGATAGAGTCATCAACAATGTAGCACCAAAGGATCGAGATATCGCAATGGTCTTTCAAAATTATGCGCTCTATCCACATATGACTGTATTTGACAATATGGCCTTTGGCTTAAAGCTCAGAAAATATCCAACAGCTGAAATTAAAAAGAAGGTAGAAGAAGCGGCGGAAATTTTAGGCTTAACGGAGTATCTAAAGAGAAAACCCGCGGCTTTATCTGGAGGACAACGTCAACGTGTCGCTTTAGGTCGTGCGATCGTCCGTGATGCTCAAGTCTTTTTGATGGATGAGCCCTTGTCTAATTTGGACGCAAAACTACGTGTATCCATGCGTGCTGAAATCGCAAAATTGCATCAACGCTTAGGAACGACAACCATTTATGTTACTCATGATCAGACAGAAGCGATGACAATGGCGGATCGGATCGTCATTATGATGGATGGTTTGATTCAACAGATTGGTAGTCCTAAAGAAGTATATGATTTGCCTGAAAATGTCTTTGTTGCAAGTTTCATTGGTTCACCTGCAATGAATTTTTTCAATGTGACCTTAAAAAATGGCTATATCACTTATGGACGAAATTTCAAGTTAAAAGTACCAGAAGGTGAGAATAAAGTGCTCGTGGCTAAGGGCTATGAAGGAAAAGACTTGATTTTCGGTATTCGGCCAGAAGATATTAGAAGCGAACAGATCGTCTTGGATTCAGTTATTGAGTCAGCAATAGATGCAACGATTGTCGTGTCAGAGCTTTTAGGATCAGAAACGTTGTTATACAGCAAAATTGACGAAACAGAATTTGTTTCTAAAGTTAATGCTAGAGACTTCCATCGTCCAGGTGAGGTTGTTCGCTTAGCGTTAGAACTCTCAAAGGGGCATTTCTTTGATCCAAAGACAGAATTGAGAATTAAGTGTACGAAGTAAGTTTATCGTTGGAAAGTGATCGTTAAAGTTAGGAGGGATTCTCTTGTCCATTGAATTAATGAAAAAAAATATTGTTCGTGCTCAAGCTGAAATAGATAAGAAAAGATCAGAAGTGGGGAAGGGAGCAATGCGCCAAAAGTATCATTTTATGGCTGAAGAAGGCTGGCTAAATGATCCGAATGGGCTCATTTATTTTAAAGGTAAGTACCATTTCTTCTATCAATATAATCCTTATGACTCCTATTGGGGATCAATGCACTGGGGACACGCAATCAGTGATGACATGCTGCACTGGGAATACTTACCTCTTGCGTTAGCACCAAGCGAAACCTATGACAATCATCCCAAAGGTGGCTGTTTCTCTGGAAGTGCAATCGAACATGAAGGGCGGCTCTATCTTTTATACACCGCCTCGACAATTTATGGAGACGGGTTTGTTCAAAATCAGTGTATGGCATACAGCGATGATGGTATCCATTTTGTCAAAAGTGAAAAGAACCCGGTTATTGCTGCTCCGCCAAGTGGTTATGATGTGGGCGAGTTTCGCGACCCAAAAGTTTGGAAGCATGAAGATTATTTCTATTTGGTATGTAGTGGGAAAAAGGATGAGCTTGGACAAGCACTATTGTATCGTTCAAAAAATTTAGAAGATTGGGACTTCTTTAATGTTCTTGCAGAAAGCCGAGGAGAATTTGGCTATATGTGGGAATGTCCCGATTTTTTCCCATTGAAAAATGCCAACGGAGAAAAGTATGTTCTAACGTTTTCTCCAATGGGAGTGAAAGAACGAACGAGTATTTATTTAGTCGGAGATATGAATTATGAAACTGGAAAGTTCAATTACACGACTGTAGGAAATATTGATTGGGGATTTGATTATTATGCACCGCAATCATTTGTTGATCAATCCGGCAGACGCATTCTTATTGCGTGGGCGAATGGTTGGGATTGGATGCCGTGGTGGAAGGATTGGGGGCCAACCTTCAAAGAAGGCTGGTGTGGTTCTTTTAACCTTCCGCGAGAAGCAATTCTTGACACGGATAATACATTGAAGTTTGTGCCTATAGAAGAGCTGCGCTCCATTCGGAAATCAGTTGAAGCGATCCATGAAAAGTCCATTATTGAAAAAGGCGAACGATTGATTCCTACAGCTAACGGCAATTGTTTTGAACTGAAAATGACGATCGATCTTGCTAACAGTACCGCTGATTCCTTTGAGCTACGCTTGAGGAGCAACGATCATCTAGCTACGATTGCGACCTTCGATTTAAGAAAGCAGATGCTGAGAGTTTCTCGCGACAACTCAGACGATTGGAGTCAAGGAACTACAAAAAGTAATTTGCTACTAAAGGATAAAGCAACACTAAAGATTCACTTGTTTGTAGATCAATCCTCTATAGAGATTTTCACTGATGATTATAAAACGAATCACAGTCTAAATGTTTTTGCTAAAGAGGATCAAAATAAGAACTATGTTTCTGTTGCTGAGGGCACACTTGTGATCGATCAGCTTGAAACGTGGGAATTAACGAAAACAATGTAGCCAAATGCTCGAAGAAAGTACAGATCTTCGAGCATTTGAATATGGAGGATGAAAATGAAAACGATTGATGTAACCGCCCTAGGCGAAATTCTAATTGATTTTACTCAAAATGGTCTAAGTGAACAAGGCAATCCATTATTGGAAATGAATCCTGGTGGCGCACCCTGTAATGTATTAGCGATGTTAAGAAAATTTAATCGCAATGTAGCGTTCATTGGGAAAGTCGGGGATGATAATTTTGGTTGGTTTTTGAAAGAAAAGGCCGAAAAATTGGGAATTGATATGAGCAATTTGTCCTTTGATGAAGATGTTCACACCACCTTAGCCTTTGTGCATAATGGGGAAGACGGGGACAGAGATTTTACTTTTTGTCGTAATCCAGGAGCAGATATGCAATTAAATGAACAGGAAGTAAACGAAGAGGTAATCAAGCAATCAAGGATTTTTCATTTTGGAACACTTTCCATGACCCATGAAGGAGTAAGCAATGCAACGAAAAAGGCACTGACTATCGCTAAAAGCAATGATTGCCTGATTTCATTTGATCCCAATATTCGTGAACCATTATGGGAGAATTTAGAAGAGGCTCGAAAACAAGTAGAAGTCGGGCTTAGTTATTGTGATATTCTTAAAATATCAGACAACGAAATTCAATGGCTTACAGGAGAAGAGGATTATTCAAAAGGGGTTAAAAAAATTAGAGATAAATATCCGATTAAATTGATCCTTGTTTCGATGGGGGATAAGGGAAGCCGAGCATATTATGAAGAAGATATGATTGAAGTTCGTGCTTTTAAGAATGAACAGACCATCGAAACTACTGGTGCAGGGGATACTTTTTGTGGATGTGTACTTCAATTTATTCTTGACTATGGTCTGAAAGAATTAACGAAAGAACAACTAACTGAGATGTTGACGTTCGCTAATGGAGCAGCTTCACTAATTACTACAAAAAAAGGGGCACTTTGCTCGATGCCAGAGATTGAGACTATAAATAAATTTCTGACAATTAGTAAATAAGAATACAATATAAAAGCATAAATGTGCGCATTTATGCTTTTATATTTGTTTAAATGCATACAAAAACTTAAAAATACTTTTAAATGCTTATTAAAAATGCTACTATATGGATGAAAGCGAGGGGTTGAAATTGTATCAAGAGAAACGTCTTAAAAAAATTATGTTGATGCTGGAGGACAAAGGGGAGGTTAGCACCCAAGAAATCGTAGAGCAATTTGACATTTCCAGAGATACCGCTAGAAGAGATATTATCCAATTGGTTGAAAATGGAAAAGTAATCCGTACGCATGGTGGCATCATAATGCCTGAAGAAAAATTACAGGTCTTAAATTACTTTGAGCGATTAAATCAGCTTTCACAGGAAAAACAAAAGATGGCTCAGCTTGCTGTAAAACAAATTCAACCGAATAGTGTCTGTTTCATCGATGTGTCAACAACACTTTTACAGGTATCGCAAAATATTAAAGTACCTTGTCAAATATACACCCACGCACTTGATAATGCATTTGTACTTGCAAATCAGCCCTTAATTAACTTGACCGTTTTAGGTGGAAAATTTGATGATAAGAACCGTTTTTTCTATGGTGAAGAAGCATTGGAGCAATTAGGTCAAGTGAAGTTTGATCTAAGTCTAATTGGGGCTGCGAGTCTTGAAGAAGATGGTTTCTATTTTAAGGAAAAGCAGAACGCTAGAATTAAACGCAAAGTAATTCAACGAACGCGCAAGGTTGTTTTGATTTCAGAGCAGCAAAAATTTCAAAAACAGTCGACGTTCAGGGGTGGCGAATATGAAGATATTGACGTATTTATTACCGATCAAGAGCTAAAACCAAATCAATTATCGTTGTTTGAAAAGAGTACCAATATCTTGTATTAGATGTGAAAATAACGAATCGTGTAGCTTCGGGAAGTCTTTTTTAACTGATCAAAAGCATTAGGAGGGATAGCATGAGTACGATTAAGTTAGTTTTTAGTGACATTGATGGGACCTTGCTGGATGAACGACATCAGCTGACAGGTGAGACAAAAGAAATCATTCAAAGAATGAACACTGTTGGTATTCCAACAGTTTTAGCATCAGCAAGACCACCATTGGCGATGACGGAAGTAACGAAGGAGTTAGGGCTGAAAACGCCATTAGTTTGCTATAACGGTGCACTAATTGTTCGAGAAGAGAAGAACAAAAAATTTGTATCACTGTATAGTTTACCAGTAGAACGCTTAGATGCATTGCTTATTTATAAACTAGTAAAACAGCACTGTGCGGATGTTAGTATCAGTGTTTATTCTGATGAACATTGGTATGTTGAAGCTCTCGATAGGTGGCACTGCCAAGAAGCCGCCATTACTGAAATGCGGCCAAAAATAGTGAACTTAAAAGAATTCTTGAAAGACTATCATCCTGTCCATAAATTTTTAATAATGGGGAATCCAGAAATGCTAGAGATAGTAGAAGAAAAGCTAAGACAATCTGAACTCTTGGATATTTCTTTTTATCGGTCGAAAGAAACCTATCTAGAAGTTACTCATCAGCAAGTATCAAAATTGACAGCCATGAATTTGATTGCACAGGCGCTTCATGTTGATTTAAAAGAAATTTTAGCGATCGGTGATAACTATAACGATTTACCGATGCTTGTGAAAGCTGGGATTGGTATTGCAATGGGGAATGCGCCTGAAGTAGTGAAACGTTCATCAGATATAGTAACTAGAGGAAATAATGAAAATGGATTCTACCACGCATTGGCAACTTTCTTTCATTAAGATATAATGAGAAAAAGTGTATCAATAATTGAGGTGTAAACGGTGAAACGAATCGATAAAGTGTATCAAAAATTGTTGGAAATTTGGCAGAATGCCTCAAAGGAGCAGATCCTTTCTGATGAGGGCAGTTCTGCACAAGAAATCGCTTCTGCTTTACAATTGACTCGCTCTAATGCAAGTTTAGAACTTAATAAGCTAGTTCGGGCCCAGAAACTGATCAAGGTAAAGACTTATCCAGTGAAATATTTTCCAACTATACTTATTGAAGAACTATTTGAGAGGACCATTTCGCAAGAAACAGAAGTGAAAAGCCTACAAGAGTTACTAGCTTTTGATCACAAAAATAAATCTGTAAAAGTTCAAAGGATAAAGAAAAATCCTTTTGATCGTGTAATTGGTCATGATGGAAGTTTAAAAAAACCGATTTCGCAAGCCAAGGCGGCGGTATATTACCCTCCTTTTGGCTTACATATGTTGTTGTTAGGTCCTACCGGGTCAGGGAAAACTTTTTTTGCGAATCGAATCTTTGAATACGCGAAGTATGAAAATATATTACCAGAAGAAGCCCCCTTTGAAAGTTTTAATTGTGCTGATTACTACCATAATCCACAATTACTGTTGTCACATCTTTTCGGCTATTGCAAAGGAGCGTTTACCGGTGCTGATGAAGATCATGCAGGTTTAGTTGAACAAGTGGATGGTGGAATTTTATTACTAGATGAAGTGCATCGTTTACCACCAGAAGGACAGGAAATGCTTTTTTATTTCATCGATAATGGAACCTTTAATCGATTAGGTGAAAATAACGTGAAGCGGCATGCTAAGGTATTGATAATCTGTGCAACAACAGAAAATCCTTCTTCAGCTTTATTAGGGACTTTTCTTAGAAGAATTCCAATGACGATTATGATTCCTTCCTTACGGGAGCGCTCAATAAAGGAGCGAGTGGAATTAATCAAGTTCTTATTTGGAAATGAGTCCAAGCGCATACAAAAGACGATGCGAATTAATATTGATGTATTCAGCGCTTTGATTCAAGCTGCGAATTTTGGTAATGTTGGTCAATTGAAATCACATGTACAACTAATTTGTGCACAGGCTTTTCTTAACAATTTACATCAAACTGAGGAGATCGAGATCCGTTTACGCTATTTGCCTGCCGAAATCCAATCTGATTGGGCATCAAGTCGTACCAATCTCGAAAAAGCCAAGGAATTGTCAGGCTTGATCAGTGTGATGACCGTGATCTATCCAGAAGAACAAGCCAATTTGTCGAATGAAGAGTTCAATGAGTTTAATATCTATGAATCAATTGAAGAAAAAGTCAAGGTATTAAAGGACCAAGGAATTGATGAAGAGAATATTCACCAATATATTTTAACAGACTTGCATCTATATATACGCAATTTTGTAAAAGAAAACAGTGCGAATTATAATTTGTTAAAATTTGTCGATAAAAAGATACCCATGTTTGCTGAAGGTTTGAAAAAAATTGCTGAAAGAGAGTTGGATTGCCATTTTGATCGTCGTTTTATTTACTACATTGGTATGCATATTGATGCGTATCTAAGGCGGGGAAAACAATCCAACATCTTAATTGATAGTGAGATTGAAGAAGTCAAGCGTGAGCACGACAAGGAGTATCAAGTCGCTTTATTATTTAAACAAGAAATCAAGAATGAGTTCAATCTTTTGATTCCTGAAATTGAAGTCATTTATTTAACGATGTTGATTGCATCCATTGAAACACTTGATGAAACCCAAAAGGTGAGTGTTTTAGTCGTAGCTCATGGGAATACTACTGCTACTTCAATGGTAGAGGTGGCTACTGATCTTTTAGGAGCAGCACCAATCGAAGCGTTAAATATGCCTCTGACGCTTTCACCGCAAGAATTATTTGAAGCGATGGTTGAAAAAGTCAAAGCGCTTGATTGCGGAAAAGGGGTCTTGATGTTGGTGGACATGGGATCACCGGCGATGATGGGAGAACGATTGGAACAGACAAGCGGTGTTAAAATCAAAACGATTCCTAACGTAACTACTTCGATTGTGCTTGATGTTGTTCGAAAAATTAATTATATGGATCTTGATTTGAATGCAGTTTATGATTCAGTAAAAAAGGATTTTTTTGCTTCAATCCATTTGCATGATGATAGTCGAGGGAAGCCTAAAGCGATTTTGTCAATTTGTACAACCGGTAGTGGAACAGCAAAAAAAATAGAGGGGTTAATTACAAATATCATCTATGATTCAACAGACGATGCTATTCAAGTGTTAACGGTTTCTGCATTAAAATTGAAAGAAAAAATTCCAGAACTTTTAGAAAAATTTCAAATAATTGCTAGCGTGGGTACGAAAGATCCGAAGATAGACGCACCTCACATTTCTTTGGAGTACTTAATTGAAGGTACTGGAGAAGAGATATTAAAACAGGTGATTGGTGTAACAAATCTACCCTTGGATAAAACTGGTCAGAAGAATATCGTAGTCAAGGATCTGTGTGAAGACACACTGAAAACATACCTAGTATATCTGAATCCATACCATGTAACTGATATGCTTTTAGAGTGGGTTTCAGATTTGGGATCAGTATTAGGTGTTTCATTTCCTAATTCACAAATTATTAAGCTAGTTGTTCACACGGCCTTTGTATTTGAGCGCGTGATTAAACAGACGCCATTGAGTTTTGAGGAGACTGTTTCCAAAGAAGTATCAGAGATACTAGATCATGTGGAAGAGAGCTTACGACGGATTGAGGAAGGATTGCAATTGAAAGTTTCAAAAGATGAAAAAATTTTTATAGCAGAAATGTTAATAGATGATAAAAGTGTTTCAGAACTGTAAAAAGTGTTTTAAAACTAATAAGGGTAAAAAGCAAGCGTTTCAGAAAGTGTTTTATTTTCTGATATACTTGCTTTTTTTTCAATAAAAATGGATTGGTAGAACAATATTTAGAAGGATATATGAATTTTGAAACACTGTTTGGCACACAAATTGCTTTATTCATTGTAGAGAGGAGAGAAGTAGATGACAGCAATTATTGTAAGTGGCCATGGACAATTATCCACCGGATTATTAGATGCTTTTCAAATGATTTTTGGTAAAGATGAAAAGATAGTTGCAATTCCCTTTTTAAAGGGAGAAGGAATTCCGCAATTACAAGAAAAATTTCAACAACAGTTGGAACAATTTCCCCCTGAAGAAGAAGTCTTATTCATGGTAGATGTCTTCGGAGGAACCCCATACAATTCAGCGACACAATTGGTTTTTGACAAGAAAAACATGGATATTGTAACTGGTGTGAACCTTCCGGTACTTTTGGAAGCTGGTGCTTTGAAAGAGTCCCTATCCATTTCAGAGTTAACAGGTGCATTGAAAACTATCAATCAAGAAAGTTTCAAAGTATTTTCGGAACAGATTAAAGTAATTCAGGAACAAGAAACGAAGGAGGATGATTTACTGTGAACATTGTATTAGCAAGAATTGATGATCGTTTTATTCATGGACAAGTATTAACCAAGTGGGTAAAGTTACGACCTGCTGAAAGAATTATTATTGTATCTGATGGTGTGGCAAATGATGAAATGCGTAAAACATTGGTTTTGTCAGTCGCACCTGCAAATATGAAGGCCAGTGCTGTAACAGTGGACAAGATGATTCGAGCATATCATTCTCCACGATATGAAAATACAACGGCATTTCTATTATTTGAAAAGCCTGAAGATATTGTTCGATTAGTTGAAGGTGGAGTGGATTTGAAGGAAGTAAATGTTGGTGGGATGCGTTTTGAAAAAGATCGTATACACATTACGAAAGCAGTGAGTGTGGACGAGAACAATGTCACGGCATTTAGACAGTTGGCAAATCTCGGAGTAAAACTGGAGATGCGTCAATTACCTGGTGATAATAGCGCTGATTTTTCCAAAGTATTGGAAACCGAGTTAACTAAATAGCAGAAGGAGTGATAAATATGAATGGATTACAAATAATTCTGCTATTAATCGTAGCGGGAATCTGTGGGATGGGAAGCGTACTTGACGAAGCGCAAACACATCGTCCATTAGTGGCATGTACGTTGGTAGGACTTGTTTTGGGAGATATAACTACTGGTATTATTCTTGGTGGTACATTGGAAATGATGGCGTTAGGTTGGATGAATGTTGGACTTGCTATGGCGCCGGATACAGCAATCGCATCAGTTATCTCCACTATCTTAGTTATCACAGCTAATCAGGGAATTGGAGAAGGAATCGCAATAGCTGTACCATTAGCAGCTGCTGGTCAAGCACTGACCATTTTTGTCCGAACAATCACAGTTTTCTTTGTCCACAAGGCAGATAACTATGCAGCGGAAGGTAATTTTCGTGGAATAGAAGCGATGCATTTGTTGGCTCTAGCCATGCAGGCGCTTCGAGTGATGATTCCGACGTTGATTATTTCTATGATTAGCGCACAAGCAGTAAGCAACTTCTTGAATAGTATTCCAGAGGTGATTACTGGTGGTTTACAAATCGGTGGAGGCATCATCGTGGTTGTTGGTTATGCCATGGTGATCAATATGATGGATGTTCCAAATCTAAAACCATTCTTCTACATTGGTTTCCTATTCGCTGCTTTTACAAATTTCAATCTTGTTGGCTTTGGCGGTCTAGGATTATGCTTCGCTCTACTATTTATTCAGTTGAAATACATTAACAGCAATAAAACAGTAGTTGCGACAGAGCAAGCAGCTATGAGCTACGATGATGACGATTTAGATGCATGATAGAGAGGGGAAAAAGATGGAAAATAAAGCAGTAACAAAAAGAGATTTACACAGTATGTTTTGGCGTTCAAACCTTTTACTCGGATCATTTAACTTTGAGAGAGTTCAAAATATGGGATTCTGTTTCGTGATGATTCCAGCAATCAAAAGACTTTATGCTCCTGGAAAGGAACGGAATGAAGCCTTACAACGTCATTTAGAATGGTTTAATACACAACCTTGGCTGACGGCTCCAATATTTGGTGTAGTTACCGCGATGGAGGAAGAAAAGTCAAACAAGAAAAACCTTCCTGGAAGTTCAATTGCCGCAATGAAAATTGGATTGATGGGGCCTTTAGCAGGTGTGGGTGATCCAATTTTTTGGGGAACAGCACGACCAGTACTAGCAGCATTAGGTGCGTCATTGGCATTGAGTGGTAGTATGGGAGGTCCGTTGTTATTCTTTGTCGCAATCAATGTTATCCGTTTAGCAACCAAATATTTTGGTTTAACCTTAGGCTATGAAAAGGGTAATGAAATCATTAAAGAGATGGCTGGCGATCGTATCAAGAAATTGACTGAAGGAGCCTCGATCGTTGGGTTGTTCGTAATGGGAGCATTGGTCAATAAATGGACTACAATTAACATTCCAATTGTTGCCACGAAGATTACTAATGACAGTGGTAAGGTAGTTACACAAACTGTTCAGGATGTTTTAGATAGTATTATGCCAGGATTGTTGGCATTACTTTTGACCTTATTTGTTTCATGGTTATTAAAGAAAAATGTTAGTCCACTGTTAATCATTATTGCAATTTTTATTGTTGGAATACTTGGTAAAGGCTTTGGATTTTTAGGATAGTTTGTATTTTCTTTGACAAAACCTTAATGCTCATACCTATGGATCGTATCAAACGTGATTTATAGAAAAAGAATTACTTTGTGAGATAAAATAATAGTCAAAGATTAGATAGAAAATCTGTTAGCTATGACATAAGAAAAAAGAGATTTTGCAGCGTATTACTTTTTCGGTTACCGATGATAAGTGTTGTTTTATCTTTAAATACGTTTATACTACCATGAAGCCCAGTCATTTAAGTTGATGATTGGGCTTTTTCTTTACAGAAAGTTTCGGTAATGGTTGAAATAAAAGTAATTTATACTGTAAATGCGACGATTTTCATATTATTTGTATTGATTAATAATTTCAATCTCGTTTTCGTAGCGATATTGAAATTATTATCAGATTTATTTATTATGAAAAGAAGATGCGGAGTTTGATTACCGAAGAGGAGGTGAAGAATATGGAAAGGATGAGCTTTAAAGAAATCCAAGCTATTTATCCAGAAGCAATGTTGTTAAAAAAAGGACCATTCTCCAGTGAAACCATAAACGTTCCAATCTTAGATGGGTATGCATGTTTCTTGAGGGAGGATTTAACTGAACGAGAAGTTCTCTTATTTTCTAGATTAAATCAAAGTCAATCAATCAACAAAAAAAGACATCCTTGGTATGAGATTTTGTTTGAGAACAAACAAAATACAGAGGATGGTGAATACCGGATAATCCAAGTTTATATGAAACATTTAGAAGACTCTCAGAAAGAAAGCATCTTGAAAGAAATACGAGAGATATTTCCGAATTCTGTAGACCTTTTTTTCTACCAACAATTTTTATTAATCGTTGAAAAGAGAGGTCTAGATAATTTATTTGTGAATGACTTAGAGGGGATTTTTCTTGCTTTAGATATGGATTTTGATTTTTCAACAAGGCTTTTTTTAGGATCGTTTCATGTATGGAAACATGATTTTAGCCAATTATTTCGTGAAGAAAAGAAAGCATTCATTGATTCTTTGAAAAAGAATTTTAACGTGAAATGTTTGGAACTATCCGATTGCATCATTTCTGTCTTTTCTAACCAGATTGCTAGTGAGAGTGGACTCTTATTGTCATTATATCAAGACTGGTTTGATGATGAAGAAATGAGACGTTTAATTAGAGTATTATGGGAACAACAAGGTAATTTTAGTTCAGCAGCAAAAGAATTGTTTATGCACCGGAACTCGTTACTTTATAAAATTGATAAATTCCAAGAACGAACGATGCTCAATCTAAAAAATAATAATTCTCTTTTTTTATGCTATTTACTCGTCTCGCTTTTTTCTTGAGGGACTTTTCCGTTTGGATATTTTACCTAGTAATCAACTTTTATTTTAGGCAGGTTGACGATGAAATATACAGCGCTTTCATTTATGGTATTTTATATCAAATAGAAATGGAGGACTATTGATGACAGAATTATCATTGAAACATATTTATAAAAAATACGAGAACAATGACAATTATTCTGTAACTGATTTCAATCTTGAAATAGCAGATAGGGAATTTATTGTTTTTGTAGGACCATCTGGATGTGGTAAATCTACTACTTTAAGGATGGTTGCAGGTCTCGAGAGTATTTCTGAAGGCGAATTTCTCATTAATGGAGAAAGAATGAACGAGGTTGCGCCAAAGGACCGAGATATAGCGATGGTATTTCAAAACTATGCGCTGTATCCACATATGACAGTTTTTGATAATATGGCTTTTGGCTTAAAGTTACGGAAATTTGATAAAGACGAGATCAAAAAGAGAGTGGAGAATGCGGCAGAAATATTAGGCTTGACCGATTACTTGAATAAAAAGCCAGCCTCATTATCTGGTGGACAAAGACAGCGAGTAGCCCTTGGAAGAGCTATCGTTCGTGATGCAAAGGTTTTTCTAATGGATGAACCTTTATCAAATTTAGATGCAAAACTGAGAGTTGCTATGCGCGCAGAAATTGCTAAGCTTCACCAGCGTTTAAATACGACTACTATTTATGTTACGCATGATCAAACAGAGGCGATGACTATGGCTGATCGTATTGTAATTATGAAAGATGGTATTGTTCAGCAGATTGGATCACCCCAAGAAGTCTACAATAAACCAAAAAATGTTTTTGTAGCTAGTTTTATCGGATCACCAGCCATGAATTTCTTTGATGTTACTCTTACTAATGGATATATTACAGATGGTAATGATTTGCGCTTGCGTGTTGCAGAAGGGAAATATAAAGTTTTAAAGGCCAAAGGGTATGAAGGTAAGAAGTTGATTTTCGGAATTCGTCCAGAAGATATCCACGCAGAACCGATTGCAATAGAAGTAACTCCAGACTCAACAGTGATTGCAGAAGTTGTTGTTTCTGAATTATTGGGTGCTGAAACAATGCTGTATTCAAAAGTAGGAACAACTGAGTTTGTATCCAAAGTAGATGCACGCGACTTTTTAGAACCAAAGGAGAAAATAAAACTAGCGTTTAATGGTAGTAAGGCTCATTTCTTTGATATAGAAACTGAGGAAGTTATTTCGATTCCTTAAAAGTTACTCGTTGATCGTTTGTTTGAAGGGAATGGCTCATTTGGTTATTGTGCCTCAGGTTAAGAGTAATTTATTGTTACGACAATATAAGTAAGGTGGAAAAATATGGATATTAAGCGGTTTACTAAATTTCATAGACTTTTTGAATTGGTTTATCAATTAATTGTGTTGAATCTTCTCTTCATCATTGGGGTACTTTTTGGCGGAATTATTTTTGGTATCATACCTAGCGGATATAACCTTGTTCAAGGAATAGGTAGGATAAACGATGGGGAAGAAATAAGGGCGAAGGATTTTTTTAAGGGATTTAAAGAATCTTTTTTTTCGATAAACACTTCCTATTTTATGCTGTTGCTCTTGATTATTCTTTGGGGTGCTCAGGTTGTGCTACTTGGACAATTTTTCAATAGAGTATATTTCATCATGACAGGAGCAATGTTATTACTTTTGGTGGCTTATGCAATCAACACACCTGTCCATAATAAAAAAAACAATTTAAAAAGACTAGTCGGTATTTTCTTAATCAATCCTAAACTTAATTTCTATTTGTTACCCTGAATAATTCATAGAATTTCTGAAACTCTATTAAAAGCTTATTAACGCACGGTTCTTCTTTTCTTTTACCGCACCCTTTGGGTGTACAAAAAGAACCCCAATCTGCTATGGTTAAAGTGTCTAAACTAAACCAAGAAAGGGGTTCTCTCAATGGCTACATTACAGGAAAAACACGTAAAATTCAACTCTAAAATGGTGGTGTCAAACACCGGTGGTAATCTTTCGTCAGATGCCGGTCTCATCTTGGTGAAGGAATTCATGAATTCGCTTGGATTTTATTCGTTCGCGAAGCAATTCCTCCACTTCAATGAGGACCGTATTTATTGGACTCATGACAACATCTCCCTGCTCGAACAGCTGCTCTTCCAGTTGATTGCCGGATATTCCGCAGATTCATCCGCCAATCTCTTGAAGGAAGATCCCATTTTTCGGTTGGTTTTGGATAAGGAAGCCATCGCCTCCCAGGCCTCGCTATCCCGCTTCTGGGACCGGATCAGCGAGGAGAACATTGCACAGTTCCAGGAACTGAACCAAGCCATGCTGGACAAGGTCCGCATGGAACGGAACAATACCCAAATGATCATCGATTTAGATTCCACACATTCGGATACGTTCGGGAATCAAGAAAAGACTGAGCACAATGCCCATTACGGCACACAGGGCTATCATCCGTTGGTAGCCTTCGATGGCCTTACGGGAGACTTTCTGAAAGCAGAACTTCGTTCTGGAAATGTGTATACGTCAAAAGGTGTAAAAGATTTTCTGGCACCGATGCTCACACATTACCGTCAAGTCCTTCCCTGCACTGATATTTTGGTCCGGGGAGACAGCGGCTTTGCGACGCCCGAGGTCTATGATACGTGTGAATCCAACGAAAGTTTCTATGTCATCCGCCTGAAATCAAATAAAGTCGTGGAAAAACTAGCGGAAACCTTTGTCCTGGTTGGGGACGACCATCCCTGGGAGGAAAGGGAAGTCCACTACTATTCCGCGTTCTATCAAGCCAATAGCTGGTCCCAAAGACGTCGAATCTGTATCAAATCGACTCGGGAATCGAATCAGCTGGTGTTCAGTCACGAGTACGTGGTCACTAATTTTCACGAGGAACTATCCGCGAAAACCATCTTCCAGATTTACCATAAACGCGGCACCATGGAGAACTTCATCAAGGAAGCAAAAAATGGGTTCTATTTCGACAAGACGGATAGCTCAAGCTTCTTGGAAAATCATGCACGGATGATGGTAAGCCTGTTGGCTTACAACCTGGTCAACTTCATGAAGACCATATGTCTACCTGAAAAGGAAGCGACATTCCAAGTCGACACATTGCGGCTCCGCCTGTTCAAGGTCGCGGGTAAATTAGTCCGCAGTGGCCGTAGATTGCTTTTACGGATGAGCTCCTCCCATGTCTATCAAGACTTGTTTTATCAGTTACTGGACAAAATCCAGCAACTCAGTTGGCAAGTGTAAAATAGCAATCAGCTTTTAAAAAGACATGGAATCACTAAGGGATTCGTGCGCCCAAAAACAGCTCCAGATTCCCTATCTTCGTTAAAAAAACAAAAGGAAATCTGTTTTCGCAAGTACAAACCGGTTGAAAAAAGAAAATTCAACTCAAATCGATGTATAAACGTTATTTTCCCAAAAAAATTAGATCTATGAATTATTCAGGATCATGAAAATGAGTTAAAAAAAGCAAATGACTATATTAAAGAGAACGGAGCAAGTGTACAGGGAAAAAAATCTAGATTGAAAATGCACTTTATGACACCGCTAGGTTGGATGAATGATCCTAATGGCTTAGTTTTCCACCAAGGTGAATATCATTTGTTTTTCCAATTTTATCCTTATGATGTTGAGTGGGGACCGATGCATTGGGGACATTCTAAAAGTAGCGATGGAATTAAATGGGAATATCTTCCTGTTGCTCTTGCTCCATCAGAAGAATACGACTATTCCAGTGTTGAACAAGGGCATGGTTGTTTTTCAGGTAGTGCGATTTCGGTAGAGGAGCAACTAGTCTTAATGTATACAGGAAATGTTGATGGTAGAACGCCGCGTCAGACGCAGAATATTGCTTTTTCGAAAGATGGAAGAAGTTTTTCAAAATCTTCAAATAACCCAGCAATCCCTACATTTCCAAACGAAGCGACCGAAGATTTTCGCGATCCTAAGATATGGAAAAAGGATGAGATGTATTATGCCATCATAGGGACAAAGAAGGATGGAAAAGGGAAGGCTGCAATCTATAGCTCCCAAGATTTGAAGGATTGGGAGTATCGAGGCATCGCGACTGAAAGTAACGGACAGCAAGGAGATATGTGGGAGTGCCCAGATCTATTTACACTTGATGAACAAGATATTTTAATTATATCTCCGATGTTTGGGACTAAAAACAGTAGTCCGTATTACTTATTGGGAAATTTTAACTACGATACATGTAAGTTTGAACAAAAAGACTTCTTCACTTTAGATTATGGCAAGGATTTTTATGCACCACAAACATTTACTGATGGAAAAAACAGAAGGATAATGATTGCTTGGATGAACATCTGGTTTGCTGAAATGCCTGAAAAGAATGATGGTTGGGCCGGAGCGATGACAATTGCACGGGAGTTAACAATTAAGAAGAACAAACTTTACCAATACCCAATCGTAGAATTGAACGATTATCGTGTAGATTCAGAGCTTGTGGAAGATCTTCAAATAGATTCTAAATCAAGTTTCAATACTTCACTAACGAGCGCTTCGGACGTATTACTTACCATCGATATGGAAAAATCTAAGGCAGAAGCCTTTGACATTTTTGTAAAATGTTCAAAAGACATGAAAGAAAAAACAAGGATTCATTTTGACTTGAAGCAG
Organism: Enterococcus malodoratus ATCC 43197; assembly: GCF_000407185.1. Lineage (GTDB taxonomy): Bacteria > Bacillota > Bacilli > Lactobacillales > Enterococcaceae > Enterococcus_A > Enterococcus_A malodoratus. Next base: position 456,186 of record NZ_KE136483.1, read on the forward strand.
ATGACGGTTTTGGTAGATAGAGAGCTTTCAGGAGTGGGGAACAAAGATAATTCTGTCGCTCCATTAAGTGTGAATGATGGAAAGCTTCTTGTTCGTCTGATTCTGGATACAAATGCGCTAGAACTATTTATTAATGAAGGGGAATATGTCGTTACAAACCGAGTATATCCAACAAATAGCGATGAACTATTTGTTATCAAATCAGAAGATTTATTAGTCATAGAGCAACTAGAAAATTATTCACTCAAAATGGAGGGATAAAAATATGGTTTTTGGTGCAATTGAAGCAGGTGGGACAAAGTTTGTTTGTGCTATTGGAGATAAAAATCTAAACATTGAAAAACGAGCTAGTTTTCCTACAACTACTCCTGAAGAAACGATGAATCTGGTAATCGCCTTTTTTAATGATTATCAAACAGAACTTGAGAGTATCGGTGTTGGCTCTTTTGGGCCAATTGATGTTCAACAAGATTCGTCGACCTATGGCTATATCACCTCTACTCCCAAATCAGGTTGGCAAGATTTTGATTTTGTAGGGAGTTTGAAGAAACACTTTGATGTTCCCGTTGCTTGGACTACAGATGTAAATGCTGCAGCATATGGGGAATATGTTTGCGGAGAGGGGCGAGGGAAAAATAGTGTTGTGTATTACACTATTGGAACTGGTATTGGTGGAGGAGCAATTCAAAAAGGAGAATTCATCGAGGGGTTTAGTCACCCTGAAATGGGCCATATGCTTGTAGTTCCACACGAAAGGGATTCTTTCCAAGGAAATTGTCCATTTCACAAAAATTGTTTAGAAGGAATGGCGGCTGGTCCAGCAATTGAAGCAAGAACAGGTCGAAAAGGGCAGGATATTTCTGAGACTGATACTGTTTGGGAAAGCGAGGCTTTTTACATTGCCCAATGCGTCTACAATACTACACTGATACTCTCTCCTGATGTAATCATATTAGGTGGTGGTGTGATGCAGCAATCTCACATGGTAGAACGAGTTCGTGCAGCCTTTCATTCTTTAATGAAGAACTATGTAAGAACTCCAGAAATGAAAAATTATATTGTAACCCCTTCTCTGAAAAACAATGCAGGAGTCATTGGCTGTCTAGCATTAGCAAAGAAAGAAATCTAAAATAATGAATTAGCTTATTAATAATTGTGCCTCAACGTTGTTGTGCGATCCTTGATCATATATATAAATGTAGTTCCTTTATTGGAAATGAGGAGTAAGAGTGATCAGAAAGTCCGTTTCGATATTTGAAAGAATCTCTAAAAATGAAAGAATAACCTGAATAATTCATAGATCTAATTTTTTTGGGAAAATAACGTTTATACATCGATTTGAGTTGAATTTTCTTTTTTCAACCGGTTTGTACTTGCGAAAACAGATTTCCTTTTGTTTTTTTAACGAAGATAGGGAATCTGGAGCTGTTTTTGGGCGCACGAATCCCTTAGTGATTCCATGTCTTTTTAAAAGCTGATTGCTATTTTACACTTGCCAACTGAGTTGCTGGATTTTGTCCAGTAACTGATAAAACAAGTCTTGATAGACATGGGAGGAGCTCATCCGTAAAAGCAATCTACGGCCACTGCGGACTAATTTACCCGCGACCTTGAACAGGCGGAGCCGCAATGTGTCGACTTGGAATGTCGCTTCCTTTTCAGGTAGACATATGGTCTTCATGAAGTTGACCAGGTTGTAAGCCAACAGGCTTACCATCATCCGTGCATGATTTTCCAAGAAGCTTGAGCTATCCGTCTTGTCGAAATAGAACCCATTTTTTGCTTCCTTGATGAAGTTCTCCATGGTGCCGCGTTTATGGTAAATCTGGAAGATGGTTTTCGCGGATAGTTCCTCGTGAAAATTAGTGACCACGTACTCGTGACTGAACACCAGCTGATTCGATTCCCGAGTCGATTTGATACAGATTCGACGTCTTTGGGACCAGCTATTGGCTTGATAGAACGCGGAATAGTAGTGGACTTCCCTTTCCTCCCAGGGATGGTCGTCCCCAACCAGGACAAAGGTTTCCGCTAGTTTTTCCACGACTTTATTTGATTTCAGGCGGATGACATAGAAACTTTCGTTGGATTCACACGTATCATAGACCTCGGGCGTCGCAAAGCCGCTGTCTCCCCGGACCAAAATATCAGTGCAGGGAAGGACTTGACGGTAATGTGTGAGCATCGGTGCCAGAAAATCTTTTACACCTTTTGACGTATACACATTTCCAGAACGAAGTTCTGCTTTCAGAAAGTCTCCCGTAAGGCCATCGAAGGCTACCAACGGATGATAGCCCTGTGTGCCGTAATGGGCATTGTGCTCAGTCTTTTCTTGATTCCCGAACGTATCCGAATGTGTGGAATCTAAATCGATGATCATTTGGGTATTGTTCCGTTCCATGCGGACCTTGTCCAGCATGGCTTGGTTCAGTTCCTGGAACTGTGCAATGTTCTCCTCGCTGATCCGGTCCCAGAAGCGGGATAGCGAGGCCTGGGAGGCGATGGCTTCCTTATCCAAAACCAACCGAAAAATGGGATCTTCCTTCAAGAGATTGGCGGATGAATCTGCGGAATATCCGGCAATCAACTGGAAGAGCAGCTGTTCGAGCAGGGAGATGTTGTCATGAGTCCAATAAATACGGTCCTCATTGAAGTGGAGGAATTGCTTCGCGAACGAATAAAATCCAAGCGAATTCATGAATTCCTTCACCAAGATGAGACCGGCATCTGACGAAAGATTACCACCGGTGTTTGACACCACCATTTTAGAGTTGAATTTTACGTGTTTTTCCTGTAATGTAGCCATTGAGAGAACCCCTTTCTTGGTTTAGTTTAGACACTTTAACCATAGCAGATTGGGGTTCTTTTTGTACACCCAAAGGGTGCGGTAAAAGAAAAGAAGAACCGTGCGTTAATAAGCTTTTAATAGAGTTTCAGAAATTCTATGAATTATTCAGGTTTATAGATAACTATAAGCAAATGTGATTAAACGTTTAACTTTATTTGAGTCCCTATATGAAAGGTTTTTAGTATAAGTATTCCAATTTTTTTAAAATAATTATTGAAAACGTTGACATATTTTTTGCGTGGTGGTATTATTCATTTGTTGAGTTAAGTAAAACGTTTAACGTATTTCTGGGGAGAAAAGAATGAAAAAAATAACTATCAAAGATATTGCAAGAGAAGCAGGTGTGAGCATAGCAACTGTTTCAAATGTTATGAACAACAAACCAAATCGAGTTTCGGAAAAGAAAAAAAGAGAAATTCGTAAAGTAATGGATAAATATAATTATGCTCCTAATTTAAATGCTCGCTCTTTAGTTGCCCAAGAATCAAAAATGATTGGTATCTTATATTACTCTACAAAAGATGAAATTGATTTTGGCGATCCCTTTATTTCGGATTTGATGACTGGACTTGAATTCGAAGCAAAGAAACTTGGTATGTTTATTATGTTCCATGGATTTAATGAATTGAAGGATATAGATGTATTACAACGAAATTGGAATTTTGATGGCTTTATTGTTGTAGGGGCATTTGAACATATCATTACTGAGCTGATCGATAAAATTAGTAAACCAATTATTTTTATTGATAGTTATTATAATATTCCTATCACAAGATCAAATATTGTTTTTGTAAATAATGATGATAGGGAGCTTAGTTACACTGCAACTAAATTACTATTAGAACATGGTCATCGTCAAATTGCTTTTTTTAGTCCGAAGTTTTCATTGAATGATGACGGGGTTGTGCCTCAGAGGTATCTTGGATATGTTGATGCACTTGTAGAATACGGTTTAAAACTAGATGAAAAGCTCTTGTTTTCCGAGGATAAGTTAGAGAACTTTGTTTCAGAAAAACAAAGTTATACCGCCTCAGTAATTAACTCAGATTATCTGGCAGCACAATATATTCATAGGTTGCGTGATTGTAAATTGAAATTTAAATCTTTGGTAAGTTTTGACAATAATATATTTGCTAAATTATTAGATCCTTCCTTGTCTACAGTTGATCTTAGACAGAAAGAAAAAGGTAAGATTTCTGTTAGTAAAATAAATACAATGTTGCGAAATCCGGATCAAACGGTAGACAGTCATTTCCTAGTTGAAGGGGAATTAATCAAACGTAAGTCGGTTTTAGAAAGGACAGAATAGAGAATGGTAAAGGCATCAAGCAAAAACAAAATCATGGGGGATAATTATCGTTTCACATTATTAACCCCGTGTTTAATACGAATGGAATACTCAAAATCAGGATGTTTTATAAATCAAAAAACACAAGTAGTGCTGGACAGAAATTTTCCTGAATTCGAATTTGATTTTGTCGAATCGGAAAATTCCCTTGAAATCTATACAGACTATTTTCATCTAAGTTATGATAAGCAAGAGTTTACAAGTCAAGGGCTGACCATAGATATGAAATCAAATTTCACTGATTATAATAATAAATGGTTTTATGGTGAAGTAGTTGATACGCTAAAAGGTACAACTCGCACACTTGATAATATTAATGGAAGTACTGACTTAGATGAAGGAATAATTTCTGAGCAAGGATATGCAGTTCTCGACGATTCCAATTCGTTCATTGTAGCGGAAGATGGGAAAGCTATTCCGAGGACGGATAACGATGTTGACATTTATTTTTTTGGGTATCAGCATCAGTACAAAAATGCCTTACATGACTTTTATAAACTAACAGGACCAACTCCTGTAATACCAAGATATGCTCTAGGAAATTGGTGGAGCCGTTTTTGGGCATATACGGATGAATCCTACTTGGCTTTAATGGACAGATTTAAAAGTGAGGAAATCCCTCTTGCAGTTAGTGTGCTGGATATGGATTGGCATATTCGAGATGTACCGGAGCGATTTGGCAGCGAGTGGACGGGCTACTCCTGGAATAAAAACCTTTTTCCAGAACCAGAAAAGTTTTTAGAACAGCTTCATAATAGAGGATTGAAAATTACCTTAAATGTCCATCCAGCAGATGGTATTCGTGCATTTGAGGACTGTTATCCAGCTGTTTCTAAACGTTTAAAGTTAAACGTTTTACTTGAAGAACCAGCGGAATTTGATATGACTGACGATTCGTTTGTAGAAAGTTACTTTGTCGATGTGCATCACCCTCTAGAGGATCAAGGAGTAGATTTTTGGTGGATTGATTGGCAACAAGGAAATCAAAGCAAGGAAAATGGATTAGACCCATTGTGGCTCTTGAATCAATATCATTTTGAGGATATTGCTGAGCGTAAAGATGGTTTGATTCTTTCAAGATATGCAGGACCGGGAAGTCATCGATATCCTATTGGTTTTTCTGGGGATACGATTATTAGTTGGGAGTCACTACAGTTTCAGCCCTATTTTACCTCTACAGCTTCGAATATTGGGTACACGTGGTGGAGTCATGATATTGGTGGACATATGAAGGGTATACGTAATGATGAATTAACTCTGCGATGGATGCAATTTGGAACATTCAGTCCCATTAATCGATTACACAGTTCTTCTAGTCCTTTTAATAGTAAAGAGCCTTGGAACTTTTCTGGCGAAATTTTTCTCTCAATGAAAGAAGCTCTTAGAGAACGGCATCGTTTGTTGCCATATTTGTATACTGCGAATATTGAAACTCATGAAAATGGTGATGCTCTAATTAGGCCGCTTTATTACGAATATCCTGAAGAAACCCAAGCCTATGAATATCAAAATCAATACTTTTTTGGTAGTCAATTATTAGTGGTTCCAATTGTTCACGAAACGAGTAAAACATATAAATTTGCCAAAGAAGATATTTGGTTGCCAGAAGGAAACTGGTATGACTATCATACTGGCCGACGATATGAAGGGAATACGGAATTAAGTATTTTCCGCAAAATTAATGAAACTGCAGTTTTTGCAAAATCAGGTGCTATCATTCCTACTGATTTAAAAATTATGGAAACAAATCCTGATGGTCTCCCTGAGGTACTTAATTGGAAAGTATTTCCTGGTGCAAATAATACTTTTGAAATGGTTGAAGAAGTAAAAGGAAGGAGATGTATAACAAAGCTAATTCTTGATTGGAATAATAGAAAGATTTTGATTGAAAGCAGTGGAGAAAAAGAGATTTTACCAGCAAACCGTCAACATAAAATTACATTGTACTGTGTAGAAAATCAAGATGGATCAAAATTGGCAAATGATATGTTTTGTGTTGAAATCAGTGATCAGGTTCACTTACCAGTCAATGAAGTTGATAAACAGTCAATGGACGAAATGATTTTTGAACGGATTGATTTACCAGATATTTCTTATGATGTAAAAAATCAGCTTTGGGAAAGTCTGAATCGGGAGTCAATATTTGCGAAGAAAATTAATTCAGTAAAGAAATTCAAGGATAGTATGCTTACTGACATGTTATTCGAAGTTTTTTATATTGAAGAAAGTTGAGGAGGAGTACAAATGATTGGCTCTAAGAAAAACAATGCTTTGTGGATTTGCTTATTCTTATTACCCAGTTTGATAGGTTTTTTGACCTTTATTATTTACCCAGTTTTCTACTCATTGGGTGTAAGTTTTACGGAGTGGGATTTAATTAATCCGATAAAATTTATCGGATTAAAAAATTATCAATCGTTGTTAAAAGATGCAAATTTTTGGAACTCTTTAAAAAACACATTTATATTTATTATCGGATATTTACCATCGGTGATGATAATTGGTTTACTAGTGGCGCTGCTTCTTAATAGTAAAATTCGCTTGAAGCCAGTATTCAGGGGAATCTATTTTCTCCCTGTGGTCACTTCTTGGGTGGCAGTTTCACTGGTTTGGAAATGGTTATTTAATCCAAAGTTTGGTCTAATCAATTATTTCCTGTCACTTATCAGTGTTCATGGTCCTAACTGGTTAAATGATCCCAAGACAGCCATGTTAGCCATCATCATTACAAGTGTCTGGAAAGATATTGGTTTTATCATGGTACTTTATCTAGGTGGTTTACAGAATATTTCACCATCTTTATATGAAGCCGCGAGTATAGACGGTGCAGATAATTGGCATCAGTTTTGGAAGATTACACTTCCAATGTTAAAACCAACTACTTTCTTTGTTTCAATGATTTCCTTGATTAATTCTTTCCAAGTGTTTGATCAGGTGAATATCATGACAGAAGGTGGACCTGGAGACTCAACTACAGTATTGGTTCAAAATATTTATAATTCAGCATTCAAATATTCCGAAATGGGATATGCTGCAGCAATGTCTTGGGTATTATTTGCAATAATTTTAGTTGTTTCTCTTGTGCAAATGTGGGGCGAAAGGAAGATGACAAAATGAAAAAAATTAATTTAATTACAGTTTTAAAATACCTTGTCATTCTTTTAGGTTGTGTGATCATGGTAATGCCCTTCTTGTGGATGGTTTCTACCTCGCTTAAAGAGCGTGGCGCGACAATGGTTTTCCCACCAGAGTTTTTACCAAAAAATCCTAAAATTGATAATTATCAGCAAGTCATTGAGCGTTTTCCAATGATGACATTTATGAAAAATTCGATTATTGTTTCTCTGTTAACTACTGTTGGAACAATTGTAGTTTCATCCATGGCAGCTTATGCCTTTGCACGTATGCGTTTTAAAGGCCGTAATGCATTATTTCTAATATATTTAAGTACTATGATGATCCCATCTCAGGTAATAATGATTCCACAATTTATCTTATTGAAAAATTTAGGTTGGATAGATAGCTTTCAAGGACTAATTTTGCCGAATATATTTGGAGTTTTTGGCGTTTTCTTAATGAGGCAATCCTTTTTGACAATTCCTACTGAATTGGAAGAAGCTGCCTATATGGATGGGGCCAATCATTGGACAGTCTTTACTAAAGTTGATTTACCTCTAGTGAAGCCTACGATTGCAACGTTGTTTATTTTTACTTTTATGCAATCATGGAACAATTATTTATGGCCACTCATTGTGACGAGTAGCCGTGAAATGGCCACTTTGCCATTAGGTCTGTCTTTATTGCAAGGTCGATGGAGTACTAACTGGAACTTAGTAATGGCTGGTGTCGTTATTAGTGTTATACCGATTTTAGCAGTTTACTTGTTTGCTCAGAAATATTTCATTCAAGGCATGACCATGAGTGGAATGAAAGAATAATAAAAATGGGGGAAAGAAAAATGATGAAAAAAGTTTTATTAACAGGTGTAGCAGCAACGGCAATGTTACTTTTGGGGGCGTGTGGAGGAGGAGGTAGTTCTTCAACCAATGAAGATCAAACAACAATTAAGTATTACAGTTTTTCTGCTACTCCGGATTATGAAGATCAACTGAACGAAATGGTTGAGAGTTTCGAACAAGAAAATGAAGATATCAAAGTTGATGTGGAGCTTGTTCCGTTTAATGATTATTTTACAAAGCTACAAACCTTAATGGCTGGAGATCAAGCTCCAGATGTCTTTGAGTTAAATTATGAAAATTTTGTTTCATATGCTGAAAAAGGTGCATTGTTAGAGCTTGGTAAATACATCGATGAGGACAAAGACTTTGATTCTTCACAATTAAATAAAGAAGCGTTTGAAGCTTATCAATATGATGGAAAACAATATGGTATGGTTGAAAGTTTCTCAAATGTTGTAACTTTCTATAATAAGGATTTATTTGATGAAGCGGGGATTGATTATCCAACAAAAGACTGGAGTTGGTCTGATGAGGTTGATGCTGCTAAAAAATTAACTGATGCAGACAATAATATCTATGGTACTTATTCACCTGTTACGATGAATGAGTTTTATAAAGTTGCGGCTCAAAATGGTGGAAAACTAAAAGATGACAGCGGGAATTGGACAATCAATGATCCAAAGAATGTTGAAGCATTAGAATACATGGTAAATAATGTAACTAAAGATAAAGTTTCGCCTTCCCCAGAAGAAATGTCAGGACAAAATTCAGAAGATCTGTTCTTAAATGGTCAACTTGCTATGGTACACACCGGAATTTGGATGTTCGGTCAATTTAAAGATGCTGATTTTGATTGGGACATTCAAGTTGAAGCAGGAAATACTCAAAAGGCGACCCACTTCTTTGCAAATGGTTTGGCAGTCTCCAAAGAAACAAAACATGCTGAAGCTGCATACAAATTTACTCGTTTTATGAGTGCTAGCAAAGATGTTGCAGAAATTCGAGTAGATAGTGGTTGGGAGCTTCCAGCAGTTACTGATGATGAAGTATTGGCTCCATATTTGGAACAAACCCCTCCGGAAAATCGTAAAGCGGTCTTTGATTCACTTGATTACTTGATTTTACCTCCAGTTGATGCTGAGTGGAGTAAGGTCAGTGATAGTTCAGATAAAGAATTCCAGAAAGTTTTACTAGGTGATGAATCAGCTAAAGATGCTTTAGATAATCTTCAATCTGAGTTTGGTGAATAATAATAACGAACAGGTCTGGGACAAGGATAGCTTACTTAATTTGTTCCAGACCTATATTTAGGAAAGGGATTACTTATGAAATTAGAACAGACTTTTTCTGAGGTTTTAGAGCAATATAACGATCTACTAAATAGCTCAGTAAATACAAATGCCATCTACAATCTTAATACTGAATTGGATAACTTGCCTGTTGCAGCAGCTATTGTATGGCTAAAAGTAAAATCTAACATAGAACTGGGCGAAGATGATTACGTTGTTATTAATGCAATTCAGTCTAAATGGTCTATGGAATATTCTAATGTTTTTGAAGAAGATGAGGATATTTATACGTCTAATTTAGCAATATTTTATATAACTCTATCTGAAGTAAAGAATGCATATCAATTATATGATTTACAAAAATCACTAACCGATATACGAGATTATGTATTCAACCATATGATTCGTGAAGGATCATTAATTTCTTCATTGAAAAAAAATAATCCGGATTATGATCTAGTGCTTAGTGTATTACCATTTGGGCTGTTTGCCCCAGAAGATTTGATTATGGTCTCAGGTATGAACAAACTACTTTCTTACAATAAAAGTATTGATCCAAATACAGCGGCATTATTAGGTATCTATTTCACTGAAAAATATGATTTTGTAAGGGCAGATAGCTATCTAAATCAAGCAGAAAATCATTCGAGTGAAGACACAGTACTTATAAAAATCCTTGAAACTTACTTACAGCAAAAAAAGGAAAATATCTCGACCAGTGTATTTATTCATAAACCTTTGGGAAATAGCAATGTATACAACCAATTACCATACGAGAGAGCACCTCATTACCCAACCGTAAAAGAGAAGTGTGTATTCAATGTCCAAGTGAACGCTTCCGATATTCAAGAAGTATTTATGCATTTAGAGGGAATCGCTGAAAAGTTCCCATGTCGTTTAGTTGATGAGACTTTACGCATTTATCAAGCAGTAGTAGAGATCACTGCTAATTATCAAGGTGGTAATTACTTCTTTACGTTGATAAGTGAAAAAAATGAAAAATCTGAAGTCTACGAATTAGCTATTCAGAAAAATTCTGCGCTCAATAGAATTGAGTTTATTGGATCAAATGAAAAAGAAAATATCTACAGTATTAAAAATGAAGAAGAATCAATTTATCTGCTTTTTCAAGAAACTAAGCTTTTGCTAAGTCAAGAAAAACCTGAATTGGATTCAATTGAAGTTAATAAAAAAATGGCTAGAATAGATAGTCAAAATCATCTCTTTGTCTCAAATGAAACTTTAGCTTTCAGTCTTAGTGAAGACTTTGTGGAAATTCACGAGTTGGTTGGAAAAGGAATTATTGGAACGACCTTGCGTATAAAAGATAAGGCACAAATATATTATGGATTTGGCGAAAGGTACAATTCAGTAAACCAACTTGGCAATACAATTGATTGCTTTGTTTATAATCAGTATCGAGATCAAGGAACACGCACATACATGCCTATGCCTTATTACTTTACCGATTGTAATTATGGTTTATTTATCAATTCAAATTACTATACTAGATTTGATTTACAAGATAGCAATAAATTTGAAGTAGATATCTATATCGAAACCGGTGAAAACAATGTTTTAGCTGAAATTGATTTATTGCATGGCGATATGAAAGAAATGATCTCTCAGTATATTGGTTGCACCGGGGAACCATTAATGGTTCCTAGTTGGACTTTGGGACCGTGGATGTCTAGTAATAACTGGGATCGTGATAGTGTGGTCCGTGAGCAAATTGAGTTAACGAATAAATATGATATACCGGCGACAGTTATCGTTTTAGAACAATGGAGTGATGAAACGACTTATTACATGTTTAATGATGCTCAATATCCGATGCTAATGCCAGGAGAAGTACACACGTATGATCAGATGAATTTTCCAGAATGGGGAAGGTGGCCGGATCCAAAGGCACTGGTAAATCATTGCCATGAGAATGGTTTGAAATTCATTTTGTGGCAAATTCCGATTGAAAAGTATTTGAATCAGCAAAATCATCCTTTGAAAGATCAAGATGAAGCTTACATGATTGAAAAAGGATTTGTTGTTAAAAATATTGACGGTTCACCATATCGTATTCCGGAAAATTGGTTTACAGATAGTCTTTTAATGGATTTTACGAATGAAGAAGCGAAAGAATGGTGGTTTAAAAAGCGTCAGTATTTGCTTGATATTGGTGTCGACGGCTTCAAAACAGATGGTGGAGAAATGGTTTATGGTGCAGACGTGATGTTTTCTGATGGGAGTAATGGTCGTGAAATGCGTAATCGCTACCCAAAAGAATATATAAAAGCATATTATGAATTTGCACAACAAAATCAAGGAATTACCTTTAGTCGTTCTGGATATACGGGTGCGCAAGGTTATCCTGCACATTGGGCTGGGGATGAGCGTTCCACTTTTGATGCATTTAATCGTCAATTAATTGCAGGAATTAATTCAGGAATGTCTGGTGTGATTTTTTGGGGCTGGGATCTTGCTGGATTTAATGGGGATATTCCGACGGCAGAATTGTTTATGCGCTCATCTTCCATGGCAGCTTTTTGTCCTATTATGCAATACCATGCAGAAAGTAAAGGAGAATTTAATCAAGATCGGACCCCTTGGAATATTGCAGAACGAACTCAAACCCCAGAAGTAATAGATGTTTATCGATTTTTTGCAAATACTCGGATGAATTTAATGCCTTATATTTATAATCAATCACTTAAATCAGTGAACGAAAAAACTCCCCTTATGCGGGCGATGCAGATTGAGTTTCCAAATGAAGATTTTAAAAATTGTTATGATGAATTTATGTTTGGTAAATCCTTACTTGTCGCACCAGTAATCCATGAGGGGATGATATCTCGGAAGGTAAAACTACCTGAAGGAACATGGGTTGATTTTTGGAATCATAGTGTTGTTCAGGGAGGGAAAACAATTCATGTTAATGCAGAATTCGATCAAATTCCGGTGTTTATCAAGGAAAATTCTGCTATATTATTGAATCTAGGTGAATCTAAGACGATTGGAGAATCTATTGGAAATGATTTGACAAAATATACAAATGCAAAGCTAGTAGTGGTTGCAAAAGATAGCTTTAGTGAGACAATAGAAGACCATTTAGGGAATTTAATAACGATTGATGCAGATGCAAATAATCGAAAAGTATCAGTTAGCCAAAAATTGCCAATTGAGGTAGAACTTATTTGGCTATAGGAGGAAATAAAATGAAGAAAAAATGGTGGCAAAATTCAGTAGTATATCAAATATATCCTAGAAGCTTTCAAGATACTGATGGGGATGGCATTGGAGATTTAAAAGGAATTATTTCTCGCTTGGATTATCTTCAGAATCTAGGAATTGATGCAATTTGGCTTTCTCCCGTGTATCAATCACCGAATGATGATAATGGTTACGATATTAGTGATTATAGAAATATTATGACTGAGTTTGGCTCGATGGCGGATATGGAAGAACTAATTGCTGAAGGAAAAAAACGTAATATAAGAATGATTATGGATCTTGTTGTTAATCATACATCTGATGAGCATCCTTGGTTTGTAGAATCAAAGAAAAGCCGTGACAATGATTATCGAGATTACTATATTTGGCGGGATGCAGTAGATGGCGGTGTTCCTAATGGTTTGCGATCAACATTTAGTGGCACAGCTTGGGAATTTGATGAAACAACAGGACAATATTTCTTGCACTTATTTAGTAAACGCCAGCCTGATTTGAATTGGGAAAACGAAAAAGTTCGACAAGAAGTTTATGAAATGATGAATTTCTGGATTGATAAGGGGGTAGGGGGGTTCCGAATGGATGTAATTGATCTAATCGGTAAAATACCAGATCAGGAAATTACTGGCAACGGGCCTAAACTACACGACTATCTACAAGAAATGAATGAATCAACTTTTGGAGATAAAGATTTGATGACAGTTGGTGAGACTTGGGGGGCAACTCCTGAGATTGCAAAATTGTATTCTAATCCCGAGAGAAATGAACTTTCGATGGTTTTCCAATTTGAGCATGTAGGACTTGATCAACAAGAAGGAAAAGACAAATGGGATTTAAAACCATTGGAAATCCCTGATTTAAAGATTGCTTTGTCTAAATGGCAGAATTCATTGGGATCAGAAGGTTGGAACAGTCTGTTTTGGAATAATCATGATTTACCGAGGATAGTTTCTAGATGGGGCAGTGATCAAGAGTATCATGAAAAAAGTGCAAAAATGTTTGCTATTCTTTTGCATATGATGAAAGGGACCCCTTATATTTATCAAGGAGAAGAAATTGGAATGACAAATTATCCAATTTCTAATATTTCAGAAGCGGAAGATATAGAGACCATCAATATGTATCATGAACGAATGGAACAAGGATATTCCGAGGAAGACATCCTTTCTTCAATTAACGCAAAGGGCAGAGATAATGCCCGTACTCCTATGCAATGGGATGATACAGAGAATGGGGGATTTACAACAGGAAAACCATGGCTACATGTTAATCCAAATTACAAAAACATTAACGTCCAATCGGAATTAGTAGATCCAAATTCAATTTTCTATACCTATCAAAAATTAATTAAATTACGCAAACAAAATGAAATAATCGTGTGGGGTGATTATGAATTGTTAGAAAACACTGCTGATGAAGTTTTTGCCTATATTCGAGAACTTGGTGATGAAAAATGGCTTATAGCGGCTAACATTAGTAATCATGAGAATGAATTTAATATGCCATCAGAAGGGGGAGAAGTTGTCATTTCTAATTACGATATTAATATTCCTCTTGTAAAAACAATTGTTTTAAGACCATATGAAGCATTTGCTGTAAGGCTATGAAACATTAGTTTTGCATTTTTAGTATGAAAAAAGAGATGTTTGTACCGGCCTCCAAAGCTTAGAAAAAAATCTAACTTCTAACTTTAGTGGTCGGTATATTTTTCATCTTTCGTTTTTATAGATGCTATTCTAAGTAGTCGATAATTCATTAGTGGGGATTTGGCAGTAGAAACTGTTAATGAAGAGGTATTTGTGAAAATTGCTTACTAGTTTCGTAATGAAGTTGTGACATAAATACTACTTGAAATATAGTTTATCCTGAATAATTCATAGATCTAATTTTTTTGGGAAAATAACGTTTATACATCGATTTGAGTTGAATTTTCTTTTTTCAACCGGTTTGTACTTGCGAAAACAGATTTCCTTTTGTTTTTTTAACGAAGATAGGGAATCTGGAGCTGTTTTTGGGCGCACGAATCCCTTAGTGATTCCATGTCTTTTTAAAAGCTGATTGCTATTTTACACTTGCCAACTGAGTTGCTGGATTTTGTCCAGTAACTGATAAAACAAGTCTTGATAGACATGGGAGGAGCTCATCCGTAAAAGCAATCTACGGCCACTGCGGACTAATTTACCCGCGACCTTGAACAGGCGGAGCCGCAATGTGTCGACTTGGAATGTCGCTTCCTTTTCAGGTAGACATATGGTCTTCATGAAGTTGACCAGGTTGTAAGCCAACAGGCTTACCATCATCCGTGCATGATTTTCCAAGAAGCTTGAGCTATCCGTCTTGTCGAAATAGAACCCATTTTTTGCTTCCTTGATGAAGTTCTCCATGGTGCCGCGTTTATGGTAAATCTGGAAGATGGTTTTCGCGGATAGTTCCTCGTGAAAATTAGTGACCACGTACTCGTGACTGAACACCAGCTGATTCGATTCCCGAGTCGATTTGATACAGATTCGACGTTTTTGGGACCAGCTATTGGCTTGATAGAACGCGGAATAGTAGTGGACTTCCCTTTCCTCCCAGGGATGGTCGTCCCCAACCAGGACAAAGGTTTCCGCTAGTTTTTCCACGACTTTATTTGATTTCAGGCGGATGACATAGAAACTTTCGTTGGATTCACACGTATCATAGACCTCGGGCGTCGCAAAGCCGCTGTCTCCCCGGACCAAAATATCAGTGCAGGGAAGGACTTGACGGTAATGTGTGAGCATCGGTGCCAGAAAATCTTTTACACCTTTTGACGTATACACATTTCCAGAACGAAGTTCTGCTTTCAGAAAGTCTCCCGTAAGGCCATCGAAGGCTACCAACGGATGATAGCCCTGTGTGCCGTAATGGGCATTGTGCTCAGTCTTTTCTTGATTCCCGAACGTATCCGAATGTGTGGAATCTAAATCGATGATCATTTGGGTATTGTTCCGTTCCATGCGGACCTTGTCCAGCATGGCTTGGTTCAGTTCCTGGAACTGTGCAATGTTCTCCTCGCTGATCCGGTCCCAGAAGCGGGATAGCGAGGCCTGGGAGGCGATGGCTTCCTTATCCAAAACCAACCGAAAAATGGGATCTTCCTTCAAGAGATTGGCGGATGAATCTGCGGAATATCCGGCAATCAACTGGAAGAGCAGCTGTTCGAGCAGGGAGATGTTGTCATGAGTCCAATAAATACGGTCCTCATTGAAGTGGAGGAATTGCTTCGCGAACGAATAAAATCCAAGCGAATTCATGAATTCCTTCACCAAGATGAGACCGGCATCTGACGAAAGATTACCACCGGTGTTTGACACCACCATTTTAGAGTTGAATTTTACGTGTTTTTCCTGTAATGTAGCCATTGAGAGAACCCCTTTCTTGGTTTAGTTTAGACACTTTAACCATAGCAGATTGGGGTTCTTTTTGTACACCCAAAGGGTGCGGTAAAAGAAAAGAAGAACCGTGCGTTAATAAGCTTTTAATAGAGTTTCAGAAATTCTATGAATTATTCAGGAATAATAAACTATTTTAAGAATATAGAAGCAATCGAAAAAGAATTATTAAATATTCAGTAAAATCCCGAAGGAAAAGCTGATTGAATATCTGTGAAGAAAAGATTATCAATATGCAATTTTGATTCACAAAAAAATTCAAAAAAATGGATATATTGGTTTCAAAAAGTGAGGCCCCTCCTATTTATTTAGTAGGAGGGATTCTTTATGTTTATTTATGAAGATAAAAATGTGCTTTATCAACTAGTGCAAGAAATAGTATCAGAAAGGTGGGAACTATCCAAACAATATTTTGATATAAAAATGAGAATGGAGAAACTTGAGAAAGATGGGGATAGATTTGCTCAAATTAAAGAAGTAAGGCTATGCGCATTGGAAAATGAAAAGGTTCAATATCAGAATTATTCCTGAATAATTCATAGAATTTCTGAAACTCTATTAAAAGCTTATTAACGCACGGTTCTTCTTTTCTTTTACCGCACCCTTTGGGTGTACAAAAAGAACCCCAATCTGCTATGGTTAAAGTGTCTAAACTAAACCAAGAAAGGGGTTCTCTCAATGGCTACATTACAGGAAAAACACGTAAAATTCAACTCTAAAATGGTGGTGTCAAACACCGGTGGTAATCTTTCGTCAGATGCCGGTCTCATCTTGGTGAAGGAATTCATGAATTCGCTTGGATTTTATTCGTTCGCGAAGCAATTCCTCCACTTCAATGAGGACCGTATTTATTGGACTCATGACAACATCTCCCTGCTCGAACAGCTGCTCTTCCAGTTGATTGCCGGATATTCCGCAGATTCATCCGCCAATCTCTTGAAGGAAGATCCCATTTTTCGGTTGGTTTTGGATAAGGAAGCCATCGCCTCCCAGGCCTCGCTATCCCGCTTCTGGGACCGGATCAGCGAGGAGAACATTGCACAGTTCCAGGAACTGAACCAAGCCATGCTGGACAAGGTCCGCATGGAACGGAACAATACCCAAATGATCATCGATTTAGATTCCACACATTCGGATACGTTCGGGAATCAAGAAAAGACTGAGCACAATGCCCATTACGGCACACAGGGCTATCATCCGTTGGTAGCCTTCGATGGCCTTACGGGAGACTTTCTGAAAGCAGAACTTCGTTCTGGAAATGTGTATACGTCAAAAGGTGTAAAAGATTTTCTGGCACCGATGCTCACACATTACCGTCAAGTCCTTCCCTGCACTGATATTTTGGTCCGGGGAGACAGCGGCTTTGCGACGCCCGAGGTCTATGATACGTGTGAATCCAACGAAAGTTTCTATGTCATCCGCCTGAAATCAAATAAAGTCGTGGAAAAACTAGCGGAAACCTTTGTCCTGGTTGGGGACGACCATCCCTGGGAGGAAAGGGAAGTCCACTACTATTCCGCGTTCTATCAAGCCAATAGCTGGTCCCAAAAACGTCGAATCTGTATCAAATCGACTCGGGAATCGAATCAGCTGGTGTTCAGTCACGAGTACGTGGTCACTAATTTTCACGAGGAACTATCCGCGAAAACCATCTTCCAGATTTACCATAAACGCGGCACCATGGAGAACTTCATCAAGGAAGCAAAAAATGGGTTCTATTTCGACAAGACGGATAGCTCAAGCTTCTTGGAAAATCATGCACGGATGATGGTAAGCCTGTTGGCTTACAACCTGGTCAACTTCATGAAGACCATATGTCTACCTGAAAAGGAAGCGACATTCCAAGTCGACACATTGCGGCTCCGCCTGTTCAAGGTCGCGGGTAAATTAGTCCGCAGTGGCCGTAGATTGCTTTTACGGATGAGCTCCTCCCATGTCTATCAAGACTTGTTTTATCAGTTACTGGACAAAATCCAGCAACTCAGTTGGCAAGTGTAAAATAGCAATCAGCTTTTAAAAAGACATGGAATCACTAAGGGATTCGTGCGCCCAAAAACAGCTCCAGATTCCCTATCTTCGTTAAAAAAACAAAAGGAAATCTGTTTTCGCAAGTACAAACCGGTTGAAAAAAGAAAATTCAACTCAAATCGATGTATAAACGTTATTTTCCCAAAAAAATTAGATCTATGAATTATTCAGGTTATTATAGAAACAATAAGACAGCACATTTTAACTCGTTTAATAGAGTTTCAAAAAATATTGTTTCAAATCTTAAGCGATCCACTATTTCCTTGGAAAATATAAAAAAATTAGAAAAACTAACAAGTGAATATGAACTTTCCATATCTCTAAAGAACTTAACTAATATCATTCTCCCTAAAATGAAAAATGTACAGTCTTTACCAATTCAAAAAGCTCATCGTGGATACTGGCAATATAAATTACCTACGAATCGAGAAGGGAGGGGATCCAATGACTGAATTGGAGATAACATATATATTCATTCGTTATATTACTATAGCAATAGAAAGAAAGGCAAAAGCATTTTATCATAAATATAATAAAATTCTTTTTCACGAAAATCAGGAATTGATTGAGAACATTGATAGCGTGAAAGAAAAGACTGAAAATGATTGGAACTCAATGAGTTGTTTTTATGGAAATATTGAAGAAAAAATAACATTTCAAGAATTAATTTTTGAAGGATTAAACTCTCTTGATTTTTTTGAAAAACAGATAATCCGCGAGAAATTTTTGAATGAACGATCAGATATGGATATTGGGAAAAATTTTTCGGTTAGTAGTCAAATGATTTCGAAGAAAAAGAGAAAGATTTTGAATAAACTGAAAAGCATTTATTACACTTAACTTGTGAATTACGGAACAAGTCTCCGCCAAGAAGTATGTTACATGTATTTCTTTGATCGGAGTGATTTAATGACAAACAATCTAGTTCCATTGATAAAAAAAGCTAAATCTGGTGATGAAGATGCAATGACAGCTCTATATGAATCGTTTAAGCCTTTACTTATAAAAAATTCGATTGATCCATTAAAAATAATGAATCAAGATTGCTTTCAAGAACTATCAATGCAATTCATCCTTGCAGTCCAGACATTTGAAATAGAAAAATATTTAGACAAGTAATTCATTGAAGCAAATATTTAGAAACTTTTGGTTTCAAAATATTTGCTTTCGTCTATTTATTTAGTGAAGGCGAAAATAATGCCTCTTGTTCCTTGAAAATTGAATACTATACTTTTAAATTACATGAACTATCATTTGAGCTATTGTGTAGTTACGCCATGACTTTAAAGAGCGAATACTAGCTAACACTAGACTTGATTTAGGTAATTAAGATGCAACGATGATGATAGAAACCAAGATGCTTCCGCAAGGCTCCCGTAGACTGAGGAGAGGTGAAAACCTATGCGCTTTACCTAGAGCGGTTTAAAAGTGTTTAAAAAATTGTATGTAAGTGAAACAAACGAGTATATCCTGAGAAAAATGATTCACCTTGTTTTATTGCTTATTGTATTAAGAAGGGATTTAAAGATATGATTACCTGCTGATTAACACTGTAAATATTGATATAATGGTAATGCTACTACATTCTATTATTTGCCATTGGAGGGATTAAAATAGAAAATCAAAATAGTGCAACAAAAGAAACATACTCTATTAATGAGATTGCCCAAATTCTGGACATTAGTAATAAAACTGCATATTCTTTGGTTCATGAAAATCTTTTCAGACATGTAAGGATTGGGAAAATTATACGTATTTCAAAAAAATCTTTCGATCAATGGTTGAACAACTTTGCTGATGCTTAATTATCTATCTAGGAGAGATTTTTAATGGCATCAATCATACCGAGAAATAAAAAGTTAGTTGTAGTTTATAGTTATATCAACGAGGAAAAGAAACGTAAACAGAAGTGGGATTCATTCTCTTCAAAATCAGAAGCGAACAAACGTAAGAGGTTCATCGAATACTATCAATCAGTGCATGGATCAGTTCTAGTTCCTGATGAAAAAGAATTTGCTGAAGGTACTCAGAATACTGATACTGAAACAAGTGAAAGAATTTCTTTAAGCGATTTTATTAGGATATATATTGATATTTATGGACAAGCTAATTGGTCAGTTACAACGTATAGAAACAAGAAAGCTTTGATCAATAATTATATTAATCCTTTAATCGGGGATACAAAACTTGATGAACTATCAACTCGAAAATTATCTAAGTTCTATCATGAGCTTTTAGATGTTGAAGAAGCTACTGGTAATCGACCTACGAATGGTAAAACATTGCAGCCTGCAAATATCAAGAAAATTCATGATTTGATTCGTTCTGCGCTTAATCAAGCTATCGCATGGGAATACCTCCCACCTACTTCAACAAATCCAGCTAAAATGGCCGTATTACCTAAGATTCCTAAATATGAAAGAAGAGTTTGGGAAATTGATACATTCAAACTAGCTATTGAGAAGACTGAGGACGATCTTTTAAGATTGTGTATGCATTTGGCTTTTGCTTGTTCTCTTAGAATTGGAGAAATTCTTGGATTAACTTGGAGTAACCTTATTATTGATGAACAATCAATTGAAAATGGAACTGCTAGGCTAACTGTTGAAAAGCAACTGTCGAGAGTATCTAAAAATGCAATCAAGCAATTACGTGAAAAAGATATTATCAAGGTGTTTCCTTCTAATAAGAAGAATAAAACTAGCCTAGTTTTAATGACACCTAAAACTGATTCTAGTCGTAGAACTGTTTGGTTACCCAGAACTGTTGCAAAAATGTTGGTTCAACACAAAGAAAAACAAAAGTCATTGAAGAAATTTTTTGGATCAGAGTATCACAATCATAAGTTAGTCATTTCTCATGAAGATGGTAGTCCAGTTGAAAACAAAATAATTGGGAAGCAGCTTAGAAAGCTCTGTACGGAGTTTGATTTGCCAAAGGTTGAATTCCATAGTCTGCGCCATTTAAGCACGAATTGCAAGCTTAAAATGACCAATGGCGATATAAAGAGTGTACAAGGTGATACAGGACATTCTAAGGCTGATATGGTTACAGAAGTTTATACTCATATCATTGATGAAGATCGCAGGCACAATGCAGAAAAAATGAATCAATCTTTTTATGAAAGTGATCTTGCTGAAAAAAATGAACTTGATCAAAATCTTAAAATAATGAGTATCATTCAATCATTGCCTGCTGATGTTAAAGAAAAATTGTTGTCTTTGGATGGCGAAGTGAGTGAAACGGATTTAGAAGGATTAAAAGTTTAGGAATTTGAAAAAAAGAGTGTTAGCAAAAGTGTTAGCAGAAACGAGGTTTTTTGATGATTTTTCGAGAAAATAAAAAATCTGTTAGCAGATTTCGAGGTCAACTAACAGATCATTTTGAGACAAGTGGTAGCAAAAATTTCCTCTTGCTAACTCCTCGTTAAATTGTAAAAACGTTGATGTATCAACGCTTAGAACGTTCCAGGAGGGATTCGAACCCCCGACCGCTCGCTTAGAAGGCGAGTGCTCTATCCAGCTGAGCTACTGGAACAATGGTAGTTTAGGCGCATGGACAGTCGTCCGCTTAGAAGGCGGATGCTCTATCCGGCTGAGCTACTGTGACAGTAGTTTTGCAACAATTGCTATTATAGAAAAACTACTCTTAATTGTCAATCCTAATTCGTTATTTTACTGATTCAAAAAGATATTCTTTGATCAATTGCAGTGTTTTCGGATTTTCGATCAAGGAACCATGGTCGGCTTGTTCCTCCACGGTGATTTCCTTATATTTTTCACTGTCGCCATAAATCAAACGTCCAGCAAGCACACTTGTCAAAGGAACCGTGTTATCAGAATTTTGATTATCGACATTGCCGGCGATGTTATAAACGGTAATATTCTTAGGAATGTTCTTTTTATTTTTCAAGTAATACTTTAGCAAGTCGCTCTCTGCTTTAGGTTTCGTGAAGGTCGAACTATTGTCGTTATAATCCCACGACGTATCGTTGTAAGGTGAACCTAACGTAATCAAATGATAAAGTGAAGGATCATTGCTCTTTTGCTCATTCTCTAAGTAGCCGGTTATGATCAAGCCGCCGTTTGAATACCCTAAGTAATCATAGGTGTTGAAAGTATAGTACTTTTCAGCATACTCTAACGCCTTTTGGAACCAGCGAGATTGTTTAGGCAAGGATGGGTCAGAGCCATCTTCAAAAGCAATTGCGATAATCGGCCGCTTTGTATCTTTAGTAAAGTGTCCGGACGAAGTAATGGAATCATCCATATTAACGGTGATTTTTATTTCATCAACGCCTTTTTCTGATTGTCTTAATGAATCGACCAAACTGTCGAAACGGTCGACGTCACCATTGGTACCGGGCACCATGATTACTGGCGCAGGAATCGGCAAAGGATTGTTTGAATTTTTAGATGCTTGGACATGGTCCTTTGTTTCGAAAATGAATATCCCGAGGATACACACCAATAGGATTGATATGATGCCTCCTATTTTTTTGTTCTTCACAGGAAACTCCTCCGTTTCAGTTCCTTAGTTTACGCCGATTTTCATCAGGTACAAGTAAAAAGACGGAAATTCAAAAAAATTTCAAATTTCCGTCATCCATTTTATTTATTTTTTGAGATTAAGGCCACACCATCGCCTAAAGGTAATAAGGAAGAAGACAGTTCTGGTGATTTCGTGATCTCTTCTAAAAATTCATTCAGCTTGCGGTGGATCGCACGATTTTTCCGCGGAATTTCATCGATCGGCTGCAAGACTGTGCCTGCTTGAAAAATATCATCTACCATCAAAATGCCGTCATCGGATAATAGACGTAAACACTCGGGTAAAAAGGTAATGTATTTCGATTTTGCACTGTCCATAAAAATGAAGTCATAGGGCCCGTCTAAAGTACTGAGTAAATCTATCGCGTCGCCTTCCAACAGAGTTACCTGATCTTCTAAGCCTAATTTAGCAAAATTGACTTTTGCTTTTTCGATCATGACTGGGAAGCGATCAATCGTAGTGATTTTCGCCTCTTTATCAAGACTTTCCGCCATCAAACTGGCTGAAAATCCGATTGCAGTTCCAATTTCTAAGACGTTTTTAGGCCGCTTTTGCTTCAATAAAAATTGTAAGAATACAACCGTTTCATGAGGAATCACCGGAACCCCATTTTCATGAGCGAGTTCTTCCAATTCTCCCAAAGGTCCAGTCAGTTGTTTTTGTTCTGTACGCAAATAGTGCAGAATATCTTCATTGATTATCGGGCGGTACATCATTTCGTTACGCATTATTTTTCCTCTTTCTCTAATAATTTTCCTAATGTCAGCCAGTCTTCCGCAATTTTCTCACTTAGTGAACGATTATAAAAAATCGCCGCCGGGTGAAAAAGGGGAACGACTGTGTATTCTTTTTCTGATAGTTGGTAACGGTCCTGCTCATTCGTCAGCTCTAAGACAGGGCCATGGTAAATTTCGCCATGTCGCTCGCTGATTTGCCATTTTGGTCCAAGTAGCCGCTGCAAACCGATATTTCCTAACGTCGCAATGATTTTCGGTTGAATTGTTGCCAGTTCATAATCTAGAATCGGTGCATGGGCCAAAATCTCTTTTTTATTCGGTGTCCGATTTGGATAAACTGTTTCGTCTTCTTGTGTCCGTTTATTGAAGCGTTCCACAATCTTATAAGGGCGGCTTCTGACGGCACTGGTGATATAAGTATTCTCGCGGGTGAGACCGATTGATTCCATCGCTTGGATCAATTCTTTGCCGGCCGCGCCAGAAAAAGGAATATGATTGACCACTTCGTTGCGGCCTGGAGCTTCACCGACCAACATCAATTTTGGCTGGAGCGGTCCTTGCCCTGCGATAAATCCTTCAAGTTGAAACTCTTTTGAACGATCAGATACTAATTTGACTAGCTCTTCTGGATAGTCCATTCGCGTCACCTCGCTTTGTCATCTTTCTACATAGTAGAAAAAAGCAGGGCACACGTCAATAATTAATCATTGACTTGATCATTCTTTTTTAGTAGAATATGAATGTTGTAATTGTGGAACCCACAGCTACAACCGCACAGAACAAGTTAGTAAGTACTTCGGTCACTTGGGATGGCGAGTCTAAGTATATTATATAAGGAGGTGCCACAAGCATGTACGCAATCATCAAAACTGGCGGTAAACAAATCAAAGTTGAAGAAGGTCAAGCAGTCTACATTGAAAAATTAGACGTTGAAGCTGGCGAAAAAGTTGTCTTCGACCAAGTTGTTTTAGTAGGCGGCGAATCTACAAAAGTAGGAGCTCCTATCGTTGAAGGTGCAACTGTTGAAGGAACTGTAGAAAAACACGGCAAACAAAAGAAAGTCGTTACTTTCAAATACAAACCTAAAAAACATTCACACCGCAAACAAGGTCATCGTCAACCTTACACTAAAGTTGTCATTGACTCAATCAAAGCATAAAAAAGAAGGTGCCTAAGTTGATCAAAGGTACATTCACTCGAAATCAAGCAGGCCAAATTAGTGAATTTACACTGACGGGTCATGCAGAAGCAGGTCCTTACGGTAGCGATATCGTCTGTTCTGCGGTTTCCGCATTAGCCATCAGCACAGTAAATAGCTTGGATGCACTAGCAGGTGTCATTCCGAATATCGAGACGAACGATGATGAAGGTGGTTATCTTCATGTAGCGTTGAAGCTAGATGATTCGATGACTCAAGAGCAGATGAATATCTCGCAAATTTTGCTAGAGCATTTATTATTAGGTTTGCAATCAATCGAAATCGACTATTTGGATTTCATTGAGATCCAAACAAAATCTAAATCATAGGAGGTGCAGCTCATGTTATTGAATATGAACTTACAATTATTCGCCCATAAAAAAGGTGGCGGTTCAACTTCTAACGGACGTGACTCAGAATCAAAACGTTTAGGTGCTAAACGTGCTGACGGTCAAACTGTTACTGGTGGATCAATTCTTTATCGCCAACGTGGTACTAAAATTTTCCCTGGTGTAAACGTAGGTATCGGTGGTGATGACACATTGTTTGCTAAAGTTGACGGCGTGGTACGTTTCGAACGTAAAGGTCGCGACAAAAAACAAGTGTCTGTATACCCAGCATAAATTCCACTATACGCTCAATCCTTTGTGGCGCAAGGGATTGAGCTTTTTTATTTGTTTTGAAAAACAAATTGACCATACGTTTGACCATACTTTCTAAAAGTTTATATATTTGACCAACTTTTGAGTTGTCTCTTCCTTTTTATCATCTGTTAGATGGGTGTAGGTGTCCATAGTAGTTTTTATGTTGGCGTGACCTAATCGTTCTTGAACCTCTTTGTGATCAGCGCCAGCGTTGTATAGCATCGAAGCGTGAGTGTGTCTAAATCCGTGTAGCCCAATGTAGGGCAATTCGGCGCGTTCTCTATATAAAGCGTACCTATCTGCCACAGCCTGATTAATTGTAAACTTATTTTGTTCGTTGTTAAAAATAAAGGCAGGCTTTGAATAACCTAATTTAAAAAGGAATTTTACTTGTTCGAGTTTCCATCGTTTTAACTGAGATATTGTTTTTTTGTCTAAAATAATCTTGCGGTTAGAGCTTTTTGTTTTTGGAGTCTGTGAGACATAATAACCTTCGCCCTTAGCAATTGTCTTATTGATTGATAGTTCATTAGTTGTAAAATTTATGTCTTTCCATGTCAAAGCTAGTACTTCGCCGATTCTGCAACCGCTGAAGGCTAATAGCCTAAACAAAGTATAATCGCGTATTTTTAAATAAGGGTTTTGCTCATTGTCTATGATAGTTAAAAATGACTGAAGTTGCTCCTTCGTATATAGCTTCAGTTTTTTTTGCCTATCTTCTTTAGCCGGTGGAACAATTACATTTGCAACAGGATTATCTGAAGTTAACCCAATATTTATAGCGTATTTAAAAACTTTATTCATGTAATTTACGAATAGAGGATATTGCTTTGAGCTACCTTTATCGTGCCAGTTATTAATAACTTTTTGACAATATGCGGTAGTGATTTTTGACAACTTGATATTTCCAATTTTTGGAAGCACATGCTTATTGAAGATAATATCTGTTCGAGAATAGGTGCTCGCAGTAACAGTTTTTTTATAGTTCGCTAACCATAATGTCAAGGGCCATAATAAAATGTTGGTTTTGGGCCATTGAAATTGTAGGTAGTTTTCTCTTTATCGTTTCGTTTCTTTTCCTTTCGTTTCACTATAACTTTTCATTCGATAGGAAGGTCCTGTAATTTGAATAATTTTAGAATGATGGACCAATCGGTCCAATAAAGCATTAGTCAATTTCTTATTACCAAAAATTTCGGACCATTGAGACAGAGGAATATTCGTTGTAATAATCGTTGATTTTCTTTCGTATCGCATATTAATTAGTTGAAACAGTAAGTTAGATCCTTCTTTTGAGAAGGGGAGATACCCGACTTCATCAATAATTAATACAGAATAGCTCGCATATTTTTTGAGCATGGTATCACTTGTCCCACGTTTATGTGCCCGGATAAGTCGATTAACCAGTTCTGTACTAGTGATAAATAAACAGCTCTGCCCTCTATCAATACACTCTAAACCAATTGAAACGGCTAAATGAGTTTTTCCAACACCGCTATTTCCAATGAATAAAAGGTTGTCATACGTGTCTAAAAAGCGTAATGTCACTAAATCTTGAATTTCACTTTTTTTGATTTTGGGTTGAAAATCAAAGTTAAAATCATGAAGGCGTTTATGATAGGGAAACATTGCCCGTTTTAAAATTTTTCTTTGGGTCTCCTTTCTACGATAGCTAATTTCTTGATGTGTTAATTCAAATAAAGAATCAACTAGAGATTGTTCATTTTTAGCTACTTCATCTAAATGGGCAGGTAAAATTTCTTTGATACAGGTAAGATTTAAATCTGATAATTGATTTAATAACTGATGGTAATTTGACATATGAGCCTCCTTATAATTCATCGTAAGCATCTAAATTTTCTTCTACAAAGCGCTCCAACTCTTCGTCTTCTAAGTATTTGAAGACATCAGATCGAAGAATCTCAAGAGAGTCATCACGTTGATAATTTAAGGTTTTTTTGCTTAATGGGTGCGAGCGAATACATTGATGGCCATACCAAATGAATAGACTGTCCTTACGGACATCTAAAGTTACCTCTTTACCAATATATTTCACGGGAACAGAATACTTTGAGTTTTGATATTGGACCATGGATTCAATGGAAACTTTTCTAATTACGTGTTGGGTTCTAGAAACATATCTGACTAATTCTAAACGATTGAAAGGACGCAACACCGATTGTTCATCTATAAGAAGCTTAGAGGGATGATTATTCACTGCTTGAGAACGTTCATTATTTAAGTCATTCATAAACTCATAGACGATTCGTTTTAGCTCCTGCTCATTTTCAAACTCGTAGTTAAAGACCATTAAGCGGTTAACAGTACGAGCTAAAGCTTCAACTTTGCCTTTGGTTTGTGGACGAAAAGGGCGACAAGCAATCGGATTGAATCCAGCATCTTTAGCAAATTGACGAAATTTTTCGTTAAAAACGGTTTGACCAAATTGGCTTTTACTTCTATCAACAACTGTTTTCATATTGTCAAACCAAATTTCTTGAGGAACACCATTCCCGCAGTACTCAAACGCATTGACCAAACAATTGAAGACATTCGCTTGGGTTCGATCAAAGGTTACCTCTAAGTATTTCATGCGAGAATAGCCTAGAATATATAGAAAAAGATTGAAGTAAAAGACTTCACCATGTTTACTCACCATCTTAATATTTTCTTTCCAATCGACTTGAGCAGAAAGACCTGGCGTCGTTTCAATTCGAATGGTTGCCTTTTTTACACGCTTTTCTCGATAGTTCCGACAATATCGTTTGACGGTGGTATAGCCACCTTGATATCCTTTTTTCTTAATAAAATAATAAATTGAAGAAGCGGAACAGCTTAACTCCATTTTATCTTTAATAATTTCTTCAAAACCGCTTAATAAAAGAGGAGCAGAAGATTGTCTCTTTTTGATCTGTTCTACTTCCCCTTTAGTTCCAGCTTCATAGTAACGCTTGACTGTTCGGTAATCACAATTATATTGCTTGGCCATGGCTGCATAGTTAGGTTGAATATCGTTCATAATGTGTCGTAAGACTCCTTCTAAGACATCTTTTCGCATGAGTCACTCTCCTTGAATGGTTTCATGAAAAAGAATATCAGATTTTAAATCTAACCTACATTTTCGATGGCCCTTTTCCTACATTTTATCGTGGCCCTTTACAGTATGGATAAGAAAAGCATTGAACTAACGCGTGTCTTATTATTATTAGCGCCTGACCCAATGCCGGAAAGCCAACAAAGTCTGTTAGGAAAAATCAGCAGTTCAGTGATCGAAAGTGATCTGAATACTGAAATCTACAAATTCGGCAACAAGGAAATCATTTATCAGTTATTGAGTTCTTTGTTTGTTAAAGAGATTCGAGAAAATTAGCGATAGCTTAGAAAAATATCGGAGGGATTTAAAATGGAATTACAGCCAGAAATGATTTTGTTAGATCAGGAATATGCAACGAAGGAAGACGCGATTCGCGCGAGCGGACAGCTTTTAGTGGATGCGGGTTGCGTGGAAGAAGGCTATATCGATGCCATGATCGAAAGAAACGAGTTAGTTTCCGTATATATGGGAAACTTTATCGCGATCCCTCATGGAACCGATGAAGCAAAACGCTATGTGAAGAAAAGTGGTATTTCAGTGATTCAAGTCCCAACGGGCGTTCGCTTTGGTAAAGATGATACAGAGGATGTGGCGATGGTGCTGTTTGGTATCGCTGGAATCGAAAATGAGCATTTAGATATTTTGCAGAAGATCGCGATCTTTTGTTCAGATGTTGAAAATGTCATAAAATTAGCAGATGCAAAAACAAAAGAAGAAGTCATTGGCTATCTTCAGGAGGTAGAATAGGATGCAAGCAACACACTTTGGCGCAGGAAATATTGGACGCGGATTTATCGGAGAGATTTTAGCAAAAAATGGTTTTTCAATCGATTTTGTCGATATTAATGAAACGATCATCAATGCTTTGAATGAGCGGAACGAATACACGATCCAGTTAGCAGATGAAAGTCAAAAAGAAATTCATGTCTCAAACGTGGATGGTTTAAATAATCAAACCAATCCGGATGCAGTTATCGATTCAGTCAGCAAAGCAGATATTGTGACGACCGCGATTGGGCCAAATATCTTACCTTTTATTGCAGAATTAATCGCAAAAGGTATTCAAAAACGCCGCAATGAGGGCAATACAACACCACTAGATGTGATTGCCTGTGAAAATATGATTGGCGGCAGTCAGTTCTTGTTTGAAAAAGTCCAAGCCTTCTTGTCAGCTGAAGACAAGAGCTATGTGGAACAATACATCGGATTCCCCAATGCAGCAGTCGATCGTATTGTACCGATTCAACACCATGAAGATCCATTATTTGTATCCGTGGAACCTTTCAGTGAATGGGTGATTGATGCAACGCAAAGTAAGAATAAAGAGTTGCACCTCGATGACGTAGAATACGTGGAAGATTTAGAACCTTATATTGAACGGAAACTATTCTCTGTTAATACAGGGCATGCGACAGTTGCTTATACTGGTGCTTATGAAGGTTATAAAACTATTGATGAAGCAATCGCTGATGAACGTGTTTTAGAGAAACTTCGTGCAGTTCTTGGTGAAACGGGCAGCTTATTGATTAATAAATGGGATTTCGACAAGGAAAAACATTTTGCCTATATCGATAAGATCGTTAGTCGTTTTGAAAATAAATATATTTCTGACAGTATCAGTCGCGTGGCTCGGACGCCGATTCGTAAATTAGGTTTTGACGAACGTTTCATTCGTCCAATCAGAGAATTGAAAGAACGCGGTTTGGATTACACGAATTTAGTGGATGTCGTAGCAATGGTCTTGAAATACGATGATCCAAATGATGAACAAAGCGTCGAATTGCAAGGATACTTAAAAGAAAAATCCGTTGCAGAAGTGATCCAACAAATTACCGATCTTAAAGATGACGAATTGATCGCTAAAATTTCAGCTAGATATCAAAAATAAATTTTTTCTCCCAACTTGGATACAGATTCAGGTTGGGAGATTTTTTTTAGAATGAAATCTTATTTCAAAAAATTAATAAAGATAAATGATCTTTTTTTTAATCTAAAAATCGATTTTTCAGATGAATAGCATGAAGGTCGTTATTTAACTGACGGTATTTTCTTCAAAAGGGAAAAATCCGTTTTAGAAACATTAAGTTAGTAACTTGACAAAATAGTTCGTGTTTAATCGAAAATCCACTTGATTCTTTCGTTTTAAAACGATATTATAAACAAAGTCGAGAAATTTCATTTCACGTGTTGCACAAAAAAAGCACGCTCGCGTATGATTATTGGACGCGATCAGTTTTTTTCGAGAATAACATCCCAAGCTAGTTTTCCGATAAGTAAGTGAAGGTGTTGGGAAAGGTGAAGAATGGGTTTATCTTGATTTTTTTCTTTAAAGGATACCTGCTCATTCATTTTTTTTGCTTAATAATAAGGGGGAGTCAAATGACAACGTTTGCTGAGTATTATGATCAATTGAGGGGATTTACTGAAGATTTATTTTTACATCCTGAACTAGGATATAAGGAGTATCGCACTTCTGAAAAAGTCATTACCGAATTGCGACGCATCAATCCACGGATTGAATTTTCTAAATTTTCAGAAACTGGGATCAAAACTTTTTTATCATCGGATAAGAAAAAAACGCTGGCGTTCATCGCGGAATTAGACGCTGTTTATGCACCGACGCATTTTCAAGCGGATGCTGAAACAGGAGCCGCTCATAATTGTGGTCACTTCACTCAAGTGGCGATTGCGCTGTCTTTATATGATCACTTTGTAAGAACACAGGAATACGAGGATTTGGATTTTAATTTGTGTTTTATTTTCGTGCCTGCGGAAGAATATTTGGATTTAGATTTTCGCAAGAAGCTTCGATCAACTGGAAAGATTCAATTCTTGGGTGGGAAGCCAGAGGCGATGTCTTTAGGAATTTTTGATGATGTGGATTTTGGTGTATGCGTCCATGCCATTGGTGAAGTTTTTGAACGACCAACGATTGAAGTTAACTGTGATCTGGCTGGATTTTTATATAAACGTTATCATTTTTCAGGAAAAGCCACTCATGCAGGGTTCGATCCATTTTCCGGTATCAACGCCTATAGCATATCGACACTATTTAATACAGCGATCGGTCTGAGCCGCCAACAGTTTAGAGATACGGAATCCATTCGTGTCAATCCAATTGTAATGGATAGTGACATGTCGACAAACGTGATTCCCAACCATATCACTGTGGGAACGGATTTGCGCTGCAAAACATTAGATTACTTACCGGAAGTCGCACGCAAACTTGATCACGCGGCTCAAGGCAGTGCTTTTGCTTTAGAAGGTGAGGTAACGATCGAAACGGAGATGGGCTATTTGCCATTTGTTCAGGATCGTTATTTGAACAGCTTTGTGGAGCGAACATTCGCAAGATTTGACAAGATTCCAGACATCATCGACGATCGTGGAGGAATTGCGGCTGCGGGGGATATTGGTGATTTGGCCTTTATGTTCCCGTGTATCCAAATCAGTTATGGCGGATTTGAGGGCACGATTCATGGGGATGACTTTAAGATGATTGATCCAGAATTTGTGTTAGAAACATTTCCTGAATTTTTAGTGGAGGTTCTCAAGGAAATGTCTGGCAACTTAGACGAGGAAAAATTCTATCGTCGTTCATTTAAGGAATACAAAGAATTGATTGATTCAATTGGAGGGAATGTATGAAAAAGCAGTTAGTATGGGTGATTGGTTTTGTTGTGGTGGTTGTAACAATTGCAGAGTTGATCGGGATGCAGTTCATTTCGATAGGAAATACTACAATCACGGTTTTACCTTTGGTGTTCTCTGTCTTGCTGGCTATGTTGTTCGGCTTGCCAATGGTTCGCAAAGGGCTTATCGCGAAGATCTATTCGCAGGGCAACATTCAATTTTCGGCGAAATACTTATTATATATCATGTTGCCGTTGATGGCTCGTTATGGGGCAGATGTGGCACCGAGATTAAGAGAAATTCTGTCAGTCGGTTGGGTGTTTTTATTCCAAGAATTAGGCAATGTTGGTACGGTTTTGATTGGGTTGCCGGTAGCCTTTATGCTAGGTTTGCGTCGTGAAGCAATCGGGGCAACGTTAGGCTTAGGGCGTGAGGGTGAATTGGCGTATATTTCTGAAAAATACACGTTGGATTCACCAGAAGGTCGCGGCGTGTTGTCGCTCTACTTGATCGGTACGTTATTCGGTTCGATCTTTTTCAGTATTTTTGCGCCGATAATGGCGGGTTTTGGCTTTGATTATCGGGCATTGGCGATGAGTTCAGGTGTAGGCTCTGCAAGTATGATGACAGCCGCTTCGTCTTCTTTGATCGCTTTGATGCCTGAACATGAAACGACAATTGCTGCATACGCCGCGGCAAGTCAATTACTGACCAGTTTTTTAGGAACGTATACGATGGTTTTCATTGCAGTGCCGTTGCAGCGTTTTATGTACAAATTATTAGCAGGAGGGTCACGTCGTGGAAAAGAAACAGTCTAATGAATATATCAAAATTTCTCTGGTTTTGTTACTGAGTATCTGCTTGATCTTGTTTACGCAGGGGATCAAATTACTCAAAAATCCTGAATCGACTCCGATTACCTTTAATACGATTCAGGGCTTGATCGTCTTGTGGGCTTTTTCCATGATCGGCGTTTTTATCTCTGTGATGGTAAAGAAAACCAATATCAAAATTTTAGCTGATTTCCCAATCCTAGGCTGGGTATCCTTAACGTCATTATTTTTCTGCCTGCTTTCCGATTTCTTTGTTCAAGCGATTGCTG
The DNA here is from genome assembly GCF_000407185.1 of Enterococcus malodoratus ATCC 43197. GTDB lineage: Bacteria > Bacillota > Bacilli > Lactobacillales > Enterococcaceae > Enterococcus_A > Enterococcus_A malodoratus. The sequence continues at coordinate 489,255 of NZ_KE136483.1, forward strand.
GCGTCGATTTTTTATCGATCACTACGCCGATCTTAGCTTTTGCGGGACTTTCAGTGGCAGATAGCTTGATGGATTTGCGCAAGACCTCTTGGAAGGTAGCGATCGTTGCGATATTTGTTTTTATCGGCACGTATCTGGGGAGTGCTGTCATTGCTCAAATCGGCTTGATTTTAACTGGAAAATAATTGCTTCAGCTATTTGATAAAAAATTAATGTTTTGGTCTAGACTTTTTTGTTGTAATATTTGTTGAAGGGTGTTAAAATTGGTGTATACCAAATTGATAAAGGAGCGTTTACCCATGAAAGTAATTCGTGTGAAAGATGCCAACGAAGGCGGAAAAAAAGCATTTGAAATCATCAAAGATGGAATGGAAAACGGCGTAAAAGTATTAGGGCTGGCAACTGGTAGTACACCTGAAACTTTATATCAAGAAATGACTTCTAGTGATTTAGACTTTTCAGATATGACTTCTGTAAACTTAGATGAATATGTAGGATTAGCTGGCGAGGATGTTCAAAGCTATCGCTACTTCATGAATGATCAATTATTCAACAAAAAACCATTTAAAGAAACGTTTGTACCAAATGGTAAAGCAGAAGATTTAGATGCTGAATGCAAACGTTACGACGGCGTGATCGCTGATCATCCGATTGACTTGCAAGTATTAGGTATCGGCCGCAACGCACATATCGGTTTCAATGAACCAGGAACTTCATTTGACGTAACAACTCACGTAGTTGAATTAACAGAATCAACAATCGAAGCGAACAAACGTAACTTTGATAAAGTTGAAGACGTTCCAACACATGCATTGTCAATGGGAATTGGTTCAATCATGAAGAGCAAAAAAATCTTGTTGATGGCTTTCGGTACAGACAAAGCTGATGCAATCAAAGACATGATCGAAGGTTCAGTAACTACTGACGTACCAGCAAGTGTTCTACAAAACCATGCTGACGTAACAGTTATCATCGACGAAGACGCAGCAAGCAAACTATAATAAACAGCTTAAATTTTTTAGTGTCAGGGATATTTTCCTTGGCACTTTTTTTAATTTAAAAGTTGATGGTATACTTGGTTATAGGAGTGTGATCGTATGAAGAGGTGCATTGTTTAGTCTGGAATGGTTAACTCAGATTCAATTAAAGGAGTGATGAGCTATTCCAGAAAAAAAGCTTTATCCCAGAAGTAATGATCATGAGACGATCTATTTGCAGAATGTCATCAAGCGGCCAAATATCTCGGTCGGCGAGTATACGATTTATAATGATTTTAGACGAAGTCCGTGTGATTTTGAGCAGAACAATGTACTGTATCAGTACCCGATCAATCATGATCGGCTGGTCATCGGTAAATTTTGTTCGATTGCCTGTGGCGCGACTTTCATTTTTAATAGTGCGAATCATCGTCAGTCGGCGCTTTCTACGTACACTTTTCCATTATTTTTTGAGGAGTGGCAATTGGATAAGGAGCAAGTAGCTTCGGCTTGGGACAATAAAGGTGATATCGTGATTGGAGACGATGTATGGATCGGGTATGAGGCGACTATTTTGTCGGGTGTTCATATCGGTGACGGTGCGATCATCGGGGCCAAAGCGGTCGTGACTAAGGATGTTCCGGCGTATAGTATTGTAGGGGGTATTCCGGCAAGAGAAATCAAAAAACGTTTTGATCCGGAAACGATTCAGAAGCTGCAGCAGCTCAAGTGGTGGGATTGGTCATACGAAAAAATTCGTCATGCGATTCCGCACTTAAAAAATGGAGACGTAGACCCGTTACTACGTGAATGAACTCGAACTCAGTCGTTACGGCTGAGTTTTTTTTGCGGCTTGCTTCTTTTGTTTCCTTTGGCTATAGTGAAAGCTAGAAAAGTAAGCGAAGGGAAAATGTGCGCGATGCGTTTAGATAAGTTTTTAGCTGAGGTCGGTTTGGGCAGTCGTAAAGAAGTCAAACAACTTATTAAAAAGGGCCAAATCACTGTGAATCAGCAGATTGAGAAATCGGACAAACGACAGGTCAATCCGGAAAAAGATAGGATTGAATTTCAAGAGGAAGTTTTGCATTATCAAGAATACTATTACTATTTACTACATAAGCCAGCTGGGGTGGTAAGTGCGACAGAAGACAATCGTGATCAAACAGTGATGGATTTGTTTTCAGCTAAAGATTATCGCAGCGATCTTTTTCCTGTTGGACGATTAGATAAGGATACCGAAGGGTTATTGCTGATTACTAATGATGGTAAGCTGGCTCATGAACTGTTGTCCCCAAAGAAACATGTCGAAAAGGAATATCTCGCTGAAGTTAGCGGAGTAATGACTGATGACGATCAGAAGCAGTTTACAGAAGGGATCGTACTAGATGGAGAGTTAACGTTGCCGGCGGAACTGTTCATCGCCGAGGTAACGGAAGAAACGTCAGTGGTGCGAATTATTTTACATGAAGGAAAATTTCATCAGGTGAAGCGGATGGTCAAAGCTTGCGGGAAAGAAGTAACCTATCTGAAAAGAATTCGCATGGGTGATTTAACGCTGCCGAAAGCTTTGAATAAAGGGACTTATCGGCCGTTGACCGAAGAAGAGTTGCGGATGCTAAAAGGTTAAGAGACTCGCTTTTTTTCTGAGCGTGCTATACTAGAAGTGCGATGATTTTACAGGGTGAGAAGCCAAATTTTTATAATAGGTGAACTAGGAGGTGGTGCACAGATGGATTTGAAATTATCAGTATATGAAATAATGCTGCGCTTATTTTTGGCCATGGTTATGGGCGGCGCCATCGGTATTGAACGTGAATATAAAAATCGTCCCGCGGGAATTCGAACCCATATCCTAGTTTGTATGGGAGCAACCATCATTGCCTTGATCCAAGTTGAAATTGCTGATCAGGCACTGCGGTATGCAGCGGCCAAGCCAGAGTTTGTAGGAGTTGTACGAGCGGATGAAGCACGATTGATCGCTCAAGTTGTCAGCGGAATTGGTTTCCTTGGAGCAGGGACGATTATGGTCAGTAATCGGTCAGTCAAAGGATTAACTACTGCTGCTTCGATCTGGGCTGGCGCCGGACTGGGAATTGCTATTGGAATGGGATATTATACAATCGCTATTTGCAGCTTTGTTGGAATTATTTTGGCTTTGACGGTGGTCAAACGCATCATCAAAATCAATGCCATCAAAAAGCTTGAAATACGCTATATCCATCGTGAAGCAACCAAAGAATTCATCATGAACTACTTTGACAGCAAAAAAATTGAAGTGGAAGATGTCGATTTTGATGTTGATTTCATGGATGATTACAGGATTTACACGAATGTCTATACGATCGATCTGCCGCGAGGAATGAATTACACCGATGTAATCGAAGACCTTTCGATGTACAAAAACATCACCAAACTACGGATGATCAATGTTTAAGAGAGAAGATAAAATCATTTCACGATGATTTTATCTTCTTTTTTCTTGAAAGTTGTATTGTCAGAGCATTCGTTCATTGATAGAGTTAAGTGTAAGAGTTGATCTAGGAGGTAAGAATGGGAAAAATCCTTTTATTAGAAGATGATTCAAATTTGAATAATGGTATTCAATTATGTCTGACACGAGAAGGCTATGAGGTCGTTGCTTGTTTAGACATTGCGTCGGCAGAAATAGCTTTTCAGCAAAATGAGATCGAGTTGATTATCAGCGACCTCTCTTTGCCTGATGGCAGCGGATTGGATTTTTGTAAAAAAATCCGCGAGCAATCCAATGTCCTGATTTTGATGCTGACATCTTACAATCAAGAACATGATATTGTAACGGGATATGTGCACGGTGCTGATGACTATATGACGAAGCCTTTTAGTTTGATGGTTTTGGTTTCGAAGGTTCAGGCCATGATGAAGCGGGTCGTTCGAAATCAGGGACAAGCATTGGTATCTGGCGAATTGTCGGTATCCTTGACCGAAATGAAAGTCAAATTGCACGAAGAAATTTTGCCTTTAAGTAAAACAGAGATTCAGCTATTGATCCTATTTATGGAGAATCCGAAGCAAATTTTGTCCTCGGATCAATTATTGGATCAAATTTGGGACACGAAAGGCGAGTATGTGGACACAAATACTGTTTCAGTCAATATCAGTCGTTTGCGCCAAAAAATCGGTAAGGAACGAATCAAAACCGTTCGAGGAGTGGGCTATTTATGGATCAACGACGTTCAAAAAAAATAACTCTATTTTATCTGTTGCTCTCAGCAATCTGCTTTGCTCTTTTTATTGCTCAGAATCTAATCATGCGAACGGCTCTTCAAGAGGATCAGCAGTCGACTCTGGTTATGCTGAATAGAGAAAACTCTTTTTCTGAAGCTAAATTGATCCAGGCTTTTGATGAGCCGAAAACTAATGAGTTGGCAAAATCGGGGCAGGCTTTAGAAGAAAAATATGACTTATTGGGAAAAATGAGTCTCTCACATATTTTAGATGGCTATTTGCTGCGAAATCTGGGCTTATTCATAGGTTGTTGGTTGCTGCTTTCGGCAACTTTTTTTTGGCAGGTACGTGAAAAACGAAAAATTCAGGATCGTTTAGCTGAGAAGACAAAAGAGTTCCACGAAGCAACTGCGCATAATGAATTAATGCTGCAACGGAGTCAACGAGAAGGGGGGAATCTAAAATCTAATATCACAGACATCACCCATCAATTGAAAACACCGGTGGCTTCTCTAAAGCTAAGTTTAGATATCGCGCTCTCGGAACAGTATGCTGAACAGGAGCGGAAAAAATTTGCTGAACAGGCCGAAGTACAAATTAATAAACTTGATTTGATGTTAGATGGTTTGGCAAAGATCTCACAGCTTGAAACAGATTTAATTCAATTACGACCGCAAAAGCTCTCGCTGCAGTTATTAATCAATCAAGCAGTCAATAGTGTCATCATGAAGGCTGTCGAAAAAGAAATGGAACTGGAAGTGGAATTGGCAGAGGATCGAATGGTTTATGTGGATGAAAAGTGGACCCTAGAGGCATTGGGGAATGTCTTGGAAAATGCGGTCAAGTACGCTCCTGAAAAGACAACGGTTAAGGTACAAGTATCTTCATTAGTAACTTATGTTTTGGTTGAGATCAAAGATGAGGGACCTGGGATCACAAAAGAAGAACAAAATAAAATTTACCAACGGTTTTATCGCGGCAGTCACAGCGACTCGGTAGAAGGTTCAGGTGTGGGCTTGTATCTTACACGGAAGATTATTGAGGAGCAAGGCGGAACGATCATGGTGAAACGGAACCATCCAAAAGGTGCCAACTTTCAATTAACATTGCCGTTAGCTTAACTTAACCTCTTGATGAAGGTGTTCGTAAAGCTATTTCTATTTTTCTTACAAAATTGTTATGTTCGCTGAAAGAATCCTGCAAGGGTTCTTTTTTATACTAAGAGTATAGAAATAAGCGAGAACAGGAAAGAGGGAGAAAAATGATTTTAAAAATTAGGGATTTAGTAAAACATTATGATGACGGGAATTCAATTGTAAAAGCCGTTGACCATATCGATTTAGAAGTTGGAAAAGGCGATTTTATCGCGGTAGTTGGGAAATCGGGTTCTGGGAAAAGTACTTTGTTAAATCTGATCGGCGGTTTGGATCGTCCAGATTCAGGGCAGGTGATTATAGACGGCAAAAATGTTTTCCGTATGAAAGACGAAGAATTAGCTATTTTCCGTCGTCAAAAAATTGGGTTCATTTTTCAAAATTATAATTTGATTCCATCATTGAATGTGTGGGAGAATGTTGTTCTACCAATTGGATTAGATAATCGTAAAGTCGATAAGGCCTTTGTCGAAGATTTATTGACGACGATCGGTTTAAGTGATCGAAAAAAAGCGTTGCCGAGTATGCTTTCTGGTGGGCAACAGCAGCGGGTGGCGATTGCACGAGCGATTGCGTCAGAACCTGCCATCATTTTAGCAGACGAACCGACAGGGAATTTGGACACTAAAACCGAATTGGAAGTGATGTCCTTATTAAAGAAATCTGTTGAGAAATTTGGTCAAACATTGATTATGATCACTCATGATGAAGGAATCGCTCAAACAGCGGATCACATCGTGCACATTGAAGACGGGCGGGTGATCTAAATGAAGATGACTAATACGGTGGCGCTGGCCAATACGAAGTATCATAAAGGAAAAAATTTGCTTTCAGGAATTGCGATCATTTTAACCAGTGTGTTAGTTTTCTTGATCACCTCGATTGGCTTAGGCGTAGTAAATGTTCAAAATGCGGCGGTCAATAAAGTTTATCCAACCTGGCACGCAATGTATCGCAATGTTTCTGAAGAAAATATGGAAAAGATCGGTCAACATGATGCGATTGGCAACTATGGGCTGCGTCAAGATGTCGGTGAAGCGGCATTATCTGCTGATGATTATATTTTGATCAGTTATTTAGATACAGAGGCTCAAAAATTAACCAAGCAAAAATTTGTCAGCGGTCACGCACCTAAAAGAGCCAATGATGCTGTTTTATCTAGAAATGCTTTAAAAAAACTTGGCTATCCCAAAGCGAAAATTGGAGATACGATCTCTATCCCATTGCAGTTCTTTGAAAAAGACAGCCTGGGGATGCAACAGGAAAGGTCTTTTCGTTTAACCGGTATTTCGCCAGATGGTGTGGGGAAGACCGATAGAAAAATCTTTTCAATGCTGATCTCTAAAGACTTCATGCAAGAGGTCATTCCAAAAGATCAACGCAGCTATCGCATGATGGTTCGCTTAACCGAGGAAGCATCAACATCAACGGCTGCGATTAAAGAGAAAGTCAAAGAAATCGGGAAAAATTTTGATGTGATTGAGGACAATATCGTTGAAAATAGCGACTATCTTTTTGCTAACTATATTGATCCGGCCTTTTATTCAGGGATGGCGATCATTATTGCAGTCATTCTCGTGGCGGGCGCATTAACAATTTATAGTATTTATTATGTGTCTCTGATCAATAAAGTTCAGGACTTCGGGAAGCTGGCTGCCTTAGGGGCGACAAAACGTCAAACGCGCCAAATCATTTTGAGAGAAAATTTGATCGTGGCAGGAATTTCGATCCCAATTGGCCTGTTGATCGGGATTGCTACCGTTAAATTTGTCTTCTTCCAACTGATGTCAACGATTGAAAATGAGGTTGCCACGATCAAAGTCATGCGGGAGGTTCTTGAAAAAGGAGAAGTATCTTTGGTTCTTCCATGGATTGTTGGCATGACGATCGGGGTTACGTTATTGACGGTCATTTTAGCTTCATTGAAGCCTATGCGACAAGCAAGTAAAATTATGCCGATCGAGGCAATGCGTTACACCGGACAGACACAAAGTAAGAAAAAACAACGGAAGGGTTTCATCGATCTTAATTTACAAAGACTAGCCCGTGCAAATCTTTCAAGAAATAAAAAACGGACCTTTATCACTATTTTTTCACTTGGCATGATTGGGATACTATTTGTTGTCATTTCAACTGTCTTTAGCTGTACGAATCCCAAGCAGATCGCCCGAGATACGATCGCGGAAGATTATCGAATTAGTATCAAATCTGTTTCCAATGACAAAATGCGTCCAGAACGTGAGTGGACAGCGATCCAGCAAAATAATCCGCTGAACGATGAAATGATTGATAGAATCAAGTCAATTAAAGGTGTTGAGAAAGTGGATACGTTTCAATCAATAACCGGGGAAACACCGGACCTTAAGGAGATTGGGTCGGATGATCCGATGGGATTATCTGTCGGCGGGATTTCGAAAGAGCAGATGGACTTGATCGAAAAAGATATCAAGAAAGGCAGCGCTACCTACGATGAACTAGACTCTGGCGATAAAGTGATTGCCACAGGCTATTTTATCGCTAATTATCCAGAGATCAAGATAGGGGACAAATTGACCTTTAAATTTTTTGATGGGGACCGTTCGTTTGAAAAAGAAATGACCATTATCGCAGGTGGAAATTTTTCAGAGTCTGTTAGTAATTACGATAATTTCTTAATGAGTAATGAAGCTTTGAAAAAAATGTCCAAAAACAATCTGACTTACTATGTCAATATCAAAGCAGCGAAAGGACAGGCTAAAGCCATTCAACCAGCAATTGAAAACCTTGTAGCAGAAAATGAACTCTTCAATCTTGAAAGTTATGAAGAAATTTTGGCACAGTGGGAAGGGTCCATGCAAATGATGACCGGCGCAGGCTATGCGATTATGCTGGTCCTAGCAATCGTTGGAATCATGAACTTGATCAATACGACCATCGATAGTATTTTGAGTCGCAAAAAGGAGTTGGGCGTCATGCAGGCGCTTGGTATGTCTAACCGTCAAATGAAACGAATGCTGCAAACAGAAGGCTTGGTTTATGCCGGAGGAATCCTTCTAATGGGTGTAGGAATAGGTAGCATCTTAGGCTACTTGGTCTACGTATACGCTGAAAGCAATGCCTTGATGCAGATCAAAGTTTATCAATACCCGTTGATCCAAGTCCTGTTAATGATACTGTTAGTGGTTATAGTTCAGCTGATTCTGACCTATGCGACTACGACGATCGTTAATAAAGAGACAGTGATCAAACGAATTCAAGCGTCAGAATAAAAAAAAGAGCTGCCGGCAAATACGCCGGCAGCTTTCGTTTTATTCTAAACCAATCAAATAATCATCATCATTCATTGCTTCAACTTGACCTAAAAGATAGCCGTTACCGACTTGCGAGAAGAAGTCATGATTGCTGGTTCCGGTTGAGATTCCGTTCATGACAATTGGATTTACGTCATCCGCGGTGTCTGGGAACAATGGATCCATACCCAAATTCATTAACGCTTTGTTTGCGTTGTAACGCAAGAAAGTTTTTACTTCTTCCGTCCAACCAATTTCATCGTATAACTCTTCAGTATAACGTTCTTCATTTTCGTACAATTCATACAATAAATCGTACATCCATTCCTTCAAACGTTCTTGCTCCGCTTCCGGTTGTTCATTAAAACCACGCTGGAATTTATAACCAATGTAGGTTCCGTGAACCGATTCGTCACGGATAATTAATTTAATGATTTCCGCTACGTTGGCTAATTTGTTATTCCCTAAATAATAAAGCGGGGTATAGAAACCAGAATAGAAAAGAAATGTTTCTAAAAAGACACTGGCGATTTTCTTTTCCAAAGGAGTGCCATTTTTATAGATTTCGTTGATCCGTTCTGCTTTTTTTTGCAGATAAGGATTCGTGTTGGTCCATTCAAAAATCTCGTTGATTTCAGTTTTTGTATTTAATGTACTAAAAATAGATGAATAGCTTTTGGCATGGACAGATTCCATAAATTGGATATTGTTCAGCACAGCTTCTTCGTGTGGGGTACGAACATCTTTGCGTAGTTGATCCATTCCACTTTCTGATTGAACAGTATCTAGCAATGTTAAACCGCCGAAAACATGTCCTACGACATCCTTTTCCAAAGATGATAATTTGCGCCAATCATCTAAGTCATTAGATAGCGGGATCCGTGTATCCAACCAAAATTGTTCCGTTAATTTTTCCCACGTCGATTTATCGATGACGTCTTCGATTTCATTCCAGTTAATGGCTTCGTAATAAGTTTCTGCCATGAATATTCCTCCTACTTCGCTTCAAGGTAATTATTTTTCAAAAAACGAAAAATAAATTTGATTTTCAACTGTATATCATTCTGTTAACGTACTAAAGGCACGAAAGGAACTTGATAAATTACGCATAGCATTACCTCTCGAACAAAAGTACGAGAGGTAAAAGATAGTTCTTAAATTACGCAGCTTTCACATTGGTTAGAACCGATTTCTTCGGCGTCATCGGTAAATGTACGAACGTAGTAAATCGATTTGCAGCCTTTATAAAAGGCATAGTTGCGCAAGATATTCAAATCACGTGTTGTTTGTTTGCTTTCTTTTTTCCATTCATATAAGCCTTCAGGAATTTCAGAACGCATAAACAACGTCAAACTCATTCCTTGGTCGATATGCTGCTGCGCAGTCGCATAAACATCAATGACTTTCCGCATATCCATATCGTAAGCAGAAGTATAATAAGGCAACGTTTCATTATTCAAATAAGGCGCTGGATAATAAATCTTACCAATTTTCTTTTCTTGACGTTCTTCGATCAAACGAGTGATTGGGTGCAGGCTGGCACTTGTATCATTGATATAAGAAATCGAGCCATTCGGTGCAACAGCTAAACGATTTTGGTGATACAAACCATCTTTTTGAACGGCTTCTTTTAGTGCTTGCCAGTCCTCAGCAGTCGGAATAAAGATATCTTTGAAGATTTCTTTGACTTTATCTGTTTTAGGTAAAAATTCGTTTGTCGTATATTTATCGAAATAAGAACCATCAGCATAAGCTGATTTTTCGAAGTTATGGAAAACAGTCTTGCGTTCTTTCGCCATCTCGTTGCTTTCCATTAATGTCCAATAGTTTAACAAAGTGAAATAGATATTAGTGAAATCAATTGATTCCTCAGAGCCGTATTCCATCAAGTGTTTTGCAAAGAAGCTGTGCAAGCCCATTGCGCCTAAACCAATCGTGTGATTCAAGTTGTTTCCGTTTTGAATAGAAGGAACAACTTCGATATCGGATTCGTCTGTAACGAAAGTCAAGGCACGAACCATCGTCCGGACGGATTGACCAAAGTCAGGACTTTCCATTAAGTTGACGATGTTGGTTGAACCTAAGTTACATGAAATGTCCGTTCCCAATACATCGTATTCTTGACGACCATTGATAGTAGAAGGCGTTTGAACTTGTAAGATCTCAGAACACAGATTACTCATAACGATTTTACCATCGACAGGGTTGGCACGGTTTGCCGTATCGATATTGATGATATATGGATAGCCAGATTCTTGCTGTAATTTAGAGATTTCATTTTCTAAATCACGAGCGCGGATTTTCTTTTTACGAATATTAGGATTCGCCACTAAATTATCGTATTCTTTTGTGATATCGACGTAAGAATAAGGTACGCCATATTCACGTTCAACACCGTAAGGGCTGAATAAATACATGTCTTCATTTTTACGAGCCAACTCGTAAAATTTATCAGGAACAGTCACACCAAGTGAAAGTGTTTTTACCCGGATTTTTTCGTCGGCATTTTCTTTTTTAGCAGATAGGAACATCTCAATATCAGGATGGAAGACGTCTAAATAAACGACACCGGCCCCTTGACGTTGACCTAACTGATTAGAATAAGAGAAGCTATCTTCAAATAATTTCATGACTGGAACGACACCGCTAGCCGCACCGTCGTAGCCTTTGATTGGTGAGCCGGCCTCACGCAAGTTTGAAAGGTTGATTCCTACGCCGCCGCCAATTCTTGATAATTGCAAAGCGGAATTGATTGAGCGTCCGATACTATTCATATCATCTGTTACTTGAATCAAGAAACAGGAAACCAATTCACCGCGGCGTTTACGTCCCGCATTTAAGAAGGATGGCGTAGCTGGTTGGTAACGTTGATGAATCATTTCGTCGGCTAATGATAATGCCAGCGCTTCATCACCGTCCGCAAAATACAACGCATTGAAAGCCACACGATCTTCGTAGCTTTCTAAATATTCTGTCCCTGCATTGTTTTTCAACGCATATTGAGAATAAAATTTATAAGCCGCCATGAATGACTTGAAAGTAAAGTTTTGCTCCGCTAAGTAATTGAAGAGTTTCTCGATAAAAGCAGTCGTGTATTTGCCGATGAACGCCGCTTCTATAAAATCTTCTTCTACTAAATAGTCGATCTTTTCTTGTACAGAAGAAAATGCATGGGTATTTGGTTCCACATTTTCTTTGAAGAAGGCATCCAAAGCCTCTTTGTCTTTATTTAGTGGGATCTGTCCATTTACTGGACGGTTAATTTCATTGTTCAGCTTGAAGTAGGATACTTCACCTAGGTCTTTTAAACTCATCTCGTCACATCTTTCCATTTTTTCTATCTATAATAAAGAAGAAACTTTGCAATCGTGGATCGCAAAGTTTCGAATTACGCTAATGCTTTCAATTGATCTGGACGGAAACCGATGATGGCTTGCTGTCCGCCGAAAATAACTGGGACACTTTGGAAACCTTGATCTTTTAGAAAACCTAGTGCTTCGGGTTCATTGTCGATATTGACTTCTTCAAATGAAATTTGATTCTCAGTTAAATAACGTTTGGCCATTTTGCATTGCATGCAATTATTTTTAGAATAGACTTTTACCATAAGACTACCTCCTCTGATTTCTACAATTACTAGTATAAAAGATGTGGGAGAAAAGTCAATCGTTAAACACCATATATTGTGGTGTAGTTTTAGTGGTATACTACTCTTTGTGTTTTTTGCAAAAACGTTGAAAACGGACGACCGCAAAGAAAAATCCCTTTACAAAGTAGATAAAAAGCTCAAATGATGTTTTTTTTCGGAAAATAAGTTTTTTTAATAACGAAAAATCCGGATTTAAAACAAATAAATCAGTGATTGTCAAACAAATTGCTCGGAAAAGGCAAAAATCTTCGACCATTTATTGACTTTGCTATCAAATGAAGCTATTCTTAGTGAGAAAGATTCTCATTATTAATTAGATACAGAAGTCGAACAGTAAGGTGGAGAAAGATATGACAACTTTGGCAGATGTCTCATTGAACCATGTCGTTCAAATTGACGAAATGACTTTAGAAAATGAGTTAAAGCATCGACTGCAAGATTTGGGAATGATTGTCGGTTCAAAAGTTGCCGTCGTGAATCATTCTGGGGATAACGGAATTATTTTATTACATAATACACGGCTGGCTTTATCCCAGTCTTTATTAAAGAAAATACTTGTGAAAGACCTAACGGAAGATCAGCAGACGTGGATTTCATTGGATCAATTAAAAGCTGGTGAACAAGGAGTCGTCGTGAACGTTCACGGAAGCGGATCAATCAAAAGACGTCTTATGGACATGGGTCTAACTAAGGGAACTGAGGTCAAGGTCGTTAAACTGGCTCCTTTAGGTGATCCAATAGAGCTTCGGGTTCGCGGCTATGAACTAAGTTTACGGAAAAGCGAATCAGAAATGGTTGTCGTATCGAAGGAGGCGGAATAGATGGCGAAGACCCATATTGCTTTAGCAGGAAATCCCAACAGTGGAAAAACGAGTACCTTCAATGTCCTAACAGGAACCAATCAATTTGTTGGAAATTGGCCTGGGGTGACCGTTGAGCGTAAAGAAGGGGTCTACAAAAAGGATTCTGAAGTAATCATCGATGATCTGCCTGGGATATACTCTCTTTCACCGTACTCACCGGAAGAGGTAGTGGCGCGGGACTATCTGCTATCAGGTACACCGGACGCCATCGTCAATATTATCGATGGAACAAACCTTGAACGTAATCTTTATTTGACGACGCAGCTGATTGAGACAGGAATTCCTGTTGTTGTTGCTGTAAATATGATGGATATCATCAAGAAAAGCGGCAAGCAAATTAATTTAGATAAATTGTCTTATGCCTTGGGGGTTCCGGTCGTTGGAATCAGTGCGTTAAAAAATTGGGGCTTGGATAAAGCAGTTAATGAAGCCCTTCATCTAGTTAAAAAAGGTGTGGAGGAAATCAATTTTCCTCATTATGATAAGCGATTAGAAGCCGCACTTAGTGAAATCGAAGAAGTTCTTGGCAGTACCGCGGTTGCTAAATACAGTCGTTGGTATAGTTTGAAATTATTTGAACGAGATGAACGTGCGCAAAGTGATCTAGATTTAAGTTCAATCCAACAAAAAGAGCTGCAGGAAATCATCAAGATTACAGAAAAAATCTTTGGTGAAGATGCGGAAAGCTTAGTTATCAACGAACGTTATAATTTTATTACGGATTTAAAAACGTTATGCGTAGTTGATGAGGATCAATTTAAATTATCGATCTCGGATAAAATTGACCGTATTGTCACGAATCGTTTCTTAGCGTTGCCGATCTTTGCTTTGGTAATGTGGCTGATTTATTACATCGCTATCCAAACAATCGGGGCGATGGGAACCGATTGGGTGAATGAGAATTTGTTTGGGGACATCGTGCCTAACTTTGTCAGCACGACACTGCAATCTTGGAATGTGGCTGAGTGGATGCAAAACTTGATTTTAGATGGAATCATTGCCGGGGTTGGGGCTGTTTTAGGCTTCCTTCCGCAATTAATGGTCCTTTTCCTGTGTTTGGCGCTATTGGAAGACTGCGGTTATATGTCTCGAATCGCCTTCGTTATGGATCGGATTTTCCGTAAGTTTGGCTTGTCTGGTAAATCATTTATTCCGATGTTGATCGCGACAGGGTGTGGGGTGCCCGGCGTTATGGCAAGTCGGACGATCGAGAATGAAAAAGATCGGCGGATGACTGCGATGCTGACGACCTTTATGCCTTGTTCGGCGAAATTGCCGATTATCGCTTTAATTGCCGGCGCCTTTTTCCCAAATAGCAGCTGGGTAGCACCGTCTGCTTACTTTATTGGAATGGGAGCCATCGTCTTATCGGGGATTGCATTAAAGAAAACAAAACTATTTTCGGGAGATCCTGCACCCTTTATCATGGAACTTCCGTTGTATCATATGCCTCGAATCGGCAATACGATCCGCTATACTTACGACCATAGCAAGGCGTTTGTTAAGCGTGCAGGAACGATCATTTTTGTTTCTAGTATCGTAATCTGGTTTATTTCTAGCTACAACTTCACCTTACAAGCGGTGAACGAAAATGACAGTATTTTGGCAGCGTTGGGCGGTTTGATTGCTCCGTTGTTCGCACCATTAGGCTGGGGCGATTGGCGCGGGGCAGTTGCGGCCATTACAGGTTTAGTAGCAAAAGAAAATGTAATCGGCACTTTTGGTATCTTATATCGTCATGCTGAAGTCGCAGAAAATGGTGTTGAAATCTGGAAATCATTGCAAGCGGCTTACACACCAATCGCTGGTTATTCATTCTTAGTCTTTAACTTGCTGTGTGCACCATGTTTTGCGGCAATCGGCGCGATTCATCGTGAAATGGGCGATATCAAATGGACTTGGCGTGCAATTGGCTACCAATGCGGATTAGCGTATGCGGTAAGCTTCATTGTTTATCAATTTGGCCATGTGATTTTCGAGAATGGTGAGATCGGTATTGGATTTATTTTAGCGGCCCTTGTACTTATTGCGATGATTTACTTTGTCGTTAGAAGACCTGCTAAACAAACACCGACAGTTACGATTGAAGAGATCAAAGAGGTGAAAGAATGGCAACTATAATATTAAGTGTTTTGATTTTCGGCGGTGCCGGAGTGATTGTTTATCGCCGGATCAAAAATGGCAGTTCTTGTGAAGATTGCGATAGCGGTTGTCCGGTAAAAGAAGAACAACACAAACATTAAATCATAGGATTCGGCGAATTTCGCCGGGTCTTTTTTTTGACCTTTTCAACTGGTAAGACTAGAAAAATGATATGGATGAAACAGTTCGTAATAGTTGAGACAACTGGTTCTATAAAAATATTTAAAAAAAAGAGCAACATAGTTGTTGACAATAGTTCGGTACCGAACTATAATTACAAACGAAATAAGGTTCGGTACCGAACTTTATCAAATGGAAACGACTATTGGTCCAATATTAAAAGTTAGGAGATCTTTATAATGAGTGAATTTACCAAAGACTTGATGCGTCAATTACGTTTTATCAGTTCAGCAAGCAATGCCTTTATGAATAAAAGACAGAAATTAAATGGTCAGCAGCGGGTCTTAGCGATTTTAGCTAAAGAAGACGGGTTGATCCAAAGCCAGTTAGCTGAAATTTTAGACATTCGACCAAGTTCATTGGCTGAATTAATGAAGAAGATGGAAAAAAGCGGCGATGTCTTACGAAAAGAAGAAGAACAGGATAAGCGAATCAAACGGGTCTATTTAACCGAAAAGGGAAAGAAAAAAGCCCAGAAATTTAGTTTTGCTGGCGAAGATATGAGTGAAGCTTTTTTTGCAGGCCTAACGGATGAAGAACAGCAAAACTTTAGTGAGTATCTGCAAAAGATTTCTGCAGGTTGGCAAGAAGAAGTCCAAAAACAAGCAGGACGTTTTGTTGATCCAATGGAGCGTCTGCGTCAAATGCAGGCGATGCGTGATCAATTTGCTGGAAACTGGCAAGAGGACTGGCAAAATCTTTCTCGCGAAGAGCAGCATCGGATGCGCAATCAAATGAAACGTGAGATGCGTAATGCTTCAAGAGATTTTTCTCGCAATTTCAAACATGATTTCCGTCCAAATTTTTGGGACAATCGTGATTGCTTTGAAGAACCAGAAAAAACCAAAGACCACGATGACAAAGAATGGGAAGATTTTTAATACCCATCGAAATAATCATAAGAAATGGGTAGTGAAATAATTAATGGAGAATTTAATTTCATTACAACGAACTAGGAGGAACCAACTATGGATCGGGATATGAGTATGGCGCCTGAACAAACAGGTGAAGGCGACAATAAGAAAAGTACCTACAAATTGAAAGATTTCATTCGATTGATCATGAGTGTCAATCCTAAGAAAACACTTTTTGCGATTGGATTGTTTTTGAGTTTATTGACAAGTGGTGCTAGTTTGATCGTACCGCAATTAACAAAAGGGTTGATCGATACCAGCAAATTAGCACAAATCGATAAGAAAATGCTGATTGTTTTAGTACTCGCTTTTGTAGCACAATTAGCATTTGGTGCAATTGGCAGCTTCTTGTTACGTTTTGTCGGGGAAAGTGCCGTTAAAACATTGCGGGAGAAATTATGGGGACATTTGCTTCAAATGCCTGTCGATTATTATGATGACCATAAATCAGGTGAAAGCAGTTCGCGTTTGGTTAATGATACGACTGTGATTAAAGAATTAGTAGCCACTCAATTTCCAAACTTTATTACTGGTGCAATCCAACTTGTTGGATCAATGATCATTTTGTTTGTAATGGATTGGAGAATGGCAGCGATGATGTTTTTGGCTGTTCCGATCATGGCATTGATCATGATGCCGATCGGCCGGATTATGTCGCGTCTAGGACGTCAGCTGCAAGCAGCAACGGCCGACTTTAATGCAGAAGCTAGTGAAAAGTTATCAGAAATTCGTTTGATCAAGTCAAGTAATGGTGAGACTTTTGAAAAAACCAGCGGTGGTTCATTTATCAATAAGATCTTTAATTTAGGAATCAAAGATGCAAAGGTTGAAGCGATGCTGCAACCGATCATCACGACCGTTATGTTAGGTTTATTCGTAGGGATTTTGGGCTACGGCGCCGTTCGTGTTCAAGCGGGCACATTAACTAGTGGGGATTTAGTTGCTTTCCTATTGTATCTATTTAATATTATGATGCCGGCAGCCAGCTTCGCGATGTTCTTCTCGCAAGTCCAAAAAGCGATGGGGGCGACAGAACGGATTGAGCAAATCTTGGAAACAGAATTAGAACCAATCGAAACTGGGAAAACGGTTGATGTTGCAGGCAAAACGATTCAAGCGAAAAATCTTTCCTTCCATTATGTGGCTGATCGCCCAATCTTGAAGAATGTTTCGTTTGAAGCTAAACCGAATACGGTGATTGCTTTTGCTGGACCAAGCGGTGGCGGAAAATCTACAATCTTTGCATTGTTAGAACGATTCTATCAACCGTCAGAGGGCATAGTTAAAATTGGTGAGGATGCGATTGATGATCTCAGCCTAACCAATTGGCGTTCGCAAATCGGGTATGTTTCACAAGACAGTGCTGTTTTTGCCGGAAGTATTCGTGAGAACCTTCAATACGGGTTGGATCGGACATTAACTGAGGATGAGCTATGGCACGGTTTGGAATTAGCGTACGCCGATCAATTTGTCCGTGATTTTCCTGATCAATTGGAAACAGAGCTAGGGGAACGCGGAGTGAAATTATCCGGCGGGCAAAAACAACGGATCGCTATCGCTCGAGCTTTCTTACGAGATCCAAAAATCTTGATGCTGGATGAAGCGACGGCCAGTCTAGACTCACAATCTGAAGAAAAAGTTCAACGCGCTTTGGATCAATTGATGGAAGGACGGACAACCTTAGTTATTGCTCACCGCCTATCAACGATCGTAGATGCCGATCACATTTACTTCATTGAAAAAGGTGAAGTAACAGGTCATGGAACTCATAGCGAATTGATTGCTACGCATCCTTTATACGCACAATATGTACAAGAACAAGTTGTGAATTAAAAAATACCCTTCGAAAATTTTTCGAAGGGTATTTCTTTTATGAATAATTCGGCATTTTGTTTTCGTAGGCCGTAATTTCATCTTCGTATTGCATGGTGATACTGATATCATCCAAACCGTTGACCAATTTCTCTTTCCAAGTTGGATCAATTTGAAAGGCGTAGTTAGCCTCTTCGGTTCGAATCTCCTGTTTTGGCAAATCGATCGTGATTGACTGATCCGCAGGGAGCTGGCTCAAAATTTTCCGAACCTCTTGATCTAGGCGAATCGGCAACAGTCCATTTTTTAGCGCGTTCATATAAAAAATGTCGCTGTAACTGCCGGCAATTACTGCTTTAAATCCATAGTCTTGAATGGCCCAGGCTGCGTGTTCGCGCGAAGAGCCGGAACCAAAGTTTTCACCAGAGATCAAGATCGTCGCGTCTTTGCGTTCCTCTTTGTTTAAAATGAACTCGGGGTTAGGCGAGCCGTCTTCTAAAAAACGCCACTCATCAAAAAGATGTTTACCAAAACCGGCCTTATCTACTTGCTTCAAAAAGCCTTTTGGAATGATTTGATCCGTATCAATATTATCATTCATTAGAGGAACGGATTTTCCTGTATAGATCGTAAATTTTTCCATTAGATGACCTCCTTGCGGCTATCGACGAAATTTCCATGAACGGCGGCCAAGGCGGCCATTACCGGGCTGCAAAGATGTGTACGAGCATCCTTGCCTTGACGCCCTTGAAAATTACGATTAGACGTTGAAGCACAATGAACTCCTGCCGGGACACGGTCAGGGTTCATACCGAGACACATGGAACAGCCAGGTTCGCGCCATTCAAAGCCAGCTTCTTTAAACACTTTATCGAGCCCAATTTTTTCTGCAGCCTTGCGAACAGGGCGTGAGCCGGGAACTACAATAGCTGTGACGTTGTCGTGAACTTTCTTGCCTTGCACGATTTTGGCGGCTTCCTGCAAATCTGAAAGACGTCCGTTTGTACATGAGCCGATAAATACATAGCCGACTGGGATATCTGCGGGTGTCTGCCCTGGTTTTAGATCCATATAGTCGTAGGCCTTTTGCAGTTCAGGGGAAGTTGCTGCCGGGAATGCACCATCGAAAGGAACGCCCATCTCAGGGTTGGTGCCCCATGTTACAAATGGAACCAAGTCGCTAACTTCCAATGTTAGTTCTTTATCGTACACGGCATCCTCATCGGTATATAGTTCCTTCCAATCCTTGATGGCTGCCTCCATATTCTTCGGAGCGTATTCGCGACCTGCGACATAATCAAAAGTTTTGTCGTCAGGGGCGATCAGGCCGATTTTCGCGCCGCCTTCGATCGCCATATTACAAATCGTCATACGTTCTTCCATTGATAGACTTTCGATAGTTTCTCCATAAAACTCTGCTCCGTAACCTACGCCGAAATCCGTGCCGTATTTTGCGATCAATGCCAAAATAATGTCTTTTGCATAAACGCCTTTTGGCAGTTTTCCGGTAATTTTGATTCCCATATTTTTCGGTTTATTTTGCCAAAGCGTTTGAGTGGCAAAAACATGTTCCACTTCGCTAGTGCCGATACCAAAGGACAAGGCACCAAATGCACCGTGTGTCGCAGTATGAGAATCGCCGCAGACGATCGTTTTGCCGGGCTGAGTCAAACCAGTTTCTGGTCCGACCATATGAACGATCCCTTGACGATCACTGCCGTTGTCACACAGTCGGACATTAAATTCTTGGCAATTATCTCTTAAGGTGTCGATTTGTTTTTTTGCTACTAGATCACTGAAATTAAAAATATCAACAGTCGGTGTGTTGTGATCCATCGTTGCAAAAGTCCGTTCTGGATGGCGCAATGTTCGGCCAGCTTCACGAATGCCCGCAAAAGCTTGCGGAGAAGTAACTTCATGGATCAAATGCAGATCGATGTAAAGTAATTGTGGAGCACCTTCTTCGCCGTGGACGACATGGCGATTCCATAGTTTATCAAATAGTGTTTTTCCCATCGTTTATGCTCCTTTCAATTCTTGAATCACAGCGTCGGTAAATTCTGCTGTTGATGCTTGACCACCTAGGTCATGGGTAAATAATCCGTTTGACAGCACTGCATCGCAGGCCTTTTCAATTGCTTGAGCGGCCTGTTCTTCTTGGAATGATTGACGCAGCATCATAGCCACAGACAAGATCATCGAGATCGGGTTTGCGATTCCTTTACCTGCAATATCTGGTGCTGAGCCGTGAATCGGCTCGTAAAGAGATGGTCCGCCATCACTGTGACTAGCACTCGGCAATACCCCTAACGATCCTGGCAGTACCGAAGCTTCATCACTTAAGATATCGCCAAAAAGATTTTCTGTGACGATTACGTCAAAGGCTTTAGGATTTTGGATTAATTTCATTGCCGCAGAGTCTACGTATTGATGCTCCAGTTGACAATCAGGATATTCCTTCGCGATTTCCTCTGCGGTTGCTCGCCATAGTTTACTCGAAGCTAATACATTCGCTTTATCTACAGAAGTGACTTTTTTACTGCGTCCTTGAGCAATTTTGAAAGCAGAGTGGATGATTCGTTCGATCTCGTCTTTTTGATAGCGAGCTGTATCGAAAGCCATTGTTTCTGTTAGCTCTCGCGGCTCCCCAAAGTAAATACCGCTGCTCAGTTCCCGAACGATGATCAAATCTGTTCCTTCAATAATCTCCGGTTTTAAAGGGGAGAGATGCAGCAAAGCGGAGGAGACGGAAACGGGTCGAATATTCGCAAATAGGTTCAATGTTTTCCGCAAAGCCAACAACCCTTTTTCTGGTGTATCCTGCATTTTTTCCCACTTAGGTCCGCCAATTGCTCC
Organism: Enterococcus malodoratus ATCC 43197; assembly: GCF_000407185.1. Classification (GTDB taxonomy): domain Bacteria; phylum Bacillota; class Bacilli; order Lactobacillales; family Enterococcaceae; genus Enterococcus_A; species Enterococcus_A malodoratus. The sequence goes on from NZ_KE136483.1 coordinate 510,275, forward strand.
TAGTAAGATCGCATCGGCGGTTTGACAGGCGGCTAAAGTTTCTTCAGGTAGTGAGGCACCAGCTTCGTCGATTCCAGCACCGCCGAAAGGAAATTTTTCAAGTTTGAATGTTTTGCCGCAGGTATCTTCGACAGCTCTCAATACCTTCAATCCGCTATCCATAATCTCTGGTCCAATGCCATCACCGGCTAATACAACAATTTTACTATTCATTTACATACTCCTATCTTCTTTTTAAGTTTAACTAGATATTGCTACGCATGCTATTGTGTTATACATTTTGTTTTAAGTGATTACTTGCTTGGACATAGGCTTTAGCTGAGGCTTGTAAAACGTCAAAGTCTACACCAATTCCGCGATAATCGTTTTTTGTTTTTTCATCCCATAAAGTAACTCGAACTTCTGCCTGGGCATCTTCACCGCCGGTTAATGCCTGAATTTCATATTCGGTTAATTCGGGATTTTGCTGGAACAATTCATCGATCGCGTTGTAAATGGCCTGAATACTGCCTGATCCGATTCGCGACGCAACTTTTGTTTCGTCCTCTTCATTCACGATCGAAACGATCGCTCCTTGATACCCATTTGAACTGTATTGAACTTGCACGTCTGCCAGTTTATATGTCTCGGTTTCTTCTCTATATTGATCGGCAAGCAAAGCGACCAAATCTTTGTCAGTAATTTGTTTTTTCTTATCGGCTAAAGCTTTGAAACGTTTGAAGGCTTCTTTACTGTCGGCATCATTTAATTGGTAGCCCAATTCTTCTAATTTTGCATTAAAGGCATGACGTCCCGATAGTTTTCCTAGCGGTAGAGAATTTTGATTGACGCCTACAAGGGTAGGGGTGATGATCTCGTAAGTCTCAGGATTTTTTAGTACTCCATCTTGGTGAATCCCAGATTCATGGGCGTACGCATTGTCACCAACGATCGCTTTATTTTTCGGAACAGGAATTCCAGAGAGCCGAGAAACCAGTTCGCTGGTTCGTTTTGTTTCATTTAAAACAATATTTGCTTCGCATTGATAGAAGTCTTTGCGGATCGCAAGTGCCAACGCAACTTCTTCCAAAGCAGTGTTGCCTGCACGTTCCCCAATCCCATTTACGGCTCCTTCTACACGATTTGCTCCGTTTTCGATGGCTGCCAGTGCGTTTGCAGTCGCCATTCCCAAGTCATCATGGCAATGAGAAGAAAAGCTGATTTCTTCTTCACTTCGAATGTTTTCAATCAGCGATTTAAAAATTCCACCGTATTCAGTTGGATTAGAATAGCCGACGGTGTCAGGAACATTAATAATTGTTGCTCCTGCATCAATCGCCGTTTGTACAGCTTCTAATAGGAAGTCTTTTTCTGTTCGCGAAGCATCCTCTGGTGAGAATTGGACTTTCTTAAACAAACTGCGAGCATAACCAACATGCTCTTTAATAGAAGAAAGGACTTCTTCTCTTGTCATTTTCAGCTTGTATTGCATGTGGACATCACTCGTCGCTAAGAAAACATGAATCTGCGGATCAACGGCATCTTTTAATGCTTCATACGCTCGATCGATATCTTTTTTCTGGCAGCGAGCCAAACCTGTAACGGTCATGGACTTTACTTGACGAGCAATTTGTTGAACGGCTTCGAAATCACCAGAGGAGGCAATTGGAAATCCGGCCTCGATGACATCGATTCCCCATTTTTCTAATTGAAGTGCAATTTGAACCTTCTCTTTAGTATTAAAATTTACTCCTGGGGTTTGTTCACCATCTCTTAATGTGGTGTCAAAAAACTGGATACTTCTCATTTTTGCTCCTCCTTCGTTTAAAAACGGGTATAAAAAAAGCACCCCATCGGAAAAGAACCATTTTCTTCTCCGATGCAATGCGAATAGGGACTTCATGAAATAATTTTCAGAAAGTCCCAGCTATAATAATAAAGTTGCGTTGAAAGATATGCTTGATTTCATCATGGCAACCACCCGTTTATTTTCAGAATTTTTAAAAAATTGTTGTAATCATCGTATAAAGAAAAGGCTGAAATGTCAATGACATTATGAAAAAAAGATGAGAAATTCTTTTAATAAATTTCAGTCGTTATAAAAAGGTGCCAAATGAAAGGCTGAAATTTATGATTTCACAAATTTTTCCTACTATATAAGGGGAGTGGAATAACTAACATGAATATGTCAGTAAAAGTATGCCTAACAAAATATTTCGTCGTTTTTATCAAAATAAAAAATTTTTTTTAGTCTAATTGTTGAATCTACAAGTTTTCTTAGGTTTTTTTCATAAAAGTAAAAATTTCATTAGAGCATATGTGTTGATTTATTAAAAACAAATGATTAAACTACTCGACATATTCAGAACTTCGTAATTAATCTGAAAATTGAATCAAAAGGGGAAAAAGATATGAGGAACAAATTAGCTTATGGTATCATCGCGGTTTGCGGGCTCGCCTTGGCGGGGTGTTATGGCGGCAGCAGTGCTTCAACTGATGAGAGCAGTTCAAGCACGAAAGCAAAAGATAATGGCACTTTTAATTTAGTGGTTCAACAAGAAATGCCTACTGCAGACCTATCTGTAGCGACCGACACAATTAGTTTTACTGCACTAAATAATGTTTATGAAGGTATCTACCGTCTAGACAAAGATAATAAGCCTCAACCAGCTGGCGCGAGTGAAAAAGTCAAAGTCAGTGATGACGGCAAGACCTATACTGTTAAATTACGTAAAGATGCAAAATGGTCCAATGGTGATCCAGTAACAGCAAAAGATTATGTCTTTGGTTGGCAGCGTACGGTTAAACCAGAAACAGCCTCAGAATATGCATATCTTTTCGAACCTGTTGAAAATGCAGCTGATATTTCAGCTGGCAAAAAGGCACCAGATGAACTAGGGATCAAAGCCGTTAATGATCACGAACTAGAAATCAAGTTATCGAAACCAACACCATATTTTGATTACTTATTAGCCTTTCCTTCATTCTTCCCACAAAATCAAAAAGTCGTGGAAGCAAACGGAAAAGAATATGCGACTAAGAGTGACAAGTCAGTTTACAATGGTCCGTTCACATTAGAAGGCTTTGATGGTCCGGGTACAGATACTGAGTGGGAATATAAGAAAAATGATACTTATTGGGATAAAGACGAAGTGAAATTATCCAAAGTTAAAGTCAATGTAGTAAAAGAATCTTCCACTTCATTGAACTTGTTCAAAGACGGCGAAGCGGATGACGTGATTCTATCTGGTGAGTTAGCGCAGCAAAACGCCAATGATCCAGCATACAAATCATTTAAAGAAGCGCGTACAAGCTATCTTGAATACAACCAGCGGAAAGAAGATTCACCGTTTAAAAATGAAAACCTGCGTAAAGCAATCTCTTATGCAATCAATCGTAAATCATTAGTCAATCAAGTTCTAGGTGACGGTTCAGTGGTTTCTACTGGTCTAGTGCCATCAGGGATGTCAAAAAATCCTAAGACTGATGAAGATTTTGCTAAAGAAGCAGGCAACTTAGCACCTTATGATAAGAAAAAAGCGAAAGAGTATTGGGATAAAGCTAAGAAAGAATTGAAAATCGATTCACTTTCATTTGAATTGATGGCTTCCGATACCGACTCGTCTAAGAAAGTTATTGAATATATGCAAAGTGCGTTAGAAGAAACCTTGCCGGGTATCAAAGTGAAACCAACACCTGTACCATTCTCTGTTCGTTTGGATCGTTCAAATGCGGGCGACTTTGATGTTCTACTTGGCGGTTGGGGAGCTGACTATGCCGATCCATCTAGCTTCACTGACTTGTTCGTAACAGGAAACTCTTATAACCGTGGCCGTTGGAGCAATGAAGAGTACGACAAAGCAGTGGATGCTTCTGGTAACAAAGACGCAAGTAACGAAGAAGCACGCTGGGACGATTTACAAAAAGCGAACGAGCTTATTTCTAAAGAATCCGGTGTCGCACCATTGTATCAACTATCTGAAGCTCATTTGGTCAATAAGAAAGTCAAAGGCATCGTTCACCATCCAGCCGGCGCTTCTTGGGATTACAAATGGACTTACGTAGAAAAATAGTTTGCTAAATGAAAAGAAGTTGGAACGTTTATCGTTCCAACTTCCTTTTAAATGATTGTTAACAAAGCACAGATGATCGAAGCACCGATTAAGATGGCTGCGATGATCAACCAAAAAGAATAACGTCCTTGACCAACATGGGAAAGGGACTGGAATTCTGATTTTTTCTTTTGTTTTCTGCTAAACGCTTGGTGCATCGAATGCTGAAAGTGATCGAAGAAGCCTGAAGAAAAAATCCAAAGCAGGATACCGATAATAAGAAAAGGTAATCCGGTCAAGAAAAATCGGTTTGATAAGGCCAGTGGAGAGACAGTTCCTTGAATGATCGAGTAGATCACAACGATCACCAATAAGCCGCCACCGATTCCAATGGGAAATAATTTATTTTTCATACATACACTCCAATAATTAATAGCTTAACAAAGCTATCCAGATAAAAATTCAAACGCAATGTCTTTCTACTCTAAACCATAACAAAAGTAGAAGTCAAAATTTAAGAACGAATCACTGAAATCATTTTTATAAAAATGAATACATTGAAGCGAATTAGGAGGCACCTCATGGGCAGTTATTTGAAATATTTTTTAAAGCGTGTCTTTTTCATGGTGATAACACTATGGTTGATTGCAACGATCACTTTCTTCTTGATGCAATTATTACCTGGTACACCATATACCAACCAAGAACGATTAAGTCCTGAAACGATCGCGATGCTGAATAAACAAGTTGGTTTAGATAAACCAGTGATCGTTCAATATGGAATTTACTTATCGAACCTCGTACAAGGAAACTTCGGAATTTCTTTCCAATTCAAAAACCAAGCGGTTGCTGCATTATTGGCTGGCCGAATTGGACCTTCATTACAATTAGGGGTTCAAGCGATTATCTTCGGAACCTTCGTTGGGATCGTATTAGGAACCATTTCTGCCATGAAACAAAATTCATGGGCAGATACGGCTTCAACATTAGTTGCGATTTTAGGACGTTCTATTCCCAACTTCGTCTTCGCCGTACTACTACAATATATTTTCGCTATGAAATTGCAAATCTTGCCTATCGCAAAATGGGAAGGTTTCGCGTATACGATCCTGCCGACCCTGGCATTAGCCATGTCGCCGCTAGCCGACTCGGCTCGTTTTATTCGAACCGAGATGGTGGAAGTTCTGCATAGCGACTATGTCGAACTGGCTCGTGCGAAAGGCTTAAGTCGTTGGGAGATCGCATTTAAACATGGGTTGCGGAATAGTTTGATCCCATTGATGACCTTGCTTGGACCATTAGCAGTTGCTTTGATGACCGGCTCGCTTGTAGTAGAAAATATTTTTGCGATTCCTGGTATCGGAGAACAGTTCGTTAAATCAATCATGACTAATGATTATCCAACGATTATGGCCGTGACGATTCTTTATTCGTTCATGCTGGTTTTCGTCATTTTAGTTGTCGATTTATTATATGGTCTGGTTGATCCTCGGATTCGTCTATCAGAAGGGAGTAAAAGCTAATGGAAATGAAATATCCTTCAATCGTTGATATTCCCGCTGATGAATTTCAACCTTTACAAAAAAATACCGAAGAGGAACGCGAGGAAATCGCGGCCCCTTCGCTGAACTTCCTGCAAGACTCATGGCGCCGTTTGAAAAAAAATAAAGCGGCAGTCATTTCAATGATCCTATTAGCAGTGATCATTATAGTTTCGATCGTAACAATTTTTATTTCACCACAAGACCCAAGTAAACAAAATGTCGATTACATTAATTTACCGCCGCGGGTGCCTGGTTTAAACATTGATGGGTTAAACGGGAAAACCATGGTCGCCGGTGAACTAGTAGATAAATACGCGCAGGCTGATGTTCCCGGTAATGTAAATTATTTGTTAGGGACAGATGGTTTGGGGCGTGATGTGTTAAGCCGTTTGTTTATGGGGACGCGAATCTCATTATTGATCGCCTTTATCGCAGCACTATTTGATATCACTCTAGGTGTTGCTTATGGCTTGATTTCCGGAATGTTAGGCGGCAAAGTCGATAATGCGATGCAGCGTTTCTTAGAAATTCTTTCTGGTATTCCAAACTTAGTTGTAATGATTTTGATGCTGGTCGTTTTTGAACCAGGAATTTTCTCGATTGTGGCGGCCATGGCTATCACGAACTGGATACCGATGGCGCGGATCGTCCGAGCCCAAACCCTCAAACTAAAAGACCAAGAATATGTTTTGGCAGGAATGACTTTGGGTGAATCGAAATGGAAAATCGCATTTAAACACATTATCCCCAATATTTCCAGTGTGATTATCATTCAAATGATGTTCAGTATCCCAACGGCGATTTTCTTCGAGGCTTTCTTAAGTTTCATCGGGCTTGGATTGACACCGCCGGCTGCTTCACTAGGTACTTTATTGAACGATGGATACAAAACATTCTTGTATTTGCCATACTTATTGTGGATTCCTGCAGTGACGATCTCACTGATTATGATCTGTTTCAATCTGTTAGCCGATGGTCTACGTGACGCATTCGATCCGAAAATGAAAGAGTGACGAATTATGGAAAAAATTTTAGAAGTGAACAATTTAAATATTTCGTTTGATACCTATGCTGGGAAGGTTCGAGCAATTCGAGGTGTAGATTTTGATTTAAACAAAGGTGAGACATTAGCCATCGTAGGGGAGTCTGGTAGCGGAAAATCAGTTACCACCCGCACGATTATGCGTTTGCTATCTAGTAACGCCAATATCGACGAGGGGCAAATTTTATTCAAAGGGCAAAACATCGTCGATAAAACTGAAAAGGAAATGCAAAAGATCCGTGGTCGCGAAATCGCGATGATTTTTCAAGATCCGATGACTTCTCTGGATCCAACAATGACAATTGGGAAACAAGTAGCGGAATCTTTACGGAAACATAAAAATGTTTCTAAAAAGGAAAGCTTAAAGGCAGCATTAGATTTACTGAATCTGGTTGGTATTCCAGAGGCTGAAAAACGGCTGAAAAACTATCCGCACCAATTCTCTGGCGGACAACGCCAACGGATCGTGATCGCCATTGCGCTGATTTGTAATCCTGAGATCTTGATTGCTGATGAACCGACGACCGCACTTGATGTAACGATTCAAGCACAAATTCTTGAATTGCTAAAAGAAATTCAAGAAAAAATTGAAACATCGATCATTTTTATTACGCATGATTTGGGTGTTGTGGCGAATGTCGCAGACCGAGTAGCTGTAATGTATGCTGGGAAAATCGTAGAAGTGGGAACAGCAGAAGAAATCTTCTATAACCCGCAGCACCCATATACATGGGGATTACTGGGCTCGATGCCGACATTAGAAAGTGAAAACGATCGTTTATACGCGATCCCAGGTTCACCGCCGGATTTGTTGAACCCGCCTAAAGGAGATGCCTTTTATCCACGAAATGAGTTTGCGTTAAAAATAGACGCGGAAATGGAACCGCCTTTCTTTGAACTTTCTGACACACATAAAGCAGCGACTTGGCTGCTGGCACCTCAGGTAGCAGCAGTTACACCTCCAGCTGAGATTCAACGACGTTGGGATATTTTTCGCAAGAAACAAAGTCAATATTCCGCTTAATTTTAGTGAAGAAAATGGAGGGTTACGATGGAGAAACGACTACTAGAAGTAAATAATTTAAAACAATATTTTAATACTGGCACTAAAAATGAAGTCCGTGCCGTAAATGATGTAAGCTTCCATATTAATGAAGGGGAGACCTTTGGCTTGGTTGGAGAATCAGGTAGTGGAAAATCAACGACAGGTCGTACGATTATTCGGCTGAATCAGCCGACCGATGGTGAGATTCTTTTTGATGGTGAGGATGTTACGAAGATTCATGGGAAGACAGCATTGAGCGAATTTCGCAGAGATGTCCAAATGATCTTTCAAGATCCCTATGCTTCGTTGAACCCTAGAATGAAGGTAAAGGATATTATTGCAGAGGGTATCGATGTGAATGGCTTAGCGCGAACACCAAAAGAACGGGACAAGATAGTCAACGAATTATTAGAAACGGTGGGGCTAAACCCAAGCCATGGGACGCGTTACCCGCATGAATTTTCCGGCGGACAGCGCCAACGAATCGGAATCGCTCGTGCCTTGGCCGTACGTCCACGTTTTATTATCTGTGATGAACCAATCTCTGCACTAGATGTATCGATTCAGGCGCAGGTCGTGAATCTATTACAGGATTTGCAAAAAGAGCATAACCTAACCTATTTGTTTATTGCCCATGACCTTTCAATGGTGAAACACATCAGTGATCGAATCGGTGTTATGAATAATGGTCATTTATTGGAAGTCGGAACGAGTGATGAAATTTATCATTATGGGGTACATCCATATACCGAAAGCTTGTTGTCGGCAATTCCAATGCCAGATCCTGATCATGAACGCCAACGTCGACGGATCAAATATCAAACAGAACCGCATGACGGAAAAGCTCGTTCATTGCGAGAAATTGCACCAGGCCATTTCATTTATTCTTCGGAAGACGAAGTTGCCTACTATAGGAAAAAATTGCAGCATTTAAAAAATGAGAAAGCCGTAGCGGTTTAACTTGATAAAGAGGAGCCAAGACAGAGATTAATTCTGCCTCGGCTCCTCTTATGTTGATTGAGAGAGAGTTTATTTATTATAAACGCACGCGTCTTCTTAAAATCACGACACCTGCAATAATAAATAATGTAATTCCAGTGAAAGTGAGAGCTAGATTACGATTTTCACCGGTTTTAGGGTATTCTTTTTGACTAGCTTGTGCTGACAGATTCTTTTGATCTGTTGGAACGTTAGCGACATTTTCAACAATTGGTTTAGTCGCTGTCGCCGTATTTTGAATTGGCGGAACAGGTCTAGAGCCATTCTCGATTGGACCATTTCCTTCTTGAGAGTTGTACAGCCAGTGGACCAGACCAGAGAACAATCCATTTGCAGCACTTAGTTCGTCTTCTGCACCGCTAAGATGATTTAAAATATGAAGCATTTCTTCATTTGTGAAATGACGAAGCGGCAAGAAGCCTTCTTTACTTGAATAAAGAATTCTCAGATAGGCCTGCAACTGATCGACATTATTAGCTAACTCCGCAGTTGTCGTGTAATTATTTGGATTGAAGGCCAATGCTTTCTCAGCGTCTGCCCAGGAAATTACTTGATCTTTATAAACCATCCGCAGAACCCGCACATAGCTGCCAAAATCCATACCAGTAATGTCGAAATTATAACGTGCGAATAACTTGAAAGCATTCGTTAGTTCTTGATCAGTGTATCCCTTCAATTCTGTTTGATTCATACCAAAATCAGCACTGGTTAAATTTTTACGAATATCTTCAGCGGTCCATTCATTAATGATTTTTTCTTCGAGCGTTGCTGGTGATTTTGCTGCTTCTCCCGTCGTCTGCTGAGGTGCAACGGTAGAAGCATTTTTTTCAACTGTGTTCGAGTTTGTTGTCTTTTCAACTTCTGCAAACTCGTTAGTGGCTGTTTTGGCTGTTGGATCTTCTTTCATCGTCTTGTCCGCTGCTGAAACTTCTTCATTTGAGTTTTTTTTACTTTCGACTGTTCCTTCTTCGGAAGACTGAGTTTTACTTGAATCTGCTACTGGTTTTTCAGCTATTGCCTCATTAGTAACAGAGGCGCTATCAACCACTTGTTCTTGACTGGAAGCAGTGGGAACATCTAAGACACTATCAGAAGTGTCGGCAAATGCGACAAGGGGGAAGCTCAAGACCAACAAACTAAACACAACCATTTTTTTCACAATAATCACTCCTTAATATTTATGTAACACAATTGTAACATAAGAAATATTTTTGTAAACTAGGAAAGTAAAAAAAGTTTTTTTTAGGACAAACATATAATTGTAGTTTAATTGAAAAAGCCAAAGCAATTTAAAAGAAATCTGCTTTGGCTTTTTATTTATTGGTGAAGTACATTCAATTTAATTCAGTAACAATAGAAAATACTGTGCTTTATTTTAAATGAACACGTCGTTTTAGGATAACTAAACTTGCAATTAAGAATACAATGCTTCCAATGATCGTCAAGAATGCAAGTTCTGCGTTCACCGGTTTTTGGATACTCTTTTTGAGATGCGGAGTTTGTTTGTTCCTTTCATTTTTTCTATGATCGGAGCAATAGGAGCTGTAGCTACATTTTTGATAAGCGGTTTAACAAATATGATTAGGTAAGTGTTGTTTTTATCGGCCATTTTAAAGAAAAATGATTTTCCGTTTTTAAAACCTGCCCCTGAAACAAAAAAATGCCACCACGCGCATTCTTTTCTAAACTACCGAAGTAGCCAAGAATGCACTGGTGACGTGGGTTTGGCACCCAATGGGCCGTGAGGGGCTCGAACCCGCGACCCGCTGATTAAGAGTCAGCTGCTCTACCAACTGAGCTAACGGCCCAAACAAAGTACTTTCATATGTTAGCACTGAGAAAATAAAAAAGCAAGAATAAACTAAAAAAAATTTTATCAAAAAGAACGGCAATTATCTAGTTTTTGAAACTATATTGTATAATTATCGTGATTTTGTTAAACTATCGATGAAAGGGGTGCAAATAATGGAAGAAACGAGACTCAGATCATGGGCAGAAGGATTAAAAGATTTACGCTTGCCTCGCTGGGAAGAGTTACCTGAATTGGAATTGTACATGGATCAAGTTATTACTCTTGTTGATCGTTACTTATCACCATTGATAGAAGACGAGAAACATCAGCTTCTATCGAGCGCGATGGTCAACAATTACGTTAAGCATAAATTAGTACCACCGCCAGTAAAAAAGAGATACAATCGTAATCATCTGGCATATTTGATAGCGATTACTTTGTTAAAACAGGTTTTTGCGATTCCAGATATCAATGAGTTGATACGCATGCAATTAGCAATCAACGAACCTAAAGATGCTTACAACAGCTTTTGTACCGTCCAGGAAGAATCACTTGTACAAATAGCTAAAATTACTTTAGGCGAAGAGGTTAAATTGACAAGAAGCAACAAAGATTTTTACTATTTAGCTATGGAAGGCGCTGTCGCATCGTTTACACAAAAGATGCTGGCTGAAAAAATAATTCAATTGGATAAAGAGAAAGAAGGCGAAAATGATGAGTGAAAAAATTGCGATCCTAGTTGACTCTGGGACAGATGTACCCCAAGAAGTCATCGACAATGGGCCATTTTTTATGGTACCGCTGCGAATAATTTTTAGTGACCGAGAATATAGAGATGGAATTGATATCAGTTCGGATACGATTTTTCCATTGATCAAAAAAGAATTACCAACAACTTCATTACCTGATGGTGAGTTGATTCATAAAGTGTTTGATGAAATCAAAGCACAAGGGTACACACATGTTGTCATCGTAACGATTTCTAGCGGATTGAGCGGAACGTACAATGCATTGCGTGTGTTAGGTGAACATTACGAAGGCTTGATTTTCCAATCAATCGACACGAAAAATGTTGGGATCGGTGCCGGAATTTTAGCGATTTATGCCGGAGACTTGGTTAAGCAGGGAAAATCCTTCACAGAAGTTATTGCTGAAGTCGAAAGTAAAATTACGAAAACGAAAATCTTTTTTAATGTGGACACCCTAGAGTATTTACAAAAGGGCGGCCGAATCGGTCTAGTTTCTTCCTTGCTAGGGAGCGCTTTAAAATTGAAACCGATCATTTCGTGTAATTCTGATGGGATTTATTACACTGTTGCGAAGGTACGGGGGTTAAATAAGAGTCTCGACAAAACCATTCAACTGGTAAAAGAACATGTTGGGAATCATAAGCGTTTTAATTTGGCGGTGACTCAAGCGGATGCTTTGGAAACAGCCGAAAAGATTCGAGCGCGATTGCAGGAAATCTTTCCAACAGCTGAAAATATTTATTTTGGTAAGGTTTCACCGGCATTGTCGGTACACACGGGGCCTGGGTCGCTAGGTGTTGTCTGTCAAGTACTTGATTAATCTACAAAAGAGATGAGCAGAGCTCATCTCTTTTTTTCATTTTTTCTTAAGTAATAGTTGTAAAAAAATCGTTGCCTGTTTGAAAAGATGAAACACCATTGAAATTATTGTATAATGGTAAGGCGTACATACAATCTTATAAAGGTATGAGGTGACTCTTAGTGAAAAAAATTCTAGTAGTTGACGATGAAAAACCGATTTCGGACATCGTGAAATTCAATTTAACCAAAGAAGGCTACGAAGTCTTTACTGCATATGATGGTGAAGAAGCCTTAGAAAAAGTCGAAGAAGTCAATCCAGATTTGATTTTATTAGATTTGATGTTGCCTAAAAAGGACGGTTTGGAAGTGGCTCGTGAAGTACGCAAGACCCATGAAATGCCGATCATTATGGTTACGGCCAAAGATTCTGAGATCGATAAAGTTTTAGGTTTGGAATTAGGGGCAGATGACTATGTGACAAAACCGTTTTCCAATCGGGAATTAGTCGCTCGTGTAAAAGCAAATTTACGTCGCGGCGGACAAGCACCGAAGGAAGAAGAACAAACAACGCAAAGTGATTTGACGATTGGTGATTTGACGATCCATCCAGATGCTTACATGGTAACTAAGCACGGTGATACGATCGAATTGACCCATCGTGAATTTGAATTGCTACATTATTTAGCAAAACATATTGGTCAAGTGATGACTCGTGAACACCTGCTGCAAACAGTGTGGGGGTACGATTATTTTGGAGATGTTCGAACAGTTGATGTAACGGTGCGCCGTCTGCGTGAGAAAATTGAAGACAATCCAAGCCATCCAACCTATTTAGTAACGAGACGTGGCGTAGGCTATTACTTACGCAACCCTGAACAGGAGTAAAGAGAGTAAGTATGGAAAAAAAAGTCCGTTTTTACCGATCAGTCAATTTCAAGATCGCTTTTTCATTTATCTTGATCTTGTTGATTTCGATAGAGATCATCGGTGCTTATTTTATTCGAGGACTTGAAAAATCAACAATCGATAACTTTACTAAAGACATGAATCAGCGAGTTTCACTTCTTAGTACGACTCTCGGTGCGACAATGGCAGAGGATAGTGAAAATGAAGCGGATCAATTGCAGCGTATTCTTGAAAATAATACGGCTTCTGATATTACTGATATGTGGGTAGTCGACGACAAGGGAATCGTTGTTGCCACCAATGACGTGGGACAAAAAGATTCTATCGTTGGTAAGAAAAATGAGTACAGCGATATCGATGATTTTTCAATGAAACAATATGTAACGCTTGATGACAATAACAAACGGGTATATATCAATGTCCAACCTATTCAGTCCCCGACCGGCGATTCGGCTGTGATCGGGGCTCTTTATGTTAAGAGCGACATTGAGCAAAAATATACCGAAATTGGCAATACTGCCTTGATCTTTTTCTCGGCCTCTTTGATTGCAGGATTAATTTCGATCGTGGTGGCATTGTTGGTGGCTCGTTCCATCACCAAGCCCATCAAGGAGATGCAGAAACAGGCGGTTCGTATTGCACAGGGCGATTATTCTGAAAAGGTTGATGTGCAAGGCCACGATGAATTGAGCCAATTAGCCAAAACCTTCAATAAATTATCCGATCGAGTAGAGGATGCTCAAGATACGATGGAAGCCGAGCGAAATCGATTAGGTAGCGTTTTGACTCATATGACCGATGGGGTTATTGCTACAGATCGGCGTGGTAAAGTTATTACTATTAATGAGATGGCTTTGTCGCTTTTGGACACTACGAATGAACAGGCAATCGGCCAATCAATTTTAACCTTGCTTGATTTAGAGGAAGAATATACACTGCGTAAATTATTAGAAACACCAGAAGAGATTTTGATTGATCGTTCGAAATCTGATTCTGATGAAGATCGCAGAACTTTACGGTCAGACTTTGCCATGATTCGCCGTGAATCGGGCTTTATCAGCGGACTAGTAGTTGTTTTACATGATGTTACCGAGCAGGAAAAGACGGCAGAAGAACGTCGACAATTCGTTTCAAATGTTTCTCATGAATTACGGACACCGTTAACCAGTGTTCGCAGTTATTTAGAAGCGCTAGAAGAAGGTGCTTGGCAAGATAAGGCGGTTGCACCGGAATTTATCCATGTGACATTAGGTGAGACAGACCGGATGATTCGCATGATCAATGATCTGCTGAATCTTTCCCGCATGGATTCGGGTGCACAGCAAATGGATCTTGAATTGGTCAATTTCAATGAACTCGTCGATTACATTTTGGATCGTTTCGATATGATGGTGAATAGCCAAGAGAAAAATTATCGGATTGTCCGCGAATTTACGGAACGTGATCTGTGGGTTGAGATTGATACGGATAAGATCATGCAGGTGCTTGATAATATCATGAACAATGCTATTAAGTATTCACCAGATGGCGGCAAAATCGAAGTCCATTTGATGGAAACTCATAACAATGTCGTCTTAAGCGTTTCTGATGAGGGCTTAGGAATTCCGAAGAAAGATTTGGAAAAAGTCTTTGAGCGTTTTTATCGGGTAGATAAGGCGAGGGCACGTCAACAAGGCGGAACTGGACTTGGTCTGGCAATCTCTAAAGAAGTCATGAAGGCCCATAAAGGTCAAATCTGGGTCGAAAGTGTCGAAGGAAAAGGGTCGACCTTCTATATTTCTTTACCATATGAACCTTATGAGGAGGATATTTGGGAATGAAATTATCAGAAAAAATCATTCGCGTAGCGCTTTTTGCTCTGATCTTGCTCAGTCTCGTCCTCACTTATGCCATTTGGCTTAGTCCTACCTCAAAAACAGCAGAGGTCAATACCAGTAAACAGACGGTGAAGAATGACCAAAGTTATGCGAAAGCAACAGATGCTTTTTTGCCGATTCGCGGTATTTGGGATTTAGCAGAAGGCAAGTTTCAAACCAGCAGTGAGAATTTATTAGCTACAACCCAAGCTCGTTTGACGGAAAGTACGTATGGTCAGCTGCAAGAAGTTGCTCAAGGCGAAGAAGAGATCAAAAACTATTATAGTTTAGACAACGGAATTGAGCTTAATTACGAAGGGGGCTTTTCTTTAACCGAGTACATCAAGGTTTTTGATATGCCGATCAATTTAAATTCACTGAAGGAATCAGATAAGATTACTTTTTCAAAAATTCAAATTGATTTTTCTAAAAAGAAAATTCGTTTTTTAAGTTACAGTAAAGATACGGTGTACGAAGCGACGATCTCCGCAGATTTTACCGGCCTCGAAACGATTTATCAAAAAAATCAAAGCCGCTATTTGCCGATGTCTGATGAGAATCCATTAGTTCCGCGCTTGCTGCGTACAAAGGATCGTGTTCGTTTAAAGAAATACAGCTATATCTTGACGACACAATCCTATTCGCTGTTCCGCAATTCTTTTTTCCAAAATCCTGATCAAGCAAAAGGTGAAGAGGAAGAACAGGGATCGCGTTCTTTTGTCAGCGGGCATGAGGAACTTATGATGGACGAGCAAAAACGTTTGGTTACATTTGATGGCGAACTGCCTGAGGACTTAGCGAAGGAAAGCGTCTATAGCCAAAGTTTTAATTATGTTAGTCGTTTAGGTACAGCGGTGGGAAATCTGCGCTATTTTGATCACCATGATGGACAGGTCAATTATCGAATATTTGTTGAAGGCTATCCTATTTTTAGTCAATCATCGAAGGGCAAAATGAGTGTGAAGATCGAGCATGCACCCAATGCGTCGCTGCCGCAGGTTAAGATCGAAACAAGTATGGATACGGTCCAAGTACCAATTCCTTCTGACGAAGAGGTGGAATTGCCGAGCACTTTAGAAATTGAAAACAATTTGGCCGCAGTAGGGATTGATCTTGATAAAATTCAGAGCTTTATCATCGGTTATACATGGCAAGATATCGATGGTGTAAATAAATTAGTTGCCTTGACTCCAGAATGGTTTGTTAAGTATGACAACACTTGGTATTCAGCTAATCAGCTGATGCAGGGAAACCTAGAAACGGAGGCGAGCTAATTGGATTTTAGAAAAATCGAATGGATCTTTTTTCTCGTCTTTATCGGGTTGAACATTTTTCTTTTCAGTATTTACTGGAATAACCAGCATGAGCAAAGTCTTGTTACAAATTCAAATCAACGGGAGGATATCATTCACCGGTTGGAAAACGATGATATAGAAGTTAAGGGACAAGTTTCTGATAAACAACAAGAAGGCTATTATCTAAGTGCTGAACAGGATACCTTTGATTCATTATTGAATGAAGGAGCGAATCCAACGATTAAAGGCAATTGGAGTATTTCAGATAAAGTTTTGACGAACAGTTATCCCAATGCAGACACAGAGTTTGATTTGAAAAAATCTACCAGCAGTTTTAATCGACTGATGAAAAATAAGGAATTTATCATGGACGGCGAAGAGTACACTTACATGCCGGATATTTCAAAGAAGGATGACGAGCTGGGTAAAATTATCGGTGCGCAATCTTACGAAGGGATTCCTTTTATTGATGAGACTTCTCGAGTGACGTTGGACATCGTCAAAAGTGATGATGATCAGGAACGAGTTTCGAAATATACTCAAACTCGTTTGAAAGAGATCGAGCCGTTACGGGAAAAAATGACGCTTTATTCTGAAAAAGAAATTTTAAATACGTTATACATCAATAACAATATTCCCAGCAAATCAACGATTACAAATATTTATCTAGGTTACTTCCGAACACTTGAGGTGCGGGAAAAGAATGTGTATGTCCCGGTCTGGTTTGTGAAAATAAAAGCCTCTGACAAGACGACCCAGATTGAAAAGGTCAATGCATTGAACAATCAAGTGATTACGAATAATTTAGTTCCAAAGGTGGAAAATCCATAAAAAGGGTTGTATACTGAGGACAGTTTTAAAAGAGGGGACCAATTGCTCATGTTAGAAATGAATAACGCATTCAATATCAGCATTTTAGCTAGCGGAAGTACAGGGAATTCTTTGTATTTAGAGAGTCCGCAAAAAAGAATTTTGATTGATGCTGGGTTGAGTGGGAAAAAAATCACTTCACTATTAGCAGAGGTCGATCGAAAACCTGAGGATTTAGATGCAATCTTAGTCACCCACGAACATCGCGACCATATACATGGTGTTGGGGTTTTGGCACGAAAATACAAATTACCTGTCTATGCCAATGAAAAAACGTGGGAAGCGATGGCTCCCTTGATTGGAAAAGTGGATGTAGAGCAGAAACATATTTTTGAAATGGGAAAAGTACTAACTTTTGGTGATTTAGACATCGAGAGTTTTGGTGTTTCTCATGATGCGGCCGCACCGCAGTTTTACCGTTTCTATAAAGATGGTCATTCGTTTGTGATGCTGACGGATACGGGGTATGCCAGCGAACATGTCAGAGGAACGATTCGTGATGCAGATGCTTACTTAGTCGAGAGTAATCACGATTTAGAGATGTTGCGGATGGGCGCTTATCCTTGGAGTTTGAAGCAGCGGATTTTAGGTGATCGCGGGCATCTATCCAATGATGACGGAGCATTAGTGATGACTGATATTCTTGGAGATCGGACAAAGCGAATTTACTTAGGACACTTAAGTAAAGAGAATAATATGAAAGAGTTGGCACATATGACGATGGAAGAAACTTTGACACGTTATGATTTAGGGGTAAATTATCAATTTCAAATCTTCGATACCGACCCTGATAGTGCAACGGAATTATTTGCGATCTAAAAAATGGCAAGCTTGTTTATTGCAGGCTTGCCATTTTTTTGTTAACTATACACACTAAAATGTTGGTTCAAATGTCTTGGTTCGATGATTTCATCGACCAGCGCGATGGCGTAATCTGCCATGCTGATCTCGCTTTTACCTTCCGCATTCTTTTGCAGATGGTCATCACTGACCTGATAATGTCCAGTACGTTTGCCGTCAGGTACAAAGTTTGCGGCAGGACTTAAATAGGTCCAGTTCAACTGCTGTGCTGCTTTTAAATCTAAAAATGCTTGATACATGTTATAGGCAGTTGGATAATAAATGGCATTGGGATCAGAGACATCAATCATGCGATGAGCTTCATCAATAAATAATGAGGATGCTCCTCCAACAACGATCAAGCGGGTGTCGGTTCCACGTAAAAGACTGATGAGATGCTTTAGAGAAGTTTGATGCAGTTCTTCTTGGCCTGCTGGTGGGCGAAAGGCGTCAACTACCACATCAAAGAATTCGATATCCTTTTTTGTCAGTTCAAATAAATCCTTCACTAAAATAGGAACTTTTGTCGTTAATTTTTCTGGATGGCGTACAATCGCTGTGACCGCTAAATCACGGTCTAAAGCTTCTTTTAGGATTAGTGATCCGGCGTTTCCAGTAGCGCCGATAATTGCTACTTTCATTTAAAAACCTCCTTAAACTGATAGTACTTTCAGTCTAAGGAGGTTTCTCTAAAAAGGCAAAAGATTCGTTTTAAGATTGAAGGGCTAGCTGAGTCAGAATAACCAGCAGATTCATTCCGACATGCGTAATCATTGATGTCCAAATACGTCCGCTATAGCGATACATGCCGCAGAATAGGAAACCTAGTCCAGCATACAAAAGATAATGCCCATCGTTGTGAGCGAAAGCGAAGAGAACAGAACTTAGCAACGCAGGCAGAATGAAGCCAAATCGTTTTTCCAGTGAACCAAAAATCGCACGCCGAAAAACGAATTCTTCCATAATTGGCCCAGCAATTGTTGTCGCTAAAATAAAAATCATATTGTTCATGATCAGTTGAACGATATTTTGCGTATTTTGTGAAGCAACTGATTGACCTAGCAAGCGCTGCTCGATCTGTAAAATGAGCATTTGCAGTAATAAGGAAGCAGGAATGCCTACGATTCCGATCAAAATAGAGATAAGCAGGCTTTTTTTGCGGCCTTCTAACTCAAACGACTGTGATTTGATGCGATAAAAGATCATCAAGACAGCTCCAATAAAATAAGACAGTGTGGTTAACTGAATAATCTGCGATGAACTTGCCTGAAAAACACGTAAAAATAATAGTGGAGAAAACAGAACTAATCCGTAAGTAAAGATGGTAATAAAGCTATATTTTTTTTCGTTCATTATTTTTCCTTCCTAAACTTTTATTGTTCCCAAGTATACCATAATTCTCTTAAAAACTAAGTGGAAGAAAAATCAAAAAAGCAAACGAAGGACTTGCAAAAAGAAACAAAAATGGTATGATAATACATGTGAGTTAGCACTCTTGGCTATCGAGTGCTAACGATTTGAAAAATCATTACTAGTTGGAGGGATTTATCGTGTTAAAACCATTAGGTGATCGTGTCATTCTTGAAGTCACTCAAGAAGAAGAAAAAACAGTTGGAGGTTTAGTCTTAGCTTCTGCAGCAAAAGAAAAACCACAAACTGCTAAAATCGTAGCAGTTGGCGAAGGCAATGTACTGGAAAACGGTCAAAAAAGTCCAATGCCAGTAGCTGTTGGTGATATGGTAATGTTTGAAAAATACGCAGGTACAGAAGTGAAATATGAAGGCAGTGAATACTTGATTATTGCTGCTAAAGATATTATGGCAATCGTAGAATAAAAAATAATGAGGTGAAAGAATCATGGCAAAAGATATTAAATTTTCTGAAGACGCACGTGCAGCAATGCTTCGTGGTGTGGACAAATTAGCTGATACTGTAAAAGTAACATTAGGACCAAAAGGACGTAATGTCGTCTTAGAAAAATCTTATGGCTCTCCATTAATTACAAATGACGGTGTAACCATCGCAAAAGATATTGAGCTAGAAGATCATTTTGAAAATATGGGTGCGAAACTTGTTTCTGAAGTAGCTTCTAAAACAAATGATATCGCTGGTGACGGTACTACAACAGCGACTGTTCTTACCCAAGCAATTGTTCGTGAAGGTTTGAAAAACGTAACTGCTGGTGCTAACCCAATGGGAATTCGCCGTGGGATCGAATTAGCAACAAAGGCTGCGGTTGAAGAATTACACAGCATTTCTAAAGTTGTTGATTCAAAAGACGCGATCGCACAAGTTGCTGCTGTTTCTTCAGGTAGTGAAGAAGTCGGCAAATTAATTGCTGAAGCAATGGAAAAAGTTGGTAACGACGGCGTTATCACTATCGAAGAGTCAAAAGGGATCGACACAGAATTAGATGTCGTTGAAGGAATGCAATTTGATCGTGGTTACTTATCTCAATACATGGTAACTGACAACGATAAAATGGAAGCAGCTTTAGAAAATCCTTACATCCTGATCACTGACAAGAAAATCTCGAATATTCAAGATATCTTGCCTTTGTTAGAACAAGTTTTACAACAATCTCGTTCATTATTGATCATCGCTGATGATGTGGATGGCGAAGCATTGCCAACATTAGTCTTGAACAAGATTCGCGGAACATTCAACGTTGTAGCAGTTAAAGCTCCTGGCTTTGGCGATCGTCGTAAAGCGATGCTTGAAGATATCGCAGTCTTAACTGGTGCGACTGTGATTACAGAAGACCTAGGTTTAGACTTGAAAGAAGCAACGATTGAAAACTTAGGGACTGCCGGAAAAGTAGTTGTTGATAAAGACAATACAACGATCGTTGAGGGCGCTGGCGACAAAGCTGCTTTAGCTGACCGCGTAGAAATGATCAAACGCCAAATTGGTGAAACAACTTCTGATTTTGACCGTGAAAAATTACAAGAACGTTTAGCAAAACTTGCTGGCGGGGTTGCAGTGGTTAAAGTCGGTGCGGCAACTGAAACAGAATTGAAAGAATTAAAACTACGCATTGAAGATGCTTTGAACTCAACTCGTGCTGCGGTTGAAGAAGGAATCGTATCTGGTGGTGGTACAGCATTAGTCAACGTCATCAAGAAGGTTTCTGATTTAGATGCTGAAGGCGATGTAGCTACTGGTATCAAGATTGTCGTACGTGCTTTAGAAGAACCCGTTCGTCAAATCGCTGAAAATGCTGGTTTCGAAGGATCAGTTGTTATCGACAAATTGAAAAATGCGGACCATGGTACTGGATTCAACGCGGCTTCTGGCGAATATGTCAATATGATTGACGCTGGTATCGTTGACCCAACCAAAGTTACGCGCTCAGCTCTACAAAATGCAGCTTCTGTATCTGCTTTATTATTAACAACTGAAGCAGTCGTTGCTGACAAACCTGTTGAAGGTGGAGCAGCTGCTACACCAGCAATGGACCCATCAATGATGGGCGGCATGATGTAAACCAGTTATAAACAATGAGCCATCGGAAAAATTTCCGATGGCTTTTTTGTGTGCAGTTAGTTTGAATTTATATAGAAGCACCTGCTTATCATATAATATCTAAGTTGACTAATATATGTATAAAATTTATTGATTTTATGAAAATAAACTATTGGAATTTATCGATTAAATTTCTTACAATGAGCGTAAGAAGGAACTAGAGATCCTTGTTCAGAAATTATCAAAGAAATGATTAGATACAAATGGAACATTCCTAGTGAGGATGAATGATAACAACGTATAGAATTTGTCACACGTAGAGGCACTCATGTGAAATTTGTTACATATCAAGCGGAATTGATGAATAGAGCGTTCATTTTGAAAGGAGAACCACATGTTAAGAAATTTATTTGATGAGATTCCATTAGCATCGGGAGCAAGCTTTAAGAATCGTTTGTTTATGTCGCCGATGACAACCCAATCAGCCTTTTATGATGGGGAGATCACACAGCAAATTATTGATTACTATGCGTTTCGTTCTGGCGATGCGGCAGCGGTTATCGTTGAAAGCTGTTTTGTTGAAGATAAAGGACGCGGGTTTCCGGGAGCCTTAGGAGTCGATACGGATAAGAAAGTTGCGGGACTGACCGAATTAGCCACGGCAATTAAATCAAAAGGTTCGAAAGCAATCATGCAGATTTATCATGCGGGACGGATGGCTTGGCCAGAAATCAATGGTGGGGCGACACCAATCTCAGCAAGTCCAGTTGCGGCATTGCGGCCAAACGCTCCGGTTCCTCGAGAAATGACTGAAGAACAAATCTTAGAAATGATCACGATGTTTGGTGATGCAACGCGTCGTGCGATTGAGGCTGGCTTTGACGGCGTCGAAATTCACGGAGCCAATACGTTTATCTTGCAGCAATTCTTTTCCCCTCACTCAAATCGCAGAACGGATCAATGGGGCGGCAGTCGTGAAAAACGGGCGAAGTTTCCTTTAGAAGTGATGAAAGAGGTTCAACGGGTCGCCGAAGCACAAAAAGCGGAAAACTTTATCATTGGTTATCGTTTTTCACCGGAAGAGTTAGAAGAACCGGGAATTCATTTTGAAGACACGATGTATTTATTGAATACGCTTGCAGAGTTGAAGCCAGATTATTTCCATTTCTCAATGGGAGCATATACACGCCCATCGATCGTTGATTCGGACAATCCGGAACCGTTGATCACGAAATATTTAGCGCATCGTTCCTCTGCCTTGGCACAAATTCCAATCATGGGTGTCGGATCGATCTTGCAGCGAACAGATGCGGAAGATGCACTGAAATTAGGTTATGATCTTCTAGCAGTTGGAAAAGGATTCTTGATCGAGCCTAACTGGGTCAATTTGATCAAAGAAGACCAAGAAGTAAACGATTATGCCCACATCAATGCTCAACGGAAATTACTGATACCTACACCATTATGGGATTTCATGGCATACATGGTTATCGATCCCGAAGAGGAAAAACGCAAGCACGAACGGTTAAAAGAATTACAAAAAGTAAAATTGACCTTCAAACCTGGGACATACACGGTTGAAGCAAAGGGACATAATAGCGAGCTGGCTATGAATGTGACCTTCTCGGAAGAACGGATCGAAAAAATTGAAGCAGATCAAAGCAATGAATCAGAAGGCTTATCTGATCAGGTATTTATTCGTTTGCCGCAGCAAATAATTGATAGTCAAACGCTGAATGTTGATGTAATCTCAGGTGCTTCAGCATCCAGTCAAGGATTGATCGATGGTGTGGCAGAGGCAGTCGAACTGGCGGGAGCCAGCTCTGAAGTCTTGAAGGCGCGTCCGAAACCGACTGTTCAATGGTCTAAGGAAGTCGTTGAAGAAGAAGCCGATGTGGTGATTGTTGGCTCTGGTGCTGCGGGTATCTCTGCGGCATTGCGAGCGGACCAAATGGGTCTAAAAACAATTTTGCTAGAAAAATTAAGCTTTGTCGGCGGAGCAATCTCTATCAGCGGCGGAAACCAAGTAGTGATGGGCTCGAAATTGCAAGCACGTGCAGGTGTTTGTGACGATACAGTAGAATCTATGGTCGAAGACTTCTTAGCGAATGGGAGCGGCTTAAATGTTCCTGAACTTCTGACAACCTTGGCAGAAAATGTGGGCGAGGCAACAGACTGGGTCCACGAGTACATGGGTGTTGAATACGACATGGAGAATGGGCTGCACATTTTAGCAGAATACCGTAAAAATCGCGAGTTAGCCTACGAAGATGGCGGTCACGGATTTGCAGCGAGTGCTAGAAAGGCCTTAGAGCGAAGCAATGTAACGATTTATCTGCAAACTAAGGCAGAAAGTTTGTTAACTGATGGGAATGGGAAGGTCACTGGGTTAACAGCAGTTGAAGATACCGGCAAGCGTCATAATATTCATGCACAGGCAGTGGTCTTGACGACTGGCGGCTATGGCAACAATTCCAATTTATTGAACCACGAATTAAATAATATCTTATTCTATGGGACGAAATCGTCAACAGGCGATGGGATTCTGATGGCGACGACTCCAGAATTGAATGCGACAACGCGTTTGATGGAATATGGAAAGATTTATCCAAATGGTGTGGAGGTTTCGCAAGGGTATGCGAAATCGACGATCGGCGGAAATATCGAAGTAATGAAACGCAGCGGTTTATTAGTGAATACGGCTGGAGAACGAATAATCAATGAACGAGCAAGTAATAAGGAAATTCTGAACGTGCTTTTGAAGCAAGATCCGCAAATGCTGTTCTTGCTTATGGATGCGAAAAACTTTGAGATCTTTACAGAGGCAGTCGAAGAGGGTGGAATTACGCGGGAAGATTTGGCCCGGTGGATCGAAAATGAAAATGAGACGCCGCAAATTTTCCGCGCAGACACGCTAGCTGAATTGGCAGAAAAAGCTGGGATGGCTCGTGAAAGCTTAGTGAATACGGTCGCTCGCTATAATGGCTGGGTAGAAAAACAAACGGACGAAGATTTTGATCGTCAATTGAAGTTTTTACAGGAAAAGGTCGGTGAAGGTCCCTATTACATGATTGAACAGAAACCGCGGTTTGCGACTACGATGGGTGGTTTGGTCGCAAATAGCCAACTGCAAGTGTTGAACCGTAACGATCAAGTGATCGAAGGCCTTTATGCTGCTGGAGAATTGGTCGGCGGCGTGATGGGAAGCGACTCCCCTTCTGGCGCAAATAACGCATGGGCATTAACTTCTGGAAAATTGGCAGCAGAAAATGTTCATAAAACAGTCGCAGTTGAGTATGTCGTACAATAAGAAAAATGATCCTGAGACAGTTGTCTCGGGATTTTTTTCTTTTTTGCAAAATTATTTTCTTTCTACACAAAAATTTTTCTTCGCTATGTTAAAATATTTATTGGAAACCAAATCTTTTTACTTTAAAAAAATACATAGAGATAGGAGATAGTTAAATGAAATTAATCGAAACACCCTTGAATAGTAACGTTAACTTAGAAACTTTATATCCTAATCTAACAAAATATTTTTTTGATAAACGTCAGGCTGTGAAGCTGCTTAAACTATATGCTTATGACCGGACAAAGATCATTTATGCTGATCGATTTGATACGATCGATTTGTTGTTGTTAAATCGCCATCGTAAAATCAGCCACAAAGAAGTCGATACGATCATCCGTCGTCTGTTGAAGGTCGAACGTAAAGATGTCGTCGTAGATGTTGGTTACAAGAAACAGATCATGGAAGCCGGTTTGCGGCCGAAAGAGTCATATAAAGATATCATTGCGGTGGAATACAAAGTACCGAAAGAAGAATAATAAATGAAGAAAGGTCGCTGACCTTTCTTTTTTTGTAGAAAATCGATTGATCTTTTTCCGAACGAGAGTACCGAGAATTTCAACGATTGTAAGGAGACTAAGAGTACTCCCTCAAAGCTCTTGTGATATAATAAATGAAATAGTTTAAATTACTAAAAACAAATGAGGAGCATGACTATGAAAAAGTTGTACGAAGATGACAGTTTAACGCTTCATACGGATCTGTATCAAATCAATATGATGAAAACGTATTGGGAGACGGGCCGCGCGGATCTTCATGCCGTATTTGAGTGTTATTTCCGTAATATGCCGTTTGATAACGGTTATGTCATCTTTGCTGGATTAGAGCGTCTGGTTAAGTATTTGGAAAAATTGACCTTTAGCGAAAGTGATTTGGCGTACTTATCTGAGGTAGAGGAGTACCCGGCAGATTTTATCGCGTATTTGCGAGATTTCAAATTTGCCTGCACGGTTCGTTCAGCGGTGGAAGGGGAGTTAGTCTTCAATAATGAGCCGATTATCCAAGTGGAAGGCCCATTACTGCAATGTCAATTAGTCGAAACAGCGCTTTTAAACATCGTTAATTTCCAAACGCTGATCGCTACTAAAGCCGCCCGTATCAAATCGGTAATTGGTGATGATCCATTGTTAGAATTTGGTACACGCCGTGCCCAGGAAATGGATGCGGCACTTTGGGGAACTAGAGCCGCGTATATCGGTGGGGCTGATGCGACGAGCAATGTGCGCGCAGGCAAAATTTTTGGAATTCCTGACAGCGGCACCCATGCTCATTCCTTGATCCAATCTTATGGCAACGATTATGATGGATTTAAAGCCTATGCGGAGACCCATCGTGACTGTGTCTTCTTAGTGGATACTTACGATACTATTCGCTCAGGGGTACCGAATGCGATTAAAGTCGCGAAGGAAATGGGCGATAAAATCAATTTCTTAGGTGTCCGGATCGATAGCGGAGATATGGCTTATATTTCAAAACGTGTGCGTCAGCAATTGGATGAAGCAGGTTTCCCGGATGCGAAAATCTATGCTTCTAATGATTTGGATGAAAGTACCATTCAAAACTTGAAAATGCAGCATGCTAAAATCGATGTTTGGGGTGTCGGAACGAAGTTGATCACTGCTTACGATCAACCGGCGCTTGGCGCAGTCTTCAAGCTGGTCTCAATCGAAAATGAGCAAGGCGAGATGGTTGATACAATCAAACTTTCCAGCAATGCGGAAAAAGTTACCACACCAGGGAAGAAGCAAGTTTGGCGGATTACTCGTAAATCTGATGGCAAGTCAGAAGGGGATTACGTGACCTTGTGGGATGAAGATCCAAGAGAAGAAAAGGAAATCTTCATGTTCCATCCAGTGTATCCCTACATTAATAAAACAGTGAAAAATTTTGAGGCGCGTCCTGTTCTAAAAGATATTTTTGTAAAAGGCCAACGTGTCTACGAATTACCGGATCTAGAAATGGTTAAACAAGCGGCTAAGGACCATTTGGATTCCTTATGGGAAGAATACAAACGTGACCTTAATCCACAAAAATATCCAGTCGATCTTTCTACGGATTGTTGGAACCATAAAAACAAAATTATGGACCAAGTACGTAAATCTGTGGTAAAAACGGAACAAGAAGATTAAAGGAGTGGATGTGTCATGACGCTACAAGCAGAAATCATTAAAGAATTAGGGGTCAATCCCGTAATCGATCCGCAAGCAGAAATTCGGAAAAGTATCGAATTTTTGAAAGCATATCTTAAGAAATATCCGTTTTTAAAAACGTTTGTCTTAGGAATCAGCGGCGGACAAGATTCTTCATTGGCTGGTCGGCTTGCACAGCTTACAATGGAAGAAATGCGCCAGGAAACGGGCGATGATACGTACAAATTTATCGCGGTCCGCCTGCCGTATGGTGCTCAAGCGGATGAAGCCGATGCCAAAAGAGCGTTGGATTTTATCAAACCTGACGTTAGTTTGAGTGTGAATATCAAAGGTGCGGTTGATGCGGAGGTTGCGGCATTAGAAGAAGCCGGTGTAACGATCAGCGACTTCAACAAGGGCAATATCAAGGCGCGTCAACGTATGATCACTCAATACGGGATCGCCGGCGATAATCAAGGCGCTGTTATCGGAACGGATCATGCCGCTGAAAATATCACTGGATTTTTTACAAAATTTGGTGATGGCGGAGCAGATATTTTGCCGTTGTTCCGATTAAACAAACGTCAAGGGAAAATGTTGCTGAAGGAATTAGAGGCACCTGAAGCCTTGTATTTGAAAATTCCTACAGCCGATTTAGAAGATGGCAAACCATTGATCGCGGACGAAGTGGCCTTGGGTGTAACGTATGATGATATCGACGATTACTTAGAAGGTAAGACGATCGATGCGAAAGCACAAGCTACAATCGAAAACTGGTGGAACAAGACGCAGCATAAGCGCCATTTGCCAATCACAATTTTCGATGATTTTTGGAAATAATCGATTCATGCAGTCTAGCGAGACTCTGTCTTTGCTAGACTTTTTTTGTGCATTTATTGATGCGGAAGAGCAACTTTCTTTTCAATGGTTAAGGTTCGTTGTGGACTTCTTTACATTCTTCTGTTTTCTCGCTAAACTATTTAGGAGTTCATGAATAGGAGAGGTTTATGCAAAAATTTCGCAAGCTTCCTTGGCGCCCGATTTTGACAATTTTCGGCGTACTAGGCTTAATTATAGTTTCAAATCTTTTTTTCCAATTAACACAAAACGAGTTTTCATTCGATCTCGCGTTTAAATTCGCTTTTTCATGGCACACGGAAAAGTTTTTCTTGGGCTGTCTGGTACTGCTTATTTTTTATGTTTGGATCAGCAGTTTCTTAGGTTCGCTAAAAACCGGCAGTTTGTTTTATGTGCTGGTAGTGATTGGCGTGGGGATCGCTAATTTCTTGAAAATGAAATATCGGATGGAGCCGATCTATCCAGATGATTTGAAGATGATCACTGAATTTGGAATGATCCGTGATATGGTCGGGACGCTAGTATTTTTATTATTCCTTCTGCTTTTGGCGGCTGGAATCTTTTTAATCATTTTTAGCTTGAGGAAAAGTTTGAAGCTAGGAAAGAAACAACAATGGGTTCGTGTCGGCCTTTTCGTTTTAGCTAGCGGTCTGCTGCTGTATATCGGAAGCTTTAACCAGCAGAACAATTTATTACGCAAAGCCTACAATAAAACGGCTTTGTGGATTCCTTACAGTCAGAAGATGAACTATTACAATACCGGTTTTATGGGAGGATTCCTCTATAATCTGCCCGTCGATGCGATGGAAAAGCCGGAGAATTATTCTGAGGCCAATGTTAAAAAAATCACCAAAGAGTATCAAGGAACCAATGAAACTTCGGATGAAAAGCCGAATATCGTTTACGTCATGAGTGAAAGTTTTTCCGACCCTAGTCGTTTGAGCGGCTTAGAGGTATTGGGCGGTGATCCTTTGGAGGCTTATCGTGAAGTCGCGGATCGAACCTATAGCGGGCAAATGCTGTCGCAAAACTATGGCGGTGGGACCGCAAATATCGAATTTGAGGCTTTGACGGGTTTCTCGATGGAATTGTTTAATGCACAAATGACCACGCCGTATACAATGCTGATGTCAGAATTCAAGTCGTTTCCCTCAATGGTATCGACATTGAAGGAACGCGGCTATGAAGCAACGGCGATCCATCCGTACAATACTTCGATGTATAAACGAAAAGACGTGTATAAAACGTTTGGATTTGATCAGTTTTTAGATGAGAGCAGTATGAAGCATACGGATAAGCTTGAAAATAATCCGTACATCTCGGATGCAGCGGCGTATCAAGAAATCTTTGATCAATTGGAAAAGAATAAAAAGCCGCAATTTCTGCATCTCGTAACGATGCAGACGCATATGCCTTATGAGAACAAATATGCGGACCTGCCTTATATGGTCAAAGGTGATAACAGCCTGTCGGTGCAAAGCTATCTACAGGATATTGCCTATAGCAGTGAAGCCTTGAAAAACTTTTTAAACGAGTTGGATGAGCTGCCGGAAAGAACATTGGTCGTATTTTGGGGCGATCATTTGCCGGGGATTTATTCGGATGAGATCCAAAAAGAAAACCAAGGGCATCAATTGCATGAGACGGAGTTTCTAATGTATGACAATCGCCACGAATTGAACAATCAACAGGTTACGACTAGTCCGTTTTATTTTGGAGCCGACCTATTTCAACAAGCCCGCCTGCAAACAACTGGCTTTCAAACCTTATTGAGCGATCTGCAAAAGGAGCTGCCGGCTTTTGAAAAAGGGATGTACTATCAAGCTGGTCAGTGGTCCAAAGAGGCTCGGCTGAATAAGAAACAGGAAAAAATCTATCAAGATTATCAAATGATCCAATACGATATCACGGCTGGCAATCAGTACAGCCTAAAAGAAAAATTCTTTGAATAAACAGATGAACTAAGGGAGCACACATGGGATTTAAAAAGAAAGACAATCAAAATTATTACAATCCGCTGCGCCGCGCAGTACTGAATCATCAAATGATCGAACCGGGCGATAAGGTAGCGGTTGGTATGAGCGGCGGGAAAGACAGCACGACATTACTTTATTTATTGGACCGGATTCGGCGGCAAAGACGATTAGGCTTTGATTTTGAGATTGTGCCGATTTCTCTAGATATGGGGTTTGAAGGCTGCGATATCACACCGATGAAGCAATTCGTCGAAAGTTTGGGCTATCAATTAGAGATCGTACCGACCAATATCGCCAAGGTCGTTTTTGATATTCGTGAAGAAAAGTCGCCTTGTTCGTTATGTGCAAAGCTACGTCGAGGCATCTTGTACAATCGAGCTAGTCAACTAGGTTGTCAAAAGGTCGCTTTAGGTCACCACATCGATGATGCGATCGAAACGTACTTTATGAACTTTTTGTTTCACGGACGGTTAAACAGTTTTGAACCGAAAAGTTATTTATCTAAAACAAACGTGACGTTAATCCGTCCGATGATCTATTTGGAGGAAAAACAAATCATTCGTCTTGTGAAACGCGAAGAGCTGCCGGTGATTTTCAATCCTTGTCCTGTGGATAAAAAGACAAAGCGGGAAGAGATCAAACATTTGGTGACTGGGCTTGCGAATTACTACCCAGATATCCGGGAAAAGTTTATAATGGGCATGGAACAAGGAACAGCTGAAGATTTTTGGATAAAAGTCTCTGATGGAAACTCTTACAACCCATTAATTTGAAAGTAGTGATTGTATTCCAGCCTTTTCTCATGCTATAATTCGTTTTGTATTCATGAGGGAGTAACTAGCAGCGCAAGCTGTGGCAACGCCACCAGCAAGAAAAAATATTTTCTGGTGTTGTCTTAAATAGTGAGACTTATGTATGTGTTTTTCGCATACACAAGTCTATTTTTTTTATTCCCAAAAGGAACGCTAATTTTAAGGAGGATAATAATGTCGGAGGAGAAAAAACAACAACTGATAAAACCTTTTTACTCAGAAGAAACAGAACAGGTTTTAGCGGAAGTTCAAACGACGGAAGAAGGGCTGACATCTGCTGAGGCAGAAAAACGCCTAGGCGAGTTTGGTTTGAACGAATTAGAAGAGGGCGAAAAGAAAAGTATGCTCGCTCGCTTCTTGGAGCAGTTTAAAGATTTAATGATTATTGTCTTATTGTTTGCGGCAATCATCTCTGCTGTCGTCTCTCACGAAGTAGTGGATTCAATCATTATCTTAGCCGTTGTTATCATTAATGCGGTGATGGGTGTGGTACAAGAATCTAAAGCGGAAGAAGCCATTGAAGCTTTACGTGAAATGTCGACACCAAATGCGAATGTTCTGCGTGATGGTCATATCAGTTCTGTGAAATCAACGGATCTAGTTCCTGGTGATATCGTGATGCTGGAAGCAGGCGATGTCGTGCCGGCGGATTTACGTTTGATCGAAGTGGCTTCATTGAAGATCGAAGAAGCTGCGTTGACCGGTGAATCGGTACCAGTCGAAAAAGAACTGATCGTTATTGATGAAGGCGAAGTCGCTATTGGGGATCGCGTCAATATGGCTTATTCAAATAGTAATGTGACTTACGGCCGAGGAAAAGGTGTTGTCGTTAATACGGGGATGACCACCGAAGTCGGAAAAATTGCCGGTATGCTGGCGCAAGCGGATGAAACTGAAACGCCGCTTAAAACGAATCTGAACCAATTGAGCAAATTCTTGACCTTTGCAATTATTATCATCGCTGTTGTGATGTTCTTCGTAGGGATTTTCTTCAATAATACTTCTTGGGTTGATATGTTATTGACGTCTATCTCATTAGCTGTTGCTGCGATTCCAGAAGGTTTGCCGGCGATCGTGACAATTATCTTGGCTTTAGGTACTCAGGTAATGGCAAAACGGAACTCTGTGATCCGCAAGCTGCCTGCTGTTGAAACATTAGGTTCGACAGACATTATCGCTTCTGATAAAACTGGGACTTTGACACTGAACCAAATGACCGTTGAAAAATTATATGTTGATAACAAACAATATGCCGCAAGCGGCGAAGTACCTGTCGACAGCATGGCGATGAAAGTTATGAACTATGCGAATGATACGAAATTTACGCAAGAGGGCGGCTTGATCGGTGATCCGACAGAAACAGCGTTGGTGCAATTTGGTTTAAACAATGCTTTCGACGTGCGTGAAAAAGTAGCAGAAGAACCTCGTGTAGGTGAACTGCCTTTCGACTCAGATCGTAAATTAATGAGTACCTTGCATGAAGAAAAAGATGGAAAAATCTTAGTCGCCGTGAAAGGTGCACCGGATGTTCTATTGAATCGTGCGTCACAAATTTTATTGAACGGTCAAGTTGTTCCAATGACCGAAAAAGAAAAACAAGACATTTTAGCTAACAACAAAGACATGGCGCAACAAGCGCTGCGTGTTCTTGGGATGGCCTATAAATACGTAGATCAAGTGCCGGTTGAGTTAGAATCGGAAATGGTTGAAAATGATTTGATCTTTGCTGGTTTAGTCGGCATGATCGATCCAGAACGGGCGGAAGCTGCTGAAGCGGTACGTGTCGCTAAAGAAGCTGGTGTTCGTCCAATCATGATTACTGGTGACCATAAGGATACAGCTGAAGCAATTGCTGCTCGTTTAGGAATCATTGAAAAAGGTGATGATGATTCTGTTTTAACCGGAGCACAATTAAATGAAATGTCCGATGATGAGTTCGCACAAAAAGTGGAACACTATTCTGTTTATGCGCGGGTTTCTCCAGAACATAAAGTACGAATCGTAAAAGCATGGCAAAAAGAAGGTAAAGTAGTTGCCATGACCGGTGATGGTGTTAACGATGCGCCTGCATTGAAACAAGCGGATATCGGTATCGGTATGGGGATCACAGGGACGGAAGTTTCTAAAGGCGCTTCTGATATGGTTCTTGCTGATGACAACTTCGCGACAATCGTTGTTGCGGTGGAAGAAGGACGTAAAGTCTTCTCAAATATCCAAAAAGCGGTTCAATATCTATTAGCAGCCAATTTGGGTGAAGTATTGACCCTGTTTATCGCGACACTACTTGGCTGGGATACATTGCTGCCAATTCACTTATTGTGGATCAACTTAGTAACGGATACGTTCCCAGCGATCGCGCTAGGGATGGAACCAGCAGAAAAAGATTTGATGCAGCATAAACCACGCGGCCGCAGCTCAAACTTATTCTCAGGCGGCGTCTTCTCAAGTATCATTTATCAAGGGATCTTAGAAGCTGCAACGGTCTTGTTCGTTTACTGGTCTGCGATTCAATGGCCAGTTCACACAAGCTACGGCGACATTCACTCAGACGCGTTGACGATGGCATTTGCGACATTAGGATTAATGCAGCTTTTCCATGCCTTCAACGTGAAATCTGTTCACCAATCATTATTTAAAGTTGGACCTTTCCGCAATAAGAGCTTCAACTGGGCGATCTTACTGTCCTTTGCATTGATGATGATCATCATCATTGTACCGGGGCTAAATGATATCTTCCGAGTTGCTCATCTTGATTTATATCAATGGGGAATCGTGATCGGAGCGTCATTTGCGATCATTCCAATCGTTGAAATCGTAAAAGTTTTCCAACGAAGTGCACTAAAAAAATAAAGAAATAAAAACTTCGCATGCGATCAGCTGTTGATCGCCATGCGAAGTTTTTTTATTTGATTAAAGCATACATGCACATATCTTTTATTTCACCATTCTTCACCGCATTTTTACGCAACGTCCCTTCTAATTGGAAGCCGCATTTTTCTAGTAGGCGACAAGAAGCTCGGTTGGTTGTAAAAGGTTCCGCAAAAATACGCATAATATCAGTCGCTTTAAAAACGTAGTCTGTCAGCTGCTTCACAGCGCTTGTCCCAAGGCCCTGTCCCCAGTAATCCTCAGCTAAATAGTAGCCCATTTCGGCCGTTTGGCGATGAATATTCTCACAGCGAAAGGCCCCGATGCTGCCAATTACCTGATCCTTTTTGTTAACAATCGCAAAGGCGAATGTTTTTGTCGCATCGCTTTCCAGCATGCTGTTAATGAAGTCCTGCGCGTCCTTTTCTGTATACGGGTAGGAAAGGCCGTCACGCAGATTATCCTGAATTTTTTTATTACTCAGAATTTTCGCTAATTGCTCCGCATCTTCAGCACGCCATTTTCTGATAATCTTATCCATAGTCGTTCCTCCTATAAAAGCTGTTACTTTCACCGTAACATCAAATAAATCAAAAATGAAGGAAAGTTTTAATATTTTCTGAGCAGCTTTGCATATTGGCGGAAAATCGGTAAAATGAAGGTATCAAATGAAAGAAAGTAGGAATCGATCAATGCGATCTAACACAGGTTTTTATGCGAGAGAAATAAATGAAATCGTCCAAAATACAGAAAAAATGGGTGAGCGTCTGCACCCAAGTTATGAAGAAATCCGTACGGCTTTAGATGAAAAGAAAATGGCCGACTTTGATCAAGAACATTTATCTGAAATTCATGAACTGTTCAAAGAGGGGACTCAATTTTACCAATTAAATCTGGAAAAAATCGGTATGTTAAAAGCACCGGCCAAAGTGATGGGAAATCACAAAAGCTTCCAGAAAGCTTATACTCAATATGTAGCCGGCTGCCAAGAAATGACGGATAGTTTGTTGCCGGAAGTAAACGAAGAAGCCTTTAATGCTGCTGAAAAAAAACAAGACGCTGCAACGGATATCATTTATAAAACAATTCAAAAAATCACTAATTTGTTATTGAAATAGTAAACAAACCAAAATCCAAAGAGAACAAAGGTTTTCTAATTTTATTATAACGTTATTTTAAATACAAATGAAAAGGAATCGAGTATGATTAACTCATAACCAATAACGACCTTTTCTTTTTCATTGCATTTAGGTAATACTCCTTTAGCACCGATTTGCCGATCGGTGCTTTTTTGTGAGTTCTACTGCCAGCTTCAGCTGGCTAAGTAGAATCATATGCGTAACGAGAATAAATTCATTTTTCCGGTTTTCGGGGAAAATGATTTCCTTGTAAACGAGATAGCTGTCAGTTCTGCTTTTCGCAGTTTATCAATTTTGATCCGTGATTATAAAGTTTAATGTTTATTGAGCATGGGCAGTTTAGCAGAATGATATGCGAAATGACAATCAGACTCATTTTTCTATAAGAAAAATGAATCCTTTAGTAGGAAATAGCTGTGAGTTCTACTGCCAGCTTCAACGGGGCTAAGTAGAATCATATGCGCAACGAGAATAAATTTTTTTCCGGTTTTTGGGGAAAATGATTTCCTTGTAAACGAGATAGCTGTCAGTTCTGCTTTTCGATGCAAAGATAATCTGAGCTAAGGGAATTATATAGATCAACAAAAGAAGCGGCCGAATTTTAAATTCAGCCGCTTCTTTGTATTCCTAATTTTCGATATTTCGTACATAATTCTCAAAGTAATCGTTCAGATCTTTTTTGATTTTCTGATACTCTTCTTCGGTATATTCTTTTTCCTCTAGTCGACCTTTAAAATTTGGCAAATCCAAATCTTTTTTCAGGCGTTCGATGACTGCTTCTTTATCCATAGACATCTCCTTTCTGCTGCGACGTCAATGACAAACTTTTAGTTGAAAGAAACACAAACCGCTTCTGGTGCGAAAACATCTTTTTGGATCATCGTCAATAAGCCAGTCTCGCTATCACGACGATAAAGTGTTAAGTTGTCGCTGTTTTGGTTGGCGGCAACGACATAAGCATCATCTGGACTCAAAGCGAAATCTCTTGGGAAGTCGCCTTCTGTTGCAATCGATTGGATCAAGTCAATGCTCAAGCCGTCTTCGTCAATAGAGAAGACAGCGATCGAGTTGTGGCCACGATTTGACGCATACAAGAAGCGACCATCAGCGGATACACGAATCGCTGCGCCGCCATTTTCACCGTCAAAATCTTTTGGCAAGGTAGAAATTTTTTGTTTTTGAGTAAAGCTGCCATCAGTCTCGTCATAGGTCAAGACGCTGACGCTGCTGTCTAATTCACCAAAAAGATAAGCGATTCTTTTCGTTGGATGAAAAACTAAATGACGAGGGCCAGTCCCTGGCTCTGCCACGTAGACAGCGACTTCTTCGACTTCGCCCGCTTCGGTCACATCATAAGTGTAAACCCGATCCGTTCCAAGATCGCAGACAACTAAGCGCTGATCTGGAGCAAGGTCTGTATAGTGTGTATGAGCCTTGTCTTGGTTTTTATGAGGTCCAGTCGGTTCTTTATGGAAAAGAGTAGCCACGGCCTCAAGAGAGCCGTCAGGTTGGATCTTATAGGTATTCAGTTCGCCTTTGTGATAGTTGGCGCCATAGACTAATTGACGCGGTTCATCGACAGCGACGTAACAAGGCGAAGCGCCTTCTTCTGTCACCGCATTCAAAAATTTATTTTGGGGATCGTAACTCGCCATTCCACCCTGACCTTCGCGACTTGTTACTGAGTAAAGAAAATTTTCATTACTTTTTGCAAGATAGGTCGGACTGTTTTCTTTTGTTACCAACTCCAAATTGTTTAACGTTTCAGTCGCAGTATCTAAATCAATTTGATAGATGCCTTCGCTGACGCGTCGTGTGTAGGTTCCTAAGATTATTTTGTGGATCATGGAAAAACCTCCTTCATTATAAGTCCATTTTAGCAAGTTTATTCCCGCTTGGATAGCGCTAACTTTATGATATAATTGAAAAATAAACTAGAAAAGAGCGTGACATATGACAGTAACAGAAATTACTCAAATTGGAAAAAATGCGGTTAATGATGAAAACATTTTAGTCCTTTTTGGTCAAACTATTACACCAGATTTGTTGGATGTTTCGATCGTTCAAAAAACGATCAGCGATGAGCCAATTGCAATAGAAGAGGGCGGAGAACTGATTTTTGGCGACCAAACCTATCAAATAAACGGTGTAGGACCATTGGCTAATCAAAATTTAAATGAGATCGGACATGCGACCATTTTCTTTCAAGAAGAAGTTGGCGTAATTCCAAATGCGATCTATGTCACCCCAGAGGTACTTCCAGATTTGGAAGTCGGGATGAAAATTACATTTTAATAGGAGCGTGAGTGAGTGGATAAAAAGAAATTAACGCAAAAAACGTCTTGGTTTTGGAAATGGTTTTTAAACAGCCAAGTCGTCGTGGCACTGATCATTGTATTATTGCTGCTGTTGATCGCGTTGGTCTTCACAAAAGTATCCTACCTTTTTGAACCAGTCGGGCAATTTTTTGCGATCGTTGGACTGCCGATAGTGATTGCGGGAATCCTCTACTATTTGATGAACCCGGTAGTCAATTTCTTAGAGAAAAAAGGTCTAAATCGTACGTTAGCGATTATTTTGCTGTTTATTGTAGTGGTAGCATTGATCATTTGGGGAATCGTGGTAATTATTCCACAGATTCGCGAACAAATCGGTTCGATGATCAAAAGCTTGCCAGGCTATTTCGATACGATCAGTGATAAAGCGAGTGAAATCTTCAAAGATCCATCTTTCAAGCCGTTCCAGCAGCACATTGACAACAGCTTGCAGAAGATATTAGAGTCCTTGACAGAGACGGCGCAAAACATCTCTCGAGTGACCTTGCAAGGATTGGGCAGTGTCGTTTCGACATTAGCGACAGTAGTGATTGCTTTGATCACAGCACCAATCATTCTATTCTTCCTATTGAAAGACGGCGATCAATTGGCGCCTTATATTCTTAAATTTTTACCAACTAGAACGCGGAAACCTACGCTGCGGGTCATGACTGAAATGAACTCGCAACTGGCTTCATATATTCGCGGACAGTTGACGGTCGCTTTTGCGGTGGCGGTGATGTTCATTATCGGATTTTCACTGGTGGGCATGAATTATGCGATCACATTGGGGATTTTAGCGGGCTTCTTGAACTTGATTCCTTATCTAGGATCATTTTTAGCGATGGTACCGGTGGTTTTTATCGCCATTGTTACTGGTCCAATCATGCTGGTCAAAGTTATTATCGTCTTTGCGATTGAACAAACGATTGAAGGACGGATCGTTTCACCACTTGTTTTAGGAAACCAATTAGAAATTCACCCAGTAACGATTATGTTTGTCTTACTGACAGCCGGAAAGATTTTCGGTATCGCTGGCGTGATTTTGGGGATTCCGTTTTATGCGGTGGCGAAGGTTATCGCGATCCATGTATTTGAGTGGTATAAAAGAGTCTCAAGGTTTTATGAAGACGACGAAAAAAATCCTGTCGATGAATAATCGACAGGATTTTTTTCCGCAATCTGATTTTTCGTTTGAAAAATCAAGACTCCTAAAACTGTGCAGCCAATGATTTGGCTTTTTCTTTTGCCGCAGCCATAATCTCAGGTGCTCTAGCTGGATCATAATCCGCACCTTCGATATAAATGGAATCAAAATCAGAGATACCAATAAAATTCAAAATTCCTTTGACATATTGTGCTGAGAAATCTTGACCGTTATATGTACCGCCACTTGATTGTATGTGGAGAGCCTTTTTATCAGTAATCAAACCGGTAGGACCTTCTGCGGTATACTTGAAGGTTTTACCTGCAACGTTGATTGTATCGAACCAAGCTTTTAATTTCGTTGGAACATTCAGGTTCCATAAAGCATTGGCGATAACGATTTTTTCACTAGCTAAAAATTGATCGGTAAATTCATTGAAAACACGAACTTTTTCTTGTTGAACATTACTCAAATCAGTAAAATCAGCACCCTTTTGCAACGACTTCCAAGCTAATAGAAGATCGCCGTCGATCTCAGGGATATCTGTATAATACAAATCTAACATGGTGAAAACATCTTCCGGGTGACTTGCTTGATGTGCTTCAATAAAAGTATCCAAGATAGTTACAGTTTGTGAGTCTTCTGCGGCTAACGGGTGAGCATTCACTACTAGAACATTTGCCAAAACTAACACTCCTTAAATTTAGTTACAGACGAATCGTACACAATATAGTTAAAACAAACAATTTATCTGCTCAAAACAATCAATAAAAACAATTTTCATTAACTAGCAAGGTATTGCTTATACGCAGAAGTACCGCCAATGACATTGACCACTTGGAAGCCTTCGTTTCGTAAAAATTGCGCCATCGTTTTCGAACGACCACCGAATTGAGTAAATAGGTAATACGTTTTACCTCTGTCAAGTTGGCCTAAACGATTTGGCAATTGAGTTAGTGGGATATGGGTTACGTTCGATCCTTCTGATAAGTCAAAAGAATCAACAAATTCAGGGTCTCTCAAATCTAAAACATCCACGGGTTCTTTCGCAGCAAGCATCATAAATTCTTTCGTTGTAACTGAATAATTCATCTTTTTTCAACAGCCTTTTCTTTCTTAAGATTGATTCCAACTTTAATCTATTTATTGTCTGATTACAAGTGTTATCATAGATATTTTAAAGCATTTTGATGAAAAGTAAAGAAATCATTCAAAAAATTTTCAAATAAGGAAATTATTGATGATCTTTTTACTTGTAATGCGACGAAAATATCTATTTTTGTTAATTAAGTAATCATTGTTGAATGAGCTGGTTTCAAAGTTGTTCAATAATAAAAGGATATTGCTTGCGCGAATCAATAGGCATCGTTAAAATAGTAGTGACGGAGGGAAGAGAATAATGGGAAATTTTCATTTAGGGAAACTGAATTTAAAAACAATCGCTATTCGCGTTCGGGATCGTGATGGTATGATCCATTTCTACCGCGACATCATCGGACTGCATCTATTGCGTGAAGAAAATGAATTAGCGATTCTAGGATACAAAGATCCAGCAAGTGAATTGCTTTGGCTTGAAGAAAGTCCAAGAGCCGATGAACACAATGGGGAAATCAAGAAAATGCAACGAGTTTCACTGGTTGTCCCTAATATCGAAGAATTAGCGAACGTGTATTACCGTGCAGAAAAAGAAGACTATCCAGTTAAATCGGCGCTACAAGCTGACGATGAAAAGGGACTGCTTTTTGAAGACCCTGAAGGAAATGAGATTGAGATTTTCTTTGCTCCTAGTAAAGAGCGTTCAACGTCTGAACCAATCAATATTGATTTTGCGGAATTAGCGAAGAAAGCAACGAAACGTGAAAAAATTCATGACGCGTATTTTGACAAAATTCATTTAAATGTCAGCGACGTGAAAAAACAGCAAGCATTCCTCGCAGATATTCTAGGGTTGGAAGTGCATGATGAAAGTAAAGAGGAGCTATTGCTGAACCGCGGTGAATTTAACGTGGGATTGACGAATGCGACAGGTGGCACGATCGATCTGCCAACAGATAAAGTGCTGGGGCTGGATTTTCTGCAATTCATCGTTTCAAAAGCAAAACTGCAAGAATTGTGTAAGCATCTAAGTGAAGAACAGTTAGACTATTTCTGCGACAAAAAGGAATCGTTGATCACACTTTATGATGCTGCCGGGATCGAATGGTGGTTCGTATTAAAATAGTAATGGAGAAGGTCGCGAGAAATCGCGGCTTTTTTTTTCGATTAAAATGTGGAAGTGTCAGCTAGATATTGTAGTTGGCTGCTATTTTTCATCTATCAAGGTTACAAAAACAAAAAATAATTTTGTGAGCAGAAAAGGTAAATTCACATTGGAAAAGCGGCTGAAGGGAGAGAGCAGTTGGCTATAGTAAAGCGCCAGACAGATCAAGACATTACCAGCAAGACTTGCTACGAGGTTGTAGACTGGCACAGTAAAAATGCCGTCCTCGATAAAGTCGTCCGTGTAAAAATAGATGAACAGATTGTCACATACTAGCACTAGAAATAAACCTAGTGTTTGGAGCTGCCAGTCAGTTACGAATTGATGCAAAGAAAGAAGTGCTGACAAGGAAAGGGCGAGGAGCACTAGTCGTTGAGGCTGTGTGATTCGTTCTAAGAATTTTTTTCTTCTTCGTTTCATAGCGAAGAGCTCCCTTTGAGAGAATGAGCTTTCTTAATAGTTTACGCCAAATTTTTTTCTCATTCGATTCATATTTTTTAAATACTCAAAAAGTTTTCATTTTCTCTTTTATGCTATACTTTTTGAGGTACTATTTTTAAGGAGGATTGTCATGTATCCTGAAACACTTCGATTGATTGAAAAAAAAATGCAAGAGGGCGTTTTTCCTGGTGCCGTCCTTGGTTTTATTGAAGGGCAAGAGGATGGAATTCATGTTTTAGGAAATGCACAGGTCGAGCCGACAACAGAAGCGATGCGAGAAGAAGATCTTTTTGACGTCGCCTCATTAACGAAAGTTGTCTGTACAACGACGGTTATGCTGAAATTAGAGGAAGCAGACAAACTTGCTTGGGATCAGCCGCTTCATGAGCTGCTGCCGGAATTTCAAAATGAAATAATTACTTTACGGCATTTATTGACTCATACGTCC
Organism: Enterococcus malodoratus ATCC 43197; assembly: GCF_000407185.1. Lineage (GTDB taxonomy): Bacteria > Bacillota > Bacilli > Lactobacillales > Enterococcaceae > Enterococcus_A > Enterococcus_A malodoratus. The sequence goes on from NZ_KE136483.1 coordinate 551,252, forward strand.
GATATCCAGACGTATATTCCTAACCGTGATCAGTTGAATGCGGAGGAATTGAGGGCGGCCTATTTGACTTTGCAGCCGGGCGCTGAACTTGGAACGGTTGTAAAATATACAGATGCAGGAACAATTTTATTGGGCTTTTTAATCGAGGAGCTTTATCAGAAAGACCTGATTGAAGTTTTCAAAGAAGAAGTTTTAGCACCTTTGGAGATGACTGACAGCGGCTTTTTACCTCAGCCGCCATATGATGGGATCGTGCCAACGCAAAAACAAGCAGATGGTACGGTTCTAAAGGGCATAACTCATGATCCGAAAGCGCGAGTCTTAGCAGAACATGCTGGCAATGCGGGTCTTTTTACCAATCTGAAAGATTTAAGTAAATTTGCAAAAATGTATTTGAATCTTGGGCGCGTAAGAGATATGATTTATTTGCATGACAAGACAGTTCAAGAGCTGCTGAAGGATCAAACACCGACTGGAAAAGGAAAACGTTCAATCGGCTGGGATTTAAAAGCAAGTCCCGTTGATCAATCGCCTTTGCTTTTTCATACGGGCTATACGGGCACCTTTCTTTTGTTGGATGTCGTAAAGAAATCCGCATTCATTTTTCTGTCAAATCGCGTTCACCCCGAAGACCATCGGGCTAGCTATGTGGCCCAGCGGGATGAGATTTTAAGCTGCTATTTAAATGAGCGGGCAAGACTTTATCGAATATAAAGGAACGTTTCTATAAAATAGTTGATCATTCTTTCGCCGGTTACTTAGCGCGAAGATAAAAATGTCTTCACAAATCAAGTCACAAAGACCTAATTGGATGATAGACGGCTTGAAAATAAAATACATTAAAACGAAAAAGGAGCAAGAAGCATGGAACCATTATTTTTAAAACCAGTTTTTCAAGAAAAAATTTGGGGCGGCAATCAACTGCACACTGTATTTGGTTTTGATATTCCCAACGATAAAATCGGAGAAGATTGGGCGATCAGCGGCCATCCTCATGGGGTCAGTATCGTAGAAAACGGTCCATACAAAGGCTGGAAAGTCAGTGATCTTTGGAATGAACACCGTGAATTATTCGACAACGCGGAAGGAGATGTGTTCCCATTGTTGACCAAGATTTTGGATGCGGAAGATGATTTGTCTGTTCAAGTTCATCCAGACGATAGCTATGGATTGAAACATGAAGGCGAATTAGGAAAAACGGAATGCTGGTACATCATCAATGCTAAGCCCGGTTCAGAAATCGTTTATGGACACAATGCTAAGAATCGTGATGAATTAGCGGAAATGATTAAAGATGAACGCTGGGATGATCTATTACGTCATGTTCCAGTTAAAAAAGGCGACTTTTTCTATGTACCAAGCGGTACGATTCATGCCATTGGTAAAGGAATCATGATTTTAGAAACGCAGCAAAGTTCGGATACGACATACCGTGTCTATGATTACGATCGTAAAGATGATCAAGGCAACACCCGTGAATTGCACATCCAACAATCAGTCGATGTGACTACCGTTCCGGCGATCAGTCCTGAGTTAGAAGTGTCTGAAAGTAAAAAAGGCGACTCCTCAGTGATCACTTACCTGAAGACAGACTTTTTCAATGTTTATGAATGGGATGTTGTTGGAGAACTTTCTCTTAAAAAAGCAGGGGACTATACTTTAGTAACGGTAGTTGAGGGCTATGGCAATCTGATCGTTGACGGTCAAAGCTACGAAATGAAACCAGGCACAAGCTGCATTTTGCCAGCACAAGTAACGGAATGGACCGTTGAAGGTGAAATGAAGATCATTGCTTCCACTCCAGGCACAAAATAAAGCAATAAAAAATGCCCATCAGCCAGCAGCTGATGGGCATTTTTGTTTTATGGTAATTGCGGCAATTCTACTGATTCACCGTATTTATTTTTTAAAGCAGTGTGGAGTAAACGCACTGCCAAAGATTTGTTGCGGGCCAGGATTGGTCCGTGGAAGTAAGAACCATAGACGTTTTTATAAATGACGCCTTCACCTTGGTCCTCACCGTTATTGCCGTTGCCTTTGACGATTGTACCCAGCGGACGTTCACCTTCACCTAAGAAGGTACGGCCATTATGATTTTCAAAACCATAGTAGGTTTCACCAAATTCTTCGTTGTGGATCTCGATGTCGCCGATAAAACGATGATTATCTTGGCTCAAGGTGTAGTGATCCAAAGCGCCGATACCATCGATTTTCTCGCCGTGAGCACCGATGTAATAGTGACCTAATAATTGATAGCCACCGCAGATCGACAACAGCACACCGTCGTTTTCGATGTATTTAGTCAATGCTTCTTTTTTATCTTGAATATCTTTTGAGACGATAACTTGTTCATAATCTTGTCCGCCGCCGATAAAAACAAAATCGAATTTATCAGGATCGAAGTCCTGATAGATACTAACGATCTCTGAATGGATCTCGATGCCCATTTGTTTGGCGTAATAATTCAAGGTCAAGAGATTGCCGTTGTCGCCGTAAGTGTTTAATAAGTTTCCGTATAAATGAGCTAAGTTCAATTCGTATTTAGCCACGATCCATACCCCCATCGATGTAGCCTTTTTGGGCCAATTCTTTCCGTAGTTGCAAGACGGCTGTGTAAGTCGCTAAGATATATACATGTTCCGTCGGCAATAGTTTGATCTTTTCAATCACGTCCGTCAAGCTTTCTGTCTCGGTCAATTTTTCGCCAGGAATGCCCGCAACACGTAACCGCAGCGCCATATCTTCATGACGATCGCCGCCTGCAATCACGGCTGGAATGTCCATGTCAGCGAAGGCTTCGTGATTACCGTCCCAGATCCAGCTGATGTCGATACCATCTGCGTAGTTCGCATTCAATAAGGAAACCAGTGAGAAAGGATAAGGAGCTAAACCAATCATATCGATGACTTGGTTCAGGCCGACCGGATTCTTAACTAAAACCAGCGTACATTTTTTGCCTTCGATCTCAAACTCTTCTTGGCGGCCAAAGACTTTCTCATCGTAACCTAAACCACGTTTGATTTTATCCTTTGAAACGCCGTAGTATTCGGCCACTGCTGTTGCAGCCAGTGCATTGTAAACATTGTACATGCCGCCGACTTCAATTTTATAATCTTGCCCATCAATGACAAATTCAGAAGATTTATTGTCCATGGCCTTCATTTCGGTTAATTTATAATCCAATTCAGGACGGTGGAAACCGCAGTTTGGACAGTAATATTTTCCAAGATTGGCATAAGTGATCATCTTGTATTTTAAAATGTGCTGACAGTTTGGACAAAGCAGACCGTCTGTATTGTAGTGCGCGTCTTGTTCTTTATCCGGTAAATGATCGAAGCCGTAATATTTTCGCGGATTGACCGTTTCTAAGGAATTAAAAATTGGTGAGTCGCCGTTGCACAGAATCGGTGCACTCGGTGATTTCGCTGCACCGTCAACGATCAATTTGTAAGTCGTATAGATTTCACCATAACGATCCATTTGATCGCGGAAAATATTGGTAAATAGGAAAAGCTCCGGCTTGATATACTCTGTTACTTTACTTAAGCTGGCTTCATCGATTTCTAAAACAGCGATCTTTTTGCCGCCCTTTTTTCCTTTAGCATTCAAGAAAGTCGACACGATCCCTTGGACCATATTGGCGCCCGTAGGATTCGTTAGGACGTAATCAAACTCCTGCTTCAAAATATTAACGGTCAAGGCAGTCGTCAATGTTTTCCCATTGGTTCCTGTCACTACGACCACTTTATAGTCTTTGACTAATGTGTCTAAAATTTTTGGATCCAGCTTCAAGGCCAGTTGACCGGGATAGCTTGATCCACCTTTAAAGAACGTTTTTAATACCCATTGGGCGGTCTTGCCGGCAGAGATTGCCAGTTGACTTCGTAACCCCATCATCCATCCTCCATGTCTGTAACAAATTTAATTTATCTTATCACACTTGAAAAAAAAGTTTAAACAGGTTTCCTTTTTCTTAAGATTTTTCGCAGCTGATGCCACTAAACCTGCTGAAAAATCTCACAAAAAAAGACTGGAGCAAAGTTTCGCTCCTAGCCAATAATAATCTTTTCTTCAGGAAATTCATAGCCTAAGTCTTGGGTTTCTTTCGGTACGAAGAGCATCAAGGTATACAGCATGCCGACACGACCGATGAACATCAAGATAGCGATCATGATTTTACCAGTACTAGAGAGGTCATCGGTGATACCCAAAGAAAGTCCGGTTGTTCCGAAGGCCGAGGTGACTTCGACGATGATCGAAATCAAGGAATGATCCTCTGTTGCGGTCAAAAAGAGAATACTAAACAGACACATTCCAGCGGAGAGCATAAAGACGACTACTGATTTTCGGACATCTTCTGGCGCGATTTTACGGCCAAAAATATTGATGTCATTCTCATTTTTCAAGAAAGAGTACAAGTACAAACCTATGATTGCGATAGTCGTGGTTCGAATCCCGCCGCCGACCGAACTAGGCGAACACCCAATGAACATCAACAAAGAGAAGATGATCAGGGTCGTATTTTGAAAGATATTCAAATCATGGATTTGCAGGCCGGCATTCCGTGTGGTCATGGAGTAAAAGGCGGAGTTGAACCACTGATCAAAGAGGTTCATATCGCCGAAACTATGATCTTTCTCTAATAACCAAATCGCTACTGCACCGCCGATAAAAAGCACGAAAAAGGCCAGTAACGCTATTTTAGAAAAGAGACTAAACCGAAAGGGCAGCCGTGCTTTCGCTTTTTTATGATAGATCCAACCGTGAAAGTCCATCAAGACTGGAAACCCGATTCCGCCGATAAAAATTAGCACCATGATCGTGGTGAGGAAAAAGATATCATGAGAAAACGGAATGATCGATTCTCCGGTGACATCAAAGCCGGAGTTGGTCACCGCCGAGATCGCTTGATAAAATCCAAAAAAGACGGCTTCAGAGATCTTGTGATAGTAGCCTGCCAGATAGAAATAAATTGAGAAAATCGTCCCAAAGAGGACTTCAATCGCCAGCAGCATCGTAAAGGTGATCCGAATCAAATTGACGATCCCGCTGAGCCGCGGCTGATTCATATCTGTCATGATTAGTTGTCGTTGCTTTAAGGTAATCCGTCGTTTGGAGACAATAAAAAAGAAGGTAGTGATCATCATGATCCCCAAACCGCCGATGTGGAATAGAACTTCCAGCATCAACACACCCGCATCATTGAAGACCGAGTTGATGTCAAAAGTAGTTAAACCAGTCACTGAAATTGTTGAAATAGCCATAAAGACCAGATCAAGAAAGGAAACATGCGAACCTGGTTCCCGAAAGATCGGCAAACTGAATAAAATCAATGAGAGAATCGTCATAGCTAAATAATAGAAGACGATGATCTGAATCGAAGAGAAGCGATTATTTAATTTGCGCCAATTTTTTCTAAAGAAACTTATTCGTCGATCAAAATTCATGGAAGACTCCTTCAAATGTCTGTACGAAAATTTTTAACAATAGAGATAGTATAGCATGCTTCCATAAAAAAAACTCCCACCGTTCTGGCAGGAGTTAACAGGCTGATTTTCGCTAATGATTAAGCATCTTGGGCAGTCGCGGCAATATCGATTTCACGAATATTTACTTCTTGAGGCATGTCGTAGATGAATTTGACACTTTCTGCAACATGAACAGGGTTCAGCGTGATGCCGCCCATGCTTTCCTTCCAAGCTTCATAGTCAGTCAACGCGCTTTGATCAGTAACGTGCGTTAATAATTCTGTTTCAGCAGCCCCTGGTGCAACTAATGAAACTCGGACGTTTGAACCAGAAACTTCTTCACGGATTGTTTCGCTCAAGCCATGTACACCAAATTTTGAAGCCACATAAGCTGCGTGGTTGGTGAAGGTTTTCTTACCTGCAAGTGAAGACATGTTGATGACAGTTCCATGATTACGTTCTTTCATGCCAGGCAGCACGATTTGCATACCATTCAATACACCCATCACGTTGGTATTCATCATAGTTTGCCATTCTGCTGGATCTTGAGTCAAAACATTTCCTAACAACATTACACCAGCATTGTTGACTAATAAATCGACCGGGCCATAAACGGCTTCGGCTTTTTTGATACTTGCCGCAAAGACTTTTTGATCTGTCACGTCGACTTTTTCGATCATGACATTGTCAAAGTTTAAAGGCAAGGCCTCGATTTTTTCCACACGCCGTCCTAACAAAAGTAATGGGAACCCTGCTTGATTAAAAAGTTTGGCGATCTCCGCACTAAAACCTGAACTTGCACCTGTAATTACGACTAAAGATTTTTCCATTTAAATTGCCTTCTTTCAAATTTATGATAAACTAACTGTACTACCTGGAGCTAACTCCAAGTCAAGAGAGAAGTTTGGAAAAGATGAAAAAATTTTTGATCGGTGATATTACAGAGATGTACGGTATCTCGCAGGATACCTTGAGGTACTATGATAAAGCGGGGTTGCTGCCGTTTGTTAAAAAAAATCAGGCAGGACGCAGAGTCTTCACGGAGGATGATCTGGGCTATATCGAAGTGATCGATTGTTTGAAACGCTCAGGGATTCCAGTCAAAGAAATCGCAAAATTCATGGATTGGTGTGTCGAGGGTGACAAATCATTGCCTCAGCGCTACGCCTTTATGGTGGAACAAGAAGCCGTTTTGGAGAGAAAAATTCATGATTTGCAAGCGCAGCTCGATTTTCTACGATGGAAAAAGTGGTATTATCAAACAGCCAATGAGGCGCAAACGGAAAAAATCTTCTTTAAAGAAGGTACCCGCCAAGTCGATGATAAGTGGCACCAAAAGTATTTAGAGGCAAAAGAACTTGAATCTTAAGCGGATTCAAGTTCTTTTATTTTCTAAAGGAGGGTCGATTTAATGGCATGTTATATTTGATCTTTTAATAAAAATGAAAAAAACAGAGTAAATTATTCGCTTATTTTTGGAGTATATTAAAGTATAGCCAAAAACAATAAACCAAAAGATGGGGCCCATTTTTTGAATAAAAGGAGAGTACACTTATGCCAAAAATTTTGACGCAAATCACACTTTTTACCATGGGAAAAACAAATCTTGAGAAACGTATTTTGAAAGCGCAAACAGAAACGCCCGATCCAGATATCATCGTTCAATACCTTGTGGCTGTGCTGATTCGCCAATGTTTATGCGTAAGCGACTTTGCGGGAATCTGCAGCGATTTAATCAGAGAAATCTTTCTATTTGCGGAGCCGACAGAGGTGATGCGCAAATTTTGCCCGCTGTTTCGCCATGCCTTTAAAAGCGGCAAAGAGTGGGACCAAGTTCTTAAACGTTTATATAAAAATACGAAACAATACCATCGCTACAACAATCGTTTAGGTGAAAGCAAGCGATATTTACGCGAAAAAACCACCCCAGTTGAAGAATTAGAAGGTCAGCAATATAAAATTGTCTCGACCTTTGAAGATGCGATTGGCAAAGTGCATACATGGAGTTTACGGGATGCCGACCCGAAATCCTCGGCAATAAAAATAGATTCTGTACTAGAGCTGATGTCCACTTTGACCATTTTTGAAAAGGATGATGTTCGACGGTTTGTCAAAGTAGTGAATTCTGAGATCGATAACTGTACTCGTGATATCAAAATCAGAAATGGAGAAATCGTGGAGAATACTGATCCAGTCGATGAAGGTCAACCTGGAACAGGAATGTCGCCAGAAGCTGATTTGGATGATCTAAGTGAGGAAGAAAAACTGGAATTAGTAAAATACCTTCTACCTGAAGGCATTGTTTTAACCGATACTCGCATGGAAGAATTAAAGGATGACGTTTCAGCTAAAAAGGTGAGTAGTAATAGTACGCCAGAACAGTCCATTACCGCTACAGCCCCAAAAGCTGAATCAACTAGCGGATCAACAGCCTCCGCTGTCAAAGAACCGCCAAAAACCGAAGCCAAGAAACCCGCTGTACAGAAACCGATGGCACTTTCCGCAGCAAAGAAAAGACCCTATGTAAATTATCAAAAGCCGAAAAGTAAGAAGCAAAAGGAGCGGGAATATGAGGAAAGCCTGCTGAAAAAAACCAAGAAGGGCAAAAGTGATTCGCGGAAAAGGAAGAAAAAATAAGTCTGAATTTACAATAATTTGAAACGTTTCTTTGGTGCGGCCAGCAATTGAAATGGCCTCAGCACGAAGGTTTATTTGTTCTGCACAAATTACGGGATTTCTTACGTGCAAAAAATTGGATTGATAGATGAAAGAAAGGCGTGTAAAGTTGTTTTTATAAAACACTTTTGGAGGGAATCACAGTGCTGGAAGAGGAGATTGTCCCGCCGCTCCAACCTGCTGATTTTATTGACCCGGTCACTAGTACTCAACAGGCGGCTCAAAAGACTTCGATAGAGGATCAGCAGCGATAAAATATCGAAGTTAAAATGGGCAAGAACAAGTATGATCAAGAAGTCATGGTAGTCATTGCCGACCCTATACCTGTCGTGATTGATTTGGAAAAGGATTTAGTAACAAAGGAAAAAGGAAAGAAAATAAAGTAAGCGAGTAATTTTTCAGTGCATTACTATCGATAAAAAACAGGAGACACCTTCAAATTCTGAGGGTGTCTCCTGTTTTTTGTTAAGAAATCAATACGCCTACCGCTAAGAAGGCGAGGATCAAGATGATAATGGTAACCAGTAATTTGGTAACGAACTTGATCCATTTATCAAAGCCAACGTTTACTACTGACAGCGAAACGAGGATCAAACCTGTTGGGGCGACTAATCCAATCAAGCCTTGGCCCCAGTTATAAGCATCAACAATCAGTGCACGGTCGATGCCCACAACGTCAGCTAGTGGTGCCATGATAGGCATGGACAGCACAGCCAAACCAGAGGAGGATTGAATAAAGAATCCTAAAATGACATAAACCAGGAACATGAACCAAATGAAGATGACATTGTTCATCCCGCTGATGGCATTACTAAAGAAATTCATGATGGTATCGCTGATAAAACTATTCTCCATAACGATCCCAACAGAACGGGCCAATCCGACGATTAAGGCGACACCTAAAAGATCGGCCGCTCCGGTAACGAAGCTGTCGATGAATTTCTTTTCACCTAAACCAGAGACAAAAGCCAGTACATAGGTTACAGCTAAGAATACAACGGCGATTTCGGTGAAGTACCAGCCGAGTTGTTGAACGCCATAAATCATTACCACAAAACCCAAAGCGAAGACGATCAACGAGAATTTTTGTCGTTTGCTGAAGTTCGCATTTTTCTCGCGATCGTGGCTGCCTAAGAAACGCTCGCGGTCACTTTCTGCTTGATCAGCAACGAGCGAAGCGGCTGGATTTAACCGAACCTTTTCCGCATAGCGAATCGTATAAAGAATGGAGATACCGACTGCGGTGATCCACATCAAGATGCGCAGCGGCATGCCGTCGGTAAAACTGATGCCCGCAGCATTGGAAGCAATGACTGTCGAGAACGGATTGATCGTGGAACTCATCGTTCCGATCGCGGTCCCGAGATAGATCGTGGCGACCGCCGTCAGCGTATCATACCCCGCTAGCAAGAAAATCGGAATCAAGATTGGATAGAAGGCAATGGTTTCTTCCGCCAAGCCAAAGGTCGTTCCGCCAATCGCGATTAACGTTGTCACGATGACGATCAGCCATTTTTGTTTGCCTTTCAATTTTTCTGAGAGACGCATCATACCAGCATCCATCGCGCCTGTAGCATTTACGATACCGATCACGCCCCCTAAGATCAAAATAAAGATCATGATATCGACACTCTCAGTAATCCCTTGAACCTGAGATCTCAAAAACTGAGTAATCGTACCTGTAATGCCGCGTTTCGGTTTTTTGATTGCTTCATACGAGTTCGGAATCGCGGCTGGGCGGTAAATCGTGCCATCGCGAAACTTGCCGACTTTGATATGAATGTCATATTTATCTAATGTTTTTTGCGTTGCCGGCTCCATGATTGTTTTGTCATGTGCATCAGTGATGGCGAATTGATCTTTTCCGCTGTCATACGATAACGTGCTGTACTTGCCTGAAGGGATGAAAAAGGTCAATGCTTGAACGAGAATCAGGACGATAATGATGACGGTGTACGCGGATGGAAAACTACGTCGTTTCTTTTTAACTGATTGTTCCATGAGAAAGCCCCCTATTAATAAAAATTTAAAATAATTACTGCTAAAGTTTAGCATCCGAGGCTTATATTCTTAAAAAATTAGCCTGTGACTTTGTTGAAAATAGTCATTGATTCTTCTAAGAAGGTGATTCTATGAAAATTATTACTGTAAATAATCTGGCTTTTCCGCTATAATACGATAGGAACAAAAGGGAAAGGTGACATGAAATGGCCCAGCTTTTTTTTAAATACGGTGCAATGAACAGCGGGAAGACGATCGAGATTTTGAAAGTCGCCCATAACTATGAGGAACAGAATAAACCGGTGGTCTTGATGACTAGCGGATTAGATACACGCGAAGGTGTGGGGACGATCTCCAGTCGGATCGGATTGAGCCGGCCTGCCGTGCCAATTTTTTCGGAAACGAATATTTTTGATTTTATTGAAGGTCTCGATTACAAACCTTATTGTATATTGATCGATGAATCGCAATTTTTATCAAAGGCTCATGTTGTGCAATTGGCGCAAGTCGTGGATGACTTAGATATTCCAGTGATGGCGTTTGGTTTGAAAAATGATTTTCGAAATGAAATGTTCGAAGGCTCAAAATATTTGCTGCTTTATGCGGACAAATTAGAAGAGTTAAAAACGATCTGCTGGTTTTGCCATAAAAAGGCTACGATGAACCTGCATTATATTAATGGCCGCCCTGTTTATGAAGGCGATCAAGTGCAAATCGGGGGCAATGAAGCTTATTATCCTGTTTGTCGCAAGCATTACTTACATCCAGAAATTGACCATTCCGCTAATTAACGCTTTAACGGAATGATAGGCGTAATGAAAATGACCCATTTTTCTATAGAAAGATGAGTACTTTAAATGTAGAAGGAATAACGAAATTAGGAGGAATTTAACCAATGTACGATCAACTGCAAGCTATCGAAGATCGTTATGAGGAGCTTGGCGAATTATTGAGTGACCCGGAAGTCATCACTGATACGCAGCGCTTCATGCAGCTGTCAAAAGAAGAGGCTAGTACTCGTGATACAGTCGCAACGTATCGCCGCTATAAAAAAGTGGTGGAAGGTATCAGTGACGCGGAAGAATTATTAGGTGAAAACTTAGACGCGGAAATGGCGGAAATGGCCAAAGAGGAATTGTCAGATCTCAAAAAAGAAAAAGAAGCTTTAGAAGATGAAATCAAGATTCTGCTATTACCAAAAGACCCGAACGATGATAAAAACATCATCATGGAAATTCGCGGAGCCGCAGGTGGCGATGAAGCAGCGTTATTTGCTGGCGATCTTTTTACTATGTATCAGAAATATGCGGAAGCTCAAGGCTGGAAGACAGAAGTCATGGAAGCCAACGTAACAGGTATCGGCGGATACAAAGAAGTCATCATGATGATCACTGGTGATAACGTCTATTCAAAACTAAAATATGAAAGCGGCGCGCACCGCGTACAACGTGTGCCTTCAACGGAATCACAAGGCCGCATTCACACTTCAACAGCGACGGTCGTAGTCATGCCCGAAGCTGAAGAAGTTGAAATTGATTTAGCCGACAAAGACATTCGGACAGATATCTACCACGCATCAGGTGCTGGTGGACAGCACGTCAACAAGACAGCGTCTGCTGTCCGTTTGACGCATATTCCAACGGGTATTGCAGTAGCGATGCAGGATGAACGTTCGCAGATCAAGAACCGCGAAAAAGCGATGAAGATCTTGCGTGCTCGAGTGTATGATAAGATTCAACAAGAAGCCCAAAGCGAATACGATGCGAGTCGTAAATCGGCGGTGGGAACTGGGGATCGCTCTGAACGCATCCGGACATACAACTTCCCGCAAAATCGTGTGACCGATCACCGAATCGGCTTAACGATTCAAAAATTAGATCAGATCCTAGCAGGTAAGCTGGATGAGATTATCGATGCCTTGATTATGTATGATCAAACCAAGAAATTGGAAGATATGCAAAATGGCTAAAACTTATGTAGAAGTCCTGTCAGGGGCTTCTTCTTTTTTAGAAGCAGCTGGCAAAGAAGGTTATGCGATCGAATATCTTTTTCTCGCGCGCAAGCATTGGGATAAAACGCAATGGTTGTTGCACATGCGAGAAGAAATTTCGCCGGAAGACGAAACTGTGATCGAAAAGGATTTGGCGAGCTTAATGGAGAATATCCCGCCGCAATATTTATTAGGCTATGAATATTTCTTTGAGCACCGTTTTAAAGTAACGGAAGACACCTTGATTCCTCGTCCAGAAACGGAAGAGCTCGTCGCGCTGTGTTTGTCGCTGAATGATACTGAGCCTAAAAAGGTGGTCGATATTGGGACTGGCACAGGTGCTATCGCTATCAGTCTGAAGCTGAAACGTCCAAACTGGCAAGTGACCGCGGTCGATATATCGGCGGAAGCACTGAAAGTTGCCGAGAAAAATGCGGCCGACTTAAAGGCAGAGATTTGTTTTAAACAAAGCGATGTGCTGTCAGCAATCACCGAAAAACAGGATATCATTATCAGTAATCCGCCATACATCAGTCAAAGTGAATGGGACTTGATGGATGAGAGCGTACGAACCTATGAACCAAAGACAGCATTATTTGCTGATAACGACGGACTAGCTGTCTACCAAAAAATTGCGGCAGAAAGCCAAGCGCTTTTACAACCAAATGGCATGATTTTTTTAGAGATCGGATTTCAGCAGGGGCGTAAAGTACAAGAAATTTTCAGCACAGTCTTTCCAGAAAAAAAAGTGACTGTTCACCAGGACATGTCGGGAAATGATCGGATGGTCGTCATTAGTTGAAAATTATTTTTAGCTTTAAAAATAATAAAAGAACACTGATACAGCAATGTTTAAAACGTCAAAAAGTTATCAACATAGTTATACACACTTGACAACAGAGATATCAACAAGTTGAGGATAACTCGGAAACAAAAGTTTTTATATTAGGAAAAACGAAAAAAGGAGCTGTGGAGAAGCTGTGGAAACGAAAATTTTTCAATCGGATCAAATAAATCAGGCGGCGGCGTTATTACGTCAAGGAGAATTGGTGGCATTTCCTACGGAGACAGTCTACGGATTAGGCGCTAATGCGCTTTTGCCAGAGTCAGTGAAGCAAGTTTTTGCGGTCAAAGGACGTCCCAGCGATAATCCGCTGATCGTCCATGTCACGGACTTTTCGATGACTAAAGAGTATGTGGAAAGCTATCATCCGCTGACCGAAAAAATCGTGCAGCATTTCTGGCCGGGCCCACTAACATTGATCTTTTCAATCAAAACAGGAAGTTTGAGCCCAGTTGTGACGGGGGGCTTATCCACAGCGGCATTTCGAATGCCAGATAATAAAAAAACATTATCTTTAATTGAAGAAACCGGTGCGCCGTTGGTTGGTCCTAGTGCCAATACCTCAGGCAAACCAAGTCCGACGACCGCATTGCATGTTTATCATGATTTAAAAGGCAAAATCGCGGGGATTTTAGATGATGGCGCAACTCAAATCGGAGTGGAGTCAACGGTCTTGGATTTGAGCGGCGAGGTGCCAACGATTTTGCGTCCTGGAGCGGTCACTAAAGAGAAATTGGAAGAAGTTCTAGGTATCGAGGTTCCGCTGGACAAGCATTTAGTCACAGAGAGCGAGACACCGAAAGCTCCTGGCATGAAGTATAAACATTATTCACCGGATACACCGGTATTAATGATCAAACCGGCTGATTGGAAGCAAGCAATCGCTTGGGCCGAAATGAACAACAAGAAAGTCGGCTTGTTAACGACCCCGAAAATTGCGGATCAATATCGTTCAGCAGATCGTTTTGTTTTTGCGGACGATACGATTGAAGCTGCGACACGCGGTCTATTCAGCGGGTTACGTGCGCTGGATGAAGCCCAAAAGGCAGATATCATTTTTGCGGAGGTCTTTCCTGATGATCATTTAGGCTTGGCTTATATGAATCGTTTGAAGAAAGCGGCGGCACAAAACTATTTTGCAGAAAAGTAAACAAAAGATTCGATTATCTGCTGAATCTTTCGTATACTTAAAACAGAAAATTTGAAAGGTGGCGTTGGGATGGATTACAAAGCACTAGATCCCGAACTATGGGGAGCAATTGAAAATGAGGCGGAGCGGCAAGAGCAGAATATCGAGTTGATCGCCTCAGAAAACATCGTATCAGCAGCAGTACAGATGGCACAAGGGAGCGTCTTGACGAATAAATACGCGGAAGGCTATCCTGGGCGACGTTATTACGGCGGTTGTGAATTTGTCGATGTGGTAGAAAATTTGGCAATTGATCGCGCAAAAGAATTATTTGATGCAAAATTTGCAAATGTCCAAGCGCATTCGGGCTCACAGGCCAATCAAGCAGCTTACTTTTCATTAATCAATCCTGGCGATACCGTTTTAGGAATGGATCTATCAGCGGGTGGCCATTTAACTCATGGCTCACCAGTAAATGTCAGCGGCAAATTATACAACTTTGTCAGCTATGGCGTTGATCCTCATACAGAGACGATCGACTATGAAGTCGTTCGTATTTTGGCGAGGAAACATCAGCCTAAATTGATCGTGGCAGGCGCAAGTGCCTACAGTCGGACAATCGATTTTGCCCGTTTCCGTGAAATTGCGGATGAAGTTGACGCAAAATTAATGGTTGATATGGCTCATATCGCCGGACTTGTAGCCACGGGTTTACATCCTAACCCAGTACCTTATGCAGATGTCGTTACGTCAACGACACATAAAACGTTGCGCGGTCCTCGCGGCGGTCTGATTTTGACCAACGATGCGGACTTGGCGAAAAAAATTAATAGCGCAGTTTTCCCAGGCTTGCAAGGTGGACCATTGGAACACGTGATTGCGGGGAAAGCCGTAGCCTTCAAGGAAGCCTTGGCGCCAGAGTTTAAAGTTTACAGTGAACAAGTGCTGAAGAATGCTCAAGCAATGGTTAAAGCCTTCAACCAAGCGCCAGAAACGCGAGTAATCTCTGGTGCCAGCGACAATCATCTGCTTCTATTAGAAGTGACCGGCTTTGATGTGACTGGACGTGAAGCGGAAGAATTATTGGATACGGTGCATATTACGGTCAATAAAAATTCGATTCCTTTCGAGTCAAAGAGCTTCAAAGAAACCAGTGGGATTCGAATCGGAACGCCGGCCATCACCAGTCGCGGGTTCAAAGAAGAAGATGCTAAACGAGTAGCTGAATTGATCATCGAGACCTTACGTTCTAAAGGAGACGACGAGCGATTGGCGGAGATTCGCAAAGCTGTATTAGAATTAACAGAATCTCATCCAATTCAAGCAGAATTAGACTAGTTTTCTTTCTGCAGTTGTCTTATAATTAGGAGAAATGCAGAATAAAGACTGTCATATTCTAACTGCTTGTTTCGCAGGAAATCCAACGAAAAAGCAGTTTCCAGTATGGGATTTTGAGAAGTGGCAGACGGCATGCTGACCGAACGCATTTTTCGTTTAGAAAAATGAATACTTTAAAATGAATAAGGAGCAATTTATTATGGGCAAGTTTCAAGTAATTGATCATCCACTGATCCAACACAAATTAACGATTATTCGTGATAAAAATTGTGGAACAAAAGTTTTCCGTGAAGTCGTGAATGAAATCGCGATGTTGATGGCGTACGAAGTTTCTCGCGATATGCCATTAGAAGATATCGAGATCGAAACACCGATCACTTTATCAACGCAAAAAACGTTATCTGGGAAGAAAGTTGCGATCGTACCGATTCTACGCGCTGGTATCGGCATGGTAGATGGTATTTTAGAATTGATCCCGGCTGCAAAAGTCGGACATATCGGGATGTTCCGTGATGAAGAAACATTGGAACCACATGAATACTTCTTCAAAATGCCAGAAGATATCGACAGCCGTCAATTATTCATCGTTGACCCAATGTTAGCAACCGGCGGTTCAGCAATCATGGCGATTGATTCATTGAAAAAACGCGGCGCGTCAAACATGAAATTTGTTTGCTTAGTTGCGGCACCTGAAGGCGTGAAGGCTTTACAAGAAGCGCATCCAGATGTTGACATCTATACTGCTGCACTTGATGAACAATTGAATGAACTTGGTTACATCGTTCCTGGTCTAGGAGACGCAGGCGACCGTTTATTCGGAACAAAATAAAAAAAAGCGAGCCGCGTTGAGCGGTTCGCTTTTTATTTTGGAAACTAAATCTTTCGCATTTGTTTATAATTGATGACGACAACACCATTGGAATGATTGATCAAGTCTTCGTTGTCTTGCTTCTCATCAATTTCAATGACTGCTGCGTTCTTCAATTGTTTAGCGATGATCCCAGTTTGGGATTGACCGCGAATAGTGAACATGACGTGTGTCTTTACGGGGAAGTCTTTCCCAGCTTCGGAAGGATCAACGTGTGTCTCTATTTTGCCAAATGTAGCCATTTGTATCAAACGCCTCCTTTTATCACTGTCTCTATTTTAGCATATTTTCAAGTTTTTTTCATGTAATCGCTTTTTAAGAGGAATCTTACTTTACTTTTTCGCAGAAGTTTTCTATAATTTCATTTGTACGATTCGCCAGCTTAGCTCAGTTGGTAGAGCAACGCACTCGTAACGCGTAGGTCACAGGTTCAAATCCTGCAGCTGGCATCATTTATGAAAACACCATCGTTTCAAAGCCTAGGCTAAGAATGCGGTGGTGTTTTCTTTAGTTATAATTAGTACGTAATAAAGTTAATCATAGGAGAAATATGAAAAAAATCTATGTGTTCCATTTTAGTGTTTTGATTTATATTTTATTCATGCATTTTACCCAAACGACGTTTTCCTTTATGGGGCTGAATGTCTTTTTGGCATGGCTGCCGATTCTTTTTGCGCAGCTTTTTCTGAAATTGAGAAGTAAATGGCAATGGCTTTTTGCACCGCTGTGGCTGCTGTTTTTTCCCAATGTTCCTTATTTGATGACCGATTTGTTTCATTTCGCAAGCTTGGATATCTATCGCAGGGGCGGACATTTCTTAAACAATTCCAGCGGCTGGTGGTCGTATCTTTTATTGTTACTGCCGGCATTGTTGATGGTATTTATCGGGATGGCCCAAGTATTCAAGTTATTTTCCGCAGTCAAATGGAAATGGCGGTTGCCGCAAAAGATTGGCGGCTTGGCTATTTTAGCGATTCTTTCTAGTATTGCCGTCTACATTGGCCGTTTTGATCGTGTTCATTCGATTGAATTATTGGTCCATCCGTGGCGTGTGTTAGAATTATTGGTAGGAAACTGGAGTGCAGGGAAAGTTCAATTTGTTCTGATGTTCAGTATTTTACAGCTGGGGATTTGGGGCTTGATTTATTTTTTGCAGCAGGATGCCGGAGAAGAATAAAGTTTTTGCAAAGTCAGCGATGCCTGCTTTTCATTAAGCAAAGAAGCGTCTATAATAAAGCGAGTATACTGGTGGAAAAGAGATGAACAATGGATAGATTAAAAAATAATAATGATGACAGCCGGATTGATTACGGCGTTATTTTACCTGTTTTTATATTATGTTTGATAGGGCTGTTGTCCCTGTATGTCGCATTGACTCAAGATCCAAGGAATCCGAATGTTTTTCGCGGTCTTGCGATGCAATCGGTGTGGTATGTGGTGGGCGCATTAGCTGTTGTGATCATCATTCATTTTGATGCGAAGCTCTTATGGCGCTTGACGCCGTTTTTATATGTGATCGGTTTGGCGGTTATGCTGGCCTTACTCAAATTCTATGATCCAACGCTCGCGGCCTCAACGGGTTCGAAAAACTGGTTCAAATTTGGTACCTTGACCTTTCAGCCTTCTGAGCTCATGAAGATCGCCTATATTTTGATGATGGCGCTGATTATTACCAAACATAATGTAGCCAATAAGGTTCATACGTTAAAGACGGATGCCTTTATGATCGGCAAGATGTTGTTAGTTACGATTCCAGTAATTGGTTTAGTTTTAGCGCAAAAGGATTTTGGGACGATGCTAGTCTTCTTAGCCATTTTTGCGGGAATGTTTTTGATGTCGGGAATCTCATGGTTGATTTTGATTCCGGCACTGATAGTGGCAGCCGTTCTAGGCGGTACGTTGATTTTCTTAGTCACGACAGATACAGGACGAGAACTGCTTACCCATATCGGCTTTAAGAATTATCAATTTGCTCGGATTGACTCTTGGCTGGAACCGTTCCATGATCCTCAAGGAAAAAGCTTCCAGTTGGCTCACGCCTTAATGGCAATCGGCTCTGGCGGCATGCTGGGAACGGGCTACAATGTCAGCAATGTCTATGTGCCAGTACGTGAATCGGATATGATCTTTACGGTTATCGGTGAGAACTTTGGTTTTGTCGGCGGCGCATTTGTGGTTTTGCTCTATTTTATTTTGATTTATCGAATGATTCGGTTATGCTTTGACATGAATAATGAATTTTATGCCTATATCGCATCGGGAATCGTCATGATGATGCTGTTCCATGTTTTCGAAAACATTGGTGCGAACATTGGACTGTTGCCATTGACCGGGATTCCGCTGCCGTTTATCAGTCAAGGGGGTTCATCGATCTTAGGAAATATGATCGGAATCGGCTTGATCCTATCTATGCGTTATCAAAGTGCGAATAAGAAACCTATTAGGAGGACCCGTAGTGCTTAAATTTTATTGGTACCCAAAATGTTCGACTTGTCGGAAAGCCAAAGCTTGGTTAGATCAAGCGGGGGTGGACTATGAAACAATTGATTTGATTCAAGAGACACCTTCAGCAGCCACTTTTGAAAAGTGGCTGACAGCTAGTGAACAGCCTGTACGCAAATTTTTCAACACGAGCGGTATGAAGTATCGTGATCTGGGATTGAAGGACAAAATGGCGGATCTATCAGTGAAGGAAGCCAGCGAATTATTAGCAAGTGACGGGATGCTGGTGAAGCGCCCATTACTGATCAAAAATGATCAATTTTTAATGAATGGTTTTAAAGAGACAACTTACGAAGGAGCGTTTTAAATAAATGAGTTACTTGAAAAAAAATGACGGCCTATGGATTTTACACAACGATAAAGATTATTGCATGGGTCTGACAGCAGAGATGGCGGAAACATTAGGAGAAGTGACCTTTATCTCATTACCGAAAATCGGCCAAGTCGTCAAAGCAGGCGAACCCTTGGTGGAGATCGAAGCAGAAAAGGCAGTCCAAGAATTCAAAAGTCCATTGAGCGGTGTTGTTTCTTCAGTCAGCGAAAAAGTTGCAGCTGATCCTGCGGCATTGAACGTGAAGGAAGAATTAGATGCATGGATCTTATCATTACGCGAGGTCGATGTAGACGAGTTTGAAAAGTTATAAAGAAATTTTCACTTGTTGTTTGACAGGATAAAATCAGCCTGATATAATCCTTTCATACACATGAGAAAGCGATGAAAAGAAAAGTACATCTGATTAAAGTACAAAGAGAGCTCCGGTACGCTGAAAAGGAGTTATGGCAATGAGATGGAAAATGGTCTTTGAGCGGGATAGACGAGATGGCAGAAAAGCATAGTCAAGTCTATCACGGGAGTGCCCGTTACAGCACCTCAGTATACGCAGCATTGCAAGTACTGGCAGAGGGTATGATCGCAAGGTCGTAACAAATTTTAGGTGGTAACACGGAAGTCAAAGCTTTCGTCCTAAGTGTACAGTTGTACATTTTATGGACGGAAGCTTTTTTTGTTTGAAAAAACTTCAGCTGTTACAGGTTTGTAAAAGAACCGATCAAGGAAGTTAGTCAGAAAGGGAGTAAGAAGCATGGCATTGATTGAGTTAAATCAAGTGGGGAAAAGTTTTGCCGGCAAAACGGGACCGATCCACGCAGTCAATGGAATCAACTTAGCAATCGAAGAAAAGGATGTCTATGGCATCGTCGGTTATTCAGGCGCAGGGAAGAGTACATTGGTTCGTTTATTAAATGGATTAGAGGCACCAACGAATGGACAGGTCCTTGTGAACGGAGAGGATGTTGCGAAGCTTCAAGGCGCGGCATTACGTACATTTCGTAAAAAAGTTGGAATGATCTTCCAACATTTCAATCTATTATGGTCACGGACAGTGATCGAAAATATTCAATTGCCATTGGAATTAGCAGGTGTGGCAAAAGAGCAGCGCCGCAAGAAGGCGGAAGAATTACTGCACTTAGTTGGTCTGGATGGCCGAGGGGATGCGTATCCTTCTCAATTATCCGGCGGACAAAAACAACGAGTCGGCATTGCACGGGCATTAGCGAATGATCCAGATATCCTGCTTTGTGATGAAGCGACCAGCGCGCTGGACCCGCAAACGACCGAGGAAGTTTTAGAGTTATTAGCAAATATCAATCAACAGCTTGGTTTGACGATCGTACTGATCACCCATGAGATGAATGTGATCCGCAAAATCTGCAACAAGGTCGCTGTGATGGAATTAGGAAAAATCGTGGAAGAAGGTTCTGTCCGCGAAGTCTTCCGCCATCCACAACAGGAAGTGACTAAGATTTTCGTTCAACAGGATCTCGAACCAAAAGCAGATCCTTCTGAATTATTGGAAGAGTTTGTTAAGGAGAATCCAACTGGAACATTGGCCACGTTGCATTTCTTGGAAAACAATGCCAATGAGCCAGTGGTCTCACAAGCGATTCGCAAATTCCCAGTCAACATCAGTATCGTATACGGCAATATTGAGCGGGCGACAGGCAGCTCGTTTGGAACTCTGACCGTTCAGTTGACCGGCGATCCGCGGGAAGTTGATCAGGCTATCAGCTTTATTGAAAGCCAACAAGTTGGAGTGGAGGTGCTGCACCGTGGATAAGAGTTTTTCAGAGACATACTTAAATTTTCAACAAGTAACTTGGGATACCTTGAAAGAGGCCATTAATGATACCTTGTTCATGACGATTATTTCAATGTTGATCGTATTTGTTTTAGGATTATTGCTGGGTCTGCTGCTCTATTCATTGGGACGCAAGCATTCCGCAGCCCGCAGCATTTTGTACGGATTAGTCTCCATTCTCAGCAACATCTTCCGATCAACACCATTTATGATCTTGATGGTTTTGATCATTCCGTTTACGAAAGCTTTAGTCGGAACGATGCTGGGAGCCAAAGCGGCGATTCCCGCCTTGGTATTATCAGCGGCACCGTTTTATGCGCGGCTGGTTGAAATCGCCTTTCGTGAAGTCGATTCAGGAGTATTGGAGGCAGCTGATTCAATGGGGGCCAGCTATTTCCAAACAATCTATAAAGTGTTGATTCCAGAAAGTTTGCCAGCATTGATTTCAGGTTTGACGGTTACCTCAGTTTCGATGATCGGTTTCACCGCAATGGCTGGTGCGATCGGAGCAGGTGGTCTTGGAGCCTTAGCTTGGCAAGAAGGCTATCAACGCGGCAATTACACCGTGACTTTAGTAGCCACAGTTATTATCTTGATCATTGTTTTCATCGTTCAAGGCGTCGGCGATTTCTTGACGAAACGTACAGACAAACGTTAGCAACAGAATATCTATTATTCTTAAAAATACATCCATTAAAATTATTTAGGGGGAACCATCAATGAAAAAGAAAATTTTAGGTTTTGCGGCAGTGGCATTATTAACAGTAGGATTGGCAGCTTGCGGAAGCAGCAGTTCAGGATCTTCTGACAGCAGCAGTAAAGAAAAAAGCGATACATTAGTGGTAGGCGCGTCACCAACACCTCATGCTGAGATCTTGGAGCACGTAAAACCATTGCTTGAAAAAGAAGGCGTGAAGCTGGAAATCAAAAAATTCGATGACTACGTATTGCCTAACAAAGCGTTAGCAGATAAAGATATCGATGCCAATTACTTCCAACACAAACCGTTCTTTGAAAAGGCAGTCAAAGAAAATGACTACAAATTTACCGATGCCGGTGCGATCCATATCGAACCAATGGGCTTATACTCTAAGAAAATCAAAGATGTTAAGGATTTAAAAGAAGGCGCGACAGTGATTACTTCAAGCTCTGAATCAGACTGGGGCCGTATCATCACAATCTTGCAAGACGCTGGCTTAGTTAAAGTCAAAGACGGTGTTGATTTAGAAACTGCGACATTTGATGACATTGCAGAAAATCCTAAGAAATTGAAATTCGAACATTCAATCGATCCAGCCTTGTTAGCAACGACTTATAACAATGACGAAGGCGATCTAGTAGCGATCAATGCCAACTTTGCTTATGGTGCTGGCTTGAATCCAGTCAAAGATGCTGTTCTGCTTGAAAAAGACACATCACCTTACGCGAACATCCTTGCCGTTCGTACAGCAGATAAAGACGATGCACGCATCAAGAAATTAGTTAAAGTATTACACGAAAAAGACGTTCAAGACTGGATCTTGAAAAAATGGGACGGTTCAGTAAAACCCGTTGATAAATAAATTTTAGCGTTTATCCTCAATACATTTGTATTGAGGATTTTTTTGTATGAAATCCTAAAAGGTTTACTAATTATGATCTGTATAGCTCATGATTAGTGAACTTTTTTAGTGATAAAAGAGTTTTAAACCGAAAATCAGTCAAAATATTGAACGGTTTGGATAGCGATGCTATAGTATCACCATAAACAGGAAAGCGCTATCCTAGTTGTGAAAGTAGGTTTTTAGAGTGAAGCTAATTGATTTAATGATGAACGATTTAGTTATATTTGATGAGTCAATACGTTCAAAAGAGGCACTGTTTGAAACACTTGGTCAATTACTTGAAGAAAAGCAACGGGTAACGAAAGCAAAGAAAGTAATCAAAGATTTATATCAAAGAGAAGCGGAGACTTCAACCGGAATAGAGGATGGTTTTGGAATCCCTCATGCACAAAGCAAAGCTGTTTTACAACCGACCATTTGTTTCGTACGCACAGGTAAAATTTCCGATTATGTCGGAATAGACGGTCAAATGATTGAATGGGTTTTTGCAATTTTAGTACCTAAAAAGACTTCAAATATCCATTTGGAAATATTGAGTAATTTGTCACGAAGATTAATGAATCAGACGTTTAGAAGTCAGTTGAAAGAAGCTGACAATGCGATAGAAGTATTGGAAATCATAAGCAAGGAGGAATCATCATGAAAATAATCGGAATCACCGCCTGTCCCACTGGGATCGCCCATACGTATATGTCTGCTGAAAAGCTGGAGGTAACGGCCAGAGATTTAGGTTATGAAGCCAAGTTCGAGACCCAAGGCGCAAGAACGGAAAATGTATTAACGGCTGAAGAAATCAAGTCGGCGGATGCGATCATTCTAGCTGTCGATAAGGATATTGATACCAGCCGCTTTGCTGGTCGGAAGATTAAACGTGTTTCGACTAGTAGAGCGATTAAAGAACCGGAGAAGGTAATTGAAGAAGCTCTGGCAAATGTAGGTACAATTGAAATTTCAGCAGATAAGAAAAATGATTCACAGGAACGTAAAAGCGGCATCTACAATCATTTTATGAACGGCGTCAATTATATGCTGCCATTTGTTATCGCAGGCGGGATTATTATCGCTTTAAGTTTTGCCTTCGGAATAACAGCATCTGATCCCAAATCAGATGATTACAATGCGCTTGCGGGAGCTCTATCAACGATTGGCGGCGGAACTGCTTTTGCAATGATGGTACCAGCATTAGGTGCAGGGATTGCTAGTTCGATTGCCGGAAAAGCCGGTTTTGCTCCAGGAATCGTTGCCGGACTGTTGGCAGCGAATGGTGGTTCAGGTTTCTTAGGCGGGATGATCGGGGGACTGTTAGCAGGATATTTGACTGATATTTTAGCCAATAAAGTCAATGTTAAGCAGCAACTTGCAGCAATTTATCAATTGATCGTCGTTCCATTGGTTTCCATTTTAATCATTGGGCTAGCGATGGTTTTCTTAATAGATAAGCCGATTGCTTGGGTATTGGATGCGCTGACTGGCTGGTTGAACGGCTTGGGGAATACTTCTGGGCTGATGTTTGGATTATTGATCGGTATTATGATGGCCGCTGATATGGGCGGACCGATAAACAAATCGATTTCGACTTTTTCAATCGGTTTAATGTCTGCGGGTGTCAATGCACCAATTGCTGCTTGTATGGCGGCAGGAATGACGCCGCCATTGGGCTTGGCCTTAGCAACGCTTCTATTTAAAAATAAATTTACTAAAGAAGAACGAACATCAGGACAATCTTGTTGGATCTTAGGGGCTTCCTACATTACTGAAGGGGCCATTCCGTTTGCAGTGGCAGACCCGATTCGAGTGATTCCTAGTTTGATGCTTGGCTCGGCTACCGCAGCGGGAATATCAATGGCAGCGGGCGTTACTTCCATGGCTCCTCATGGCGGTATCTGGGTGATGCTCATTCCAAATGTTATGAACAACTTGCCGATGTATCTCTTAGCGATCGTCGCAGGTACGTTAGTTACAGCAATAGCAGTTGGGTTGTTAAAAAAACCGATTACTGTTGAAGATAAAAAAATGATCAATGAGGTGGAAGCATAATGTTATATACAATGAAGGATTTATTGAAAGTCGCTAAAGAAAACAAATTTGCCGTACCAGCCTTCAACATTTGCAGTTACGATATGATGAAAGCCATTATGGAAGAAGTTGAAACACAAAACGCTCCGGTGATTTTAGAAATACATCCTGATGAGATCGCGTATTTAAATGACGAATTCGTGGCGGCGGCCAAGGAATATGCCCACAATAGCAAAGTTCCTGTCGTGATTCATATGGATCATGGCGGTTCGGTGAAAGATGTGATGCGAGCGATTCGTAATGGTTATACTTCTGTAATGATCGATGCTTCGACACAGAGTTATGAGGATAATATGAAGCTGACCAAAGAAGTCGTTACGTTAGCTCATGACGTGAATGTGTCCGTTGAAGCTGAGTTAGGCACAATCGGAAACAATGGTTCAGCAGAAGGCGGTTCAGCCAATATCATTTACACCGATCCAAACCAAGCAGAAGAATTTGTGAAGGAAACAGGTATCGATACACTTGCTGTAGCGATTGGGACAGCTCATGGACTGTATCCTAAAGATATGACGCCAAAATTAAATATCGAATTACTGAAAGAATTGAATGAGCGGCTCGACATCCCATTTGTATTACATGGCGGTTCGGGAAATCCAGATTCTGAAGTGAGCGAAGCAGTTAAATACGGGGTTGCAAAGGTCAATTTGAGCTCCGACCTCAAGAGTGTGTTCTTTGATGCTCTACGTGATATTCTAAATAAAAATCCCGAAATGTATGAGCCGGGAGATGTTTTTCCAGAGGCTAACAACAAGGTAAAAGAGGTTGTCAGACATAAGTTGAGTGTGCTAAATACGATCGGAAAAGCTGAGTTATATTAATGAAAAAAGGCAGAACTTTCAAATTCTTTGGAAGGGCTGTCTTCTTTTCCTTTAGAAAAGTTATAATTAGATAAAATGCAGAGGAAAGTAGGGGAAGAGATGCTAAGTGCGATTGAAGATCGGCAACAG
Organism: Enterococcus malodoratus ATCC 43197; assembly: GCF_000407185.1. GTDB lineage: Bacteria > Bacillota > Bacilli > Lactobacillales > Enterococcaceae > Enterococcus_A > Enterococcus_A malodoratus. Next base: position 576,836 of record NZ_KE136483.1, read on the forward strand.
CAGATTGTCAATTATTTAAAGGTCAATCAGTTTGCGACTGTCGCGGATTTGATTGATCTGGTTAATTATAGTGAAGCCACAGTCAAAAGAGATTTGGTTTTGCTTGAGGAAAATGGACTGATTCGGAGAACGCGCGGCGGCGCAATGATCATTGATAATAAAAAGATTGATGTACCATACTTGATGAAAGTCACTCGTTTGAATGAAGAGGACAATAAACAATATATTGCTGACGTCGCCGAAACGTTAGTAAAGGACGATATGGTTATCTTTTTAGATTCCAGTACAACGAGTTTGCACCTGATCAAGAATTTAAGCAAATTTGATGGGTTACAAGTGATTACGAATGGCGTCCTCACAGCGGCGATGTTGAGTGAGTTTACTACAGCTCATGTCTCGATATTAGGCGGTTCGATCGTTCCAAAACGAGCAACGATCAATGGCTCAAAGGCCTATAACGATATCCTAACCTATAATGCGGATATTGCGTTTATCGGCTGTCGCGGATTGGACTTCAATCATGGTGTTACCGAGACACATGAAGGCGAAGCGTTGATCAAAAAAGCCTTTCGCAGACAAGCCAATCATTTAGTCGTATTGGCTACGGAAGATAAGCTGGATCATAAATACATGTATCAGGCCATTGCTTGTCACGAGATCGATTACCTGATCACCGAAAATCCTGTGTCAGCTGAAAAAATGGCTAAGTTAAATCATCATCATATCAAATGTTTGTATTGAAGCTATCTGCGACGTTGGAGGGGTCGTTCCTTTCAACGTTTTTTTTGTCTATTTGAAAAACAAATATCCTAAGAATAGTTTTATTGCTAAACTAGAAGAGTAGAAAATAGACTGAACGAACGTAATGTTTTCCCAAAAAACGTCATTATATAGGAAGGAAGTTTTTATATGAAAGTAAAAGGAAGCTGTTTATGCGGAGCGGTAAAAATTAATATTCCTCAGATAGCAGAAGAAATTACCGTCTGTCATTGCCATATGTGTCAAAAGTTTTTCGGCGGGCCATTTTTGTCATTAGCGGGTGTTTTACCAAAAGATTTCTCTTTGCGCGGAGAAGAACAAATTCAACGCTTCATGTCTTCTGAATGGGCGGAGCGTGGTTCATGCAAGACCTGCGGCAGCAGTTTGTTCTATCATAGCTTGGCGGATGATGAATATTATTTTCCTGCGGGCTTGTTTGATGAGATCGACCAAGCAAAATTAGTAGGAGAAATATTTTATGATCAGAAGCCGGCGTTCTTCCATTATCAGGAAGCGACGGAAAAATTAACGGAAGAAGCCTTTTTACAAAAACTTTTTAATGATTCAGAGTAAGGCGGTACGACCGAACAAATTTATAATTATTCTAAATAAAGGGTTGTTTCTTAGAAGAAATTCGGTGAATCGGTTTGTATTCCATTCTCATTTAGATTAAAATATGTGAGAACGAGAAAAAATATTTGGAGGTACTTTCATGTCAGTTTTAGAAGTTAAAGACTTACACGTTGCCATTGAAGATAAAGAAATCCTAAAGGGCGTCAATTTAGTAATGAAGACGGGAGAAATACATGCCATCATGGGGCCGAACGGTACAGGTAAATCTACCTTGTCCGCAGCGATCATGGGTAACCCAAACTATGAAGTCACTAAAGGCGAAGTTCTTTTTGATGGTAAAAATATTTTAGACTTGGAAGTCGACGAACGTGCACGTCTAGGCCTGTTCCTAGCGATGCAATATCCAAGTGAAATTCCAGGGATCAGTAATGCAGAATTCATGCGTGCCGCAATCAACGCTCGTCGTGAAGAAGATGAAAAAATTTCTGTGATGCAATTCTTGAAAAAACTAGATAAGAAAATGGATCTATTGAACATGCCGGAAGAAATGGCTGAACGCTATTTGAATGAAGGCTTCTCAGGCGGGGAAAAGAAACGCAATGAAATCCTGCAATTATTAATGATCGAACCAACTTTCGCGATCTTAGATGAAATCGACTCAGGTCTAGATATCGACGCGTTGAAAGTCGTAGCAAAAGGGATCAATGAAATGCGCGGCGAAGGCTTCGGTGCCTTGATCATCACTCACTACCAACGTCTATTGAACTATATCGTTCCGGATGTGGTGCATATTATGATGGATGGTCGTGTAGTCTTGACTGGTGACGCAGAACTAGCGAAACGTTTAGAAGCTGAAGGCTACGCAGGGATTTCTGCTGAATTAGGTATCGATTACAAAGAAGAAGTTTAGGAGGGCAAGATAGATGAAAAAATGGACAGAATATCTTGAGGCCGTCAAAGCTTACTCATCCGAATGGGCCGAACCTCAATGGATGACTGATTTGCGTGTTAATGCGCTAAACAAGATCGACGAGCTGCCTTTACCTGTAATTGAAAAAGTAAAATTCGCTCGTTGGAATCTCTATAATGTAAAACCTGAACATCAAGAAGCAGCGGGAACGATTCCCAGCTTTGATCAAATGAAAGACAATCCGATGGTTGTGCAAGCTGGTGAAACAACGGTGTTCGAACAAATTTCACCAAAACTAGCTGACCAAGGCGTGATCTTCACAGACTTAGTCACAGCGATGCAAGAACATCCCGAACTAGTCAAAGAATATTACATGCAAAAAGCCGTACCGGTTGAAGAAAATTCATTGACGGCACTGCACGCGGCCTTCATGAACAACGGGGTCTTCTTATATGTACCAAAAAATGTCGTGATCGAAGAACCGCTTGAAAGTCTTTTCTTGCATAATGGCGATGACGATGCACATTTCTTCAAACACGTCTTAATCGTGGCGGAAGATAATAGTGAATTTTCATACTTGGAACGCTTTGAATCACACGGCGATGCGGCGAAGAAACTTTCTGGTAACGTGGTTGTCGAAGTGATCACCAAACCAGGTGCTCGTGTGAAATTCTCAGCGGTCGATTCATTAGGTGCGAACATCGCGACTTACATGAACCGCCGCGGCTACTTGATGCGTGACTCCATGATTGATTGGGCGATCGGTATCATGAACGACGGTAATGTGATCGCGGACTTTGATTCTGACTTAGTTGGCGAAGGTTCGCATTCAGAAGTGAAGATTGTGGCGATCAGCGATGGCAAACAAATTCAAGGAATCGATACCCGGGTAACCAATAAAGCCCCTCATACGATCGGACACATTTTGCAGCATGGTGTTATTCTTGAAAAATCAACCTTGACCTTCAACGGAATCGGGCATATCTTAAAAGGAGCGAAGGGGGCCGATGCACAACAAGAAAGTCGTGTATTGATGCTGTCTGAAAAATCGCGCGGAGATGCCAATCCGATTTTATTGATCGATGAAAACGAAGTAACTGCCGGACACGCGGCCAGTGTTGGCCGGGTCGATCCTGATGAACTCTTCTACTTGATGAGTCGCGGGTTAGAAAAAGCGGCAGCTGAACGTTTGGTTATCCGCGGATTCTTAGGGCCAGTGATTACGGCTATTCCAGTCAAAGCCACCCAAGAGCAATTGATCGCAACGATCGAAGGGAAGTTGAGTAAATAATGAGGGATTTTTCTACTATTAGAAAAGATTTTCCGATTCTTTTCCAAGAAGTAAATGATGAACCACTTGTTTATTTAGATAATGCGGCGACAACACAAAAACCGACGCAAGTCTTGGACGTGCTGCGCCATTACTATGAAAACGATAATGCCAACGTTCATCGCGGTGTGCATACGTTAGCTGAACGGGCGACCGAAGATTATGAAAATAGTCGCGAAAAAGTCCGTGCATTCATCAATGCCAAAGAAACGGCTGAGGTTCTTTTCACTCGCGGAACAACAACTGGGTTGAACTGGTTAGCCCGCAGCTATGGCGATGCTTTTATTAAGGAAGGCGACGAGATCGTGATTTCTTATATGGAACATCATTCCAATATCATTCCATGGCAACAGCTTGCCGAGCGCAAAGGCGCCACACTGCGTTACTTGCCATTAACGGATGAAGGCTTCATTGATATGACTGCCGCAAAAGAGATCATCAACGAAAAAACAGCGATCGTCTCATTGGCGTATGTCTCTAATGTCCTTGGGGTTATCAATCCGATTAAAGAATTCGCGGAAATGGCTCATGTCAATGATGCGGTAATGATCGTAGATGGTGCACAAGCAGCACCGCATATGGTGGTTGATGTTCAAGCATTGGATGCAGACTTCTTTGCCTTTAGCGGGCATAAGATGTGCGGACCAACAGGAATCGGTGTATTATATGGAAAACGTAAATGGCTAGAGCAGATGGAACCAGTCGAATTCGGCGGCGAGATGATCGATTTCGTGAATCTCTACGACAGTACATGGAAAGAATTGCCATGGAAATTCGAAGCCGGCACACCGAACATCGCAGGTGCGATTGCTTTGGGTGGCGCGATTGATTATTTGAACGATATCGGCATGGAGAACATTCACCGTTACGAACAAGAACTAGTTGCTTACGTTTTACCGAAACTGCATGAAATCGGCGGGATCACCACTTACGGACCGCAAGATCCGGAACATCATACTGGCGTGATCGCCTTCAATTTGGATGCGATCCATCCGCATGATGTGGCGACCGCTTTAGATATGGAGGGTGTCGCTGTGCGAGCAGGACATCATTGTGCACAACCATTAATGAATTATTTGAATCTGCCAGCAACGGCGCGGGCCAGCTTCTATTTCTACAATACGAAAGAAGACGCGGACCGTTTGATCGAAGCAATTCAGGCGACGAAGGAGTTTTTCAAAGATGGCGCTATCTAAATTAGACAATTTATATCGGCAAGTGATCTTGGATCATTCCTCTCATCCGCATCATCGGGGCAAGTTGAGTGATTCCACGCAAACGATCGAGATGAATAATCCGACCTGTGGTGACGTGATCGAACTTGAATTGATTGTCAAAGACGACATAATCACAGATATCGCGTTTTCCGGCAGCGGCTGTTCGATCTCAACAGCGAGTGCATCGATGATGACGGATGCAGTCGTCGGCAAACCAGTCTCTGAAGCAGAACATTTAGCAGTGATTTTTGCCCAAATGGTGCAAGGTAATGAGATCCCTGAAAAAGATGAAGAAGCCTTGGGAGACGCGGCGATGCTCAGCGGTGTCGCAAAATTCCCAGCCCGCATCAAATGCTCCACATTAGCATGGAAAGCATTAGGCAAAGCCTTGACCAACGAACAAGGCAAAGCACGCGAAGGGCAGTATCATAAAGATTAAAAATGTCCGTTGCGAATTTTACTGATTGCATACGGCATGAGAATCAAACTTATTTTTCTGAAAAGAAAAATAAATACATTAGTATGATTAAGGATGTCAGTTCTACTTTCTGCTTTAGCAGATTTAGTAGAATGATATACGGCATGAGAATCGGACTCATTTTTCACTCTTGAAAAATGAATACATTAAGATGAATAAGGAGCGGGATTACATGAGTGTACCTGAAATGCAAGAGGAATATCAATTTGGCTTCCACGATGACATCGAACCCGTCTTTACGACTGGCGAAGGTCTATCGGAAGAAGTCATTCGCGAAATCTCCCGCGCAAAAGGAGAACCAGAATGGATGTTGGATTTCCGTTTGAAGTCCCTAGAAACATTCAGAAAATTAGACATGCCCGGTTACGGACCAGATTTGGCCGAACTGGATTACGATAAAATCAACTACTTCATCCGTTCAAGCGACAAACCAGCCCGCGATTGGGAGGATGTACCAGAAGAAATCAAAACGACTTTTGAACGCTTAGGAATACCCGAAGCAGAACGGGCTTACTTAGCCGGTGCTTCTGCCCAATACGAATCAGAAGTGGTGTACCACAACATGAAAGACGAGTTTACCAAACTAGGAATCGTCTTTACTGATACCGACTCAGCGTTGAAAGAATATCCTGAATTATTTAAAGAATACTTTGGAACATTGGTGCCACCATCAGATAACAAATTGGCAGCACTGAATTCAGCTGCTTGGTCAGGCGGAACCTTCATCTATGTACCAAAAGGTGTACAAACGGAAATTCCGATCCAGTCTTACTTCCGAATCAACTCAGCGAATACGGGACAATTCGAACGTACGTTGATCATCGTAGACGAAGGCGCAAGTATCAACTATGTAGAAGGCTGTACAGCTCCAACGTATTCTTCTGATAGTTTGCATGCCGCAGTCGTAGAAGTTTTCGTTAAAAAAGACGGCTATTGCCGTTACACCACGATTCAAAACTGGTCAAACAACGTTTACAGTTTGGAAACGAAACGTGGGCAAGCCCAAGAAAACGCGACAATGGAATGGGTCGACGGAAACTTAGGTTCAAAAGTAACCATGAAATACCCAAGTGTTTACATGGAAGGCAAAGGCGCACGCGGTACAATGCTATCGATCGCTGTAGCCGGCAAAAACATCGTGCTAGATAACGGTGCCCGTATGATTCATAACGCACCAAACACATCCAGCTCGATCGTTTCAAAATCCATCGCTAAAGATGGCGGCGCGGTAGACTACCGCGGTACTGTACGCTTCGGACGGAACAGTGCTGGCTCATTCAGCCACATCGAATGTGATACGATCATCATGGATGATCAATCAAGTTCAGATACGATCCCGTACAATGAAATTTTGAATGGGAATGTTTCTTTAGAGCATGAAGCGAAAGTTTCAAAAATCTCTGAAGAACAACTCTACTATCTAATGAGTCGTGGTATCTCCGAACAAGAAGCGACTGAGATGATCGTTATGGGATTTGTGGAACCATTTACGAAGGAATTACCAATGGAATACGCTGTGGAATTGAACCGTCTGATTCAGTATGAGATGGAAGGGTCAGTGGGATAATAAATTTAAAGAGTACCAAAACATTGAAATAACAATGTTTTGGGCTCTTTTTTTGTTACGTGATTTAAGAGTAAATGCCAAATTAAATGCCATTTGTTAAAAATTAACATATTTTGCAAATCGTTCTCCTGTTTCTCTAACTTTTTCAGGAGTAACGTGAGTGTAAATATTCATAGTCGTTTTAACATCTTTATGCCCTAATCGCTCTTGAACTTCTTTGATACTTGCTCCAGATTCAAAAAGCAAACTAGCGTGGGTATGTCTAAAACCATGTAAAGTAATTTTAGGTAAGTCATACTTTTCAAGAATATTATATAACCAGTCATTTGGAGCTTGAGGATAATACAATTCATTGAATTTGTTTGTAAAAAGAAACTGAGTATCTTTGGATGTATTATAACCAAACTTAAAATACCATTCTTTTTGATTATATCGCCATTGTTCTATGATTTTAATGGTTTTAACATCAAGAGCGATAACTCTTTGAGAACTAATGGTTTTAGGCTCTTGAATGATGATTTGATTATGCTCGTCCATAGCAAGAGTTTTTCCAATAGTTAGTTTTTGATTGAAAATATCTATATCTTTCCACTGTAAAGCAAGAACTTCTGATTTTCTCATTCCTGTGAAAGCTAAAATACGGAAAAAAGTTAGAATTTTGGTGCTAGTACGACTAACTTGTTTAGTGTGACTCTCTAAATGCTCAAAAAACACCTCTAGTTGCTCTTTGGTGTAAAAGTTAGGGAATTCCTCCACTTCTTTTTTACGAGGCAGTACAGTCTTTCTCATAGGGTTAGAATCGATTAACTCCATTTGAACACCAAACTGAAGAACCTGACCAACTACTTTTCTAAAATAATGATACTGTTTGTACTGATCATGCCAAAGATTGACTATTTCTTGACAGTATCTAACAGTGATTTTATCCAACTTTAACTTGCCAAAGTGTTGTAATGCATAATTTTCTACAAATCGACGTGATGTAGCAACCGTTGAAGGCTTAACCTTTAGTCGATATTGTTTTAACCACAAATCGTAAAGTTCTGAAAAAGTTATTTTTTCTTGATTAGTTAATTCACGATTATTTTGTTCAAAATCTGTTTGTAGTTGTGCTAAGGCAATTTGAGCTTCTTTTTTGGTCTTAAAACCACTTCTAGTTGTTTTTACAGGTGTTCCTTTGACAGGATGAGTACCTAGATATGCTTGAAATTTCCAACGCTTATTACCGTTGTTTAGTGTGTATTGCTTAAATGAAGCCATGTAGTACCTCCTAGTTGTATTGTTTTTGAGGAGCTATTTCAAAAATCAATTTAGGAGTTAAAAATTATTTTTCCTCTAATGAATCAAAAATATGGTCAATACAGTTAATAATATTTTGGTACTCAGAATCTTTATCAAAATTACCCAAACTAATATAGTTGATGTGCTTCAGGAGGTGGGTAACATACGTATACATTTCAGGATTTCTTACGCTTAATAAACGACTTTCCATGAATATTTTTGAATCCCTATCTAATTTAATTCTATCTTCAGGAGAAAAATTAAACTTATCTAACTCATCTTCTACATCATCTAAAAATTTATACGGGCTAAGATGATAAGCATCTGTTTCATGTTGACGTTTTTCACCAGTTAAAAAGAATAAATAGTGGGTGTGAAGTAATTCAGCTATTCTTCGTAATTCTTCCATTGATGGAAATGTTACTTCATTTTCCCAAGAATCTATTGTATCAACAGTAGTTGAGGGAGACACATATCTTGCCATTTCTTCTTTAGATAAACTAACTACTTCTCTTTGTTTTCTTATGCGTTCTCCAATACCAAACTTTTCTTTTCCAAAAAGAAGATAATCTGTAGTAACCCCTCCTAGTGTTGCAATTTGTTCTAGTCTATCTTGATTAGGTAAATTAAATCCTTTTTCCCATTTCCTAACTAGTCCTTTGTCAGCAGGAGGATCAAGTAAAGAACCAAACTTTTCAAGTGATAGTTTTTTCCCAAAATGAGTCATTCTTATTTTATTAATTCTTTTACCTATTTGTATATTGTCAAATGAGTTCAAATAGACTCAACCTCCTTTTTAATTATAAGTATAAATGAATACGAAGCATATTGATAGCAAAAGTGTCAAAAAAGACCATATTTTATGTTGAACGTATTGACTAGTGGAATTATTGTTGATAATATAAAAGTGTCAATAAATGACATATTTTTTTGAGGAGCTACTCAGAAATTAATAAAGAAAGGAATGGTAAAAATGTCAGGATTTCAAGTTATGCTTAATGAAACTCAGACAAAAGAATTACAGAGGTATATTTTTGAATTAACGAATGAAGCGGTACAACAAGCGATTCATAATGCTGGAACAGACAAGGAATTTTTGAACCAAAAAGAAATGTCTAGTTGGGTTGGAGTTAGTTCAAATACGTTAAGGTCATACGTCGATGAAGGTATGCCAATGATTGTAATTGGAGGGAGGAATTTATATTCAAAAAAAGAAGTATCAAAATTTTTATTATCTAGACAAAAATAAAGACTTGATGTGTAATCTTGGCAGAAAACATCAAGTCTTATGAAATAGGAATTTAATCCAATTATTCTGTTCCTATTTTATCATAAATACTTGAGTAAATACAAAAGTATTTATCAATTGTATTTACCTAGAAAAGGAGATTGAAATGGAACAAAGAATTTTTACAAATTTCTCTAGTGGAAATTTTACTCAAATAAAAAATTCAGCAGCTAAAGATAAAAGTTTATCTTGGAAAGCAAGAGGCATATTAGTTTATTTGGCAAGTTTACCTTCAGATTGGAAAATTTATAAAAATGAAATAATGAAACACTCAACTGATAAGCGTGATAGTTTTAATAGTGGTTGGAACGAATTAAAAAAAGCTGGCTATATCAAAGGTGTTCAGATTAAAGAGAATGGAAAATTTAAAAGTTATATTTGGTATGTATGTGATGATAGAAGTTTTGAGATACCGGAAGTGGATTTTCCGGTATCTGGTAATCCGAACTCCGGAAAAACGCCATCTACAAATACTAATAATACAAATACTAATAATACAAATACTATTGATACAGAAATCGATACTAAAGAATTATTTTTAAAAGTATTTAATAGATTGTTTTTAACTAAACAGACTGTAAGTTTATTTTTGAATTTTGGAAATGAATTAGAATGTAAGGATTATTTAGATATTATTTTCAAGACCAAAGCAGTAGTGGAAAAAGAAATAAACAAGCAAAATAAAGGATACAAAATTACTGGTGAAACATGGTCAAAGGAAATTGAAAAAGAGGCATACAGGTTTATTTTTAAGAAGAAAGAAGGAGAGCATAAATCAAAAGAGATTCAGAATTTAAAAGGATATTGGTACACAACAATGAAAACCTTTTGGGAGAATGTTTTTGTAATGGAGAAGGAGTATGGAAGTAGTTATTTACATGAATTATTTTTAGAAGATAAATTAGAATTGGAAGATATTTTTTTTGAATCTAAAACTTATTTTTCTAATGAAAAGGAATGGCGTAAAAATAGAAAGGACTTTATTTACGAGGGTTCTAATGTAAAGTAAAAATTAACATTTTTGAGTTGAAATTACAAAAAGCATATAGCTAGATATTTTTAAGAAAGATTTCTAGCTATATTTTCTTATTATTAAAAGGGCAAGCAACGGGTTTGTCATGACAAACCCAAAAATCAGAGATTTTTTACTTGTTAGGTTACACCTAAAACCGCTGAAATATAGCTCAAATTTCAGATGAAATTTAAGTAATATTTTTGTCGTTTTACTCGAAAGGAGAATGGAAATGACTAAAAGAAAAAAGACGTATTTACAGATATCTTTAGAACCTAAAGAGAAAGAATATATTAAAGAAAAAACTAAACTATTTGGATACGCAACGATATCAGCATTCCTAATAGATTCCGCTAATTCTCATTTTATGTTGAATGTAGATATGTCTGTTTATAGGAAGTTATATAGAGAAGTAAACTACATTGGAAAAAATATAAATTCCATAGTTCGAAGAATAAATTCAGAAAAATTTTATAGTGATTTAGAAGTCGAACATCTGGAGAGAAGAATGGATGAAATTTATAGCTTGATGGAAAAGGAATATGATCGGTTAGAAAAAGTAGCTTTTCATTTTACAAGTAATGATTTAACAGAGGATGAGGTTGTAAAAATAATAAAGGCATATGAGGAAAACCATCTGCCTATCCCTAAATTTGTATTACTTCAAGATGTTTATCAGAATATACATGATTCGTTGGTTTTTATAACTGAAATGATTCGAGAATCTAAATATCAAGATGAAGAAATAGAAGAGTACCTTTGGATTTACTTAAATAATGATTTCATCAAGAATTTAAGTGATGAGAGACTAACAGAATTTTCTAATCGATTACTCAAATACTATGAAAATTTGAGACGAAAAAAACTTAATCTTGATTATCATTTTTCTGATGATGATTGGTTTGATTTAGTTGATATATTAGATGATTACGAGGAATAGGAAATAAAATAAGAGGGAAGGAGCTAGGATAAAGTGATCTATCTTAGCTTCTTCTCTCTTATTTTCATTATTACGAGCGATATTAAAGTGTAAGAATCGTATAAAAAAGGTAAAAGTAGTAGGAATACATTAGTATACATATATGTTTTATTTGAAATGTAACCTTGCTTTGTAATGTTATCAAGATAAACAAAGATGAGAGGAACAAGGAATACTAGAATACTAGTTACCAGATAGTTTTTAGATATTGCAAAACAAGTGTAGATAATAGAAGTAGCTAAATAAGTAAGAAAAATAGTTCCTATTTTTGAATTATAGGGATTTGATATTGGAAAAAAAGCAATAATTAAAGAAATAATAATCTTTGAAAAAACTACTTTAGAGTATCTTTTTTTCTCAAAAATTTTAATATCATTGTAAGTCATAATCTTCTCCTTTAAGTGGACTAGTATTAGTCCCATTGTAACATATTAATTCTCTAAGATTAATAAAAAAGGACTAATTTTAGTCCAGAAAGTGTGTTAATCTTGAGGGAAGAGAAAATTATAGATAATGATAATATAATTGGAAGTAATATAAGACGAATTCGCCTTGAAAAAGGTATAGGGCAGACTGAATTGGTTAAACAATTACAATTGATGGATATAGATATTACAAGGGAAACACTTGTTAAAATTGAAAGTGGAAAGCAACATATAAAGTTAGAACAACTTATAGGAATAAAAAAAGTTTTTAAAATTGAATTTGATTTAATTTTAAATTATATTTAAAACATTTTCGAAAACCGTAATTACTCAATTTTAGTTATAAAATTCAAAGGAGTGAAAAACTTGGAAGAAGTTAATGATATAGTGGATAAAATCAAGGCATGTAAAAAAAATTCTTTTTATTTTAAAGATATTGATATTGAAGATATCTCCAATTCTGAAGGGATTATTCTAATATTTGTAGAAAATGAGAAGGATATTAAGTTTGGAAAATGCTCCATTGAAGGAAAAGGTGTAGATACATTCTTATTGAATGAGTCTATGGAGCGAGCTAGTGATAATATTTTGTATATAAAATATGAAAAAAATATCAGATTTGCAGTAAAAAAATTTAAAAAAAATATATCAGACTCTTCAAGAAAACCTGAAATTATCTTTAATCAGATTGAAAATAAAGACATTATTAAAGTTGGTTTTATTGAATCCACTGAGGGAGAATATACATCAGGAATATTAATGGAAGCCTATTTGAAGACATTTAAAAGAAAACCTATCATGAATTTAGTTTTTAAATCAAATGATGCTACACCTTCTTGGAATGGTTTTAATTATCAAGGCTTTATAACGATTTTAAGAGTTTTGGAATTATTAAATGAATTTTCTGAAGAAGACATAAAAAATCATTCAGTTGAAATAGAAAAATACGAAGACTTTATCATTTATAAAAATAATAAACCAATAGAAATATTTCAGGTTAAAGCTTATGTAGCTGGAAAGAAATTGACTTCTTACATTGAAGCATGTGAAAAATTGATTAATCATAAAAAACAAATTGGTTCAAAAAGTGCAAAATGTTATTTGGCAACTGCATCTGAAATTTCTGACTGGTCTAAATCTGAATATGCAGAAAAAATTATTCTTTATGGATACAATGAAGATGATTTTATTGAAACTGGAGACATAGTCAAATATATAAAAAAAGAAATTAAAATTTTTTTAAAGTCCTTAGATAAAGATAAAGAGTACGATGATTTAGAGATTGATTTAGCCTTTGCAAATGTAAGCTATTTAGTTATTGAAAAAATAAATGAATTACATGAAAAACGTGGTAATAAAGAGGTTGGATACAAAATAGAGTTTGATAAATTTAGTGAAAAAATAAAAGAAGTTATTGACAACATAGAATTATTTAATATTTTTTTTACTAAAATGAAATTAGATGAGAAAGTTTTAAAGAACATTGAAAGAGAAATTTTGTCTTATTGCGAAGATTGCGAAAAACCAACCTGCGAATATTGTCCGTTGAAAGATTTAAGAGCAATATTTGATCCCATAGAACGTGAAATTTATGCAAAGGTTTTAGATCCCACTGTTGTAGAGGATGAAACACATGCTTTTATTACAGAAGTTTTTAGTGGAGCTCGAATAGTAGAACTGTTAGAACTGTTAGAAAACGTTGATACAGAATCATTATTTTCAGACCAAAAACATATTTATATAGCTAACAGTCACGAATTTGAAGATTATTGTGAAAAAATTATTCCTTCAGCAATAACCTTAAAAAGAAAACAATCACTCCCTAGAGTATTAAGTGGGATCAAGGAAAACAATGAGGTAAAAAAAATTTACGCCAATAGTTCCGTAATTGTAGATATGCAGGACGAAAAAGTTGGGTATAAAGAGCAAAAAGTTAATTTAATACCTGGCAGCCTTTTTGAGGATAAAAAAATAGAATCACAAAAAAGTATTTTCCCAGACATTAATTTTAATTTAATAAAAAGAGATATATTTATAGAAAGGAATAAAAAAATATGAATGATGGAAATTTTCTATTATCAGTAACAAAAAAATTTGGTTTAGAAGATGGAACATGGAAAGAGATATACTCAAATTTAGAAGAAGAAGTATTATTTAGTTCCTACCAACCTAAAGAAATTTCAAAAGAATATCTCTTCTTATGGAGTAACCAAGAACCAGAAGAGCAGTTAGAACAAGCTGATAGATTTATTGAAACATACTTAGAACATGAAGTTATTCCCCAAGATACTTATTTGATATTGTTTTCAAGAGTCCCAGATTTAACTACTGAAAGTTACAAAAAGATTATTAAAGTTGAAGAAAATGAGTTTTGTTATAAAAAATATGTTTGCTATTATACAGAAAATGAATTAAAAGAGCTTAGAAGTAAAAGTGAAGAGATTTTTAATATTGATGGTAATTTTTTCAAATCATATCCTGAATATAAAAAAGATATTTCTTTTACACTTTTATATAGAATGATAATAAAAATACCATTAATAAAAAGGGAGCGTCAATAATTTTGTGTAAATGGTTCTTCCCTACTGTAGATTGTTTCTAATTCTCCATCGGTTGACTCAGCATTTGTTCGAGCTCGCCTTCGGCCTGTTGGAAACCTTTATGACTGCGACCTAGGAATTTTTGGTTGTGAGTATCAAAAGACGAGACTAAGAAACGTTCCATCGACTCTTCATTTTGGAACTGTTCCTTGCGGTGGCTGTATTTCTTGATTTGCTTATTAAAGGATTCAATCAAGTTCGTAGAGTAAATAGTCTTGCGTATGGCTAATGGGAAATCATAGAAAGTGAGCAGGTAATCGTTCGAAAGGATCGATTCCACCATTTTTGGATAGCTGGTTTTCCATTTTTCCGCAAAAGCACCACGTGCTTCCAATGCCGCCTTTTTAGATGACGCTTGATACACCATTTTAAAATCATCACAGACTTCCTTACGATCATCGACACGCACTTTGTGACTGATATTACGGGAAACGTGCACACAGCAATGTTGAAAACGGGCTTTGGGGTAGAACCGCTGCACGGCCCCTGCCATCCCCTTTAAGCCATCCGTGATGAAAAGGAGGACGTTTTTCACGCCACGTTCCTGGAGGTCTATTAAAATCTCTTCCCAAATCGTGATAGATTCAGTTGGTGCAATCGCATAGCTCAACACTTCCTTTGAACCGTCCGGGCGAATGCCAACTGCGATATGAATGGCTTCCTTGGCGACGGTTTTCCGCTTTAAAGGGATATAGGTTGCGTCCATATAAATAGCGGCATAACGGTCATGAAGCTCACGTTCCTTAAATGAAGTGACTTCTTCCGTAAATGATTTAGTCATATTGGACATGGTTTGGGGCGTGTAGTGATGCCCATACATTTTCTCAATCAAGTCTGCGATTTCCGACATGGTAATACCTTTTCGGAAGAGGTGAATGACGGTCTCCTCTAAGGTATCATTCGTCCGTCTATAAGCAGGAACAGTCTGTTGCTTGAACTCGCCGTTGCGGTCGCGCGGAATCTGGAGATGAAGTTCCCCGTACTCGGTCTTGACCGTACGGTCATAGGAGCCGTTACGAGAATTACCCGTGTTAAAACCAATGCGATCGTACTTTTCGTAATCGAGGAAAGCCGTTAACTCCGTTTTGAGAAGCGTATTGACAGCTTTTTCCAAATGGACACGGAATAATTCATTCAAATCGCCTTTGTTCGCTAGAGTCTTTAGAATTTCTGTAGTAAAATCGTTCATATGGAAGCCCTCTTTTCTGTGAATGTGTTGTGGTAACTCTATTCTACAGAAGGGACTTCCTTTTTTCTATTTACACAAAATATTTTACACTCTCAATAAAAATGCGATTTGAAAAAAAAGAATTAGATGATTTTCATAATATATATACATCAGTAAGGAAACAAACAGATTCATTTTCGTTAAAAGAAATAACAGAAATGGAAGATATCATTTTTCCCAGTATAAAAAAAGATGGAGAAATCGAAAAAAATATAATAGATCTAGTTAATGATATCATAAAAGACGTTTATGGAGGTGATATAGATGGATATCTATCTTAATAAATTGGAAGTTAAGAACTTCAAAAGCTTTTCGTCAGAAAAGATAAAAGAGTTTTATTTTGAGAATAATGATGCTACTATATTAGACGGTCCTAATGGATACGGTAAATCTACTGTCTTTGATTCATTAGAGTTATTAATTACAGGAGATATAGTTCATTTTGAATCTAAGTTAAAAAATGGACACACCACATTCTTATCAATAATAGCGAACACAGACTCTGAACCTACTGAAATTACTGGATATTTTACTAAAGAAAATAAAGATTTTACAATTAAACGTATCTTTGATTGGAAGAATGGAAATAATAGTAAATTAAAGTATACTGATGACTCAGGTGTTACTGAAGATATAGATGATTTTAGAGTTTATGAATTGTTAAATATAAATAATAATTTCTTTAAAATTGGAATGTATATTTCACAAAATAATTCATTGCTATTTCTTCAAGAAAAATATGGTGAAAGAAAAAAAATTTTAACCAGTATTTTAGATATGAAAGAAATCGATGAAAGAATTGAATTTATAAAAAAATTGAAACTCTCTTTTTCTGAAAAGATAAATAATATTGAGAAAAAATTACAAGAACAGGAAGAGAAAATAGGGTCTGAGAACCGAAGATTAAAAGAAATAATTGGTAAAACTCAAATCGGTGATCAGCTAGTCGAGTATAAAAAAATATTTCCAGAAAAAGATTTTTTGTTTGATTTAAAAAATATTGATATAACTATTCCAATTGATAAATATAAGGAGCAATTAGAATCAATTAAAAAGTTAGTTGAGAATTATAACTTACTTATAGAGTCAAATAGAATTAAGGCAATTGATAAAATAAATAATATTTCAACGTTGTCATTAAAAGGTTTTTTTTATCGAGATAAACTTCAAGATTATTCAGAAAAAAAAGTATGGTGGAAGCAACTGTCAGATCTCAATAATTTTTTTGAAAAAAAAATAATATCATCAGAAATTGTTACTTATGAGATAATTAAAGATAAAGAAGTTAGTAAAGAAATAACAGAGTACCATATACTTTTGGATAAAAAAAATACATTAAGTAAAACTATTGTGGGGGATAAATCTGAGATAATTAGTTTGAATAAAAAAAGAATGGAATTGAAAGAGCAACAAAAACATCAACATATTATTGATATTGAACACTGCCCTTTTTGTGGAACATTTCTTCAAGACTTAGATAAAGCTTATAATGACTTAACGATTATTTTAGAATCATCGCTAGGCGATAAAGAAAAAGAGTTGAATCAGTACACAGTATCAATAGCAGAGTTGGAAAGTTCTATATTAAATAAAATCAATGATATATTAAAACCATGGGTAGAAGAATTAATATTATATCATGAGATCAAAAATTTAAAATCAATTACTGATGCAGAGCTTACTAGTATAGAAAAAGTAATTTCAAATTTTTCAGATGTATTTAAAGAAACAAAAAAGGAAGAGAATGATTTTACTTATTTATTAGAAAAGTTTCATTCGAAATTAGACGAATTAAAAGGTAATGAACAGGTATTACCTGATAATGAGTTATCTAAGTTAAACGAAATTCATAAGCAAGTTTTTGATAATAATAAACCAAATATTTCAGTAGAAGACTTAAATACGAAGTATTTATATATTCAAAGTAAATATAGAGATACATATGAAAATGAATTACAAAAAAATGAAGAAAAAAGTAAAAAAATAAAAGAAATTTTGAAAAAACACGAGCGTGCAACGGAGATTAATAAATTATTAGAATTGATTAGAGATTATAATAGTAAGGCGTACAAGAATTATCAGGAACAGTTTATAAAAAAAATCCAATTACCTCTATTTCTGATAAGCGGCCGAATTATTCAAAATTATCAACTTGGATTAGGTATCTATGCAGAGGTAAATGAGACACAAGTTGTTTTTAAAGTAAACCATGATAATAAAAAAATGAACACAGATATTTTTAATATATTAAGTATCGGACAGTTAAATGGTGTAATTATATCAATTCTACTAGCTATTCGGAAAATCTATTCTAAAGAAGACCAATTGAATTTGATTATGATTGATGATCCTTTACAGTCAATAGATGATGTTAGTGCTCATTCTTTTGCTGATATACTAGTAGAAGAATTTCCTAATACTCAAGTGTTACTATCAACACATGAAGAAGATAAGAGTAGATTAATTCAATATAAATACCAACAGGGTAAAAAGACTACTAACAATTATAATATGCAGTTAGAATATTTAAAGGATTAAAAGTGTATTGTTAAAACATTAATTTCTGAAATAGCTCCTCAAAAAAATAATGCCAAATTAAATGCCATTTAGTTTAGTTTAGTTGAATATTATTTATTCTTATTTTAGTAAGTGAAATGATTAAATGTTAATTTAAAGCCTATTGCTATCCATTAAAGGCTAAAAAATCTAATGGAAGGTTCTGTGGGGTAATACTTGTTTATAAGCTAGAAACCTTGACGTATAGGTTTCTAGCTTTTTTCATATTCTTCGACTTTTTACTCTTTTACTGTATTCCTTTTGATCAACCTCTCTGATGCAGTGTTCCAAGATTTTAATTATTTAAAATAAGTCGACAAATGAAGCAGGATATTTTTGTTATGCTTTTTAAATAATCATTTGAGGGGGCGTTTCCATGAGAACTGGAAAAGTGATATCGATAGGTATACTATCTATGATGTTATTAGGGGTGATGGTACCTGTGAAAACTGTGGCTGATCATTCAAGCGAAGTGAGAGAAAGCGTTAAGCTTATTGAAGAAGATGAGTTGGATAGTGACCAATTGATTGACGATGAAGTAAAATTACATGATGGGGCGGATTTAATTAACCAAGCTAGTGAAGACAGTATTGAGAGCGTGGCGCCATATTATGACTTTGTTGATCAGAATACGGGAATCGGATATTCAAGCGGGGGGTATGTGTCTGCTGAGGATAGCGGAATGTCTATGACTTATATGTCTTCTTATAAAATTACGTCCTTTACTCCAGGGAAAGTGACTGATATTAATTTACCAACGTATGCTAATGCTATGGCTTTAGCAGATATTGATGAAATGGTGTTTGCCAATAAAGGGATTACTTCTGTTAGCGGTGGATCACTGATGCGCAGATATAGAAGAGCGATTTTTATGAATAACGAAATTACCTCAGTGCAAATTTTAGGCGCAAATGTTTTAAGAATAGAAAGTGACGCGTTCTCAGGAAATCAAATCAAAAACCTTTCTTTCGGTAAGACATTGGACAGTATAGACATAAATGCTTTTAGAAATCAAAAGTTTTCGAAAGAGTTTTCCCCTAGTGAGACGATCTCTCTGCAATCTTTGTTTAGTGATAATCAGGTCGTTCAAACAGCGATGTCCACAGGTGGAGGAAATTCGGCCATAGCTGTTTCGAATATTTCGAGTAGTCATGTTACCTACAATGCTAGTACTGGGATTTTTACAAGAGGGAGCAGACGGGAGCCATTCACATTTAATTTTGCACTCACTACAATTATTGACGGAAATAGAATTAATTATAGCGGAGTCTACTCTGTAGATTATGATATGGATGAAACGGCGTTTGAAATAAAAAAACACTATATAGAAATTCCTCAGTATACTAATTTGGACCTCTATGAAAACATTTCTTTTGTTACGGACAAGTATGGTAATGTTGTCGATAAGCACGAACATGTCTATCTATCAAGCGATGAGGTAGATACATCCAGACCTGGGAGCTGGGATATCAGATACTATTACGAGAACTTAGTAAGAGATGTAGTAGTCAATGTATTAGCCGTTTACGATCTATCTTTTGAAACAAATGGGGGTAGTGAGATATTGCCTCAACAAGCAGTGGTCAATTCTCATTGGGCCAAACCAGCTCCTCCCACAAAGGCAAATTTTCAGTT
Organism: Enterococcus malodoratus ATCC 43197; assembly: GCF_000407185.1. Classification (GTDB taxonomy): domain Bacteria; phylum Bacillota; class Bacilli; order Lactobacillales; family Enterococcaceae; genus Enterococcus_A; species Enterococcus_A malodoratus. The sequence continues at coordinate 596,674 of NZ_KE136483.1, forward strand.
TGATGGCTGGTACATCGATAGAGAGTGTACTGAACCTTTTGATTTTAGTCAGCCAGCAACAGAGTCGCGGACTATTTATGCGAAATGGCTTGAAAATTACACCGTGAACATTCCAATGAGGATTTCTTTGAACAGTCAAACTGAAGTTGCGATCAGCGGAATAAATCGTGGGAATGAAGATTTGTCAGTTAGGATCAATAAGAATGAAACGTCAATCTCCGATGATAATCAATTAATTCTAAAACATAAGAGCGACTCTTCAATTGAAAGCCTGAGCCAATTGAGCTGGAATGGATCTACTTCAGACCCTGATTCCCCAGTTTTATTTATTCCTTCAGGTAATGGAGTCGTTCAGGAAGCGGGGGTCATTTCTTTGAAAGAGCCGAAGCAGATCCAGGCTGGGAGTTATGAGGGTAGAATCGTATTTAAGATTAGTTATGAATAGATTGAAAGTATTAGCGAAGTGATTGTTATGTAAAATCCAACCCATTATTTTTAAAGCCAATGACCTATGTCACTGGCTTTTTTGTGGGCGCCATTTGCTAGCGTTAAGAATTGTCTGATATATCTCATACAAAATATGCTTTTTTTGTGAAGGCGTTTTCTAACTGGGTGATTTAATGATATGATTAACCTAGCATCGTAGAAAAATCCTCAATCTTTATTTGTGTCATCCTGACACCTGTATGCACCAAAAATCCACAAACTGCAACTCATTTGAACAAATTCGACTGCCTATTTTTGAAAATAATTTAGGAGGTAGAACGATGTTCCAAGATTACAAAGTCGTTATTACTGGTGCGACCTCGGGTATTGGTTTGGCCACGGCTCGACTGTTTATCAACGAAGGTGCGACGGTCATTGGGATCGGACGGAATTTTAGCAAGACGAAGGATCTAGGCGATCGGTTTATTCCTCGGACCTGTGATGTGCGGGATGCCGATGAGATCGTGAAGACCTGTGAATTTATCAAAGAAACCTTTGACAATGAGCTGGATGTGTTTGTAAACAATGCAGGTTTTGGTGAAAATACCACGATTCGAGATGTGACCGTTGATCAATTTGATCGTAGTTTCAATCTTTTGCTGCGGGCACCGATGCTTTTTGCCAAAGAATTGTATCCTCTTTTAGTAAACGCTCCGAAAAACAACGCAAGTATCATCAACACCGCTTCTGCAGCCAGTCGAACTGTCAGCTCTGAAAATCCTCTTTATAATTTAGCGAAGAACGCCGTGGTGCTGTATACCAAGCAGCAAGCTATGGGGTTTATTGGTGTGCGCCGCAATAGTGTGTCGCCGGGCTTTATCCAGACACCGATTTTCCAGCGCGAAGGTGTCAATATGGAAGAAGCTGATGTGTCGGCGATGTATGACCGGATGGCGAAGGTCACTTGCGGGCGAACAGGAAAGCCGGAAGAAGTAGCGGATTTGATCGCGTTTCTAGCCTCGACGGATGCACAGTATATCAACGGCGCCGATGTGTTGATCGATGGCGGCTTGATGACGGTCAGTAACTAACAAGGAGGAATCGAGATGTTAAAAGATTATATCGTATTGATTACTGGCGCGACTTCTGGCATCGGTTTGGCAACGACAAAGGAGTTTTTGGATCAGGGCGCGACGGTGATCGGGATCGGGCGGAATTTTAGTCGGACGAAGGATTTAGGTGAGAACTTTTTACCCTTCAAATGTGATGTGACGGATGAGGAACAGATCAAAGCCGCGGTGGTTTTTGCGCAGGAGAAATTTGGCAGACTGGACAGTCTGATATGTAATGCGGGTTCCGCGATCGTTGGAACAGTGGAAAAATGTTGATGCTGACGAATTTGAACGAGCGTTTCAGCTCTATGTATTGCATGCGGCGATGTTTACCAAATATTGTGTGCCGCTTTTGCGCAAGTCAAAGAATCCGAGTATCACTCATACAGCATCGGTGGCTTCGTTCATGATTGGCGATTCGATTCCTTACAATGTATTGAAAGCGGCGTTGCTGAATTATACGCGACAAAGTGCGGCGGCACTCTTAAATAATAACCCAGCGGATATGTTTGGCCGGCCAAAAGCAGTGACGGAAATCGATGAAGGCGACAACACGTTTATTCGGGTAAATGCTGTCTGTCCGGGCTTGATCCGCACGAATTTGATGCCGGATCAAGCATGGGAAATGCTAGGAACGGAAGCAGCATTGAAGGCGATCCCTAGTCGCCGAATCGGTGAGGATTGGGAGCCGGCAAAATTATTTGCCTTTCTAGCTTCGGCAAAAGCCAGCTTCATTACTGGTGCGACGATCGCAATCGATGGCGGCTGGTATACGACACACGCGAGAGTTTAATCGAAAGGGAGGAATCGAAATGCAAGAAAAGTATGCACCATTATTTGAACCGATCGAGTTGAAGCACGGTGGACGTTTGAGAAATCGTTTCGGCATGTGTCCGATGGTGGTATTTGCGGCTGATCCGGCAACGGGAAATCCGACAGAGGAAGACATCAAGTATTTTGAACGCCGCAGCAAGTTTGCGGATTTACTTTTAACCGGAGCAATCACGGTTCAAGAAAATATCCAAGGTCACCCGAAACAATTGGCGCTTTACAATGATGACGCGATCGAAGCTTATAGCAAGTTGGCCGCGGCAATGAAGAGCAACGGCAGTAAAGCGATCGGTCAGATTCAGCATCCCGGTCGTGAAGGTGCCTATGGCTGTTATGTGACGGGGAAAGCTTATGCGCCGAGTGCGATCGAGTTTCCGTTTTTACAATACAAGGTGACGGAATTGACCGAAGATGAAGTCTGGCAAGTCGTGAAGGATTTCGGTTTGGCGGCGCAGCGTCTGTTGAAAGCTGGCTTTGATGGTGTCGAGATTCATGGTGCGAATCATTATCTGATCCAGCAATTCTTCTCCAGCTATTCGAATCAGCGCGAGGATTATTGGGGTGGATCGTTTGAGAAGCGCATGAATTTTGCAATCGAGGTGACGAAGGAAGTATTGAAAGCCGCGCGGGCGGAAAATCCCGATGCGATCGTGGGTTATCGGATCTCTCCAGAAGAAATTCATGGCGAAATGGTTGGTTACGACTTGGATGATTCGTTGAAGCTGATCGATAAGCTATTAGAACAAGACCTGGATTTCCTTGATCTTTCTTCAGCAGCCGGCGGTAATTTTGGCAAAGACGCCTATAAAGCGATGCCGCAAAAGGGTGACTACACAGAACCAGCCAGCTTAGTGATTAAAAATTTTGTCGCTGTCAGAGTTCCAGTAGTCGTTTCAGGAACGATCCGCTCCGCCAATGAAGCACTAGATGCGCTGAAATATGGCGATGTTGCTTCAATGGGTGTGGCGGCATTGTCCGATCCGGATTTTAAAGAAAAAATCTTGGCGGACAAAGAGGATACGATCCATATGAATGTCAAAGGTCATACCGATGATCTTGAGCTGCCGTCAGGCCTGGTCGAAGTTTACACGGCTGGGATCGGGCTGCCGCAGGTCGAAGGATTGGTTGAAAAATAATAGATATTTGCTCGAAACGCTGATCGTCCGGCGTTTCGAGTTTTTTTATGAATTGGTTATCTACTTATGGATTCCGTGAGTAGATTTTTTGCGGCATATTATCTCGGGGAAAATTATCTATGAAACGACTAATGATGCTTATTTATAGATGCCGCGCAGCAATGAACGTCTCAAATTCATTTTGAATAAAATTTGTAAAGTAATTTTTTATTCAAAATGTTTGAGAACTCTTTATTGAAGAATCAATAAATGATATAATAAACCACGTTGTCGAATAACTAAAATACATTATTTATTATAAAAATGTTAATTTAGTTGAGAAAATATACAAAAAATAGTTTTCAGAGTGTTTGAAACGCTTATTAAGTGGATTAAGGAGGCGAATGAACTTATTTTTAGGGGTTTGGGAGAAAAAATATAAGGAGAAGCATTCATTCTGAATGCGTGGTGAAAAATGATTTCAGAAAAACAAAAACTAGCGATTGTTTCCTTGTCCGTTTTATTGGTCGGTGAAGTTATTGCGGTGATAAGTATCGGTCTGATTTATTTTAATCGAGAATTCTTCGGGAGTCACCTCGATATCATCCGAACATTTGTCAATGCATCGACGGCTTTCTTTGGCTGCTTCTTTTCATTTTTAGCAGCGCTTTTGATGTTTCAATTTTTGAAATATCGTGAGAAGCAGAAGGAAGTTCATAAAACAGCACGCCTATTCACTAAGTTGAAGAAGGAATACGAAAACAATTATTCGGTTCTAATCGATTTAGGCGGAGAGATCGCAAACGGCTCGACTGAGCTGGCAAGGTTATTGAAAGAAAATCAAAAAGTGCGGGATCTATTTGTTTTAGCGGTATATCGGTTGGATTTCATCATGTATGACACCTATTATAATGATACCGATTGGCAGATTATTCGTGATGTTGACAGCTACAGTGAGAGCTATTTGGAACTGTTTGAACAAAGTCATCAAGTCGAATACCTGTGTCAGGCGATTGTCGAGAATAAAATCAACTCTGAAGAAAGCTTGAAACAGCTCTTAGTGTTGATCACAGAGAAGATTGGTACGATGCAGCAGCACCAATTGGACATTGAGTTAAGAGAAAGACCGATCGAAACAGACAGCGAGTGCGAGTACGAAACTGAACCCGCTGGTGTTAAGATGGTGCAAGAATAATGTGAACTCAGAGACCTTAAAAAGGTCTCTTTTTTTTGTTGCACTAAAACGGTATTGCTGGAATTGTACAAGAGATCAATTGGTAAAACCGCTTAGGACACTCAGCTTACCGGAAAGGAAAAAAGGCTACTTTCTCAGTGGAAAATGACTTACTATAAGGATACAGATGGAGGCGGGGCAGATGTTTAAAGGGTTGAAGATTCAAATGGAGATCGGGAAAAAGTGGACGGAGCCAGAGGTTCGGATTCGGGCGGCGGAAGAAATGTTGGGCGACCAAATCGCCAGTCGGCTGGAAGACGATCGAGAGGATCAATTAGTCATTAAGCTGAAGGATGAGTTTATCCTATTAAAAAAATCAGAAATTATTTATTTAGAAGTATTCAATAAAATCGTAACGCTCTACACTGCTAATCAACAGTATTCTTTCCGCAAATCATTGGTCGCGTTAAAAGAAGAGCTTTCCGACGAAGCTTTTTTACAGGTTTCAAAATCGGCACTAGTGAATACCAAGGAAATTCAAAGGCTGGAGGTCGCCTTTTCCGGCAGCTTATATGCTTACTTGAAAAATGGCCAGAAGATCACGGTCTCTCGCCGATTTGTCGACCAGTTGAAACGTCATTTAGGCATGGTCGGATAGGAAAATCGTGGAAAGTTTTTCGTTAGAATGATTAAAGGAGGAATTGAAATGAAAAAAGTAATTAAGCGTTTAGGACAAGCGATCGGGATCGGCAGTACGATCTGTATGTTGTTTGCCTTTATCTTTGCGGACAACGATGTAAGAAAAATCGTGGCGAGCTTTGTATTGCTATCGGTAGTAATTGGTTTATTAGGAATGGTTTATAGCGTAAAACGTTTGCCGATGTTGGCGCAAACGCTGATCCATATGGGCGGCAGTTTTATCGCCTTTTTGATCACGGCGGGAGTGAATGATTGGTTTCCCTTCAAATGGCAGGTGATCGTGTCCGCCTCTCTGTCATTTTTCTTGATCTTCTTTGCCATTTGGATCTTTTATTACTTAAAGTACAAACGAGACATTCAGCAGATCAATCAAAAACTGCGCTAGAATAGGTTTATTGGGAAGTCAGTGATTTAGATTGCTGGCTTTTTTTTGTAGGTGTGAGTATTTTTGTGTTGACAAGTTTACTTGTCAGTCTTATACTGTGTTTGACAATAAAACTTGTCAAAAAGGGAGTGTATGAAAATGGCGAAGGAAAAAAGATTCGATGTAAAGACGATTGAAACAAGCGGATCAGGGATCACGACGGTTGTGACCGACAAACATTCAGGTGTGCAGTATCTATTGGCGATCGTACCGAATATGGGTTCAGGCATGGCAGTATTGGTGGATCAGGATGGCAAACCGATGTTGGCAGATACTGAAAAATAGGACTATTTTTTTTACATACGGTTGACAAGTAAACTTATCAAAATAGAGGAGACAGAGTATGGAACGAAAAGTTTTAATTGAAGCAAAGGACATATCCAAGCAGTTTAAAGGCTATGAGGCAATCAAAAAATTGGATTTTAGTGTTTATGAAGGAGAAATCTTTGGCTTCCTAGGACCATCAGGAGCAGGCAAGACGACTACGATCAAGATATTAACTGGTCAGCTTAAACAAACCTCGGGACAAGCGAGTATTTTGGGGATTCCCGTGGAAAAGGTTGATGAAGATATTTATAAGAAAATTGGAATCGTTTCTGATATGAGCGGTTTTTATGAAAAATTAACGGTGTATCAAAACTTGAAATTTTTTGCGAAGTTATTAGACGTTGATCCAGCGACTATCGATGAACTGTTAAAACGATTCGATTTATATGAGCATCGTCAAAAGCCAGCTGAAAAACTTTCAAAGGGAATGAAACAGCGGCTAGTCCTGATTCGGGCGATTTTGCATAAGCCAAAATTACTCTTTTTAGATGAACCGACGAGCGGATTAGATCCGGTCTCTGCACTTTCGGTTCACAAGATGATGGAAGAACTGCGGGCAGATGGAACATCGATTTTCTTAACAACTCATAATATGGAGGAGGCCGATAAATTGTGTGATCGTGTGGCCTTACTGAATGAGGGACAGATCGCTGAACTAGATACACCAGAAAATTTACGGCTTAAATTTAATAAGCAAAAACGGTTCATGATTCAATTGACGGATCACACGGAGGTTGTCTTGGAGCAATCGGTTGATTCAGCGAAACTCATCGAAAAATGGGTCGCCGCCGATCAGGTGGAGACGATCCATTCATGTGAACCAACCTTAGAAAAAGTCTTTTTGGAAGCGACAGGGAGGAACTTAGTATGAGCAGCACAGTAAAACGGATCAATGCGATCACCGGGTTAAAATTTCAAACAATAATCAGCAATCTCAGTATGATGAGCAATCCGCTGATCGCTTTGTTTCTAGTAATCGTTTTTCGGAAAGTAATGGCAAATCTGCCGCAGGGCAGTGGTGCGTTTCGGGTGGATGCCTTTTTGCTGGGATTGGGTCTGATCATGAATATCGTCTCTGGCGGTCTGTTGATCAGCAGTACCTCTATCGCCGAAGAGAAGGAGAAGAACACGTTGCGAGTCTTGATGACTTCTTCTGTAAAAAGTAATGAGTATTTGATCGGGTCGCTGATTCCTACCTTCAGCATCATTATGATCGTGAATCTCTTGCTGATTCCAGCCAGCGGGATTTCTTATTCGGCGATCCACCTGCCAACATTTCTTTTGATTACAGCTAGTGGGACATTGATCAGTATTATTATCGGCTTTGTCATCGGGATTTTGACGAAGGATCAGACGCAATCGGGTGTGATTTGTACACCGATCCTTTTAGTTTTCACCATGCTGCCGCAGCTCAGATTTTTCAGCTCTACAATTGAGAAGGTCTCAAGTTATACTTATTCTGGTGTGATCGCGAGTTATGTAGATGGTATTTTCAGCAAAGAAGGCTATGCGCTAAATAGCCACGATTTAGTGACTGTTGCGATTTGGTTCATTTTAGGAATCGTGATTTTTATCTTAGCGCTACAAAAAGCGCGGCATGGAATCTGATTAATGGCTTGTCGGCTAAAGCTGTCCATTCTGCGGAAAGTTCGCTATAATAGTGAATTAGAAAGTGGGGGTCACCTGTGAAAAAAGAAGAGATACTGGCTAAAAGCCGAGAAGAAAATCGAAAAAATGATCCTTACCAAGCGGAGATTCAACGACGCTCCAGTTCTTTCAGCGGTGTGGTGGTGGTTTTATTATCGACCATCTTGTTCGTGATTCAACTGGTCATGGATAAGGGATTCAATTTCGGTCTTTACGCAGTGGCTTTTGCTTATGGAACAACGGATTTCCTCGTTAGGTATTTTTACATGAGACGACGCAGAGAACTGGTTTTTGGTTTGATCTACTTAGTGATTACGATCGTCCTGATCGTCTTGCACATCACTCAGCTGGTCTCCGGAACCAAAGTAGTCTAGGTGAGCCGTATGTCTGAAGAAAAATTAGTTTTAAAAAATCGTTTAAAAGAAACGCGAAAAAGTAAGCAGCTTTCTCAAGCAGCATTAGCCAAGCTGGTAGGTGTCTCGCGAACGACAATCAGTTCGATCGAGACCGGACAATTTAGCCCAACAGCCAAATTGGCGTTGATTTTATGTATTGCTTTGGATGTAAAGTTTGAAGACCTGTTCTATTTCTAATAGCCAATTATTTAGCCAGCGGCTTGTACCGCTGGCTTTTTTCTTGATTGCCAGACTGAAATCAGCTCTTAAAACCAATATTTTAGTAAAATATCTAAAAAAACGGAAAAGTGAAACAGTGAGCAATCGTATATAATATAAGTAAGGGGAGATTGGTTTTTATATAGCATTGGAAACAGTCACTAAAACCATTTTCTTGTTGCCGAGTTGAACCATTGATAGGTAGTCCCGCGTTCATCTGGAAAGAGATGAAAACCATGAAGTCATAATCCAGTACACTAATCCGGATCATTGACTTGCTTGGTTTTGCCAATGCATAAATCTTTGGCCGTTAACAATGATCTCTTAAGTCTTAATCGGTAGTGTAGGAGTCCTTTTTGCAAGAGAGCAGCATCAATGGAACAGCTGGAGACCTAATTACAGGAAGGTTTCGGGCTGTTCTTTTTATTAAAACGATCATTTTCCTTCAACCTTTGACGCGGCGGGGACAAACCCTTTATTATGATAATAGGGTTTGTTAAAAATGAAAGGGTATTCTATGTGCGGACATAGAGAATGGGGGTTAAGTTATGGAAACAGATAAACAGGGTAAAAAGGCTAAGGAGTACCAAGAATTCGATGCACTTTGTCGAGAGATGCGGGAAAAAAAGTATCATAAGCGGGACCATACATTTACCGCTAAAGAAGCGGGGACGCAGGGAATGCTGCTGCCGCTGCCATTTATTGTATTAGTGGTGTTCGGCTATTATTGGCGCTGGGGAGCGGATGCTTCACCACTATGGGAAATCAATTTTCCGCTGTTTTCTTTTCTTTTTGTGGCGTCACTCCCAATTCATGAAGTGATTCATGGATTGGCTTGGGCGAATTATGCAAAAAGCAAACTGAAAAGCATCAGCTTCGGCTTTAATGTCAAAGAGCTGATGCCGTATTGTCACTGTAAAGAAGCGTTGGAAGCAAAGGCTTATAAGATTGGTGTATTAGCACCGGTAGTGATACTCGGGGGCGGGTATTTTTTCCTAGCGCTGCTATATCCAAACACAGAGCTGATTCTGCTTTCGGCCTTTAACATCTTCATGGCGGCGGGTGATTTACTGATCTTTTGGGGAGCCCGTTCGGTACGCACGGGAGTCGTGATCGATCATCCTGAATTGCCAGGATTCGTGGTCTTTACGAAATAAAAATAAAAAAATCAACGGGATTTCTTCGATAGAAATCCCGTTTTTTTAACTTCGTAGACAAAAGAATAGGCCAATATATAAATTCTCTAAAAAGTATATTTTTGGGAATAGGGAATAACTGATATCAGATTTTTATCATTCTGTTTTAAAAAAAAGTGCCGATCTAAGGAGTAGTTGTGCAAACATACTAATCCAAAAGAAAGTTGTAAAAATTGGATTAGTATTTGGTATAAGCTCAATTATTAGCATAACTAGACTAAAAATACTTAACAGATTGCAGAAACGTTTAATTTTTTTTATATTCATTTTCTGTCCTACTCTCTATTTTTTTCGAAAGTTCAGAGTGTACAATTGTTTACCTAATATAATTGTAAAACGAATACCCATATGAATAAACCCGAAGATTTTTTGGATTGTAAAAAATCTGATAATTGATTTTGATGTTGACTAGTTTTTCCAGTAAAAAAAAAGATCAGAAAGAGATGCCTTTCGAGCAATTCTTTCTGATCTTTTTTGAATATTCTTATCTTTTCAAGTACATACCTAAGCTTTCCGGTGCCGTTTCAACAAAACCAAACTGCTTATAAAGGTTATCTGCCGGGCAATCCGCGATTAGATTAACGTAAGCCTGCGGATCGATCTCGTTGTGAATATGGGTCATCAATAATTCCATGATCTTTTTTGCCAGACCGTTTCCTTGTTTTGACGGATGGACGGCAATATCGACAATCTGATAAGCGGTACCGCCATCGCCGATGATTCGTCCCATCCCAATCAGCTTCTGATTCTTGCTTTGTCTAATGATCACCGAGTAGATACTGTTGCTTAACCCTATTTTACTAGCCTCTTTGCCTCGGGGAGACAAGCCGCAATCCTTGCGCAACGCCAAGTATTCTTCTATTTCAGGAATATCGATTCGAATGACATAGTTTTCCATTGCAGTTCTCCTTAACAAAAGTGTGTAATCACAGTATAGGGTCATTCTACGCTACTTATCTAAGAAAACAAAAGGTAAGGTACGTGAAAGGACAATGATGGACTTTTTACTTTTTTTTAAAAGAAAACAAGAAAAATAAATTATTTTAATGGAAGATTCCTTTAGTACTGATGCTTCCCATTTGTGAAAATCAATTTAAGGAAAAAAGCTGTTTGACAGGACCCAAATTTTAGGATTATAGTCAGGGCGTGATCACAGACCGACTGAAAAATAAAAACGAAAGGAGCCAACAGCATGTCAGAAATTTTATTCACTCCCAATCAATTATTTACGCTAAAACGTACTACCCTTGAAAAACGAACGATGAAGTATTACAAAGAGACCCACGATGAAGCACAGACAGTCAAAATTATGATAGCGCTTCAGGTGAGAGATGAGCTGACCGAATCCGATTTTTCATTCTTCATGCAGGATCTTGTCCGTCATCTATTTATGAAAACCAAAATAACTCGGGCACTACGTCGTTATTACGTCTATTTCAAAGACTATTTTGAAAAGAAGGAATGGAAGTTCCTTACGCTACGACTATTTCCCATCAAAACCTATATCGCTGAAAAGCTTGAGCAATTATATACGAAATTCATCAAAGAACCCTTAGAAGGGCTGGTCGGATCTTGACGATGAGTGACAAAAAAAGGGGCGACTGAAAGCAATAAAAAAAGGAAGCAAATAGGATTCACTTCCGAAATAGCAATCATTCATCTTTTTTATAATGGCTTAGACGTCCGCCATCATCCCAAGCGCCATAAAGCTTATTGGCTTTGGTATTGAGCAGCAATTTTTCCAATCGTCGTTCAAAGAGTTCCCCATCCGCACCATAGCGCTGGATATTGTCGATTCTAATTCGCTGGTAAAGCTCAGGAAAGTCCGCAAATTTTTTCTGGATTTCCGGATCGGATGCGAGTTCGTTCAGAATCCGAGCATCAATCACAAAACTTTCAGGTGATAGGTCCGGCAAGGTGGCATGTCCCAATTCAGTCATTAAATCCAAATAGATCAGGCGGCGTGCACGCTCCTTATTCAACTCGGTCCATTGACTCTTTTTTGATCTGGGCGATAGACGCTGTGCGACCTCCGTTTCAGAAAGCTTCTTTTTGGTGCTGTCGATCCAGCCAAAACAAAGGGCTTCTTCAACGATGTCTAAATAGGTCAGATTTGACTGGTCGCGATCGATTACGACCCAGCAATCTTTTGTAGTTGCAGCATTTTCAGCCAGCCATGCTCGTAAAGCTTGGCGATCTTGCGGCTTGAATAAGTTGTTCATCTCCAAAGGATTCACCTAGTTTCTGTCTGATTTTCTTTCAAAGAGCGGATGCGTTCACCCACGGCGGGAATTTGGTTACTGACGATCTCCCATGTTTGCCCATTGTATTTTTCATAGGCCGAAAAAACGAAGGGCAGCCCATTTGCTGATTCGATTATAGCAGAATCCATCAGCTGGAAATGCAGATGAGGCTCAGTCGAGTTGCCTGAATGCCCGACATTGCCAAGGTAGGTTCCCTGCGAAATATGTTCGCCTTCGTTAACTGCTAAAGAATCCTTTTGCAGATGAGCAAAAGCTGCGTAAAGACCCGAGGCTTGTTTGATGACGACATAATTTCCGGCGATCGCCTCAAAGCCATCTCGTTCCTGATCGAAAAAAAGCGAATGCCGAATCGCGGATGTCTGATCGTGAACCCAAGAAGCCTTCTCACCATCAGAAGTATTGTTTTTCACCGTCACCACCTCGCCGGCAAAGGGCGCATAAACGGGTTGACCAAAACAATAATATTTTTCCAATGGAATTCCGCCAAAGAGATAATCAACCGAACGTTCCGTATGGGAGGCTTCGTTTTGATCTTTTTGAATAAAATCAAACGCATAGCGCAACCCAAAGCGATCGGTACCATGACTCGGAACTCGATCGGCAGGGCTTGTTTCCGTATACCATTCACCGCGTAGAGGAAATGCGATCGTCGTTGCTGCTTTTTCCATCACAGAACCTTCTTTCTGTTGTGGCTTATTTTCGTGTACATTTGTCGAAATAACAATCAATAGAAGCAGGAGACCACCAACTAAAATCAGAACTCTTTTCATACTGGTTCCCCCAATTATTCACCATAAAAAACCATCTGAAGATCCACGAGATACTGGGATAATCTATCGCTGATCGCTTGATAGTCGATCTGTTCATAATCCGTATGCTTCAATTCTTCCAAAATTTCATTCGTAAAACCGATATTTCCCCAAAGAATCAATTGTTTGCATCGTTCAACATTGAGTCCTGTACGAAACTTTGTAGAATCGATTGATCGAAATAGGTCCTCCGCACAAACTGATTGCTCTTGTGCAGCCATTTCCGCTAGTTTTTGATTGATCGTTTCCGATTTTGTTGCGAACGACAAGTTAGTAAAATCAAAAATCCAGGGATTCCTTTTCATCAATTCGATTTGTAAGGAATATGATTGCAGCAGCCGTTTAAATAGATCTTTTTCTTGCAAATCCATTTTATTCAAGTAGTTTCTATCAATCGTTTTTCTGCAATAGTTCAGTAAGAATAAAAACAAATCCTCTTTGCTTTTGACGTAGTGAAACATCAACGCCTTCGATATTTCCGCCGCCTTAGCGATTCGATTCGTTGAAGCTTCATCGTATCCTCGCGAAGAAAATTCCTGCAACGCCGCATTAATGATTCTTTGGATTTTCGGGTCATTCGTATTGATTTCAGACAACGTCATCACTCCTTTACCTATTAGGTCAATAAAATTGTAACAGAATTTACCTGATAGGTCAATGAAACGCAAAAAAAGATAGCCGCCAGCAAATTTTACTAGCAACTATCTTTTAGGATTTTTTGATTTAGACCGACTTCATCGCAGACACGATCCAAGTTACACCATATTTATCCTCCACACAACCGCTAATACCGCTATCATCCGGTGGAGGATTTGTAGCCAGTTCACCTATGATATTTCCGTCAACGGCTAGTTCCGAAAATATTTTTCTGGCCAAGTCTTCCTTTGGCATATGAGCTTGGATTAAAATATTCCCACTTTTTGGAACTGTTTCTAGACTATCAGCGCCGCTCATTCCGCCCAAATTAGGCAAAACTATTTGAGCATGCATAACTTTGTCTTTCAGCTCATCACTCATGGGCATCGCTGGATTTTCAGGGATGTCACCATACTTCGCCAAGTGCTGGATCTCACCGCCAAAAATTTGAGCATACCACAAAAATGCTTCTTGGCAATCTCCGTTGAATCTAATATAAGGCATCAACATATCATCAAACCACCTTTTCTGATTTCGTTTCTACACTTGAAAAGTATACACTCACAGTTTATAGGGGTCATTGTAAAAAAGGGACATTTTAGCCAAATATTCCTTCGGTGTGATGCCATAGATGGTTGTAAAGTCATGGACAAAATGGGCATAGTCGTGGTGTCCAGTTTGTTCAAAAAGCTGACCAGCCGGATAATTGGCCTTCAATAAATCAGCGGCGTTTTTCATGCGAATGATCCGAGAACAAGTTTTAATTTTGGTTCCAGCATATTTCATGAACAAACGATTCAGATGTTTTTCGCTGTAGTAGGTCTCAGTAGCCAAGTCCTTCACGCGAATAGCGCCGTTTGCCGCAAGCAGTTTTTCAAAGGCCAAGGAAAAGGTCGAATTGATTTCATTTTCCGATAAATGCGTCAAAAAGATTACATCCAATTTACCAGCCAAATCAGGAATGTCTGCCGCAGTGTAGTAGGCCTCGGCGATTTCTGTATATAGCGCTTGATTTAAGTCGGCAAGTAAGAACCCTTCATTCATCAAATGGTTTTGATCAATCCTGATAAAGGGAAAGAGTCCGGCAGCGTGAAATTCTACCAGAAACATAAAATCAAATTGCCGCGCATAATCCGCGATCATTGCAGGTCGAGTATTGACACCTCGCAATCCTGCAGTGAACTGACCGTTTTGAAACGTGCAAACCAAGGTCGAGCTGATAGTTGGCAGGATCGTTTGCTGATCGGGCATGGTGCTAGGATTGGTAAACATATAAGTCGCGATATAAGGGCGCAGCAACTGATGCGGAGCAACAATAATGCTATTCTCATCAATCTTAGGCAGTGAGCTTTGATAAATACTTTCTTTGTTTAGCATGGGAATCTCCCTTCTGACAACAACTGACTACTAAAAGCCTTCTTTCACACTTCTAATCCATTTCTCAATTGCTTCGACTAAGAGATATTGCTGCTGCATGACAGCTTTCCCAGTTTCTGGAATTTCAGGCAGGTCCTGTTTGGCTTCAATATTTTCTTCCAGCTGAGCCTTCATCTTTTTAACGTTGGCTTCGATGATACTGATACAAGCTTTTTGATCAGCAGGAGGCAGGCTGTCGAGATTGACAATGACTGCATTGAAATCGAGGAAGATATTGATTGGACGCGCGGCGATGCCCAGCATTAATTTTTCGAATTCTGTTTTACCTTTTTTTGTCAGTGAATAGATAGCTTTTTCAGGCATGTTGCCTTCTTTTTTTAATGTACTTTTTACGTAGCCTTGTTTTTCTAATTGGATCACTTTCTTGTAGATGGAGGGTGTACTGATTTTTACCCATTGAGAGATGTTGCGGTACTCAACTAGTTTTTGGATATCGTATGCACTCAGGGATTCCTTTTTTAGAATACCTAAGACAATCAAGTCAATCGTTCGCATAGGAATAGCCTTCTTTCTATCATGTTTGACATGTACTCTAAATTAGAGTAGTATCGTGTTCGTTACTATAATTTATAGTATATGTTTTTTGCCGTCATGTCAAGGCTGTTGGGCCGGTCGAACCTTTCGAGTGCAGCTCATTTTTCTTCATTATGCAAAATTGAGACAAGAAATGAGGTTGGATGGTTCCGCAGTTTAAGGAAGAGTGAAAAAGAAGGAGTGGAAGGTATGAAAGAACAAAGTGGAAAAATGGTTTTACTTGGGTCTGCACCGATTGCTAAAGCCTTGTTAGCGATGGGGGTTCCGACGATGATCGGAATGATGATCAATGCCCTTTACAATTTGGTGGATGCCTATTTTGTCGGCGGTTTAGGAACTAGTCAGATGGGCGCGATCTCCGTAGCATTTCCGTTGAGTCAAGTGGTTGTTGGGTTAGGACTTTTATTTGGCAGTGGGGCAGCATCGTATATCTCTCGTTTATTGGGTTTGGGTAAGAAGGAGCAGGCGAATCAAGTGGCTAGTACAGCACTTTATGGCAGTCTATTGGTCGGCGGAGTCGTGATTCTTGGTGTGTTGATTTTTCTTACACCGCTGTTAAAAATGCTGGGAGCAACACCGAGCATTCTGCCATATGCTTTGAGTTATACGAGAATCTATATTTTGGCTTCGATATTTAACGTGTTCAATGTGACGATGAACAGCATCGTAACTAGTGAGGGTGCTGCTAAAACAACGATGCTGGCATTGTTGGCGGGGGCTATCTGCAATATAATTTTGGACCCTATTTTGATCTATACTTTTAATATGGGGGTCGCAGGAGCAGCGCTGGCGACAGCAATTGCACAAGTTTTGTCGACAGGAATTTATTTGCGCTATATAAGCAGTAAGAAAAGTGTTTTTCACTTCCGAATGAAAGACTGTCATTTCTCAAAGGAAATTTTATCGGAGATTTTGAAAATCGGTATTCCTACGTTGGTTTTTCAAGTATTGACCAGCTTATCGATTTCATTGATCAACCTGCAGGCGCGGGGCTATGGGGATTCTGTGATTGCGGGAATGGGTGCCGTGACTCGGGTGACTTCATTGGGCAGCTTGATGGTATTCGGCTTTATTAAAGGATTTCAACCATTGGCAGGTTATAGTTATGGGGCTCGAAAGTTTGAGCGATTACAAGCGGCGATTCGACTTTCAGTTATTTGGTCAACGGTATTTTGCGGACTTTTTGGTCTGCTGCTGGTTCTGTTTCCGACAGAGATCATTTCGCAGTTTACTAGAGGAGATGCAGAGTTGATCCGGACTGGTCAAACTGCTTTGCAAGCCAGTGGTTTGACCTTCACACTTTTCGGCTTTTATACGGTCTATTCTTCACTTTTTCTAGCGTTGGGAAAGGCGAAAGAAGGCTTCTTTCTAGGCGCGTGTCGTCAGGGAGTTTGTTTTGTCCCAGTAGTCTTTCTTCTGCCGATCTTCTGGCCGTTGAAAGGGATTCTGTATGCACAACCGATTGCTGATCTTTTGTCTGTAGCGATCACAGTGCTAATGGCGCTTCGTCTGCAAAAAGAGTTATCGGAAAAGCAGCAGCAAACATTAGCGGTTGTTTCAGAATCTCCAGATTCACTTTAAAGCAAAACGAAACGGAGTTCCTCGAAAGAGAGGAACTCCGTTTTTTTTAGTTTCTTATTTGTCATCTAATTTCTTCTTCAAGTTTCTGTTTCGGTTATACATGAAGATTACCACAGCTAGCAGAACGATGATCACTGCGATGCCGACCCAGATCCAAGGATTCGTTGATTTCTCTTTAATCGAGACATCCTTCTCATTGTAATCTTTGGCTTTTGCTTGATTGATTTTGAATGATGGACTAGCGTTCCATTTTTGTCCCCCGGCACTAATATTCATTTTGACCGTGTATGTGCCTGGTGTAAATTCTGTGTTATCCATCTGAATCAAGTAAGGCATGCGTGAGCTCGGTGCTAATGTCAACTGTTTCTTTGTATCCTTGGCAATCGTTTTGCCGTCTTTTTCGACTTGATAATCAATCGTTACATCTTTGACATAGGTCGCTTTTTGATTATCAACCGTTACGTTTATCGCATTGCGGCTATTGGCCTGTGTAGCCTTAGCCTTCGTAATCTTCAAATCTGGTTTGACTTCGTTGGTATTGTTATGGAGCAAAACCGCGATTTCCCGTGAGAAGATATTTTTGATGTTGCCCTCGACTTTTTCTGTCGAGACTTGTTCCATATAAAGACCGCCGGCTAGAACTCCCTCAAATTCTTTATCCGGCATCTTAATATCTAGGTAAATGTCCTTTGACTCATTTGCAGCCAAATCAATTTCCTTGTCACTGAGTTTGACGTAATCAGTGATATTTGGACCAAAATCACTCTTATCCTGATTCATACCTGAATACTCAATAACGCCCAAACTGTTAGTGATCGCGCGATTGAAGGCTGTTTTCAACTTGATCGGTTTATCTGTCCGATTAGTCAAGGTAACGGTCAATCGATCGGATTCATTTGGTTGGTATGTTAAATCATAATAAAGTTGATTTTTATCAATTTGATGTTCCGAAGGATGAATCACCGCATCGAAACTATCTAA
Organism: Enterococcus malodoratus ATCC 43197; assembly: GCF_000407185.1. Lineage (GTDB taxonomy): Bacteria > Bacillota > Bacilli > Lactobacillales > Enterococcaceae > Enterococcus_A > Enterococcus_A malodoratus. The sequence continues at coordinate 614,481 of NZ_KE136483.1, forward strand.
CGACTCTCCATGAGCGACAATCGGTAAAAATGAAAAAGCCAGAATGAAAAACACTCCTCGTATAAATGGTTTCAATAAATTCTTCAGCATTTTCTATCTCCTTCACTTCAATTGTATTTTTCCGCGTAATGGAAGAGTCTCTCTCAATTTTCTTTCCCCTGTATATCAGTCAAAGGACAGAATCATAGTCAAACAGCTTGGGGTCGCTTTCTCAGTAAGCGCAGCTGCCGATGAGATTCCGTCCTAATTTTTTTAGCTTGGTGTTGCAGAGAATGTCCAAACTAGAGTTGTTTGGTATTGTGCTTGTTGTTTAGCCGTATCTTTTGGCACAGCTAATTCGAATTTTGTAATTGGCAAGGCTGTTTCACCAGCACCTTCATTCGCTTGTGCGGTAAGAACGGACACAGATTGGTTCACTAGCAATGTTGTTTTTGCTCCATTAGCGACACGAGTCCCTGTTGGTGCAGAGTTAACATTATTTGTCAGTGTGCCTGCTGTAAAGCTTAGAGCGGCACCAGTCAAAGGAGTTGAATTTGCGGTGAACTGAGTTGGTTCATTTACTTTTACAGACCAGCCAGTCGATGTGCTGCCGCGGTTATCGCTGATTGCGACTTGACCAGTAGTTGCAGGGGATGTTTGTACCCCATCGCTTGTAGCCGTCCAAGTTTCATCAACCTTTGTTTGAATCGCGTGTGAACCAAAATTCAAGTTTTTAGGTAATGAAGCACTGGCATTTCCAGGAACCTGCGGGTCAAAAGTAATACCGCCATCGGTATAGTCGACAGTACCAGTAGTATCCACTGCATGCGCACTTGTTGAAAAGGCGAAGATACTACCAGCAAAAAGTCCAGCAATTAACAAAGCAAATTGTTTTTTCATTAGTTTTTCCTCCTATTTTTGGCGATTCGCCATCCTAAAAGAGCAATTGCGACAATCAGTACTCCAATGATGCTTAAGAATAGATTTCGTTGATCATTTGTTTGCAAATAGCGGGAAATACCAGAACTTGATATTTTACCGCTGTTGGAAGGTGAACCAGGAGAACCGTTAGAATAATTATTGCCTGACGTTCCTTTGCCTGTATCAGATTCCATTGTGGTACTTGAATCATTTGTGCTGTTCGTTGTTGTAGAACTATTGGTTGTTTGTGATTCGGAACTTGTACTGCTGGTAGAATTTTCCGTGTTGGCGGTACTGCTTTCAAAATAATATTGCACCTTGCCATCAGTGACGGTAGCTTCGGTTTGTGAAGAAAGAACAACGAAGAGCGACAGAAAACTCAAAAGGATTACAATCTGTTTCTTCAATTGCCTCCTCCTTTCCCCGTCCTCAGCGGAACGTTTTCAAATTCAAAACAAAGCATTTCTTTCCTGCGCAGAAAAGAGTTTGAAGCTTATGTCGGCATTATATAGCGCTGTTAAAAAAAATTGCCATAAAATTGCTCACGCTTTCTTCACAGTTAAGCAAAACATTTTTCACATTTTCCAATTCCATGTTTAATGGGTAGAGAAGGCAATGGAATACAGCGATCTTCAGCGGGAATAGGTGCTGTTTGCTCACCAAAAAAAGTTATTTTTTGTTCGTTTGAAATAGTGTTAATCTATTATTTTCTCGTGCTGGAAATTTTTGACAGGTTCAAAATAACGGAGAATGAAGGGGGAAGTAAAATGAAGAAAACGCGGTCTCGTTTGCTTCAAAAAATCTGGATTACAGTATTCGCATTTTTTCTTTTTCTAACAAGTTCTAATATTATAGTCAGTGCGGTTTCAATTGATTTATTTGCTAATACACAGGTGAATAACAATAGTGGGACCACGGCAGCGGCACCGTACTTAAATGTCAGTCAAAAACCAGTGACGTTTACCGTCAATGGGACTACAACGGGTGTTGGATTGATCAAGACCGGGAAAAAATATGCGTTGATCTCAGTTCCATCGCCGCTTTCAGGAAAAGTAACACCTAATGGGACAGCACCGTTACCACGACCGTCACAATCCCATTAGCGGATCTGCCGCTCTCAGGTGTTTTAGGTCTGCTGTCAACCTTAGTAACTACGATAACTACATTACTGCCATTAAATCCTTCGTTACAGGCGCCCTTGAATAGTCTCAATCAGGCGATCAATAATTTGAAAAATGAAAACTATGGCAATCATAATCTGCCGATTGCGACAGAACAGCTATCGGCTACCTTGTTAGGAGTAAATATCAGTCAGGGATTATTACCGATCTTAACTAGCACCTTATCCAATCGATTGACGGATTTGAAAAATATTCTTAATACACTGCCGCTTGGATTAATCGGTGCAATTCTCACATCTGTACTATCGAGTGTAGACGGTTTGATTACTTCTTTAGGTAATCCCAATTCAGTGATCAGTACAAATCTAGTTTCCGCATCGATCTTAGGTTCGACCAATGTCTCAATCCCGACATTTGTGACAAGTCCAGCGGGTTTGGCGCAAGATTATACGGCCGCGATTCGTGGCGGGATCGTACAGACAGACGATCTGACGATTCAACTATTAAGCAACTTTGGCGGCAATACGAATATTTATTTCTCCGCTGGTTCCCTAGCTATGAAGAGTGAACTGCTGCCGGGCAACTTAAACTTTGGTACACATCCAATCCAAACAAAGGCCGATGAAACCTGGAATGCATATGTTGGTGGAAACAGTGCCAATCCTCTGCAAACTGGGACGATTCGAATTGATGATACACGTACTACGGCAAAGGCCTGGCAATTAAAAGTCGCACAATCAAATAACTGGACAAGCGGACAAAAGAACTTGTCTAATGCCAGACTTGATATTGCTTTAGGAGCCTTAAGCACCAATTTTCAAAACTATTCTTCGATCGCAAATCAAATGATCCATATGATACCAAATGAACAGCTAGTATTAGTGAATCTTTCCAATACGACCGCCCCAGGTTATGTAGAGATGCCGTTAAATCAATTTCAACTTTTCGTTCCAAAAAACACACCGAAACAAATAGGAAATTATAAAACCACGTTGCAATGGACGATTTCAAATACACCATAAAACAAGCTTAAGAAAAAGCGCCTAGGAAATGAGGTGATCCTCAAAAGGTAGACTAAAAATCTGTCTTTTGGAGGTCGGTTCAAAACTAGGCGCTTTTTTTGACGAACTTTGTGAAAGTTAATTACATTTGTTTTTCACTATGCTATCATAAATATAGGAGTTTACTGATTAAATTGGATCAGTAACGAACGAAATACTTTGTGAATTAATTATTCTGAATCGCTAGAATTATCTCAATTGAATCACTCAATCCAAAGGAGCAAGTGGATAAGCAGGTCTTTTATTTTTCTTTTTTCGAGTATTTAGGGTCGTAGATTTGGTTGCTGGCATTGAAAACAAGTGGTCTCAAATGGATAATTAACATGAACGAGTCCGTTTGATCACAGGGGAGGTTTGTCTATGGATACATTAACGAAAGCAATCGCAAAATTTAAAGGAGGTGTCAAAGTCCCTCATAATAAAAACACGGCAGAATTTGAAAGCGTTTTTATGGAGCCGCCTAAATTGGTTACCATTCCAATGCAGCAACATATTGGAGGGATCTGCAAACCAACGGTTAAGAAAGGGGACGTTGTCACCGTCGGTCAAGTCATCGCTGATTCAGAAGCATTTGTTTCGGCACCGATTCATGCATCTGTTTCCGGCAAGGTGAAGGGGATCAAGCCTATCTTGCTGGCAAATGGTCAAACTTGCGATGCGATTCATATCGCAAGCGATGGCCTGCCGGTTGAATTTCCGGAACCAAGTCCGATCGAAATCCATTCAAAGGAAGACCTTTTGAAGGCCGCACGTGAAAGCGGGATCGTTGGGATCGGCGGGGCAGGTTTTCCGATGCACGTGAAATTGAATGTCAGCGAGGAGGCGCCGATCGATACCTTAGTGATTAATGGCGCGGAATGTGAACCCTTTATTACATCGGATTATCGAGAAAGTTTGGAGTATCCTGATCGAATTATTGCCGGGATGCAGGCTGTAATGAAGCATTTGAATATCGCACATGGTGTTGTTGGGATCGAAAGCAATAAACCAAAAGGTCTGAGAAGACTGCGGGATCATCTAAATGAACTGGCAGATCTCGATCCGACGATCGATGTGATGGAGATTCCTTCGCTTTACCCGCAAGGAGCGGAAAAAATGCTGGTCTATGCGACAACTGGACGCAAGATTCCGCCAGGAAAATTACCGTCTGAAGTCGGCTGTTTGATTATGAATATCTCGACAATCTCGCTTTTGCAGCGGTATATCGAAATCGGCATGCCTTTAACGCATAAAAGGATAACGGTAGACGGAAATATCGCTCAGCCGAAAAATGTGGTCGTTCCTGTAGGGACACCGATCGGAGATGTTATAAAATTCTGCGGCGGGTTGATTGATGAACCGAGCAAGATAATTTTGGGCGGACCGATGATGGGAATCTCGCAATTTTCAACGGAGCTGCCGATCACGAAGCAGACGAACGCCATTACGATTTTATCAAAGGCGCAGCGTTTGCCGGAAGAATCGCCATGTATTCGCTGCGGTCGTTGTGTGGAAGCTTGTCCGATGTCCTTGCTGCCGGTCCAGATCGAACGCTGTACACGAAACAATGATGTCGCTGGTCTGCAGAAGCTAAATGTATCCGCTTGTATGGAATGCGGCTGCTGCGCCTTCGTCTGTCCTGCTGGCCGCCGACTGGTTCAGTCCATGAAACGAGCAAAACAGTTAGAAAGGGAGGCTGCCAAATGAACAAATTACCTGTTTCCATCTCGCCGCATCTCCATTGCGGCCGCAGCAGCCGGAGTATCATGCTGGATGTGATCATCGCGTTGGTTCCGGCAATCATTGCTTCTACTATTATATTTGGTTTTCGTGCTCTTATCTTGATCATTGTTACTGTGGCCGCATGTGTCATCAGCGAGTATTTAACAAGAAAAATTTTAAAACGGCCAGACTCGATCCATAATTTGACGGCTGTTGTTACAGGGATTTTACTAGCCTTGAATCTGCCGGTTACATTGCCTTTTTGGATGGCTATTTTAGGCGGTGTGATCGCCATTGTGATCGTGAAGGAGTTTTTCGGCGGTGTCGGTCAAAATTTCGTCAATCCGGCGATTACGGCCCGTATTATTCTGATGATGTCCTTTGCGTCTCAAATGAGTACTTGGCAGCCGCCGCTAAACTATTATATGTTTCGGCCGGATGTCATCTCTTCAGCCACTTATTTTTCAGCATCTCAAACAGGGCAAAAAATTCCTTCATTGCTAGATATGTTTTTAGGAATCAGAGCAGGTAGTTTAGGTGAAACATGCGCCTTGGCTTTGCTTCTCGGCGGCGTCTATTTAGTAGCCAGAAAGGTAATTTCACCGATCATTCCCCTTTGCTTTATCGGCACAGTGGTTCTCTTTTCCACCTTGTTGGGAGGCGATCCATTGTATCAAATGATGTCTGGCGGATTATTGCTGGGAGCGATTTTTATGGCGACCGACTATACGACATCTCCTATTACAAGAAATGGCAAGATTATTTTTGGGATTGGCTGTGGAATCATCACTGTTCTGATTCGTTTCTTTGCGGCACTGCCGGAAGGAGTTTCTTACGCCATTCTATTGATGAATATTCTTGTTCCTCATATTGAGAATTTGACGATTCCAAAGGTCTTTGGTGAGGGGGCGAAGGTGAAATGAGACGAGCCAGCTCCAAAGTTATTTTTACAGATGCCCTTTGCCTGTTTATTATTTGTTTGGTAATTACCTTTGCAGTTGCCGGGACACGCTCCGTGTTTAAAGAGCGCATCGCAAAACAGGAGTGGGATCAGACTCAAAGTGTGATGAGTCAGTTGATCAAGGCAGAAGATTTCAAAGAGGTCAAAGTATCCGGAGAAAATCAGGGCTATAAGGCACTGGATTCATCGGGCAAGACATTAGGGTATCTTTTCGTGACTAAAGCCTATGGGTATGGCAGCGAGGTCAGTGTCATGAGTGCAGTCAAGGAAGGAAAAATCGTCGGGGTAGATGTTTTGGATGCTTCGAACGAAACACCAGGACTCGGACAAAATGTTACGAAAAAGGATTTTGTTGACCAGTTTGCAGGTCTCAATGAATCATTAGAAGTTGTGAAGAATGACCCATCGGGCGAAAATCAGGTCGAAGCTGTTACCGGAGCCACCAAATCTTCCAATGCGGTTGCTGCGTCAGTCAAAGAAGCACTTGTCCTATTTGAACAAGTTGCTAAATCAGAGAAATAAGGGGGGAGAAGAGATGGAAAAAGAAAAAGCATCGCGCATTTTCAGCAAGGGAATAATCACCGAAAACCCGGTTCTGCGGTTAACTCTGGGGACTTGTCCTACTTTGGCGGTAACTACTTCTGCCTTGAATGGACTAGGGATGGGGATTGCTGCGACAGTAGTGCTCTTAGGTTCCAATGTCATGATCTCCCTTCTGCGGAAAGTGATTCCTGATCGAGTCAGAATTCCGGCGTTTATCACTATCATCGCTGGGTTTGTAACAGTCGTTCAATTAGTTGTGAAGGCTTTAGCACCAGCGCTAGATGCGACATTAGGGATCTACTTGCCGTTGATCGTGGTGAATTGTATCATTCTTGGCCGAGCGGAGGCCTATGCCAAGGATCATACAGTTCTTCATTCAGCCTTAGACGGACTAGGGATGGGTGTCGGTTTCACGATGACGCTGCTCTGTATGGGAGGGATTCGCGAGCTGTTGGGAAGCGGTACGTTTTTAGGTTTTCCAATAACAGCAGGTGTGATTCCGCCAATGACAATCATGCTGTTGCCGCCAGGAGGCTTCTTTATCTTTGGGATGCTGGTCATGCTGGCCAATAAATTAAGCGACCGCAAAACTAAGGAAATTGATTGTAACGCTTGTCCGATTGCGGAAGCCTGTACGATCGTCTGTGATGAAAAGGCGGGTGATCAGTAATGCAGATTTTTGTAACTATTTTAGTTGCTGGTATTTTAACGGATAATTTTGTTTTATCTCAGTTTTTAGGTATTTGTCCGTTCCTGGGAGTATCAAAAAAATTGGATACGGCAGTCGGAATGTCGCTGGCAGTTACATTTGTAATGGTATTGGCAACCTTGGTGACTTATCCGATCTATGATTCGCTGCTGGTGCCGTTAGGTTTGGATTACTTGCAGACAATCGTCTTCATTCTGACGATTGCGGCCTTGGTACAGTTGGTGGAGGTTGTCATGAAACGCTATATGACACCACTATATAATGCTTTAGGTATTTATTTGCCGTTGATCACCACAAATTGTGCGGTATTAGGTGTAACGATTTTAAATTTTTCAAAAAACTATTCCTTTATGCAATCAATGGTCAATTCATTCGCGGCGGGGATCGGATTTCTATTAGCGATGGTAATTTTCGCCGGCGTACGTGGGCGCTTAGAGGGTAATGATATTCCTGAGTCGCTCCAAGGATTGCCGATTACGTTGATCGCTGCAGCAATTGTTTCATTATCGTTTCTAGGTTTTGCCGGTTTGGCAGAAGGATTATTCCAGTAGGGGGGTGAAATTAATGACAGAAATCATGATACCCATCGGCATCGTTAGTGCAATGGGATTGATCGCTGGTGTCATTCTTTCACTCGCGACGATCATTTTCCATAAACCTGTTGATGAAAAAGAAGAAGCATTACGAGAAGCGTTGCCAGGGATCAACTGCGGAGCTTGCGGCTTTTCCGGTTGCGACGGCTATGCCAAAGCAATGGCTGAGGGAAATGCCGGTGCAACCAATTGTACTCCAGGCGGTGCAACGACCCGTCAAGCCTTGTCGGAGATTTTGGGTGTGGAGGTCGGCGAGGTGGAGAAAGTCGCAGCGTTCGTGCGCTGTAATGGCACCTGTGAATTTACTAATAGCAAAATGGATTATGCAGGAACCACGACGTGTTATGGAGCAAATCAACTATTTGGCGGTCCGCAGGATTGTCGTTTTGGCTGTATGGGTTTCGGCGATTGTGAAGCGGTATGTGAATATGATGCGTTGCACATTGTCGACGGCGTCGCCAAAGTCGATCCAGACAAATGTGTTGGCTGCCTAAAATGTATCACCGCCTGTCCAAAAAATTTGATCAAGATGCTGCCAGCAGAAAATACATCAATTGTCGCCTGTTCGAATCAGGACAAAGGCGGAGGCGTGCGGAAAATCTGTCATGTCGGTTGTATTACCTGCAATCGTTGTGTGAAGGCTTGTCCGCAAAAAGCTATCAAGATTGAAAATAATGTGGCGGTTATTGACCCGGATCTGTGTATTGATTGCGGCGATTGCGTAGAGGTCTGTCCGCAGAATTGTATCTTAAAAATGCCGGTAAAAGAAAAAGTTTCTTAGTCTCCTATTTCAAAAAAACAGGAAGCCCTTTCATTTTTTTGTGCTATCATTAAAAGAAAAGGGCAGGTGTAAAAATGAAATTATTGGTAACAGAAAATTATGAAACTTTGAGCCAAATTACAGCGGATATCGTTTTAATGAGATGGGCCGAAAATCGACGTGTAAACTTAGCTCTAACAGCAGGTTCTTCACCGAAACGTGCCTATGAGATTTTAGCAGAACGCTTAAACCAAGTATTCTTCGACCAAAGCTTGGCGCATTTTTATAACTTTGATGAGATTACTTTGAAGGATCAAGAATACGGACTGACAATGCAAGCATTAACCGAAGAGTTGTTCAACCCGTTGGGAATCGTAGAAGAAAATATCGAAGTACTAGATGCAGGGAACTATCAAGATTATGATCGCCAAATCGCTGAAGATGGCGGTTTAGATCTTGTGTTGATGGGGATCGGCGGTGACGGTCATTTTTGCGGCAATATGCCGGAGTTCACGTCCTTTGATTACGGCGTTTATCGCGTTCCGATCAAACCAGGAGATGAACTGTACAAGTTGATTGATGAGTCGAGTCCGCATACACCAGGAGAAGAGATGGTAACTTTTGGCGCTCAAACCGTTTTGGCTGCCAAAAAATTAGTCCTGATCGCCAATGGTGAAAAGAAGGCGGAGATTATCAAACAGGCTTTAGAAGGACCAATCACAGAAGATGTACCAGCATCTATTCTGCGCCTGCATCCTAATTTGACAGTGATTTTAGATCAAGAAGCGGCAAGTAAATTAAAATAGTTTTCGAGAGTGCAGTGGATTCACTGCACTCTTTTTTGTTGTCACAACATGTATCAGAGTTGTCACAAGAATCATCCTGTGTTTCCTGTGACTGAAAGCGCTAAAGGGATTACATATTGCCCTCTCGCTAGCTATACTTTAGTTAATCAAGAAAGGAGCGAGAAGGATGAAAAAAAATAAACGCGAGTTTCCAAAAAACTTTTTATGGGGTGACGCGATTGCTGCCAATCAATCGGAGGGTGCTTACGATGTTGGTGAGAAAGGTTTAAATGTTTCCGATATTAATGAGTATGTATCAGATATTCCTCCTGAAGAAAGAATGGAAGGCGAGATAACTTCAGAATTTATTGAAAAAGCTGTCAAACAAATCAATGATGGAAAGATTCAAAGTTTTCCAAAATTGCGCGGGATTGATTTTTATCACACGTATAAAGATGATTTAAAACTATTGAAGGAACTGGGCTTAAATACGTTTCGTACATCAATTAATTGGTCGCGTATTTTTCCTAATGGGATCGAGGAAGAGCCGAATGAAGCAGGGTTAAAATTCTACGATCAGTTATTTGACGAGATTCTCGCAAATGGAATGGAACCAATGATCACGCTCTCTCATTATGAGATGCCAATTTACCTAACGACTCATTATCAAGGCTGGTATTCACGGGAAGTCATCAATCATTTTGTTAAGTATTGTAAAGCGGTGTTGGAGCGTTATAAAGACAAAGTGAAGTATTGGATCGTTGTGAATCAAATCAATCTGATTACGTACGAATCATTTTGTAATATCGGTGTTACTGAAGATGGTGTTGAAAACTTAATGGAAGCTAAATATCAAGGCTTACATAATATGATGGTCGCCAGTGCGAAAGTGAAAGAAGCGGCACAGTCGATAAATCCCGATTTTGAGATTGGAATGATGGTTTTTGCAGACAAAGTCTATCCTGCTTCGACGAAACCGGAAGATGCATTAGGAACGATGCTGCATGCGCAAATGGAATATTTCTTCACGGATGTGTTATTACGAGGAAAGTATCCAAATTATGCTTTCCGATTCTTTGAAGAACAAGGATATGATATTAAGTTCTACGATGGAGATGAAGAAGCGCTTAAAAACACTGCGGATTTCCTTTCTTTTTCTTATTATTACACGAATCTTGTTTCTAAAGAATCCAACGATAATAATCGCTCTATTTTACCTAATCCGAATTTAGAGGCGAGTCCTTGGGGCTGGGCCGTTGATCCCATCGGTCTGCGGATCACCTTGAATGATTATTACGACCGGTACCAATGCCCAATCTATATCACAGAAAATGGGATAGGGGCGTTTGACACATTGGAATCAGATGGCGTTCATGATGACTACCGTCGCTATTACTACGAAGAGCATTTAAGACAAGTTAAAGAGGCCATTTATGATGGCGTAGATGTTCGTGGCTACTATGCTTGGGGTCCAATCGATATTGTCAGCTGTTCTTCCAATGAAATGAGTAAGCGTTACGGATTCATCTATGTCGATATCGATGACTATGGCAATGGCAGTAAGAAACGCCTGAAAAAGGACAGCTTTGCATGGTTCCAAAAAACGATTCAAGAAAATGGCGCTAGACTTTAAAAAGCATCTTGGTTTGTATCAACCGTTCTTTTGCAGATTGCATTCATTGGCATCAACCAGTACAATTTAAGGTGAAATTGTACTGGAGGAGATGTTTATGTTTTCGGTAGAACAACTGACAACGTTTAATGATTTAGATTATCTGATCTATCACTTTATTCTTGAAAATTCTAGTAAGATTCCTTACATGACAATCCGAGAATTGTCTAATGAGACGCATGTATCGACAGCTACGATCACCCGTTTTGCCAAGAAGGTCGGATGTAATGGGTTTACAGAGTTCAAATTGCTTTTTAAAAAGGAACATAAAGAAAATGACACGATGCCGATCAATGATATCTCCATAGCGGAAGCCTTTTTCGCACGTGCCAAGGAAGCAGAATTTCAGAAGAAACTAGATAATGTTGCACAAGTTCTTGCTGATGCAAAAATGATTATCTGCGTTGGTTCAGGAAATTCGGGAGTAATGGCAGTTTATGCTGCTCGCTATTTCTCATCAGTTGGGAAGTTTGCGGTAAATGTCGATAATCCGATGTTTCCGTTAAATCCGCCAGTATCGTCGGGAACTGTTTTTCTCTTTTTCTCTGTATCGGGGGAATTTCTATTAAAAAGCATTCCTTTAATTAAGGCTAATGAGGCAAAAATAGTTTCGATCACGAACAGCCGCAATAATCCGTTAGCGAAAGTTTCTGATTATAACTTGGCCTACTATGTTCAGCAAGAAAATAAGATGATTGATACTTACGAATATTTAATCGATATGACGACTCAGATTCCCAGCATTTATATTATTGAAGCACTGGCGAAAAAGATGCTCAAGGTGATGGGAAAATAAATCTCAACAATCTATCTTTGACCGTTTAACAAAATAGTAAAAAGTTTTAAGAAGCAAAACTCGCTCTATTAAATGTTAATTTAGTAGGATTCGTTACAGGTAAAGCTGGCAAAGCCTGAAGAAGTGTTTTCGGACACTCTCTTCGGGCTATTTTTATACACTTTTATTGAGGGAGATCAGTCTTGAATGTGGAAAAAATCCGCGTAAAAACTAAACAGATCCCTTAGAACAAAATCCAAGAAGCGTATGAAAGTAACTTTTAGTTTAGGATAAGGAGGAAAAAATGAATAATCGAGAATTGGCCGAAGCCATTTTGAAAGAAGTAGGAGGGGCTCAAAACATTCACTCGTATGCAAATTGTATGACGAGACTGCGCCTTCAATTGAAAGACGAGAGTAAAGCGAATCGAACCGCACTCAACGAATTGGCAGGTGTTCTAGGAACACAGCAGCAAGGTAATCAATTTCAAATTATTTTGGGTGGAAAAGTTCTTAAAGTGGCGAATGAATTTAATGAACTAGTACCGATGAATAATGAAGAAAATGTCGGGGTCGAGGAAAAAAAGAAGGGAGGCATTTCCAATGTTTTGAATACCTTGTCGTCGATTTTAACGCCTGCATTGCCACCGATTATTGCGGGAGGTCTGCTCAAGGGATTGATCTTCATGGTGATCAATTTTGGCTGGGCAAACGGAAATGGAGATACAATCATCTTTTTTAATGGATTATCTGATTGTATGTTTTATTTCTTTCCATTTCTATTAGCGGTGAGTTCGGCCAAAAAGTTTAAGACAAATGAATATATGGCGCTAGCATTAGCCGGTTTATTGATGTATCCATTTGCCATCGCTGATGGACAGCAAATTATTCGAATTTTTGGCTTTGTCCCAATCGCGGTGGTCGATTACAGCGCTTCGGTATTGCCAATCATCTTCTCCGTTTGGTTGCTGAAACACGTGAAGCGTTTCTTTGATGCTAAGATCCCGGAAATGGTTAATATGGTCTTTTCATCGTTGCTCTCATTGGTTATTACGGCTCCGATCGCTATGTGTCTGCTCGCTCCGCTAGGGTATTATACCGGGGAATATGTTGCACTTGGCGTCAAGTGGCTGATTGATTTTTCACCATTGCTATCTGGTCTGATCATTGGAAGTACTCGGGCACTGCTTGTTTTAGGAGGGATGCATCATGCATTGAATCCAATCATGCAACAAGAAATTTCCAGCTTTGGAGGCTCACAATTGTTGGCGATGGCGCTGATGAGTACGATCGCGCAAGCAACCGCAACATTAGTTATCTATTTCCGAGCGAAACAAACGGAAGAAAAACAGGTGGCACTTTCAGCGGTAGTTCCCGCATACCTAGGTATCACTGAACCAGCGATTTATGGTGTATTGATTAAGTATCGCGGTGCACTGATCGCCGGTTGTATAGGAGGTGGAGTAGGTGCTGCGGTAAGTAACGTCATGGGTGGCGTTTGTTATGGTTTCGTTATGCCAGGTTTGCTGTCACTACCCGCATTTATGGGAAAAGGCTTCTTCGGGATCATTGTAGGAATGATTGTCACGATTGTTGTATCGGCGGTCTTGACGTTCATCTTGATGAATCGCTTCAATGAAAAAGAAGAACCAGAAGAACGGACGGGAAAAACCGAGCAAACTACTCCGATTGATTTAAGGATTGGCGATGTCACGATTCAATCACCTGTCATTGGTGAGATCGTTCCATTAGAATCGATTTCTGATGCGACTTTTTCGAATGAGATTTTAGGTAAAACGATTGCTATTTCATCTCTTGATGGAACGATTTACGCACCTTTTGATGCCGAGGTGAAAGCCGTCTTTCCGACAAAACATGCGATCGGTCTTGAATCACTGGCTACAGGAGCGGAGATACTGATCCATGTGGGATTAGACACGGTCACACTTGATGGAAAAGGGTTTAATTTGAAGGTCAAACAAGGAGACAAAATCGAAAAAGGCCAAACAATTTTGACTTTCGATAAAGCAAAAATCCGCTCTAACCAATTGAATGATGTGGTTCTTGTGGTTTTGACGAATTCAGAGCAGTTTAAATCGGTTGATAAAAATCAACGAACAGAAACGATCAATTTGGAGAATGATCTATTCAGTATTATTAGATAAGTTGAATCTTTTTAAACGGGTAGCATTACCGAAAAAAGTAGATGAGGTCGTTATTCGGAGTATTGGCAGTGGAGGAAAGCGGATGATAATTAGACAGAAATTCAATAACAATGTTGTGTTAGTTGATAACGAGTCAGGCCAACAAATGGTCGTCATGGGAAATGGTATCGGGTTTAAGTCCTATCCTGGAAATAAGGTCAATAAATCTTTAATTGAACGGACTTTTCTGTTAAAGAATCAGGAGGAAAGTGAAATTGATCGGGTGAAAGCATTAGTCAATGAAATACCGCTGGATTATATTATTGTAAGCGACAGTATTTTGAAGAAGGCAAAAGAACAACTTCAAACAGATTTTGGCGTGGGTATGCTGATTTCATTAGCGGATCATATCTTTTCGGCGGTTGACAGAAAAAAGAAAAATATCTCAGTAGTCAGTCCACTGCATTGGAATATCAAGCAGCTTTATCCGATGGAAGTTAGTATCGGAGAGCATGCTGTGAGCCGTATCTATCAAGAATTAGCCATTCGATTAGAAGACACAGAAGCTACCGCTATCGCCATGCATTTTATCAACAATGGAAATAACTTTGATTCTATTCAGCAAGCGATGAATTTTACCAAAATCATTTCCGATATCATTGCGATCATCCAATACCACTTTCAAATTACACTTGATGAAAATTCAATCGTTTTTTCACGGCTGGTTTCTCATTTGCAGTATTTTTTGATTCGCCAGGTAAAGGGAATCGATATGATGGATATGAGTGAAGAAATGGTCCGTCTCATCATCCACCAATATCAAGATTCTTTTCAATGTGCGGAAAAAATCATCACCGCGTTAAAAAAGAATCATACACTGAACGCCTCCTTACAGGAAGAAGTTTATTTAACCATGCATATTGAAAGGATTCGACAAATAAAAAAGGGATAGAAAAAGCCCATCTGATCAGCAATAGGATCAGATGGGCTTTTTTAATCTAGTTTCTTAAACTTCTTCCTCTTCCGCTGTTTCAAAATACTGCGAATGAACAACCACCAATACGATTCCGATAAAGACCATCGCACTAGCAAAGTAAAAGGTATAGTTTCCGCCGAATTTCGCACCAATTAATCCAGCAACAAATGGTGCTAACGATCCGCCGAAGAAACGCACAAAACTATATGTTGATGAAGCGATATTGCGTTTGATCCCAGGAATTTCCATAGCAATAGTTGTCATCAAAGTGTTGATGATTCCTTGGAAGAATCCAGCAACAATTAAGGCAGCTGCAACAAGTGTCGGCTGATCCGCATTAATTCCCATCAGTAATAAGCAGATCACGAAACCGATAAAACCAATCATCAAGGTATAAAAGGTCCCGATTTTTCTTTCAAAACGTGTTGCCAAGAAAATCGAAGAGATCGCCAGTAAAATTCCCCAGCCAAAGAAGGTCATCCCAATTTCCATTTCTGAAAAGTTTGGCAATAGGAATGGGGCATAAGCCAGCAGGGTAAAGAAACCAAAGTTATAAAGCAATGCAATTAAGCCAATAGAGCGCAGTTTATGATTTTTCAGCGCTTTGACTCCTGCGAAAAAGGCCACTTTTTCTTTTTCCCCCTTTGGTTCTTTGAACATAATTAAGATTGATAAGAAGGAGATCAGCATCAGAACGGAAACACCAGCAAATGGCAAGCGCCAAGAAATCGAGCCAAGAGACCCACCCACTAAGGGTCCAATCGACATCCCTAACCCCATCGCTGCTTCATAAAGCATGATGGATTTTTCAGTTTGACCGATCAAAACACTGACGATCGCTGATAAAGCTGTAGAAATAAATAAAGCATTCCCCAGGCCCCAACCAGCGCGAAAATAAATCAACGCGTCAATCGTATTGGATAATCCAGCAAAAAGTGCAAATAAAATAATAATAAATAGTCCAACCATCAGAGTCTTCTTCATGCCAATTCGGCTAGAGACAAAACCAGTAAACAACATGACGATTCCCGTCACCATCATATAACTTGTAAATAATAGTGTTGTTTGAGCAGGGGTTGCTTGTAAAGATCTGGCGATCGAATTCAAAATTGGATCCACCAATCCGATCCCCATAAAGGCGATCATGCAGGCAAAAGCAACGACATACGCGGCCTTACCATTTTCCTTTTCCGTAACGATGTTCTCATTTAAATTTTCCATTAGGTCACCACTTTCCATTCAATAGTTTAATCATGAATTGAATTTATGTCAATATTTACATAAATAAATTTACATATATTTTTGCAAAAAAAAGCACATCTAACGTTAACGAAAGATGTGCGCCAATTTTATTAAAGTGTCCCAAATGCAGTAAAAAGTGAATATAAAGCAAGAACCGTGGTCACTAAGACCATCCCTAACTTACTCACGTTGAAAACTTTACTATGAGTATAAATATATAGAAAAGCGATCATAAATAATCCATAAGTGAAAAGATAGGTACGAGTCGCTGATGCCCAAATAGTTGGGGAAAATCCCATAATCAATCTGGAGGCTATTGCTGCACAGATAAAGAGTATTGGCAGGTAAGCTGCTACTTGATAATCCAACAAATAGATAATTGACAGTAAAATGGTGAAAAGAATAATGGACAAAATAATATCAGGAATCCAAGTCTTAGGATCATAAATGCTAAATGTTGTTCCATATTGATTAAACATATTTAGTATTTGTACGACTCTACCATTATTGATGAAACTATTTAGACTAAAGAAAAGTGAGATTATGAATGGAAATAAGCCAACGACCCCGACAAGCGAGAACTTTTTACTATAAATAAATCGAGTAATAGTGAAAACAAACAATAGCAGTGTAAAAAGCAAAATAGTGATTTGATTATCAAAAAATAAATGACGCAGGGTAGAAGAGTATCCTAACTCAATCCTTTTAAAATAAGAAAGTTGTTCAAAATCCGGAAACCAGTTTTTTAGTTCATGCTCATAACGAATATCATTTCCTTTAGCAGTGAAGACAAAAATCAGACTAAAGATATTAATCCCTAGCGTTGGCAAAAGTGGTTTAAAAGAACGCTTTTGGGTGAATAGATATCCTCCGAAAATCAATAAAAAGCCCAAGATTAATAAAGCCATTTGCTCCTGATTCGAGGCATAAAATGTGGTGAAGGCACTTAAGATATAGAGCCATTGTGGAACATGTTCTTTTCGAATATACTGCACAATTGGGTATATTGAGACCAAGCCTAAGGAATAGACCCATAGGTAGTTTGTTGACGTGGCGACCCAGCCTGTTTCACTAAAAAAGGATATTGGAAAAGTAAAAAATAGTGAAGCGGATAAAACCAGATCAGTCCAACGAATATCTTTATACTGTTTAACCAAAAAAGCAGGTAAGATTGCAGCAATCAGCATCATGACAGCGTTCAATAGTTTCCAGACAATCGGCACAGTGACGCCAATCAAAGTAAAGATTTCAATGACGATTCTGGAACTCCATGTGTTGTAACGATAAATCAGAAAGGAAAGAAAATTACCGTCAAATTTATTTTTTAGAGGATTGAGGAACAAAGCTCCATCATCCTTAAAACCCGTCAAGTGGATATTCAAATTAAAAATTAAACACACTAAGAATACTAAACCAACGACCATAAGTATTCCTCGTCTGTTTTTACTTTGATTAAAGTTCATATTTAGCCAACCTTTTTAAAATATTATTTATTTATCAATTCTATTATAATGAAAATAAAAGTGCTGTAAAACCAATTTTAAAACAGAAAAAGCAGATCATAAAAAATCTGCTTTAGTATATATTATTCTGCGAAGTATTCTTCGATTTTTGCTTCTGACCAATCACACCAAGAAAGTTCTTCTTTGCATAGCCGAATTTTCCGTTCTAGAATTAATTCACGACCAAAATTTTTGCGACGTTCCTCTTTATTCAGGTTGCTTAGACTATTGAGGACTTTTGAGTACTCGTTTAGTTGTTCCTGATAGTACTGTTTTCGTTCCATAATCAAAAATTTCGATGTATCTCGATCTAAGGCGGAAATCGTAAAAACTTTCGCCAAAAATTCGTCCTTTTGCGAGGGAGCATGACTTTTCGTGAAGACCCACTCTTTTACCAAATCTTTTCCCGCGGGAGTAATGTCATAGATTTTCCGCTTGCCATCTGGAATATCAACAATTTCGATCAATTCTTGTTTTCGTAATTCTTTTAAGGTTGGATAGATTTGACTGTGATGGGCCTCCCAAAAAAGATTCAAGAAACGTTTCAAATCATAACCTGTTAATGGCGATCGAACAAGCATCGCTAAAACAACATAACTGATAGTATTCATCATCGGATCCTTTCTTTTAAGGATGACTTTCATAAAGTGACCTTGGATTACAATTTTCTTCGTATCCATTGTATCATTGTTTGATACTTTTGCTAGTTGTGTCGAATAGGAAAGACAGTCGCTACTTTAAATAACAGTGTATTTTAATTTTTTTAAAGTCTTATAAAAAAGGAGAAAATGACAATATTTTAAGAAAGCGTTGACATTCATATGGTCATCACTTAGAATGGGACTATAAAATAAATAAGAGAAAAGACCGATCACTGCGCTGGAGCGGTGATTGTGAGTATGTTACTGAAAATAATCAGGCAGAACTCAAGAAAGTATAGTAGGAGACCAAGGTCCCTTTGTATACTTTCTTGGGTTTTTTTTCTGGAAAGGAGGAAAAAATGAAGATCAGCCAAATCTTAAATAATAACGTTGCATTGGTGAAACGGGGAGGAAATGAGGTCTTCGTCGTTTCAAAAGGAATTGGTTTCAAAAAGAAAAAAGGGCAGCAAATCGCGGAAGAGGAAGTCGAAAAAATGTACATTCTCGATTCCTTTGATATGCTGGATCATTTCAGCTATTTATTATCTCATTCAGATCCCAATGACATTCTTTTGATCAGTAATATTATTTCCTATGGAGAGGAAACATTAGGCATCAAAGCAAGTGATTATCTAAGTTTGGCTCTTCTTGACCACTTGGAATTTTTGCTGAAGCGAGTAGAAAAGCAGCAGTTCATCAAAAGCCCTTTAATTTGGGATACAAAACGTTTTTATCCTGATTATTTCAAAGTAGGACTCAAAGCCCTAAAAATGATCGAGGAACAAAAAGGGCTGCAGCTTCCTGAAGATGAGGCCGTATCGCTTTGTTTACATTTCGTCAATATGGAAGAAAGCCGCGACAGCAAGAAGGATCATGTACTGGAGATGCGCACACTGGGGGATTTAGTCTCAATCGTAGAGCATCATTTCAATGTAACCTTGGACGAAGAATCGACGAATTACATGCGCTTCACGACACATTTACAATATTTTGTTCAGCGAATTATTGATGGCGAGATATTCAATGATGGTTCAGAAACCTTAGAACTGTATAAGCAAGTCTGTCAATTATATCCAGATTCATTTAAAGCAGTTCAAAAAATGAAAATCTATGTGCAAACGCAGTTTAACTTAGAAATCTCAGTTAATGAGGAAACCTATCTGATGCTTCATATTAATCGTGTCACAGAAAGAATGGAGGACAAAAAATGAGTTATGAAAAATTAAATAAACAGCTGATTGAATTAGTCGGCGGTAAAGATAATATCAAAGCGGTCGCGCATTGTGTGACTCGCTTACGTCTGACCCTAAAGGATCGTGATTTAGCGAAAACCGAAGAAATTAAGAATTTAGACGGCGTGATTGACGTTGTTTCGAATGAAGTGGCGTATCAAATCATTGTCGGAACACATGTTACGGATGTCTACAATGAATTTATGGCGATGCTTGGTTTGAAACCAGATGGTGAAGAGATTGAAAAACCACGGGCAAAGGGAATCAAGGGAATTGCTTCATCGATCTTGGTTATGATCTCAGAAACGATGACTTCGATTATTGAAGTCTTGCTGGCAGCAGGAATGATCGCCGGGATCATGGCGATTATTTCATTAACAGGCTTGGTTTCGAAAGACAGTTCGACTTATATGATTTTTGATACATTACGTGGTGGAGTGTTCCATTTCTTACCAGTTTTTATTGCGGCATCTGCGGCAAAACGGATGAAACTCAACGAATATGTGGCAATGGCTTTGGCGGTGGGATTACTTTCCACTAATATCGATGGAGCAAAAGGGTTGGAATTGTTTGGTTATAACCTTCCAACGATTGGTTATGCTAATACCTTCATTCCAATTTTGCTAGGTGTTTGGTTCTTGAGTATCGTGACAAAGTATCTGAAAAAAATCATTCCAAGCGGATTACAATATTTCTTAGTACCGGCGCTATCGTTGGTGTTAACCTTCCCAGTTATTTTAGTCGTTTTCGGTCCAATTGGAACTTTGATCGGTGACGGTGTGAACGCGTTCTTCAATGTATTGATGAATACAATCGGAAACTGGATCGTTGTAATGCTTTACGCGGCTTTCCAACCATTCTTGATTGTTCTAGGCGCAGCCAATTTTACTTATCCAATCGTGTTGAACTTCCTAGGAACATTAGGCTATGACCCAATCATTAACCATGCGGCAACGATTTCCGATATTGCAGTTTGTGGCGCTATGTTTGGTTATTTCCTACGTGCAAAGAAAGGACACCAACGTCAAATGTTCGGTACGGTTAGTTTTAGTGCCTTGATGGGTATCACTGAACCGGCAGTATTCGGGGTCTTTGTTAAATATCGTCGTCCGTTTTTGGCCGTTATTATTGGCGGGGGACTTGGTGGATTAATCGCTGGGTTGGCCGGTGTTAAAACGATGGGATTTGTTTGGGGACTGGCAGCTTTACCAACTTACTTGGCTGGCGGAACGAGTAATTTTATTTGGATGGTAATCAGTGTCATCGTTGGTTTCGTTGGAGCGGCCGCGGTTGCATATGGTGTCGGTATTCCAAAAGAAGAGTCTGAAGAAGAATTAGAGGAAAAAGAATTAGTCGAAGCATTAGAAAGCAACCAAGGATTGAAACAAGTCTGCATCGGTAAAATTGCGGAAGGAACAGCGATTCCATTGAGTGAAGTCAGCGATAAGGCCTTTGCCTCTGGTGCATTAGGCAAAGGTGTCGGTATCTTACCAGTTCAGGCTGAAGAGACAATCATTTCACCAGTTGAAGGAACAGTAACAGTTGCTTTTCCAACCAAACATGCTTATGGCATCAAGACTAAAAATGGTGTGGAACTACTGATTCATATTGGCGTTGATACAGTAAATTTAGAAGGAAAGTATTTTGAAGGCTTTGTAGAACAAGGACAAGAAGTGAAAAAGGGCGATATTCTGGCGAAATATCAAGCGGACAAAGTGGAAGAAGCGGGATTTGATCCAGTGATCATCGTGGTTGTAACGAATTCCAATGATTACCTTGATGTTATTTCAGCTAGTAATGGCCAAGCAGACGAATTGCTGACAGTCATTCTATAGAAGGGAGAAACAAATGACACTTACAAAAGATTTTTTCTGGGGCGGCAGTATCGCCGCACATCAGTGTGAAGGAGCTTGGCAAGAAGATGGTAAAGGGCCAGCGATTATGGATTTTGTCACAAAGGGTTCAAATAAAGAACCTCGCACGATTACTGAGACAATCGATCCTAAGCTAGACTATCCTTCCCATTTAGGAATTGATTTTTACCATCAATATAAAGAGGATATTCGACTCTTCAAAGAAATGGGTTTTACAGCATTACGCATCTCAATCGATTGGTCGCGAATCTTTCCTAAAGGTGATGAGCAAGAGCCTAATCAAGCAGGAATTGATTTTTATGGAAATGTGATTGATGAGCTACTAGCAAATGATATTGAACCAATCGTGACGCTGTATCATTTTGAGCTGCCGATCCATTTAGTACGCGAATATGGTTCTTGGAAAAATCGTCGAGTGATTGATTTTTATCTCCATTATTGTGAGACCGTTCTTAACGCCTATGATGGCAAGGTCAAGTATTGGGTGACGTTTAATGAGATGAATCATCTTGACCCGCAAACCGAACAATCTGATATTTTTACCTACTTGATTGCTGGTTTAAAATATAGCGAGATGAAGAATCCAGCAGTTGATTTAGCACGTATTGGCTACAATATGACTTTGGCTGGTGTGAAGGCCGTTCGTTTAGCACGTGAGATCAATCCAGAGAATAAAATTGGCTGTGTCTTTGGCCTGAATCCAATCTATTCTTATGATTGCCAGCCTGACAATGTGTTAAAAAGTTTCCTAGATAATGACCGAGATTATTACCAAGTCGATGCCATGTGTAATGGAAAATTTCCCAAATACAAGATGAAACAATATCAAGCATTGAATATCGATCTAGAAAATCAATCCAGTGATGCAGAAGATTTTGCCAAAGGATCGATTGATTTTATTGGCTTAAATTATTATATGTCCAGTATTTCTGAACCGAATACTCCCGTAGAAGGAGAAACCTCCCTTTTTGGCGGCATTCAAAATCCATATTTAGAACAGTCGAAATGGGGCTGGGGAATTGATCCTACAGGCATTCGTTATGTGATGAATTACTTGTATCGAAAATACGAATTACCGATCATCATTACTGAGAACGGCTTAGGAGCAGTCGACCAAATCGAAGACGGGACAGTCCATGACGATTATCGAATCGATTATCTGCAAAAACACATCAAAGCGGTCAAACAAGCAGTGGAAGAAGACTTTGTCGAATGTATCGGATATCTAAGTTGGGGACCAATCGATTTAGTTAGTGCCAGCACAGGTGAGATGAGCAAACGTTATGGCTTCATCTATGTGGATTTGGATAATGAAGGAAAAGGAAGTTTGGAACGATCCAAAAAAGATTCCTTTGATTGGTATCAGAAGATTATCAAAAGTAATGGGGAGGATCTATAGAAATGAAAAAAGTTTTGGGATTGTTGTTTGTAGTATTTTTAGGGATCGGATTGACTGGCGGTATTTCCGCTCAGGCGAAAGAAAAAACTTCTGATAAAAAGAATGAGGTAACCATTTATCTTGTTCGTCACGGAAAAACATTCTTCAATACGACTGGACAAGTTCAAGGTTTTGCGGACTCCCCTTTAACAGACAAAGGAATCGAGCAAGCGAAACAAGTTGGTAATGGACTGAAGAAGATTTCATTTGACTTAGCTTATTCGAGTGATCTAGGTCGTCAACGGAATACGGCCAAATTGATTCTTGCTCAGAATAAAAATAAAACTCCAAAAATCTCTGAACATGATGGATTCAAGGAATGGAACTACGGTGGATTTGAGGGGAAAACGAACGCTGAGATGTGGACACCTATTTTTGAGGCAAATGATCTGAAGTTCGATGAGGATTGGACAGATTACGACAAGCTGGTGAACAAATTAGGCGATGAAGGCGTGGCAGATGCTATTGCTGAAAGCGACTCATTAAAAGTCGCGGAGACTTATAACGACATCACTAAAAGAGGGCAGGCAGCGATGAATAAAGTTGTTTCTGATGCCAAAAAGAAAAATGCTAAAACTGTTTTAATTGTTTCTTCTGGCAGTATGATACCTACTTTATTAGAAATGCTGATTCCTGGCGAATATCAAGGGGAAGCCATCGATAATTGCAGTGTTACGACCCTTAGGTATAAGGACAATAAATATTCAGTCGATAAAATCAATGACACACAATATGTAGACTAAAACAAGAAACTTTCGATAGCAGCTTATCGAAAGTTTTTTGTTTCGCCGATTGTAAAATTAAGCTAGACAACTAAAAAAGCCATTTGTGCTACACTCAAAATAGTTCTGACCAAAGAATTATAAGGAGTGAGTACAAATGACCTATACCCATCTTACAACGGATGAACTTGTAATGATAGAGTCTTATTTCAAAATAAATCAATCTGTTGCGAAAACTGCGCATTGCTTGAATCGTTCAAGACAAACGATCCATAAAGTATACCTATTCTTCAAGCAAGGAAAATCAGCCTTAGAATACTATCAACAGTATAAGAAAAACAAATCAAACTGTGGTAGACGCCCGCTTGTTTTACCCGAGGAACAATCAGAATATATTCAAAGAAAGGTTGTTCAAGGATGGACACCCGATGTGATTGTTGGTCGTGCAGCGTTTCCTATTCGTTGTTCTGCTCGTACCATTTATCGTATGTTCAAAAAGGGGCTATTTAATCCTTCTGACTTACCGATGAAAGGCAAGCGTAAACCGAATGGACATCAAGAAAGGCGTGGAAAACAAGCTTTCCGCCGCTCTATTCATGAACGTGAAAAAGATTATAGCCAATTCTCAAATGAGTTTGGTCACCTTGAAGGTGACACTATCGTAGGTCTGAAACATAAAAGTGCTGTAATTACCTTAGTTGAACGATTATCAAAAGTTATCATCACATTGAAACCGTGTGGTAGACAAGCGATTGATATTGAAAAAAAATTAAATCATTGGTTTGAATCTGTACCGAAAAATCTATTCAAATCCATCACTTTTGATTGTGGAAAGGAATTTTCAAATTGGAAACAAATCAGTAATGCCAATGATATTGCCATTTATTTCGCTGATCCAGGAACGCCGTCTCAAAGAGGCCTAAACGAGAATTCTAACGGATTGTTACGTAGAGATGGTTTATTGAAATCTATGGATTTCAATTCAGTAGATGAATCTTTTATTCAATCTGTCACATCTAAACGAAATAATATTCCTAGAAAATCACTGGATTATCGAACACCTTTGGAAGTATTTTTGAGTTACGTAAGTATTGATGATTTGTCTAACTTAATTTGACAATTAAGATTTTTTAAACCTCAGACTTACGGCGGATGTTTTTTTCTACGATCTTTTATAAACTTAATTCAGAGAGGAAGATCGACATGAAAGTTTTGTTTGTCTTTGAAGATCAAGAGTTTTCTAGTTTTTTTGTTTATGATTTGACTAGTGGCGTAAACAGTTTGCTGCGGGTTTCACCAGAGATAAAAATTCAAAAATTGACACTCGGCGAATTGTACAGCCAAGTCCCAATCGAGAAATTCTTAACCTATTTTTCAATGGCTTTTTCTATAGAAGTAAAAAAATATTTAATCTTAAGAAAAGAAGATAGTTTGCTCGGCGTGAAAGAAGCGGGGCTTGAAGAAGATGGAAAAATGCCGATAACTGTTTATAAAGACTTTGTCGCTTTGAAATCTGGTCAAAAGTTTACAAAGGGCGAACATCGGATGACACTGGCTGAGATCGATGCCTACATCAGTTATCAGATTGATCAAGATGGTCGAATTGATGTGTTTGAGCGTCAAGAAGATATCATTCGTTTGATGAAGCGCAAGACAGTTAGACCGCGCTTGTCATCGATTACTAATAATTATGGGACCGTCAAAGAATATTCTGGAAGCAACCTCAATCTGAAAGATATGTTAAAGATGGGTACAGGGTATTTGGCCAAAGGAAGCGCAAGAATGAATAAAATCAATGTACCAGAAATTGGAAGTTTTTCATTGATAGGTAATTTCCCATACAGGCTAGGGACAGTGGATTGGGAGAAAAACAGCGTAAAACTAAGATCCGATTTGACCTAAAGAAAAGTTATTCACAGGGGATACAAAAAAAGCGGTTTTATCAATTAGTTTAGCCGCTTACAATGATACAAATGCCGTTATACCAATGTTTTTGGGAGTT
The DNA here is from genome assembly GCF_000407185.1 of Enterococcus malodoratus ATCC 43197. Taxonomy (GTDB): domain Bacteria; phylum Bacillota; class Bacilli; order Lactobacillales; family Enterococcaceae; genus Enterococcus_A; species Enterococcus_A malodoratus. Next base: position 639,834 of record NZ_KE136483.1, read on the forward strand.
TCACAACTGCGAAACTTTCTTTAGAAACTGCTTTTGAGTACTTGACAATAACGATAATCCATTTGTCAATAGAGATGAAATGACTTTGCTGGAGGTTCATCAAAATGAATTATTAAAGATCAGTTTTGTAATTTGGCTTTGTCGACAATTCCATTACGTAGCAACAAAATTATCAACACTTCCACAAGATGTTCCGCGACATATACAGTAGGTATCAGGTTCATTTTTGTGGGTAAAAAAATAAATTCGTTTATACGACTTAGGAGGAATAATTATGATTTGGACATTAATTGTTGGCGCAATCATTGGTGCGATTGGCGGTGGAATTTCTGGACGTGGCAAGCAAATGGGTTGTTTATTCAATATTATCGCTGGTTTAGCAGGCTCTTATATTGGTCAGGCAATTTTTGGCTATTGGGGACCACAGCTCGCAGGTATGGCGATAGTACCATCAATTTTAGGCGCGGTAGTTGTAGTAGCGGTTGTTTCGTTTTTTACAGGCCGGCGATGAATCAGATGAAACAGAAGTTGAATGTTCGACTTCTGTTTTTTTTGTGTAATTTCATAACAGAGAAAGATATCGAGTACTTCATATTTTATAGTCATGTTCGTTCTGATTTTTGAAACTCTTTGTTATAATGTAAGATGGGTGATAAGAATGAGAAAACGAATTGAAAAATTGCGTGCATTAATGGAAAAAGAAGTAATTGATGCATACTTAGTAACAAGTCCAGCTAATCTTCGTTATTTGACTAATTTTACAGGAACAGCTGGTGTGGCATTCATTACATTAGACAAAGCGTTCTTCATTACTGATTTCCGTTATACAGAACAAGCTAGCGAACAAGTCCAAGGAATGACGATCTTACAGCATCAAGGAGATATCGTGGGTGAGATCATCAAGTTGATGGAAAGTGAGGGCATAAACGTACTCGGTTTTGAAGATGCCTTTATGACTTACGCGGAATATTCTGTTTTTGAAGAAGTAATTGATGCAGAGTTGGCTCCAGCCAGCGGACTTATCGAAAAGCTGCGGGAACAAAAAGATGATGCGGAAATCGCGATTATTGAGAAAGCTTGTGCAATTGCAGATGAAGGATTCGAACATGTCTTAAAGATGGTTCGTCCAGGAATGACTGAAATTGAGGTAGCGAATCAATTGGATTTTTTCATGCGTTCACTTGGTGCGACGGGAACCTCATTTGATACAATCGTTGCCAGTGGTGTACGGTCAGCTTTGCCTCATGGTGTTGCTAGTGAGAAAAGGATCGAGCAGGGAGATTTGATCACACTTGACTTCGGCTGCATTTATCAAGGATATGTCTCAGATATTACAAGAACTTTTGCGATTGGTGATCCGGGTCAAGAATTAAAGGATATTTATCAGATTGTCTTAAGTGCACAACAAAAAGTGATCGAAGTGGCACAAGCTGGGGTGACAGGATCCTATTTGGATTCAGTAGCTCGTGATTTTATCACCGAAGCAGGCTATGGTGATGCATTTGGGCATTCTACCGGTCATGGTATTGGAATGGAAATCCATGAGGGTCCCAACATTAGCCGTTCCAACGAAGATACTTTAAATGTCGGCAATGTCATTACGGATGAACCCGGCATTTATATAGCCGGACTTGGCGGTGTTCGAATTGAAGATGATCTTGTGATTTTAGCAGATGGCAATCGAATTTTAACTCAGTCGCCAAAAGAGCTCATCATTTTATAGGCGTAATAGAGTAGTGGTAGCGTAAGTAAACAAGAAATGATAAACTAGAACCAAATCTGTAGAGATTGAATTAGGAGGAAGTATCATGATTTCAGTAAATGACTTTAAAACTGGCTTGACTATTGAGGTGGATGGCGGCATTTGGCGCGTTGTCGATTTTCAGCATGTGAAGCCGGGTAAAGGTGCGGCCTTCGTTCGTTCAAAACTTAAAAATCTACGTACTGGTGCGGTTCAAGAAAAGACTTTTCGCGCCGGTGAAAAAGTAGCGAAAGCGCAGATTGATAATAAAAAAATGCAATATCTTTATGATGATGGAGACAATTATGTTTTCATGGATATGCAAAATTATGAACAAATCGAATTGCCGAAGCAGCAAGTTGCTGAAGAGATGTTTTATGTATTAGAAAATACTGAATTGACTGTCATCATGTATGGCAACGAAGTTTTAGGTGTAGATTTGCCTAATACTGTAACTTTAGAAGTTGCCGAAACAGAACCAAATATCAAAGGTGATACGTCGTCTGGCGGCTCGAAACCTGCTGTAATGGAGACTGGTTTGACCGTTAATGTACCATTTTTCGTGAATCAAGGGGACAAGCTGATCGTAAACACACAAGACGGCAGCTACGTTTCTCGAGCATAAGAAGACCATTCCAACTTGCTTAAAAAAGGTATGGTTCAAAATCAATCAAACTTCTATTGTATAATAGAGTTTTTAGTGTTTTGTTGGATGGTCTATGACACGAACATCAGACTTATTTTTTCTGTAAGAAAAAATAGTTACATTTGGAGGAATAAGGAGAGAGTAAAATGGCAGATGAAAAAAATTTAGTTTTAGGCGAGAGCCCTGAACTTGGTGAGATTATCATTGCACCAGAAGTGATTGAAGTAATTATCGGAATCGCGGCTTCAAAAGTCGACGGTGTCTATGGTATGCGGGGTTCTTTAGCAAGCAACGTAACTGAATTACTAGGTAAGTCGGCTCACGGAAAAGGTGTATATCTCAAAAATGATGAAGATGGCTTAAAAGTCGATATTTATTCTTATTTTGATTATGGCACTTCTGTACCAAAAGTAGCAATGGCAATGCAAGAACGAGTAAAACAGCAAGTTTTGTTCATGACAGATGTCGCATTAAGCGAAGTGAACATTCATGTTGTGGGTGTTGTTGCTGAAAAACTGGAACAACCGACCCTAGAAGAATTATTCAATGATGAAGAGGAAAATAATGAGTAAAGAATTATCACGTCATGAGATTCGGGAAAAGGCCTTGCAGGCATTATTTCCATTGGATTTCAATCAAGAATTAACAAAAAAAGACGCCATCAATCATGCACTAAGCATTGATCAACAAGACTTTGTCAGCGAAGATGAAGAAGATTTCGTTCCAGTCTATCTGGATGAATTAGTTGGCGGAGTTGTAGAACACCAAGCGGAGCTAGATGAAATTATCAAAAAACATCTGCGTTCTAACTGGTCGATTCAACGAATTGCAAAAATGGATTTGATTATCTTGCGACTAGGGATTTATGAGATGTTATACAATACTCAAGTACCCAATCGAGTTGTTTTAAATGAAGCAATCGAATTAGCCAAAACTTTCAGTGATGATCAATCAAGAAAGTTTGTCAATGGAATCTTGTCTAATGTAATGAAAGAGATCGATGAAGCTGGGGCAAATAGCTAATTAAGCTATTTTTCCCAGCTTTATTTAAACTATACAGAGAAAGAAGCGGGGAATGAACGTGGCACAACTTATTAATGGTAAAGAATTAGCAGAAAAGCTTCAGCAAGAGACCGCAGCAAAAGTCGAAACATTAGCGGCGAAAGGAATCCATCCAGGATTAGTCGTGTTATTAGTAGGTGAGAACCCCGCTAGTCAAATATATGTTAGAAATAAGGAACGGGCTGCAAAAAAAATCGGGATACATTCGGAAATAAAACGATACGCTACTACGATCACCGAAGACGAATTGATCAAAGAAATCGAGTATTTTAACAAATCGGATGAGTTTCACGGGATATTAGTGCAATTACCGTTACCAGAACATATTGATGAAGAAAAGGTGCTGCTTGCAATCAATCCTTTAAAAGATGTTGACGGTTTCCATCCAATGAATATGGGACGTTTATTTGCGGGTATGCCTCACACAATCCCTTGTACACCGTATGGCATTATGAAAATGTTTGAAGAATACGAAATCCCTTTAGCTGGAAAACAGGCGGTTGTGATTGGTCGTAGTAACATCGTTGGTAAACCAATGGCCATTTTACTTTTAGGGGCGGATGCCACAGTAACATTGACTCATTCGAAAACTGAAGATTTGGCTAAAGTTGCTAGTAAAGCGGATATTTTAGTTGTCGCCATTGGTAAAGGCCATTTTGTTACGAAGGAATTTATCAAACCTGGAGCAGTGGTAATTGATGTCGGTATGAATCGTAACGAGGACGGCAAACTGATTGGCGACGTGAAGTTCGATGAAGTCGAGCCAATTGCCAGCCATATTACACCTGTTCCGGGCGGAGTTGGTCCTATGACTATTACAATGTTGATGCAGCAAACAGTTGAATGCTGCGAACGCCAAGTATTGAATCACGAAGAATAAAGAGGTGTTTACATGACACAAGAGTATCTGACTGTAAGTGCTCTGAACAAATACATTAAACGTAAATTCGATGTTGACCCCTATCTAGAACGGATCTATTTGACTGGGGAAATTTCCAATTTCCGTATGCGACCAAACAATCATCAATACTTCAGCCTGAAAGATGAGCGTTCAAAAATCAACGCTATTATGTTTAAAGGGGCTTTTCAAAAACTGAAATTTACTCCTAAAGAAGGCATGAAGGTTTTGGTTGTAGGACGTGTAGCTTTATATGAAGCTAGCGGAATGTATCAAATTTATATTGATCACATGGAGCCTGATGGTGTGGGAGCGTTGTATCAAGCCCTAGCTGAATTACGTGAGAAGTTAGATAAGGAAGGGCTGTTTTCACAGCCAAAGAAACCTTTACCGCATTATCCAAAGCGAATTGCAGTGATTACCAGTCCTAGCGGTGCAGTTATTCGGGATATCATTACAACGGTGAAGCGTCGATATCCTATCGCGCAGTTAGTTTTGTTTCCAACGCTAGTGCAGGGAGAAAAAGCTGCCGCTGATATCGTCAAAAATATAAAAAAGGCTGAATCGTTGGATTTTGATACGATGATCATTGGCCGCGGGGGCGGATCGATTGAGGATTTATGGCCTTTTAATGAAGAAGTTGTTGCACGAGCGATTGCGGCTTCTTCAATTCCAATCATCTCATCCGTTGGTCATGAAACGGATACGACGATCGCGGATTTAGTTGCAGACGTACGAGCAGCGACTCCAACAGCTGCAGCAGAATTAGCAGTACCAGTTTTATCCGAAGAAATTTTGCGAATCAAAGAAAAACAAGCACGGTTAGAGCAGGCCTTTTTACACCAGCTGCAAAGAAAAAAGGAACGTTTTGAACGACTACAGCAATCATATATTTTTAGACAGCCAAATCGATTATATGAAGCACAAAGTGTTCAACTAGATCGGTTGACGCAGCAACTGCAACAAAACATGACTGTTTTAGTTAATCAACGAGAACGAGAATTGATGCAATATAGAAATCGTTTAGGACAATCAAATCCCATAAATCGTGTAAAACAAACCGAACAGCAAATGACTTATTTGCAAGAACGACTACAGCAGCAGATGCAAGGATATTTAGAAAATCAACAGCGGCGAGTGCAACAAGCTATCACGTCTCTCGATTTATTAAGTCCGCTGAAAACGATGGGACGAGGGTTTACTTATACGACCCAAAAGGATCACGTAATCCGTTCAGTGAAAGACTTAAAGGAAAAAGAAATAGCCGTTCATTTTGTTGACGGCACCGTTAAGGCATCAATTTTAGAAATCGAAGAAGGAGAAGAATAATGGAAAATACAACCTTTGAAGAATCAATTGCACAATTAGAAACTATTGTGACACAGCTTGAACGCGGCGATGTCCCTTTAGAAGAGGCTTTGGAAGCTTTCCAAAAAGGAATGGTTTTGAGTAAGCAATGTCAAGATACTTTAACTAAAGCTGAAAAGACCTTGACCAAAATGATGAGTGAAGATGAAGAAGTACCATTCACAGGTGAGGAGGAAGCCTAAATGCTGAAGGAGCTTTCCGCTGAGGAGTTACCTCGAGTTGAAAAAGAAATTGTCGATTTCATCAACACGTATACCACACATGAAGAGTTGAAAGAAAGTATGCTTTATTCAATTGAGGCAGGCGGAAAACGAATTCGCCCACTAATCGTTTTAGCAACCGTCAAGGCATTTCAAAAAGAATTATCGGTACCTGTTCGTCAGATAGCAGGTGCATTGGAGATGATCCATACATATTCGTTGATCCACGATGATTTGCCAGCAATGGATAATGATGATCTACGTCGCGGCAAGCCTACTAATCATAAGGTTTTCGGTGATGCTTTAGCCATTTTAGCTGGGGATGGCCTTTTAACAGGTGCCTTTCAACTAATCAGTGAAACGACACTAAGCCCATCTGAAAATGTATTATTGATCCAACTCTTGGCTAAGTCTTCAGGGATTGGCGGAATGGTTGCCGGGCAAGCAGGTGACATGGCTGCTGAGAAGCGGCATGTACCATTAAACGACTTGAAATTAATACATCGCGAAAAGACTGGGGCACTTTTAACCTATGCTTTCGTTGCTGGTGGAATTTTGGCTAACCAAACAGAATATGTGATCCAACTTCTTGAGAAACTCGGCGGACACATCGGATTAGCTTTTCAAATTCGGGATGATCTTTTAGATGTTGTTGGTAATGCGGAAGAGCTGGGGAAACAGGTTGGACAGGATGAAAAATTAGATAAGAGCACTTATCCTGGATTGTTAGGTCTTGATGGTGCCAAACAAGCACTAACTGACGAATTGAGACAAGCTAAAGCAGTAGTCCAACAATTAGCCAAAACCACAGACTTTCAACCCAAAGTTTTTGAAGAATTATTGGCACTTTTTACTTTAAAAGAATGATTCTTTGAGTGAATGCAAGTCTATCTATGCAGGAAATAATTAATTCAGTGGTTTGCACGAAAAGATTTGGTATGGTGACATGCATGATATCTGAAGATCCTTTAAAGAATGAATACCTTAAAATGAATTAGGAGAAACAACATGAAAAAAGAACGTGTCGATGTATTAGCATTTAATCAAGGGCTATTTGAAACTAGAGAAAAAGCAAAACGCGGTGTAATGGCTGGATTAGTGTATGATCAAAAAAATGAACGTCTAGATAAACCTGGTGAAAAGATTTCGATTGAGACTAAACTTCAAGTCAAAGGTCAAAGCTTAGCGTATGTTTCTCGTGGAGGGCTGAAATTGGAAAAGGCTCTCAAGGATTTTGATGTAGACATTGATCGGAAAATTTTATTAGATATTGGTTCTTCTACTGGTGGATTTACTGATGTAGCATTGCAAAATGGTGCAACTTTAAGCTATGCACTAGATGTTGGCCACAATCAATTGGCATGGAAACTTCGGCAAGATGAGAGAGTTGTAGTGATGGAGCGAACGAATTTTCGCTATTCCAAGTTAGAAGACTTTCAACAAGGGCAGCCGGATTTCGCAACAATTGATGTTTCTTTTATCTCGTTAAAATTAATTTTGCCGCCGTTACATGAAATATTGACTAAAGACGGTGATGTAGTTGCGTTAATCAAACCGCAATTCGAAGCAGGAAAAGAATACGTTGGAAAGAAAGGAATTATCAAAGATCCGAAGACACATTTGATGGTACTAGAAGAAATTACGAACTTTGCTACAACACACGGGTTTGATGTACAAGAAATAACGTTTTCTCCGATCACCGGTGGGGAAGGGAATATTGAGTTCTTAGCTCACCTGAAAAAAGCGTCTAAAGAAGGTACTTTAAATCCAAAAATTGATCTGGCAAATGTTGTATCAGAAGCTCATCAGCAATTAGATAAATAAATGGAGGAGAAGGAATGCGGAAACAAGAACGACACCGTATTATAACGCAACTACTCAATGAGTATGATGTGAAGAAGCAAGAAGATTTTGTGGCGATTCTAGGACAACAAGGGATAACAGTAACGCAGGCTACGATTTCACGGGATATCAAAGAAATGAAGTTGATAAAAGTTCCAGCGCAAAATGGCGGCTATCGCTATAGTATACCTCGTAAAGATCAAGAAGACGTGGACGGGAAATTAGCTGATCTTTTGAAAGAGGCCGTGATTTCAGTAGATCAAATGGAGAAATTCATTAATGTGAAAACACTGCCCGGCAATGCCTCAGCTTGTGCCAATTTATTGGAAAAGCAATTTGCAAAAGGCCTATTTACAACTTTGAATGATGATGACGGCGTTTTGATGATTGCACGAACGGATGAGGACGCTAGAAACATTCAACAGGAAATTGCTGAAAAAAGTCAAAATAATTAATAGTATGTATCAGAAGAAGTAAGATGTTTATTCAGCTTTTTATTTTTTTGCTGCATTTGCTGTAATTTAGAAATAGTTGTTTGTAGAAAAAAATAGTTACAACTAATAGGAATAAGGAGAATACAAAATGTTGCAAGAATTGACAATCAAAAATTTTGCGATCATTTCTTCGTTACATTTAGGTTTCACTGATGGAATGACGGCTTTAACCGGCGAAACGGGTGCTGGGAAATCGATTATTATTGATGCGGTCAGTTTGTTGGCAGGTGCTCGTTCTTCGATTGAGTATATTCGTCAGGGCAGTGAAAAATGTTTGGTAGAAGGTCTATTTGATTTGCCAACCCAAAAAGAGTTTCAGGTATTGATGGAAGAACTTGGAATTGAGGTCGATGAAGCGGGGTTGATTGTTCAACGAGATCTAAATGTCTCAGGAAAAAGCGTCTCTCGTGTAAATGGAAGAATCGTCACGTTGGCTAATTTGCGTAGAATCGGACAATTTTTGGTCGATATTCAAGGGCAAAATGACCATCAAGAATTGATGCATCCAGATTCTCATTTACGTTTATTAGACGGTTTTGGTGATGCAGCTTTTCAAAAGACTAAAATGGCTTATCAAGTGGCTTACCAAAATTACACAACCTTGGCAAATCAGATAAAAAAATTCAAACGAAATGAACAATCTTTTGTGCAGCGGATTGATATGCTGACCTTTCAACAAGAGGAGATAGGTAATGCAGAACTTTCTCTTGGCGAGGAAGAGCGATTACTAGAAGAACGTGGAAAACTTATGAACTATCAAAAAATTGTTGATAGTCTTTCATACAGCTACCAAGCAATGGCTAGTGAAGAAACTAGTTCTTTAGATATGATTGGTTCTGCCAGTCAAGAGCTCCAAACGATTGCTTCATTAGATAAAGATTATGAAAATATTTCTGACAATGTACACAGTGCTTACTATCTATTACAAGATGCTGTAAGTGAGATTGGACGTCAGTTAGATTTGTTGGAGTTAGATGAAGAGCGACTCGACTTAGTGAACGAGCGTTTGGAATTGATTCATCAATTGAAACGAAAATATGGCGATTCTATAGAGATCATATTGAGCTACTATGATCAGATTAGTCAAGAACTTTTGACCTCGGATTTTTCGGGTGATAAGTTGGAAAAGCTTGAAAAAGAACTAATCGATAGGGAAAGAAAATTGCAGGGCTTGGCAGAAAAGCTGCAGCTAGCACGTAAAAAGATGGCTCAAAAATTGGAAACTGCGATCCAACACGAATTGAAAGACTTGTATATGGAAAACGCTCGTTTTGAAGTGAAGTTCGACGAGGATAATTTTACATCGGAAGGAATTGACGAGGTAGAGTTTTACATCACAACGAATCCTGGCGAACCGTTAAAGCCGTTAGTCAAAGTCGCCTCTGGTGGAGAAATTTCACGAGTTATGTTGGCGTTGAAGACGATTTTCTCAAAAACACAAGGGTTGACCAGCATTGTGTTTGATGAAGTAGATACTGGTGTAAGTGGACGTGTTGCTCAGGCGATTGCCGATAAAATTTTTCAAATAGGCCAAAATTCACAGGCACTTTGTATCACCCATCTTCCGCAAGTAGCGGCCAAAGCTGATCAGCAATTGTTCATCAGTAAGGAAGTAATTGATGGACGTACGTTGACTAGGGTGGAAGAATTATCGGAGACGGAACGGATAGAAGAAATCGCTCGCATGTTAGCAGGAACCGAAATTACAGACTTGACTGTCAAGCATGCAAGAGAATTATTGCAATTGGCAAAAAAATAGCCGGAGCATTTGCTCCGGCTATTTGCTTACATAATACTCAGTAAACTACTCAAGACTAAAGAACCGATTGTTAAAATTAACATGGTCCAAATAACAATCTTTGTAACTTTAGAAAATGTACTAGTGGATTTTTTGTTATTCATGATGTCACCATCCTCAAAGAAATTTCAAATTCATCATACTCCATTTATTAGAACTCCGCAAATAACTGAAAAAAACTTTTAAAAAATACTAAGAAATCTTTTCGCACCAATATTGCGAATTCAATTGTTAAAACTTGCTAAATCCTTTATATTTTAAATGAATTGAAACACGAATGTAACGATAATGCAGTATAGTGAAGGTAGTAGTTTGAAGAGGAAGGACTGTGTTTGTTGGCATCATTTTCACCAGTATTGTTGTTATGGTACATTTTTCCGATTATCGTCTTTTTAGCGTCTGATTATATCGTAACAACTTTTAAATTAAAACAACGTTTCAATTTGAAAACACCGGATATTACAGTGCCATTTTTAATTGTTGGAATGCACGAAATATCGAAAAGTATCAGTTCGTTTTCAATTTTACCATATTTTTTACTAACTATTCTATTATTGGGCATTAGTGTCGTGGTTTTTCAAGCGTATCGCTATCGTGAAATCATGTATGGTCGTTTTTTCAAAATGTTTTGGCGTTTAACATTTTTACTATCAGTTTTAGTCTATTTTATTTTGATTATCACTAGTGTTATTAATGCCTTATAATTGAAAAAAACTCTAAAAAAACTCTGTATTATTCGGATATAGCTTGATAAAACAGTATGGTTAGTGAAGGTCAAAAAAGTGTTATTTTTGTTTTTTACAAAATGTGGTAGATTGTGGGGGATTGTGGTAGACTAAACTCATGCGGTGGTAAAAAGGGGTGGAGTCTAGATGTTCATGGGAGAATTTCAACATAATATTGATGCAAAAGGTCGATTGATCGTTCCATCAAAATTACGTGAACAATTAGGCGAGAAATTTGTTGTTACCCGTGGAATGGACGGGTGTTTGTTTGGATACCCTTTAACCGAATGGAACGAACTAGAAACAAAATTGAATGAAATGCCGCTTTCTAAGAAAGATGCGCGTGCATTCGTACGTTTCTTTTACTCCGCTGCTACTGAGTGTGAAATAGATAAGCAAGGACGAATTAATATTCCTGTGTCTTTGCGCAGTCATGCCTCGCTTGAAAAGGAATGTGTGATCATTGGCGTAGCCAATCGAATAGAAATATGGGATCAATCACGTTGGAATGAATTTACGAAAGAAACAGAAGCTAGTTTTGATGACATTGCAGAAACAATGGTCGATTTTGGATTTTAGAGAAGAGGATTATCAATGACAGACTTTCAACATACAACCGTTTTGCTTCATGAGACAGTTGATGGTCTAGCAATCAAACCAAACGGTATTTATGTTGATTGTACATTAGGCGGGGCTGGACATAGTGAGTATTTACTGAGTCAGTTAAACGCAAATGGACATCTTTATGCTTTTGATCAAGATCAGAATGCAATCGATAATGCGAAGATTCGCTTAGCTAAATATGTCTCAGAAAATCAGGTGACCTTTGTTAAAGCTAACTTTAGAGAGCTTACTACTGAACTGAATAGTTTAGGGGTAACAGAAGTTGACGGAATTCTGTATGATCTTGGTGTTTCATCACCGCAACTTGATGAAGCAGAGCGTGGGTTTAGCTACCACCAAGATGCACCATTGGACATGCGAATGGATCAAGATGCACCATTAAGTGCTTATCAAGTTGTAAATGAGTATTCTTATCACGAGTTAATAAAAATTTTCTTTCGTTACGGCGAAGAAAAATTCTCCAAGCAAATCGCTCGATTGATCGAGCGCAGACGCGAGGAAAAACCTATAGAAACAACGGGTGAATTAGTGGACGTAATCAAGGAGGCTATTCCAGCTCCTGCAAGACGAAAAGGCGGACATCCTGCTAAACGCGTTTTCCAAGCCATTCGTATTGCTGTAAATGATGAATTAGGTGCAATCGAAAGTTCTCTTGAGCAGGCGATTGATCTATTAACAATTGAAGGAAGGGTTAGTGTAATTACCTTTCATTCATTAGAAGATCGTATTGTAAAAACGATGTTTAAAGAATTCAGTACACCGAAGGACATGCCTCCAGGCTTACCTGTGGTTCCTGAAGAATTTCAGCCAGTGTTAACATTGGTTAATCGAAAACCAATCATTCCTTCTGAAGAGGAATTACATGATAATAATCGTGCGAGAAGTGCGAAATTACGAATCGCCGAGAAAGTGAAGAAAGGATAGGAATTATGGCAGAATTAAAAAACAATCAACAGCTCCAATTTGATTCTCAGCAAGAAGAGATTCACCAAACGCCAGATTCTTTCAAAGTCTTCGTTTCTCCTGGTGATCGTTTAAAGAAAATCACACGAGTTGAAAAATTTGCTGTGTTGGCTTTCTTAGTGATGCTGGTTGGTCTATCAATCGTGATGGTCAACTACCGGAATGAAATCAGCAAAACCCAGAATGAAATTACTAGTATTCAAACTGATATTGATGCAAAAGAAAAAACAGCGACACAATTGCAACAAGAAAAGAGTGAATTATCTCGTTCTGATCGTTTGAAAGAAGTAGCTGAAAAGGCTGGTCTTTCGATCAATGATGCGAATTTAAGGAAAGTGAAGTAAATGAGCTTTAAAAGGCTAAAAAGAAAAATCCGAAAAAAGAATTTGACTCCGATGAACAATCGCAAAAAAGTAGGCGTTATTTTGTTTGCTACGAGTATTGGATTGTTCTTTTTGTTTGCCGTTCGTATGATTTACGTTGTGGCAGGCGGTCATGTGGCAGGTACCTCGTTGAAGGCTAAGACGGAAGAATTGTATCACGGTGGTCAGGTCGTCAAAGCTAAACGTGGAACAATATATGATCGTAACGGGGAAGTAATCGCTGAAGATGCGACATCTTATTCTGTCTACGCGATTCTCTCTGAAAGCTATGTTTCAGGAAAAGAAAAATTGTACGCACAAGAGAAAAATTTTGACGAATTGGCCTCTATCTTACATAAGTATCTAGGAATTAAAGAAAAGTCAGTTTTAAAAACGTTGAAGAGCGGTATAAATAGTGATGGAACTAGTAAGTATTACCAAGTTGAGTTTGGTAACAAAGGGAAAAACATCTCGGAAGAAACCAAGCAAAACATAGAAGATGCAATGAAGAAGGCTAAGGTACAAGGATTGTATTTCACAGAACATACGGATCGGATGTATCCTAATGGTAATTTTGCCTCTCATTTTATTGGTTATGCCCAGCCGGATAAGAAAGAAGAACTCGTTGGAATGATGGGTGTCGAGGCTGCTTATGATGATGTTCTAAAAGGTAAAAACGGGAAAGTTGTTTATCAAAAAGATGAAAATCAACGTCCGATTCCCGGTAGTGTTGCAGAAGAGAAGAAAGCGGTAAATGGAGAAGACATTTATACGACTTTAGATGCTGGACTGCAAAGCTATTTAGAAACGCTGTTAGACAAAGTTAACTCTGAGTCCAAACCAACTGAAATGACTGCGACATTAATGCAAGCAAAAACAGGGGACATACTCGCGATGTCTCAACGTCCGACATTTAACCCTGAGACTAAAGAAGGCTTGGGTGAATCTGATGCATGGCGAAACTTCTTAATAGAAGATAGTTATGAACCAGGTTCGACGATGAAAGTCTTCACGACGGCGGCCGCAGTCAACGAAGGTGTGTTTAATGAAAACGAGAGCTATATGTCTGGCAAAATTCAAGTTGCCGATGCGACTATCAATGATTGGGACTTGGGTAAAAAAGGAATATTGACGATGCGTCAAGCTCTTTCTTGGTCTAGTAACGTTGGGATGGTTAAGCTGGAAGAAAGATTAGGTGATCGTTGGCCAGAATACGTAAAACGTTTTGGTTTTGGTCAAAGTACCTACTCCGGTTTGCCTGGAGAGTCAAAAGGAACATTACCGACGAGCAATATCGTCGACCAAGCAATGAGTTCTTATGGACAAGCAATTGGGGTAACAAATTTCCAAATGATGCGTGGTTTCACTGCTGTAGCAAATGATGGAAAAATGCTGCAACCTCATTATATAGAGAAAGTTTCCAATCCTAATACAGGAAAAGAAATTATCACAAAACCGGAAGTTGTTGGAGAACCCATAACGGCTGAAACGGCTCAAAAAGTACGTGAGTATATGAGAGATACCGTTGAGAGTGAAAACTATGGTTCTGCTTACGATCAATATAAGGTTCCCGGTTATCATATTTCTGCTAAAACTGGTACTGCGCAAATTGCAAGTGGTGGTACTTATCTTACAGGTGACACAAATTATATCTATTCGATTGCATTGATGCTACCTTCAGAGGATCCCGAATATATTTTGTACTTGACGCTTAAACAGCCTCAAGAAAATAAGGAAGGCATTCTGGGAGAAATCGCGAATCCATTACTAACTCGTGCAATGGAATTCCAAAATAATACTTCTGATTCCTCAGATGAAGAAAGTAATACAAAGGTTACGGTAGAGGATTACCGGAATCTCTCAACTTCCAAAGCTGCGGCTGATGCTAACAAACGTGGAGTGACGGCAGTCGTTGTTGGTGATGGAGAAAAAGTAATCAAACAATCTGCGAAGCCAGGTGAAAAAGTCATGGCGAACGAGCACTTGATCTTGTTAACGGATGGTAAGAAAGAAATGCCTGATGTTCGAGGCTGGTCAAAGGCAGATATCTTAAAATTGGCGAATTTGTTAGATATTGACGTAACCTTTAAAGGGGACGGCTATTGTACGAAACAAAATATAGCGCCTTACGCAGAAGTATCGAAAAAGAAATTGAAAATTACGTTAGGTTAGGACTGGAGAGAAAAAAATGCAACCGGCACAACTATTTATCGCTTTTGCCAGTAGTTTCGCAATTACTGTCGCAGGGATGCCTTTTATAATTGGTTATTTTAGAATGAGGAAACAAGGACAAGAAATTCGCGACGAAGGTCCGAAATGGCATAACTCCAAAGCGGGTACGCCTACAATGGGCGGACTAGGATTTTTAGCCGCTGCTGTCATCACGACTATTTGGTTTAGCTTGTGGACACATAAAATGACCACTTCTTTAATGATCTTAGTATTTGTTCTATTGTTGTATGGGATCATCGGTTTTTTGGATGATTTTATCAAATTAGCGAAGAAGCAAAATGAAGGATTGACTTCAAGTCAAAAATTCATCGCACAAGTTGTCGTAGCGATTATCTTCTATGTTGTTTATCGGATGGAAGGTTATCCTAATACATTGAATTTCTTTGGGATTGATTTACCGCTGAACATTCTTTATGGCTTGTTTGTGATTTTTTGGCTGGTTGGTTTTTCAAATGCAGTAAATCTTACCGATGGAATCGATGGTTTGGTGTCAGGGTTAGGAACAATCTCCTTTGCGACATACGGAATTATCGCATGGAATCAACAGCAGTATGAAGTATTGATCGTCTGTTTAGCTGTAATGGGCGGCTTAGTTGGCTTCTTTCCTTACAATAGAAAACCAGCAAAGATCTTTATGGGAGATGTAGGGTCTCTGGCTTTAGGTGGGTTGTTGGCAGCTGTGTCAATCATATTACACCAAGAATGGACTCTGTTGCTAGTTGGGTTAGTTTACATTTTTGAAACAGCAAGCGTGATTATTCAAGTCACTTCCTTTAAAATGACAGGTAAGCGTGTTTTTAAAATGTCACCACTGCATCACCATTTTGAAATGTCCGGTTGGTCGGAGTGGAAGGTCGACACGGTGTTTTGGGCAATCGGCCTCATTGCTTCCATTATTGTTTTATTGATCGTACTGTAGGAGATGACTAGGAAATGAAACAAATTAAACAATATGAAAATGAAAAAGTATTAGTATTAGGATTAGCGAAGAGCGGATTTAGTGCGGCCAAGTTATTAAATGACTTGGGCGCATTTGTTACGGTCAACGATGGAAAACCGTTTGAAGAAAATCCTGAAGCTCAAGAGTTATTGGAACAGGGTGTTCGAGTAATTACAGGTCATCATCCAATTGAGTTACTGGATGAGGATTTTTCATTGATGGTAAAAAATCCAGGAATTCCTTATGATAATCCCTTAGTAGCGAAAGCTGAAGAATTGCATATCCCAATTTTGACCGAAGTGGAGTTGGCTTACCAAGTCGCAGAATGTCCAATCGTTGGTATCACTGGAACGAATGGCAAGACGACAACTACTACCATGATCGGTCTATTGTTGAACCAAGAACGTTCAGCAGGGAAAGCACATTTAGCTGGAAATATTGGTTTTCCTGCTAGTGCTGTGGCTGCTAAAGCAATGGCAGAAGATGATATCGTTATGGAACTCTCTAGTTTTCAATTAATGGGAATAAAAGACTTCAAGCCACAGATCGCTGTTATTACTAATATTTATGAGGCACATCTGGACTACCATAAAACACGTGAAAACTATGTAGCGGCTAAATGGTCGATTCAGGAAAATATGACCGCAGATGGTCATCTAATTCTAAATTGGAATTCTAAGGAATTACAAGAAATGAGCCAACAAACTAAGGCGCAAGTTATTCCTTTTTCAACAAAGGAAAAAATTGCTAATGGGGCTTATTTATTAGACGGTGGTTTATATTATGAAGAAGAAAAAATCATGGAGGCTGCTGAACTGGGTGTACCAGGTGCACACAATATTGAAAATGCGTTAGCAGCAATCATCGTTGCAAAACTAAAAGGTGTTTCTAACGAAGGAATTCGAACAGCATTGAGCAATTTTCATGGTGTACCACATAGAACTCAATACGTGGATACAATCAACGGACGAAAATTTTACAATGACTCGAAAGCAACGAACAGTTTAGCTACTGAAATGGCTTTAAGCGGTTTTGATAATGACCGTTTGATTTTATTGGCCGGTGGCTTAGACCGTGGAAATGGGTTTGATGAATTGATTCCGGCTTTTGAAGGGGTCAAGGCTGTCATTCTGTTTGGCGAAACGAAGGATAAATTGGCTGATACTGCAAGGCGTGCCGGGATTCAAACAATTATTATGACCTCAAATGTTGAAACGGCAGTTCCTTTGGCCTATGAACAAAGTGAGGCCGGTGATAATATTTTGTTATCCCCTGCAAATGCAAGTTGGGATCAGTATCCTAACTTCGAAATTCGCGGAGATAAATTTATGCATGCTGTAAAGCAATTAGAAAAGTAGGGAAATGAAATGAGAATACTTGTTACAGGCGGCGGCACGGGTGGACATATATATCCAGCCTTGGCATTTATCCGCTACGTACAAAAGATCCAGCCTGATTCTGAATTTTTATATGTAGGTACTCATCGTGGGTTGGAAAATAAAATCGTGCCTGAGACAGGCATCTCTTTTAAAACAATCAAAATTCAAGGGTTTAAGCGGAAGCTTTCGCTCGATAATATCAAAACGGTTCAATTATTTCTTGAGAGTATCAAGCGGTCAAAAGAAATTCTGCGAGAATTCAAACCCGATGTCGTAATTGGAACGGGTGGTTATGTTTCTGGATCGGTGGTTTATGCAGCCGCTCGGATGAAGATTCCGACGATTGTTCATGAACAAAATAGTGTTCCAGGTATGACAAATAAATTTTTAAGTCGTTTTGCTGACCGAGTGGGAATTTGTTTCCCTGATGCAGCTCAATATTTTCCAGAAAGCAAAACTGTCTTAGTGGGCAATCCAAGAGCACAAGAAGTTGTGACTAGTGGCAAATCGGAAGTTTTGGAGCAATATGGTTTATTACCAGATATTCCTACCGTATTGATTTTTGGAGGAAGCCAAGGAGCTCTTAAAATCAATCAAGCAGTTATTCAGGCACTACCCAAATTTTCACAAAAAGATTATCAGGTTCTCTACGCATCAGGTGATCGGTACTATAACGAAATAAAAGAGAAATTCGACGTAGAAAAAATCAACCGAAATTTATCATTGCAACCGTACATTAAAAATATGACTGATGTTATGGCAAATGTTGATTTATTGATTGGACGTGCCGGTGCAACGTCAATCGCAGAACTTACAGCTTTGGGATTACCGGCAATCTTGATCCCAAGCCCATATGTGACAAATGACCATCAAACAAAGAACGCTCAAAGTTTGGTTAATGCTGGTGCTGTAAAAATGATTCCAGATGCTGACTTAACGGGTGAGAGTTTGATAGATGCAGTAGATGAAATTATGAACGACTCTGAAAAAAGAGAGGCGATGGCGAAAGCCTCCCGCCAAGAAGGAATACCGGACGCGGCGGAACGTCTATGGTCATTGGTAAACGAGATCGTCGGATAATTTTTGGAGGTGAGGATCATTAGTCGTGAAGAGTTTCCAGAAGAAAATAAGGAGCAGCAAGAAGAACAAAAACCAAAACAAGAAAATTTGACTCCATGGCAATTAGCAAACATGGAATACTTAAAACAAAAAAATCTTGAAAATGGTGAAGCTGAGCCATCACAAGTACCACAGAAAAATCCTGAACAATCTGTCGAAACGGCAAGCACTAATGAATCTGTCATTGAAAAAAAGGAAGAACCTAAAAAGCCAGATTCAGAAGTGGTAGATGCCGTTATTGAGGAAGATGAGACAGAAGCGGTATCCAATGGACCAAAAAATGGCTCCTTTTTAGACCGATTACCGAATATCAGACATGAACGCAATCGTCGCCTCTTACGCAGAACTTCCATTCTGATCGGATTATTTTCGATACCTGCTGTGTTACTATTGTATTATATTTCGCCGTTGGGTAAGCTGGGCGGAGTGAGTGTAAAAGGCAACGAGAATATTTCGGCAGAAGTAATAGAAAAAGAACTCAATTTTACTATTGGCGATAATCTTTGGAGTCAGTATTTTGATCGTGAAGCGAATGTAAAACGATTAAAGAAACAGAAGCTGCAAATTGAGAACGCGGAAGTTCACATTGACGGTCTCAATCGTTTTGAAGTGAAAATCAAAGAGTATCCTGAAGTTGCCTATTTGGAAAGTGATGGGAAGTATTCTCCGGTTATTTCAAATGGAAAAATTATTCCAATCGAAGTCCCAAAAAATAATGGTGATTTGCCTATCTTAGAAAGTTTTACGGGTTCGAAACGAATTCTAAAGGTATTAGAAGGGTATAAAAAATTATCCGGAGAAGTAAAACAGGGAATTTCTCAGATAAAATACGCACCAACGAGTGAAAATAAAGAACTATTGGAAATTTTCATGAATGATGGAAATAAAGTTCTGGTAAGTATCAATGATTTGGGAGAAAAAATGAAATATTATCCCCAAATCGCTAAACAAATGAATGACAAACAAATTAAAGGTGTCGTAGATATGGAGGCTGGGATATACAGCTATCCATACGATGAAAAATCCGATACAGAGGATGCGACACAAAACTCGACAGATCAATCTGGAACGGCTGTTGGAAATGATTAAATTTATTACAAGAAAATGTTGAATCTTCTTTTTCATTCTAGGCAAAATGTGTTAAAATTGAAGGCAGTGAATTACTTGCAAAAAATTATATTTCATGCTTAACAGTAACTTAAAATATTAAATCTGAATAAAGCATTTATTTGAAAATAGGAGGGAATCCCATTCATGGCAAAAGCAGGAATGTATGTAGGCCTTGATATCGGGACAACATCGATAAAAGTTGTTGTTGCCGAGTACATCGATAGCCAAATGAATATCATTGGTGTTGGAAACGCAAAATCAGAGGGAATCAACCGTGGGATTATCGTAGACATCGATAAAACAGTACAAGCGATTCAACGGGCAGTAAAACAGGCCGAGGAAAAAGCTGGGATTCAAATTAAAAGTGTCAGCGTAGGATTACCTGCCAACTTATTAGAAGTTGAGACTTGTCAGGGGATGATCGCTGTTAACAATGAGTCAAAAGAGATTATGGATGAAGATGTTCGTAATGTCGCTTCAGCAGCAATGGTTCGTTCTGTTCCTCCTGAAAGACAAATTGTTGCGCTATTACCTCAGGAATTTACTGTTGACGGTTTTGAAGGAATTAAAGACCCAAGAGGAATGATCGGCGTTCGTCTTGAAATGTTCGGTTTAGTCTTTACTGGTCCTAAAACAATCATTCATAACATTACAAAATGCGTAGAAAAGGCAGGGTTATCTGTTGCTGAAACAGTGATTACATCCCTAGCTTTAACAGAATCGACATTATCTGATGGTGAAAAAGATTTTGGAACGATCGTAATTGATATGGGTGGCGGACAAACTACAACGGCAGTTATGCACGATAAACAATTGAAATTCACTCACGTAGATCAAGAAGGTGGAGAGTTCGTTACAAAAGATATCTCCATCGTTTTAAATACATCATTTAATAATGCAGAAGCTTTAAAAATCAATTATGGGGATGCGTATCCTAGCCGTACATCAGCTGATGAGGATTTTCCAGTTGATGTCATTGGGAAGACAGAACCAGTGAAAGTTGATGAACGGTATTTAGCTGAGATTATCGAAGCTCGGTTAGAACAAATTTTCCGTAAAGCAAAAGAATCTTTAGCTGAGATTGAAGCACTTGATTTGCCGGGCGGAGTTGTTTTAACTGGTGGAGCTGCAAGCTTGCCGGGCGTTGTCGACTTGGCCGAAGATATTTTTGGTACGACAGTTAAATTGCATGTGCCAAATCAAATGGGCTTGAGAAATCCGGTCTTTACAAATGTCATCAGCATCGTCAATTATTCAGCTGAATTAAGCGATGTTTACCATTTAGCGAAATCAGCTGTTACGGGTGAAAAAGTGTCTTTATCTTCTTCACCACAGACAAATGCAGTATCAACAGCACCTGTATACGATGATTACGAAGCATCAAATGATTATGAAGAAGAAACAAAACCAAAAAATGAAGAAAAAGTAACCGGGAAGATTAAGGACTTCTTCTCTAATATTTTTGACTAATCTGTAGGAGGAATAAAAAACATGGAATTCTCAATAGATAACAATATTAACGAAGGTGCTGTTATTAAGGTTATCGGTGTTGGCGGTGGCGGTGGCAATGCCATCAACCGTATGATCGAGGAAAACGTCAAAGGCGTTGAGTTCATCGCATCAAACACTGATGTACAAGCCCTTAAAAATTCAAAAGCAGAAACAGTTATTCAATTAGGCCCTAAATATACTCGTGGTTTAGGTGCTGGATCACAACCTGAAGTTGGTCAAAAATCAGCAGAAGAAAGTGAACAAGCAATCCAAGATGCCTTAGAGGGTGCAGACATGGTCTTCATTACAGCCGGCATGGGCGGAGGTACTGGTACGGGTGCTGCTCCGATCGTTGCGAAAATCGCTAAAGACCTTGGCGCGCTGACAGTTGGTGTAGTTACACGCCCATTCAGCTTTGAAGGACCAAAACGTGGTCGTTTTGCTGCAGAAGGTATCTCATTATTAAAAGAGAATGTCGATACGTTATTAATCATTTCAAATAACCGTTTACTTGAAGTTGTTGATAAAAAGACTCCGATGCTTGAAGCATTCCGTGAAGCAGACAATGTTTTACGTCAAGGGGTTCAAGGTATTTCAGACTTGATCACTGCTCCTGGTTACGTGAACTTGGACTTCGCCGATGTGAAAACAGTGATGGCTAATCAAGGAACTGCCTTGATGGGTATCGGTGTAGCAAGTGGTGAAGATCGTGTAGTTGAAGCAACGAAAAAAGCTATTTCATCTCCATTATTAGAGACATCAATCGATGGAGCAGAACAAGTACTATTAAATATTACTGGCGGCTTAGATATGACGCTATTTGAAGCACAAGATGCTTCTGATATTGTTGCAAGTGCGGCAACAGGCGATGTAAACATCATCTTAGGTACATCAATCAGCGAAGAATTAGGCGATGAAATTCGCGTTACAGTAATTGCGACAGGAATTGATCCAACAAAAAAGGAGCGTAAGGCTACACGTAATACACAACGTGCTAGTCAAATCCAATCAGTTCCGCAAAAGCAAAATTTAGATATTGAGCCTGCAAGAAATAATGAAGGCCAATCTGCTTTTGGTGAATGGGATATTCGTAAAGAAGAAAACATCCGTCCAAAGGTTGAAGAAACGCAATTTGATAACATCGAAAAGAAAGAGTTCGAAACTTTCAATCGTGAAGAAGTAAAACCTGAAAAAGACGAAGAACTTGATACACCACCATTCTTTCGCCGTAGAAAATAAGAGGGGGAGAGCACATGATCGCTGAAAACTTGCATAGAATCGAGCAAGAGATTCAGGAGTCGTGTGCTCTTGTTTCACGTAACCCGGAAGATATTACCATGGTTGCGGTGACCAAGAGTGTCGACTCCAATGCAGCAAATGAACTCGTTGAATTAGGTGTAACAGATTTAGCAGAAAATCGAGTAGATAAGTTACTTGAAAAAAAGCAAAGTCTTTCGCAAAATCAACAGATTAAATGGCATCTTATTGGCAATTTACAGCGTCGCAAGGTAAAATTGATTATAAATGAGATTGATTACTTTCATGCATTAGATAGTTTACGTTTGGCACAAGAAATTCAAAAACGTGCAGAACACCAAATAAATTGTTTCATTGAAGTAAATGTTTCGGGGGAAGAATCAAAGCATGGTATCCAGCCAAAGGAGCTTCCTTCCTTTATCGAAGAGTTAGAAGGATTAGACAAGATAAATGTGATTGGCTTGATGACAATGGCTCCTTATGAGGCTAGTCAGCAAGAGGTCCGCGATATTTTTTCTACCTTGAAACGGCTTCAAGAAAGTATGAAAAAATTAAACTTGCAGTATGCGCCATGCACAGAATTGAGTATGGGAATGAGCCAAGACTTCAAAACGGCAATTGAAGAAGGTGCCACCTTTGTTCGAATCGGAACGGCACTATTTAGGAAAGGTTAGGTAAAGTTAATGGGAATTAGTCTAGCAAAGATCACTGATTTTTTTGGTTTAGCAGATGATGACATGTATGAAGAAGTAGCAGCGCCTGCACCAAAAAAGCAGGTTAGCCGCCCAGTAAGCACGCCTAAGAAAAAAGAACGCGTGACGGCACGTCCTACATACCAAAAACAGGAACGTCCAAAGGAAAAAACTCAGCCAGTGGTGAATAGTCAACCGATGAATAGACGGGCTGAGAATGTAGTGAAAAAAGCAGAAAGTATGCCGAAGAAAAATGAAAAAGTAGTCTCTATGCCAAACAATAACACTCGGGCACAACGACTTGCACCAAGGGTGGAAGAAAAGAGAAAAGACCGTATTTCAGTAGTTGAACCAAGAGCCTACAACGAAGCGATGACTATCGCAAAACGAGTGGGTCAAGGTGAAGTGGTCCTAATCAACTTCCAATCTCTAGATGAAATGAAAGCACGCCGCGTCGTAGATTTTCTAACCGGCGCAGTCTTTATGATCGATGGAGATATCAAACGTGTCGGAAATGAAATGTTTTTATGCACACCAACGAATGTTGAAATTACCAGCTCTACATTGAGTTCTATGGTTGATGACGACATTTATGGATTAGAAATGTAAAGGAGCCGCTTATTTGGAACTGATTATTACACTTTTTAATATTTTGAATCGATTGGTTTATCTCTATACGATTCTTTTAGTAGTTTACGCATTGATGTCATGGTTCCCAGGAGCTTATCAATCGAGATTTGGCCAGCTTTTAGGTCGAATCTGTGAGCCCTTTCTTGATTTGTTTCGACGTTTGCCTTTACAATTTGGCGGAATCGATTTTTCAATTATGGCAGCTATCTTAGCATTGAATATTGCGATGGAGGTTTTACAAAAAATTCTGATTAATCTTATTTATTAAGGAGGTGGCAATATGAATGCAAATGTCTATCAACATTTTAGACCGGAAGAGCATCCATTTGTTGAAAGTGTTGGCGATTGGTTAGAACAAGTTGAAAGCCAATATGCTCCTTATTTAACGAATTTTTTAGACCCTCGACAGGCATATATATTGGAAACTTTGATTCGTGAGAACAGCGAATTGAAATTCTCGTTTTATGGCGGATATGAAAATGCGGAACGTTGTCGTTGTATGATTTACCCAGATTATTATGAACCTCAATTAGATGATTTTGAGTTAGTAATGATTGAGATTAATTATCCGCAGAAGTTTACCGAGCTTTCTCATGGAAAGATTTTGGGAACACTGATGAATGCGGGAATCAAGCGAGACTATTTTGGTGATATTATTTCTGACGGCGATCGTTGGCAAATTTTCTTAGCAAAAGAATCCGCTAGTTATATCGAGAATCAAGTAACTAAAATTGGACGTGTAACCGTTCATTTAGAGGAACGTCCGTACACAGATATTATTATTCCCAAGGATAGTTGGGTCGAAGAAACTACGACGGCTACTTCACTGAGATTAGACGCGATTATTTCAACCGTTTATAACATCTCACGCCAACGTTCAAAACAGTTAGTTGAAGCTAATAAAGTTAAAGTAAATTGGTCGGTTAATGAACGGCCGGATTACTTACTTGATTTATTAGATGTTATTTCTGTTCGTGGATTCGGACGAATTCAAATTCAAGGTCTAGAAGGAAAAACAAAGAAAGAAAAATTTCGTTTGCGCTTAGGCGTTTTACGAAAATAAATTTATGAGGTGAACAAAAAAATGGCATTAACTCCATTAGATATTCAAAACAAAAGTTTCTCCACCAAGATGCGTGGTTATAATCAAGATGAAGTCGATGATTTTTTAGATATGATCGTCCGTGACTATGAGGACAGTATCGCAAAAAATCGTGAATTAGAAAAATCACTGAAACATTCAGAAGAAAAGCTGGAATACTTCAATGAATTGAAAGAAGCTTTGAATCAATCAATCGTTGTAGCCCAAGATACTGCTGATAAGGTTAAATCTTCAGCTAGCAAGGAATCTGAAGTGATTGTTACATCCGCTCAAAACCGGGCAGATGAACTAATCTCTAATGCAATGCAAAAAGCGAACTTGTTAACGACAACAGCTGAAGACAAAGCGAAAGAAATCTTAACTGATGCAACTTCTAAAGCACGTCAATTGGCTGCTGAAACAAATGACTTGAAGAAGAAAACACGTGTGTTCCACCAACAATTACTATTGTTGTTAGAAACACAAATCGATCAAGCGCGCAGCGGCGATTGGGAAGAAGTGCTTAAGCCAATGTCTTCATACGTTGGTGATGGACATGAAATTCTGAAGGAAGTTTTAGCGAACGAACTTGACAATGATGCTTCGCTTGCAGTAGACTCAGGTGAACCAATCATCACTCCTGAACCTCAAGATGAAGATATGGGATTAACGATTGATATTCCTGAATTGATTAAATCAGACGAAGATTAAGCTATCTAGAACAGAAAAGCTGATTAGATTCTTTTAGCGAGCCGATGACAGTGAAAGTTCGGCAGACCCTCTAATCGGAAAGATCCTCTAGATCATTTGATTGTGAACTATATAATAGTAGCAATCAACGCGTCATTGCGTTAAAGATGGTTAGAGGAAACTTTTTGAGTTTCAAATTTGGGTGGTACCACGACAAGCTCGTCCCTTAGCGGATGCGCTTGTTTTTTTGTGTAGAAATATTTTTAAAGGAGACGATCAATAGTGAAGACAAAAGAAACCCTTCAACTAGGAAAAACCGGCTTCCCAATGCGCGGTAATTTACCAAACCGCGAAGGTCAATGGGAAAAAGAGTGGGAAGAAAATAAAATTTATGAGAAGCGCCAAAAATTAAATGAAGGAAAACCAACCTTTGTTTTACATGATGGCCCTCCCTATGCTAATGGGAATATTCATATTGGACATGCTTTAAATAAAATTAGTAAAGATATCATTGTTCGTTCAAAATCTATGACTGGATTTCGTGCACCTTACGTTCCTGGTTGGGATACACATGGTTTGCCAATCGAGCAGGTTTTAGCAAACAAAGGAATCAAACGTAAAGAAATGACGATGGCTGAATATCGTAAAAAATGTGAAGAGTATGCATTGTCACAAGTTGATAAGCAACGAGAAGATTTCAAACGTTTAGGAATTGCTGGTGAATGGGAAAATCCTTACGTGACTTTGACACCTGACTATGAAGCTGCTGAGATTCGTGTGTTTGGTAAGATGGCTGAAAAAGGGTACATTTATAAAGGATTGAAACCAATCTATTGGTCACCATCAAGTGAATCATCATTAGCAGAAGCTGAAGTTGAATATAAAGACGTGAAATCTCCTTCAATTTTTGTGGCTTTCAAAGTCAAGGATGGTAAGGGCATTTTAGATACAGATACTTCGTTTATTATCTGGACAACAACACCATGGACATTACCAGCGAACCAAGGGATTTCGGTAAATCCGGCTTATACCTATATTGTTGTAGAAGAAGCTGATAAAAAGTATGTTATTGCGAAGGGTCTATTAGAGACGGTTGCTAAAGAATTAGACTGGGAAGATCCTAAGATCATTAAAGAGGTTTCTGGAAAAGATCTTGAATACATGACAGCACAACATCCATTTTACGATCGTGACTCACTAGTTGTTTTAGGAGATCATGTCACATTGGATGCAGGGACTGGATTGGTTCATACGTCACCTGGGCACGGGGAAGATGATTACTTTGCTTGGAAAAAATATAGCAACGATATTATCTCACCTGTTGATGATCGCGGGGTAATGACAGCTGATGCACCAGGGTTTGAAGGAGTATTTTACGATAAAGTCAATCCTATGGTCACAGATCAATTAGAAAAAAATGGCGCATTGTTGAAGTTAGAATTCTTCACGCATAGCTATCCGCATGACTGGCGGACGAAAAAACCAATTATTTATCGTGCGACACCACAATGGTTTGCTTCGATTGATAAATTCCGTCAAGATATCTTAGACGAAATTGAAAAAGTAGATTGGATCATTCCGTGGGGCAAAACACGTCTGTACAACATGATCCGCGATCGCGGCGACTGGGTTATTTCTCGTCAACGTGCGTGGGGTGTACCGCTGCCAATCTTCTATGGAGAAGACGGAGAAGCAATCATTACACCAGAAACAACGGAACATGTAGCACAATTATTTGCTGAGCATGGATCAAATGTCTGGTTTGAACGGGAAGCAAAAGACTTATTACCTGAAGGCTTTACCCATCCAAGTTCACCAAATGGCGAGTTCACTAAAGAAACTGATATTATGGATGTTTGGTTTGATTCTGGTTCATCACATGAAGCAGTCTTACGTCAACGTGAAAACTTAACGTTCCCAGCTGACATGTATTTGGAAGGTTCTGACCAATATCGTGGCTGGTTCAATTCAAGTATCACAACAAGTGTGGCAATTAATGGTGTGGCTCCATACAAATCTGTTCTTTCTCAAGGCTTCACTTTGGATGGAGAAGGCCGTAAGATGAGTAAATCTTTAGGCAATACAATTGTTCCAGATAAAGTAATCAAACAGATGGGTGCGGATATTTTACGTCTATGGGTCAGCAGTGTTGATTACGAGGCTGATGTACGAGTATCGATGGATATTTTGAATCAGGTTTCGGAAGTTTATCGTAAAATTCGGAATACAATGCGTTTCTTATTAGCGAATACCACGGACTTTGAACCTAAAGAACATGCAGTAGCTTACGAAGAATTGCGTTCAGTTGATAAGTATATGCTTGTACGCTTAAATGATGTCGTTAAAACGATTCGTGAAAGCTATGATAAATATGATTTCACGCAAATCTATAAAACCGTTGTGAATTTCTTGACGGTTGATTTGTCTTCATTCTACTTGGATTTTGCGAAGGATGTTGTGTACATTCAAGCAGAAGACAGCTACGAACGTCGTTGCATGCAAACAGTCTTCTATCAAGCGGCTGTAGCATTGACGAAATTGTTGACACCAATCATTCCTCATACGACTGAAGAAATCTGGACATATTTGAAAGAGGAAGATGAATATGTTCAATTAGCGGAATTGCCTAGCTATGAAGAATTCCCTAACCAAGCCGAATTGTTGGATACGTGGAAAGCCTTCATGGATTTCCGTGATAAAGTGTTGAAAGCTTTGGAAGAAGCACGTAACGAAAAAGTGATTGGGAAATCTTTAGAAGCGAAAGTAACGATTTATCCAAATGAGCAAGTTGCGGCGATGTTAACAGCGCTAGATGCAGACCTTGCACAATTATTGATCGTATCACCAGATTCATTTAGCATTTCGAAAGAGGAGACACCAGAAAATGCGATGGTATTTGATGATGTAGCGATCTTAGTAGAAAAAGCTGACGGCGAAGTTTGCGATCGTTGCCGCCAAGTGCGAACAACGGTTGGTGAAGATGAAAAATTACCAACTTTATGTGCTTCATGTGCGCATATCGTAGAGGAAAACTATCCTGAAGCTGTAGCCGAAGGATTGGAATAAAAGTATCTATATATAATAGAAGAAACCCGGATCGAATTGTCGGCCCGGGTTTCTTTGTGTAAAGAAAAGGCTGAGAAGTTCTCCCAGCCTTAAACGATTTATTTTAATTGTCCGCGTTCACGGTACCATTGGTCTGGCTGCCAAGCCCATTCGTGTCCGTTCTTGGCTAAAAGATCAAAGGCACATTGTGGTCCCATTGTCCCAGCTGAATAATTTGGGAAACCTGGTGTCGTTTGGTCCCAAGTGTTACGAATTCGGTCAACGATCTCCCATGAGTTTGCTACTTCGTCCCAGTGAGAGAAATTGGTGCCGTCACCATTTAAGGCATCTAACAATAATTTTTCGTAAGCTTCAGGACTGTTTTCAGTCACTTCAGCACTTTGACGGAAATCTAATTTTACTGGCTCAGTGTTGAAGCCCTGACCAATTTTCTTTCCATTTAAAGTTAGCGAAAAGCCTTCTGTTGGTTGAATGTAGATCGTCAAAATGTTTTGTGGCAACTCTTCACCATCGGCTACCTCTTGTTCAAAGTTGAAGACATTTACTGGAACTTGTTTAAAGACGATATTAATACGTGTACCTTTTTCAGTCATTCGCTTACCCGTCCGAACATAGAAGGGAACGCCAGACCAGCGGAAATTATCGATCAAGAATTTTCCAGCAACGAAAGTTTCCATCAAGGAATCTTCTGCGACATTTGGCTCGTCATGATAGGCAATAAATTGTTTATCATCTAACGCGCCAGCGTCATATTGACCACGAACGAAATTCTGCAAAACTTCTTCAGAATCATAGCGGCGAATTGCTTGTAAAACTTTAACCTTTTCTTCGCGGATCGATTTATTTGAGAACGAGGTCGGTACTTCCATCGCTAATAAAGCAACGACTTGCAGGATATGATTTTGGACCATATCTTTTAGCGCACCACTGTTTTCATAATACCCTCCGCGATCTTCAACACCTAATGCTTCAGAGAAAGTGATCTGAACATTTTCGATATAGCGGTTATTCCAAAGGGATTCGAAGATATTATTAGCAAAACGAATGACGGAAATATTTTGAATCATTTCTTTGCCTAAATAGTGATCGATTCGGAAAATATCTTGTTCCGGAAAAACATTTCGAATTTGATTATTCAACTCATTGGCTGAATCATAATCAAAGCCAAACGGTTTTTCAATCACCAAACGGTTGTATCCCGTTGTTGTCAAAATTTCCTGAGACTTCAGATGATTGACGATGGTACCGAAAAATTGAGGTGCCATGGCCAAGTAATAAACCCGATTGCCTTGCAACGAATATTTTTCATCTAATTGATCCGCTAGTTCTTTCAGCTGATCATAATGTTCTGTGTCATTCACGTTGTGGGAAAGATAATAGAAGTGATTAGAAAATTCTTGCGCTTCTTCCTCAGTTGCGTTTAAGTCTTTGATGGTCTCACGAACGATTTCTCGGTAGTGATCGTCGCTCCATGGCCGTCTAGCGGTCCCAATCACAGCAAAGTGTTGTGCTAAGTTGCCCTTTTTATATAAACGAAACAACGAAGGGTAAAGTTTTCGTTTCGCTAAGTCGCCGGTTCCACCAAAAATGGTGAATAATGCTGCCTGTTCCATACAATTCACTCCTAGTTCGATTTAATGAATTTATTTTTCTGAAGAGAAAAATAAGTTTGATGCTCCCCACGTATACCATCCAACTAAGAGTGTAGCCCCAAAAGTTGAAAAAATCCAAATTTAAGCATGCATAACTGCATTCACTGCGAAAAGTTGGACTGGCATCCTAGTTCGATTTAATGAATTTATTTTTCTGAAGAGAGAAAAATAAGTTTGATGGTTATTTGTCGTTCCTACAACGAATCAACAAAAATGGTTGACGCTGCTTTATAACTAATTGAAACCTCTTTTTGGTCATTTTGTAAAGTAATTGGTCCTTCATAGGCAGCAATATTTGTGATTGTGTATTCTTCGTGGATCTTAACGCCAAGGTCCATCAAGTAATCAAGCAGGTCTTTTTCGTCTAAGACGCGAGCGATCCGGATGTTTGTTCCTTCTGGATAGCTTGCCAAAGTCTGACGATCTTTTTCATGGACGATTTGATCTTCTTGCGGGATCATGCCGCCGTGCGGGCAAAAGGTTGGATGATTCAAGTACGTATCCAATTTTTGTTCAAGTTGTGTAGATGTCACATGCTCTAATACTTCTGCTTCATCATGGACTTCATTCCATGAATAGCCGAGATGATCAACTAGGAATACTTCCCATAAACGGTGCTTGCGCACGAGGGTGCTGGCTTTTTCTAAACCAGCCGGTGTTAGTTGTACGCCTTGATAAGGGGAGTGTTCAACAAGTCCTTCCTTAACAAGCTTATTAATCATTTCGCTGACAGAAGCTCCAGAAATGGACAAACCAGCGACGATTTTTTTATTACTAACTTTTTCTTTGTCGCCACCTAATTCTAATATTAATTTTAAGTAATCTTCGCGATTCGGTGTCATTGATGTTCATCCTTTCATAACGAAGCATATCAGATTAAGTTTACCAAATAAATCCCATTTTTTCCATTTGATTGGACTTTTCTTTTTAAAGAAATGAATCGGTAATAACAAAGGTAATTAAAAAAATATTCTAAGAACACTTGCCTATTTTTTTAAAAAAAGGTAGTATATTAAAAATAAATGAGAATTGTCAAACTATTTAAAGGATTGATGTCAATGACAAAGCAACAAGTAACAGAGGCCCCGACCATGTATGATCCCTCATTTGAGAAGGATGCATGTGGTATGGGCTTTATTGCTCAGATGGAAGGCAACGCTTCACATCAATTGGTGAAGCATGCACTAACGATGTTAGAACGAATGAACCATCGTGGCGGAACTGGTGCAGAACCTGAAACTGGTGACGGTGCAGGAATTTTAGCGACAATTCCAGACAAATTTTTTCAACGAGAAGCAAAAGCGGCAGGGGCAATATTACCTGATCGTGGTCAATATGCGGTAGGAATGTTCTTTTTACCCGCGGATGAAAAACACAAAAACGGTTTGCAGCAGGCACTTGTAAAAGAAATCGAAGCTGCGGGCTACTTAGTTTCTTGGCAGCGGGATGTTCCATTTCAATATGAAAATTGCGGACCGGGCGCTCAAAAGGTCATGCCCAGCTTTGTGCAATTATTCATAAAGCGGCCGTTAGAGGTTCAGACGGATCGTGATTTTGAAGATCGCATGTATCGGTTACGCCGCAAGTTAGAAAAAACGTATCACTCGGGGGAAATGGCGATCTGCAGTCTTTCCAGCAAAACGATCGTTTATAAAGGAATGCTGCATGCCTATCAAGTCGGAATCTTTTATGATGATTTGCAGGATGAGGATTTTGCGGCAAGTATCGCAGTCGTACATTCTCGTTTCTCTACTAACACTTTTCCAAGTTGGGATCGGGCGCAACCCTTCCGTTTCTTAGCTCATAATGGAGAGATCAATACGCTGCGCGGTTCAGAAAATTGGATGAAGAGTCACGGTATCGAGGTTTATAACGAAGAAGATTCTGACTCTGCTAAGTTAGAAAACTGTATGGAGTATTTATATCGCAACGGTCGTGATATTCCTCACGCATTGATGATGATGGTCCCAGAGGCGTGGTCAGAAGAGGCCGGCTTAGGGGAAGAAATGACTGCTTTTCAAGAATACAATGCTAGTTTTATGGCGCCATGGGATGGACCAGCGGCATTGTGTTTCACAGATGGAGAAATGGTTGGAGCAACTTTGGACCGGAACGGCTTGAGGCCTTCCCGCTATTCAATTACTAAAGACGGTTTCGTTCAAGTGGCTTCAGAATCTGGCGTAGTCGATTTTGCACCCTCGAATGTGATTGAAAAGGGTGTTTTGGGACCGGCGAATATGATCCTAGTTGACACTATTGCCGGAAAATTTTATCGCAATCAAGAAATCAAAGAAAAGTATGCAAAAGCGCATACCTATAAAGAGTGGTTAGCCGAAAATCGGATTGAATTGTCACAGCTTGCTGAAACTGAATTCAAAGATACGGCAATGACTCAAAAAGAATTACAAAGAATGTGGAAATTAAATGGTTATACCGACGAGATTATTCGCGGGGCGCTATTACAGATGGCGGAAAAAGGTGAAGAGCCGGTACTTTCAATGGGCTATGATTCGCCCTTAGCAGTTTTGAGTGATCAACCGCAATCGCTCTTCACATATTTTAAACAGCAATTTGCGCAAGTGACCAACCCGCCGATTGATGCGATTCGCGAGCAATTGGTAATCGGGACAGAGATGTTTTTAGGGCGTGATGGCGATATTCGAGTAGATGATGCTCATAACTGTCAGAAGTTAAAAATTAAGAGTCCCGTTCTTAGTACGGCTGATTTTCTAAAAATTGCTCAGCTAAATACTAAAGAGCAAAAAGCGGTAACTATCTCAACGTTATATTCAATCGGCAGCCACAATGCATTAGAAGACGGCTTGGAACACATGTTTAAAGAGGCGGAATCCGCAATCGACAATGGCGGAACGATTTTGATTTTAAGTGATCGCGGTTCAGAACAAGCAAAAATGGCGATGCCGATCTTATTAGCTGTATCCGGATTGCACAATCATTTAGTGCGAAAGGGAAAAGCTTCATTGGCAAGCCTGGTGGTTGATTCCGCAGAGGTTTGTGAGGTTCACCATTTTGCGACTTTGATTGGTTATGGTGCCAGTGGGATTCATCCTTATGGTGCGTATGCCACGCTGAACGATTTCACCATTGAAAATGGCTTAGAAAATTATCGTAAAGCGGCCGAAAAAGGGATCGTGAAAGTGATGTCTCGAATGGGGATTTCAACGATTGCTGGGTACCATGGCGCGCAATTGTTTGAGGTAGTTGGAATCAGTCAGCCTGTTACAGATAAATATTTCACGGGAACAGCTAGTCGTATCGGCGGGTTATCATTGCATCAAATTGGGGAAGAATACTTGCAGCGTCATCAATTGGCGTATGGACCGCAGCAAAATGATCTGCTGGCTTCAGGCGGAAGCTTCCAGTATAAGGCAGACGGCGAACATCATTTGTTCAATCCAAAGACGATCTATAATTTCCAACAAGCGGTCCGTGCAGGCGATTACCAATTGTTTAAGCATTATGTCGCGGAAATGAACCAAGAGGCGTTAGACGAACCAACGAATTTACGCGCGCTGTGGGAGTTCAAAAATGAACGACCTTCAGTAAAACTATCCGAAGTAGAACCGGCTAGTAAGATCGTGAAACGATTCAAAGTTGGAGCGATGTCATATGGTTCATTAAGTGAAGAGGCGCATCAATGTATTGCGGAAGCCATGAACAGCATCGGCGCTAAATCCAATAGCGGTGAAGGCGGAGAAAATCGCAAACGATTCAAACCACAGGCGGACGGCAAAAACTTCAATAGTAAAATTAAACAAGTTGCTTCTGGTCGTTTTGGGGTAAATGCGGAATACTTGATGAGTGCGGAAGAATTACAGATCAAAATGGCACAAGGCGCGAAACCAGGTGAAGGTGGACAATTGCCGGGGAATAAGGTTTTCCCTTGGGTAGCAGAGATTCGCGGCTCCACACCGGGTGTACGATTGATTTCACCACCGCCGCACCATGATATTTATTCGATCGAAGATTTGGCGCAATTGATTTATGACTTAAAAGCGATTAATCCGTATGCGAAGATCAATGTCAAGTTGGTTTCGAGTACAGGTGTTGGTACGATTGCCACTGGTGTAGTAAAGGCTGGGGCAGATGTTGTCGTGATTTCTGGCTATGATGGCGGAACGGGCGCTTCGCCGCGAAACTCGATTCGTGATGCGGGCTTACCATGGGAAATGGGTGTTGCTGAGGCTCATCAAACATTAGCAATGAATAATTTACGTCAACGAATGACGTTAGAGACCGATGGAAAGCTGATGACTGGTCGCGATGTTGCGATGGCGATCCTACTTGGTGCAGAAGAATATAGTTTTGCTTCGCTGGCTTTAGTTGCGATCGGCTGTGTAATGATGCGTGTCTGCAGTTTGAATACTTGTCCGGTGGGTGTGGCAACACAAAACCCGGCATTGCGGAAATTCTTTGTCGGCAAACCGGAGCACTTGATCAACATGATGTATTTTATAGCGGAAGATTTACGAGAAATTATGGCTGAATTAGGCTTCAGAAGTATCGATGAAATGATCGGTCATACAGAAGTCTTGGAACCGCGCTTTATTGCAAAAGGCAAAGCCAAATCACTAGATTTCTCACGGATCTTATCGACGAGTGTCGGCATCGAACGTAAAACGGAAGATCCATTCAAAGAAAAACGTGAATGGCCTGAGTTGGATCATTTCGCTGAAGGTGCCATCAAAAATGGTGAGCAGGTGGAAATGGGTTATCCAATCAATAACGTTAATCGAACAGTCGGTGCGCGAATGGGTGGCTGGATCGCAGAGCGTTTTGGCAACTATGAGCTGACACCAGGTCAAATCAAATACACCTATACGGGGATCGCGGGGCAAAGTTTTGGCTCCTTTATCACGCAAGGAATGGAATTGAAATTGATCGGTGAGGGCAATGACTACGTGGCTAAAGGTTTAAGCGGAGGACGTGTGATTATTGTACCGCCCAAAGATGCCGCCTATGATGTCAAAAATTCGCCAATCGTCGGAAATGTGGTCTGCTTCGGTGCAAATCGCGGGGAAGGCTATTTCCGTGGAAAAGCCGGCGAACGTTTCTGTGTCCGTAATAGCGGGGCGAATGTTGTTGTCGAAGGTGTCGGTGATCATGGCTGTGAATACATGACCGGTGGTGTTGCAGTTATCTTAGGTCCAACGGGGCGGAATTTCGCCGCTGGGATGTCCGGTGGTGTTGCGTATGTCTATGATCCAACCGATACTTTTGCTGACAAATGCAATTTGGAAATGGTTGACCTCTTTAAATTGGGTGAAACTGGTGAAGATGCAGTCTTGAAGGAAATGATCGAGAAGCATTTAGCTTACACTGACTCAGTAAAAGCAGCTGAATTATTAAATGATTGGGAAAATGCCCAAAAACATTTTGTTAAAGTATATCCGCGGGAATATCACGAGATGGTTCGTGTGACGGAGGAATTAGCGAAGACAGGTTTATCTGGTGAAGAATTGATCGAGAAAGCCTTCGTCGAAGTGATCGGCGAACAAACGGTACCGGCTGGAAAGGGGCGTGGCTAACATGGCAGATCCATTTGGCTTTTTAAAATATCCGCGTAAGGACAATCCTTATCGACCAGTCGATGAACGAGTTCAGGATTGGGAAGAATTACAAACGCCGCTTAGTCTCGAGGAACGCAAAGAACAAGCAGCTCGCTGTATGAACTGTGGCATTCCATTTTGCCATACTGGTATTTTTTACGGTGGTAAACGAGCAGTCTCAGGTTGTCCTAATGACAACCTGATTCCTGAATGGAACGATTTTGTTTTCCGCGGTGATTTTAAGAACGCATTTGATCGCTTGGCGAAAACCAACCCATTACCAGAAATGACGGGTCGAGTGTGTCCAGCACCGTGCGAGAAATCTTGTACTGAAGGATTAAACGGTTCAGGTGTAGCAATTCATGATAATGAACGCTTTATTATCGATAATGCCTTTGAAAACGACTGGGTCAAAGCAGACGGGCTGCCGAATGAACGGACAGACTTTAAAGTGGCGATCATCGGTTCGGGTCCGGCTGGTCTTTCCGCGGCATGGCGCTTAAATCAACTAGGACATCAGGTAACAGTTTACGAACGTAGTGATCGTGCCGGCGGCCTGTTGATGTATGGGATTCCTAATATGAAATTGGATAAAGAAATCGTTCAGCGTCGAATCGATGTGATGGAGGAAGTCGGTATCACCTTCGTTTTGAATACTGAGGTTGGAGTAGATATCACGGCAAATGAATTACAAGATCGTTATGATCGGGTCGTTATTGCTAGTGGTGCCAGTGTTCCTCGTGATTTAAAAATTAATGGACGTGAGTTGCATGGCATTCAGTTTGCGGTGGACTATTTAACTGACTGTACCAAAGAGGTCTTGCAGCATGGGAAAAAGGTAGTCGATAAAAAATTAGCAGGAAAGCATGTGATCGTGATCGGCGGGGGAGATACAGGGAACGACTGTATTGGTTCTGCGATTCGCCAAGGTGCTGCTTCTGTTAAACAATTGGAGATTACCCCTCAATTACCGGCAAGTCGTACAGACAATAATCCGTGGCCAGAATATTCGATGATTAATCGTCAAGGGTACGGACAAGCAGAGGGTGCTGTGGGAAATCCGGAATTAACAGCCTATAACACCTCGACAACAGCTTTTATTGGTGCTGAACGGGGTCAAGTGATTGCGATTGAAACAACGGAAGTCGATAATCGGTTCCAGCCAATCAAG
Organism: Enterococcus malodoratus ATCC 43197; assembly: GCF_000407185.1. Classification (GTDB taxonomy): domain Bacteria; phylum Bacillota; class Bacilli; order Lactobacillales; family Enterococcaceae; genus Enterococcus_A; species Enterococcus_A malodoratus. Next base: position 676,637 of record NZ_KE136483.1, read on the forward strand.
GGAACTGAGAAAACGTTAAAAGCCGATTTAGTTCTATTGGCGATGGGCTTCACAGGAGCCGAGAAGAATTTATTAGATGCTTTCAATGTACAAGAGATTTATGAAGATTACACCACGAATAATGAAAAAGTTTATGTAGCTGGGGATGCCAGACGGGGGCCAAGTCTTGTGATTTGGGGAATTCGCGAAGGACGAAAAGCTGCAGAAAATGTGGATCAACTGTTGCGATCATTGATTCATCAATAAAAAAACGGATGCCAAAGTTCTGGCATCCGTTTTTGCTATTTTTTTACAGGAATAATGGGTAGTGATACATCGTCCAATTCGTCATAAAGGGTATCGGGTGTCCCATTTTTTGTTTTGATCAATAAATGATAGCCGTATTGATCTTGAATCGCTAGTTTTTGCTCACTTAGCTCAATGAGCTGGTAGATGATGGCGCTGCCATCTAGAATAATTGAAAGATCCGGGTAAATCGTAATGGTGTGATGTCTGTGTTCTTTCGGATGAGTGAACTCCCAAGAACCGACATAAATGCTATTTAGGTCCTTCGCTTCACGTTTGCGAACAAATTTTGAACTCACTGCTGCCACACCGAGCGACGTCGCGCTGAGGAAGACGGGCCATTTCAATCTCATCAAAAAACTCCTTTCTCAATTTAACGGATACAATTTTCAAAAAAACAGTGTTTTTTCGAGCCGAAGGGCTTTTCCGTTAAATATCCTTCACCTAGTCCTATTTAGGGATAATCAACTTTCTCCGAAGAAACTGAAAAAGCATTACTGAAATCCTTTCACACAGGCTTTGTTATACTATATAATAAAGTCTGTCATCTTTCCATCAGGCTTAAGGACTATTTAACTTTTTTTAGAAGGATTTTGATAAAAAATGAAGTATTCAGCAATTCACTTGGCTATTTTTATTGAAAGAAGCAATCGGTTTATCGCTCGCTGTCGATTAGTGGAGACAGGCGAAGAAATTATTACCCATGTAAAAAACACAGGACGTAGCAAAGAATTACTACTGCCTGATACCCTGGTGTCTGTAAATCATCAGCCATCAGAAAAACGCAAAACGGCTTATGATTTGATCGCGGTCAAAAAAGGGGAGATGTGGATCAATATTGATTCGCAAATACCAAATGCACTAGTAGCTGAGGGGATTTTAGCTGGCAAGGTTCAATTACCAGATTTAAAAGGCTCAATTAATTATTTAAAACGAGAATACACCTTTGAACATTCGAAATTCGATATTTATTTTGAAACGGATCAGCAGGAAAAAGGATTCGTAGAAGTGAAGGGTATGACATTGGAAAATCACGGGATAGGTGCTTTTCCTGATGCACCGACAGTGAGAGGACTGAAACATGTAGAAGAACTGCGATTAGCCCAAACCATGGGCTATCACTGTTATGTCTTATTCGTAGTACAATTTCCGGTGATTTCAGCAGCCACGATACACCGTGAGATGCAGCCAGCGCTTTATGAAGCAGTGGGTAAGGCTGAGGCAGACGGCGTACGGATTTTAGCGTATAATTGTGAGGTAGATCAGGAGACTATTTCGATCAAAGAGGCTGTTCCCTTTGATTTGAAACAAAAATTTATTGATCCAAATCAATGAAAGGCGGAAAAAGCATGATTAATTTAGGTATCATCGGCACAAATTGGATCACCGATCAATTTGTTCAAGCAGCACATGAAACAGGGAGTTACCAGTTAGCCGCAATTTATTCACGACGTTTAGAGACGGCACAAAAGTTTGGTGAAAAATATGGTGATGTTGAATATGCGACAAATCTGGATACTTTTTTCGGTATCGAACATTTGAATACAGTCTACATTGCTTCACCAAACAGCTTGCATTTTGAACAAGCGAAGCAAGGAATTTTAGCTGGAAAAAATGTTATCGTAGAAAAGCCGGCCTTTTCAACACCTAAGGAAATGGATGAAATTATTGAACTAGCGAATCAGAAAAAGGTCTTTTTCTTTGAAGCAGCCCGTAATATTCATGAGAAAGCCTTCAAAGTAGTAGCTGATTTTCTACCGATGAAGGACCAGATCATTGGTGCGGACTTCAGTTTTATGAAATACTCTTCACGCTATGATCAAGTGTTGGATGGTCAAGAACCCAATATTTTTTCACCTCATTTTTCAGGAGGAGCATTAGCGGACTTAGGCGTATATCCAATCTATGCCGCCTTGGCTTGGTTTGGTATGCCGAAAGAAAGCATTTATTTTGGACAAAAAATTTCGACCGGTGTTGATGGAATTGGAACGGGTATTTTGCGTTATGAAAATTTTGACATCACTATTCGAACAGGCAAGATCGGTGACAGTTTCCAACAATCAGAAATTTATCTGGCAAATGGAACGCTGGTACTGAATGCAGTCAATTCGATCGATGAGGCAATTTTCCATGATCGTAATCATCAACGCAGAGAAAAACTAAACGTTCATCAATTGGAAAATCCGATGGTGGAAGAAGCAGCAGAGTTTGCACAAGTAATCTTAAATCCAACCGATCGCAAGTTAGGTACCGATTATGAAGCGTGGGTTGAATTGTCCCGTAACGTGAACCAAGTAATTTATGATATGCGAAAAAGTGCGGGCATTATTTTTGATGCCGACGAGAAATAGAGGAAATTATGAATAATCAGGATTTTGTCCCATTTTTACAAGAAAATTGGAACGAGGCAGGCTTTCAAAAACCTGCATTGATCCAATCAAAAGTATATACACCAATTATCGAAGGCGCCAATCTTGTTGGGATTGCTCCGACCGGCAGCGGCAAAACGCTGGCTTATTTATTGCCGCTAATCAATCAACTTGAGGCAGGTAAGCCTAGTCAGGTTTTAATCTTAACTTCTTCACAGGAATTGGCGATGCAAGTGGTTGAAGTGGCTCGTAAGTGGTTGGCTGGTTCAGGCATGAAAGTACAGCCTTTGATTGGTGGCGCCAATGTAAAACGGCAACAAGACGCACTAAAGAAAAAACCAGAACTATTGATTGGTACTCCAGGCCGTGTCTTAGAATTAATCACAGCTAAAAAAATCAAAACACCAAACATCAAAACCTTGGTCTTTGATGAGGTCGATCAACTAATTCAAGGGCAAAGTCTGCAACTGATTCAAAAAATTCTGAAAGCCAGCGATAACGACGCTCAGCATCTATATTTTTCTGCCACGGCGGATACTGTTTTAGATGAATTGAATAATTTTGAATCTGATTTATTGGTAATAGATGTTTCAAAGGAAGACGATAGCCAAGGTGAGGTACAGCATTTCTATTTGGAAACCAGCGATCGAAAAAAAGTCGACCAATTACGCCGTCTGCTGAATCTGCCTGCTTTTTGGGGAATGATTTTCTTTAATCAGTTAAGCGATATGGGAAGTGCCGAGGAAAAATTACTTTTCCATCATTTACCGGTTGTGAGTCTTGCGTCAGATCAATCAAAAATGTCTCGTAAAAGTGCGATCGAACAATTCAAAAAGCATCAAGCGTTAGGGTTGTTGACGACAGATTTAGCCAGTCGCGGATTAGACATTGAGTCTTTGCCATTTGTGATTAATGCGAATGTTCCATTGAGTGAAGAGAGCTACCTGCACCGTGCAGGACGCGTAGGACGAATGGGGAAAACGGGAGTGGTGATTACTTTTGTCACACCACAAGAAAAAACGGATTTAACTAAAATAGCTAAGAAACTTAATTTGACGTTAGCACCGATCTATTTATTCGGAGGAGAATTACTAACGGAAGAACCGATAAAGCAAAGTGATCCCAAAAAGAAGAAAAGCAAAAAGAGTAAAGGGAAAAGACGTAAATAAGTCTTTTCTTTTTTTTTAGTAGATTAATCGAGTCCATCATGAACGAAAATGATTTGAATTCTTAGATGAGAAAAATTCATTAATTAGTAACAATTGACGAGCGCTTTCTTTTCTTTATTTCGGCTAACTTCATTAAATTTAAGTTAGCCATCTTGCTAAAATAAGTTAAAATCGCTACAATGATATAGGCATGTTCTCGTAGCTCAGTAGGATAGAGCGATCGCCTCCTAAGCGATAGGTCGCTGGTTCGATTCCAGTCGAGAACATAAAATACCCACTTAGAAAATTTTCTAAGTGGGTATTTTTGATTTCATTAAGCCCAATCACCATTTCTGAAGATAGGGACTTTAGTTCCATCTTTACGAATGCCGTCGATATCCATCTGTGCAGATCCCACCATGAAATCAACATGGGTTTGGCTGCTATTTAGACCAGCATCAGCTAATTCCGTTTTAGACATTTCAGTTCCGCCCTCAACGCTGAAAGGATAAGCGGCACCAAGTGCTAAGTGGTTCGACGCATTTTCATCAAAAAGCGTATTAAAGAATGTAATTCCCGATTGAGAGATAGGTGAAGGATCTGGGACTAAGGCAACTTCTCCCAGATGTTTGGCGCCTTCGTCGATATCTAATAATGAGGCCAAGACATCGGCACCATCTTTCGCAGAAAACTCCACAACTTTTCCATCTTTAAAAGTGAATTTCATTTCGTTTAGGGTTGTTCCAGCATAACTCAATGGTTTTGTACTAGTAATGACGCCATCAACGCGATTGCGATCGGGTGCAGTGAAGACTTCTTCTGTCGGCATGTTAGCCATAAACTCTTTGCCATCTGCAGCAAAACTGCCAGCGCCTTCCCAAACATGATTTTCTGGTAAACCAATCACGATATCTGTGCCAGGAGCAGTGTAATGAAGGGCATAAAATTGTTCTTTGTTTAAACGTTCAGCTTGTTCACGCATCGTTGCGTCGTGTTTTTCCCAAGCCTTGATGGGATCATCTGCATAAATGCGTGTGGTCTTGAAGATTTCATCCCAAAGTTTATCAACCTGTTCTTCTGTTGATGTTAGTTCAGGAAAAACCTTCTGTGCCCAAGCGGGACTAGAAGCGGCTACGACTGTCCAACGCAATTTGTTCGATTGCGTGGCCTCCATTATGGCTTGCAAGGCTTTTCCTCGTGCTGATTGGAAGGCAGCTACGCGCTTTGTATCTACGCCCAACAAGGCATCTGGATTTTGCGAAACAATGCTGATTCGAGTTACGCGTTTTTCAGCAAACGTATTTGCCTCATCCACCTTATAGGCGGGAACTTCATTGATCCGATCGTCTGCGGCATGGCTCAAAAACTCTCGTTGGATTTCGTCATCATTCCACTGAACGATAACCTCTGCGGCACCTAATTGGTAAGCTTCCTTTGTGACAAGTCGGGCCAAGGGTGCTTGTTCAACACTGGCATAAACGACAACTGTGTCTTCTTTTTGGACATTTACACCAACGGTTGCAATCAAGTGAGCGTATTTTTTTAACAATGTATCAAAATTAGGTAAGACCATTCCTATCCCTCCGTTTCGTTAATCTCATTCTAGCATTTCTTAGATTTTCTCAAAAGAAAATGCGTTCAAAAAAAGATGCACCAAATAGTCTTGGTACATCCTTGAGCTAAATCAAGCCACTGCTTCAGCAACTTTCTTTGCGAAGGCTTCTAAATTCTCAATGTCTTCTTCCTCTGCTGCCATCTCAACCTTTACACTGTCGGCCCCGCGAGTTGCGCCAGTTTTTTCAAAGGCTGCATCGAAGTCATCAACAGATTTACAGTATTGATCGTAAAAGGTATCCCCTGAACCGCAGACGCCGAAAATTTTTCCGCTTAGATCTAGCTCTTGCAGATCTTCATAAAAGTCAACGATTTCATCAGGCAGATCGCCTTCACCATAGGTATATGTTACAACGACACAAATATCCGCGTCTTGAAAATCTTCCGCCTCGACTTGTGTACATTCATCGATTTCTACTTCAAAATCCAGATTTTCGAAAGCTTCAGCGACAATGTCGGCGATTTCTTCGGTATTTCCAGTCATACTGGCATAAACGATTTTTGCTAATGTCAAAAAAATTCCTCCTTAGCTTTAAGCTAAATTTAAGCCAATTATACCAAACTTAATTCAAAAGGAAAACGCAGACTTCTAACCATTTGTTCGCTTTATGGGGTTATGTTAAAATGGACAAGATGAAAAAGGATGTTCGTCCAGATTTTACTGGATGATCTACGAAAATATTTTCACCAGAATAATAAATACATTTTAATAGAAATAAGGAGACGAGAGCATGATTACGTTAAAATCACCCCGTGAAATTGAAATGATGAATGAGTCAGGCGAATTATTGGCTGATGTCCATCGCCATTTACGGGATTTTATAAAACCCGGTGTCACGAGTATGGAAATTGAGAAATTTGTTAAAAACTTTATTGAAAGCCACGGCGGTATCGCTGCACAAATTGGTTTTGAAGGCTACGAATATGCGACGTGCTGCAGTATCAATGATGAGATTTGTCACGGATTCCCAAGAAATAAAGCCTTAAAAAAAGGTGATTTAATCAAAGTGGACATGTGTGTCGAATACAAAGGGGCTATGTCAGATTCTTGCTGGTCTTATGCAGTAGGAGAAGTCTCACCTGAAATCGAACGTTTGATGGAAGTAACTAAAAAAGCCATGTATTTAGGAATTGAACAAGCACAGGTTGGAAATCGAATCGGCGATATCGGGCATGCAATCCAAACATATGCTGAAGGCGAAGGTTTTTCAGTCGTACGTGATTTTGTTGGACACGGCATTGGCCCAACGATTCATGAAGAACCAGCGATCCCGCATTATGGTGTTGCCGGAAAAGGATTACGCTTAAGAGAAGGTATGGTCATCACGATTGAACCAATGATCAATACCGGTGTTTGGCAAATGAAGATGGATCCAAATGGCTGGACTGCTTATACACGTGATGGCGGCTGGTGTGCGCAATATGAACACACTTTGGCGATCACGAAAGAAGGACCAAAAATTTTGACTTCACAAGGCGAAGAAGGAACTTATTAAAACGACGAGGGATTTATGGGACCAATAGATAAAATTAAGAAGAATAAAAAACTAATGGATTTTATCCAATCGATCCAAAAACATTTAGCAGAGACAGAAATAGGCGACCGCTCCGTGGTAGTTGCCTATTATTTGTTGCTGTCCTTTTTTCCAATATTGATCATTGTCGGCAATCTGCTGCCATACTTCAATATTACACCAGCAACGGTTTTGCCTTACCTAAGCGAGGCTATTCCGCCAAATGTTTTCAGCTTTTTGAAGCCAGCGATTACTGGACTATTGGAAAATACTTCCGGCGGTATGCTGTCTATCTCAGTTTTGGCGGCATTATGGTCATCTAGTCGAGGCATCAATGCACTGCAAACAGCCTTGAATCGGGCTTATGGTGTTGAGAACCGAGGGAACTTTGTTATCAGTCGAATCGTATCGGTAGGGATCGTCGGTATTTTAATGATGGCAATTATCGCTGTCGCGCTATTCTTTAGTGCAGGGCAAGTAATTTTGGACGCATTACAGCAATTATTACGTTTTTCACCTGATATTATTGATACCTTTTTGACTTTGCGGTGGCCTGTCACGTTGATAGGTCTGCTGGTTATCTTGGGCGGTTTATATATCGTCATTCCTAATGCGCATGTGCGTATTAAATATGCTCTGCCAGGAACGATATTTGCGACAGTTGGCTGGATTGTTCTGGCACAAGGGTTTAGCATCTATGCTCAGACCTTCGCGCAGCGCGTCTCCGGTTATCAAATCATTGGAAGTTTTATCGTTTTGATGTTTTGGTTGAATTTTGCTGCGACGATTATCATATTTGGCGGCGTATTAAATGTGGCAATCGAGGAATATCGTACGGGGCAAGAGGTTACAGAAGGCTCTAATCGAGTCAACAAATGGTTCAATAGATTGAAGGATCGTTTCATTAAAAAGAAAAAATAATCTCAAGATTTTTGAAAGATTCTAGAAGAACCTTGTAAAGAGCGTTGAATCCTATATAATAATTTTAGTTAAAAAGGTAGGTGGCAATATGTTAGTATCACTCGGGCTGATCATTAAGTATTTTTTGACCTTCTTGATCGCGTTGATTTTGACCCCGATTTTTAAAATAATTTCGGTGCAAACAGGATTGGTTGATAATCCTAATGCGCGTCGGATGAATGAAGTGCCGATGCCTAGCGCGGGTGGTCTGCCGATTTTTATTACTTTTGCTATTTCTTCATTAATTCTATTTCGCAACGTGATTCCATTCGATTATATCAGCAAGATTTTAATCGGTGGCTTAATCATCGTTATTACAGGTCTTTTAGACGACAAGTATGAACTGACTCCTAGACAAAAAAGTGTCGGAATCCTCCTAGCTGGATTGGTCATTTATTTTTATGCAGATATTCAGTTTGATTTTTTCACGGCGCCATTGTTTGGTCGAATCAATCTTGAATGGCTGAGTTTGCCAGCAACATTATTTTGGATTTTTGGTATTACCAATGCACTGAATTTGATTGATGGCTTGGATGGTTTGGCATCAGGAGTATCGATTATCAGTTTGACGACAATTGGTGTGATTGGATACTTTTTCCTGCATTCTTCAACCGTTTATATTTCGTTAGCAATTTTTTGTTTAGTGGCAAGTATCATGGGGTTCTTTCCATACAATTTCCATCCTGCCAAGATTTATTTGGGGGATACGGGGGCATTGTTCTTGGGCTTTATGATGTCTGTACTGACATTACAGGGACTAAAAAATGTCACGTTTATTTCTTTGATCACACCGTTGATCATCTTAGGTGTTCCAGTGACGGATACTTTTTTTGCAATGGTTCGTCGGAAGGCTAAAAATATGCCGATCTCAGTTGCGGATAAACAGCATCTGCATCATCGACTGCTAAACCTTGGGTTTACCCATCGTGGTGCCGTGTTGACGATTTATGCAATCGCTGTGTTGTTCTCATTTTCGGCATTGTTACTGAACTATACAAGTCAAGTTGGGACGATTGTTCTGATTGTCGCGATGGTTTTTGCTTTGACATTCTTATTAGAACTTATTGGATTAATCAGTGAAAAATACAGCTTTATTACGAAAAGCTTCCGTTTCTTCGGAAACAAGGAATACCGTTCGCAAGTATTGCATAAATATTTTAAGAAATGAGTGTTGGCGTCCGTTATGAATATGAATGATACGAATGTGACTGTCAGCATCGTGACCCACAACAGTGACAAGATCTTTTTGAGTTTGGACTCACTGATTGAAACGTTAGGTGAAGATCAGACGATTCAAATTAGAATTTTTGATAATGCTTCAGAAGCGGATTATCGCAAGCATTTAGAGAGCTATCTTGCTTATCCATTCATAAAGATAATTTTCCACGAAGAGAATAAAGGCTTTGGGTTCGGTCATAACGCCAACCTTTTGGGAACTGATGGCTATGGGATCATCTTTAATCCAGACATCATCCTCTCTGAAAATCATTTAAAAGAAATGACAAATCATTTGGCTGAACAACCAGAATGCGGGTTGCTGGCGCCAAAAATTTTGAATGAAGATGGAACGACACAATATTTAATACGCAATCATTTGAATGTATTTGATTACATGCTGCGTTTCATTCCATTTAAGTTTGTTAAAAAGCTCTTTGCAAAACGTTTGGCTAAATTTGAGTGCCGCGATTTACCGGATGATCAAGATAGTTTGGTACGAATGATTTCCGGCAGCTTTATGGTGGCCGATTTGGCGAAATTCAATGAGATCGATGGCTTTGACGAGCGTTACTTCATGTATTTTGAAGACAATGACCTTTGTCGTAAAATGGAACAGGCTGGATACAAGGCGGTTTATAGCCCGCAATTTACAGTCGTTCACTTATACGAACGTGGAGCGGTCAAGAGTCGAAAACTGTTTTTTATCTTTTTACAGTCCATGAGAAAGTATTTTCAAAAGTGGGGCTGGCAATTTTTTTAATTTTGGAGGTAGGGAATGCAAAAGCAGCCCAAGACGCGAATCTCCGTTTGTATGGCGACATACAACGGCCGTCACTTTATTGAGGAACAATTGAACAGCATATTCCCACAACTTTCAGAACATGACGAGTTGATTATTTCCGACGACCATTCAACCGATGGAACGTGGGAATTTTTATTAGAGTTAAAGGCAAAAGATCCGCGAGTGAGACTTTTTCAAAATGACGGAAAAGGTTTAATCGCGAATTTTGCGAATGCTATCCAGCAAAGTGCTCATCCAATCATTTTTCTGAGCGATCAGGATGATATTTGGCATCTTGATAAAGTTGAAAAGACGCTGCCGTATTTTGAGAATCCGAAAACTAAAGTGGTCATTTCTGATTTAATTATCGTGGATAATGATCTTGAAATCTTAGTACCTTCCTATCAAGCGATGCGCCATACTCACTCCGGGTTTTGGCATAACATTGTGAAAAGCAGTTATATTGGTGCAGGGATGGCCTTCAGATCTGAGTTGAAAGAAATTGTTTTGCCGATTCCTGCTGAAGTACCCATGCATGATATGTGGATTGGACTGCTTGCGGATTATTATCGGGGGGTTGTTTTTATTCCTGAACAATTGGTTTATTACCGTCGCCATGGATTAAATGCATCGGAGATCAAGACGACCGCATCACGGGTTCAACAGTTCAAATGGCGCTGGAATGCTTTGCAGCTAGTCCGAAAAAGAATAAAAGAAATTAAAAAAAAGTAGCAAAACGATTTTTCTAATACTCAACATCAGGTATAATGTGTTCGTATGCAGAAAAAAGGATGACAGTTCTATCTGTTACAGTTTGAGTTACTGATCGTCTTAATCCTTTTGTGGCAAAAATAAATACACTATTAGGAACAGGGAGCGTAAGTATGAAAGGAATCATTTTAGCCGGGGGCAGCGGTACACGCTTGTACCCTCTAACCAAAGCAACTTCGAAACAGTTAATGCCAGTTTATGATAAACCTATGATCTACTATCCAATGTCTACATTGATGTTAGCGGGAATCAACGAAATTTTGATTATCTCAACACCGCAGGATACACCGCGTTTTGAAAATCTTTTTGGTGATGGACACGAATTAGGTATTCACATCGAATATGCGGTACAAGAGAGTCCAGACGGCTTGGCTCAAGCCTTTATTATTGGTGAAGAGTTCATTGGGGACGATAGCGTCTGCTTAGTTTTAGGAGACAATATTTACTACGGTGATGGACTATCACGGATGCTGCAGCGTGCGGCGAAGAAAACAGAAGGCGCAACAGTGTTTGGTTATCACGTCAATGATCCTGAACGATTTGGTGTGGTGGAGTTCGATGATGAGATGCAGGCTGTTTCAATTGAAGAGAAACCTGAAAAACCAAAATCACATTATGCTGTAACAGGGTTATATTTTTATGACAATGATGTGGTTGAGATTGCGAAAAACATCCAGCCTTCAGAACGTGGTGAGCTGGAAATCACTGATGTGAACAAGGAATATTTGAAACGCAATAAGTTATCAGTTGAAGTAATGAGCCGTGGATTTGCTTGGCTAGATACTGGTACTCACGAGTCTCTATTAGAAGCATCAACGTTTATTTCAACGATTGAAAAACGACAAAATTTAAAGGTAGCATGTCTAGAAGAAATTTCTTATCGAATGGGCTATATCACTAAAGAGAACTTGATTGAACTGGCTCAGCCATTGAAGAAAAATCAGTACGGACAATACTTACTACGTTTAGCAAAAGAGGATTAAGCATGGGAAAAATCAAAGTAACAGAAACGAATTTAACAGATGTTAAGATTATTGAACCTGCCGTATTTGGCGATCATCGCGGTTTCTTCACTGAAAGTTATTCAGTGGAAGCATTTAAGGCTGCTGGGATTGATTTTGATTTTATTCAAGATAATCACTCATTATCAACACAGCCGGGCGTCTTACGGGGATTGCATTTCCAAAAAGGCAGCTCCGCACAAACCAAATTGATTCGTGTCGTAACGGGTGCGGTTCTTGACGTAATCGTAGATATCCGTAAAGGCAGTCCAACGTATGGTAAGTGGGAAGGCTATATCCTTTCAGAACACAACCACCGTCAATTACTAGTTCCTCGCGGTTTTGCTCATGGATTCGTAACGTTGACTCCAAATGTTAACTTTATGTATAAATGTGACAACTACTATGACGCGGAGGCCGACGGAGGAATCTCATTCGCTGATCCAGATTTGGCGATTGATTGGCCAATTGATATTGAAAAGGCGATCACATCTGAAAAAGACGCGAAACAACCAACGTTGAAAGAGTTCGAAGCTGAGAATCCTTTCGTATATGGTGAAATTTAAGGATAGTAGTTCCGTTTTTGTGGAATAGAAGAAGCAAAGGCCTAACTGAATGATCTGCGTGTTGAGAATCAAACTTATTTTTAGATTTTAGAAAAATGAGTACTTTAATACGAAATAGGAGTAAAGTATAGATGAAAAATATTATCGTAACAGGCGGAGCGGGTTTTATCGGCTCAAACTTCGTTCATTATGTTGTAAACAATCATCCAGAAATCCATGTAACAGTCTTAGACAAATTGACATATGCAGGAAATAAGGAAAACCTTGCTGGTCTTCCCGAAGATCGCGTAGAATTAGTTGTTGGTGATATTGCAGATGCTGAACTAGTTGAACGTTTAGTCCAAGATACGGATGCAGTTGTTCACTATGCGGCTGAATCTCATAATGACAACTCATTGAAGGATCCATTTCCATTTGTACAAACAAATATTATTGGAACCTACACACTGATTGAAGCGTGTCGTAAAAACAATGTTCGTTATCATCATGTTTCGACTGATGAAGTATATGGCGATCTTCCACTAAGAGAAGATTTGCCAGGACATGGTGAAGGCGCAGGCGAAAAATTTACTTCGGAAACGCCTTATAATCCATCAAGTCCTTACTCATCAACTAAAGCTGGTTCAGATTTGCTGGTTAAAGCTTGGGTTCGCTCATTTGGCTTGCAAGCAACGATCTCAAACTGTTCCAATAATTATGGACCGTATCAGCATATTGAGAAATTCATTCCACGTCAAATCACAAATGTTTTGAGCGGTATTCGGCCAAAACTATATGGTGATGGTAAAAATGTACGCGACTGGATTCATACGAATGATCATTCTTCAGCCGTATGGGCGATCTTAACTAAAGGCAAAATCGGAGAAACTTATTTGATTGGTGCCGATGGTGAGGAAGACAATAAAACGGTCATGGAAATCATTTTAGAAGAAATGGGCCAATCAAAAGATGCTTACGATCATGTAAAAGATCGTGCAGGACACGATTTGCGTTATGCAATCGATTCTACTAAATTACGTGAGGAATTAGGTTGGACACCAGAATTCACTAACTTCCGAGCTGGGATAAAAGATACGATCAAATGGTATACCGAGCATGAAGATTGGTGGCGTGCTGAAAAAGAAGCTGTTGAAAGCAATTATGCGAAAAACGGCCAATAATACAAATTGAATCAGGCAGGTGCATCCTGCCTTTTTTTGAGAAAAGGAGTAGATATAGATGATCTTAATTACAGGTGGACACGGACAATTAGGAACTGAGCTACGTCAATTGCTGGATGAAAAGAAACTGGACTATGTTTCAACAGATGCCGATCAGTTAGATATTACCGATAAAGAAGCAACAAATACATTTATTAATGATATGAAGCCAGAAATCATTTATCATTGTGCAGCCTACACTGCTGTTGATAAAGCCGAAGATGAAGGCAAGGAATTAGATGAATTAATCAATGTTGAAGGAACACGTAATGTGGCAGAAGCAGCCAAAGCCGCTGGTTCAACGTTGATCTACATTAGTACGGACTATGTTTTTGATGGGAAGAAAAAAGATGGCATGTATCAAGTGGATGATACAACGAATCCATTAAGTGAATACGGCCGAACTAAACTTTTAGGGGAAAAAGCCGTTCAAGAAATCATGGATGATTATTATATCATTCGTACTTCTTGGGTATTTGGTATTTACGGACATAATTTCATTTATACAATGCAGAATTTGGCTAAGACTCATGATCGCTTAACAGTTGTCAATGATCAATTCGGACGTCCAACGTGGACACGTACATTAGCTGAGTTCATGACTTTTGTTATTGAGAAGAAGGCGCCTTTCGGGGTGTATCATTTATCAAATGAAGATAGTTGTTCTTGGTACGAATTTGCTAAAGAGATCCTAAAAGATACAAAAGTAGAAGTTGCTCCTGTAACTTCAGAAGAGTATCCGCAAAAAGCAACTCGTCCGCAATATTCAATTATGGATCTAAGTAAAGCCAAAGCTCTAGGCTTTGAAATTCCGACTTGGCAAGAAGCGTTAGCAAGTTTTCTTGAATTAGAAGCGAAACAATAAAAATTGGAGGTGAAAAGTTTGTTCGAATTAGTGATAGTTTTGTATAAGATGACATTTTCAGACTCGTCTACGATCACAAGTTTGAACAAACTTCTTGCTTCAAATAACTTTTTAGAAATCAGAAGGGTTCTGATTTTTGATAATAGCGAACAGGCAAGTGTGCCGCAAGGATTAGATAAACGTTTTTGTTATTACCACAGTCCTAAAAATATTGGGTTGGCTCAAGCATACAATTACGCAGCGGATCAAAGCGCTAAAGAGTCAGAGTGGTTATTGACCCTGGACCAAGATACGACACTCACAAGAGAGTATCTAGAAGAACTGATAACGAAGGCGTCCAATGTGCCAAAATCAGTAGCAGCGATAGCTCCAGTTATTAAAGATCATGAACAGCAGATTTCACCAGTCCGCAGCGATACATTACGTCCATTACATAAAGTATTACCTCAAAGCAATCATTCCTATTCAAGCGACGTGATGATAATCAATTCGGGGACGGCACTGCGCATGAGTTTTTTACGGGAGATAGGTGGATACAATCTAGTTTTTCCGTTGGACTATTTAGATCATTGGATGAGTTGGCGTATTCTCAGTGAAAAACGCCAGATCAATATCTTGTCAAGTGAACTGAATCATCGGTTATCGGTGTTAGATTATGCCAACAGTATGAATTTTTCTCGCTATCGAGCAATTTTACAGGCTGAAAAATGCTATTATTCTTTATATAAAACACAATTACTTGCGCGGTATCGTAGACAACTATTTCTTCGAGGATGCAAACAATTTATTACTGGAAAATTCAATTATGGGACGATCACATTTAAATTTTTATTCTCAGGAGGAAATAATGGAATCAAGAACACAAAAGCGAACTAGGGAAGTACCGTCATATAATGAAAAACCGAAAGTAAATCCTTTTCTATGGTTCATTGATCAATTTATTCGTTTTCGATATATCATTGGGGTACTTTTTCTT
The DNA here is from genome assembly GCF_000407185.1 of Enterococcus malodoratus ATCC 43197. Lineage (GTDB taxonomy): Bacteria > Bacillota > Bacilli > Lactobacillales > Enterococcaceae > Enterococcus_A > Enterococcus_A malodoratus. The sequence goes on from NZ_KE136483.1 coordinate 691,904, forward strand.
ATTATAATTATCGCATTAAATCTAAATGGGAGTTCCATCGGTTCTTGGGACAAAATTGTTTCTGAGCGAAGTGATGATAAGAAATCGGATGTGATCTTCGGTGAAAATCGTGAGGTTCGTTCAGATGAATGGATGGTTCAAACACCTTTTTATTTCTCGCAAGCAGAAAGCGACTATCCAGTTGTAAATAAGCAGTACGGTAAAGAAGGGCAAAATATGATCATCGCCTACAATTCACCGGTGAAGGATTTAACTGTGATCGGCAAACCGTTTAATTGGGGCTTTTTCTTTTTAGGAAAAGAACGCGGGCTCTCTTTTTATTGGGGATTTAAAATCATCAGTATGCTGCTATTGAGCTTTGAGCTGGTTATGATTTTAACGAAACGCAACAAATATTTGTCGTTGCTGGGCTCGTTTTGGATTACTTTTTCTCCGTCAATTCAATGGTGGTTTATGCAGCATGTGGGCGATCTGATGTTTTTCACATTGGCAATCATGGTGGCAAGTTATTATTTTATTGCGAAGCATGAAAATGTTTTGATGCGGCTGTTTATGATGGCGCTGATTGTCATTAATGGGATTGGTTTTGTTCTGGTGCTGTACCCGGCCCATCAGGTACCATTGGTTTATCTGATTTTGTTCTGGCTGTTTGGAACGTTGATCCATTTCAGAAAAGAACTGGTTTTAGATATTTGGGACCTGCCGATTATTATTGGTGGATTGGGAATTATCGGTTTTGTTCTTTTCCATTTTTATAGTACATCAAAAGACGCGATTGATGCGACGCTTAATACGATTTATCCAGGACATCGAGAGGCTGAAGGCGGAGGAAGACCGCAGTCTGATTTCTTCTTATTCCTGACAAACTGGAAAATTCCGTTTGATAATTTTAATTTCCATGGAACGAATAATGGCGAAGTTGCGTCCTACTTCAACTTCCTTCCATTAACAGTCCTATTGTCACCATTTATTTTCTTTTCTAAAAAGGGCAGGGAAGAAAAATACATGGGAGCAATCTTAGGTCTGTTCTGTCTCTTTATTTTTGGCTGGACATATTTTGGCTATAGTCATGGCATTGCGAAAGTTTTAATGCTGACGTATGTAACCAGCACGCGCAGCTTAGTAACGTTAGGTTTCGGCGCTGTCTTACTGTCTTTATGGATGATCAATTTTATTTGGGAATATACAAAAATTCCTTGGTGGATAAAATTGATTTTCTTAGGACTTATTATGATTATGGCAACTCATTCGGTAACATCCTCTATTATGGGATTGTATTTCAATAACTTTGAAATTTTTATGACGTTAGTAGTATTTGCTTTAATCATGTTTGCTTTGTTGTTTAAACTAAAGAAGTTTTTTATACTGGCAATGACTATTCTCATTTTGGTCTCCGGGATTTCGGTGAACCCAATCGTTCATGGAACAGGGGCAATTGACAAGAAAACATTGGCTGAAGAAATCGTTAAGATCAAAAAAGAAGATCCGAATGCACTATGGCTGTCAGAAGATAATCTTTACAACTTTACGCCGGCATTAGGAGTCAAGACGATCAACTCAGTCCGTTTTTACCCAGATATGAAATTATGGCACAAAATTGATCCTAAGCATAAGAATGAAAAGTATTATAATAGATATGCACACGTACGAGCATTTATTGATAAGGGAAAGACGGATTTTCGTTTGGACCGACCAGATAATTTTACGGTCAATCTTAATTTTACCGATTGTAAAAAGCTGGGGATTAAATATGTAATCAGTAACCGGCCGCTTGAAGATTATAATGCATTGAATTACGCGCAGTTTGAAAAATTGTATGGTCCAGATAAGGATAAGTGGACGATTTATCGCTTAACATTTACTTCGGATGAAGCACAAGCCGAAGCAGATGTAGATATTGCCCCAATTGGCGGAACGAATAATTACCAAGAAATCCCTCAACCAGCACCAGCTGAAGATGGATATATTAATTAATCGAAGTTCGGAGGAAAAAAATGATACAAATAAAAAGAAGCACATCAAATCTATTAAATTTAATTAGTGCGTGTATTCTGATTGGAATGACGTTGCTGTGCTTTTTCCTTTGGACAAAGGGTATTGGAACTCAAGGAATGTTCAATATCTATGCTAATATGAATCGTTATATGCCTATCGGAGCAACGATCGTTTTGCTATTAAACGTTTATCGTCTGAAGCTGGGGGATCTGATTTGGATTGGTGTCGGGATACTTTCAATTATCTTTTTTCATCAGTTTGATGAGCTAAGACAGGCGGGTTTCTTGCAGGATATTACAATCGCTTTGATTATTTTGATAGTATTGGATTTCAAATTAGTCGAATTTACAAAAGAATTACGGCTGATCTTTGCTGGTTTGATGGGAATGGTTCTATTAATCACAGCTTATCGAATATTTACGGAGATTCCTGATCCAGTTGCGGGTATGAGCATTTGGGATAAAAGCAATAAGCTGCAGGAGATTTGGATCAATACGAATACCATCGGCAGCAGTGTGATGTGCTCAAGTTTTTTGGCGGCGACGCTGTTGCAGTCACTTGAACGAAGCTGGGCAAGAATTTTAAAATACCCAGTTTACCTTGTTGCGTTAGCTTGTACATGGGTCGTTCAATCACAGGCTGCATTTATTGCAGTTGTAGTGTTTGTACTCTTTGATGTATGGCCCAATTTTTTGAAAGAAAAGGTCAAATGGGGATACGGAATCGGCTACAGTGTTTTTCTGATTGGCATCTTTCCTTTGTCGTTGTTTTTGGCAAACTCCAGCAGCATCGATTTGTTTACCGGACGGGAAGATATTTGGAAACATTTTTACGATACCTTGTTTGAAGTGAAGGAACAGTTCTTGGTAGGCATGCCGCCCTTTACGTTTCAGCGTGGCCAACAGATTCTAGGAAATCATAATAGTTACAATGCAACTCTAGGTCAATTTGGTTTAGTTGGATTAGTGTTGATGAGTATGTTTATCTTATATAATGTTTGGCTGATCATCGTTAAAGAGGATACACAGGCAACGCAACTAAGCTTCATTATTGCTTTTTTTGCTGTACTTATGCAGTCAACGATGGAAGATACATTGATGGCGCCATATTGGATTCCGATTACGTTTTGTTTATTAGGACTTGCTTGGCAAAAGAATCCAATAGATGAGGATTTTTATGATTACTCGGTAAATGTTTTCGATCCAACGGAAGAAGAAGCGTTTGAGGTGAGACCGACACGCAAAAGCCGACGAGGCTAAAAGGCTAGGTTTCGGACGAGTTGTCCTAGTAGAATAGAAAAATGAAGTATCTCAGATGAACTCAATTGTTAAAGAGTTCGTTTGAGATGTTTTTTTGTTTTAAATAAGTATCGATGATAATCATTTAAAGATTAGAAAGCTATTATCTATGGAGAATGAATATGAGAATTAGAAAATCGGCTGTTATTTATGAAGAGAGAGTATATTAATAATACGGTAATAGATCGCGGCAAGACTTTTATTTTAATTCAAAATAAAGAATATGGTGTTGAAAATCCCATTATAAAAGGCTTATTTTATGTGTATAGAGATCTCAGGTGAAAATAATTCTTAAAAAAGAAGGAAGAACATATGGAAGAATATGGGTTAAGCAGAAACCAGCTTTTTACCTTAACACGCAAGACCTTGGAAAAGCGAGTAAACAATTATTACCAAACGACCAATGACGGTAATGGTGCGATTGAAATATTGATAGCGCTTCAAGTGAGAGAAGAGTTGTGCGAGGCAGACTTTTCAATGATGCTGATGGAGTTAGTCCAACACATTTTCTTACGCACACGTTCTACGGCGGCAATGCGACGATACTATCTTTACTTTGCTGAATATTTCGAGAAAAAAGAATGGCGGCTATTATCTATTAAATTATTTCCCGCGAAAACGTATATCGCTGAAAAGCTCCGGACTTTATATACTCAATTTATTAAAGAACCTTTGGCAGGATTAGTCGGTTCATGACGAAGAACCTAGTAACGGTATGAAATAAAATAGAAAGGAAAGAGACGATGACCACATTAAAAGCAGAATTCGAAAAAAGTAATGGGAAAATCCATTATTTACAGTTGAAAAATTTCGATCTGACGAAGACCGGAGAAGAGATCAAAGCGTCTTTAACAAAATTGACTAAGTTGAACCTATTTGAAAAGAATGGTGTCGGCTTATTTAAAAAGGTTCGTCACGCGACGCTAATCAAAACAATAGAAACGATTATTTTTGATGATCGCATCGATGCGCATGTTGAATTGACGGATTCCTCATTAAGCAATACGGAATCACACGTTCAAATAGAAGAAACGGTATCAGTAGTTGAAGAGCCTAGACAAGCTATTCGCGAGCAGGAGGAGGTTCAGATGGCTCATGATTTCGTTGTCTTGGAAGAGAAACCAGAACCCGATGTATTGATCCAAACCATCGAACTACCTGAACAAGTAAATCCAAGAGAACTAACTCAAAGCGATGCTTTGTCAATAGTTGTTTCCTGTATGCCCAACGACTATACATTGGGAAATATTCAGATTGAGGACAATGAATTGCCTACGAGGCTTATTTTGACAGAGAGACTTAAGAAGTCAGAAACACAGGATATGGAAATCGCGCAGGCTCCACCAGATGTACCAAAGAAAAAACGAAAAAGATTGTTAGATCGAATCCGAAAGCGAGAGTAGCTCGCTGCATTTTTCCCATTAGAAAATCCAACGTTGGTATGGGAGAAAGTCAGAATTTTTAACTTGGAAAGAAAATTTAATAAAAATTTTAGCTCGCCGAAATGGCGGGCTATTTGTCGTAGGCATCGATAGACAAAGAGTATCAAAAATCTATGTTACATGTGATGAATCAACAATCGAAGCGATAAGGTCATTTTAGCGGCAGCGAGTAAAGAAAATAAGGCCTTGCGAGGCAGTTGGAATTAACGAAGCTTTTCTTAATAATCTTGCTTTTACATATATCTTTCTGTAGAATAATAACGTTAATCAACTGTAGAAATAATAAATCAAGCGTTAGATGAGAGGAATAAAAATGTTTAAAGACTTACTTAGTTTTTTTAAAGAAATTTTTCAAAATCGTACCTTACTAAAACAATTTTCAGTGAATGATTTCAAAGCGCGTTATGCTGGGTCGGCTCTGGGAATTTTTTGGGCCTTTGCTAATCCGTTAGTGATGGTAGTTACTTATTGGTTTGTCTTCGGGGTCGGATTCAAGGCAGCGATGACGGATGGAAAATATCCATTCATTGTTTTTCTATTAACAGGGCTGGTACCATGGATGTACTTTTCAGAAGTATTAGGTTCAGCAACGAATGTTTTTCGCGAATATAGCTATTTAGTAAAAAAAGTCGTATTCAATATTCGCATTTTGCCATCTGTTAAATTATTTTCGGGATTATTTATGCATATCTTTTTCATCGCTATCGCTTTGATAGTAGCGATTTTTAATCACGCGATTCCGAATCTGCACATGTTGCAGCTGCTTTACTATCTTTTCGCGATGATGATGTTTTTAACAGGACTGACTTGGATTACTTCTTCCATTCAGCCATTTTTCCCGGACATCAATCAATTTATTGGTGTGATTATGCAGGCACTAATGTGGGGAACGCCGGTACTGTGGAGTATCAATCAATTTGCGGCCCACCCAACAATCCAATTTATTTTAAAATTCAATCCTATGTTTTATGTGGTCCAAGGATACCGAGACGCGTTCTTTGGTGAACAATGGTTTTGGGAAAAACCGTTGTTAACGATCTATTTCTGGGTTGTGACTTTGATTCTATTAGTGGTCGGCAGCATTGTCTTCAAACGCTTGAAACCACATTTTTCTGATGTTCTATAAGGAGATAAATTTAAATGACTGAAACAGTAATCGAAATTAACCACTTAACTAAAAAATATGATATGTATAAAAAGCCTTCTGATCGTTTGAAGGAGGCGCTGAGCCCAACAAGAAAAACCTATCATGAAGTTTTTTACGCATTGAATGATGTGAATGTAGAAGTAAAAAAAGGCGAAATGATCGGATTTATCGGAGAAAATGGTTCTGGTAAATCAACGATTCTAAAGATCATTACGGGTGTTTTGACACCTTCAGAAGGCGAAGTAAAAATCGAGGGAAATATCGCAGCACTTTTGGAACTAGGCTCCGGATTCAATCCAGAATACAGCGGATATGAAAATATTTTCCTTAACGGGATGGTTCTAGGCTTTTCTCGTGAAGAAATGATGGATAAAGTTGATGATATTATCAATTTTGCTGATATTGGCGACCATTTATATCAACCGGTCAAAACCTATTCAAGCGGGATGTTTGTGCGTCTTGCTTTTGCTGTGGCGATCAACGTCGATCCTGATATTTTGATCGTCGATGAAGCATTAGCGGTTGGTGACTTGGAATTCCAATTAAAATGTATGGAAAAATTTACCGAATTGCGGAATGCCGGAAAAACGATTCTATTCGTTTCTCATGATGTAAATGCGGTTCGTCGTTTCTGTGACCGAGTGTATTGGTTGAAAAATGGTGTTGTTGAAGCAGAAGGCGAAACAATGGATATTACAGAGAACTACGAAAACTTCTTGAAGAAAAAATCATTGAAAACCATTGACCGTGACAACTCTACTTCAGAAGACTTTTCTGCTTACGATATCGTAGAAGTAAAATCGGCTGAACTATTGGATGGCGACCTGCAACCTTTAGAAATTATTGAACAAGACAGCAAGGTTGTTGTGAAAGTGACTTATAATGTAAAAGATGACTCGATCAAGAAGCCTGTATTAGGTGTGGCGATTCGTACAGTCGACAACAATTATGTTTGCGGTTTGAACACGTTATTGGACGAAGAATCGATTCCTTGGAAAAAAGGGGAGAATGTCTTCTATTTAGAATATGAAAAGATGGCACTTCTAGGCGGCGAGTATTACTTCGACGTAGCTGTTTTTGAAGAAAATGCGACCGTGCCGTTGGTTTATAAAACAAGATATTTGACCATGTTCATCTCTGGCAAATATGTCGGTGAAGGCATCGTCGTTTTGGATCATAAGTGGAAGGATACGATTTAATTATGAAGTATGATTTTGATTTATCGCTTGAAGAGCATACAAGTGTGGGGAAAATCATCAGTCAGATCACTGAAGGTTCTTACGTTTTAGAATTTGGTCCTGGTAATGGCCGAATGACACAATATTTGATCAACGAAAAAAAATGTGAAGTATCGATCGTCGAATTTGATCCGGTCTTATTTGAGCACGTCATGGGCTTTGCCCAGGACGGCTTTTTAGGAAATATCGAAGAATACAAATGGAATGATCATTTTGCAGATAAGAAGTTTGATTTTATTATCTTTGCGGATGTTCTAGAGCATTTGACGGATTCAGAAAAGGCGCTTGAAGAAGCAAGTAAATTCCTGGCACCTAATGGGGAGATACTATTAACTTTCCCAAATTTGGCACACAATTCAGTGATGATTGATTTATTCAACAACCGATTAGACTGGAAACAATATGGACTGCTGGATCGGACCCATAATAGTTTTTATACTCAGCATGGTTTTGAAGAGCTGTTTGAACGAATTGGCTTATCCATCCGCCGTGAGGATTTTACCTATTCGCAGGTTGGTCAGAATGAATTATCAGCAAGTTATGAAGAATTGCCGGAAATGGTTCGCTATGATTTCAAAAACCGTCCTTTTGGCGAAGTCTATCAGTACTTCTATGCGTTGCGGAAAGAGCCGGTTGAACGACCAGAACGGGTCGAACCGATTAATTCAAATTATAATAAGCAGATACAATTGGCTTATTTAATTGATGGTAAATTTGAAATTGAACCTTACATTCTCAACAATCAAACCGGGGAAAATAAGGTTACAGAACATCAAGCACCAGAGCATACAGACCAATTACGGATCGTAATCGGTAAGGTTCCTGCGGCAATTCAACTATCGGTTGTCGTTGATAATAAATTATTGACCGTCAAAGAGACGAACGCTTCTTGGTATCAAGAGGATCTATTTATGTTCCCTGCAGTACTAGAGGAACCGTATGTGATCGTGGATGGTGCGATGGTTGCGGGTAAATCATTTACTGTAAACGTCAATGTACTGAATGAAGAAGAATTTTTCCCGTCAGAAATAAAAGTGATGGAAGATGTAGCAAATGAAAAAGAAAAGAACCGTTTGCTAACATTGAAGTTGAACTATCTGGACCATTATAACTATCAGCTAAATAATATTCCTTACGTAGAACCAAGCGCTGAAATGGAAGGAATCAAACTGACGATCGAATCAATCGAAAATAACGAGTCCGAAAACGAAGCAATCATCAAGGGCTGGGGATTTTCCGAAGCGACGAAAACGCCATTGAAGTACTTATTGGCTGAATCAATGAATCGGCTGCAGGTCAATTCGATTTATCGCCCAGATGTGAATGAAGTTTTTGGCATCGACTCGACTGAGAAGTTTGGGTTTATTTTAACGGCTAAAAATATGCAAGTGCTGGATGCAGTAAAATTATTTATTCTAGATGATCAAGATCAGATTTATCCAGTTATTGCGAAGCATTCACAACAGGTAAATACACCGGTGGCGAGAAAAATTCGTCATTTACTTGGCTCCATCAAACGAAATGGCTTTTCTGGAGCGGTGAAGAATTATCAACGTTCAAAACAACAAAGCGCAAATTATGAAGAGTGGATGACCAAGGTTGAGGAACCAACGCGTGCACAACTAATCGAGGCTTCAAAAGAATTAGCCTTCCAACCAAAGATTTCATTGGTTGTGCCGGTTTATAATGTCGATGAAAAATGGCTGCGTGCTTGTGTGAAATCATTGACGGATCAAATTTATGCAAATTGGGAGCTGTGCTTGGCAGATGATGCCTCGCCAAAAGCCCATATCAAACCGCTACTACAAGAACTAGCGGCTGCAGACGAACGAGTGAAAATTGTTCTGCGTGAAAAAAATGGACATATCTCAGAGGCGACAAATTCCGCAATTGATATTGCGACGGGGGATTATATTGGGTTCTTGGACAATGATGATATTTTGGCTGACACAGCATTATTGGCTGTTGTTAATGCTTTGAACGAAGATCAGAGTCGAGAATTTATTTACACCGATGAAGACAAGTTATCGATGAGCGGCAAACGGTTTGACCCATTCTTCAAACCTAATTGGAATGAAACATTATTACTGGGACACAACTATATTACTCATTTTGTCGTTGTGAAACGTTCGATCGTAGAGAAAGTCGGCGGGTTACGAACCGAGTTTAATGGCAGTCAAGATTATGACTTTGTTTTACGGGCCACCGAAGCGGCAAAAGAAATCTACCATGTTCCTAATATCCTTTATCACTGGCGCACAATCGAAACATCAGTAGCGATGGACCCGCAGAGTAAAGAATATGCCTATGTGGCTGGACAAAATGCGGTGCAAGCGGCTATTGAACGGCGCAATTTAGATGGTGTTGTATCAATGACGAAAAATTATGGTGCCTATAAGGTCGATTTCAAATATGAGAGCGAACCAAAAGTTTCAATCATTTTAAGCGGCAAATCAAGCGAGAAACAATTGATGAAACTATTAACGACGGATTGGTCTAAATTTGAAATCTTAACCAATAATGCCGCAGTTACCGATGAGCGTATTCGTACGTTTTCTAGTAAGAATGAAAATGACTTAGCGAAAGAAGCAACCGGGGAATTCTTAGTATTCTTAACCGAAGAACTTGTTCCTACTCAAATCACTTGGCTAAAAGAAGCGATGAACTTTGTTCGTTTGCCGAATGTTGGTGCAGTCACAGGCAAAGTGATTAGCAAAGATGAAGCTATCTTGAATTGCGGTGTGATTATTGATCCAGCACACGAGCGTGTTGTGTATGAGCAGCAAGGACTATCTAACAAAACGATTGGAACGTATTTCCGCCCAGCCTTGCCGCGTGAAATTTATACAACGACCGAAGATGTGGTCATTATCAGTAAAGAGACTTTCTTCTTGCTGAATGGTTTTGATCTGACCTTGCCAACTGCGATCAAAGGAATCGACTTTTCGATCCGCTTAGCAAAAGAAAACAAGAAACTGATTTTCGATCCTTATTTTGAAGTACGCCATCCAGGCGAAAATCACTTCAATATCAAAAAAGAAGCTTATGATGCTTTGACCAATAAATACTCTCAAGAATTGAACGATCCATTGATCAATCCAAATCAATTCAGCATAGGAGGTTAATCCGATGGCAAAAAATGAACAAGTTTGCATTGATCAATGCAGGTTTCAGCCAGAGACGAAGCAATTAGAGATCAAAGGGTGGGCGCTGGCGTTAGATTCAAAAGAAGTGCCTACGCTCGATATACACTCTGGAAATGTGGTAAGTGAGAAAATCGAATGGTATCCTCGTTCAGACGTAGCTGCTGCTCATAAAACCAGTGCCAGTCTAAAAATGGGCTTTGATATCACTATTGAAGCAGTGAATCCGGCAGAGAAGGTCTCATTGGCGTTTCATTTCGGAGAGCATACTATTAACGAATCGTATGTTCCAAATGAAAATATTGCTAAAGAACCCAAACAACCGTCACAAATGCATGCTTTGTATGGTAAGGCTCGCAAAGGCTTAGGTTACTTGAAGCGTAATGGTTTAAAAAATACATTGCGCCGGATCCGGCTGGAGCAGGACAAACAATCTGATGAAAGCTATCAACAATGGATTGCTGAAAATGAGAATTGGAATGTAGATACAATCAAGGCAGAAATTGAAGCATTTGATTATCAGCCAGTGATATCTATTTTGATGCCGGTTTATAATGTCGAGGAAAAATGGTTGGCGAAATGTATCGAATCGGTTCAAAATCAGTTTTACCCCAATTGGGAACTATGTATGGCCGACGATCATTCTACTGATGTGTCCGTGAGACCGTTGCTAGAAAAATATGCCGCAAAAGATTCGCGTATCAAGATCGTTTTTCGTTCCGAAAATGGTCATATCTCTAAGGCAACAAATTCTGCATTAGAAATTGCGACAGGTGAGTTCGTCGCCCTATTAGATAACGATGACGAACTAGCGCCGATTGCTCTCTATGAGGTTGTAAAATTTTTGAATAAAAATGCTGATTTAGATTTGATCTATAGTGACGAAGACAAGATCGATATGGCGGGCAAACGATTTGATCCAGCCTTTAAACCAGATTGGTCACCGGATTTATTGCTGGGAACGAATTACATTTCACACTTAGGAGTCTATCGTCGTTCGATCATGGAAAAAATCGGCGGGTTCCGTGTAGGCTATGAAGGTTCACAGGATTATGACCTAGTCTTGCGCTTCACCGAACAAACCTCCGACGAACGAATTGCGCACATTCCGCAGGTTTTATATTATTGGCGTATTCTACCAAGTTCAACAGCAGCAGATCAATCAACAAAGAGCTATGCCTTTGACGCTGGATTAAAAGCTGTCCAAGCTGCTATCGAACGCCGTGGAATCGAAGCAACTGTTAACCATGCGGCAGGAAATGGCTTATATGATGTTGATTACCAAGTACTTTCGGAAGAGTTAGTCAGTGTAATCATTCCTACGCGCAACGGCTATGACGATGTGAAACGATGCGTAGATTCAATCATCAAAAAGACGACCTATCCGAATTATGAAATCGTTATGGCGGACAATGGCAGCGATCAACCTGAAATGCATGAACTTTATGCTAAGTATCAGCAACAGTTAGGTGAACGCTTTATGGTGGAATCAATCGATATTCCATTCAATTATTCCCGCATCAATAACTTAGCTGCAAAAGTCGCTAAAGGAAAATATTTGCTGTTCCTGAATAATGATACCGAAGTGATCACACCTGAATGGATGACCAAAATGGTGTCTTTCGCACAGCTTGAACGTATCGGCTGTGTCGGCGCAAAATTATACTATCCAAACAATACAATTCAACATGCCGGCGTTATTCTAGGCATGGGCGGTGCAGCCGGACACGGCCACCATACTTTCCCACGCGGAGACTTCGGCTATTTTGGAAAACTTGAGATTAACGTTGATTATTTAGCGGTTACAGCAGCTTGTCTAATGATTCGTGCAAAAGACTTTGCTAAAATCGGCGGATTCAATGAAGAGTTGACTGTGGCCTTCAATGATGTTGATCTATGCTTAAAGGAATACGAAAGAGGCCATAATAACGTGTGGCTGCATGGCGTAGAACTGTATCACTTCGAATCCCAATCCCGCGGATACGAAAATACACCAGAAAAACAAGCCCGCTTCGAAAAAGAAACCAAGTACATGGAAGACACTTGGACCAGCTATATTGAAAATGATCCATATTACAATCCCAATTTGACGAGGGTTGGCGGAGATTTTTCGGTGAGGGTTGGGGAGTGAGCTTTAAATTACTTATATTGACTTCATACTAAATGCCAGTATGAAGTCATATTTATAAAAAAGGAGGTATAAAATTGAAGCCAAAAGATCAGAATAAATATGGAATCATGACAATAGCTTTTGCAACTGTGTTTATGATCGTGCAGCACGTTCTTAATTCAGTAACCGTAGCCCCTGAATTTGCCCAAAATCCTAAAAGATTTTATGTATATAATATTTTATTAGGGCTTACTGCGATCGGAGGGAATATTTTAGCTCTATATTTAGGATATCAAGCTGACAGATTTAAAGGGAAACGGCTATTACAGATGTTACCTGGTTTTTATTTGATTTACCTAACGATTACATTTGCGATCAACATATTTTGTAAGTCGTTTAATTTAAGCGTTTACTGGAAAATTTTCTTTCCAATAAGCCAAAACATGTTTCCTTTCGCTGTGTCATTTATGCTCATTTTTCTATTGAGTCCTTTTTTCGCAACTAATTTGAATAAACTTTCTAATTCACAAATGAAGAATATGCTCATCTTAACGTCTATACTTTTCGTCATTTGCCCAACATTATTTGGAAAAGATTTGTTTGGATTTTCAGAAGGAAAAGGGGTTCTGTGGATTGCTTATTTGTTCTTAGTGGGATATGGAAGTCAACGCTATAAGATTATAGACAAATATCGAAATATTTTCCTGAAATTTATTATGAGTGGATTGGTTATTGCTCTCTTAGTATTATTAATGACTCAAGTCTCACTTATTGTTCATAAGGATGTTAGTACTGCAAATAGGTTCAGTATGCCTTGGTCGTTATTGTCCGTGTATTTTTCGATAAATTGCTTTATCTTGTTGCAGGTTATGGATAGAAAATTTAACTTCTTCAAAACTAGTTTTAAAAATATTTCTTACTATTTAGTAGTTACACAGATACTAATTAATTGGATACCGATGACTAGTTTTATTTCAGAAAAATACAAAGAAGCGTTTCCAGATTCCGCTTTAGATTGGTCAATAAGAATTATTTTTATAGCTATACTCTATATTTTTCTTTCCGCTGTAATTTGTGTAATTATAGTTATGATCTCCCGAATTCCAGTCCTTAATAAAATAAAGATGAAGAGAGATATCTCTGATTGGAACCAATTAGTCGAATGCTTTTTTCAGATTGAACGATGGCTATTTACCAGACGTAAAATAATTTACACTGGGATATTTTTTTATTTGTTTACGGCCATGCAAATGTTGTTGTTTTCAGAAGAAAAAACTATACCCTCATTATTTAGAACAGCTTTAGTGATTTTTACACTTCGTCAAGCGCAGTTAGTTTTGAATCTAATTATTATTATGCTATTTTTTCTATTGGTTTTCCTATTAACAAAACGTTTTTGGTACGCTTTTAGTTTTACTTTAACAATTGAACTTCTCATAACTATATCAAATGTTTTAAAAATTGAATTTAGACGGGAGCCGATTCTTCCATCCGATTTAGTTTTCATTTTCAATCTTGATGAGATATTGAGCATGGTTAGTCCAATAATTATCACGGTTGCTGTGATAATTCTAATCATATTGGCAGTTTCAACATTATTAATCCAGCGACGTGCTAGTAAAACATACAATTTAAGAATTAATAATAGAAAAAGGTTCATCAGTATTTTATTAATTAGTGTCTTTCTATCTGGGCTTTTATGGGTAAACCAACCGAACTCGCCATCCAATTTATTCTTTCAATTATTTGGTATTAATCGTATGTTTTATAACCAAAAATGGGGAGCGTCTGTAAATGGTCCTATAGTTCAGTTTATAAACAATATTGTTGGAAAAGCGATGGCTGAACCAGAAGGATATTCAAAAGAAAATTTAGAAAAAATTATGAAAAAATACACCAGCAGTGCACAAAGGATTAATGAAAGTAGAGACGATTGGTCTAAAGATCAGACTGTAGTTTTTGTATTAAGTGAGAGTTTTAGTGACCCCTCAAGATTACCTAATATGACACTAAATATTGATCCAATACCGTTTGTTAGAGATCTTTCGAAGCGAACAACTTCGGGTCTAATGTTGTCGTCGGCTTACGGAGGTGGTACTGCAAACGTGGAATGGCAAACACTTACTAGTTTGGACTTGAGTAATTTGGATGCAACTTTGCCAAGTCCATATACACAACTCGTAAATAAACAGGATGTGGCTCCAAGCATTTTGAACCTTTTCGATACAGCAGTGGCTATACATCCGTATTTAGGGTCATTTTATAACCGCATTGATGTTTTTGAAAAATTTGGTTTTAATAGTTTTCACTACCTTGAAAGTCCAGATGGATTAAAATATACAGAAAAAATTGGGGGAAATCCGTATGTTTCTGACGAAGCAGCCTATAAGGAAACATTAGATGCAATTAATGACAATGATAATGAAACTCAATTTATTCAACTTTCTACGATGCAAAATCATACGCTTTACAATGACTATTATGAAGAAAATAATTTTGATTTTAGCGGAAATGCTGTTTCAGAGTCTAATAGATCAGCTATGAAGACCTATTTAAAAGGGCTAAACTATTCAGACATCGCATTGGCTAATTTTATTAGTGAGCTTGATAAAATTGAAAAGCCCGTTACTTTGGTGTGGTATGGTGATCATTTTCCAGGGATTTATAATGCGGATGAAATTAAAGAAAATCCATTGACATATAGAGAAACAGATTATTTTATTTATAATAACTCATTTATACAAAATCAGCAGCGTGAAGATACTTATCAACTGGTTTCGCCATATACATTTCCTGCATTGGCTCTTGAACAAGCGAATATAAAGGTTACACCATTCTATGCATTACTAACTGAAGTTACAAAAGACCTCCCAGCAACTACAAATGATCCGGATGCCAGCGACAAGAGTAAAGATAATGAAAAGAAAATATTTGTGAATCATAAAAATATAGTGTCTAGTGATAAAAACTTATCTAAAAAGCAAAAAGTACTGCTGAGTGATTATATGTTGATTCAATACGATTTAGTTGCAGGAAAACAGTATTCAGCAGAGTGGGCTTCTCAAAAAGTCTATGATTAATCCAAAATAATTGAAGAATTGTCATTGTTGATTTTTTACTTTATTTAATTTGAATATCATAGAAAATCATCGTTAGTTTTGCATAAGTAAAATTCAAGTATAAATTCTCTGTAAATAAACTATCATGATTAATCGCTGAAGGCATTTTTTTGAAGTTTTTTGACTATCATAGTGTAACTAAGCTTAATAATGATAATACTAGATTAATCATTAATACTATCAAAGGGACGATGGAGAAAAATGTTGCCTAATAGAGTTGATCTAAGATGCTTTAAAGAAAGGCAATAAAACTTACTCTAAACTGGCTTGTGTTAATGGCGACATATCTAAATAAAAATTAACTGAGAATACGACACGATTTTTGTGTCGTATTTTTCAATTTACGCTGATCGGTCCTTATAATAATTGGTACTTTTTGATACAATATAGATACTATGATTTGAGGTGGACGAAGGATGGATTTCATTTTTTTAATAATCGTTTTTTTTATAATTTCAAGTATAGTTACAAATTCAGATTACTCTAATCAAAGTTTATCTGTTGAAACTACGGGCAATTTACAGATAATCGCTGTTTTTTTTGTAATTTTACATCATTTATCGCAAATTCTTAGGGATTATCCTGATTCTTTTTTATCCTCAAGATTGATAATTGCTGGAAGATTAGCAGTAGGGTTGTTTTTCTTTGTTTCTGGCTATGGGCTAATTAAACAATATCAGCAAAGAGGTCAATCATATTTAGATAGTTTTTTTAAAAAGAAGGTAATGAGAATTTTTCTTCCCTTTATGCTAGCAATGGTAATTTATTTCATATATCGTAACTTAATTGGGGAGTTAAACTTTTTTACTGCCATGTATTCACTGGTAAATGGGAATCCTTTCGTGGGTAATGGATGGTTTACTATAATGATCATATACTTATATATTGCTTTTTTTATTAGTGCTTATATTTCAAAAAAAAATGATTTGCTCCTCTTTTTTATGTTGTTAATAAGCATTATAATCGTGCTTTTGATAGCGAAATGGAAAAATTATGGTGAATGGTGGACTAATGCTGTTTTTTGTTTCCCTTTTGGAGTAGTTTGGGGGGCAAGGGAAAAAGAAGTTACCGGTCTTCTTTTTCGAAATTATCGAATATCTATCGGAATATTAGCAGTTCTGTTCAGTCTATTTGTCTACATGGATGAAGTTTTTTATCATCCCGTAGTTCGATCATGCTCAGTCATTTTCTTTGTTGCTCTTGTAATACTTTTTAGCTATAAAGTGACTTTCAAAAGTCCGCTGTATCATTTAGTAAAAAGATTTTCTTTCGAGATGTATTTGTACCAAGGACTATTTATTCAGTTGTTTCGCAGTGATGTAATTTTTGTGGGAAATCGTTTATTGTATGCCTGTTTAGTTATTATAGCTACATCAGTATTAGCACTAATAATGCAGCAAACGGCCAAACTGATTAGGGAGTTAATAGGGAAAAGAATTACGGAATCACATTGAAGCGAATTGAAATAGATTAGCACGAGATGTATGCAAATTTTCAAAAATAATAAGAGATAACTATAATAATAAATAGAAATTTGAGAATTCAATTTAATCAGATCTAAAACTCTAGAAATCTAATAAAATTAGTCTTTTATAAAAAACTAAATATGTTTATGATAATGGTGTCAGAAAAGCGGTCAAATTAGATGATTTGGCTGCTTTTTGTTCTTTTCTTTTTCATTACTTTTCTTAGGAAAGCTACTCTTTTTTTTGCCTGTATGGTAAGATGTGTAATGGATTATTTCGTGGATTAGGAGTGTTTGTATGAATAAAAGTGGTGAATGGAGTGCCGCCCGTCGCATCTTTATCATTTTGATGGATGTGGTTGTTTATAATTTATCAGTCTTTTTTAGTTTTTGGCTAAAATTTGGCGGAACCATCCCAGAAAGAAACTTTCAGACGTTTGAGAGTTCCGCATTATTTATTTCAGTCTTTTTTATAGTATTGAATGTTTTATTGGGTACTTATGTATTTTACAATCGAATTGTCAGTGATATCGTCTTCGTGACAGTTATTGGTCAGTTCTTGATGGCACTTGGGATTATGATTATTACCTTTGCTGGTCGATGGTTTGCTTTTCCTAGAACGGTTATTTTAATTTCATTTTTACTAGGAACCGTCTTGCTTATTATCTATCGTACGATTATTTATAAAGCGTATATGAGGTTAAGCTCTGATAAGAATGTTACGATTCTTGGTTTTGAAAAGGATGTTGCACCAGCAATTCAAAATTTTGCCTCGCAAAAAAATAATAAACATAAAGTACAGTCAGTCGTACTAGATCATTATTACGATAATCTAATTAAGATCATTGAAGATGTAGACGTTGTTTATTTAGCATCAGAGATTGAGGAATCTGAAAAAATCAAAGTGTATCAACTTGTTACTAAGAAAGAAAAGAAATTGTTCCTAAACACGACGTTTGAAAATTTGGTGACAATAAATCCAAATATCATGAATTTTGAGGATGAAAGTATTATTGAATCTTCGGGGTTCAAGATCCCTTCAGAAGATGTAATGCTTAAACGACTTTTTGACATTGTAGTTTCGCTAATCTTATTGGTGATTGCTTCTCCATTTATGCTGATTACCGCTATTCTAGTAAAAGCAACGTCACCGGGACCAATTGTCTATAAACAAGTTCGAATCACACAGGATCAAAGAGAATTTCCAATTTATAAGTTTCGTTCGATGAGTGCAACGGCGGAGTCTAAATCTGGACCAGTGCTAGCCAAAAGCAACGATGCTCGAGTGACTCCAGTTGGTAAATTTATCCGTGCAGTTCGTTTTGATGAATTGCCTCAGTTGATCAATGTCCTAAAGGGAGATATGTCAATCATCGGTCCGCGCCCGGAGCGGCCCTTCTTTGTGGAGCAGTTCAATCAAGAAAATCCTTATTATTATTTGCGACACAATGTTCGTGCAGGAATTACTGGTTATGCGCAAGTTTATGGAAAATATGCCTCAGATTATAATAGTAAATTGAAATTCGATTTGTTGTATATCAAAAAGTATTCCATTATGTTGGATTTAAAAATCTTGTTGCAAACGATCAAGATTCTGTTTGATAAGGTTTCCTCTCAAGGCTTAGAAGAAGAGGAAATATGTACATCGTTAGATAAAATGGATTTTCCAAAGGAGAAAATTCTTGATTAGAAGGAGTGTTCTTTTTTGAACAGGGTAGACGTTAGTATATTGATGTCCGTATACATTAAGGAAAAACCAGAATTTTTCAGAGAGTCTCTTAAAAGTATTCTCAATCAGACGGCTTTAGTAAAAGAGATTGTTCTAATTTTAGACGGTCCTATCACACCTGAATTGCAAGAAGTGATAGTTGATTTTAAAAGTGAGCATTTGGAATTATTAAAAGTAGTACCATTGGATAATAATGTTGGTTTGGGAAAGGCATTAGCCATTGGTGTGGAAGTTTGCAAGTATGATTTAATTGCTCGCATGGATACAGATGATATTATGCTGCCAACAAGAATCGAAAGACAATTTTCTGAATTTGTTAATGATCCCGAACTAACGATTATTGGATCTAATATTGATGAATTTTACGATTCACCAAAAAGTATTGTCGGAAGAAGAATTGTCCCGGAAACAAATAAGGAAATTCGAAACTTTTCAAAAAAAAGGAATCCCTTTAATCATATGACGGTAATGTTTAAGAAAAAGGCTGTATTGGATGTTGGAAATTATCAACCTATGATGGGGTTCGAAGATTATTATCTTTGGGCGAGGTTGTTGAAAGCAGGATATATAGGCAAAAATATTCAGGAATCGTTGGTTTGTGCAAGAACTGGTGAGAATATGTACGCAAGGCGAGGCGGAAAAAAATATTTTGTAAATGGTTTGAAAGGACGTAGGGCGATTTATCGTGCTGGTTTAGGATCTGTCTCAGATTATTTAATCTCTTGTTCCGCTCATATTATAGTGAGCCTTTTACCCAATAAAATTAGAGGACAAATATATGAAAGAAAACTCAGAAAATAGTTTTAAGCTGTCTATAGTGGTTCCAGTTTATAACGTTGAAGATACTATTGAAAGAGCTGTTCAAAGCCTGTTTGATAACGATTTTGGAAATATAGAAGTGCTATTGATCGATGATGGCTCAACTGATAGTAGTGGACAAATTTGTGAAGAACTCACAAAAACATCCGAGAAGATTTATTGTTTTCATAAAGAAAATGGAGGGTTATCCTCTGCAAGAAATTACGGTTTGGAAAGGGTGAGCGGGGATCTCGTGGCCTTTTTAGATAGTGATGATTATTATTTACCTGGGTGTATTGATAAAGTAATGAACGATTTCCAAATTAATACCCCAGATATCGTGTGTTTTGGCTTGAAGAAAG
Source organism: Enterococcus malodoratus ATCC 43197 (assembly GCF_000407185.1). Lineage (GTDB taxonomy): Bacteria > Bacillota > Bacilli > Lactobacillales > Enterococcaceae > Enterococcus_A > Enterococcus_A malodoratus. The sequence goes on from NZ_KE136483.1 coordinate 711,750, forward strand.
GAAAGACTGAAGCGAATTCAATTGAATTTATTGGTGATAGGCAAATAAGCTGTAGTAACGCTGAAGCAATTGAATTACTTTTCAATAGTAAGGCTGTTGATTTCTATGCATGGAATAAAATTTTCAAAAAGAAACTTTTTGATAATGTCGAATTTCCTGAAGGCAAATTGTATGAAGATATGATGCCAGTTTATCAAACTTTTAGGGCTGCTAGAACAATCGATATTCTTGATTTTGCAGGAATTTTTTATTTTCAAAATAGCAATAGTATTGTTTATCAAGATTTTAATCCTAAGCAATATGATAACATTACACAGAGGAAAGTTCTTCTGGATGAGGTGACTAAAGATTTTCCAGAATTTATTAACCTTGCTAATGCAAGGTTAATAGATGGATATCTGTCAACCGGATTTAAAATCGGCCTTTCTAAGAAAGATAATCCGGAAAGAAATCATTTTTATAATACTTCTAAGATGGAGATCAGAAGTCTTTTAAAAAAAATAAAAGGTAGTCGAGAGGTTTCTTATACTAAAAGGCTTGCACTATACTTATATCTAGTTAACCCAAATTTATATTCTATTTTATACAAACAAATTCTAAAGAAATAGTAGGAGATGAACAATATGATAACTGCAGTAATAATTGCTGGTGGAGTGGGCAAGAGAATGGGACAATCTATACCCAAACAGTTTATTATGATAAATAATAAGCCGATAATAATTTATACTCTAGAGTCTTTTGAACACCATCCATTGGTAGATAGAATTTTAGTTGTTTGTAAGTCTGGTTGGGAAGAAACACTTCAGGGGTATATCAAAGAGTTTGGAATTCAAAAAGTGGAATGGATAATTGAGGGTGGAAAGATTGGACAAGAGTCAATAAATAAGGGTGTCCAATTTTTAAAAGACTATTCCGATGCTGAAGATACGATTATTATTCATGACGGGATTCGACCATTGGTAGATGAACTAGTTCTATCTGATGTAATCGTTAAGTGTCAGGAGTACGGCAATGCGGTTACCTCACTGCCTTATAATGAACAAATCTTTATTAAGGATACTGAAAAAACAACGACATCATATATTGATAGAAATACAATAAAAAGAGTTTCTACTCCTCAAGCGTACAAGTACGGGTCATTACTGAGTTCTTATAACAGAGCTGTTGAAGAGAATATAGGTATGACGGATTCCTCCTATACTAATACCATGATGGTCGAGTTAGGCGAAACGTTACATTTTGCTGCCGGATCAGACAAAAACATTAAGCTGACCACTACTGATGATTTAGAGCTCTTTAAAGCTTACCTTAAAATGAATGATTAGGAGATGAAAATATTTTGCTTCTATCCAACAAACTTTATATGGACGATATTTCGATAGTCTCTGAGGATTTAGCGAATTTGGATATTAAGAATAAAAGATTTTTGATATTTGGAGCTACAGGATTGATTGGTCGTTTTTTTATCGATGTACTAATGTATGCTAATGAGAAATATGGATTAGAAAATACTGTAATCGGAGCAGGTAGAAGTATAGATAAATTATCTAAGACTTTTCCAAACTATATTGAAGATGATTTCTTTAGTGTAGTTGAAATTGATATTAATAAAAGAATGCCTGATGGGTTAGAGTGCGACTACATTCTTCAAGCTGCTAGTAACACGCACCCTAAAGCCTATGCAACTGATCCAATTGGTACAATTACTACGAATATTATTGGAACTCAAAATATTTTAGAGTTCGCTCGTGAAAAAGAAGTAACGAGAACAATTTTCTTTTCAAGCGTTGAGATTTACGGTGAAAATAAAAAAGATGTCGAATATTTTGATGAAAGCTACATGGGCTATATTGACTGTAACACATTGAGAGCTGGTTATAGCGAGGCTAAAAGGACTAGCGAGGCTCTCTGTCAAGCATATATTTCTAAGTACGATCTTGATATCGTCATTGCAAGAATAAGTCGCGTTTTTGGACCGACAGTTGACAAGGGAGATTCAAAAGCCTCTACTCAGTTCATTTTTAATGGAGTGAATAATCAGAATGTTGTTTTAAAAAGTAAAGGGGATCAGTTATTTTCTTATAGCTATGTTGGAGATGTTGTTTCCGCCTTATTAGCCTTATTAAGTAAGGGCGTTACAGGAGAAGCATACAATATCAAGGGGAGAAATAGCGATGTCACTTTAAAAAAATTTGCTGAGACTATTGCCTCTTACTCAAATTCGAAAGTCATATTTGAGCTGCCTGATGAAACCGAGAAAAAGGGTTTTTCAACGGCCACAATCGCATTATTAGATGATAAAAAAATAAGAAATCTTGGTTGGACTCCCAAATTTGACTTTGATGAATCTTTAGAAAAGACAATTGAGATATTGAAAGAGGAGCTTTTTTCATGATTGTAGATACAAAACTTCATTCTTATTTTGAACGTTTCCGTTCATTCTATATAATTTATTTTGGAACGATTTTGATTTTAAAAGAGTTTGGGCCATATGATTTTATACCAAAAATCCTGAATACTATATTGGTGGTGCCTGCTGGGTTAATTGGAATATTTTTTATCTTGTATGATTTACTTCAAATGATCAAATCGAGAAAGTTTACGTATAATATCCTTCTATTCTTATTTTTAATTATCATGGGAATTTCGAGTTTATTAAACTATCATTATGGTCTCGGATCAAACATCAAAATTTTGTTGAATGAAAGCATATATTTACTGGTGATATATGAGTTTGGCCATAATAGAACTCAGTCTAGATATATAGTAGATATTTTTTCCAAGATACTAATTGCACTCTGGTTTGTAATGGTTGCTATGTCGAATGTAATGTTTGTTCTACAGATGCAATACAGTGTTAAATTACCTAACAGATTTCATCCTTTAAGAATTGGGTTCTTAGAGAATAGACTTTTTGGTGTATTTTCTGACCCCAACTTTGCTGCAACAATATGTTTAGTCTCGATAATACTATCTTGTATGTTTTTATTCCAAAAACAAATAAAGAACAGAATTATTCGCATTTTTCTCTATATCAATAGCTTATTTTGTTTGAGCTTCATTCTACTATCAGGTTCAAGAACAGGACTGGTAGAAACGCTAGCGGTCGTCTTCATTGTTGGATTTACTTTAATGAATCAATACTTAGTGAAAAAAGAGAAGTCAATGTCTTTCAGTATAATAATGAGTTTAATTTTGAGTACTATTGGTACGGGAATTGTTTTTCTTATTTTGAGTGTGGTAAAACAAGGATTGACACTAATTCCTGATTTTGTCGAAAGCCTGAAGACAGAGACTATAAAGAATAAAATTAGAATTGATAACAAAGAGAAAGCAGTTAATTTGACAAGAAACGATGTATCGGATTCAGATGATTTATCAAATGGCCGTTTTGGGATTTGGAAAGCCGGTTTTTTGATGTTTAAACAAAATGTGTTATTTGGTGTTGGGCCATCACGCGAAGGTATTGTAAGCTATGCGAAAGCTTTTTTACCGGAAACATATGTTGCGAAAACTGGGCTTTCTTTGCATAGCTTTGTAATTCATACACTTGCTGGAACTGGAGCAATCGGGTTCATTACGTTTTTCTCCTTCTACATTAACAAGGCCTTTACTGCGATTAAAGCTGTTTTCCTAGATAAAACTCTATATAAAACTGTTTATTTCTACGATATTTTAATTATCGCTGCAATCAGTATTAATGCTGTTCTTTCGTCAGAGATTATTTTAGTCAATAAAATTGGTGCGTTTATATTTTGGTTGCTATTGGGACAATTGGTTCATCAATATTTTCCTAAAAAGAATTCGGAACATAGGTTTTCTTAAGAAAGAAGTGTTTTTTTGAGGTCAAAATTAAAATTAGTTAGAATCGTTTTTTTTAGAGTTATAGACTATGTGACATTCTATTTGTGTTATCCGATCCTTATCTTTTTTCCTGTTAAAAAGAATAAAATAGTCGTTTCAAACTTTTGGGGGAAAGCATACGGTGAAAATCCTAAATACATTATTGATTATTTGCTAAAGAATCATTCTGACTTGGATATAGTTTGGTTGTGTAAACCGGAAATTATTCAAACTAGGTCGAGCCAATTTCCCAAAGAAATTCGGTTAGTAAGAAATAATTCTTTAAATGCTTTATTGGAATTACATACTGCAAAAATTTGGATTGATAATTGTAGAAAAAACTTTCATCCAAGAAAGCGTAAAACGCAATTTTATCTTCAAACTTGGCATGCTGGTTTCGGACTAAAGCGCATAGAACATGATATTGAACAAACTCTTAGCAAGAGATATGTACGAGTAGCAAAAAAGGATTCTTTAATGTGTGATCTTTTGGTGTTCGAACACTCAAAATTGTTTAAAGATTTACGGTATACATTTTGGTATGCTGGGGAGTTTTACAGAAATGGGATACCTAAAAACGACATTATTGTAAAAAACGATATTTCAATAATCGAGAAAGTATATGATTATTATGGAATAGATAGGAGTAAAAGGATTTTGCTCTATGCTCCAACGTTTAGGGAAGACGGGACTCTTGAAATTGATTTAGAAAACCTTAGAAGACTTAAGAGTACTTTTGAGCTCAGATTCAATTTTAACATTATCATCTTATTAAGATTACACCCTAATGATATTCAAAAACATGCTACTTTAATTCATGAGTTAACAAGTACAGATTATATAATAGATGCAAATGACTATCCAGATACACAGGAACTACTTTGTGCACTAGAAATATTAATTACTGATTATTCATCAATTTTTGGAGAGATGTTAATTTCAAAAAAGAAATGTTTCTTGTATGCTTATGATTATGATAGTTATATGAAGAATCGTGGGTTGGTATTGGATTTAGAAGATTTGCCGTTTCCCGTTTCAAAAAGTATGAATCAGCTTATTGAACAAGTTGAAATTTTTAACGAAGCTACTTACTCTACTTCAATTGATAATTTTAATGAACAATATGAGGTTTTTGAATCAGGAGAAGCTAGTAAAGAATTAGGGGATAGGATTGTTAATGAGATGGGCATTTAAAATTTTATAAGATAGGTTTGAAAATAATGGAATTAGCGAAACTAATCGAGAAGTTACATCTTGGTACAATAGTTTATCGGCCAAGACTCCAATATACTAAGTCTTTGGATGCGGATAGACGAGCCTTTAATGCATATAATTATTTAAAAAAAAGATATAAGCCACAGTATAAAAGGGAAGAAATGATTTCCAGTAATTATGTTTGGATTTGTTGGTTACAGGGAATTGAACAGTCTCCGGAGGTCGTTCGTGCGTGTTTCCGGTCTGTTAAGAAAAACTGTAAGGGTAAAGAAATTATTTTTTTGAATGAAGATAATCTTGATGAATTTATTAATTTACCAGACTACATTATATCAAAATGGAAAAATGGAATTATTTCAAATGCGCAGTTCTCTGATATAGTTCGTGCTGATTTGTTAACTAGTTTTGGTGGCATATGGATTGATGCGACTGTTTTACTCACTGCCCCTTTGGATAAATGTATTGATGATGCGGATTTATTTGCATTCAGAACTACGTTTAATGATAATAATGATACTCCTATATTAATCTCAAGTTGGTTTTTATCTGCCAAAAAAAATAATCCTATTATTTCTGAAACTAGAAGGTTGTTGTTAGAGTATTGGGAAGAACATAATGTACTTGTCAATTATTATCTTTTCCACATTTTTTTTAGTATGGTTGTTAGAAGTTTTCCACTTGAATGGGAAGAAGTACCAAGACAAACTAATGGAAATTCTCACATTTTACAATTTCAACTAAATAAGAATTACAGAGAAAATGAGTTTTTATATTTATGTGAGCTTACCAATATTCATAAGTTAACCTACAAGGATGTTCACTATGATGCAGGAACGTATAGTGAATTTCTGATTAAGTGGGCCGCAGATGCAGGAGATGAAGAATAGTATGAAAAATATTGCAAAGAACTTCTTCTCAAATGCATTTTATCAAGTGTTTTCTATTATTTTTCCATTATTGACAATGCCATATATTGCTCGAATATTGGGAGCAGAAAAAATTGGTATCTATAATTATACTTATTCGATTGCGATCTACTTCGCTTTAGTTGTTAAATTAGGTGTAGATCACTATGGAAATCGCTCTATCGCTAAAGTTGGAGAGGATATAGAGAGACGCAGTATTCTTTTTTTTGAGATTTTTGGGATACAACTTTTTAGTGGAATATTTTGTATACTTCTTTATTTGATTTACGTTTTTAATTTTGCACAACAATATCAAGAAATCGCTCTATTACAAGTTTTCCTCATTGTTAGCTATATGTTAGATATAAATTGGTTTTTCTATGGAATTCAACAATTTAATATCGTGATTGTTAGAAACATTCTGGTTAAATTATCGACATTAATTTTCATTTTTCTGCTAGTAAAAAATCAGAATGATTTGTGGATATATACTTTAATTATGAACGGTAGTGCTATCGCTGGATTTGTAATAACTTGGTTTCAAATAAAAAACTATATTTTCTATAAAAAAATTCGGCTAACAGAAGTTTCCAAACACTTTAAACCGTCCGCAATTTTGTTTATTCCAATTGTTTCTGCTACAATTTATACAAGCTTTACTTCGGTTTTTTTGGGAAACTTGAGCAGTATCAAGGATGTTGGTTTTTATAATGCGGGAAGTCAGATTTTATCTATGCCTAAGGGGATCATTGCTGCTTTAGGAACAGTAATGTTGCCGCAGATGTCGGCAATTTATGAAAAGAAAAATGCAAAAAAGGAAGCAATGAAATATCTTAACTCATCAATCATTTTTGCACTTTTTCTATCAATAGCATTTGCTTTTGGGATATTAGGAATTTCGAGAGATTTTATTCCATTGTTTTATGGAAAAGATTTTAGTGCGAGTATATTAGTTTTAAATGGATTAGCATTATATTTACCTTTTTATGCATTGGGGAATGTTATTAGAACTCAATATTTAATTCCTCAGTCAAAAGATCGTCCCTTTGTTATATCTGTTTTACTTGGAGCGATAACTAGTATAATTGTCAATTTATTATTAGTTAAGCCTCTAGGTTTAGTAGGTGCTACGATTGCGACATTTTTATCGGAAAGCGTACTTGCAATCTATCAAATTTTTTCTGCTCGTAAGGAAATTTCTTTTAAAATATTCATTAGTCCATTTATAGTATTTCTAATTTCTGGTGTAATAATGATGCTTGTTCTGAATGTGTTACCATTAGATGGATTTTCAATTTTTATTAGACTATTGGCAAAAATAGGAATTGGTATTATTCTTTATTTAGCGATAACGCTACTTTATTTTAGATATTCTAAAAACGGGATTATCCAAAATTCTAGAGAATGGGTATCAAGGAGAATTAAGTAAGGGGCAAAGTATATGCTGTATAAATATTTAATCACTGGTGGTGCCGGCTTCATCGGCTCAACTTTAGCAAATCACTTATCTAAGGAAAATTCAGTAATCGTAGTTGATGATCTGTCTATGGGAAAAGAAGAGAATTTAGATAGCAATTCAAATCTCAAATTTATAAATGGTTCAGTTACAGACGAAGCATTAATGGAAGAAGTCCTTTCAAATAATACGTTTGACTACATTTTCCATTTAGCAGCAATTGCTAGTGTGGCTGATTCGGTTGAGCGTCCTGTGGAGACGCATCAAATCAATTTTGAAAGTGTTCTGATGTTGTTAGAGTTAATCAGAAAATACCAAAAGGATTTGAAGCGTTTAGTCTTCAGTTCCTCAGCTGCAGTGTATGGTGACGAGCCCACGTTACCCAAGAAAGAAGAATCAGTTATTCGTCCATTGACTCCGTATGCAGTTGACAAATTTGCTGCTGAGCAATACGTGTTGGATTATAACCACCTATATGGTGTAAATACAAGCGCGGTACGCTTCTTTAATGTCTACGGGCCAAACCAGAATCCAGAATCTCCATATAGTGGAGTCATTTCAATTCTGGTTGACCGCTATAAAAAGATACAGAACGAAGAGAATGCATCGTTTATGTTATTTGGTGATGGCTCGCAATCTCGCGATTTTGTTTTCATTGAGGATGTCATTCAGGCATTGTTACTCGTAGCAAGTGAAGAGGATGCTCTAGGTAAACAATTTAATGTTGGAACCGGTAGTGCGATTACTTTAAACGAGTTGATTGAAGTTATTGATGAGGCATTAGGCGTAAGGTTAAGTGTTAAGAACGAATCTGAGAGAGAAGGCGACATTAAAGATTCAGTTGCTGATATTTCTAGATTGAAGGGATTAGGTTATAAATCTAACTTTAGTGTTCAAGAAGGCATGAAGAAATATTTGGAATCAGAAAAATTGATTTAATGTGGGAGGTTAACTTGAATTAGTCCATAATTTCAGGTTAATGTCCTTTTTTTATGGATACGTCAATTTCGTTTAATTACGTATAGAAATAATTAGGGAACTCTTGTATTCTAGTATTAGCGTATATTTTAAGGAGATTAGTGAAATGACAGACAGTATTGCAATATTGCTTCCTTGTTATAACGAAGCTATGACAATTAAAAAGGTAATTAATGATTTTCAAAAAGAACTACCAAGTGCAGATATCTATGTTTATGACAATAATTCAACGGATGATACGTATCAGATTGCTTTGAATGAGGGAGCAATCGTCCGAAAGGAACCAAGGCAAGGTAAAGGAAATGTAATTCGTCAAATGTTCTTTGACATTGATGCAGATTTCTATTTAATGGTAGATGGCGATGATACTTATCCAGCAGAAGCCTGCCACGAGTTATTAAAAGCCTTAAAAGAAAACCGTGCAGACATGGTAATTGGTGATAGATTATCTAATGGAACATACTTTAATGAAAATAAGAGAGCTTTCCATGACTTTGGAAATAACTTAGTTAAAAATTCAATTAATTGGCTTTATAAAGCCAATATCAAAGATGTGATGACTGGCTACAGAGGTTTTAATAGGTTATTTGTTAAAAGCTTCCCGGTCATGAGTAGCGGTTTTCAAATTGAAACTGAATTTACGATTCATTCTTTAGATAAGAGATTTAAATTAGTTGAAATACCTATTGATTACCGAGACCGGCCAGAAGGAAGCGAATCTAAACTAGATACTTTTTCTGATGGAATTAAAGTTTTGATGACAATCTTTAAAATGTGTAAAGACTATAAGCCACTTTTCTTTTTTTCAATGTGGTTCGCTCTATTTTTTATTTTGGGATTATTGGCTGGATTACCTGTAATTAGTGAATTCATTCGAAACGGATTTATTACTAAAATTCCGTCTGCAATTTTAGCAACTGGTTTAATGATATTATCTTTATTATTGTTAGTAACCGGGTTAATTTTAGATACTGTCGTGACTGATGACAAAAAAAATTACGAGTTGAACTTATATAAAATTTATGGAGAAAAAAATGATAGATATAAAAAGGGACCATATTGATAATGTTTTAGTCTTTATTTTAGCGACTATTACTTCCGTTTGTCTTCCCTATACTTTGCCACTGTCGGATATTACCATGATTAAGTCTTCCCTTATTTGGTTGATCTTAATTGTCCCAATTTATTTTTGGTATAAAGGTTCTTTAAAAAAGGTTGGACGGAGGGATTTCAGGTATTGTGTTTACCCAGCAGTACTTCTGTCAATATGTTTGAAATTAGGTAGAGATCTATCCGTTTATGGAGGGCTATCTTATAATTTTTTTAGTATAATAAAAAATTTGGTGATAGTATTTGGAGTTGCTGTTTTAATTTATTCAGTATTAATTAATCTAATAAAATACAAAAATCGTAAAACTGATAAAAATATACTGAACAGACAGTACAGTTTTCTTTTTCTATTTTGTATCTTCTTAATTGCATGGATTCCTATGTTGTTAATATTTTGGCCAGGTATATTCACTTATGACGCTGCTATGCAGATATCTCAAATAATGAACAATAGTATTACAGAGCATCATCCGGTGATACATACATTGCTACTCAATTTTATAGTTTTAATTGGTAAATTAACCGGAAATTATTATCTTGGAGCGGCGATTCATACAATGTTTCAAATGCTGGTTTGTATCTGTGTAAATGCGTATATATGTAGTCGGCTATCTACTTTTAGAATAAATAAGTTTTTATTTTATCTAATCCTTGTTTACTATTTGTTTTTCCCTTTAAATTTGCTGACGCCAATTTATATAACTAAAGACACCTTGTTTTCAACGTTTTTCTTACTCTTAATTTTCAAATTGTGTGAGTACTATACTCTAGAGAAAAAAGAGTTAAGCAAAAAAAGAGCTATTGAGTTGATTATTATCATCATAATGGTGGGATTATTTAGAAATAATGCTATTTATGCATTATTGGCTACTATCCCGTTTTTACTATTAATAAAAAAAAGAAAAATACGAAAAAATTTAATTTTTGTTTTTGTGATAGGTAGTTTTTTTACAATGGTAACCAACCAAGCACTGATAACAATTACCAACGCAAAACCTGGAATGGAAGGGCAAATGTATAGTGTACCTTTACAACAACTTGCAAGAAGTTACATTCATAATCCTGATTCCTTCACAAAACAAGAAAAGAAGGAACTTTTTGCATACGTTCCTGAGGAAAATATCAAAAATTATAATCCTCGGATATCAGATTATGTCAAAGGTCGGTTTACTTTACAGAAAAAGCAGAATTCTACAGTGGGCTTTATAAAACTATGGATGAAAATTGGTTTGAGAAACAAAAAAAATTATATAGATGCCTTTTTGATGTTAACTCAAGGATATTGGGATCCTAATTTCCAATTTCCGGATAATCATTATAAAATACCAATTATAGAATTAAAAAGTAGAGACACTGAAATATATGGAAATTTCGATAAAAAGAGCTGGTTTCCCAAGACACGAGAGAAAATTATAAATAACTTCTATTATGAACACTCCTATAAAAAGTTATCCATCGTATCATTGTTGTTTGCACCGGGATTCATTGTATGGATGTTTATACTTTTGTTCCTTTATTCAATATACAAGGGATTTAAAGATAGTTATTTCATATTGGTTTTCTTAACAATGTACTATGGGACATTAATACTAGGTCCGGTAGCCTTGGTAAGGTATATTTACCCGTACATGCTCATTTTTCCAGTTATGCTCGTGTTTGTTCTTAATGAAAATAAAACTCAAAATAAAGTTTAACTATTCAATAAATCGTTTCCCTCCTCTTTCATTTCATGTATAATGATTTAAGTTATGACATGAAGTAAGGAGGAGTTGTTTTTGTCTGAGGATCAAAACCAACACTCAGAAGAAGGATCGTTTAAAGAGCAGATCATGCGGGCTTTAGAAGAGGGTCGAAAGAATCGTGAAGTAGAGTCTACAAAAAAGCCTACTGAAGGTTCTAGCACCTCTGAAGCAAAAAAGGACACTGACGATGATGGCGACTTAGCTTCGTCTTATGAGCGTTTATTTGGCAATAGGCAAAGTAAGAAAGACACTACTGCCTCTGAGCAGAAGTCTAAACCAATTGAAAAAGAAGTTAAAAAAGAGGAACCTCCGAAAGAGAAAGAGCTTTCGATAGATAAGAGTTCCAATAGTGAGTCTAAATCAAAAGCTGAGATAAAGAAAAAGGTAGAAAAACCTGCAGCTGAAGATAAGAAAACTATTAATAAGAAAGAGCAAAAGACAGAACCTTCAAAGGCTGAAACTAAGCAGCCAACTGTTCGTCATTCAGGTACTAAAAAAACAACTAAAGCTGTTCCTTCTATAGAGGAATCAAAGCCGAAAGATGTTAATGAGCCTAAAAATGATGAACAAGTTGAGGAAGAACCATCGATTTTTCATCGTTTAGGAGAGAAATTTGAGGAACTTCGTCATATGGATGAGGAGTTTGAAGGGGATTTAAGTGAGGAGAGCAACTTGAAACGAGCAGAACGTCGCAAAGAGGATCGAGTCGTCCGTAAAATTGTTTATATATTGACGATCGGTATTTTGATTGTCGCTGGAGTCTTGGCAATCTCAGGCTATAATTATGTAAGTGCTGGGTTGAAGCCGTTAGATAAGAATGATAAAAAATTAGTTCAGGTGGAAGTGCCGAGCGGTTCGTCAAATCGTCAAATTGGGGATATTTTACAAGATGGCGATGTCATTCGTGATGGAATGGTCTTTAATTTCTATACCAAATTTAAAAATTTAACGAATTTTCAGGCAGGCTATTATCAGTTTTCCCCTAATATGACATTGGATCAAATTAGTAAGGAATTGCAACAGGGCGGAAGTGCCGAACCATTGGATGATGCTTCGAAACTAACAGTTCCTGAAGGTTATGATGTTGATAAAATTGCCGGTTTGGTCGCTAAGAAGACGGACTTTAAGAAGGAAGATTTCATCAAAGTAATGAAGGATGAAAAATTCTTCGATCAATTGAAGGCACAATATCCTGATTTATTGGGAGATGCTGCTAATGCCAAAGATGTGCGTTATCGTTTAGAAGGCTATTTGTTCCCGGCAACCTATAATGTACACAAGAATAGAAGCCTAGAAGATCTTGTGACCCAAATGGTCGATACGACGAATCAAATATTAACCCCTTATTATAGTCAAATTAAAGAAAAAGGGTTAACGGTTCAAGAAGTGATGACTCTAGCATCGTTGGTAGAAAAAGAAGGGGTCACGCAATCCGACCGTAAGAAGATCGCACAAGTCTTCTTTAACCGAATTAAAGCGCAGATGCCTTTACAATCAGATATTTCGATTCTTTATGCGTTAGGTGAACATAAAGAGGTTGTAACAATCAAAGATACTGAAGTAGATTCACCTTATAATCTGTATACGAATGCGGGTTATGGGCCTGGACCGTTTGATAATCCGAGTCAGGAAGCAATTCTTGCAGTTCTTGATCCAACCGAGAATGATTATATCTATTTCGTCGCAGATATCTCAACTGGTAAAGTTTATTATGCGAAGACTTACGAAGAGCATATGGAATTGGTTGAAAAATATGTCAATAAAGAGAAATAAACAATTTACAATATAGTAATTACGTGGTAATCTTTTGTGGATTAAATCTATAAAGGATTACCTTTCGTAATTTTGTTGATTGAAGGAGAAGAAGAATGGTAGAAAAAACATTTCCAATGACTCTGGAAGGAAAAGAAAAACTAGAGCAGGAATTAGAAGAATTAAAAACAGTAAAACGTGGAGAAATTATTGAAAGAATTAAAATCGCTCGCAGCTTTGGCGATTTATCTGAAAACTCCGAATATGAATCTGCTAAGGATGAACAAGCGTTTGTCGAGGGACGTATCAACACTTTGGAAAATATGATCCGCTTCGCACAAATTATCGATAACGAGAATGTTGACTCGGATGAAATTTCAATCGGGAAAACCGTTACCTTTGTTGAACTGCCTGATGATGAAGAGGAAGAATACACTATCGTAGGGAAGGCGGAAGCAGATCCACTAACTGGTAAAATCTCAAATGATTCACCAATCGCTCAAGCGTTGATTGGCAAAAGCGTTGGAGATGTTGTGACAATCGCGACTCCAGGTGGAAATATGGAAGTTAAGATCACGAATGTGAAACAAAACTAAGAATACGGTAAAGAGGCGCTGGTCGCCTCTTTTCTTTTTATTAGTGTTTGAGGGAATAGGCGATAACGAGTCCGCTTCAGATTAGGAATCGTTTTGCGACTTTAGACCGATAGTATTTGAATCTTAAAAAAAGTAGAATAAGGTATAGATAAAAAAGTTGGGAGGAAAGACAAAATGAAAAGTCCGTGGCGCTTTTTCATTGTAATTGAAGCCTTACTTGCAATTTTCTTATTATGGCAATTATCTTCAAATCCTGCGATGTTAATCATGCTGCTCTTTGGTGTATTAAATATATATTGGGCATTGCGAAAACATCGTCGTCGAAAATTTCAATTGATCTTAGGCTCAGTAATTCTAATCATTTGTTTAGTAAACAGTCCTGCGACTTGGTTGATGTTGATTTTTGCAGTAATATTCCTTGGCCTCAAGGGATTTGAAATTGCAGGGATTTCCATGCCAAATCATTCTTTGAAAAATAAAAAGAGTATTGTGATGGTTGAGACAACTGATCCAACTAGTCACAATGGTGAACGAAAAAAACAAAGCTGGATTGGAAATGATCGGATCGGCACACAAGTATTTGAGTGGGATGATATCAATGTGGCGATTTTAGCTGGAGATACAATTGTTGATTTAGGAAATACCTTATTACCGAAAGAAGATAGCATCGTGATCGTTCGTAAAGGATTTGGACGGACACGGATTTTGGTTCCTTATGGTATCGGAATTCTTTTTGAGCATGCGACACTATATGGAAAAGTCGATTTTGATGAGGATACGCAAGTTTTACGTAATGAAACGTTCAAGATTTACAGTGAGGATTATGACGAAAGTCCTCGTAGATTGAAAATAGTGACCAATACATTGGTTGGAGATGTCGAGGTGATCCGTGTATGATGGGGAAATACTCTCGTTTACAAATTTCCCTCTACTCTGGACTTATCTCCTTTCTATTGATTCTAACGACACTATTTTTATATATGTATGCGATTGGAAAACGGCAATTATTTGGGCAATTGTTTATTGCACGAATTTTCTATATTCCTTTATTCGTTCACATCATCGTGATTTCCCTAACTGTGAGCGCAGTCGTCTATTTTCTTGTGACTTTTTTGGAAAAACGGCAACTGGGAAAAATTGAAGGAAAATTGCAAAGTCTGGCTTCAGGCAACTATGATCAGCCCTATTTAGATGTGGCAATCTCGCAAAACAAAGAGATGCTTTTGGTGGATCATGATATCAAACGAATCAAAGAAAAACTAGTGAGTATGTCGCGAGAGCTGCAGCAACTGAGCAGTCAGCCTCAAATGGTAGATGGTACAACGAAGGAAAAGATTTTAGAGGAAGAACGGCATCGTTTAGCCAGAGAGCTGCACGATTCGGTCTCACAGCAGCTGTTTGCGGCGATGATGATGATGTCAGCCCTAAATGAGCAGTCGCAGTATTCAGAAGAGCTAGAGCCTTATAAAAAGCAATTAGCAATGGTGGCTGATATTATTAACGCTGCTCAATCAGAAATGCGTGCGTTATTACTTCATCTACGCCCAATTAGCTTAGAAGGAAAAAGTTTGCGTCAAGGAATTGAGCAATTACTAAAAGAACTGCAAACGAAGATTCAAATTCAGTTAAAATGGGATGTACAAGATATTTGTGTTTCTGCAAGCATCGAGGATCAATTATTCCGAGTGGTCCAAGAGCTGCTTTCTAATACGTTGCGTCATGCAAAAGCAAATGAATTGGAAGTTTATTTAAAAATTGTAGGACAAAGTATTTTATTGCGCGTCATTGACGATGGCGTTGGTTTTGAGGAGAAAGACGAACATGCCGGCAGCTATGGATTACGGAATATTCGTGAACGTATAGCTGGTGTAGGTGGTTCAACAAAAATTATTAGTTTTAAAGGACAAGGAACCAGTGTTGAGATCAAGGTACCTGTTGTAGAGGATGCCAGTCCAACTAATGAGGATTCCTTGACTGTGAACGAGTAGGCAACGAAAAATCAGATTAACTTCTGGAAGGGTTAATCAATACATTAATAGGAATTAGGAGGCAGAGGATGATACGAGTGTTATTAGTTGATGATCATGAAATGGTTCGTTTGGGCGTTTCTTCTTATCTATCGATTCAAGCGGATGTAGAAGTCGTTGGGGAGGCCGAAAACGGCGAGGAAGGCTACGAGAAGGCCATGGATCTTCGACCAGATGTGATATTGATGGACTTGGTGATGGAAGTAATGGATGGGATCGAATCAACCAAGAAAATTTTAAAAGAATGGCCAGAAGCAAGAATCTTAATCGTAACCAGTTTTATTGATGATGAAAAAGTCTACCCAGCAATTGAAGCTGGTGCATCTGGTTATTTACTAAAAACATCAACGGCGCACGAGATCGCCAATGCCATCCGCAAAACGTATAATGGTGAACGGGTCTTGGAACCCGAAGTAACGACTAAAATGATGGAACAACTGTCCAATCGTAATCGTCACGTCCTTCATGAAGAATTGACGAATCGAGAACAAGAAATCTTGTTGCTGATTGCCCAAGGAATGAGCAATCAAGAAATTGCGGATGAACTATTCATTACACTGAAAACAGTAAAAACGCATGTTTCGAATATTTTAGCGAAACTAGAAGTAGAAGATCGTACACAAGCAGCAATCTATGCATTCAAACACGGGTTAATAAAATAGAGAGTCCATCTCTGTTTTATTAACCCGCTCTTTGTTATACTGAGAATTGTAAGTTTTAGGGTGTTAGTAGCAGGCAATGTAAATACAATATTAATACACGAGGAGATATCATGAAGCAAAGTTTTGTCATTATTGGTTTAGGAAGATTCGGCGGGAGTATTTGTCGGACATTAGTCGAATCTGGTCAAGAAGTTTTGGCGATTGACAGCAGTGAAGATCAAGTAAATGAGTATATGAATATTGCGACTCACGCGGTTGTAGCCAATGCACAAGATGAGATGACGTTACGGTCATTAGGAATCCGTAACTTTGACCATGTGATCGTTGCGATCGGTGAAGATATTCAAGCAAGTATTTTAGTGACGTTGATGGTCAAGGAAATGGGTGTACCGAATATTTTAGCAAAAGCGCAAAACGAGTATCATGCTCGTGTTTTAGAAAAAATTGGCGCTGATCGTGTGGTCCATCCAGAGCGTGATATGGGGCAGCGAATTGCTCATAATTTAGTCTCTAAAAATATTTTGGATTATTTAGAGCTTTCAGATGAATTTTCTTTGGCTGAGATTAACGTAACTAATCGAAAATTTTATGGCAAAACCTTGGATGAACTTGATTTTCGTCAGCGATTTGGCTTAAATGTAGTAGCTATTCGACGTGACCATCAAGACCCTATCGTTACGCCTCCAGCAGAAGAAGTCGTACTGAAAGACGATCATTTAGTAGTGATTGGTCGTGACGAAGACGTAGACTATTTAGATGAAAAAATGAATGGATAGGTGATTATCAAATGAAATTGACTATAACGCCAAAAGCTCAAGAGTGGTTCAAACGCGAACTCGAATTAGGTGAGGGTCAAGGAATAAAGTTTTATGGAAAAGTATATGGCAAGACTCAAGTTCACGATGGTTTTTCAGTTGGTATGTCGGTGGATATTCCGGAAAGCCCACTTGTGGAGACAACTCTTGAGGATCAACATTTTTTTATTGAAGAAGCAGACGAATGGTTTTTTAAAGGTTATGACCTAGTTGTTGATTACGATACTGAATTAGACGAACCTAAGTATGACTTTAACCAAATTTAGGAGTGACTTGAATGATATCAGTAATTGTCCCTTGCTTTAATGAAGAGGAAGCCATTCCTCTTTTTTTTGCAGAGATGGAAAAAGTAAAGAGAAAAGTCTCTCATGGCTTTGAATATATTTTTATCAATGATGGATCAAAGGATAGGACATTAGAAGTATTGCGGGAACTTGCACGCGACAATGATTTTGTCCGGTACATTTCATTTTCTAGAAATTTCGGTAAAGAAGCGGCACTTTATGCAGGCTTGCAAGCGGCTAAGGGAGAACTGGTTACTGTGATGGATGTTGATTTACAGGACCCTCCTGAATTATTGCCGCAGATGGTTGAAATGATTGAGACAACAGACATTGATTGTGTTGGTACACGTCGAGCAGATCGAAAAGGAGAACCTCTTATTCGAAATCTGTTTGCTAAGGCCTTTTATCATTTAATCAATCGAATTAGCGAGACTGAAATGGTCGATGGCGCTCGTGACTATCGTTTGATGACACGTCAAATGGTGGACGCAGTCTTAGAACTGACCGAACATAATCGCTTCTCAAAAGGATTGTTTAGTTGGGTAGGCTTCAAAACGGAGTATATCTCTTTTGAAAATCAAGAGCGTATAGCTGGTAAAACCTCTTGGTCTTTTTGGGAATTATTTAATTACTCGATTGACGGTATTGTCAATTTTTCTGATGTGCCACTAAATATCGCTTCATTTGTTGGCGCCTTTTCTTGTATTGCTTCGGGAATTGCGATGCTGTTCATCATCGTTCGTGCGTTGATTTTTGGCGATCCAACATCTGGCTGGCCGTCATTAGTGACGATTATACTTTTTATTGGCGGTGTTCAACTATTGTGCATCGGTATTATTGGAAAGTATATTGGCAAGATTTTTATGGAGACGAAAAAAAGACCGGTTTATATTGTTAAAGAGACTGAAAAAAAGTTGGAGCAATAAGCTCCAACTTTTTTAGTACCCTCGCGTCAATTCCACTTGGTTAACAGATAGTTCTCTATCAGATAGATAACTCTTCAAGTTAGCTAAAAATATCTTCATAAATTTATTTTGAAAATCTACTGTCATACCAGAGATATGTGGTGTAATCAGAACATTATCAAAGGTCCACAATGGGTTGCTTTCCGGTAATGGTTCTTCCTCAAAGACATCAAGAGCAGCGAAAGCGAATTGTTTTTCTTCAAGGGCAGAGATCAGTTCTTTAGTGTGCACGGTATCACCGCGGCCGACATTGATGAAGATACCGGTCTTTTTCATTTTTCCGAAAATATCACTGTTGAAAATATGATAGGTTTCGTGAGTTCCTGGCAAAATTCCTACTACAATGTCCATTTCAGGGACGATCTTTGCCATATTTTTAATGGAATAGGTCTCAACGAATCCTTCGGCAGGATGTCCAGTCGTATTAATCCCGTACACGTTCACGCCTAGACTATGAATCGATTTCGAAAGTTGCTGACCGATGTGTCCAGTACCAACAACGAGTAAATTTTTTCCTGATAGTTGATCATAATGGATTGATTCTTGTGCCCATACTTTTTGTTCTTGCTTTTTGACTGATTCATTCAATCCGCGATAATAGCCAAGCAAGACTCCAATGATATGCTCGCTGATGGAAAGGGCGTGGATGCCGCTGCCGTTTGATAATAAAACTTCTCGTTTAGAAAAATCATTTAAGGGCAGATAGTCTACGCCAGCTGAAATGGACTGGACCCATTTTAGCTGATCAGAAGATAGAAGCCGTTCGCTGAATTTTTTTGGCCAACCGACTGAAATTTCGACAGAAGGAAGGTCATCCTCTGTTAATTCTGTTTTGATTTGATAATCAGGAGCGAGGATTTGGATTTTTTCGATAAATTCATCGCGAAACTCTCTTTGCAAGAAAATAATTGGTTTTGTCATGGTGATCCCTCATTTCTTTTTTTACTGGAAATCTCGGCTCTATTCTAACAAAATTTATGAAAAAAAACTGCTTACAGAATCGTAAGCAGTTACTTAGTCGGCAATTCGATCTTCGGAAAATAATGAGTCACACGGAAGAAGATGAACATACTAATGAATGTGATCAAAATACTTGAATCGAAATTAGGCTGGAACAATAAAACAATCGTTGCTAAGATAGTTGGAATTGTCGCACAGAAAATAATCGTTTTGAAGCATTCAAAGAATGTAACCCGCCGCAATCTCAATTTTGCTACGATCATCCCCGCAATCCCTGCAAAGACGAGTGTAACAAATAGATTGATGAAGGAGGGGTAAACACCGGCTAACAACATCACTAGCGGCGTCCAAACCGGTAGTTTCAAATCTTCTAAACCAGCTCTTAATTTATCGCCTGTCATACCTTTTAACGGTGCTTGTTTGTAAGAAAATTTCAACACGTTATCGCCAAACATCGCTGAACTAACCCCGCCATAGTCTGGCAACACAACTATTGCCTGATCTTTCAATAGTCCAACGCTGAAATAATTTCCAACCAGATCCTTTTCGACATCTTGCTGGGTACGTTTACCTTCAGGATCGAAAGTTAAAATAATTGAATTGGTTTGATAGATGAACCCTTTTTCAGGTTTTGTTGTTTCAATCTCGCCGTTCTCAATTTTAAAATCGGGAATCTTTTCTACGATCTTCAAGCTGTCTGTTTTCATTTGATTCATTACTTGAAGGGCTTGATAAACACTCGGAATCGCCAGAAGCAGACTTAGACCGATTAAATAGACGATCGATTTCCAAAAGGGCGTATCTTTTGCTGATTTTAGATCCTCAAAGCGAAAAAGGGATCCTTTGATTAATTGACGAAAAGTCATGTGATCGCTCCAATCTTTTATACAAGAGCCATTGTAGCGAAATGAGCTTGAAATAACAAGGCGATCTGTAAAAATGTAAAAAGATTTCAAGAAAGAATTGACTATTTTTGCGGGCTTCGCTATCTTACTTTAAGAAGAGTAGAATAAGAAAGCGAGTAATCATGAAAATCTATCAGCAGTTTAAAGGGTATTTGGAAGAAAAAAAACTTTGGGAAGTATTCATTTACTTATTTTTTGGTGGGCTAGCGACCGTTGTGAATATCGTGACCTTTGCGTTGGCCTATCAGGCCTTTCATTTGAATTGGCCGGTTTCTAACGCGATTTCTTGGATTTGTTCGGTACTATTTGCCTTTGTAACGAACAAACTTTGGGTTTTTCAATCGAAAACCGAGGGCTTTCAGGCGTTGGCTTGGGAGTTTGGTAAATTTATCTTTTATCGAATCCTTTCATTTGGGATGGACATGGCTTGTATGTTCCTATTTATCGATATGCTGCATACGGGAAACCTGATCGCGAAAATCATCACGCAAGTCGTCGTAGTTGTTGCGAATTATGCCTTCAGCAAGTTGTTTATTTTTAAAAAAGTCGAGATCATTGAAGACGAGAAAACGAATTCTTCTTCACAGTAGGCATATCTTTTGAAGAACGGTGCATTGTTTGATACAGTTGATTTGTAAGATATTTTAAGGAGGAAATGAACTATGGCTTATACTTTACCAGATCTACCTTATGGCTACGATGCGTTGGAGCCTTATATCGATGTTGAAACGATGCATTTGCATCATGACAAGCACCATAACACTTATGTAACCAATTTAAATGCTGCGATTGAAAAATATCCAGAATTAGCAGAACAATCAGTGGAAGAATTAGTAACGAACTTGAATGAAGTGCCAGAAGATATTCGTACGGCTGTTCGCAACAATGGCGGAGGTCATGCAAATCATAGTTTCTTCTGGAAAATCATGGCGCCAAATGCTGGCGGAAAACCAACAGGTGCGATCAAAGATGCAATTGATGAAGCATTCGGCAGCTTTGAAAAAATGAAAGAAGAATTCAAAACAGCTGCAACTGGCCGCTTTGGTTCTGGCTGGGCTTGGCTAGTCTTGAACAATGGTAAATTAGAAATTACTTCAACACCAAATCAAGATAACCCATTAACAGATGGTAAAACACCAATTATTGGTTTAGACGTTTGGGAACATGCGTATTACTTGAAGTATAAAAATGTTCGTCCTGACTACATCGCTGCTTTCTGGGATGTTGTAAATTGGGATCAAGCAAACGAAAATTTGGCAGCAGCTAAATAATTGAATCGAATGAGTTATAATGGAAGGACTGATAATATTGGTCTTTCCATTTTTTTTGTATAGATTTTTCTGGACCTTCCAAAAATCTTCATATTTTTATGGTATAAATCGTGATTAAAGGGTAGGATTGAAATTATTATTTTTTAAGTTTCCATTATATAAGATTAATTGTTTTTAGCTGCGGTTGAACAGATGCCCAATTTATGAGAAAATGAAACGTAAAAAATCGTTGATAGAGGTGTACTATGAGTCGTTGGAAAAAGATTGTCGTAGGATTGCTAGTCCTACTGAATTTGTTTATAGGTGGAATAACCTACTACGCTGTTCAAGTGACGAATGATGCGAGTAAGATGGTCGATAACATTCGTCAGACAGTTAAACGAACAAGTTTGAAACGAGATAGCGGAGACAAGCCTAACATCGACAACGCAGAACCTTTTTCAATTTTGCTTGCCGGAATTGATACAGGAGACCTTGGCCGTTCGGATCAAGGCCGTTCTGATAGTATGATGGTCGTTACCATCAATCCGAAGCAAAAAAAATCAACGATTGTCAGCCTCGACCGAGATATTCTTACTAAGATCGTCGGATATGGGTCTAACGATAAATTGAATCACGCGTATGCTTTTGGCGGCGTGAAGATGTCGATGGACACGATTGAAACACTGCTGGACATTCCTTTGGATCATTATGTCTCGATCAATATGCGCGGATTAAAGGATTTGATTGATGCCGTTGGCGGGATTGAAGTTAATAATAAGATTGACTTTACTTTAGATGGTATTCACGTAGAAAAGGGAAAGCAGACGTTAAACGGAGAAAAAGGTTTGGCTTATGCTCGGATGCGCTATGAAGATCCAGAAGGCGATGTCGGCCGGCAAAAACGGCAACGTGAAGTAGTAACAAAGATTCTACGCAAGGCGATGTCTATTAACGGTGTAGGAAATTACAAGAAAATTTTAAAAGCTGTCGAAAAGAATATGAAGACAGATTTAACCTGGGACGACATGATGGATATCGGAACCAATTATCTGCCGGCTTTCGATACGATCAAACAAAAGCAATTAGTTGGTAAGAGCCAAATGATTGACGAAGTCTACTATCAGATTTTAGGGACAAATGAATTATTATCTATCCAGAATACTTTGAAGAAACAACTGGGAATCACCACGGCGGAAACATTGCCTAATTTGAAGGAAACTGATGCAAACAGTCTGTTTTACGATGACTCTGATGGCAAGGCTAGCGATGACACTAGTCAATTTGCCCCTGGGTATGATAGTGCCGACAATTATGATAATAGTGGTGCATACGGGAACTCATCAACTGCCGGTGATGGCACACAGCAATACGATGATACGACTCAAAATAATCAAGGTTACACTGATCCAAATTATGTCGATCCGAATCAAGGCGGGTACGGCGGAGCGACAGATCCCAATGTGGAGCAGCAAAATACGTATGGACAACCGGCAACCGGTTATTAAATGAAAAAGGCGTGACCATTTTTGGTCACGCCTTTTAGCTACTTACGGGTTAGTTTTACGACGACTTCACAGCGAGCAGTCTGTGGAAACATATCGACAGATTGCAAATAGTCGATCGTATAGATTTTCGTGAGGCTAACAAGATCACGCGCTAAGGTAGAAACGTTACAAGAAATATAGACCATTTGCGGACTAGGTGATTCTTGGATCGCTTTTAGCAGCTTATTATCCAATCCTGTTCGTGGAGGATCGACTACGATTGCATCAGGTGCAAATCCTTCGCTCAACCATTTAGGCAATAAGCTCTCAGCCGTTCCAACTTCGTAATGGGTATTGGTCAGGTTCATCGCTTTGGCGTTTGCTTTCGCATCGTCGATTGCCTGTGGGATGATATCCATTCCTCGAACTTCTTTAGCTTGTTTGGCCAGTGAAAGACCGATTGTTCCGACACCGCAATAGGCATCCACCACTGTTTTAGGAGTCGTTAAGTCTAAGGCTTGAATGGCTTCTTGGTAAAGCACCTTGGTTTGTTGCGGATTTAATTGGAAAAAGGCTCTCGGAGAAAGTTCAAAGCTTACTTCATTGATTTTCTCATTGATAGCATTTTTGCCCCAAAGATGAATCGTTTCATCGCCCATGATGACCGAAGTCTTTTTGTCTTGAACATTTTGCATAATGGAAACGACCTCTGGCAAGCGATTGGTGATTTCACGGATCAAGGCATTTCCTTGCGGCAATTTTTTTGTTTTAGTAATCAAAACTAACTGAACCTCGCCGGTTTCGATTCCAATACGAACCATCAGGGTACGTACGATACCGGAATTGCTGCGCTCATCATAAATCGGTGTATCGTATTTTGTTAGCAAACTCGTTACGGTATTAATGACTTTTTGAGTAGTAGGCTCTTGAACAAGGCAGTCTTTGATAGGCACCAATTGATGGGACTCCGCTTGATAAAGCCCGGCTTCTACTTGTTGGGTCTTTTTATTTTTGCGTAATTGAAATTGTGCCTTGTTGCGATAATGCCAGGGTTCATCCATGCCAAGCGTATCTCTCAGTTCAAATTTTTGATAGCCATCAGGTTTATATTTTTCCAATGCCTGCCGCAATAAATCTTTTTTGAAGTCCAGTTGTTTGCTATACGCGAGGTGCTGTAATTGGCAGCCTCCGCATTCTTCATAAACAGGACAAGGAGGCGTGATTCGATCGGGACTTTTCTTCGTAATTTTAACTAGGACCGCTTCCGCAAAACGCGGAGTGGCTTTCGTAATTTTTGCGACGACCGTTTCATTGGGAAGAGGGCCAGTGACGAAGATGATTAAGCGTTTATAATAAGCGATACCCTCGCCATTAATGCCGAGACGTTTTATTTTTAACGTTAACGTTTGATTTGGTTTAAGTTGAACAGCCATGGAGTGGCTCCTTTCACATTTTTAGAAAGTAATGGGTTATATGTAAAATCAAGTGATTTTCGTACGCGTATCATTTTAGCATATTTTTAGCGATCAGTCGGTTTTCTATGATAGAATTAATCTTTGCGAGGAGGGGTTAACATGTTGACGGTAGTAAAGATCAGCCAAGGGCGCGGCCCTTATTATCAAGTAGAATTCTCCAATGGTGATAAGCTGCGGCTGTCGGAAGATACAGTTGTGCGTCATCGTTTGCTCAAAGGCCAAGAGTTGGATGAAAAAACGCTGGATGAAATCAAACAGGAAAGCAAGGAAGATTTAGGATTTCAGCTGGCTCTAAATTATTTAAGTTATCAATTACGAACGGAGAAAGAAATTCGTACCTATTTGAAAGACAAGGAAATCGAAGGATCGGATCGGCAAAAAATCGTTGCCCGCCTAAAGGAAATGAACCTGGTAAATGATCTTGTTTACGGTGAAAGCTATGTACGCACGCAAATGCGTTTAGGGGACAAAGGCCCTCGAGTCTTACAACAGAAATTGAAACAAAAAGGGTTGAGGGATGAGGATATTCAGCAGGCTCTTTATCTATATGAGGCGGAGGAACAGTTTCAAGTCGCTTTGCATACGGCTCAAAAAGCGTTAAGGAAGTTTCATCACAGCAGTCAGCGAGAAGTACAGCAGAAAATTCAGCAGCTTTTAATGACTAAAGGTTTTAATAGCGATACGAGTAAAAATGTTTTAGCTGAGATTGATTTTTCTGATATTCAAGAGCAGGAAAGCGATGCGCTGACATTGCAAGGAGACAAATTATGGCGCAAAAACCAGCGATTTGAACCTGCCAAACGTAAACAAAAGGTCAAGCAAAGTTTGTATCAGAAAGGTTTCCAATTTGATCAGATTGATGCCTTTATTCGCGGAAAAGAGGCAGAGGATGAATAAGGGTTGGGAACATTGGTCGGAACAAGAAGTAAATGCATTTCAAACAGATTTTCTCACATGGTATCAGCAGGAAAAAAGAAATCTGCCTTGGCGCTATAATCAAGATCCTTATCGAATTTGGATCTCAGAAATCATGCTGCAGCAAACACGCGTTGATACGGTGATCGACTATTTCTATCGCTTCATGGAAGAATTTCCCACGATTCAGAATTTAGCTGATGCACCTGAAGATAAATTACTGAAAGTCTGGGAAGGTTTAGGTTACTATTCGCGTGCGCGGAATCTACAAGCGGCCGCGAAGCAGATCGTGACAGAATTTGGTGGGAAATTCCCGACAACTGTAGAGCAAATCCGTTCTTTAAAGGGGATCGGACCTTATACAGCCGGCGCCATCAGCAGTATCGCATTTGAAATTCCCGAACCGGCAATCGACGGCAATGTGATGCGCGTAGTCAGCCGATTATTTTGCATCGAGGCTGATATCGCCAAAGCTAGCAGTCGTAATGAGTTTGATGAAGCGATGCGAAAGATTATCAGCCAAGATCAGCCGGGCGATTTCAATCAAGCGATGATGGATTTGGGTTCAAGTATTTGTACGCCGACAAATCCGCAGTGCGAAATTTGTCCAATTCAGAAGTATTGTCAAGCTTATCGTGAAAATCGCCAAACGGCTTTTCCAATTAAATCGAAAAAACAAAAACCCAAAGATGTTTATTATATCGCAGGGATTATTGAAAATAAGCAGCAAGAAATCCTTCTTCAGAAACGAGCTGAAAGCGGTCTGTTAGCGAAGATGTGGCTGTTTCCATTAGAAGAAGTCACTGAAGTGCGTTTCAACGAGTTGAAAAATCAGTACGATCCTGCAGCGTGGGATTTGTTTTCCAGTACGCAAGTAGCCGAAGACAGTCCTGATTTTTTTGCAGAAGAAGCGATCGTGTGGCAGAAAAAAGTGCTTGGAGAGGTCAAACATGTTTTCAGTCATCTACGCTGGCACATCCTTGTTTTCTACGGCCGGAGTGCCGCACCGTTAACGCTCAAAGGGGATTGGGTTAAGCCAGCCGAATTTTCGAAGTATGTTTTTCCAAAACCACAACAAAAAATGTTGGAAGTTTTTGAAAATAATCTAGCAGACGACAAAGATTAGTAGGCAATCTTAAATTTTATTGCTATAATAATTCTGATGTCGGTGTGATAACACCCAAACAAATGCGAAAGTCATTTTCGCTGAGGGAAGGGTAGCTATGGGAGTTCCAAAAGAAGGAGAGTTTGTAACGATCAAAAGTTACAAGCACGACGGCAGTTTGCATCGAACGTGGCGTGATACCATGGTATTAAAAACAAGCGAGTGTTCACTGATCGGCTTGAATGACCACACATTGGTCACAGAATCAGATGGCAGAAGATGGGTCACTCGCGAACCAGCGATCGTTTATTTTCATCAAAAATACTGGTTCAACATAATAGCAATGATTCGAGAGAAGGGAGTTTCTTATTATTGTAATCTAGCATCACCTTATGTATTAGATGACGAGGCACTAAAGTACATTGATTATGATTTGGATGTCAAGGTTTTTCCGGATGGCGAAAAACGCCTATTGGACGTAGATGAATATGAAGCCCATAGTCAACAGATGCATTATTCCAAAGAAATTGATTATATCCTCAAGGAAAATGTCAAGATCTTAGTGGACTGGATTAACAATGAGAAGGGGCCTTTTTCCCAAGGCTATATTGATATCTGGTATGATCGTTACAAGCAATTGTCGCGAAAGTAGAAAGAAAAGGCCATAACCAATAAAATGGTATGGCCTTTTTTGATAGTTCTAATTCGCAGGTGAACCAGCTGTTACAACTCTTTCTTCATATGCACATGATCAATTCCCGCATCTTGAAATACTTCGCCATAGGCAATGTAACCTAGTTTTTGATAAAATTTCTCTGCGGTTAATTGTGCTCCAAGCTCGATTTTTTTGAATTGCTGTTGTTTAGCAAACAGTTCTGCTTCTGCGATGATTTCTGCACCAAGGTTATTTCCGCGGTAATCTTTTAATACCGCCATGCGTTGCAATTTGAATGTCTGGTCATCTAGCGGTAATAAGCGTACAGTAGCTGCCGGCTTCTGATCGTCCGTATAAAGAACGAAATGAACGGAATAGGCTTCATTTTCGTCGATTTCTAAATTAGCAGGAACGCCTTGCTCCTGAACAAAAACTTTTTGCCGGATTCGAACCGCATCTAGATATATATCGCTCATCGTATCCTTAGTGATTAAAATTTTCATAATGACACCTTCCTCAAGGGGATTTTTCTCCACATGATGTATACTATAAACTAAATCTAAAAAAAGGAGTAGATGGATGTTTGAAAAAATAAAAAATTCAAAATTAATGTTTTGGTCAGTCGAAATTTTGATCATTGCGACATTGATTTTGGTTTCATCAAAAATTGATTTTGTCTTTCAACCGATTGGGACATTCTTTACCACGTTATTTGCGCCAATCTTGATTGCCGGCTTTTTGTATTATTTATTAAATCCTTTGGTAAATCTATTGATGAAGATGGGCGTTAAGCGATTGTTTGCGATTCTGCTGATTTTTGTCTTGCTGATCGGAATTATCGTGTTGATCTTTATGAGTGTTATTCCTAATCTAGTTGAGCAGCTGGTTTCTTTGGCCAAAAATATTCCTGGGTTCATTAGCAATATGCAGGACTGGCTGCAGCAGGCTGCGGATAATGCGACACGTTTCCCGCTTTTCAAAGAATTGGATGTTGATAAATATATCAATAATCTGGATGTTTCGGCAGGAAGCATTTTACAAAAATCATTAGCTGGGGTAACGAATGGTTTGGGTTCTGTGATAGGCAAGATTACCACGGTGGTCTTATTATTAATTACAGTGCCTTTTATCCTGTTTTATATGTTGAAGGACGGGGACAAACTGGTTCCCAATGTTGAGCGGCTGTTTCCTGAGAAACAGCGGGATAATATTAAGGGACTCTTGAAACAGCTGAATAAGACGTTATCGGATTATATCAGCGGTCAAGCGATCGAATGTTTATTCGTCGGAACATTTACTTTTCTAGGTTACTTGCTGATTGGGGTCGACTACGCCTTCTTATTTGGAGTAATCGCTGGATTGACGAATTTAATTCCTTACTTAGGGCCATATTTAGGTCTGGCACCCGCATTGGTGTACACCTTTTTCGATTCGCCCTATAAAGCCTTATTATGTATCGTGATTGTATTAATTGTTCAGCAAGTCGATGGGAATGTGATCTATCCAAATGTAATTGGGAAATCGTTGAACATCCACCCATTAACGATCATTTTGATTTTACTAGTGGCAGGAAATCTTGCTGGGATACTTGGCGTATTTTTAGGTGTACCAGTTTATGCCATTTTGCGTACGGTGATTGTTTTCATAGTGAAAATAGTTAAGCAAAGCAATCAAGAAGAGCGAGAGCAGGAGTTCTTAAGTTAGACAGCTTCTTTATCATTCGGAAATGATTGCATAAAAACAAGTGATGTGATACGATTTTATCGTGGCCTTTGTGCCACTTTTTTTACACTTTAAATTAAGGAGCGAATGCAATTATGAATGCTGACCCCGATAGTCAGTCGTTATTCTTACAATTGGGTTTATTAGTAATTTTAACGTTAATCAACGGATTTTTGGCTGCGGCTGAAATTGCGGTGGTGTCGGTTAATAAAAACCGAGTAGAACAAAAGGCAGAAGAAGGAAACCTGAAATCACAAAAATTATTAGCGGTCATCCAAAACCCGAATAATTTCTTGTCTACCATTCAAGTAGGGATTACTTTAGTCAACATCTTGTCAGGGGCATCCTTGGCTGATAGTCTATCTGCTCGTTTAGCACCATTATTAGGTGGAAGTACGATTGCACGAACGGCTGCGGCTGCGATCGTCATGATTTTATTGACCTATGTTTCGATTGTATTTGGAGAATTATATCCCAAGCGGATTGCCATGACCAAGACCGAAGAAGTAGCGCAATTTACTTCCGGTGTGGTACGTAAAATAGGAGTAATCACAAAACCATTCGTCTGGTTGTTGACCGCTTCTACGAATTTATTGGCAAAAATCACGCCAATGACCTTCGATGATGAAGATACAAAAATGACCCGTGACGAAATGCGTTATATGTTAGAGACTGAAGGCGTATTGGATAACGACGAGATCGAAATGCTGCAGGGTGTTTTTTCATTAGACACAAAGGTAGCGCGTGAAGTAATGGTTCCTCGAACCGATTCTTTCATGATCGATATCAATGATCCGGTATTAGAAAGTATTGATGAAATCTTAAATGAAAGCTATTCAAGAATTCCCGTATACGATGAAGACAAGGATACAGTTGTTGGAATATTGCATACGAAGACATTGTTAAAAGCTGCACGTCATTTTGGTTTCGAAAATGTTGAATTGCGTAAAATTTTGCAAGAACCATTATTCGTACCAGAAACGATTTTTATTGATGACTTACTATATGAATTGAAGAAAACCCAAAACCAAATGTCGATTCTGCTTGATGAATACGGCGGCATGGTAGGGCTCGTTACGTTAGAAGACCTATTAGAAGAAATCGTTGGAGAGATCGACGATGAATCTGATGAGGTTGAGAAGCTTTATGAAAAAGTCGGTGACAATGAATACTTAATCAACGGAAAAATGTTGATTGAAGATTTTAATGAAGAATTCGACTTAAACTTGCACATGAGCGATGTCGATACGATGGCCGGCTACTTAATTACTGCTTTAGGAACGATTCCTGATGAAGGAGAGAAACTTTCCTTTGATGTGGATGATTTAACGTTGATTTCTGAAGAAATGGAAGGCTCTCGTGTTTTAACGCTGCGTGCAATTTTTCATCCAGACGAACATGAAGACGCTGAACCTGAAGAAGGTCGCCGTTTATTCACCAAAGACTTTGAAGATGATGAACCTCGTCGTTAAGAATTTTTAGAAAACATTCTGCTTTGCAGGGTGTTTTCTTTTTGTCAGCTGTCTATTTATTTAACAGTTTAGTCTGATTGAAAAATGATGAACAGCCAGACTCGTTAATTTTTACATAATGAATCATGATAACTTGTGCTTTTGCGAATAAAATATTCGGGCGAATTAATGAGATGAACCACTCCAAATGAGCAGTAGTAAAAAGAGTCAGTGCAAGAGCGATTCAACTTTCCAACCAAGTAAAATCCATGCTATACTGATTGGGTTGAAATTTTAAAGATATTAGATAATGAATGGAGCAATAGAATGAATAATCCTGATTTAAAACAACAAGTCGACAGCCGCCGTACTTTTGCCATTATTTCCCATCCGGATGCCGGTAAAACAACGATTACTGAGCAATTATTACTTTTCGGCGGAGCGATTCGTCAAGCCGGAACTGTAAAAGGGAAAAAGACAGGGAACTTTGCGAAGTCTGACTGGATGGATATTGAAAAACAACGTGGTATCTCAGTAACGAGTTCTGTGATGCAGTTTGATTTTGACGATAAACGAGTAAATATTTTGGATACACCCGGACATGAGGATTTCTCTGAGGATACTTATCGGACCTTGATGGCCGTTGATAGTGCCGTGATGGTTATCGATAGCGCGAAGGGGATCGAGGCACAAACAAAGAAGCTTTTCCAGGTTGTTAAACGCCGGGGCATTCCAATCTTTACCTTCATCAACAAATTAGACCGTGATGGTCGTGAGCCATTAGAATTGCTGGAAGAACTGGAAGAATTGTTGGATATCGAATCGTATCCAATGAATTGGCCAATCGGCATGGGTAAAGGGTTAGAAGGTTTGTATGATATTGACAATGAACGGATTGAGTTTTATCGCCCAGAGCAATATGAAGGCGAACGATTTGTAAAATTGACTAACGGTGAGATCGCAGGTGACCACCCATTAAAAGAAAAGTCGATTTATGAAGATGTTTTAGGAGAGGTAGAATTAGTTCGTGAGGCTGGCGATCAATTCGATCTCGAAAAAATTGAACGTGGTGACCAAACGCCGGTCTTCTTTGGTTCAGCGTTAACAAACTTTGGAGTGGAGACATTTTTAGAGCGGTTTGTCGATTTAGCACCAAAACCACATGCTCATAAAACCGAAACTGGAGAAGCAGTTTCTCCATACGAAGAAGAATTCTCAGGCTTTGTTTTCAAAATCCAAGCCAACATGAATCCGAACCATCGTGACCGTATTGCTTTCGTACGTATCTGTTCAGGAACTTTTGAACGTGGAATGGATGTTATGCTTGGCCGTACTGGCAAAAAGATGAAGTTGAGCAATGTGACTCAATTTATGGCGGATGCACGGGAAAATGTTGAAGAAGCAGTTGCGGGAGATATCATTGGCGTTTACGATACAGGAAACTATCAAATCGGTGATACTTTGTATGAAGGGAAATTAAAAGTCGCTTACGAAGAGCTGCCGTCATTTACCCCAGAATTATTTATGAAGGTCACTGCTAAGAACGTGATGAAACAGAAATCCTTCCATAAAGGAATCTATCAATTGGTTCAAGAGGGCGCAATCCAATTGTACAAGACATACTTAACGGATGAATATATTATCGGTGCTGTCGGGCAGCTGCAGTTTGAAGTTTTCCAACACCGGATGCTGAATGAATACAATGCTGAAGTTGTGATGACTCCAATGGGGAATAAAATTGCTCGCTGGATTGATCCAGAACAATTAGATGAACGAATGAGCTCAAGCCGCAATATTTTGGCTAAGGATCGTTTTGACCAGCCGCTGTTCCTTTTCGAAAATCAATTTGCGATGCGCTGGTTCGCGGACAAGTATCCTGAAGTAGAACTAAAGAGCTTGATGTAAAATGTTAAGAAAGGGAACTTTGATGCAGAGACTAAAAAGTGACACAGCAAGTATTTTAAAAAAGATCAAGCGGCCAAGTAGTTTAATTTTACTAGCTATAGTGATCGTTTTGACCGTGTTTCGTTTAGTATTGAGCGCGAAGGCCCCTTATTTCACCAACTTATATGCTGGTTATGATGACCAATTGTTCATTCATTACAGCGAAGAAATGCTAAAGGGAAATTGGTTAGGGGAGTATTCAACGAAAGCTCTATCTAAAGGAATTTCCTACTCGCTCTTTATGGTGTGGGCTAATAAATTACATCTATCGTACGGAATCCTTTTAGGAATTTTCAACATAGTGGCTAGTTCAGTTGCGGCAATCGCACTTCGGCCGCTAGTTAATAATCGATGGATGCTAACTTTTATTTATACATTCTTTTTATACTCGCCAGTAGCTTTGACGAGTGAATATAGCACACGTATTTATCGAAATACTCTTGTCGTTCCAGCAGTATTATTAGTAATTGGTTGTCTGGTAGGATTGTATTTTAGAAGAAATGGCCGGCTCAAGCCATTTCTTCTATGGAGTTTTGGATTGACAATAATTTTTCCTTTTTACTGGTACATACGCGAAGATTCTTTGTGGCTTTTACCGCTAATGATTGTCGGTCTATCGGTAATTGCGGGATCGGTTATTTTTGAAAATGATCCAGAATTTAAACTGAAAACTCTTCGTGCTTCCATCAAAAAATTCTATTTTACGAAGAAACAGTTAATAAAGCTGATCATGTGTCTTCTGCCATTCTTAATGCTTATTTCATCGACTAAGGTTTTGCAGAAGCTCAATAAAGAGCATTATGGCATTTCGCTAGTCAACGATCGAACTGGTGGAGCTTTTGGCGATGTTTCGAAACAATTGATTCGAATGGATGACGGGACAGAAATAAATCAAACCAATAGTAAAGTTTGGGTTTCAAAAAGGTCTTTGGAGAAAGCGGAGGCTGTTTCGCCAACGCTTAAATCAATCGCAAAAAATATCGATTGGATTTATCATGGCAGTCCTTGGAGTGGTGGCGAGGATATTGCTGGTGATATTATTTTTTGGGCGTTAAGGGACGCCGCGACACAAGCGGGTTACTACAAAGATGCAGAGCAGACAGAAGCGTTTTGGCGAAAGGTTGATTCAGAATTATCGACAGCTTATAAAAATGGCAAGCTGAAGAAAAAGAATGAAATTTATCTGACTGCCACAGGTGATGGAAAATTAAGAAAAGATTTGCCGCTTGTCGGTGAATTTATGAAAAGCGGATTTGACTATAATGTTTTTTATAAAAATTATGGTCAAGGGACAGACAGAACACTGGGACCTAAAGAAGATATAACAAGAGCAGAGAATTTGCTAAGGCATTCATTCTCCGAAAATTGGCGAGATGTGAATGTTGCTCAGTCTAAACCAGTCGAACCCACTAGAACTGCGAGGGTGTCTAATCACATCATTACAGTCTATCAAAAGCTAACACCAATTTGGATTGTTTTTTGTGGGATAGGCCTTTTAATTATCTTAATTGGCAGTCTTTTTTCAAAAAAGCAGTTAAAAATGTTTCGAGGAATGTTGCTGATTTTGTTTGGATTGATGTTATCTTATTTAATCTTTTTGATTGGGGTGTCGTGGTTTTGTTCATGGGCACCAGAACGAAAAGAACTTTTTATGATGATCTATACTGGGGCAGGGGTGCCGGTCATTCAGTGGATAGAAGTTCTTGCTTTTGTTGGAATTCTTCAACTGCCTATTATTGCTAAAAAAATAAATAAAAAAAATAGTTGAAGCATTTCGCTTCAACTATTTTTTTGTTATCGACATTTCAATCAGACCAGGAGATTCAAGATAAGAAATATTTGCGAAATCATACGTACCCTCATCTAGTTTACGTTTAAAGTATTTATGTACAAAGTCAATCTCTGAGGGCATAATGTTTCGATTATCGTTTTTTAATACGATTTCTGCATGCTTATAAGCATCAGTATATATTACGGTAGTATTGCCGATTGTATAAACCTTTATCATGTTAGCATCAGTGTTCTCTAGCTGATTATAAACCATTTGTGAATGACTATTAGTCACATTGATAAGTTTCATCCCGAAACACCTTCTTCCTAAAACCTTACTTCATAGTGTAATTATATAAGAAAGATTAGGAAAAAAGAAGGATGTTGCTCATTTTAATTAGAAAATTTAGATAATTTGGCGAAAGGAAAAGGCCCCTCGAAAGAAACGAGGGGCCTAAATTATTATTTTTTCGATTCTTTGACCAAACGCTCAGGTTTTGACGTGATAACGATGTGATCATCTTTATCAAGTTTTGCCTTCAGATCTGTAATTGCGGGATGATCTAGATAGAATTCAGCGATTCCATCTTCAATGGTTTCTTGGATCGTCCGACGAAGCGGGCGAGCACCCATTGCAGGATCATAACCTAAATCAACTAGTTTTTCTTTTACGTTGTCTGGAACATCAATATGAAGTTTTTGAGAGGCCAACATTTCGTTAACATCATCTAACATCAAGGATACAATGTTCATTAAGTTTTCTTTCGACAATTGACTGAATTCGATAATCCCATCAAAACGATTCAAAAACTCTGGCGCAAAGAAATCTTTTAATTGACCTAAGACAGAACGAGTAACACCATCTCTTGCGGCACCAAAACCAACGTTGGCTTCAATTTTACCGGTTCCAGCATTGCTGGTCATGATAATGATCGTGTCTTTGAAGCTGACTGTCCGTCCTTGTGAATCAGTTAGACGGCCATCATCAAGGATTTGCAGGAACATGTGAAGCACATCTGGATGAGCCTTCTCGATTTCATCCAACAAAATCAAGCTGTATGGATGACGACGAACTTGCTCCGTTAATTGCCCAGCTTCTTCATAGCCAACATAACCAGGAGGTGAACCAATCAATTTAGAGACACTGTGTTTTTCCATATACTCACTCATATCGAAACGAATCATGGATTCACTTGAGCCAAATAATTCTTCAGCTAATTGACGAGCCAACTCTGTTTTACCAACTCCTGTTGGTCCTACGAATAGGAATGAACCGATTGGGCGGTTTTTCTTATTCAAGCCGACCCGGTTACGACGAATCGACTTCGCAACTTTATCAACGGCCTCATCTTGACCGATAACATGTTTCTTCAAATCAACTGCAAGATTTTTCAATTGTGTTTGTTCTTTTTCTTTCAACTCGCCGACAGGGATACCAGTCCGTTTTTCAACGATCTTCTCCATATCCTTTTCGGTAATGACGGGTGTTTCTTCATCCGTTAATTGACGGTCTTTCATTTTTTGTAGCTTATTGATTTGATCGCGATAGTAGGCTGCTTTTTCAAAATCTTCTTCTTGAGAAGCTTGTGATTTTTGCTGTTCAGCTTCCGCTAATTTTTTGTCGATCGTTTTTGGATCAACAATTTGAATCGTCAAGTTTTTCTTCGAACCTGTTTCATCTAATAAATCGATGGCCTTATCAGGTAAGAAGCGATCTTGGATGTAACGATTTGAAAGTTCGGCCGCAGCTTTAATTGCATCATCGGTGTATTTCACATGATGATAATCTTCATAACGAGGCTGCAAGCCTTTCAAAATCTCAATCGTTTCTTGAACAGAAGGTTCTTCGACCCGGACAGGCTGCATCCGACGTTCTAAAGCCGCATCTTTTTCAATGATTCGATATTCATTAAGTGTTGTAGCACCGACCATTTGTAGCTCACCACGAGCCAATGCTGGTTTTAGAATGTTACCAGCGTCCATGTTGCCATCTCCAGCAGCACCGGCACCGACGATTTCATGAACTTCATCAATGAAAAGAATAATGTTTTCTGATTGACGAATCTCTTCGATCAGTTTTTGCATCCGTTCTTCGAATTGACCTCGGATTCCGGTTCCTTGAACCAGAGAAGCGACATCTAATCGAATAACTTCCTTGTCCATCAATTTTTGCGGTACATCGCCATCAACGATTTTTTGAGATAAACCTTCAACAACAGCTGTTTTACCAACACCAGGTTCACCAATAAGAACTGGATTGTTTTTTGTTCTACGATTTAAAATTTCGATGACGCGTTGAATTTCATCATCGCGCCCAACAACTGGGTCGATATTTCCTTCGCGAGCTAAACCAGTAATATTGATACCATATTCATCTAATAAACCGCCACCGCCATTTCCGCGAGGGGGTTGATTATTCATGCCATTCCCACCGCCGAATTGAGTCGGTGGTGTTTGATCTGCAGCGCCTTGTCGTTGTTGCATTTGTTGTGACATTGAACGGAACAAATCGTCTAAACTTCCAAAACCAAAAGGATCATTTCCTGCCATTTGTGGCGCACCTCCAGCTTGATTCTTTAATTTTTGATAGCAACTTTGACAATAATCTAGTTGCTTTCGTTGACCATTAACGTTTGCATATAAATGAATCGTTGCTTCATTTTCATGACAATTTTGGCAAAGCATCTTTTTCACCCTTTCAATAGTTAATTGTTTCTTCCATTGTACATCGAGTAAGCGAATCTCGTAAAAAGATACGCTGGTCAATTGTTTGACTATCACTGACCTTAAAATTATTATAGCGAGAATTCTGATAAAAGCAAACAGTTTGTTTCACTTTTTAGCAATCAACCTTTTCGAGTGCTAAAAA
This sequence comes from Enterococcus malodoratus ATCC 43197, assembly GCF_000407185.1. Taxonomy (GTDB): domain Bacteria; phylum Bacillota; class Bacilli; order Lactobacillales; family Enterococcaceae; genus Enterococcus_A; species Enterococcus_A malodoratus. The sequence goes on from NZ_KE136483.1 coordinate 748,608, forward strand.
GAACATTTTGTGAGTGTCAGCGACAGTCGTTGTTATGGAATAAAAATGAAAACGGAAGAAATAAGGAAGTTTAACGATCAAACCAGATATTTTAAGAAAGGGCATACATTTCGCTGGAATAAATCGATTAAAATTGTTGTATCCACTGCGAAAAAATGGTAATCTAAGGAAATGAAGGGCTCAAAATGATGGTTGTTATCATTAAAGCCCTAACATAAAAAAACATTTTTTTTATAAAGGAGAACGGTCAATATGGAAAAAAAAGATTTTCACGTAGTAGCAGAAACGGGGATTCATGCACGTCCCGCAACTTTATTAGTGCAAGCTGCAAGCAAATTTAACTCTGATATTAACTTAGAGTATAAAGGAAAATCAGTTAACCTTAAATCAATCATGGGAGTTATGTCTCTAGGTGTTGGCCAAGGTTCTGACGTTACTATTTCTGCTGAAGGTGCTGACGAAAAAGAAGCAATGGAAGCAATCGTAGAAACAATGAAAAAGGAAGGATTATCTGAATAATGGTTGAATTACTAAAAGGTATTGCCGCAAGTGACGGGGTTGCCGTTGCGAAAGCTTATCTGCTAGTACAACCGGATTTATCTTTCAAACAAAATACTGTAGAAGATACTGCTGCCGAAGAAAAGCGTTTAGACGACGCTTTGGCGGCTTCTTCTGCTGAATTAGAAAAAATTCGGGATAAAGCAGCAAAAAGCTTAGGTGAAGAAGAAGCACAAGTTTTTGATGCTCATTTAATGGTTCTTTCAGATCCAGAAATGATTGGTCAAATCAAACAACATATACAAGATAATAAAGTGAACGCTGAAAGCTCACTTAAAGAAGTAACAGATATGTATATCGGCATGTTCGAGGCAATGGATGATAACGCTTATATGCAAGAACGTGCAGCGGATATTCGCGACGTTACTAAGCGTGTAATGGCGCACTTGCTAGGCGTATCTTTACCAGACCCATCAATGATCGATGAAGAAGTTGTGGTTGTGGCGCATGACTTGACTCCAAGTGATACTGCACAATTAGATAAAAACTTCGTTAAGGCCTTTGTTACTGATATTGGTGGACGCACGTCTCACTCAGCAATTATGGCTCGTTCATTAGAAATTCCAGCAATCGTTGGTACAAAAGAAATCACTTCTAAAGCTAAAGAAGGCGATTTTCTTGCAGTTAACGGGATGACTGGTGAAACAATCGTAAACCCAACTGACGAACAAGCGGCTGATTTCAAAAAAGCCGGCGAAGCATATGCGGCGCAAAAAGCAGAATGGGAAAAATTGAAAAATGCTGAAACAGTGACAGCTGATGGCAAGCATTTTGAATTAGCAGCAAATATTGGAACACCTAAGGATCTTGAAGGCGTTCATAACAATGGAGCTGAAGCGATTGGTTTATATCGTACGGAATTCTTATACATGGACTCTTCAGATTTCCCAACAGAAGACGATCAATTTGAAGCTTATAAAGCCGTTTTAGAAGGCATGGGCGACAAACCTGTCGTTGTTCGTACAATGGATATCGGCGGAGATAAAGAATTACCTTACTTAACTTTACCTCATGAAATGAACCCATTCTTGGGATACCGTGCATTGCGTATCAGCTTATCTGAACTAGGTGACGATATGTTCCGTACACAATTACGTGCGTTATTACGTGCTTCTGTATACGGAAATCTACGCATCATGTTCCCGATGGTTGCAACCTTAAAAGAGTTCCGCGCAGCGAAGACTTTGTTCAACGAAGAGAAAGAAAAGCTTGTTAACGAAGGCGTGAAAGTTTCTGACACGATTCAAGTCGGAATCATGATCGAAATTCCTGCAGCAGCTGTTTTAGCGGACAAATTCGCCAAAGAAGTTGACTTCTTTAGTATCGGAACAAACGATTTGATCCAATACACAATGGCAGCTGACCGTATGAACGAACGTGTTTCATACCTTTACCAACCATATAACCCATCAATCTTGCGTTTGATTAAAAATGTGATTGATGCAGCGCACGCTGAAGGCAAATGGGCTGGCATGTGCGGCGAAATGGCCGGCGATCAAACTGCGGTTCCATTGTTAATGGGTATGGGATTAGATGAGTTCTCTATGAGCGCAACATCTATTCTTAGAACTCGTAGCTTAATGAAACGTCTAACAACGACTGACATGGCCGAGTTGGCTGATAAAGCGTTGAAGGAATGCGACACGATGGAAGAAGTCGAAGAGCTAGTTAAGCAATACGTTAAATAAAACCTAACATCAAGACCATTGTCTATTTTTAGACAATGGTCTTTTTTTGTTAAATGGTGTTATACTTAATTGGTTAAAAAATAATCAATTCGGTATAAAATCAGACTATAGGTTGAGAAAAAGCTCTGAGGCTTATGATATAATTGATTTGTTTTAAAGGAGGCTGCATATGAAAGTATTACTTTATTTTGAAGGTCAGAATGTTATTGGTAAGTCGGGTATTGGTCGTGCTTTGAGTCATCAAAAAAGAGCTCTGGCATCAATGGGAATTGATTACACGCTTGATCCCAAGGACACAGATTATGATATATTACATATTAATACTTATGGGCCGAAAAGTTTAAGATTAGTCAGAAAAGCGAAGAGGCTTGGAAAAAAGGTTGTTTTTCATGCGCATTCTACTGAAGAAGATTTTCGCAACTCGTTTATTGGGTCAAATCAGCTTGCGCCATTATTTAAGAAATGGCTGGTTTCCTTGTATCAGCAAGCGGATCATTTGATTACACCAACACCTTATTCAAAAAAATTGCTGCAAGGATATGGATTGTCACAACCGATTGCGGCGATTTCTAATGGAATTGATTTAAAAAAATATTATCCTGACGAAAATAAGGAAGCGGCTTTTCGCAAGTATTTTAATTTATCTGAAACACAAAAAGTAGTCATTTGTGTAGGCCTGTTTTTTGAACGTAAAGGAATTCTCGATTTTATTGAGATCGCAAAAAAAATGCCTGAATATACGTTTATTTGGTTTGGCGATGTACCGATGATTTCGATTCCAGCTAATATCAGAAGAGCTGTAAAAAAAGCTCATCCAGACAATGTCCTTTTCCCAGGCTATATAAATGGTGATTTGATTGAGGGAGCTTATTCTGGGGCAGATTTGTTCTTCTTTCCTTCTTATGAGGAAACCGAAGGAATCGTCGTATTAGAGGCCTTAGCTAGTCAACAACAGGTTTTATTGAGGAATATTCCGGTATATGGCGGTTGGATGAATGACCGTGTGAACTGCTATATGGGAGAAAACAATCAAGAATTCGAACAATTGATTCGAAAATTAGCTAATCATCAGCTGCCGAATCTTTCCATGGCTGGATTTAAAACGGCGCAAGAAAAAAGTATTACACAGATTGGTGAAGAATTGAAATCTGTTTATCAAGCAGTCTTAGATCTGCCGTATGATCATCAGGTTTATGCAAAAGTCACAAAATAGTTTGGAGGAGCAGACGTGCGGATCGGTTTTTTCACAGATACCTATTTCCCTCAAGTAAGTGGGGTAGCAACATCAATTCGAACATTAAAAAATGAACTCGAAAAGCAAGGTCATGAGGTCTATATATTTACGACGACAGATCCAGAGGCTGATGAGTTTGAAAAAGATATCGTACGAATGCCTAGTGTTCCATTTGTATCGTTCACGGATCGCCGAATCGTTGTGCGGGGAATTTGGTTTGCTTATCAAATCGCAAAGGAATTAGAATTAGAGATTATCCATACCCATACAGAGTTTGGCGCGGGATTTTTAGGCAAAATGGTCGCAAATCGTTTGCGTATTCCTGTGGTTCACACGTATCATACGATGTATGAGGATTACCTTCATTATATTGCTAATGGAAAAGTGGTCAGACCGACACATGTAAAACATTTCATAAAAATGTTTGTCAATCACTCAACTGGAGTAGTTTGTCCAAGTAAAAGGGTAGTAGACACATTAAAACGTTATGAAGTAGACGTTCCAATGCGGATCATTCCAACAGGAATTGATGTTTCGCATTTTGTCCGTTCAGATATTACTGAGGAAGATACGAATCTTTTGAGAACGAAATTAGGAATTCAAAAAGATGAGTTAATGATTTTATCACTGAGCCGTATTTCTTATGAAAAGAATATCCATATTATCGTACAGCAATTTCCAGAGATACTTATGAGCTATCCTGCTGCTAGATTAGTGATTGTTGGAAAAGGACCTTATCGAGAAGATTTAGAAAAACTGACACAAGATTTAGGCATAGAGGAGTATGTTCAATTCACTGGTGAGGTTCCGCATGAAGAAGTTGCCTACTATTATCATGCGGCTGACTATTTTGTCAGTGCTTCGACCTCAGAAACACAAGGGTTGACCTATGCCGAAGCGATTGCTTCAGGAACACAATGCATTGTTGAAGGCAATGATTACCTAGAACAATTATTAAGCGATGACTCTTTAGGAATTACGTTTGAAAGTGATACTGATTTTAGCGATGCATTTGTTCGTTATGTGCAACAACAGATCCCGATAAGTTCAGAAGTTCAGCAAAATAAGCTGATCGAGATTTCTGCGGAACGATTTGGCAGTGAAATACTGAATTTTTATCAAGAGATGTTGGTTTACTATGATGAAAACCACACAGAAACGAGATCACCTGCTCGAACGGTTCAAAAAATGCGGGTGCGAATTAATTCACTTAGGAATAGCGATGATAAATAAAGCCGAAATCCATCTCTTCATGTATACTGGAGGTGGATTATTTTTATTTTGGAGGTTAGTAGAATGAAGATAGGATTTATCGGAACAGGCGTGATGGGAAAGTCGATCGTTAAGCATTTTTTAACTGCTGGACATGAAGTAGCGGTATATAACCGTACGAAGAGTAAAACAGATGAGTTAGTTGAAAAAGGCGCAACCTGGCAAGAAACACCAGCGAAAGTAACAAATGCCAGTGAGATTATCTTTTCAATGGTAGGATATCCTAGTGATGTCGAAGAGATTTATTATGGCACGGATGGTATTTTTTCAATAGATGTCGCGGGGAAAACTCTAATCGATCTGACGACATCCACTCCGACGCTGGCAGAAAAAATCTATCAAACAGCGAAAGAAAATGGTGCGGCAGCAATGGATGCTCCGGTCTCCGGCGGTGATCTTGGCGCGCAGAATGCAACACTGACTATTATGGTAGGTGGAGATCAAGCTACTTATGATCAAGTCGTTCCATTATTTGAAATAATGGGGAAAAGCTATTCCTTGCAAGGAGCGGCAGGTTCTGGTCAACATACTAAAATGGCAAATCAAATTATGATCGCGGGAACAATGACAGGGATGACGGAAATGTTGGTGTACGCAAAAGCAGCAAACCTTGATGTGCCGAAGGTTTTAGAAACATTAGGGGGCGGTGCAGCCCAAAACTGGTCAATGACAAATTATACACCGCGAATTTTAAAAGCAGATTATTCTCCAGGGTTCTTCGTCAAACACTTCATTAAGGACCTTAAGATAGCGTTAGATGAGGCAGAAAAAATGCAACTTGATTTGCCCGCAACTAAATTGGCAACAGAGCTTTATGAACGATTAGCCGATCAAGGATTCGAAAATGATGGGACGCAAGCCCTGATTAAATTATGGTGGTCAGAATCTTAAGTTAGTTTTAGTAAAAAAATCATAATTTTATTGATGAAAATCAATGCAAGATACGGTCGGATTTGATACAATAAGACAGAATTGAGAAGAAGGGGGGCACCTAGATGAAACATTCACAATTAGTTGCCATTATTAAACGCTTAGAAGCAATGACTGAATCGACTGATAATGAAGTACAATTGCGTCGTTTTGAAAAAGAGGGCGTAGAAAAATGTACTGTAACTTATGATAATACGACAGAAACATTTGAGCTGACAGAAAGCGACAGCAAACAATCTTATCAATTTGATAACATCGACATTGTTGCGATGGAAATTTATGATTTGATTCAATAAAACGGGGCGACCCGTTTTTTTTGTGCCCTTTTTTGTTAAGGGGTTACATATAATTTTTGATTATAATTTTATGAGGAATTCCTATTTTTACGGCCAACTCAGGGCAAATCTTTTGAAATAATCAAGATTTAGTCAGAAGATGTTATGAGGGAGGCTACAACATGTTAGACAAAGAAGTATATCATCAATTATTTAAACCATCATTTTCTAAAAAGACGCAAGTTACTTTTTGGGACGGTTCTGTTAAGGAATACGGAGACTCTGAAGGCGACGTCGTCTTCAAAATTATTTTCAACGAAAAAATTCCAGTGAAGGAATTACTTAATAATGCTTCTTTAGCACTTGGCGAAGCATATATGGAAAAGAAAATCGAGATTGACGGAAATTTGCAAGCTTTAATTTATGACGTTTACAATCAAGCGAATGGTTTTTTCCACAATACGAATTTTAAAAAATGGATGCCGAAAGAAAAGCATACAAAAAAACAATCGGCTCATGACATCCATAGTCATTATGATTTAGGTAATGATTTTTATGAAATGTGGTTGGACCGTACATTGACTTATTCTTGTGCTTTTTTTGAAACACCTGAGGATACTTTGGAACAAGCGCAAATTAATAAAGTTCACCATATCCTAGATAAATTATTTATTCAGCCTGGTGAAACCCTACTGGATATCGGTTGCGGTTGGGGCACACTGATTTTGACTGCTGCGAAGGAATATAATGTAAAAGCCAAAGGGATCACTTTGAGTGAAGAACAATATCAACACATTCAAGCGATTATTGCAAAAGAGCATTTAGAAGATACTGTTTCAGTTGAGTTGATGGACTATCGCGACTTAGACGGAACGTTTGATCATATCACAAGTGTCGGTATGTTCGAGCATGTAGGCGCCGAAAATTTACAAGAGTACTTTAAGGTTGTTGAAAAGCATTTAGCACAAAATGGAACAGCATTGATTCATGGTATTAGCCGTCAACAAGGTGGTGCCAAAAATGCGTGGATCAATCAATACATTTTCCCAGGCGGCTATATTCCTGGAGTTACTGAATTAGTTGGACATATCACGGAAAATGAGTTGCAAGTGATTGATCTTGAAAGTTTGCGTCGTGATTACCAACTAACGCTAGAACACTGGACGAAGAACTTCCATCAGGTAGCAGATAAAGTGATTGACCAAAAAGATGAAGCGTTCTATCGAATGTGGGACTTATATTTGCAGGCATGTGCGGCCTCATTCCAAGCAAGCAACATCGATGTTATTCAATATTTATTGGTTCATCCAAATAATAATACGATTCCGATGCATCGGAATGTTTAATAAGCGGGTTTCCCGCTTATTTTTTTACGAAAAAAATCCTTTGATAACCAAAGTAATTTTATGCTAGAGTAGATAGAACAGGTTCAGGATTAATCATTAATTTTTGGTTAATTGAAAAAATATTGTTGCATTCAGAAAAAAAATAAGATATAGTTTGATCATCAAATGATTTGATAATCAAACTAATTAGGTGAGGACATGGAAAGAAACTGGGAAGAATTAAATACCTATTTAGTTTCAATTTTCAACGACGTTTTGTCGATTGAAGAAAACGAACTAAAAAAATCACAATTTAGCGATTTGACGATTACAGAGATGCACACCATTGATGCAATCGGGATGTACAAAAAGAAGACGACAACAGAAGTTGCTAGAGAATTATTGGTAACAGTCGGAACTCTGACAACGTCCATCAATCGTTTAGTGAAAAAGGGCTATGTAGAACGGATTCGCAGCGAAGATGATCGCCGAGTTGTCAAATTAGGTTTGACAAAGAAGGGACGATTAGTCTTTCGAGTTCATCAACATTTTCATCATGAAATGGTTAAAAGTGCCATTAAGGACTTGGATGCGAATGAACAAGAAGTGTTCTTGAAGGCACTAGTGAATCTGTTTAATTACTTAGAGGAGATCAAATGAATATGAGCTTCGGAAAAATAATTGCGACAGCACGCTATTTACCTGAAAAGATTGTGACAAATGATGACTTAGCCGAATGGATGGATACTTCAGATGAATGGATCCAATCGCGGACAGGAATTAAACAGCGTCACATAGCCGAGGCAGAAAATACTTCGGATATGTGTTTGCAGGTTGCAAAAAAACTGGTTGATAAAGCGGCAATTGATCCTTTGAGTTTGGATTTTGTAATTGTAGCCACGATGTCACCTGATTACACATCCCCTTCAGTAGCTTGTCAGGTTCAAGGACAGCTTGGAGCTAAACAAGCGATGGCTTTTGATGTGGCAGCGGCTTGCGCTGGTTTTGTCTACGCGTTAGCGACAGCAGAGAATTTTATGCGTAGTGGAATGAAGCGTGGAATTGTCATTGGCGGAGAGAAAACCTCTAAGCTGTTAGATTGGCAGGATCGTTCTTCAGCCGTGCTTTTCGGAGATGGAGCGGCGGGTGTTTTATTAGAAGCAAGCGAAGAACCTTCTATTATAAAGCAGATGCTGCGTGCGGATGGTGAACGAGCGAGTTCATTGACCTCTGGCTTCCGAAATAACTGCAACGTTTTCTATGAAGGATCAGAAACTAGTACGGCTTTGGCAATGGATGGTCGTGGTATTTGGAACTTTGCCCTAAATGATGTCACTAAAAGTTTGAAAGAATTTATTGGTGACGAATCAGTAGACTATTATTTACTGCATCAAGCTAATAAAAGAATCATTGAAAAAATGGCTCGTAAAATGAATGAGCCAATTGAAAAATTTCCTATGAATCTGATGAATTATGGGAATACTTCAGCGGCGAGTATTCCAATCTTATTGGATGAGCTTGTTGAGGCAAATATTTTATCTTTAAATAGCAATCAAAAAGTGGTATTGACAGGCTATGGCGGTGGATTAGCGTGGGGCAACCTGCTGATTCAGCTATAAGCATGTTAAAAATATAAAACTAAAACTTAAAATTATCGGAGGAAACAACTTATGACATTCGAAAAAATTCAAGACATTATCGTAGAAGAACTAGGTGTAGAGAAAGAAGCAGTAAAAATGGAAACAAACATCCAAGAAGATCTTGAAGCGGATAGCTTGGACTTATTCCAAATCATCAACGAAATCGAAGACGAATTTGATGTGAAAATCGAAACAGAAGACGGCATCACAACAGTTAAAGATTTAGTTGAATATGTTGAAAAACAACAAAACGCTTAATTAATAAAATTCCGGGAAAAGGCTAGGCGTAAGGCCTGGCCTTTCCTGCTATTAGGAGACGATCATGAAAACAGCATTCTTGTTCAGCGGGCAGGGCGCTCAATATGTCGGAATGGGCAAAGAGTTGTACCAGCAAGAGAAAATTGTCAAAGAAACGTTTGAGGAAGCTAGCGATTTACTTGGTTTTTCTATGGAAGACTTGTGCTTCGAAGAAAATGACTTGCTTAACGAAACAAAATACACTCAACCAGCAATTTTAACGGTCAGTACGGCTTTTTTACGTGTGCTGACAGCCAATGGATTTCAGGCTGACGCCGTAGCGGGATTGAGTTTAGGTGAGTATACAGCGTTAGTGGCTTCAGGTGCGTTAACTTTTAGTGATGCGGTACAGCTTGTCCACAAGCGAGGCCAGTTTATGAGTGAAGCGGCACCTACTGGCAGCGGAAAAATGGTGGCCGTAATGAATACCTCAGCAGAGATTATTGAGGATTGCTGCAGGCAAGCTTCAGTATTAGGGATTGTATCGCCAGCTAACTATAATACTCCGCAACAAATCGTAATTGGCGGTGAAGTTGCCGCAGTTGAAAAAGCGGAAGAATTATTGCAAGCTGCCGGAACAAAACGCATGATACCTTTGAAAGTCAGTGGTCCTTTCCATACAGCATTATTGGAACCCGCAAGCAAACGGTTGAATGAAGTGTTACAGACAATCTCATTTGGCGAGATGCAAGTGCCAGTTATTTCAAATACGACTGCTGAAATCATGCCGCAAGATGAAATTGTTGCTCTATTGACTAAGCAAGTAATGTCGCCGGTTCGCTTTAGTGATAGCATTTTAACACTTAAGGAACAAGGTGTTGCTCAATTGATCGAGATTGGTCCTGGAAAAACGTTGACCGGTTTTATTAAAAAAATTGATCGCGCACTTACGACCAATCGAGTTGAAGATGCAAAAACGTTGGCAGATACAATCAGCTTTTTAGGAGGTTCGAATGGAACTAACGAATAAAACGGTTTTTATTACAGGCAGCAGTCGCGGGATTGGTTGGGGAATGGCTAAAGCTTTTGCTGAGGCCGGCGCCAATATCGTCCTAAATGGTCGAAAAGAAATCTCAGCGGATAAAATAGCTGAAATCGAAGCCTTTGGAGTAAAATGTACAACTATTTGCGGAGATATCAGTTCGTTTGATGATGCAGGAAAAATGATCAAAGAATGCGAAAATTCTTTAGGTTCGATTGATATTTTGATCAACAACGCTGGTATCACCAAAGATCAATTACTTCTACGTATGAAGCCTGAAGATTTTGATGCTGTTTTGGATATCAACTTGAAAGGAACATTTAATATGACCCAGCAAGTTTTAAAAAAAATGATGAAAAAACGTGCGGGTGTCATTATCAATCTTTCCAGCGTGGTAGGCCTAATCGGGAATGTCGGTCAAAGCAACTACGCAGCGAGTAAAGCTGGAGTGATTGGATTTACTAAAGCAGTAGCAAGAGAAGTCGCGCCGCGCGGGATTACCTGCAATGCGATCGCTCCTGGCTTTATCAAAACAGATATGACAGATGAACTGAATGAAACTATTAAAGAACAGATGGAAGGGCAAATTCCGCTAAAATGTTTTGGCAGCGTGGAGGATGTGGCGAACGCCGCATTGTTCTTAGCCCAAAATAGTTACATCACCGGTCAAGTATTGAACGTTGATGGCGGAATGGTCATGTAAAGAAAGGACGGAATAAAATGAATCGTGTCGTAATTACAGGCTTTGGTGTTGCCTCACCAATTGGTAATGATAAAGAAACATTTTTAAAGAATTTAAAAGAAGGAAATCATGGATTTGGCCCAATCACTCGATTTGATGCTAGCGAAACAGGTATTACTATTGCTGCAGAAGTCAAAGATTTCCCTTTGGAAAAATATTTTGTCAAAAAAGATACAAAACGAATGGAGACGTATTCTCTGTACGCGATTTATTCTGCATTTGAAGCACTAAAAATGAGCGGTATCAATACTGAAGAAGAAGATATGGAACGTTTCGGTGTAATGATCGGATCAGGTGTTGGCGGCTTAGGAACAATTCAAGATCAAGTTCTAAAAATGGACGCAAAGGGTCCTGCTCGAGTATCTCCAATGTTCGTCCCATTAGCAATCGTAAACATGGCAGCAGGAAACGTTGCCTTGCGCATTGGCGCAAAGGGTATTTGTACGAGTACCGTAACCGCATGTGCCAGCGGAACCCATTCAATCGGTGAAGCTTTCCGCAATATCAAACATGGTTATTCTGATGTTATCATTGCAGGCGGTGCAGAATCATGTATCAACAAGATCGGAATCTCTGGCTTCGCTGCACTAACAGCCTTAAGTACTTCAGAAGATCCAGCTCGTGCTTCGATTCCATTTGACACGGACCGCAATGGTTTTGTCATGGGTGAGGGTGCAGGAGTCTTGGTCTTGGAATCATTGGAACATGCCCAAAAACGTGGTGCGAATATTCTTGGTGAAGTTGTTGGCTATGGTGCGACTTGTGATGCTTACCATATGACGGCACCATCACCAGATGGCGAAGGCGCTGCGAGAGCAATTAAAGAAGCAATCAAAGAAGCTGGAATTGAACCAGCTGACGTGAATTATGTGAATGCTCACGGAACAAGTACTCAAGCGAATGACAAGGCCGAAAGTAAAGCAATCGAGTCTGCATTGACCGAGAATGCGTATGTCAGCAGTACGAAATCCTTAACCGGACATTTATTAGGTGGGGCTGGTGGTGTAGAAGCCGTTGCATCATTAATGGCTTTGCAACATCAATTTATTCCGCCAACCGCAAATATTAAAGAAGTCGATCCAGAAATCAAAGCAAATGTTGTAGTGAATGAAGCAAAAGAAACGACAGTGAATTATGCGGTAAGTAATTCTCTAGGCTTTGGTGGACACAACGCTGTGATCTGCTTAAAACGCTGGGAGGATTAACCAATGGAAATCAACGAAGTCAAAGAACTGCTGCATCAATTTAATGATTCGAACTTAACCGAATTTGATTTACGAGAAGGCAGTTTCGAATTATATATGAATAAAAATCAGACGAGCCGTCAAACAGCAGCACCTGTACAAGCGGAACAAGCAATAGAATCTGCACCAGTTGCACCGACAACATCCGCGGCTCAAACAGCGACTTCGGAAACAGAAGCAGCTCCAATTGTCTCAAGTAGCACTGAGGGTCAAGTGATCACTTCGCCAATTGTGGGTATTGTATATTTACAGCCAACCCCAGAACAAGCGGCCTACAAATCTGTAGGTGATTCTGTGAAGCAAGGCGAGACTGTATGTATCATAGAAGCAATGAAGCTATTAAACGAAATCACCAGTGAATTTGACGGAACAATCACCGAAATCTTGGTGGAAAACGAAGATGTTGTGGAATACGGACAGCCATTGTTCCGTATCGGCTAATAGGAGGATTTATAAATGTTAACGATTGAAGAGATCAAAGAAATTATCCCGCATCGCTATCCAATGCTATTGATTGATCGCGTGGAAGAACTAGAACCAGGAAAAAGTATTAAAGCCAAGAAAAATGTTTCTGTTAACGAACCATTTTTCCAAGGACATTTTCCTCACGAACCGGTTATGCCTGGCGTATTAATCGTTGAAGCCATGGCTCAAGCAGGTGCAGTTGCCTTATTATCAATGGAAGAATTTAAAGGGAAAACGGCTTATTTTGGCGGTATCGACAAGGCAAAATTCCGTAAGAAAGTTGTACCAGGTGATACTTTAGTTTTAGAAGTAGAATTAACAAAAGTTCGTTCTTCAGCGGGTTGCGGAAAAGGCATCGCTTATGTTGATGGTAAAAAAGTCGCTGAAGCAGAACTAACTTTTATGATTGGATAGATGTCTATGTTTTCGAAAATTTTGATCGCTAACCGTGGCGAAATCGCCGTACGGATCATTCGTGCTTGTCGTGAATTAGGGATTCAAACAGTCGCGGTCTATTCTGAAGCTGATAAAGAAGCCTTGCATACAGAGATGGCTGATGAAGCCATCTGTATCGGGCCGGCTCGATCGAGCGAATCTTATTTGAATATGCAAGAAATTCTAAGCGCTGCAATTGTGACCAACGCCGAAGCCATTCACCCTGGCTTTGGCTTCTTATCAGAAAATAGCTTATTTGCGACAATGTGTGCTGAATGCAATATTAAGTTTATCGGTCCCAGCGAAAAGACTATCGATGCGATGGGAAATAAAATTCACGCGCGTCAATTAATGCAGGAAGCTGGTGTTCCCGTAATTCCAGGGAGTGACGGCGCTATTGATACACTGGAAGAAGCAGAAGCTTTAGCTGATAAAATCGGTTATCCAGTAATGTTGAAAGCGGCAGCTGGCGGTGGTGGAAAAGGAATTCGTAAAGTTCCCGCTAAGAGTGAACTTGAAAAGCATTTCCTATCTGCAAAATCAGAAGCTAAGGCTGCTTTTGGTGATGACGCGATGTATATGGAAAAAATTATTTATCCAGCGCGCCACATCGAAGTTCAGATTCTTGGAGATCAGCATGGTAATGTGATTCATTTAGGTGAACGTGATTGTTCGCTGCAACGGAACAATCAAAAGGTTTTAGAAGAAGCACCTTCTGTCGTGATCGGTGAAGAAACCCGTAAAATGTTGGGCGATATTGCCGTTAAAGCCGGAAAAGCTGTGAATTATGAAAGTGCCGGAACGATTGAATTTTTACGTGACGAGGATGGAAGTTTCTATTTTATGGAAATGAATACCCGTATTCAAGTGGAGCATCCAATCACTGAGATGGTTACAGGCATCGATATTGTTAAAAAACAAATCAAAATTGCCGAGGGTGAACCTTTAGGCCTGAAGCAATCTGACGTTAAATTTAAAGGGCATTCGATTGAGTGCCGAATTAATGCCGAAAATCCCGCCTTTAGTTTTGCGCCTTCACCAGGTAAAATCAAGACGCTGCTATTACCTAGCGGCGGTTTAGGCTTACGAGTTGACAGTGCTATGTATAGCGGCGTGACAATCCCGCCGTATTATGATTCAATGATTGCAAAGATTATTGTTCATGGCGAAGACCGTTTTGATGCCTTGATGAAGATGCAGCGAGCGTTAGGTGAGTTCGTCTCTGATGGCGTTATTACAAACGTTGAGTTCCAGATGGATTTGATTAGTCATCCAAGCGTTTTATTTGGAGATTACGATACAAGTTTCTTACAAACAACATTTTTACCTGAGTGGCAGCAGAGCGAGTAGGAGGAATTTAGGTGGGACTTTTTAATAAGAAAAAAAACTACATTCGCATCAATCCTAACCGCGATAGTTTACCGACAAAGAAGCCAACTGTACCTGATGATATGTGGGCGAAATGCCCAAATTGCAAACGGACGTTGTACAAAAAAGAAATCGGAGCCGAAAAGGTTTGTCCTCATTGTGGTTATAGTTTCCGTATTAGTGCGTGGGAACGATTAGCGTTAACAATCGATGAAAAAAGTTTTACAGATTGGGATAACCAATTAGAACAGAAAAATCCAATCGATTTTCCTGACTATTTGGCAAAAATCGATACTAACAAAGAAAAGACCGGTTTAGATGAAGCTGTACTAACAGGAAGGGCAACGATTAATGATCAAGCTTTTGCCATTGGCGTAATGGATGCCAATTTCATTATGGGAAGTATGGGTACGGTCGTTGGAGAAAAAATCACTCGACTTTTTGAAAAGGCTACGGCTGATAAATTACCAGTTGTTCTATTTACGGCCTCAGGCGGTGCTCGGATGCAGGAGGGAATTTTCTCACTGATGCAGATGGCAAAAATTTCAGCGGCGGTCAAACGTCATAGTAATGCCGGTTTGCTTTATATCACTGTTTTAACGGATCCTACAACTGGCGGTGTAACTGCCAGCTTTGCGATGGAAGGTGATATCATTTTAGCTGAGCCGCAAACCCTAGTTGGTTTTGCTGGTCGAAGAGTGATCGAGCAAACCATTCGTCAACAATTACCAGATGATTTTCAAAAAGCGGAATTCCTTTTACAACATGGATTTATTGATCAAATTGTTCCAAGAATGGCTTTGCGTGATCGTTTGACAAAATTGTTGGCTTTTCATCAACAGAAAGGCTGGTGTGAATAATGAGTCTAACTGCTGGAGAAATCGTAAAACTAGCTAGACATCAGGATCGGTTGACCAGTCTGGATTATTTCGAAAAGATTTTTACTGAATTCCAAGAATTTCATGGAGATCGTCTATTTGGTGATGATCCTGCAATCGTAGGTGGTATCGCAGAATTAGCCGGCAAACCAGTCACTGTTATTGGGATACAGAAGGGCGCAAACCTTAAGGAAAACATGGATCGTAATTTTGGACAACCAAATCCTGAAGGCTATCGAAAAGCATTGCGACTTATGAAGCAAGCAGAAAAGTTTAAACGTCCGATAATTTGTTTCGTGAATACGCCAGGCGCTTTTTGTGGTGTTGAAGCGGAAGAGCGTGGGGAAGGCGAGGCGATTGCCCGCAACCTTTTAGAGATGTCTGATCTGAAAGTTCCGATCATTTCTATTGTTACTGGTGAAGGCGGCAGCGGCGGAGCGTTAGCGTTGGCTTTGGCTGATGAAGTTTGGATGATGGAATACAGTATTTATGCGATTCTATCACCAGAGGGTTTTGCCTCAATTCTTTGGAAAGATGGCAAACGGGCCGATGAAGCGGCGGAGTTAATGAAAATTACCGCAGCTGAGTTATTAGAACTTGATGTAATCGATCGCGTGATTCCCGAAACCTTAAAAGGCAACAAGCTCAGTGAAGATAAAATCATTCGTATGATGAAAAAATCTTTGATTGAGAAAATCACCGAATTATCAAAATACTCAACGGAAGAACTAATCGAAAAAAGGTATCAACGTTTTCGTAAGTTTTAATTCGATGAAAAACGACAGCCGAGGCTGTCGTTTTTTTATACGTTCGTAATCAAAAAAATAAATAAATATACACAGAGCAATCGTTTTAATGAAATAATATGCTATACTGATAAAAACGTTTTTGGAGGGTTATGTATGAAAAAAGGATTGAAGGTTGTTTTGGCGGCTCTAACTTTATTGGTATTAGCCGCATGTGGAAGTAAAGAGGAAACAGATAAATTAGACACGATTAAAAAGGATGGGGTCATCAAAGTGGCAACTTCGCCGGATTACGCCCCATTTGGATTTCATACAACGATTGATGGAAAAGATAAGGTTGTTGGGGCCGATATTGAAATGATGGAAGCCATTGCGAAGAAAATGGGTGTGAAGGTCGACTGGATAGATATGAGTTTTAATGCAGTATTGGCAGCAGCAAAAGAAGGCAAAGCAGATGTTGCAGTTTCTGCCATTTCTGTTACGAGTGAGCGGGAGAAGAGTTTTGATTTTACTACGGATTACTATACATCGCCACAGGTAATTGTTATCAATAAACAGCAAGCGGACAAATTTACTGCGATTGATACTTTTGCCGATAAACAGGTTGGCGCACAAAAAGGGACGATTCAAGAAAACATTGTAAAGGAACAAATGAAGGATGCGAAATTAGTATCGATTGAAAAATTACCGAATATTTTTGTAGAAGTAAAAAATGGATCGTTAGACGGGTTAGTCGTTGAGAAAACAGTAGCAGATGCCTATGTAAATAAAAATCCGGAGCTGATGATTGCTAACATTCCATTAAAAAGTATGAAGGAAGATTCATTATGTATCGCAGTTCCAAAAGGAAATGAAAAGTTAGTCAAGGAACTAGATAAGCAGATCAAGGAAATGAAAGAAGCAGGAGACATTGAAAAAATGGTCAAGGAAAACAATGAACTGGCACAGCAAGGTGGAGAATAAGATATTTATTCATAGCAAGACTGAATATATGCATTATACAAACCTATATTCAAAAAATATTTAATATTTATACATCAGTTTGCTTGTTTTATGAAAATTTCATGCTATAATAAATTCATTGAAAAAAAGATTCAACATTTAGGAGGAAACAGGATGAAAAAGATTACCGGCTTAGTTATGACATTAGTAGCATTATTTACTTTAGCAGCATGTGGCGGAGGTAACGATAAAACCGCCGATTCATCATCAAATGCAAAATCAGAAGATCAGTTAGCAGCAATCAAAAAAGCGGGCGTTTTAAAGGTTGCAACGTCAGCTGACTATGCGCCGTTTGAATTCCATACAATGGTGGACGGCAAAGACAAAATAGTCGGAGCCGATATTGATTTAGTGAATGAGGTTGCAAAAGAATTGGGTGTTAAAGCAGAAGTATCTGATATGAGCTTCAATACAGTTTTAGCATCATTAAAAGAAGGCAAATCAGATATCGCGATTTCGGCGATTTCAGCAACTAAGGAACGTAAAGAACAATTCAACTTTACAGACAATTATTACAATCCGCCACAAGTATTGATTATCAATAAAAAGAATCAAGATAAGCTGACGGATCTAGCAGCTTTAAAAGACAAACAAGTCGGAGCCCAAAAAGGTTCGATTCAAGAAGACATTGTTAAGTCACAAATCAAAGATGCCAAACTTGTTTCTATCGAAAAAGTACCAAACATGGTAGTCGAAGTAAATAGCGGATCATTAGATGCAATGGTTGTTGAAAAGACAATTGCTGAATCATATGTCCAACAAAATCCTGACCTGATGATTGCAAACATTGATTTGAAACCATCAAAGGATGAAGCTTTCGCAATCGCTTTGCCAAAGGGCAGTGACAAACTACAAACAGAATTGAACAAAATCATCAAGAAATTAAACGATGAAGGCAAGATTGATGAATACGTCAAACAAAATCATGAGTTAGCAGAAAAATCAGCAGAATAGAGGGTCAGAGCATTGAACTTTTCATTTTTAGATAAATACTTATCTTACTTTGCCTCAGGTGCTGGTATCACGGTAATTATTTCACTCGTTACAGTCGTGTTAGGAACGTTAATCGGGTTAGTAATGGCTCTTTTAAAACTTTCTAAACACAAACCGTTAAATTGGTTGGCTAATATTTACATCGAAGTACTTCGCGGTACTCCGATGTTGTTACAAATTATGATTGGTTTCTTAGTTTTACAAGGCTTCTTTCCTTCTAAAGATTTGGAGGTTGGGGTGTTAACCGTCGATCTTGGACGTTTGATTCCAGGGATGATTGTTTTATCATTGAACTCAGGCGCCTATGTTGCCGAAATTATTCGTGGCGGTATTACGGCAGTGAACTACGGTCAAACAGAAGCAGCGCATTCGCTAGGTTTGCGTCCGGCGCAAACGATGCGATATGTCATTTTGCCTCAAGCATTAAGAAATATTTTACCGCCATTAGGGAATGAATTTATCACACTGATCAAAGACTCATCATTATTGACTGCGATCGGGATCAATGAATTGATGGGGTCTGCCCAAATCGTTATTTCAAATTCTTATATTCCTTTGGAGCCCTATTTTGTGGCAGCAGCGCTTTATTTTGTGATGACCTTCGTCACCTCGCGTCTGCTTAACTTATGGGAGAAAAAACTCGGAAAAGGCTATCAAAGATAAGAATAGAGGTGGGAAATAATGACAGAAGCATTGATTCAAATTGAACACTTAAATAAAAAATTTGGTGATAACGAAGTCCTGAAGGATATATCTGCTGAAATTACTCCTGGGGAAGTAGTTGTAATTATTGGACCTTCGGGCTCAGGAAAAAGTACCTTTTTACGCTGTGTGAATCTTTTAGAGGTACCGACCTCCGGCATAATCAAGTTTGAAGGTACAGATATTACAGATAAAAAGAACGACATTTTTAAAACAAGAGAAAAAATGGGAATGGTTTTTCAACAATTTAATTTATTCCCTAATATGACCGTTTTGGATAACATCACTTTATCGCCAATTAAGGTAAAAGGGATGTCAAAACCTGAAGCGGAAAAAATTGCAAAAGAGCTATTAGAAAAAGTGGGTTTATCTGAAAAAGCCGATGCATATCCACATTCTTTATCAGGAGGACAACAGCAACGTATCGCGATAGCTCGTGCATTAGCGATGCAGCCTGATGTTATGCTGTTTGATGAACCAACATCAGCACTTGATCCTGAAATGGTCGGAGACGTGCTGCAAGTTATGCAGCAACTAGCTAAAGAGGGTATGACCATGATGATTGTGACGCACGAGATGGGATTTGCAAAAGAGGTTGGAGATCGTGTAATTTTCATGGATGGTGGAGTAATCGTTGAAGAAGGAACACCTGAAGAGGTATTCGACCATACACAAAATTCTCGAACCATTGATTTTTTATCAAAAGTATTATAAAAGTAATGAGACTAGGCAGAGAAAGCCTAGTCTTTTTTTAAACCTTTGTAGTCAAATGTAGAGTTTTCAGAAAAATTGCGTTATAATCAGGTTTTGTAGAAGTATAAAAAAAGTTATAGGAGTTGCCATGCTAGATAAATTCAAACCAACGTGGATGGTCGAAGCCATTTATCAAATAACCCCGGAACAATTGAAGGCTCATGGATTCAAAGCGGTCCTTACGGATTTAGATAATACTTTAATCGCTTGGAACAATCCAAATGGCACGAAAGAGCTGATAGATTGGTTAAAAATGATGGATAAGGCAGGAATCCCTGTAGTCGTCGTTTCAAATAATAAGGCCAGTCGAGTAGCTAAAGCGCTAGAGAGTTTTCAATTAGACTTTGTCTCGCGGGCGATGAAACCTTTCTCAGTAGGAATCAAAAACGCGCAGCAGCAATTAGGTGTTTCAAAAGATGAAATCGTCATGATTGGCGACCAAGTAATGACTGATATTCGCGGCGCAAGTGCGGCTGGTATTAGAAGTATTCTTGTGCGTCCAATCCTTGATACCGATGGTTGGAATACGCGGATCAATCGTTTCTTTGAACGTCGTGTCATGCATATTTTGTTGCAAAAAGATCCTGAGATGAAATGGAAGAGTGAATTATAAATGGAAGAAGAATTATTTTGTATTGGTTGTGGCGCAAAGATTCAAACCGAACATCCAAATGAATTGGGTTATACTCCGCAATCAGCTTTAGAAAAGGGCTTAGCAAATGGCGAAGTTTATTGTCAACGCTGCTTCCGCCTACGTCACTATAATGAGATTCAAGATGTTTCATTAACAGACGATGATTTCTTACGCTTATTGAATGAGTTAGGAAAAGCTGATGCTCTAATTGTGAATGTGGTCGATATTTTCGACTTTAATGGTTCTTTGATCCCTGGGCTGCATCGTTTTGTTGGCGACAATCCAGTTCTATTAGTGGGTAACAAAGTTGATCTATTGCCAAAATCACTAAAAAGAGGCAAACTAACCCAATGGATGCGAGAACGTGCCCATGAAGAAGGCTTACGTCCAGTCGATATTTTATTGACTAGTGCGAGAAAGTCGAACGAAATGGCTGAACTATTAGAAAAAATCGAAGAATACCGCAAAGGCCGCGATGTTTTTGTCGTTGGTGTAACTAATGTCGGTAAGTCAACACTGATTAATCAAATTATCAAACAAACTGCTGGTGTGCAGGATTTAATCACAACTTCACAGTTTCCAGGTACGACCTTAGATAAAATCGAAATTCCGTTGGATGATGGTCAGTTTCTTTTTGATACACCAGGAATTATTCATCGCCATCAAATGGCTCATTACCTTGGAAAGAAAGATTTAAAAATCATTGCACCGCATAAAGAGATCAAACCCAAGACTTATCAGCTGAATGCTGGACAAACATTGTTTTTGGGCGGACTGGCTCGTTTTGATTTTATTCAAGGGGATCGGGCGCCATTTGTGACTTATGTTTCGAATGATATTGATCCTCATCGTACAAAGCTTGAGAAGGCCGATGAGTTTTATCAAAAACATGTGGGTGGTTTGCTACAACCGCCGCGACCAGATGAAGTGGCAGATTTCCCAGACTTGGCACGCTTTGAGTTTTCAATCAAAGAAAAAACGGATATTGTTTTCGCTGGGTTGGGCTGGGTTACTGTGACAAAACCGGCTGTTGTTGCCGGTTGGGCACCAAAAGGGGTCGATGTTTTGACTCGTAAAGCACTAATCTAAAAAGAGAGATCCATATAAGAATAAGGGGAGCATTAATGGAATTAAGAGGAAAGCAAAAACGTTTCTTGCGCAGTCAGGCGCATCATTTACAACCGATTTTCCAAATCGGGAAGAATGGGATCAATGATGCGGTAATCATTCAGATTGCTGAAGCATTGGAAAAAAGAGAATTAATCAAAGTAAATTTATTGCAAAATACTGATGAGATTGCTGAAGATGTCGCTCATGTGTTAGAGGCGAAGGTCAATTGTGAGATCGTTCAAATCATTGGCCGGGTTTTGGTTTTATACAAGGCTTCCAGCAAAGAAAAGTATCAAAAAATATCGAAAGAAGTTCAAAGCATATAAGCTTCTTTCAATCAAAAAATGAGGAGGAATAACTTTTGTACCAAGATGTCTTAACAATTCCGAAAGTCAAACCGATGACAGATACTACGATGCCTAAAAAGCAGGTTGGACTGTTAGGTGGGAATTTTAATCCGATTCACCACGCACACTTAATGATTGCGGAACAGGTCGGCCAAAAAATGGGATTTGATGAAGTGCATCTGTTGCCGAGTTATTTACCACCTCATGTAGATGAGAAAAAAACCATTGACAGTAAACACCGATTGGCGATGGTTCAGCGGGCGATTGAGGACAATTCTTTTTTGTCAGTCGATACAAGAGAGCTCACTCGTAAAGGAAAAAGTTTTACAGTCGATACAATGTTGGAAATGACTGCAGAAAATCCTGATACGGAATATTACTTTATTATTGGTGGCGATGAGGTGGCCTATCTACCCAAATGGCATAGAATTGATGAGCTAGTTCGTCTCGTTAACTTTGTTGGAGTAAAACGCGCAGGTTATGCTACAGAAAGCTCTTATCCGATTATTTGGGTAGACGTCCCTGAAATTCAGTTATCGTCTTCTTACATTCGGCAACAAGTCAAACAAGGTTGTTCAATTCGCTATCTTGTACCAGATCGGGTGCGAGAGTATATCACGGAAGAAGGATTGTATCTTAATGAATTATAGTGACAATTATTCAGCGATGAATCGCGAAGCGTTGATGCAAGCTGTTCAAATGCGAATGAGTGAGCGGCGTTTCACGCATGTGCTCGGTGTTGAAGAAACAGCGGTTGCCTTGGCTGAGCGTTTTGGTGAGTCACCTGAAAAAGCAAGTATTGCTGCCTTGACCCATGATTATGCAAAGGAACGTTCTGATGAAGAATTTCAATTGGCGATTGAGCAAGGTGACTACGAAGATAAAAAAGAGCTGATAAAATTTGGCAATGCCATTTGGCACGGATTAGTCGGAGCTGATTTTGTTGCTCGCGAGCTGGGTATCACCGATGAAGCAATTTTAAATGCTATTCGATTGCATACCACAGGTGCGGCTGAGATGTCGTTGTTGGATAAAATCATTTACGTAGCAGATTATATTGAACCGGGCAGAGATTTCCCTGGTGTTGAAGATGCGCGTGTAATTGCTTTTAGCGATTTAAATCAGGCTGTTGCTTTTGAAACGAAGCATACGTTGACCCATTTGATTGAGGCTGAAAAACCAGTTTATCCAAAAACGATTGAGACGTATAATCGTTGGGTTGCTGGCATGAAGTAAAAAAAGCACTGTCTCTATTTGTTGAAGTTTTTGATTGAATCAATCTTTTTAAGCTATAATCTAGACATCAAAAGATTTTTAGAAAAATGTTATACGTTCATATGAATAAGGAGGAGAATTATCATAGATAGTAAAAAAATGTTAGAAATAGCCGTCAAGGCAGCCGATTCGAAAAGAGCGGTTGATATCGTGGCATTGAATGTTTCGCAAGTCTCATTATTGGCGGATTATTTCATGATTTGTTCAGCAAATTCTGATCGTCAAATCAATGCGATTGTTGACGAGATCATGGATAAAGAAGAAGAAGCGCAAGTCAAAGTTAAACGTGTGGAAGGTAAAGACGGCGGAAAATGGGTCTTGATCGACTTAGGCGATTTGATCGTTCATGTTTTTAGTACTTCTGAACGCGAATTTTATAATTTAGAAAAATTATGGTCGGATGCACCACTTGAGAACATTGAGGCTTGGATAGACTAATGGCTTATGAAACATTTGCCTTTGTCTACGACGAAGTAATGGATGATACTTTATATCAGCAGTGGATGGATTTTACATTAAATCATCTGCCAAAGAAGACAAATCAAATTTTGGAACTAGCTTGTGGGACTGGAGCATTGGCTGTAGAGTTTGCTAAAGCAGGTTTTGAGGTAACAGGGTTAGATTTATCGGAAGAAATGCTGACGTTAGCTAATGATCGTGCGTTTGAAGAAGAGGTCTCGATTAATTGGCTTGCCGGAGATATGCTGGATCTTACAGATATCGGCACGTATCAAGCCGTAACTTGTTTTTCTGACTCACTATGTTATATGCAGAATGCTGCACAGGTTCAACAAGTTTTTGAAGGTGTTTACCAGTTATTAGAAGAGTCAGGGACATTCATTTTTGATGTTCATTCGACTTATCAAATAGACAAAGTTTTTCCAGACTATAGTTTTCACGATCAAACGGAAGATTTCGCTTTTCTTTGGGATAGTTATCCCGGTGAATCAGTACATAGTATTGAACACTTTTTAACTTTTTTTGTCAAAAAAGAGGGCGAAATTTTTGAGCGGTTTGATGAACTTCATAAAGAACGAACGTATTCGTTGGAAACCTATAAACAATTGCTGATGCAGTCTGGTTTCAAAGTTGAGGTTTTTGCAGACTTCGTTGATGAAGTGCCTCATGAAACAAGTAAACGTTGGTTTTTTGTTTGTAAGAAATAACCGAGAGCGATCTCGGTTTTTTTAATGCTGATAGAAAGGAGCGATTGAATGCGAAGTTGCGGCATTGTCGTGGAATATAATCCATTTCATAACGGTCACCGTTATCATGCGCAAAAGGCACGTGAGTTGAGCAATGCAGATGTAGTTGTGGCAGTTATGAGCGGTAATTTTCTACAACGAGGAGAACCAGCAATTATTGATAAGTGGGCACGAGCTAAGGCGGCTTTGGAAAATGGTGTGGACCTTGTCGTAGAATTGCCATTTGCTTGGGCAGTGCAATCTGCGGATTATTTTGCCAAAGGAAGCATCGCACTATTACAAGCCTTGAAATGTGATGCGCTGTGCTTTGGCACTGAGAGCGAGAACTCATTTGATTATGCTGATTATGGCAGTTTTTTTGTTAAGGAAAAGGAAGCGATTGATAAACTTTTTCATGAATTGCCAATTGGTTGGAGTTACCCAGAAAAAATGGCTGAAGTTGTTTCACAATTGTACCCAAATGCACAAAATTTTCCTCCCAATCATATTTTAGGGTTAAGTTATGCGAAAGAAAATGCCCTATACGAAGATCCAATGGAAATTTTTCCGTTACTCAGAAAAGATCAGGGTTATCATGATGAATCGCTGATTGTTGATCGATTTGCCAGTGCGACTGGAGTTCGTCAAGCGGTTTTTGCTGATGAGGATGTTTCCGCTTTTGTTCCCCAAACGACATTAAAAGAATTAAAAGATACGCAGATTTCTTGGGCCGCATTTTGGCCGTATTTGAATTATCAATTACGGGCTAATTCTTTGACTAGTCTTCGGGGGATTTATCAAATGAAAGAAGGCCTGGAGCACCGCTTGGTGGAAAAAGAGGCCGACAATTTTACAGAGTTCATGCAACTTATCAGTACTAAACGCTATACGCAACCGCGATTGCAACGTCTGTTGACGTATGTTCTACTACAGGTAAAGGAAGCAGAAATAAAGGCTGAACAAGCAAATTCGATGCTTCATATTCTGGGGTTCACAGAAAAGGGGCAAGCCTACTTGAATAAAAAGAAAAAGCTGTTTACTTTACCTGTCGCCGCAAAAATCGGGCAAAAGGAGAAAGAAAAGCATTTCTTAACCTATCGTGCGGATCAGGTCTATCAATTGGCTCATCCTCGAGAGCAGACAATTGGACGTTTTCCAATTCGCATATAAAAAATACTTTGCAAAGTACAAGCGAGTCGTTATAATGAGAAAGTATGAAATTAACGAAAGAGAAGTGAAAACATGGGACGTAAATGGGCGAATATCGTAGCTAAGAAGACTGCGAAAGATGCAAATAATAGTAAAATATACGCTAAATTTGGAATTGAGATTTATGCGGCAGCAAAATCAGGTGATCCTGATCCGCATGCCAACCAAAAGCTGCGTTTTGTTATTGAACGTGCAAAGACGTATAATGTTCCAAAGCATATTATTGATCGAGCAATTGAAAAGGCTAAAGGTTCTGGCGATGAAACTTTCCAAGAGCTGCGTTATGAAGGATTTGGTCCAAATGGTTCAATGGTGATCGTGGATGCTTTGACGAATAACGTAAACCGGACAGCTTCAGATGTTCGAGCTGCTTTTGGTAAAAACGGCGGAAACATGGGTGTTTCTGGTGCGGTTGCTTATATGTTCGATAATACGGCACTATTTGGTTTTGCCGGCGAAGATGTTGATGACATTTTAGAATACTTAATGGATAAAGATATTGACGTACGAGATGTAGTTGATGAAGACGGTCAAATCATCGTTTATGGCGAACCCGAAGACTTCAATGCGATTCAAGAAGCCTTGAAAGAAAAAGGTATTACAGAATTTTCTGTTGCTGAAATGCAGATGATTCCGCAAAATGAAGTGGAATTAACCGGAGAAGACTTAGAAAAGTTCGAAAAAATGATTGATGTTTTGGATGAACTGGAAGATGTTCAACAAGTTTATCACAATGTTGAAATAGACGAATAATTTAGTAAGGTCAGAAAGAATCATTTTTGAAGTATCTTTAATGGATAATTATCGCTATGAAGACCGATTTCTTTCTAAATAAGTATTATATCTAATAGTTAATCAAAAAGTCGAAATCCCACTAAGGATTTCGACTTTTTTTAATCTAACGTTGTCTGAACATAGAGACTTTCAGGAATAGTTTCCAATAAAGGACTTCGATTACCAATAACTAATAGGTTTAGTTCATGCATCGCGCGGGTGCACACGGTATAAAGAATTAATTTGTCTTGTTCACTGTGATAATTTTCAGGTGAAATGTTCCAAGCGAAAACACGGTCAAATTCTAATCCTTTGGCTAAATAGGTTGGAATGATGATCAGACTCTTTTTCATGAAGTCTTCCTCATCTGTCAATAATTGCACTTGGTCCCTTTGACTAGGTGTCAATTGATCATAAAGTGCCTGACATTCTTCGACGGTTTTAGCGATAATAGCTGTCCGCCAGTATTTAGCCATCTCGGCAGTTTCTTCGATCTGGTGAATGAGCCCTTCAATCATTTGGCTCGATTCATTTGTATAATAAACTTTTGGCAGGTCACCAACTCGGGCAGTCAGCTCAACACGATTTTCTTGAGTCAGGAATTGGTTGGCAAAGTTAGTGATCTCTTCTGTTGAACGATAGCTGGTCGTCAACTCGAAATGAGTTAATGCCTGATCAGGAAAAATTTGTTCCAAAGAATGAACCATACTCTCATTGCCGAAGACCTTCTGGTTTAAGTCGCCGCAAAGCGTATAGGTTGCTTTGGGATATAAATGACGCAACAATGCTACTTGTGCTGGTGAGAAGTCTTGCATCTCATCGATAAAAATGAAACGAGCTTTTTGTTTAACATCTAGCGGATGAATAGATTTCATTAAAAGAAACATCAAAGTACCATCTTCTAGGCTGATATCCTTCCGCTTAAAATCATTCAATAATTCTTCAAGCATCAGTTTCCAATTTTGATCGGTTAGCTGGTAGTGTGACAACAATTGATTCGGTACATTTTGTAAAAAATGCAGGTATTGTTTAGCGTAATTAACGAAACCAAATCGATTGATTTGTCTGCGAATAGGGCGTAATTTTTTACGAACGACCTTTTGTGCCATTTGACGACGCAAACGACGTTCGGCTTTTTCTGAATCTTCCATATCAGGATTGTTGATAAACAGAGCATCGACTAACTCATCGGCTGCCTTTTTAACCCAATCTTTTTTCATTTCGTCCTTTTCTAATCCGCCTAATTTCTTTAAAAGTTTTGTTTGCAATAACTGCATTCGTTGATACATTGGCAGTTCAGGGTTGGCCTCTTGATACCAATTCCGAATTTGTTTCTTCGAAATTAATACATCCTGTTTCAATTTGAGATCACGGAACAACGGACCTAAATCGGCGATTCGGTCGACATATTTATACAATTCTTGTACGATTGCATAACTGCTTTTTGCTCGCAATACCCGGTCGTCTTGTCCAGAAAGAAAGACTTCTTCGTGGCTGTCTTCGGTGTGAATCTGATAAGAAGGCAATAGGGCACTTAAAAAAGTTTTGAACGTTTCCGTGGGTATCCCGCTTTCACCTAGCGAAGGTAAAACAGTTGAGATGTAATCTGAAAAAATGTGGTTAGGAGAAAATAGCAGAACTTGCTCGTTGTCTAACCATTTCCGATTGTGATACAGCAGGTAGGCAACACGCTGCAGCAACGCGGAAGTTTTTCCGCTGCCGGCAATTCCTTCCACTACTAAAACTTTACTTTTTGTATCACGGATGATCTCATTTTGTGAACGTTGGATTGTTGCTACGATGTTCTTCATATGATTTGAAGAAGCTTCGTCTAAAATTTCCAATAGAAAATCATCATTGATAGCCTCGGATGTATCTACCATTGACAGCATTTGTCCTTCTCGAATCTTAAATTGACGTTTTAGTAATAATTCGATAGGAATAATGGCGTCATGGGCTTCATATTGTGTTTGTCCTAAGGTGCCTTCGTAATAGAGATTGGCAATTGGTGCCCGCCAGTCAATTACGACCGTTTCTTCATGCGTGTCTCGTAATGATGCGATTCCTAGATAAAGCGTTTCTGCTTCTTGATCTTCTTTAAAATCAATCCTCGCAAAATAAGGATTTTCTTTCATAAGCCGCAAAGCTTTTTGGCGCTTTTCCTGCGAGGCAAATGTTTGATAGCGTAAAAGCAAATCAGCCTCATGTTGTCGTGTATCTGCCATCGTCTCCGCTAAAGCTTCGAAAGAACCACCTTGAACTCTTTGTCCGGCGTTTTCTCGCATATCGGTATCAAATTTTGATTTGGTTTCTTTTTTTTGACTGTCCAAAAAAGCAATTTCCTGTTGGATCAATGCGCTTGTCTGTTGGACGTGCTCTTGTTCGTATTCTCTCGCGTTCATTGAGCATCCCCCTTTGTTTTCCATCAACTGTTTATAACAGCATAATAGTATAGCATACAAAGAAGGGGAGAAGCAAAAAGCTGAATTTAAGGGGAATTTACTTACCAGGCTGCTCGAATTGACGCTAGTATAAAGTAGTACATACACGCGTCAAAAAAGGAACAGAGTCAACTCTGTTCCATAAATAGTTTATATCAGGCCATCATGGGCTCGTTGAATCTGAGCAAGATCAATTTTTTTCATTTTATACATTTCCTGAGTTGCACGTTGAGCCTTTTTTGTATCAGGATCGGTGGTCATCTGGAGCAGTTCCTTATTAACCGTTTGCCAGTAAACACCATAACGATCCTCCATCCAGCCGCAAGGCCACTCTTTTCCGTCAGCGGTGATAGCCTCCCAAACCTGATCAATATCTGCTTGATCCTTGAGGTAGAAGTAGAAGGAATTTCCCATTGTAAAATCAAAATCGTGTTTTTCTGGACTATCCATTATGATCAGATCGTGACCGCGAAGTTGGAAACCTGCCGCACGTAAGCGATCGTCTTTCCCCTTAATTACAAAATTCTGCTTTCCTCCGAAAGCGTTGATCCATTCGTCCATTGCAGCTTGAGCCATGCCGTAGTTTTCATTTGCAAACATGATGCAGGGAACAATCGTTTGTAAGCTTTCACCTAAGCGAACTTGCCAAGAAAAACCAAAACGATCGTTTGTCCAACCAAATTTTCCTAATTCCGGATAGTCTGTTAACGGCATCAATGTTTCACCACCTGCATTCAATTGCTCCCAAACACGGTTAAGTTGCTCTTCATTCTCACAATTTACGACATAAGAAATCGCAGGTGTAGGTGTGAAAGTGTCCCCTCCATTTAGTAAAAGAAATTCACAACCAGCCAATTCCAAAGTGATTGTTAGCAAATCCCCAATTTTTCCATGCTCATCCGTAATAAAGTAGGTTTCATTTTCTTTTTTACTATCTTCGAAAATTTCTAAATAAAAGTCAGCCGCTTCGGCCAAGTGACCATTAAACCAGAGACAACAGCCAAATTGCTGTTCCATGATTCGTTCATCCTCTCATTAATAAAGATTGATGTGCCAGTTTACGCCATATTGATCTTTGACCATACCGTATAAGTCTGCCCAAAAAGTCTTTTCAAGTGGAAGCAGTATAGTTCCGTTCGTCGCTAATTGCTGAAAAATATTTGAAGCTTCATCTGCAGTTTTCGCATTAAAAACCAGCGCGACATTATTCCCAACAACTATTGGCGGTGCCATGCCTTCCGGACTATCAGAAATCATAACATTCGTGTCATTAATTTTCAGGTTAGAGTTCATCACTAAATTTTTAATATTTTCGTCAACAGGATGTTCTTCGTCGTGAGGCATCTGTCCAAAGGTCATAATTTGGGCAGGCTCAGTCTTGAATACAGTTTCGTAAAAGGCAATTGCTTCTGTCGCTTGATCGCTAAAATGTAAATAAATATCCATTAGTTTTCCTCCGTTCTGATGCTCTTACTTTACCATGAAGAAAGGGCTATCAATAACATTTTGACTCGCAGAAGTGATTATCTTTGACGTATTTAGAGGAACTAATTATGCTTAGGGTAAGTTTTGGGAACGGAGGGACAATGAATGGAGAAATTTAAACTGGGCGAGAGCGTAACCGTACATACGGGACCTTTCAAAGGGATTTATGGGATAATTGTTTCTTTTGATAAGAAACGAGAAAAATATTTAGTCCGCTTCAATGGTCAGCAGCAACTCTATTTTTCGCCAGATGAAATTATTTTATGGTCAGAAAAATAGTAGATTAGTTTTACCTTCATTTTATTGTGAATTATGATAAAATGAAGCGACAAAAATATAGAATTAAAGGAGCGATTGACAATGCCGTTCGTACACATTGAGTTAGTCGAAGGAAGAACAGAAGAGCAATTAACAAAAATGGTAGAAGAGGTAACTAAGGCAGTTTCAAGTACTGTTGGAGCACCAAAAGAGAATATTCATGTTATCAT
Organism: Enterococcus malodoratus ATCC 43197; assembly: GCF_000407185.1. Classification (GTDB taxonomy): domain Bacteria; phylum Bacillota; class Bacilli; order Lactobacillales; family Enterococcaceae; genus Enterococcus_A; species Enterococcus_A malodoratus. The sequence goes on from NZ_KE136483.1 coordinate 779,084, forward strand.
CAATGAGATGCAAAAAGGGAAATATGCACAAGGCGGCAAGTGGAAATAATAAATTATATTATACTTGCATTTCAAATCAATAAGTGTTTATAATAGCCTTGTAATTGATTGATGAAGAAAGACACCTGAACTTGAAGGCTGTTTACCAGAGAGGAAAAGCAAGGCTGAGACTTTTCCAAACAAGCGCAAGTGATGACCACTTTCAGAGACTTCTGCGTAAATGCGGAGGCGGACAGCGCCGTTATCGCTTGTGAGGGGCAGAAATTCTGCTCAAAGATTAGGTGGAACCACGTTTATTCGTCCTAGTACCGTATGCGGTACTAGGACTTTTTTTATCAATCAAAACTAATAAGGGGGAACTACAGGATGGTAAAAATTTCATTTCCAGATGGATCAACAAAAGAGTTTGATAATGGTGTTACAGGCTTAGAAATCGCAAAAAGTATCTCTAGTTCATTAGCCAAAAAAGCACTGGCTGTCGTGGTAAACGGCGAGCTAGAAGATTTAGATCGTGCAATCGAAGAAGATGCGGAATTAAGAATTGTAACTGAACAAGATGAAGAAGCTTTGCCGCTTGTTCGTCATTCAAGTGCACACTTGATGGCACAAGCCATCCGCCGCTTATTTCCAAATATGCATTTTGGTGTAGGACCAGCGATCGAGTCAGGATTCTACTATGATACAGATAATGGTGAAAACCAAATCAGTGAAGAAGATTTTCCAGCAATCGAAAAAGAAATGAAAAAGATCATCAAAGAAAACTTGCCGATTGAACGCAAAGTCATGAGTCGTCAAGAAGCATTGGATTTCTTCAGCTACGATCCTTATAAAGTCGAATTGATTTCTGACCTTCCAGAAGATGAAGTGATCACTGCTTATACTCAAGGTGAGTTCACTGATCTATGTCGTGGGCCTCACGTTCCATCAACTGGCAAAATCAAAATTGTTAAATTATTATCAGTAGCTGGAGCCTATTGGCGTGGAAACTCTGATAACAAAATGATGCAGCGAGTTTACGGAACAGCTTTCTTCAATCAAGCAGATTTAGATCATTTCTTGAAAATGCGTGAAGAAGCGAAAGAACGTGACCATCGTAAATTAGGTAAAGAATTAGATTTATTCATGGTATCGCCAGAAGTTGGTTCAGGACTTCCTTTCTGGTTGCCAAAAGGTGCAACAATCCGTCGTGTAATCGAACGTTATATTGTTGATAAAGAAATTTCAATGGGCTATGAACATGTATATACTCCAGTATTAGCTGACACTAGCTTATATAAAACTTCTGGACACTGGGATCATTATAAAGAAGACATGTTCCCAATCATGGACATGGGTGATGGCGAAGAATCATTAGTTTTACGTCCGATGAACTGCCCACACCACATGATGATTTATAAAAATCATATTCATTCATACCGTGAACTGCCAATTCGCTTAGCTGAACTTGGAATGGATCATCGTTATGAAAAATCTGGTGCTTTATCAGGATTGCAACGGGTTCGTGAAATGACAATGAATGACGCGCATATCTTTGTTCGTCCAGATCAAATCAAAGAAGAATTCCGTCGTACTTTAGACTTGATTTTGGAAGTTTATAAGGACTTTGGTTTCGAAGATTATCGTTTCCGTTTAAGTTACCGTGATCCAGAAAATACTGAGAAATACTTCGATGACGACGAAATGTGGGAAACTTCTCAAGGTCTCCTAAAAGAAGTTATGGATGAATCAGGTTTTGATTACTTTGAGGCTGATGGTGAAGCTGCTTTCTATGGTCCAAAATTAGACGTTCAAGTATTGACTGCCATTGGAACAGAAGAAACGTTATCTACTATTCAATTTGATTTCTTATTACCAGAACGTTTTGATCTGACTTATGTCGGCGAAGATGGTAAAGATCATCGCCCAGTCGTTGTTCACCGCAGTGTTGTTTCAACAATGGAACGATTTACTGCTTACTTGATTGAACAATATAAAGGTGCATTTCCAACTTGGTTAGCGCCAGAGCAAGTAGCGATCTTACCAGTATCACCAGAACATCATGGCGATTATGCGTATGAAGTGAAAGATCGTTTGGTTCGTGAAGGGGTCCGTGTTGAGGTAGATGATCGTAATGAAAAACTTGGTTACAAAATCCGCCAAGCACAAACTCAAAAAATTCCTTACCTATTAGTAATTGGAGATAAGGAAGTCGAAAGTGCTTCAGTCAATGTTCGCCGTTATGGTAGCGAAGAACAAGAAGCTCAAGATTTGAATATGTTTGTCGATGCTATCAAGGATGATATCGAAAACTTAAGTCGTAACTAAGAAAAATCCGGTGAGGTTCGCTCACCGGATTTTTTTGTCAATCAGACGCCCAATTCATTTGTGGAAAACTTTTTAAAGAAAATGCGTAATACCTTGTTTTCAAATTTCTAAAGTTTTCCACAATGAAATGTAAAATAGAATGTTTCACGGAATAGAATCTTTTCGTTAGATACGAATCCATATTTTACGCAAAAAAATCAAATGGTCCAAAAAAATATTGTTTAACTGTGAAACACTTTGGCTTTTGATCTATAAAAAGACTTTAAAGTTTTTAAACTATGTTAAAGGAACTACGATTAATCCTTTTGAAAAAACACTTTTTCGGCTACAATAAGACAAGTAACTGTCAAAGTGGAAGGAACAGATGAATGAAATTAACGAATCCATTAAAGAAATTCTTTGAAAAACTGAAACTCGCGGATGAATCCGGCCGCAATCAAAATAGAAGCCACATTCCATTTCGGCTAAACTTTTTGTTTTTTGTCATCTTTGCTCTTTTCGTCATCCTAGTCACTCGATTGGGGTATTTGCAAATTGTTGAAGGCGACAAGATGAAAGCGGAAATGAAGGCTTCGACGACGATCACTGTAAAGGAAAATGCACCTCGTGGTGTGATTTATGATGCAAAAGGCACTGCTTTAGTCAAAAATGTTTCTAATGCCGCAATCACCTTTACCCGCGGTAATAGTATGGAAGCTTCAGACATTCTTAAATTAGCCAATGAGCTCAACAAATTGATTGATGTACCAGCGGATGAGAATTTGAGTGATCGCGATAAAAAGGATTATTGGTTAGCTGATAAGGATCATCTGAAAGAAGCCGAAGATCGGTTATCCTTTAAAGAAAAAAATCTCGACAATACGAATGAATATCAAAAATTGGTCGATAAAGTCAAAGACAGCGAAATTCAGCTTAACGAAGATCAGTTAAAGGTTGCCACAATCTTTAAACGGATGAATGCCGCTTCAGCGCTAAGCACGGTCTTTGTTAAAAACGAGGGCGTGTCTGATGAAGAATTAGCTGTTGTTGCTGAACGGGCCTCAGAATTACCAGGTGTATCTACAGGAATTGATTGGGATCGCTCATATAATGATGCACTCGATGGTTCATTAAAGAGTATTTTGGGGACAATCACCACTGAAAAAGAAGGATTACCTGCCGAAGAAGCAGATGCCTTGTTGAAAAAAGGATACGCACGTAATGACCGTGTCGGTAAGAGTTATTTAGAGAAACAGTATGAAGATCAGCTTCAAGGTAAAAAAGGAGAATATAAAGTTACCTTAAATCAAAATGGAAACATCGAGAAACAAAAAGAAGTTAAAAAAGGCGAGAAGGGATCAAATATCGTCCTGACTATTAACTCGGATTTCCAGAAAAAGGTTGAAGATATTTTACGGAAACACTATCAGGGATTAGTTGACAGCGGTGTTGCCAAGTATTCACCAGGTGCTTATGCCGTTGCGATGAACCCGAATACGGGTGAAGTATATGCCATGACCGGTTTTACGCATGATCCGAATAGTAAAACGCTAGAAGAAAATTCGTTAGGAACGATTACCAGTGCATTTGTTCCGGGCTCTGTTGTCAAAGGCGGAACGGTGACTGCGGGATATCAGACAGGAGCCATCAGCGGAAATGATACGTTGATCGATCAACCGATAAAACTATCTGGAACAGCACTTAAAGGCTCTATCTATAATAAAGTATTAGGGAATCAGATTCCATTGAATACTGTTAAAGCACTGGAATGGTCTTCAAATGCCTACATGATGCAGATCGTCTTACGTATGTTAGGGGTTCAATACCAGCAGAATATGTCATTGCCGGATAGTGCATCTTCAAAAGAAATGTATGATAAATTACGAAATGCTTTTGCGGCGTATGGGATGGGTGTGAAAACCGGGATTGATCTGCCAAATGAATTTTCAGGATATATCAATGATCAATTTGGAACGGATAACGCACCAGGCGGAGGGAATTTACTGGATCTCTCCTTTGGTCAATACGATACTTATACACCTATGCAGCTTGCTCAATATGCAGCAACAGTAGCGAATGGGGGAACAAGAATTTCTCCTCATGTAGTCAAAGGAATCTACAACAATAATGATAGCGGCGGCTTAGGAACGATCCAACAGGAAATTACTGGTAAAAAACTGGGTCAAGTCAATATTACCGCAGATCAAATGGGTATTATCAAAGAAGGGTTCTATCAAGCAGTTCACGGGAGCGATGCGTACACAACGGCACGTGATTTGGCTTCAGCCAAACTAAATCCGGCTGCTAAAACTGGTACGGCTGAAACAGTACCAGAAAGCAATCCGAATGTTAACACGATCAACAGCAATATTGTAGCCTATGCACCCTATGATAAACCGCAAGTGGCGATCAGTGTTATGCTTCCGAACTTAGATGAAGAACACGATGATACTAATAAGGCCATAGCAAAAGACATAATAGATGCATTTGCTGACACGTATGGCGTACAATAAAGGCTGAGGAGCATTGCTCCTTGGCTTTTTTTGAGGAGTTCTGTTTCCCACTTAGCAGCTTATACTCTAAGTAAGAAGCAGCTAGGATAAAAAAGGATTGTACAGAATATACTATGCGGTATGAAAGCCGCGCTCATTTTTTAGCATTACTATGATTAAGGAGTGGAAGATATGACAGTATACAATTTTGAAGTAAAAGAAACCGATGGAACTGAAAAGTCCTTAGCGGATTATCAGGGGAAAGTTCTTTTGATCGTCAACACAGCGACTGGTTGCGGCTTTACACCACAATATGAGGGTCTACAGCATTTGTATGATCAGTATAAAGACCAAGGATTTGAAATTCTTGATTTTCCATGTAATCAGTTTGGAAATCAAGCACCAGGCTCGAATGCAGAGGTCGCTGAATTTTGCCAGTTAAAATATCACACAACGTTTCAAACCTTTGGTAAGATAGATGTTAACGGTGAAAATGAAGATCCGCTATACAGCTATTTGAAGAGTGCGCAAGGTGGTTTACTTAACAAAGCGATCAAGTGGAATTTTACGAAATTTTTAGTCGATCGCGAAGGAAACGTGATAAAACGCTACGCATCCCAAACAAAACCTGAAGACATTGCAGCGGATATTGAAGCACAGCTTTAAAAACGTCAAGTAGATTTACTTAACAAAATTCGCAAAAAGACTAGTCAAGGAAATAAAAACATGATATGATATCAAAGTCTGAGAATTATCTTGGAAAACTGATTTTAACTAGGGAGGGAAAATCATGCGCGTAAATATCACTTTAGAGTGTACTTCTTGTAAAGAACGTAACTACCTAACAAACAAAAATAAACGTAACAACCCTGATCGTTTGGAAAAAATGAAATATTGTCCACGCGAACGTAAAGTTACTTTGCACAAAGAAGTAAAATAATGGCACTTATAAGTCAGCAATCTAAAATGATTGCTGACTTTTTTTGTTCTTCTCTATATTAATAATCAAAAAAATGTGCGATGTTTTTTTGGAAATCTACATAAAATCTTCATAGATTCCTAAACAAAAGCTAACCTTCCAGTGATAAAACTAAGTATTAAAGAAAACTTTTTAGAAAGGAAGGATCACATGCGTAAAGTTCCACCGATTTTGAAACCAATTGCTCTTTTGACATTGTCAATTTTGATCGCAACGACTTCAGGGATCTTAAATAATTCCAGTTATCGTCAAGTTAAAGCAACAACACCTACGACAGAATCTACGAGCGCACAAACGACCGATTCTTCTCGTCATTCAAATAGCGTTATCAGTGAAACAAGTACGACAGAGGAATCAGCATCCAATCAAGACGCCAATGCAAGAAATACAATAGAAGAAGATTCTACGGCGGCTAATAATAATGCAGTTCAAAGCACACAGGCACCGTCTAGCAGTACCTCCGTGAGTCCACAGACATCATCGGAAGAGTCTCAGACCACGCCGACACAACAACAACCAGCTAATGAACAAGTTAATCCAGAAACGAGTGATGATCAATGACCCTATTATTAGATATTATTAATGGAATAAATAAGTTTCTAGGTTTTTTGGACATTAGTCCTAAGTATTCGAATCGCGGATACACTTTGCTGAGTGCCATACCGACAATCTATATTTTGCGGATTATTTATGGACTGTGGCTTAATCAAAATTATCTTCAATTAGTGCTTTATAGTTTGGTCTTCATCGGATTGGTCTATTTCTTTGTTCTGAACTTTTTCTATTACTTTTTGGATAAAAATCTAAAGGGAGATGTTACTCAGCTTTTTGTTAAGTATCTTCCGGATGATGCTTTCAACATTCAAAATGAAAAATCTATAAAAGCAAAAAAAGTTTTTGAGCAGGCTAAAGAAGTCCCAGTTAATTTCAACGAAGACTATCAACTAAAATTAGTAGAAAATATTCAAGCGTTAATTGATGGGCAAGAAATTACAACTCGCGATTTAACGCGAGAAGAAGGTTTCTTGATTGAGGAAAATACGTTGTACCCTTATTATTATGTCAAAGAAACTGCACCAGAGACATATCTGCTGCAGATTGGTAGAAATTATCGTGACTTGGAAACAATTGGAACGATTCATCAAGTGGAACCATTAAGACCAGTCGGTTTGTTCATTGTCGGAGGAGACTTTGTTAAGGATGGGGTTCGTTATCATGAACCTTATCGTTTAAAATTTTTGGCTAAGACGGAAGAAGCTGCAACGCGAACTCGTCGCAGTAAAAAATAAATGCCGTCTGATCGAGAGCTTCTTTGAATGGAAGCTGTCTCGATCAGAACGGCATTTTTTATTTTAAGACGGTCTGAATGCTTTCTACCATTTTGGTATAGGCAATTGGACCGTTATATAACCAGCTAGATTCACCATCGAACTCAAATAATTGATTGTTTTTAACTGCTGGAATATTGCTCCATAATGGATCTTTAAACATTTCGGCTCCGGAATCACTATTAACTAGGAAGATATAGTCCGCATCCAATTGAGACAAACTTTCTAGTGAGACTTGTGAAAAGTCTGCCGTTGCTTTTTTACTAATATCTTTAGTTAATTTAGGTACTTCAAAACCTAGTTCTTGGTAAAGCAATTGACCACTAGAACGATTATCTGCCACCATGAATGCTGCATTATTTGTTACCCATAAAACGACCGCGGATTTTCCTTCAATTTTATCTTTCAGGTCTGTTTTCGTTTTTTTGACTAATTGATCATAGTCTTTTTCAACTTCTTTGGCCTTATCTTCTTTAGCTAAAACTTTTCCGATATCCTCTAGTTGATCACGCCAAGTAACATTGTCACCATTTTTTACAACATAAGTTGGTGCAATTTTGGCATACTCTTTATATTTTCCACCTTCAAGTGAACCATTCGAACCGATTAATAATAGGTCGGGCTCAAATTTCAAGACATCTTCGTAAGGCAGGTCGTAATTGATAGTTGGAATGTCCTTCAGTTTGTCTTGTAAGTAATTCTGAATTTTTCCTTCACCAACCGTCCATTGAGCGACCGGTTTTTCATCTAAAGCGACTAGATAGTCTTCAAGGTATGAAGCAATGATCCTTTTGGGCTTATTGGGAATTTCGACTTTATGATCTTGTGCATCAGTCAACGTCCGTATATCATTTTTTGTATCTTTACTTTCACTGCCTTGCCCACAAGCAGCTAAGCTAAATAGCGCCAACAGAGAAACGGTTCCTAAAACTATTTTTTTGAACATAAAAAAACTCCTTCAAGGTTAATTGAGAAATGTTCTCAATTGATATTATTACCGAAAGCACAAGGGGTGTCAACAGTGAGTTTTCTTTAATAGATAGTTGACGATGATGAAAAAGAAGGTCATAATTGAGAACGATTATCAGAGAAGTGAGGAAGGTCTATGACAAAATTAAAAACAACTGATCTTTCGATTGGCTATAATAAAAAAATTGTTGTAAATGACATTACAGTAGAAATTCCCAATGGACAAATTACTAGTTTGATCGGTCCTAACGGCAGTGGAAAATCGACTTTTTTAAAAGCTTTGGCGCGGATTCTGGATCCTGCTAAAGGTGAGGTTTTTATCGACGGTGAAAACGTTCAACGTTTAGATACTAAAACGGTCGCGCAAAAAATTGCTTCGTTGTCACAGACCAGCAGTCAAATCAATGGACTGACTGTCGAAGAAATTGTTGCCTATGGCCGATTTCCTTATCAAAAGGGTTTTTCTGGATTAAAAGAGCAAGATCATCAATTAATCAATTGGGCCTTGGAAGCTACCAATTTGCAAAAGTTAAAAGAACGGACATTGACCACTTTGTCAGGCGGCCAGCAGCAGCGTGTTTGGATCGCTATGGCGTTAGCGCAAGATACGGATATTTTGATTTTGGATGAACCAATAACTTTTTTAGATCCCGCTCATCAATTAGAGATCTTAGAATTGTTGCAAGAAATCAATCGGCAAGGAAAAACGATTTTAATGACGATTCATGATCTGAATCATGCTTCGCGTTTTTCCGATTATTTACTCGGGATGAAAAAGGGTGAATTAATTTTTCAGGGCACGCCCAAAGAAATTTTTACTGCGGATAAATTGTTAAATCTTTTTGATATCCAAGCGACATTTGCCACTCTGCCTAATAGTGATAAACCATTAGTTATCGCTTATGATTTAGTAAAGGAGCACTAGAAGATGACTAAACGAAAATATTTCTTTCCAGTCGTTTTCATATTGCTCATCGCGGCAATGTTCTTATCTTTGCGTTATGGAGCGGTTACCAGTAAATGGACCGATGTTTCGCAGGCGCTGCTAAATTTTGATCCGAATAACCAGGGCGAACAATTGGTTCGTTATTTACGTCTGCCGCGAATGATAGGTGCGGTTTTAGTTGGTGCAGGCTTTGCGATATCCGGGGCTTTAATACAAGGGATCACTTCTAATCCGATTGCTGATTCCGGTTTGCTGGGAATAAATTCAGGAGCAGGCCTTGGCTTGGCTTTGGTTTTTGCTATCAGTTCAAATCCTTCGCCGACTGCCGGTGTCATAGGTTCATTTCTTGGAGCTTCGGTTTCGATTCTTTTGATTTATTTGGTTTCAAGTAGAGTTTCATTCGGGCTGTCACCAGTGCGAATTGTTCTGCTTGGCGCGGCATTGAGCTCTTTTTTTGCAGCAATTAGTCAGAGCATCAGCCTGTTATTTGATTTAAACCAAGACATGACTTTTTGGTTTGTCGGAGGCACGGCGAATCTTTCGTGGAATCAATTGCAAACGATTTTTCCGTTGATTCTAATTGGAGTTCTAGGAGCCTGCTTGATTAGTCCACAGGTTACGTTACTGAGCATGGGAGATGAAACGGCGATCTCGTTGGGGAAAAAACCGAATCGAATTCGTCAGTTAAGTATGCTTTTTGTTCTACTATTAGCCGGAAGTTCGGTAGCTTTAGTTGGAACCATTAGTTTTATCGGATTGATTGTTCCTCATGTAGTTCGTTTTTTTATTGGTCACGATTATCGTTACGTGATTCCGGCCTCAGGTCTGTTTGGTGCTCTGTTTTTTGTTTTGGCGGATATTGCGTCACGTTTGATAGCTCCTCCTTTGGAAACACCGACCGGGGTAATTGTGACGATCATTGGGGTACCATTTTTACTTTTACAAATTAGAAAGGGAAGCTTATGAGAAAAAGAATAGGTTGGCTTACTTTGCTTCTTCTACTGATTTTTGGTATTTTCCTTAGTCTGACAGTTGGAACGATTCCTTTAGGGTTAAATGATCTACTGCATGTTTTTCAACGAACTGCTAGTACTAGTCAACAATTGATCGTTTTTGACTTTCGTTTCCCACGGCTGCTTGTTTCAATATTAGCGGGTATGGGGTTGGCGGTATCGGGCTATTTGTTTCAAACGATTACTCACAATGATTTGGCTGATCCTGGGATTTTGGGAATCAATGCCGGCGCAGGATTAACTGTTTTGATTTATTTGGGTTTTTTTGCCACCGGGGAAAGCAGCTGGTTTTTGCCACTAATCGCTTGTGCAGGCAGTTTTATTGCCACTGGATTGGTCTATTATTTTGGCCGCCAATCGAAACGAATTACACCTAATCGTTTATTATTAGCCGGAGTTGCAGTGAACGCTGGGATTTCGGCATTAACCCTCATTGGGACGATGCGTGTCTCTAAAGACAATTATCAGTTCGTGACTTCATGGCTTGCAGGCACGATTTGGGGAACCACTCGTCAGCATGTCCTGTTGCTGCTTCCTTGGATTATTTGCTTATTGCCATTGGTTTTATTGAGAGGGCGTTCATTGGAAGTGTTGGAGCTAGGCGATGAGGTAGCCGTTGGATTAGGTGTTAAGCTAAAACGAACGCAGCTGTTCTTTTTAGTTTGTGCCGTTTGCCTTGCAGCGGCAAGTGTCGCAATTGCTGGGAGCATCAGTTTTATCGGGCTAATTGCTCCGCATATCGCCCGCCAATTAACAGGCAAAAAAAATAATCAAACATTAGTAATGACCGCTTTGATCGGCGGGCTTCTATTATTATTTAGTGACATTTTGGCCAGAGTCATTTTGCCTAGTGGTGAAATGGCAGCCGGAATCATTGTTTCATTGATTGGAGCCCCTTATTTTATTTTACGATTGCTGAAAAGAAGCTAAAAATTAATTGTTTATGTGAGGAGAAATCTAATGAGCTGGACAACTATCTGGAGTCATGCGCAACGTGGAATCGCTCGCTATAGTTCAAGTAAAGGAACAGTTCAATTGACGATGCGGCGAATTGATTCCGTTGAAAAAATCCGTTTGGTTTTTGCTAATGAATATGGCAATCAAACGCAGCAAATTCAAAATTTGACCATTAAAACAAATGAAAATCAGCAAACTATTTCTGATTTTTCAATTGTTTCTAGCGAGATTTTTAAAACACCGTCTATTTCGATTGATCCTACGGCAAAAAAATGGCACATTTCTTTTCAAGTATCATCGATCGAAAGTGGTTTTTCATACAATGATGCCGATTTTTTTCCTGAAGCTAGAACGCTTGATTTTTGCTCTGGATTAATTGCGATCGAAGCAGAAGTCGCTGGAGAGTGTGTGATCGCTTTAGGAGATTCCTTAACTGAAGGGGCAACTTGGACTGCGCCATTACAAAGAACATTACGTAAACAAAAGATCTACTTGGTCAATCAAGGAATCAATGGCAGCTGTTTGTTAAAGGCTAGTAGCGATGTCTCAACAAATGAATCACGGAACTTTTTTTATGGCTTTGATAGTTTGAAGCGATTAGAATTTTGTTTGACTAGTCACAGCAATGTCAGCAAAGTCATTTTGTTTCTTGGTGTCAACGATTTGATTAATGGCGGACTAACTTTAGAGAGCTTTCAAAAGATGATCCAAAAGTTGATTGAACTTTGCAAGAGACACGATATTACTTATCAACTATGCACTTTGACTCCTTGCTTAGGGTATCCAGGGATGAATCAAGTAAAAGAAGCTTTGCGAAAAGAAATAAATCATTGGTTAACTGAGAACTATGATGAATTATGGGACTTTTCCGCGATCGTTGAAGAAGAAGCGGGACGATTGAATCCATCATTCGATAGTGAGGACCATTTACATTTTAATGCGGCAGGCGGAATGGCGATTGCTCGTCGAATTTCTAGTGATTTTGTTAAAGGGGAGTAATCCCCTTTTTATTTTGTTTCGATTTTGTTAGTATTTCTAGATAAGAAGGTGAATGAATGGAGAAAGAAAAACTTCGGCAGTTGGCGATTACCCGGTTGCAAAAAATTGCGGATAACGAGAATAGACAGGACCAAGTTGATTGTATCCTTGAAAAATTTTTTGAAAGTGAAATTTGGAAAGAAGCGACCAGCATTGGCGTAACAATGGCGACTCAATTTGAGTTTCCAACTTCTTCGTTGATTCAGCGGGCTTTTAAAACGGGGAAAAAAATAGCCGTTCCTAAATCATTGCCTAAAGGTAAGATGGTTTTTCACTGGGTTGACTCAGATACGGCATATTATACGACAAAATTTGGCGTTGAAGAGCCTGAGATTGAGAAAGTCGCAAGCCCTGATGAACTAGATTTATTGATTGTTCCTGGGTTAGTATTTAATCGATCAGGTTATCGTATTGGTTTTGGTGGAGGATATTATGACCGCTATTTAGCTAATTATAAAGGGAAAACCTGCAGTTTTGTTTTCGCTGAGCAGCTAATGGAAGATTGGCAGATAGAAGAATTTGATCAACCGATACAGCAATTATTTTTTTATTAGTAAAAGAGTAACCGAAGAATGAGAGAGGTAGATATATGAGAAAAGATAAACCTTATGTAATGTATGTTCTTTTTGCAATTAATACGATTGTTTTTTTGATGCAATATTTACTGTCAGGATTATCGATTGAGAATCAACTAGGCATGTTCTCGCCATCAGTTATTTGGCAACACCAGTATTGGCGGTTCATAACACCCATGTTTATCCATTTTGGATTGATGCATTTTGCCTTAAATGGTGTCGTTCTTTATTATATGGGGCAACAATGTGAAGCAATTTTTGGGCATTGGCGTTTTGCAGTAATCTATTTGTTAAGCGGCGTGATGGGAAATTTTGCGAGTTTCGCCTTCAACTCACCGACAACACTGTCTGGCGGGGCGAGTACAGCGATCTTCGGGTTATTCGGAGCCTTTTTAGTAGTTGGATTGCATTATCGTGACAATGGAGCGATCCAAGCGTTGACACGTCAATTTGCTTTGTTCATTTTAATGAATCTAGTCTTTGGATTATTCGATTCAACGATTGATATCTGGGGACATCTAGGAGGCATTATTGGTGGGGCATTATCCGGTTGGGCAGTAGCAGTACCTCATTCACAAGATCGGTTTTCTACTCGAGCAAGGGTTACTACTGTTCTGTTTTTCATTTTTGCCATTGTTCTCTTTGTCTTCTTCGGGTTAAGAAAATTTAGTATGTATCAATAATCGCGGACAGAGCTGTCCGCTTTTTTTACGAGTATAGGAGTGAAGATATGCGATATTTAGCGTTATTTCGTGGGATTAATGTCGGCGGAAGAAATATTGTTAAAATGAAAGAGCTAAAAGAACTTTTTTTAGAATTAGGATTTTCCGATGTTCGCAGCTACATTCAAAGCGGGAACCTCCTCTTTTCTAGTGATCAAGCGATAAGTGAATTTTCAGAGACTGTTACAGCTGCTTTTACAGAACGTTTTGGTTTTTCTGTGCCGATTATCTATCGAACGAAAGATGAACTATTTTCTTTGATTGAAAATTTGCCGTTTACAGCCGAGGAGATTCTTGAAGCAGAGATGGAAGAGACTAATGTCGAACATTTATATGTTTATTTTTCGTCAAGCGAAATGGTACCTCAGGAGCTTTCAGAAATTGGTGAGCGAGCAATTGTGAAGTCGAAGGATATTTATTATCTTACAGACAGAAGCATTAGATTTTCCAAGCTAACGCCTAAACTGAATAAACTAACTGATGAATTGACTGCGCGCAACTGGAAAACGGTAATAAAGCTAGCGGCATTATTAAAAGAATAGTCTTATTCAATTTGCGAGTGTCGAGTGAATGCTATAAAATGTAGAGTGGATTAAATGACTAGTTTTTAAAAAATAAACTAGGAAATAAAAATTGGGCTATAAAAAAGTTTTTTTTTTCTGTATAATACTGAGGATGTGGTTTGATGGAAAGTTTATATGATGTACAACAGCTGCTGAAACGATTTGGTATTTATGTTTACGTTGGAAAACGGATTTATGATATCGAATTGATGCAGATCGAATTGAAAAATTTATATGAGAGTCGTGTAATTGATCGCGATACTTATTTGCAGGGTTGGGGCATTTTAAAACGAGAACATCACATTGAAGAAAGTCGAGAAGGTGACTAGAGTGGATAAAAAATTATTAGGAATTGACTTAGGTGGTACGACTGTCAAATTTGCCATTTTAACAGAGGCTGGTGAAGTTCAGCAAAAGTGGAGTATAGAAACAAATATTTTAGATGATGGTTCGCATATTGTTCCGGATATTATTGAATCAATTAATCATCATTTGTCATTATATGGGATGAAACCTGAACAATTTATTGGAATTGGCATGGGAACTCCAGGGAGTGTCGATATTGAAGCGGGAACGGTTATCGGTGCATACAATCTGAACTGGACAACTTTGCAACAAGTCAAGAGCGAGATCGAAAAAGGCACGAATATTAAATTTACGATCGACAACGATGCGAATGTAGCAGCCTTAGGCGAACGTTGGAAGGGTGCTGGAGAAAACGAACCAGACGTGATTTTTATGACTCTAGGTACTGGTGTTGGCGGTGGTATTGTGATGAATGGCCAATTGCTTCACGGCATCGCTGGTTGTGCCGGTGAAGTCGGACATGTGACGGTTGATCCAAATGGGTTTGAATGTACTTGCGGAAAACGCGGCTGTCTAGAAACAGTGGCTAGTGCGACGGGTGTAGTAAGAGTTGCCCGCCAACTTGCAGAGGAATATGCTGGCGGATCAAAACTAAAAGCTTGTTTGGATAATGGTGAAGATATTACTAGTAAAGATGTTTTTGAATTGGCGGAAGATGAAGGCGATGATTTGGCTCTAATGGTCGTTGATAAAGTAACCTTCTATTTAGGTTTGGCTTGCGGAAATCTTGGAAATACCTTGAATCCATCAACGATTGTCATCGGCGGCGGTGTCTCAGCAGCGGGGGAATTTTTACGCAGCCGGATAGAAAAATATTTCAAAGAATTTACTTTCCCACAGGTACGTGAAAGCACAAAAATCAAATTAGCGGAGTTAGGAAATGAAGCAGGTGTGATCGGCGCAGCTTCATTGGCAAAATAGATTAAAGGTAAGTGAGGAATCAAGTTATGTCAATTTGGTGGAAAATTAATATTGTATTAATCTCAGTAATTGTTTTATTTGGTTTGTATGAGTTAGTAGTTCGAATCATGATGAGACGAGCTGCAAAAATTATTACCCAAGAAGAATTTCAGGCAGGAATGCGGAAGGCACAAATTATTGATGTTCGTGAACGGGATGAGTTCAATGCAAAACATATTTTAGGAGCACGTAGTTTTCCATTTAGTATGTTAAAAGAATCTTACAGCTCTTTACGCAAAGACCAACCAGTTTATATTTATGATCATAATAAAGCAGTTAGTGCTCGTGCAGCAAATCTGCTGCGCAAAAAGGGTTATAAAGACTTGTTTATCCTTAAAGGCGGAATGCAGGAATGGACCGGTAAAGTGAAGCAGAAAAAAATCGATTAGTTTTAAACAGCTAGATAGTTGTCTAGCTGTTTTTCTATGGTCATGACCATTTTAAATTAAAGGATAAATGGCTTGTTTACTGAAATCGATAGTTGTTGATTGGATTGACGAAGAAATGGATTACGCTTATCATGAAATTTGAAAACTTTTACAGGAGGAATCTATGAGTATAAAATTAGTTGCCATCGATTTGGATGGAACATTGTTGAATGATCATCACGAAATCAATCAACCAGTGGTTGATTGTATTAAAGCGGCTCGCAAGGCAGGGATTTATGTAGTTCTTTCCACTGGACGCCCGTTGTCAGGAACAAAAGCACAATTGGACGTATTAGGTTTAAACAATAATGATGATTATATTATCACGTACAATGGAGCTTTAGTATTGAACACTAAGACTTGGGATATCGTAGCAGAACACAGCTTAACGCGAGAAAATTATCTGGAGATCGATCATTTGGCACGATTGCTAGATGTTCATTTGCATATTGCGGATAAAAAGGCGATGTATACAGCAAATCGCGATATCAGCCCATATACAATTTTAGAATCCTATTTAGTTAATATGCCGCTATTTTATCGGACACCTGAGGAAATCGCGGAGGATGTATTAGCTGTTAAGATGATGATGATCGATGATCCTGAAATTCTCAGTGAGGCGTTTAAAAAAATTCCAGCAGAGTATTTTGAAAAATATACAATTGTCCGCAGTACACCATTTTTCCTTGAAGTACTAAATTCGAACTCCAGTAAAGGACTGGCTTTAAAAGAATTGAGTGAACATTTAGGAATTCAACAATCTGAGGTTATGGCGATTGGCGATGCGGAAAATGATTTATCTATGATTGATTTTGCCGGTACTGGTATCGCAATGGGAAACGCTAGTGAAGCAGTTAAGGCTGCTGCTGACTATACTGTCGCAACCAACTTGGAAGACGGTGTAAAGGAAGCTTTTGATCGTTGGGTCATAAAATAAGGGTAGGCAAGCTTCTGATGAATAAATTCATCAGAAGCTTTTTTTTATTGCTTATTCTCGAAATATTCTCTACTCTAAAAGAGATGAATCTATAAAAATGAGGAATGTGTATGAAAAAAATTGCGATTATCGGGGCTGGTCCATATGGTTTGATTGCATTGGATCGCCTAATCAAACAGGCATCTAAAAATGAAAAAATTGAATTATTGCTCTTTGATCCTGATGGGCCAGGCGGAAATATTTGGCGTGAAAATCAAAATGATCAGGTTATCATGAATACAGTAATGCAGCATGTGACCTTATTTTCTGAGGATGAAGGCCCGAATTTAGCCGAGTGGAATCAGACAGAGGCAAAAAAATACTTAACCTCTTTCAAACATGGAAAAGAATTTTTATCAGAGTTGAAGCTGGGTAAAAATGATTACTGTCAGCGGCGCTATTATGGAGTTTATCAACACTGGTTTTATGAGGAAATAACCAGAAGGCTACCAAAAAATATCACGGTCAATTTAATCAAAGAGAGAGTAAGTGATTTAACTCTGGTAGAAGAGACTATTCTAGTTCAATCATCACAATCTTTTTTAGTGACCGATGTGATTTTAGCGACAGGTCATTCCACGAACCTTTTAAGCAAAGAGGAAACCAAAAATCAGCTGTTTGCTGAGAAACATGATCTCTTTTATCAAGGACCAGGAAATCCATCGGATACAAGTCTAGATCATTTGAAGGAAGGAGAAACAGTGATTCTTCGTGGACTAGGGCTGAGTTTTTTTGACTATATCGCACTATTTGTTGCCAAATGGGGTGGTAGGTTCAGTGAAGAAAAAAATTGTCTGGTTTATGAGCCTTCTGGAAAAGAGCAGCGTTTAGTTGTAGGCTCAGGCAGAGGACTGCCTTACCACGCACGTCCAAACAATCAAAAAGAACCTGGAGAAGAAGCTCAACCGCAAATATTGACAGAAGGGTTCATGGGAGAGTTTCAGGGAAATGCAGAAGAGCTGTTTGACTTATTAAGAAAAGAAGCTGAGTTGGTGTATTACCAAAAGAAACTAGCAGAGTCAGAGATTGATTTAGATGAATTTTTACGGCTCTATCGTGAACGTGATCGGGAGGAAGTCTTAAATACGTTTCGAGTTCCTAGCGAGGATCGTTTGGACTGGACAAAACTTTTTGATCCCGCAAAAGAAGTCAGCTCACAAGATTTTCCTGATTTTATTCAAACGTACTTGAAGAAGGATATTGCTGAGGCAGAGCTGGGCAATCAAGAAGGAGCAATAGCTGCGGCGATTGACACATATAAAGAACTGCAAGCACCTTTTAATTATATGTTGGATCAGGGCAACTTTACACCGAAAGAGTATTATGAAGATTTCTTCGGTACGTTTAATCGGAATTATAGTTTTTTGACGATCGGAGCACCTGTGATTCGACAAAAACAATTGTTAGCTTTAACGAAAGCGGGAATCGTTGAATTTTTGGCGCCAGAGATGGTAGTTGAAAGATCAGAAGACAGTTTTTTGGCGTACAGCAAAAAGAATACTTCTCGTATATTCAAAGGAGAAAATCTGATAGAAGCACGCTTGCCAGCAACTAGTCTGAAACGTACGAAAAATAAGGTACTGATCAATATGCGAGAAAAAGGCTATCTAACCTCTCACAGTGTGACTTTTGAAGGTAAGGAACATCCAACGGGAGCTGTCAAAGTTGTTCGAAAGACTCATCAATTAATAGATAAAAACGGGGATGTGCTGTCAAATATTTATTGTTATGGCATTCCCTTAGAAGGGCTAGATTGGTTAAATGCTGCTTCGCCACGTCCCAAAAGTAATGACCGGGTATTTTATTTAGCGAATCAAATCGTTCAAAATATTTATAGATAGAAAAAAAGAAAGCCAGTTGGCTTTCTTTTTTATCTAGAGATTCTTTTTCTGCGAGCTTTTTTACGATTTTCATCGATTTTTGATTCTTTTTCTTCAATTGGGTCAATAACTTTCTTTTTCACGCCCATTACTACGCCGGCAACTACCGCTGCGGCAGCTAAAGTACCAGTAAAGAATCCGGAAGCAAATTTACGCATTGTTCCATCACTCCTTTCTCAGATGTAAGGAATGTATTTTTTCACTGAAAAATACATTTGCTTTATAACTAGAGTGGCTTTAATTATTAATATATCTCTATTATGAAGCAAAAACTAAAAAATGAAAAGTTAAACGAATGGAAAATGACCTTGCAATTATTTAGTAAACAAATTATAATTTGTTTACTAAATAAAAAAATGAAAATGACAGGAGTAGATCAAATGGCAATTTTAGTTCTAGGTGGAGCAGGATACATTGGTTCTCATACGGTCGATAAGCTGGTTTCACAAAATTATGATGTAATCGTAGTGGATAATTTATTAACGGGTCACCGCGAGGCCGTTCATTCTAAAGCAAAGTTTTATGAAGGTGATTGTCGCGATAAAGCATTTATGACAGAGGTCTTTACAAAAGAATCAATTGATGGCGTTGTTCATTTTGCAGCGAGTTCGTTAGTCGGCGAATCGGTAGAAAAACCGTTAAAGTATTTCAACAATAATGTCGTTGGTATGGAATGCTTGCTAGAAGTCATGGAACAGTTCGACGTGAAAAATATTGTCTTCTCTTCGACAGCGGCGACTTATGGTGAACCAGGTGTTTCCCCAATTACGGAAGAAGTGGCGACTAATCCAACTAATCCCTATGGCGAAAGCAAATTAATGATGGAAAAAATGATGAAATGGTGCGACAACGCCTATGGTATGCGTTACGTGGCTTTACGCTATTTTAATGTTGCTGGCGCAAAATCTGATGCAAGTATCGGTGAGGATCATGATCCTGAAACACATTTAGTGCCAATCATTTTGCAAGTAGCTTTGGGACAAAGAGATCATTTGACTATTTTCGGTGATGATTATGATACGCCAGACGGTACATGTATACGAGATTATGTTCAGGTTGAGGATTTAGCCGCAGCGCATATTCTTGCCTTGGAATACTTGAAAGCTGGCAATCCAAGCAATTTCTTTAATCTAGGTTCTAATAATGGTTACTCGGTGAAAGAAATGTTAGATGCAGCACGTGAAGTGACGGGTAAAGAGATTGCGGCTGAAATCGGACCGCGTCGTGCGGGTGATCCAAGTCGTTTAGTCGCTTCAAGTGATAAAGTGAAAGAAACGTTAGGCTGGAATCCTGAATACACGGATATCAAAGCAATCATTGAAACAGCGTGGAACTGGCATGTCAGCCACCCGCATGGATATGAAGATTAGGAGGAAAAAACGTGTCAGTCAGTCAAACAGTCAGAGACTTTATTACGTTAGCCATCCAATCGGGCGGTTGGATGGAAATGGATCGCTTATATTTAGAAAATCGGGTCATTGCTATGATCGGAGAGGATTCCTTATCAAAGGCTGAAGTTCGCATTGTTTCGCAGAACGCTGTGGAACTGGTGGATCGGCTTTTGGTTCAAGCAGAAAAGAATGGAATAATTACTGATTTACAGGCAGAAAAAGACATGTTAGAAGCTCAATTGATGGATTTGATGACACCTCCACCATCAGTGGTAAATGCTTATTTTGCTCAGTACTACTCTAAAGATCCCGTTCAAGCAACGGATTATTTCTTTAAATTAAGCAAAGACAATGATTATATCAAGACACGCGAGATCGCACGGAATATTATTTTTCCTGCTGAAACTGAGTACGGTGAACTGGAGATCACGATCAATCTATCGAAGCCAGAGAAAGATCCAAAGCAAATCGCGGCAGAACGTCAGGCAGTGAAATTAGATTATCCCGAATGTATGCTGTGTATGGAAAATGAAGGGTATAAAGGTCGATTGAACTATCCTGCACGAACCAATCATCGAATTATTCGAATGAATCTTGATGGAGAAAGCTGGGGCTTTCAGTATTCTCCCTATGCTTATTATGATGAACATTGTATTATTCTGTCGGAAGAACATCGTCCTATGAAGATTACAAAAGCTACTTTTCAACGTTTATTAAAAATTACAGAAGTTCTGCCGCATTATTTTGTCGGATCAAATGCAGATTTACCGATTGTGGGCGGTTCAATTCTTTCTCATGATCACTACCAAGGCGGCCGCCATACATTTCCAATGGCTGTAGCCGAAATGGAACGAACTTTTGAGTTAAAGGATTATCCAAGTATTAAAGCTGGTATCGTAAAATGGCCAATGTCAGTGATTCGATTGCAAGGGAAGAATCAAAAAGAATTAATCGAGGCTTCCAATAGGATATTTGAAAAGTGGCAAGCTTATTCAGATGAATCCTTGCAAATCGTTGCTCAGACAGAAGATGGTGCATTGCATCATACAATCACTCCAATTGCTCGTCGAAAAGGAGATCTTTTTGAAATGGACCTTGTTTTACGTGATAATAATGTCTCGAAAGAGTTCCCTGATGGCATTTTCCATCCGCATCCGGATGTGCAACATATCAAAAAGGAAAATATCGGCTTGATTGAGGTAATGGGGTTAGCGGTCTTGCCTCCACGTCTGGAGGCAGAATTAAAAGAGGTTGAAAATTATTTGTTGGATGAAGAAAATCAGGTTGCTGACTATCATATAGCGTGGGCAGATCATTTAAAATCGAATAATCAGCTTACTCGTGAGAATGTCACTCAAGTCGTGCAAAAAGCAGTAGGAGCTGTTTTTGCTCGTGTGTTGGAAGACGCAGGGGTTTTTAAGCGGGATGTTGAAGGACAAGAAGGCTTTACGCGTTTTATCAAAACTTTGTAGGAAGGGGCAGCGATGGCAACTATTCGGGATATTGCAAAATTAGCAGGGGTTTCTCCTGCCACGGTTTCTCGCGTGTTAAATTATGATCAAGAATTATCCGTCGCCCAAGAAACAAAGCAGCGCATTTTTGAAGTGGCGGAGGACTTGAATTATACCAAACACAAACGTGCGAATAAAATAGGAAAAGCTGTGATACGACTGGTTCAATGGTATGACGAAGCTGAAGAATTAGCCGATCTCTATTATTTATCTATACGTTTAGGAATCGAAAAAAAGGCGGAGGAGTTAAATATTCAGATTCGGCGAGAGGCTTTGAATGAACTGTCCGATATTCAAGTCAACGGTACAATCGCTTTGGGAAAGTTTGATGCAGAGCAGATTCGTCAGTTGAAACAAACTGATGAGAATTTATTGCTCGTTGATTTTGATGGAATGAATATGGGATTAAATTCTTTGGTGGTAGATTTTGATCAGAGTGTGAACCTTGTAATTGATCACTTTATCCGACAGGGGTATCAAAAAATCGGGATTCTATCAGGTGAAGAAAAAACTAAGCATAACTTACAGCCTATCGAAGACCCGAGACTCATGGCTTTTAAGCACAAGATGAAACAACTCAATCTATATCGTCCAGAGTTCACTTTGACAGCTGCTTTTTCCATGGAGACAGGAAAAACGGCAATGGCAGAATTTTTGTCTAGTACAGAAGAATTACCCAATGCATTGTTTGCATCGAGTGACGCACTTGCTGTCGGTGCTATGCAGGCGATTCAAGCTGCTGGTCTGCGAGTTCCAGAAGATATTTCTGTTATTGGATTCAATGATGTTAGTGTAGCAAAATATGTATCACCGGCATTATCAACCATCAAAGTCGAAACCGAATGGATGGGAGAATTAGCAGTTTCAACGATTCTAGACCTAGCCAAGGAGTTTTCACCAGTACCCAGAAAAATTATGCTGGGAACGAAACTGATTCAGCGTGAATCGACAAAATAATTTTGAGCAGTGTGCTTTGCTGCTCTTTTTTGTGCTATCAATTAAGGAAAGCAGAAATTCTTAACACTTAGTAGGAAAGCAAATATAGTTTGTGTTAAAATATTGCTATCTTAAATGCGAGGAAATGAACTTTTATGAAATTATTAGCGATGGATACATCCAATCAAACATTAGCCGTGGCTGCCCTAGAGGACGAAAAAGTGTTGGCTCATTTTCAATTGAACCGAAAAATGAATCACAGTTTGAGCTTAATGCCAGCAATTGAATCTGTGATGGAAGCAAGTGGGCTGAAACCAGCGGATTTGGATCGAATCGTCGTAGCGGAAGGGCCGGGATCTTACACAGGAATTCGAATCGCAGTAACCACTGCGAAAACATTGGCAGAGACGTTGAAAATCGAATTGACCGCAGTCTCTAGTTTGGCCGTCATTGCAGGAAATGCTCGTACAGCTAAATTAATTGTTCCGTTGATGGATGCACGTCGAAACAATGTGTATGCCGGAATTTATCGTTGGGAAAACCAACAGTTGGTAAATGTCTCAGCGGATCAGCATATCGCCTTCCCTGATTTATTAGATCAGATTAAGGAACCTGCCTTGTTTATTGGCGAAACAAGTAAGTTCAAAGAACAAATAGAATCAGCATTATCAGATGCTGAGGTGTCAGAAGCAGATGAATTAAATTTACCTAACGGGATCATTTTAGGGAAGTTAGGATTTCTCGCAAAGCCAATCGAAAATATTCATGGATTGGTTCCAGAGTATTTAAAACGAGTGGAGGCAGAAGAAAAATGGCTGGAGACGCATCAACCAGAGGACGATAACTATGTTGAAAAAATTTAGCGGTTTAGTGAAGACGATCCTGTATGGGAAACAATACCCATTCAGTGCGAAGTATGTAAACTTAAGTGATCAAGAATATCTATTGAGAAAAATCATTGATCAGGATATCAAGGAGTTGATTGCACTGGAACGTGATGTTTACTTTGGTGAGACTCCCTGGACGAAAAGTGCGTTTCTTTCAGAAATTCATTCACCTATCCCTCATTTGTATATTTGCATCGTAACCCCAAAAGAAGAAATTGCTGGTTTTATCGGCAGCCGTCTGATTGGCAATGATACGCATATTACTAATATTGCGGTGAGGACTACTTTCCAAAATCGCGGGATAGGCAATCTATTGATTGACGAAGTAGAAAAATTCGCTATAATGAACGATTGTGAAACGCTCTCCCTGGAAGTAAGGCTCAGCAATACTGATGCCCAACGTTTATATCGAAGGTTAGGATTCTCTGCTCGAAATATTCGCAAGAACTACTATACTGAGAATAATGAAGATGCTTTGGACATGATCAAACGTTTGGAAGTGAAATAAGTTGGAAGATTTAGCAAAGAAATTCTGGGAGATCACTCAAATGGCGTACGCTCATGAGTCTCCATGGACTGTGGCTCAATTTGCTAGCGATATGAAGCAGTCTCATAGTCACTATTTCACTCAAGAGTCAGAAATTGTAGCTTTTTTAGGATTCCATCAGGTTTGCGACGAAATAGAAATTACTAATATTGCGACCAAAATCAAGGGTCGAGGTCACGGTAGAGAGCTAATGAAACGCCTGATTGAACATGCAGAATTTCAGGAAATAGCGAGTATCTTTTTAGAAGTACGTGCTTCGAACCAAGAGGCGCGTCTTTTTTATGAAAAGTTCGGTTTTCAGGAAATTGGACTGCGGAAAAATTATTATCAGTCCCCTCAAGAAGATGCGGTACTGATGTCTTTGAAAGTAGGAAAAACAGATGAATGAAACAGAACTTATTTTGGCAATTGAAAGTAGCTGTGACGAAACTAGTGTTGCGGTAATCGAAAATGGTGAAAAAATTTTATCTAATATTGTTGCTTCACAGATAAAAAGTCATAAGCGTTTTGGCGGCGTTGTACCTGAGGTGGCTAGTCGGCATCATGTTGAACAAATTACGATTTGCATCGAAGAAGCATTGAATGAAGCAAATGTTACTGCTAAGGATCTTCGAGCAGTGGCAGTAACTTATGGACCAGGTCTGGTTGGCGCGTTGTTGATCGGGCTGAGTGCAGCGAAAGCTTTTGCTTGGGCAAATGGTTTGCCGCTACTGCCAATCAATCATATGGCAGGTCATATTTATGCGGCTCGTTTAGTTGAACCTTTAGAATTCCCACTGATGGCATTACTTGTTAGCGGTGGTCATACGGAATTAGTCTATATGAAAGAAAACGGTTCGTTTGAAATAATTGGTGAGACTCGCGATGATGCAGCTGGTGAAGCATATGATAAAGTCGGTCGTGTATTAGGATTAAATTATCCTAGTGGAAAAGAGATTGATGAGCTGGCCCATCAAGGATCAGATACGTATAACTTTCCTCGTGCGATGATGAAAGAGGATAATTTTGATTTCAGCTTTAGTGGGTTAAAAAGTGCGTTCATCAATTTGACTCATAATGCGGAACAACGTGGCGAGGTATTAGATCACAATAATTTAGCAGCAAGTTTTCAAGCAAGTGTCATTGATGTTTTAGTTGCAAAGACGATTAGGGCATGTAAAACTTATCCAGTTAAACAGTTGATAGTAGCTGGTGGGGTAGCAGCTAATCAAGGATTGCGGGAAAAAATGTCTAGTACAATTGAATCAGAAGTGCCTGAAGTAAAACTGATTGTTCCACCATTGCGCTTATGTGGAGACAATGCGGCGATGATTGGTGCTGCCGCGCATGTTGAATTGCAAAAACACCACTTTGCTGGAATGAGTTTGAATGCGAATCCAAGTTTAGCTTTTCAACATATCTAGCCCCTTGCTATACTATGTTGAAGGAGGCGATATGATGGATACAAATTGGCAAGAAAAATTTTCAATAGACAATCAGCCGACACTAGAACAGATGAAGAAGTTTGGCGCTGATACATATTTTGAAAGACTATTAGATTATTTGTCTGAGGAGTACCAACCTAAATTTTCTATTGAATACTCAAAAGAAAAAGGAAAGTTCGGTGGTTGGCACTTAAAGGCTAAAAGATATGGTGGAAATTTTGGCACAATTTATTTTCGAGAGGGTTCTGTGAGGATGATGGTCGTTGTGTCGGATCTTTTTGAAGAAGAACTATCGGAAAGTATTCCTTTGATGTCTGAACAAGTGCAAAAAACATTTAATGAAAGCAAACCTGTCATGGGTGGATATTGGTTTATTGTCGATGCTAACTCTGAGCAGGCTTTTGAAGACCTCCAATATCTGATAGCTCTACGTGTTCGGAAATTAAGAAAAAAATGAAATAATTATCCAAACGGCTAAACCTTAGCCGTTTTTTTCTGTGCAGAAAAAGTAAAATCACAAACTTTCATTTTCAGAGATTAAAGCAAAAAGAGAGTAAATATTCCTTTAGTAAAGGGATTGTTAAAAATTATTTATGTCTTTTTATAAGCTCAAAAATGAAAAGAGGTAATTTTTTTAATATCGATATATGAAAAAAGGTTGTGCATTTTCGTGAAAAATCTCTTATCTTAATTGAGTAACAATCGTTATAAATTTATACTATTTTTTGCAAGTGAAAGATAGCAAAACGGAGGTGAAGGAATATGAGCTTACATCGAAATTGACTTTGATCAAAAATGGAACTTAGAGTTTCTAAGGGAGTAAATTCATGTTCTTTACAAAAAGCCATCGTTGTCAATGTGAAATCAATCACTTGCGGAACAAAAATGAAATCGCTTAATTGACGAATGCTTTATCTTTTGGAGACTCAGATTGAAAGATCGGTGATCTTTAATAAACAATTTGAAATGGAGTGATTGGGTGTTATTAGCAGTATCTTTTCTTATCGTGTTAGGTTGTTTGTATGGTTTGATCTATTTAAAACAAAAAAAATGGTCTTTCTCTAAACGTGTCGTAACGGCTTTGGCTATCGGAATTATTTTAGGTTTGATCTTCAGTCAAGTGCTGTCAAAATCAGACGGTGTCATTCTATCTGATTGGATCGGGATTATCGGTAGTGTTTATGTAAAATTATTACAAATGATTGCTGTTCCTTTAATTCTAGTTTGTGTTTTATTAGCGTTTACTAAGATTGAAATCAAAACAAATGTCTTGAAAGTTGGAATGTCGATAATTGGCACGCTAATCGTAACCGCTGGTATCGCAGGAATTGTCGGTATTATAACTGGTTACTTCTCAAATATCGACGGAGACTCTTTTAATATTTCGCAAACAGCGTTGCATTCAGCAAATGAGATTCAGCAAAGTTATGTTTCTGGCGGGGAACAAACATTGACGATGCCGCAAAAAATTATTGCGATTTTCCCATCGAATCCATTCTTTGATCTGACCGGTCAAAGGCCGAGCGCTACTTTAGGAGTAGTCATCTTTGCATTCTTTTTAGGAATTGCCTATTTAAAAATCAAGGATAAGAAAGTCAAAGAGGCTCAATTATTTAAGGATTTTCTTGATAGTGCTTATGAAATTATCATGTCTGTAGTTCGTCTATTTATTTCTTATGCACCTTATGCTGTATTAACGATTATGACCGCAACCATTATTAATAATGATGTAACAGCAGTTTTAAAGTTAGCTAAATTCTTCGCGGTTTCCTATATTGGAATGTTGATCATGTTTTTAATTCAATTGTTGATTTTAGCAATTTGTGGATTGCCACCAGTTCGATATTTAGCAAAGGCCTTTCCGGTTCTTTCTTTTGCATTCATTACTGCGTCGAGTGCCGGATCAATGCCGATGAATATTGAAATGCAGGACGAATTGAATATTCCGCGAGGAGTGTCAAGTTTGGCTGCTTCTTTTGCGACATCCATGGGAATGAATGGTTGTGCGGGGGTGTATCCAGGAATCATTATCGCCATTGTTGCTATGACACAAAATATAAATCCTCTATCTCCGCAATTTTTACTTTACGCTGGATTCATTATTGCAATGACATCTTTCGGTATTGCAGGGACTGGCGGAGGCGGTACGGTCGCTACGATCATTTCTCTATCAGCTTTAGGATTGCCAGTTGGATTGGTAGGAGTCTTTATTGCAGTGGAACCATTAATTGATATGGGGCGTACCGCAATTAATCTAAATGGCGGCGTAGTAGCCAGTGCGGTTACATGCAAGCTAAACAGGATTAAATTATCACAAGTGAAATAACTTGATTACTTCCTCAAAACTTTTTGAGGAAGTTTTTTATCTAAACAATTATAGAATGAGGTTGAAAATTTCTCTTTATTCAGTTATTATGAATAAAAATGAATTACTAACGTTATATGCGAATTAATATTCAAAAACGGAGGAATTATTATGACGAATATCTTTCAAGGGAAAAGCTTTTTAAAAGAAATCGACTTTACTAAAGATGAATTACTTTACCTAATTGATTTTGCAGCGCATCTGAAAATGCTGAAACAACAAAATATCTCGCATAAATATTTAGCTGGAAAGAATATTGCATTATTATTTGAAAAAACATCGACTCGTACGCGCGCGGCCTTCACTACGGCAGCCTATGATCTAGGTGCTCATCCTGAGTATTTAGGCAAAAACGATATTCAACTAGGAAAAAAAGAATCTGTCGAAGATACTGCGAAGGTTTTAGGCAGCATGTTTGATGGTATTGAGTATCGTGGCTTTTCGCAAAAAGCTGTTGAGGCTTTATCTGAACACTCAGGTGTGCCGGTTTGGAATGGCTTGACCGATGAATGGCATCCGACACAAATGCTTGCCGACTTTTTAACAATTAAGGAACACTTTGGAAAATTAGAAGGATTAACTTTGGCTTATGTGGGTGACGGACGAAATAATGTAGCTAATTCTCTATTGATTACTAGCGCGATTTTAGGTGTAAATATTTCGATTGTGACTCCGGAAAAACTATTCCCAGAACAAGATTTGATTGCTATGGCTGAAAAATATGCCGAAGATTCAAAAGCAAAAGTTTTGGTCACAGATGATATTGCCCAAGGTGTTGTACAGGCAGATATTATTTATACTGATGTATGGGTGTCAATGGGAGAGGAAGATGCCTTTAAAGAACGGATTGATTTATTGCTGCCATATCAAGTTAATCAAGAATTAATGGCAAAAACACAAAAGAACGAAACGATTTTCCTACATTGTTTGCCAGCCTTCCATGACCTTGAAACAGAAGTAGCCGAGGAAATCAAAGAAAAATATGGTTTATCAGAAATGGAGGTCACTGACGAAGTCTTTCGTGGGGAGAATGCATTGCAATTCCAACAGGCTGAAAATCGTATGCATACAATTAAAGCGGTGATGGCTGCGACATTAGGCAATCTATTCATTCCTAAAGCATAAAAAAAGCTATCTTGACTAGTCAGATGAAGAAATTTCTGTTAGTATAAATGCCAGATAATTATTTCATCGATGAAAAAGAGAAGTCTATGGTCTGTTTTGCAGCGAGTTCGGGCAGGTGAGAGCCGGATAAACAAAAATAGAGGGCGCACTTTTGAGGTGAATCGGCAGCTACCGTTATAGTCTGAGTTGGTCGTTTACGACAATAAGAGTGGTACCGCGGGAATTCTCGTCTCTGATGTTATTATACATCAGAGACTTTTTTTGCGAGTTCTGCTTTAAATTTTCAAATTATTAATTGAACCGTAGGCGAAATAGAAATCAGACTCGTTTTTCTGGTATTTAAAGATGATTTCTGTATTAGGAGTCAGCCGTACAATAAAAGGAGGAATTTTGGATGAATAATAAAGAAATCGTTGCACAAGCTGTTTTTGAAGTGGTCAAGGATAACCTTACGTTGCCGGAAGTGGAGCGTTTGTTAGAAAATCCTAAGTCAGTGGATCATGGAGATGTTGCATTTCCAGCCTTTTCCTTGGCAAAAGTGTTCCGTAAAGCGCCGCAGCAAATCGCCGCAGAGTTAGCTGAAAAAATCAATCCAGAAACATTTGAAAAAATCGAAGTTGTTGGACCCTATTTGAACTTTTTTATGAAAAAAGAAGTCATTTCAAGTATGGTCTTAAAGCAAATTGCAAAAGAAGAAAAGCATTTTGGCGACAGCAATATTGGAAATGAAGGTAATGTTACTATTGATATGTCTTCGCCAAACATTGCCAAACCAATTTCAATGGGACATTTGCGTTCAACGGTAATTGGTAATTCAATTAGTTTGATTTTGAGTAAAATTGGCTACAATCCGATTAAGATTAATCATTTGGGTGACTGGGGAACACAATTTGGTAAATTGATCGTTGCCTATAAAAAATGGGGCTCTGAGGAAAAAGTTAAGGCCGAACCGATCACTGAACTATTACGTCTATATGTAGAATTTCATGAAAAGGCTGAGGAAGAGCCTGAATTAAATGATGATGCGAGGGCTTGGTTCAAACGCCTAGAAGAAAATGATGAAGAGGCTTTAAATTTGTGGAAATGGTTCCGCAGTGAATCATTGAAAGAATTCAGCAAAATTTATGGTATGTTAGAAATTGACTTTGATTCATACAATGGTGAGGCTTTCTACAATGACAAGATGGATGAAGTTGTAACAATGTTAGAAGAAAAGCACTTGCTGCAAACGAATGAAGGCGCTGAAATTGTTGACCTTGAAAAATATGATTTGAATCCAGCATTGATCAAAAAATCTGATGGTGCGACCCTATACATCACTCGTGATTTAGCCGCAGCGCTTTATCGTAAACGGGAGTATAACTTTGTTAAATCATTGTATGTTGTAGGAAATGAACAAAGCGGACATTTCAAACAATTAAAAGCGGTCCTTAAAGAAATGGACTTTGATTGGTCAGACGAAATGGTTCATATTCCTTTTGGGTTGATTACGAAAGATGGCAAGAAATTATCTACACGTAAAGGAAAAATCGTTTTACTAGAAGAGGTTTTAAACGAAGCAAAAGATTCTGCGTTAGCGCAAATCCAAGAGAAAAATCCTGATTTGCCGAACAGAGAAGAAGTTGCGCATCAAGTTGGTGTCGGTGCGGTCATTTTCCATGATCTAAAAAATGATCGTTTGAATAACTTTGATTTCAATTTGGAAGAGGTTGTTCGTTTTGAAGGGGAAACAGGCCCATACGTTCAATATACTCACGCTCGTGCTAAGAGTATCTTAGAAAAAGCTGGGTTTACAGTAGATGCAGAAACGGTTTATGCATTGAATGATTCTGATAGCTGGGAGATTATCAAATTGTTGCAAAGCTATCCGGAAGTTGTGATGCAAGCGGCAGATCAATATGAACCATCCGTTATTGCGAAACATTCAATTAGATTGGCTCAAGCGTTCAACAAGTATTACGCACATACGAAAATTTTGGTTGATGATGAACAAAAAGAGGCGCGGCTTGCGCTGGTTCACGCAGTAACAGTAATTTTAAAAGAAGATTTACGCTTATTAGGTGTTCATGCACCAAATAAAATGTAAACAAAAAACCGGAGAATATCTTCTCCGGTTTTTTTCTAATTAAAAATGGATGTACTGGTTGGATCTTGTAAGAAGGTGGCAACTTGAGCTGCGTCTTCGGGTGCCCTCGAGATAATGATGATAGTATCAAAACTCGCCATCGTAGCAACAATTAACTCGCTTGAAAGGTCATCTAAAACAGAGGCTAGTAAGTGCGCATTATCTGGCAGGGTACTAACGATGGTCATAAACTGTACTGTGTCGACTTTCACGATTACTTCGTTAGTCATGCGGATTAGACGTTTGATATCATCGTCTTCGGTAGGCACTTGATGATCCTGAAAAAGTTCGAAGCGTGGTTTGCCGGTATCGTCAATAGTCTTGACAATCTTCAAATCACGAATATCTCGCGAAATGGTCGCTTGTGTGGCGGAAACATGAAATTGTTGTAGATAATCCATTAATTCATTTTGATTTCGGATCGGGTTTTCCGAAATAATTTGTTTAATTAGTTCGTGACGGTCCTTTTTTCGCATAAAAAATCTCCTTAATCGATAGTAATAAATTAAATTTTTAATCAAAAATTTAATTTGATCTTCAATGCCATAAATCATTTTAAGGGACAATTCTAAAATTTTTTTATTGAGAGGTATGTCCTAACCGATCCTGCCAAAGACAGAACCAGCATACTAAATGATAATTATGCACTCAGTATAGCAGAAAAAGTTTTTTTAAACAGTATTCCTTGATAAATATTAATCATACATAGTATAAATAAAAAAGATTGATTTATCAAAAAGACTCTTGTATAATTACTAATTGTGTGTGGGCGACTATACACATAAAATCCACATCTTGGCTTGATTTGTAAGGCGGTGCTGCTTGTCAGTTCCTTGCAAAGAAGAGAGCAGGAGAGGAAAACAAAAAACCAATTGGAGGAAACACAAATGTCAGTATTGTCTATGAAACAATTACTAGAAGCCGGCGTACACTTTGGTCACCAAACTCGTCGCTGGAACCCAAAAATGAAGAAATACATCTTCACAGAAAGAAACGGAATCTACATCATTGACTTGCAAAAAACAGTCAAATTGGTAGATGCAGCTTACGACTATATGAAAGATGTTGCTGAAGATGGTGGCGTTGCGTTGTTCGTAGGTACTAAAAAACAAGCTCAAGATGCAATTAAAGAAGAAGCTATCCGCGCTGGTCAATATTATGTGAACCATCGTTGGTTAGGTGGAACTTTAACTAACTGGGATACAATCCAAAAACGTATTTCTCGTTTGAAACAAATCAATGCTATGGAACAAGACGGTACTTTCGAAGTATTACCTAAAAAAGAAGTTGTTGGTTTGAACAAAGAACGTGAACGTTTAGAAAAATTCTTAGGCGGTATTGCTGATATGCCTCGCATCCCAGATGTTATGTATATTGTTGATCCTCGTAAAGAACGTATTGCTGTTCAAGAAGCTCAAAAACTTAACATCCCAATCGTTGCTATGGTTGATACAAACTGCGATCCAGATGAAATTGATGTGGTTATCCCGTCAAATGACGATGCTATTCGTGCTGTGAAATTAATCACTGCAAAAATGGCTGATGCTTTCATCGAAGGTAATCAAGGAGAAGATCAAGTAGCAGAAGCAGACTTCGTAGCTGAAGATGGCGGACAAGCAACTTCAATCGAAGAAATCGTTGATGTAGTAGAAGGTAAAAATGCTTCTACTGAATCAGCTGAATAATTTCGCAGCATATGCTGCTTCAAAGTAAATAAAATCCTTTGAAGCAGCTTTTTTAGAAAAAATAAGGAGGCCTTTAAAATGGCAGACGTAACAGCTAAAATGGTAAAAGAACTACGCGATATGACAGGCGTAGGTATGATGGATGCTAAACGAGCATTGGTAGAAGTAGAAGGCGAAATGGAAAAGGCTGTTGATCTTTTACGTGAAAAAGGTATGGCTAAAGCTGCTAAGAAAAATGACCGGATCGCTGCTGAAGGTTTAGCTTCAGTTGCAGTCAACGGAAATACTGCGGCAATCGTAGAAGTGAACTCTGAAACAGATTTCGTTTCTAAAAATGAAATGTTCCAAAACCTAGTAAAAGAGATCGCTGAATTAGTTGCCGAAAACAAACCAGCAGACATGGATGCTGCGATGCAATTAAAAACTGCTAAAGGTGAAACTTTAGAAGCTGCATTAATCGAAGCGACACAAGTTATCGGTGAAAAAATCAATTTCCGCCGTTTTGAAATTGTTGAAAAAGAAGATAACGCAGCATTTGGCGGCTACCTGCACATGGGTGGACGTATTGCCGTATTAGCTTTATTAAATGGTACAACTGACGAATCAGTTGCAAAAGACGTTGCAATGCACGTTGCTGCAATCAACCCTCGTTATGTAAACGAAAGCCAAATTCCTGAATCAGAATTAGAACATGAAAAATCAGTTCTAACTGAACAAGCATTGAATGAAGGCAAACCAGCTAATATCGTTGAAAAAATGGTTATTGGCCGTTTAAATAAATTCAAAGCAGAAATCGCTTTGGTTGATCAGCCTTTCGTCAAAGATCCTGATATGACTGTTGAAAAATATGTATCTTCTAAAGGTGCTACAGTTGCAAGCTTCGTTCGTTTCGAAGTCGGCGAAGGTATCGAAAAACGTGAAGATAACTTTGTTGAAGAAGTTATGAGCCAAATTAAAAAATAATTCTGCTTTTTAGCAGTCGGGAACGCACGAGCATGTGCGCTCCCTTTTTTTAAGCAAATTCAATTTTGACTCGCTTCAAAGACAGAGTATGATAAAATATCAATAGAGTGACAGTGGAGGTATTGTGATGAATGAACCAAAGTATAAACGTGTAGTATTGAAGCTTAGTGGGGAAGCCTTGGCAGGCGATGAAAAGTTTGGTATTAATCCGCCAGTGATCCAAGAAATTGTTGAAGAAATCAAAGAAGTACATGATTTAGGGATCGAGATGGCAATCATCGTTGGCGGTGGAAACATCTGGCGCGGACAAATCGGTGCTCAAATGGGAATGGAACGTGCACAAGCAGATTATATGGGCATGTTAGCTACTGTAATGAATGCACTAGCTTTACAGGATGCGTTGGAAAATATCGATGTGCCAACACGCGTTCAAACATCAATCGAAATGCGTCAAATCGCTGAACCATATATTCGTCGGAAAGCAGAACGCCACCTTGAAAAAGGACGTATTGTGATTTTTGCAGGTGGAACTGGGAATCCTTACTTCTCAACGGATACGACAGCGGCATTGAGAGCAGCAGAAGTGAATGCGGATGTTATTTTGATGGCGAAAAACAATGTTGATGGTGTTTATTCGGCTGATCCAAAACTTGATGAAAATGCAGTGAAGTATGAAGAATTGACTCATTTAGATGTGATTGCTAAAGGATTACAAGTCATGGATTCAACGGCAAGCTCATTGAGTATGGACAATGATATTCCACTTGTTGTCTTTAACTTGAATGAAACAGGAAATATTAAACGTGTTGTACTTGGTGAAAATATCGGGACAACTGTAAGGGGGAAATAACATGGCAGATGTAGTAATGAATGAAGCAAAAGACAAGATGAAGAAGGCCCAAGAAGCTTTACAACGTCAATTAGGTCAAATTCGTGCAGGTCGTGCGAACGCAAGCCTACTTGATCGTATCACTGTTGACTACTACGGTGTACCTACGCCGGTTAATCAAATGGCATCAATCACAATACCAGAAGCACGTGTATTAATGGTTACACCGTTTGATAAAAATATGATTGGTGACGTTGAAAAAGCAATCATGGCTAGTGATATTGGGTTGAACCCAGCGAATGATGGAAATGTAATTCGTCTTGTAATTCCTCAATTAACAGAGGAAAGACGTAAAGAATTGGCTAAAGAAGTAAAAAAAGAATCTGAAGGTGCTAAGGTTGCTGTTCGTAACATTCGACGCGATGCAATGGACGATTACAAGAAGCAACAAAAAAATGGCGATTTGACAGAAGATGATTTACGCGATCTTGAAAAAGATATTCAAGCGTTGACAGATGATAATATCAAAGCTCTTGATCAAATTGTTGCTGAAAAAGAAAAAGAATTATTAGAAGTTTAATTTACTACTCAAGCCTGAAGAGTATTCTTCGGGCTTTTTTCTTTTTTTCCTCAACCTGATAGAAGAAGCGTATATTATAAAAAATTCCAACAAATACTTAATTTTTACACAGCTCTTAAATCATGGATGTTTCGATAAGGTTGTCTGGATAATAAGGTCATGATTAAGAGTTTACTGCATAAAGAGAGAGTTTTCTGAAAAAATAATCGATTAAAAAAAATTGAAAAAGCCTAAAGGTCTTTAATTTTCGTAGGAATAACTGCATTTTATTGTTATAATGGCAGATGACTTTTCAAAAGTATTTTCATTTTGTATTTTAATAGAGGAGGGAAAACATGGTATTGCGATTTTTTCCACAAAAACAAAAATATACACCGGAAGAAACGTCCTTCGTTTTTGATCCTGAAGGTGCTGTCCCAAAACATATTGCAATCATTATGGATGGTAATGGACGGTGGGCACAGAATCGCCGCCTGCCAAGAATAGCAGGCCATAAAGAGGGCATGGAAACGGTCAAAAAGATTACGAAACATGCGAATCGTTTAGGCGTAAAGGTACTAACTTTGTATGCATTCTCGACAGAAAATTGGAAGCGCCCGGAAGAAGAAGTGAACTTTTTGATGCAATTGCCGGTGGATTTTTTTGACACCTTTGTTCCGGAATTAATTGAGGAAAATGTACAGGTTCATGTAATGGGATACGAAGAATATTTGCCTACTCATACGCAGGATGCAGTGAAACGTGCAATCGAGCAAACAGCGCAAAATGACGGCTTAGTTTTAAATTTTGCTTTGAACTACGGCAGCCGTGCTGAGATCATTACGGCGATCCAACAAATGGCTGAGGAAGTTAAGAATGACGAATTGGCTGTCGAAGGAATTACGGATGATGTTGTAGGGGAGCATTTAATGACGGGATTTTTACCAAAGGAATTACGCGACCCCGAATTAGTTGTTCGCACAAGCGGAGAAGAACGTATCAGCAATTTCTTGCTATGGCAGCTAGCATATAGCGAATTATATTTTACTAAAGCATTGTGGCCTGACTTTGACGGTGAACACTTGGAAACGGCGATCGCCTCTTTCCAACAGCGGAACAGGCGCTTTGGCGGCTTGAAAAAGGAGGATAAAAAATGAGACAGCGAGTCATTACTGCGGTCGTCGCATTAGTGATCTTTATTCCAATTTTGTATATTGGCGGGATTGCGGTAGAATTAGCGGCGGCCGTTTTAGCGGGAATTGGTGTATATGAATTATTCCGTATGAAGGGACTTGCAATTCTGAGTTTTGAGGGTGTATTGTCAATCCTAGGGGCAGTATTTTTGGTTTTACCTGCAGAAAGATGGATGCCCTTCTTAAGCGGGAATAACAGTAATTTTCTATTATTTTATTTAACAGTAATGATTATTCTAGGATTTTCTGTTATTTCAAAAAATACGTATACTATAGACGAGGCTGGTTTTCCGGTTGTGGCGAGTCTTTATGTTGGTGTTGGTTTTCAAAATTTAGTAACAGCACGAGCTGACGGTCTAGCAATATTGCTTTTTGCTTTCTTTATCGTTTGGGCGACAGATATCGGAGCTTACATGGTTGGCCGGAAAATCGGCAAACACAAGTTATGGCCAGATATCTCACCGAATAAGACTATCGAAGGGGCGCTTGGCGGAATCGTCAGTTCAGTGGTTGTTGCGGTAGTATTTTTCTTAGTCCAACCGCAAGTTTTTCAGCACAATTTAGTGACGATGATTATTTTTACAATTATTTTCTCGATTGTTGGTCAATTTGGCGATTTGGTTGAATCTGCGATTAAGCGTCATTATGGTGTAAAGGATTCTGGCAATATCTTACCAGGACATGGAGGTATCTTGGATCGCTTTGACAGTATGCTGTTCGTCTTTCCAATGATGCATCTATTAGGAGTGTTTTAAGAAGAGCGGAATCGCTCTTTTTTTGTACTTAGTTGAACGGGTGCCTTTATTAATTAGGTTCTGATAGCTAAAAAGTAATCTAATCAGCAATTAACAAAAGTTGAAAAGAGAGCTTTGAAGTTATTCGGAGCTTTTTTTAAATTTTCTATGAAAAGAACGAGAAAAGGATATATTTTTTTGATACTGTGATAAACTAACTCTAAGAAATTAGTGAAGGTAGGGAAATTATGCGTACGATTATTACGTTTTTAATCGTTTTTGGTGTCCTTGTTATTGTTCATGAGTTCGGACATTTTTTCTTTGCAAAACGTTCAGGGATTTTAGTTCGAGAATTTTCAATCGGCATGGGGCCAAAACTTATTGCTCATATGGGAAAAGATGGTACGACCTATACATTACGCTTATTGCCAATCGGCGGGTATGTTCGAATGGCTGGTTTAGAGGATGAAGAGACTGAACTTAGTCCAGGATTGCCATTATCGGTTGAATTGACTTCTGATGATGAAGTACGGCGAATCAATGTAAGTAAAAAAATTCAATTGCCTAATAGTATACCGATGGAATTGATCTCTGCTGATCTAGTCGACGATTTGATTATCAGAGGATACGTAAATGGTGACGAGAGTCAGAAAATTACTTACAAGGTACAACATGATGCTACAGTGATTGAGGAGAATGGCACGGAAGTTCGAATTGCGCCACGGGATGTGCAATTTCAGTCTGCGAAGTTAGGCTCACGCATTTTAACCAACTTTGCCGGTCCGATGAACAACTTTATTTTGACAGTCATATTATTTATTGCACTGGCCTTTTTACAGGGTGGAGTTGCGGATTACAATACGAATCAAATTGGAACGGTTCAGGCAGACAGTCCGGCTGCTGCTGCTGGTCTAAAGGATCATGATGCAATTCTTTCAGTTGATGGTAAAAAAATCTCTTCCTGGGATGACTTAACGAGTACAGTTACGAAAAAACCAGGTGAAGATTTAAAAATGGTCATCGAACACAACGGAAAAGAGAAAACGGTCCAATTAACCCCGAAAAGTGTCAAAAGCAATGGTGAAAAGGTTGGGCAAATTGGTGTAACCCCGTACATGAAAACTGGTTTTGGTGATAAGATCGTTGGGGGAGTAACTCAATCATGGGATATGGTTAAAAGAATTTTTGGTGCCTTAGGTTCGCTTTTCACTGGATTTAGTCTAGATAAGCTTGGTGGACCTGTTATGATGTATCAAATGTCCGCGGAAGCATCGCGTGCAGGAATCAAGACAGTCATTTATTTGATGGCGCTCTTATCAGTTAACTTAGGCATCGTCAATTTACTACCGATTCCAGCATTTGATGGCGGAAAAATTTTACTGAATCTGATTGAAGGGATTCGTGGGAAACCGTTAGACCCAGATAAAGAGGGTATGATTACCATGATTGGTTTTGGGTTTATCATGCTTCTGATGATTTTAGTCACATGGAACGATATTCAACGCTTCTTTTTTTAAATGAAAGGATCGAAATTTTTTCGATCCTTTTTCTAATGCAATCATAAAAAAAAACAGGTATACTGGAACATACTTGAAAAAGTGAAGGAGATGTCATTTTGTCTAAAAATCGTGAGCTATTCGAAAATTTATTACGACAAATTGAATTGCCCGAGACAGAGCAACAGCATTTAATGATTCAAACTTCTGAGATTAAAGAAGTTGTTGTTCATGAAAAATCTCGTGTATGGGAATTTTTTATTCAAACCCCTAAAATTTTACCAGCAAATTTGTTTAACTCATTTCATCAAAAGTTGCAACTTGCCTTTCAATCGATTGCAAAGGTGAAACTACATATCATACCAGAAGACGGTCAATTTGAAGAAGAACTATTGCAGAACTATTGGCAGTTGGCCTTGAATGAACAAGACTGTGATACGCCATTAGTGAAACAAGTATTAAGCAAGACTTTACCGTTAATTCAAGGGAAACGGATTGTCCTATTGATTGATAATGAGACAGTCATTCCATTTTTGAGGCAACAATATTTACCCTTAATAGAAGAAAACTTAGTTTCTTATGGTTTCCCGCATCTGCGAATTGATCCTGAAGTTGATAAGGAACAAGCTGATAAAAAGCTGCAAGAGTTCGAAGTTCGAAAACAAGAACAGGCTCAAGCGATGCAGGAGCAAGCTGCGGCTAGCTTAGCTCAATACGAATCAAAGAAAAAAGAGAAGAAGGAAAGTGCTGGTCATTTCGATGGACCAGTTCAAATGGGCCGCAATATACCTGCGGATGAAGCAATTACACCGATGGGAAATATTATCGAAGAAGAACGCAGGATCACGATCGAAGGGTTTATCTTTGATAAAGAAGTACGTGAACTGCGATCAAAACGTAAAATCCTGATTATTAAAATGACGGATTACACTTCATCTTTTGTAGTAAAGAAATTTTCTAATGGTGAAAAAGATGAGCAGATATTTGATGCGATCGCCAATAATAGTTGGATTCGTGTACGCGGAAGTGTACAAGAAGATACCTTCATGCGAGATCTGGTTATGAATGCACAGGACATTCAAGAAGTGAAGCATCCGGAACGGCAAGATACAGCGAAAGAAAAACGGTCCGAATTACATTTGCACACCAATATGAGTACTATGGATGCTATCAGCAGTGCTAGTGATTTAGTGGCTCAAGCAGGTAAATGGGGACACAAAGCGATTGCGATTACAGATCATGGCGGTGCGCAGTCATTCCCTGATGCTCATGCGGCGGGGAAAAAAGCCGGCGTCAAAATTTTATATGGAGTTGAAGCGAATGTTGTTTCTGATGGTGTACCTATCGCTTACAACAGTGCTCATGAATCTCTAACTGATTCGACATATGTTGTTTTTGACGTGGAGACCACTGGGCTGTCAGCGGTTTACGATACAATCATTGAATTGGCCGCGGTCAAGATGCACAAAGGAAATGTCATCGATACTTTTGAAGAATTTATTGATCCGGGACATCCCTTATCAGAGACGACCATTAATTTGACTGGTATTACTGATGAAATGGTTCGAGGATCAAAACCTGAAAAAGAAGTCATGGAATTATTTGAAAAATTTTGTGAAGACACAATTTTAGTCGCCCATAATGCGACTTTTGATATCGGTTTTATCAACACTACGTATGTCCGTCATGGTATGCCGGAAACACCTAACCCGGTAATTGATACACTGGAATTGGCACGTTTCTTATATCCAGAGTATAAGCGTTTTGGACTAGGAGTCTTGACGAAAAAGTTTGGTATCAATTTGGAACAACATCACCGAGCAGTTTATGATGCGGAAGCTACGGGACATCTCGCGTGGATTTTTGTTAAGGAAGCAATTGAGAAACACGACATGAACTATCATGATCAACTAAATGATCACGTGGGTGAAGGAGATTCATATAAACGTGCACGACCATTTCATGTCACAATTTTAGCGAAGAATCAGGATGGTCTAAAAGATTTATTCAAACTGATTTCGATGTCGAATATCGAATATTTCGAGCGTGTGCCGAGGATTCCCCGCTCACAACTAAATAAATTGCGTGAAAACCTTTTGGTCGGTTCTGCTTGCTCACAAGGTGAGATCTTTGAAGCAATGATGCAAAAAGGGGTCGAAGAGGCGAAAAATCGTGCAGCCTTTTATGATTATATTGAAGTCATGCCCAAAGCTGTTTATGCCCCCTTGATCGAACAAGAGCTAGTAAAAAATGAATCGGATTTAGAAGATATCCTGCGAAACCTGATTCAGATTGGAAAAGATCTGGATAAAACAGTGGTCGCTACTGGAGATGTGCATTACCTGAACAAGGAGGATGCTATTTATCGGAAGATTCTAGTTAGTTCAATGGGAGGAGCCAACCCATTAAATCGCCATAGCTTACCTGATGTTCATTTCCGGACAACGGATGAAATGCTGCAGGCCTTTAGTTTCTTAGGTCCTGAGTTGGCAAAAGAAATTGTTGTGTATGGACCAGACAAGATTGTCGAAACTTGTGAAGAAATCATTCCAGTCAAGGATGCTTTATACACACCTAAAATTCCAGGTTCGGAAGAAGAAATCAAAGACTTAAGTTATAACCGCGCGCGTGAATTATATGGGGATCCATTGCCAGATATTATCGAAAAACGCTTGGAAAAAGAATTAACCTCGATTATCGGTAACGGATTTTCGGTTATCTATTTGATCTCACAAAAACTGGTGCATAAAAGTAATGCCGATGGCTATTTAGTGGGTTCTCGTGGTTCAGTTGGCTCAAGTTTTGTGGCAACGATGACTGGGATTACCGAAGTGAATCCATTGCCGCCGCATTATTATTGCCCTGAGTGTCAATATTCGGAGTTCTTTGAAGATGGTTCCTATGGTTCTGGTTTTGATATGCCGGAAAAAGCTTGTCCTAAATGTGGTGCACGCCTGAATAAAGATGGACACGATATTCCATTTGAAACGTTCTTAGGATTCCATGGAGACAAGGTCCCCGATATCGATTTGAATTTCTCCGGTGATTATCAAGCGGAGGCCCATAATTATACGAAAGTTCTATTTGGTGAAGATTACGTTTATCGTGCTGGAACGATTGGTACGGTTGCTGATAAGACAGCGTATGGATTTGTAAAGGGTTATGAGCGAGATCATAATCTGCATTTCCGCAATGCTGAAATTGACCGTTTGGCAAAAGGTGCGACGGGTGTGAAACGAACAACCGGACAGCATCCGGGTGGGATTATCGTTATTCCAGACTATATGGATGTATATGATTTTACACCGATCCAATACCCAGCTGATGATCAAAATTCTGAGTGGAAAACAACTCACTTTGATTTCCACTCAATCCATGACAATGTGCTGAAACTAGATATTCTTGGACACGATGATCCGACCGTAATTCGTATGCTGCAAGAATTATCGGGGGTCGACCCAAAAACAATACCTACAGATGATCCGGAAGTAATGAAAATTTTTGCCGGTCCGCAGGTTCTTGGTGTTGAGGCTGACCAAATTTATTCTAAAACCGGGACATTAGGAATTCCTGAATTTGGTACACGTTTTGTTCGTGGTATGTTGGAAGAAACGGGCCCAACAACTTTTGCCGAATTATTGCAAATTTCTGGTTTGTCTCATGGTACGGATGTGTGGTTAGGAAATGCTGAAGAATTAATCAGTCGTGGCGAAGCAAACCTAGCTGAAGTTATCGGTTGTCGGGATGACATCATGGTTTACTTGATTCATGCGGGGCTCGATAGTGGTATGGCTTTTAAAATTATGGAGACGGTTCGTAAAGGGCAGTGGAATAAAATAGATGATGAATTGCGCGAAACCTATTTATCAGCTATGAAGGAAAATAATGTACCAGATTGGTATATCGATTCTTGTTCAAAAATCAAGTATATGTTCCCGAAAGCCCATGCGGCAGCGTATGTGTTGATGGCGTTACGGGTAGCATACTTTAAAGTTTATTTTCCAATCCTGTATTACTGTGCCTATTTCTCTGTTCGGGCGGATGATTTTGATTTAGTCGCAATGGCAAAAGGAAAAGATGCAGTAAAAGCTGCAATGAAAGCCATCACTGACAAAGGAATGGATGCTTCAACGAAAGAAAAGAATCAATTGACCGTCTTAGAATTATGTAATGAAATGTTGGAACGTGATTTCCATTTTGGAATGATCGACTTGTACAAATCGGATGCACAAGATTTTGTAATTGATGGTGATACTTTGATTGCGCCATTCCGTGCTGTTCCAGGACTTGGACTGAACGTAGCAAAACAAATTGTTGAAGCACGAAAAAATGGCATTTTCTTGTCAAAAGAAGATTTGGCTTCACGCGGAAAAGTTTCGAAGACATTGATCGAGTATATGGATACTCATGGTGTCTTGAAAGACTTGCCAGATGAAAATCAACTTTCATTATTTGATATGTAAAGAAAATGATAAATTCAGCTTTAAAATGAAAGAGAATTCCACCATGAAAATACCAAGGTTGAATTTTCAGTAGAATTGTGCTACTATAACAAAGTAATCAAAGACTGATGGTGAGTGAGCGGATTTTTCGCTCACTCTTTTTAATGGAATAAAGGAGGCCGACAGTTTGAGCAGTGTAGTCGAAACAGTGACTGACTTAGTAACACCAATTTTAGATGAACAAAATTTTGATTTAGTCGAAGTTGAATTTGTCAAAGAGGGAAAAAGCTGGTTTTTAAGAGTATATATTGATAAAGATGGCGGCATTGATATTGAAGAATGTGCGTTCGTTAGCGAAAAACTTAGCGATAAATTGGATTCGATTGATCCAGATCCGATTCCACAGGCGTATTTTCTTGAGGTTTCTTCACCTGGAGCCGAACGCCCATTGAAAAAGGAAGAAGATTACCAAAAAGCGATGAATCAATACATCAATATTTCTTTATACCAGAATGTCGATGGTGAAAAACAATACCAAGGCTTTTTAAAAGAAGTAACGGAAGATGAGTTGACATTGACTGTAAAAATCAAAACACGCACTAAAGATATAGTCTTTGATCGGAAAAATATCGCGAAGGCACGCTTTGCGATCGAGTTTTAATTTATTGCTCACCCTTATTTAGAAAATGTTTTTTTAGTACGAGCTAGGAGGAAAGTCAAAATGAGTAAAGAAATGCTGAATGCGCTGGATACTCTAGAAGCAGAAAAAGGTGTTTCGAAAGAAATCGTGATTGATGCGTTGGAGGCTGCTTTGGTCTCTGCCTATAAGCGTCATTATGGTCAATCACAAAATGTTGAAGTTGAATTCAACGAAAAGAAAGGTGACATTCATGTCTATGCTGTCAAAGAAGTGACAGAAGAGGTAATGGATTCACAATTAGAAGTTTCTTTAAAAGATGCAATGAAAATCAATCCAGCGTATGAAATCGGCGATACAATTCGTTTCGAAGTTACGCCAAAAGATTTCGGCCGAATCGCAGCTCAAACAGCGAAGCAAGTTATCTTGCAGCGTGTACGCGAAGCAGAACGCAGCATCATCTATAATGAATATAGTGCCTATGAAAAGGATATTATGCAAGGTGTAGTCGAACGTCAGGACAATCGTTATATCTATGTCAACCTAGGCAAAATTGAAGCGGTTCTTTCTAAACAAGATCAAATACCCAACGAACATTATAAACCACATGACCGTATTAAAGTTTATGTATCTCGTGTAGAGAATACGTCAAAAGGACCGCAAGTTTTCGTAAGCCGCAGTCATCCAGATTTATTACGCCGCTTATTTGAACAAGAAATTCCTGAAGTTTATGATGGTATTGTCGAAATCGTAAGCATCGCTCGCGAAGCTGGAGATCGTGCAAAAGTAGCGGTTCGTTCAACTGACCCTAATATTGATCCAGTGGGGACATGTGTCGGACCTAAAGGACAACGTGTCCAAGCCATCGTTAATGAACTAAAAGGCGAAAATATGGACATTGTTGAATGGAATGAAGATCCAGCAGTATTCATCGCGAACTCTTTAAACCCAGCTCAAGTTGAAGATGTTATCTTCGATATTGATAATCCAAAAGTTTGTACCGTAGTTGTACCTGATTACCAATTGTCATTAGCTATCGGTAAGCGCGGACAAAACGCTCGTCTTGCGGCTAAGTTAACAGCGCACAAGATTGATATCAAATCTGAATCGGATATGGAAGAGTTCTATGCAAATTATGATGAAACAGAAGTTGAAGAGATCGAACCAGCAGCAGACGAAGAAGTGGAAGAAACAACTGTAGAAATGACAGA
This sequence comes from Enterococcus malodoratus ATCC 43197, assembly GCF_000407185.1. Taxonomy (GTDB): domain Bacteria; phylum Bacillota; class Bacilli; order Lactobacillales; family Enterococcaceae; genus Enterococcus_A; species Enterococcus_A malodoratus. The sequence continues at coordinate 823,619 of NZ_KE136483.1, forward strand.
GGATGTTGAAAATAACACTTCTGAACAAAATGAAGAATAAGCAAATGGGAGGACAGCAAATGAAAAAAAGAAAAGTTCCTTTGCGTAAATCGGTTGTTTCCGGTGAAATGTTCCCAAAAAAAGAATTGATTCGCATCGCTAAGTCAAAAGAAGGAGAAGTTTCGATTGATCCTTCAGGAAAAAAACCAGGACGCGGAGCATATGTTGCGTTAGAACCTGCTGAAGTTGAAGAAGCATGGAAAAAACGTATTCTAGACCGCACGCTGGGTACTGATTTAAGTGATGATTTTTATCAAGAACTACTTGATTATGTAAAGCACCAAAAAGCCAGAAAAGAGCTCTTTGGCAATGAATAAACAGAAGGCCTTGAACATGTTAGGCCTTGCAATGCGTGCAGGCAAACTGATCACAGGGGAAGAAATGACGATCAACGAGATTCGCAGAAATAAGGTGAAACTCGTGATTGTTACTACTGATGCGAGTGAAAACACTCAAAAAAAAGTATCAGACAAAAGCAAATATTATCAAGCGACATGTTTTGTCGAATTTACTCAAGGAGAAATTTTAGGTGCAATTGGTAAACCGCGAAAAGTTATCGGGGTTTTAGACCAAGGGTTCGCCAACAAAATTATGACGTTAATAACAGGTTAGGAAGGTGATTGCATGGGAAAAAAAAGAGTATACGAATTTGCCAAAGAAGTGGATCAATCAAGTAAGGATGTTGTAGAGAAAGCACATACTTTAGGTATTGATGTAAAAAATCATATGGGTTCATTATCTGGGGATGACGAATCAAAATTGAAACAAGCTTTTTCGAGCAAGCCTGAACAAACTACTCAAGCAAAACCATCAGCTAACCAGCACGAAAAACCAAAATTCCATGGAAAGAGCTCGAAGAACAACCCAAATTTCCAGAATAGAAAAGGAAATAAAGACTTGACACAAAATAATAGACAGAATAACTCAGCGAACGCAAACCGTTCAAACCAAGGACAACGTCCAACTCAAAGCAATACAAATAATGCGCAACGCCAAAATCAAGGTCAACGACCAGCGCAAAGCAATACAAACAATGCGCAGCGTCAAAACCAAGGCCAACGATCAACACAAAGCAATACAAATAATGCACAACGTCAAAACCAAGGCCAACGACCAAATACACAAGGCAGTGCGAATAATGCACAACGTCAAAACCAAGGCCAACGACCAAATACACAAGGCAGTGCGAATAATGCACAACGTCAAAACCAAGGCCAACGACCAGCACAAAGCAATACAAATAATGCACAACGTCAAAACCAAGGCCAACGACCAAATACACAAGGCAATGCGAATAATGCACAACGCCAAAACCAAGGGCAACGTCCAAATACACAAGGCAATGCGAATAATACGCAGCGTCAAAACCAAGGGCAACGTTCAAACACACAAGGTAGTGCAAACAATGCACAACGTCAAAACCAAGGCCAACGTTCAAATACCCAAGGTGGCACAACCCAAGGCGGCAATCAAAATCGCAGTAATTATGGTAACCAAAACCGTAACAATAGTTTTGGTGGTAACCAAAATCGCAATAAAAACAGATTCAATAAAAAAGGTAAAAAAGGCAAGTATCAACAAAGCCAAAAACCTGCTGTACCACCGCGTAAATTCCGTGAACTGCCAGAAGTACTGGAATACACAGAAGGTATGAATGTAGCAGATATCGCGAAGAAGATTCACCGCGAACCAGCTGAAATCATCAAAAAATTATTCATGATGGGTGTCATGGTCAACCAAAACCAACCATTGGATAAAGATACGATTGAATTGTTGGCTACGGACTACGGGATTGAACCTCAAGAAAAAGTCACAATCGATATCGCTGATATTGACCGTTTCTTTGATGCAGAAGAATCTAATGAAGAAAACTTAGTTTCTCGTCCGCCAGTTGTTACAATTATGGGACACGTTGACCATGGTAAAACTACTTTACTAGATACTCTGCGTCATTCTCGTGTAACAAGTGGAGAAGCAGGTGGGATTACCCAACATATTGGTGCGTACCAAATCGATATTAACGGCAAACCGATTACTTTCTTGGATACACCAGGACACGCGGCCTTTACAAGTATGCGTGCTCGTGGAGCTAGTATCACAGATATTACAATCTTAGTTGTTGCGGCTGATGATGGTGTAATGCCTCAAACGATTGAAGCGATCAACCATGCAAAAGCGGCGAAAGTACCAATCATCGTTGCAGTGAATAAAATTGATAAACCAGGTGCTAATCCACAACACGTGATGCAAGAGCTAAGTGAATATGAACTGATCCCTGAAGCATGGGGCGGCGACACAATCTTCGTTGAAATTTCTGCTAAGTTTAACCAAAATATTGACGAACTATTGGAAATGATTCTTTTAGTTGCGGAAGTAGAAGATTTGAAAGCTGATCCAACACAACATGGAATCGGAACTGTTATCGAAGCTCGTTTAGATAAGGGTAAAGGACCAGTTGCAACTTTATTAGTTCAACAAGGAACGATGAAAGTCGGAGATCCAATCGTTGTTGGGAACACTTATGGTCGTGTTCGAGTTATGACAAACGATATTGGTCGTCGTGAAAAAACTGCTGGACCGGCGACACCAGTTGAAATTACTGGATTGAACGATGTTCCTCAAGCAGGCGATCGTTTCGCTATCTTTGATGATGAAAAGACAGCTCGTGCAGCAGGTGAAGAACGTGCGAAACGTGCATTGCTTGAACACCGTAGTTCTAGTGCGCGTGTGACATTGGATAATCTATTCGAATCCCTTAAAGAGGGTGAATTGAAGGAAGTTAATGTCATTATTAAAGCGGACGTACAAGGTTCTGCTGAAGCATTGGCTGCTTCATTGAAGAAAATTGATGTTGAAGGTGTACGTGTGAAGATCGTCCATTCAGCAGTAGGTGCAATTAATGAAAGTGACGTTACTCTAGCAGCAGCAAGTAATGCGATCATTATTGGATTCAACGTTCGTCCTACGCCGCAAGCAAAACAACAAGCAACGGCTGAAACAGTAGATATTCGTTTACATCGGATTATTTATAAGGCTATCGAAGAAATCGAAACAGCGATGAAGGGTATGCTTGATCCTGAATACGAAGAAAAAATTACTGGTCAAATGACCGTTCGTGAAACGTATAAAGTTTCTAAAGTTGGTACGATTGCCGGCTGTTACGTTAATGAAGGTTCAATTCAACGTGATAGCGGAGTTCGAATCATTCGTGATGGCATTGTCATCCTCGAAGGAAAACTTGCCAGCTTGAAACGTTTCAAAGATGATGTTAAAGAAGTCAAAATGGGCTTTGAATGTGGAGCTATGATTGAAAACTTCAACGATCTTAAAGTTGATGATGTGATTGAAGGCTTCATTATGGAAGAAATCAAACCCAAATAATTTTTAAACAATAAAGGAGGCAGTCGCTATGCCAAATTATCGCGATCGTCGTCTCGCTCAAGAAATTTTAAAAGAGGTCAATGACATCTTACGTAAAAAGGTTCGTGATCCGCGGGTCCAGGATGTGAATATCACTGATATTCATGTCACTGGCGACTTGCAGCAAGCGACGATTTATTACAGCCTGTTGTCTGATAAAGCTTCAGACAAGCAAAAAGCACAAGAAGGATTGAACAAAGCAAGCGGCTTGGTTCGTCGTGAATTGGGCCATGCTTTGTCGATTTATAAGACACCAGAATTGTTTTTTGAACTAGATGAATCCGTTGAATATGGTTCTAAGATTGATCAAATGATTCGTGATTTAAATAAAGAATAAGTTTGTTAGAATCCGAAAAATTTTTCGGGTTCTTTTTTGCATTATTTAACAAATCCTGTTAAAGTGTATGCAGTTTGTAAGTAATCCTTTTGCTGGATATTTTTCAAGGAGGCAAAGTCTAAAATGACAACTGAATTTGAAGAACGGATGAAGGAGCTCCATAAAGAATTTGATAATTTGAGCCCTGAAGAACGTAAAGCCGTTAAACAAAAAATAAAAAGAATCAATGTCTTAACTTCTCGTAAATTGGAACGAATGAAGCATGACTTGTTACGTATGGAAACCAAACGTGCACAACTTTCGTTAGATGGTGAATCGAAAGAACTGTCTGATTTGGAAGATCGCATAATTAGTAAGAAAAGAGAGTTCTTAAAATTATTATTTAAGGCAAAAGAGAATTGCTCCAAGAGGTGATTGAGTGGGTCTAATTGAGATTATCATCATTTTAGCCATTTCCATTACCTTATCAAATGTTTTAGCAAAAGTTTTTCCATCCTTTCCTATCTTTATGATCCAAATTATCATAGGGATTATTCTTGGATTGACCGAAGTAGGTAGTTCAATTAATTTTGAGCCCGAAGTTTTTCTAGTAATGATTATTGCTCCCTTGTTGTTTCGTGAGGGAGAGACAGCGGATATCCCATCAATTTTGAAGCATTTCGGGTTGATCCTGCTACTAGCCTTTGGCGGTGTCATTTTTACGTTATTTGGACTAGGATTTGTTTTACACAGTATTTTGCCGGCGATCCCGATCGCTGCTTGTTTAGCTTTCGGAGCTTCATTAGGGCCAACCGATGCTGTGGCGGTAAGTTCGCTGGCAAAGCGCTTAAATATTCCTGAATCAGTGATGCATGTTTTAGAAGGCGAGGGATTAATCAACGATGCTACAGGCGTAACGGCCTTTCAGTTTGCTGTTGCGGCTTTGTTGACTGGTCAATTTTCGGCCGCTGATGCGTCGATCTCCTTGTTGGAATCCAGTATTGTCGGTGTATTGGTTGGATTAGCAATCATTTGGGTGAAAAATGAAATCATAAAAATTATTGAACGAATTTCCGCTCAAGATGTATCCGCCTATTTATTGATCGAACTAATTTTGCCATTTGTGGCTTATTTTATTGCCGAATTATTCCATGCGTCCGGGATCATTGCAGCGGTTGTTACCGGTGTGCTGCAGGCAACTGGGTTCCGTCGCGTCAATCTGTTTGAGGCGCAATTATCGAATGTGACAGAGAGTTCCTGGAGTACGATCAGTTTCATGTTGAACGCGCTGGTATTTGTTTTCTTGGGGATTGAGTTGTCTCAAGTCTTTTCACCAGTTTGGAATAGCCGGAACTATTCAAATGTCCATCTTTTGGGAATTGTCTTGTTGCTGACAGCATTACTATTTGTTTTACGATTCTTGTTTGTTAGTGGTTTTTATATAGTGACGCAGGGCTGGAAGAAGAGTCATGCACAATTAAGGGATCGATTATTATTAACCTTTGGCGGAGTCAAAGGGACGGTCAGTATTGCCACGATTTTTATTTTGCCAACGACGATCAATGGGATCGAATTTCCTGAACGATCACTGCTGCTGTTCATTACCGCCTGTGTGACGTTTCTAACACTAATCATCGGTATGGTTTTATTGCCCATCTTATCTGAAGGGGAAGTTGTGCCGCCAACCGATCCAAAATTGATGTTGATTTTACGGGAAGTAATCAGTGAACTATACGACGATCTGGAAAATAAGGATCTCAGTGAAAAAGAACGCTTTGCGATGTTAGCGGTCATCGCAAATTATCAAGGTCGGATCCAGCTGGTCTTCAATAATTCGATGCCTGAAAGTGCCCAACAGGAATTTCAAGAAATCCAAGCGTTGATTATTTCAGTTGAGCGAGATGGCTTGGATGAAAGTTTCAGACGTCACCAAATTGATTCGGGTGCGTATCGATTGTACTCGCGGTTTATTTCAAATGTATCTGAGTCGGTGACAAAACAGATGTTGTCACTACTTAGTTTTTGGCTGATTTTTGTACGACGCATCATTCGGGTTCTCTTACATCCGAAAATGTTTTGGCAGCGTCGGCAAAATCGTAAAGAAACGGTTGATAATCAAGATATTTCGTCACTTAGAAAAATCTTTGTACGCAACAGTGAAGCAATATTGGACAGTTTGGAAAACCTGCGAGATGTTTATGATGCGGACTTGATTGATTTCTTTGTTGATGAGCGTAAAAATCTGATGAAACAGGTTAGCGGGCATGGATTATTTGGAACGTATTTGATTCAACAAGATCCGCTCTATGCCAAAGAGCTGATTCGCGGATTTTATCTAGAGAGAAAGATTATAGATAAATACGAAGTCGATGAAGACATTACTAACTTTGCGGCGAATAATTATCGCCATCAAGTGAATCAGTTAGAATCATATGCTATGCGGCAGCCATCAGATCCAAGTATTTCGTTTGTGATCAACCGGCAGAGACAAAAGAAGCGAGCAAAGGAAAAGAATTATTAGAACCGTCATTTTAAATGTCGGTTCTTTTTTTGTGTGACGATCCTTTCTCTGAGTGTGCGAGAAACAGGTTTGCTTTTTACGATTAATAAGGTTCTAAATTGCCATCATTATTTTTAGCTGATTAAAAAGCTCATGAGCTAAAAGCTGGCTTGCCAAATCTCGGATCAGCTATGCTATAATGGGATCGTTGATTATAAAATGAAATGAGGAAACAGCGATGGACGGTATCTTGCCGTTATGGAAAGAGCGCGGCATGACGAGTCATGACTGTGTCTTCAAGTTAAGAAAAATTCTACAAACTAAAAAAGTCGGTCATGGAGGAACGTTGGATCCTGATGTGGATGGGGTGCTGCCGATCTGTATCGGAAAAGGAACCAAAGTAATCGAATATCTGCAGGATAGCGGGAAGATTTATGAAGGGGAAATCACTTTAGGTTTTTCTACCACCACGGAAGATCGCAGTGGAGATGTTGTAGAGACCAAGATGGTTGATTCGCCCTTATCAGAAGATGAAGTTGATCAGATGATGGCAACGTTTATCGGTAAGATTAAGCAAGTTCCGCCGATGTATTCAGCGGTCAAAGTAAACGGCAAGCGTTTATATGAATATGCCCGCGCAGGTGAAACAGTCGAACGACCTGAACGTGAGGTGCTGATCGAAAGTTTCAAACGCACGACTGAGCTTATCTATGATGAAGAAAATAAAACGCAAAGCTGGCGGTTTCAAGTAACCTGCGGCAAAGGGACTTACGTTCGGACTTTAGCGGTAGATCTTGGCGGAAAACTAGGATATCCTGCACACATGTCTGATTTAACGAGACTGGCCAGCGGCGGGTTTTCTGTCGGACAGGCAGTCACCTTAGCACAGGTCAGTGAGTTGATGGAAAAGGATCAAATTGATCAAGCCTTACAACCAATTGAAGAAGCGATGAAAGATTTTCCGCGGATTGACCTGACCGATGTTGATTGGCAAAAAGTGAAAAATGGGCAGGTCCTGCCAATGAAAGATTTTGGTTTGAAAAAAATGCCTGCCGATTTGATCGCCTTTTTTTATCAAAATCAGTTAGTCAGTCTTTATGGACTGCATCCAGAAAAAAATTGGCTTTTGAAGCCAAGTAAAGTGATTCGAAACGAGGTATAACAGATGGAAATTGTAAAACTACGTCATCCTTATAGACCCGAAGATATTCCGGCAGGAGACTGTGTATTAGTTTTAGGTTTTTTTGATGGTGTTCATCGAGGGCATCAAGAAGTAATTAATACTGGGAAAAAAATTGCTCAAGAAAAAAATTTGAAGTTGGCTGTGATGACCTTCAATCAGCATCCGGCAGTTGTATTTCAACAGGTCCAGAGCAAACCCATTAAATATCTTTCTACTCTAAAGCAAAAAGAAGAACGCATGGCTGAACTGGGCGTAGATATTTTATATGAGGTGGCCTTTACGTCATCGTTTGCCGCGTTGGTACCGCAAGAATTTGTTGATCGCTATATCGTTGGACTACATGCGAAAGTGGCGGTTTCCGGCTTCGATTATAACTTTGGTAAGGATCAAACGGCTGACGCAGAGAATCTGCCGAAATATGCCAATGACCGTTTTGAAGTAGTGATCGTTGCTAAAAAGACGGAGGAACATGAAGAAGAAAAGATCAGTTCCTCGCGTATTCGACGTTTGTTGTCAGAAGGTCGTTTAGATGAAGCAAATCATTTATTAGGTTATGTGTACGAAGTAAGCGGGACTGTGATTCATGGCGAGGCTCGTGGAAGGACATTAGGTTATCCAACGGCGAATATTCAAGTACCGGAAGATATGAACTTGCCGAAAGAGGGTGTATACGTCAATCAAATTAAGATTGGTGATACATGGTATCCAGCGATGGGTTCGATCGGTCACAATGATACGTTTGGTCCTAATCGGATGCTGACCGTTGAGATCAATATTTTGGACTTTAATCAAGAAATATATGGTGAAAAGGTCAAAGTCCGCTGGTATCATATGCTGCGTGGACAAGTTGCATTTGAATCAGTGGAAGGGTTGATTAAGCAACTCGAAGCGGATGAGCAAGCGACAAGGGATTATTTCAATCGTTAACAACTGGTAAGACATTCAGAAATGGGTGTCTTTTTTTTACGCATTTCTAATATGGGCATCAGATTTTGTTATCATTAAATAAAAAGGAGTTTTTTGGATGGAAGAAAAATGGAGCATTCGGAGTTATCAAAAAGCAGATGCGGATGAATTATTCACAATGATGGAAAAGGAGGCGGATTGGGAAGGGTATTGTTATGGCGATGGAAAACAGAAATATTTACAGGCGTTAGAGACTTCTGTGACTTATTTACTTTTTGAAGGGGAACTACTATGTGGTTATGCTCGCTGTCGAGAGGACGATGGGTTTGGAGTCTATGTTTATGATTTGCTAGTGGATACTGATTGTCGTGGAAAGAAATATGGCCGCTATCTGATGGAACAAGCGTGTAAAGACTTTCCGGAACAAACGGTTTATGTCATGAGCGATGTTGATCCGTATTATGAAAAACAAGGGTATCAAAAAGAAGGGACGATTTTTATTGTAAAACCGCAATAAAAAATCTGTTGTTGACTCTCCCTTAACAGGAGACACTATTCTGTTAATGAGAGGAGTGATCAGATTGAGCACAGCCATCGTAGCTGATCAATTAACAAAAGAAATTGGCGGGGAAAAAATCGTCAACCAGCTGTCCTTTAGCGTAAAAAAAGGGGAGGTCTTTGGTCTCTTAGGACCAAACGGAGCGGGGAAAACAATGACTATCGAGACATTATTAGGAATCAAACGACCAAATAAAGGGTCGGCAAAGATTCTAGGATTGGATCCGCGCAAACATCGTCGGGAGGTTTTTGAAAAGGTTGGCGTACAGTTGCAATCTTCCAGCTACCAAAACAATATTCGGGTGGGAGAATTGTGTCGAGAAATTGCGAGTCTCTATAAACAACCTCGAGATCATCAGGAACTGTTAACGCTGTTCAAATTGGAAAAATTTCAAACACAATATGTAGAAAAACTCTCTGGTGGTGAAAGACAAAAACTTTCGATCGTCCTAGCATTGATTCCAGATCCAGAAATTATTTTTTTAGATGAATTGACGACCGGATTAGATACCGAGGCGCGCAGAAACGTCTGGCAGACCTTGATCAAACTCAAAGAAACAAATTTAACGATCTTTTTAACGACTCACTACATGGAGGAAGCAGAGATTCTTTGCGATCGAATCTACTTGATCAAGCGAGGCAGCATTGTAGCGGAAGGAACAGTTCCTGAGTTACTGGCAGAGAGTTCACAAAAAAATCTGGAAGATGCTTATCTTTGGTTTGTAGGGGAGGGCGACTATGAATAAAGTAATCAGCTTGGCAAAGGTAGAAGGAAAGTTAGCGATTCGTTCAATTGATGGGATCCTCTTTGGTATTGGAATGCCCTTGGGTGTTTTGTTGTTGACTACGATGATCGCCGGCAGCAAGCAAGCGGGAGACGCCTCGTATACTTTTTTAGACAGCAGCTTTAGTTCATTGTTGGTGGTCGGAATTTGCGCGACTGCTTTCATGGGCATACCGCTGACGATTTGCGATTATCGCGATAAGAAAATTTTGAAACACTTTTTCGTGACACCAGCCTCACCAGGACATTTGATCGCTACTCAAGTATTGGTTGCGATGATTACCGCAGTTACATCCGCAACTGTCGTAGCACTTGTATCAGTCGTATTTCTTGGCTACCGGATGCAAGGAAACTGGGGATTGTTGATTGCCAGCTACTTTTTGGTTATGATTGCTATGTACAGTTTAGGACTGTTGATCGCGAGTTTATGCAAAAATATCAAGATCGCTAATCTAGTTTGCAGCTTGGTTTATTTTCCAATGCTCTTTTTATCTGGTGCGGTGATTCCTTTTGAACTTTTTCCTAGCGGATTGCAAAAAGTAGCGAACGTTTTACCTTTGACACAAGGAGTTCAACTGCTAAAAAGTGTTAGTCTTAATCAACCAGTTGGGAATCCGCAATTTGTTCTGGTTCTTCTGGTGGTGATTACGATCGTGGGATTTGGTTTAGCGGCGAAGTTATTTCGTTGGGAATAGAAAGAAACGAGGCGAATTGAGTGGAACGAGAGTGTCAAAAGGTCGAAGAGATGCTTTATCGAATTGGAATGTTTTCTAAAATGAACCAAGTCACGATCAAAGCATTGCGCTATTATGATGAGGTGGGGCTGCTGCGTCCCCGCTTCATCGATCCTGACAATGGGTATCGCTATTATAGTTCAAGTCAATTAGAACCGCTGCATCGCTTGTTGGCACTTCGAAGAATCGGATATAGTATCGAAGAAATCAAACGAGTGCAAGAGGGAGAAAGTGAACAGCGGATCTTGCAAAGAAAGAAACAGCAGCTATTAAAAGAAATCTCTGAGCGCATGTCGATGTTATCTCAGATTGAAGGGTATTTGCAGCAGGACGAAGCAAACTATCATATGGTGATTAAAAAGATACCAGAGGTCAAAGTTGCGACCATGCGAAAGATTATTCCGAACTATGGGGAACTATCGTCTATAATGCCTGAAATGGGTGCACAAATGGAGGCAGCCGGCTGTGTGTGTTCAATGCCGGAATATTGTTTCAATATTTATCACGACAATGGCTTCATGGAAGAAAATGTCGATGTTGAAGTTTGCGAAGCGGTAACTGAAATGAAAGACGACGTTGGCGATCTAAAGTTTAAGTGTATCGATGAAATTCCTGAAGCGGTATGTACGATGCACAAAGGGTCTTATGAATCGTTGCCTAAGGCATTTGGAGCGGCAATAAAATTTGTTGAAAATAATGGTTACGAGATTAGCGGTTCTATTCGTGAAAACTATATTGATGGCATGTGGAATAAGGATAGCGAAGAGGATTGGTTAACGGAGATTCAAATACCTGTAAAGAAAATATAATGATTAAAAAGAAATCTTTTTTAAAGGTTTCTTTTTTTGTGATTTTTTTGAGAAAATTACTAAGAAGCAATTGTTTGGATTATGTTGTTATGCTACGCTAGATTTAGTTTTACTTGAAAGCGTTATATATGAAAAGGAAAGAGGGAATTAAAATGGCAAATGAACGTTTTAAAAGAGTTTATTCTCAGGGAAAATTGGATGCAATCATGATCTTTGTGGATCGGGAAACGGGTGTCAATTACATGTTCAACAAAGTTGGCTATGCTGGTGGCTTAACACCATTATTGGATAAAGAGGGAAAACCGGTCATCACTCCCCTCGATGAATTAGATAAATAATAGACGGCACTAGCGAACAAGCGTGCTCGTAACTCATATGCTAAACTTTTATTATTAAGACAAAGGAAATCAACTCAACGTTTTAAAATAAAGTCATTTGCAAAGTTGAACGTTGATTATCCAATTTGTCTATTTAATAAGGAGTGAGTAAAATGCACGCTTGGGAAGCTGTTCAAAAATCAGTAGACTATGTTGAAGAGAACATCAAAGAAGAATTATCAATTGAAGAATTGGCAAAGGTTTCTTTCCTATCCATGTATTATTTTCAAAAACTGTTTAGTCGTTTAGTCGGAAAAACAGTCAATGAATACATTAAGGCGAGAAGAGTGGCCAATGCAAAACCATTGCTGAAATCAACTAATAGACGGATCGCCGATATCGCAGTTGAATATGGGTTTAATAGCCATGAGGCTTTTACAAAGGCCTTCAAAGAAATCTATAGTGTCACTCCGGAGACTTATCGCAAAAATGATCTGTTATTGACAGACTTTTTGAAGCCGGATTTATCAATTTACTATACGCTGGTAGATGAAGGTGTGCCATTGATGGTGGATGATATGGTACTTGAGGTGAATCAGCAAGAGCTTGAGCAGACTGAATACTACACTGGATTTTCTAAACAAGTGGATGCTAGAGAGATGAATAAAGTAGGGGTCAACGCTCTGATTGAGTTATGGGATGAATTTCATGAAAAGAAAGACACGATTCCTAACCTGTTGACAGACGGGCTGGAAATTGACTATTTTACAACGGATGCCACGCCTGGAAAAGTTCAATATTTTGTTAGAGGAAGCTCTGATGATCAGAAATCGGAAGGTTTTACGCAATTCGACATTGAACCTGGGACCTTTTATGTCTGTACATTCGAGGCAGAAAACTTTGAATATTTAGTGGAGGATGCGTTGTATAAAGCCAATAACTACTTCTTTGAAACATGGCTTCCAAGACACGGAATCGGAATGGATGACATGGAGCCGTTTTTGATTCAAAAATATGTGAACGTAACGGATGAGCCAAAAATTGAAATATGGATTAAGCCAACAAAGGAACTTGTGGGTAAATAATAGTAAAAAGCTTCGGATCGTTTAAATGATCTGAAGCTTTTTTGCTTATTAAAAATTTGTCCTCTAAGTTAGATTTGTCGGATCGAAGAGAAACCGATTGAACTGTTAATTCTGACCATTAAAAGAGGCTTCTTTTTGAAGAATATAGCCCCAAAAAATCCCCGTTAGTTGTGTGATCAGAAAAAGTGCGATCAGTGGAACCGCGGCCACGAAGGGTGAGGAAGAATGATATAAGCTGACTAAAGGGCTCTTAAAAAGAATTAAAGCACAGCTCAATAATATATTGATCAAATTTCCAAACACTAATAAGGAAATTTGTTGTGTCATTTTAGCATAAAAACCTATGATGACAGTAAGCAGCAGGAATAAAAAAATTCCTACGATTGAATCAAAAAGGTAATCAGTTGCTAAAGAAAGATGCACGTAAGGGATGAAATAGAAAATAAAAGGTAATCGCAGGATTATTTTTTTCAGCATTGCAGGATGTCTCCTCAAAAATATTTTTCTATGGTTATTTTATGCCTTGTAAATGGTCAGTTCAACAGAAAACAGAAATTAGGATACATAATTAAAGTTATTTTATGCTGCTATAAATAAACCATCACTTGATTCGACCTAAATTATTTTTTAGGAAATCGGTATTTCTAATTTAAAAATGGAAAGGAACGTTAGACCAATGTTTTTATTTAAAATGGGGAGAACCTGTGAAACAATCCACGGATGGGTGGCATCTCTGAATAAATCGCGAGATGAATGTAAAACATTTTTTCTTTACTATCTGAGAGATTGTGATAATATGATTAGAAATGGAGGGGTTATATGAATAAACTGCAAGATCGATTTAACAAAAATGTGTACGAAATCGCCGTCTCATTGATTCGTCAATTTGATGAAAAAGTCTCTGGAATTCCTAATATGCTGAAGTTAACATTAGGCGAGCCGGACTTTAATACCCCTGAGCACGTCAAAGAAGCAGGGCAGCAAGCAATTAAAGATAATTTTAGCCATTATACCGGCATGTCTGGCTTGATCGATGTTCGAGAAGCAGCGAGTCGTTTTTTATCTGAAAAATATGCAGTAAATTATCAACCAGCAACAGAAGTTTTAGTAACAGTAGGAGCAACTGAAGCGTTGTCAGCGAGTCTTTTAGCGATTTTGGAAGCCGGTGATAAAGTATTGCTTCCAGCGCCGACCTATCCAGGCTATGAACCGCTGATTTTATTAGCTGGGGCCGAACCTGTCTATATTGATACGCGGGAAACCGGGTTTGTTTTAACTCCAGAGCAAATTGATCAAGCGATGGCCGAACATGGAGATAAGGTAAAAGCAATTATTATTACATCACCATCAAATCCAACGGGTGTCGCTTATACGGAAGCCGAAGTTTCGGCCTTGAGCGAAACGCTGAAAAAGTATCCAATTTTTGTAATCAGCGATGAAATTTACAGCGAGCTAAATTATGAAGCGAAACATGTTTCATTCGGAAAATATTTGCGAGATCAAGCAATCGTGATTAATGGTTTGTCTAAATCTCACGCCATGACCGGCTGGCGGATCGGTTTCATTTTCGCACCTGCTGAATTGATTGAGCAGATCATCAAAGTCCACCAATATCTGGTGACAGCCGCTTCAACAATTTCACAAAAGGCTGCGGTTCGAGCGTTGGTACAAGGAATTTCGGATGCGGAAGTAATGCGAGAAGAATATCGCGAACGTCGGGATTTTGTTTATCAGGCCATGACGGCGCTTGGCTTTGAAGTTGCCCGTCCTTCTGGCGCGTTTTATATTTTTGCTAAGATACCCGCAGGATTGGAACAGGATTCAATGGCTTTTTGTATTGAGTTAGCAGAAAAAAATCAATTGGCAATTATTCCGGGAGTTGCGTTTGGTCCGGAAGGTGAAGGTTACGTGCGGATTAGTTATGCGGCTTCAATGGAGAATTTAGTGGAAGCAATGAAACGTTTAACTGCATATGTAGAAAAATAAAAAGAAACGATCAAATCGAAAAAAGATTTGATCGTTTCTTTCTATTTATTTAGATAGTTGAATAAGCCGCTGATAGTTTTATCCTCTAAATCAATTGGATTGCCATCGACTGTTGCCTTGGTTACATGATAATAATCAGGCAGATCGGGGACTTCCTTTAATTGTGCAGCTACAAAATCATTAGCGCTCGCATAAGATTTTTCTTTTTCTGAGTGATTTAATTCATAGGTAATTACTAACATTCTTATCGCTTCTCTCATTCATAATTTTCATTACAAGGGTATTGTACACCAAAACTAATTATAAGTAAGAAATTTTGTCTTTACCAAATGTTTACAGTTCTTTACGGATCATTTACATGACTTCAATAGGATATTTACGTTTCATTGGTAAAGTAACGATGTACTAAAAAATAAGAAATACGGCATCCGTTTTCTTATAAAGTTCATTATCGAGAATAAGGAGTGTACATGATGAAAAAGATTATTTTGGCATTAGCATTTTCAGGAATTCTCTTGGCTGGTTGCGGGAGTGGGAACGCAACAAAAGATTCGAGTTCAGCGAAGGAAGATACAGCAAAAATTACGGCGGTGGGTTCAACAGCCTTACAGCCTTTAGTTGATGCAGCGCAGGAAAGCTATACGCAAGATCATCCGAATGTTCAGATTTCTGTTCAAGGCGGCGGTAGCGGTACAGGATTGAGTCAAGTCGAAAGCGGTTCTGTTGAAATCGGCAATTCAGATGTTTTTGCTGAAGAAAAGGACGGCGTTGATGCAAGCAAATTAGTTGATCATAAAGTAGCCGTCGTTGGTTTTGTTCCCGTAGTCAATAAAGATGTTGGCGTAAAAGATATTACGAAGCAGCAATTGATCGATATTTTCACTGGTAAAATCAAAAACTGGAATGAACTTGGCGGGAAAGACGAAGCCATTCAAGTAGTCAATCGTGCTTCAGGCAGCGGAACACGTGCTACCTTTGAAAAATGGGGATTAGACGGCAAAGAACCGATTCAGTCACAAGAACAGGATTCATCGGGAACGGTGAAAAAAATCGTGGCGCAAACGCCAGGTGCGATCAGCTACCTTGCTTTGTCTTATGTTGATGACAGCTTGCAAGCTTTACAATTAGATGGTGTAACAGCCAACGACAAAAATATTACTACTAACAAATGGACCATCTGGTCATATGAACACATGTATACGAATGGCAAACCGGAAAAGGCTTTAGCCGATTTCTTAAAATACATGACAAGTGACGACATTCAATCTGGTCCAGTCAAAGAATTGGGTTATTTGCCAATTACTTCGATGAAGGTAGAACGTTCTTCTGACGGCACAGTGAAATAATTTCTTCGTAGGAGTGAATGAAGAGCAGAGCAGCTTCCCTAAATAAAAAAAGGATCGTGGATTATTCCGCGATCCTTATTTGTTTGGTAATTTAAGCGTAAATGTTGAGCCGAGTTTTGGATGGCTCTCAACGTCGATTGTTCCGCCGAGAATTTCGCTGTATTCTTTGACAATCGCAAGACCTAAGCCGGTTCCCCCAGAGTGGCGGGCACGAGCCTTGTCAACACGATAAAAGCGTTCGAAGATTCGTTTTTGATCGTCTTTTGACATACCGATGCCATGATCGGTGACAGCAATTTCCAATTGATCTGTCATGCGGTAGCTTAACTCAATTTGGCTTTCTTCTGGCGAATATTGAATCGCATTCTCCAAAAGATTTTTGATGATCGGTTGGAAGAAGGTCAAACGCGTTTGATAAAAACAGTTTTCTGCACCTTCAATCGTAACAGTAATTTGTTTTTTCTTTAATAGATGTTGATACAAGTCGACTTGTTGATGCAAGAAATAATTGATCTCGATTGTTTGCCGATCTTCAGCTAAATCATTGCTGTCCTTTGATAATTCAATAATATCTTGAATCAACCGCTGCAAACGTTTCGCGTCATTTTGCATAATAGTTAGAAATTCTGCCGTCAATGCTGGATCGTCTTTGGCTCCATCTAGCAGTGTCTCTGTAAATCCCAACAAAGAAGTGACTGGTGTTTTTAATTCGTGGGAGACATTACCGACAAAATCCCGCTGAATTTTTTCTAAACGGCGAACATGCGTCAGATCGTAGACAGTACCCATGATCTGATCCCCTTTGATCTCGTTTTCGATGTAACGTAAACGAATGTCCAGGTTCATCGAGCTCGGCAGTTTTGTTGAAATTTCCTGATGGACTTGATCCTTATCCACTAAGATTTGTTGAATTAACTGAATGAATCTATTGTCTTCAATAACCTGCCAATAATAATGCTGAGCGGCTCCGCCGATTTGCAGCAATTCTTCCATCGCTGGATTAATCATAATAAAGCGACCATCAGTATCGATGATGAATACACCAATCGTTAATTCATGAAAGAGTGTAGAAAATTGCTCTTCCGTAGAAGTATAAGCGGCATATGTTTCATTCAACTGTTCACTGATTTGATTGACGGTGATATAAAGTTCCTGCCATTGTGGTGAGTTTTGCATAATATAATTACTTTTTTCAGGTTCCTTCAGCATGCGCTGTAGAACAGGCAGGACAGTTTCGATCGGTCGGTTACGTTGATAGGTCAGGTAACAGATAATCAAATAGATAAAGGCATAAAAGAAAAACAAAATAATGAAAATCGTTCGCTGGAAATTTCGTGTCTTCGGTTGAAAAGCCGAGGTTTTTTTTGCGACACGCAAGATGCCGATCGTTTCATCACCGGAACGGATCGGCTGTGCAGTGTAAAGCAACTCTGTTTTTAGTGTCGTACTATAGCGAACCGAAGAGCCCACTGTATTGCTGTTTAGAACAATTTTCACTTCGGGACGATTTTCCCGACTACCTGAAAGACCGGCGTCCGTGTTATCAAAAATGATCTTTCCTTTTGCATCTAACAGCGTAATTCGATCGTGTGCTTCTTGTGCGAATTCATCGATCGCGGTTTTATTTTCATTTGAGTCGAGTTGTTTCAAATCTAGTCGATGGATCATCAATTCACCGTTACTAGTCAAGAACTCTTCCTGCTGTTCCAACAACTCTTTGGTGTAAAAGTGGTTGGCCAATTTCCAACTGCCGAAAAAGAGCAGACAGACGAGAATAAAGGGAATAAAATAATCTAAGTGTTTGCGTTTCATTGTGCGGGCACCTGAAATTTATAGCCAAAGCCCCGTACGGTTTGCAAGTATTGCGGATGCTTGGGATCAACTTCGATTTTTTCGCGCAGATGAGAAACATGGACATCCACGATTCGGCTTTGTCCTGAAAAATCATATTGCCAAATGCGGTCAAGCAAGGTGTCACGATCAATCACACGTTCTTTACGTTTCATGAAATAGACCAGCAGTTCAAATTCTTTAGGTGTCAGCTCAATTTTTTGATCGCGAACAGTCACTTGATAATTGGATAGATCCGCTTTAATCTCGCCGGCAGTCAAAAATTCGTGTTCGATAACTTCTTGTCGTGGTTCGACGCGACGGAAAATTGCTTTCATACGCGCTAAAACTTCTCTTGGAGAAAATGGTTTAGTCAAGTAATCATCGGCACCGATCTCTAGGCCTAAAATGCGGTCAATTGCATCGTCTTTAGCAGTGAGCATCAAAATTGGAGTATCCACCTTTTCTTGACGCAATTTCTTTGCAATTTCTAAACCATCCATCGATGGCAGCATTACATCCAAAATAATGAAATCAAATTTGTCATTCAAGGCCAGCTCATAGCCTTCTTTTCCATCCTCGGCGGTGGTGACAGCGTAGCCTTCCTTTTCTAAATTGAAGCTTAATAATTTTACGATCGAAAGCTCATCGTCTACGACTAATACACGTTTCATAAGTGTCTCCTTTTTTAAAAACTTTTCATTTGTGAAAGACTATTTCAATACCTGAATAAATGGTATAATGGGAAGGCAGTTTTGTCACCTATTTTCTATTAATTTGATGGGAGAAATAACGATGCTTGGAATCAGTGCTTGTTTAGGGGGCACAGCTTGCCGTTATGATGGCGGATCAAATGAGATCGCGGCGCTGAAAAATTTAGTTGAAGCAGATCAAGCAATCATGATTTGTCCAGAGGTTTTAGGCGGATTGCCAACACCGCGCTCACCTGCTGAGATACAAGGCGGAGATGGTTTCGATGTGTGGCAAGGCCGAGCGAAAGTTGTAGATAAAGAGGGCAATGATTTAACCGAAGCTTTTAAGCAGGGAGCCATCAAAGCTTTCGATGAACTCAAGCAGTTGCAGATCACGGGTTTAGTCTTAAAGGAAAGAAGTCCTTCATGCGGTAGCGGGTTGATCTATGATGGCAGTTTTTCTGGTACTCGAATGACTGGGGTAGGTGTGGCGACAGCTTATTTTATCCAGCAGGGGTTACCGGTTTATTCCGAAGAGAATTGGCAAGAAATGAGGATGACGTAAATGGAGATCGAAAAAACGAATCGAATGAACGCGTTGTTTGAATTCTATGCGACGCTATTAACTGAAAAACAAATGAATTACATGGAGCTGTATTATGCTGATGATTTTTCTTTAGGTGAAATTGCTGAGGAATATCAGGTGAGCCGCCAAGCAGTTTATGATAATATCAAAAGAACAGAAAAAATCTTGGAAGATTATGAGCGAAAGCTGCATCTGCTCTCAGATTACATCGTAAGGGAAGAACAGTTGGACAAACTTGAGGCATATGTGACTGATCATTATCCAAAGGATGAGTTTTTAGCCACTGCGATCCAAGGCTTGCAAGATTTAGACGAATAAAAGGAATATCAATTTCACTTTTCGAAGCTCATTCAGTGAACCAATAATAGTGGAATGATATACGGCTCGAACATAAGAATTTTTTCCAAGGAAAAAATTATACCTTAATAGGAGAAAGGAAAGTAATCAATGGCATTTGAAAGTTTAACGCAGCGTCTACAGGCTGCGATGGGGAAATTACGTAAAAAAGGAAAGGTCACGGAAGCGGACGTTACCGAAATGATGCGAGAAATACGTCTGGCATTACTTGAAGCCGATGTTAACTTGCAAGTGGTGAAGCAATTTACCAAAGAAGTACGAACACGGGCCTTAGGAACAGAAGTTTTAGAAAGCTTGTCTCCTGCGCAACAGATCGTTAAAATCGTTGATGAGGAATTAACGAAAACGTTAGGGTCTGAGGCGGTTGGCCTTGAAAAATCACCAAAGATTCCGACTGTTATCATGATGGCCGGGTTGCAAGGGGCTGGTAAAACAACCTTTGCCGGCAAACTCGCTAATCAGTTGATCAAAAATGAAAAGGCGCGTCCTTTAATGATCGCAGGTGACGTGTATCGTCCGGCGGCGATCGATCAATTAAAAGTTTTGGGACAACAATTAAATGTACCTGTTTTTGATATGGGGACAGATGTTAGTCCAGTGGAAATTGTCCGTCAAGGGATGGAGCAAGCTCGCGAAAATAAAAATGATTATGTTTTGATTGATACGGCTGGTCGTTTACATATTGATGAAACGTTAATGGACGAATTGAAGCAAATCAAAGAAATTGCACAGCCAAATGAAATTCTATTAGTTGTGGATGCCATGACAGGGCAAGACGCTGTTAACGTGGCACAAAGCTTTAATGAACAGCTAGGAATTACCGGGGTTGTTATTACTAAACTTGATGGAGATACACGTGGTGGTGCGGCGCTTTCGATTCGTGCCGTAACGGGTGCACCAATCAAATTTATCGGTTCTGGTGAAAAACTAACAGACCTAGAAATCTTCCATCCAGATCGGATGTCTAGTCGAATCTTGGGTATGGGTGACATGTTGACCCTGATTGAAAAGGCTCAACAAGATTACGATGAGAAAAAAGCGGAAGAACTTGCCCGCAAAATGAAGGAAAATAGTTTTGACTTCAATGACTTTATCGAACAATTGGATCAAGTTATGGGAATGGGCCCAATCGAAGATATTCTTAAAATGATTCCTGGTATGAGCCAAATGCCGGGGATTGAAAATGTCAAAGTTGATCCTAAAGACGTAGAACGTAAAAAGGCTATGGTTTATTCAATGACGTTAGCAGAACGGGAAAATCCTGATTTGCTGAACCCTAGCCGTCGTCGTCGGATCGCTGCCGGATCAGGAAACTCCGTTGTAGAAGTCAATCGCATGATCAAACAATTCAAAGAATCACGCAAGATGATGCAGCAAATGAGTAAAGGCAGCATGCCTGCAGGTATGGACCAAATGTTTGGTTCAGGCATTAAAGGGAAAATGGGCAAGATGGCCATGAACCGTATGGTCAAGAAAAACAAGAAGAAGAAAAAGAAACGCAAATAAAAAAAGCAGCGCCTGTCTCGAAAACTGAGACAGGCGCTATTTTTATAGAAAAAATCGCCAATGATAAAGGAAAAAGACACCAGCGAGACTCAAAAATAAGTAGATTTGCGGTTCTCGCGGAGGAAATAGTTGAATTTCTTTAGGAACCTTATGGACAAACTTCTGACTAAACTGCCAAATCAGAAACCCGACTAGCGCGCCAAAGGTATTCATCAGTAGATCGTCAATATCAGTTGCTCGCCGATTAAATAATTGGAGAAGTTCGATCATCAGTGAAAACTCGAAGCCCAGCAATACGGTAGACGACCATTTCCGACACTGTTTCCAAATTAATGGCAATAAAAAACCTAATGGCGCAAACATGATGATATTAAGAATGTTCAACAAACCAACACCTGATTGAAAGGGAACCAGATTGATTTCTTCAGGACGGATCAATTCTGGATAGCTCAAAAGATCCTCCAGTATCCCAACACCAGTGATATCAATGACTAAATAGAGATAAAACAAGAAAATCCAACGCCATACCATGGATGAGAATACTATTTTCTCCTGCTTTTTTCTAAGCACGAAATACTGGTAGATCAAGCATGGTAAAAAGATACAGGAAATACGGTAGATAGGAAATAGAATATCTAATGAAGTCAAAGAATCACTCCGTTCGATGGTTTAATTTGTTCAATCTAATCGATAAGCTTAGGGTAATCTCTCGATAAAATACGATTAGTAAGCAGATACATCCAACAACCAATGTAATCAGTATGTTTGAGAAAATAGGACCGCTAATTGAATCAGCACTATGTTCATATAATCTTTTTTGTAAAAAGTAGGACCATGAGTCAAAGAAATACGTATTAAGAATGAACGAAGTGAAGAGCGTCATGATTGTCCAAATCGGCCAACGAGATTCCTTATGAAGTAAATACGCATTATCATTTTCTAATGAGAGCGTCTGGTATTTCTTATACGCCCAGAAAGCAAACAGTAAACTCAAAAATACGAACAGTAGATTCACCCACCAAAAACCGCCCATTTTCCCAACGAAGTAGACAAAGAGTGTCTCTGGAAATTGATTCTTAGGTATCAGCTTTGCTGTATGCAGTATATTCCCAAAACGGTAAAGACTAGCAGGGAAAATAATCATCAGCCACCAATAAACGGCCCAAGTCAAGGAACCAAAAAGACTATTTCCAACCATTGATCCTATAAAGGCGCTGCTAGAAAACATAAAGAACAGCAGGCAGAAGTTACTGATGACGGAAGTGAATAGTTGCCCTAATGTAGCATTCATATAGTATGCGGGTATCAACGAGTGAATCAGCAGAGCATAGAGTGATTGCCCGATTAAGATCGAAAGTAAAAAAGGCAGTGCTACATAGGTAATTTTTTTCTTAAATAATTCTTTTCGCGAAATGCCTAGCGAGAACAGAAATTGATTGAATCCTGTTTTTTGATCGATAAAAAAGAGCAGAAACCCGGCTAATGGGACGACAAAGAGCAAGGCAATTCTTATAAAGATTCCACCGAATTTTGGACTATAAGGAATTTTGTTTGAATAGTTTTCCACTTTTGCCATAGTTTTGAGATTAGGTCCTGAATCTTCCAGAGAAAACGAGCCGTAAAAAAACAGCGTCGCATCACGAAAGTCTTTGTATGATTTATAAGGCACACTGTTCATTTGTTTTTCGTCATAATAATTGTGTTCATCAGGAATCGCGTCGTACTGTGTTTTTAATTCCGGATCATTATAAACACTTTTCCACTGATTATTTTGAAGGATTGCTGTGAAGGTACAGATGCCGATCACTAGCAAGCAGACAGCGATCAGGACTTTTTTATAGCGTTCAAAATAAATCGATCGAATCATTTTAAGGGCCCCTTTCTATGCGGCTTCAAATTTGCTTCGAAGAGATCTTCTAAGGATAGAGGAAGTTCTTCGTAAACGAGTGGATCAAATTCCTTGATCAGCGTTTCGAGTTCCTCCGTAAAATGCTCAAAGACGACAGTGACCACACGACCTTGAAAGTCGAGCATTTTAGAATTTTCTTTTACGACAGCAGGGACTTTTTTTGTTTTGAAGACAAGCTGAAGTTTTTTGGCTTTTTCCCGCATTTCTTCCAAACGATAGTCTTTAATGATTGTTTGGTCTTTTAGCAATAATACACGGTCAACCAGATTTTCCAATTCGGGTAAGTTATGGGAAGAGATCAGCGCTGTCCGTGAGTGTTCACTCAAATGCTCCATGAGCAAACCAATCATTTCTTTTTTGATAATGACATCCAAACCGTCAAAGGGTTCATCTAGCAACAAGTATTCGGCGTTAGAGCTGATTGCCAAAATGAGTTGAAATAATGCCTGTTGCCCTTTGGAGAGTTGACGATAGCTTTTATTTAATGAAAATTCGTGCTTTCCGACTAAATCCATAAATAATGATCGATCAAATTTTGAATAAGCTAATTGATAGAACTTAGCTATTTTTGTAAGGGAATAAGACCGTAAAAAATTGTCTTTTTCGTCAATAAAGAAGATTGCTTGTTTGACCTCAGGATTCTTAAAAACCGATTTTTCCCCAATTAAGATATCTCCGATATCCGGTAAATAGTGTCCAGCAAGCACACGTAATAGGCTGGTTTTTCCAGAACCGTTGCGTCCAACCAGACCAACGACTTCATTTTTAGTTAATTCAAACTCAATGTCATTAAGGACAGAGAGCTGATCAATTGTTTTACTTAAATTTTTGACAATCAAGATGACTGACCTCCTAAACTTTTTTCCGCTTCTTGTATCCATGCCAACAATTCCTCTTGGGAAATTTGTAAATGGCGTGCTTCAATTACTAATTCATTGAGATCTTTTTTTAGTTCCTGAACGCGGAGCTCATCTCTGGGATTTTCTTCAATCGCCCGAACAAAGGTGCCTTTGCCTTTGACTGTAACCAAAACTTTCTCAGTCTCAAGTACCTTATAGGCCTTACTAATGGTATTCGGGTTCATCAATAACTGCTTAGCCATTTCTCGAACAGAAGGAATTTTGTCTCCAGGTTGTAAAATGCCATGCAAAATATCTTCTTTAATTCCTAACACCAGTTGTTCGTAATACGCACGACTACTATTTTTATCGATGCGAACCATTTTGACACCACCTTTTAACGAGTTGTATTTATGTGTACTAGTATACATAGTACACCTGAGTTAGGCAATGACTTTTTTTCATTATCTGATATACTGAAGGGGAGCGTATGTTCGCTTTTTAAAATTAAAGAAATAGGAGTGATGAAGATGTATCGATGTCAATGGGCAGGAAATAATGAAAATATGCAAGAGTATCACGATACGGTGTGGGGTGTGCCAGAATATGATAGTCAGCGCCTTTTCCGAAAGCTGGTTTTGGATATGAATCAAGCCGGCTTAAGCTGGCAAACTATTTTGAATAAGATGGAAAATTTTGATCAAGCGTACGAACAATTTGAACTTGAAAAGGTTGCGAGTTTTGATGAGGCAAAGGTGGAAGCTTTGATGCAAGACGCCGGGATCATTCGGAATCGTCGGAAAATTGAAGCGGCGATCATCAACGCACAGAAAATTTTGGAAATGCAGTCTGAAGGATTGAGTTTTTCTGATTACTTGTGGGGCTTTACCGATCACCAAGTGATTGATAATAAAATTGATATCGCTTCGGAAATTCCTGCTAAGACCGAATTATCGGATAAAATCGCTAAAGACTTGAAAAAGCGCGGTTTCAAATTCGTAGGCAGTACAACGATTTATGCCTTCTTGCAAGCTGTTGGTATTGTGAATGATCATGAGACTGAATGTTTTCGTTATAAAGAACTAATACAAAAATAAGTATTTTCTTTTTTTCCGCTTTTTCCTTCCAGCAGCGTTATAGTTGTGTTGTAAGAAAAATGGGGTTTCAGTTCATCTTTTTACTTCAGTAGAATAATGGAGTGGGATTCATAAATTATTTCTTTAGAATGAAATGGGAGGCAATAGCAATGGCTTGTACAACGATTTTAGTAGGTAAGAAAGCGTCAATGGATGGATCAACGATGATGGCTCGGAATAATGATATGTTTGTGGCAGATACACCGCAAAAAATTCAGGTGATTCCACGCAATGAGCATCAAACTGGCAAGTATGTTTCCAACAAGAACGGTTTTACTTTCGATTATCCGGAAAAAGCTTATCGTTATCAAATGGTCCCTAATGTAAATGTTGAAAAAGAAGGAATTTTCGGCGGCAGCGGATTCAATGAAAAGAATGTCGGAATCAGCGCTACTGAGAGTGTCTATGCTAATGAACATGTTTTAGCTTACGATCCATTAGTGAAAAACGGGATTGCAGAGGACTCAATGGTCGTGGCTGTATTGCCTTATATTAACTCGGCGCGTCATGGGGTGGAATATTTGGGTGAGATCATTCGGAAATATGGTTCACCAGAAGGCAACGGAGTCGTTTTTAGTGATAAGGATGACGTTTGGTACATGGAGATCGTGACTGGTCATCATTGGGTTGCGCAACGAATTCCAGCGGACCATTATGCTGTTATTGCTAATCAAGTCGCTCAAGAAGAAATTGATTTTAATGACTCGGAAAACTTCATGTGGTCAGAGGGCATTCAAGAATTTGTCGAAAAACATCATTTGAATCCGGATCATGAAGGCTTCAATTTCCGTCATATTTTCGGAACGGACACAGAAAAGGATCGTTATTACAACACGCCGCGCGTTTGGTTTGGCCAACGCTATTTGAATCCTGAGAGTGATCAAAGTCCGGTTTCTTCAGATTTGCCATTTTTACGTAAAGCCAGCCGGAAAATCAGTCTAGAAGATGTGGTCTATATTTTAGGATCACATTATAATGAAACAGTCTACGATCCTTATGGTAAAGGAACAGAACGTGAAAGACATTTGTATCGTCCAATCGCATTAAATCGGACTCAGGATTCTCATATTATGCAAGTCCGTAATCATGTGCCGGAAGAACTTTCGACTATTATGTGGGTCTGCCTAGGAGTACCGGCTTTTAATCCACATCTGCCATTTTATGGGAATGCGACAGATTCTGATCCAAGTTTCAATGATACGTCATTGGATTGGAACTTGGAAGATGGGTACTGGATGTATCGTACGATCACCGCACTAGTAGAAGGGCATTATAGTGAGCTAATCGAATCGGATGTTGATTTTGTCAAGGATTGTCGTGAAAACCTGATCCGCTTAGTTAATGAAACGGACGAAAAGGCTAAGGCTTTGCAAGGCGATGCATTGACGGAATATTTGACCAAACGCAATCATGAAATCGTGGATGACATGAAAGCAAAAGCGTTGAAATATATTGGTCAATTGGTTAAAGACAGCATCGGATTGTCGAAATTGACTTACAAAATGGATATCAACTTATAATAAGACGAGCTTCCTATTTTCAAAGTAGGAGGCTTTTTTGTGCAAATATGTTGGTAAAGCTGGCCATGATTGATAGAATCATAGAACAGAAAGAGGGGGATTTGATGGCAAGAGCAGTCTTTTACGGAGCGATTAGTTTGGATGGGTATTTGGCAGATAAAGCGGATCGTTTGGATTGGTTGTATCAGCAAGAAGGAGGGGAACTTGTCCCTTATGACACATTTTATCAAACAATTGATTACACGATAATGGGGCGTCGGACATATGATGCCGTGAAACGGGATGCGGAGCTAGAAATCATTTATCCTGAGAAAGAGAATTTCATATTTAGTCATTCGGCGATCGAAGTCGATGAAAATATGCAGGTGGTCAATGGTGATCCAGTGGAATTTATTGAAAAGCTGCCTTCTGATAAAACCGTCTGGGTTGTTGGTGGTGGTGCATTGTTACGACCAGTTATAGAGGCAGGTCTGATCGATGAGTGGTGGATTCAAATTGTACCAATATTAATAGGTGAGGGCGTACCGCTATTTTTACCACAGACAAATCAACAGAAATTTCAATTGCTGGAAACAGAACAGTTTGGTCAATTTGCACAGATTCACTTGAAAAAATAAAAAAGCCAGTATCTGGCTTTTTTTAATACTCATTTTCATCAAGCTCGCTGGCCGCAGCTTCAAACTTTGCTTGACAGGGCAGGACTTTCTTCTCTTTTTCTGGAAAAGTCTGATCAAAGGCTTCTAGACCATCAGGATCTGGATACATACCTGGAGAAAAGATAATCTTTCCGCTAACGTTATCAAGTGCACCGGCTTTTAGCGGCAGCGCCATGATTCCCGTATAAAATTTTCCGTCTGGCATAGAGATATTGTACTTCTTTGTTCCAATGAAGCCATAGGTGTGGTAATGATAGGGAAAGCCGCCGATTACGATGGCATCATAGCCCAAGCGTTTTGCTTCAGTGATGGAGTATTCGATTAGTTGTCTCCCGTAGCCTTGACGATGATATTCTGGAGCGATACTTACAGGACCAAACGAAATCACCGGATATTCTGTCCCATCGGCAGCAACTATTTTCGCTTTACTATAGAAGATACTGCCAATAACTTTTCCATTCAGTTCAATCACAAATGTAAGTTCTGGTATGAAATCGGGATGTTTACGAAGTGTGTGTGCCAGATAGTGCTCCTCGGCTCCGGGTAAATATAAATTCCAAAAGGCATCTCGAGTGATTTCTTCAACGATGCGATGATCTTTTTCTTCTTCAAGTCTAATGTTGACAGTCAAATAATTTCCTCCAATCTAGTATCTTAATTAAGTATAGCAGGTAGATTTAGGGAAATGAAGTAAATAAAAAAACTGCAGACTGTCCAAAATGAATGGACATGCCTACAGTTTATCTTTTAAAACTATTTGGTTAATTTATTGAAGAATTCGATATATTTGTCAGTAATCAACTTGAAGAAGTCTACTGTGCCATCAGCGATGTGACCATCATTGTCGACTAAATTCATAATACCGCCAATATAAGCTTCAGGTTGTTGCAAAGTAGGAACGTCTAAGAATACTAGTGATTGACGTAAGATGTGGTTAGCACCGAATCCACCAGGACCACCAGGAGAGACAGTAACTACTAAACCAGGCTTGCCGCCCCAAACGCTGCTGCCCATTGGACGAGAGCCGACATCTAACGCATTTTTTAAGGCTGCTGGGATTGAACGGTTGTATTCAGGTGTAACAAAGTACAAACCGTCGACTTCGCTGATGTCTTTACGGAAACGTGTCCAAGCTTCAGGTACAGAACCTTCCACTTCAAGATCCTCATTATAAAATGGGAGATCATCAATTTTAATAAATTTTGCGTCAAATCCTTCAGGTAGTAATTCTGCAAATTGTTTAGCTACAATTTTGTTGTAAGAATCTTTACGCAGACTTCCTACTAAAATACCAATTGTTTTTGTCATCATAATTCCTCCGATTCAGTTATATTACTTTCGTTATCTTATGAATACATCTTACAAAAAATAAGTAAAAGGTGCAAAAGATATGCTTTGACAGAAAAATTGAGCTGTAAAGAAAAAACTCTTTACAGCTAACCAAAAGCGTGTTAGACTACATCTTGTGATTAATTATATGGAGGTGTAGTTATACAATGGCAGTTAAAATTCGCTTGAAACGTATGGGTTCTAAAAAGAAACCTTTCTACCGTATCGTTGTTGCTGATTCTCGTTCTCCTCGTGATGGACGTTTTATCGAAACTGTGGGTACTTACAATCCTTTGAAAAACCCAGCAGAAGTAGTATTAAAAGAAGAAGATGTTTTAAACTGGTTACAAAAAGGTGCACAACCTTCTGATACAGTTCGTAACATCCTTTCTAAAGAAGGCATCATGCAAAAACACCACGACGCTAAATTCGCTAAGAAATAAGGTGATCAATTATGCAAGATTTAACTAACCTTGTGTTGACGATTGTTACCCCTTTGGTGACAAAGCCTGATGAAGTGAAGTTAGAGATTGAGGAGTCTAAAGATTTCTTCGAGTACAACTTAACGGTTGCTCCTGAAGATATCGGCAGAATCATCGGAAAACAAGGCCGGGTAGCGAAAGCGATCCGCACGATCGTGTATAGTGTTCGGACAAATGGACCGAAAAAAGTTCGTCTTAACATCGTGGATGGTAAATAAAGTGAGAACACTCGAGTCGGTTTGATTCGAGTGTTTTTTCGTTAAAAATACGGTAAACTGAAGGTGGAGGTGTTCCATCATGAAAAAATATTTGTTGTTGTTTAGCGTGTTGTTTGTCCTTTCAGCCTGTAACTCTGGAAATAATGATTCAAAAGATAGCACTACGAAATCGACAGCGGCCGCAACTGAGAAAACCAGCACGTCAACGTCGAAAAAAAATAGCTCAACTAGTCGTTCAAGTACAAATTCGGATACTGCATCAAACTCTAAGACACAAACAAGTTCATCAAAAACAAATTCATCCCACGGCAATCATGCAATGTCGGCAATGGAGGAATTGCAAGCCAACTATCCAAACGATAAGTTTCCGGATCCGGCCACTATCAGTGGAGGAAAACAAATTGGGATCAAGGCTTCTGAAGAACAGGGAACATTGACGGTCAATTACTATGTGGTAAACGAAGATACACCGTTCAATGACCCAGCTTTAGATGGTCAAACTTCTGTTGCACAATTTCAACGGAAGTCTTTTGATTCAAAAGAAACCGCTCAGAATGAAGTTGGGCAAACCTATGACCCGAATGGGCAGCAGGTGGATCTAGGACATTCGATCACTGGCTATCGCAATGCCGGTGCGGGTTCAAGTTTCATCACATGGAAAGAAGGCAACTGGAGTCTGGCTGTGCGAGCAAACAATCTTGAGCAAGAAGATCCCGTTCCATTAGCGAAACAAACGGTTGAATACCTAGAAGGAGCGTTCTTGCCGGTCCCTCATGATGCTGGACAAATTTCTTTACGAGTAGCACCTGGGGATTATCAATCAAATAGTGTGGTTTGGCAGAACAATCAAACCGTTTATACAATTATGAATGCCGATTCAATGAGCAGTTTAAAAATGGCTGTTTCAATGGCAAAATAGCTTAAGCAGAAAGAGGAAAATACGTGACGAATTATTATAAAGTCGGAAAGATCGTTAATACCCACGGAATTCGCGGGGAAGTTCGTGTCATTTCAAGTACTGATTTCACTGAAGAACGTTATCGAGTTGGAGAGCAGCTTTTCTTATTTCGTGAGAATCAAGAGACGCTGCCTTTGACGATCGCAAGTTACCGC
The DNA here is from genome assembly GCF_000407185.1 of Enterococcus malodoratus ATCC 43197. GTDB lineage: Bacteria > Bacillota > Bacilli > Lactobacillales > Enterococcaceae > Enterococcus_A > Enterococcus_A malodoratus. The sequence continues at coordinate 853,775 of NZ_KE136483.1, forward strand.
AGACATAAAAATTTTGATTTGTTGAGCTTTGAAGGTTATCCGAATATTAATCAGGTTGAGCCTTTTCGCGATGGCATCCTGAAGATTTCGGAAAAACAAATGGGTGAATTAGATGAGCACGAGTATTATTACCATGAGATCATCGGTTTGACAGTTGTTGATGAAGACGATAAAGAAATAGGGAAAATCACCGAGATTTTATCTCCGGGAGCTAATGATGTCTGGGTCGTGAAACGCAAAGGTCAAAAGGATGCGTTGATTCCTTACATCGAATCTGTCGTTAAGGATATCGATTTAACAGAAGGTATCGTTCATGTTGAAATTCCGGAAGGGTTGTTGGACGATGCGAATTGATGTATTGACGCTTTTTCCTAGAATGATCGAGGAGCCCTTAGGTGAATCGATTATCGGAAAAGCCGTTGAGAAGGATTTACTGGAAATCAATCTCCATGATTTTCGCCAATACTCTGATAATAAGCATAAACAAGTGGATGATTATCCTTATGGCGGTGGGGCAGGGATGCTGCTGAAAGTTCAGCCGATCTACGATAATCTGAAGGCCATCGAAGCAGAAACCAATGATCAAAAAAAACGCGTAATCCTGCTTGATCCAGCGGGGAAACCTTTCAATCAAAAGATGGCGGAAGAATTCTCGCAAGAAGAACAGCTAGTCTTCATCTGCGGACATTACGAGGGCTACGATGAACGAATTCGTTCATTAGTGACGGATGAAGTATCCCTAGGTGATTATGTCTTGACTGGCGGAGAACTTGGCGCGATGGTCATGATTGATGCGACGGTTCGTCTATTGCCAGATGTATTAGGAAACCAAACATCAGCTAAAACCGATTCCCATTCTACGGGATTGTTGGAACATCCGCAGTACACAAGACCCGCAGAATTTGAGGGGATGGGTGTACCGGAGGTTTTGATGAACGGCAATCACCGTTTGATCGAAGAATGGCAATTGAAGGAATCTTTACGACGGACATATTTACGTCGACCGGATATGCTGGAAAAATTGGATCTGACACCAGAAATGGAAAAATTTCTAGCGGAGATCAAACAAGAAGAAAAATAAACTGTAGGAGGTCCTTAACTGGGGCTTCCTTTTTTTTGTGGCTTCAACAAGGTAGTGTTTTTACTAAGAAAAGGAGTATGTTACGCTACGTAACCTGGCTGCTACAAAGTGTTTCTTCCCTAGATCATGGAATTAATTGTATGATGGAATCAGAAAACGAGACGGAGGAAAGAAGATGCTTAGTGGAGAAAAAATTCGAAAATTGAGAGCCGAACAAAATTTATCGCAAAAAGCACTGGCTGAGAAATTAGCGGTATCGCGACAGGCCATCGCAAAATGGGAAACCAATCGTGGTATTCCAGATATTGAAAATTTAAAAAGCCTCGCACAGCTTTTTAACGTGAGCATTGATTATTTAGTTAGCGAGGAAGAACCCGCTGCGAATCATGTGATGAAGCAACCAATTGATTTAGAAAACTATCCAATGCCAAAGGGAAATGCCTTACGAGAAGATCAGGTAGTTTTAGAAAATTATCCGAATGCTCAATCTATTCGTGAATTATATCGCCAAAAGAAGCTGACGAAGAAGGAAAAAGTTGTCGATTTCTTGTTGCTTCCGGGAATACATGAAGTAGAAGATCATTGGCGCGATGCGACTAAATACTATTTAGTGAAAGAAAGCGGCAGCAGTTACTTGGTGAATGTTACAAAAACGGAACTCCTTACGCGCAAGTTAGACATGGATGTTAGTGAGGAGTCATTTGATTTGGCCGCTGATAAATTTATCAAGACTCGCCGCAAGTTAAAATAAGCCGTTTCTGACAAGAATTTTATCTTTACAGATAGTTCTTCCTCTGTTAGAATATTCAGGTGAGTGTAAAGCTCATCTATTATACGATATTCCGCTGGGACAGCCGTCCTAAGAATGTTTGGAATAAGGAGAATGATAAAAATGAATCCATTGATTCAAGAACTAACTCAAGAACAATTACGTACTGACATCCCAGCATTCCGCCCTGGGGACACTGTTCGCGTTCACGCGAAAGTTGTCGAAGGAACTCGCGAACGTATTCAGTTATTCGAAGGCGTTGTAATCAAACGTCGTGGAGCTGGTATCAGCGAAACTTACACTGTACGTAAAATCTCTAATGGTGTTGGTGTGGAACGTACTTATCCACTACACACTCCACGTGTTGCGAAAATCGAAGTAGTCCGTTACGGTAAAGTGCGTCGTGCAAAACTTTACTACCTACGTGCATTACACGGAAAAGCAGCTCGTATCAAAGAAATCAGAAGATAAACACGGAAAACTTCCTTGGAAATCTGAAATCTGTGAAAAGTCCTTGTATATCAAGGGCTTTTTCTTTTTTCTCTATCACAGTTTTAAGCCATTTTTGGCTGTTTTGGTTCATTTTTCACCCATATTCCCCTAAATTGTCCTAGATTGTCCGACATTGACTATCAGTGTCGTCAAAATAGGGCAAAATTTAGTAGTCAGCTTGACGACAAATATAATACGAAAAATACCAAAACATTTACCGAATTTAGCAACTTTTGAACCCAAGTTTCTCAAAGGGTCAGCTACTAGCAAAAAAGACAAAACATGTACTTTTCTACTAAAAAGTTGATGTGATAGGCTTCTATCTAAATAATTATTAGGAGTTTTTATCGTGAAGCAAAATGATGGACGTATCATTTGGAAAAATCAAAGTGATTTAAAACTGATTTTAACAATTAATGAATTCATCGAAAAACATGGAATTAAATCTAGTCGTCAATACCAGAAGAAACTATCAGAAAATCCAAATTCGGCACCAAGTATGTGGTTTATTAATAAAAAATATGGATCATGGGAGAATTTGTTGATTAGTATAGGACGAGAAAATACTGGTTATGGGAAATGGGCTAGAATGTCAGAACAAGAATTATTGGAAATAGTAGAATCCTTTATTAAGTGTGAGAAGATAATCTCCCAACGAATGTACGAACAAAAATCGGTAGGGAAGGATATCCCTTCACTTAGTACTGTTAAAAAGAGACTAGGAGATATACGTCCACTTTTTAAAGAAAAAAATGATAGTCCTCGATTTACTGATTTCGAACTGATGTTAGAATTAAAAAATGAAATAATCCGATTAAAACTACAGGATGATTTATCAATGACGAAATTTCGGAAACTCGTTCAATCACCGAGGCTGCCGTCAGTTGATACAATAATGAAAAGAACAAATAAAAATTGGGAGGAATTAATGGCAGAGATAGGGTTTGATTATCGAAGAATCAAAATCTATAAACAGAGAAACAACTTATCTAAAACAAAGAAAACTAAATAGTAGCACTCTAAATCAGACGTTCAAAACTAAAAATTTGAACGTCTTTTTTATTACCCAAAAACGAAAGGAGATTTATTTTATGAAAAAGCCAAGATTTAAGAATTGGCGCTTGTTTGCGGCGTTAGCTTTATTAGGTCAAACACTTGGGGGATCAATTAGTCCAATGATTGCTTTTGCCGAGAAAATCACCCATCCACAAACGGTGACGGTTGAACTGGATTTAGCACATCAATATGCTGTTGAAGGCACTTTTAGTGACGGCCGTCCTATGTCAGAAGTCACCGTTCCGCACTATGCTGTCTACAATGGTGTGAAACAAGATATTTTCTGTATTGAGCCAGGGGTGCCGATTTACAATGAGTACACTCCTGGATATGAGAAGAATCCATTACCATCTATGCCGGAAAAAGCAAAACTAGTTTCTGTATTGTGGAAGAATGCCGGCACGGATGTGGATACCCATATTGTGGCTCAGAAGATGATCTGGCAAGAAGTCAATGGCTACACGCTTCACTCCATCAAACGTTCCGATGGCAGTGCCGTAAATATCGCCGCCATTGAAGCAAAAATTAATCAAGCAATCGCCGACTATCAGAAGAAACCAAGCTTCCATAACTCCACGGTGAAAACTGTGTTAGGTCAATCGGCAACTGTGACCGATACGAATGGCTTGAATTTATCGGAGTTTGATGAGGTTGTCGAAAATACCGCCAACATTGATTATCGGGTGAATGGCAATCAATTAGTGATTACCCCAAATGCCAATTCAAAAGAGAGCGGTGTGTTAACGCTAAAGAAATCCGCCGGTACCGGAACGCCTGTGGCTTACAAAAAAGCGGGCCAACAGACCTTGATGGCGGGGGCGATTGATAAGCCCAATACCTACACAATCAAAATTGATGTGGAAACAGAAGGTTCTTTAAAAATCAAGAAAGTTGATAAGGAATCTGGCGACGTGGTACCGGGAACGGTTTTCCATTTGAATTTTGGAAAAGCTTTACCGGAAAAAGATGTCACAACGGATAAAGACGGAGTAGCGACATTGGATGGGATTCCCCATGGCACGAAAGTAACCATTACTGAAAAATCGGTACCGGCTCTTTATACGATTGATCCCACTCCCATGACCGCAATGATTAAAGCTGGTGAGACCATTTCTGTGACTTCAAAAAATACTCGGGTAAAAGGACAAATTATTCTGGATAAAACAGGAGCTGAATCAGGCGCAAATCTTTGGAATGGAAATTATTCCTTAGCTGGAAACACCTTTTCCATTCGTAAAGATAGCCCAACTGGTGAAATCGTTAAAGAAATCACGACTGACGAAAAAGGTCATGCAGAAACACCAAAAGAGATCGCCAATGCGTTGGAATTAGGAACGTATTATGTGACCGAAACCAAAGCGAGTAATGGCTTCGTGAATACCTTTAAACCCGTGAAAGTCGAGTTGAAATACGCCAACCAAACCGTGGCACTGGTTACTAGAAATGTAAAAGGTCAAAACCAAGAAATCACTGGCGAAACCACTTTGACAAAAGAAGACAAAGAGACTGGTGAGACAACACAAGGAAAAGCCGAATTTACTGGTGCGGAATACACCTTGTTTGCTGCTGAGGATGAAAAAGCTGTCAAATGGGATGATGCTTTTAAGCCAGAATTAGTGAAGGGGACTAAAGCTTCTGATGAAACGGTGACTTTAGCTTTAGACGAAAAGAATCAAGTGGCCGTGAAGCATTTAGCCATCAATGAGTATTACTGGCAAGAAACCAAAGCACCAGAAGGCTATACCTTGGATGAAACAAAATATCCTGTTTCCATCAAAAAAGTTGATGATGACGAAAAAAATGCTGTAATTACTCAGGATGTTACAGCGAAAGAACAAGTAATTCGTTTCGGGTTTGATTTCTTCAAATTTGCCGGATCGGCGACGGGAACTGCCGAAACTGGGTTCAATGACTTAACTTTTAAAGTGACGCCGTTAGAAGGAACCAATGAAATTACCGGTGCTAAAGATGAGGCCACCACAGCTCCCAATGAACAACTGGGGTTCGATGGTTATGGAAAATTTGAAAATCTGCCTTATGGGGATTATTTGCTAGAGGAAGTAGAAGCACCAGAAGGATTCCAAAAGATTACACCACTAGAAATTCGTTCTACTTTCAAGGAAAACAAAGAAGACTATGCTAAGAGCGAATATGTCTTTACCATTACCGAAAAAGGACAAAAGCAGCCGATTAAAACAGTGAAAGTACCTTATGAGAAGCTAACCAATACGAAATTCTCTGTTAGTCTGAATCGCTTGATGCTCTATGATTTGCCAGCGGAAGAAGACAGCTTAACTTCCCTTGCGACTTGGAAAGACGGAAACAAAGAATTAACTAGCATGGAATCTACTGAATTACTCGATAAATTGAGTTATAACTTGCATGAAATCAAAGACGACTGGTATGTGGTAGCTCAAGCAATTGATGTGGAAGCCACAAAAGTTACCCAAGAAAAAGATGAACAAGCGAAACCAGTCGTGATTGCGGAAACAACCGCAACAATGGCGAACAAAGAGGAAACGGGAACCTGGGAAATTCTGCATGAATTAACGGCTGAACAAGTCTTAGATAAAACGATTGTCTTGTTCAATTATGTGTATGAAAACAAGGAAGCCTATGAAGCAGGCGATGAACCAATCGCAAAAGATGCTAGCTTGAACAATCAAGCGCAAACTGTCAAGAGTGAGATTGAACGGCATGTTTCTATTCAAACAAAAGCCCATCTAGAGGACGGTTCTCAGACGTTCACTCATGGTGATGTGGTAGATATGTTTGATGATGTTTCCATTACCCATGAGGTACTGGATGGCTCAAAAGAAGCTTTCGAAACTATTCTCTATGCGTTATTACCAGATGGTACGAACAAAGAAATTTGGAAATCTGGCAAGATTGAGTATGAAGTCAACGACAAAGAATTCACCAAAACCGTGCTTGCAGAAAAAGTCGATACCAGCAACTATCCAGAAGGAACTAAATTTACTTTTGCGGAAATCAATTATGATAAAGATGGAACCATCAATGGAAAACACAATGAAGATTTGAAAGAAAAATCCCAAACTTTAACGCCAAAAGAAGCTCCGACAACATCTAGTACACCAGAACAGCCAGAAACACCAACTGTTTCAAGTGACACTCCGGAATCTAGTCCCACAGTGAAGACGTTCCCTCAAACGGGTGAAGAGCATTCCAACGTGCTACTATTCATTGGCTTTACCTTGATCTTTGCGACGGCTGGGTATTATTTCTGGAATCGCCGGAACTAAGGTGATGAGATGAAACAAGTAAATCCTAAGAACCAACGTGCGCGACCGCCTCCTAAAAAAGTAGTCGCGCTATTTTTGTATCCAAAACTAACAATGAAAAGAGGAAAAGAAGATGGAATTGAAATTTGTTGTGCCAGATATGGCCGAAACCTTTGGAAAGATAAGCTATGCCGGCGAAGGCGAAGTTTTAACAGAAGGATATGGGCGGAATACTACAGTAATTGGTCGTGGTTATCATTTGTATTCCAGTAAACAACGGGCAGATGATATTGAAGTGGTGGTAGCTGCGGAAGCTGGTGAAAAGGATTTTGATCAAGACCAACCACTAAAAGCCGTGAATCCTCACTTAGTTGCCAAAGGGTATGAGATTGAGAACCGTGGTTTTACGGATTATGTGTTGTATGTCGATGATTTAGTGAAAGCATAGGAGGAAAAAAGATGAGATTAACAGAAGGTATTGTCGTAGATTCAGGATTAACGTTTGGCAAGTTGCGTTTTTCCGCATTACGCCGGGAAGTACGGAAACAAAATGAAGATGGAACGGTTAGTAACGAGGTGAAAGAACGGACCTATAATTTGAAATCCTCAGCACAAGGCCGAATGATTCAAGTTAGTATCCCGGCCAATGTGCCCTTGCGCGAGTTTGCCTATGATGCCGAAGTCGAATTGGTCAATCCGATTGTGGATACCGTCGCCAATTATGTTTTCCGAGAAGGAACTACCGTCAATTGGTTCATCAAAGCGGATGATTTGGTGCTAAAACGCCCGCAAAATCAAGGAAATCCTAACAATCAAAATGAAGGGAAGAAATAGGTGAGAACGATGGAAATAAATGTTGAGCATATTTTAGATTGTCTCGATCAATATGGTAAAGGAGAACTGACTAGTAAACAAGTTAATGAAGCTCTGACAGTGGATGAAAAAATGTTTCTCATCATGCATCAAGGTATATTGGTGGAAGATACCGATAGCGAAGAAGACTTTGATGTACTGGATTGGTTAGGAGAAGAAGAGTCATTCTTTATGATTGTGGAAGTAAATGAAAGCCTATGTTGGGAAGCTGAATCCGTCTTGGAAGACCTTGGCGTTGAGATGCCGGATGCCATTGAAAACTTTTTAAAGCAACTAGTAGAAACCAAGCAACTTCCTGTTGTGGCAAAAGATTAGGGATGATCATTGAATTTGGCCCAATAAATCACATTGGGCCTTCTTTCGATTGGAGGTGAAAAGAGACGTGCAATACAAAGGACATCGCATACGAGCAGGAGATCAGTACTTGGTTTATCACTTTGTTCTTGGCTGGCTAATCACTGTATTCATTGGTTGGATGGTCATCTTTTATTTTCAAGAGCTTAGGTGGCTAGATTTTTCTAGTCTATCCCTTTCCACAGCTGAAATTGCTTGGTCTATGAAGGGCTTAGTCCGTCTACTGGGAAGTCTAGCACTTTCAGGAAGCATGTTCTTGCTTTACATTCACTTTTTTCACGATCATTGGCGGAGTTTGTGGCACAGGCAGAAGCTAGCCCGAATGATTCTAGAAAACCATTGGTATGAAGTAAAACAGACTCAAAGCGAGGGCTTTTTCAAAGACCTCAATAATAATCGAACCAAAGAGACCATCAGCTATTTCCCCAAAATTTATTATCGGATGAAGGGTGGGTTACTTTCCATTCGTGTTCAAATTTCACTTGGTAAATATCAAGATCAGCTCTTGAAGTTGGAAAAGAAATTGGAAAGCGGGCTGTACTGTGAACTAGTGGAAAAGGAACTCAAAGATTCTTATGTGGAATATACCTTGCTTTATGATATGATTGCCAATCGGATTGGGATTGAGGAGGTGGTGGCAGAAAATGGTACTTTACGATTGATGAAAAATCAAGTGTGGGCCTATGATTCCTTGCCGCATATGTTAATCGCTGGCGGCACTGGTGGAGGCAAGACCTATTTCTTACTCACGATTATTCAGGCGCTACTAAAATCTGATGCCGAACTATTTGTCCTTGATCCAAAGAATGCGGACCTGGCAGATTTGGCAACAGTGATGCCCCACGTGTATTCTCAAAAGGAGGAGATTTCGGTGTGTGTGGAGGATTTCTATGAACGCATGATGGCTCGTAGTAAGGCGATGAAAGAAATGCCAAACTACAAAACAGGAGAGAATTATGCCTATCTTGGTCTTCCGCCCAACTTTTTAATCTTTGACGAATATGTCGCATATATGGAAATGTTAACGACGAAAGAAAGTGCAGTAATTTTGAACAAGCTCAAACAAATTGTGATGTTAGGTCGTCAGTCTGGTTTCTTTTTGATTCTGGCGTGTCAAAGACCGGATGCGAAATATTTAGGAGATGGGATTCGCGATCAGTTTAATTTTCGTGTGGCTTTAGGTCGCATGAGCGAGCTTGGGTATTCCATGATGTTTGGTGAGGTTGAAAAAAATTTCTTTATGAAACGAATCAAAGGGCGAGGGTATGTGGATACAGGTGGGAGTGTGATTAGTGAGTTTTACACGCCATTAGTTCCAAAAGGGTATAACTTTCTAGAGAGTATCCAGAAGATTATTCAACAAAATCTACTTTCGAAAAGTAAAGGGAAGTGAATTTTTTACGAGTTATTTGTAAAGTAAAAGGGCCTTAAGCTAAAAAATGACACCAGTATCGTTCACAATAGAGATTCGTTTTTTTGTGAATGTTCACAAAAAGTGCTATACTGAGGATGAAGGGGTGGTGAATATCATGAGAAGCGATAAGAATACAATTATGAATGTCAAAAATTGGTTAGATAAGAACGATTATTCACAAGCGTGGTTAGCCGATCAAATGGGAGTGGCTAAATCCTTAATTAGTCAAATTTTCAACGGTACTCGAAAACTTCAAACTACTCATATTATTAAAATTTCAGAAATCACAGGTCTTTCTATTGCTGAACTGGCTAGTTCAGACCAAAAGACTTGTACTCAACTGGTTTATTCGTTAAGAGGGAAAATATCTAATGAAAATGGGCAACGCGCCTTGGATCAATTGTTATTAGATTCAGAGCATTTTGTCCAGTTATTAGCAAAGTAGGTGTTTTGAATAGATGGATGCGCAATTGAAGGATTTATCTGAAACTATAGCAGAAGCTTATGCAGTAAAGTTTTTAGCGGATAACGTTGGTGGAGAGATTTTTTTAGGTGGGGATATTGAGCAAATATTGGCAGATCGCGCCTATCTTGTATATCAAAGTGTTGACGATCCTAGTTATTTTGGAGCAGCTCTTCATTTAAATGGAAGGCATATTATCGCAATTAACACAAATCAACCCCTTAGAGTCCGTTATTATAGTGCGGCCCATGAGTTATGGCACTTGCAGTTTGAATCGGGTGAAATTGCAATAGGCGAAAAGCAAATTGATCAAGAACGAGCTGCGGATCATTTTGCAGCAGTCGTAATGTTGCCTAGTAATCTATTGAAAAATATTAAGAATAATTTTAAAAAAGATGATGAACGCTTAGTTTTTAAAATTGCCGATCTTTCTTCTATGCCTTATCAAGCGGTTACTAGAAGGCTGGTTGAGTTGGGGTATAAATTATCTTCAGACTTAAAATCACGAGAAGAAGCTGAATGGATTCAGGTAAGAGAACGGATTGATTTGGTTCCTAGTGTTTTAGATAAAGCAGATAGCTTTGTACAATTTCATGCTTTTTTACAAGAAGTAGATGAGAAAGTTAATAAACAAGAGCTTACTTTAGAAACAGCGGCGAATTTGGTTAAACATGTTGACGCAAAGAAAGCAGAACAATATTGGAAAAAACGACAAGAAATTGTCGATAATTGGGACCCTGATGACTAATCGAACAAATAAAGTTTTCATCGATTCAAATATGCTAATGTTCGCCGCAGAATTTCAGAAAGCAGATGTTTTTGAATGGATGGATCAGTTATATGGCGAAATTTATATTCATCAAGAAGTTTTGAATGAACTCATTTTGCCTAGTATAAAAAGCAAAATTGAAACTTTTCTATCAACAGGTCGATGGAAATTATTTGAACCAAGAATAATTCTTTCGGAATTAGAATTTGATATTTATCAAGAGCGATTATCAGATGTAAAAGATGCTTTTAGTCAAATGCGCTTAACTGCTATTGAAGCAGGTGAACGAGTTAAATCAACAACAGATTTAGGTGAAATTGCAACTCTAGCTGCTTGTATGATGATTAGTGCGCAAATCATTTGTAGCAATGATTTTGACATTCGCAAAATTGTCGAACAAGAAGATTATTGTGTTTCTACGGATGAAGCAGACTTGCCAATCATACAAGATTCAGCAGAAGATTTTTGTTTCTATTGTTATAAAAATGAAATTGCTAGTCGGAAGGATGTTCGGAAATTTTTCGGTCATATTTTTCGAGAGACACCTGGTGTACGAAAGCAAAAAATGGAGCAGTTAGATAAGCGATTGCAGTAATTTTTTCAATCGCTAAAAAAGAATAGAACAGTTCAAAGCCAAGAGCAAAATGTTCTTGGCTTTTTTCTATGGAATGAATGAGGTGAGTTATGAATTTTCTAGATTTATTTGCCGGTATTGGTGGCTTTCGCTTAGGCATGGAACAAGCAGGCCATCAGTGTATCGGCTTTTGTGAGATTGATGAATTTGCCCGGCGGAGTTATAAGGCAATCCATGATACAAGGAAGGAGGTGGAAATGCATGACATTACAAGTGTATCAGACGAGTTTGTTCGATTACTCGGACCAGTTGACATCCTTTGCGGCGGCTTTCCGTGCCAAGCTTTTTCAATTGCGGGAAAGCGGCAAGGATTTTCCGATACTCGAGGTACTCTCTTCTTTGAAATCGCTCGGTTCGCCGCTCTTCTCCGACCTAAGCTTTTATTCCTTGAGAACGTCCGGGGATTGCTCAATCACAAAGGAGGGGCTACGTTCGAGACGATCCTCCGAACGTTGGATGGATTGGGGTATGATGTGGAATGGCAAGTGCTTAACTCAAAGGCCTACGTTCCCCAAAGCCGCGAGCGGGTCTTCCTTATCGGACATTCTCGAGACGCATGTACCGAACAAGTATTTCCTATCATTGGATCGTCTACAACATCTGATCAAAACATCCGAAACTTGGTAAATATCAATCCATCCAATCGCGGAATGGGTGGACAAGTTTATGGTTCAGATGGTGTTGCCCCAACCTTAACAGGCGATGAAGGAAGCAAAATTGCGTTACCAGCAAATGAAGGCATATCGGTGGCGGGGATGTTGCCGGGAAATTTTGAACAAGGCAATCGCGTTTATGAAGTAACTGGAACAGCCCCCACCTTATCAACGAAACAAGGTGGAACGAAGATTATGATTCGAAAAAATAAAACAGAATACCAAGAGGTGAAGCCAGGGGACAGTGTAAACCTGGCTTTTCCTAATTCCACAAGTCGCCGAGGTCGTCTGGGGAAACAAAGTGTTCATACTTTATTAACAGGAGATCAACAAGCAATCGTCACGGATCAGTATCAAATTCGGAAACTTACGCCAAGAGAGTGCTGGCGGCTTCAGGGCTTTCCGGATTGGGTCTTTGACCGTGCATCTCGAGTCAACTCAGATAGTCAATTGTATAAACAGGCCGGAAACTCTGTGACAGTTCCGGTCATTTTTGATATTGCCAGAAGACTAAAGGAGGTGGTGAAGCATGATTTATGATGAGTTGATTGGGGAAATCTACTGGGTGATTGGTAAGATTCAGTCAGATTCAGAACTAGAAGAAGAATTACGCCGGCTCAATTTTGATATTTGCAAAAATGGGGTGAAAGTCCCTGGTGATTCATATGTAATGGACGAGGAAACCGATGCTCGAATTGAGCTGAATCAAGTCATCAGTGAATTGGAACGGATTGCGGATCTTGCAAAAGAACCGAATATCCGTCAAGACTTGTTTGAGATAAAGGCAGAGTTGGAAATTGGGGGCATTGCCGAGGAGTAACCGCCAAATAAACCACTGATAGGCGCTGACCGCGGGGGATTTGCGAAGCAGAAATCCTCCGTGGTGCTGTGCCTGTTCATGGTCGGCGCTAGCCGGCCATGATGTCTCACCCCCCGTATCTAACAGGGGGGTACAAAAACACAAAAAACAAGCAAGCAACGATTAATAATAGTTATTGTAGCAAGGATATTAAGCAACTTGTATAAGTGTTAACTCATTTAAAAAAGTTAACATCTTGAATTTGGAGGTGAGAACTTGGCACAACGGAATTTAGATTATCGGTTACTAAAAGACCGACGCAACGAATATGGCGTTTCACAAAATAAATTGGCTACCGCCTGTGGACTTAGTCGCCCGTACTTAAACCAGATAGAAAACGGTGGCGTAACTGCATCTACAAAAATCATGAGGAAAATTTTTGACCAATTGGAAAGCTTCAATCCTGATTTGCCTTTGACGTTACTATTTGATTATGTAAGGATTCGGTTTCCCACAACGGACGTGCGAAAGATTATCCAAGAGATTCTCCATTTAAAGTTTGACTATATGCTCCATGAAGATTACGCCTTTTACTCTTATCAAGAACAATACGTCATGGGCGATATTGTGGTGATGTTGTCTCATGAAGAAGATAAGGGTGTTCTTTTGGAATTAAAAGGGCGAGGTTGCCGGCAGTTTGAAACTTTTTTACTTGCTCAAAAGCGTAGCTGGTACGACTTTTTCGAGGATTGTTTGAAAGCCGGTGGCGTGATGAAACGGCTGGACTTAGCAATCAATGACCGGGTTGGACTATTGGATATTCCGGAACTAACGAAAAAATGTCAGCAGGAGGAATGTATTTCCTTGTTCCGTACCTTTAAAAGCTATCGTTCCGGGGAGCTTTTGAAACCTGATGAAAAGGATGGCATGGGTAATACCTTATATATCGGTAGCCTCAAAAGCGAGGTTTATTTTTGTTTGTACGAAAAAGATTATGAGCAATATATCAAGCTTGGAATTCCTTTAGACCAGACGGAAACGAAGAACCGCTTTGAGATTCGGTTGAAAAATGATCGTGCTTATTATGCGATTCAAGATTTGCTAAAAGGCCGAAGCATTGAGAGTACCACGTTTTCCATTATCAACCGGTATTTGCGATTTGCGGATAAGGTGGAAGGAAAACGGCGAACCAACTGGCCCTTGAATGAACAATGGGGTCGCTTTATTGGACGGAATCGCAAGGAAATCCAATTAACCTCTGAGCCGAAACCTTATACTATCGAACGAACCTTGAATTGGCTTGGACGACAAGTCGCTCCTACGTGGAAGATGGCCAAGGAGTTGGATCGTTTGAATCAGACAACCTATATTGAGAATATGGTACAAAATGCACGCTTATCAGACCGGCATAAAAAGATTTTGGAGCAACAAAGTATGGCAGTCGAAAACTTGATTATATGAAAAGAGGAATTGTGATGGGAATTGTAAAAGATATTTTATTGATATTTGGTGGCAGTCTGCTTGGTGTTACTGTGATGTGCTTGATGAATGCAAGTGCAGCGGCGGACCGAGCGATGGAAAAGAAAGGAAAGTGACGAGATGAATTTCGGACAAAATTTATATCAATGGTTTTTAACCAATGCCCAATCTTTAGTCTTACTGGCAATTGTGGTCATTGGTTTATTTTTAGGATTTAAACGAGAGTTTTCTAAACTGATTGGCTTTTTGGTGATTGCCTTGATTGCGGTAGGGTTGGTCTTTAATGCTTCTGGCGTGAAAGATGTCTTACTCAATTTGTTTAACCGAATTGTCGGTGCCTAAGGAGGAATCACGATGGAACAGATGCGTGTTTATATTGCGAACCTTGGGAAATATAATGAGGGGGAGTTGGTGGGGGCCTGGTTTACCCCGCCTGTTGATTTTGATGAGGTGAAAGAACGGATTGGATTAAATGACGAATATGAAGAGTATACGATTCATGATTATGAACTACCTTTTGAGATTGATAAGTATTCTCCAATTGAAGAAATTAATCGGCTTTGTGGCTTGGCAGAAGAATTGGAAGATACACCAATTGGCGAGGTTGCTTCTGAGATTCAACACGCTTTCTTCAATTCTTTCGAGGAAATGGTAGAGCATGTGGATGATATTATATATTATCCGGACTGCGATGATATGAGTGATGTAGCATATTACTTGATTGTGGAAGCTGGTGATTTTGGTGAAGTACCAGAACACTTGAAGACGTATATTGATTTTGATGCGTGTGGTCGAGACTTGGAGATTGGTGGGAATTATTTGGTTACTAGTCGTGGGGTTTTTGAATTCTTAGGTTAATTAATATTTTCCTTATCTTGTAGAAAAATAAGAATTGAAGGATAATGTAGTCATGACTTTCTACAAGGGGGACAGGTTAGTGATAGAGAAGGTACGGATTGAGAATTTTAAGTGTATAAAGGGAACTTTTGAGTTAGATTTAAAGCAAGGAATTAATATTCTTGTTGGTAATAATGAAGCAGGAAAATCTACAATATTAGAAGCGATTCATATGGCCTTGTGTGGTGTCTTTAGGGGAAAGACAATTAAGGGAAACTTATCACAATACTTATTTAATTATGAAGTTGTAAATGAGTATCTGAATAATATTAATCAAGGAATAATAAATGAGGCTCCTTATATACTCATAGAACTTTACTTATCAGAAGGCGCATTTCCTATATTAGAGGGAGATAGATTTAGTGATAAAAGTAGGTTAGGTAGAACAAATGGAATTGCTTTAAAAATCGCCTTTGATGAAAAATATAATGAAGAGTATGAATCATTGCTAAAAAGCTCCGAATTAGTGAGTTTACCAATAGAATACTATGATGTCGAATGGTATGCTTTTTCAAGAAAACCTCTAACTTCCAGAAGCATTCCAATAAAATCGTCCTTCATTGATGTTGGTTCTAGTAAATTCCAAAATGGTTCAGATGTCTATATATCGAGAATTGTACAAAATACTTTGGAAATGGATGAAAAAACAAAAGTGGCTCAAGCTTTCCGAAAGGCAAAGGAATTTTTCTCCAAAGATTCCGCTATTGCTAATATCAATACGAAAATAACAGGAATTTCAAAGTTAAGTAAAAAGGAAATTGAGTTGACTGTTGATTTGGGATCACGTTCTACTTGGGATGGAAGTCTTATTACACAATTAAATAAGATTCCCTTTGATTATATTGGGAAAGGTGAACAAGCTGTTATAAAAACAGAACTAGCCTTATCAAATAAGAAATCTGAAGCATCATCTGTTATTTTGATTGAAGAACCAGAATGTCATATAAGCCATGCTCGACTAAATCAGTTGCTTGAAAGTATAAAATCAAATTATGGTGATAAGCAAATTATTATATCTACACATAGTAGTTTCGTGGCTAATAAGCTTGGTTTAAACAATCTAATATTGTTGAATCAGCAGAAGACTGTACGATTTAATCATCTAAAATCAAAAGATTTTTTTGAGAAAGTTGCGGGATATGATACTTTACGACTAATACTCTGTGATAAGGCTATTTTGGTAGAAGGCGATTCTGATGAGTTGGTGATACAAAGAGCATATATGGATACACATAATGGACGATTACCAATTGAAGATAATGTTGATGTGATATCAGTTGGAACTTCATTCTTACGATTTTTAGAGATTGCTGAAAACCTAAAAACTACGGTTCGGGTTGTAACTGATAACGATGGAAATGTAGCCGCGTTAGAAAGAAAATACCAGGATTATATTGATTCAAATAAAAAAGAAAATATAGAAATTTGTTATGACGAAAATGTTACAACGGGAACTTTGACGATTGGTACAAAAAATCCTAAACTATTTAACTACAATACGTTGGAACCGCTTTTACTGAAGGATAATACGCTAGAATTATTTAATCAGATATTTGAAACAGATTACTCTGAAGAGGACCTTCACAAATATATGAAAACACATAAAACAGAATGCGCGTTGAAAATTTTCAACTATCCTTCAAATATTAAGTACCCAGAATATATTATGAGGGCAGTACAATGAAAAACCAACTATTGATTGCCGCTGCAGGTGCAGGAAAGACAACTTATTTTGTAAAAGAAGCACTAGCTTGTCCGAATGAAGTTCTTATCACCACTTTTACGGAAGAAAATGAAAAAGAAATTCGTAAAAAATTTATGAAATTAAATAATGGAATTATTCCTGCTAATGTTACTATTCAAACTTGGTTCTCTTTTTTGATTGAGCATGGGGCAAAACCATATCAAGGTAAAATGACTGACAAAAAAATTACGGGCCTCCTTCTTGTTAACCAAAAGTCAGGATTAATGTATAGAGGAAAGTTTCCACGGTACTATCCCGAAGATGATGTAGATAATCATTATTTTACAAAAGATTATCAAATATATTCAGATAAGCTGTCAAAATTTGTGGTTAAATGCAATGAAAAAAGTAATGGATATGTAGTTGAACGGATTTCATCGTTATATTCAACTATTTTTATTGATGAAGTACAGGATATGGCGGGATACGACTTAGAGTTTATTAAATTACTTCTTGGCTCAAATTCTCTTGTAAAAATGGCTGGTGATCCGAGGCAAGTAACTTATCACACTCATTTTTCTTCTAAGTATAAAAAATATAAAGATGGTAAAATTCAAGACTTTATTTCAACAGAATGTAAAACAATAGATTGTTCCATTGATACTGATACTCTTAAGGGGAGTTGGCGTAACAATCAAAATATATGTGAGTTTGCCAATAAATTGTTTCCTAATTACCCACAATGTGAGTCGCTTCATGTGGAAACAACTGAGCATGACGGTGTTTTTTTTGTAAAAGAAAAGGATATGGATGAATATCTTGAAACGTATAAACCGTTGCAACTACGCTATGACAGAAGAACTAAAGGTATCCATTCTGGTTACGATATTAAAAACTTTGGCGAATCAAAAGGTGCTACCTTTGATAGAGTCGTGATTTATCCAACTAAAAAGATGTTGGATTGGGTATTATCAGATAAACCAATAAGCTCTTTTGAAATAAAGTGTAAGTTTTATGTAGCAATCACTAGGGCAAAATTTAGTGTTGCAATTGTATGTAAAGATAGTCTTGATACAGATGTGTTACCTATGTATAAACAATAGTTAAATTACTTAGAGAGTGTCTATATACGATACTCTCTTTTGGTTTTCTTATAAGGAGTGAAAATATGAAAAAAATAAAAAGCTACACCAGTATCTGGGCAGTTGAAAAAGTCATTTATGCGATCAATGACTTCCAACTGCCTTTTCCTGTGACTTTTAACCAGATGGCTTGGTTCGTTTTGTCCTTGCTGTTTGTCATCGTATTTGCCCATGTGCCGCCACTATCCATGATAGAGGGGGCCTTTCTAAAATACTTGGGCATACCGGTGGCGGTTACTTGGTTCATGTCACAAAAGACCTTTGATGGCAAGAAACCATTAGGATTTTTACGATCCTTTATCAGTTACCATTTACGGTTTAAGGTTACTTTTGCAGGGAAGAAAGTCAAAGAACAGAAAAAGCGATGGGATGAACCCATTACTCTTGTAAGGAGTGTGAACTATGTACCCGATTAAGTATATCGAAAACAATCTTGTTTTTAACCAAGAAGGCGAGTGTTTTGCCTACTATGAATTAGTGCCTTACAATTACTCCTTTTTGTCACCTGAACAGAAGTATCAAGTGCATGATAACTTTCGACAATTAATTGCGCAAAACCGTGAAGGTAAGATTCATGCCTTACAAATTGCCACAGAAAGTAGTATTCGTGCCACACAAGAGCGATCGAAAAAAGAAATTACCGGGCGACTCAAAGAAGTTGCATTACAACGAATCGATCTTCAAACGGATGCTTTGGTGTCCATGATTGGCGATAGTCAGATTGATTATCGCTTTTTTATTGGCTTTAAACTAATTGTGACAGATGAAGAGGTCAATCTAAAAAGTCTCAAAAAATCTTTCTTTTCTGGGATTCAAGAATTTGTCTATGGGGTGAATCATCATTTGATGGGGGATTTTGTTTCTTTATCCAATGAAGAAATTCGCCGGTATACCAAGCTTGAAAAACTAATGGAAAGTAAATTAGCTCGGAGATTTAAAGTCAGACGGGTGACACCAAGTGACTTGACGTACTTGATTGAACATATTTATGGAGAGAAAGGAACGCCATTTGAAGAATATGAATTTCAATTGCCAAAGAAAAAGCTGAAATCAGAAACATTGGTGAAACGTTATGACCTATTACGTCCAAGTCGTTGTTTGATCGAAGAAAAGCCTCGTTACTTACGGATGGAACATGAAAATCATGAATCGTATGTAGCATACTTGACAATCAATACAATTGTAGGAGAGATGGAATTTCCTTCCTCGGAACTTTTCTATTACCAGCAACAACAATTCACTTTTCCAATCGACACGAGTGTAAATGTGGAGATCGTCACCAACAAAAAGGCATTAGCCACCGTTCGTAATAAGAAAAAAGAACTGAAAGATTTAGACAATCATGCTTACCAATCTGACAATGAAACGAATTCCAATGTCTTAGATGCCTTGGATTCAGTAGATGAATTGGAAACCACCTTGGATCAGTCAAAAGAATCTATGTACAAACTGAGTTATGTGGTTCGAGTGAGTGCCGAATCAGTGGATGAACTAAAGCGACGCTGTGATGAAGTGCTCGATTTTTATGATGATACCAATGTGAAACTAGTCCGTCCCTTTGGCGATATGATGGGGCTGCATGAAGAATTCTTACCCTCAAGTAAACGATACATGAACGACTATATTCAGTATGTGACGTCTGATTTTTTGGCGGGGCTTGGTTTTGGGGCTACTCAGATGCTAGGAGAATTAGAAGGGATTTACTTTGGCTACAATGTGGATACAGGTCGTAATGTTTACCTGAAACCGGCATTGGCTTCACAAGGAGTCAAGGGTTCAGTAACCAATGCGCTGGCCGCCGCTTTCCTGGGTTCTCTTGGTGGAGGTAAATCCTTTAGCAACAATCTCTTAGTTTATTATGCGGTCCTTTTCGGTGGGCAAGCTGTAATTGTCGATCCAAAAGGAGAACGAGGGGGCTGGAAAGAAACCTTGCCAGAAATTGCGGATGAAATCAATATCCTCAACTTAACCAGTAAGCCAGAAAACCAAGGGTTACTTGATCCTTATGTGATTATGAAGAAAAAGAAGGACTCGGAAAGTTTAGCGATTGATATCCTAACCTTTTTAACAGGAATTTCCAGTCGAGATGGCGAGAAGTTTCCCGTTTTACGCAAGGCCATTCGTACCGTTACACAGAGTAATCAACGAGGGTTATTACAAGTCATTAACGAACTTCGAAACGATGGCTCACCAGTCGCAGAAAATATCGCAGATCATATTGAATCTTTTACCGATTATGATTTTGCCCATTTGCTTTTCTCAGATGGTTCGATTACCCAATCGATTAGTTTAGATAAACAGTTGAATATCATTCAAGTAGCGGATCTGGTTTTACCTGATGCGGAAACGACTTTTGAAGAATACACCACCATGGAATTGCTTAGTGTTTCCATGCTAATCGTTATTTCCACTTTTGCCTTGGATTTTATCCATAGTAACCGAGAAATTTTCAAGATTGTGGACCTGGATGAAGCTTGGAGTTTTTTGCAAGTAGCTCAAGGAAAGACCCTTTCGAATAAACTCGTTCGTGCTGGTCGTGCCATGAATGCCGGGGTTTATTTTGTCACGCAAAATAGTGACGATTTATTAGATGAACGCTTGAAGAACAATATCGGATTGAAGTTTGCTTTTCGCAGTACCGATATTCATGAAATCAAGAAAACCTTGGAATTCTTTGGCTTAGATCAAGAGGATGAAAGCAATCAAAAACGCCTGCGAGATTTGGAAAATGGCCAATGCTTAATGCAAGACTTGTACGGCCGAGTCGGTGTGGTTCAAGTTCACCCGGTCTTTGAAGAACTTTTCCATGCTTTTGATACTCGTCCGCCGGTTCAAGAGAGAATGGAGTGAGGAGATGAAAAAGAAACTTTTTCGGATTGTGGGAATTGTTTTGGTTAGTCTATTTTCTCTTATCATTCTTTTGAGCTTAGTCGGGACGGTCGTGGAGGCAACTGGACTTGTTGATGATACGATTGAAGCAGGAAACATTTATTCTCAGTATTCTCTAAACAACTACCAATTAGATTTCTTTGTGGATAGTTCCTGGGATTGGTTGCCTTGGAACTGGGGAGATGGCTTGGGAAAGAGTGTGATGTATGGTCTTTATGCCATTACTAATTTTATCTGGACAGTTAGTTTATATTTGTCGAATGCCACGGGTTATGTAGTTCAAGAAGCCTACAAGTTAGATTTCATTTCGGATACGGCAGAAAGTATTGGGAAGAATATTCAAACACTCGCTGGCATAAACGAAAATGGTCTTCAAACTTCTGGATTCTACTTTGGGTTTCTGTTATTGATGGTTTTGACATTAGGAGCTTATGTGGCATACACCGGATTATTAAAACGAGAAACTACGAAAGCAGTGAGAGCAGTCATCAATTTTGTAGTGATTTTTCTACTATCAGGATCTTTTATTGCCTATGCGCCTACCTATATCACGAAAATCAACGACTTTAGCTCGGATGTTAGTGAAGCTGCTCTTAGCCTTGGAACCGAGATTGTGGTCCCCAATTCGGAAAGCCAAGGAAAAGATAGTGTGGATTTGATCCGGGATAGCTTGTTTTCCATTCAAGTACAACAACCATGGCTACTGTTGCAATTTGATGATTCCAATATTGAAGAAATTGGGGAGGAGCAAGTCAACAAGATTTTATCTGTCAGTCCAGATGAAAATAAAGGAAAGGATCGAGAAGAGGCAGTCAAAGCGGAGATTGAAGAAAACGACAATGCGAATCTAAGTATCACCAAGACCATGAACCGATTAGGGACCGTGGTCTTTTTGGTGTTGTTCAACATTGGCATTTCTTTCTTTGTTTTTCTCCTGACCGGGATTATGTTGTTTTCACAAATTCTCTTCATTATCTTTGCGATGTTTCTACCTATTAGCTTTTTATTGTCGATGTTGCCAACTTATGAAAGTTTGGGAAAAAAGGCGATTATTCGTTTGTTCAATACGATTATGATGCGAGCCGGCGTCACGTTGGTGATTACGACTGCATTTAGTATCTCCACGATGTTTTTCAATATTTCAGCCACCTATCCATTCTTTATGGTGGCCTTTCTGCAAATTGTGACTTTTGCTGGAATCTATTTCAAATTAGGGGACATTATGAGTATGTTCAACCTCCAAAGTAATGATAGCCAGTCAATGGGAAGGCGCGTCATGCGAAAACCTCAAATGTTAATGAATCGAAAGTTACGGCAACTTAATCGAAATGTGGGGCGAACATTGGCTTTTGGTGGTGGTGCAGCAGTTGGCGGAAAACTAGCAAAAGATCAATCAAAATCCAGATTGAAGTCTCCTGGTTTTTCTCCACGAAAGAATCCATCATTATCTAACAATAAAGAGGTAATATCTGACCCGAATAAGGAAAATCCAATCTCAAAAAATAAGAAACAATCTCGAATGAATTTGGCCGGAAGAAAAATCGGCAAGGTACTAGATACCCAATCAATGGTAAAAGCCAAAGCACAACAAGTAAAGGATCAAGTAAGGAATACACCAACTAATTTGAAATACAATCTGCATAAAGAAATTGAAAAGACGAAAAAAGCACCAGAAGAATTCAAGCGTGGACTTGTCCAAGAAAAAGCGAATCGAGCGGAGTTGCGAGAAAAACAACGACAACGTAGAGATGAAAAAATGGCTGAAAAGCGGAAAGTATTGGGAAATTCAGCAAATCGTCATAGAAAAGGTAGGACCAATGTTCCGATAAAAGAGGAATCCAAATCTCAGAAAAGTAAGATACCAAGGAATGTACCAGCCAATCGAATTGTAAAAATGAATTCGAATCCTGAAATCAAACGAAGACTCTCAAATCAAAAATTGAGTACGAAAGAAAACAATCAACCAGTAAGAAAAGTGACTCCTATCCAACAGGCGAAGAAGCGATCCATTCTTGCAAAAGCAGGCAATCGAAAAGTACAAAGAAGAATGAAAACTCGTCCAAAACCAAGGTCGGGTGAGTCTAAATGATCATAAGAAAATTGAGTACAATCTCGTTGGCAATCCTGACGATTTCTTTTTTGGGCATCCTGATGTGTGTCGGCTTACTATTTGGTGAGGATAGTGAAGGAAGCAACAGTTCTGTTACCTCTCCCGGTGGCAGTAGTGTCTCAGAGAAAGTTTTAAAACATCGGTCACTGGTAGAAAAGTATGCCAAGGAATCGGACATTTCAGATTATGTACCGATTCTTTTGGCGATTATTCAAGTGGAGTCGGGTGGTACAGCAAATGACGTGATGCAAAGCTCTGAATCAGCTGGCTTACCACCTAATTCTTTAGATACCGAGGCATCCATTAAACAAGGGTGTTTCTATTTTGCTTCTCTGGTTAAACGAGCCAACGAGTTAGGCTGTGATCAAGACAGTATTATTCAAGCCTATAACTATGGTGGTGGGTATTTGGATCATGTCGCAAAAAATGGCAAGAAGCATAGTTTTGCTTTGGCGGAATCCTTTTCAAAAGAAAAATCAGGTGGTCAAAAAGTTGATTACCCCAATCCAATCGCCATTAAAGAGAATGGCGGGTGGCGCTACAACTACGGAAATATGTTTTATTGTTTGTTGGTGAAACAATATCTGACCACGATACAGTTTGATGATAAAACAGTCCAAGGGATTTTTGACGAGGCATTTAAGTATGAAGGAACGGCTTATGTATTTGGTGGATCAAGTCCCGCAACGGGTTTTGATTGCAGTGGCTTAACTCAATGGTGTTATGCCAAAGTTGGCCTGAAACTTCCACGAGTGGCTCAGGATCAGTATGATGCCATGAGTCATATTGACCTAAAAGATGCCAAGCCAGGAGATTTAATTTTCTTTCACTCAACTTATGATGCTGGTACTTACGTGACTCATGTGGGCATTTATGCAGGAGAGAATCGGATGTTTCATGCGGGAGATCCAGTGGGCTGGACGAATCTTACCGAAACCTATTGGCAGCAGCATCTTATCGGAGCTGGCAGATACAAATAAGAGAAAAGAGGAACGAAAAATGAAGATAAAAATTGAACGGAATAAAAAAGAGAAGATTTCCAAAAAGAAAAAAGAACGGACGGTTTCAGTGGGCAAGCATCGAAAAATGGTGCTTGCCCTTTGGCTTTTACTATTTTGTAGTCTCACTTTTGGGATATACAAAAATTTCACGGCGATTGATCAGCACACGACTCATGAGAAAGTAGTCGTGAAGGAGAAGATATTGAATACCTCTGGAGTAGAGAATTTCACGATGGATTTTGTGAAAGAGTATTTTTCATGGAAAAACGACAAAGAAGCCATTGAAAAGAGAATGACTAATCTTGGACAGTATCTTACCGAAGGAGGATTATCTTTAAGCCAAGATATGGTTCGAGCGGATATTCCCACTAGTTCCGAAGTCGAGTTCGTGAAAATTTTGGACGTGAAAAAGCAATTAAAAGAATTTGTCGTTTCTTTCTTAGTAGATCAAAAGATTACAGAAGGAAAAAAATCACAACAAGTTTCTTCTGCATATCGAGTGAGTATTTTTGAAGATAAAAAAGGAAACCATATTATGATAAGCTTACCGACTATGATTGCAAAGCCAGGAAAAGCGAATTATAAAGCAAAACAACTAGAGACTGATTCAGAGATTAATGCCAAGACATCGGAGGAAATCACTGAGTTTCTAGAGACCTTTTTCAAGCTTTATCCAACTGCTTCAGAAAAAGAGCTGGAGTATTATGTTGAAAATGACACAATACGACCAATCAATACGAACTTAAAATTTGTGGAATTAGTGAATCCAGTTTATACACAAAATGAAAAAAATGTACAAGTGAAAGTTGATGTAAAATATCTTGATAATCTATCAAAAACAATGAATTACTTTCAGTATGAATTGAGATTACAAAAGGATGGAAACTGGAGAATTATCAAGGCTGAGTAAAATAACTTAAATTAATAAGTTGAATGTTTTTTTTGCATCATTTTTAGATATTTGGATTGATTTAATGGGGTTTTTGGAAAGAGAATGCAGGTGGGGGTGATACGGGGTTATGGTTAATCCTCACTTATTAGTAATTTTATATGGTAATTATTCTTGGTAAAAAAGACTGTACACAAGGCACGTTAACTTTGTGTGCAGTCTCCAAAAATTCACTTTTTAGAAATTAGATTTAAATGAATAATTCCACTTCGAATTTTCTCAAGGTTTCTTTACAGTGTTAATTGATGGATACTTTAAAATCTTTTTACTTGACTTGGAGTGGGCTTAAAGGAATATGTTAGTTTTGTAACCTAGTGAAAGTATTTTATGTTAGTGATCAAAAAATTAGTGAAAGATGAAGAATAAGGAGATGAAGGTAATAGTTTATCAGTTAGTAATAGAGGATCTTAATTTTTAAAACGAGATATTTATTCGCTAGGACATGTTAACAAATTTGATTAGGAAAGAGGAATAATAATGCCAAGACAAACAATCAATCCCTATACCAATGAAGTTTTAAAAACATTTGCGGATGCGACTGATGAAGAAATTGAACAGACATTAGCAACAGCTGACAAGTTGTACCGTGAAATGAAGCATGAAGACATTAACGAACGCGCGATTGTTTTGCATAAAGTAGCTGATTACATGCGCAATCACAAAACAGAGTTAGCCGAAGTGATGACTTTAGAAATGGGTAAATTAATTTCGGAGTCTGAGGGTGAAGTTGAATTGTGTGCGATGATTGCAGATTACTTTGCTGATCATGCTGCTGAGATGTTAGCGCCAACTTTATTGCACACCAGAGCAAGTGGTGAAGCAAAAGTTTATAAGCATTCTACCGGTGTCATATTAGCTGTTGAACCATGGAATTTTCCTTACTACCAGATTATGCGCGTTTTTGCACCGAACTATATGGTTGGCAATCCTATGATTCTTCGCGATGCCGCTAATATTCCTTGGTCTGCACAGACATTTGCAGAGATGGTGATTAAAGCAGGTGCTCCGACCGGTTCTATCACCAATTTATTTATGAGCTATGACCAAGTGGAGGAAATTATTGCTGATCTCCGTATTCAAGGCGTTGCTTTAACGGGGTCTGAAAGAGGCGGTGCTTCTGTTGCAATGGCTGCTGGCAAAAATTTAAAGAAAAACACGATGGAACTTGGTGGCCAAGATGCTTTTATTGTTTTAGCAGATGCTAATATGAATGATGTTTGTGATATTGCTTGGCGTGCACGTTTATATAATGCCGGTCAGGTTTGCACCTCATCCAAACGGTTCATTGTGCTGGATAATGTATACGATGAGTTTCTAGAAAAGTTAATCGCAAATTTCGCTTCCGTTAAACCCGGCGATCCAATGGATAGAGCAACAACACTGGCACCAATGAACACGAAACGGGCTAAAGAAAAATTACAACAGCAAGTTGATGAAGCAATTGCTGCTGGGGCAACTGTTGCTTATGGCAATCAACCAATTGATTTATCAGGTCAATTCTTTATGCCTACTATTTTGACAGATATTACCCCCGATAATCCGGCTGCACATACCGAAATGTTTGGTCCAGTGGCACAAGTTTATCGCGTTCACAGTGAAGAAGAAGCCATTAAAGTGGCTAATGACTCACAATATGGATTAGGTGGAATTGTCTTTAGTGGTGATCCCTTACATGGGGAAGAAGTCGCTGCGCAAATCGAAACTGGAATGGTCTTTGTTAATAACTTTATGACATCATTACCAGAATTGCCCTTTGGTGGTGTTAAAAACTCTGGCTATGGTCGAGAAATGAGTGAACTAGGTTTGATGGCGTTTGTCAATGAACAGCTTATTGTTACAGCAAGCCATCCGGATTTGAACAATGTTGCTGGTGGGTTAGTTAAAGTGGATTAAATTTCATAGAATTTAAATATGCCAACTATTACTATGAAGGGTATATTGAATTCAAAACAGAAGATTTGAAAAAAATACCTCTAAAAGTTTCCCGTTGTAGGCAGCGTACTCGGCTTATAACGGGATTTTTTACTTTGGTAAGACTTATAATTTCATATGAAATCTAAAATCACTATATAGAGGATAAGGTATTGGTATCATATTTCCTACAAATAGGAAATATTTATGATGCGTTTTTAACACTGATTATTATTTCAGATATTGATAATTATTTAATAAGGTTTTTGGAGATGAAACGCAAGGGGACATGAGTGGCACAGTTAATATCCCCATTCATTGAGAATAACAACGCTTGATACTATAGATCAAAAATAGATAAAATATCCTTTTAAGTAGTCTACATTGATACTTGAAACGATATTTTTTTACTATTTTATTGATGATGTCATCTATTAAGTTCAAAGGAACAATCTTGAGATGAGTTGGTAACAAGGAGTGTAAAACAGGAATAGCTAAGGTTTGTTTTTGCGTATGACGGAATATATGGGTCGTAATATGTTTATTAAAACTAAGTTTATTATCAATATCAATTCCTGCTCGTTTTGGATTACCTTTTCGATTTAATTTTCCATTTTCAGGTGAGTTGAGGAAATTGTTAAGGACACTATAATGAAGAGGTGTTTCATTATAGTCGGGTTTATGACGACTTTTGGAAGTAAAAATCCATCCATTATCTTTATAATCAGGATTGAATCTTATATGTTGGTGATTTAACTCAATTTCCTCTTTAAGAATTTCTATAGCCCTTTTAGATAATTGGACATTTCGGTAACTTTGTAAGTTTTTTACATTACCTTCATAGCTATTTTCTGCAGCTCCTCCGTGAGTGGACTGACTAATAATGATATTTTGCTTTTCAAAATATTGATAGGCACCAATATTTTGGAGTTTTCGACTCTGTAAGTCAACAGGGCCATTAGTTAGAATACCTATTGGGATGTGGTTTTTATGTAGAGCCAGCAGTAGTTGATGTATCTCAGGAATCATCGTAATCTGATCGAGTTCATATTCATAGTCAGCTTGGAAGTCTAGAGCTTCTGTCCTAGAAATACTATCGATGCCAAATTCTTCCATAGTCTTCTGACAGCGAAAAATTCTAAGCTGCTCAATACTGATGAGTTTTTTCGTGTATTTAGGAAAAGCAACATCAGACCAATATCTGAAACGTTTGCAAATGTTATCTATTTGTTGGATATCAATCGTTGGAAAACATTTCTCAACGCTACGTTTAAAGGGGAGTTGATGGTCATAAAGAGTGTCATCAAGGTCAAAAACAATATTTTTATAAGTCATAATTCTAGTCCGCTTTTAAAATAGTAGTGTACTGGCTAAATTCCTCTAAGTGTTGAGGGCTAATCTGGTTATCTGTAATGATGGTATCGAGTTGATCTAGATTATAGAAGTTAAAGAAATCGTATCGATCGAATTTAGTACTGTCTACTAATAAGAATTTTTCTACAGCATTGTTTAGGGCAAGTTGTTGAATCACACCTTCCTTGTCACTATATGTAGCAATAGAATTATGGGTAACAGCATTTGCACTAACAAAAGCTTTGGCAAATCTCATTGCTTTTAAATTTGTCGAAGCCATTGAACCTACAAAAGCTCCAGTTATTTCTCTATATTCACCGCCAAGAAGCAATAAATCAATGGTTTCGCTATCATTTAGAAACAAGAACACAGGGAGACTATTTGTAATGACACGAATTTTATAACCTTTACGACCTTTCAATTCTAATGCCAGTTGTTCAAGTGTAGTTCCGGGTCCAATAAAAATAGTATCGCCATCTTTGATTAAAGAGCAGGCTTTTTTAGCAATGTCAATTTTTTCTTTTGTATTTAGACTTTTCTTCTCGATATGTGTCTTTTCAAGTGGCTTTTTAGAGGAAAGCAATTGTGCACCACCATGAGTACGTGTTAAAAGTCCATCAGCTTCTAGAGCATCAAGGTCTCTACGGGCTGTCATATCGGAAATATCTAGTTCATCTATTATTTCTTTTATGGTTATGGTCCCATCAATCTTTAACATATCTAAAATTTTTTCTAATCGTCGTTTTTTGTTCATATGAAAACTCTTCTTTCATAAAGTAATTTTTTTCCAAAGATAATTCTCTTTTAATTGTATCATAAAAGACAATATTTTCAAGGTAAAACAAACAATTTCAAACAAAAACAAATGTTAGATGATGAAATAAGAACAGAGGATTGACGTATATTAGCTTAGGTCAGATTTTGTATAAGACGAAAATAAAGTAGGACCTCTTAATCAGTAAGTTATAGAAAGTAAAAGACTTTTGTAATACTTGAATAGATATTTCACGTCCATTTTGTGATGGATTAAATGAACAAAAATGAACAATAATTTAACGGTGTTATCTATTGTTTAAAAAAACAAATAAAAAAAACAAAAAATAAACAAAAAAGCGTTGCTTTTTGTTTGAATGTTTGATATTATATAAACAAAGAAATGATGAAAACGTTATTTCGAACATTTTGCAAAATGTTTTCTACTTCTACGTAGCATTTCTTTCTAAAATTTAGGAGGTAGTCAAAATGGCTATTGTTGTTGGTGCAGATCTCAAAGGTACGAGATTAAAAGATGTTGTGAAAAATTTTCTTGTAGAAGAAGGTTTTGAGGTAATTGATGTGACTAAGGACGGACAAGATTTTGTTGATGTTACCTTGGCAGTTGCCTCTGAAGTAAATAAAGATGAGCAAAACTTAGGTATTGTAATTGATGCTTATGGAGCTGGTCCATTCATGGTAGCAACTAAAATTAAAGGTATGGTTGCAGCAGAAGTTTCAGATGAACGCTCAGCTTATATGACACGTGGACATAACAATTCACGAATGATTACGGTTGGCGCTGAAATCGTCGGTGATGAGCTTGCTAAAAACATCGCTAAAGGTTTTGTCAGTGGTAAATATGATGGCGGACGTCATCAAATCCGAGTAGATATGCTTAACAAGATGTGTTAAGAAAGGAGTTAAGGAATGAGAATCGCAATTGGATGTGACCACATTGTCACAGATGAAAAAATGGCAGTATCAGAATTCTTGAAATCAAAAGGACATGAGGTCCTTGATTTCGGGACATATGACCACGTACGTACTCACTACCCTATCTATGGTAAAAAAGTCGGTGAAGCAGTAGTAAGTGGTCAAGCAGACTTGGGAGTATGTATCTGTGGTACAGGTGTCGGCATTAACAATGCAGTCAATAAAGTTCCAGGTGTTCGCTCAGCGTTGGTTCGTGATATGACATCAGCTATGTATGCAAAAGAAGAGTTAAATGCGAATGTTATCGGTTTCGGTGGAATGATTACTGGTGGTCTTCTTATGAATGACATCATTGAAGCTTTCATTGAAGCTGAGTACAAACCAACAGAAGAAAATAAAAAATTGATTGCAAAAATCGAACACGTTGAAACACATAATGCACATCAAGCAGATGAAGATTTCTTTACAGAATTCCTTGAAAAATGGGACCGTGGTGACTACCACGATTAAGGTATAACAAATGATTCTGACAGTCACACTAAATCCTTCAGTAGACATCTCTTATCCTCCAGAAACATTGAAAATTGATACAGTGAATAGGGTGAAAGATGTTAGTAAGACAGCTGGTGGAAAAGGCTTAAATGTTACTAGAGTCTTGTATGAATCTGGTGATAAAGTTACTGCTACAGGTTTCTTAGGTGGTAAAATTGGTGAATTTATTGAAAGCGAATTAGAACAATCTCCTGTTAGTCCAGCTTTTTATAAAATCTCAGTAAACACTAGAAACTGTATTGCTATCTTACACGAGGGTAACCAAACAGAAATTTTGGAACAAGGACCAACAATTTCTCATGAAGAAGCAGAAGGCTTTCTTGACCACTATAGCAATCTTATTAAACAATCAGAAGTTGTGACAATTTCAGGAAGTTTACCTTCAGGACTTCCCAACGATTATTATGAAAAACTTATCCAACTTGCTTCGGATGAAGGAGTAGCAGTCGTTTTGGATTGTTCAGGTGCACCTCTTGAAACAGTTCTAAAATCGTCGGCTAAACCTACTGCCATCAAACCTAATAATGAGGAACTTTCACAGTTGCTTGGAAAAGAAGTAACAAAAGATATTGAAGAACTCAAAGACGTTCTTAAAGAGTCACTTTTTAGTGGTATCGAATGGATAGTGGTCTCATTAGGTCGAAACGGTGCCTTTGCAAAACATGGTGATGTTTTCTATAAGGTAGATATTCCTGATATCCCAGTTGTTAATCCAGTCGGATCAGGGGACTCAACGGTAGCTGGTATTGCATCAGCTTTAAATAGTAAAAAAAGTGACGCTGACTTATTAAAACATGCGATGACATTGGGTATGTTAAATGCTCAAGAAACAATGACAGGGCATGTGAATATGACTAATTACGAAACACTAAACTCACAAATTGGAGTAAAAGAGGTATAAAAATGGTACTTACAGAACAGAAACGCAAATCTTTGGAAAAAATTTCAGATAAAAACGGTGTTATCTCAGCTTTGGCATTTGACCAACGTGGTGCTTTGAAACGTTTGATGGCACAGTATCAAGATACAGAACCAACTGTAGCTCAAATGGAAGAACTAAAGGTTTTGGTTGCTGATGAACTTACAAAATACGCTTCTTCAATGTTGCTTGACCCTGAATATGGACTTCCAGCAACAAAAGCATTGGATAAAGAAGCAGGTCTTCTTCTTGCCTATGAAAAAACAGGTTATGATACATCAAGTACAAAACGTTTGCCTGACTGCTTGGATGTTTGGTCTGCAAAACGTATCAAAGAGCAAGGCGCTGATGCCGTTAAGTTCTTACTTTACTATGATGTAGACAGCTCAGATGAACTTAACCAACAAAAACAAGCTTATATTGAACGTGTTGGTTCTGAATGTGTCGCTGAAGATATTCCTTTCTTCTTGGAAATCCTTGCTTATGATGAAGAAATCTCAGATGCAGGTTCTGTTGAATATGCAAAAGTGAAACCTCGCAAAGTCATTGAAGCGATGAAAGTTTTCTCTGATCCACGCTTTAACATTGATGTTCTTAAAGTAGAAGTACCAGTTAACGTTAAATATGTCGAAGGTTTTGCTGATGGTGAAGTGGTTTACAGTAAAGCTGAAGCTGCTGACTTCTTTAAAGCACAAGAAGAAGCGACTAACCTTCCATACATCTACCTAAGTGCAGGTGTATCTGCTAAATTGTTCCAAGAAACATTGCAATTTGCTCACGACTCAGGTGCCAAGTTTAATGGTGTGCTTTGTGGACGTGCTACTTGGGCAGGATCTGTAGAACCTTACATCAAAGAAGGTGAAAAAGCAGCACGTGAATGGTTGCGTACTACTGGATTCGAAAATATTGATGAACTTAACAAAGTTCTTGTTAAAACAGCTAGTCCATGGACTGATAAAGTATAGTAAAAACATAAAACGGAGGATATTGTTATGAACAGAGAAGAGATGACTCTCTTAGGGTTTGAAATTGTTGCTTATGCTGGAGATGCTCGCTCTAAACTTTTAGAAGCGCTTAAAGCGGCTGAAAATGGTGATTTCGCTAAGGCAGATAGTCTTGTAGTAGAAGCAGGAAGCTGTATTGCAGAGGCTCACAATTCTCAGACAGCTATGTTGGCTCGAGAAGCTTCTGGGGAGGAACTTCCATACAGCGTTACCATGATGCATGGTCAGGACCACTTAATGACTACTGTCTTATTAAAAGATGTGATTCATCACCTCATCGAACTTTATAAAAGAGGAGCAAAATAATGCATAAACTCATTGAACTTATTGAGAAAGGGAAACCGTTCTTTGAGAAAATCTCTCGAAACATCTATCTTCGTGCTATTCGTGATGGATTTATCGCTGGTATGCCAGTCATCCTTTTCTCATCTATCTTTATCCTTATTGCCTATGTCCCAAATGCTTGGGGATTCCACTGGTCAAAAGACATTGAGACCTTCTTGATGACTCCTTATAGCTATTCGATGGGTATCCTAGCATTCTTTGTTGGTGGTACTACCGCTAAAGCTTTGACGGACTCAATGAACCGTGACCTACCTGCGACCAATCAGATTAACTTCTTATCTACGATGCTAGCGTCTATGGTAGGGTTCCTTTTGATGGCAGCTGAGCCTGCAAAAGAAGGAGGCTTCTTGACAGCCTTCATGGGAACAAAAGGTCTTTTGACAGCATTTATTGCAGCCTTTGTGACAGTTAATGTTTACAAGGTCTGTGTGAAAAATAATGTTACTATTCGTATGCCTGAAGAGGTTCCACCAAATATCTCTCAAGTATTTAAAGACTTGATTCCATTCACTGTATCGGTTGTTCTCCTTTATGGACTTGAACTCATTGTTAAGGGAACTCTTGGTGTAACCGTTGCAGAATCAATCGGTACCCTTCTTGCTCCTCTCTTCTCAGCTGCAGATGGTTACCTTGGAATTACACTTATCTTTGGTGCTTATGCCTTCTTCTGGTTTGTTGGTATCCACGGTCCTTCAATTGTCGAACCAGCAATCGCTGCTATCACTTATGCCAATATCGATACCAACTTGCATCTTATCCAAGCTGGACAACATGCAGATAAAGTTATCACTTCTGGTACTCAAATGTTTATTGTTACCATGGGTGGAACAGGAGCCACATTGATTGTTCCATTCTTGTTCATGTGGATTTGTAAATCAGAACGTAACCGTGCCATCGGACGTGCCTCAGTTGTTCCAACATTCTTTGGGGTTAATGAGCCAATCTTATTTGGTGCACCAATCGTATTGAATCCGATTTTCTTTGTACCGTTCATTTTCGCTCCGATTGTCAACGTTTGGATCTTTAAATTCTTTGTTGACACATTGAACATGAACTCATTCTCTGCCAACCTTCCATGGGTTACTCCTGGTCCGTTGGGAATTGTACTCGGTACTAACTTCCAAGTTCTATCATTTATCTTAGCCGTACTCTTGGTAGTTGTTGATACTATCATTTATTACCCATTTGTTAAGGTATACGATGAACAAATTCTTGAAGAAGAACGTTCTGGTAAAACAAACGATGCTCTTAAAGAAAAAGTAGCTGTAAACTTCAATACTGCTAAAGCAGATGCCGTTCTTGGAAAAGCAGGCGTTGCTAAAGAAGATGTAGCAGCAAACAATAATATAACAAAAGAAACTAATGTCCTTGTTCTTTGTGCAGGTGGAGGTACAAGTGGCTTGCTTGCCAATGCCTTGAACAAAGCAGCAGTAGAATACAATGTTCCAGTCAAAGCGGCAGCGGGTAGTTACGGTGCTCACCGTGAAATGTTGCCAGAGTTTGACTTGGTTATCTTGGCTCCACAGGTCTCTTCAAACTTCGATGATATGAAGGCTGAAACAGATAAATTGGGCATTAAACTTGCAAAAACTGAAGGAGCTCAATATATCAAATTGACACGTGATGGACAAGGTGCTCTTGCATTTGTTCAACAACAGTTTGATTAATAAATTTGTAAAAGTTATTTGAGACGAGATTATTCTTTCAGTTCCTTATAATATTGTTAACCATATCATTGCATTTCATTTCATTTCCTTGGTTTCCGGAACTCAGAATATCGTCTCAAATGCTTTTTTTGAAAGGATTTATAGTTATGACTAAAACACTTCCTAAAGATTTTATTTTTGGTGGTGCTACAGCTGCTTATCAAGCAGAAGGTGCGACTCACACGGATGGTAAAGGCCCAGTTGCATGGGATAAGTATCTTGAAGATAATTATTGGTACACAGCAGAGCCTGCAAGTGATTTTTACCATAAATATCCTGTTGATTTAGAATTAGCTGAAAAATATGGCGTTAATGGTATTCGTATTTCAATTGCCTGGTCTCGTATTTTCCCAACTGGCTATGGCGAAGTAAATGAAAAAGGTGTTGAATTCTACCATAATCTTTTTGCCGAGTGCCACAAACGTCATGTTGAGCCATTCGTGACTTTGCACCACTTTGACACACCAGAAGTTCTTCACTCAGATGGAGATTTCTTAAACCGCGAAAATATAGAACACTTTGTAGATTATGCCGCTTTCTGTTTTGAAGAGTTCCCAGAAGTAAACTACTGGACAACTTTCAATGAAATTGGCCCAATTGGAGATGGTCAATACTTGGTTGGTAAATTCCCTCCAGGCATTCAATATGATCTTGCCAAAGTCTTCCAATCACACCACAATATGATGGTTTCTCATGCACGTGCTGTGAAATTGTATAAAGATAAAGGTTATAAAGGCGAAATTGGTGTAGTACATGCGTTGCCAACCAAATACCCTTATGATCCAGAAAATCCAGCAGATGTTCGTGCCGCTGAGTTAGAAGATATCATCCATAACAAATTTATCTTGGATGCAACCTACCTTGGACACTATTCAGATAAAACGATGGAAGGGGTCAACCACATCCTAGCTGAAAATGGTGGAGAACTTGATCTTCGTGATGAAGACTTCCAAGCACTTGAAGCAGCTAAAGATTTGAACGATTTCCTTGGTATCAACTACTACATGAGTGATTGGATGCAAACCTTTGATGGTGAGACTGAAATCATTCACAATGGTAAGGGTGAAAAAGGAAGTTCTAAGTACCAGATTAAAGGTGTTGGTCGCCGAATCGCACCAGATTATGTGCCTAGAACGGATTGGGACTGGATTATTTATCCTGAAGGCTTGTATGACCAAATCATGCGAGTGAAAAATGATTATCCAAACTACAAGAAGATTTACATCACTGAAAACGGTCTTGGATACAAAGATGAGTTTGTAGATAATACCGTTTATGATGATGGTCGTATTGATTACGTGAAGAAACACTTGGAAGTTTTATCAGACGCAATTGCGGATGGTGCAAATGTTAAAGGTTACTTCATCTGGTCACTTATGGATGTCTTCTCATGGTCAAACGGATACGAAAAACGTTATGGACTATTCTATGTAGACTTTGACACGCAAGAACGCTATCCTAAGAAATCAGCTCATTGGTATAAGAAAGTAGCAGAAACTCAAGTGATAGAGTAATATTACTTGAAAATGTAAAAAATTGTTATCCGATACTTTAGAAAAAGTACAACACTTATTTAGACCAGGATTTGAAAAGGTATATATTGTTAGTTTCGAAGATTGTCCTATGATTCCTGAGCTTGAAGCTACCCCGTTGCTAAAATGTGGTAAATGGTATGTTTCAACTGGAAAAGAGTGGATTTGCCATTCTGATTTAGAGTTATCAGCATTTGAATGGGAATTTTTACAATCACTCGATGTAGAAATACGTGAGACTATTCACTTCGAGGTAAATTATTTGCCTTTCCAATAATAAAAAGAAAGGAATTAGTTGTGACTATCGAATTAAAAAACGAGTATCTTACTGTTCAGTTTAAAACACTTGGTGGTCAACTGACTTCGATTAAAGACAAGGATGGGATAGAGTATCTCTGGCAAGCTGATCCAAATTATTGGAATGGACAGGCGCCTATTCTATTTCCTATCTGTGGTAGTTTACGAAATGATTGGGCTATTTATAGACCTCAAGAAAGACCCTTTTTTACAGGTCTTATTCGTAGACATGGTTTTGTTCGAAAAGAAGAATTTATTCTGGAAGAAGTCAATGATAATAGCGTGACCTTTAGTATTAAACCAAATGCTGAGATGCTTGATAATTACCTATATCAGTTTGAACTGAGAGTTGTTTATACCTTGAATGGTAAATCAATTAGAACCGAATTTCAGGTAACGAACTTGGAAATGGAAAAAACAATGCCTTACTTTATTGGAGCCCATCCAGCATTCAATTGTCCTTTAGTAGAAGGTGAAAACTATGAGGATTATTATATTGAATTTAGTGAGGTTGAGTCTTGCTCGATACCAAAGAGTTTTCCTGAGACAGGATTATTAGATTTGCAAGATCGGACACCTTTTTTGGAAAATCAAAAGATTCTCGATTTGGACTACTCACTTTTTTCCCATGATGCCATTACACTTGACCAGCTCAAGTCTCGTAGCGTAACGCTTCGGTCAAGGAAGTCTGGTAAAGGTCTTCGAGTATATTTTGATGATTTTCCGAACTTGATTCTGTGGTCTACAACTAATAAAAGTCCATTCATTGCTTTGGAACCTTGGAGTGGTCTCTCCACTTCACTTGAAGAAGGTAATTTCTTAGAAGATAAAAGACAGGTAACGAAAATTTCACCTCAAGAAACTTCTAGAAAAATCTATGATATTACTATCCTTAATTAAAATTTGTTATTATTTGAGTCTTCAATAAGATTTGAATACTCTTACCTTGTGATGATAGATTGGTCTTCTCCGTGCCAGTCTTACATCGCAAGGTTTTTAAGTTTTTTGTGGGTCTATGTCAACTGTAGTGGGTGACGAAAAGCTAATATCTAAAGACAGTCTGGTAGTAAAAAAATAAGATTATTTACTACTTCTTGATTTAAAATAATAGTGGAGCCATTAATTTGTGGCAAATTTAATTTAATATTTTGCCTCAAATTAGCCACACTTTTTATAGAACTAAGAGGAAAAATGAAGTTTTCTTCCTATTAATATAGTTGTTTGAAATCTTAAATATAGCGTTTTACGATGTAATGGGAAGTATGGTGAATAAATCAACTATGTTCGTATGACAGAAGCACTTATTAGCCGTTTAAGCGATCAAGGCTATAATTTAGTGATTGAAGGAACAGGACGAACAACAGACGTTCCTATCCAAACAGCCACAATGCTTCAATCTAAAGGTTATGAAACAAAAATGTACGTCACGGCAGTACCGAAAATTGAATCATATTGGAATGGCAACAGTTTTTTTGACAAATTTTATAAGGTGCAGAACTTCTTTCCGTATGCTATTCCGATTGTCCTTGACAATGAGCCTCCTCGGATGTGACGATCTTCGGCAGAAGCTAACAGTTAAAGTTAGACTGCCTCGCTAGCGTTAGCACATCCGAGCTCATTATCAAGGATTCGCTGCGCCAATCTCTGGTTACGGTAACCAACCGGTGTCTCGTAGCCAAGTGTACCGTGCAACCGAAGGTGGTTCCACCAATTGACATAGTCAAATAACTCCAAATCCAATTGTTGTAAGGTTTCAAATGTGTATTGATAGACAAATTCTACTTTCAGCGACTTATAAGTTGATTCAGCTACGGCATTATCAAAAGGACAGCCTTTATGACTCAATGATCGATTGATGTCAAAAGTTGTTAATAATTCATCAATAGCTTGGTTATCAAACTCTTTTCCACGATCAGTATGAAAAATCTCAACCTCTGTCAGAGGTTGTTTGATACGGCTAAATGCTTTTTTTACTAGAACGGCATCTTTTAACTGATGAAGGATTTTGGTGAAACCTCAGGAGATTATTTATCGTAAGTTAATAAAAATAATAGAGTCAATAATCGTAAAAGAAATACGATTATTGACTCTATTTCTTTGTTTTGTGGGAGATGGATTGATCTGAAATCAGATTGTCTTTAGAAAGTTCATTACCTTGCAAAAAGAATATCACAATCAGGACGATGCGTCGTTTGGACCGGAATAAGTTTTCACTCTAACATACAAACAAAATACTTGCTCTGGAGTCTACTTCAGGGTTTAGACTAGGTTCTGTAATCAAGCAGTAATCACAAAAGTGCTGAAGTAGGAAGTCTCTCACTTTACATGAAAGGCGTCTGTAAAATTTCGATTTTAGCTCTTGAATGAATGCTGCTAATGATAATTTTTGGAGGGGTATAAAATGACAAAAAATGTACTAATTATGGCGGCGAACGGTCAGATTTCACAAATTATTGAGCAACGGATTTTAACAGAAGCACAATTTTCCGATGTTCACTTGACTTTATTCTTGCGTAAAAAGTCTCGCTTAAATCAACTTGTTAATAATGAGCGAGTGACATTGATTGAAGGCAGTCTCGACAGCATGGCAGATATCCAAGCAGCTGTAGCCGGTCAAGATATCGTGTTTGTGGGTGTGGTGGATCAAACAGCGGATAATCATCAAACGCAATATGTTGTGGACGCCATGAAAGCAGCCGGAGTCGAGCGCTTGATTTATACAAATGTCTTGGGAATCTATAATGAAGTGCCCGGTGAATACGGTCGGTGGAATCAAGAAACCATTGGAAGTGGCTTGCCATCCGCGTTACGCTCCGATGAAATTATGGCAACTTCCGGCTTAACTTATACCACATTGCGCCTGCCATGGCTGAATGATCGGGATATCAAGTATGACATTACCCATAAGGATGAACCCTATCTAGGTGTTTCTGGTTCCCGGGAAAGTATTGCGGATGTGGTTTTACGAATTGTCGCGGATCCTAGTTTCTTGGCAAATGATAGTGTGGGGATTGCCGATCCGGATACGCAAGGCGAAGATCGACCAGTTTATTAAGTCCAGTTAACGTTAGAGAGGAGCGGTGATTCTTATGTCTAAGAAGTCATTGATTATTTATTTTTCATTATCAGGGAAGACGCAACAAGCTGCAATGCAACTACAGCAAAAAACGGCTGCAGACTTGTATCAATTACAACCCGTAGAACCTTATTCAACCAACTATGATGATATCGTTACTCGAGGGGAAAAAGAAAAGGATCAGGAGATTATGCCGGCGATTTCCGGTGAGTTGCCTGACTTCACCCAATACGATCGCATTTACGTGGGGTATCCAAATTGGTGGGATCGGCCGCCGATGATTATTCACACCCTCTTTGCCCAACCAGATTTCACTGGTAAACAGGTGATTCCCTTTGCGACGAGTGCCTCTAGCCCTTTATCTGCTACCATGGCAGAAATGAAGAAACTAATCGAATCTGCTGGAGGAAGCTTTGTTGAAAATGAATATTAAGGAGCAATCAATACGATAATGGGTTGCAAGTGACAGTAATACTGAGGCGGAAAATAGCATCATCTGATAGATTTTCATAGACGCTAAAAAAGAGCCGTAATCGTAAGCGAAAAATACGATTATGGCTCTTTTTGTTTATTAGGGAATCCTAGTCCATCTGGCTGACGATGACTAAGGACTTAATTGCCTCCCGCTTATCCATTGCCTCATAAGCCGCTTGGATATCATCCAAATTAAATTGCTTATTAAAGACTTTCCCCGGTTCAATCTCGCCTTTTAAGACGGCATCGAGGAGGATTTCTTTATCATAGGTAGTAACTGAAGCAACGCCACCTCTTAGTCCAATGTTTTGCCAGAAAAGGGCACTGGTATTCATTTCATTTTTTTGTGGCACGCCTACACGACCAATTACCGCTCCGGGACGACATATCTTTGCGGCAGTATCCATGGACATTTCCGTGCCTACACATTCCAACACGGCATCTGCACCATCGTTATGAGTAAGTTCCATTACTTTAGCAATCCCTTTATCTCCACGCTCAGCAATAATATCTGTAGCACCGAACTCCCGGGCTAATTTTTGCCGCTCTTCGTATTTACTCATGGCGATGATCCGCGTTGCTCCAAGCAATTTAGCTCCGATAATCCCGCAAAGACCAACGGCACCGTCGCCAATGACAACTACGGTGGACGCCTCTACCACTTCAGCTGATTTTGCAGCATGGAAGCCTGTGGCCATGACATCGGCTAAAGCCAAAAAGGAATTCAATATAGTTTCAGAATAATCGGCAGGTTTTCCAGGGATTTTAATTAGTGCCCATTGTGCATTGATAAAGCGCAGGTATTCGCCTTGATAACCACCATTTGCACCAGCTTCTCGATTTGTACAATTGCCATCAAAACCAGCTTTACAGGCAGCACATTCCCCACAGCCGTGAGTGAATGGGACGATGACAAAATCACCAGGTTTGACTGCAGTTACTGCGGCACCGACTTCTTCGACAATCCCGATGGCTTCATGACCAGTCGTGCTGTTGGGTTCTCTTTTGGAGATGCCGCGAAACCACCATAAGTCAGATCCGCACACGCAAGCTCGGACAATCTTGATGATGGCATCCGTGTCTTTTTCGACAACTGGTTTTGCTGTTTCTTTTATTGCCATTGTCCCGGGTTCAATAAATGTTGCGACTTTCATAAGAACACTCCCTATATTGTTTTTAGAAATACATTGCGAAAATCTCTTCTTTTATTGTACTCCATGGAGTTCACTTTAAGGCAAGGCTAATAAGCTGGAATCTAGCAGAAAACTATTTCGAAAATGGAGATCGATGTGTGAGATTCCATGGATAGATTTTTTTATTTTGACTATAGTCAAAGATTGAGGTTAACAAGAAACGGGATTTATCAGGAAAATATAAGAGAATACGGGCTTATGATCGTTCTTCCATCTTTCTCCAGCAAAAAGCTTGCCCTAGAGTCCGCTCTAGGGTTTATCATGTTTGTAAGAGATTGAGGAGGTCATGATATGAATATCAAAAAAGCCGCAGAGATGTTTGATTTAAGTGTGGATACGTTACGCTACTATGAACGGGTTGGGGTGATTCCCCCAGTTCATCGTAACAAAAGTGGTTATCGTGAGTATTCCACTAATGATCTAAACTGGATTTATCTAGCCAAAAACTTGCGGAATGCCGGTTTATCGGTGGAGTCTCTCATTGAGTTTGCCAATTTAGCTCAATTGCGAGGAAAACAAGATGTGGAAGAATCTCAAAAACAGATTTTGTTTGATCAATTAGAAGAACTGGATCAAAAGATTACGGAAATACAAGAAGTCAGAGAGTTACTTCTTTATAAGATTGAGACCTATGATGAGCATATCGCCAAATTTAAAACTGGCGAATTAAGCACTGAAAAAGTTGAGAAACTATGGGAACGAAACAAGCTATAGTTGACTTATTGAAAGGGTGCATATCAAGGTGTTGGATAACTGTCAATAAAGTAGACACAAAAAGAGAAGGTACTTAGTGAGAATCAAAATATCTATCCTCCATTTCATTTGGTGTAAGCATATCTAGGGTGCCATGAGGGCGCTGCGTGTTGTAGAATCCCTCGATATATTCAAAGCAAGCCAGTTGGACTTCTTGAAGAGAAGAAAAGGTTCTCCTGTTGAGTTCCTCTTTCTTCATATATTTGAAGAAAGCTTCTGTTACGGCGTTATCCCAAGGATATCCAGGTTTCGATAAGGATTGAACAATAGAATGATTTTCTAAAAACTTCCTGAATTCAAATGAAGTGTACTGGGAACCTTGATCTGTGTGAAAAAGAACAGAATCCTGAGGATTTCTGACTTGGATTGCTTTTTCTATTGTTGTAATAGCTAAAGCTGTGTCAATTTTTTTGCTGACAGACCAAGCAATGATTTTCCTAGAAAATAAATCTAAAATTACACAAAGATAAACAAATGATTTATTTCCAATAGGAATATAAGAAAAATCACTCGTCCATACTTGATTTGGTGCAGGAGGGTTAAATGCTTGCTTCAAATGATTTGGGCGTTTCAAAGGAGTCTGACCTTCGGTCGGTTTAAAGGCAGGTTTTACTGTAGACATTTTAGGTAAGTGCATAGTGCTCATTAGGCGATAAACTCGGCCAATGCTGATAGAAATGCCATAGTCACGTAGAAGCATACGTCGTACTTTTGCAGGACCTACTCGTTTTTTAGAAGTTGTATAGATTTCTAAGATTGTCTTTCTCAACTGTTGATTTTCTGCTGTTCTGGGGGAAATCTTTCCAGAAAAACGTTTGTAGTAAGTCGAGCGATTAACCTTAAGAACCCTGCAAAGCGTAACAATAGAGTGTTCGTGACGTAACATACGAATTGCATTTAGTCGTTCGTTGAGTGTGGCGTGAATATGGCAATCGCTTTTTTTAAGATTAAGTTTTCCTCTTCTAGCTGAAGATTTCGTTTCTGTAATTGCTTGATCTGTCGAGCCGTGAGGATCGTATCATCATCAATTTTAACTTCAGAATATTGCTTCACCCAACGAGCTACAGAGGACAGGGCGATTCCATATTCATTAGCTAATGCGTTTTGTGATTTGCCGCCTTCATAAAGTTTTACGATTGATTTTTTGAACTCTTCGTCAAATTTTCGTGGAGATTTACGCTTGTCTACCATAATCAAAATTCCTTTCTCAAAAGATGTCTAAATAATTAATAGTATAGCAAAAAAGGTGTCTACTTTATTAGGATACATGCAGTGTAGCAAAATCGAAGGAGGCTTTCAGGATGGTATAAAAATAAAAGCAGGTGGAGACAGCCTTGGAGAATTTGCAATATTAAATGAAAAAATAAGTTGTTTTACTTGCTATGGACTTAACTCCAACGTTTAGGATAGACAATGTAATGAAATTTAAAGGAGGAAAACAAGATGCAAACAATTACGTTGAACAATGGTGTAGAAATGCCTCAATTAGGCTTTGGTGTTTATCAAATTCCTTTGGAGGAAACGGCGGAGGCAGTGTATCAAGCTATTAAAGCAGGCTATCGTCTGATTGATACTGCTTCGATTTACGGAAACGAAAAAAAGACTGGGGAAGGAATCAAGCGGGCTATTGATGAAGGCCTAGTTACCAGAGATGAACTTTTTGTTACTTCAAAATTATTTATTCTCCAAGCACCAGAAGAAAAAGCCGCTGAAACAATTAATCTTTCCCTTGAAGTCATGGGCTTAGATTACCTGGATCTTTATCTGATTCACCAACCATATGGAGATATTTATGGTGCTTGGCGTGCCATGGTGGCTGCCCAAAAATCCGGGAAATTACGAGCAATTGGGATCTCGAATTTCAAATCAGCTAAAATGATTGAGTTTGTTGGCTTGAATGAAGTGAAACCGCAAATCAATCAAATTGAAGTAAATCCTTGGAACCAACGAATTGAAGATCAAGAATGGCATGAAAAATATGACGTTCAAATGGAGGCTTGGGCACCTTTTGCAGAAGGTCGCCACGAGTTGTTTACAAATCCTGTTTTAGCAGAAATTGGCAAGCAATATCACAAGACTGTGGGACAAGTTGTCTTGCGTTGGTTAATGCAAAGAGGGATTGTTGCTTTAGCAAAATCCGTTCGTCCAGAACGAATGGCAGAAAACATTGCAATTTTTGATTTTGAGCTTTCAAAGGCAGATCTTGAGAAAATTGCAGCATTGGATATGAAAGAATCAGCTTTCTTTGATCACGATGCACCGCAACAAGTAGAGTGGTTCATGGATCGCATGTTAGATACCGAAAAATGATGTATCTGATTTAAAGTAACAAGCAAAATCTGATTTCTATTGATTAGAAATAATCTAATAGGATAAAAATTCTGTGGCATCACGCATTTTGTAGATGATGTCACAGTATTTTTATGGGAATAATCTCTCAATGAAGGTGATTGAGTTGTCTAAAAAAAGCATTTTTAGCC
Source organism: Enterococcus malodoratus ATCC 43197 (assembly GCF_000407185.1). GTDB lineage: Bacteria > Bacillota > Bacilli > Lactobacillales > Enterococcaceae > Enterococcus_A > Enterococcus_A malodoratus. The sequence goes on from NZ_KE136483.1 coordinate 897,809, forward strand.
AATAATCATAACGCTAAGCCTCGTCATTATTGGCTTTATGGCGGTGTCAAAACGAATAAAAAAAGAACAGGAAGGAGGAACCATGATGAACAATTCTAAAATAGCAATCGTCTATTATTCACGAACAGGAAATACAAAAGCAGTTGCTAAATTAATTCAAGAAAAGGTTGGTGGTGAGCTTTTTCAAATCGAAACAAAAGTAGCCAGACCTAAAAATTATCGACAGGAAGTCGAACAAAATGTGCAAGAGCAAGAAAGAGCAATCCTTCCAGAAATAAAAACACCGATTCCTGATATACAGAATTACGACCGGATTTTTATTGGGGCACCAACCTGGAATATGGCATTGCCGCAAGCTGTTGTCTCTTTTCTCAATGATTATGATTTCAAAGGGAAAATTGTGATTCCTTTTAATACCCATGGTGGTTATGGTAGTGGATCAACTTTTAGTCAAATCCGTACTGGAGCGAAAGGAGCCAAGGTATTGGCTGGCTACACTGTAAAAGGTGGAGAGGAAATAAACGGTCTGATAATGGGGATCACGGATGAGAATAGTAACCAAGTATCCAAGGAAATCGATACTTGGTTAGAAAAGATAAATCAATTAACGCAATAGAAAGAAGTTAAAACATTTGAAGAGAGAAAAATTTGGTGTCATTTTACCAATTACTTTATTAGCATATTTTTTAATATTAATGGATAATTCAATTATTTTTACAAGTTCTGTCGAGATAGGGGAAAGCTTAGGTTTGTCTGCAACAGCACTGTCCTGGGTATCAAGCGCCTATACACTGACTTTTGGTGGCTTTTTATTATTAAGCGGACGTCTTTCTGATTTATTAGGGAGAAAACGTATATTTTTAATCGGGTTATTTATTTTTGGAATCAGTTCATTAGTCATTGGCTTGTCACAAACTGCTGAAATGGTGATTGCGATGCGGGCAGTTCAAGGAATTGGGAGTTCCATCATCGCACCGACAACACTGGCATTGATTATGGATGCCTATCAAAACAATATGAGACAACGAGCAATTGCGTATTATGGGGCAACTGCCGGGATTGGTTCAAGTATCGGTCTATTAGTTGGTGGGGGACTGACAAGCCTGATTTCTTGGCGGGCCGGATTTTTGATTAACGTGCCATTTACACTAGTGCTATTTATTTTAACGTTGAAATATGTGACGCCTTCTGTCCGTCGAAAAGAAAGGATCGACTATTTAGGTAGTATACTTTCGATCTTTGGCTTGATTGGGATTATTTATGGCTTTACTGAAGGAAAAATTGGTCTTGTCTTTCTCGGAGTGGTCTTTTTGGGAATCTTTATTTTATGGGAAGGAAAGTCTGCTGCGCCAATTTTACCTTTAGCACTTTTTAAAAACAAAATCCGTTCTGGAGCATATGTGACACGGCTCTTATTTATGATGGCAATGTTACCATTTTGGTTCTTTTTGCCACAGATGATGCAAAGCCAATATGGTTTTTCAGCGTTAGAATCAGGATTTGCTTTTTTACCATTGACAATTGTTAATTTTATCATTGCAATGCAACTGCCAAGGCTAACTGGAAAATTTGGGAACAATAAGGTGTTGCTGGCCGGTGAAATAATATTAGCGATCGGGTTAATGCTACTTGCCATCTCAAATCCGGCCAATGGCTATTGGCAAACCGTTTTTGTTCCAATGGTCATCCTGGGGTTAGGTCAAGGCTTAATCTTGGCCCCTGTGACCTCAGCAGGCGTTTATGAAGCACCTGATGAATTGGCCGGTATTGTGCTAGTGGAGTGACAAACACAATGCATCAAATTGGAGGTCCCATTGGATTATCGCTAATCGTCGCAACGACAACTAATTTTCAAACCCAAATCTGGATGATGACAGCATTCACAGTAATTTCTATGTTAATAGTAGCCATTTTTGTCAATAATAAGAAATAGCATTTTCTTCAAGTCACTATTTTTACCGGAAAAATAGCAATCTTTGTTTCTATCACCATTCAAATCAGGGCAAGCATTGGGTGTTCCGTGGAGAAGAGCTACGAGGATTTCTGCTTACTAATGTTAATTGTAGAAAATATTTTTTACAGTACACCACAAAAATCTATTGTAAAGCTGCTGGATAGTAAAGAAGATTAATGTTTCATCTTGTTAAATATCAATCTGGCTAATAAGCGATGTTTCAATCATTATATCTGTGCAGAACGTTTGTGAGGCGTATAGACAGTCTTTGTCTGTATGCCTTTTTATTTTAAAAAAATTTGTCTTTTTTCGAAAAATGCTCACTCCCAGATTGTAGTAATAATGGAAAGGGATAGATATGAAAATGAGTTGAATGAATTTTTTGAGGAGGAAAATGTTATGGGCGACCCCAAAGAAACCCACATTCAACATATGTTTGACAGTTTTTGTAAGAAAGTAGTCCGCAATGAAGCATTCAATATTCAAAAGAAAGATGCGAGATTTCGCCAGCGTCAAATTTCAATGGAGACGTTGGAACAAAAAAGCCTAGGCACAGAATTCTATTACTCTGACACGAGGCTGAATGGTAATGGGAAGTTTCCTATCTTAGGAATCGAAATTTTAATAGGCAATGAAGTATTGGCAAATGCAATTGAACAATTGGCTAGTATTAGACAAGAGATCATCTTGATGTCATTTTTCATTGGTCTCAATGATCGTGAAATTAGTGAAATAGTCGGAAAAAGTCTTGGAAGTGTTTGGTATCAACGTCAGGAAGCCTTAGAAGATCTGAACAGGATGTTAGGTGACAGTTATGAAGAAAACTAAAAGATATATACCGTCTATACCAGTAGAAACGATCAAAGCTGCAAGCTCCGGCGATTCAATCGCAATGACCATTGTCCTGTCAAAATATCAAAACTATATTTCAAGAGTAGCTATGAAGCCTGTTTATGAAGAAGAAAAGGGCATGGTTATGTATGTGGATGAATATATGCGTAGACAACTGGAAACGAAATTGATTGAAAAGATACTTGAATTTGATACAACTCGTTAACGTATTTTTTCCCTTTCCTTTTCATTCTATGAAAGTTTTTTATCAGTTTTGAATAGAAGACTTTCGTAGGCTGAAAAAGCCAAATGCTCTTTGAAAACTGAATAGTAAATCTATCAGTACGTGTAGTTTACGAGTTTTTGGTTAGTTTCGCCATGACAAGAGACTTCTTTGAGCGACAGTTTTTGAAATAGACTCGTGACTACGATAATGATACTTCCGTAACCAAATTGGCCCGCCATTACTGGGGGGAGGTGAGATTCCTATGTGCTTTGGCAGAGCAGCTGATAGATGAAAAACTACTATTTTTAAGACTTGATTTTTCTTATCTACGTCATTGCTTTATGATACCTAATTTTTGTTTAGAAATACTGGGGAAGATTTTTTACGATAGAGAAGAGGTGAAGCAATTGGAATATCCTACTAATCAAAGTGTTCTTGAAACTGATTTTTATCCGTACTTGCAAAAGAAACTAGAAGAATACACAGATAGGCTACTTGCTATGGCGCAACTACCACTAGTACTTACTAATACTGATTTGAAACGTCTTTTTCAAATCAGTGATAGTACGTTAAATCGCTTGGTCAAACTTGGCGATTTTCCGACTTGTTGGTATGGAATTCGAGGACACTACCTGCGAGACGATGTTTTAGAATGGATGAGGAAGAGTGATGCAGATGGCTTTCGTGAACAAATGCGACTACTTCGATCTTTATAGGTTACATCTTTTTATTAAGATGCGGTACAATGGAAGCATAGATAGAAAGATTTCCAAAGATTTTTCGCTTGTTGGGTTCCTTCGAAATAGGAGGAATCAATAAATGAAAACAAAAGATCGTTTTAAAAAACAAATTAGTTCTACTGGCAGAGTCACTTGGTATTTTCAAGCATTTCGAACAACGAGACGTGGTTTCAATTCAAAACGGGAAGCACAACTTGCTTATCTGGAAATGGAAAAGGAGCAACGACACAAGAAAAGGATTGTTGCAAGCAACGACAAGTTTAGCGTTGTAGGTGAAAAATGGTTTCAATATTACCGGTCCTTAAATGAACAAAAAGAATCGACCTATGATAAGCGAGCAGAACAACTGACTATCATCAATCGTTGGATTGGCAATAAACGACTCTGTGATTTATCATCAGATGAACTACAAGAGTTGGTTTTCAACTTGAAGGAACGAGGCCTCAACGGTACAGATGCGGGCTATGCTAAAAATAGTCTACAATCTCTGATTCAAGTCCTAAACATGGTTTTCAAGTACTGTCTCAAAAAGCAGTTAGTAAGTGAAAATCCTATGAAGACAGTCAGAATACCTAAGTATCAAGTAACCGTTCGGGATTTAAAAGAAGCTGTCAACAATGTAGAAGATAAGTTTTTGACGGTAGATGAGTTGAGGACGTTCTTGAACTATGGCATTGTCCATGAAGAATTACCTATGTCAGTTCTCTTTCATGTTCTATTCTATACAGGCTGTCGCGTTAGTGAGGCACTTGCTTTGCAACCAGAAGATATTGATTTTCAAAGAAATGAAATTCTCTTTTATAAACAGACAGCGGTTAAAGGAAAGAGTAAAGAGTTTCGTATTGAAACTACTAAGACAGTTAGTTCTGCTAGACGAGTGCCGGTAACACCATTGGCGATGGAAAAACTAAAGCAATTGATTCGTGCTTTAGCTGAGATGAGAGGGCATCATCGCTTTATTGTGGATGGGACTTATTTATTTGTTTATCTAGATGCTAGTAAACGTGGGGTGCCTTATCGCAGGGAATATGTAAATGATCACGTTAAGCGGTGCGTGGAGCGGTCAGGGATTGGAAAGTCATTCCATACTCACTTAGCTCGCCACACAATGGCTAGTCTAGTAGCCGAGTATTGTAGTTGGGATGTCTTGAAGGATCGATTAGGTCATACGGACAAAACGACTTCAAAAATCTACCGTCATTTGACTAATAATGAAAAGGTAAAACCATTACTTGCATTTCGTTCTTTGGAAGACTAAAACACGGTGAAAACACTGGTATTATAGGATTCCTAAAAGACCAATTTTTAATAAAGTAGTCAAAGTGTAGTCAAAGGGAATAAAAATCGTTATATAGCAATGCTTTAGCGACTTTTCACAAGTATCAAAGAAATTCGTCGTTAATCTTTTATTATCTGATGAATCGAAGCCCTTGGTTATCAAGGGCTTTTTTTGTAGGCCTTGAATACTGTTTGCTTTGCGAATGGATATTTTTCAAAACATAAAAAAGGTGAGGTAGCCGTAATGGCACCTCACCTTTTGCTTATTGAATTTTATCTAAGATTAATTGTGCACAGTCGATTTGGTTGGGAATGTTGCCCGCTTCGTCTTTTACTCGCCAGATATCGGGAGTAATTTCATCAACGACATACATTTTTCCATTTTCGTCATAACCAATTTCAATTTTGAAATCAATTAGGCTTAGGTCCATTTCGGCTAAAGCATCTTTAAGGACGGTACCAACGTTTGTTAAAATATTCAGTGCTTCATCGTATTGACCAGGTGTCAAAATGCCTTTCATTTGGCACAAACGATCGGTAATCAATGGGTCACCCTGTTCGTCATCCTTTAAAGTTACTTCCAAATACGGCGGGTCGAAAGGCAATCCTTCTGGTAACGTAAAGCGACGGCACATGCTGCCAGCCGTGAAATAGCGTAAAACAAATTCCAAGTTTGGTACTGTTAATTGACGAACTTTCATGACACCTTTTTCGATATCCGCCCCTAAGTAATGAGTAGGAATATCATTTTTTTCCATTAATTCAAAAAAGTATTTTGAAACAGTTAAGCCAATTTTGCCTTTGCCAGCGACGCTGCCGCCAACGGTGTTGGAACCCGGGTCAAAGACACCGTCTTCGCCAGTCGCACTATCTTTGAACAGTAAATAGACTTCTTTGTTCTCTTCATCAAGTAAAACTGTTTTCGTTTTTCCATCGTACAATTCTTTCATCTTTTTCCTGCCTTCTCTGAAATAACCAGTGTTTTAAAAAATGATAACATTGGTGATTATCACTGTCGATGATTTTTCGGGTTTTGGAATAAAAAAGCTGAATAAAGTTCGTGTTTTAATGATTTGCCTGATTGAAAGTCAACTTTCTTGATTTAGATAGTGTATTTTGTTCGGGTTTTTAAGCGCTGAAAATGGTCTGTTCATCCGGCAACTGTCCATCATGAGCAGGCCATTGACACTCTAACAACTGAAAATCAGTAAAAACGGCTCTAAAGGAGGAAGCCTCTGGAGAACAGGCATAGACTCCGAAGCGAACTTTGCCATCCCCGTTAAGCATGTGGCAGATACGCATTTGTTGAAACTTTTTCCCATCTGTTGAAGATTCGATGCAGTAATCATCCCCGCGTCTGCTTAGGCGATACCACATGGATTTGATTGAAGCATCGATTTCGGTCGTTGCCCAATCGGAGAAACCGTGATTTGTTACGACGCTGCCTAAGTGCTGATAGGTCTCATTCTCATACTCAATCGACCCTTTTAACCAATTTTCACTATCTAAGTACATCACGATGCCGCATTGATCAAACCGATGGTGGCTTTCAGCAAATTCAGTTTTTACGACAAAACTAAAATATTTCTCGACCGTTTCCATCTGAAAAACGGGCGCATTGTCGTTTTGAAAATGATAATAGGTATTTTGCCAAAGATCAGTATGTGGTTTGGTGATGACCTCAAGCTTGTTTTCGGATAAATTATAGCTTTCGGGGGAACGAGTCCATTTAAAATTTTGCAGATCCATAGTATGCCTCCTGAGTTTGTCTTAATAAAAGGGTAGCAAAGATAAAGCAAGTTTGCTATAAAAAGCTTAGCATGTGGAACTAGAGAGCAAATATTTATGAGTCGCTACAATCCAGCTTTGCAAACTTTACGCTAAATGCTATTCTAAGTAATGTAGAACATTCATTGGGAAAGGTGGACCGTATGAAGAAGACTCGTGTGTTGTATTTAGAAATCGCTGAGAAAATTAAAGAAGATATATTTTCTGGAAAGTATCCTGTAGGGACGATGCTGCCCTCAGAACCAGAGCTGGAAAGATTATTCGATGTCAGCAAGATCACTGTCAGAAAAGCCATTGAGCTGCTGGCAGCGGATGAATATGTGGAGAAGAAAAGCGGGAAGGGCACAACGGTACTCAGTGAGCGCCCGTACAATAAATTATCAAAGGCGATCAGCTTTACGCAAATTTTAGAAAATTCCAATTTGTCCGTTAAAAAAATGATCCTTGATGTAAAAAAGATTACGTTGGACGAGAGTCAGAAAGCCTATGAGTACTTTGGTTCGGAAGCTATTTGGTTCCAACGGATGTACTTGTTGGACGATAAACCGTATATCTGTTTCGATCATTATTTGCCTGTAGGTTTAAAAAGAGTCACCAAAGAAGATTTGGAACAAGAATCGCTCTATCGGATTTTGTATCAAAATGGCTTAGAGATCGAACGCTTTATGGATGATTTTGTCGCGATCGCATTAAATCAAGAACAGCAAAAGCTTCTTCAAACGGAAGAAACGATCGCGTTAAAGAGAATTCGAAAATCCTATGATTATGATCAGAAGGTAGTCGAGTATTCGGAAGCCATTTATAATACTTCGAATCATGCGTATCAAATTGAATATGAAACATAAGATTGAAACTGTGATGGTTAGCTGTCACAGTTTTTTATTATATCTAATCATTAATGAAGGTTTGCAGAAAAATAAAGTTCTTCTGAGGGTTAATTATGACTCGCTATTAAAGAAAACAATCAATTTTTGTCAAAAGAAAGTAAAAAATAATCTTGAAAAAGCGTTTACAGATAAAAAGCGGTATGGTACTATTCACTTGTAAACATTATAACGTTATAAACGGAGGTTAAAAAATGGACAGACTTGTAAGTTCGATAGAACAAAAATTGATGCCTTTCGCGAATAAGATTGGTACACAGCGACACATGATGGCAATCAGAAAGGGAATTGTTGCAACGATGCCGTTGACAATTGTTGGCTCTTTTTTCACTATTTTTCTAAATTTCCCGATTCCTTCTGTTGCTGCAATGATTGAACCGTATTTAGCAATTTTAGATATCCCATTTCGTTATACAGTCGGAATCCTAGCTTTGTATGCTACTTTTGGAATTGCCTCACAGTTGGCTAATAGTTATAAGGTCGATTCTTTGACTGCCGGTATTTTGTCCGTTATGGCCTTTCTAGTGACTGCGGCACCGCCGCTTCGTGTATTCGACAATGTTGACGGAGTGATTGATGCTGGACGTTACATCAATATTGCTAACCTTGGCGCGGCATCCTTATTTGGGGCAATCGTCACCGCGCTTATTTCAGTAGAAATCTATCGGATATTTATTGAAAAGAACATTACGATCAAAATGCCTGAAGGCGTTCCGCCAGAAGTAACCAATTCATTTATGGCGTTGATACCTGGCGGCGCTATCCTGATTTTCTTCTGGGTGATCCGTCATATGATCGGATTCGATATCAATGGCTTCTTGAGTAATTTGCTAATGCCTTTCAAAGATGTTCTTGCCGGCAATAGTTTGTTTGGCGGATTGTTGACGGTCTTCTTGATCTGTTTCTTCTGGGTATTAGGAATTCATGGACCAGCCATCATGGGACCAGTTATTCGTCCTTTCTGGGAATTATCGATCGCTGAAAATATGGAAGCTTTTGCGGATGGTGCCAGTGCCACTGCGATGCCAAATATTTTCACGGAACAATTCTTACAATGGTTCATCTGGATCGGCGGAGCAGGAACGACGTTGGCGTTAGTGGTATTCTTCATGTTCTCTAAATCGAAATACTTGAAGAGTTTAGGACGTCTGTCATTCTTACCAGGATTATTCAATATTAATGAACCGATGATTTTCGGTGCACCGATCGTAATGAATCCGTTGTTAGGGATTCCATTCATTTTGGCACCACTAGTAACTACCACTTTATCTTACTTCTTAACCGTTTCCGGCTTGATTCCAATGATGGTGGCGCGTTACGGCTTTACGATTCCAGCGCCGATCGCGGCTTGGATGAGTACTGACTGGAGTATTGGAGCGGCGATCTTGGTTATTGTCAATTTCTTAATCTCGATGGGAATCTACTACCCGTTCTTCAAGGTTTTTGAAAAACAACAATTAGCGCGTGAAGCTGCTGAGATAGAAGCAGAAGAAGCAGCGAAAAAAGCAAAAGGCGAAAGCCTGCAAGGTGCTACGTCTAACTAAGAAGGATTCATTTTCTATAGCAGAAAGGATAGAGAGGGTAGTCAAGCGACTATCCTCTTCGGTGATACTATGAACTTAATTTATTTAGTTGCACTATTTTTAGCCAGTCATATTTATTTAGAAAAGGGAAGACTTCCGGCAAAAATGCAGGAAGTAAAACTGAGATATATCTTATTTGGTTCTCTAGGGGCAATTACATTAGCGATGGTGCTTGGCGTTTTGCTAAACATCGCGTCATTCTTAGTAATGACTGTGACAATTTGTTCGGCTTCGCTGATTGCTTATAAGTACCGCTCAAAATTTGATGAAATGGAACGAGGGAAAAGTGTATGAAACGTGTATTAGGAATTTCAGTTTATCCGGATCATAGTGATATCGATCAGGACAAAGCATATATTAAATTGGCTCATAAATATGGGTTCGGTCGGATTTTTATGAGTATGCTAGAGGTTACTGAAGGCAAAGAGACGGTCAAAAAGAAATTTAAAGAACTGATTTTCTTTGCGAAGGAGCTAGGCTACGAAACGATCTTAGATGTAGCACCAAATATTTTCGAAGAGCTAGGGATTTCCTATGATGATATGAGTTTCTTTCATGAATTAGGCGCAGATGGGATTCGGTTGGATTTGGGCTTTGATGGAAGCAAGGAAGCGATGCTGACTTACAACCCATATGGTGTGGCGATCGAATTGAACATGAGTAATGATGTGGCGTATTTGGACAATATCTTGACTTATGAAGCCAACACGCCATTTCTATATGGCTGCCACAATTTTTATCCGCAAGAGGGAACGGCTTTACCTTACGATTTCTTCGTAAAATGCAGCGAACGTTTCAAGGCTCACGGGATCAGAACCGCTGCTTTCGTTACTTCTCAAGTGGGAGATATCGGTCCGTGGGATATCAATGATGGTTTGCCAACGTTAGAAATGCATCGTCATTTGCCAGTGGAAGTGGCGACCAAGCATTTATTTGCGACTAAATTAATCGATGATGTGATCATCGGAAATGCCTATGCATCAGAAGAAGAATTGCAGGCAATGGGCGCAGTCGATCGTTATCAAACGGAGTTTTCTGTTGAATTTGTCGCAGATGTGAATGAAGTAGAAAAACAAATCGTCCTGAATGAACAGCACTATCGCAGAGGAGACATCACGGATCAGATGGTTCGCTCAACCTTTGTTCGTAAAAAATATGGACAAGAAGCCAACGCGCCTCATGACAATGAAATCGAATTCCAACCGGGAGATATCGTGATCGGAAATGACGCGTTTGGTAAATATAAAAATGAGCTGCAAGTAGTCTTGAAGGCTCATAAGGATAATCGGAAGAATAAAGTGGGGCAGATCATTGCGAATGAACAGCTGCTCTTACCATTTATTCACCCTTGGTCAAAATTCAAATTTACAGAAAAGTAGGAACGAAAATGTTGGATTTAGTTGTAAGAAACGGCAAAACGATTGATGGACAGAAATTCGAATTAGGAATTTCTGATGGCAAAATCACCGATATAGCAGATAAAATTGTTGAAGAGAGTCAGAATGAGCTTGTGTTAACGGAAGAGCAATACCTTTCGCCAGGCTGGATCGATGATCATGTACATTGCTATGAAAAAATGACGCTGTATTATGATTATCCCGATGAGGTTGGTGTGAAAAGAGGCGTGACGACGGTAATCGATGCCGGAACGACCGGTGCGGAAAACATCGGAGACTTCTGTGCGTTGGCTGAAAAATCAAAAACCAATGTCTACGCTTTATTGAACATTTCAAAATGGGGCATTGTTGAGCAGGATGAATTGGCAGATCTGACGAAAGTTCAACGTGATGCGGTACGACGGGCGATCGAGGAATTTCCTGAATTTATCGTTGGCTTGAAAGCTCGAATGAGCAAGACGGTGATCGGTTCAAGCGGAATCGAACCGCTAAGATTAGCGAAAAAATTTCAACGAGAATATGGCAATCTGCCGTTAATGGTTCATGTCGGTTCCGCACCGCCTGAGCTGTCGGATATTCTAGCTTTAATGGATAAAGGCGATGTGCTGACCCATTGCTTTAATGGAAAAGAAAATGGGATTCTCGATCGCTCCAGCAATCAAATCAAAGGTTTTGTGTGGGAAGCTTACAACAAAGGCGTTATCTTTGATATCGGACATGGGACTGACAGCTTCAATTTTGGTGTTGCGAAGCAAGCCTTGAGTGAGGGGATGAAGAGTTCTTCGATCAGCTCGGACATTTATGTTCGCAATCGTCAAAATGGTCCGGTCTATGATCTAGCCACAACAATGGAAAAGCTGTTCTTAGTAGGGTATTCTTGGGAAGAGATCATTAAGCAGGTTACGGAAAGCCCAGCCGAAAATTTCCATTTAAAGAACAAAGGAAAACTAGCGGCGGGGTACGATGCGGATATCACGATATTCACTATTCAGGAATCTGAAAAAGAATTAATCGATTCAAATGAGAATACTCGCACGGCGAAAGAGGAAATCGTGCCTGTGAAAACGATCATTGGAGGTCAAATCTATGACAATTAATTTGGATAAATTAGGCTTAAAAGAAGTGATTAACGCTTCCGGCCGCATGACGATTCTTGGAGTATCGAAGGTCTCTGAAGCGGTGATGGAAGCCCAACGTTTTGGCGGCGAGCACTTTTTTGAAATGGCGGACTTTAGTGAAAAGACCGGGGCTTATATCGCGAAACTTTTAGAAGTCGAGGATACACAGATTGTTTCTTCCGCTTCAGCCGGAATTGCTCAAAGTGTTGCGGCGATGATTGGACAAGGCGACGTCTATCATGCGTACCATCCATATACTGATCGCATCAAGAAGCGAGAGATCATTTTACCCAAAGGGCACAACGTTGATTATGGGACACCAGTAGAAGTAATGGTCGAACAAGGCGGCGGGCAAGTAGTAGAAGCCGGATATGCCAATATGTGTTCAGCGGATCATTTGGAAATGATGATTACTGAAAATACGGCGGCGATTTTATACATTAAGAGTCATCATACAGTTCAAAAAAGTATGCTGTCAGTTGCAGAAGCGGCAGCTGTTGCGAAAAGAAATCAGCTGCCATTGATCGTTGATGCCGCAGCGGAAGAAGATTTATTCTTCTATAGTAAAGCCTGGGCTGATTTAGTAATCTATTCTGGCGCGAAGGCGATTGAAGGGCCAAGTGCTGGTTTGGTGATCGGCAAGAAAGACAAAATCGAATGGGTTCGCCTGCAGGGCAAAGGGATCGGCAGAGCTATGAAAATCGGGAAAGATAATATCCTAGGTTTTACCCAAGCGATTGAAGACTATTTGAAGAATGGCAGCGAGTCTGGGGATTCGATGCAGGTGAGACTAGAACCGTTTATCGAAGCGGTCAATCAAATCAAAGACCTAACCGCTAAGAGTGTTCAGGATGGTGCTGGTCGGGATATTTATCGGGCCAGTGTTCACGTTTCGGGCAATCATACAGCGCAGGAAGTTATTGCCAAGCTGAAGGAAGAATCACCAGCTGTTTATACAAGAGAATATCAAGCCAATAACGGAATTATCGAATTTGATATCCGTTCTGTGAATGCGCAGGAGATGGCAATGATCGTAACGCGTTTACGCGCTATTATGGAATAAGAAGGGGACAAAGCAATGTCATTACAACCAAATTACTTAGAAGATCGAATTTGTTTAAATGTATTAGCAAACTCAGTGGAAAATGCCAAAGACTGTTATCAAGCCGCAGAAGGCCACGTAGTCTTAGGCGTTCTATCGAAAAATTATGACAGCGATGAAGTAGCGATCGCCGATATGAAAAAATATCAAGAAGCCACCGATAATGCTTTATCTGTCGGCTTAGGCGCAGGCGACCCAAATCAAAGCCAAATGGTCTCGCGTATCTCAGGTAAGTTACAGCCACAGCATGTAAATCAAGTATTTACTGGCGTAGGAACTTCCAGAGCTTTGCTAGGGCAGTCGGAAACAGTCATCAATGGACTCGTTTCACCTACCGGAAAAGTCGGCTACGTTAATATCGCGACTGGCCCATTAAGCTCGCAAGGAGCGGAAGGGATCGTTCCAATCGAAACAGCGATCAAGCTATTGCAAGATATGGGCGGCAGTTCGATCAAATACTTCCCAATGAAAGGTTTGGCCCATAAAGAAGAATTTAAAGCTGTGGCTGAAGCTTGCGCGAAGTATGATTTCTATCTGGAACCGACCGGCGGAATCGACTTAGAGAACTTTGAAGAAATCCTTCAAATCGCGGTGGATGCCGGCGTTAAAAAAATCATTCCCCATGTTTACAGCTCGATTATTGATGCAGAAACAGGCGATACTCGACCAGAGGATGTTAAAACACTGCTTGAGATGGCTAAAAATACATTGAATTAAAAAGGAGATCAATCTATGAGATTTGCGGCTTTTGGTGAAGTGATGCTGCGGCTGTCCCCGCCAGAATATCTGTTGTTGGATCAAACAAATGAATTGCGGATGGATTACACCGGCACGGGCGTCAACATTATGGCGAATCTAGCCCAGTTTGGTTATGAGACCTCACTGGCGACAGTGCTGCCAGATAATCGTTTAGGCCAAGTTGCCAAATCAGCAATCGCTAAATATGGGATCAGGACGGATCTACTAACTTTTGCTCACCAGCATATCGGCAGTTATTTTGCGGAGAATGGTTACGGTCAGCGTCCAACACAAGTGACTTATCAGAATCGCCATCACAGTTCATTTGGGGTGAGCGATCAGACTGCCTATGATTTTGAGCAGGTCGCGGCTTCGAATGATCTGATCCATATTTGCGGAATTTCCTTAAGCCTAACGGATGAGACGCGCAGCGCCGCTCACGCATTAGCAAAAAAAGCGGCTGAAGCAGGCAAAAAGGTTTGTTTTGATTTTAACTTTCGTCCTAGTTTGAATACCGAACCGAATAAGGCTGCTTTCATGAAAAAGCAGTATGAGCAGATTTTACCTTACTGTGATATCGTTTTTGGCAGTGTTCGAGATTTGACGGATTTGTTGCAAATGCCATTATCCGGTACGGAGGATGAATTGATTTCGGTATTTATGGAAATGTATCAAATTGATTGGTTCGCCGGAACGAAAAGAACCTCCGCGAACAATCAGAAACAGCTGCAAGGGTTTCTTTATACTCGTGATGAGCAGGCTGTTAGTACAAGTCGCGAGTTAACCATTTTAGATCGAATCGGTGCCGGTGATGCCTATGCTGCTGGGATTTTAGCAGGCTATGCAGAAAGCTGGTCATTAACTGAGACAGTCGAGTTTGCAACGATGAATGCAGTATTGGCTCATACGATTCATGGAGATGTACCATTGACTACGAAGGAACAGGTCCTTGCCGTGTTGGAAAATCCTGGTATTGATTTGATTCGTTAAAAGAACTAAACTCGATAAATAGTACAAGAGATTCTTGTCCTGTTTATCGGGTCTATTTTTATGGAGTGACGATTGTACCTTTTACAGGCAGTTCCTGTTTACCTTGAAGCTTAAAGTAGAGCGGCAGTCCTTCAGCTAACAATTGATTGCCATTTACTGGATTCTGTTTTTGATGATGAATATGCAGATGCGGTTCGGAGGAGGCACCGCTATTTCCTACGCGGCCTAAAGTGTCTCCGACTTTTACTTGATCGCCTTTAGCCACCGTGACGCTATCTTGCTTTAGATGATAGAGTGCTAAATAGGTCCCAGTTTCTTTTACCTTAATAAATACATAGTTTCCTTGGCTGTCGAATTCATCCAAATTCACGCCATGATCTGCATCTTTGTCATAGGCTCCAACGACCGTTCCCTCAACTGGAGAAACGACCTCTTTATTCCAACAGCCGTAGCTAGCTAACTTAGGATTATTGGTGTTATAAGGTTCCATCACTAAATCATAGGCCCAGCGAGTCGCCGGCCATTCTGAATGATAATTCTCCTCATACGTATTTCCGCCCCAACCAACGACGGTCTGTTCCTTTAGCGGCCACGAAACTGTCAAAGCCGGACTTGCTTGGCTTTCTCTGATCGGATAGGCTGTGTGGAAGATTCCTATAACTAATGTAATCGGAGCTATCATAAGCAGCGATAGAACAATCGTTACTAGGCTGTTTTTAAACCGATCTTTTTTGGTGACTAAGCGGATTAAGCTGATTAATAGAATAATCAAACCAATTACCGGAAAAACAATTTTTAGTCCAAACCAGGCAAAAGTTCCCGCAAGGCCATGAAAAAATAAAACAAAAACCCAAAATATTCCTAAAATAAATCCCAACAGCCCGTTTATTATCGATCTTTTTCTCATTTTATACACCCTTTTTCTTGATCATTTTAATAAATATAGCATGTTAGATGTTTTTTTAATTCGGACTTAAGGTTGATTCGAGGATCAATTCTGCATAGTAAATAGAAAAAAATTGGATAAAAAGCCTTCTCAATTTGTGCCTTAAATCTGGTACAATATTATTAAGAAATAGCTAGTATTTATTCATTTTTTACTCATCTTCAAAGGCAGGCACGTAAATCGATACAAGAAGGGAAGTGAAAGGAGGATTATTTGTGAATCCGTTTACAAATGAAATCTCCGAAAATATGAATCGAAAAGCATTATGGATCACTCAAACCAGTGTTTTGTTGGCGCTACTGATCGTTGTTCAAGCTGTAACTTCTGGTCTAGGGAATACGTTGGTGACCGGCTCTTTGGTCAATCTGATCTTGATTGTTGCGGTGACTACTGGTGGATTGGCAAGTGGGATAAGCATTGCTTTGCTGTCACCGATTTTTGCTTTTATGTTTGGGATTGGGCCCGCATTTCCGCAAATTGTATTTTGTATCGCGATTGGGAATGCGGTCCTTGTAACGATCTGGCACTTTATTGCAGGGTATAACAAGAAGCAAAGCATCACGAATTTTGTTTTGGCGACAGTGATTGGTGCAGTAGCAAAATTTGGTGTATTGTATCTGTCGATCGTTCAATTTGTAGTTCCTATTTTGTTGAAGATGCCGGCGCCCAAAGCGGCGATGGTTTCAGGCGCATTTTCCTTCCCGCAATTGATCACGGCTTTGATCGGCGGGGGATTATCCATTTTAGTTGTTCCGGTCCTATCTAAAGCGTTGAATCGTCAGAGAGTTCATTAATCAATCAGAAAAAATAAGCGCCTAATCGATTTTTCGATTGGGCGCTTATTTAATGTTCTAAACTTTGACTCTTGTCCGATCACGGTAACTGGTGTGGAGAATATGATGGGCCTTTAGACTGCCTGGTTTGTCTAAGAATTCCTGATAGATCTTTTGTACGATCGGGCTATCGTTTGATTTACGTAAACCTTTTCCTTTGTCTTCGGAATACAAAGCAGCTGCACGTTTCGTTTTTAAATCGACGAAGTTGCGAACTGAAGCTGGCTGTACAGGTTGTCCGCCGCCGTTGATACAGCCGCCGGGACAGCCCATGATCTCAACAAAGTGATAGAATTTTTCACCAGATTCGATACGTTTAAGCAATTTCTTGGCATTGCCGATTCCTGAGGCAACCGCCACATTGATCGTTGCGCCGCTCATTTCATAAGTTGCTTCTTTGATACCCTTCATGCCGCGAACCTCTGTGAATTCCACTTGTTCCAAAGAATGTCCGGCTAAAGTTTCTGCCGCTGTTCTTAGGGCGGCCTCCATAACACCTCCAGTAGCACCGAAGATATAACCGGCACCAGTCGCTTCGCCTAGCGGATTGTCGAAGGATTCATCTTCTAATTCCACAAAGCGGACACCGGCCTTATCGATCATCCGAGCCAATTCGCGAGTAGTCAGCGCCACATCACAATCCGAGTAGCCGGCCGCTGCTTCATCTTCCCGCGTCACTTCAAATTTCTTCGCTGTACAAGGCATGATACCGACGACAAAAATATCTTTTGGATCGATGCCTTCCTTCTCGGCATACCAAGTTTTTGCTAAGGCGCCAAACATTTGCTGCGGTGATTTACAGGTCGATAGGTTAGGGATCAATTCGGGATGGTAGTGTTCACAATACTTGACCCAGCCTGGTGAGCAAGATGTGAACATAGGGAATGGACCGTTATTTCCGACACGTTCCAAGAATTCATTGGCCTCTTCCATGATGGTAAAGTCAGCCGCCACGTTGGTATCGAAGACTTTATCGAAACCAATTCGCCGTAAAGCGGCAACCATTTTGCCTTCAACGTTAGTACCGATCGGCATGTTGAAGGCTTCGCCTAAAGTTACCCGAATAGATGGCGCGGTCTGAACGATCACATGCTTCGTTGGATCTTCCAAGGCCTCCCAAACTTCCTGTGTCTGGTCTTTTTCATGAATTGCCCCTGTTGGACAAACAACGATACATTGTCCGCAGGAAATACATGGCACATCGCCTAAGTTTTGTTCATAAGCGCTGCCGATATGAGTGTTGAAGCCGCGATCATTTGGCCCGATCACACCGACTGCCTGCCATTTCGAACAAGCAGCCACACAACGGCGGCAAAGAATACATTTATTGTTGTTGCGTACCATGTGCACGGCACTGTCGTCAAATTCGTATTCACAGTTTTCCCCATTGAAATAATCTTCATCGGCAACGTTGAATTCTTTACAAAGTTTCTGCAGCTCGCAATTTCCGCTGCGGATACAAGAAAGACATTTGCGTTCGTGCGTTGAGAGAATCAATTCTAGCGTGACTCTGCGAGAGTCGAATACTTTTTTCGAATTCGTCGTGATCTCCATGCCTTCACTGATCGGATAGACACAAGCAGTCACTAAGCTGCGGGCACCTTTGACCTCGACCACACACATACGGCAAGCGCCAATTTCGTTGATTTCTTTCAAAAAACACAGGGTAGGGATCTCAATATTATTTTTTCGTGCTGCTTCGAGAATCGTCGATCCTTCGGGAGCAGTACAGATCTTTCCGTTGATTGTTATCATAACTTCTTTCACTTGCTCCACCTCCTATATGACCGTGATCGCATCGTAGCGACAAGTATCAATACATAAACCACACTTGGTACAGATCGACTGATCGATTTCATGGATTTGTTTGGCTTCACCGCTGATCGCACTAACTGGACAGCCTTTTGCGCACGCCCGACAGCCGGTACATTTGTCTGGCAAGATCCGGTATTGAATCAAATTTTTACAAACGCCAGATGGACAACGACGTTCTAAGACATGGGCTTCGTATTCTTCTCTAAAATAGCGAAGGGTAGAAAGCACAGGATTTGGTGCTGTTTGTCCTAGACCGCAAAGAGAATTTTCCTGGATGTGGTGGCAAAGTTCTTCCATTTTGTCCAGATCATCCAACGTTGCTTTGCCCATTGTGATTTTATCTAAAAGTTCCAGCAGCCGTTTTGTCCCGACGCGGCAGGGCACACATTTGCCGCAGCTTTCTTCTACGGTGAATTCCAAGAAGAATTTAGCGATGTCGACCATACAGTTGTCTTCATCCATAACGATCAAGCCGCCAGATCCCATCATCGAACCGATCTTTTTCAAGTTCTCGTAGTCGATCGGAACATCGTAATGCTCGGGTGGAATACAACCACCTGACGGACCGCCGGTTTGAGCCGCTTTAAACTTCTTACCGTTGGGGATACCGCCGCCAATGTCTTCGACGATCTCTCGTAAAGTGGTACCCATGGGGATTTCAACCAATCCAGTATTTTGAATCTTGCCTCCTAAGGCGAATACTTTTGTTCCTTTTGATTTTTCCGTTCCGAAACTAGCGAACCATTCCGGTCCTTTGAGAATGATCTGCGGGATATTAGCTAATGTCTCCACGTTGTTTACGATCGTCGGTTTTCCAAACAGTCCCTTGACTGCAGGGAATGGCGGACGTGGCCGTGGTTCGCCGCGATGTCCTTCGATACTTTCTAATAGTGCGGTCTCTTCACCACATACGAAAGCTCCAGCACCTAAACGCAAATCTAGGTCAAAGGAGAAATCACTGCCGAAGATATGGTCACCGAGTACGCCTTCCTCACGAGCTTGCTTAATCGCGATTCGCAAACGATTAACGGCGATCGGGTATTCCGCCCGGACATAGATATAGCCTTGGTTTGCGCCAATCGTATAACCCGCGATCGCCATTGCCTCAATGACTGCATGAGGATCGCCTTCCAGGACTGAACGATCCATAAAGGCACCCGGGTCGCCTTCATCGGCGTTACAGATGACGTATTTTTGATCAGATTGACTAGCTTTAGCAAATGACCACTTCATAAATGTAGGGAAGCCGGCACCGCCGCGTCCTCTTAAGCCCGAGGTTTCCAGAGTACTCAAAACATCGTCACGAGAATAGTCATTCACTACTTTAGCTAAAGCTTGATAGCCGTCAAAGGCAATGTATTCTTCGATTTTTTCTGGATTGATTCGTCCGCAATTTCGCAAAGCAACACGCTTTTGCTTATGATAGAAGGGAGTATCCATTAGTTTATTGATGATTTCCTTGGTCTCATTGTCGTGATACAGTAATTTTTCGACTAATTTACCTTTAACTAAATGATCTGACACGATTTTCTTTGCGTGCTTCGGCTGGACCTGGTGATAAAAGACAGCTTCTGGATAAATAATGACAATCGGACCTTGCGCACACAGGCCAAAACAGCCGGTTTTCACGATATTTACTTTTTCTGTTAACTCATTTTTAGCTAATTCCTCTTTTAACGCGTCAACGAATTCGCCGCTCTTAGATGAAATACAACCCGTCCCTGCACAGACGAGTATCTCTTTGTCATACTGATTTTCTGCCGCATCATGATCATCTAAGCGCATCGTGATTGTTTGACGGTGGGTGTCTCGAAGTTCTGTTAACTCATTCCAATCTTTCATATTTTTTACTCCTGACTCTAGAGGCTTCAGTCGACAACAATAAATTTTCAAAAAATTTTTCGAGCATTTGGTTATGTACTAGTTTCTAAAGGAACAACCTTCACGATTACCTATTCTTTCTTTAGATACGTAACCAGCACTTTGTCTGCTTTCTTCTTAGATAAACGACCGTAAACTTCCTCATTAACGGTTAGTACGGGCGCTAGACCGCAGGCACCGATACAGCGGCATGATTCTAAGGTAAATTTACGATCCTCGGTTGTTTCTCCCGGTGCGATCTTCAGCTCGGTCGAAAACGAATCCAAAATGTCGCCGGCACCTTTAACATAGCAGGCCGTTCCCATGCACACACTAATCGTATACTCGCCTTTTGGCACAAAGGTGAATTGAGCATAAAAGGTTGCTGTGCTGTACAATTCTTCGAGAGGAAGAGCTAGTTCTTTTGAAAGCCTTTTCAAAATTTCGATAGGTAAATAACCATAGATCCTTTGAGCCTCTTGCAGGGCCGGCATCTGGGCACCGCGCTGTCCCTTCAGATTCTCTATACTCGTTAGAAATTCTTGATGCTGACTTTCAGTTTCGATAAATTCAAACACTGCTTCTGTACTCATTGATTTTTGTATCCTCCTTTCATAAGGTTGACTAAATTCCCTACATGATCACAACTAATTCCAGTCAAAAAGTTATTGTATATAAAATAAGTATATCAAAAATAGCGGACTCTTTGTGAATAATTAGTCAAATGAGAATGAGAACTGTTCTCGAATGATCAAGTACGGGAAAGCAAAACTAGTGAAACGGGGAGAAGGGACTAGCAGGTTTTTAGGAGTTTAAGAAACACCCGTTATCAAAAATAGTGAAAAGGAATTCGATAAATTAACTGAGAATAGAAAATCGCAGTTGAATAGTCAGATACTTTTCTTTTGATTGTTATTTTAAGAGTATCTTACCTTCAATGATGAGTTAGAAAAATACTCTATCTGAGTTTGCATAATTATTTCAAAATAATAATTATTTTGGGTTGGATTAATAATCATTCTAGTTGTATGATTTTCTTGTAGGGAAAAAAATGAAAGCGATTTATATAATTAGAAAGAAAGCAGGGAAAGAGATGAGCGAACAGAAACTGAATCAACGTCAACTTTTTGGAATGAAAAGAGAGAATCTAGCGAAGAAAATTACCCAGTACTATTACGATACACTTGATGTGGCTTCAGTACTGGATTACACGATAGCGATATTAATCAGAAATGCATTAACAGTCAATGACTTTGCTCTTTTCTTGGACGAACTGATCAGAGACCTGTTCCTTTTTGCTGAACCGAATGATCTTTTAAGAAAGAAGTGCTCCTATTTTCAAAATTACTTTACGAAAGAAGAATGGGAGACAGTTGTCGGTCGACTATTCAAGAATAAGACAAGCTATTTCAAGTACACAAAAGCAGCACGGTCCCATTACGATCAATTGATGAAACCCAATACTGGAAAAGAATTAACTGATGATCGAAAGGTTGCCATCGAATCGGTCTTCAAAGATGCGAATGGCAAAAATCATAAATGGACATTGCGGGATGCAGATCCTTTGAAGGATAAAAAAGACTTTAAGGCACTTTTAGAGATATTGACAACACTACCCATTTTCGAAAACAATGGTGTTCGCCGTTTCACGCAACTGGTGGAATCAAAACGGATCTATAGCGAGATCGAAGTAGTTGTGGAAAGAAAGATACTTCCTAGAAAAACGACAAACAAAAAAGACGGAACGAAAAAGGGTCAGCAGAAGTCTGCCCAAAAGTTGACCAATAACGTTGCGGACAAAAAAACTCGTCAAACGAAGCGAACAGCGATGCCCCTTGATTTTGATCCAAACAATTTGAGTGAAGAAGAATTGCTGAAACTAGTGGAGTCAACCATCCCTGAAGATGCCGCGCTAACCGATTTCCACTTCGAATATACCGATTTGGAGACAGGAGAGGTAAGCACGATGCCAATTAATCCAAAGAAAACGAGCGTAGAACCCAGAGTTACACCAGAGACTGGGAATGATTCCGTGTCTGCTTCTTTGATAAGTCCGTCTGAAAAGGGCCAAATTCCTGCTTTAGCAGCAGTCGGAGCTGCGAATGACAAAGAATCAGAAAACCAGACGAGTCGAAAAAAACCGAATAAACATAAGCGGAAACTTTTGGAAAAATTTCAAAAAAGGTAAGTGAAAGCTGCAGGAGAAGATTTGGTTCTTGAGTAGTGTTTATTTGACGTGGGCGACAGGCGATTCTCAACATCCAATAACTGACTAATGAAACCAAAAGAGTAAAATACCCCATTCTAATTTCTGAGAATGGGGTATTTATTGTGGAGAAAATTAGCAAAATTATTCTTCTTTCGATATAAAGGCGCGAACCTCTGCTAAAGTCGGGATAGAAGTCTGACCGCCGATCTTCTGAACAGACAAGGCGGAGGCGGCAGAAGAAAAAATGATAGTCTCTCTCAGTGATTTTTTTTGTTCTAAGCAGAAGGCAAAAGCACCATGAAAGATATCCCCGGCACCAGTCGTATCTACTGGTGCTACCTTAAAAGCGGGAACGTGATGAATTATTTCTTGTTCTTGCCAGAGGCAGCCTTGATCGCCGATCGTAATCACTAATTGATTTCCATTAAGTGTGCGAAGTTGCTTGAAAACTTCCTTTATTTGATCAGGTTCATCAAGTTGAATAGGGAGTCCAGTAGCTTGATAGGCAAAGTCCTCAGAACAAACCAAGTAGTCGACTGCTTGCACCACCTCCGCCAATTCTGGTTTATAGGTCCCGGCATCCATGATCGATAGGGCGGCAGGATATTTTTTGAGGGCTTCTAACGTGGCGCTCAGTTCATGACCGTCTACGAGTAACACCTGTGGCGCTTTATCTGGCCAGACGATCGGAAATCGCTGCTCTCTCATTGGTGAATTCAAGATTGTGCGATGGCCATTCTGCTGATTGACAACGATACAGCTTATACTCGTCGCCTGCTTAGGATCACAATAAATAGAAGCGGCGTCAACTCCGCCTGCGACTAAGGTTCGAACAATCTCTTGTCCAAATAAATCCTCACCAACACGGGCGATCAAAGCCGCCTCAGCCCCCCAAGAACCGCACAAATAAGCGGCGTTAGCTGCGGGTGCTCCCATGCATTCATGACGATCGGGAATTCGATATTTCTGGTTCTCTACTAACGGTTCATTTACAGGAAAAGTTAAATCATAAACTGCTTGGCCGACACATAAAATACTCATACTTACCCCTTTCTCAAAACGAAGTTATAAACCGATATATTCAATAATGGTTCGAGTGATGATTAATAATGGAATTCGTGAATAGACGATTTGTTCACTGGCCTCCATAATTTTTTCGGAGTGCCCAACCAAGGTAATGTCAGAATACTTTTCAAGTTCGGTGGGTGTTTTGCAGCATATAGTGATTACTTTGGCCTCACAATCGCGAGCAGCCTTAGCTGTTATTGCTAGTTCAGGCGTGCTGTTTCTAAGCGAGATAATGACTAGGGTATCCTTTGCTGTAATGATGCGATGAAATTTTTTCATCCACATAACGTCCTTGACGATAATCGCATTATAGCCCAATAGTTGCAGATACATCTGCAGTTCATCTGCAATCAGGGCAGTGAAGCCACGAGCGCAAATGAATATTCGATCGGCATTTTTGAGGTATTCGATCGTTTGATAAATGTCTGTAGAGCTGATTGAATTGATCGTTTCCGTGCACTCACGATATGATTTTGCCAAAATATTATTGACAACATAGGGCGCGTTGGCTGATTCGGCTGATTCTTTTTGTTGAGAAATTTTGTAGCGCAGTTCGCTGATGCCTGAGAAACCGCATTTTTGAATGGTTCTTGAAATCGTGGCAGAAGAGGTAAAGGTTTTTTCTGCGATTTTTGTAATAGACAGTTCAGGAATAAGCTGCTCATTTCGATTCAAGAAATCAATTACTTTCTTTTCTGATTCTGACAGACTCTGATAAACTTCTTTCTTTATATCAATGATCATGATCTTCCTCCTATCTCATTCTCCCATAGTTTAGCATGAATGGATTTTCAGGATTTCCCAAAATCCGCGAAAAACTGTAAGGGTTTTCCTTTTCGGCGTATAGCTTTTCCAAATGAGGCATTATATGATTGAGATGAATCAAACGTACGTATATTCTAACATTTTTATATTTGCAGAAGATATAAGAAGATGGCCATCTTTTTTGTTAGGGATTCAGATAACGCTTAGGAGGAGTTTTTGATGTACGTTACTTTAAAAGAAGTTTTAACTGAGGCAAATCACCTGAATATGGCGATTGGGGCCTTTAATACTCATAACTTGGAAATGCTGCCGGCAATCATCGAAGCAGCCGGAAAACAAAAGACCCCGGTGATTATCCAAACAAGCTGCGGCACAGCAAACTATGTCGGTCATCGCAATCTCGTTGCTGTTTGTAAATCAATGGCCGAAGAATATGGAGTGGATGTTGTCTTACATTTAGACCACGCCAAAGATTTTGCTGAAATTCGAAAAGCGATTCGGGCAGGCTACAGTTCAGTCATGTTCGATGGGTCGTCGCTGCCCTTTAAGGAAAATATTTTAGGAACCAAACAAGTCGTCAACTTTGCCAAAGAATACGGAGTAAGTGTTGAAGCTGAATTAGGGACCGTGGGTGGAACGGAAGACGGATTGGTCGTCAGCCAAGATGAAGTTTTTTATACTGATCCGAAAGATGCCGTTGCCTTTGTCGCCGAGACCGGAATTGATGCGTTAGCTGTGGCGATCGGTACCAATCATGGTCAATATATGTCGAAAACGGATATCAGCTTTGAACAATTGGAGAAAATCAAAGAAGCCGTTGACATTCCTTTAGTCATTCATGGCGGGACTGGTGTGAAGGATGACGATGTGAAAAGAGTCATCGAGCTGGGGATTCGCAAGTTCAATGTCGGTACAGAACTATTAGTTGGTTGGAATCGAAAATCAAAGGAATGCTACGAGACACATAAGGAAAACGTTTCAAATCGGGATAATGTGGTTCCTTGTCTAGAAACGATTGAAGCGATTGTGGCTCGGAAAATCAACTTATTCAAAAATATGAGTGAGTGAAAGGAAGAAAAATGAAAGCAGGATATTATGTAGGCGATTACACTTATGAAGTGAGAGATATTCCAGAGAATGAACCTGTTGAGGATCAAGTAAAGATCCGTGTCGCTTGGTGCGGCTTATGCGGAACGGACGTCCATAAGTTTCAAGGAAAAAATGGTGCAAGCGTGGTTGTTCCGCCGATCATTTTAGGTCATGAGTGTTCAGGGATAGTGACCGCCGTCGGCCCGGAGTGCAAGTATTTCAAACCTGGTGATCGCGTGGCCTGCGATCCCAGCTACGGCTGCGGAAAATGCAGCTGGTGCCAACAGGGCTTTCCAAACTTTTGTATAGAACGTCATGGCGTGGCTAAAGGTTTTTCAGAATATGTTTATCCGCCAGAGCAAAATGTTTATCCGATCGCTGACTCGCTTGATTTAGAGACAGCGGCTTTTACAGAACCGTTATCCTGCGCGATCCACGGCTTGGATCTGATTCAGATCCAAAGCGGAAAAACTGTCGTCATGTACGGCATGGGGGCGATCGGTTCACTGATGCTGCAACTGATCAAGTACAGTGGTGCTGGTGAAATCATAGTGGTTGAACGGGAAGCGGAAAAACGAGAACTGGCTTTGAAACTAGGAGCGTCGTTGGCTGTGACCGATCAGGAGATCGAAGCTCTTTCGAAAGAGCTAAACATTGATTATGTTGTCGAATGTATCGGATTGAAACAAACTATGGAACAGGCGATCAAGATTGCGGGAAAAAATGGCAAGGTTTTGCTATTCGGTTTGGGTGATCCCGAGGAGCCAGTCTCCTTCAATCAATTTGAGGCGTACACCAAGGAACTAAGCATCTATACGTCATTTTTAAATCCGCATACTTCTGAAAGAGCCGTCAAACTTTTAGAAAGCGGGCTGCTGGATACAAAAAGTATCATCAGCGCGGAATTAAGCTTGGAGGAAATCGGCAGTGAACTACGTGCGTTAGAGTATTCACGAAAAGGGAAAGTGATGGTTTATTTAAGCAAAGAACATTAGGGAGGAAATATAATGGTAATATCAGCAGTTTTGGTTGCAATCTTAGCAACGATGGGTCAGTGGTGGTTTTTTGGTCCTGTAACAAAATGTTTAGTCTATCCACTAACGACCGGAACATTGGTTGGTGTGTTTATGGGCGATCCAATGTTAGGGATGATGGCTGGTGCGAATATTCAATTGATTTACCTAGGTTGGATATCTGCGGGCGGAACTATGCCGAGTAATACGATTGTCGCAGGGGTGTTTGGAACGGCGATGACGATTTTGTCTGGGGCAGATGCAAAAATGGCTGTGACATTTGCGATTCCTTTTAGTATGCTGGGACTGCTTTTGAATCAAATTTACATGACAGTCAATGCAGCCTGGATTCATCGCGCCGATAAATTATTGGATCAGGGCAATTTGCGGGGCGTACGGCTAATGAACTTTGTTCCGTCTGCGTGTATGGCATTTATCTTATACGGGATTCCTGCGTTCTTACTTGTCTATTCTGGCAGCGGCTGGGCACAGCAACTGATTGATATGGTACCCAAACATGTGATCAGCGCACTGGAAGTTGTGGGCGGAATCATGCCCGCGCTAGGGATCGCTATGTTGTTGAATTATTTAGGTAAGAAAAAGTTGATTCCTTGGTTTTTCGCTGGTTTCTTTTTGACCGTTTATTCAGGTTTGGGGATGACCGCGATTTCGATCTTTTCAGCAATTATCGCTTTAGTAATGTATTTGAACAGTAATAATAAATCAGAAGACAAAGTCGAGAAGAAAAAAGTAAAACGCTTATCTGTAAACAAGAAAATTGATTCAGTGGAAGCCGCTCAGGTAAATGACCGTGGAAATACTCCGGCTGTTGCTCCCGAATATACTAAGAAGCTTTCTAAGAGCACTTTGGTGAAAACGTGGTTATGGACAACGAGTACAGAATCTTGCTACAACTATGAGCGGTTACAAGCCTTAGGTGCAGCAAACCTGATGATCACCCCGATTCGCGAATTGTATGATACGAACGAGAAACAGGCGGAAGAGTTAAAGAAATATATGGTCTTTTACAACTCAGAAGTATTTACTATTGGACCAATCATCAACGGGATCGCTTGCTCAATGGAAGAGGCGCGAGCGAACGGTGAAGATGTTGAGGCAAAAGATATCAATGCGGTTCGAACAGGGTTGATGGGACCGGTCGCTGGGATCGGTGATACGGTTATGCAAGGAATCTTGTTCCCTATTCTTTTTGGGATTGGTTGTTCACTGGCATTAGAAGGAAGCTACTTAGGTCCGATCTTGTCCTTCGTTGTGTTTGAAGCACTAATTTTTGGTTGCGGTTACTTTATGTTTATGACAGGATATAAGCAAGGAAAGACCTCTTTATTGAAAATTTTGAAAAATGGCACGATTGATAAAATCATCAACTCGTTTAGTATCGTCGGTTTGATGGTTGTCGGTGCAATGGCGGCAAGCCGCGTAACAGTCAACACTCCACTGGCGATTAAGGTTGGGCAAGGTACCACTAAGATTCAAGATGTGTTGGATTCATTGGCACCAGGCTTGATCCCATTAGGCTTGACGTTATTAGTATGGTGGATGCTGAAGAAGAAAATCAATACGTTGTATATCATTATCGCAATTTTTGTAGTTGGAATTCTGGCTTATTATCTGGGGATTTTAGGATATGTGAGCTAAAAATAAATGAGGTGGGTAAATGGTTAATGTGGTCATTATCAGTCATGGCGAGTTTTGTGAAGGTTTATTGAGCAGTTTAAAAATGATTGCGGGAGATACCTTCGGAGTCAAAGCAGTGCCTTTGATTCCCGGCGAGGCTCCTGAGAGTTATCGTGAAAAATTGGCGGACACCCTTTCATCCTATTCAGAAAAAGAGCAGGGGTTCTTGATTCTTTCAGATATTGCTGGCGGCACACCGTTTCAAAGTGCTGCTTATCTATCGAAAGAGTTTAAAATTGGACTCGTCTCTGGGATGAACATGCCGATGTTATTGTCATTGACACTGGGAAAAACCGCAGAGGATACATTAGATTCTTTGGTGGAAAAAGCGACAACAGAAGATTGTGTGGGAATTCAAAGCAAGGTATTCGGCAGAGGGGAGCGGAAGCAGCGTGCAAAACTTAGTATTAACAAGAATTGATGACCGTTTGATCCATGGACAAGTTATGACTGCTTGGATCAAAAACAAAGGAGCCAATCAGGTGGTGATCGTTGATGATGGAACGGCCAATGATGAGTATATGATTGAAGTGTTAGAAATGGCGATTCCCGAAGAGATCGCGATCGGTATCTTTACGAAAGAAGAAGGGGTTCAATTCTTCAGCCAAGGCTTGGATGAGCCGACGATTCTGTTGGTGAAGGGACCAGAAGCGTTAAATTATCTAGTTGATAATGGGATTCAAATCGAGGAAGTGGATGTTGGTGGTATGGGGACGCGGCCGGAGCGCAGCGTTTTATACAAAAATATTTCCACGAGCGCGGAAGAAAACGAACAATTCAACGCGTTGCTTGAGAAAAAGGTTAACGTATTCATTCAAGTGATGCCGCAAGACAAACCAGTCAGTGTAGATAAATATCTGAAGTAGGAGCAAATACATGGAAAAAATGGATGGAAAGGTCATTGTTATCACAGGCGGCAGCAGTGGTATGGGTGCCGCAATGGCAAAAGATTTTGTCACACGTGGAGCAAAAGTAGCAATCTTTGATTTAGATGAGGAAAAAGGAAACCATTTGGTCGCAGAAGCTGGGGATGCCGCAGCTTATTATAAAATCGATGTGACTTCAAAAGCAGAAATCAAAAAAGGCATACAAAGTGTCGAAGAAAAATATGGTCCATTGACCACATTAGTTAACTCAGCCGGTGTTTCTAAGATGGTACCTTTTTTGGAGAGTACCGAGGAGTTATGGGATCTGACAATGGACGTCAACTTGAAGGCAACTTTTCTGTGTTGTCAGATCGCTATAGAACGTATGCTCGAACATGGCGGGGGCGAAATACTTAATATGTCTTCCTTATCAGGGAAAAAGGCCAGTTCATGGCAGACCATTTATTGCGCGAGCAAATTTGGGGTACAAGGACTGACGCAATCGATCGCCAAAGAGTTTGCCGATCAAAATATTCGAGTCAATTCAATTTGCCCGGGAATCGTTTATACCGAGATGTGGGAAAAACTGAAACATGAGTACGCTAGAAAACGAAACATCGATCCGGAAGAAGTCATGGATTATTTCAAAGGGAATATCCCGATGCATCGTTTGGTAGAGATGAAAGACGTTATAAATGCGGCGGTATTCTTATTGACAGAAAAGGCCAGTTATCTAACCGGTCAATCGATCAATCTGGTTGGCGGAGAATGGATGGATTAAAAGAGTAGGAGGATGTTGTAGAATGACTTCGTTGGATTTTAGCGGCAGAGAGCAATTGTATTATCAACTGTACGACCGCTTGTTCCAGAAAATTATCAATGGTACCTATGCTATCGGAGAGTGTATTCCTTCTGAAAGTGAATTGATGAAGACCTACCAAGTAAGTCGAGCAACGGCCAGGCGCTCAATGGAAATGCTTGCCAATGACGGCTTTGTAAAGAAGCAGCGTGGTCTTGGTACAGTCGTCATTTCTACACATCCTAAACATTCTCCCCAAAATGTTGCGAAATATACAAGAAAGAAACGACTAGAAGATGTTATTGCCAAGAAAAAGGTCATCGAATTCGGTGTAATTCGGGCACCAATAGATGTATCAGAAGCGCTGAAGCTAAAACCAGATACGGAAGTGATTTGCTTGAATCGGGTGCGCTATGGTGATACAGAACCGTACTATTTAGAGATTAATTACTTTGAAAAAGACTATGTACCCGAAATGCTGAATCGCAATTTTTCAGAAGAGTCGCTTCGAGTCTTTCTTGATAAAACCTACAATATTCAGTGGTCTTACGCCAGTCAGCAGATCTTTTCAATTGTTGCCGCGGGAGCCCTTGCGGATCTCCTGAAGGTAGAAGCAGGAACGCCCTTGCTTCATATCAAAAGAATTTCTTACGATGTAAAAGATATCCCGCGAGAATATGTAGATAGCTACTATCTAGCCGATAAGTACCATCTGGAAATAGAACTAACGATATAAAGGGATGAACAGCCTTGAAGAAAACCTTGATTTTATTAGCAGGATATCCCGGAACGGGCAAATCCTATTTGGCCAATTTGATTTTGGAAAAATTCCCAAGCATTCAATTTCTTTCGCCAGATGAACTAAAAGAAAAAAATTGGGATCAATACGGCTTTAATAATTTGGCTGAAAAAGAAACTTTGATTCAAAAAAGCTGGGAAGAGTACTATCAGATCATGTCCGAAAAATTCCAGCAATCGATCAGTTTGATTTCTGATTATCCTTTTAGCGGGAAACAAAAGGAAAAATTGAGGCGTTTAACAGATCAATCTGGATATCAAGTGATTACGATCCGATTGATAGCAGAGCTAGATGTTCTTTATGAACGTCAAAAGCTGCGGGATTTGGATCATTCGAGACATTTGGGGCATATATTATTGCGTTATCACAAAGAAAACGTAACGATCAATCATAAATCAGCAGATAATCTCGTCGACTATCAGGAGTTCATCAAACGCTGCACAACGCGCGGATATGGAGAATTTTCATTGGGAGAATTGATAGAAGTCGATGTGACTGATTTTTCTCTAGTTGATTATGACCAATTATTAATAGAGCTCGAAAAGCTGCTAGAATGGTAATCGGTCGAATGAAAGAAAAGAGTGGAGAAAAAAGCCACTCTTTTTTTGCGTCCTCATTTAAAGGGCGATGTTTCGATCAGAAATGTGTATAATGGAAAAAATGAATGGGATGGGAGTGGAACCTTTTATGAGCAGGGAGGAGCTTTTTTTCAAGCGTAAAAAATTAAATAGAACAAAATTACTTGCTTATGGGTTTGAAAAAAACGCGGCGCATTATACATATGAGACGACGATTTTGGAGGGGGAATTCCAATTAACGGTCACGATCGAAGATACTCGTACAATCGAGACTAAATTGGTTGAACTTGCCAGCGCCGAAGAATACGTGCTGCATCGAACGTCAGCGGCGGGTTCTTTTGTTGGTTCCGTGAAGACGGAATATCAGGCCGTCCTGCGAGAAATCGCCAATCAATGTTTTGATGCGGACATTTTCAAAAATGAACAGACCAAACGAGTGATTGACTATGTGCGAGAGACTTACCAGAACGAGCTGGAATTTCTATGGCCGAAAACGCCGAGTAATGCCATTTTCAGAAGAACAGATAGCGGCAAGTGGTACGGCGCTCTATTGACCGTTCAAAAAAATAAGTTGGGGCTTCCCTCCGACGACCTGATTGAAGTCTTAGATTTGAGGAATGATCCGCAAAAGGTTGCAGCCTTAGTGGATGGCGTAAAATATTTTCCTGGCTACCATATGAATAAGAAACACTGGTTCACGATTTGCTTGGATGATTCAGTTTCTTTTGACGAGCTGAAGAAATTGATTGATGAAAGCTATCTATTGGCAGTGAAATAAAGAGAAAAAAAACAGTAGCTGAGCCGATCAGCTACTGTTTTTCTATTGGGATTCGTACTTCATATAAGGGGCCCGCTTTGGACGTTTGACTAGCATACATTTCTAGTTCGAAGAGGACAGCTTCCGGCTGATTTTCTAGTTGTTTCGCAGATGATAGGTAGACTTTCTGAATATCTGCTTCAGCGGTTACTTTTGTTAGATAACGTGTCTTTGGCAGTCGCAAGATATTTTTATGCTGTGCATTTTGCGGATTTGGTTCTAAAGTAATGAAGAGAAACGTTTCGGGCCGCGGATTTTTAATTACCATGGCGAGACCTCCTTCATAAACCGCCTCTAGACCTTTTTGAGTAATTTGCTTCAACAGTTGGTTAAATGCAAGGTAGTAGTCATTGCTGCCGATTTTTCCGTTGAAGGGCTCCAACCAATAATCGGTTGATTCGATCGTGAGTGATAGACCGTCTTTTTGTTTATGGAGTGTTTCGTTTCGCCGTACCTCCTTTTTCATTTCCTCTAAAAAAGTTAGCTTTTTTTCAAACTCGTCCACCTTGTTTCTGACCAATTTAATTCCGGTGTCTAACACACTATCAATGTCGATTGAAGTGCCGTCAATCCCTAAAAATTCTTTGATATCTTTAAGGGGAATATTGATCTCGGCACAAAGCTTGATCATATCCACTAAATAAATGTGTTCTCGCGTATAGTAGCGGTAGCTGTTCTCTGGATTTATGTAGGCGGGAATCAAAATACCGATCCGATCATAATATCGCAGGGCTTTTACGTGAATTCCGGTTAGTTTAGATAGTTTGCCGATTGTGATTAATTCTGTCGTATCCATCTTTTCTCCTTGACCTTCCCTTTAAGGGATAGTTTATAACTGTTTTATAGCATATTTTCCTGCTTATTTCAAAGCGGAGCAAATGGAGGGAGAAAAATGAACATCAAGAAAATCATTCATTATATCAATCAGCGGCAATTGAAAGCCAATAATCGTTTGATCGAGGAGAATGTTCTGCTTGGCAGCAAACGTGAGAAAGTGGCGTATTTTCTGACCTTCAAGGAACTGCATACCAATGTGGAGACCTCTATGAAACGGTTGAAAGAGCTGTTGAAACGCAAGGGCAAGTTGATTATTAATGGCAACTTAAAGCTTCCCATGATAACGAAATTAATGCTGCTGTCCCAGCGGCATAATCGACATTTTACGATTGTGGTTAACGATGGGTATCGCTTATCAATGCTGAAAAACATCGAAAATAGAGAACATTTGGCTGTAATCTTTGAAGAAGATTCAGCGGAATAAACGATTTTTTGTAAACTGAACAGTCGAACTTTCGGCTGTTTTTTTGTTGAATGTGAAAATGTTATTGACATGGGACGCGTCCCATAGGGTATATTCTTGATAGATGATAAAAAGGTGGTGGTCCATTTGGCAAATATTCGAGACATTGCGAAAATGACCGGCGTATCCAAAACGACTGTCTCGCGAGTGATCAACAATCATCAGTATGTTTCAGAGGATATCCGAGCAAAGGTTCAGGCCGCGATTGAGGAAACTGGCTATGTAGTTAACGGCAACGCCGTGAAACTGAGCAACGGAAAAAACTATACGTTAGGTGTAACGTTGCCCTATAATAGCTCCTGCTATGATCGTTTAGTCAATAGCTTGCTGTTTCATGCGAGAGAGAAGGGCTATCAGGTCTTGCTTTTACCTACCTATTACGATGAGAAGACCGAGAGCGAATACTATTCGTTACTGGAAAAAAGAATGATCGACGGTCTGGTGCTGACTTCACGCGCCAGTAATTTGGACAATTGGACCAAACTCAAATCAAAAGGGCGAATCGTCTCGACAGAAAAAGTCGCCGATCCTAAAATTCCCATGATTTTTCCTGATCGCAAAAAGGCCTACGATCAATTATTTTGCGAGTTAGCTGAACAAGGTGTCAGTAAAGTCATTTTCACAAATAAAAGAGACCTTGCACAAAGCACCAGCGCGCGAGATAAAGCTGACTGCTACCAAAAATATTTTGGTGAGGTGATTGAAGGCCAAAATTTCTTTACCGGGATTGAAAGTTATGACAACGGGTATTGTTGGGCCAAAGAAACCTTTAAAGAACTGCAGCTGCCTGAAGTGATTTACGCGAATGCGGATGATACCGCCGCCGGCATCATTAGCGGGCTAGAGGAAATCGGGTTCACACATAAAAAGGATTATCAGATAATTGGCGAAGGCAATCAGCCATATAGCAGGCTGTTAAATTTTTCGACCATTGATTTTCTGCCAACGGAAATCGGGCCGGCGGTGATCGACTATATTTTATCGGACCAAGGGATGATAAACGTGGCGAAGGAACCACGTATTATTAAACGATAGCTTTACTAAAAATTTGGATTAAGAAGGGAATAAAACGATGCATATCGAACATGTAGCAATTTGGACCAAGGATCTGGAGAAAATGAAGGCTTTTTACAAAAACTATTTTAATGTCAGCAGTACGGAGCTTTATCACAACAAGAAAACCGGCTTCAAATCTTATTTTGTCAGCTTTGATTCAGGCAGCCGCTTGGAGTTGACCTCTAAACAGCACTTATCGAATCGCGTAGCGGACAGCTTAGGTTATACGCATTTGGCAATTTCAGTTGGAACAAAGGCGGATGTTGATAGCTATGTTGAGCGCTTCTTAGCTGACGGTTTCCCATTATTGAATGGGCCAAGAACAACCGGCGATGGCTATTACGAAGCAGTTATTCAGGATCCAGAAGGAAACCTGATCGAGCTAACGACGGACTAAACGAATCTATTTAAAAGCAGTCGCGTATTCGACTGCTTTTTGCGTACGGTAAAATTTTCTTTGAAAAGACCAAAAAGTCTCTGTATTATTCAAAGAGTGAAAATGGTGAAGGGGAGTGTATAAATGGAACAAAGTAACGAACGGAAATTATATAATCAGCGCTTGACGCAAGAGGACGATTTTTTTAAGAAGTTTGGGGAATTAGACAATGAAACCTATCAAGCAAATGTCCTTGATAAGCGCCAAAAAGAGTTGATCGGCTTGACTATCTCAATCATGTCAAGATGCGAGGAATGTATTCTTTATCATTTAGAAGAATGTCAAAAAGCCGAGATTACTCGTGCAGAAGTAATCGAAGTCGTGAAACTGACGGTCATAGGCGGTGGATCTGTGCTGTATCCTTTTGCCAGAAAAATTCTGAGATTGTTGGATGAATTGGGCTATGATCAGAATTAGGTTGATTTGCGTTACTGGCATTTGCTATACTGATGGTGAAAATAAATCAACCACCTATTAACGAATGGAGCATGTTTTGTGAGTGTCACAGGTATCTAACTAATAAGCTGAATAACCGAATAAAGCGAGTTTTATTTGGTGTGCTTTTAGAAGTGGTATCTGTCGAATCAATGGGATGAGTGTATTCTCAAGACGATAGTATGACTATCGTCTTTTTTGTCGTTTTTTATCCTTTAGGTGAAGTATTTATTTTCGCGGCAGGTATCCTGTATAAAAAAATTAGTAAGAAAAATGAATACTTTAAAAAGAAGAAGGATGCCAGTTCAACTTTTCCCAGAGCTTATAGCGGGAGAGTCAATCTGAACTTTCTCTAAAAAATAAGGATGAGAAACATAGTTGAATGGTATACGGCCTGAAAATCAGACTCATTTTCAAGAGAGAAAATGAATACATTAAAAAGAAGAAGGATGCCAGTTCAACTTTTCCCAGAGCTTATAGCGGGAGAGTCAATCTGAACTTTCCCCAAAAAATAAGGATGAGAGACATAGTTGAATGGTATACGTCCTGAAAATCAGACTCATTTTTCAAGAAAGAAAAATGAATACTTTGAAAAGAAGAAGGAGCGCTTTGCATGCTATCGGAAATAATTATTTTACAAAGTAAAGGAGAAAAATCAATGACAATAGGAGAAAAACAATTTTATGAATACAAAAAATATCGGAAATCACCCAGCTGAAACAATCGCTCAAGTAACGGCTGTTTATAAAGATTTATTTGAGGTAACAAGTGAAAAAGGAAAAGGTTTGGCCAGAGTAAAACGCGGCAACTATGAGAGCCAACAAGAAATTTATCCAACCACAGGCGATCATGTTGTTATCAATTGGCAGGGAAGCGACCAAAGCATCATTTTAAGAACTTTACCGCGTAGTTCAG
Organism: Enterococcus malodoratus ATCC 43197; assembly: GCF_000407185.1. Lineage (GTDB taxonomy): Bacteria > Bacillota > Bacilli > Lactobacillales > Enterococcaceae > Enterococcus_A > Enterococcus_A malodoratus. The sequence goes on from NZ_KE136483.1 coordinate 933,735, forward strand.
CCTTGTCACGGTTAGATTCATACAAAGGGAAAGAGCAAATGATTGCTGCGAATTTTGATTATATTTTTATTTTGCAATCGTTGAATCACGACTTTAACTTACGCCGTTTGGAACGTTATTTGACACTTGCTTGGCAATCCGGAGCAGTTCCAATTGTCTTATTAACGAAAACAGATCAAGCGGAAGAATATTCAGACCAACTTAAGGCAGCACAAAAAATTGCCTTAGGAACAGAGGTTCATGCAATCAGTGCACAAACTGGTGAAGGCATGTCCGAATTAAATCGGTACCTGCAACCGGAGAAAACGATTGTTTTAGTTGGATCATCAGGTGTTGGAAAATCTACGCTGATCAATCGCCTATTAGACAAAAAAGTGATGGAAACCCGCACGATTCGCGAGAAAGATGGACGTGGTCGTCATACCACTAGTCACCGACAACTATTTGAGTTGGATAACGGTACAAAGCTGATCGATACTCCCGGCATGCGCGAAGTTGGAATGTGGGATGTTCGTCACGGCTTGGAAGAAAGTTTTGCGGATGTAGAGGCCCATTTTGGCAACTGCAAATTTTCTGATTGCCGTCATCAAAGCGAACCCGGCTGTGGAATCAAGGAAGCATTACGACAAGAAGAGCTTTCACCAGAGCGTTGGGAAAGCTATCTGAAGCTTCACGCGGAAGCGAAATACACTAGCGATAGAACGGCTTATCTACGTGAAAAGGAAGTTTGGCTAAAGGACATTAGTAAATTTGCCCGCCAATTAAAAAATACGTATCAAGCAACGGCCTGTACAGATAGTTTTATTTGCCAGGATTGCGGCATGCCAGCGAATCCGGAAAGTGCCGGTAGTCAGCATCGAAATCATTGCCCTCACTGTCTAGTTAGTCTCCATGTCGATAATCGTCCGGGAGACCGTTCTTCGATGTGCAAGGGAAGAATGGACCCAATCAGCATTTGGTCAAAATCAGATGGCGAATGGGCGATCATTCATCGCTGCCGAGCTTGCGGCACATTAAAAACTAATCGTGTAGCCGCTGACGATAATCAGCAGCGCTTGATTAGTTTGGCAGGGAAGGCCTTGAAACACCCGCCATTTAAACTTGGATAAGAAAAACCGCTCAGAAGTAGTTTTCTGAGCGGTTTTTCTATTGCTTCTACAATGAATCATTTGCCGCAGAGGAGAAAACAATGTGGGTTGATGGGGTTCCAAAGTGCATCGACTCATCGATGAAGTCCTCTAGCAGCGCCATATTTTCGGCAACAACCTTAACCAAGTAACTATAGTGTCCGGCGATGCGATAATACTTTAAGACCATCTTTTGTTCTGAGCAAAATTCACGAAAAGCTTTGCAATTGATCGTTTCAAATAGGATAAACGCCGTGATGTTTTTACCAATTTTTTGATAGTTGATGTTGATCGTGTATTTTTCAATGATTCCCAAATCTTCCATTTTAGTGATTCGTTCCTTAACGGCGGGAGAACTGAGGGCTACTTGTTGAGCGATCTCACTGTAGGGTGCTCGAGCGTTTTCTTTTAAAAGATTCAGTATTTTTCTATCTGTTTCATCCATAATGCAGCATCCTTCCTTTTTGAAGTGAAAAAACAAAAATTCTTTAATTGTTAAAGTGAAATTGTCAAAAGACTTTAAAACCTGTCTGTCGATTGAAGTAATTATACCTTATCATAAATGAAACGAAAGGGAGGAATACAAATGAAAAAAATCTTATTACTTTTAGCCAATGGTTTTGAATCCTATGAAGCGAGCGTGTTTACCGATATTTTTGGTTGGAATCTGTACGAAGGGGATCGTTCAACGGAATTGGTTTCGGTTGGTCTGCATCCTGTTTTAGATTGTACGTGGGGCTATTCGTGTGTTCCTATGCGTCAGCTAAAGGAGATTGATTTGACTGAGTTTGATGCGTTAGCGATTCCTGGCGGCTTTGAAGAAGCCAACTTTTATGAGGACGCATATAGCGAAGAATTTTTAGCAGTGATTCGAAATTTTGATCAGCAAAACAAACCGATTGCCGCTATTTGTGTCGCGGCGCTTGCGGTCGCTAAAAGCGGTGTACTGCACGATCGTTCAGGAACAACCTACCGCTTTGAAAATAATCCGCGACAAGAGCAAATGAGAGCGTTCGGTGTCAACGTGAAGTCTGATCAACGCATTGTCGAGGATCAAAATATTATCACTTCTTCTTCACCCGAAACCTCCCTAGATGTTGCCTTTCGACTTTTAGAGAAGGTAACCAGTTCAGAAAATACTGTGGAAGTTAAACGAAGAATGGGGTTTTCCAGCTGAACTAGCACTAGAAACTCGCATTATTGGGCAAAATTGGCGAGCATTTGAAACTTCCCTCGTGATAAAATTAATATGAAATAAGTCATTAGGAGGAAGGTAAATGAAGTTTAGAGGACCGATGTTAGTAGTAAAGGATATCGAGATCGCAAAACGATTCTACACTGAAGTGATCGGTGTTCGAGTGATCGCTGATTTAGGAGAAAATGCAACATTAACTGGCGGATTAGCTTTACAAACGGAAAGTTCGTGGTCGACATTCACTAATTGTACCAGTGATTTTTTTCGTTACCATGGCAATGATGCTGAGATGTATTTTGAAGAGGAAGACTTTGATGGCTTTCTAAAGAGGATTTCGACCCTAGACGTGGAACGCGTTGGAGAAGATCTGGAAATGCCTTGGGGCCAAAAGGTTGTCCGTCTGTATGATCCGGATAAGCACATTATCGAGATTGGCGAGGATATGAAGGTTATGATGAAACGGCTGCATGGAACAGGTTTTACTGTAGAGCAATTAGCCGAAAAAACATTTATGTCACCGAAGATGGTAGAGCGGATGTTGAAATGAACGAAAAAAACAGCGGCCCATTTCAGGTCGCTGTTCGTTTTTATTTTTGATAAATGGCAATACATCTCGCCGTATATCCCGGAGCATCTGACACATTTGGGAAGCTGCAGCTGATGATCGCACCAGTCGGCGGCAGCTGATCGAGGTTGCAAAGCATTTCGATTTGATATTTATCTTGTTCTAACAAATAGCGTTCACCTTGCCATGGAACGATCAAATTAGCGATGGCAGGATCAGTGTCAGGAGTCTCGTGTCCAACCGCCGTAATCGTCCGTTTTTCACTCAAAAATTTGAGTGCCTCAAGCGACCAGCCAGGATAATGCGGCTGACCTGATTCATCGGGAGCGAAGAAATCTTCACCCGTTCGTTTTGACCAATCCGTTCGAACAGCTACGAAACTATTGTCAGGGAATTGACCGTTTTTTTCTTCCCACGCAGTTAAATCAGCAACAGTAATCGCATAGTCGACATCGTTCGCGACTTTTTCTGTTAGATCGACAACACAAAGAGGCAGCAGCATTTCTTTCAATGTGATTTGATCCAAGGTTCGTCCGCCATTGACAAAGTGAGAAGGAGGGTCGATGTGCGTACCATATTGACTAACCATTTTGTATTCGCTGGCACAAACGGTATGTTCATCATAGGTAAAAACTTCCGTCATTTCAAGGGTGTTGTACCCGGCATAGTGGGGTGTATCCTCATTGACTGGATGACTCAGATCGACCCATTCGTATGCAGGTGACTTCATTTCATCTAACAATTCCCATAATTTGTTGCTCATCTTTTTTCCACCTTTCTAAGCCATGATTTGTCTGACACCATTTAAGAACCGATCTACCTCTTCGACTGTATTGTAAGGAGCGATACCTGCGCGAATGAACCCGCCTGTTTGGTCGATCCCTAAACGCTCGACTAAAGTTAACGCATAAAAATGACCTTCGGCGATGAAGACACTGTGCTCATTACACATTCTTGTGCAAAATTCGATTGGCGTGATCCCGTCCGCACGGAAGGCGATCGTCGGAGTTTTCTCTTTGTCGCTTTGATAAAGTTTAATCCCCGGAACATCCGCCAAACCTTTACGAATTCGTTCTGCCAACATATTTTCATAGACTTCAATGGCATGATATCCGCTGATTAATTGTTCCTTCAATGTTTTTCCTTCACCTAAACTGGCAATAAAATGGATAGCCTCCGATACCGCCGGGATGCCTTCATGATTTTGCGTACCAATTTCTAACCGATCAGGTACACCGCCAGGAGCAGGAACTACTTTATAAATATCAAGACTGTCAAATAATTCTTTGCGAATAACCGCCATACCGACGTGTGAGGCAAAGAATTTGTAAGCAGAAGAGAAGAGCATATCGATGCCCAATTCCTGCATATCAACATACATATGAGGAATACTATGCACAGAATCGACAGCGACTAAAGCACCAACTTCTCTAGCTTTCGCGGAGACGAGTTTGATATCCGTGATGGTTCCGACACAGTTTGAGGCGTGGCCGACAGCGATCAATTTAGTTTTCGAACTGATCAGTTCATCCAATTTGTCCAATTCTAATTCTAAAGTTTCTGTATTTAACGGAATATACTTTACAATCACTCCATGATCTTCCGCCGCTCTGCGCCAAGAATCAATGTTGGAATGGTGCTCGAGTTCAGTTAAAATAATCTCATCGCCTGCTTGCCATTGATTGGCTAAAGCTCGACTAGTATGAAACATCATCGTTGTCGCATTCGGACCAAAAGCAATCTCAGAAGCATCGGCATTGAACAAGACCGCAATGTCTTCTTTGGCTTGCTGAATCAGCGTTTCCGTTTCGTGACTCGTAGGAAAATTACCATGAAGATTAGCTGCGCCGCTGCGCATGTAGTCGCTAATGACGCCAATCGCACTCTCTAAAAATTGCGAGCCGCCGGGACCATCAAAATAGGCCACCGTTTGACCATTATGTGTTCGTTGCAAAGCAGGGAAAAGCTCTCTGACTTGTTCAATTGGGAATGTTTTTTCCATCAATATCACCTTCCAGTAAGTTTTATGGTTCATCTATAGTGTAATAAAAAGCAGGGACGGGCGTCTAAATAAGTACAAAGATTCGTCCACTGTAGATTTTAGGTTTTAAAATAATACAGAAGAAGTCTTACAGCAGGTAAAAAGCCCTTCGTGAAAACGATTGCAAAACCGAGAAAAGTGACTTATACTAATGTATTATGCTAACGGATAGGAGAACAGCCATGATCGCTATTGAAAAATTTGAAAAAATCAAAAAGGACCATCCGTTTTTCTCAATCACCGATTTGATCTATTTGTTTCTCCAAGAAGAAATTATTCATCTCCATCTATTACCTAATCAGAAATTAAATGAAAGCCGAATCGCGAATGAGTTGGCAGTCAGTCGGACGCCTGTCCGCAAAGCTTTAGACCAATTACTGGATGAATTTTTAGTAGAAAAAAATGGGAAACTGTATACTGTTGCCAGTATGAGTAAAACTGAAAGTGTGATGCTGTGTGAGGCGCGAATCGCGGTGGAAGGTCATGCGGTATTTTTAGCAACTAGCACAATCAATCAAGTGCAATTGAAACGTTTAGAAGAGCTGACCGTGGAATACGAGCAAGTTGATCTGGAAGACGGCAGTTGGCAATACGCGGATTGTGATCATGAATTTCATAATCTGCTGATTGAAGCGGCCCAAAATCCGCACATTTCTCGGATGTATGAAACGATGGAGCTGCGTTTGCGCCACTATCGGCATTGCTTGATTGGGGAAATCGGCAAGGAGCAGCTGCAACCAATTCTCGTGAAATCAGCCAGAAACCATCGAGCGATCTTTAATGCTATCAAGTTAGGCTTTGCTGATCAGGCAAAAGCCTTGATCGAAAAAGATATTAAAGGAATGTATGAAGTCTTCTTTGAATGGCAATAAATACCAAATAAAGTTGGGGAAAAGAATGGAAGTTCTTTTTCTCAACTTTATTTTTTTGCGATCAATGATTACTTCACTTTTCTTCGATAGAGTTTCATCTTCTTTGAATGCTTTTTTGACGCCCTTAACAGAAATGGCAATGGTGTTAGCGTTTATCTGCAGTGACCTCCAAATTTAATCGTTCTCTGAATTTCTTGAACCATTCGATCTCAAATCGAGCTTTTTCGATTCCTAGATCTAGTGTGGCGTATTGAAAATGGGCGATCTCATTGACGTTTTCCAAAGTCATGTATTCAGCAGCGCCGCCGCGTTTTTTCAAATCCTGCAGACCAGCATCATCAAATTGATAGCGGGGGCTGGTTGAGGTGTTGATTTTTTCTAATGAAGTAAGTTCATCTTCCAAAACGTGAATATAATCCGCTAACATATCATCTCTTTTAGCTTTATCAGTAAAGCCCATAAAGAAGAATTTGCTTAACTCCATATTTTTTTCTTTATACAGCATTGGTTGTGCAATAGCCTGCTGAAAGTGTTCTTTCCCCACGTCCGTAATATAATAAACTTTTTTGTTGATACCACCTTCGATTTGCTCTGTGAAAGTGATCATCTTTTTGTTCAACAATTTCTTTAAAGCCGCTTGAATACTGCCAGTGCTGTCGCTGCTAACAGTCGAAAGAGAATTTTTGATCATCTGCCGCAACTCATAAATGGTTGAGCCTTTAATCATTAAAAAACCTAAAATGATAATATCCATTTTTCACTCCTCAGTAATCTTTTATTATAAAAATGCTGTTACGAAAAAGCAGATTGATCCAATCAATGCCAAAGGTGTCATCACGTATTTTTCTTTCTTGCTAAAGGACATCAGATTCATCCCCGTATTTAATAGAAGATAAAAAGCAAAGAAAATACAAACACCGCGGGCGAGAGAGTAGGGAATATTCAAGGAAATGACCTCTCCAACATAGAGGACACTGATGGCAGCAATTATTTGAAAAATGAACGCACTGCCGGTCATAAAACGCATGTGAACAGGCAGGACTTTATATTTTCCTCCCATGGTAAACTCGCCTAACGGAAAACCAAGTGTAACTAAAAGTGTCAATACTGCCATCAAACTAAAAATGATCGCTCCAATAATTGAAAAAAGTGTCATTTCAAATTCCTCCTCGTTTCTATATTGCTAATAGTAACATTACTAAAAGTAACGTACAAGTCTTTTCAAAAATTTTTTTTATTTTTGATTGACTCCCACGTTACGTGTGACTCTATACTATAAGTAAGCTAGCGAAACGAAGAAAAAAGGAGCACACGCATATGTTTAAAATTGGAGAATTCTCAAAACTATCAAACACCACCGTTCGAACATTGGATCACTATGCCGCTTTAGGACTTTTAAAGCCAGAAAAAAAGGATGACCAAACCAATTATCGGTATTACTCGGCAGGACAATTAGCTACGTTGAATCAGATCAAGCTGCTCCAACAAACTGGGCTGCCATTGAAAACGATCAAAGAAATCATTGATACGAATGATTTAGATTTTCTAGAAAAGCATTACACGCTCCAAGAGGAGAAACTGCAGGAGGATTTAGATGAGCTGCTGAAAAAACAGCGGATGGTCTCCCTTCTCAAACAAAATATGAAAGAAGGAAATGACATGACGAAATATAATGTAGTCGTAAAAGAAATCCCTGAAAGAAACGTCCTTAGTGTTCGCGGAATACTTTCAGACTATACTTTGGAGGGAGAATTGTGGCAAAAACTGCAGCAAGGCATGGCAGAAACCGGAGCCAAGATGAAGCAGCCGCCATTGAATATGACCCTGTTTCATGATGTAGAGTACGTCGACAAGGACGCTGATGTAGAAGTTCAAACTAGTGTGATAGGCGAGTATCCTAACAGTGAAACGGCAGAATTCAAAAAAGCGCCGGCCTTTACGATGGCCTCAGTAACATTCAGCGGCAGCTTTGATCAAATGCCGAAAATCACCCAAACGATTGCCGAATGGCTTGAAGCCAACGAATACAAAATTGTTGGACCGATGATCAATATTGGTCACGTCTCGCCAGGGGAAGATCCCAATCCAGATAATTGGGTAACCGAATCAGGATTTGTTGTAGCCAAATCAAATTAGACACATCAAAACAAAAGGCAGTCAACTCTATAGCTGACTGCCTTTTTGTTGAAAGGAGCATATGCTATGCGACATATTATTGAAGACTTTAAACCCGCGGGTGGAGAACACTGTATAACCAATGCTTTGAAACAGGTTTTTGACTATTACCACTGTCCATTATCGGAAGCGATGCTATTTGGAATCGGTTCTGGGTTGGCCTTTACTTATATCAATTTAGCTAACTCGCCCATGGTATTCGGCAGAACGAAGCCAATCGAGTTTGAGCAAAAGCTAGCTGAACGATTAATGATCCAGATCAATTGCCATCAGCCCAAAAATTATGAAGTCAGTTTTACAAAAACGAAAAAGTTGCTTCAGCAAGATCATCCGGTTCTGATTTATGCGGATATGCCTTTTATGAAATACTTAGGAATGAATCCGTCCAGTCATTTTGGCGGGCACGCGGTAGTTCTATTTGGGTATGATGAGGAACAAGAAGTTTTTTATGTGAGCGATCGCGATCATTCGGACTTTCCGATACGAACACCCAAAGGTCCGATCGCCAGTGAGTATCATTTAGTAAGTTATCAAGAAATGGCGCAGGCACGCAGCAGTAAGTTCCGGCCCTTTCCGGCGAATAATAAATACTTGACCTTCGATATGACAACTTATGAAGCGCCGAATTCGGAGACCCTCACTGAAGCGATTAGGGAAACTTGTGAGAGTATGCTGAATCCGCCCGCAAAGCTGCTTGGTATCAATGGTATCACCAAATTTTCACAAGAAATTGTAAAGTGGCGTACCCTCGATCAAAAAAAATTGAAGACAGCGGGGATTACCAATTACTTTCAGATTAGTAAAGATGGCGGAACCGGCGGCGGGATTTTTCGGAAGATGTACGGAGAGTTTTTAATAGAGGCTGCTCACATTTTAACTGACAAAGAGTTTACAGCTATCGGCAATGATTTTATTAAGTTAGCTGAAAAATGGGATTTACTTGCTGGAGAGTTATGGAAATTAGGAAAAACCGGTGATCCAGAACTGTTGAAACCGTTGAGTGAACAAATCGCAGTGTTAGGGACAAACGAAAGAAAACTGCTGGAACGATTAGAATGTTTAGTTGATTTAAACTTGACGCACAAATAAAAAAAGCGGATCGACCTAGAAAAGGTACGATTCGCTTTTACGCAGCTAATTTAAATAAGAAAGTTGTTTGATCAAGGTCACCATTCGGTATTCTTCTATTTTCCTGCCTAGAGCAGACAAGTTTTTGGCAGAAGGGACATCCTCCACAACAAATAGTCGTTCCTCAGGAATTTCGGGTGTAGAAAAATTAGTAACATAGAGATCGGAAACAAGGGATTCCGGAGCGACTTCGGCATAGATTTTATCTGCTTGGACATCCAGCAACACCTTATCGTGGTAATTCTTTTTAAGATAATACGCCAAAAACTGTGCATGCTTGGCACCTAAATCGCTGCAAACCTCGGTTGCGACGGGTTTGCGCAAAGCATCTAATTGTTCTGGCAGATCGTCCCAATAAATAAACAGCTTGAATAGGATCGGGTGGAAATACATGGAATACCAAGGAAAACGGGTTTTTGCCTCTTGGTCCCGTAAGGTTTTCTCCAATACTTTAGTAAAAACGGCAAAATCTCTTTGAACAGTTAAACTATTGTACAAGTCACGATTATAGGCGATGTGTTTTTCGTAAGGATAAACTTTATATGAAACATAGACCGCCTTTAGCAGAGCAATACAATTTTTGCGGCCTAAATCAGAAATACCGATTCCCAAAGCATCCGTCATCAAAGTAAGCGTTTGATTACATAAGCGTTCGATTCGGGCCTCTTCCTCCGCGTTATCCCAGCCAAAATCAAACCAAAAAATCGTTTGGATTAAATCATTTTGTCTTTCCTCAGTAACCGGTAGTGAAATAGGTGCCATTAGTTCCTGAATTGGCAATACATAGCTTTTTACATTTTCGGCGGCTAAAGCATTTTGCTTTTTAGTACTGAAAAAGCCTTGATCTTGACGAATCAAACTAACTGCTAGTAAAAAAGCAAACTCTGTTTTTTGTAAAAAATTCAGTTTTAACTCGAGGTGATCATTCAAATGATTAATCGTTGCCAATACCTTTTTTTGATCCAATTGAAATGGCCATTCGTAAATATCGTAAACTTCCAAAAAATAATCAGCCATAAATAACCGCACCTGTCGTTCATCCGCACCGACCAGAGTGAGATTGTTTCGATCAACCTGCAGGCCGCGCATCTCCAGCCCTTCGTTCAATTTGACGATCCGGCGATACAAACTGGAGGAACTTAGAAAGAGTTCCTTTTCCAAATCAGTCCGCAGTTTCCCTGGTTGAAAAAAAAGGATTTCCAATAGCTGAAATGTCGGTGATTCTTTAAGTATATCTGAGAAAATCTCATGTACGGTATGATTATCTTTTTCTGTTAGATGCAAGTCCCCAGAGCCGTTTTTCTCGATTTGAACGATGTCGCTCCACTGGTCTTCGATTTCTTGACAATCGCTTATGATTGTTTTAGGGACGGCCTCAATTTTTTGGGCTATTTTCTTTACAGACACATAATTATTTGCGGTTCTAAGAAGTTCAATTAATTCAATTTGACGATTTTTAGTAGAAGATAGGGCATGTCTCATGTTAAACCTTCTTTCAATCGATAGATACCTCTAAGTATATAGGAAAAAATGTTAACTGAAAATAATAAACATTATTAATAGTCAAAGTATTTTCCACAACTTTCTCCAAAGTAAGGTAATTAGTAGCGAATCTATGGCATACTTAACGTAATAATTTTTTTGGTGGAGGTAGGATATGAACAAATCAATTGATGGTTTCAAATTAAAAGTGATCGCAATAATTGCCATGCTGCTGAATCACATTGGTAGTGGTTTTGATATTTACGAACAGTCACATGCGTTTTATTTTTTTACAGAATTTATCGGCAAACTGACTTTTCCAATCATGGCGTATCTTTTGGTCGAAGGATTTCACTATACGCGTAATCGCAGGAAGTACGCTGAACGGATGGCCATATTTTGGTTAGTATCGATCTATCCTTTTCATATGTTGTTTGGCGGCAACCATTCGTTTAGTCCGATTGAGCTGGTCAATAATATTTTCTTCACGTTACTGATGGGTTTATTGCTACTGATGGCTTACGAGCAAGTGAAATCTCCCTTTTTGCAGAATTTATTAGTCATCTTCTTTTCAATAGTGACGATGGCATCTGACTGGTCTCTGATCGGAGTATTATTAATTTTTGGGTTCTATAAATGGAAGAATGAATCAAGGGGAATTTGGTTGCCGGTCGTTTATACGACGGCTTTCTTAGTGTTGATATTGGGAATGATGAATTTATCAGATCCGCAGCGCTTTCCGCTTTATGAAGTATTCACTGGTTTAGGTACGCTGATGGTGATTCCTTTGCTACATGCTTATAATGGTGAGAGAGGGTATTCACCGCAATGGGTGAAATGGGGATTTTACGGATTTTATCCAATACATTTGACTATTTTAGCTTTGATTCGAATGGTGATTCATTAAGTCAAATCAATAGGAGGAGCACATGGAGTATTTTATTCGAGAGCTAAAGAGTTCAGAATATCCGTTACTAAAGGAATTTTTATATCACGCAATCTTTCAACGCGACCCCAATAATCTTATTCCGAGATCAGTATTGGATGAACCCAGCATAAGTATTTATATCCAAGATTTTGGCAGATATAAGGAAGACTATTGTTTATGTGCCGAGAGCGAAAGCCAAGTAGTTGGTGCTGTTTGGGTCAGAAATATTGAGGGCTTCGGTTCAATTGATGATCACACACCTGAATTCGCCATTTCCTTACAGCCAGAATATCGTGGATTCGGGATTGGCACGGCTCTCATGCGGGCGATGATAGAAAAATTGAAAGAGTCGGGGTATGCCCAGACTTCATTGGCTGTTCAAAAGGATAATTACGCTTTGAAAATGTATTCGCAAGTCGGCTTTGAGATTATCGATGAAAATCAAGAAGAATATATCATGATTTGCAAGTTATAGTTCAGGTTGATTTATACTATAAAATTCTAAAATAATGCGGCACCCCGTCAACTGTTCATAAAAGCAGATGACGGTTTTTTTAAAGCATTAAAAAAAGAGGCTCATGTTCGAGCGCTCTTTCTCGTAAAATTAATCCAGGACCATCCGATACCGATCCATCAAATAGAAAAACAACCATGGAATAAAACCGATAATACTTGTTGCTCCGATCCAAGCGACTGTTAATGGTTGAATGATATCCAGTACACCGCTTAAACCGGAATCAAGATTTAAGATCACATTAATCAAAATAATCATTAAAAAGAAAGCGGTCGATAGAATGGAAGAGGTAAAAAAGAAAACTTTTCCTCTTTGTGCTTTCAGGTCTGTTTGCGGCAAAGGGGAATTTTTTTCTTTTTCAATTGTTTTTTCCACCAGAGGCTCATCAAAAGAAAGAGCACTTCCTTGCAAAAGTTCTTCTACTGTTGTTTCCAAGGCAGTTGCTAGTAACGGCAAGGTATTGATTTCCGGACAGCCGAGTCCACGTTCCCATTTTGAGACCGCACTATTCGTAACAAAGATTTGTTCTGCTAATTCTTTTTGCGTCAATCCCTTAGCGACTCGTAATTCTTTTATATAATTTCCCATCGAATTTTCCAACATAGACACTTCTCCTCAAGGCTTTTCTCTAGTTTAACGAAGTGAAAGGGCTTTTTAGTCCAACTTAAGCATGATTTTTCCTTAAAATTCCATTTTTTTAATTTTTCGCATAGCCAAATAGTAAAAGAGCGCAGCATAAAAAATACTCAGCCCGAGCCCCAACGGAATATCCCTAGCAAGAAGCTGTCGGCCATTATAAAGTGAAAAAGCGTAATTATAAAATAAAAAAGAAAAATTTGAAACGAAACCTGCCATAAACTGGTTCAATAAATTATCGACCAGCAGAATCAATAAACCAATGCTCATTGTAATCGCAACATTCTTGGTATAGAGACATAACAGTACCGCTCCAATACAAGTAGTTAACAATGAGATAAGTGTCAGAAAAATAGTGAAAAGTGATTGCGTTAATCCATTGAACACAAAACCAAAACCATTTAGCAGACCACTGACTAAAAACGCAAACAGAGTTAAGAATGAAATGCTGCTAATCATCAAAATTATTAAATAGAGGAATTTACTGTGGAGAAGCTGTTTTTTTGATAGACCATTGATCAAGGGCAAATGAAAAGTTCCTGTTGTTCGCTCCAAGTTGATAGCGAAGGCTGCTAACAAAAGAAAAAACAGCGGACCAATTAAAGCAGATTGCAGCTGCAATGTGTAAATCAAAAACTTTCCGCCAGCATAGGCCTGAGCAAAATCATTTTGCGGATTTTGTTTAAAAGCTAAACCTTCGGACAAGATGATGATCGTGTAAGCAAGCAGATAAAGAAAAAAAGCTTTTTGTCGAAAGGCTTTAGCAAGTTGAAATTTTAATAAGCGTGTCATTTGCGGCTCCTATCTATCAAAGTTTATTTTGTTAGAGCAATGAATAATGAAAAAATAAATCAAAAGAGAGTAGAATAAAAAAATCAATAAACCAGGATAAATTTCCACCCAAGTCAATGCTTGAAATTCTTGTTGGATAATCCATTCGTAAGGATAGTACAGCGGGAAAAAACAAGCAGCTTTCGGAAAGCTATGGTTGAGAAAAACGAAAAACATCAAGAGCAAAAAGGTTTCACCAAGTACTATGACCGTATGTCTGGCAAAAACAGCAAGTAAAATCAAAAACAACTCTAACGGGATAAAGGAAAAGGCGGCTAAAGCATATTTGATTAATGTTTGAGAGAATATAGGTGCAGAGAAAATTTGATCCCCCCAACGGAAATACGAAGTCGTGTAGACAATCAATCCAATAATTATTACCATCACTAGCGAAAACAAGCAAAGCATGTTTATTTTGGCAGTAAGTACTTCCTTTTTTGTTCGGCCGTGCAGCAGCGGTTGAATCAAGAGTCCAGCCTGACGATCTTCGCAGATAAATAGGGCCGTGATCATCGCCATAAAAAGGGCACCGACATTCGTGGAATAAAACCGCAGCATAAATTCGGGGAAATAATGACCGCCTAAAATTCGGTCATCCGCATCCACCAACTCTCGCAAGGCCGCAGAAGTGAGCAGACCAGAATAAGCAATGACCGCAAAAATAAATAGTCCGAGAAAAAAATAAATTAATTTTTGCTGCAGCAGTCGTTTTATTTCTAAACGAGTCATAATAGCCATCTCAATCCCAGCCCTCCGTCAATTCTACAAAAAGATCCTCTAAACTTTTTTGCTTAATACTCAATCTCTGAATCACTAAACCACTGGCAGCCAGTTGCTTCAAAAAAGTATCAAAGGAAATGTCTTTGAGTTGAATATGGAAATCTGATTCATGTTGATCTATGAGATCAATTTGTGGAGAGGCTTGCAGCCAATTGAATGCTTTTTGAGAATCTTCCAAAGAAAGAATGATCGAATCATTCGTCGATTGGATTAGCTCTTTGGTTTTCCCGTGTAAAATAGCTTTCCCTTTGTTCAAGATCATCACATCCGTACATAATTCCTCCATATCGGAAAGCTGATGAGAAGAGATAATAAACGTCACCTGTTTTTCCAGTGCTAATGATCGAATCAATTGATAAAGTTTCCGCATTCCTTGTGGATCAAGTCCATTAGCGGGCTCATCAAGAATGACGATTTTGGGCTCATGAATCAATGCTCTTGCTAAAGCCAGGCGTTGTTTCATCCCAAGTGAATAATGTCGAACCTTTTTTGTTGTTTCTGCGGAAAGTCCAACCAGCTCAAGTAATTGTGTGATTTTCTGGGTGCTGATGTTTTCATGCAACTTGGCGATGTAACTCAAATTTTCTAGCGCAGTGAACTCATTATAAAAAGCTGGGGTGTCTAACGAGGCGCCGACCATTTGGAGGGCCTGTTTTGGATGCGCCTCTAAAGAAAGATTATTAATCAAAATTTCGCCGGTAGTTTTATTGATCAGATGAGTCAACATTTTTAAAGTCGTTGTTTTGCCGGCGCCGTTTGGTCCAAGCAACCCCATAATGCTGCCCTTTTCTATGTCAAAACTGAGTGCGTCAACGACGGATTTTTCTTTATATTTTTTGGTAAGATTGTTTACACTGATTGCTGGATGCATAGCTTCCTCCATTGATTTTTCATCAGTTTAAACACGAAATTGGAAAACTACAATCGACGTATCGTCGAATTGGGTTGAATGATTGGTTGTGAGATTACACATAAATTAAATAATTAAAACCTGATCTTTTATATTGCATAAATTATTTGGGATGATAAAGTAGTTATAATAGGTCGCCAGATGTATTTAATTTTTAAAAGAAAGATTATAAAATAAGAGACATAAATGAGAGAAGAGGAGAATAATCGTGAAGAAAATAGTTATTTTAGGTTTATCTGTTGCATTATTGGGAGGTTTAGCTGGCTGTGGGACAGATTCAGATGATTCGGCAAGTTCAAGCTCCAGCACACAAAAAGCAAGTCAAACGAGCAATAGCCAAACAAGCAGCGAAGCGAATACGAATTTTAAAGTTAGTGTAGATGATGCGATCAAGGCATATCAGGAGGCATATCCGGATAGCGATATTACATCCGTTGATTTAGAAACATCTTTCGGCAAGTATTTGTATAAAATCGAAGGTGTCGACGATAACAAGGAATACGAAGTACGAGTAGATGCAGATACAAAAGAGGTTTCCAAGGAACGTGAAGAGAACCTAGATACAGAAGATAAAGATGGCGTGAAAAGAAAAGAAGATAAACTGGATTTAGACAATCTTTTGAGTGTTGAAAAAGTTTCTGATATCGCCGTAAAACATGTCGGCAAAGGAAAAGCTACTGATTGGAGCTTGGACAAAGACATGGGGAAAACATATTGGGAAGTCAAAGTAATAGATGGTCACAAAGAAACCGAAGTTAAGGTTGATGCGAAATCGGGTGACGTATTAGAATCTGAAACAGATGACTAATCAAAAACTGTTTAACTAGATAATTTTTATCTGAATTTTATGAAGCTCATAGTCAGTATAGAACTATGAGCTTCGTTATTTTGTTGATGTTTTATGATAAGCGGGATTCTTTTTTTTAGTATTGAATAGTATAAAAATTTAGATTTACAATGGTCATCTGTTATAAAAAGAGTTCAATATTAATTCTTCGATCTAGTGATTTCAGAAATGAGCAGCTTTTTCGAAGCTTAGGAATTGTTATTGGGAAAATAAAGAAATAAAAAAAGAGACTTCGAAAAATCGTTGACAGCGCTTTTTTTATTTGCTATATTGAGCGTGTAAACAGATGGGGTGTAACTATTAAATTAGGCACGACCTAGGAAAGACACTTTCCTTGGGTCGTTTTTTTGTTGCTTAAATTAAAAATTCGGGAGCATTTATAGAGAGAGGATCGGTGCAACTATGAAGGTTGTTAAAAAGATCAATCATAATGTGGTATTAATTGATGATGAAGGAATAGAAAAAATTGCGATGGGCAAAGGAATCGGTTTTTCTGCTGTCGTCAATCAGATGTTTGACCCGACTCTTGCAGATAAATTTTTCACCTTGGATTCCAAGGAAAAAACTAAGATGTTTAGTGAGATGGCAGCTCAAATTCCGATCGAATTTCTTGAGTTTTCGGAAGAGATCATTCAATTTATTTCGAAAAGAATTGCTTCACCTTTAGATTCGAATATTTATATTGCGCTGACGGATCATATCTACTTCGCGATTCAACGAAAAAAGGAAGACAGCCAAGTCACAGCGATTATGTTACCAGAAATGAAGCTATTATATCCTGATGAATATACCACAGCCAATGAAGTCGTCTCCTTGATCAATCAACGCTACGATACAGAATTAGGCGCCAATGAGGTCGGCTTCATCACGATGCATATTATCAATGCAGAGTTGGGTGAGCGGAACAGTTTGAACAGTTTGAAGATCTTGGAAATGACTAAAGTAATTTTACAGGACTTGGAAAAAAATTATGGTTATCGGTTCGATAAGGACTCACTAACCTATCATCGGATGATGATCCATATCAAGTTTTTAGTAAAACGTTTGATTTATCAAGAAGAGTCTCCTACCGAGAATATCGGGTTTTTCACTAGCACATTTAAGGATAGCAAACCCTATCAAACAGCAATCGCCATCAAAAAAATGATTGAAGAAACGTTTGATCTGGCTGTTCAAGAAAATGAGGTTATTTATTTGGCTATTCACTTGGCAAGAATTCAATAAGTAGGGCGTAACTATTAGGTAGGCGCAACCTTTTGAACCACAGAAATTAATCTGTGCTCATTAGGTTGCGTCTATTTTTAGTATAAAAAGAAAGGAAGAAAAAAATGGGAAAAGTAATTTTCAATTCAGATGATTTCGGCTACAGTCACGGTGTGAATTACGGGATTGCGGATGCCTACCAACGAGGAATCTTAACCTCAACAACGTTAATGGCGAATATGCCAGGATTTGATCACGCGGTGAAACTAAAAAGAGAGCTGCCAAATCTAGGTGTTGGCGTTCATTTGACGTTAACGTGCGGCAAGCCGCTGCTGAAAAATGTAGCTAGTCTGATGGATGGTGACAACTTTAAGCACTTATCATTTTATACGCAACCTTTTGAGGTTGATGGAGATCAGCTTTATCAAGAATGGAATACGCAGATTCAGAAGGTGTATCGAGCGGGAATTATTCCAACGCACTTAGACAGTCATCATCATACACATACATTTGGAATGAATCAGGAAGTGGTCATTGCATTGGCCAAAAAATATGATTTGCCGGTTCGTGGAAATTTTGAGAAAAAAGCAGAAGTTCGACATGTAGATTATTTTGAACCGTACTTCGATGATGTTGGGGAAACTGTTATCGAGAAGCGGCAAATCAATTGTTCCATTGATCAATATTTAGAGCGTTTATTGCAGCTTTTACGGGAAGAAAAATCGATTGAAATTATGTGTCATACGGCGTACCTTGATCAGGCCTTACTGCAAGGGTCGAGTTTTGTTTATCCGAGAATCAATCAGGTTGAATTTTTGATTCATTCGGAATTTGCGCAGCAAGTTAAAGAAGATCGGTTGATTGAGTTGGTCACGTACAAAGATATATAGCCTAAGGAGGAGTAAAAAATGTCAAATTTCAAAGCAAATATTCAAAAGTTAGGTAGAGCCATGCTGCTTCCAGTAGCCGCGATGCCGTTGGCAGGGTTGATCATGCGTCTCTCAGCCGATGATATGTTAAACATTCCAGTAATTGGCGCCGCTGGAAATGCGGTCTTTGGTAATCTGGATATCCTGTTCGCGATTGGGGTAACGATTGGTTTTGCTAAAACGAAAGATAAGGGAATCCCAGCACTTACAGGATTTCTGGCGATCGCTACGTTGAAAAAAGGGTTGGAGATTATGAATCCGGCTGTCAATATGGGAATCTTCGGCGGAATCATTTCTGGGCTGATTGCGGCTTGGACCTACAATCGCTTCAAAGAACAGAAATTGCCAATGGTCTTTTCTTACTTTGCCGGTGAGAAATTTCCATTGACGATGGTCATGATTTTACAAACGATTACGTCAGTGGTGTTTGGTTTCTTATGGCCGTTTGCTCAAGCGGGGATTGATAGTTTTGCCAGATTGTTAGTCAATATGGGTGCTTTGGGCGTCGGGATTTTCATGTTCCTTAATCGTCTGCTGATTCCATTTGGTCTTCACCATGTGTTGAATACGTATGTTTACTACGACTTGGGCAGCTATACCGCACCGAGTGGAGAAGTATTCCGGGGTGAAATGACTCGTTTTATCAACGGTGATCCTCAAGCAGGACTATTCTTATCTGGGTTCTTCGTGGTCATGATGTTCGGCGTACCAGCAATCTGTCTAGCAATTTATCGAGCTACTTTCAAAGAAAATAAAGCTATGGTCAAAGGGATCATGGGCAGTGGGGCGGCAACATCATTCATTTCAAATATTACTGAACCTGTGGAATTTAGTTTTATGTTCCTTTCGCCGATGCTATACGTGATACATGCCGCATTTGCTGGGTTAGCCGGAATTGTCTGCTATTTGCTAAACATTCGGATAGGCTTTACTTTCGGGGCCTGCATCGTCGATTATTTGATCAATTTTAGAATAGCGACGAATGCCATTTTGATCATCCCGATCGGCCTTGTCTTCTTCGCACTATACTACTTTACTTTTTACTACTTGATTAAGAAACGCAATATTCAAACTTTAGGAAGAGAAGTGGCGACAGAATTCGGAACTGAGGCGGTTGAGGAAGAGCAAGAGTTAGATTTAGCTAGCAAAAACTATGAATACATGGCGAAAAAAATGCTGCAGGCTTTTGGTGGCAAAGAAAATGTTACCGATGCATTCAGCTGCAATACACGTCTGAGGGTTGAAGTTGAAAATCCAGCAGTCGTTGATGAACAACGAATCAAACAATTAGGAGTCAGCGGTGTAATCAAACCGACTGAAAAAAATTACCAAGTCATTATCGGGTTAGAAGTGACCTACGTAATGGCAGAATTTAATAAATTATTGGAGCAATAGGAAGGACGCAGACTATGATGAAAAAACAAATTATCACAATTGCCGGCGGAGGAAGTACCTACACACCAGGAATTATTCAAGCAGTTCTAAACAACGCAGATCGTTTACCAATATCGGAGATTCGCTTGTATGATATTGATGCCCAAAGAAATGCCGATATGTATTTGATTATTCAATATATGCTGGAAAAGGAAGGCTTTAAGGACGTCGTGATCTCTTCAACTGAAGATCCGGGAACAGCTTTTACAGGTTGTGATTTCATCTTTTCGCAAATCCGAGTTGGTGGAATGAAGATGCGTGAAAAGGATGAAAAAATTCCATTGAGTCACGGCTTAGTCGGGCAAGAAACTTGCGGTCTGGGCGGCTTCGCATATGGGATGAGGTCAATGAGCGGGTTGCTGGAGATCGTTGGATATGTTCAAAAATATGCACCGGATGCTTGGATTCTCAACTATACGAATCCTGAATCAATCGTTTCGGAGGCCGTGCGCAGACAATATCCTAAGGCAAAAATGATCAATGCCTGTGATATGACAATTTCAATTGAAGAGACGATTGCGATCAATTATGGTTATGATCGGAAAAATTGGATTCCGACGTATTATGGTCTGAATCATTTCGGCTGGTACACGTCAATCTATGATAAAGAATTGAAACGAGATGTGATGCCTGAAATTATTGAAAAGCTGACGACTCAAGAAATGCAAGTCGCTGATTTTAATGCCGGAGATAAAACTTGGCAGGAAGCATTCAGTATGATGTCTGTAATCACGAAAAACTTCCCGCAAAATATTCCGAACAATTATTTGGAGTATTATTTGTACTCGGATATGGTAGTGGAGCATTCCGATAAAAACTATACGCGTGCCAACATGGTGATGGAAGGCAGAGAAAAAAATACGAGAGAAATGGCAGAGAAGATTCGTGGTGGAGCGACAAAAGATATTTTAAACTTCAATTTTGGCGAACATGGTCAATACATCGTCGATATGGCCACGTCTTTACTAAATGATGAACGCCGCCGCTTTATGCTGATCGTGCCGAATCAAGGTGCTATTCCTAATTTACAATCAGACGCGGTCGTCGAAGTACCGGCCTATGTGGGAGCAACTGGGGTTGAACCTATTTCTTTGAGAGAACCGATCAGTGATTTCCACAAAGGATTGATGGAGGCCCAAGTGGCGGCTGAAAAATTACTAGTCGATGCCTATTTTGAAGGCTCTTATCAAAAAGCTTTGCAGGCATTTACACTGAATCAAACCGTGCCAAATGCGCGCGTTGCGAAAAAGGTTTTAGATGAAATGATCGAGGCCAACAAAGAATACTGGCCAGAATTAGTTTAGAGGTGATGAGAAGATGCTCTTTTTTAAAACAAAGAAAGTTTTGAAATCTGTTGCGAATGGTCACGTTCTACCTTTAGAGGCAGTGAAAGACGAGGTTTTCTCCTCAAAAATGATGGGCGAGGGCTATGCGATTGGTCAACATGATGGCAAGGTCTATGCTCCAATTGAGGGAATTGTTGAGAGCATTTTTCCTACACTGCATGCTATTACAATTGAAACTAGAACCGGAGAAAAAATATTAGTTCATATGGGATTAGACACGGTAGAGCTTAAGGGGGACCCTTTTTCAATACAGGTAGTACAAGGTCAAAAAGTAAAGGCAGGGACTTTGCTTGCCGTCATGGATCTTTCGCAATTAACCAGTTCAAAAAAGGAAGATACGATTATCGTAGTTTTTCCTGAGAAAATTAAAGGCCAACTGTTAATGAAAAACCAAGAGGTCACTGTTCAAGATGAACTATTCAAATTTTAGCTTAAAAGAAAAGACTGAGTATTTTTCCTCAGTCTTTTCTTGAACAAATTATTAGAATATTTAGGAGAAAAGAATGACCTTTTTATATTTATTACCTGCAATAGGCTGGGGATTTATGCCGATTATTGCAAAATTAACAAATGCAAAACCAATCAATCAGCTTTTAGGAACTACGACGATTGCCTTTTTGATGGGAATGTTCTTTACATTTATTGTTCAGCCTTCTTATAATTGGCATGGTTTTGCTGCCGCCTTTCTTTCAGGCTGTTTTTGGTCGTTTGGACAATACTTGCAGTTCCACTCTTTTCAATTTTTGCCAGTATCTGAGGCTATGCCGATTTCTAATGGAACCCAATTAATTGGAACGACTTTTATTGCCGCATTATTTTTTGGCGAATGGTCGAGTTGGTCGATTGCTATCATAGGAATAATGGGAATTTTTTTTATTGTTGTAGGGATCATTTTGACAGCTTATTTAGAAAAGGAAGGGATGCAGCAACAATCATCTGCTATAAAAAGCAGAGCAGTTTTCTGTCTACTGATATCCTCAATGGCCTTAACCTTTTACGTCACCTTACCACAAGCGTTTAAAACCAGCGGGGCAGAGGTGTTGTTTCCGCAAGCAATCGGAATGTGGCTATCTTCGATCTTGTTTTCGATTACGAAAAGAAATGCGATCGATGGAAATCAAATTCGTAAAAACTTTGGAACGGGCATTGCGTGGAGTATCGCTAATATAAGTCTATTCTTCACGATGCCGATCATCGGTGTAGCCAAAAGCTTTACTTTTTCACAATTAGCAGTCTTAATCTCAATTTACGCCGGATTGTTCATTTTAAAAGTTCGAAAAACAAGAAAAGAACTAAAAGTGATCAGTTTAGGTGCCGCACTAATTACATTGGGAATCTTTTTGATTGGTTCAGTTAAATAGTAAAAACAGTGTCCAGCAAAAGAAATGAATCTTTTACTGGACACTGTTTTATTCGAAAATAAACAACTCGGTGACTGGTGTATCGACAACTTTTGAAATATCCAGTGCTAGTTTTAGTGACGGGTTGTATTGCGCCTTTTCTAAGCGCATGATCGTTTCCCGCCGTACGCCGACTAACTCGGCTAGTTGTTCTTGGGTCAAGCCCTTCAGCGTACGATATTTTTTTAAGTGACATTCGAATTTTACATTCATTTGTTAGGCCTCTGTTTCAAATCGATATAAAAAATATTTACTGAGAAATAATACGACTCCATAGATCAGCGACATTGAGCTTAACATAAAGATAGCACACCATTCAAGATTCCAAGACAACATCCCGCGGGCAATCAGCCAAATAGATAGAAACAATAATAGAAAACCGATTTTATAAGCCTTCAGTTCCGCTCTCTTTTCATTTTCTTCATACAATTCATCTTTTAATGTATCGGATAATTTGCCTTCAAAAAAGAAACCAAAAAAGCCGAAGAAGACAAAAGCAAAGAAGGGATAAATGATCCCGAATTCACTGTACGTCCAAAAACCAAGAAAACCTAGAAATCCAGCAAATCCTAAAATCCCTAACATTGGGTGAATCTTTCTAGTACGATTCTTTTCAAGTGTTTCATTTTTCAAAATGACCTTGAAAAACGTGACTACTAAATACAGCACATAGATAAATACAAGAATCATGGCAATCCACATCGGCAAATCCTTCACACTGAATACATATTCGGAAACCACAGTTGGTTTTACTAGACGGCTATCGTTGTATAAGACCGAATGAACGGTGGCCAACACTAAAACAATGACACAAATAATCCCCGAAACAACCAAATTTTTTATTTTTCCCTTTTTCATTTTAACTCCTCCAATGATACATATTTGTCTCTTGATGAGATAAATATATCACAATTAAAAAGAAAAGCAATAGTAAAAGAGATAAATAAATCACTTTTTTGATTGGACGAGTTATTGACCGCTATTACACCTTCCGATATTTTTTCAGACCGGTAATATTTAGCAAGGTGAACCCGGCGATGAATAATACTAAAATTGCCAAATTTGGCCAGATGTTTTCCCAGCCTTGTCCTTTGATCATGACAGCTGTTAAAGCATTTCCGGCATAGCTCAGAGGGAAGATATAAGACAGGTATCGTACCCAGTCAGCCATCGTATCCAGCGGAATCAGTCCAGAAAAGAAAACTTGCGGAATAACGATTAACGGAATAAATTGAACCATTTGAAACTCTGAACTGGCGAAGGTGGAAACGAAGATCCCCATAGAAAGTGCGGTCAAGGCAATAAGGATATTTGTCGCGAGTACCCAAATCAGATTTCCCTCGATTTGGAGATTCAGTACATAAATCGAGAAGAAGACGATCACAAAGGTTTGAATAATCGCAAAAAGCCCATATCCTACTAGATAGCCAAAGACGATCTCGCTGCGTTTTACTGGTGTCGCCAATAAACGTTCCAAAGTCCCGCTAGTCCGTTCCCTTAATAAAGCAATTCCTGAAATCAAGAAAACAAAGAAGAAGACGAAAAAGCCAATTAGTATTGGAAATATTTTGTCAAAGAAAGTACTGTCTGCACTGCCATATACATAGGAGTCTTCAATTTTAAAGTTCTGGACGTTGATTGGTGTATGTGTTTTAACAGCTAGTTCTTGCAAATCTTTACTAATTTCCTTCATTTTACTAGCCGTTAAAATAGTTTGAATCATCCCTTTGATTTGCGCGGTATTACTGGGGTCCTCATTTTCGTAAGCTACTTTAATGGTAGACCCATCGATTGTGATAAAGGCATCTAGATTGTGTTTTTTCATCGTCTCATGAATGGTCGCATCATCGGAATATTTTTTTGTTTTAACTTTATCAGAAGGAAAACTGTTCACTAAAGAGGTGGGAACAGTGTCATCGACCCCAATTTTTACATGGGTTTCTGAGTTCGAATCGAAGACGACATTCATTAATGATAAAACGATTATCGGTGCGATCAGCATTAAGGCTAAGGTTCTTTTATCGCGAATCAGTTCTTTCAAGACTCTGGTCAAAATTGCATTAAAACGCCTCATTTGTGTCACCCTCCGCTTTTAAGAAAACTTCCTCAATTGAGTCTGCTTCAAATTTCTGTTTTAGATCCGCTGGGCTGCCAAATGCAAAAAGTTCTCCATCAATGATCAAGCCGACATAGTCGCATTTTTCTGCTTCATCCATTACGTGGGTAGTGACAACGATGGCTTTATCTTGGTTGGCTAAAGAACGCAGCTGCGCCCAGATGGCGACTCGCAAGCTGGGATCAATGCCTACTGTCGGTTCATCTAAAACAATTAGATCGGGATTGGATAATAGCGTGGTAGCTAAGGAAAGTCTGCGTTTCATACCGCCAGAAAAAGTAGCTACTCGTTGGTTTAAAAATTCAGATAAATTAACTAGATCCATATTTTTAGTGATTGCCTGATTCAATTCATTTTTAGACATCCCCATCAATTGCCCAAAGAATAATAAATTTTCCTTTGCGGTTAAGTCATCATATAGAGCATCGCTTTGTCCCATGTAGCCAATTCTGTTTAGGATTTTCCGATTAGGCATTTTTGTTTGGAAAATACTGGTATCTCCTTGATCCAGCGTTTCCATGCCCAGTAAGCATTTTATGGTAGTGGATTTTCCAGCACCGCTCGGTCCGATTAGGCCAAGGATTTTTCCGGCTTCGATTTGAAGAGTGACATCCTTCAAAACCTCGCGCTTCTCAAAAGCTTTATAGGCGTGAGAAATTTCCGCTACGGTATTTATTTCTGTCTTCAAAATAATTCCCTCCTACTATTTATTAGACATCGTGTCTATCATTTTGTACTATATGGATTATAAAACGACGACTCTGTGATGCAAGTAAAGAAAACTTGTAATGGACAGAATGAAAAATAATGCTCACTATTTTTGGAGGGACTGGCAATGAAAGAGAATGATCTGCGTTATTATCGAACACGAAAAAGTATTCTGTCAGCGATGACACGTCTGCTTCAAACTAAAAAATTTGAACAGATTACTGTGACGACAATTTGTGAAGAGGCGGAGATCAGCCGAAGCGGCTTTTATCTGCATTATGTAGATAAATATGACTTGATTGAAGTGAATCTGAAAGAGTTTCGCGATCAGGCCAATCAATTTGTTCAGGCGGATAATGAGAATAGTAAAAAGAAGCTATTTTTTAATATGCTGACGTATTTGCGAAATGACGGCAAGCTCATCGCCGCTTTGATTTCAGAGAATGGCTCGATAGAAGTTCAAAACTACATTAAGCGGATGATGCGAGAAAATGCGCGTACGAATATTTTCCCTCAAATGGATTTGGAGCTGGAAAATGATATCGAAGAACATTATGCGTTAATATTTCTGAGCAACGCACTGTTCGGCGTACTGCAAGACTGGATCAATCGTGGGCAAAAAGAGTCGATAGAAGAACTAGTGCAGATCATGGATCGGTTAATTACATTTGATTTTAGAAAATAGAAAAACTTCAAGGAGATGGTTCAAGATTCTCTTTGAAGTCTTTTTTTATGAATTGATAGTCAGGTTTTTAAAGAAATAAGGTCCGTTTTTCATCTTACTCACTATTTTAATGCTAGGTTAATATTTCGTGTACGTTCCAGAAAGACTCCTTCTCTATAGTAGAGATAGAACTTATTAATGAGGGTAGGAGTGACAAATGATGTATCGAAAAATTATAAGAAATGATGTGCGGGACAGCAAGCTGATTACGGCAACGACAACAATCTTCATCACGGTGGCTGCGATGCTGGTAGCACTGGCAATGATTTTGAGTGTGAATTTAGCCGGATCAATTGATACCTTGATGGAAAAAACGCAATCTCCACACTACATGCAAATGCACACGGGAGAGCTGAATGAGAGCAGGTTAGCTAAATTTGTGAAGGATAATGGAAATGTGGCGGCTTATGAAGCCTCTGAGTTTCTAAATCTGAGTGGTTCAGATATTGAAATCGGTGAGCATAGTTTTGCGGACAGTGTAGAGGATAACGGGCTTGCTGTTCAGAATAAAAACCTTGATTACTTTGTAGACATGGACAATCAACCGATTCAGCCGCAACCAGGCGAGCTTTATGTGCCGGTCGCATTCAAAAAGCAAGGGTTCGCCAAGATTGGCGATAAAGCGAAAATTGCTGGGAAGACATTTACTGTGACTGGCTTTCTGCGAGATGGCACAATGAACTCACAAATGGCCGGTTCAAAGCGGCTTTTACTGCACCAAAAAGATTATGATGAACTTTTTTCAAAAGGCCGCTTGGAATATATTATTGAATTCCGATTAAAAGATCCTAGTAAACTCAATCAATTTGAATCAGCTTATAAAAAGGCAGGCTTGGAGGTCAACGGGCCAAGTGGTTCGCATCGGTTATTCAAATTAGGAAATGCGATGTCTGATGGTATCATGATCGGAATCCTGCTACTGATCAGCTTGCTGGTTGTGTTGATGACTTTTATGTGTATCCGTTTTACGCTACTAGCGAAAATTGAAGAGGATTACCGGGAAATCGGTGTGATGAAGGCGATTGGGTTGCAGATAAGAGATATTAAGAAGATTTATTTAGCAAAATATGCAGCGATTTCGGTTGTTGGTAGCTTACTAGGTTATTTGATCTCTTTGCCGATGAGTTATTTACTATTGAAAAACATCAAGCTTTTCATGGGTGAAAGTAATAATGAAGGATTGAGTTGGGTACTGGCAATCATCGGAGTCGCGGCAGTCATGCTGTTGATAATCGTTTATGTCTACAGTTTGCTCAATCGCTTCAAAAAGGTTTCGGCAGTTGAAGCCATTCGTTTTAGTGGTTCAAATGAAAAGGTCAATACGAAGACCCGCTTCAATCTGCGAAAATTAACTTTTTTCTCAGTCGATACATGCTTGGGGATCATTGATATTTTTAATCGTAAAAAGATTTATTTGACAATGCTGCTGGTTTTCATCATATCGACCTTCATCATGATTGTTCCAGCGCTCGTCTATCATACGACTTCCTCGGATGCCTTTGTTGAGAATATGGGGTTCAGCCGTAAGGTGGACATCGGAACCAGCTTATACCAATCGACTAATAACGCGAAGTTTGAGCAGAAAATTGAAAATTATTTAGAACAAGATCCAGATGTTGCAGACTTTAGTAAGATTGTTACCAAGAATTTCGATGTTAAGGATGCAGGGACGACTGATAATGTTTTGTCAGTCGAATTAGGCAATCATCAAAAATTTCCGGTGGACTATTTGAAAGGCAACGCCCCCAAAAAAGCGAATGAGCTTGCTTTATCAACAATAAATGCGGAGGAATATCGTAAAAAGGTTGGGGATTCAATGATTTTGATCCGTGATGGTCAAGAAGAAACTTTCACTGTCTGCGGTATTTATGCCAATCTTTTTAATGGTGGGAAAACGGCCAAGGCGACATTCAAAGACGAAAAAGCAACGAATATTTGGACCGATATTTATATTAGATTGAAAGATTCAGCCAAAGTAACGCAAAAAATGACGCAATATAAGAAGGATTTGCCTTTCGCAAAAATGAATAATGCGCGGGAATATCGTGATCAAACGTTTGGATCAACAATTCAATCTCTGCGGTTGATTTCAGTTGGTGCTCTAGTCGTCGCGTTAGTGATTACAGCATTAATCACATCTTTATTCATGAAATTACTATTAGCAAAGCATAAAAAAGAGATCGCTGCATTAAAAGCAATCGGTTTTACCAATCAAAGAATTAATCAGCAATATTTATCGCGCAGTTTAACTGTCTTGGTTCTTGGATTAACGATCGGCACATTGTTATCCATGACAGTCGGAAAAGCAATGTCTGGTCTAGTTGCTTCCGCATTGGGCGGAGTTAATGTTCAGCTGACTGGAAGCTTATTGATCTATCTAGGCTGTCCACTCTTGATGCTGGTCGTTACTGTTTTAGCGACCAAAGCGGTTACCGCACAGGCAGGAAAAATCGAAATCGCCGAAAATCTTAAAGACTAAAGGATGGGAAAGAGAATGAATACACTAATTAATGGAACAGATATTGTCAAAAGCTTTGGTGAAGGAACAGAAAAGGTATCAGTGTTAAATCAAGTCAGCATTCAAGTACAGAAAGGACAATTTGTCTCGATCATGGGTCCCTCTGGTTCAGGCAAATCGACGTTGCTTTATGCGATCAGCGGAATGGACAGAATCGATTCGGGAACGGTCGTGTTTAATCAACAGCCGCTGGTTCAAATGACAGAAAAACAATTGGCAGATATTCGCCGTGAACAAATGGGCTTTGTTTTCCAGCAACCGACCTTGTTAAAAAATCTTTCGCTGATCGACAATATCATTTTGCCGAGCTTGAGTGATAAAAAGATGACGGATAAATTAACCAAGCATGCTGAAAACTTGATGGAAAGTGTCGGAATTAAAGAATTGAAAGATCGCAAGATTACCCAAGTCTCCGGCGGACAGTTGCAGCGGGCGGGGATTTGCAGAGCGTTGATGAGCCAACCGAGTATTATTTTTGGCGATGAACCTACAGGCGCTTTGAATTCCAAGGCCGCTCAAGAAATCATGGACATTTTATTGAAGATAAATGAAGAAGGGACAACGATTGTTATCGTTACCCATGATGCAAAGGTTGCGGCTCAAAGTGAACAAGTCTTCTTCATGGAAGATGGACAAATTGAAGAAAATCTTTTTTTAGGAAAGTATTCAGGTCAGAATTTAGAAAGTCGAATCGAAAAGATCAATGAAAAAGTCTTAGCCGTTGAAACTTAGAAAAGGGACACATCTGCTGTTAGTCAACTATGGTAAAATTATTAGTAGGAAATGACGATTTTATAAAGGGGCAGGATGGCTGATGACGTACAATATTTTACATGTAGACGATGAAAAGGAAATCATCAAACTGTTGAAGATGTATTTAAGAAATGAGCAGATCAACCATTACGAAGCTGCCAACGGACGTGAAGCACTAGCGATCATGACGGAAAAAAAGATCGATCTGTTGATAGTCGATATCATGATGCCGGAAATCGATGGTTTTGAATTAATTCGGACAGTGAGAAAAAACAGCAATTTGCCTATCCTAGTAATTTCCGCACGAGTCGAAGCCTCAGATCGAATTTTTGGTTTGGAGATTGGAGCGGATGATTATTTGACGAAACCCTTTGATCCTCACGAAGCGATCGCACGAGTGAATGCTTTATTGCGAAGATATCATGCTTTAGGTGTTTCCAAGGAAGCTCAAATTGCACGATTGAACGTCGGAAATCTGGCACTAGATACGAACGCTTGTATCGCTTCTTTATTTTACAATACAAGTGCAACACGATGTGTTTCCCTAGTCTTTCTAATATAATTAAAACAAGGATTTTTCAGAGACGAAGGAGGAGCGATCATGGGAACATACAGACATTTATCAATTAAGGAAAGAGAACTAATCTACCTTTATAACGGTATGGGCTTTTCAGTCCGCCGCACTGCAATACTGTTGAAACGAAGTCCGTCCACTATTTCAAGAGAGTTACGACGGCATACTGAGAGAAGATACTATTCTCCTCACTTCTCTCAAAATAGTTATAAGAAGAATCGTAGTCGCTGCGGTAGGAAAAGATTGTTAGCTAATCCGTCTCTAAGAAAAATCATCGAACCTTTATTTCTGATACGTCAATGGTCTCCGGAACAAATAGTGCATCGTCTAAAACACGAAGATATCAACGTTCAGGTGAGCTACAATACCATTTACCGAGCTATTTATCACGGACTGTTTAATAGCACTCTTTCCCGTGATAGTAAAGGTGCTATTCGCAAATTGCGTCATCAGGGAAAGCAACGAAAAACCAAAGATTTTGAAGAAACTCGTGGGCATCTTCCTATTTCTCATGCAATACATGAACGTCCATCTGAAGCTGAATTGCGCTCTGAATTAGGACATTGGGAAATAGACACTGTGCATGGAAAAAAGGGAAAGAATTGCCTAGTGACTTTAGTAGATCGCAAATCGCGTTTTTTATTGGCGGGAAGAACTATGAATAAATCAGCAGCAGCTATTTACTCGTCTTTGGACAGTTTACTAGTCTCGTTAAATCCAATGAACTTGAAAAGCATTACTTCCGATAGAGGTTCTGAATTTGCATTACATTCAGACATTACTAAAAAACATTCGGTTGAGTTCTATTTTTCTGATCCTTACTCGCCATGGCAAAGAGGAACAAACGAGAATACAAATGGATTGATTCGTGAGTACTTGCCTAAGAGAAAAGATATAGGAGACTATACAGACGAGTTTATAGAGCAATTCGTTGACAAAATGAATCTTAGACCTAGAAAATGTTTAGGCTGGAAAACACCATATGAAGTCTTTTATGATAAAGTGTTGCACTTAATTTGATAATTCCTCTTATGTAAAAGAACAAGCGATTGAATTAACGGCAGTTGAGTTTCGTGTTCTTAAATTAATGATGGAGCAGCCTGGACGAGTGTTTACTAAGGAACAGATTTATGAATACGGCTGGCAAGATCCTTTAATTGGTGACAACAATGTCCGTGTCATGATGAGCAAGCTGCGGGAAAAAATAGGGGCTGAACGAATCAAGACCATCAGAGGATTGGGGTATCGTTTGGAGGCCTCATCATGAAACAACTTAGAAACGCAATTTTACGATCATTCATCCTGTATTTTCTAGGCCTTTCTATTGTTGGCGGCTTGATTGAGGAGTTTTTCAATCAATTGGAAGAATTAGTTTTAGGTATTAACTATCAGATACCGCTTCAGATTCTCAGTGGAGTCTTTCAAATTCTTGCAGTGGTGGGATTTTCTTTCTTATTTTATCGCAGTTTGAATAAAAAAATCGGCAATGAAAGCCAACGTCTTGCCAAAGAGCAGAGTACGTTATTTGCTAATATCGCCCATGATTTGAAAACTCCGCTAACAAGTATTACAGGATTTTCCAAGGCATTGAATGAAGAAGTCGTTGAGCCAACTGAAATCAAAGAGGTTTCAGGGATCATTTATCGAAAATCAGTATCGGCCAATGATCTATTGGACTTGATGTTTCAATATACCAAACTAAACTCAGCGGAATTTAGCCTCAATAAGCAGGCCTGTGCCGTTAACTATTTACTGAAGGAAGCTGTAGCAGATAATTATGATTTGATTGAGGATCAGCAGCTGGAACTGCTTTTGGATTTACCAGATGAACCGCTTATTCGTACATTAGACAAAACCGAGTTTCGGCGCGTGTTCAATAATCTGCTGATTAATGCCTGCAAACACAATCCGACAAAAACTGAATTAGCGATTTCGATTGTAGAGGAAGACTCGACTGTGAAAATTATTTTTGCTGATAATGGTACGATGATTCCTCAGAAGGATCGCGAACAGCTTTTTGAACCTTTTGTTAGCGAGAACGAAACAGAACGAAATTTTCTAGGCAGCGGTTTAGGTCTGGCGATCGTTAAGACGATCATCGATAAACATGATTTTATAATTGAATTGCTTGACGATGAAAAGTATACAAAGAAATTTGTGATTTCAATGTAAAAAAATATTAACCTGGCAATTACTGGTTAAAAATAAAAGGAGGCTTCATATGTTAAAAGCAGCATTCATTTTTGTAGCAGAAGGTGCGGATGTTAAAAAGGATCGTTCAGTAGTAACTACACCGGCGGTTGAGTTGACCACGGTAGGAGTGGTAGATTATGCTGAAGCAGTCGCAGTTTCACGAGAGTTAGTTGAGGACGGTGTGCAAGCAATTGAACTTTGCGGTGGTTTTGGTCATGTCGGTACGGCTAAAATCGTTGAAGCGGTTGGCGATAAGGCCGTTGTTGGCGTTGTACGGTTCGATAAGCATCCAGGGTTAGGAAATCAATCTGGAGACAGTATGTACTTATAAGTTTTCTTGAAGAAGTATGAAAGGCAGAGGCGGTTTATGGAGCTTCTGTCTTTTTTGCAGTATTTTTCGCGAGACTATACAACTTTTGAAAATTACGATAAAATGAGAAAAAACTTAAAGGAAGATTAAATATGAGGTATGCCGATCGAATGGAAAACTTAACTGCTTCAGAGATTCGTGAATTATTGAAAGTCACAAATCGCCCAGAAATTATTTCTTTTGCCGGCGGATTGCCAGCAGCCGAACTTTTTCCAATCGAAGAGATGGCCGCTGCCAGCACGGCTGTTTTGAAGAATCAGGGAGAACAAGCATTACAATATTCGACGACCGAAGGAGTGTTTCCCCTTAGAGAATGGATTGCCCAACGAGAAAATAATCGAATCGGAACGCAATTAACAGCCGAAAACATTTTGATTACTCACGGTTCTCAACAAGCCTTGGATTTAGTCGGAAAACTGCTTATCAATAAATCAGATGTCATTTTGTGTGAAAGCCCCACCTATTTATCCGCGTTAAATGTCTTCAAAACATTTGAAGGAAAAATTTTAGAAGTTCAAACGGATCAAGAAGGAATGATTGTTAGTGACTTGGAAAATCTTTTAGCAACCACAGCTGATGTGAAATTAATCTATGTGATTCCAACTTTTCAGAATCCATCAGGGAAAACTTGGTCGTTAGAGCGAAAGCAGCAAGTTTTGGAAATAGCCAACCGTTATGATGTAGCGATCATTGAAGATGCTCCTTATGAGGAGCCGAGATATTCCGGCGAGCTTACTCCGCCAATGTTTAGCTTTCCCAAGGCCGAAAATGTGATCAGAACCGGCAGTTTTTCGAAGGTTTTATGTCCAGGTCTTCGAATTGGTTGGATTTCTGCCGATGCAGCAGTGATTGAAAAGCTGGTTTTGATTAAACAAAGCACTGACCTTCAATCCAACACATTTGCTCAAATGCAGATCTTTCAATTTCTTCAAGCCAACAGTATAGATGATCATATTGCCAAATTAGTCAAAACCTATCGACTCCGACGGGATGCGGCAATTTCAGCAATTGAAACGTATTTTCCTAAAAATACACAATACACCTATCCCGAGGGTGGTTTATTTATTTGGTTAGAATTGCCCGAGGAGATTAACACGACAGAATTATTGGAGAAGAGCTTGGATCGAAAGGTTGCTTTCGTCAGCGGGGAATCCTTTTACGCGGAGAATCCCAAACTCAATACACTGCGATTGAATTTTTCGTGTATGGATGAAGCACGAATTGAAGCCGGGATGAAAATTTTAGGTGGCTTGATTGCAGAGGAGTTAGCCATGCAGAAATAGCTTAGTTAACCATTTTTAGCAGAGGACTTTTTTAAGTCCTCTGTTTCTATTTGAGATAAATTAAAAAAATGAAAGAGTTTGCAGATGTTCGAATGCTATACTTGAAGTAATAGATAAAAGGAGGAGTTTGATGGTCGAATATGTGAATGTAACAGCCGAAAATGTGGTAACTGAACATCTATGCTGCGCGATTTCAGGCAAAAAGCATCAGATCGGTGTAGATACGAAAAGAGCATGGATCAGTGAGCGCTTGCCAGAAGGACATGTTTTTCGCAAGTTGGATGCAAATGGGAAAGTTTTTATTGAATATGCGCCATTGGAAAATGCTTGGGTGCCTGTTGTTGGTGAGAATTATTTGTATATTTATTGTATGTGGGTCTCTGGCAGTCATAAAGGTCAAGGTCACGGGAAAAATTTACTGAATTATTGTATCGAGGATGCAAAGCGGCAAAATAAGTCCGGCGTTTGTGTTATCAGTTCAAAAAAGAAAACACCATTCTTGACCGATAAGAAATTCGTTGAAAAAAACGGCTTTGAGGTAGTTGATGAAATCGCAGGTGGTTTTGAACTTATGGCGTTATCTTTTGATGGAACAGTTCCTGCTTTTTCTGAGAACGCGCGGAAGCAGACGATTGATAATCAAGAGTTGACGATTTTCTATGGACAGCAGTGTCCGTTTATTCCTAATGGATTAAAAGAGGTACAGGAATATTGCGAGGAAGAAAACATTCCGTTGACGTTGATTCCGGTGGATAGTCTGGAAAAGGCCAAGAATCTTCCAGGAATCTTTAATAATTGGGCCGTTTATCATCAAGGAAAATTTCTGACGGTGCATATGCTTAATAAAAATGTTTTGAAAAAATTATTGGCGGGTTAGTGAGGTAAGAGGTTTGAGGAAATATATCGCATTTCTGAGAGGAATCAACATCAGCGGCAGAAATAAAATTGCGATGCCGTTGCTAAAAGAGGCCTTTGAGAAAAAAGGTTTTTCAGAGGTTTCCACGTATATCAATAGCGGGAATGTCATTTTTTCTAGTGATAACTTGGAGAAAATTGAATTGATCAAACTATGCGAAGCCTTGATAATCGATGGATTTGATTTGACTATTCCTGTGACGATCGTCGCTGTCGATGAATTGGCTGAAACGTTGACGCATGCGCCAGAGTGGTGGGGTCATGAAAAAGAAACAATTCACTATGCAATTTTTATGATCCCTCCAATGACTACAGCAGAAGTGTTTGCCGCGGTTGGGGAAATAAAACCGGAATATGAGCAAATCGCCTCTCATGACGAGGTAATTTTTTGGTCGGCACCACGAAAAACCTTCAATAAAGCTCGCTGGGCGAAAATTGCCAGCTCGTCCGTCAATAATCAAGTAACGATTCGTAATTCAAACACGGTAAAGAAGCTATTACAAATGAGCCAATAAAAGAAAAATCAAGCAGCCGATAAACTGCTCGATTTTTTTGTTTATAGTAACGGCAAAATCTCTTGCTGAATAAAGTCGATTCGATCATAGACATTTTCTTTAAAGAGGGCGGTAATCGCAACTACAAGTTCCTTTTCGTGATCGATATAAAGAATATTTCCACCATCGCCCATTGCGGCAATAATAGGTTTTGAAGGATCAACAACCCACCACAAATAGCCATAATCGAGCTGTTCTTGCGCCCAATGACTGTGTTTACTCTGCATACTTTGCAGCCAGCTTTCTGGAATAATTTGTTGATTCTTCCAGTTTCCTTGATTAAGGATCAGTTGACCAAGTCTTGTCAGATCGCGGGTCGAAAGAGTCAGCCCCCATCCGCCTGCATTCAGCCCCGTATTATCCTCTACCCAACCATTCGAGGTGGTCGATTGATTAAATGCCATTTGTTCCTTGGCAGATTTCAATTGGATCGCTTTTTCGACGTTGATGCCAAGTGGTTCAAACAATTCTTCACGAGCAAATTCCAAGACACTTTTTTTAGTTGAACGGGCAAGGATCGCAGATAAGAGATCCGGTCCGATCAAAGGGGTGTAATTGAACTGACCGATAGGATGTTTGCCGCCAAGTTGTTTTAAAGTGAACTTGGTCCAATCTTTACTCATAAAGTATTTGATATAAGTGAGCGGCCCATTTTTGTACTTGTAAGGGGTCGTCATTGTCAGTAAATTCTCCAGAGTAATCGTCCCGATATTCGAATCTTTCGGTCGATATTCAGGGAAATAATCTAGGATCGGCCGATCTAGCTCATTAATCATTCCTTGTTTCTGTGCGATTCCAAATAGTAGTGAAAGAATGCTTTTAGCTATGGAATAGACATGAATTTTACTCGTTTCGTTACACTCATTAAAATATTTTTCGTAGAGCAGCTGATCCTTTTTTTGCACAATGACTCCTGTGATATTCTCGTAATCTAGTTCGATTTTTTGTTGAATTGTCGCAAATTTTTCGTCATTCATCGTTTTCCTCCATTTCCGAAGGCGCCTTCTATACTTAGAGTAAATGCATTAAAAATCATAATCAAGTGTA
Source organism: Enterococcus malodoratus ATCC 43197 (assembly GCF_000407185.1). Taxonomy (GTDB): domain Bacteria; phylum Bacillota; class Bacilli; order Lactobacillales; family Enterococcaceae; genus Enterococcus_A; species Enterococcus_A malodoratus. The sequence continues at coordinate 969,833 of NZ_KE136483.1, forward strand.
ATTTTAAAACTTTTTTTAGAGAGTAGCATTGTTCCGACTTAAGTCTGATTTATTCCACTGAAAGTAATGCTATTCTAAAATAGTAATTATAATGACTAATTAAAATAAGGAGTAAAGATGATGGTGAAAAAAATTGTATTGGCTGTTTTGGGTTTGCTGGTTTTAGTAGTGGCGGCGGTCTTTTTATTGGTGTTCTTCAATAGCCCTGGGAAATTAACGAGTCTGAAAAATCAACAAGGGAATACGATAAAAGGAAGTATTAGTGAAAAGAAATTTGTTGAGATTGGTGGGATGGAACAAGGAATGTTTATTCGCGGTGAGGATCGAACTAAACCGGTGCTGCTTTTTTTACATGGTGGGCCAGGCAGTCCTGAGTTTGCGATGTCGGAAGCATGGGAAACGCAGGATCGATTGGAAAAAGAATTTGTCGTTTGTTATTGGGATCAGCGGGGAACGGGGATGTCTAATACGAAAGAATTAAGCCCCAAAACTATGACTAAGAGTCAATTAGTCGAGGATACGATCGAGGTAACGAATTATTTGCGGCAGCGATTTAATCAAGACAAGATTTATTTAATGGGGCATTCATGGGGAGCCTATTTGGGGATTAAGACAGTTCAAAATAGTCCCGAACTATACAAAGCTTATTTGGGAATTGGTCAACCTGTTCATCAAAAACGCGGACAAAAGCTGGCTTATGACTATCTACGGAATCACGCTAAAAAAATTGATGATCAGAAATCATTAAAAAAACTAGCAACGTTTGATCCTGAAGCACCAGCATATAATTTACTTTTGGAAAAATATGGTGTCGGGATTCGACATGAAGGGCCGTCCTTAGCGACAATGATCAAACAATTGCTATTTTTCAAAGGGTATACGTTCAGTGAGAAAATTAACGCGTTCAAAGGCATGCCGTTATCTAATGAGCAATTAGATAACGAAGATTTTTCAAATGATAATTTGCTAGAGTCAGTACCAGAACTGAAGATCCCAGTTTACGGACTGCATGGGAAATATGATTATCAAGTTTCCTATCAGTTAGCCAAAGAATACTTCAATAAAGTAAAAGCGCCAAATAAGAATTTTTATACTTTTGAAAATTCTGCACATAGCCCCAACTATGAAGAGAATGAAGCCTTTTACAATGCGGTCAAGGAGATCAAGGATCAAGTAGAAAACCAATAGATTCATTTCGAAGGAGATAAAATAATATGGATAGAAGGAACGGAATAGTTAGTTATTTGACAATTACCTTTTCAGTTTCATGGATCTGCTGGTTGGTAGTGGCATTTTGACGCAATTCACGAGTATCCAATTGTTCTCACCAGTTGCTTTACCTCTCTATAGTCTCGGAGCGGCGGGTCCTTTGATAGGCGCTTGTGTCGTTAACAAGCGGAGTTTGAACAACGTGGATTTCCGTAGATATATTAAGAATATTTTCAATTTGAAGCAGCCGATTTTTGCTTATGTGAGTATGATTGGTTTGGCTTGGGGCGTGTGTTTTTTCCCTGTTTTAGTTGGAGCGACGCAACAGCAGGCGCCGATTTATACAGCGTTGTTCCAATTACCGGTAATGATCTTTTTCGGTGGCGGGTTGGAAGAAGCCGGTTGGCGAGGCTATTTGCTCCCTCAGTTACAGAGAAAATTCTCTAGTTTTATTGCTACTTGTCTCGTAGCGTTTATTTGGACTTTTTGGCATTTGCCCTTGTGGCTGGTAAAAGGTTCTGGACAAGATACTATTCGTTTTGGTGGATATATGGTGATGGTTTTTAGCTTCGCCTTCCTGTTGAGTTTTCTTTGGAATAAATATGGAAGCATTGCTTTATGTATATTGCTGCATGCGGGCTTCAATTCATTTACAAATGTCTATCCACCAAGCTATAACAATTTGGTGAATTCGACGATATTGTTGATCATTTGTTGTACATTTTTTATGGCAACCAATTACGTTTTGAAAAAGAATGCTGGAGAAAAAACTATGACCGCCCCGAAAGGATGATTGAATTTTCTGCAACGTAAACTCAATGTGGTATGATTAAACCATTCATAACATAGAATGCGAGGAGTGAGAGTGTGGACAACAAAAATCGATTGTTCTTGATTTCTCAAACTTATGCCACTTTATTTTCGGTAACGAATAAGCTTCAGGCTATAGGCGATGAGACGATGAAGGAACTAACGTCAAGACAGGTGATGGCATTGATTGCGATCGTTCATATTCCAGAAGGCGAAGTTACGTTAAATGCGATTGCTTTGAAATTGGGTGCAACAAAACAAAGCACCGCTCAAATAATCAACAACTTGAAGAAAAAGGGCTATTTAAAATCAGAAAAAAGTAAAACGGATGCACGATCAGTAAACATTGTCATTACTGAAAGTGGAAAAAAAGTTTTCGAAGAAGCGAATGAGCAAGGCTGGGAGTTCTTACAAACCTCTTTTCAAGCTTTTTCGATTGATGAGCTGGAGCAGCTATGGGGATTACTGAAGAAACTTTATCAGTTTGATGGAGAACAGCAGGATGGGTTTGAAGCAGCAGGAAGAGAACTATAAATTTATTAACAAACACAATTATCGGCAGTTCTGATAGTTGTGTTTTTTTCTTCTCTTTTTTTGCTTTGAAAAGGGTAAAAGGATATTGAAGCGAGTTTGCTATAGTTAGTAAAAATAAGGAGGAATAAATTATGGAACATCGAATTGTTGAATTAGAAAATTTTAAATTGGTAGGGTTCAAAAAGGAATCCACGAATGAAAATCGTCAGGGGATGAAAGATTGCCCCGCATTTTGGAATGAGATCTTATCTTCAAATAAACAAAATGATCTGCTGCCAATGATCAATCATGAACCATTTGGTTTGATTGGTGCCAGTTTTTATAATACTGACAAAGCAGATGCGAAAAAATTTGACTATTATATTGCTGTGGCAACGACAAATGATACGCCGGAAGGTTTAATTGAAGTAGAGGTTCCAGCGAATACTTGGGCGGTTTTTCCGTGTACGAGAGAAACATCGGGTAAGACTCAATTCGCTATCGTAACCAAGTGGGCACCGGAGTCAGAAGAGTACGAATTGTTGAATGATGGGTACGCAACAGGTGACATGATTTCAGGCGGACCGGATTTAGAGGTCTATGGACAAGGTGATGATATCGAGATTTGGATACCCGTAAGAAAAAGAGGATAAAGGCAGCGTAACTCCTCTCCAATATGCTATTCTTAATAAAGAAAGTCTATAGGAGGAGTGGAATGTCAAAAGATTTAGAGCGTTTCTCGGCCATTTTGGCTCATATTGAAACCCACTTATTTGAAGATATATCATTAGAACAATTAGCAAAGCAGGCTTTACTTTCAGAGTATACGTTTCATCGCTTTTTCACTTATTTAACGGGGTTTTCTTTTTCAAATTATGTCCGCAATCGTCGTCTTTCAGAGGCTGTTGAACTATTGCGAAAGGGAAATTCAATTGATGAAGTATCTGCCTTGTGCGGATACGCGAATCGCTCGGCCTTTAACAGAGCATTTTCGAAATTTCACGGAATTGCTCCTAGTCAAGCAAAAGAGATTCATGCTGCGATTAATTTTTTCCCGCCGATTCGGTTAGATATACAAATTAACGGCGGAAAGACATTGAACTATCACATTAAACAATTGCCAAGTTTCACAGTTGTAGGAAAGATGGCTGCGTTTCAATTGGAGGACGATCTGTTCAAAAATACGGGAAAACATTGGGAAAGTTTTTTTGTAGATCAACAATTACGAGCATTTGCCGAAAGTGACGCTACCAAGAAAAACTTTTTTGGATTAAAGCGCGAACCTTATTTTGCTATTGCGAATCCAGTAATACCTGACTCTGAACAGCTTAATTACTTTACCGGATTTGTTTTAAATCCAAACGTCTCAACAGATTATTTAACAGTAAAGATTCCGAAACAAACCTACGCTGTTTTTGTTAGTGAACCCTACGATTATCGCAAGACAGAAAACGTGTCTAACGCATATTATCAATTACAGCAGCAAATCTTCAACACCTGGCTGCCGCAAACAGATTATCAAAAAGTCGACGGACCAGAATTGGAAACCTATGTGTCGCTGGAGGGCAAAGCCTGTTTGGAGATTTGGTTGCCGATCGAGAAATAAGGGATAGAGTAAGCAGGAATGACCAAACATTCCTGCTTTTTTGTCTGAAAGACAATATGCAAGGATGCTTTGAATAGTAACAAAATAAATTTAACGACTTTTGACGATAGAGCGTTTTCATGATATCGTAAAACTAGAAGAAAGAAAGTGAGGGATCCCGTATGTATTATCTATCAGTGAAGTAGGAAAGCTGCATTAAGACTGTGCCTCTGGAGACTAAGGGAGCAGTGTGCAGATTTTCGAAAAATTGGTGGATGATCATTGGGATTCTTTTTATGCAAAAAGGCTTATTTTATGTACAGTCTTATTGTCTAAAAATAGCTCTGTGACCCAGTTTTTCGGAGATAACTGGGTCTTTTTTGGCTTCATTTGAAGTCAAAGCGAGGTGTTTATTATGACAAATATAAAAATCGAACATTTAACTTTTGGCTACGATCAATTAGGAACATTGCTTTTCGACAACGCTCAATTAAATATCGCTAGTGATTGGAAGCTTGGTTTAGTTGGGAGGAATGGTCGCGGTAAAACAACATTATTGAAGTTATTGCGAGGCGAACTGCCCTATCAAGGTCAAATCAATCACCAGCTAGAGATGAGCTATTTTCCCCAAAAAATTTATGATCCAAGCGAATTAACCTATTATGCATTATCTGAAACAGAAGAGCTGGAAATTTGGAAAATGGAACGGGAATTAACCTTGTTGAATTGTGATCTGGATATACTCTGGCGACCTTTTCATACGTTATCGGGCGGGGAACAAACCAAAGTTCTTTTAGCACTATTATTTCTTGATGAGCATTCCTTTCCACTGATTGATGAGCCGACCAATCACTTAGATATGAAAGGTCGGCAGCAAGTGGCTGAATACCTCAAGAAAAAAAAGCAAGGATATATAGTGGTCAGTCATGATCGAACGTTTTTGGATCAAACAGTCGATCATATCTTAGCGATTGAAAAAAATCAATTGATCCTTTATCAAGGAAATTTTTCAACCTATGAAGAACAGAAGGCACAACGGGATGCTTTCGAACAAGCTCAGAACAGTAAACTAAAAAAAGAGATTCAGCGACTGCAAAAAACAGCTCAAGAAAAAGCGGAGTGGTCCGCTTCACGAGAAAAAGATAAGACAAATAAATCGAAAGGATTCATTGATACCGAATATCGCAGAGTTAGTCCAGGGGCGATTGGTGCAGATGCAGCTCGTATGATGAAACGCTCTAAAGCAATTGTTCAACGCGTGGAGGGGCAAATCAGCGAAAAGGAAAAATTGTTAAAAAATATTGAGTCTGCGGATGCATTAAGGATCAACTATGAAGAAAGCTATCATCGCCGAATCTTGCAAGTTGAAGAGCTGGGACTCTTTTACTCAGATAAATGTTTATTTAAAGACAAGAATTTTGAGTTATTGCGTGGTGAGTGTTTGACGATCATTGGTAAAAACGGCAGTGGAAAAACATCTTTGCTGCAAGCTTTATTGGGTGAATTCTCAGGTAAGGTAGAAGGGAGTATTCAACGAGCTAGCGGGCTTAAAATCAGCCGTGTTCGTCAGAATTATGAGAATAACCAAGGAACCTTAGAAGACTTTGCTGAAAAAGAGGGATTAGAGTATTCGCACTTCTTGAATAATTTGAGAAAATTGGGAATGGAACGGCGTGTGTTTGCCAATCGAATCCAAGACATGAGTATGGGGCAGCGAAAAAAAGTTGAACTAGCAAAATCATTGTCACAAAGGGCAAATCTTTACATTTGGGATGAACCCTTGAATTATCTAGATGTGTTCAATCAAAAACAAATTTTGGAGCTTTTGCTTCAATTTAAGCCCACGATGATTTTGATTGAACATGATGATTATTTTGTTAAAAAGGTCAGTGATAAAATTGTTCGTCTATAAAAATCGCCTGTTGGAGATTCACTTCAACAGGCGGTTTTATTATTCGGTGATTGGTCATACAATTCTACTATTCACAAATTTTTACTTAAACGGCGATAGACAACTACTCCTAAAATATATTGAATGATAACTAATAGACCTAAACCGACACATGCATATTTAGAGAAAGGATTGAAATAACCAAGGATACTTAAAATTGAAAAGCAGAGCACTAATCCACACTGTAAGCCCAACATAGCTATATAGGCCATTCGTCCGCTTTTATCACGCAACATAATCTTTCGTTCATCCTTTAAATTGATTTCCTCATTCTTTAAACGGTTATCATAATCATTTTTATGCTCAGGTTTTGTCCAATAGAAATAGTTCCGAATCATCACAAAGCCCGGACAGATTCCTGCTCCAGCGATGCCCCATAGTAATCCCTCGAGCCGAAACTCTGTAGTTATCGCAATCAATAAACTGATAACACCAATCAAAACATAAAATAGGCCTGTATAAAGTGTTGATTTTTTCATGTTTTTTCCTCCTCATAAATGAGAATATGCTCGATGCGAGTGGAGAGAGAGTGAGTAAATTTGTAGGCCGGAGTATCCGAAAAATCGATTGATTTTTTTGAAAGGTAGTATTTTGTTTGATATATTTCGAATGGTCGTATCGTACGTGAGGAAAGCTAACTTTCCATACTCTAAGTATAAGCGCTTATTAATCCGATGTACAGTTTCCTTTCCATACAAAAAGTTTACGAAAATCCAAAAATTTGGGTTAAAAATGTTCATACAAAAACCAGCTGAAAAATTAGCTCAGCTGGTTGTGGGATTATCTAATAATAAAATTATGCGGAATACAAATCTTCGTTTTTCTATTTTCAATAAGAACTTCAAAGGCACGCCTTCCACACTCCGCTAGGTGATGATCAATTGTAGGAAACTGCATCACTTGGCTGATCAATAAATTCTCTCGTCCAATGACCAGTGGACGATCAATGTCGGTATACAGCTGCAAAATAGCCGCTGCGATCTCATCACCAATCGTAAGTATTCCATCAACATGTCTTTTTTTGAAAAAGTTCGCAGCGGGTAGTCCATCATTAGAATAAGTAAAACAATCCCAAATAATGTTCTCTTCATCAAAATCGGGAAAAAACTCTCTCACGATCTTAAGCGTGACTTTTGAGTTGTGGCTAATATTCTTACTTCTGCCTAGAGTCATTCCCAGGTTTTTAACACCCTTTTTCTTTAAATAGGCAGAGGCTTCTCTTAAAGATTGCTTCAAATTAATATAGACACAGCTAACATCCGCGTCTGGAATTTCCTCGCCAAAAACTATGGGTCCGTATTTTTGATAATCAAGAAAGGTCTCCACAGGATTTGATTTGGTCGTAACGATCAATCCATCAAATGAGCGAGTCGCAAATTCCGCTAAGTAACTTTTTTCCAATTTCTGATCATAATTCGTCGGCAAGAGACTGATTCGATAACCATGCTCAAAAGCAGCGTTCATGATTCCGCTTAACATTTGATCATAATAAGCATGGTTAACAAACGGAATGATTACTCCGATATTTTTCGTCTTACCATAGCTCAAATTTTGAGCAGAACGATTGGGAACATAGTTTAACTCAGCCATTACCTCCAAAACCTTCGCGCGCTTTTCATCATCGACGTATGGATGATTGTTGATGACGCGAGAAATTGTTGAAACGGAGTAACCAGTGATTTTTGCGATGTCGCGGATATTTGCCATGAGAAACACCTCTTCTAAAATTCTTAAGCGACTAAATGCTCTTTTAAATATTCAATGACGGCGGGACCAAACTGATAAAAAGTATAACGACGATCTTGATAAAAGAAGCTGACGACGGGGCAACCCAATAGATCATTAATGAATAGATTTTTTATTTCAGACAGTTGAAGCTTTTGGATAATCGGGCGTCTAAACCCACGGCTTCTCACGAGTCTCAATTGATCATCAGAAAAATGCAGGGAAACTTGAAAATGTTCTTGTGTATCGGCTTGCTGAACTTTCACATAAGTATTCATAAAATATTCCTCCTTTTTTCTCTACAAGGGAAGTATAGTTTATGAAACGAGTTTCATAGCAAGCGTTTTATTTTATTTTTTAAAACAGGGAGAGTTGTTCACGTTTATCTTCAAACTCATGCATATAGCGAAATACTTCTTCCGTCCTCCAAAGGATACCATGTTTTTGACAGGTCTCGACAAAAATTGACATTAATTCATCGTTACGGGGACTGTTGCAGACATAATTATCGCCAAAGCTATACTGGTATTTTTTCTTCAGGCCAGGAAAATGTTTATCGAGCTGCTGATAGTAATGTTCACGATTACCGGCCCGCATTGTCACGCCAAAGCCGAAACAAAGAATTCCCTTAACACCAGCTTGGATACAATAATCTAAAATACCTCGTAAGTTTTCTTCGCTGTCATTGATGAATGGCAAGATAGGAGATAACCAAACCACAGTTGGCACCCCGGCATCTTTAAATTTCATTAATGTGTCAAAACGTTCCTTAGTAGTAGAGACGTAGGGTTCTAAGATTTTGCATAAGTCTTCATCGTAAGTTGTCAATGTCATTTCAACAACGGCTTTGGTTTTTTGATTGATCGACTTCAGTAGTTCCAAATCACGTAAGATTCGCGCGGATTTTGTCTGAATCGCCACTCCAAATTCATATTTTTCGATCAGCTCTAACGCACCTTGGGTGATTTTTAACCGCGGTTCCGCCTGAATATAAGGATCGGTCATCGCCCCCGTGCCGATCATACAAGGTCTTCGCCGTCTTTGCAGTTCCTGCTCGAAAATCTCCAAGGCATTTGCCTTTACCTCGATATCTTCGAAGGTATGATTGATCTGATAGCAATCACTGCGGCTATCACAATAAATGCAGCCGTGTGTGCAACCGCGGAAAAGATTCAATCCATTTTTTGCTGACAAAATCGTCTTATATTCTTTATAATGCATGGCCCATCTCCTTATTCGTACTAAAATAGATTTTTTAGCGTAAGTAGTAAGTACAGTTCTCTCTTAATTTTTTTACAAAGGGAAAAAACTACCAAAGTAAAGAACAAATGTTCGTGTTTATTATCTCATAAATTTTTGCTGATAACAATCAAAAGTATCGGTATAATAGGCAGTGGAGGTGTTTTTATTGCTGAAAATTGGTGAGTTTTCCCAACTTGGACAGGTGTCAATTCGTACGTTGCGCCATTATGATGAGATCGACTTGCTTCATCCTCAATTGGTTGATGAGGAATCTGGCTATCGGTACTACTCAGTGAAACAATTAGAGGTTTTGGCCCAGATAGTTCTGTTGCGGGAGTTGAAGTTTTCGTTAAAAGAAATAAAGAGCTTAGTTCAAGAAGATCCGAAAATTTTTACTGCGGCATTATTGAAAAAAGATCGCGAAATTGAAAAAGAAATCCAGCGGGATAAATATCGTCAGCAGCAAATTCATCAAATGATCCAGCGAATGCAGCATCAGGACAAATATCAAGTGACGATCAAAAAAATCCCAGCATTTTCAGTGATCAGCTTGCGCAAAAAAATAAAAAGCTTCTATCATGAAGGGCTGCTTTGGGAAGACTTCATGGAAGTATTGGAAAATCAGCAGATTGCATTTCCGCCAGAAGCTGATCAAAATTTAACGATTTTTCATGATAAAGAATATTTGGAAGAGGGCGTAGATGTAGAGGTCGCAATTATTTCAGATAAAGAAGTTGAAGAGCCTTTGCAGAGGAGGCGGCTGCCTGAACTTGAACAGGCAGCAATTATGTATGTGGAAGGGAATTATCATCAGCTTCCGGAGGCTTATCAGTCATTTGCCAAATGGTTGGATGAACACCCTGAATTTGAAATGGTAAAAGCCACCCGACAATTTTGTCATGTGGGGCCGGAGCATACGGACAACCCAGAAGAATATCTGACTGAACTTCAAATTCCATTAATCCCCTTGACTCTCACGTAGCGTGAGGATTTATCTTCTAATTAGAGGTCGCGACTCAATAAAAAAATTGGGGGAATTATGATGGAAATTAAAGAAATCGGTAAAGTGAAGCAATCAAAGGAAGGGACTTATTTAGAAGTTCTTCCCGAATATCAGGACGGATTAATTGGTTTAGAAGATTTTAGTCATCTTTATGTCTTGTATTGGTTTCATCATCTGGACATTCCTGAGCTTAGAGGAACTACAGTCAGCAAGCCATACACGAACGGTCCAGAAGAATTAGGGACATTTGCAACAAGAGGTCCTGTCAGACCCAATCCCATTGCTTTATCAGCCGCAAAAATTATTAAGATACAAGGAAATAAAGTCTATCTGGAATATCTTGATGCCGAAGATGATAGTCCGATTCTGGATATTAAACCGTATACAGCAAGTTCAGATGTATTAGAAACCTTTAAGGGGCCAGATTGGTGCGCGCATTGGCCGCAAAGTTTTGAGAGTTCAGGTAGTTTCGATTGGGGAGCAGAATTCAATTTTCCAGAGTAAAAAGGGAAGTCTCAGAAATGAGGCTTCTTTTTTTGAATTTTGATAAAACAATTAATCGTGGTGTTTCATTGTTGATAAATAAATGCATTGGTGCTATATTATCAAATGTAAATGATACAGATTTTAAGGAGATGTAATACAGTGAGCAAGAAAGGTTCAGAAATTATTGTTACTAGTTTAGAAAATCATAACGTCCCATTCATCTTTGGGATTCCCGGTGCCAAAATCGATGGAGTCTTTGATACATTGGAAGATCATGGACCACAATTAATCTTAGCCCGTCATGAACAAAATGCAGCATTTATGGCACAGGCGATTGGACGTCTGACCGGAGAACCAGGTGTTGTCATCGCGACTAGCGGTCCTGGAGCAAGTAATTTAGCAACAGGTTTAGTTACTGCTACAGCGGAAGGTGATCCTGTTTTAGCACTGGCTGGACAGGTGAAACGTTCGGATCTTTCAAAATTAACCCATCAAAGCATGGATAACGCAGCACTGTTTGCACCTATTACAAAATATAGTTCAGAAATTCAAGATTCAGAAACATTATCAGAAAATATAGCGAACGCATATCGCATCGCTAAGACTGCAAAAAAAGGTGCCAGCTTCTTGTCGATTCCTCAAGATGTAACGGATGGTGAGGTCAAAGGAGAAGCTATCAAGCCTTTGTCTGCACCGATTTTAGGAACAGCATCAGAGGAAGATATTTCGGATTTAGTGAAACGAATCCATGAAGCAAAATTACCGACACTATTAGTTGGAATGCGCGCATCTGGTAAAAAAGAAACCGCCGCAATCCGAAAATTAGTTGAAAAAACTGGATTGCCAGTGGTCGAAACCTTCCAAGGTGCTGGAATTATTTCCCGCGACTTAGAAGATCATTTCTTCGGCCGTGTCGGGCTGTTCCGTAATCAGCCTGGTGACATGCTGTTGAAACGCAGTGATTTGGTATTAGCAGTCGGTTACGACCCAATTGAATATGAAGCACGAAACTGGAATGCAGAAAAAGATGCGCGTATTGTGGTCATAGATGAAGTACCAATGGAAATTGACCAATACATGCAACCAGAAGCAGAATTGATTGGCAGCATTGCGAAAACGATCGAAAAATTGAGTGACTCAATCGATACGTATCAAGTATCTGCTGATGCCGATCATTATCTTTCAACTTTGCAAGAAAAATTAACGAACGGTAAGTTGAAGAGTGAAACGGTTGAAGGTCGCGTGCATCCATTAGAAGTGATCGATACTTTACAAAAAAATGTAACAGATGAAATGACCGTAACGGTGGACGTCGGAAGTCACTATATTTGGATGGCTCGTCATTTCCGCAGTTATGAACCTCGTCATTTATTATTCAGCAACGGAATGCAAACATTGGGCGTCGCATTACCATGGGCAATCTCATCAGCTTTGGTACGTCCAAACACACAAATATTTTCTGTTTCGGGAGATGGCGGATTCCTATTTTCTGCTCAAGAGCTTGAAACAGCGGTCCGTTTGAAGCAAAAAATCATTCATCTGATTTGGAATGACGGCAGCTATAATATGGTGGAGTTCCAAGAAGAAATGAAATACGATCGTTCATCAGGCGTCCATTTTGGGCCGGTTGATTTTGTAAAATATGCAGAAGCGTTCGGAGCAAAAGGACTACGTGCGACATCACAAACAGAATTAGAAGCAGCAATCCAAGAAGGATTAGCTACCGATGGTCCTGTGATCATCGATATTCCGATCGATTACTCTGATAACAAAGAACTAGGCAAAACGATTTTGCCGGACCAATTTTATTAAGAGGACTGCTTATTAGCAGAATGAACATATATTCTTCCATTGAGAGGGATGGATACAGTAATCTGAAGCAGGAGGGACTACTTATGACAGTGAAGACAAAAAGTTATATCTACCAACACGGAACACTTGGCGGATTGATGCAGGATTTAATGGATGGTACTGAAAAAATCGGGACCTTATCAAATTATGGTGATTTTGGTTTAGGCACCTTAGAAGGCTCAAACGGAGAGATCATTTTCTTAGATGGTGTGATTTATCATGCAGATGAAACGGGAAAGATCAATCAATTAACTGGTGATGAGTTGACACCCTATGCGGCAGTAACTAACTTTGAATCAGACGAACAGTTCTCTTTAGCTAATAGTTCTGATGATACAGTGAAAGCGGCGATTTTAGAAAAAGTCAGCCACAATTTATTTGCGGCTGTTAAAATAGAGGGCACATTCAAACACATGCATGTGCGTGTTGCGCCTAAGCAAGAAAAACCTTATCCACGCTTCGTTGAAATTGCGCGGCATCAACCTGAGTTTGAAGCAGATGATATTGCAGGTACGATCGTGGGATTCTTTACGCCTAACTTATTCCAAGGCGCAGCGGCAGCAGGATTCCACTTGCATTTTATTAGTGACGATCGTAAATTCGGCGGACATGTCCTAGATTTTGAGTTAACGGATGGAAAGATTGATTTAATGGAACTAGCCGAGTTTCGCCAACATTTTCCAACAGAAAATGCGGATTATTTAAAAAATGAAATAAAGCTAGACGATATCACAAAAGATATTGAAGAAGCCGAATAGAAAAGCTACCACATCTAAGAAAATTTCCTAGGTGTGGTAGCTTTTTAAACTTCTTTTCCCATTTTTGATTTTGAAGAGATCAGACGTGAACGTCCAGGCGCCTGCACTAAAAGTATCAGTTCCTTTAGGGCATCTTTAGCGATCCATTGTTTTGCTTTTGAATCCTGCTTTTGCATTTCTTCTGCAGTCCTAATCGCTAAATCTTTTGCTTCATCATTCGTTTTACCTAACTCTCTCAGAGACCAGGAAGCGGCTTTCTTTACTAATAAACGATCATCATCTGAATGTATCGCGATCAAGTCCAGATAGTTTTTGATTTCTGTAATGGATAGGGAAGCATGTGTTGATGTACTGGCGATTAAGGAAAATGCTGCACGCTTATAAAATAAGTCTTTTGAATCGATCCACCCCTGAATAAAGCGGTCGAAATCTGCTTGCTTGATCAAAATATTTTTACAGAAAAGATCGCAGAGATCCCAGGAAATGATTCCATCCATAAAAAAGTTGATATCTTCAGTTGTACAGTCTTTAGGATTGAGTGCTAAAACAGTTAATATCTTGCATTCATGATAGTCTGTTTGCCACAGCTCGATTAGAAAATCTTTTTCTTTAGGGATTTTTTTGGCCAGCTTTCGCAAATCAGAAGTCGGGACGCCAATCGTGTGTTCAGCAGGAATTCCTAACTTAATGATATTCTTCTTAAATTTTTCAGAAGAGAATTTTTTCAAAAGAGTTACAATTTCTTCAATAGTCATTAGCTGCTTCCTTTCTATTAATAAAATAAAAAAGTGTAGAACAATGATCAGATATATTCTGATTATTGTTCTACACTTTTTTTAAATCGTTTGTTTAAACACCTAATAGTGGGGCAGGGTTAACAAAACCTGACCATAAAGCAGTAGATACACCAAAGTGCAAATGAACACCAGTTGAGTTACCAGTTGTTCCCATACCGCCTAAAACTTGACCTGCACCGACTTCTGAACCAACACTAACACTTGGTGCAGATACCATGTGCATGTAGTATGAATAATAACCGTCAGAGTGTTGAATAATAACATGATTACCTGCTGACCCGTGGAATCCTGCTTCAACAACTGTTCCGCCTTTAGAAGCCATGATTGGAGTACCAGCAGAGCCCGCGAAATCGATACCGTCGTGTTGTGTGCCAGATGCTCCAGTCGGATCTTGACGAGGACCAAATGGGCTAGTGACTACTAAGCCGATCGATAAAGGTGAAGACCAGCCACTGCTGTTTGCAGCAGGTTTTGACTCATTTGTTACAGGAGCTGTTGGATTAGTTGTGACTTGTGCAGCACCAGTATCCGTAACAGTTTGAGCTTGCTCTTGCTGTTGCTTCGCCTGTTGTTCTTGTTGCTGTGCTTCCAGCTGAGCAATTTCAGCTTCTTGTTTTTGTTTAGCAGTTTCAGCAGCCGCTGCTTGTTTCTCAGCTTCTTCGGCAGCTTTTTGAGCTTCTTCAGCTGCTTTTTTGGCTTGTTTTTCAGCTTCAGCTTGTGCTTTTTCACGAGCTTCTTCTTCTTTTTTACGTTGCTCTTCTAAAGCCTTCAACGCTGCTTGGCGTTTCTTTTCAGCTTCTTCTTTTTGGGTCTCGTATTTTTCTTTTTGATCTTTTTCAGTCGCGATACTTGCTTGGATCTCATTGAGTTTTACTTGCTGATCCAATTTGGTTTGTACTAATTGGTCTTGTTTTGCTTTTAATTCGGCAGTCTTTTCATTGATTACTTGCAAGCGTTGTTCCGCTTCTTTTTCAAGCTTTTCAAGTTCAGTCTTGTCTTTTGTTTGTTGCTCCATGATATTTTTGTTAGCTGTTAAAATCGTTGATACGGCCATTGTTTTCTTCACGGCTTCACCAACAGATTTAGAATTGATTACAGCATCAACAACAGAAGCAGAATCGTGCTTCGTTTGTACATCACGTGCCTGATTTCTGATTTGTTCGTCGCGTTTTTGAATTTTTTCTTGAAGGATACCAATTTTAGCGGTCAAGTCGCTCAGTTTCTTTTCTTCATTGGTTTTTTCTTTCAAGACATCATTTACTTCTTTTTCAACAGCGGCAACTTGTTGCTCAACTGCTGCTTTTTGATCTTCTGCAGATTGCTCCGTTTGCTGCAAGTCAGAGATCTTTTTATCTTGATCGGCAATTTTTTGATCGTATTCATCTGCCAATGCACTTAATGGGGTAGTGGTTAATGTCAAGGCACATAAAGTTAGTGCCGTATATCTTTTCAACTTAATCAATGGATTCCCTCACTTTTTTCATCTTTCGGATTCAATTATATAAGAAGATATGAATAAAAAGTTTAAAGTATTTGAATTTTTATCTAACCGTATTGATTGTAATGATAATGAAATATTTAACTGGTAAAAATAAGTGGTAATTCACTTGACAAGCAAGCGTTTTATTGAATCTAAGAGTTGGTTTTGTAGTGAAATAGCAATATTTTAATCAATGGAGTTATTCCTAGGGTTAGGGTAAAATAAACCAAAAGTTATCATTCATGTTTAGATAATTAGAATTAAAACAAATGGTATACTTAAGTAATTTATTTTCGATAAGGGAAAGTCAAAGTAGGAGGAATTTTTATGAGTTGGAAAAATCAAGAAGCAAAAGAGGAAGCGTATAAATTATTACTTTTACAGCAAAAAGCATTGCTCGAGGGAGAAACAGATCTAATCGCAAATTTGGCAAATTCATCGGCTTTGCTGAATCAAACATTACAGGAGACAGTCTTCGCGGGATACTATTTGTTCAAGAACGATGAACTGATTTTAGGACCGTTTCAAGGAAATGTCTCGTGTGTTCATATTGCGATGGGAAAAGGGGTATGCGGTGAGTCAGCCGAAAAAAATCAAACCATAATCGTAGAAAATGTTTTGGAACATAAAAATTATATTGCTTGTGATTCTGCAGCGCGTTCAGAAATTGTTGTACCAATGAAGAAGGGAGACCAATTAGTGGGTGTGTTAGACCTAGATAGTTCAGAAATTGGTATGTATGATCAAATGGATCAATTTTACTTAGAGCAATATGTAGCGTTATTGCTGGAAAATATAAACTAAATTTATGATTATTGCTTAAAAAGATGGTTAATTAACAAATAACACTCTTAATGTGGTTTTTTACTCCGCTTAATGCTACTATATAAGTGTAGTATAAAACATTAATGAGGTGGTTGAATGAATAAAGAAGCGATTATTATAGGAGAGAGCTATGAATGCCGTAAAACTGATTTTGCTCGGCCGATCATTGGAGAGATCATCCGTAAAGAAAGTAATGGCTGCATCGTGAATGTTGAGCGCTTTTACGGATTGGATGCAGATAAGATTGACCAAGTAAATGGTCAAGTACTAATTAAATATAGTGAAATCGCAGGGATTGTTTCTAAAGAGTGTTTCTTTAGTTAACAGGCCGATTAAAAAAATCACTCAGAAACTTTTTTAAGGTTTCTGAGTGATTTTTTTGTACGAGATTATGGATAAAAATGACGAGTATTTATTAAATAACACAATCATTTTTCTTATAATTTATCAAGAAAAAGAGTCGACTGATTTGATCATTAATAAAGCTCCGATGAAGAATAGATCTTTCATCGGAGCTTTGTTGTTTTACTAAGCCTTTTTAATTGTATCGATTAAGCAATCGGCAAAATCAGCAGTAGATAATTCCGCGATACCCAACATTTGAGCAAAGTCATGAGTCATTTGCTTGTTTTGAAGAGCTGACTCGATCGCTTTTGTTATCTTTTTGCTGGCCTCATACCATTCGAGATGATCTAGCATCATGGTGGCGGAAAGAAGTAATGAGCAAGGGTTCGCCCAACCGTTACCAGCAATATCCGGAGCCGTTCCGTGAGTTGCTTCAAAAATCGCATGCCCAGTTTTATAATTGATATTCGCACCAGGCGAGATACCAATGCCGCCGACTTGTGCAGCTAAAGCGTCAGAAATGTAATCACCGTTAAGATTTGTTGTAGCGACAACTTGATACTTTTCCGGGTATAGCAGGATCTGCTGTAAGAAATTATCAGCGATGACATCGTCAACAATGATTTTATTGGCTTTTTTAGCTTCTTCTAAAGCGTCCACGGCTTTCTCAGCACCCGATTCGGCCGCAATATTCTTATATTGATTCATAGTGAAAGCTTGAGGATAATTCTTTTCAATAGAATCATAGCCCCAATTCTTAAAGCCGCCTTCAGTGAATTTCATGATATTTCCTTTATGAATTATGGTTACACGTTTTTTACCTTGATCGATCGCATAATCCATAGCAGCTGCAATCAAACGTTCGCTTCCTTCCTGCGAAATCGGTTTGATTCCCAACGCGCTTGTTTCCGGAAAACGAACTTTTGTGACGGATAATTGGGCGGTTAAAAAATCCAAAAGCTGTTTCACTTCTTTTGAGTCTTTAGCAAATTCAATACCAGCATAAACATCCTCCGTATTTTCGCGAAAGATCGTCATGTCGGTTTTTTCCGGTTCCTTTAGCGGTGAGGGAACACCTTGAAAGTAGCGAACAGGACGAACACAAGCATATAAATCCAATTCTTGACGTAAAGTAACGTTCAATGAACGAAACCCTTCTCCAATTGGAGTCGTTAAAGGACCTTTGATTGCTATTTTGTGTTCTTTAATAGCTTCTAGCGTTTCATCTGGAAGCCAAGTTCCCGTCTGATTGAAGGCCTTTTCGCCAGCAAGAATTTCCAGCCATTCAATTTTACGATTTTCTTGATAAGCAGAAGAGACTGCGGCATCAACAACTTTTTGTGTTGCTTGCCATATCTCAGGACCAATGCCGTCGCCCTCAATACAAGGAATAACAGGATTTAGCGTGTTTGTCATTAGGCTTGCTCCTTTTGCATTTTTTTATTAATAACTAGCGGTAAAATTCCTTGGTTCTTCCAATATGCGATATCTGCTTCAGAATCAAAGCGTAATTTCACTTTGAAATGAAGCTCATCTTCACCGATAGCCGTTACGTCAATGATTTGGTTAATTGATGGTTCAGCAGGGAAGTCAAAGCTATAGCTTTCCTTACCAGTTAAGCCAAGGGATTGTGCTGTTTCGCCAGGCAGGTATTCAAAAGGAATAACGCCCATCATAACTAAATTGCTGCGATGAATCCGTTCATAGCTTTCCGCCAATACGGCTTTAACACCTAGAAGATTCGTACCTTTGGCAGCCCAATCACGGGAAGAGCCCATCCCATAATCTTTCCCTGCAAGAATCACGGTACCAATTTGTTCCTTTTGATAGTACATTGCCGCATCGTAAATTGGTAATTCTTCACCAGTAGTGGACAACTTTGTATAGCCACCGGTTATTTCTGGGGTCAATTGATTCTGAATTCGAATATTTCCAAATGTTCCGCGCATCATAACTTCATGATTACCACGTCTAGAGCCGAATGAATTAAAATCCTTATAAGTTAAACCATGATCTTTCAAATATTTACCTGCTGGGGATTGAAGCCCAATATTACCAGCTGGAGAAATATGATCGGTAGTAACTGAATCCCCAAATTTGGCAAGAACTTGCAAGTTTGTTAGGCCATTGGAATCATTAGCAGTTTTTCCAAGGTCTTTGAAGAAAGGCGGGTTAGCGATATAGGTCGACGCATCATCCCAGTCATAGCAGTCACCTTCAGAGGTTTCGATTTTGTTCCAGCGTTCATTCGATTGATAAACGTTACTGTAGGCTTCTCGGAAGTCCTCTGGATTCAAGAAATCATTGATATAGGCGTTTACTTCTTCTTGTGAAGGCCATAAATCTTGTAAATAGATTTCTTTTCCATCAATCGTCGCGAGTGCTTCTTTTGTCAGATCTTTTTTGATCGAGCCGGCAAGAGCATAAGCAATTACTAGTGGCGGTGAAGCTAAATAATTCGCTTTGATTAATGGGTGGATACGCCCTTCAAAGTTTCGATTTCCCGATAGTACAGCAGAAACAACTAGTTCGCTTTCTTTTAAGGTTGTTTCGATCTCCGCAGCTAAAGGGCCAGAATTACCAATACAGGTTGTACATCCATAACCAACGATATCAAAACCTAACGCAGCTAAAGGTTCTAATAAATTTCCCTTTTCCAAATATTGCGTGACGATTTTTGATCCGGGCGCTAGGGATGTTTTAATAGTCGAAGGAACCTTTAACCCTAAATTCACAGCTTTTTTCGCCAATAAGCCTGCCGCAACCATTACAGAAGGATTACTAGTATTTGTACAGCTGGTGATCGCAGCCAGAGCTAAATCCCCAGTTTCAATCGAATTGTCTGTTCCACTAATGGTTTCTATACGATCAATCTCATCGGCGGATAAACCAAATCCCTTTGGTCCACTTGGATTAGTCAGGGATGTCTGGAAATTTTCTGAGACATCAGCTAATAGAATCCGGTCTTGCGGTCGTTTAGGACCAGCAACTGATGAATGAACAGTTGATAAATCCAATTTGATTACTCGTGTATACGCCGGCGTCTCTGAACCATCATAAAAGAGATTATTTTGTTTTGCATAGACTTCGACCAATTTAACCTGTTTTTCAGAGCGACCGGTCAAGCGAAGATAACTTAATGTTTCTTCATCAATTGGACAGAATCCGCAAGTCGCTCCGTATTCAGGAGCCATATTGGCAATTGTTGCCCGATCGGAGAGGCTCAGACTTTTATACCCAGCCCCAAAATATTCAACGAATTTCCCAACAACTTTTTCATTACGTAAAAGTTCAGTTAAATAGAGTGCTAGGTCTGTAGCTGTTGCACCTAAACTTAGTGTCCCGGTCAGTTCTACACCGATAACTTCTGGTGTTGGGAAATAGGAAGCCTCACCTAAAATTGCCGCCTCTGCTTCAATTCCGCCAACGCCCCAACCAAGAACGCCTAATCCATTGATCATGGTTGTATGGGAATCAGTTCCTTCTAAAGAATCAGGGAAAAGCAAATTGTCATCGTTCTTTAAAATGACATCTGATAAATATTCAAGATTGACTTGGTGAATAATCCCTGTTTCGGGAGGAACGACCTCAAAGTTGTCAAAGGCTTGTTGCGCCCATTTTAGAAATTGATAGCGTTCATGATTGCGTTCAAATTCTTTTTCTGTATTATAGGCAAGACTTTCCTCAGTACCAGCACAATCGACTTGGACAGAATGGTCCACGACTAATGTAACGGGAATTTCAGGGTTGATGACTCTTGGGTCGCCGCCCAGATTTACAACAGCATCGCGCATTGCGGCAAGATCTACCACTGCTGGAACGCCTGTAAAATCTTGTAAGACTACTCGTGACGGACGAAAGGGAACAACCCCTGATGGTTGTTTCGCATCAAATGCAATTAAATTCTCTAAATCAGTAATCTCCTGATGACGAGCTAAACTTTCTAATAATACTCGGATGCTGTATGGATACTCAGCGATTTTTTTCTGGTACGTATTGACAATTGATGAAAGATCAAAGTATGTATAATGTTCGTCATTGACGAAAAGCTCTTTTTTCCAGTCCAATACAAAATCCCTCCTAAATACGTTATCGTTTAAAAATCAGATGGCTATATTATACGAATAAAAAAAAAGAAAGTAAATGAAATTATTAAAAGTATTTCATTTTACGCCAATGGTGTTATAATGTTTCTTAACCCGATTGTAAATTAATTGAAGTTAGGAGGACACAATGATGTTAGATTTGAACCAAATGGCTGAGGTATGCCGAAAAGAGGACTTTTTAGAGGCTTCTTTATATAGGAAACACAATGTTAAAAAAGGGTTGCGCGACCTTGACGGCAAAGGTGTTTTGGCTGGTTTAACCAATATTTCTACGATTCATCCGCAAATCATGGATGGCGATAAAATCGTCTCTAAATATGGAGAATTACGATATCGCGGAATCGATATTAATGAGTTAGTGAATG
This sequence comes from Enterococcus malodoratus ATCC 43197, assembly GCF_000407185.1. Lineage (GTDB taxonomy): Bacteria > Bacillota > Bacilli > Lactobacillales > Enterococcaceae > Enterococcus_A > Enterococcus_A malodoratus. Next base: position 990,884 of record NZ_KE136483.1, read on the forward strand.
GATTTGTATCAGAGGAACGTTTAGGGTTCGAAGAGGTTAGCTACTTGTTATTATTTGGCTCGTTACCCAGTACAGAAGAATTGGCAGAATTCAGGGCTTTAATAGGCAAAAGACGAACACTTCCAACTAACTTTGTACGTGATGTTATTATGAAGGCGCCATCACATAATATCATGAATATGATGTCTCGAAGTGTCCTGACATTAGGATGTTATGATAGAAAAACAGATGACATCAGTATTGAGAATGTTTTAGATCAAAGTTTATCACTAATTGCGACGTTCCCTATGATCGCTGTTTATTCGTATCACGCGTATAATCACTATACTAAAGGGGATAGCATGTACATTCATCGCCCGGATGAAAACTTAAGTACTGCGGAAGCAATTTTGACGATGCTACGCCCAGACAAAAAATACACCTTCCAAGAAGCACAAACACTTGATATGGCACTAGTTTTACATATGGAACATGGCGGAGGTAACAATTCGACCTTTACAACCCGAGTGGTTACTTCCAGTGGTACAGATACTTATTCGACAATCGCAGCGGCGTTGGGTTCTTTAAAGGGTCCCAAGCATGGAGGCGCTAATATCAAAGTGACGCAAATGATGGAAGACTTGAAGGCGACCGTCAACGATTGTGAAGATGAGAACGAGATAAGAAATTATCTAGAGCAAATATTAAACAAGGAAGCATTTGATAAACAGGGATTGATTTATGGAATGGGACATGCGGTTTATGCTGAATCTGATCCGCGAGCTGAAATATTTAAACGTTATGTGGAGAAATTGGCAGCTGAAAAAGGTTCTGAAGCTTCGGCGGAGTTCAATTTATATCGTAAAGTTGAACGGTTAGCACCAGAGATTATTTCAGAAAGACGCAAGGTTTACAAAGGAGTCAGTGCAAACATCGATTTCTTTAGTGGATTCGTTTATAATATGCTGGATTTGCCGCAAGAACTTTATACGCCGATGTTTGCGATTGCTCGAATTGTTGGTTGGTCAGCCCACCGCATCGAAGAGCTGATTAATGTACAAAAAATTATTCGACCGGCTTATATGGAAGTTTCCGAAGATCGTGAATATCAAGATATTAATGAACGTTAAAAAAATCCGTCAGATTTTCTGACGGATTTTTTCTATTCAGAGATTAAGCCTAGCTCAATACAGGCTTTCCAGATCCCGTCATCAGAGACAGACGCCGTTACATAAGCGGCTTTTTCTTTTAAAGCAGGCGAGGCATTGCCCATCGCTACTGGAAACCCCACTGCATCAAACATTGTAAAATCATTTTCTTCATCACCAAAAGCTAACGCCTGTTCAGCGGTGATGGCCATTTCATCACAAATTCTATGAATTCCCTCTGCCTTTGTTCCTGTTTTCAAATGGATATTCGCTGCAACAGGGGCCACTTTTTCCGCGATTAAGGGAGAATCCGTTCCTAATTTGAAATCAGTTGCTTCATTCCAAGGGACAATCAGTTGAAGAACATTTTTAGGTAATGGCTCACCTGTCTTCAAAAAGGTTTTATCCGCGGGATGATCTCCATGATATTTATTACTCTCGAAACAATAGATTGTTTGCGATGTTTCAATTAAAAATTCAATCTTTTGTTCATGCAAATGGTCAACTAGTTTTTTCAGCATAGTAGGCGGAATAATATTCTGATGAATCATCTGTCCATGATAGTGTACGCAGTTACCATTAGATGAAATAATACTGTTTACACCCAAAATTTCTGCTAATCCTGTTAAGGTTTGATAATGGCGCCCCGATGCAATAACAGGCTCGATATTATTTTCTTTTAGTTTTCGTAAAGCTCGTTTTGCTGAATCAGGCACCCGTTCAGCAAATGATAAATGGTGCGGTAGTTGATTATCAGCCAAAGTGCCATCAATATCAAAAAAAGCCACGCGGTAATTTTCCATTTTAACACCCCTAAGTGAATTCGATTACACCAATTATAAAAGAAAATGTCCGAAACATCACCACTATTTTGTAATTATATGTCTGTGATATGAGACAATAAGTAGTAGATTCAACTGAAAGGATGAAAAGAATGATCATAATACTTACTGGAGCATCTCACACGGGAAAAACGGTGTTGGCTCAAAGACTGCTAGAAAAATATCAATACCCTTATTTGTCGATTGATCATTTAAAAATGGGGCTGATCAGGAGCGGTCAAACGAGCTTAACACCTTCAGATGATGATATGTTGACGCCATATTTGTGGGGGATTGTAAAAGAGATTATTAAAACAGCGATTGAGAACCAGCAAAATTTGATTATTGAGGGCGTCTACGTGCCCTTCGATTGGCAGTTATCTTTTAGTCAAAAATATTTGGAGCATATTCACTATTGCTGTCTGATTATGACCAAGGAATATATTCGGGAAAATTTTCAAGAGATTAAGAAATTTGCGAATGCCATAGAACAAAGAATTGACGACTCAGATCTCTCAGAAGGATCGATGATTGATGAGAACGTTAAAAATTTTGAGATGTGTAAAAAATATCATTGCCATTATCTTTTGATTAAGGATAAATATGAAGTTGAATTGAGTAGAGTCTTGGGCTAAAAGATCGTGCTGCTGAGTTACTTTCAAAACGTCATAAAGTTCGCTACAATAATAAAAAAGATAGTTGGAGAAGAAAATATGAAAAAAATTACAATCAAAGAGGTTGCTGAAGAAGCGGGCGTTTCAAAAACAACAATCTCACGATTTTTAAACAATAATTATGGCAACATGTCTAAAGAAACGAAAGCCAAGATTGCAGAAGTAATCGAGCGATTGAATTATCGTCCCAGTAAACAGGCACAAGCTTTGAAATCAAAGCACAGTTACTTGATTGGCGTGGTGGTTGCGGATATTTCCAACATGTATTCTTCATTGCTGCTAAAAGGGATTGGACAGGTGTTAGAACAAAGTGGTTATCAAATGATCATCATGGATGCCGCTAACTCGATTATGCAAGAAAAAGATCTACTGGAAAAACTACTAGATCAAAGTGTCGAGGGTATTATTTTGCAGCCTTCATCACGACAATCAGAAAACTATGAGTTTATTTCAGAACGCAATATTCCGCTTTTGTTGGTCGATCGTCAAACAGAACCTGAACGCTGGTCTTCCGTATTGACGAACAATGTCGCTTCAACAAAAACGGTTCTAGAGAAGGCGCTTGAAAAAGGGTATGAACAAGTAGTAGTCGTCAGTGAACCGATCAAAGATGTCAGTACTCGTGGATTAAGATATACAACGGCAGAGAAGGTCGTGAGAGAAGCGAGAAAAGATTGTCGATTGGTAGAAATTGATCAAGACAATCAGCTTAATGATATTTTGGAGGAAATTCGTGCCGAACACAAACGAACGTTACTATTCGCGTCAAATGGTCGAATGTTAATGGATGTTTTGACGTGGTTGATTCATGAGAAAATTGAGATACCTAATGAAATTGGAGTGACAGGTTTTGATGATTGGAATTTGACTGAATTAGTCGGACCGGGGATTACTAGTATTGAGCAGCCCTCAAAAAAAATTGGAAAAGTTGCGGCTGAACAATTATTGAAGCTGATGACTTCAGAAGCAAACCCGATTCAAGAAAATATTGTACCATCGACTGTTCAATGGCGTAAATCTGTTTAATGTAGTTATTTTTTTAAAATATTTTATAGTGATTAAGCCCGTTTGGAAACCGATTTCCAAGCGAGGCTTTTTATTTTGACAGACAATAAGATGTTTTTTAATAATGAAAGCGTTGACAAATTATAGAAACCGGTTTACCATATGTGTATAGAAACCGGTTAACCAATTGAAAGGACGCGATTTTATGAAGAATGGAAGACTAGTGCTTAACTTTTTAGTATATGCGGATAGAGTAGCAAATGGAGAATTGCAAGGAGAGCTATTACAAGAAATAGCCGATTTAGGTTTTACTCAAGTAGAAATAAGAAGAGAGTATTTCCAAAATATTGATGAAGAGATACCTGTTATTAAATCCGAGGCAGAACGCTTACAGATGAAGTTGTTTTACAGTGTTCCAGATGAAGTTTATGTCGATGGAAAGATCAATCCTAAGTTGGGACAGTATTTAACAGAAGCACAACAAATGGGTGTTAAACATATCAAATGGAATACAGGCGATTTTAATGGCGATCTTCACGAAGAAGAATTGAAAGCGCTTCTTGATAAGGAAGTAGAGATTTCCATCGAAAACGACCAGACTCAAACATCTGGGACGATCAAAGCGATTGATTCTTATATGAAGGCGATTAAAAAGGCCGGTGTGAATATTGGTTATGTTTACGACCTTGGTAATTGGCGTTTTGTTGGCGAAGACGAACTAGAGGCGGCTGAATTATTAAAAGATTATGTTCATTATATTCACGTGAAAGACGTTCGGTATGAAGATAAAAAACCAGTAGCAGCCGGACTCGATCATGGCGAAATTAACTGGCGCAAAGTTTTGCAGCTTCTTCCGCAAGACGTGCCAGTGGCAATTGAATATCCGACAACAGCAAATACTGAAATTCTAGAAGCTAAAAAATTATTGGAGGCTGAAATCTAATGACTGAACAACAAACAAAAATCGATCCAGAAAAATTTGCTTATCATTTTATGGAAACGATTCATCGTCCCGAAATCGATAAAGAAAATATGGAGAGTGCCGCAAAAGAAGCATTAGCAGCATATCTAACTGGCTATTATTTGATCCAAAAGTTCAATCACTTGGAAAATGATTTCTTTGTTGAAGATCATGCGAAACCAATTTCAAAATATCAACGTATTTTAAGCGAGTTAAACAAATACTAGGAGGCGAACAAACATGGGTAGCGCAATAACAGGAATACTCTTGGCCGTAACCTTTATCATCTTTGTTCTGTATGCCATGAAGGGCGGAAACTTAACAGTCGGATTCTTCGTAATGGCAATCTTGTGGACGATCATCGGAATGGTTCCATTCAACACAGCAGTAAAAGAGATATTTACTGAACCCGTATTGAATTATGGAAAGACCGCCGCATATATTATTTTCGGGTCTTGGTTCGGCCGAGTCTTGGTTGATACGGGAATTGCCGGAAGTATCAGCCGACGAACAGAAAAGGTCGGAAAGAAGAGTCCGGTTCTAGCGACGATTTTAATCGCTCTTGTAATCGCTTTAATTTTCACGAGTTCATATGGTGTTGGTTCTGCCATCGCTGTAGGTGTCATTCTGTTTCCAATCATGTTTTCGATCGGCGTACCAAAAAATATCGCCGTATCCATTTTTACAATCGCGATAGGAGCGGCAATGTACGTCAATAATGTATTGTTCGTTCAATTTCAAGTGTTCTTTCCAAAAGTGGAGTGGGGACCTCATTACCAACGCTTTGGTTTTGTCGCCATGGGCGTACAGATGGTGATTCTGATTCTCTTCATTCTATTTAATGCGAAGAAAATTCGTAATGGAAAACCAGAAATTGTCGAGAGCGACACAAAAGAAGAGGTAGTAGAAGTTCCAGTTTGGACGTATATCTTGCCAGTCATGCCCGTGGCCTTGAGTATTTTTGCCAAATGGGATGCTGTCCCAGCGCTCTTACTATCAACTATTATCGCTTTTGCGGCAACTGGAAATATGAAGCGGTACAGCAAGTTTGTCACTATGATGAATGAAACCGCTAAACATGCGATTAGCGATATCGCTGGCTTACTGATCATGTTGTTCGTCTTGACGATGTTCCAATCAGCAGCCGTTCATGCGATGTCGGGCTTTACTAGTGTCTTCCAAGAAATCATCCCAAGCAGCAAACTGGTTCTAATTATCATCGTTGCCATCATCGCACCATTGTCATACTTCCGTGGTCCATTGATGCTGTATGGCGCAGGCGCTGCGACCGCGGCGATCTTAGTCGGAACTGGAATGTTTGATCAGTATTTCCTATACGGTTTGCTCGTTGTGCCATCCATGATGGGTGTATCCGCTTGTATCACGCAGTCGTGGAATTTGTGGTCTGTGCAATATGCGGGACTGGATACAAAAACGTTCCTAATAACTGGTCTGCCATGGGCGTGGGCCGCTACTGTTTTGAATCTAATCGTTGCCTATATATTACTTTAAAAGAAAAGAGGAAATGAACATGAGTGAATTTTTAACTATTGGTGAACCAATTGCGTTGTTTGGATCAGAAGAAGTGGATAAGTCTTTAAAAGATGCTTTACATTTTCAAAAATTTTTGGCAGGTGCTGAGGTTAATGTGGCTGTTGGTGTCTCACGTTTAGGGCACTCCAGTGAGTATATTACTCAAGTTGGGAAAGATCCTTTTGGTGAATTTATTATCGATCGCTTACATGAAAATAAAATAGGAACAGATTACATTTCGGAAACGGCGGATTTTTGGACCGCTTTTCAATTGAAGGATCGGGTTAGTCAAGGCGATCCAAGTATTTTCTACTTCCGCAAGGGTTCAGCTGCGACACATTTTGATCAGTCTATTCTAGATGAAATTGATTTTTCAGAAGTGAAAATGGTTCATTTGTCAGGGATCTTCCCAGCTATTTCCCCAACAGCTCAGGCCGCTTTCCGTTACTTGATTAGCTTATTAGAGAAAAATCATATCCGTACGACGTTCGATCCAAACTTGCGCCCGCAGCTTTGGGCGAGTCAAGAGGAAATGGTAGAGACAATTAACGATCTAGCTTCTCATGCTGAGATCGTATTGCCGGGAATCAACGAAGGTGAAATTTTAATGGGCAGTCGTGAACCTGAAGGGATTGCGGATTTTTATTTGACTAATGGTGAGGCGACCCAAACAGTTATTGTTAAGTTAGGAACAGAAGGTGCGTATGTAAAACAAAAAGACGGTTCTAGTTTCACTGTGCCGGGCTTTAAAGTAGCAGAAGTCGTGGACACTGTTGGTGCTGGCGATGGCTTTGCAGTTGGATTAATCACTGCTTTAATAGAAGAAAAATCGTTAAAAGAAGCAGTAATTCGAGCAAATGCGATCGGCGCGCTAGCAGTTCAATCACCTGGTGATAACGATGGGTATCCAACTCCGCAAGAACTAGAAGAATTTTTACAAAAACAGGAAGTGGAAGCATGAAATTACAGACAGCAATTGATCGGGTTTCGTTAGAGGATGCGATTGCTCTAGCCAAACAATTGGATGGAAAAACCGATATTTTAGAAATGGGTACGTCCTTGGTTAAGGACTATGGTAACTTAGCAATTGAAAAATTGAGAGAGGTCTTACCGCAGACTAGCCTACTAGTTGACAGCAAAACGATCGACGAAGGTGCCTATGAGTTTAGCCAAGCTTTTCGTTACGGGGGAGATATCGTCACCGCAATGGGCGCAGCTTCGGTAGATACCTTGCAAGCCTGCTATGATGTCGCACAAAAAGAAAACAAAACAATGATGATTGATCTTCTGGAAGTCTCGGATGAAAAAATTGAGCAGATCAAGCTATTCCCAGATGCAATCTATGCGTTGCATCATTCTGTAGATCGCAAAGATCATTTCGATGCAGCTGCAAGTGTGGAATCTTTTCGTCAAAAACATCCCGAAATTAAACGTTTAGCGATTGCGGGCGGGATCGATCTGAGACAGGCGCAGCTTTTGGCAGAACAAGGAATTATTGAAGTGGTCATCGTAGGATCAAAAATTGCGAAAGCAGAAAATCCTTTACAAGCAGTAAATGAATTTATGGGGGCTGTACACAAATGAAAACAATCGAAACGATTATGCAAGAAATTAATCAAGTAATGGGACTGGTAGATGAGCAGGAACTAGATCAAGCTCTGCCTCTGTTCCAAAAAGATAAACGAATCTTTGTGATTGGTGCGGGCCGCAGCGGGTTTCAAGCGAAGGGATTTGCGATGCGTTTGATGCACATTGGTTACACTGATTATGTTATGGGGGAAACAATCACTCCTTCAATCCAAAAGGGTGATACATGGGTCGCGATTTCCGGTTCGGGAACGACGAAAGGGATTGTTGCTGACACTGAGGCGGCAAAAAAACTTGGTCTGGATATTATCGCATTGACTAGTGATAAACAATCACCGTTGGCTAAATTGGCGGACCAAGTAATTGTTGTGCCGGGTGCAACTAAAACTGGAGCAGGAATAAAATCCGTACAACTGTTATCAAGCTTATTTGATCAAACCGTGCATATTACCTTAGATGCACTAACTTTGAAACTTGCGCAACGAGATCAAACATCAAATGAAGATGCTCTTCATGAGCACGTAAATGTGGAGTAGGTGAAAAAGGATGAAGAAAATCGATACATTAATTCGGTTAGAAAATGCTGGAATAGTTGCCGTTGTTAGAGAAAAATCTAGTAAACATGCGTATGAGGCATCAAAGGCTGTGATTGCCGGCGGGATCAAAGGCATTGAAGTGACCTTTTCTGTACCAAATGCAGACCAAGTGATTGCTGATTTAAGAAAAGAATATAAGCAGGATGTGAGTGTGATCATCGGTGCTGGGACAGTATTGGATTCAGTCACAGCCCGTTTGGCAATAATAGCTGGGTCGGAGTTCATTGTCAGTCCCTGTTTCGATCAAAAGACGGCAGAACTTTGTAATTTATATCAGGTTCCTTATATACCAGGATGTATGACAATTACAGAAATGCAGCAGGCAATGAAAAGCGGCGCTGATATCGTTAAATTGTTCCCTGCCAATAATTTTACACCGCAAATGATCAAAGCTGCGAAAGCGCCATTGCCGCAAGTCAATATTATGCCAACTGGCGGGATCAACTTAGATAATTTGACAGAATGGAAACAGGCAGGCGCCATTGCCGCAGGTGTAGGCGGAAATTTATTCAAGGGTGTAGCACACGAAGATTTTGATTTGGTTACACAAACAGCAAGAGAATATGTAAAAGTATGGCAGAATAATTAATCAGAGACAATCAAGCTGAAAGTAAAGAAGTGAGAACCCGATTCTATGTTGGAATCAAGTTCTCACTTTTTTTAATCAATTTGGATGACTTTCACCCCGGCATTTTTGATTTCGTTAAGAACCTTGTCTGAGCAAAATTGATCGGTAATCAGGTAATCGAAAACAGAGATATCTGCTATTTTAAATTTCGAAGTCAAGCCAATTTTTCGGTGATCAGCAACTAGAATTTTACACTTGAGCGTTTTATTGATCATCATCTCGTTAATTGTCGACTCATTCAAAATTTTAGTCGTAACGCCATTTTCAACACTAACTCCGCTGCAGCCGATCACACAAACATCTGCATTCATAGAGGAGATCGTATTCAATGCAATATCTCCAACGAGTGCTTCTTTCGGAAAACGCATCTCTCCTCCAGTCAAAATATAGTTGCAGTTATCCTTGTGAGGGGAGTAGTTGACCTTTACATTGTTTGTGACGATCGTCAGGTGATTGGAATTGATAAAATCCAGTGTTTTTAATGCGGTTGAACTTGAGTTAATGAATACTGTGTCATAATCACTGACGTATTTACTGGCTTCTCTGGCGATCGCTTGTTTAATTCTTTCAGGTCCCGATTGGTCGAAGTCAGTCTTGTTATCATAATTGTAGGAACAATAACCGTAATTTCGAATGATATCATTTTTTTCCTCTAACAAATTTAAATCTCTTCGTACCGTACTAATGGATACCCCTAATGATTCTGCCAACTCGAGTGTCGTCATTTGTTCCTCTTGTTGCAGTAAGTCTAAAATATCCTTTTGACGTTTATCAATATTAATGAGCGAGTTCTTCATTGCTATACCTCCTAAATGACAATCTGTTCAATTAAATGATTTTACATAACTAGATGTTCGTTTAAAATTCCTTAACCGCTTACATTATACTAAGAAAATCATTAAAATTGGATAGAAAATCATATAAACAATAGAAAGTCATATAAAAGGGTTTTCATAATCTTGAATACGCTTTAAGATTTAATTGTAAGTCATATCAAATATATGTGAGGAGCAATCATAATGAGTAAAAGCGTCAATGAAGTAACGAAGGAAAGCTGGGTATTAGATACATTCCCTGAATGGGGGACGTATTTGAATGAAGAGATTGAATCTGAAGCTGTTAAGGAAGGAACCTTCGCGATGTGGTGGTTAGGCTGTACAGGCATTTGGCTGAAAAGTCATGAAGGAACCAATATTTTATGCGATTTATGGTGCGGAACTGGCAAACGGACTCATGGAAACGGCATGATGAAAAAAGGCCATCAAATGATGCGTATGAGCGGGGTACAAAAAATGCAGCCTAATTTAAGAACGCAGCCATTTGTGATCGATCCTTTCGAAGTAAAAAATGTTGATGCTTTAGTGGTGACACATATTCATTCAGATCACTTAGATATCAACACGGCGGCGGCGGTTCACCAAAATTGTCCAGAGGCAAAATTTGTGGGACCAAAAGAAGTGGTCAATACATGGCTTAAATGGGGGATTCCTGAAGAAAAGACGATTGTCGTGAAACCGGGTGATGAAGTCAAAATTAAGGACATCAACGTGGTTGCTTTAGAAGCCTTCGACCGAACAGCTTTAGTAACTTGTGAGGATCCAGAAGTAACATTAAAAGATAAATTACCACAAGACATGGATCAAATCGCGGTGAACTATTTATTTGAAACAACTGGCGGTAGCCTTTATCATGCTGGCGATTCACATTATTCCAATATGTTTGCTAAACATGGCAATGAGCACAAAATTGATGTTTGTCTAGGAGCCTATGGGGAAAACCCGCGAGGAATCACAGATAAGGTTACTTCTGTTGATATGTTGCGGATGGCAGAGTCGCTGAACGCGAAGGTAGTGATCCCGGTCCATTATGATATCTGGGCGAACTTTATGGCAGATCCAAAGGAAATCACTGAAATTTGGAAATTCAAAAAGGATCGCTTGAAGTATGAGTTTAAACCTTATATTTGGCAAGTTGGCGGGAAGTTTACTTATCCGACAAACAAAGATGATCTTGAGTTTAATTTCTATCGCGGTTTTGAGGATGCATTTTCAGTAGAGAACGATACCCCATTTCCATCATTCTTATAGAAGAAAGGAGCAGCAACATGCTTAACTATTTTTTTGATAATGAGTTAATCAACTATTCTTCAAAAGAAATTACCGATTGGCGGGAGGCGATTTTTGAAAGCTGCCAATTGTTGATTAATAAGAATCTTGTTGATGAGACTTACGCAGCAGAAATTATTCGCTGTGTGGAGGAACATGGTCCCTATATCGTAATTGTCCCTCAAGTGGCAATGCCCCATTCTTCAGAAGACAGCAAAGGGGTTTTTGGAACGGCTATCTCATTTACTAAAATGAAACAACCGATTCAATTTGAAAGTGAAGAGGAAGAAAAATCCGCTGTTTTGTTTTTCACCTTAGCGGCTAAAGATGCAGAGGCACATATGGAAAATATTCAAAATTTGTCTGAATTACTGATGACGGATGGATTGGTAGAAGATCTGGTCGCTACGAAGTCGATCGAGGATTATCAAGCTGTGATGCAAAAGTACGACTTATAGGAGGAAAAAGTAATGGGTGATTTTTTGTTAAGTATTTGGACATATTTTGCAACGAATATTTTGACACAGCCGGCTTATCTAATCGGGTTTATCGTATTGCTAGGGTACATCCTATTGAAACGGCCGCTTTATGAGTGTGTCGCTGGATTTTTAAAGGCAACTGTCGGCTACTTTATTTTAACTGTGGGTTCAGGTGGATTAGTAAATAATTTTCGCCCTATTTTAGTGGGATTGAAAGAACGGTTCAACTTGAACGCAATGGTTACTGATCCGTACTTTGGACAAAATGCGGTGGATGCTGGATTGATGGAAACCTTTGGGCGGACGTTTGGCGATGTCATGATCTTACTATTGATCGCTTTTGTGATGAATATTTTATTGGTTCGTTTCCAAAAATACACGAAATTACGTTCAGTGTTCACAACAGGGAATGTACAGATTCAACAATCTGCGACGGCTTTTTGGATTCTATTGTTCTGTTTCCCTGATTTAGGTCGAATTCAGGTACTAATTTTCATGGGTTTAATTTTAGGCTGTTATTGGGCAGTTGCTTCGAACTTAACGGTGGGAATTACGCAGGAATTAACAGAAGGTGCTGGTTTTGCAGTAGCGCATCAGCAAATGTTTGGGATTTTCATTTTCGCGAAATTAGCCGAATGGATGCGAAAACGCGATGAGAAGAAACACAAGTCAGAAAAAATGGATAAAAAGCTAGAAGATATTGAACTGCCAGGCTTCTTGTCGATTTTTAATGAAAATATGGTTGCTACTTCTTTATTGATGTTGTTCTTCTTCGGAATCATTCTATTGGTGCTAGGTAAGGATTACTTGATCCAAGCGGAATTTATGCAGGAAGGCCAAAGTTTCCTATTCTACATTATGACGACATCGTTAAACTTTGCTGTCTACTTAGCAATTTTACAACTAGGCGTTCGGACTTTCGTAGACGAATTGACCCAGTCATTCCAAGGAATTTCAAACACGATCTTGCCTGGCGCAGTACCTGGAATTGACGTTGCTGCTACGTTTGGATTTGGTTCGCCAAATGCTGTAACGATCGGTTTCCTGTTTGGTGCTTTAGGACAGTTCTTGATGATCGGCCTGTTGATTTTGTTAAAATCCACAACGATCGTAATTGCTGGATTCATTCCATTATTCTTTGACAATGCGGTAATTGCTGTCTTTGCGAATAACCGCGGCGGGTTCAAAGCCGCCTGTCTATTTCCGTTTCTTTCGGGGATCATTCAGGTCGGCGGATCAGCATTATTCGCGACTTGGATTGGAATGTCCAAATATGGCGGCTACATCGGTATGTTCGACTGGGCGACAGCGTGGCCAATATTTGCAGTCATTATGAAGGTCCTAGGTTATGTGGGAATTGCTGTTGTGGTTATCGGACTATTGGTCATTCCACAGCTACAATACCGTAAAAATCCAGATGGCTACTTCATGATCGTTGATGATTATGAACAGTACGCAGAAAAATATCAGGAACAAAATTAAGTAATTACTTCTTTATGGACTGTGAATGTTTTTAAATAGAATCAAAAATTTATCGAAAAATATAAAAAGCAGGAGGAAATAATAATGAGAATTTTAGTATCTTGTGCGAATGGATCAGGAACAAGCTTAATGATGATGAGAAGTGTAGAAAAAGCGATGAAGGAATTAAGCGTGCCAATTACCAAAATTCACCATTGTGCGATTTCAGAAGGGAAAAGTTCGGCTACTCAATATGATGTTGTTTTTACGCCGGTCAATTTTCTAAATATGTTTACGCAGGCAGAGAAAAAAGGCGTGACTGTAATTGGGATCAAAAACGTAATGTCGGCCAAGGAAATCGGCGAAAAATTCGCGGAATCAGCATTATATCAAAAAACTAAGTAAAAGAGGAATTCAAAATGAGTAGACCGAACTTACAAATTGCATTAGACCATAATGACTTAGAGCATGCGTTAGCTGATGTTTTTAAGGTTGGTGCTGTGGTGGATATTATTGAAGTAGGGACGATTCTGTGTTTGCAGGAAGGTCAAAAGGCGATTCGCTGTATTCGCGGGATGTTTCCAGAAAAAACATTAGTGGCGGATACAAAATGTGCCGATGCTGGTGGAACAGTGGCAAAAAATGTTGCTGAGGCTGGTGCAGACTATATGACGGTCATCTGCTGTGCGACGATCCCCACGATGGAAGCAGCTAAAAAAGAAGTGGAAGAATTGCAAGTAGAGTTATATGGAGATTGGACATTTGAACAGGCTGCAGCTTGGCGTGAAATAGGAATCAAACAGGCGATTTATCACCAAAGCCGCGATGCGTTGATTGCTGGTGAAACATGGGGCGAGAAGGACTTATTAAAAGTTAAAAAGCTGATTGAAATGGGCTTCAATGTTTCAGTTACCGGCGGCTTGAGTGTGGACACCTTGAAATTGTTTGAAGGTATTGATGTATACACGTTTATTACTGGTCGAGGAATTACAGCTGCTGCGGACCCAGTTGAAGCTGCGCAAGACTTCAAGAATGAGATTATTCGTATTTGGGGGCAATAACATGGCGCAAGTCGGAATTTATGAAAAAGCATTACCCAAAAATATTACATGGAAAGAACGTTTTTCTTTAGTCAAAGAGATGGGCTTTGATTTTATTGAAATGTCGATCGATGAGACCGATGAACGGTTGGCCCGTTTGGATTGGTCTGAAGAAAAAATTTTTCAATTAAGAAGTGAGATGTTTGAGACAGGTGTACGAATTAATTCTATCTGTCTCAGTGGGCATCGGCGTTTTCCCTTTGGTTCTTCCGATCCCCAAAAACAAAAAATAGCGAAAGAAATCATGAAGAAAGCCATTCAATTAGCTCATAAACTGAGTATCAAAGTGATTCAGGTAGCAGGCTACGATGTCTATTATGAAAAAAAGTCAATGAGTTCTAGGGAAGACTTCATTGAAGGGATGAAGGAGAGTGTAAAAGAGGCATCGAAATATGGGGTGATCTTATCTGTTGAGATCATGGATGATCCGTTTATGAACTCGATTTCAAAATTTTTGGAGATTAAAGAACAGATTCATTCGCCTTATCTCCAAGTTTATCCAGATTTAGGCAATCTTTCCGCCTGGCCAGAGAATGATCCCGCCCGAGAATTAGAAAAAGGAATCGATTGTATCACTTCGATCCATTTAAAGGATACCTATCCAGTAACAGAAGAATTTTCTGGTCAGTTTCGCGATGTTCCTTTTGGTGCTGGGTGTGTTGATTTCCTGGGATTGTTGAAGAATTTAAAACGACTGGATTACGACGGCACCTTTTTGATTGAAATGTGGAGTGAACAGAGTCAAGATTTTCAATTTGAAATCCAGCAGGCCAAAAAATATCTTTATCCAAAATTGAAGGAGGCGGGTTATGATGTCGCGTGAAGAAATAATTGCAGCAATGAAACAGCGAGTTTTTGAAGCGAATTTGGAGCTGCCTCAATACGGTTTAGTTAAATTGACGTGGGGCAATGTCAGTGAGATCAATCGTGAGCTGGGTGTAATCGTAATCAAGCCAAGCGGTATAAAATACGATAAAATGCAAGCGGATCAAATGGTGGTGACGGATTTAGCAGGACAGGTCCTCGCTGAAGATAGTCTGAATCCTTCCTCAGATTTGCCAACACACGTGGTGCTTTACCAAGCTTTTGATCATGTTTCTGCCATTGTTCACACGCATTCAACCAACTCAGTGATGTGGGCGCAGGCAGGTCGTGATTTGCCGGCTTACGGAACAACCCATGCCGATGCATTCTACGGTAAAATTCCATGTACACGTCAGCTGACTGAGAAAGAAGTTAAAGAGGCTTATGAAGTGAACACGGGGCATGTAATTGTTGAGACATTTCGAGAAAAAAATTTAAACGCCAACGAAGTTCCAGGTGTCTTAGTTTATGGTCACGGTCCCTTTACTTGGGGAGATACGCCTATGAAGGCAGTAGAAAATAGTTTGATCTTAGATGAAATCTGTCTGATGGCGAAGGAAAATGAGCAGATCAATCCAAACATTTGTGAGATTCCACAATATTTGTTGGATAAGCATTACTATCGTAAACATGGAGCACAGGCGTACTATGGGCAAGGATAAAATCGGAATTCTTTATTAGTGAAGAACATTCATAACATGGGTAAATAAAGCGATCAGTTAATTCAGCCGCTTTATTTGCCCATGAATATTTTAGTGATTAGACGTTGTTCTCTTTTTTTACTTAAACGATAGAAGACATTGAAGGCACTTATTCCTATGATAATCATGATTACTATACATAATACCCAGATGGGTTCGTGAGGAAAAAGCTTTTCAAGGAGTGTATTCGTAGCAGCAATACCACCTAGCAGTCCGGCTAGTGAGACAAAAAGCCAAGCAGTTGCCCGATCAAAAAAGAGCAGCATCTGTTTCATTTGATGTTGATTTAAACTGGCATTGCGCATAATTGTCAAAGCCCGCTTTTTTTCTAGAGAGAGTTTTCGGAATGGCAGCAACCAGTACCAGGGGGAGATTTTCTTATACTCCGCGTTTTCCTCGATCAGAATCTCAATTGTATTTGCTTGCTCCTTCATTTCCAAACAACCTTGAAAAAGCGGAAACGAAAAAAGCAGCCAATTTCCCAAACAAGCCAAAACCAACATTAAAGTATCCATTAAGACATCTCCTGAGTATTAAAATAATTAGTTATAAAGTATACTGTCTTTGTAAATGCCATCACCCCAAATCTCGCTTTCTGAGAGAGTCGTTTCAATCAGTTCGATAGGCTGTTCGTTGACTAAAATCATGGCACAGCGATAATCAGCAAAGGGTTGATACAAAGGCATCAAAATCTTTTTATCAATCAATGCTTTGTCGATATTATTGACTTTGAACGCCACATGAGACTCCTTTTGGATCAATGGATCAAGAGTAGACGCAGGACCAAAAGCGTGGAGCTCAATAGGCAATGACAGATCATTTTTCATATCTAAAGAATACATATCAAAAAGCGGGCTGTATTTGGTATCCGGATGATCTTTGATTTGTTCTAGAGGTACGGGTTTACCAATATGATGAAAAAATAAGCTTATTTCGTTGTTCATTTTTATCCCTCGTTTCTTGAAAGATAGTTTATCAGAAGAATGAAAAATTTGGAAAGATTAGCAAATTCATTTTGATCAGTGTACAGTTTTTTATGTTTAATGGAGTGACTGTTTTTCTGTTTTTCATTGACAAGTGAAACTTTCTTTGCTATTTTATTAGCAATCAATAAAACGCGATGAAAAAGAAAGTAAAGTAATCATTTTTGCTAAAGAGAGTTCCTGTTTGGTGTGAGGGAATGCGAATCAATTACTTGAAAATGGCTTTTGAGCGGATTTCCCGAAGGTTTAAGGAAATACGGATGCCCCCGTTAACAAGGCACGGTCTCCAAAAAAAGTTTTTTTGGGTACTGATTGAGGTGAAATCTGTGAGGATTTTACATTTAAAGGTGGTAACGCATGTCCAATGCCCTTAGCAATTTTTTTGCTAAGGGCATTTTTTGTTTGCTCATGAGTAAGAGTGACGACTCTAATGCACAATGCAGCTTACAGGACTAGCTCAAAGAACAATTGGAAGGTGGAAGATTTATGGCAGGATTTTTAGTAGTTCAAACGGATTTTGGTTTACAAGATGGAGCAGTTAACGCAATGTATGGGGTGGCTTACCAAGTCGAACCAACATTAAATATCAATAATTTAACCCATGAAATTGAACCTTATAACATCCACGACGCAAGTTATCGATTATTACAGGCGGTTACTTATTGGCCGGCAGGCACAGTTTTTGTTTCGGTCGTTGATCCTGGGGTCGGTTCGACACGCCGCAGTGTGGTGGCAGAATTAAAAGATGGTCAATATGTAATTACACCAGACAATGGCACATTAACGTACTTGGCACAATATGTAGGCATCAAAGAAGTCCGTCAAATTGATGAAGAAACCCAACGTTTGCCAGGATCATCAGAGAGCCACACATTTCATGGACGAGATGTGTATGTTTATAATGGTGCGCGTTTAGCCAGTGGGAAAGTTGCCTTCGCTGAATTAGGTTCAGTTATTCCAACGAGTGAATTAGTCACATTCCCATTAATTGCCCCAAGTCAACATGAAAATAAGATTACCGGGACCATTGATATCACAGATATCCGTTTTGGATCATTGTGGACGAACATTCCGGTGGACTTTTTCAAAAATTGGCAGATTGAATATGGACAAAGCCTGCTAGTAAAAATATACTATCAAGGTGTGGTTCGATATCAAGACGAAGTTGTCTTCGGACGTTCATTTGCTCAAGTACTGCCGAAAGAGGCAGTTCTTTATATCAATTCATTGCTAAATGTTGGTTTGGGTATCAATTTAGATTCATTCTCGTCCGTCTATAAAATCGGAACTGGCAATGATTGGACGATTGAACTGACGAAAATTTAGAGTTAGAGCACTTATTGAAGGTTTATT
Organism: Enterococcus malodoratus ATCC 43197; assembly: GCF_000407185.1. Taxonomy (GTDB): domain Bacteria; phylum Bacillota; class Bacilli; order Lactobacillales; family Enterococcaceae; genus Enterococcus_A; species Enterococcus_A malodoratus. The sequence continues at coordinate 1,008,862 of NZ_KE136483.1, forward strand.
GAATGGTACAAGTACATCAAAAAATGAAAAAGGAGTAGTAAGTATGAGTAAAAAATTTACGGTAAAACACATTGTAGCAATTGGGATCGGTGCAGCGGTCTTTTTCATTCTAAAACGATTTGTCACTATCCCCACAGGAATTCCGAATACTGATATTGCGACAGCCTATCCATTTCTAGCGCTGTTAGGCGTTGTCTATGGACCGATTGTTGCAGGTCTCGCTGGTTTCATCGGTCATGCGCTTGGAGATTTAACGACTTATGGCGCTTGGTGGTCATGGATCATTGCTTCTGGAATTTTAGGTGTTTTCTTCGGATTATTAGCAAAACGTATCCCAATCGAGCAAGGTATCTTTGGTAAAAAGGAAACAGTGACCTTCTTAGTGGGAGAAACGATCGCTAATTTAGTGACATGGGTGATCATCGCACCGATCGGGGATATTCTGATCTATGCAGAGGCCCCTAGCAAAGTCTTTACTCAAGGTGTTGTTGCTGGAATTACGAATTCAATTGTAACGGGAGTCATTGGATTTATTTTGCTAAAAGCTTATGCGCAAACAAAAACGAAAAAAGGCAGTTTGAATAAAGAAGCTTAGAACGTGAGGATATAAAATGATCGAGTTTCATGATTTTACATTTCAATATGATAGCCAAGCCGAACCCACATTGAAGAATATTAATCTGTCCATCAATCAGGGAGAGAAGATTTTGATCATGGGTCCCAGCGGTTCAGGTAAATCAACACTAGGAAAGTGCCTGAATGGGATCATTCCGCAAAACGAGCAAGGAAGCTTTACCGGGGATCTGACCATCAACGGTAAGGTTTTTAGTGAATCTTCGATTTATGATCTTTCACTAGATGTTGGTACGGTGCTGCAGGACACAGATAGTCAATTCGTCGGCTTGACAGTGGCAGAAGACATCGCCTTTTCATTGGAAAATGAGATGGTAGAACAGGCGGAGATGCGAGCAGCAGTAAATTACTGGTCGGAAAAGACGAATTTATCGGCACAATTAGAAAAACGTCCGCAGGATCTTTCTGGCGGACAAAAGCAACGGGTGACGATGGCTGGCGTTTTGATTGATGAAACACCGATCTTACTGTTCGATGAACCATTGGCCAATCTTGATCCCCAGACAGGTTATGAGGCAATCCAAATGATCGACCAATTGTATCAGTTGCAAAAATTTACAACAATTATCATTGAACATCGCTTGGAGGAGGTGCTGGCCGCTCCCATTGATCGCGTCATCTTGATGAATGAAGGAGCGATCATTGCTGATATGACACCTACCAAGTTACTGCAAAGTGACTTGCTGGCTGAGTATGGGATTCGCGAACCTCTTTACATCAGCGCTTTAAAACGGGCAGGGATCTCACTGTTAGATTTTTCCGATTTGACACAGGTGGATCAATTGGTTTCGCCGGAAATTTCCGCTGCTTTAGCGAAGTCGCGAGGAGCGTTCAAGCCGATTCCTGAAAAGGAGCAGCCGCTATTAACGTTGAGTAATCTTTCATTTGGTTTTGGAAATGAACTGGTCATTAAGGATATTGATCTTACTCTTTATGAAGGCGAGATGGTCAGCTTGGTTGGGCATAATGGTGCCGGCAAATCAACATTGTCTAATCTGATCACGGGATTCTATCCATTACAAACGGGGGATCTGCTTTGGAAAAACCAATCGATTGCGAATGAAAGTATTAAAGAACGAGCAGATAAAATCGGTTACGTTTTACAAAACAGCAATCAAATGCTGTCTAAGAATATGATTTTTGAAGAGGTTGCTTTAGGTTTGGAAAACCGGGGTGTTGATCCCGCAGTGATCCAAGAGAAAGTATTTGAAACCCTGAAGGTCTGTGGTCTTTATGAATTTCGTAATTGGCCGATTTCGGCGTTGAGTCATGGACAAAAACGGCGAGTAGCGATTGCGGCAATATTGGTACTTGAACCAGAGCTGCTGATTCTGGATGAGCCGACTGCTGGACAAGACTATTATCATTACAATGAAATGATGCTGTTTTTGCGTAAGCTGAATCAGCGCGGGATTACGATCTTAATGATCACCCATGATATGCATTTGATGCTAGAACATACACGCCGGACGCTAGTTTTAAAAGAAGGAAAAATCATTGCGGATGAAGCACCGGCAACGGTCTTGTCTACAGCTGATTTAGTTGCGTCAGCGAGTCTGCGTGAAACGAGTCTGTATCGATTGGCTAAAAATAATCATTTAACGGATGCTACTGGCTTTGTGTCGGCATTTATCCAACATGAGGAGGCACCTTATGGAGGGCTCTAATTTAATCGGTTATCTGCCGAAAAAAACCGTGATTCACCAACTTAGCGGATTTACCAAGCTGCTATGCTTTTTATTAATTTCGGTTGTGGGAATGATTTCTTATGATACGCGTTTCTTGCTAGGATTGGCGGTCTTTTCAATTATTCTTTTCCGCACAGCGCAAATCAGTTATCACGAGATTTCGTTTGTGGTGAAGTTTATTGCATTCTTCTCAATTTTGAATCTATTGACCGTCTATTTATTTGCACCTGAATATGGTGTTACGATCTATGGTACACGTCACGTGATCTTTGAAGGAATTGGCCGATATACGATTACACAGGAACAGCTTTTTTATGAATTCAACTTGCTGATCAAATATTTTGTAACGATCCCACCTGGATTGATTTTCATTTTGACTACAAATCCAAGTGAGCTGGCATCAAGCATCCATCGAGTTGGCGGGTCTTATAAGATCGCTTATGCCTTCTCGTTGGCGCTGCGCTACATTCCAGACATTCAAGAAGATTTTCGGACGATTTCCAAAGCACAGCAAGCTCGGGGAACCGAACTGTCTAAGAAGGCCTCATTAATGAAGCGCGTGCGAGGAAATCTAACGATTGCGATCCCCTTGATTTTTTCCAGCTTAGAACGGATCGAGACGATCTCTTCAGCAATGGAGCTGCGGCGTTTTGGTAAGAAAAAGAGTCGAACCTGGCTGCTTGCTAAACCATTAAAACGAAATGACTACATTGCTTTATTAGTGGTAATTATTTTGTGTTCAGCAGGAATTTGCTTATTAGTCGTCAATGGCGGCCGTTTCTATAATCCTTTCCGATAGACATTAAAAAGGAAGCTTTCTGTTTTGTGCAGAAGGCTTCTTTTTCAATTTAGTATTTATAAAAAATGATAGTCCGTTTTGTTAATAAAATGAACGAATTTTGAAAAAAGAATCTATCTATTGGAATTAATCCGTATAATGGAGGGGAGGGCTACTGAAAGGGAGCGAGTTGAATGCTGAATCCGTTTATTAACGCTGGCTTGGAAATTGTACTAAAGGAATTATATTCTGATAATGTCACTACGGAACAAGTCTACCCAACAACCGACATCCGCAAAGAGCGCCTGATCGTTTACGTCTACCCTGATAGTTTAAAATTTGTCTTTGTTGATCAAGAGCAGGAAGCCTTGGATTAATAGAAAGTATAACTTAAAACAAAAAGCCAAAACGCTGTGAGAACAACGTTTTGGCTTTTTGTTTGTGTTGCTGTAATGGAGCTGAGGGGAATCGAACCCCTGTCCAAACACTCCGATTACCCAAAAATCTACGCTCATAGTCGACTCAATTTAAGGTTTCGCGTGATCAGCTGCCGAACGACAGGCCTCTGATTTTGCTAGTCTGATAATCTCTTTTTTAACTTACAGACGGAAAGTTAAAACGTATCCCACTAATTTTGAGACCCTTACTTGAGCACATGGGCGATACCAAGAGGATCTACGCTAACTGTTTTTAGGCAGCTAAAGCGTAAGTGTTATTGTTGTTTTTAGCAGTTATATTAACTGTAACGTTTTTACGTAGACGTAACCTACGAAGCGCAATTCAGGCTCGAACCATGCCTGTCGAATCCGTAACAGCCCCTTGATAAATAATTTGCTGCAGAAAAAAGTATAACATTACGTTATAAAAAAAGCAAAGAAGTAAATGAATAATGAAGAATTTGTCACTCTGAGTAAGAAAAATTGAAGAAAAAACAAATTGTTAGTGAAGATACGGGTAAGGTAATGGTTGAAAAAAATGAAATAGAGTATACTTAGAATGAGAATCAGATGATACCAGGGGGTTAAAGTATGAATATTTTAATGATTGAAGACAACGAATCCGTTTCTGAAATGATGCAGATGTTTTTTTTGAATGAAGGCTGGGAGGCGGAATTTAAATACGATGGAAAAGAAGGCTTAGATGCCTTTAAAGCGGAGCCCGATAAATGGGATATGATCACGCTTGATTTGAATCTGCCTAGCATGGATGGGATGGAAGTTGGTCGTGAGATTCGAAAGGTTTCAAGAACTGTACCGATCATTATGCTGACAGCAAGAGATTCTGAAAGTGATCAAGTGATCGGGTTGGAAATGGGTGCAGACGACTATGTAACAAAACCATTTTCACCGCTAACCTTGATTGCACGGATCAAGGCGTTGCATCGTCGCAGCGAGTTAGTTTCTGAACCGCAAAAAGAAGCGGAAACCAGCAGCGAAAACTTTGATATTCAAACTGAGCATTTCAAGATGAATTTGAAGACACGAGAAGCTTATTTGGATAGCAAGCCGATTGAAGGCTTAACGCCAAAAGAGTTTGATTTATTGTACACTATGGCGAAAAAACCGCGCCAAGTATTTACGCGTGAACAACTATTAGAATTAGTTTGGGACTATCAATATTTCGGTGATGAACGAACAGTAGATGCCCACATTAAAAAGCTGCGTCAAAAAATCGAGAAAGTCGGTGCACAAGTTATCCAAACTGTTTGGGGCGTAGGCTACAAGTTTGACGACACCGAGGTCGGTCGATGAAATACCTGTATCAACAATTATTGGCGTTTGGCGGCTTGATTTTGCTGATTTTACTGACGCTGGGATTGTCTTTTACGCAATTTACACGCAAGACACTTGAGGATAATAACTACAAAGAGCTGCTCGGCTATGCGCAGTCAATGGAGAAGAATAATATCTCTTTGAGCAGAGATATTCGGTTTGAAGGCATGTCGAGCAATGAAATTTTTCAGTTTGCTATCGGAGTGACTGAGTCGAGCTTGAATCAGCAGGATGTCTCGTTTGTTTTCATTGATAAAGATAGAAGCGTGCAATATCCAGAGCATTCAGGGAAAGTAAATCAACATTTGGTCAGTGATGCCCAATGGAAGTCGCTGAAGGCGGGGCAGCAGCAAAAAGAGACTAGTTCAAAAAATGTGATGGGGCAGAATCAAACGACTTCTTACGCGATGGTTCCTTTTTTCACGGATGGTGTTTTCTTTGGTGTCTTACTGGTCAGTCAACCAGCGATGAATGTAGAAACCAGTGTCAATTCGATCGTGACCGATTTATTTAAGGCCTTTATCATCGCTTCGATCATCGCGATCATCGTCAGCTATTTCTTTGCTACGCAGCAGGTGAAGCGAATCAATCGAATGCGTTCGGCTACTAAGGAAGTTGCGACAGGGAATTTTGACGTTGTCGTACCAAATCGTAATCGCGATGAGTTTGATGATCTGGCGGATGATTTCAATCGAATGACCGTTTCGCTAAAAGAGTCTCATGAGGAAATCGAACGACAAGAAGAACGACGAAAACAGTTTATGGCAGATGCCTCCCATGAGATGCGTACGCCACTAACGACGATCAATGGATTGTTAGAAGGATTACAATACAATGCGATTCCGGAAAGTCAAAAGGAAAAGGCGATTAAGCTCATGCAAAATGAGACATCGCGTTTGATCCGTTTAGTTAATGAGAATTTGGATTATGAAAAAATTCGAACCAATCAGATTAGTATCGTTTTACAAGAATTCAATGCAACTGAGACTGTTTCAACATTGTTATCACAATTAGAGGCAAAAGCAGAAGCTTCGGGGGATCAGTTAGTCCTGCAGACAAATGAACCGATCAATGTATATGCCGATTATGATCGTTTTGTTCAAGTCATGGTGAACTTGATTCAAAATGCGATCCAATTTACTAAAGATGGAACGATTACTGTTGCCATCAATAAGCTTGAACAGGCTACAGAGATCACGATCTCTGATACGGGGATTGGTATGTCAGAGGATCAAGTAAAGAATATTTGGGATCGCTATTACAAAGCTGATCCATCACGAAAGAATACAAAATATGGCGAGTCAGGTTTAGGGCTGTCGATCGTAGAAGAATTGGTGCGTTTGCATCACGGGACGATCGAAGTCGCGAGTGAATTAGAAAAGGGAACAACTTTTACTGTCAGGTTTCCCGACAAACCTGAAGTAATCGAGCCAGAAGAAAATAAAGAAGCGTAAAACCATGACGGTTTTACGCTTCTTTGTTTTGAATAAATTACAGAATAGCTAAGATGATAAAGTTCAAAATGAATAGAATATCAACGATCCAAAGAATTGGTGAAACGTCTTTGGTTTTTCCTTTGATAACTTTAACAATTGTATAGAAGATGAAGCCAGCTGCAATCCCGTAAGAGATACTGTAGCATAGTCCCATAAAGACACTAGCAAAGAATGCAGGGACTGCTTCTTCTAAATCTAACCAGTTGATATCCGCAAAAGAGGCTAACATCATAACACCGACTAAGATCAATGCAGGTGCAGTAGCTTGTGCAGGGACAACAGCGATTAGTGGTGAGAATAGACTGCTTAATGCGAATAAAATCGCTACGACAACAGAAGTCAATCCAGTTCGACCGCCAGCCCCGATGCCGGCAGCTGATTCCACATATGTCGTAGTATTAGAAGTTCCAAAAATCGCACCGATCGAAGTAGCGATCGCATCTGCGAATAATGCCTTGTCCATTTTTGTTTTAAATCCACGAGAATCATTATCTAGAGCATTTTCATCTTCTTTAGAGAAGATGCCTGTTCTGCGGCCAGTACCAATGAAGGTTCCGATCGTATCGAAGGTATCAGATAAGCTGAAAGCCAAGATAGTCATTAAGACCTGCGGTAATTTTGAAGAGTCAGAGAATAGCGAGCCCATTCCTTCAGAACCGAAAGCAGCGCCGAATGTTGTACCAAGTTCTTGAATCGAGCTGCCTAATGAATTAGCATGCCAATCAATTGCGCCAAGTTGGACGACACCCATAGGAATACCTAATAATGTGGTAACGACGATACCGATCAAGATCGCACCGCGAACATTCTTAACAACTAAAATAGTTGTAATAACTAAACCAATGATGGCTAACAGGATTGGGGCATTATTGAAATTAGCTAATGCCGGAACAATTCCGCTGTTGATGGAGACATTGGTTGCTTTGCCGCCTTCGACAACACTGCTGGTGATCGCAGATGAATCCGCGCTGAAAGATAGTAATCCAGCATTCTTGATCCCAACATAGGCAACGAAGATTCCGATCCCGCCGCCGATTGCATGCTGCATACTTTCTGGAATTGCGTGAATGATCAATTTACGAATTTTTGTAACAGTAATCAAGATATTGATAATTCCGCAAATGAAGACCATTGCTAAAGCTTGCTGCCAAGAATAACCTAAACCAAATACAACAGTATAAGTGAAGAAGGCATTCAATCCCATCCCAGGTGCTTGCGCATAAGGAACGTTGGCGAATAATCCCATGACTAGTGTCCCGATGACAGAGGCGATGATCGTTGCTAAGAAAACCGCTTGAAAGGGCATCCCTGAAGCTGACAAAATAGTTGGATTAACGAATAAAATATAGCTCATTGCAAAGAATGTTGTAATTCCTGCCATTACTTCAGTGGAAATGTTGGTACCTTGTTCCTTCAATTTAAAGAATTTCTCCATTATAAATAAACGCTCCTTAGAAATAAGTTCATTATATCGGTAAAAACCGAATACTTTCTAAGTATAATGAAGGATCAATCGACTTTCAAGAATAAGTTTAACGAAAGAACAAATAAAAAGAAGAATGTTCGTGTTTAACGAGCATTCTTTCTTCTGGATATGAAATTAAGTAAACGAAAACAGAGAATTGACAAACATAAGCATAAAATTACATATGAAACAGCTTTGAGTAAAGAGCAAAAAAATAAATCAAGCAAGGTTGTCGAGGATAGCTCAAAGGACAACGAAGAACGAATCGAGTAGGCAATGCCGCTCGTACCATTGCTTAAAACAAAATTCGGCAATTCTTTAAATTGATTCAACCCTTGATGATAAAAGGATTGTAAGATGGATTCATATATCGGCTCGAACAGTGTAAATAATAAAATCAGGCAAGTTGAAGCAAACAATAAAACTAAAAACAATTCTAATCCTGTTGAGTAGATCAACTGTTTCACAGAAGAAGCACTTTTTTTCTGCCAATGGATTTTGACCCCAAAGAATAGGAGCAGCAAAGCGAAAAGACCAATAGCACTTATAAACAGTCGATCAGAAAAATATTGCTGCAGCTGTGTGACTTCTTTATTGGTAAATAATTGAATTTGGTTGGAGGAATCTAATTGATGCAAAACGAGTTTTAGCATACCTAAACTCGTTAAGATAAATAGAGCAACCAAGCAGATCACCCAAGAAATCGAGAATTGTATTCGATGTCGTTTGATTGATGAAAGTGTTGTTGAAATAAGTTCCATAGATTCCCACCTCTTATAATAAGTATAAAATCCTAATTTGAAAGAAGTATGAATTCTATCGGAAGAAATAAGAGCAAACAAAAAAACACCCATCACAATTTCGTGACAGGTGTTAGATGTAAATTTATTGTTGACCTTGTTCTTGATATTGCTTGTAGGTCTCTGTTTTATATAACTCTTGTGTAGATTTTTTGCCGTTTTGATCGAATAGGCTGGTAGATTTATCGCCCAATTTATTCTCGATTTTCTCCATCTTATTAAGCCCATTTTTGTAATCGAATTGTGACGCATCGATTGGTTTCAACCCGCTTGCTGAGTAGAAACGAAGCAGATCCCCGTTATTGATATTATCCGAGGTGCTTAACTGCTTAGAAACAGCTTCTTTCCAAGTTTCGGCTTGATGTTGCAAGGTTTCACTTGGTTCAGTGATCGGCATGCCATTGCTGTTGCTATATAAGCTGCCACTGTAATAGGTATATTCTGGCGTTACATAATCACCATCACGGAAGGCAACGATTTGATCATTGTCTTTAGATAATAGATCTTGGCCTAATTGAATATATTTGCTTGTGTCAGTACCTAAAAGATGCAGCAGGGTAGGCAATGCGTCAACTTCGCCACCATAAGTGTGGTTGATTCCGCCTTTGTCTTGACCTGGAACATGAACCATATACGGTACACGCTGCATTTGAGCATTATCAAAGTTTGACCATGTTTCTTTTGATTTGCCAAGTAATGGTGCTAAGTCAGAGTTTCTTGAGTTCGAGATTCCGTAGTGGTCACCGTACATAACGATGATCGAATTGTCGTACAAACCTGAAGCCTTCAGGTAGTTAAAGAATTCTTCCACTGCTTTATCTAGATAGTTCGCTGTCGCGAAATAGCCGTTGATAGTTTCATCACTTGTGTTGGCCATTGGGAAGCCAGCTTCGTCGTTCTTGAACTCACTATATGGATAGTGGTTAGATACCGCGATAAATTTCGAATAGAAAGGCTGTTGCAGACGTTCCAAATATTTCACAGATTGCTGGAAGAACGGTTTGTCGTGCAAGCCATATTGGAATGAGTTTTCATCGTTCACATCATAGTAAGAGGAATCGAAGAAATAATCGTATCCAAGATTTTTGTAAGTTTCAGTACGGTTCCAGAAGCTGCCGGAGTTTCCGTGGAAAGACGCACTTGTGTAACCGGCTGTTTGTTTCAAAATGTCTGGAGCTGCTTGGAATGTATTCTTCCCGCCTAATTGCGAGAACAATGATCCTTGATTCAAACCAAACAATGAGTTTTCCATCAAGGTTTCAGCATCGGAAGTTTTCCCGGCCTTTACTTGGTGGAAGAAATTATCGAAACTGAAGGTACTGTTGCTATGGAAAATGCTGTTCAAGAACGGTGTGACTTCATGTTCTTGTCCATTCTCATCCTTCAGTTTGTAGTCAATCACAAATTGCTGCAGACTTTCTAAATGGATCGTGATGACGTTGCGCCCTTTAGCGATACCGTAGTAGTCACTGTTTGGTGCAGCATAATGTTCTTTTACATAAGATTCGACTTCTTTTAAATCATTCGGACTTGCTTCCGCACGGACTTGGTTCGTTTTGTATGTTTGAATACCGTCATAAACAGTAAAAGCATTCACACCAAGGTATTTGATCAAATAGTCGCGTGAAAAAGTACGCGTCAATAATTCTGGACGATCGGCTTCTGCTAAGAAAAGATTTCCTGAGAAAATCATGACCGAAAGAGCAGTCATGGCGAAAGCCATCCGAGCGCGTACCGGACGTTCTTCTTCTTTAATGCGTTTGCGCCATAAAAGAAGAGGCAGGATCACGATATCAATCAAATATAAAACATCGTATGGACGGAAGAGACGAACCGCGCTTTCTCCTAAACCGCTGGCTACTTTGCCGGCACCTAGGAAAGTATTGACGGTAATAAAGTCAGTAAATTCACGATAGTAGACGACATTGGCAAAGAGTAGGAAACTTGCCAGTGCATAAATGATCATCATCGTAAGATAAGAGGCTTTCGACCGCCGCACATATAAAGCAATCGACAATAGAAACATCGTCGATGCGATTGGATTAATAAATAGGATGAAATACTGTGTCAAACTTTCGATCCCTAAGTTAAATTCAAATAAGTATGCAAAGATACTTTTCGCCCATAATAAGAATGTAAGTAACGCATAAAAGCCGAGACGTTTATTTAAAAATGCAGGAGCTTTTAGTTTTTTCAATAGTAACTTCCTTTCTGCCGCAGAAAAAATGCGGAATGTTCACTTGTTAACATTTTACTCGCTTACATCACCCCAGTCAATTCTTATCAAAACTGGAGCATTCAGGTTTAAAGAAAACTTTATAAGCGAAAAATACTAATTTTTTTTGATATACTATAGAAGAAAGTAGGGATAAGAGTGAAAATAGAATTAACTAATTATGGAATCAAACGAATTCGACAAGGGAATCCGTTGATTCAGGAAGAAGATCTGCGACAACCAATTAAAAAAATCCCACTAGAATGGGTTACCTTTGTTGATAATAAAAATAATTATATTGCTGCAGGTTATTTAGGAAAACAAAATAAAGGATTCGGCTGGGTGTTGGATCAAACACAGCGTCCGATCGATCAAGCCTTTATAATGGAGAAATTCCAGCAGGCGATTGAACAGCGCCAAGCTTTTTTTGCAGATGAAACGACGACCGCCTTTCGTTTATTCAATGGAGAAGGCGATGGATTCGGCGGCGTGACGGTTGATTATTATGCCGATTATTTGGTTATCTCTTGGTATAATCAGACAATTTATCACTTTCAAAAGCTGATCGTGGATAGTTTGTTGAACGTTTTCCCAACGGCTAAAGGTGTCGTTGAAAAAATCCGTTTTAAAAGCGAGCTGAAAGAAAGCCGCTGGCTAGCCGGAGAAAAACCGCAAGAGCCGTTAATTATACTGGAAAATGGCGTTTCATATGCCGTATACTTAGATGAAGGTTATATGACAGGTGTTTTTTTAGATCAAAAGGAAGTTCGCGGACGCTTAACAGAGGGGCTTGCGGCCGGACAAAAAGTATTGAATATGTTTAGTTATACCGGTGCCTTTTCAGTTGCTGCGGCTTATGGCGGTGCTTTAGAAACTACTAGCGTGGATTTGGCTCAGCGCAGTCTGCCTAAAACGCAAGAACAATTTGAAGTAAATGGTTTGTCATTAGAGCAGCAAAGAATTATCGTAATGGATACATTTGATTATTTTCGTTACGCTGCGAGGAAGAATCTAACGTATGACTTGATCATTTTGGACCCGCCAAGCTTTGCCCGAAATAAGAAAAAAACTTTTTCAGTGGCGAAGGATTACGGGCGATTGATTGAAGACAGTGTAGAGATTCTTTCTGATGAAGGAATGATTATCGCTTCAACCAACGCGGCGAATCTACCAATCAAAAAATTCAAACAGTCGATTGAAGAAGCTTTGAAGAAAAAAGAGGTGAGCTTTCAATTAGCCGAAAGTTACCGTTTGCCAGCAGATTTTCCAGCCAGTAATTTTGAAGAAAGTAATTATTTGAAAGTTTTGTTTTATACGATAAAAAAATAGAAGAAAATGGGATGGGATGCGTATGATGGATGTTCAGGTAAGAGAGGTACGATTTGATGCAGGAAAACCTAAAATCTGCGTGCCGATTGTTGGAAAGACTTTCGATGAGATCATTGAGCAGGCAAATGAAGCCAAAAAAATTGCTGAAGTGATCGAGTGGCGTGCGGATTATTATGAAGATGTCTTAGATGATGACAAGTTAAATTCGACTCTATTAGCCTTGCGGGATGAGATTCGAAATATTCCATTAATTTTCAGCCTGAGGACCTCGGAGGCAGGTGGACAGATCGAGATTTCGCTAAACCAATACCGGCATATCAATGAATTCGCCGTCTCATCACGAGCAATTGATGTAGCTGATGTAGAAGTCACGATCATTGACCAACTATCAACGACCTTCATCAAATGGATGCAGGCTTTAGATGTACGAGTGATTTTGAGCTATTACAATTTTGAAGAAACGCCGGAGGATGCTGTGATTCTCTTTCGATTGAACTTGATGGAGCATTGGGGAGCAGATATTGCGAAAATCGTCGTGCAGCCGCAAAATGAAGCGGATGTCTTGCGTCAGATGGGCATCGTGATGAAGGCGCAAACGTTTGTTTCGTTACCAGTTGTTTCCGTTTCCTTAGGAAGAATCGGGAAGTTCTCACAGGTCAGCGGCTCGTTGGATGGTTCTTGTATGGCTTATGGTTGCCTAGAAGGCCAGTCCTATCCTGAGGCCCAGATTGATGCAGAAAAATTAGCTTTGATGATTGATGTATTAAGATAAAAAGGATTCCCGACTTTTCGGGAATCCTTTTTTTAAGCCATTACATCGATATCAAAAACCTCAATGTTATCTAAACCACCGTAAATTTCGTACCATGGTTTCGCATATTTCGCTAAAATGTCATTTAATTCTTCAACGTTTTCACGGCCTTGCGTGTCTAACCATTTGATTAACGCGTCTTTGCCCCCATCGGCGTACACTTGAACACCGTCACGCCAAGTTGCACGACCACCTAAAATTCCGCAATAATTTGCACCGTGTTCACCAGCAAATTTTAATTCTTCACGGAAAGTATCAGCAGGAACACCAGCACTTAGATAAATAAACGGACGAGTAGCAGCTTCACCCGCTTCTTTGAAATAAGCTGCGGCTTCTTCTTGCGTATAAACTACAGGATCGTCGCCCTTATTGAACCCTTCAACATAGTTGAATAATACGGGAACTTCAACCTTCAGTACATCGATGTGGTATTTATCCTTGGTAAATTCTTTGATTGTGTCGATCACTTTTTGTGGTTTGATTTTTGCAAACTCAGGGGAGTGATCGTCAGTGATTTTATTGTCATAAACGATTGGTTCAACGAATACAGGAATATCAGCAGCCAACGCTTCTGTTCCTAAACGTTCTAGGAAGGCATGTTTGACATCCAAAATTTCTTGCGCTTCATCGGGATCATAATAAACCAAGACCTTGGCTGCATCTGCGCCCTTAGCCAATAAGCGATCCAATGATTCTTCTGGCAGCAATTCTGGTAAACGACCAGGTGTGTTGGCATCATAGCCAGTTTTTTCATAAGACATGATCAATCCGCAATTGGGATCTTTGGCTTTCATTCCTTTGAAGCCGTATTGTTCATCTAGCAGAATCGCACTGACTCGCTTAGTCAATTCTTGTGAGACAAGTTCTTTGAATTCATAGACTTGATCCATTGAGAATTTATCCTCGCCGACAGCGGCTTGCATCATCTTTTTCATAGAGCCCCGTTGATCGATTGCTAAGGCTGCAATGACGCCATGATCATTTGACAATTGTTGCATCTTTTCAAACTTTCCTCTGGAAATTCTTTTCATGATGAAAACATCCTTTCTACTACAAGTTCAAGTGTAGGACATTTAAGGAAAAAGACCAAACAAAACGACCGGTTTGTTTCCTTCCGATTTTTTTGCTAGACTTTAGAAAATGAATGAAGTGGGGGATTGACTTGGCTAAGAAGAAAATTCAAAAGACCAATGCGATTCGTTTAGTCGAACAAAAGAAAATCGCTTATACAGAGCATGAGTATTCGTGGAATGAGGATGACTTAGGAGCGGGACATGTTTCTGAACAAGTTGGAATAGCACCGGCACGAATTTTTAAAACGTTGGTTGCAGTAGGGAATAAAACAGGTCCAGTCGTGGCGGTAATCCCAAGTGATCATGAGTTGGATTTGAAGAAGATCGCAAAAGCCAGCGGCAATAAAAAGGTTGAGATGCTGCATTTAAGAGATTTAGAAGCAACGACAGGTTATATTCGCGGCGGCTGTTCACCGATCGGCATGAAAAAATTATTTCCGACCTTTGTGGATGCTTCAGCGGAAAATTTTGATCAAATCGCGATATCAGCAGGCAGAAGAGGGCTGCAAATGGAAATTGCCCCCAACGCCATTGTGGAACTGACGCGAGGACAATTTGTTGAGCTGACACATTAAGCGAAGGCATTGTAAGCAGCATGTGTACCAGCCACATAGCCTGTACAAAACGCGGTAGTGATATTATAACCGCCAGTGTACCCATTAACATCAAGAACCTCCCCGGCAAAATACAAGCCGGGGATTTTTTTGCTGGCTAAATCTTTTGGATTGACCTCTTTGAGTTCAACGCCACCGCCGGTAACGAATGATTTTTCCAAGCCAAAGGTCTTGTTAGCTGTTAACGACCAATTCTTACAATAGGAAACAAATTCTTCCAGCTGTTCTTTTGATGTCTGACCATAAGTTTGTTCGCTAATACCGACTTTCTCTAAGAAAAAGAGCAATAAGCGTTCTGGTAAGAAACCGGCCAACGCGTTTTTCAACTGTTTTGTAGATGTTTTTGCAAGTTCTGCTACTTCCTCCATTAGGTCATTAACGGTTTTATCAGGAAAGCAATCCAGCTTTAGCGTTACAGTCTGTTGTGTTCGCAATAGCTGATTCACAAAGCTTGAGCACCGCAAGGCAGCCGGACCGGAAATTCCGAAGTGCGTAAAGAGCAGGTCCATCTCATGACTGGCGATGGTCTTGTTTTTCTCATCGATAACGGATAGTGTCACGTCTTGCAGGGAGAGTCCTTGCAATGTTTTTTCTGCGACAAAATCATCGGTTAAGAAGATCGGTGATTCGGTTGGATATAGAGGTGTAACATGATGTCCGACACTTTTTGCGAAACGGTAGCCGTCACCTTGTGATCCAGTCGATGGGTAAGTGATACCGCCGGTGGTCAAGATAACACTTTTGGCTGAATAGTCGCCTTCTGCTGTGCGAACACCTTGGATACGTTCGCCATCGCTAATGATTTTTTCGATGGGTTCTTTGAAATGAAGCGACACGTTCAATTGCTCTAATTCATCTTTCAATGTATTTACGATCGTAGCCGATTTATCCGAAACAGGAAAAATCCGGCCGTGATCCTCTTCCTTAAGAGCGACACCGCGTTCACTAAAGAAACTCATGACATCTTGATTATCAAATTGCGAAAATGTACTATATAAAAAGCGTCCGTTGCCAGGAATGTGGAAAATCAAGTCATCGACAGGTCGATTATTGGTCACATTGCAGCGGCCGCCGCCAGTCATCAATAATTTTTTTCCTGGGCGTTTATTTTTCTCAAATAAGGCAACTTTAGTGCCATTCATCGCTGCCGTTATGGCCGCCATCATACCGGCGGGTCCTCCTCCAACAACAATCACATCAAATTTTTTACTCATATCAATTAACCCTCATTTATCTAAATTTTTACTTTTACAGCTTGTATAATCATACGTGAAATACGAACAATTGGCACTCAACTTGCAGTGTAGCATGAATTTTTTTTCACTTCTATTAGAAAATGATGTAAACTATGAGTATTAACTGTGAGGAGGAATTTGATGGAAGTAAAACAATACGTAGAGCAGATCCAAGAAAAACTGGTGAACAAAGACCCGAATCAAGAAGAATTTTTACAAGCGGTAGATGAGTTTTTACCAACGGTGATTCCTTTTCTAGAGGAACATCCAGAATATGTTGAAAAAAATATTTTAGGAATGATCCTAGAACCAGAACGCATGATTCAGTTTCGCGTACCTTGGCAAGACGATGCAGGCAACTGGCAAGTCAACCGCGGGTATCGCGTTCAATTTAATTCAGCAATTGGACCATATAAGGGCGGCTTACGTTTCCACCCAACTGTAAATCTAAGTATTTTAAAATTTCTAGGCTTTGAACAAATCTTCAAAAACAGTTTGACCGGTCTTCCTATCGGCGGCGGTAAAGGCGGTTCAGATTTTGATCCGAAAGGAAAATCTGATTCTGAAGTTATGCGCTACTGCCAAAGCTTTATGACCGAACTATCAAAACATATCGGCCCGAACTTAGATGTACCAGCAGGAGACATCGGTGTTGGCGGTCGTGAAATCGGCTATTTATTTGGCCAATATAAACGCTTGCGTGAGTATGACATGGGCGTATTGACAGGTAAACCATTAGGCTTCAACGGAAGTCTTGGCCGGACAGAAGCGACTGGATACGGCGCAGTTTATTTTGTTAAGCATCTTTTAGAAGATCGCAAAGATTCTTTTGAAGGTAAAAAAGTACTTGTTTCAGGCAGCGGAAATGTTGCTATTTACGCGATTGAAAAGGCCCAAGCGCTTGGTGCGACTGCGATTACTTGTTCTGATTCAAATGGCTACATTTATGATAAAGATGGCATCGATGTTGAACTTTTGAAGGATATCAAAGAGGTTCGTCGTGCCCGTTTAACAGAATATGCGAAGGAACGCTCAACAGCAGAGTACCACGAAGGATCTGTTTGGGAGCTTGAACAAGCGGCTGACATTGCTTTACCTTGTGCGACGCAAAATGAGATCGACGACAAAAAAGCTGAGATTCTTGTTAAAAATGGTGTGAAGATTGTCGCTGAAGGGGCAAATATGCCAAGTACGATAGCAGCAGTCAAGATCTATCATGAAAAAGGTGTGTTGTACGGACCTGGTAAAGCGGCTAATGCAGGCGGCGTAGCAGTATCAGCGTTAGAAATGGCGCAAAACTCGCAACGTCTAGCATGGACAAAAGAAGAAGTCGATGAAAAACTCGATGATATCATGAAAAATATCTATGAAACGTGCCGTGATACAGCTGAAAAATATGCTGAAAAAGATAATTATGCGGCTGGCGCAAATATCGCTGGTTTTGCAAAAGTTGCAGCAGCAATGTTGGCTCAAGGAGTAGTTTAATTTTTTAAAAGGTTTAAGCTTGAAAAAAAATTAAAAGAAACGTAAAGTATAGATTGTATGAAGTGACTTTCAAGGAGGAAAAACAATGGCACACATTCATTTCGATTATTCGAAAGTAGCACCATTTGTGAGCGAGCATGAAATGGACTACATCAAATCTGAAGTAGCTCTAGCTCACAAAGAATTACGCGAAGGTACTGGCGCAGGAAGCGACTTCCTAGGCTGGGTTGATCTTCCAGTAAACTATGACAAAGACGAATTTGCGCGCATCAAAAAAGCAGCTGAAAAAATTAAATCTGATTCTGAAGTATTAGTAGTTATCGGAATCGGCGGTTCATACCTTGGAGCCCGTGCAGCAATCGAATTCTTACATCAAAGTTTCTTCAATGTATTGGATAAAGAAGATCGTAAAGCACCACAAGTATTCTTTGCAGGAAACTCAATCAGCTCAACATACATTGCTGATTTGATCGAAGTGATCGGCGACCGTGATTTCTCAGTAAACGTAATTTCTAAATCAGGAACAACGACTGAACCAGCAATCGCATTCCGTGTCTTCAAAGAACTATTAATTAAAAAATATGGTGAAGCAGAAGCAAACAAACGTATCTACGCAACAACTGATAAGGCTCGTGGAGCAGTTAAAGTTGAAGCTGATGCAGCAGGTTGGGAAACTTTTGTTATTCCTGATGATGTCGGCGGACGTTTCTCAGTGCTTACAGCAGTTGGTTTATTACCGATCGCAGCTAGCGGCGCAGACATTGATGCGTTAATGCAAGGTGCGGCTGATGCTCGTGAAGCTTACTCAAGCGAGAACTTAGATGAAAATGAAGCCTATCAATATGCAGCACTTCGTAATATTTTATACCGTAAAGGCAAAGTGACTGAAATCTTAGTCAACTATGAACCTGGTATGCAATACTTCAACGAATGGTGGAAACAATTATACGGCGAATCAGAAGGAAAAGACTTGAAAGGTATTTACCCATCAAGCGCAAACTTCTCAACTGACTTGCATTCATTTGGACAATACATCCAAGAAGGCCGCCGCAATATCTTTGAAACAATCGTGAAAGTGGAAAAACCTCGTAAATCGGTGGCGATCCCTTCACAAGAATCTGACTTAGATGGCTTAGGCTATTTAGAAGGTAAAGATGTTGACTTTGTTAACTCTAAAGCTTACCAAGGAACATTATTAGCCCATACAGATGGCGGCGTTCCTAACTTCGTATTGAACATCCCAACAATGGATGCTTATACACTAGGTTATGCAATGTACTTCTTCGAAATCGCAGTAGGTGTTTCTGGTTATCTATTGGGTGTGAACCCATTCAACCAACCAGGTGTAGAAGCTTACAAGAAAAACATGTTTGCCCTACTTGGAAAACCAGGGTTTGAAGATTTAGCAAAAGAATTGAATGATCGCCTATAAATCAATGTTTCTGGCTAGTTGAAAACTAACTGGTGATAGAAACATGTTTGCATCATTCCTTTTTTGGTGATAGAAAAGGTGATAGTGAACTTGAAAAAGCACTCAATTACGAGTGCTTTTTCTTTTGCTCTTCTAAATATTCCTCAAATTTTTTCACTGATCGTTCCTTCACTTCAGGAGTCACAGAAGCATAAATTTGAGTTGTAGAGATGTCTTTATGACCAAGAAGGTCTTTTATATCGTCCAGATCAACTCCGGCCTGTCTCATGCGGATCGCATAAGTGTGACGGCCATCGTGTACCTTAATGGGAGTTAAGCCCGCTTTACGCGCTATTCGAACAGAAGCGCCGTTCACTGAACGATTTCGAACTATTTTACCTTTTGAGCTGCTAGAGGTATAGATAAACACATAATCAGAATTATTTTTCTGTAAGGGTGTAACTCCTATAAGATCATAAAAATATTTATAGAATTCGAGTAGAGCAAATTTTGTTCTTTGTGTGATTGGTTGATCACGTTCGCCAGCTGGAGTCTTTGTGTCATCAATTATGATCGCATCTTTGTTTTCTTTAACTTCTGCACGATAGAGTCGTTCTCGCTGTACATCAACAAAATTCTTTTCGAAATTAAAATCTGACCATCTTAATGCCATCACTTCCGCTTTTCTTAATCCACAATCAAAGATTAACAAGAAGAACGGATACCAAAATGGTTCTTTTTCTTTTTTAGCAGCTTCGTAAAATAAATCCACTTCTCTCGCGGTGTAGTGTGGAGGAATCTTCTCTTTTTTCGGCGGTAAAGGAAATTCGACGAAATCAGTTGGGTTTTCACTCACGTACCCGAGTTGTATCGCTTTTTTATAAGCATTCGAAAGGGTGGCGTTTACTAATTTAACTGTATTAAAAGATAATCCTTTCTTACTTCTACCTTTTCCGTTAAGTGTGAATAGCATATTAATGAACTTCTGATGATCCGCACGAGAGTAAGTAGTTAAACGATGCTTCCCAATATAAGGGTTTATATACATCCGAATATTGTCACGATGAACAATTCTAGTACCTTCTTTTACACTTAATTTGTAATCAGTGATCCACGTCTTTAGAAAGTGCTCAATGGTCAAATGCTTTACATCATCTTTTTTATAGTTTCCTTTAGCGATTTCTCCCTCGGTAATCTTAGCGAAAGTATCTGCTTCATCCCAAGATTTGAAACCTTTTTTATGAATTTTATTTTGACGCTTGGTGCCTGGGTCAACACCGTTTGAAACAAAAACCTCGTAGCGTAGTGCACCGTTTTTCAAGTTATATGATTTTATTGAAGCCATCAATCTTCACTCCTGAACATTGATTTTGGAAGAGTATAGAACTTTGGTTTATACCATCCTTTTTCATAAAACTTATCCATTTTTAGTTCTTTCTCTTGCCAGGTATAAACAGGGCGTGAAATCACATTTCCAGCCTCAATATCTTTTTTTAAATCTAGTTGATTTTTCAATTCTTTTTGGTATTCTTCCTCACTGTAACTAAACTTTGTAAGGATAGGGTATATCTTTCCTTCTGGCACCTCTTTTTTTAGTCTTTCTATCAATTCATATGGTGGCATAAAATCATTTCCTTTCGAAATATTTTGTATTCAATTCGAAAACACCTGCAAAAAATAGATTATTTTCACACGTTTCCTCGGAAAATCGAATAAAACAGCGTGAAATACGAATGTACGTTCGTTTTAAGTGTTAAAAGAAAAGCCCGAAGGCTAATTCTATGGTATAATTGGATGAGTTAAAAATAATCCAATCAGAGGTATAAAATATGGAAGCTAAAGACTTAATGGATATCATAATTAAGATTATCGGAACTGCAATTCCTGGTTATCTAGCTTATTATTGTCTGTATAAATTAAATATCATACATCCAAATAAAAACAGAATTGAAGAAAACAAGATTATTCTCAGTACACTAGCACTTCTTAATTGTTTCTTCGGATTGATGATTTTGAATAAGTACCAAAACAAAAGCATATTCGGAAATGTCTTAGTAGTATTCATTATATTTTTTCTTGTTTCTATTATCATAACACCATTCGTTTTACCGTTCATCCAGATATGGTTGAATAAATACTTGAACTTCATACGAAAAAAAAGGGGTATTGGGGAACTTGATCCATTACCAATTTATAAAGATGTCTTCCATCAAGAGGGTACTGTCAGAATTTCTGTATTTACTTTCGCAGGAGACTGCGTTGTATCCGGAAAAGCTGATTCGGTACCAGATGATAATCAGTTTGACTATTTTGCACTAAAATTAACATCAAATATTGAGAATCCAAAAGATTGGTCGGAGTCTGAAATAATAGAAAAGTACAAGGAAGCCGAACAATTAAAAAAAGGTACATTTATAACCTATATTGATTTAGAGAAATCACTAAAATTCTATGTTTTTGTAGAGGAGTAAATTTACTTTTTCTTGAAGAAATCATCATTTGAACTATCTTTCGTTTCATATTTAATTGTGTTTCTTTTGGGTGTACCGTGATCCTCGTAAAGACGTTTTTCTTTTCGAGATTCAGATATTCGATCACCATCATATCGTTTGTGAATTATTACCTCATCTCTTTTTGGATGATTTGGTTGAGTGTTTTTCTTATCTTTTGACATATAAAAAATCCTTTCCTACCGTGCTCGCACGGTTATTTTTATTCCCCAAGCCGGAATCGAACCGGCGGCGCCAGGTGGGGAGGGTAGAACTAATTTTCTGTAACAGAACCATCATAGTGCACAAAGACACTCTTTGCAGTGTGTGTCATGGTTCCATCGTTGGGATCAGTAGCTTTCACAAAATAGCCACGTTCGTCCTCATACATGCAACCCCACGTCCATGCTCCATTATTATCACCGAACTGACTCTGAGCTATTTGAACGGCTTGTGCTTCTGATGTGACAACCTTTGGTGCTCCGTGACCACCTTGGGATTCAGTTACTTGCTCCGATTTTTGTCTCTCCGCCTCAATTTGATCTTTCTGGGCTTGAGTGATGATATAGCCATTATCATCCATAGCTAAACCGTTCTCGCTTAAAGCCATTCCGAATGCTTCCCATTCTTTGTTGGACCAGTTCACGCGATCAGTTGGTGTTGATTTTAGTGTTCGTTGCTTCAACTGTTCATACGTTTCTTCTTGTGATGCGCTCTGATTTGTAGGTGAGGATGATGAACCTTCGGCATCGGAATCTGTATTTCCGATTAGCTTGATAATATAGGGTTTAAACTCACTTTGTTTACGGTTATCAAAATCAGGCAACATTTGAACTTCGTGAATATTATCCTCTAATGAATAGCCTTCGAATACTTCGATACTCTTACCAGGTAGCAATTCATTATTTTGATCATTACTACGCTTGTTGATTTTATTGACCGTTTCGATATCCTCACCGAATGCGTCAGAACTATGATATTCAGCGGTCATATTAACAAGTGAAGTATCTGTTTTTTGTTTAAATGAAATATCATGAAGAATTTGGTAAGGGAAAATATTCTTCTTAGATTTATTAGTCAGTTCAAAAGTTACATAAAGTCCCGGGCTAGGAACTGATGGACTCTGAATAACTTCAGAAGTAACAACTTTTAATTTGTAATCTTTAGTTTCCAAGACTCCATCATTGAAAGTAACTTCTTTTTTCTTCTCATTGCTACTAGTTGTTGTAAGTTTAGTTCTAGTCGAATCAGTCGTATCCGCTTTCTTATCACTCGAACATGCTGAGAAGAGCAGGGTAGAGCAGAGAAAGAATGCGATCGTTAGTTTTTTCATTTTAATCCTCCGTTACCTGAAGTCTTAATAGTTGAGCAGCTTCTTTTTGATCTGCAGTAAATCTTATGACATGAAGAACGCTTTTTTTATCTAGTGTACGAACGTACAAGTTGGCGTAGACTCGACTTGATTTCATTGATCCGCCAATCAAAGCTCCAGCAGTTCCAGCAATTGCAGCACCGAGTAATGCGCCACCAGTTGAATTTTTTTTGTCGGAGAATTCAATTTTTTCCAATAAAAAGTCAATTTTTTTTCTACCTTGTTTTATAGAAATTCTATTAGGTTCTTCTTGAGTGATTTTCGAAATCTTTACTCTTTTAATCTTTTTATAAGTCGATTCTTCAACTACGCCTTTAGAAGAGAAAGGTTCAAATGTTTTCTCAGTAGAAGAATAATCATGTTCCGGTTTGCTTCTACCTCTTTTAATTTCCTTTTTCTGCACTTTCTCGGCTCTTTCAATATCTCTCTTGGCTCTTTTTAATGCTTTTTTTCCTTCTGCCTTAGCTACTCGATCGGCATCATCTTTCCATTCTTGAAATGAATCAACTGTCTTTTCAGTGATATCTTTCGTTGCATCGAAGGTTCTTTTTCCTAAATCTTTCCAATCAACCATAAAAAACCACTCTTTTCTACTTCTGATTAAATCTATTTACAATTGTGATTATTTCTTTGGCGTAATTATAAATATCCATCGGTTGAGATAGTTCAAACACGGAGTGTTTTTCATCACGCCGATTGTAAAATTAAGCTAGACAACTAAAAAAGCCATTTGTGCTACACTCAAAATAGTTCTGACCAAAGAATTATAAGGAGTGAGTACAAATGACCTATACCCATCTTACAACGGATGAACTTGTAATGATAGAGTCTTATTTCAAAATAAATCAATCTGTTGCGAAAACTGCGCATTGCTTGAATCGTTCAAGACAAACGATCCATAAAGTATACCTATTCTTCAAGCAAGGAAAATCAGCCTTAGAATACTATCAACAGTATAAGAAAAACAAATCAAACTGTGGTAGACGCCCGCTTGTTTTACCCGAGGAACAATCAGAATATATTCAAAGAAAGGTTGTTCAAGGATGGACACCCGATGTGATTGTTGGTCGTGCAGCGTTTCCTATTCGTTGTTCTGCTCGTACCATTTATCGTATGTTCAAAAAGGGGCTATTTAATCCTTCTGACTTACCGATGAAAGGCAAGCGTAAACCGAATGGACATCAAGAAAGGCGTGGAAAACAAGCTTTCCGCCGCTCTATTCATGAACGTGAAAAAGATTATAGCCAATTCTCAAATGAGTTTGGTCACCTTGAAGGTGACACTATCGTAGGTCTGAAACATAAAAGTGCTGTAATTACCTTAGTTGAACGATTATCAAAAGTTATCATCACATTGAAACCGTGTGGTAGACAAGCGATTGATATTGAAAAAAAATTAAATCATTGGTTTGAATCTGTACCGAAAAATCTATTCAAATCCATCACTTTTGATTGTGGAAAGGAATTTTCAAATTGGAAACAAATCAGTAATGCCAATGATATTGCCATTTATTTCGCTGATCCAGGAACGCCGTCTCAAAGAGGCCTAAACGAGAATTCTAACGGATTGTTACGTAGAGATGGTTTATTGAAATCTATGGATTTCAATTCAGTAGATGAATCTTTTATTCAATCTGTCACATCTAAACGAAATAATATTCCTAGAAAATCACTGGATTATCGAACACCTTTGGAAGTATTTTTGAGTTACGTAAGTATTGATGATTTGTCTAACTTAATTTGACAATTAAGATCATTTAATTCAATCTTCATACCATTAGTATTGAATCGTACTCTCAGAATCCACTTGCGAATATTATCATCTAATAAAATATTGAAGTAACTGCGATTATCACGATAGAATAAACGATCAAGAGGAATTACATCTTTTAAAACCACCTTGACAATAGTATATGACTCTAGTTCTTCAGGTGTTGTAATAACTTCAGGTTCGTCAATTTCTGTAGTATTTGATTCTGATTTAGTGTCTAATTCATCTACTGATACTGATGATTTTAATGCCGCGCTTAATTTATCATTTACCTTTTCAGAGATAAACTGATTGAGTCCTTTTTTTATAATTGGTTTAAATTTATCAATGATCTGTTTTGTTTTCATCCCATCATAAATTTCACCAAGAAGGAACTTAATACCTGAATAATTCATAGAATTTCTGAAACTCTATTAAAAGCTTATTAACGCACGGTTCTTCTTTTTGTAAAGGGCCACGATAAAATGTAGGAAAAGGGCCATCGAAAATGTAGGTTAGATTTAAAATCTGATATTCTTTTTCATGAAACCATTCAAGGAGAGTGACTCATGCGAAAAGATGTCTTAGAAGGAGTCTTACGACACATTATGAACGATATTCAACCTAACTATGCAGCCATGGCCAAGCAATATAATTGTGATTACCGAACAGTCAAGCGTTACTATGAAGCTGGAACTAAAGGGGAAGTAGAACAGATCAAAAAGAGACAATCTTCTGCTCCTCTTTTATTAAGCGGTTTTGAAGAAATTATTAAAGATAAAATGGAGTTAAGCTGTTCCGCTTCTTCAATTTATTATTTTATTAAGAAAAAAGGATATCAAGGTGGCTATACCACCGTCAAACGATATTGTCGGAACTATCGAGAAAAGCGTGTAAAAAAGGCAACCATTCGAATTGAAACGACGCCAGGTCTTTCTGCTCAAGTCGATTGGAAAGAAAATATTAAGATGGTGAGTAAACATGGTGAAGTCTTTTACTTCAATCTTTTTCTATATATTCTAGGCTATTCTCGCATGAAATACTTAGAGGTAACCTTTGATCGAACCCAAGCGAATGTCTTCAATTGTTTGGTCAATGCGTTTGAGTACTGCGGGAATGGTGTTCCTCAAGAAATTTGGTTTGACAATATGAAAACAGTTGTTGATAGAAGTAAAAGCCAATTTGGTCAAACCGTTTTTAACGAAAAATTTCGTCAATTTGCTAAAGATGCTGGATTCAATCCGATTGCTTGTCGCCCTTTTCGTCCACAAACCAAAGGCAAAGTTGAAGCTTTAGCTCGTACTGTTAACCGCTTAATGGTCTTTAACTACGAGTTTGAAAATGAGCAGGAGCTAAAACGAATCGTCTATGAGTTTATGAATGACTTAAATAATGAACGTTCTCAAGCAGTGAATAATCATCCCTCTAAGCTTCTTATAGATGAACAATCGGTGTTGCGTCCTTTCAATCGTTTAGAATTAGTCAGATATGTTTCTAGAACCCAACACGTAATTAGAAAAGTTTCCATTGAATCCATGGTCCAATATCAAAACTCAAAGTATTCTGTTCCCGTGAAATATATTGGTAAAGAGGTAACTTTAGATGTCCGTAAGGACAGTCTATTCATTTGGTATGGCCATCAATGTATTCGCTCGCACCCATTAAGCAAAAAAACCTTAAATTATCAACGTGATGACTCTCTTGAGATTCTTCGATCTGATGTCTTCAAATACTTAGAAGACGAAGAGTTGGAGCGCTTTGTAGAAGAAAATTTAGATGCTTACGATGAATTATAAGGAGGCTCATATGTCAAATTACCATCAGTTATTAAATCAATTATCAGATTTAAATCTTACCTGTATCAAAGAAATTTTACCTGCCCATTTAGATGAAGTAGCTAAAAATGAACAATCTCTAGTTGATTCTTTATTTGAATTAACACATCAAGAAATTAGCTATCGTAGAAAGGAGACCCAAAGAAAAATTTTAAAACGGGCAATGTTTCCCTATCATAAACGCCTTCATGATTTTAACTTTGATTTTCAACCCAAAATCAAAAAAAGTGAAATTCAAGATTTAGTGACATTACGCTTTTTAGACACGTATGACAACCTTTTATTCATTGGAAATAGCGGTGTTGGAAAAACTCATTTAGCCGTTTCAATTGGTTTAGAGTGTATTGATAGAGGGCAGAGCTGTTTATTTATCACTAGTACAGAACTGGTTAATCGACTTATCCGGGCACATAAACGTGGGACAAGTGATACCATGCTCAAAAAATATGCGAGCTATTCTGTATTAATTATTGATGAAGTCGGGTATCTCCCCTTCTCAAAAGAAGGATCTAACTTACTGTTTCAACTAATTAATATGCGATACGAAAGAAAATCAACGATTATTACAACGAATATTCCTCTGTCTCAATGGTCCGAAATTTTTGGTAATAAGAAATTGACTAATGCTTTATTGGACCGATTGGTCCATCATTCTAAAATTATTCAAATTACAGGACCTTCCTATCGAATGAAAAGTTATAGTGAAACGAAAGGAAAAGAAACGAAACGATAAAGAGAAAACTACCTACAATTTCAATGGCCCAAAACCAACATTTTATTATGGCCCTTGACAGATATCATTTACGGTCTTCGTGATCACCAACAAACATATCAAATTTATCTTGAGTTTGTTAAATTCCTTTCGCATCCGCCTATTGTATTAAAGTATGCAAGTGACGCAGGAGAAAAATACAGAAATGTTGCACTGAAACAATTAACTAAGTCGGAACGCTCATTTGGCAGGTTGCTTAAAGAGTCTTTAGCGCTTGAATATTTAACCCCCTGGTATGAAGTAAAGAAAGCAGAAATTCAACAAAGTAATCAAAAAATATATACGAGAGGGAAAATATACGGATTCACTTTTCCTTACGTGTATACTCAAAATGCAAATGAAAAGACAGGAACTTTTAATGTTTCGAATGATTCAGTTTATCTTTTCAGCAATAAAGATCGTAGTTCGCCTGTAAAAGTAACGGTTTCCGGTGAATGTAAAAATCCGTATTGGGAAGTATTTAAAGATGGAGAACTCGTCGCTAGCGATGGGTTCTTTTTGAATTTAGAAGAAGGACAAACACTAGTAGTATCGAGTCTCTTTCAGGATCGAACAGCACTACTTTACGATTCTCAAGGGAATATTTCTTCTGTTTACCAACAGCAGGATCACACAAAAACAAATTTTGTCCACATGCCTATTGGAAACTCATCTATCGTTTTTCATACTGCAAATGCTGAGGTTTCTGTAGAAGTTTATGAGGAGTGTGATGTTTTTTGATTCTGTCCATACATCTATATAGGTTCGACTTATCGAAGTACGAAGAAGAATATATTAGCGAGGACTTTGATTTTGGAATTGATGAGATTTCTTCAAATTGGGTAAGTGAATTTGATTTGAATAAGTATGTACAAATTGAGAAAGGCGATTTTCTCTTAGCAAAAGATATCGAGAGCGGAAGAGTCCTATATTTCGGTGTAATTGATTCACAAGAAGATATCAAAATAAGATGTAGAGATTTAGCACAAGCACTTGGAGATAGTAGTTTCCCGACTTGTAAAACTACTGGTCCGAGTTTTGAGGAGCATTTCAAGCGACTGATAGAAAAGTATCTCTTGAGTGATCCGACAAAGAACCTTTCTGAGATTTTATCTGTGAATACAGTAACCAATACGAATCATAGTTATCAGGCAACTGAAGTTACATCGAGAAAACTGAATAGCTACCTACGAAACGCATTTAAAAAATACAACATTAAATGGACCTTCGAAGATATTCGAGAGGGTAAAATCTTTTCAAGTATCAAACGGATCGATACAACGAAACAAATTAAGGATAATTCAAGTGAGTTTTATGATTGGAATGTTTTCATCAAAAAACCGGGTAACGGGAATGAAAATATGTTACTGATCGTAGACAAAAAGATGACTGACATAGAGAATCCAAGAATTCTTTCAACCTATTACTTAGATGAGCAAAATGAGTTGACAACTGACAAGACGAATGTTGGCATCGTAAAGCCTACGGTTAGTATCGTATCAATTTACGATACCGAGCAAGAGGACAAGCCAACTTATGAAGAAGTAGCAAACTCAGAACTAAAAGGAAACGCTTATAGTCATGAAATCAATGTCAGTATTATTCTGGATACAAAGAATTTCGATATAGGAGATCTGCAAACTGGATTGCTCTTCGATGTGACAGTAAATAACAAGCTTTATAAATCTGTATTAAGTGCTTGGAAAATAAGCAGCAGTAGTAAATCAATCAAACTTACCTTCGGGAATATTCGAAGTAGGGTGAGTGATTATTTTGATGAAGATTAGGAGTGATAGATTTGGCAGATAATGTTGATGGATTTCAATTTGACAATGTGAAAGTTAGTGCTGCGAATGATGCAAAACTGTATCATTCACTAGCTCAGCGAAGAAATTATGTTATTAAAGGATATGAACAAGAATTAAGACTATCGAAAAGTGGTTTGAAGATTACAGTCGCCGCAGGTTGCGCGTTAGTGCAAGGGCGATTTATTTATTTAAAGGAAACTCAGACAATAACAGTTCCCGCAAATTCGAGTGGATACATCGTTTTACGAATTGATTTGACTCAAGAAGTGGTTCCGGACCTTGAAAATGATCCAGCAACAGATTTATATACTTGGACAAACAATCAGGTAAACCTCGAGTGGGTATCCTCACTGGTAAATGGTGATCTTAATCAGGGTGATAAGGTCTACACATTTTCACTCTGCAGCTTTAGTTCGAATGGTTCAAATGTTAATTATGAATTGAATGAAGGAAATTACAAAGGGTATGTGATTGTTGATTGGACAAATAATACTGACCCTGCAATCAAAGGTGGACAAATAAGATTTATCCGGACTGGCGATTTTGTTTTGGTCCATTGCAGCTTACAAACTAAAGATGCTGGGTTAAAACCTAAGGAAAATATAATCAATAAATTACCAGAAACTCTTGCTATAGATTTTAGTTCACATATTTCGTTAACAGGGTCTGGGGAATTGCTTGTTGATGCTCAAACTCAGGCGGTGAGTACTGTATGGGGATTGAAAGGGAATACTTATTATTTAGGGACAGGGATCTACTTAGCTAAATAGGGAGGTGGAATATTGAGTAATATAAAATTAGTATTGACTGAAAATAAGGCGAGTCCTTATCGAAAACAAAGAGTGGTTGGGCGATTAGGGGATGGAGGATTAACGACTATTGATGTTGAATTACTTCAATCAGATGGAAAGACACCATACTCCATTTTTTCAAATCAAGATCTGATTTTTGTTGGAACAAACTCCAAAGGCGAATATACAGATGGTGTTCCTGAGATCATTGATGGTCAAAAAGGTATCATTCGTTATACATTCACTAAAGAAAATTTTAGTGTTCTAAAAGAGTTTAAAAGAGCTTATTTTCAATTAACTGATGCTGATGGTAGCAGAGTTACTTTCCAAGATTTCACAGTTGATGTACTGAAAAATGCCGATATAGATCAGGGTCAAGTGACATTGTATATAAGGCTTTTAGACCAATTGCTATCTGACTTCGAAAAAAGATTTGGAGATCAATCTATTAATTTTGAAGAGAGATTTAAAGTATTTCTTCAAGCAAAAGAATCTCAGTATCAAAACATTTATCAAATGTACAATGACTTGGTTCTCAAACTTGATAAACTTTCGAAAGACACGAAGACAATACAAGAAATACAAATGGAAATCCTAAAATCGATCGAAGAACACGATGTGTTCACTAAACAAGAAAGCTCCGCAAACGTGATCTATCAGTTAATTGGGAAAGAAGAAGCTGAGATTTTAATTACTGCTGATTTCAAAGAAAAGATTACAGGATCAGTCGTTGAAAATCCTAATATTATTCGCTTTTCGACAAATTCAACATTTATGGCTCCGTTAACAGGTAGCGAACCAGGTCAAGTTCACTATGATCAAGCAATGACAAAGGATGGTGTAACGCTAAATGTTGGGAACACAAACTCAGACTATATGTCACAAATTCAACCAAACTGGAATCTGGTTGAAATAGTCGATAGAACTATTCCAGAATTATTTGAAACAGTTGGATTAACTGATGATAGCGAGAAAATAGAATTTATAAAAAATAGTGTTAGTTATATTAAAAATACAGTGGATGGTGTAGGAACAGGACTCCGCAGAAATAGATTAACTTTCAAAACGTATGATTCAGCTGGTGTTTTAGAAACCGAGGAGTCGGTTAATGACACTGCGAAAATTCAGGAGTTAGTAAGAGAATATGCTGATAGAGCGACGATCAAAAACATGATAAGTGATCGTGGTTTTTTAAGTGCACTTCTTTTTACAGAAGCATCAGACGGAGTAGCAGTTTCGCAAGCTTCTCTAGATTACACCAAGCTCGAATTTAAAATTAAAGTTTCTGCAAATCTATTAATTAAGTTAATGATAGCTGCCAATCACATAGAAAATTTAGCAGCTCAAGAAGAGGCAGAAGCAGGCGAAGACAATACTAAAACGATGACTCCACTTCGAGTCTTTCAGGCAATCGCTAAATGGACGAAAGATAAGTTCGTATCTATGACTGAAAATGAAACAGTATTGGGGATCAAGAATTTTGCGAACGGACTTCAGGTTAATGGGAGAAACGTGCTGTCCCAAAAAGGAGAAATTGTATTTGATCATACTAGCCAAACAGATTCGTCTATTCAATCTGGAATAGTTAGATTTAAACGATACGGAGATTGGATTTTAGTCAATTTTAACTTCCAGTGTAGAAGTACGGATATTGCCTCTGGCGGGAACCTTATCGATTCTTTAGAAGCAGATATAGTTCCATCCGGATCTATTCAGGTAGATGTTACTTTTGATAAGGCACTGACTATTGATGCTTCAGGTAAAGTAACAGCATTATGGGGGTTGGAAGCAAATAAATATTATGCTGGCTCTGCTATGTACTTTGCGAAGAATAAATTATAGGAGGAAAGAAATGAAAACTATTTATAAGGTCCTATATCCAGTAGGTTACGAGGAACACGAGGTTGCAGATGATTTTCCAACTTCTATTCCGTTTGTGGAAGATGTGCCGATTCAAAATTTAGAAAATCCACAGTCACAATTCTTCAATTTTTCTAAGAATAGATGGCAAGAAGTAGTTACTCAGAATTATGCAGAGAAATTGGAACTGATTGAAACGCTCACTCAGGCAGTTCAGGAAGAGAATGAAGTTCTTAAAGTGAAGGCTGAAGAACAAGCAGCTCAAATGACGGACACTCAGTTAGCATTAGCTGAAGTATATGAAATGCTAGTTCCTTCAGACAAGGAGGTAAGATAGATGGCAAATATTTACGTCAACTTGATTCAGAAAGGTCTGAAAACTATTGAGGAAGTACCAAAGACAATTAGAAAAGAAGTACAAGCGATCTTGGATGCAGACATTGCGGATTAAGATTGCTTTTTATTTGCTCAGAAAAGAGGTGAATACAATGGCAGTGGTCTACGCGACGTTGATTATCAAAGGCAAAAAGACAATCGAACAAGTACCTGGTCTGATCCGCGAACAAGTGAGAGAAATCTTACTGGATATGGATTTACCAGAATTAGCAGAGTAGCACACTTTCGAGTGTGCTTTTTATTTTGATTGGAAGGGGGAATTTATTTTGGAAAAATATTTAAATGCAGCATCTATTGTAACAGGGGTGTTGGGCGGTGTAATGGTTAGTTGGCTTGGAGGGATGGATGCAATTTTGCACGCGTTGGTATATTTGGTAATTGTGGATTACTTAACTGGATTATTAAAAGCATGGAATTTGAAAGAAATCAGTAGCAGAATCGGATTTATTGGATTGATTCGAAAGGTATTGATCTTTGTAGTTATTGCAGTAGCAGTGGAAGTAGAAAAGGTGATCGGTAGCTCGATTCCGCTTCGTGAGATCGTCATTATGTTTTATCTAGCTAACGAAGGCATTAGCTTCTTAGAAAACATTTCAGTGTTCATTAATTTTCCAGATCAAATTAAAGATGCTTTTTTGCAAATTAGAGGAACACATGATGAAAAGGAGGACCAATAACATGGATATGAAAAAAGCAAAAGAAGCTTACGAAAAATCCGATGATAAAAAAGTCGGTTTGCAGCCTCAACCGAAAGAGATCGAAGAAAAGAAGGAGGAAAAATAATGGCCATTAATATTGAAACGGGTTTAGCTGTTGTTCAGCGTTTCGTAAACAACTGCAGCTACAGCATGTATGGCTCGCGATATTATACGGACGGCACTTGTGATTGTTCGGGGTCTGTCTATCGTATTTTACGTGAATCAGGCGGTTTTGATTATGGATATATTCCGAGTACCGAAACGTTGCACGATTACCTTACGAAGTTAGGATATGAAAAAATCGCCGAGAACAGTGACTTTCCGATGCAACGCGGAGATATCATCATCTGGGGACAAAAAGGATACTCTGCCGGTGCCGGCGGTCACACAGGGATTGCACTAGATAATCAAAATTGGATAGAATGCACAGGATGGAAGGATACAACAATTATTGCCAATCATGATCAACGATGGGTAATGGCTGGGTGTCCTTATTTTTATGCCTATCGGTTGAAGTCCACGCCTAAACCGAATCCAAGTCCAGCACCAGCACCTAAGCCTCAACCTTCTGGAAATAAGAATGGTATTGCGATCGATAATGTCACCAAAGATCAGGCGGTAAAAATGGTTCAGCGTATTCAAACGAAATACGCCTGGACGTTGCTTCGTGACCAAGTGAAACGTGTGTTGCAGCCGAACAAAGTCTATACGCTGGTTATCACTTGCGATTCAAAATGGAAGTATGAGAATGCGGTCAATCGTTTGAAGCAAGAGCTTAAAACATACTATCCAGGCTACATGCAGCAAAACATTGCGATCGTTGATGGAGACAAACCTATAATCAAGATCGAGGCACGGAATTTGAATGATGAGCAAAGCAAGAAGATGGAAGGCCACGTGCGCAATTTCTTGAAGGATGTGCTATTAGACCAGCAGACGTATGCAGAAGCGAACTCTTATGGAACCTATGACGTTCGCGTTAAAGGGGAAGGATTCAACAATACAGATGCGCCTATTGTATTGAAGGAAATTCAAGAAATGGGCAAAGCGAAGGATGTTGGAATTAATCCTGCGCATATTAAAGGATTTCAGTATTAGAATGCGCTTGCAAGATATTAACAAAAGAGCTATTATGAATGTGTAAGTTTTGCCAGAACTTACTTCTTTTTCATAACTAAGTTTCATCTTGATCGGCAACCAGTCGGCCCTCTCTGCTGAGCTGGTTGTTTTTTTGTGGAACTTAGAAACATGAGTGTATCATTTGCAAAGAAATCGGTTTCTAGGTAACATCTACTCTATTGGGAAGTCACTCGCCCATAAAAAAAGGGAACGTCAGATACAGTTACTTGGGGAAGTGGACTGTGGGGAAGATCTGACGTTCTATTTCTTTATTGTAACACGTTTAAAAAATAATAATACTCATTTAAAGTACCCTTAGTTCAATTGGTAGAATACTCCGGTTCATATCGGAAGATGCGGGTTCGAGTCCTGCGGGGTACATAAAAAGTACATCCTCTTTTAGAGAAGGGACGCTAAATATTAAAATTTGATACAGATGAGCTCATGATTCCTCACGAAATACGTGCTATAATTGGATTACTAAATAACCATCCAATTGAGGCGATTTTATGGAAGATTTTACAGTAAAAGAGTTTATTGAAATGCTAAAAAATTAGATGAAAATAAAGAAATTGTTTTTTGGAGCTCTGGACATAGTATTCAAGTACACCCTGCAAAACTTGAAGAAATTGATATTGAGTATGACAAAATTAGAGATCGGTATGATCTTTGTGTATAAAAAAAGTATCCTTCGTGTACTTTCTATTTTGTTTTAGAGCGTCGTTAAAGTTGGGAATGTCACTTTCAGCCACTTCATTGTTCCAATGTGTGTTTAAGGGA
This sequence comes from Enterococcus malodoratus ATCC 43197, assembly GCF_000407185.1. GTDB lineage: Bacteria > Bacillota > Bacilli > Lactobacillales > Enterococcaceae > Enterococcus_A > Enterococcus_A malodoratus. Next base: position 1,043,315 of record NZ_KE136483.1, read on the forward strand.
ATACCCGTTATCATATTATATATTCCATATTTTGGATGACCTAACCCGTAGATTGATCGATACTCTTCTTCTGAACTCGTAACACTTTGTGCCCATTGGTTCTGTTTCTGCGCCTCAAAGCGGGCTATTCGTGGCATAGGAAAAACTGCCCTTTCTGACTTGATGACATAGGTTAAATAAGTAAGGGAAATGAACTTATATATCCTTTCCCCTATTTTAAAAACTTCAGATGATGTTGGAATTTTTCCAGCGTGAAAGATACCATTCCGTAGAGTGACATCGTTTGTAGATAGATACTTAGCGCCGCTTTTAGGTACAATCTCATTAAAGTAGGAGTAATAAGCTAAGTTAAAAGCCCCGATGATTCTCTCAGAATAGGCGAGAGAATGTGCGAATTTAACTGATTCTTCTATGGATTTATTTAATTCAAAATAGGAATGTACCGCTACGAATTCTTCTCTAAAAGACTCTAACGCCGAGTAAAAGCAAGTAAACGCTTCAAAGTAATAACTGTCATTGAAAGCAGACAAACCGTTTTCAAATAGTAAAGCGAACTTCGGGATTGACAGGTACATTTCTAATTTGTGCCCGTTTGTACATTTCATATCGAGTGTGACTGAACCAAATGCATCTCCAGATAAAAGTGAAATTTTATTTTCGCGCGAACATCGAGGGCAAAATGGCGTAGATAAATGTATTGACATTAATAGTTTCTCCTTTCTAAATCAAAACTATTATAGCAAAAAAAGACCCTAGCGAGAGCTAAGGTCTTTTTTACGTTGTTCAATCAACCCCTCTAATTCCGCTAAATCGTCAAATGTAGCCTGTTTTTTGATGAATGAGCGGGACCGAGAGCGATCACTAAGATATTTAGCATGTTCTTTGTTCTTCTCAGCCCAGCGCTTATTAGCCTCCGTTTGCTTATTCGTTTCTCCCATAAATATCAACTCCTTACCTGAACCAAATTAACCACACTATCAATGCTAGAAAAATAATCCAAGCAATAGCAACTTTCCAATCAGGCTTAATTTTTTCTAAAGTGATGGTGAGATTTTTCCATTTCCATTCTTTTCTCATGGTATAATGAACATAGAAGCTGGGGGAGTTAATCTCCCCAGCTAAACTTGATTGAGAACTTGATTATTAGAAGGTTGATTTCGATGCCAACTTCTAATTTTTGAGTTCTCTTTTTTCTATGCTTCACTTTTTCACCTCTCTTTCTATATTCATATTATACTATGCATAGTATTTTGAGTCAACTATTTTAGTTAAAAAAATACAAAAAAGCCCGAAAAATCAGGCTCTCATCATTTCAAACTCCATCATAATCTTCGTCTTGCCAATCACCGCATATTTCTTCACCACGAACTGTTTCCTACTATTGTACTCCCCAGCAACAGCGATCCGCATCCCATCCTCTACATCTGCAAGGAAGTTCAACGAGTGACCAGCAATTAAACAGTTACTATCATCAAGCTTAAAATAGACGAGGGGACGTTCCGAATACTTTAGAATCTTTACGCTACTCACAATACCATTCATACTTATCATTTAAACCACTCCCATATTTTAGTATGTAGTAATCAAAATTATGAAGCCCGTTGGCTTTGCTGCAGTAGAAAGCAAAGCATCGTTCTCCGATTTCATCTATAGCGTTAGGACCGAAATCCCACAATAAGACTTGGAGACGATCGAATGTTATCAATCCTAGATGATAAGAGAAGATAGGATTCATTTCAGTTCACTCCATTTTTTCCAGTTGTAAACCTCAACATTTCTAATTTCATCGTAATATACTTTTTGATCACCTATGTAAATTCCCAACTCATCATAACCTCGAATCATTCCTATAACATCATCATAATACTGTGCATTTTCATTGAGGGCTTCTAACTGAACAGAGACAGGTTTGCTTTTTAGTCTAGCTTCGTTTAAGACCTTTTCGATTTCTTCGCTTTGCATTAACGGTTTTTGATTATTGACCTTAGACCGCTCGGTTACATCCTTATTGATTGCTGCTGTTTGGTCGGACAGATAAAATCCGATCCATTTAAGCATGTTCCGGTCCTCATAAACTTTTTTTGCTTCTAGAAAAAGTTTGGTTGCTGACTCTTCATCATAAATCAATTAGATCACCTCTTTTTTGGAACTACTTTTTCCTATTTTTAGGATTCATTACAAATGTTCCTGAAATTTCGTTGTGTTTCCGATAGATGTGGTAGCAATTGCTAACTAAAAGATCGTCTCCATCATCCTTCATGTATAAATGTACATCCTCAAATGGTCTAAAAAATATATTTACAAGATCGGACATTTGTTGTTTTGTTGGTTTTATTGACCGATCTGAGTGAGAAACCGAAACGTGTTCTTCATTGTAAATATCAGTGGCGATGACAAGGAAGTCTAAATTATTATAGGTCCATTTAAAACGTCCGCCTCCTGGATAGGGGCTTAAAAGGGTAATTCCTTTACTAGATACTATTTCTTTAACTGTTTTCATATGAACCACTCCTTATTATTAAAAGTAAGATCATTATACGAACATGTGTTCGGCTCGTAAAGAGGAATTATCAAATTAAGTGCAACACTTTATCATAAAAGACTTCATATGGTGTTTTCCAGCCTAAACATTTTCTAGGTCTAAGATTCATTTTGTCAACGAATTGCTCTATAAACTCGTCTGTATAGTCTCCTATATCTTTTCTCTTAGGCAAGTACTCACGAATCAATCCATTTGTATTCTCGTTTGTTCCTCTTTGCCATGGCGAGTAAGGATCAGAAAAATAGAACTCAACCGAATGTTTTTTAGTAATGTCTGAATGTAATGCAAATTCAGAACCTCTATCGGAAGTAATGCTTTTCAAGTTCATTGGATTTAACGAGACTAGTAAACTGTCCAAAGACGAGTAAATAGCTGCTGCTGATTTATTCATAGTTCTTCCCGCCAATAAAAAACGCGATTTGCGATCTACTAAAGTCACTAGGCAATTCTTTCCCTTTTTTCCATGCACAGTGTCTATTTCCCAATGTCCTAATTCAGAGCGCAATTCAGCTTCAGATGGACGTTCATGTATTGCATGAGAAATAGGAAGATGCCCACGAGTTTCTTCAAAATCTTTGGTTTTTCGTTGCTTTCCCTGATGACGCAATTTGCGAATAGCACCTTTACTATCACGGGAAAGAGTGCTATTAAACAGTCCGTGATAAATAGCTCGGTAAATGGTATTGTAGCTCACCTGAACGTTGATATCTTCGTGTTTTAGACGATGCACTATTTGTTCCGGAGACCATTGACGTATCAGAAATAAAGGTTCGATGATTTTTCTTAGAGACGGATTAGCTAACAATCTTTTCCTACCGCAGCGACTACGATTCTTCTTATAACTATTTTGAGAGAAGTGAGGAGAATAGTATCTTCTCTCAGTATGCCGTCGTAACTCTCTTGAAATAGTGGACGGACTTCGTTTCAACAGTATTGCAGTGCGGCGGACTGAAAAGCCCATACCGTTATAAAGGTAGATTAGTTCTCTTTCCTTAATTGATAAATGTCTGTATGTTCCCATGATCGCTCCTCCTTCGTCTCTGAAAAATCCTTGTTTTAATTATATTAGAAAGACTAGGGAAACACATCGTGTTGCACTTGTATTGTAAAATAAAGAAGGGGAACAAATTATTAAGAGATCTGCTATAATACATCCGAGGTGAAATGTATGGAATCATATGAGCAACAAATCAAAGATTTACGTGAAGGAAAAATTGAAAAAATAGAAGTCTCAAGAGAGAATTTTTTTCTTTGGCGAGAAGTTTGGATGAAGCAAGAGGACAAAAAATTCTTTCGTGGGATAGCTGGATTAAAAGGTCATATTACATATGTGTATGACACAACAGTAATTTAAAAAAGAGAAGTACGATGTGAACTTTTTATTCCGAAATTTTTTTATCTGTAATTCAGGAAAGTTAGTCATTTGCTGGTGATAGTACTGGTGATAGTGAATGTAAAATCGGTGTAATCTAGGAAGGGGACTTGTTCAGTAGGAATGTTGACATTAAGCTATTCTTTACTTAGGAAAATCAGGGGATATGGTATAACCCACAAGAAAAACATGTTCGCTTTACTTGGAAAACCAGGATTTGAAGATTTAGCAAAAGAATTGAATAATCGTTTATAAAATCACAAAAGAGCTCTCGCATGGCGAGGGCTCTTTTTTTAATTGGTATAGTAAAATTAATTTAGAGCTAATCAAAATTAATGATAAAAAACATATTGAAAGGTTAATGAAATCGGTTTTAAACAAATAAAGATAAATAGAAAATGAACAGCGGATTAAAAATAACCACAGTTGTTTATGTTTGTGTTTTGCGAATTTTCTAACAATTACGACATTTACCTTGATATCAAAGCAAAAAAACTAACAAAAAACGTTTCCATATTTCTCTCATTATGTTATTATAAGAACGTAGAAATAAAGGGGGATTTATTATGGAAACTATTGAAATTGGTCTTGCTTATGAATGCCGAGCAATCGGAATTGAAAAAGAAGTAATCGGTGTGGTTGAACAACTTTACAATAATACCGTATTAATCAACGTTGTGACGTGTGATCCATCTGATCGCGCCGCTGTAATTGAACTTCAAAATCGTTTATTAGTAAAATATGAGAATGTATTAGCATGTGCCGAGATTGAATGTACAGCGTAATTTTTGATAAGTATGTGAAATGTTTATTTTGACAGGAACTAGATTCGGATCTTACCATTAAGGTCCGAATCTTTTTTTGCGAGTTCTGCTTTTTGCAGTGTGTATGGCTCAAGGAAGAATAAATTTTTTAAGATAGGTATATAAATAAAATGGTTTAGCAGAATCGTATGCGAAGCGACAATCAGCCTATTTTTCGTGTATTTGGAAAAATAGATTCATTTTTGGGAGCTAGCTGTCAGTTGCACTTTTTGCAGAATAACTGGTGAGACAATCTGTTTCATACTGATAGTGGACTTATTGTTCGAGATGTTTAGTGCAATGATATGCGTAGTGAAAATTCAAAGCCTTTTTCTTCGGAAAAAGGCTTTCATTAAAAAGAACTAGCTGCGAGTTTCGGTTTTTGCAGTATGTATGGTTCAAGGAAGAATAAATTTTTAAGATAGATAAATAAAAAAAGTTTAACAGAATCGTATGCGAAGCGGCGATCAGCCTATTTCTCGTGTATTTGGAAAAATAGAGTCATTTTACCTCTAACTAGCAAAGGTATCGTGTCAGGTGACTTATAAGTCTCAAAGTTAACAAGAAGTCCATTGAACCTTTTAAATAGAAGAAATACAATGAAAATGAAGGAAAAATGAATCAGAGTGGTCGAATCAATTTGTCGATCGATAGAAGTGAGGGATTATAGATGAATGTAATTGAAATTGAACAGTTAGAAAAAACGTACCCTGAAGGTAAGAAAGCGTTGGATACGATTAGTTTGGTCGTGCCTCAAGGAACGATCTTTGGGTTTTTAGGTCCGAATGGCGCCGGGAAAACGACGACAATCAAATTATTAACCGGCATTTTGAATCCAACGGGAGGAGAAATGAGTGTCCTAAATTTGAATCCGGCTAAGGAGGCTGAAAAACTTCACCAATTGACCGGGGTGTTAACCGAGCACGCGGGGATGTATGATCATTTAACGGGGATTGATAATCTGTCGTTCTTTGGTCAGCTTTTTGGAATGAGCAAATCGGATAGTGAAGCGAAGGGTATGCAGCTTTTGGAAAAGCTTGGATTGTCTGATGCGGCGCAAGTAAAATTGAAGAGCTATTCAACAGGGATGAGGCAGCGACTTTCCTTGGCTAGAACATTGATCCATAGCCCAAAGCTGCTTTTTCTTGATGAACCGACGAGTGGACTTGATCCTGAAAGCACGAAAAGCGTGAATGAACTTTTACTGGAATTGTCAAAAGAAGAAGGAACAACGATTTTTCTGTGCACACATCAGTTAAGGTACGCGCAAGAGATTTGTAATGAGTATGGCTTGATGGATAACGGAAAGTTATTGGCTTTAGGCAGTTTAGAGCAATTGAGAAAGCGAACCTTTAATAGTTATAAACTAACTATTGAAACGGATTTTATGCCGCAAACGATTGATAGTAAACAAATCAGCGAGGATACCTATGAATTATCGCTGCAAGAAAAGTCTGAGATTCCGGTTTTAGTAAAAGAAATCGTTCAGCAGGGAGGAAATATTTCGCAAGTTACACCGACGGATTATTCCTTGGAAGATATTTATTTTGCGTTATTAGAAGGAGGGGAGACGTATGTTTAATAGTCGGCAAAAAGCTATTATGTTAAAAGATATTCGGGGGATTACGGAAAACAAGCGCTACTTTTCAGTATTGACGATTCTGCCGTTGCTTTTTTCTGTCGTTTTTCCTACGATTATGCTACTCACTGTTTTATTGAGTCCAACCGACTCCTCGTCTTTTACCGAAATGGCTCGCATTTTACCGGACTTTCAAAAGTTAGAACCGGAGCAGTTGATAGTGGATTTATTGTCATTAATGATCAACAATGTCATCCCAATTTTCTTTTTGATTATTCCAATCATGACCTCCAGTGTCATGGCTGCCAGTTCGTTTGTCGGTGAGAAGGAAAAACGCACGCTTGAAACGCTATTTTATTCACCGTTATCAATTCGAGAGATCTTTCGAGCAAAAGTGTATGCCTCTTTTCTTGTAGGTATATTAGTGACCTACGTCTCGTTTCTTTTAACCGTCATTGTCGTTGAAGTCGAAGTGTATCTGTTTAAAGGGATACTGCTTCCATTAAGTATCAACTGGTTGTGGGTCATGCTGCTGATCGTTCCCGCAATCACGATTATCTCGATCGTGTTGATCGTTAAAGGCTCGGCAAAATCCACCACGATCGAAGAATCGCAACAAAAAGCGGCCTTTCTGATCTTGCCGTTGGCTTTGCTGCTCGTCGGTCAATTTACAGGTATTTTAGTTTTCGGCGGCTGGGTTGTGATCTCAATCGGAGCATTTCTATTATTAGTGGCACTTCTGCTCCTTAGATATTCCATGACCGGATTCACCTATGAACGTTTATTGGATCGATAATAATTAAAAATACCGTAAACAGTCTTCCACGAAGGAGATTGTTTACGGTATTTTTTTTAATCGAATTGCAGGATGCTGGCGGTTCGGGCTTTTATATCATCTGACGGAGCCGAAATGACAGCTAAATCATCAGATAAAATGCCTTTTACCTGTAGAAATCGATAAGCAGCCGCTTGCTGCTTCGTATTGATTGGCCAAGCATAAACGGCTTGTTTTCTGTGCTGCAACACTTGAATCAGATCGCCGCTGGCGGTTCGGGCCTCGATATTGACGAAATCTAGCGAGGTTCTTGGAGCTCCTAATAAGTCAAAGGGGAGAATGTAGCCGACTTTTAACATCGGGAAAAGTTTCTTCATTTGATTGGCTGTATCTAGATCCATACTTTGCAACTGATGATTTGCTAATTGATCACTCAAAGGGAGCAAGCCTTGAACAATCGTCGCCTTGGTTTTGGCGGTAACCTTTAGCTCGATCAGCAATTTTTGATTCAATTGATTCGCAGCAGCTAGATAATCCGCGAACAAAGGGATTTTGCTGGAATGACCGTTTTCCTTTAACGTGAGGTTCTTTAAATCCTTCCAAGTCGTTTCATCAATGCGAAGATTTTTGTCAGCGAGAGCATTAAGATCTTCATCGTGCATCACGACTAATTGATGATCGGCTGTTTCTTGTACATCCATCTCAACGAGGTCGGGGTGGAACGTTTCACTCGTCTTTCGTAAGACCTCGATTGAATTTTGGACACCATTCTGATTGGAAACACCGCGGTGTGAAATCGTCAACTGCGTATTTGCTTTCTGTACATGAAATGCGTGCGCATAGTGTAAAGAATAAAGACTCAAACAGGCAACAACCATTAAACCCATCCAGATGAACGTTGTTTTTGGTCGATCATCCTCAACGACCGCTTTTTTATCAGAAGCAGCCAAGTAGAGAAAAAAGAGCGCCCAGACAATATTTTGCAGCACCCGGTAGAGCAGCAAGAGAATCATCGCGGTACTCTGCCTAGACAATAGCTGGGTCAGTCCTATGAAGCCAACTTTTATCAATAAGCTGGTCACTAAAAAGATTAGCGGGATCAAGAAAAAGATACCGAGCTGTTTAACGGGGTTCTTTTTGGACTGCTGCCAGCTAAGTTGAATGCTCTGTTTCAAGGAGTTGCCCTTTTTGAGATATTTAGGCACTAAAATGGCCCGATAAAGAAAATACAGAACAATCACATAAAATAAAAGAATGATTGGCAAAATTTTCCAACGATAGAGAAATAAAAAGGAAAGCATATTCGCCGGAAGCGGCTGCCAAGCCAGCAGCATTTGATAAAAACGAAAGAAAAAAATTGGTGATAAAAGCAGCCAATAAGCAAAACTAACGAAAGCGGCTTTTAGAGAAAAGTTCTCGAAGGCTTTTTCATTCGCCTGAACTTGACTAAACAAATTTCCATAAAGAAAGATCAAGGCTAAAAATAAAAATAAGTAAGGCGGATGATAGAGATTATTCAAAAAGCTTTGCCGTAGAAATAAAAAGAGTCCCTCCGTTAGAAATGGGAGACCAAAGGCCAGCAATAAAAAATTATATAAAGAAAACGTGCTGAAAAAATGCGCGATTCGTCGTCGAATGTAAGTCATAGTTCCTCCTGAAAATAAAAAAAGAATATTTTTTAGATCAAAGCAAGCCACAAAGTTAGTTTATCATAAGGCCGGTCCTTCATATTCAATAAAACCAAAAAAGAATTCACCATTGACCAAGTCTAGGCTCTAAAACTAGCTTATGCTTTGAATCATTAGAATACTCCTAAATCACACGCTCGTATATAGTAAACTATGAAAAGTTGGATTGACGTCCAGTTCATAAAAAAAACCATTTTTCGGAAAGCACGAAAAATGACCAAGTATTTCGCCACGTATACAATTCCGCTAAACAATTCACGCGGTTAAGTAATCGGGACATTCTAAATAAATGTTCCGATAAAAATTAAATTGCGAAAAGCGGAACACGCAGCTAGGTCGTTTTAAGGGAATTATTTTTCGAAGTTCGCGAAAAATAAGTTTTATCCTCCCAACGCATATCATCCAACTAAACATCATTATTGTTGATTAGGTGCAATTAGTAAATATTTAGTTTGAACTAAGTAAATTGCGAAAAGTTGGACTGACAGCTAACTCATAATAAGAAAGTCATTTCTCGGAAAGCACGAAAAATGACCAAGTATTTCGCCACGCATACGATTCCGCTAGACAGTTCACGCGGTTAAGTAATCGGGATATTCTAAATAAATGTTCCGATAAAAAATAAATTGCGAAAAGCGGAACACGCAGCTAGGTCGTTTTAAGGGAATTATTTTTCGAAGTTCGTGAAAAATAAGTTTTATCCACCCAACGCATATCATCCAACTAAACATCATTATTGTTGATTAGGTGCAATTAGTAAATATTTAGTTTGAACTAAGTAAACTGTGAAAAGTTGGACTGACAAAAAAAGTCCACTAATTTATTAGTGGACGAGTAGGTGTGATAATAAGCTGCCACCTTGTAGTAAAGCCCAGCTGTATAAGAAAATCGATGCGGGTTTTGCTAAAAAGATGATTGCGCTATATTTTTTAAATGACATATTTGTCAGACTTGCCATTAAACAAAGGGCATCGTCTGGTGCTACTGGAAGGAAAATTGCTAAAGCAAACATTTTTTCAAAACGAGATTGATTATCAAGCCAATGGCTATATTTTTGATATACCTTATCACTGACCAGATGCATAATAAACGGTTTGCCGTAGTGCCGACCCATCAAGAAAAGAATCAAAGAGCCGATGACGATTCCAACATAGTTGTAAACAAAGCCCCAATAGGGTCCGAAAATTAATACCCCGGCTGCAAGACTGATGCCGCCTGGAATGATTGGGATCACCACTTGGATGATCTGGATGAAAACAAAGATGAGCGGTCCGGCGATTGGAGAGCTGCCGACTAGTTGTTGCAACGAGTTTATATCATTAAATACCCCTAAACGATAGAAGTAGATGGTCAAGCTGACAGTTAGGGCAATACCCATTAGCGAAATAATATTTAATAATCTTCTGGATTGAACAACACTCATTGGATTCATCTCCTTTGTCTTTCTAAAGTGAAGTATATAGGATAAATTCACAAAATGCATAGGTCTGAGGTTGTAATTTGTAAATATTCTGTGAAATTTAAAATATTTTTAGAATTTTGTTGGTTGCGCTTACATAGTTAACCGGTAAATAAACAGGATGAGACCTCCTGTTTATTGATTGCCTATTTTGGCTGAAAATTAGAACGGGTCCGTTTTAGCGCGCGTTCGATTAGATTTGAAAACATAAAACCAATCGCGATAGCACCGGAAGTGACCAAGACAGTAACGACTTTCTCCATCGACTCTGTAAATTGCTGGTTCATCATGTGACGTACCGCCATGTATGCAGGTCCTCCAGGGACGAGCGGGACCAAACTGGGCACATTAAATACAATTACCGGCATATGCATGACCTTAGAAAAAAAGATACTAATAAGACCAATCATTAATGCCCCTAAAAAGTTGGAAATTCCGATATTTTGATGAAAATAGGTTTGTAAAATCCAAAAAGTCATCCAGCCAGCAGCTCCAGTGAAGCCGCAGGCTAAGAATGCGCGGCGGGGAATATTGGTAATGACACTGAAAGCAATAGTACTAAACATACTGAATAAAAAATTGACGATAAAGTTCATGAGCGACCTCCTACGGTATTTTGGCTGTCCGCCAGTTGATTAAAAGAAATTAAAAGCAACGATTATTCCGCCGCCAATCGCACCGGCGATAAACAGGGCCTCGGTACCGCGGGCGACACCGCTGATTAAATGACCGGCCATAATATCACGAAAAGCGTTTGTGATAGCTAATCCCGGCACTAACGGCATGATCGAGCCGATAATCAGACTATTCACATCGCGGGCGACTGAGGAAGAAACAGCCAATAAGGATAAACAGCCAATCACTAGGGCCGCCACAAAATCATTTAGAAATTTCATATGCAAATTGTTGCCGAAAAAAGTATGAACGGCAAAGCCGATGATTCCAATAATAAATGTCGGTATGAAATCAAACCATGTACCGTTTAAAATGATCATTAGGGTGCTGCTGACAACACCCGCTGCAATAATTTTCCAGATGTAAGGAAAATCCGGTGTAGCATGATCTACTTCTTCCAAATAGAGGTAAAAATCTGGTAGAGAAAGTTCACCGTCAGCGAATTGCCGCGAGCCCTGATTGACTGCGGTCACTTTTTCCAGATTAATTGATTGCGGAGTAATTTGGATCACCTGACTGTTTTGTTCAGAAGGGAAGCCTACGATTAAGCCCGTTGCTGTTACATACGTTTGGATATCATCAAGCCCTGCATTCAAGGCGATTCGTTTCATTGTATCTTCTACCCGATAGACTTCTGAGCCGGCTTCCATCATAATTTTTCCGGCTTTTAAGCAGGTATTTAAAACAAGTTGCGCGTAATTTTGCTGTTCCATCAAGTTAACCACCTTTTTCTATTCCCTTACTATAGTAGATAAAATAAATAAATTAGACAAGAAAAAGAATAAGGATTGTCACTGAACCTCAGAGAAAGTATAATAAAGTAACAACGAATTTTTTTTTAGAAGATTCCAATTTTAGCTTAAAGAAACAAAAATGCCTCCAAATGTATAACGGCTCTTTTGTTTTTTAATGAAATAAGTTAAATATTACAAAAATAATAAAACGGTTCCACTCCCTTTGTAAGAAAAAAATACAAGGGGAAGACGCATAATCGAAAAAAATTTCCGTAAATTTAGATAACATCTTGCATAAGGGTTGCAAAACTAATCGGTTTTTGATTAAAATAAAATGACGGGAAAAATAATAACATTCTGGGAGGAATTAAAATGAGAAGAAAAGTTTATACTAAAGACCAGATTCTAAAGGCTGCCTATGAAGTTGTGGAAAATGAAGGTTTTTCTGGATTTACAGCACGTAATATCGCCAAAAAAATGGGGATCAGTACGCAACCGATTTATTTAGAGTTTAAAAACATGAGTGATCTAAAGAATGCGTTGTTAGATGAAATCTGCAATCACCTGTATTACGATATTTTCCCAGAAGTTCGCACAGGTGATACGATTATTGATTTGGGCTTGAGCTATGTGTACTTCGCGAAAGAACAAAGCAATCTTTATAACGCCCTATATGTTCAAGAATACGGCGGCGGGAAAAAAATGCATGACTTTTCTTACAATTACTTCCATCAATTGATCGTAAAACATCCTAAATACAGCAAGCTGTCTGAAAATAAAATCAACGCTTTGCATGTAGGAACGTGGATCGTTGTTACTGGGATCGCAACGTTGATGTCTTCTGGCATCATTGAGCCGACTCAAGATGAGATTGTTCATTTGATCGACCGTACGATCAACACTGTTTTGCAAGAAGATGACACGTCTGTATTAGACTCATTATAAAATCTTGACATTTTAAAGAAAAAAGGTAAGATAAATGGTGCGGAAGGTTGGCAGAGTGGTAATGCACCGGACTCGAAATCCGGCGAGCCGCAGTAATGTGGTGCGCAGGTTCAAATCCTGTACCTTCCTTATTTATCAACCGTTTGACGTGGTTTCGACCACGTCTTTTTTTGTGCCCATTTTAGCTTATTTTATTTTCTGACTCTCCATTTAAAAAAGAAGTAAAATATTTTTGAATGGAATTGACTCTCAGATTCTCGTACTGAACGTTTTACCACTATTTCTGCTATACTTAGGTACAAAGTTCTTGAGGAGTGGATGAAGATGGAAGAAACAGTGTTCTTTAATTTGGGCAATGCGATCGCCGCAAAGCGTGATCCGAAGGAATTGATCAAAGAAGCGCAAATCGTCAAAGACAAGCGCGATCCGCGGGGGAAACTAGTGATCGTTGAGGGTGATGGGGATGAGCCTCTTATCTTGTTCGATTTAGCTGATCAAGAAGAACCTTCAGAAAATACCGAAGCCTTTAAAGTAAAAAAAATCATTGAATAAACAGGAAATCCTTCGTTCATTGAACGGAGGATTTTTTGATTAAAGGTCCAATTGTATTAGTGGTCAATTAAACATAAAAGAGACGTTCATTTTACGACAATCTGACAAATTATCTAGCGTTTTTAATGGCCAATAAAAATTATTTTATACGGACTCTAGCTTTATTAATAAAGAACGATTACTATTTTTAAATTATTTTAAAAAAGCTGAAGTAGCACTTTTGAATCCAGTAGTTTATGTTTGTCTTGGGAACGGTTACAAAGTGATGGATATTTTTGACATAAACAGAAAGCTGCTTTGTATTATCATGATGAGCAAAAGTTACGTTAAATAAAATCAAATAAGGGAGGGATACACGTGGAGGATCACGGATTAAGCCGCAGACAGCTATTTAATCTAAAGCGCAAAACGCTAGAAAAGAGAATCAAAAATTATTATCGAACAACCAATGACGGCAATGGCGCGATCGAAATGTTGGTAGCGCTTCAAGTGAGAGAAGAATTGTGCGAAGAGGACTTTTCTTACATGCTGGCGAACTTGGTTCAACATATCTTTTTAAGAACCCGATCAAACGCTGCTTTGCGCCGCTATTATATTTTCTTCGCGGAATATTTCGAGAAGAAAGAATGGCGTTTATTGCTAATCAAATTATTTCCCGCTAAAACTTATATCGCTGAGAAGCTGAAAACATTATATACACAATTTATCAAAGAACCGTTGGCAGGGTTAGTCGGCTCATGACGACGAACAACGGAGAATGATCGATAAGAAATTTAAGATGAAAGGAATGAGAAAATGAAAACTTTAGAGGCAGAATTTGAAAAAAGCAACGGAAGAAAGCAGTATTTGCGCTTGAAGGATTTTGATACAACGAAATCCGCGGAAGAAATCAAAACATCCTTAAGCAAACTGACGAAACTAACGTTGTTCGAAAAAGATGGCGTGGGCTTATTTAAAAAGTTGCGTCATGCGAAATTAATTGAAAAGATCGAAACGACGATTTTTGATGATAGTCAATCAAGCCCGAAAAAAGCGGTTGTTGAAATAGCACCAGAAAAACCAAGTACACAGGAACAAGCCCCTGTGCAGATGATAAAAGAACTACAAAATGTACGGATTCCGGAAGACTTAAAAATCACTATGGAAATTCCAGAACCGGGCAGCTTGATTCAAAGAGTCAGATTACCAGAAGGGATCAATCTGCGAAAAATGACGGAAAGTCAGGCAATGACAGTGATCACGGCTTGCCTGCCAGATGAATACACATTGGAAAACGTTCAAATCGATGACACCGAAGAACCAGCAACACTTGTTTTGACAGAAAAATTGAAGGAAGGCCGAGTAGAACCGCCTAGAATCACTGCTTCTCCGCCTGAAACGAAAAGAAAACGCTGGCGGCTACTGGATCGTATCAGAAAACGAGAATAAACAGAGGTTTCCATCTCATCAAAAATCCAACGTTGGTATGAGCTGGACCTATGATTATTACTCCTTTTATCTAGCAATCTTTTGATCCGCTACAGTAGTGGTCTATTTGGTGAGGAATGAACTGGATGGTTATTCTTGAAGAAAGAATACTTTAACGCGCAAATTCAATCATTTGAGACATATTATTCGACTCTAAAATGCTTTTTCTATAAGCTTAAGAAAAAAAGAGTCGAGGGGAAAACGATGATTAAATTAGCGGTTGAAATAGATAAAAAGAGAACGACGATTCAGTTTGACGATCAGGGAGCAATTGCGATCTATCGGGAGTTGAAAAAGATCCCAGTGTTAACTGAGGATGAACTTTTGCTGTACTTCAAGGGTCGGGAAGCACAGGCGATTGACTACGGTCAAAAAATCGATAAGAAGGTCTTGAAAGAAGCCGATAGTCTAGTGACGATCAGTGTACCGTGGGACATTGAGGGACAGATTTTGGCGCAGCAAATGTTGAATGTTTGGCAAGATAACGCGCTGAAAACAAGCGGGTTATTTGAGTCGCAAAAAATTGCTGCGAATTATTTTCCAGTAGTAGAAAATTATCAGAAAGAGTTGTTTGAGATTCTAGCCACGTTTGGTTATGAGAATGAAAAGGTTAAAGCAAAACCTGCGAAGGCTCAGCATCGCTGGAACAAGCAGGTCAGTGAGATCCCGTTCTATATTGATTACAACGATTCAAAAGGTGAGGTTATCTGGCAGAAACGCAACGAAATGGTTCTGAAGGCTGGTGCGAAACTGAAACAGGAAATGCCGTTGAACAAGGACGGATCGATCGGATTCAGTGCGCGACTAACGGAAAAATTACGTGCGGATCATGCGGATAAGATTTCAGATTTTACAACAACGGAAGATATTGTTTTAAAGAGTGTCAACGAGATCGGTATTTTTCTATATTATGCTGGGACTAATGGCTGGCTCGTGTTGAAAGATAAAGATGGTAAAACAATTGATGAATATACGGTAGTGAAATAAGAGAAGCTTTCGAGCTTCTTTTTTTTGGTTAGAGAGTTGTCAATTTTATAAAAGAGATTTAGAGTGAACTGTATGTAAGCAGTATTGAGGCGATCGGTTAAAACGATCGCCTTTTTTGCAGGCAAAATTAATGGGAAAACACCATATTTATTTCCTATTGAAATTTCTACTTACAAAGGCGTACTATCAAAGAAAAGAGCTAAAGGAGCGGGGCAAATGAAATTAGCGATCATTTACTTTAGTAAGACTGGGCAGACGAAAGAAATGGCGGAGGTTATCGCAAAGGGAATGGAGCGTGCTGGTGGTGAGGTGCATCTCTTCTCGGTAGATGAACCGATGGATAAGGCGTTTTTATCTGAGTGCACGGGAATAGTTTTTGGTTCACCAACGTATATGGCGACGAGTCATTGGCGTATCACGCAATGGTTGTTAGAAGAAAGCGGTGATCTTTCATTGGCTGGTAAATTGGGCGGCGGATTTGCGACGGCACATTACGCTCAAGGCGGAAGTGATAGTGCGATTCTTTCTATGTTGGGTATCTTGCTGGTGAAGGGGATGCTGGTTTATTCGGGCGGTTCGGCTTTTGGTCAGCCATTTATTCATCATGGTCCTGTGGCATTGGATGCGGTAGGAAATCATTTTGAAGAATCAAAAGCGATGTTTGAGATATTTGGCCAGCGTTTTGCAGAGAAGACGTTGGATTTAGCAGGGAAATGAAAAAAAGCTGTGGGAGAATCAAGTTGATTCAAACCCGCAGCTTTCTATAAGTCTAGATATTTGGTTAGATAATCCGCCATACCGTCTTCGGTATTCGTCTTTTCAGTGATGTCGTTGGCAACTGATTTTACTTGATCAGTCCCATTCGCCATCGCAACACCCCAACCGGCAAATTTCAGCATGTCAACATCGTTATGTTCGTCACCGAACGCGATGATATCTTCACTTTTTAGATTAAAATTATCGATAACCCGTTTTAGCCCGTGGGCTTTTTGGATCCCTTTTGCGACAACTTCTAGGATCGGATTAGGTCCGCCCCATGTATTGACTTCTACTTCTTGTCCAAATTGCTGTTTCAATTCTTCAGAAACACTGCCGACATTTTCAGGCTGGCTGCGCAATAAGACCGAAGTTGGATTTGTCCGTAATGTATTAACGGTCAACAAATTTTCATCGGTGGCAAAGTCACTAGAGAAGAAATGTTGATCAAAGAAATTCAAATCATCAATAAAAAAGGTTTCGCGATTTTCTGCGGCGATAAAATCCAATTTCAGATTTTTCTTTTCCGCCATCAAATCAAACACGATTTTGCGATTAAACGATGTTTCTTCTTCTCCTGCCCACACCTTCCCGGGAAGGTGGACAAGCGCGCCGTTAAAATTAATCATCGGCGTCGTCAATTGTAATTCTTGATAAAAGTTTTTGCTCATGCGGTAAGGGCGTCCAGTAGCAATCACTACAGAATGGCCATCTTCAACCGCTCGGCGCAAAGTTTTTGCTGTTTTATCAGTAATTTTTGAATCTTGATTCAGTGTTGTTCCATCCAAATCAATGGCGATTAATTTTTTCATAGAAACTCCTCATTTCGATTTGTTTCAGTCTAGCATAATCATCAAAAAACGCAACTGTAGCGCCTAAAAAAGATGAAAATTTTAGAGATTATTCATACTATCTGAGGGCACTCAAAAGTTTTTTCTGATAGATTCTGCTATAGTATATAGATAAGAATTGTTGTTGAAAGGGGATTAAGGGAGATGAAAATCAATTGGCGCAGAAATCTATTGATTTCATGGATCGGTTGTTTTTTTACTGGCGCGAGCTTCAGTTTGGTGATGCCTTTTTTGCCAGTCTACATTGAACAGTTGGGGACACCTAAATCTCAGGTAGAATTATTTTCAGGGCTGGCAATCTCTGTGACTGCCTTTGCAGCCGCGATCGTTTCGCCATTGTGGGGAAATCTCGCGGATCGAAAAGGACGAAGGCTGATGATGATTCGTGCGGCCGCCGGTATGACGATTACGATGGGGTCGCTGGCATTTGTCCCGAATGTCTATTGGTTATTGATCATGCGGTTCATGACCGGTGTTTTGTCAGGTTACATGCCAAATGCGACGGCGCTGATAGCCTCACAGGCACCGAAACAAAAAAGCGGGTGGGCGTTAGGTACGCTTGCTACTGGCGGGGTTGCCGGAAACTTGATTGGTCCGTTGATCGGCGGACTGCTGGCTCAATGGTTCGGGTTGCGAAATGTCTTCATCATCACTGGAATTATTTTATTGATTTGTACATTTTTAACCTTCTTTATGGTGAAGGAAGATTTCGAACCAATCGAGAAACAAGATGTGATCAGCATGGCCGAACTGCGTAAACGAATCAACTATATGCCGATTTTAGTTGGATTATTCATTAGCTCGCTGATTCTGCAAGTGGGTGTGACGAGTATTAGTCCAATCCTGACGCTTTATATCCGTGATTTGAGCGGTTCCAGCAGCAATGCTTTAGTCATCAGCGGTTTTATTGTTTCAATCGCAGGAGTTTCGGCGATTGCTTCTTCACCGACATTAGGAAAAATCGGTGACCGGATCGGCAATCATAAGGTTCTATTAGCAGGTTTGGTCTTATCACTGTTTTGTTTCATTCCGATGGCCTTTGTAAAAACTCCGTTTCAATTGGGTCTGCTGCGTTTCTTCCTAGGCTTCTCGACCGGCGCCTTGATGCCGTCGATCAATACACTCATTAGTAAAATTAGTCCGCCAGAAGGTGTTAGTCGTATTTTCAGTTATAATCAAATGTTTAATAACTTTGGACAAGTCATCGGACCGATGCTCGGTTCGACTGTTGCGCATACGATGGGCTATCCGGCCGTATTCCTAGTAACCAGTGCTTGTGTCTTTGGGAATATTATTTTGAGTACGTTTAATTTCCGGAAGCTGCTGTTGACGAAAACGAAGATCTAGAATTGTTGGATTTGTAAGGCTGTCTAATAATCGGACAGTCTTTTAATTATGTCATGCTTAATATCAAATAGAGCTAAGATCTCGGAAATGTTGTAGCATAAAAGGTGTAAGGATACTATTGAAGGAAGTTTCTATTCTTTTAAAGTACTAAGGTTTCTCATGAATCGAATTGACCTTATTTAGGTTGCAGTTTCAAGCTATGAAAAAAACAAAAAACCAGTTACAATAAAGTAACTGGTTTTGTCTATGCTTCGGCTTTTTTTGGTGAGATAAAACGCACCGCGATAATCGCGATAACTCCAACAATTAGTGAAATAATCGTAGATAATTCGAAGTTATAAGTACCACTTTGCAAGGCACCGCCTAAATAACAAACGGCTTGTCCAATTGCGAAAGCCCAAAATAGTGTCACTATATATTTCATCAAGAGCACCTCTTTTCGCAACATTATTTAGGTACAGTTTAGCATTTTTTTTGAAAATGTAAAGAAAAGTCCTGCAAGTTTTGTCAGCTATTCTTTTGATAGGATTTTGAGTGAACGTACCGGGCAAATTATAACTATATCAATAGACAGTTTAACTAGCAGAACGGTCGGCAGACGCAACTCTTTTGTATTTTTCAATTGAGAAAAATTCAGACTTTACGAGTGAACTAGCTGAGTGATAGGATACAATACACTCAGATAAATTATATACATAATTACGAAGTAGGATGTCAGTTCCGCTTTTTGCAGTAATATAAAACCGTAAATTATAGCGGAATGATATACGTGCTGAGCATCAAACTTATTTTTCCTAAGAGAAAAATAAATACCATATTACGAAGTAGGATGTCAGTTCCGCTTTTCGCAGTAATATGAAACCGTAAATTGTAGCGGAATGATATACGTGCTGAGCATCAAACTTATTTTTCCTAAGAGAAAAATAAATACCATATTACGAAGTAGGAGGATATCATGAATTTACCACAACTTTATACGAAAACTTCCTATTCATTATTGAAAAGCACCTTAACGATTAAAGAATATGTGGAATCAGCGAAGGCGCGTGGCTACTCGGCTATCGCAATTACTGATGAGAATGTTTTATATGGCGCGGTAGAATTTTTTCAAGCGTGTCAAAAAAATCAAATGATCGGCATCATCGGCTTGGAGTTGGATTTTTATGCGGAGGAAGCGACTGAGAAAATTTTGTTTTATGCCCAAAATGTCGCCGGATACCAAGAATTAATGCGCTTGTCTAGTACCCGCATGATGGCGGAAAAACCGCTGTCGTTAAAAGACTATAAAATAGATGCAAAAAATCTAGTGACTGTTTTGCCAGTGGATGATTTGTATGATCCGATTGAAACGATCGTACCAAAAGTCATAGAAATTATTGATGGCGAATTCTATCTAGGGATCTCTCCAGCAACACAAACCTCGATTTTACCGGATTCTCTGCCGAAAATCGCGATTCATGAAGTGGCTTGTTTGGAAGCGACCCAAGCGTTTGCCATCAAAGTCATGAATCACATTCAAAACGGCAGTCAACTGCCTAGAGAAGAATTAACCAATCAGCTGGGAGACAATTACTTAGTTGAGAGACAAGAATTGACTGCTGGGTTTGAGGATGAAGGAGCTTTGGCAAACGCTCAGCGACTGGCAGAGAGCTGCCAATTTGACTTGCCGCTGCATCAAAAGCTGCTGCCGCATTATCCATTACCATCACAGCGAACGGCCGATGCTTATTTGCAGGAGCTTTGCTGGCAAAAGTTGCCGGAACGAATTACGGAGGTAACTGAGGAATACAAGCAGCGCTTGACCCGTGAGTTGAAGATCATTCATAACATGGGCTTTGATGATTATTTTCTGATTGTTTGGGATGTGATGGATTATGTTCATCGCAGCAAAATCGTCTCTGGTGCCGGTCGTGGTTCGGCGGCTGGATCGCTGGTTGCTTATGTTCTGAGTATCACGGACGTTGATCCGATTAAATACAATCTATTGTTTGAACGGTTCTTGAATCCTGAACGAAACAGTATGCCCGATATCGATTTGGATATTCCGGATAATCGCCGGAATCAGGTCTTGCATTATGTTCATGAGAAATACGGTCATTTCCATGTTTCGCAAATCGCGACGTTTGGTACGATGGCTGCGAAAATGGTCTTGCGGGACGTTGGTCGTGTCTTTGGCCTATCACAAAGTGAAGCGAATCGCTGGTCAAAAGCAATTCCTAGTCAATTGAAGATTACTTTACGGGAGGCTTACGATAAGTCTGAACCGTTGAAACGCTTAGTCGCTCATGATGAGCGCAGCAATTTGCTATTCCAAACAGCTTTGACTTTGGAAGGTTTACCAAGGCACGTCTCCACCCATGCAGGCGGGGTGGTAATCAGCGATGTGAATTTGATTGGCGTCGTACCATTGCAAAATGGTTCCGAAGATATTCTATTGACGCAGTTTACTATGACCGATGTTGAAGCGATCGGCTTGTTGAAAATGGATTTCTTGGGATTGCGGAATCTGTCGATTATTGATAATGCGCAGCAAAACATTCGACGAGTTTACCATGAAGAATTGGATTTAAAGAATGTACCATTAGATGATCCGGAAACGCTGGCCTTGTTCCAACGAGGCGAAACCAGCGGGGTCTTCCAATTTGAATCTGCCGGCATTCGAAAGGTTTTACGGAACCTTCATCCGACATCATTTGAAGATATCGTGGCAGTAAATGCTCTGTATCGTCCGGGTCCAATGCAGATCATTGATCAGTTTATCGCGCGGAAAAACGGTAAGGAGCAAGTGACTTACCCTGACGTTTCTGTTCAGCAGATTTTGGCGCCGACCTATGGGTTTATCGTCTACCAAGAACAGATCATGCAGGTGGCTGCTCAGATGGCAGGCTTTAGTCTAGGCGAAGCGGACATTCTACGCCGTGCGGTCAGTAAAAAGAAGAAAGACTTATTAGATGAAGAAAGACGTCATTTTGTCAGTGGTGCGGTTGGTCGCGGACACAGTCAAAAGAGTGCGGAAGAAGTGTACGATTACATCGAACGCTTCGCAAATTATGGATTTAACCGGTCACATTCGGTCGCGTATAGTTTTGTCGGGTATCAAATGGCGTATATGAAGGTTCATTACCCGGGTGCGTTTTACACGGCGTTGATGCAGTCAGTACGAAATGATCCGAAGAAGCTGCGGGAATATATCGCTGAAGCGAATCGCGCTGGAGTAAAGCTATTGGCACCGGACATCAACCGCAGCAGTTATAGCTTCACCCTAGTAGAAAAGGACTTGATTCGTTTTGGACTTGATGCGATCAAGGGAATGCGGCGTGATTTTGTCAGTGATATTCTGACCACTCGCAAAGAAGAAGGAGCCTTTAAATCATTGGATCAATTCTTACTGCGGATTGAGACGCGCTGGTTGAAGAATGAATACATCGCGCCATTGATCTTTATTGGTGCATTTGATGAGCTTCATTCGAATCGGCGGGAATTGGCTGATGGATTAGAAGGAAAGATCCAAAATGTCCAATACAGCGGCGGCAGTATGTCCTTGCTTGATATGATGAGCTTGAAGGAACGCTCTTCGGAGGATTACTCCTTAGCTGAACGTTTGAATTATGAAGAACAGTATCTTGGGCTGTATGTTTCTGGGCATCCAACGGAAAATTTCCCGAAATTATTGAAGCAGAAGGATTTGCAGCCGATAACCGAGCTGACTATTGGTAATCATGGGAAGATTCTCTTCTATTTAAAGGATATCCGAGAGATCAGAACGAAGAAAGGTGAGCAAATGGCGTTCTTGACTGGAAATGATCAAAGCGGCGATATCTCGCTAACGATCTTTCCACAGACATATCGGCGTTTACGCAATGATCTTGAGCTGGAAAGTGTCTATCTCGTTCAAGGGAAGGTCGAACGCAGCCGATATGATCAAGCCATTCAATTATTAGTCGAAGAGATGGTTCCAGCCCAGGCGGCCGAAGACGAGGTCAGTGATAAAACATTGTTTTTACGGGTTCAAGCAGAACAGGATACATCGGAGATTCAGCAAGGAATTGCCGAAAGACTTCAATTATCTCCAGGAAAAATCCCAGTTGTGATCTATTATGAGAAAAGTCGGCGAAAGATTGTGCTGGATAAAAAGTTTTGGGTGAGGGTTAATGACACCTTGTTAAATGCTTTAAGTGACATATTAGGCGAACAAAACGTCGTAATAAGATGATTTCTTGTAACTTTCAAAAACTTTTTTCAAAATACGGGTTTTTCCCGTGGACATCCCAAGACTTTTGGGATGTTTTTTGGTAGAATGTACCATGAATTAGACGATGTCTGTTTTTTTGAAAATATTTATGAGGTGAGAAAATGAAACGCATTGGTATTTTAACAAGTGGAGGAGACGCTCCAGGAATGAACGCTGCTATTCGTGCAGTTGTTCGTAAAGCGATTTTTGAAGGCATGGAAGTTTATGGCATCAATTATGGTTTCGCTGGTTTAGTTGCTGGCGACATTCGTCGTTTAGACGTTGCAGATGTCGGTGACAAGATCCAACGAGGCGGTACGTTCTTATATTCAGCTCGTTACCCAGAATTTGCTACTGAAGAAGGGCAATTAAAAGGGATCGAACAATTGAAAAAATTTGGTATCGAAGGATTAGTAGTCATCGGCGGCGATGGTTCTTACCATGGTGCGATGGCATTGACAAAACACGGCTATCCAGCTGTCGGAATCCCAGGAACGATTGATAATGATATTCCAGGAACAGATTTTACTGTAGGCTTTGATACAGCAATCAACACTGTCTTAGAATCTGTCGACCGCATTCGCGATACTGCAACATCACATGTTCGTACCTTTGTTATCGAAGTAATGGGTCGTAACGCAGGCGATATCGCTTTATGGTCTGGTGTTGCCGGCGGTGCCGATGAAATCGTCATCCCTGAACATGAATTCGATATGGAAAGAATTGCGAAGAAAATTCAAGCAGGCCGCGACCGCGGGAAGAAACATTGCTTGATCATCCTTGCTGAAGGCGTTATGGGCGGAAATGAATTCGCTGATAAATTAGCCGAATACGGCGACTTCCATACACGTGTCAGTGTATTGGGTCACGTTGTCCGCGGTGGTTCACCAAGCGCACGCGACCGTGTTTTAGCAAGCAAATTCGGTTCATATGCCGTAGATTTATTGTTAGCTGGTAAAGGCGGATTATGTATCGGTATGGAAAACAATGAAGTCACTGCAGCCGACATCGTTGATACATTGGAAAACAACAAACATAAACCTGATTTAACTTTATATGATTTGAACAACCAAATCTCATTTTAATCTCGTTAATAATAGTGCAGACTATATATTATAGACAATCAAGAATGGAGCGTATTACGTAATGAAAAAAACCAAAATCGTTAGTACATTAGGACCAGCAAGTAACACAGTAGAAACAATTTCTCAATTAATTGAAGCTGGTGCTAACGTGTTCCGTTTCAACTTCTCACACGGAGACCACGAAGAACAACTAACACGTATGAACATGGTTCGTGAAGCAGTCGAAAAAACTGGTAAAGATGTCGGTATTCTTTTAGACACTAAAGGTGCTGAAATCCGTACAACTGTTCAAGATACTACAGAAGCAGACTACGGTCGTGCTGGCTATATCGAATTTAACGTAGGCGACGAAACACGCATTTCAATGGATTCTGAATTAAAAGGAACCAAAGAAAAAATCGCTGTAACTTACCCAGGTTTATTCGACGATGCTCATATCGGCGGACATATCTTATTCGATGATGGTTTGATCGACATGGAGATCGTTGACAAAGACGAAGCAAACCGCGAATTGATCATGTTGGTTAAAAATGCTGGTATGCTAGGTTCTCGTAAAGGTGTTAACGCTCCTGGTATCTCAATCAACTTACCTGGTATCACTGAAAAAGATGCTGACGATATCCGTTTCGGTTTAGACAACGACATCAACTTTATCGCAGCAAGTTTTGTTCGTAAAGCACAAGACGTTCTTGAAATCCGTGAAATCCTTGAAGAAAAAAATATGACACACGTGCATATCTTCCCTAAAATCGAATCACAAGAAGGAATCGATAACATCGACGAAATCATCAAAGTTTCAGATGGTATCATGATTGCTCGTGGGGACATGGGTGTTGAAATCGCGCCTGAACTAGTTCCTATGGTTCAAAAACGCATCATCAAGAAATGTAACTACGCTGGTAAACCAGTTATCACAGCGACTCAAATGTTAGAATCAATGCAAGAAAACCCACGTCCAACACGTGCGGAAGCATCTGACGTTGCCAACGCTGTATTTGACGGAACAGACGCTACAATGCTTTCTGGTGAATCTGCTAACGGTAAATACCCAGTAGAAGCTGTAGGCACAATGGCTCGTATCGATATGGAAGCTGAATCTGCATTGTCAGAATTAGGTTCATTCCAAATCAACGAATTCGACAAATCAAACGTAACTGAAACAATCGGTTTATCTGTAGCTCGCGCTGCGAAAAACTTAGGCGTTAAAACAATCGTTGCAGCAACTGAATCAGGCCATACTGCTCGTATGATCTCTAAATACCGTCCAGATGCTGACATCTTGGCTGTAACATTTGACGAAAATACAAAACGTAGCTTGATGGTTAACTGGGGTGTATACCCAACTGTTGCTGAAAAACCAACAACAACAGATGATATGTTCGACTTAGCTGCTCAAAAAGCAGTTGACTTAGGCTTTGCTAAAGAAGGCGACTTGATCTTGATCACTGCTGGTGTACCAGTTGGTGAACGTGGAACAACCAACGTTATGAAAGTTCAAATGATCGGTTCTAAACTATTACAAGCACAAGGTATTGGCGAATCAACAGTAGTTGCTCATGCAGTTGTTGCTAAATCAGCTGAAGAAGCAATCAAAAACGCGAAAGACGGCATGGTTCTAGTTGTTCCTACAACAGATAAAGAATATATGCCTGCAATCGAAAAAGCATCTGCTTTGATCGTTGAAGATGGCGGGTTAACTTCACATGCTGCCGTTGTTGGGATCGCTCAAGATATCCCTGTAGTTGTTGGCGCGAAAGATGCTACTTCAACAGTTGTTGATGGTGAATTAGTTACCGTTGACCCTCGTCGTGGAATCGTCTACCGTGGACAAACAACAGCAATCTAAAGCTTGATTTAAAAAGTGGTTGTTACAATGTAACGATACTGATTGAAACTCTGTGTGTGGCATATCATTTGCCACACACTTTTTGTGAGTGACGTTCGCAGCAGTCCGCTTTTGATAGAAAACAAAATCTATAAAATCGCACCATAACGCTTTTATCTGACTGACTTTACATGCCACCGCTTGTTAAAATCGTTTGGGATTTAGAAAGTAATTTAGAATTACTTTAGTCTTACCAAGCAAAAGTTAGGTGAGTCTGTAAAGTCATTAAAGGTGTCAAGAAAATTTCATTGACAAAGAATTTTTACACCTGTATAATAGCGATTGTTGCTTAGAGGTGATGAATAATGAAATGGTCGATTGGCGAATTGCGCCGCTATAAAGAAGAAGCACTAAATTTTTCAGAAACGATCGATGTGAATGACGCATTGACAACCCGTGACAATGAGGTCTTAGCCGTAGCTCCGGTTACTGTAGAAGGAATCTTGTCTGTCGGAAAAAATGAATATATTTTACATTATCGGTTGAAAACTATTGTAACTGTTCCTTCAGCCCGCTCCTTAAAACCAGTTGATCTGCCACTTGATCTTTCAGTGGACGAAGTATTCATGACAAGGGAGCAATGGTCTTCAATGGAAGAAGAACGAGACGAAGAGATCCTTGTCTTAGACAATGATACGATCGACTTAACAGATTCTATCGAAGATAACATTTTATTGGCGATTCCGATGCAAGTCTTTTCTGAAGAAGAACTTCACGCAACAGACCTACCGAAAGGCAACGATTGGGAAGTCGTAAGCGAAGAAGAGTATTTGCAGAAAAAGGAACCCGCTGAAACAATTGATCCTCGTCTTGCGAAATTATCCGAGCTGTTCAATGAATCAGAGGATGACAAGTAAGATTGGAATAAAATGTATCAGTAAATGATACTTCATTTTACAAGGAGGTGTGACACCCAATGGCAGTACCAGCTAGAAAAACATCAAAAGCTAAAAAGAACAAACGTCGTACTCACTACAAATTGACCATTAAAGGATTAAACGAATGTCCGAACTGTGGCGAAATGAAGAAGAGCCATCACGTATGTGCCAACTGTGGCTACTATGATGGAAAAGATGTTATGTCTAAAGAAGCATAAACACTTTTTTAATAGAGAAAGTCAAAACCTCAAGACTAACCATGGAGTCTTGAGGTTTTTTTCTTGGGAAAAATTCGGCAGGACATATAAGGCTGCACGATTTTACCAAAGCTTTTCACAAAAAAATACGATTCATTTTCCATTCTCACTTTCTTAGGATATAATGAGAAACGTATTGAGTAATTAGGATGACAGTTCTACTTTATGCGTGTGCGTGATTCGTAGAATGTTAGACGTGGTGAGAATCCACCTTATTTTTCTTATGGAAGAATAAGTACATCAACATGAACTAGGAGGATAAATATGTCAAAACAACAATTCGGCGTCGTAGGTATGGCCGTGATGGGGAAAAATCTAGCCTTGAATATCGAAAGCCGCGGCTACTCAGTGGCTTTGTACAATCGGACTGGATCAAAAACTGAAGCGGTGGCAGCAGAACATCCTGATCGCAACTTAAAAGCAACATTTTCAATCGAGGAATTCGTTGATTCAATCGAGAAACCTCGCCGCATCATGTTGATGGTGCAAGCAGGACCTGCAACAGATGCGACGATTCAATCATTGTTACCACATTTAGATAAAGGCGATATCTTGATTGATGGAGGAAATACCTTCTTCAAAGATACGATTCGTCGTAATGAAGAATTAGCGAACTCAGGTATCAACTTTATTGGTACTGGGGTTTCCGGTGGTGAAAAAGGTGCTCTAGAAGGCCCTTCAATGATGCCAGGCGGACAAAAAGAAGCTTATGACTTAGTTGCACCGATTTTTGAACAAATCGCAGCGAAAGCTGAAGACGGCGAACCCTGTGTGACATATATTGGCGCGAACGGTGCCGGACACTATGTAAAAATGGTCCATAACGGAATTGAATACGGCGATATGCAATTAATCGCAGAATCATATGATTTGATGCAGCACTTGCTAGGATTGTCCGTTGATGAAATGGCGGATGTTTTCGCTGAATGGAACAAAGGAGAATTAGACAGCTACTTAATCGAAATCACTGCGGATATCTTGACACGTAAAGATGACGAAGGCACAGATAAAGCAATCGTGGATGTCATCAAAGACGCTGCTGGAAATAAAGGAACAGGGAAATGGACGTCACAAAGTGCTTTGGACTTAGGTGTTCCATTGCCGCTGATTACAGAATCTGTTTTTGCTCGTTTCATTTCTGCATATAAAGATGAACGTGTGGCTGCAAGCAAAGTTCTTGCCGGACCAGCACCTTACAAATATGATGGAGATAAGCAAGAATTAATCGAAAAAATCCGCGAAGCACTTTATTTCAGTAAAATCATGAGCTATGCTCAAGGCTTCTCTGAATTACGGGCCGCTTCAAAAGAATTCGGCTGGGATCTGCCATTTGGCGAAATCGCGAAGATTTGGCGTGCTGGCTGTATTATCCGTGCGCGTTTCTTACAAAAGATTACCGATGCGTATGAAAAAGACGCGGATCTAGCAAACTTGATGTTGGATGATTATTTCAAAGAAATCACTGATAAGTATCAACAAGCTGTACGTGAAGTTGTTGCTATCGCTGTTCAAGCAGGCGTACCAGTGCCAACATTCTCATCTGCGATTACTTATTATGATTCTTACCGTGCAGAACGTTTGCCAGCGAACTTGATCCAAGCACAACGTGATTACTTCGGTGCGCACACGTATGAACGGACAGATAAAGAGGGAATTTATCACTATAGTTGGTATCATGAAG
Organism: Enterococcus malodoratus ATCC 43197; assembly: GCF_000407185.1. Lineage (GTDB taxonomy): Bacteria > Bacillota > Bacilli > Lactobacillales > Enterococcaceae > Enterococcus_A > Enterococcus_A malodoratus. Next base: position 1,071,864 of record NZ_KE136483.1, read on the forward strand.
AATAGCAAAGGTTATTTATAACATTTAGTGACAGTAACTATAGCTTTTTGACAGGTTTAGCCCTATAATGATAGAGGTTTAATGAAATTCAACATGGAAAGGAACTAAAAAAATGAGTAATATTCTGATCATTGAGGATGAGAAAAATCTAGCTCGTTTTGTCGAACTAGAATTGAAGCACGAAGGCTATGATACAGAAGTTCATTATAATGGTAGAACGGGACTTGAAGCTGCTTTGGAAAGCGACTGGGATGCAATCTTACTTGATTTAATGCTTCCTGAGTTAAATGGCTTAGAAGTGTGCCGTCGTGTTCGCCAAGTGAAAAATACCCCAATCATCATGATGACAGCACGGGATTCAGTGATTGACCGTGTATCTGGTTTGGATCATGGTGCAGATGACTATATCGTGAAACCTTTTGCGATTGAAGAATTGTTGGCGCGTTTACGTGCTTTACTTCGTCGTATCGATATCGAAGGCGATAAAAATGTCGCTAAACAAACAACGATTACTTATCGTGACTTAACGATCGAAAAAGAAAACCGTGTCGTACGTCGCGGAAACGAAATCATTGAGTTGACCAAACGTGAATACGAATTACTATTGACGCTTATGGAAAATGTTAACGTGGTTCTTGCACGTGATGTTTTACTTAACAAGGTTTGGGGCTACGAAACAGAAGTAGAGACCAACGTTGTGGACGTATACATTCGTTATCTGCGTAATAAAATCGATGTACCAGGCGAAGACAGCTATATTCAAACTGTCCGCGGTACTGGGTACGTTATGCGCTCATGAGAAAATTTATCAAGAAACAAAGAGAACTGAAGGGGCCCTCACTTACCATCAAGTGGGCCTTTACAAGTTCTTTCTTTATATTCGTCGTATTTACGATTTTTGCTGTAATTACGTATAAGTCTTCGGTGAATCTGATCGTAACGAAAGAACGTACGAACGTTGAACGCACGATCTCTGAGGTAACCTCTCGTTTAGCAAATGCAGATGAGGAGCTGACTTTGGTGAATACGTATCGGACGTTGACCGAGACAGACAGCCAAGATAATGCCATGTATGATCAAAACATGACGTTAGAAGGCAATATGATGCGTATCGATGACTTTGTTTCAGAGTTGGGACAACGGCAATTATCTTTAGATATCTACAACTTAGACAAAAAGCTGATTTTTAAAACACAAAAGAGCTATCAGCCTTTAGTCCAAACAAAACATAAAGAACCAACGATTGTAACAGTCGATGAAAAGAACGGCTTCTTATCAGTGGAGCCGATTTATTCTAAGAAGACTCGTGAGAAGATCGGTTATGCGCAGGTATTTTACGAGCTCTCTGATTTCTACGAGATGCGCAGTAAATTATTGCTGACATTGATCGTGTTAGAGATCGTTTCGTTGCTCTTGAGCAGCTTTTTAGGCTTCTTACTATCGTCGTATTTCTTAAAACCTGTCAAAATCTTACGGGATACGATGGAGATCATTCGGCAAGACCCGCAGGCAGAAGTACATGTGCCTGAGATTACCACCAATGATGAATTGGCTGATTTAGCAGTCATTTTTAATGACGTGATTGATCGTATCCGAATGTATATTGAACAGCAAGAACAATTTGTTGAAGATGTCTCGCATGAGCTGCGGACACCCGTAGCGGTTATTGAAGGTCATCTGAATATGCTGAACCGCTGGGGAAAAGACGATCCCGAAATTTTGGATGAGTCCATTCAAGCAAGTTTGCAAGAACTTGTCCGAATGAAGAGCCTAGTTCAGGAGATGCTGGATCTATCTCGTGCAGAGCAGGTCGATGTCTATTATGGCAATGAGACCTCTAAAGCAAAAGAAGTCACGTATCAAGTATTCAATAACTTTAAATTACTCTATCCCGAATTTACGTTTACGTTGGATGACGATCTAGATGGTGAGAAGATTCTGAAAATTTATCGCAATCACCTAGAGCAAATATTGATCATCATTTTAGACAATGCCGTAAAATATTCTACGGATCGTAAAGAAGTACACATTTCCGTGTCTTCCACGCTCAATAAGTTTGAGATAGCTATCCAAGACTTTGGCGAAGGAATTCCGGACGAAGATATTGATAAAGTGTTCAATCGCTTTTATCGTGTCGATAAAGCCCGCGCCCGCACAAAAGGCGGAAATGGGTTGGGATTATCAATTGCTCATAAACTTTTAGAGAGCTATAAAGGAAGCATTAGTGTAGAAAGCTCTGTCGGGAAGGGAACAATTTTTAGAATTTTCATCCCGATGGTAGAAGAGAAGACAGCCGAGTAGAACTCGGCTGTTTTTTTATGCGAAAGATAGAAAAGAATATTGATCAAGATAGCGTTATTTTTGTTTTAAAATCGAACGTTATTTTGGAGTTTTAAATGAACGTTCGAAAAATAAAAAAGATTAAAAAAATGTTCAAAAAATAGTTGCATTACTGCTTGAAGATTGCTATATTATTAAATGTTCCCAAGAGAGTAAAGCATCTCGAAAAAAAATAAAGATAATTGTTGACGGATGAAAAATCTTGTGGTATTTTTATAAAGTCGCTTGAACAAAGCAGAAAGCAAACTTGTTTTTTTATCAAAAAGTTTTTAAATAAAAGTTGTTGACTTTTAAATAGAAACCTGATATGATATAAAAGTTGCTGAAACAAAGCGATAAACAATGTAGACCTTTGAAAACTGAACGAATAAAACAAACCAAATGTGTAGGGCGTTTCTATTATAATAGAAACAAACAACATAGCAAGCAATATGCTAGCAAGTCAATTTTTAAAATTGAGCTTAACAATCGCAAGATTGTTTCAAACACTTTTTATGAGAGTTTGATCCTGGCTCAGGACGAACGCTGGCGGCGTGCCTAATACATGCAAGTCGAACGCTTTTTCTTTCACCGGAGCTTGCTCCACCGAAAGAAAAGGAGTGGCGAACGGGTGAGTAACACGTGGGTAACCTACCCATCAGAAGGGGATAACACTTGGAAACAGGTGCTAATACCGTATAACAGTAGAAACCGCATGGTTTCTATTTGAAAGGCGCTTTTGCGTCACTGATGGATGGACCCGCGGTGCATTAGCTAGTTGGTGAGGTAACGGCTCACCAAGGCAACGATGCATAGCCGACCTGAGAGGGTGATCGGCCACATTGGGACTGAGACACGGCCCAAACTCCTACGGGAGGCAGCAGTAGGGAATCTTCGGCAATGGACGAAAGTCTGACCGAGCAACGCCGCGTGAGTGAAGAAGGTTTTCGGATCGTAAAACTCTGTTGTTAGAGAAGAACAAGGATGAGAGTAAAACGTTCATCCCTTGACGGTATCTAACCAGAAAGCCACGGCTAACTACGTGCCAGCAGCCGCGGTAATACGTAGGTGGCAAGCGTTGTCCGGATTTATTGGGCGTAAAGCGAGCGCAGGCGGTTTCTTAAGTCTGATGTGAAAGCCCCCGGCTCAACCGGGGAGGGTCATTGGAAACTGGGAAACTTGAGTGCAGAAGAGGAGAGTGGAATTCCATGTGTAGCGGTGAAATGCGTAGATATATGGAGGAACACCAGTGGCGAAGGCGGCTCTCTGGTCTGTAACTGACGCTGAGGCTCGAAAGCGTGGGGAGCAAACAGGATTAGATACCCTGGTAGTCCACGCCGTAAACGATGAGTGCTAAGTGTTGGAGGGTTTCCGCCCTTCAGTGCTGCAGCTAACGCATTAAGCACTCCGCCTGGGGAGTACGACCGCAAGGTTGAAACTCAAAGGAATTGACGGGGGCCCGCACAAGCGGTGGAGCATGTGGTTTAATTCGAAGCAACGCGAAGAACCTTACCAGGTCTTGACATCCTTTGACCACTCTAGAGATAGAGCTTCCCCTTCGGGGGCAAAGTGACAGGTGGTGCATGGTTGTCGTCAGCTCGTGTCGTGAGATGTTGGGTTAAGTCCCGCAACGAGCGCAACCCTTATTGTTAGTTGCCATCATTTAGTTGGGCACTCTAGCGAGACTGCCGGTGACAAACCGGAGGAAGGTGGGGATGACGTCAAATCATCATGCCCCTTATGACCTGGGCTACACACGTGCTACAATGGGAAGTACAACGAGTCGCGAAGTCGCGAGGCTAAGCTAATCTCTTAAAGCTTCTCTCAGTTCGGATTGTAGGCTGCAACTCGCCTACATGAAGCCGGAATCGCTAGTAATCGCGGATCAGCACGCCGCGGTGAATACGTTCCCGGGCCTTGTACACACCGCCCGTCACACCACGAGAGTTTGTAACACCCGAAGTCGGTGAGGTAACCTTTTGGAGCCAGCCGCCTAAGGTGGGATAGATGATTGGGGTGAAGTCGTAACAAGGTAGCCGTATCGGAAGGTGCGGCTGGATCACCTCCTTTCTAAGGAATATTACGGAGACTACACAGGTTGCTTTATTCGTTCAGTTTTGAGAGGTTTACTCTCAATCAAATAGAAACATCGGGGCCTTAGCTCAGCTGGGAGAGCGCCTGCTTTGCACGCAGGAGGTCAGCGGTTCGATCCCGCTAGGCTCCATTGATGACGTTGGTCATCAAGATCGTTCATTGAAAACTGGATACAGAAACAAACCAAACAAACCGAGAACACCGCGTTGAATGAGTTTTTTAATAAGTTCAATTGCTTATTTTTTTCTGATTGGGAAGTCTATCGCTAGATGGAACAATCAAACCCCTAATGAAAATTAGGATAAGGTTAAGTGAATAAGGGCGCACGGTGGATGCCTTGGCACTAGGAGCCGATGAAGGACGGGACTAACACCGATATGCTTCGGGGAGCTGTAAGTAAGCTTTGATCCGGAGATTTCCGAATGGGGAAACCCAGCATCTTTTATAGGATGTTACTTTTCAGTGAATACATAGCTGATTAGAGGTAGACGCAGAGAACTGAAACATCTAAGTACCTGCAGGAAGAGAAAGAAAATTCGATTCCCTGAGTAGCGGCGAGCGAAACGGGAAAAGCCCAAACCAAGAGGCTTGCCTCTTGGGGTTGTAGGACTCCGATATGGTAGTCCAGTGAAATAGTCGAAGGACCTGGAAAGGTCTGCTAGAAAGGGTAAAAGCCCCGTAGACAAAATTTGACTGGCACCTAGGAGGATCCTGAGTACGGCGGAACACGAGGAATTCCGTCGGAATCCGGGAGGACCATCTCCCAAGGCTAAATACTCCCTAGTGACCGATAGTGAACCAGTACCGTGAGGGAAAGGTGAAAAGCACCCCGGAAGGGGAGTGAAATAGATCCTGAAACCGTGTGCCTACAACAAGTTAGAGCCCGTTAATGGGTGATAGCGTGCCTTTTGTAGAATGAACCGGCGAGTTACGATTACTTGCGAGGTTAAGTTGAAAAAACGGAGCCGTAGCGAAAGCGAGTCTGAATAGGGCGAATGAGTAAGTGGTCGTAGACCCGAAACCATGTGATCTACCCATGTCCAGGTTGAAGGTGCGGTAAAACGCACTGGAGGACCGAACCCACGTACGTTGAAAAGTGCGGGGATGAGGTGTGGGTAGCGGAGAAATTCCAAACGAACTTGGAGATAGCTGGTTCTCTCCGAAATAGCTTTAGGGCTAGCCTCAGAGTAAGAATGATGGAGGTAGAGCACTGTTTGGACTAGGGGCCCATCTCGGGTTACCGAATTCAGATAAACTCCGAATGCCATCCATTCATCTCTGGGAGTCAGACTGTGAGTGATAAGATCCATAGTCGAAAGGGAAACAGCCCAGACCACCAGCTAAGGTCCCCAAATATATGTTAAGTGGAAAAGGATGTGGGGTTGCACAGACAACTAGGATGTTGGCTTAGAAGCAGCCACCATTTAAAGAGTGCGTAATAGCTCACTAGTCGAGTGACCCTGCGCCGAAAATGTACCGGGGCTAAACATATTACCGAAGCTGTGGAGCACACCATTAGGTGTGTTGGTAGGAGAGCGTTCTAAGGGCGTTGAAGGTAGATCGTGAGGACTGCTGGAGCGCTTAGAAGTGAGAATGCCGGTATGAGTAGCGAAAGACAGGTGAGAATCCTGTCCACCGAATGACTAAGGTTTCCTGGGGAAGGCTCGTCCGCCCAGGGTTAGTCGGGACCTAAGCCGAGGCCGAAAGGCGTAGGCGATGGATAACAGGTTGATATTCCTGTACCCGTTGTTTTTGTTTGAGCAATGGAGGGACGCAGGAGGCTAAGGAATCAGACGATTGGAAATGTCTGTCCAAGCAATGAGTCTTGATGTGAGTCAAATGCTTGCATCTCTAAGGACAAGTTGTGATGG
>NZ_KE136484.1:0-322500 GCF_000407185.1 Enterococcus malodoratus ATCC 43197
TGAAGTTTACTCAAAAGATTACTAGTGTGGTGGCGATAGCGGGAAGGATACACCTGTTCCCATGTCGAACACAGAAGTTAAGCTTCTTAGCGCCGATTGTAGTGAGGGGTTGCCCCTTGTGAGATTAGGACGTCGCCACGCGAACTTATGGGGGTTTAGCTCAGCTGGGAGAGCATCTGCCTTACAAGCAGAGGGTCAGCGGTTCGAACCCGTTAACCCCCATTTGAGCCGTTAGCTCAGTTGGTAGAGCATCTGACTTTTAATCAGAGGGTCACTGGTTCGAGCCCAGTACGGCTCATAAGTATATGCGGGTGTGGCGGAATTGGCAGACGCACTAGATTTAGGATCTAGCGCCTTACGGCGTGGGGGTTCAAGTCCCTTCACCCGCATTTCTATTTTTTTGTTTTTGTTGCCGGCTTAGCTCAGTTGGTAGAGCATCTGATTTGTAATCAGAGGGTCGAGGGTTCAAGTCCTTTAGCCGGCATCGTGCGGAAATAGCTCAGTGGTAGAGCACCACCTTGCCAAGGTGGGGGTCGCGGGTTCGAACCCCGTTTTCCGCTTTCCTGAAGACCAGGGAGAAACGCCGGGGTGGCGGAACTGGCAGACGCACAGGACTTAAAATCCTGCGGTGAGTGATCACCGTACCGGTTCGATTCCGGTCCTCGGCATTAAAACAACATACGCACCCGTAGCTCAATTGGATAGAGTACTTGACTACGAATCAAGGGGTTAGAGGTTCGAGTCCTCTCGGGTGCATATTTTTTTTATTTTCCGGGAAGTAGCTCAGCTTGGTAGAGTACTTGGTTTGGGACCAAGGTGTCGCAGGTTCGAATCCTGTCTTCCCGATTAAAAAGAAGGTGAAAACCTTCTTTTTTTTTATCTTAATTTAAAGAAAGGCTTTCTTCTTTATTTCACGCTCTAAATTCGCTATAATTATGGTCAGGAATAGTCAATAGGAGGAGATATTATGAGTAGAAATACCTCTGATTTGATCGAATCTTACTTGAAGGATATTTTAGAGAATAGTGAAATAATCGAAATTCGAAGAGCTGAGATGGCACAGTTATTTAACTGTGTGCCTTCACAAATAAATTATGTGATTAATACGCGTTTTACTTTTCAACGAGGTTATTTGGTCGAGAGTAAACGAGGTGGCGGCGGCTATATTCGAATTAGTAAAGTTAAGATTTCTGATCAGCATTACTTTTTGGAACAATTAATGGACTCTTTTGGCAGCGAAATATCGGAAGCAAATGCTTTTGGGATAATTCAGAAATTATTTGAAGAGGAAATTATTACAGAAAATGAAGGTAATTTAATGTTAAGTGCGGTATCAAAAAATGTTCTTGGTATCAGTCAAATTGAAAATAGACTACGTGCGAGAATTCTTCATGGGTTCTTGGAACGTCTAAGTTATGAGAAAAAGGAGTGAGGGATATGGATCAGCTTTACACAGAACGTGCAAAGGCAGTATTAGCTATTGCGCAACAAGAGGCTAAGTATTTTAAACATCGCTCGGTTGGTTCTGAGCATCTATTGTTAGCGTTAGTAATTGAACAGCAAGGGATTGCGGGTAAGACACTACGTCAGATGAATTCAAGTGAAAATGATATTCGTGAAGAGATTGAACATATGACTGGTTACGGCTCAGTGAAATCTTATCCTGAAGGCGGCTATCTTCCCTATTCTCCAAGAGCAAAACAAATCTTGATTTTTGCGGATGATGAAGCGAAACGTTTTAATGCAAAATTAGTTGGAACGGAACATATCTTATTAGGTTTGTTACGCGACGATGAAATCTTGGCTTCGCACATTTTAGTGAATTTAGGTTTAAGTCTGCCTAAGATGCGCCAACTTTTATTGAAGAAAATGGGCGTAAACGAGACATCAAATGCAAGCCAAGGAACGGGCAGTCGTCGAAAAGCTCCTGCAAAGGCAGTTCAAAGCAATTCACAAGGAACGCCGACTTTGGATGGTCTAGCTCGTGACCTAACGAAATTAGCTCGAGAAAAAAGGTTAGATCCTGTAGTGGGTCGAGATAGTGAGGTTCGGCGCGTTGTTCAAATTTTGAGTCGTCGGACAAAAAATAATCCGGTGCTGGTTGGAGAACCAGGTGTTGGTAAAACAGCTATAGTTGAAGGTTTGGCGCAACGGATCATTTCTGGTGATGTACCAACTGACATGCGTGGAAAACGTCTGATGATGTTGGATATGGGAGCACTAGTTGCTGGTACAAAATATCGCGGTGAATTTGAAGATCGCTTGAAAAAAGTGATCGATGAAATTTATCATGATGGTCAAATTATCTTATTTATTGATGAGTTGCACACTCTGATTGGAGCTGGTGGGGCTGAAGGTGCGATTGATGCCTCGAATATTTTAAAACCTGCATTGGCTCGTGGCGAGCTACAAACAATTGGCGCGACAACGTTAGATGAATATCAAAAGTATATTGAAAAAGATTCTGCTCTAGAACGTCGTTTTGCTCGGGTGCAAGTAGAAGAACCAACACCTGAAGAAGCGGAAGAAATCTTGAAAGGTTTGCGCCCACGTTATGAAGAACATCATGGTGTAGAAATTACCGATGAAGCTTTGCATGCTGCAGTCTCATTATCCGTTCGTTACATTAATTCTAGACAATTACCCGATAAAGCGATTGACCTGATGGATGAGTCTTCCGCTAAAGTACGTTTGGATTCGACTGATGAAGTTTCTGAGTTATCAGAATTAGAAGATGAGGTACAGGAATTAGTAGCTGATAAAGAAAAGGCTATTCAAAATCAAGATTTTGAATCGGCAGCACGTTTTCGTTTACGTGAAAAACAGTTATCTGAAACGCTAGAACAAGCAAAAGTTAAAGCTGCTAAGCAAGAAAATGGCTATATTGATCAAGTAACTGATGAAGATGTAGCATCTGTTGTCTCTCAATGGACTGGAGTTCCTTTGCAACAATTAGAGAAAAAGGAAAGTCAACGTTTATTGGATTTGGAAAAAGTATTGCATAAACGAGTAGTCGGACAAGAAGAAGCGGTCACAGCAATTTCTCGAGCAATTCGTCGAGCTCGCAGCGGATTGAAAGATCCAAATCGCCCAATTGGCTCATTTATGTTCTTGGGCCCAACAGGTGTCGGAAAAACGGAGTTGGCTAAAGCTTTAGCTGAAGCAATGTTTGGTAGCGAAGAGGCTTTGATCCGAGTAGATATGTCTGAATACATGGAAAAATATAGTACCAGCCGTTTAATCGGTTCTCCTCCAGGCTATGTCGGTTACGAAGAAGGCGGACAGTTGACGGAAAAAATTCGTCAAAAACCTTACTCAGTAATTCTATTGGACGAAGTGGAGAAAGCTCATCCGGATGTTTTCAATATTTTACTTCAAGTGTTAGATGATGGTCATTTGACAGACTCTAAAGGTCGAAAAGTGGATTTTCGTAATACCATCTTGATTATGACTTCAAATATTGGAGCAACTGAGATTCGCGAAGAAAAAAATGTTGGATTTAATGTAAAAGATATTACGAAAGATCATGCGGCCATGGAAAAACGAATTCTTGAAGAATTGAAAAAAGCTTTCCGACCAGAATTTATTAACCGTATTGATGAAACGGTGGTATTCAAGTCATTGGATCAAGAGCAGATTCACGAGATCGTAAAAATTATGAGTCGTTCTGTTCTAGATCGTATGAAAGAGCATGAGATCAAAGTGAGAATTACCGCAGCGGCATATGATGTAATCGGGAAAGTTGGTTTCGATCCAGAATATGGTGCAAGACCAATTCGTCGAGCACTACAAAAAGAAATTGAAGATCGACTAGCTGAAGCGCTGTTGTCTGGTCAGATCCAACTGGGAGATGCAGTAACAATTGGGGCCAGCAAAGGTAAGATCACATTAACTGTGAAGAATACTAAAGAAGAAAAAATACCAGAAAAGGTTTAATGAATCAGAGGATGGCACGCTTATGTCATCCTCTTTTTTATGTATACTCGGTTGGAATCTTTTAGAAGCTTATGATAGTATGGGAAAGTCTAAAACGATGCTAACCTAAGTTTGTTAGTTTCATTTTTACAATAGATGAAGAAGTAAACTTACTTTGGTGTTGGAAATTTTTATTTATCTGATCTACATCGAGAGTTTATTTTTTTGACTGAATGAGTTCTTATCATCATGAACTAGGGGGACATACTATGATCGAATTAATCACGACGGCAGAGTCAATGGGGCAGGCCGAAGAGTTACTAGCTGCTGGCGTAGATACTTTATACATAGGGGAAGAGGATTTTGGGTTGCGATTGCCGTACTCTTTCTCGCGTGAGGAACAAAGAGCGCTAATTAAATTGGCACATGATCAAGGGAAAAAAGTGAATGTCGCAATCAATGGAATTATGCATCCGGATAAGATGAAAAAAATTCCAGAATACTTGGCTTTTTTAGCGGAAGTTAAACCAGATCATGTAGTTGTCGGTGATACTGGTGTAATTTATTTATTGCAAGAATATGATTTGCCGTACATTTATGATGCGGAAACCTTAGTGACCAATGCACGACAAATTAATTTTTGGCAAAAGAAAGGCGCGGTTGGCGCAGTCTTAGCTCGTGAAGTTCCCTTTGAGGAAATGCAGCGTTTGAGAGAGCACGTCGATGTACCAGTGGAAGTATTAGTATACGGTGCAACATGTATCCATCAATCAAAAAGGCCGTTGTTAGATAATTATTTCAATTATACAAAGCAAACGGAAAATACTTCAAAAGAGCGTGGTCTTTTTATTTCTGAACCGAAAAAAGCAGAAACTCATTATTCGATTTATGAAGATCAACATGGAACTCATATCTTTGCTGATAATGATTTAAATTTGATTAGTGAAGTAGCTGAATTGAATCAAACGGGGTATCAAACATGGAAATTAGATGGTTTGTTTACGCCAGGTGCGAATTTTGTAGCCATTGCAAAAATCTTTGTATCAGCAAAAGCTGCGCTAGAAACGAATTCTTGGGATGAAGCGACGGCGGTTGATGCGCAAAAAGAAATAAAAAAATACCATCCTGCTGGTCGAGGAATGGACACCGGTTTTTACCATTTAGACCCAACAGCGATTAAATAGGAGCAGCAACATGACAGAAAGAAAATTAAAACGGCCAGAGGTTTTAGCACCAGCCGGGACACTGGAAAAATTAAAAACCGCGATTCATTACGGTGCGGATGCAGTATATATTGGTGGGGATGCTTATGGACTACGTTCCAGAGCTGGAAATTTTTCATTTGAAGAGATGGAAGAAGGTGTAGCTTTTGCCAACGAATACGGTGCGAAAGTTTATGTAGCTGCCAATATGGTGACACATGAGGGCAATGAAAAGGGTGCGGGAGATTTTTTTAAGAAATTAAGAGATATCGGAATCTCCGCAGTGATCATTTCTGACCCAGCATTGATTGAGATTTGCGCGACAGAGGCACCAGGATTGGAAATCCACTTATCTACACAAGCCTCAGCAACAAATGCGGAGACATTGAAATTTTGGCAAAATGAGGGTTTGGAACGGGTTGTTCTAGCTCGTGAAGTTTCAATGGAAGAATTAGCGGAAATTCGCCGCAATACAGATATTCAAATTGAAGCGTTCATTCATGGTGCGATGTGTATTTCTTATTCAGGTCGTTGTACTTTATCGAATCACATGTCAATGCGGGATGCAAACCGTGGTGGGTGTTCACAATCATGTCGCTGGAAGTATGAATTGTTCGATATGCCGTTTGCGCAAGAACATCGTTCAATGACCGAAAATGGAGATGTGACGGAAGAATTTTCTATGAGCGCTGTGGACATGTCTATGATTGAACACATTCCAGATTTGATTGAGAATGGTGTCGACAGCTTGAAGATCGAAGGACGGATGAAATCCATTCATTATGTTTCGACCGTATCAAATGTCTATAAGGCTGCGGTTGACAGCTATATTGCTGATCCAGAAAATTATGTCTGCAAACAAGAGTGGATTGACGAGTTATGGAAAGTCGCGCAACGAGAATTAGCGACCGGCTTTTATTATCATGTACCGACAGAAAATGAACAATTATTTGGACCGCGCCGAAAAATTCCTGTCTATAAATTTATCGGGGAAGTTTTAAGTTATGACGAAGCTAGCGGAATCGCGACCGTTCGTCAGCGGAACCATTTTTCAATCGGCGATGAGATTGAATTTTATGGACCTAATTTCCATCATTTTGACCAAACGATTACTGAGATGAAAAATGATGAAGGTGAATCAATTGACCGCGCGCCGAATCCAATGATGGTTTTAACGATGCCGGTTGCTCAACCCGTTCAACCTGGAGATATGATTCGAAAGAAAAAAGACTGAGAATTTCTTAGTCTTTTTTTGCCCGATATTCATTATGCCTAAGGTTGAGTCCGCGAGTGTAACGATTCGTTTAATACGGCCGATGGAAGAAAACTTTAGAATAATGATGGGTGAAGAGAATCCAAATATACTTAATTTTGAACTGGCAGGGCAAAAAGTGATTCTTTTTTGCCGGAATGTATTAGAATAAAAGTATTGAGATTGAGAATTTTAGTGTTACTTGCGGATTTAATAGGATGATATGCGTAGTTAAAATAGATACTCATTAGTAAGAACTAGGAGGCAGATGAATGAAAGAATTTGATTACATCGTCGTTGGCGGAGGAAGTGGCGGGATCGCTTCAGCTAATCGCGCCGGTATGCACGGAGCAAAGGTTTTATTAATTGAGGGAAATAAAATCGGTGGAACGTGTGTGAATGTTGGCTGTGTTCCCAAAAAGGTAATGTGGCAAGCTAGCAGTATGCTAGAGATGATTGAACGAGATGCACCGAGTTATGGCGTTCAAGCAAATATTGAAAAGTTTGATTTTAAAGAACTAGTTGCACGACGTGAAAAATATATTGATTTTTTACATGGTGCATATTATCGAGGACTTGAGAGTAATAATGTAGAACGTATCGAAGGTTATGCGACATTTAAGTCAGATCATGTTGTTAGTGTGAACAGTGAAGAATATACTGCACCAAATATTTTGATCGCAACGGGAGGTCGTCCGAGTCAGATGACGATTCCTGGTGGTGAGTTCGCTATTGATTCTAACGGGTTTTTTGAATTAACCGAACAGCCGAAAGAAGTAGTTGTTCTTGGCGCAGGGTATATTGCAGCAGAATTGAGCGGCGTCTTGCAGGGGATGGGAACTCAGGTTCATTGGGCTTTTCGCCATGGACGTCCACTACGGACTTTCGATCATATGTTGGCGGACAATTTAGTGGAGATCTATCGTGAAAATAAGATGAAGCTTTACGATCATCATGTAGCGAAAGAGATCAAACATAATACAGACGGAACATATACGGTCTATTTTGAAAATGGGAATACTTTAACAGGAGATAAAATCTTATTCGCTGGCGGACGAGTACCGAATACCGATAAATTAGGCTTGGAAAATACTGCGGTGACCTTAAACGAAAAGGGATTTGTGATTGTAGATAAATTCCAAAATACTACAAGTGACGGTATTTATGCGGTAGGTGATGTAATCGGCAAAATTGATTTGACTCCTGTAGCCATTGCGGCGGGGCGCCATTTGTCAGAACGCATTTTTAATGGCAAGTCAGAAGAATTTTTAGATTATGAAAATGTACCTACAGTAATCTTTACGCATCCAACCATCGCGACGATCGGTTTATCTGAAGAAACTGCGATTGAACGTTATGGAAAAGATCAAATCAAAATCTATCATTCTCGTTTCACACCGATGTATTTTGCGTTAAGCGACTATCGTCAAAAATGTGATATGAAATTGATTTGTCTAGGGGAAGAAGAAAAAATTATTGGGTTACACGCTATTGGTGTTGGTGTTGACGAAATGTTGCAGGGATTTGCAGTAGCAATTAAAATGGGTGCAACTAAAAAAGACTTCGATGATACTGTTGCAATCCACCCAACTGGCAGCGAGGAATTTGTAACAATGCGATAGTAATAAAAAAAGATGTGCCGCATTTGGCACATCTTTTTTTATGTTTATTGAATTGAACTTAAACTGATTTCCCCTGAAGAGAGAGTGACCTTTTCGCTGCCTAAATCGACCACTAACTCACCTGTTTCAGTGATGGCGATGGCTGTTCCAAGATAGGATTGGTTTTTACGTGTGAACGTAATTTTCTTGCCTAAAACGAATGATTTCTTTCGATAGGTATCAAGAAAGGTTCGTTGATCGGCTAATAAAGCAAAGAAGCGATTCCAAATATTGCTGATCAATTGGTTTCGTGTAGTTGTCGCTGCACGATCAGAGAATAACGAAGTCGCCTTTTCTTGTAATTCGGCAGGATAGTTTTCTTGTGGAATGGAGAAGTTAATTCCCATACCGATGATGATATAGTTTAATGAATTGGATTCGACGTCGGTCATTGCTTCTGACAAAATACCAGCTACTTTTTTCTGATTCAAGTAAATATCATTGACCCATTTAATCTGACTATCCACACCCAATAATTCATCGATTGCTTCTGCGACGGCGACAGCCATCAAAATTGTATATTGCGGTAATTCTTGTAACTGTTCTTTAGGTTCCAGTAACAAACTCATATAGATGCCTTGTTGTTTTGCGGCAAAAAATGGTCGATTGAAACGACCTCGTGGTGCTTCTTGCATGTCAGCCACAATCAATAGCGGTGTTTTTTTGCCTTCTAATACAGCAAGCTGGGCATCTTTCATAGTTGAAGCAGATGTTTCTAATACGGTTACATCAATGGGATGCTGGATATGTTCCTGAATTTCTTTCTCATCTAAAATATCAGAAGGACGGTAGCGATAGCCATTCGCTAAATGTTGGATCTGATAGCCTTTTTTTTCTAATTCTTTGATCGCTTTCCAGATAGCGGTACGAGACACCCCTAACTCTTGGGCTAAGGCTTCTCCGGATAGAATGTTTTCGGTTGCTTTTAAGTGTGCCAAAACTTTTTCTTTTGTAGCCAAAGAAAGGCCTCCTTGATTTTTAGGATATCTAGCTTCATGAAGGAACAATTATGTTCCTGTTACTTATAATTTAGTTGAGTCGATATCTTATTTTTTCTTTTTCAGTGTAACAAAAAAACAGGCTACATAAAAGTAGCCTGCGAGAAGGAAGGTGATTAACACTTAAAATCAGCTTAGTAACAAGGCATCGTCTTTGAGTTCGACACCCGAGTTTTGATGAAAAAGTTCCATCAATTTTGGTACCGTCAAATTTTTCTTTTCTGCTTGATTAAGATCTAATGCAATTTGTCCCTGGTGCAACATAATGATGCGATTGCCGTAACGAATGGCATCTTCCATATTATGTGTGACCATGAATGCTGTCAGTTCTTGTTCGCGGATCAAGCGTTCGGTCAACTCCATAACCGTTAGCGAAGTCTTCGGATCGAGTGCTGCTGTATGTTCATCAAGTAAAATTAGATCTGGGCGTTGCAATGTCGCCATTAGTAATGTGATCGCTTGACGTTGTCCACCAGAAAGCAAACCAATTTCCGCATCTAATCGATTTTCCAAATTCAGATTCAGCATTGCTAATTGTTCTTGGAAGAAACTACGATCTTTACTTTTTACACCTAGGGAGAAACCACGCTTGTGTCCACGCTTCATCGCTAGTGCCAAATTTTCTTCTACAGATAAACGGACAGCGGTCCCCATCTTAGGATCTTGGAAGACACGGCTGATTTTTTTTGAACGACGTGTAACAGATTGTTTTGTAATGTCTTCTTCATTCAAAAACATTTTACCTTCTTCGATCGGCAAAGTACCGGCGACACTATTCAATAAGGTCGATTTACCTGCACCATTTCCACCGATGATTGTAACAAATTCTCCTGGGGCAAGACTTAGGTTGATTCCGCGCAATACATGATTTTCATTAACTGTTCCGCGCTCAAAATATTGATGAAGATTATTGATTCTTAAGACTGGTTGCATCTGTATCTGCCCCTTTCTTTTTTGTTTTTAAGGTGAATTTTGAACGAATTTGCGGTAAGGATAAACAAATAACTAAGACAATTGCTGAAGCCAATTTAGAATCGGTCGGCTCGACATTCATTTCGAATACCAAGGCCAGAATGAAGCGGTAAATAATTGCTCCGGCCACAATCGTAATCAAACGGATAAGGATCGGCTTATTATGAAGCAGAACTTCTGCGATGATAATCGAGGCCAACCCAATAACAATCGTCCCCACACCTGCGTTCAAATCGGCAAAGCCGTTATTTTGTGCTAATAGAGCGCCTGAAAGTGCGATGCTGCCATTCGAGATCATATAACCTACTAATTTCATATTTTCTGTTTTGATCCCATTTGCCTCACTCATATCTGGGTTGTCACCGGTTGCTCGAACGGCTAATCCGATCTCAGTTCTGAAAAATAGAACTAGCAGTAAGATAACCAGCAGGACAATCAATAGACCAACTAGAATAACGGCATTATTCTTAGTTAATCCCATGTCTTGTGCAGCTGTGAAAATAGTGCTTTCTCCTAGTAAAGCAATATTAGGTGCCCCCATTACCCGAGAAGTAATGGAGTATAGACCGGTCATGGTAATGATCCCAGCAAGCAGTGCAGGAATTTTAAATTTTGTATTCAGGATACCGGTAACGAGACCAGCTAACATTCCCCCGCCAAAGGCTAACAAAGTCGCGAGGACTGGATGTATACCATTAACGATGCCAATCGCCGCGATCCCGCCGCCCAAAGGAAAGCTTCCCTCGGCGGTCAGATCGGCAATATCTAAAATTCGAAAAGTCATGTAAACTCCAATGGCCAATAATGACCAGAGCATACCTTGTGACGTCGCTGATAATAACAGAGTGATAACATTCATGATTCTTCCTTCTTTCTCTGTGGTGCTGTTCTAAATAATTTCTTTATTTTGGTTCTTTAATACTATCTGGATCAATTCCTAAGGCCTCCGCCATATCTTTATTAACAACTAATTTTAGTGTGTCAGCTGATTCAACAGGTGTATCTTCAGGTTTTGCATCACCATCCAAAATTTTGGCAGCCATTTTACCTGTTTGTTTACCAAGTGATTTGTAGTCGATCCCCACAGTTGCCAATCCACCACCATCTATTTGTTCTGTTGAACCTGCGACCAATGGGATTTTCTTTTCTTTTACTACATCGCCGATTACGGCTGCTGCACTGGCGAAAGTATTATCTGTCGGGACGTAGATTCCGTCCGTTTCATTAGCTAGTGATTCTGTGACTTGTTGAACATCGTTCGTTGTGTTAGCAGTTTTCGTTTTAACTTCAACACCGGCTTTTTTCAACGCCTTTTCAGCAAGATCGGCTTGGATTTTTGAGTTGGCTTCACCGGCGTTATACATGATTCCGATTGATTTAGCATCAGGAACGATCGATAATAATAGATCGATTTGTTTATCAATCGGTACCATATCGGTTGTCCCTGTGACATTTCCACCAGGTTTTTTGTCGCTTTTAACTAATTTTGCTTCTTCTAAATCAGTAACGGCAGTAACCGTGATAGGTATTTCAGTCGTTACATTTAATAAAGATTGAGCGGCTGGGGTAGCAACTCCTAGCAATAGATCAGGCTCATCCTTCACTAGTTTTTCACTCATACTTTTAAGATTGTCTTGATTGTTTTGCGCATTTTGATAGTCGATTTTCAGGTTATCGTCTTCTTTATAGCCGCCCTCCGCTAAACCTTCTTTGAAACCTTCATAAGCATTATCCAAAGAGGGATGTTCAACTAACTGTAGGACACCTACTTTTTTTGTGTCATCGCTGCTGTCAGCTTCTTTGCTGCCGCAAGCACCTAACATCAATAAACTTACCAAACCAATTCCTGCTAATACTGTTTTTTTCATAATTTTCTCTCCCTTTTTCATAAAAAAATCACCCGCTTAGAATTGACGAAACTCTAAGTGGGTGATACGAATACAAAAATAGTATGATTCTTCAGCCACTTAGATTTCTCTATGCGGCCGTTGGTACGTCGAAATGCTCTAGCCATCATAGATACAAAAAACACTTAAGTTGTTTGTATCCATCGTGATGAATACAAACCTATCTAAAATAGCTAAAGTAATAGCGGTTATTCAGTTGTGAGTTTTGTTTGTTCAGCATGAGAACAACCTCCAACTTGTTAAGATGTAGATTAGTATACGTTAAGAAAAATGAGATGTCAATAATAAAACGAAGAATATTCTGAATATTCAAAAATGTAAAAAGAATTGACTTAATTGATTCTTACTGAAAGTTTTAAGAAAAGTTTGCGGAGTGCGGTTTTAAGCAAGAAGGCTATTGACTTTTATATGATCGTCGTGTATCATAATAAGTTGCTAAAACTATCTGAACTGATAAAAGGCAGGAACGAAATATTGTCCGTTCCGGCTTTTAAATAGGGAAACAAAAGTAGAAGCTCGCGAATATTTTCAAGAGAACGTTCTATTTTTGGTTTTTTTTTGCCTAAAAGCCGCAAAAAATGTCGGGTGTTACAGTAATTTAATCTCTGTAATATAAATGTAATTTATCTTCGGATCGGTTTTCAAACTTTTAAGAGGGGTGAAGAACTTGGCTGGACACGTAGTGAAATACGGAAAACACCGAGAACGTAGAAGCTTCGCACAAATCAGTGAAGTGTTGGAATTACCGAATTTGATCGAAATTCAAACAGATTCTTATCAATGGTTCTTAGATGAGGGCTTACGAGAAATGTTTGAAGACATTTTGCCAATTGAAGATTTTAATGGAAACTTGTCACTTGAATTTGTTGACTATGAATTGAAAGAACCTAAATACACGGTAGCAGAGGCTCGTTCACACGATGCAAACTATTCTGCACCATTACATGTTGTATTACGTCTAGTAAATCGCGAAACCGGCGAAATCAAATCCCAAGAAGTATTCTTTGGCGATTTCCCATTAATGACAGAACAAGGAACGTTCATCATTAATGGAGCTGAACGGGTTATCGTTTCCCAATTAGTTCGTTCTCCAGGCGTTTATTTCCACGGAAAAGTGGATAAAAACGGAAAAGAAGGATTTGGCTCAACAGTCATCCCTAACCGTGGCGCATGGTTAGAAATGGAAACAGATGCGAAAGACATTTCTTATGTACGTATCGACCGTACACGTAAAATTCCTTTGACCACGTTAGTTCGTGCATTAGGATTTGGCTCTGATGATACGATTTTTGAAATCTTTGGAGAAAGCGAATCATTACGCAACACGATCGAGAAAGACTTGCACAAAAACCCAAGTGACTCTCGTACTGAAGAAGGTTTGAAAGATGTATACGAACGTTTACGTCCCGGCGAACCAAAAACGGCAGACAGCTCTCGTAGTTTGTTAACCGCCCGTTTCTTCGATCCAAAACGTTACGACTTAGCAAATGTTGGTCGTTACAAAGTAAATAAAAAATTGGACCTTAAAACACGTCTATTGAACTTGACCTTAGCTGAAACGTTGATCGATCCTGAAACAGGTGAAATCATCGTCGAAAAAGGAACCGTTCTTACTCATCAAGTGATGGAAGAGACACTTGGCTCTCACTTGGAAAATGGTTTGAACTCGGTCACTTACTATCCATCTGAAGATGCTGTTGTGACGGATCCAATGACGGTTCAAGTAATTAAAGTATTTTCACCAAAAGATCCAGAACGTGAAGTAACTGTAATCGGGAATGCTTATCCTGATTCTTCTGTACGGACAGTTCGACCAGGCGATATTATTGCCTCAATGAGCTATTTCTTGAACTTGATGGAAGGTATCGGCAATGTCGATGACATCGACCATTTAGGAAATCGCCGTATCCGTTCAGTCGGTGAATTATTACAAAATCAATTCCGTATCGGGTTAGCTCGTATGGAACGTGTTGTTCGCGAACGTATGTCAATTCAAGACCAAGAAACATTGACGCCGCAACAATTGATCAACATTCGTCCAGTTGTTGCCAGTATCAAAGAATTCTTCGGTTCTTCTCAGTTGTCACAGTTCATGGACCAAACCAATCCACTAGGGGAATTGACGCACAAACGTCGTCTATCTGCCTTAGGGCCTGGTGGTTTGACTCGTGACCGTGCAGGTTATGAAGTTCGAGACGTTCACTATTCTCACTATGGCCGTATGTGTCCGATTGAAACACCCGAAGGTCCCAATATCGGGCTGATCAACAGTTTGGCTTCTTATGCGAAAGTCAATAAGTTTGGCTTCATTGAAACACCTTACCGCCGGGTCGATCGTTCAACTGGCCGTGTAACAGATAAAATTGATTACTTAACAGCAGATATTGAAGACCATTACGTTGTTGCCCAAGCGAACAGTAAGTTAAATGATGACGGAACATTCGTTGAAGAAGTCGTTATGGCTCGTGCCACTTCTGAAAACTTGGAAGTAACGATCGATAAAGTTGATTACATGGACGTATCACCTAAGCAAGTAGTTGCAGTTGCGACAGCTTGTATTCCTTTCTTGGAAAATGATGACTCCAACCGTGCCTTGATGGGTGCCAACATGCAGCGTCAAGCAGTACCGTTGATTCAACCACGTTCTCCATGGGTTGGTACTGGTATGGAATACAAAGCAGCGCATGACTCAGGTGCCGCTTTGCTATGTAAAAACGAAGGTGTTGTTGAATTCGTTGATGCTCACGAAGTACGTGTACGTCGCGACAATGGCGCATTAGATAAATACGATATCACTAAGTTCCGCCGTTCAAACTCAGGAACAAGCTACAATCAACGTCCATTAGTTGGATTAGGTGAAAAAGTAGATGTTGGCGATATCTTAGCTGACGGACCTTCAATGGAAAACGGCGAATTGGCTTTAGGTCAAAACGTTGTCGTGGCCTTCATGACTTGGGAAGGGTATAACTATGAAGATGCCATCATCATGAGCCGTCGCTTGGTGAAAGATGATGTCTACACTTCGATTCATATTGAAGAATACGAATCAGAAGCACGTGATACGAAATTAGGACCTGAAGAAATCACTCGCGAGATCCCTAACGTTGGGGAAGACGCATTGAAGAACTTAGACGAAATGGGAATTATCCGCATTGGTGCCGAAGTTCATGACGGGGATTTATTAGTTGGTAAAGTCACTCCTAAAGGGGTAACTGAACTATCTGCTGAAGAACGCTTGTTACACGCAATCTTCGGAGAAAAAGCCCGCGAAGTTCGCGATACGTCTTTACGTGTTCCTCACGGTGGCGGCGGAATCGTTCATGATGTGAAGATCTTTACTCGTGAAGCAGGCGACGAATTATCTCCAGGTGTGAATATGTTAGTGCGCGTATATATCGTGCAAAAACGTAAGATTCATGAAGGAGACAAAATGGCCGGCCGTCACGGAAACAAAGGGGTCGTTTCTCGGATTATGCCGGAAGAAGATATGCCATTCTTACCAGACGGCACACCAGTTGATATCATGTTGAATCCACTAGGGGTACCATCTCGGATGAACATTGGGCAAGTATTGGAATTACACTTAGGTATGGCAGCTCGGCAACTAGGTATCCATGTTGCAACACCAGTTTTTGATGGCGCGCAAGATAGCGATGTTTGGGAAACTGTTCGTGAAGCTCGTATGGCGGCAGACGCTAAGACTGTTCTTTACGACGGACGTACAGGGGAACCATTTGATAATCGTATTTCTGTTGGTGTTATGTACATGATTAAATTGGCCCACATGGTCGATGATAAATTGCATGCTCGTTCAATCGGACCTTACTCTCTTGTTACGCAGCAACCATTGGGTGGTAAAGCTCAATTTGGTGGACAACGTTTCGGGGAAATGGAAGTTTGGGCACTAGAAGCGTATGGTGCAGCTTATACTTTACAAGAAATCTTGACTTACAAATCAGATGATGTGGTTGGTCGTGTGAAAACTTACGAAGCCATCGTCAAAGGTGAACCTATTCCAAAACCAGGTGTGCCTGAGTCTTTCCGCGTATTAGTGAAAGAATTACAAGCTCTTGGTTTAGATATGCAAGTCTTAGATATTAATGACAAAGAAATCGAGTTGCGAGACATGGACGATGACGATGATGACTTGATCACAGTTGACGCTTTGACGAAATATGCAGAACAACAACAATCTGCAAAACAAGTTGAAGAACAAGCAGCTGCTGAAAAAGCTGAGCAAAAATCTGATTTGATCCAAGAAATCGAAACTGCCGAAGACTTATAAGAGTCACACTTGCCATATGTAAGTCAGCTAACTCCTAGCTGACTTACGATAAAATGAAATGGAGGGAAACCCTTTTGATCGATGTAAATAAATTCGAAAGTATGCAAATAGGTTTGGCTTCTCCTGAAAAAATCAGAAGCTGGTCTTACGGTGAAGTAAAAAAACCGGAAACCATTAACTATCGTACATTGAAACCTGAACGTGAAGGGTTATTCGATGAAAGAATTTTTGGGCCAACCAAAGACTGGGAATGTGCCTGTGGAAAATACAAACGGATTCGTTATAAAGGAATTGTCTGCGACCGTTGTGGTGTTGAAGTTACCCGTTCGAAAGTTCGTCGTGAACGGATGGGTCACATCGAATTAGCAGCGCCTGTAACACATATCTGGTATTTCAAAGGAATTCCTTCTCGGATGGGTCTTGTATTAGATATGAGTCCTCGTGCGTTAGAAGAAATCATCTACTTTGCATCTTATGTCGTAATCGATCCAGGTAATACAAGCCTAGAGAAAAAACAATTATTGACTGAACGTGAATACCGTGAAAAACGTGATCAATATGGTCAAGAATTTCATGCAGCAATGGGTGCTGAAGCGATCAAACAATTACTAGATAAAGTCGATCTAGATGGTGAGTCAGCAGAATTAAAAGAAGAGTTGAAAACAGCTCAAGGTCAAAAACGGACACGTGCGATTCGTCGTTTAGATGTTCTGGAAGCATTCCGTTCATCTGGAAATCTTCCAGGTTGGATGGTCATGGATGTTATCCCTGTCATCCCGCCAGATCTACGTCCAATGGTTCAACTAGAAGGTGGTCGTTTTGCGACTTCCGACTTGAATGACCTATATCGTCGCGTAATCAATCGTAACAACCGCTTGAAACGTTTGTTAGACTTGAATGCACCAAATATTATTGTTCAAAATGAGAAACGGATGCTGCAAGAAGCAGTTGATGCTTTGATTGATAATGGTCGTCGCGGCCGTCCAGTAACCGGACCAGGTAACCGCCCATTGAAATCTCTATCTCACATGTTGAAAGGGAAACAAGGTCGTTTCCGTCAAAACTTGCTGGGTAAACGTGTCGATTACTCTGCTCGTTCAGTTATCGTTGTTGGACCTTTCTTGAAGATGTATCAATGTGGTCTGCCGAAAGAAATGGCGATCGAATTATTCAAACCTTTCGTAATGAAAGAATTGGTTCAACGCGAAATTGCTTCAAATATCAAAAATGCAAAACGTAAAATCGAACGTCAAGAAGACGTTGTTTGGGATGTCTTAGAAGAAGTCATCAGAGAACATCCTGTTTTACTTAACCGGGCACCTACATTGCATAGATTAGGTATCCAAGCATTCGAGCCAATCTTAGTTGAAGGTCGTGCAATCCGTCTTCATCCACTAGTATGTGAAGCCTATAATGCCGATTTCGATGGAGACCAAATGGCTGTCCATTTACCATTAGGAGAAGAAGCACAAGCTGAAGCTCGTATGTTGATGCTTGCCGCAACACATATCTTGAACCCTAAAGATGGTAAACCAGTTGTTACGCCTTCTCAAGATATGGTCTTAGGTAACTATTACCTGACTATGGAAGAAGAAGGCCGTGAAGGCGAAGGAATGATCTTCCGTGACATGAATGAAGCTGTGTTAGCATGGCGCAATGGGTATGTCCATTTGCATTCACGTGTGGCTGTTGACCCTAATACGTTAGGCGACAAACCATTCACTGAAGAACAAAAAGAGCGTATGCTGATCACGACTGTTGGGAAAATTATTTTCAACGAGATCATGCCGCAAGAATTCCCTTATTTGAACGAACCAACTGATTTCAACTTAACGCAATACACACCTGATAAATATTTTGTTGAAAAAGGTGTCGATATTCCTGCAGCGATCAAAGAACAAGAAATTATCTTGCCATTCAAGAAGAAAAATCTTGGGAACATTATCGCTGAAGTCTTCAAACGTTTCAAAGTCACTGATACATCAATGATGCTTGACCGTATGAAAGACTTAGGATACAAACATTCAACAATGGCTGGTATGACCGTTGGTATCGCGGATATCATGGCACTGGCAGAAAAACAAGAAATCATCGACAATGCCCACAAACAAGTCGGCACGATCACGAAACAATTCCGTCGTGGTTTGATCACTGATGATGAACGTTATGAACGAGTTATCGCCGTTTGGAATGCAGCAAAAGATGAAATCCAACAACGACTAATGGAATCATTGGATGCTAAGAACCCAATCTTCATGATGTCTGATTCTGGAGCCCGTGGTAACATCTCCAACTTTACTCAGCTTGCTGGTATGCGTGGACTGATGGCCGCTCCGAATGGACAAATCATGGAATTGCCGATCATCTCAAACTTCCGTGAAGGTCTATCTGTCTTGGAAATGTTTATCTCGACTCACGGGGCTCGTAAAGGGATGACCGATACCGCCTTGAAGACAGCCGATTCAGGTTACTTGACTCGTCGTTTGGTTGACGTTGCCCAAGATGTTATCGTTCGTGAAGAAGATTGTGGAACTGATCGCGGGTTGGAAATTTCTGCGATCCGTGAAGGCAATGAAATCATCGAATCATTAGAAGAACGTCTAGTTGGACGTTATACACAAAAAGCTGTTAAACATCCTGAAACAGGCGAAGTTCTTTTACCTGCTGATGCGCTGATCAGTGAAGCTGATGCAAAACGTCTTATTGACGCCGGCGTAGAAAAATTAACGATTCGCTCAGTCTTTACATGTAATACCAAACATGGTGTATGTAAACATTGTTACGGCCGTAACTTGGCAACTGGCGATGATGTTGAAGTTGGTGAGGCAGTTGGTACTATCGCTGCTCAATCAATCGGTGAACCAGGTACTCAGTTAACCATGCGTACATTCCATACCGGTGGGGTTGCCGGAGATGATATCACACAAGGTCTTCCTCGTGTCCAAGAAATCTTCGAAGCACGTAATCCTAAAGGTTTGGCTGTTATCACTGAGGTTACTGGTGAAGTTGTAGAAATCGCTGAAGACGCTGCGACTCGTTCGAAAGAAGTTACTGTTAAGGGTGAAACAGATACTCGTACCTATACAGTTCCTTATACTGCCCGTATGAAAGTCGCTGAAGGTGATTTGATTCACCGTGGCGAACGCTTGACAGAAGGTTCAATCGATCCTAAACACTTGTTGCAAGTGCGTGATGTGATTTCAGTTGAAACTTACTTGCTACGTGAAGTACAACGCGTTTACCGGATGCAAGGGGTTGAAATCGGCGATAAACATATTGAAGTAATGGTTCGTCAAATGTTGCGTAAAGTCCGCGTTATGGACCCAGGCGATACAGATATCTTGCCAGGTACATTGCTGGATATTGCTGACTTTAAAGATCAAAACTACAATACGCTGGTTGCCGGCGGTACGCCTGCGACATCTCGTCCAGTCTTGCTTGGTATTACCAAAGCTTCATTGGAAACAAACAGCTTCTTATCTGCTGCATCATTCCAAGAAACAACTCGTGTCTTGACGGATGCTGCAATTCGCGGTAAGAAAGATCCGCTACTTGGATTGAAAGAAAATGTTATCATCGGTAAGATCATCCCTGCTGGTACAGGTATGGCAACTTACCGCAATATGGAACCTAAAGAAGTCGTTGTGGCAAGCGAAAATGTGTACAGTATCTCTGATATTGAAGCGCAAATGGCTGCCGAAGATGCTTTGAACAATCCATTAAACTAGATTTGAAGGCTTTGTAAAGCTCATTAGAAAGACCACAAGATTCAAAAGAATCTTGTGGTCTTTTTATTTTCGCGCTATTATAAGAAGGTATCTGACAAAATGACAGCGATCACTTTGATCAGATATTAAATTTCGTTTAGAGCAATAAACAAATACTATTGTAATGAGACGATTTATGAGAAAATGACGGAAACCATACAGCTATGTAAAATTTTTGAGGTGCTACATGAGCAGAACAAAGAAAATCATCTTGATTGTCGTGGGAATAATCGTGATACTTGTCGGTGGTGCAACCGCCTACTTATTAAAAGTAAATAATGATGTTGATCAGGCAATCAGTAAAATGACCAAAAAGGTCAACTATAAAAGCAGCCGTTCAGATGCAGTTGATTTGAAAAGTGAAGAACCTTTCTCAATTTTATTAATGGGCACAGACACGGGGGACAAGGGGAGAACGTACCAAGGTCGTTCAGATTCCATGATGGTTGTGACCATCAATCCTAAGAAGAAACAGACATTGATGACTAGTCTAGACCGAGATATCTATACACAGATTGTCGGTTATAAGGGTGATGATGATAATTATGTCGCAAAAGGTGATACTTATTATGATAAATTAAACGCCGCGTATTCGTTAGGCGGTACTAAGATGGCGATTGAGACTGTTCAAAAAATGATGGATATTCCCATTGATCATTATGTTGAGATCAATATGAAAGGGTTAAAAACCTTAGTTGATGCTGTTGGCGGAATCGAGGTAGACAATAAAATCGATTTTACTTTAGATGGTGTACATGTGAAGAAGGGCAAACAGGTCTTAGATGGCAGACATGCCTTGGAATACGTTCGAATGCGTCACGAGGATCCAAAAGGTGACGTGGGGCGGCAGGCGCGGCAGCGAGAAATTTTATCAAAAATTGTTCATAAAATGCTTTCGGTTAATTCAGTGACGAAGTATAAAAAATATTTGCATGCAGTAGAAGATTACGTGCGGACAGACTTGAGCTGGAGCGAAATGCTGACAGTGGCAAAAGATTACACACCGGCTGCAGAAAATATCAAACAGACGCAAGTTGAAGGCCAAGGTGAGATGATCAATGATATTTACTTCCAAGTATTAGGCTTAAAAAATCTATTGGAAGAACAGAACATCTTGAAGAAACAACTGGAGTTGCCTACGAAAAAGAAATTGCCGAATCTGGATGAGGAGGATGACAATCAACTCTTCTTTGATGATAGTGATGTAGATAAGATCAGTGCAGGCACACATTATGATTATACTGGGTATGGAAAAATTATTTATCCAATTGATCCCGATAATTATTAGGAATAATGAATGGCAAGAGAGCGCGACCTGAAATGGTCCGCTTTCTTTTTTTTTAGGAAGGAGTTGAGCAGAATCGTTTCAATTTTTCAAAAAATGGTTATGATGAAAGCACAAGGGGGAGTATAAGATGACAGAAGAAAAAGCAATATTTGCCGGCGGATGTTTCTGGTGTATGGTGAAACCCTTTGATCAAATGCCTGGTATTAAAAGCGTTGTTTCCGGGTACACTGGCGGACATGTACCCAATCCAACTTATGAAGAGGTCGGCAGCGGTACAACAGGTCATACGGAAGCTGTAGAAATTACTTTTGACCCGATGGTTATCTCATATCAGCAGTTAGTTGAGATTTATTGGCAGCAAACAGATCCTACCGATGCTTTTGGACAATTTGCCGATCGTGGGGATTCGTATCGTCCAGTGATTTTTTATTCTTCTCCAGAACAAAAAGAAACGGCGGAAGCATCGAAGGAACGTTTGCAAAATAGTGGTCGTTTCAAAGATCCGATCGTTACTACGATTGAACCAGCACAAGCCTTTTATCCTGCAGAAGATTACCACCAAGATTTTTATCGAAAAAATCCGGACCATTACAACGCGTATAGCGAAGGATCCGGACGTAAAGGCTTTATTCGTCAACATTGGAATGCCTAACGATCTTTTAAAAGTATAAATAAAAGCCCAACAAATAAAAAAGGTACAAAAGGTAGCTGCTCGGGTATCTTTTTGCGCAAGGCCTGACAGCCGAAAAAAGTCAGACCACTGAACGAGGCAATAAATAAGACTTGTAAAAGTTCGTAACTAGATAAAAAGAAACTCCATAATCCAATTATCCAAAGATCTCCCAAACCTAAGCTGTTTGGGAGTATTTTTTGGCTAAGGTAGAACAAAGCACATATAATCAGCGGTTGAGTCCAAGAGAGTTGGAATAGAAAAGTTCCGCTAATCAATAAAATAATTCCGGTTGACCAAAAGATAGACATTTCTACAATTAAAAAATCCCAATCGATTATGGCTAAAACCAATGAACTCAACACCCAAAATAACTGCCAAAGCTTGATCCAAGTAAAATTCTGTAAAAAGATTAAAAAGAGCAGACCGCAAAACAGCTCCAACCAGAAACTCCGTGTAGAGAATTTTTGCCGACAGTAAGTGCAATGAAAATTTTGACGTAATGCTGAAAATAATGGAATCATTTCGATAGGGCGGAGCTTATGCTTGCAATGATCACAATGAGAAGGTGGATAAAGTATAGATTCGTTTCAAGGTATACGGGTGCAAACGACAGCCAAGAAAGATCCGATGACTGTGCCAAAAATGAAATGTATGATCGTGTTCACCTCCCTTTTTCAATAAGATACGAAAAAGAGGCAATTTCCCAGCATTTTCTTTGTGCTTTTGCCATAATTGTATTATGCTTTTAATGGAGTATAAATTAGGAGGTATGTAGGAATGAAATTCGAAAAAACAAAAGAAGTATTGAACCAACTAGTTGCAGACTTGAGTCAAATGTCCATGGTCATTCACCAAACACATTGGTATATGCGCGGCCCTGGTTTCTTGACATTACACCCAATGATGGATGATTTCATGGATGACGTGAACGATCAATTGGACGAAATTTCAGAACGCTTAATTACTTTAGACGGTTCACCTTACTCAACATTACGTGAAATGGCTGACCAAACAAAAATCCCAGACGAAATCGGACGTTGGGATCGTACAATGGAAGAACGCTTAGCTACGCTTGTTGAAGGCTACCGCTATTTAGCAGACCTTTACCAAAAAGGAATCGACGTAACTGGTGAAGAAGGCGATGATCCAACACAAGATATCTTCATCGAATTCAAAACAGCGACTGAAAAACGCATTTGGATGATCCAAGCACACCTAGGAAAAGCTCCAGAAATTGATGCTTAATTCAATTGAAAAGAGGCGCACATCTTTAATGATGTGTGCCTCTTTTTTCTTGTTATTGAGGAATATCAGTACTTAAACCAATGACGCCATCGACCGGAATGGAAATCAAAATCCCTTGTGCTTCACTAAGCAGACCGCATTGTTCGCCAATGGCTTTCATGATTGCCATTTTTTTGTCTTGTTCTACTAAAATATAAACCATTTCTTTTTCAGGCTGAATACTGATGCCCCATTTTTTCATGGTTTCTTGCGAGTCTAGGCGACGCGCGTGGACAACAGTACCGCCAGCCGCGCCAGCAGCAGTGGCAGCAATCATGACTTCTTCACTGAACCCTTGGTTGATCGTCACCATTAGTAAACTGTATTTAGCATCTTGGATCATCTGCTTTTCCTCTCTCTCCATGTGTTTTTGGATTTTTTCATGCATTTCTGAATCTAAAAGTTTCATGACATAGGTGCTCGCTCCAGAAATGGGGAAAGTAAAAGCACACCCTCTGTTTGGTTTATGAAGGCCTAAGCCTTCGCCCAAGGCCGCGAATAAATCTGGTACACATTTCTTTAATACAGGACAGACAAAGATCGCTTTTTCTGAGGAGCCTAAACCTAAATAGTCCATGACTTCATTGGTAGCGGTCCCTTCGCCCATACACAAATATTGGACCGGTGTATTTTGAGCATCAAAAATGGCATGGGCTTTTTTCTTATCTTTGTGGTCTATAATCAATATCAACATTCGAACTGCCGGTTTATTATGCATCCTCTTCAGTGTCCTCCCATTCTTCAATTTCATTAAGTTCTTCTATAGCCAAATCAGCTTCTTGAGCAGCCTTATTTTCTTGCCACTTATAAACGATCCCCATGATCTGAATAGCAATCAACGGCGTCAATGCAACAAGCGCGACTACACCGAAAGCATCGGCCATGATATTTCCATCTAACGCTTCACTGACTCCGATACAAAGAGGAAGCAGAAACGTGCTGGTCATCGGTCCGCTAGCAACACCGCCGGAGTCAAAGGCGATCCCGATAAATATTTTAGGAACGAATCTGGAAAGGAGCAGCGCGATAAGATAGCCAGGGATTATGATCCAATAAATACTAACGCCAGTAATAGAACGCATCATAGCAAGCCCAACACTGACTGCGACTCCAATGGAAAGACACAAGTTCATGGCAGAGGCTGAAATCGATCCGCCAGTGACGTTTTCGACTTGATGATTCAACACTTGAATAGCCGGTTCGGCTTTTACGATAAAATAGCCGATCAACATCCCAATTGGAATCAACAGCCACTTATATTTACTTGCGGCCAGTTCTCCGCCAAGCAGGCTTCCGACCGGCGCAAATCCGATACTTACACCAGTTAGAAAGAGTACGAGTCCAATATAGGTATAAATAAGGCCGACGATCATTCGGATGTATTGTCTGTGATGGTAACGACGACTGATAAGCTGAAAAACAAAAAATAAGAACGCGATCGGCAGCATAGAGATGAAAACCTCTTTAGCAAAATGAGGCAGTTCCAGCATGAACTCACGCATGACATCTTGGGTGGTGCTTACATTAAGAAATTCTGTCGGCGTATAAGCAGCATCTGTGGGCTGAAAGAAAATACCTAACAGCAACACCGCTAAAATAGGGCCGATACTGGAAATCGCTACTAAACCAAAGCTGTCGTCGGAGGCGTGCTTATCGCTACGAACGGATGCAAGCCCGACCCCTAAAGCCAGGATGAACGGCACAGTAATTGGTCCAGTAGTAGCCCCTCCTGAGTCGAAAGCTACAGGCACGAAATCATTGGGTGTTAGAAAGGAGAGTAAGATGACAACAGAGTATAGCACCGTCAGTATGAGGGATAGATTGATTTTGAACAAGATTCGTAAAACGGCGATCGTTAAACAAATACCGACCCCAACGGCTACAGTCCAAACCAATAAATTACTGGGAATAGCAGGCATTTGATCTGCCAATACTTGCAGATCAGGCTCTGCAATAGTAATAACAGCTCCGATAATGAAAACACTGAAGGCCAGTATACCTATTTTTTTACTTTTTGAAAGCTGAATACCCATTCCTTCACCAAGGGGTGTCATGGACATCTCTGCACCTAATTGGAAGAACCCCATGCCAATGATCAGCATAACAGCTCCCATTAAAAACATCGCGAAGGTTCCTATTTCCATAGGGACCAAAAAAACACTAACGGCTAGAACGGTAATTGTGATCGGCAGAACGGCCGACAAAGACTCTGAAATATTTTCTTTTAGTTTTTGATTCATCGATTCACTCCTTTTTCTTTTCTATCTGGAGGAAGGTTGTCTATACAGACTGTTTGTACCTAAAAGTCATATTTCCTCTTTAGTGAATAAGCTATTTTCAATTATCAGTGACCCGTAAAGCATAGGAATCAAGTAAAATTCGTGCAATGATCTGCAACGGCAATCGCGAACGAACCTCATAATCAGGAAAGTAAGAACCTTCGGATTTGAAACCAACCAAAGCGATCTCACAATAATTCATCAAGCTGGAAGAGTTATTTGCCGTCAGCAAAATTGAACCGATTTCCGCGTCGTAGCAATTTTTAGCTGCGACGACGAGTTCTTTGGTTTCGCCGTTTAGAGAAATAAAGATCACGATGTCGCGCTTATTGAGCTTACGACTGATATTTTTAATGATCTCTGGATCGGTATGCATCTGACAGTTTTTACCAGTCAATTGAAACTTCACCATCATTTCCTGTCCGATCATCTCTGAAAAACCCCGCGCAAAAATAATCACTCGTTCCGCGAACTTGATCTTTTGGATCGCATCTTCAATATTGCCGATCTCCATCATGTTGATCGTACGAACGACCTCTTGTTCATTTTTTAGAATCGCTCGCCGAATTCCTTTATCGACCTTATCTAATGAAGAAAAATTAATATTTTTATTCTCTTGCTCCTTTAAATGGTGCTTAAAGGCGGTGAATCCTTCGTACCCCTTCTTTTTCATCGTGCGGACGATCGTTGCTGTCGAAACATTGGCTTGCTCGCTAAGTTTGACGATGGAGTAATTAGGAATCTCAAGAATATGGCTTTCAATAAAATCCCAGAGGTATTGTTCAGTGTCGCTTAACTTATGTTCCATGGTCTCAATAACCTTCTTTCAACATATCACTAGTTAAAAAGTATCACGTTTCGTAAAAAGATGTAAAGCTTTTCAGGAAATTGACCGGAATGTGAAAACCTTTTCGGTGAGTCATGCCCCATAATAAAGACAAGGAGGTCATCACTCATGTCTATCTATACATGCACTATGAATTTAGCGATTGATCTATTTATTGAAACCGACACAATGAATCCTTTTACTGTAAATCGAACGAAGGATGATGATATCCAAGCAAATGGAAAAGGAGTGAATGTCTCACTCATATTAAAGATGCTGGGCGTCGCCACCACAGCATTAGGATTTCGGGCGGGTTTTACAGGAAATTATATCGAGGATTACTTGCACGAAAAAGTGATTTCTACAGATTTTATTGAGGTTCCAGGGATGACTCGTATCAATGTATTCACGCAAGTTAATCAGACACAGGAGGAATACAAGCTAGTCAATCAAGGACCGGAAATACCGATGGAAAAGGTTCAAGCCTTTTTAGAACAGATTAAGGGGTTGCAAGCGGGGGATCATCTCTGTATCTCAGGGAGTTTGCCAAGAGGAGTGGAGCCAAAGATACTTGTTGAAATCAGCCGCATCTGCCATGAGCGAGATGTTCACTTGATCATTGACAGCAGTTATCAGGAAGTGATGGATTGTTTGCCTTATCAACCGTTTTTGCTAAAGCCGAATGAAGAGGAATTGGAGTCTTGGTTTGGACAAGTGATCGATACAGAAGAAGCCTATTTATTTTATGGGCAGCAGTTATTAGCAGCAGGCGCGCAAAATGTGTTGTTATCTCTTGGTGGAGAAGGAGCCATTTTTTTCACACAAAATAAAATTATTCGAGGAAATTCGCCAAAAGGGAAAGTAGTCAACACAGCTTGTGCCGGAGACACGTTGTTGGGAACATTTCTAGCGGGGTATTTGACAGATCAGCCGCTGGAAGATACGTTGCGAAAGAGTTTAGCGGCAGGAAGCTCAACGGCTTTTCGCAAAGGACTGACTGATTTTTCGGATGTGGATGAGTTAAGCAAAGAAATTGAAATCAAAGAAGAGAGGGTAAAAACATGGGGAATTATCAATTAATAGCAGCAACAGGCTGTCCGACAGGAATTGCACACACATACATGGCTCAAGAGGCTCTGGAACAGGCGGCTAAGAAAAAAGGGGTCACGATCAAAGTCGAAACGCATGGGCAAATCGGTGTTGAGAATGAGTTAACAGCGGAAGAGATCAAAAATGCAGATGCCGTGATTATTGCCGCAGATAAAGATGTTCATCCGGAACGCTTCGCGGGAAAACGAATTATCGATGTTTCCGTTAGTACGGGGATCAAGGATGCGGAGCGCTTGATTGATGATGCATTGGCTGGAAAAGGTTCGATTGCAGCAGAGAATGATGCCGTGGATGCTTTAGAACAGGAAACAGGGAGTAATACTAGTTTTGGTCGCAGTATTTATAAAAATCTGATGAACGGCGTTTCGCACATGCTGCCTTTTGTAGTTGCAGGCGGGGTGTTGATTGCCATTTCCTTTGCCGTTTGGGGGATTTATTCATTTGATCCCGATAATGCGCAGTATAACGCTACAGCCGCAATGCTAAAAGCAGTCGGTGATGCAGCAATGGGCATGATGGTTCCCGTGTTGGCCGCATACATTGCTGAAGGAATCGCAAAACGGCCGGGATTAGTCGTTGGTTTTGTCGGCGGGATTGTCGCGATGAATGGCGGTACTGGATTCTTAGGCGGAATTTTAGCCGGATTCTTAGCTGGATACTTCATTTTATTCTTGCAAAAAATCTTAGATGTTTTACCAAAACAGCTGGATGGCTTGAAGGCAATCTTCTTATATCCAGTCATTGGTGTAGCGGTTATTGGGATCGTTATGTCTTTATTGGCGGGGCCAATGAAAGCAGTTAACGAAGGAATGATGAGCTTCTTAGCGGGATTTGAAAATTCGAATCCGTTGATTCTTGGTGTAGTAGTGGGATGTATGTGTGCCTTTGACATGGGCGGACCAATCAATAAGGCAGCTTATGTAACGGGCACGGCGTTATTGGCGCAAGGCAATACAACCTTCATGGCCGGTGTTTCAGCAGCGTGTATCGCGCCGCCGTTGATTACAGGGTTTGCGACATTGTTCTTTGGAAAATATTTCGATACGAATGACCGCAATGCTGGATTGGTTAACTTTATTTTGGGCTCGACACATATTACTGAAGGTGCGATTCCATTCGCAGCAAAAGATCCAATTCGCGTACTGCCAACAATGATGCTAGGTTCGTCGATCGCAGCGGTCTTAACATATATGTTTGGTGTACAAGTACCTGCTCCTCATGGCGGATTCCTAGTGCTGCCAGTCGTGACTGGTAAACTCCAATGGGTGTTTTCGATTCTGATTGGTTCGATCGTCGGCGGCGTAATTTTAGGCTTTATCCAAAAGAGCAGTGTTGCTGCGAAAGAAAAGAAAGCGAACGCCGAACAAGCAGATAAATCGGTAATCACAGAATAGCGAGGGATCAAGAATGGGAATTATTCAAGAAGAAAAAATCTTTTTAAATCAAACAATGACCACGCAAGAAGAAGTCTTTGAATTTTTAGCTAGGCAAGCAAAAGGTTTAGCGATCTCAGAGGATGAACAGCAGGTCTATCAAAAACTTGTTGAACGAGAAAATGAAGGGACCACCGGCATGATGGATGGCTTTGCGATTCCTCATGCAAAGGATCAGTCAATCAGTGAACCGAGTATCATCATTGTAACGCTGGCTGAAGGGATTGAATGGAACAGCTTGGACGGTCAATCAATCAATTTTGTGATTGCGCTGTTTATCCCGGATTCAGAGGCGGGCACAACACACTTGAAATTACTATCAGCGGTCGCACGGTTGTTGATGAGAAATGAAGTAACGGAAAAATTAAAGACAGCCCAAACAAAAACGGAAATCGCAACACTACTAAATGAAAAAATAGGTGAGAATGAATGAAGACAATCAGTGCAGGGAAAAAGGCTTATTTAAAACAAATGACGAATGACGAGGGGATTATTGGTGCTTTAGCTATTGATCAACGTGGTGCGTTGAAAAAAATGATCGGCAAATACAAGGAAGCAACCACAGAGGATGTAATCAAGTTCAAAGAATTGGTCTCTCAGCAGTTGACGCCATATGCCTCCGCAATCTTGTTAGATCCGGAATATGGTCTTCCAGCCGCAGAGGTTCGCGACAACGATTGCGGTCTGTTGCTGGCTTACGAAAAAACGGGTTATGATGCAACAACACCTGGTCGTTTGCCAGATGTACTGAATGTTTGGTCAGTTAAACGGTTGAAAGAATCTGGAGCCGACGCCTGCAAGTTTCTACTATATTATGATGTCGATGAGCCTGATGAAATCAATGAGCAAAAACGAGCGTATATGGAACGCATCGGATCAGAATGTACGGCGGAAGATATTCCGTTCTTCTTAGAGATTGTTTCCTATGATGCGGAAATTACGGATACGACTTCATTGGATTATGCAAAGGTGAAACCACGAAAAGTGATTGAAGCGATGCGGGAATTTTCAAAGGAACGTTACCAAGTCGATGTTTTAAAAGTAGAAGTGCCAGTAAATATGAACTTTGTTGAAGGATATGGTCAAGAGATCGGCTACAGTCAATCAGAGGCAGCGGCCTACTTCAAAGAACAGTCCGAAGCAACGGATTTGCCATTCATTTTCTTAAGTGCAGGTGTTAGTGCTGAACTATTCCAAGAAACCCTACGCTTTGCGAAGCAATCAGGCTCTAGCTTTAACGGAGTCTTATGCGGCCGGGCAACTTGGGCAAACGGTGTGGAGTCGTTTGTGAAAGAGGGCGAAGCATCAGCGATCGACTGGTTATCCGATCAAGGAAAGCGGAATATCGAAGAATTGAATGCAGTATTAAAAGAAACTGCGACTTCTGTTTATACCAATGTATAAGAAAACGACTACCCGCGATGGGTAGTCGTTTTTTTCGTCTTATAAAGCTGTCTTCGCCAATTGAATTTGCTTTTTGACTTGGTCGAAACCGGTACCGCCTAATGAGTGCCGGCGAATTACCGCTGTTTTGGAGGCCAATGTATCATAGATATCTTCTTCGATGATTGAATTGATCGCTTGATATTCTTCTAGTGGGACGTCTTGCAAATAAATACCTTTTTGAGTGCAGGCCAATACCAGCTTTCCGACAATTTCGTGTGCTTGACGGAAAGGAATCCCTTTTGCGGCCAAATAGTCGGCCAACTCAGTTGCATTTGAAAAGTCTTTTTCAGTCGCATCATGCATCGTCTGTGTGTGCACCTTCATAGTATCAATCATGCCGGCCATGATGTCTAAGCTCGTAGCGACAGTGTGGACGGTATCAAACATTCCCTCTTTGTCTTCTTGCAGGTCTTTGTTATAAGCCAGCGGCAGCCCCTTTATGACCGTTAGAAGGCCAACTAAGTCACCAAAGACACGTCCTGATTTACCACGGATCAATTCCGCCATGTCAGGATTTTTCTTTTGCGGCATGATCGAGCTGCCCGTCGAAAAAGTATCTGTCAGCTCGACAAATTTGAATTCATGGCTGCACCAGAGAAT
Organism: Enterococcus malodoratus ATCC 43197; assembly: GCF_000407185.1. Lineage (GTDB taxonomy): Bacteria > Bacillota > Bacilli > Lactobacillales > Enterococcaceae > Enterococcus_A > Enterococcus_A malodoratus. The sequence goes on from NZ_KE136484.1 coordinate 30,899, forward strand.
GATCTCTTCGCAAAAACGGGAAAGATGCATCATCAAGATCGAACTGTTGCTTAAAAATTCAAGAATGAAATCGCGGTCGCTGACTCCATCGAGACTGTTCATATAAAGATCCGCAAAACCCAGCTTGTCCGCGGTCATCTGACGATCAATCGGGAAAGTCGTACCCGCCAAAGCAGCACAGCCTAGCGGTGAAATGTCCACGCGCTTCATACTTTCCTCAAGGCGAGACTGATCACGCGTCAGCATGCCGTAATAGGCCATCAAGTGATGCCCAAAAGAAATTGGCTGCGCATGCTGCAGGTGCGTATAGCCGGGCATGATTGTTTCAACATGTTCTTCGGCCTTATTGACTAAGACCGCGCGAAAATGCTGAACCTTCTCAATAATTTCATTTAAATGTTCCTTCAAATATAAATGCATATCGGTAGCGACTTGATCATTTCGGCTGCGGGCAGTATGGAGTTTTCCGGCGACGGGTCCGATCTCGTCGTGAAGCATTTTTTCTAAGTTCAAATGAATGTCTTCATTTTCAATAGTAAAGGTTAATTCATCCTTCGCAGCCTTTTCAGCCAATATATTTAGACCAACAGTGATCTGCTGCGCTTCTTCTTTTGTGATAATGCCTGTTTCACCAAGCATTTTGACATGTGCTAAACTGCCGGTGATATCTTGTACAGCTAGTTGCTGATCAAAGGGAATCGAGGCACCGAATGCATCAATCCATGCTTCATTTTTTCCATCAAAACGTCCGCCCCATAATTTTGCCATCGTTTTATCCTCGCTTTTATCTATAGATTTTTAACAAAAAAGACCGTCGCAACGGTCTTTTCTTGACTATAACGGATAATCATAGTCTTTCTTTTTCTCTAGCATGCAGACTAACTCTTTATGAGAATTTTCGAGAGCTGAACGAGCCTGCGCAGCTTTGATTTTAGGGAGGAGGCATCTTTTCAGATACCTCAGGATGAAAACATTGCTGGTTTCCTTATTTCCTGACAGGAAAAGAAACTCACCTAGAGCAATGGCAAGATGTGAAACCGGACGGCCTTATTTACCGGCAAGTAAAAGCCGCCTCACATCTGGTTTCTCTTGCACTTTCATTAAATGCTTGGTTGTTTCTTCTCAGCTTGGACCTCAGCGTTTACCTTCGTTGGCAAGCCCCAAAGTTTGATGAAGCCGATCGCTGCATCTTGATCGAATGTATCGGCAGACGTATAAGTCGCCAAGTTTTCGTTGTATAAGCTGTTGTCAGATTTACGTCCTTCTACGATCACATTGCCCTTGAATAATTTCACACGCAATACGCCGTTTACGACTTCTTGTGATTGCTTCAAGAAAGCGATCAAAGCATCCATCGTCGGATTGAACCATAGACCGTCATAGATCATTTGGCATAATTGTTGTTCAATGACTGGTTTGAAATGAGCCATCTCACGAACAAAGGTCAAATCTTCTAATTCTTTATGTGCTTTCATCAAGACTTCCGCACCTGGACATTCATAAACTTCACGCGACTTGATACCAACTAGACGATTTTCAATGTGATCGATTCTGCCGATACCGTGTACGCCGGCGATCGTATTCAGTTTCATGATTAAAGTAGCTAAAGATAATTCTTCACCATCTAATGCAGTTGGTACACCTTTTTCAAAGGTAATTTCAACGATGGTTGGCTTATCTGGTGTTTCTTCTAATTCTGCGGTAATAGCGTAGGCTCCAGCAGGCGGAGTAGCCCAAGGATCTTCTAATACGCCGCATTCACAAGCACGGCCCCATAAGTTTTGGTCAATCGAATAGGGATTGTCTAAGTCCGCCGGGATCGGCACCCCTTTTTCAGCCGCATAATTGATTTCTTCTTCACGCGACCATTTCCATTCACGGACTGGCGCAATGATCTTCAAATTCGGATCAAGGGCAGCGATGGAAACTTCAAACCGAACTTGGTCATTTCCTTTTCCGGTACATCCGTGGGCGATCGTAGTCGCTCCAGTTTTGTGAGCGAGCTCAACCAGTTTCTTCGAGATAAGTGGGCGAGACAAAGCAGAAACCAATGGGTAAGAATTTTCATAGTAGGTATTGCCTTGCAATGCGACCAATACGAAATCTTGTGAGAACTCTTCACGAGCGTCGATAGCATAAGATTCTGATGCGCCAACTTGTAATGCTTTATTTTTAATAAATTCGGTGTCGCGACCTTCTCCGATATCTAAACAACATGCAATCACGTCGTAGCCTTCATCGACAAGCCATTTAATTGAGACTGAAGTATCTAATCCACCTGAGTATGCTAAAATCACTTTTTCTTTCATCCTGATTGCTCCCTTATCGCTTTTTCATTAAATTCTAATTAATGTGTTGAAGTCATATTAGCACCGTAAAATACAAAAAGCAAGCACTTTTTAAATATTTATGCAAAATAATTTTGAATTTACGTGTCTTTATTCATTTTAAGATGTATAAGACAAACTATTATGAATAGTAGAAGGAACAAAGAGAAATGAAAATATTTTGCGTTTTCAAAGAGAAAAACATTGACATGGCAAGGCTTTGCAAGTATTATGGTAAATGGTATTGTTTGCCCCATGAGAGCCCCGGAAACTCAAGTGTTTGTCAAACATTCGAAATTGAAATTGGAGGAAAAAAAACGTGCGTACAACATATATGGCTAAGCCAAACGAAGTAGAACGTAAATGGTACGTAGTAGACGCGACTGATGTTCCTTTAGGACGTCTTTCAACTGTAGTTGCATCTGTACTACGCGGTAAAAATAAACCAACATTCACACCACATGTAGATACTGGTGATTTTGTAATTGTAATCAATGCGGATCAAATCAAATTAACAGGTAACAAAGCAGCTGACAAGATTTATTACCGTCACTCAAACTTCCCTGGTGGATTGAAATCAGTCTCAGCAGGCGAATTGCGTGCTAAAAATTCTCGCCGTTTGATCGAAACTTCTGTTAAAGGTATGCTTCCTAAAAACACTTTAGGTCGCGCTCAAGGCATGAAACTTCACGTTTACGGTGGAGCAGAACATCCACATGCAGCACAGCAACCAGAAGTTTTAGACATCACAAACTTAATTTAAATAGGAGGGAAATTCATTGGCACAAGTTCAATATAGCGGCACAGGCCGTCGTAAAAATGCAGTTGCTCGCGTACGTTTAGTACCAGGAACTGGTAAAATTACTGTAAATAAAAAAGACGTTGCAGAATACATCCCACATGCTGACTTACGTTTAGTAATCAACCAACCATTTGGCGTTACTGAAACAACAGGTTCATATGATGTATTTGTAAACGTTGATGGCGGAGGTTACGCAGGTCAAGCCGGCGCTATCCGTCATGGTATCTCACGCGCTTTATTAGAAGTAGATCCTGATTTCCGTGCACCATTAAAACGCGCTGGATTACTTACTCGTGATTCACGTATGGTTGAACGTAAAAAACCAGGTCTTAAAAAAGCCCGTAAAGCTTCACAGTTCTCAAAACGTTAATATATTTTATATATCGACATTCAAGACACTTTCCAATTTTTGGGAGTGTCTTTTTTTTTCGGAAATTCCCACCAATTCCCCACTATTGATTCTGATAAGTGGCTTAAAGGCAAAGTCAGCAGGGGGAAATCTAAAAAAAAGCTGCATATTCACTTAAATAAAAAATTAAGTGGATACGCAGCTTCTCTAGTTGAAATATTTTTTTGTTTTAATTTATTTCATCGTATCGAATTATTCTGGCTCGTCTGAATTTCTTCCAGTAATCGATTCTGTTTACGAACATCAATATGCAGTCCGACATAATAAGCGATTGCGCCAATGATGTAGATAATTGTAAAGGAAGAGAAAGCACCGAAGTAGCTGTTCTCGTGTAATTCTTCAAAAAAGCTGCTAATCCAAATAGTCAAAAATACCAGCAGCATCGCTCCAACATATTGCAAAACAATCATCGACAACGGTGACAAGCGTTCCAACAACGGATGCGTGTACAAGATGCTCACTGCAATAGTGGTGCAGATAAATTTGAACAGTAGGCTGGAGAAATCATCACGACCATCGTAAAACAGGCGATCATAGAGGGTCGTTCCTAAGGAAATAATCGTATAGCTGACGCAAATCACTGTCAGCATTTCTTTTAAACGATTTTTAGTCATGTAAAATACCTCGTACTTTCTTTAAGTAGTTTTGAAAAATTTTGCGATAATAACGACTGATGACAAGTTCTTCCTGGTTATTCAAAACCACTTTCAGCCGCATATTGGCTTCTGATTTCACTCTTTCTATTTGCTGAATGTTGACGATATTGGCTTTACTAATGCGGCAAAAACCATGTTTGGACAAAGCGGATTCAAGAAAGGTTAGGCTTCCTTGGATTTGGTAAACTTGTTTCCTTAAGTACGCAAAGGTCTTTTTATCGACAGTATCAATATAAAAGATTTCCTCTAGTGACAGAAGTACCTGTTCACCATCCTCTAACCCAAAAAGCTGGGGGACGGAATCCTCCAGCAATTGGCGGACTTTCTCAATTTGCTCGGTCATTTCACGATAGTAAATTTCTGTTCGGTCTTCTTCAAGAGCGTCCTCTTGAAATAATTTGATCCGCATAGTTCAGCTCCAATTCAATCAGTTATTTTGTAAAAATTGCATAACAGCAGCTGTGTACTCTTCTTTTTGGTCGAGCATGCCTTTAATGTGCTCAGCGTTGATGGAAACGAGTTCCTTATCCTCTGCTGCAACATTCTCATATAAAGAAGTAACCTTTTCAGGAAGGCATACGTCATCTTGCTCACTTTTGATAACAAGTGTTTTAATTTCATTATATTTTTGTTGTTCGGTGATTTCAACATCTTTAAAGGTAAAGCCGTAGTTTAGCTTCATATAGAAGTTCCCACAAGCAACAACATAAGGGAATGGGATATCTTCAGTATCTTCCATGCCTTGCCAAACTCCGGCAAACATTTCCTCCATACTATAAACTGGCGAATCCATAATTACAGCATCCACATGCTTCGCCGCATGTTCAGTCGCTGCATACATCCCAGCAGTTGCGCCGCCCATTGACTGACCGTGAACGACAATTTGTTTATCCAAATTTATTTTTTCTGCATAATCTACGATCGCATGTACGTCCATTCGTTCTAAGTAGCCAAAAGTGACCAAAGGATCTTCATTATCACCATGTCCGCGCATATCAAAGGTCAACACGTTCCAGCCATTTTCCAAGTAAATTTCTGCTAAAGGGGAAAGAAAAATGTTATCTCCACCTGCGCCATGAATCAAAATTGCAGTATCTTTAGCCTTATCGCCATCCGTGCTGAAAGAGGTTACTGGAAAAGTATTACCATCTTCAGCCTCCAAGTGAAAAGTCTCTCCTGAGTATTTTGCATTAAATTGCTCTAAATCATAGCCCCATTCCTTCAACTGCACTAAACTATTTTTCTTTGTATCATTTCCTTTGTTTTGGTAAAACAAGCCTTCTGTTACCATCTTCCCAAAATAGTAGCTGGCCCCAATTCCAGCGATTAAAATAATCCCTAATAAAATACTTACACCGATGATGATTTTCTTTTTGATTGATTGTTTCATTTTCTTCTCCTCCGTAACGTTCTTTTTATCTTTAAAGTCATCATATGTGACTGGAAAATGGTTTTCCACCGAATTTTCCTTTGTTGCATTTTGGAGGAGCTGAGTTGCAATTTTTTTGGAAATAACTTCGAAAGAAAATTTTTTTCATATTTTTTACTGAATGAGCAATTGACTCATGTGCCATTAAAAATCCAAAGAAAATAAAATCGAAAAAAGAAATTTCTTTTTTATAGGCTGAATCAGAGCAAAACACTTTCCAAAAAAAGAAAAATATTCTATATTTGACTAGTCAACTGTTGATCAGTCAAATATAGAGAGGAGCATGTAATGAATCTAAGACAAATAAGTAAGCTTTTTTATCAATTGAAACTTGCCAACCAGGAACTGACAAGGAAATTTGAAAAAAGAACCGGTTTTAGTATTACTCGATATGAATTAATGATGTTCTTAAAGGAGAACGGCCCCTGTTCTCAAACAATATTACAAAACGAACTAAAGATAGATAGCGCTGCAGTTACTAGACATCTAAAGATATTAGAAGAAAAAAATTATGTGATTCGCGAAAGAAATAAAGAGAATAATCGAGAAGTCTTTGTGCGGATAACGAATCAAGCAGCAAAAGAATTAGAGCAATGCGAAAAAGAACATAGTCAGTTGGATAAACAAGAAATGTTGCCGCTAAGTGAAACAGAAGAGGAAACATTGCTTGAATTGTTAACAAAATTAGTAAAGTAAAAGAGGAAAAAACATGTCAAAAGAATTTGTAACTAATGATTTTTCAGAAATTACATTCGGCAGAAAATCTGTCCGTGAGTACGATGAAACCTTTAAAATTTCTCATGAAGAAATGCTTGAAATGATTCAAGAAGCAACGACCGCTCCATCATCAGTTAATATGCAGCCTTGGCGTTTTGTCGTGGTTGAAAGTGAAGAACAAAAAGCAAAATTAAAACCGCTGATTCGTTTTAATACACGTCAGAATGCTACATCCTCGGCAATGGTATTGATTTTCGGTGATATGCTGTGCTATGAGTTTGGAGAAGAAATTTATGATCAAGCAGTAGCAGAAGGGAAAATGCCGCCAGAAGTAAGAGATCAACAATTGGAAGCGATTATTCCTTATTACAAGAGTTTTACTAAAGAACAAATGAATGATGTGGTAAAAATCGATTCTAGTTTAGCAGCGATGCAGTTTATGTTAATTGCTCGTGCGCATGGCTATGAAACAAATCCAATTGGTGGATTTGAAGAAGATTTATTGGCCGAAGCATTTGGGTTAGACAAAGAACGCTATGTTCCAGTAATGATTCTTTCAGTAGGAAAAGCAACAGAAGCAGGGTATACATCTGTTCGACTACCAGCAGAAAAAATTACTGATTTCAAATAGAAATTGGAGAATATGATGAAAATTATTCAAGCAACTTTTTATATTAAAAATGAAAAAAGAGAAGATTTCTTAAAGGATGTACTGCCCTTGATTCAATCTGCAAGACTAGAAGAGGGCTGCCTAAAGTATCACCTGTACGAATCGATTGAAGAGAAAAATCAATTTGTGATGGTGGAGAACTGGGAAAACCAAGAGGCAATTAACAGACACAATGAGAATCCATTATTAAAACAGTTATTTGCTAACTTGAAAGAATATGTTGAAAAACCAACAGACCTAACTATTTCTAATAAGGAAGATTAACAAGGCCGGTCATTCATCATTGTCAATCGTTTTAGTTGTTTTACATAAGTTAATCTCAACTGTCAGCTAATAAGGCCTCAATGTCGATTTTTTGAGATTGAGGCCTTATTTTTGTTCATTTTTTCTATTTTTTTATCCGTAATTATAAATTTTAAGGAAAAGTATTGCGAATTTATCAGGTATCTAGTGAAAGAAAGATCACTAACTAAAGTAAATAGAAGTGGATACATCTTTTAAGAACTCTATATTTACTGTTTTGTTAATACGCAGGAAAAAATATAGTTAGAGATATCTTTTAGATCATTGGTTAGATTGTTGATAGAAATTGGTAGGATGAACTTTTTTTCTTGATCTAAAAGGCAGCGTTCACAGACGATAAAGCAATTTATATTGAAAAACAATTCTGGAATTTCGTCAATGGAGTAATAGATTTCGTCATTGATAAAAAAATAATTCTCAGAAATGATCTTGTTTATATTATTCCGAAACAGCATATGAGAGTATTCGTCTTTAGCAACAAGAATTATCGGCGTTTTCTTTTTTTCACCTTTTTTTAGGATGGGCATGACTAAATGGCAGAACTGTAAAATGATGGATTCCGACATCGTTATATTGGACAAAAAATTGTCTTTCAACCATAACCTGATTGTCTGGCTAACTTTTTCTTTTATGTACCGATCGCTACAGTTTGTAAAGTAGTATTGATTAAGTAAAAATTCATTAATTCCTAAGGAGGTCGTATAAACTAGATCCATTAATGGTTTTTCAAACTCAATTTCACCTAATAGATTCATTTCAAAAGCCGCTTCAAAATTTCTGATTAGTTGGACAACAGAAGGATAACTTTTCAGTAATCTGTTTCTATAGTATTGATAATCAACTTCGATTAACCGATAACTATCTGGATTATAAGGCAAATTTTTATAGATTAAAGAAATGAAGGCAATATTTCCATCGTCTATGTCCAAATCATGTTGTAGGAAACAAGTTTTAATACTATTAAAAATAATACCTGTTTTTAAAAACATAATAGTTTCATCATCTATCGCAAGAGTCTCTTTTTTATTGATACTCAAGAAAATGGCATATTGTAAATAAAGCAGGCTTTTTTTGCTGAATCTGTTTTTTAAAAGTTCTCCCAGATCATGGGCTATTTGTTCGGATTTTAAAAATAGCGGCTGATTATTTAACTCGCTAGTACCGATTCCTCTCATCCAGATGGTCAAAAACAGATAGCGTAATTTTAAATGATTCTCAAAGTTTACTTTGCCTTTGGAGTTGGTTCCTAAACTTTGTATAAAATACCTTTCGGCCTTTTTTTTTAAATTAAATACTTTTGTCACTGAAATAAATTCTTCTTCAGAAATGGCAGTATAGTTATTTTTTCCTAAAAGATATCGATAGCAAACTTTTAAGAAAGGAGAGTCCGCATAGAGCTTACGTACCAACTCATAACAACTTGTGTCTTGTTTGAAATGAAAAGACAACTCAGATCGAGAAATTGAATAGGAAACGATATCATCTTCCAATTTTGAAGCTATTTTTTGACAATCTTTCTTAATAGTATTAAAACTAGCATTCATATTTTCTGCAAGCTCACCAATCTTGACCGGCCTGCATTCATACAATACATATGTAATTTTAACTCTACGTATAATATCTTTTTCTATAAAGTTGTCTATCAATTGATTGTCTCCTTACGCTATTAAATCCAGGAAAATGTCAATAAAGAATGAGCAAGTCGTCTTTCTTTGTATTACTTAGGTGCAACAATTAAAGCTGTTGGTAATTAAAGAGTAGCAGCTTCCGTTTTTCGTTTGGAATGAAAGCGACCGCTGTTTAATCGAGATAATTTTTCACTTCATTAAATAACAGATCGCCTAAAAAATATCCCTTATTCCAAGAGGTGATCAATTCACCCTCAGGAAAGTTATAAGTGGAAAGTTTCTTTCTAATACGATTCGTTAAATTGGAAAGCTGACACAAGTTTGATTTTGTTACTTGCGTTTCCCAGAGTAATGAACAGAGTTTTTCTCGGGAAAGGATCGCGCCATCTTTTTGAAATTGATACAAATGGTAGAGTAACTTCTTTTCATTAGAAGAGAGACTAAAAAAGAAGGTCTCTGAATTTATGTCAATTTTTGAATTAGTCCTTTTTTCACTAGAAGGATATATCGATTGTTTACTCGTCAATTTAGCGATTTTTTCAATGATTCCCAAATTTGAAGTTACCGGATCAATCCAATCATCGATTTCATCAAATAGATAGGAAAGTTCTGTCTGTTTCAAATGTTCAGGATTTCCCTTTCTTAAAATGAAAAGACCATTTTGCTTGAAGGTAGAATAATATTTTGAAACCTCTAAAGTGGAAATTGTATCACTAAAAATGACCACCGAGAAATAGCTGATCACTTGTGGAAAGTGCTGTGCATCCAACATCAAATCATATGAGCAATATACTTCTGCATTTGAACGTTGCAGAACAGCTTGTAAATCTTGTTCCGCTAATAAATTCTTTGTTATAATCAATACCTTTGTCATAATAATCGCTCCCAATAATAAATTAGCTCATGTAAGAAAAGTACTATATAGCGACTAATCCAATAAATGATAACTAATTCTTCGTATTTTTATTTGGTATCATCTTAAAAATACATTATCAAAAAAAGATCGATTATTTTTTCCTTTTTTTTAACTTTTTTAATTCGGAAATTAAATTTTAAAACAAAATACATTTAAAATTGTAAGAATAATCGATTATTTGCCATTATTTATAAAGGCGATGCTATAAACTAATCGATTATTAGTCATTCTGATTAATAAAATAAGCATGAAAGATTATTCAAACGTCTAGTAAACGAATCATTTTCAACGACTTATCTCAACATAAATCACTCTAGGTTTATAACGAAAGTTTACGTGTTTCGCTATTTAGTTGGAAGCGTTTTTTCTTGTATTACTTTTTTGTTAGTTTAAATTAAGCTGATTCGATGTTTCAGAATTTATCTTCCTTGTAGACTAGGCCTAGAAAGTTTATGTGGGGGAAGATTATGAAGAAAAAGACAAAGTTTGTGATTGCTGGAATCGCCGGTTTAGTTATAGCCGGTTGTGGATTTTTTATATTGAGTTCCAAGAATGAAGAATCACCTTATCATGTTTATACGGTCAAAACAGCAGATCCATTGCAGTTGAAAGGGAAAGTAGAACCAATTAAGAGACAACTTTATTTTTTAGATACGAGTAAAGGAGCTATAAAAAGCATTCCCGTAAGCAATGGCGCGGAAGTTGCGGTAGGGACTCCATTGATCGAGTATCAGAATGACACGGCACAAAATGAGACGATTACACAGCAGCATGCTGTGAATAAAAGCTCTTTGGACGCCACTCAAGCTGAGGCTGCCGTGACGGCGGGAGAAAACCAAGTACAAACAGTCACGAAACAGATCAATGAAACACAGCAGAAAATCGCACGAGCACAAGAAGAGGAGGAAAAAGCGGCACTCAATGAACAATTGAAGCAGCAGCAGACGGAACTGCAATCAGCCAATGATCAGCTGCGCCAATCTCGTTTTGCAGTGCAAGGTGCGTACGAGGATGTTCAATCAGCCAAGGATGTTTTGGCCGGACAGCAAAAGCAGGCTTCGATGACGGTAAGTTCAGAAATTGAGGGGGTTGCCTCCGTGGATGAAAAAGGGAAAGGTTCCCCGGAAGTGCCGGTAGTCACTGTTTCTAGTAAGAACAAGCAGATCAAAGGTGTGGTAACAGAATATGATCTAGACAAACTCGTGTCTGGCCAGACTGTTCAAGTAGCAACGGTTGGGAATAATAAAAAAGTAGAAGGGACGGTCAAAGATATCGCTGCCAGTGCGCTTCCAACTAGCGGAGATAGCAGTAATGTTGCTTCTTATGAATTTACAGTAGAAGGAAATTTCCCTTGGACCGATGATTTATCAACACTGATTACTTTGCAGCAAAAACAGCTCTTGCTTCCAGATTCTGCCGTTAAGAAAACGGCGAAGGAACAATATGTCTTTAAATATATAAATGGCAAAGTGAAGAAGACTAAAATTCAAACGATGGATATCAATGGACGCAAGGTTGTCCAAGAAGGACTAAAGGACAATGATAAAATTATCGAAAATCCCGATGATGCTTTAAAAGACGGGGCGGAAATTCAGGTGAATACCAATGATTAAATTGGAGCATATTTATAAATACTATGATACTGGAGGAACACGGTTAAATGTTTTGGACGATATTAGTTTTTCCATTGATGCCGGTGAGTTCGTGGCGATCATGGGCCCCTCCGGTTCAGGAAAGTCGACTTTGATTAATCTCTTGGGATTCATTGATCGTAATTTTGAAGGGGATTATCTTTTCAACGGACATGAAATAGCGAATTTTGAGGATGAAGAATTATCCGTGATTCGTAACCGATCCGTGGGCTTCGTTTTTCAAAATTTTAGTTTGATTGAAATTTTAACCGTGGCTGAAAATGTCGAGCTGCCGCTTTTATATAATGGTGCCAAACACAATGAGACACAAAAGAAAGTAGCGGAAGCTTTGGCAAGGGTGGGCTTAGCTGATAAGTTGAACCAATTACCTAAACAATTATCTGGTGGACAGCAGCAGCGAGTGGCCATTGCTCGAGCATTGATCAATCAACCGAGTTTTATCATCGCTGATGAACCTACCGGAGCATTAGATACGCATACGACCGAGGAAATTATGCAATTATTTAAACAATTGAATGATGAGGGCGTCACGATCATACTAGTCACGCATGATCCGGAAACGGTAGTTTACTGTGATCGTTTATTAAAAATTCGGGATGGAAAAATGATCGAGGAGGTGTTGCAGTCATGAGAAAATACATTCTCTGGCGAACAGCCTTTCGTTCGATTTTTAAGAATAAGCGGCGTAGTTTTTTAACCATGGTCGGCATTATTATTGGGATTGCCGCCGTCATAACGATCGTTGCTTTAGGAAATGGCTTTAAGCGAAATATTTTGTCAGAAACGACTGGAGCAGATGAATCTGGCCAAACCAAATACATCAACATCAAATACAATGATTTTGACAATTTAGTCAAAGACGATAGCGGTATCTCGCAAACAGATAAAAACATGGTTGCTAACCTGCCGGAAGTTAAAACTGTATCTTATTATAAAGCGATGAAAAAAGACAGTAATCCATCGATTGATTTCTATGATAAAAATACAAAACTAACTATGACGGTTCAACCAACGAAAAAAACGGATTTATCTCTGTTGAATGGGCGTCAGCTTAATTCTGCTGATAATGATGGACTTAATAAGGTAGTTGTTCTTGACGAAGTAGTAGCAAAACAGATTTTTGGATCGAAAGAGGCGGCATTGAATCAGGGGTTTGATTTAAAGGGGCAGGTTTTTACTGTGGTCGGTGTATCAGCGAACACTTCAGGAGCGATCAGTCCTCAAAATTATGAACCGTTAGCCTTTTTTCCTAAAAAGACCTATACCCATTATTTAGGCAAGAAAGAAGATCATTCGGTGTTAGCGATCACGTTCAATGCTAAAAATAATGACGCTGCAGCAATGAACAAAGTGGTGAAACAACTCAACCTGAATGGTGAGAGTCGTCTGCAGGGAGAGTATCAAAATTATGATCCAACTTCAGAAATTAAGCAGCTAGGTTCAATGTTGGATAATCTAACGCTGTTCATTAGTGCTGTAGCGGCCATTTCATTATTTATCGCAGGTGTGGGTGTGATGAATATGATGTATATTTCAGTCTCTGAGCGAACAAAAGAAATCGGGATTCGTCGAGCACTGGGCGCGAATGCGAGATCTATCAAACTGCAATTTTTATTTGAAGGGATCGTTTTGACCATTAGCGGCGGCATAATTGGCTATATTTTAGGAATTTTGATCGCCTATGGAGCGTCTTTTGCGTTGCCGTTTTCTGTTCGACCAGATCTGATGACTGTGTTGATTTCGATTGGTACCTCCGTTTTGATTGGTGTATGCTTTAGCTATTTACCCGCTTCAGCCGCCGCGAAAAAAGAATTGATCGATATTTTGAAATAGCTATTAGTAGCAAGGCCGTCATTTTTTGTTCGTTTAAATGAGGCCTTGCTTTTATTTTTGATTTGCTGGTATGCTTCAAACTAGCTTTTTGCTTCTTCTCTCAAACCTTAGTATAATAACGTTGTTTTGAAATGATAACGGAGATCGTGCAGCGTGCGATGGGAGGACATATACATAATGATAAATAATTTTTGGGCAGAACTGCCAAAGCCCTTTTTTATACTGGCGCCAATGGAAGATGTAACAGATGTGGTATTTCGTCACGTTGTGAAAGAGGCTGGCGCACCAGATGTTTTCTTTACGGAGTTTACGAATTCGGATAGTTTTTGTCATCCAGAGGGAATTGAGAGTGTTCGAGGGCGTTTGGCGTTCACGGAGGATGAGCAGCCGATGGTGGCACATATCTGGGGCGACAAGCCAGAATTTTTCCGCGAGATGAGTATTGCGCTAGCAGACATGGGTTTCAAAGGAATCGATCTGAATATGGGTTGTCCTGTACCGAATGTTGCAGAGCGGGGGAAAGGCAGTGGCTTGATTTTACGTCCAGAGGTAGCGGCGGAACTGATCGAAGCGGCCAAAGCCGGCGGATTGCCTGTCAGTGTGAAAACTAGAATCGGTTTTACTGAGATGGACGAGATGGAAGGCTGGATCAGCCATCTATTAAAGCAAAACATCGCGAATCTTTCAGTTCATATGCGCACACGAAAAGAAATGAGTAAGGTCGAGGCACATTGGGAATTGATCCCAAAAATCGTAAAAATGCGAGATGAAATCGCGCCAGAAACGTTGATAACGATCAATGGGGATATCTTGGATCGTCAGATGGGCTTAGATTTGGCAGAAAAATATGGTGTGGATGGGTTAATGATCGGGCGCGGAATCTTTAAAAATCCTTATGCCTTTGAGAAGAAACCGCAAGAACATTCACCTAAAGAACTGATTGATCTATTACGGTTACAGCTTGATCTGCAAGATAAATATGCGGAGCAAGTTCCGCGTTCGATTGTCGGCCTGCATCGTTTTTTCAAAATCTATGTCAAAGGATTTCCCGGAGCAAATGATCTGCGAGTAAGTTTGATGAATACGAAATCAACAGCAGAGGTTCGAGCGATATTGGATGATTTTAAACGGGCACATGAAGAAATTGCCTAGTTAAAAATTGATGCAAAAAAGGAGAAGAGACACTTTCTTACAGAAGTGTCCCCTCTCCTTTTTTGTGTTAGCGATTATCAGGATGTGCTCTTTTCCGCTGATTTTTAGTTCCTTGGTGTAAAATATCTTTCAGACGAGCCTCTTTTTTCTCGAGAAAGAAAGTAAACGTCATACTGGAGACACCGGATAAAGCCCAAACATACCAGCTGTCCTTACTGCTGAAGCGAGTGAAGACAGCAATATCCTTCAACAACTCGTGGGCGAATTCGGAGAAAATATCGTCGATCGCAATAGAGGCATGGTGAAAGAAATGCATCATGATCCCCAATATAAAGATCGCAATCCAGCCCAAAATATAAGGAAATCCTTTTTTGATGAGTATCACTGGACGCTGGTGTCGATCGAGTTCGTCAGTTACCTTGATTTCTGATTTAATGGTTTGAAACCAGCCGATAAAGCCCGCAGCAAGAATCAAAATAAACGCTGTAAAGAAATTTTCCGAAGTCCACCTCATGGTAGCGAAAAACATGAGGATCGAATAAACAGGGATGCTCAGTAGTTTTAAACGTGAGATCTTTTCGAATTAAAATGCGTGTAAGGATAAGCGAAAAGCTAAAAATAGCAATAATCCGTAGATAATTAATTTCATACTAAAGTCCTTCTTTCAAGAATAAACCAATTTTCAGATTATAGCGAAGATCTGTAAAACGATAGGTTATTTTTTTAATCAGCCGCTTAGAAGTGTCGCTGCGGCTGAATTTTTTTTACTAAACTGACGAAGGTCAGCAGTATCTGGTAGAGTGGTCAAGGAAGGATCTATATGATTATTGTTATAATAGATAAAACTAGTTAAAGGAGCGGAGAACAATGATCAAAGTAACACTAGGAGATATTTCCCGTTTAGATTTTCAAGTGGATGCAATCGTCAATGCAGCGAACTCGGCGCTGATTCCTGGTGGAGGTGTGGATGGGGCTCTTAACCAAGCCGCAGGTCCTAAATTAAAGCAGGCAATGGCGGCGATTGGTGGAACACCAACAGGCACGGCAGTGATCACTCCAGCATTCGAGCTGTCAGCGACTTATGTGATCCATGCGGTAGGACCACGTTATATTGATGGCAAGCATAATGAAGAGGAGCTGCTGTATTCTGCATATGAAGCAGTCTTTCAACTGGCTCGTGAATACGAGCTGTCTACCCTCGCAATTCCAGTGTTAAGTGCAGGAATTTACGGCTACCCAAAAGAAACCGCAGCTTATGTTCTTTATAAGGTAGCTTCTAGAGCTGAAAATCATGCGGTTACAACCTATGTAATCGTTTATGAAGAATTTTGGCTGCCGCTCTTTGATAAAATTCTGCAAAAAAAAATTTAAGATAATATATGTAAACGGTTAATTTAATTCTATTAGATCGTAGATAAAGTGATAAGATAATAGTAAATATGCAAAAGTGAGGCGAATGCTTTGAAAGCTATCTCAATCCATCCAGCGCCAGTTATGGAAATTCTTTCAGGAAAAAAAACAGAAGAGTATCGTTCGTGGTCTACACACTATCGCGGTCCATTACTGATTTGTTCGACCGCTATTAAAACGCCAGACTGTATATCAGGGCATGCTGTCTGTATTGTAGATCTTGTGGATGTAAAACAATTGGACGAAGGTTCGTATGCATGGGTTTTTGCGAATGTTCGCTGTATCAAGCCATTCCCCATTAAGGGGCAACGACGTTTGTATCATGTGCCGGATGACCGAATCATTGAACCAGAGACGGGGGAATTCACCATTGAAGATGGTGAAAAAGTTGTGACTGAAAAATTTTGGCAAGACTATTATTTGAGTCTAGTCAATTAGACTCCTTTCGAAATAGAAAGAATAACGAACACTCATTTAAGATAATGAGTGTTTTTATTTGAAGCACCCAACGTTTTTCAGTCATTGATGAAGATAAAGAATTTGAGGCGGCTAAAGCTCTCTTTGGTGTGAGCGAGAGATTAACAACCCAATAGTTCAAAAGGCGGTATCTTGCCATCACAGGTATATTCATTAAGTGTGGTCATATACAACAAACAGAAAATTAATTAGAAAATGAAAAGCAAGAACTGATTTAGTTCTTGTTTTTTCATTTTTTGAAAAAATTTGGGAAAATGGTGAAAACAAATTTTTGATAAATTCTGTTAAAGGGTGGGCCTATTCCTTTGGATATACGCCAAAAGATCGCTTAATTCTGTTCTTTTTTGCGATTTTAAAGAGCTTTTTCCGTTTTTTTTCCTTAAATTAAAAAAAAGTAATTTTAGAATTGTGTATTTTGAATGTTTTTAACAAAAATTGCCATTATCATTTTTTTATATTATTATTTGTTAACAACAAAAAAAGATTACAAGTGTTTGGCATTTCTTATAATTAAAAATTGAATTAATGTTGAGGAAATAGCACAGAATGAGGTTATTAATCATTGATCCAGCGTTCTTTAATATAATACCAAAACTTGTTTTCGGATGTGTCGTCGGTTAAAGGGGAAAGAGTAGATAGTTTTAAGCGAAGGCGTTCTTTTGAGAGGGGAATGGTCATGGACTTTCGTGCAGTTTTAGGGACAAGCAACAAACGACGATTAGCGCTATTAGAACAACTATATTATCGTCGTGATGGTTGGTCGAGCGATCAATTAATGAGCAAACTGAATTGCTCATTACCAATTTTATTGAATGATATCGAATTGATTAATGAAGGCCATACGAAATTTCAAATTAAGAAGACAAAAGGTCTCTATCGTTTAGTTATTGATAAAAAAGTCAGTCTGGGAAATCTGTATGCCAATATTTTAACTACCAATCCTGAATTTCAAATCATTGAAGAACTATTGTATGAGGAATGCGAAAACATCACGGCATTGGCTAAAAAGCTGTATCTCAGTTCATCAAATACGCAACGCTATTTAAAGAAAATCGAAAAGACATTGACTCAAGCAGGGATGGAGTTGTGCTACCGCCCGTTGCGGGTGGAAGGTGACGAGGGAGAGATTCGCAATTTTTATTTTCGCTTTTATAGCGAACGGCAAAATGCCTTTGAAAGTACCTTGCCTAAATTGCCCGCCAAGCATTATCACATCATTGAACGATATGTGCAGGATTTGGTTAAAATCAATCAGATTCATGAAAAATATATCTTTCAAAAACGTTTAGTCTACAATTTTTATATTAGTATTTGGCGAATTAAAAATGGGCATAAGTATCCTAAACAGGAATTACGAACGGTAGGATTTCGATTGCCGATGGAATTATCTTTTAAGGCATTGAAGCAGGCTGTCAGAGAGGCGACAGACCTTGTTTTAACGCCGGAAATAGTACGTGATGGTCTATGGTTGATCTTTTCTGATTCTACCGTATTCAGTACGCCCCATCGGGAACTTGCAATGAAAGACAATGAAAAATACCAGCAACTATTTACCCGCCATTATGAACTAGTGGAAAAATATAATGAAATGCTGGGTTATCATTTGGATAGACAAAGTAAAATCAATTTGGCAACTGTCCTATCAAATGATTTCTACCTTTACAATCCACAAGGGAGTTACGTGTGCTTGTTGCGGCGTAATCGAACTGTTTTTTTGTCCGAGGTTTCAAAAGTTTATAACTGCGGGCTGGAAAAAGTGAAGGCTTTGGTACAGAGGTTTGTTGATAAATACGAAATGTATCAGGAAGAAGACTTTGTACGAAACTATACTTACTTATTGATCACGACAGAAGAACAGAGTATGAGATGGTTGGCTAGCCAGGAACCTTTGCTGAAGATTCTGCTGTTATCTGATTTAACACCAACAGAAGAAAGCTTTTTAGCAAAGCAAATTTCTGATACGATCTATGGGAATTTAATGATCGTCAATTTTGAAAAATTATCTGGCGGCACTTTCCAATTACATAATGAGTTGAGGCATTATGACTGCTTGATTACGACGGGGTCCGCAGAAGGACTGCCGGCGGACTATCCAGTAGTTGTAATCGATCCTTTTCTGACAAGACAAAGTACACGTTGGATTCAAGAAATGATCAATGAGCTTGAAAAAAATCGCAACTTTGTTTCTATGGTAGAATAGTAGCGAAAGAAGGTTGATGTATGAATAGCATGGAAAAAATCAATCAATTTCGTGATGAACGAAACTGGCGTCCGTTTCATAACGAAAAAGATCTTGCTTTATCGATTTGTTTGGAATCAGCAGAGCTGTTAGAACTTTTCCAGTGGAAGGATTCTGAAGAAGCGCGCATGCAAACGGAACGTTTAAAAGAAGAATTGGCCGATGTACTGATCTATTCTTATATGATGGCGGATAATTTGGATTTTGATATTGATGAGATCATTAGTGAAAAATTAAAGAAAAATGCGATTAAATATCCTGTGGAAGAAGTATAAAAATTTCAGTAGTAGTTAAATGTCCCTTTCTAGAGTAGATGATTTTGCTCTAGAAAGGGATGTTTTTGCTATTATTCATGCAATTCTAGCGGAAGACCATCCGGATCAAAGAAAAAAGTCATCCTCTCGCCTGTGAAATCATCGGTTCTCAAAGGCTCGCAGTCGATTCCGTGGCTGTTTAAATAAGCGATGGTGGCTTCGATATCCTCTGTTTTAAATGCCAAGTGGCGCAAACCGGCTGCTTCAGGAAAACTGGGACGCTTTGGCGGATTTTGTACAGCAAAGATTTCTAGTTCCGCATCGTTTAACTGTAAATCTAGTTTGTAGTCTTGACGTTCCGGACGGAAATTTTCGCGAATGATCGGCAAACCGAGTACAGTAACATAGAAGTGCTTCGCTTTTTGATAGTCAGAAACAATGATTGCGACATGATGGATCGCTGAAAAATCTGGTTTAGACATAAAAACATCCTCTCTATTTTCTCTAAGTATAAAGGATGTTTGAAAATTTTCTAACACAAAGAAGTGATCCAGCAAAATAATCCGTGTTTGTTTTCTCCGTATACGCTAGTTGAATTAAAAAAAGTATGTTATACTCCAAGCAATTGAAGAGAAACATTTGGGGTGCTGTTTAGCTGAGATTATACCCATTGAACCTGATGCAGTTAAGACTGTCGCAGGGAAATGTAGCTAGTTAACTAATCGTACCCGACCAGTTTATTTTGGTTGGGTTTTTCTGTCTTTTCAGACACTCTTTTTTGCCGATTTCATTTTAATCAGGTTATGGCGAAGTGATTTATTTTTGCAGCATGGATTAGTGAAAAGGTATGCGGATAAAGATCATTCAAATTTACGTTAACTAATTTTGGATGTCTGTTGCGCATTTCTCTAATAAAGGGAGGATATTTGTCGTGGAGAAAAATAAAATCCACAAATTAACATTACTGGCTTTAATGATTGCGTTGGATGTTGTTCTGTCACCACTAATGCGAATCGAAGGGATGGCACCGATGTCCAGTGTCATGAATATTATCGCTGGAGTATTGTTGGGGCCAATCTATGGAACTGCGATGGCATTCGTTTGTGCTTTGATTCGGATGACGATGTTAGGCATTCCGCCGTTAGCTTTAACCGGTGCAGTATTTGGGGCATTTTTTGCGGGCCTATTTTATCGTTTGGGAAAAAGGCTGGTCTGGTCGATGATAGGTGAAATTGTGGGCACAGGAATTATCGGCTCACTGCTGTCGTATCCTGTGATGGTCTGGTTCACCGGGAGTCAAAGTGATTTGTATTGGTTGATTTACACCCCAAGATTTATCGGTGCGGCTTTGATCGGTTCGGCAATTGCCTTTGTTGTGTTGGTGAAGCTGCAGGAGACGACGATTTTTAAACGTTGGCAGCGCTTATTTTTGAGTGAGAGGATGTTTGGATGATCAAAACGAATTTTTCAAAAGTATTTCCGTTAGAGAATGCGCCATTGGTTCATTGTATAACGAATGAGGTGACTTGCGAAACACTGGCGAATGCCCTGCTGTATGTTGGCGCAAAGCCGATCATGGCCTCAGATACAAGAGAGTTCAAAGAGTTGTTTCAGCAGACAGATAGTTTGCTGTTGAATCTTGGTCATTTGTCGGAAGAACGGCAAAAAAGTTTGGTAGCCGCTAGTAAACTAGCCAAAAAACTACAAAAGCCTACAGTTATTGATCTCGTTGGATACGGTGTTAGCCAGGTACGCGATCAGGTTGGGCGCTGGCTGGTCGCAGAACGACCAACTGTGGTGAAGGGAAATATTTCTGAGTTGCGGAATTTTTGCGGATTGCCGAGCTATGCTCGAGGAGTAGACGGCAGTGTATTAGATCAAAGTGAGACAGCTATAGAAGAGCTATCGGAAGCAATGCAGAAATTAACAACGACCTATCCAAATACGATTTTTTTAGCCACTGGCAGTCAAGATATTATCGTTGATCAAAAGCGTATTTGGTGTTTGAAGAACGGGGTGCCCGCATTAGATCGTTTTACTGGAACAGGCGATATCGTTGGAGCATTGATCGCGGCTCTGTTAGGGAGTGGAGTGAGTGCGGCAGATGCAGCTGTTACGGCGGTCAGCTATTTTAATCTTTGCGGAGAGCAAGCAGGAGACCTGATTGGCTTGGCCGCATTCCGTCAGGAAACGTTGAACCAACTGTCGATTCTGATGGAAAAAAATTGGTGGACTGCGTTGAAGGGATGGGAAAAACAATGGACTTAACGTTATATCTTGTGACTGGACGCTATGATTTTAACGAGGCAGAATTTTTATCGGTGATTGATGCGGCTTGTAAAAATGGTGTGACACTTGTTCAATTACGAGAAAAAGAATTAGTGACAGGAAAATTTTATGATTTGGCTTTACAGGTAAAAGCAATCACGGATCGGTATCATATACCATTGATCATCAATGACCGAGTGGATATTTGTTTGGCAGTTGATGCGGCAGGTGTCCATATCGGAGATGATGAACTGCCGGTAGAGATCGTCCGAGCTATGATCGGCCCAGAAAAAATATTGGGCGTTTCAGCAAAGACCGTGGAACGAGGATTGGAAGCCGAAGAAGCGGGTGCAGATTATTTGGGTATCGGAGCAATTTTTCCAACGAAAACCAAGGATACTGCATTGACTTCGATTGAAACCTTGAAAGCTATCAATGAGGCTGTAAGGATTCCAAGTGTTGCGATCGGCGGGATTAAAGAAGACAATTTGATCGATTTTTGCGGAACGGGCATCGCAGGTGTTTCGATCGTTAGTGAGATCATGCGGGCGAAGGATGTCGGGGAAAAGGTTCGCCATTTAAAACAAAAAATCGAAGAAGTATTGGAGGAACAAAAATGATCAATGCAACACCTCAAGTCGTAACGATCGCCGGCTCTGATTCCGGTGGCGGAGCAGGAATCCAAGCAGATTTAAAAACCTTCCAAGCTCGAAAAGCTTTTGGCATGAGTATTATCGTGGCACTGACGTCGCAAAATACCTATGGTGTGCAAGATAGCATGGCGATTCCAAGTGCCTTTATTGAAGAACAGCTTGATTCATTAGCAGCGGATTTTGCGATTGGAGCTGCAAAGACTGGGATGCTGGCAGACGTGGAACGGGTAGAAACAGTGGTTAAGAAGCTAAAAGAAGTCGACTTTGGCCCGTTAGTTGTTGACCCAGTAATGGTGGCAAAGGGCGGCCATCACTTGCTGCAAAGTGATGCCGTGAAAACCATCAATGAACAATTGTTGCCGTTAGCCACGATCGTTACACCTAATTTGCCAGAGGCAGAAGTGATCATTGGACAGCGGATCGTTACAGACCAGGAAATGATTGATGCAGCCAAAAAATTACAAGACTTAGGAACAAAAAATGTCGTCGTTAAAGGCGGACATAGCCAAAACGAAGAGGCAGCGGACTTTGTCTTATTGGCATCGGGAGAAAGTTTTTGGATGAGTGCTCCAAGAGTTGTTACAACTAATACACATGGAACGGGGGATACTTTTTCGGCGTGCATAGCGGCTGAATTAGCCAAAGGGGTGGAATTAAAAGAGGCGATCATTATTGGAAAGAAATTTATCCAAGCAGCGATCAGTCAACCAATTTTCGTCGGTCATGGACATGGACCAACTAATCATTGGGCAAAAATGACAGATGATATCGTGATCAAATAAAAAAGAAGTTGGGCATGTAAAGCGAGTGCGAATAGTTAGATCAAAAATCTAACTATTCGCACTTCAATGTCTCAACTTCTTTTTAGTTTGCTTTCAAACAAATATCTTGTCCCTGTTCTTGTAAGTGGGAGACATGCTGCTCGCCCCAACTGCATAGACTATCTAAAATATCTGAAAGACTGCGGCCGTAGTCGCTTAATGAATATTCGACTTTCGGTGGGACTTGCTGATAGACTTTGCGATCAATGATATTGTCGTCTTCTAATTCCCGCAGCTGTTGTGTCAGCATTTTTTGGCTGATCCCTGTAATTCCGCGTTTCAAATCACTGGGACGCATTGGTCCATGACGAAGGTTACAAAGAATAATGGGTTTCCATTTTCCGCCGATAACATCCATTGTTGCTTCGACACCAATCATATATGCACGATTCTCCAAAAAAAATTCCTCCTAAAAACATTGATATGATCCAAAAGTTACTAAAAGGTACCTATAGTACAAAAAAGTGGGTACTTATCAAAAGGTCATCAACAGTATATAGTATCTTCTCGTAGGTTACAAATACTTTTTTTGGAGGAACAACATGGAAAAGAAAATATCACCAAACTTAACTTTACTGGCTCTCGCAATCAACGCCTTTGCGATTGGGTCGACTGAATTTATCAGCGTTGGACTTTTACCGATGATCGTCAAAAGCTTCAACGTTACATTGGCTCAAGCGGGCTTGACTGTTTCTTTATATGCGTTAGGAGTTACGATCGGCGCGCCATTGCTGACTGTTTTAACAGGAAAATGGAATCGTCGAAATTTGATGCTTGGTATCATGGCATTGTTCATTGGTGGAAATTTGCTGGCAGCTTTTGCGCCAACCTTTATGATTTTATTGCTGGGTCGTATTTTAGCAGCGTTGGCTCATGGAATCTTTATGTCGGTATCAACGGTTATCGCAGCTGATGTCGTAGAACCTTCACGACGTGCAAGTGCGATCGCCATCATGTTTACTGGTTTAACTGTAGCGACAGTAACGGGTGTGCCGCTGGGAACATTTATTGGTCAGCAAACATCTTGGAACATGTCCTTCATTTTTATCGCTGTCGTTGGATTACTAGGTCTGATTGCCAGCAGTTTCTTGGTTCCTCGTCATTTGCCAATTCCTGGTAAGGTTGACTTGAAGGGTTTTGCTCGGATATTTACCAATAAGCCATTAGTGATGTCTTTCTTGATCACTGCTTTTGGGTATGGCGGAACATTCGCGGCTTACACTTATCTATCCCCGATTTTAGAGGGCTTTGGTTTTTCAGCCAGCGCAGTTGTGATTATTTTGATCGTTTACGGTGTGATGGTGGCCATTGGTAATACTGTTGGAGGGCATTTCGCTAATGAAAAACCATTGGCTTCGTTGATTAAAATGTTTGGTCTATTGATGGCAGCGCTCGTGTTCTTATTTGCGACGATTCTGATTGGAAATACTATTTTGGGATTGATAGCGGCAATGCTCTTAGGGTTGTTCGCCTTCATGAATGTACCTGGGCTGCAATTGTATGTCGTACAATTGGCGGAAAAATATGTGCCGCAAGATATTACGTTGGCCTCTGCACTTAATATTGCAGCATTTAATATTGGTATTACTTTAGGATCAACTGTTGGCGCACAAGTAACTGGAAAAATGGGGATTGCCTACACACCAATTTTTGGTGCAGTAATCGTTTTATTGGCGATCGTCTTAGTCATGCAAGTGAAGAAAAGTGAAGCAACTATTTCATTGAATGATGTTGCTGAATGTGAAAAATAGAAAAATTTAGACAAGCAAAAGCCGTGACCACAAAAATCACGGCTTTTTACTTTATTTATACGTCTTGGCAAGGATATCTTTAAAAACTAGAAAAGCATCTTGATCGTTGTATCCATAGTCTTTTTTTTAACGCAGCAGCATGTCGGTTATTTTTGGGACATAATCATCGATACGCACCACTTTTTGATAAGTTGCTAAAACCGGATATTTTTCTGACCAGACCGAGGTCCAATCGATTTCCTGCTGTTTTTCTTCACTAGTCTTCGCGATAACTTCCTTTATATCGTTTAGGTCGGGATCAAATTCGATCAGATCATCTAAAGATATTTTGTACAGGGCCGCCAACCTTTTTGACTGGTTGATATCGGGCAGTGTTTCGTCGAGTTCCCATTTTGAAATAGTCTGTCTGCTTACACCAAGTTTTTCCGCCACATCTTCTTGCGATAGGCCTTGTTTCTTTCGAGCATTGAAAAAGTTAGTTCCTAATGACATTCTCGCTACCTCCAAACTTACTATAGTTTCAGTTTTCAGGATGGGCTGTGAAAACCAGCGACGAAGCTATGAATTTTTGCCCTTTTTCTTAACATTAACCCAATTTAGGCTCTTTGCGGAAATGAATCAGACTAGCGATAAATACTGCTACAAGTAGAGCCAGTAGAACAAGCAGCGAAATCTGTGAGCCGGTAACAGTAGCCGCGATAAAATCAGACTGCGATTGCTGTGCCAAGTTGATGATCGTAGCAACGATCGCTGTGGCAATTGCGCCAGAGAATTGTTGTAGAGTATTGAACAGGGTGTTGCCGTCACCGTATTCCTCCTCTGAAAGCAAGTTCATACCAGTAGTCATTAAATTGCTGTAGGCAAAGCCGATGCCGATCATATAAAAGACATGTCCAGCGACAAATCCAAGCAAAATCGGTGAGCGTAATAACAAGGTTAAGGCAATCCAGCCAATGGTTGCGAAGCTTAATCCAAGCAGAATCGGTTTTTTTGAACCGAATGTATCTAAGACGCGGCCAGAAATGGGAGCTAGGATTGCGCCGACAGCTGCTCCGGGCATCATTACAAGACCAGCAATAAACGCGTCTTTTCCTAAAACGATTTGAATAAAGTTAGGCAAGACAAAAGAAATACCTAAAAGTAAAAACTGACAAACTAAAAAGCCGCACAAGAATAAAACAAAGACTTTATTTTTCAAAACTGCAATTCGTACCAAAGGATTTTTTCCGCGAGTGGCTTGACGATAAAAAATCAGGAAGCCAACAATGCCGACAGCTAATGAAAGCAGCCCTAATAAACTGCCTATTTGATTTAAGAAAAGTAACAATCCGCTGAAGAGCAACGCAACGCCGAGTAAGCTTACGATATCCAAAGCGCCGGTTTTTTTAACCGGCATTTCCGGAATGGCATAGAGGCCGATCACTAATGAAATGGCTAATACTGGCAATAAGAATAGAAAGATTGCATGCCAAGAGAGACTAGCGGTCATAATTCCGCCGTAAGTCGGTCCAATTGCCGGGGCGATCGAAGTCGTTAAAGTGCCGACTCCCATCATTGTGCCGCGTTTGTGCATAGGTGTGAAATTTAGAATAATATGAAACATCAGCGGCAAAGCGATCCCTGTGCTGACTCCTTGCAATAAACGGCCAAATAATAAGATGCTGAAGGAGGGCGACCATAAATCAATCACTAAACCTGCGATGAAAAAGAGATTTGCGACGATAAATAATTTACGAATCGAAAAATTTTTCAATAAATAATTGGAGAAGGGCACCATAATGGAGATCACTAAGAGATAAATGGTCGTGACCCATTGCACCATACCGGTGGATATTCCGAATTGATTGATCAAAGTAGGGAAGGTTACGTTCATCGCAGTTTCAATCAGAACACCGGCGAAGGACATAATCCCAGTGGCAAGAACAGCTAACAACAAATGGATTTTCTTTTCTTTCATATAATATAACCTCACTTTATTTCCACAGATAACTTTATTTTAGAAGATCGATTCGCACCAAATCAGTAGATTAAGGAATAGAACCTACAGCTGTTTTTCAAAAAAACAGACAAATAGCTTTATCTTCGTCATGCATGCCATTTCACCAAAACGCTCGGTACCTAAACCGATAAAAAATTTTTGTACCGATTGCTAATGCTATAAACTGAGAAAAGTGGAATTGGCAAAAAAAGAGAGAGGAAGGTTTCTAAATTAATAGAAACCGCCTCTCTCTCGACACGCATTGCGTGTTATCTGTACGATTTATTCACAAAAAGCATTGTAAAGCTTTTTACGAACAAGGTCAAGTTCAGCGTTGAAGCAAAAAGCTGATCACAGCAAAAATCGCGATGTGTACGGGATAAAAAATATAAAAGAAATTCCGCATGCTGCGGCCTTTTTCACCGTTGTATAGAATGATTGGAATTGCTGCTAAAAACATCATCCATTGGAAATTGAAGGTAAAGGCGTATTGAATGCCGCCGCCAAGAATTAGAGTGATCATTGCTGCTATAACCAAAGCAGCGATTTGTAAAGCCTTCCTACCGTGAAAAAGATAAAATAGAACGGCAAGTAAAACAAATAGAATACCGCCTTCAGTCATCATTAAGGTTGGAACAAGCAAAGTAAAGATTTGGAAGAAGAGCAGTCCGAATTTTGAAGCCAATAGACTGCCGCTAGATAATAATATCATTACAAACACACTCAAAAGCGTTGGCACAAGGAACCATATCATTCCTTTGCCGAATTTCTTTTGTTTGAAAAATTCGCAGGCCTGCATATAGACGGTACCTAAAAATAGTGTACCGAAGACATTGTTGATCACGATCGCGCCATCAATTGTAAAATAGTGATTCAAAATCATATTGATAATGCCCATCAACCAATAGCCTGCTAATAAACGAAACAGATATCTCTTCCGATTACTCGTGTGGATGAAGCCTTCAGAACTTTCAAATAAGAAAATCGGTGCGGCAATTCGTCCAATCCAATGAAACCACATGGGGACACCTAAAAAGAGAAAAAATTCTCCAAGGTGATCAAGCACCATCGTTACAACCCCTAAAACTTTCAACTGGAAACCAGTCATTCCTTTATTCATTAAAAAACCTCTTTCACTAATTTAAAGAAAATTTCTATTTACTCAGCCGTCAATCAACCTTATTTCAAGAAAAATAAAGTTGATTGACGTACAGCGAAGTGAGTATCCGCTCTTTCCTTAATGTCACATTAACGAATATTTTTGCCGATCACCATATATTGAGCGAACAATCTACTTACAAAAATGAGAGGTTGAAATGTCAGAAAATTCTTTAAACTTATTGACAAGTAATAGAACCTCCGTTATCATTACAATCATAAATTAATTTAATTGCCATTTAAATTTAATTTTAAAGGAGAATTTCTATGAACGCGACGACTACTAAACAAATGATTATTATTAGACTGAGGACTTGAATTCTGTTTTGTGCAAAACAGATTGAAGTCCTGTTTGACATTTGTTGAGTGGGATTCTCCAAGCATCCCACTTTAATTAGTGAGATGCTTTTTTTGTCAGTTTTGTTTTTCGCAGTGTATAGAGTATGACAGCTAAGCATGATTTCTAATCAAGTTAGTGACAAGTTGTTTAGCAAAATGATATGCGCGATTAGGATTAGAAATATTTTCCATTAGTACGAATTAGCTGTCAGTCCAGATCAGTTCTGTTCGTGATTTCAAGGAAATGAGCAGAAAAATAGGCAAGTTTGTGACGAGTCAGTTGTTGGGTAATTGCAATCAAAAAAAAGGAGTGGGGAAAATGGAAAACAACGTAACAAAGGTGAACTTTCAAGAACCAATGATCCAAACAGTCGAAACAACAGAGGCGCCAAAAGCAATCGGCCCCTATGTTCAGGGCAAAGTCGTGAACGGCATGCTGTATGCGTCAGGTCAAATCGCGCTTGATCCGGCGAGTGGAGAATTAGTCGGCGAAACGATTGAAGATCAAACGTATCAGGTTTTACGGAATGTCGGAGGGGTTTTGAAGGCTGTTGGGGTAGACTATGACCAAGTAGTCAAAACAACTTGCTTCTTGAAAAACATGTCTGATTTTACTGCATTTAATCAGATTTACGAAAGCTTTTTCGATAATGAAAAACCTAGTCGTTCGTGTGTGGGTGTCGCTAATTTACCGAAGGACGCTTTGGTAGAAGTTGAGATTGTAGCGGTAGTTGAATAAAGATAAACAGAGCAGGAATACAACCTGCTCTGTTTTTTTAGATATGCAAAAGGAAAATAAATACTACCGCAGCAACTGTTTGAACTGCTCCGACCGATAGACCATAAAGCAAGAAACGCGGTCCTTCTTTTAAGAATTTTCGGAAATCCAACCGCAGTCCGATTGCTGCCAATGCCGTGGTCTCAAACCAAGTGCTGATAAAATGAGCCCCGTCACTAAAGAGCGGCGGCAATGAAAAGAAGCTGTTGATGACACAGAAAATCAAAAAGCTAGTAACATACCAAGGAATCGGGAACTTTTTCTTTGAACCCTTAGCGGTCACCAAGCCATCCTGTTGAGCTTTACGTTCAAAAATAAAGACGACGACTACCAAAAATATGATACGGGTAATCTTGAAGAGCATCGCATATTTTACCGTTTCTGGATTAATCAGGCTGGCGCCAGCAACGACTTGGCCGACAGACTGCAATGTTCCGCCCAGCAAAGCACTTTTACTTAGTAAAGCATCACCGAATAATGACAGACCCAAAAAAGGGAGTGACAACATCATGACGGTTCCTAGTAAATTGACCAGCGTTATAATCTGCCCCTTCTCTTCATCATTGGCTTCGATCGAAGGTGCAATTGCGCCGATCGCTGATGAACCGCAAACGGCGTTCCCACCGGCCATCATCATAGCCATTTTTTCATTAAAACCCAGTTTTCGGCCAATCCAATAACCTCCAGTAAGAACGGTTGTCATGATCAATACAATGAACAGCAGCCCCTTAATCCCCATTTCACCAATCGTTTGGAAAGTTACTGTAAAACCAAGCAAGACGACGGAATACTCCAATAAACGACTTTCGGAAAATTTTGTCCCAGCTGCTAAAACGGGTTGTTTAAACAAGGTGTTGCCCAAAATAATTCCTAACAGAATCGCCAAGGTGGCCCCTCCTAATTTGGGCATGAGCAATGCTAATAATTTTCCGCAAATCGCGACGGCCAGTGACAACAACAGTCCCGGTAAAATCGGTTTTATTTTGTTTAACGTGGTAGTAAACATAGTGTGTCTCCTTTCTTAATAAATAATTTATTTGATAGTAAGATGTTTGTTTTATGGGCGGTAATCAGACTATTAGCGACTCATCGTCTAGAGGGAATCGCTACTCATGAACTAAATTATAACCAACATCTTTCATTATTATAATTTATTGATATAATACCTTAGATAGAAAAAGATAATGGAAGTGATTACGATATTTAAATGGTTAGAAACCTTCAAAGTGGTATATGAAACCAAAAATTTTTCTAAGGCTTCGGAAATTCTATTCATTTCCCAGCCGACGGTTTCTTCTCAGATCAAACAATTGGAAAATGAATTCGGTACACAATTATTTATTCGCAGCGGCAGAAAAGAAGTCTTGGTAACGCCGCAAGCGGAGATCCTATATGAACGGGTCGTCGATTTAATGGACGATTGGGATAATTTATATCAAGCAGTTCAAACCAATCAGCAACAGATTGTTCGTTGTGTGATTGGTGCCTCCCATACATTTGCGAATTATGTTTTACCAGCGCTTTTGATCCAATTGCATCAGAAATTTCCGCAAATTCGGTTTAGTGTCCAGATGATGAACTCTTTGGAAGTATTACAGGCGGTGGAGCACCATACAGTGGACATCGGCTTTATTGAAAAACCCTTGTCTGCACCAAATATCAAACGCATTCCGTTGATGGAAGATCAACTCGTCTTGGCTGGAGATACAGAAAAGGGGCCATGGCTAGTTCGGGAAAATACTTCTGGGGTCTATTATTATACGAAACGATTTTTGGAAGAAAAGGATATCGAAGGGCCTGTTATGGAGATTCAAAACAATGAGGTGATTGTCGGTTTGCTGAAGCAGGGCTTTGGCTGCTCCTTGATTTCAGAGCGGGCGGTGGAAGGGATTTCTCATCAAAGACTCGATGAAAGTTTCAAACGAAATTTTTATTTGATCCGACGAAAAACCAGCGTGTCTGATGATATTGAAAAATGTGCCGAGTATATTTGTGAATGGAGTAAGCAATAAAAAATTAGAGGGCAGAAACCAGAGCTAATAAAATGCTGCTTTCTGTCCCTTTGTTAACCTATTCATTAAAAGGGCCGATAACGTAAAGTGCAGAAAAATGTTCACACCGAAAAACTATCTGCCGGAAATCGGCAGACAGTCTTTCGATAGTTCCAACGAATGATTATTGTTTCAAGGAATGAGTCAACTCAGTTAAAAATAGGACGGCTTCTTCTAAACGTTGAAAGTCTACAATCGATAAATTATCTTTTGGTGTGTGCATGACCGCTTCCATCAATAAATGCATTTGCGTCGAAGCGATAGCAACGGCTGGAATTCCTGCTCCGGCAAATAGCATATGGTCTCCCATTGGCCAAGGGTCAACCTTTTCAACGGTTGGATAATCTGCTGCAAAGCCTTCTAACTGCGCATCTAATTGTTCGTTACATTCGTAAAGTGAATAAGAAATGGTACTATTTTGCATACCAGCACCATCGACATTAAAGGCAAAGTCATATTCTGTTGGTTGACTTAGTGACTGATTCATAAAAGTCATTTCTCCCGGCATTGAATAGTAGTCTTCTCCGTTGAACAGGACGAATTCAAGTTGATTCTCCAGTTTTGTCTGAGTTAATTGTTCCGCCAAAGTTAGCAGTACTGCGACACCTGACCCATCGTCCAATGCTCCTGGAGTCGTTGGTTTAGTATCGATGTGAGCAGAATAAGCAAGTTTTTTTCCAGTACCCAAAGTAGCGATCACGTTTGCTCCGACAGCGGGTCTACGTTCAGTCCGCAGTCTGAGAGTAGCGTTTTTCTTGTTTAATAGTAAGGATAAACATTTTCCTTTGACTGTTCCACATGGAACATTAAAGTCGCCGTCTTGAATGATGGGCACGGGTACATCTTCGAGAAAGCTTACTGTAATGACGGCCAAAGGTTGTTTTTGCTCCAGTTCCCGAATAATCGTTTGATGTTCTTCAGGGTTCCAAAAAATCATACTTTTCGGCATGATTGGTTCCTTACATAATTCACCATACAGCACACAAATCTTATCGGTTAAATTCGCTGTTTTTAATTCTTGGATCGATTGTACACAAACCAGTTCGCCACTTACTTCACACGGCATCGCATATTCTGCTGCGTCCACTTCCACAGCTCGACCATCCACGATCAACTCTGCGCCATCATTTTGCCAATCCATACAAGGAAATTCCTGCAACCAAACATCATAGCCCAACGTTTTAAATGTTTCTGCTGCGTACTCGACCGCTGCTTTATTTCCAGCTGAACCAGTTGCTCGCGGCCCGATTTCCTGACATAATTTTTCCATATGACGTACTAAATTTTTTTTAATGATTTCCACTTTGCAACACTCCTTTTAGTTGATAACATAAGTATAGGCGGTCTTCGAAAGCATTTCTTGACCTTCCTTGTGATTCTTAGTGGAGCATAAATGAAAAAAGAGCCAAAAGTTAACGAGCCGATTTTTACATAGTATGAAAGATAAGCGGAGGGATATTATGGCAAATTTGGAGCATGCGGCAGCGGTCACTCGGATGCAGGATTATATCGATGATTATTTAGAAGAAGAGATTACTTTGCATGCTTTAGCCCAGCAAGCAGGCTATTCACCCTGGCACTGCGCCAAAATGTTTAAGGAGTATACGAATAAATCTCCCTTTGAATACATTCGCAAATTGCGACTATCAAAAGCAGCTTTGGTTTTACGTGATGAGCAATTGCGTGTGATTGATGTGGCTTTAGATTTTGTTTTTGACTCCCATGAGGGATTTACTCGCGCCTTTCGAAAGCAGTTTGGCGTTACTCCCAAAACCTATCAAAAAAAGACACCGCCAATCCCGTTGTTTACCCCCTATCCTGTTGAAAGCTACTATTTAATGGGCGAGGAGCATGATGAATTATTACCAGTATCGAAAAATCTGCATGTACGATTAATTAATTTTCCGGCTCGCAAGCTGATTTTACTACGCGGAGAAAAGGCTGAAACGTATATTGAGTATGCTCATGAGGCTGGTTGTGACGTGTGGGGTATTCTTGCTAGTATTAAGGAAGCTCTGTATGAACCTATAGGTCTGTGGCTGCCTGAAAGTATGCGCTCAGAAGGAACATCAAGGTATGCGCAAGGTGTTGAGGTTCCATTCGATTATCAAGGAATCATCCCTGCAGGATTTGAGATAATCGATCTGCCAGCATGTATGATGTTGTTGTTCCAGGGAGATCCGTATGACGAGAAACGATTTGACGAGGCAATCAATGCTGTAATTAAGCAGATTGATCAGTATGATCCTAACGAAAACAATTGTCAGTGGGCTGAAAATGATGCGCCGCGCATTCAATTGGAGCCACAAGGATATCGAGGATATATTGAAGCTAGACCCGTCTATTTCAGTTAAATCCAAAAGCTTTTGAACTTTTACAATAAAAAGTTTGAAAGCTTTTTTCTTTTCTATATATGAAGGAAAAAAACAATAGATTTTTTTGTCAACCGCCTAATTGAAAAATCAGTCGAAAGTCTGAGGTGTAGGTTTCCCCGAATGATATAATTAGCTCAATCACACAGAACAAAAAAATCAAAAAAAGGTTGGGATAAAAATGAAAAGAAAAGGTTCAGGTATCATTGTTGGACTTGTCGTAATCGCTCTAGCAATTGGAGCTTATCTGATGACGACATATAACTCATTAGCTTCAGCGGAGAATGATGTGGATGCAAAATGGTCGCAAGTTGAA
Source organism: Enterococcus malodoratus ATCC 43197 (assembly GCF_000407185.1). Lineage (GTDB taxonomy): Bacteria > Bacillota > Bacilli > Lactobacillales > Enterococcaceae > Enterococcus_A > Enterococcus_A malodoratus. The sequence continues at coordinate 64,258 of NZ_KE136484.1, forward strand.
AATGTGATGCAGCGTCGGGCAGACTTGATTCCAAATTTAGTGAACAGCGTCAAAGGCAGCATGAATCATGAAGAAAAAATCGTTAAAGAAATCACTGATGCGCGTAAATCCTACAATAGCGCAAAAACACCGGCAGAAAAAAATGCGGCCAACAATCAAATCGAACAAAGTTTGGGGACAATGGTGAATGTCATTCAAGAAAACTATCCAACTCTTGCTTCGAATGAAAATGTTAAAACACTGATGGTGCAACTAGAAGGTACCGAAAATCGTATTTCAGTTGAACGGAAAAATTATATAGAACAAGTCAATGATTATAACCAAAGTTTGGTTCGCTTCCCTAAAAATATGGCGGCGAAAGTGCTGGGCTTCGATAAAAAAGCCAACTTTAAAGCTGATGACAAGGCTAAAGAAGTACCAGACGTCAGCTTTGAATAAGAGTGGGTGAGAGAAAATGAAAAGGGAACAGCGTACTTCAGGGGAACGAATCCAGCAAGAGGTTGTTGAGAATTATCGCAAGTTACGCAAACGCAACGGGTTCTTTTCCTTAATATTAGTAATCGTCATGTTGGTTAGCGGATTTGGATTGTTTAATCTTTTTACAAGTAACGGCTATGGGGATAAGAAGGCTGCCTATGATCAACAGCTGACAACGTTAAATCAAGATCGAGAAGACATTTTGTCTGGTAAGAAAGTTACGGTCAGTCAATCTTTTAAAACGACCCTGAATGACAATTTGGCAAACCTGAAGGAATATCCGAAGCAGGCCAATAATTACGATGTGGCGATAAAAGATACGGATGGTCATTTAACGATCAATAAAAATAATATCTTCGTTTCTGATAATGCTAAGATGCTGAGTCAGAAAACGAAACAAAAGATTTATCAGTTGAATAAGCAATTGGCAGCAAGTACTAACGGTGCTCAATTTCAAATTGTTACAATTCCAGAATTGCCTCGCGGGGAGGATATCGAATCTTATGCGAATAAGATTTTCAATCAATTGGGAATTGGTGACAAGACCGAAAACAATGGTGTTTTATACTTGATTGCTTTGGATGAACGAGAATTTCGTTTAGAGGTCGGATATGGCTTGGAAGGCTTGATTCCTGATGGTAAAGCGGACGATATCATCAATAATGATGATGTAGTTGATGACTTTAAAGACGAAAATTACGATAAGGGAGTCAACCAAGTCTTAGATGAAGTGTTCGCTATCATGAATACTAAAACGGCTCTGGTGGACTCGCAAATCAAAAATGTTTCGAGTCAGCGAACAAAGTTGATGTTCTTTCACTGGACGGGTGCAGTTGTCTTAGGTCTGCTTCTTTTTGTCAGCCTGTTATTAGTAGTGAATCTTTTGCGGGCGCGTGTCTTCCTAAAAGAAAATTACAAAAAATATCAATCAGAGACAGCTGCAGTTGCGGGTGATGAAGAATTACAACGAGCAGTTAAACATACGGAGCTTTATCACATTTTGTTAAGTGGTTTGCTGATTGGCTTGTCGGTCAGAGGAATCAACCGGGCAATCATTCAAGGACGATTGTTGCGAAACCCTTCTGCTGAAAAGAAAATGTTCGGACGTATCTTAATTGGCGATACCTTGTATTCTGGTAATGGTGATGTTTTGACAACAGCTTACTTGGCATCAAACTATAATTCTAATAACTGGTCCGATAATGATAGCGGATCAGGCGGCGGCTCTTCTTGGGGGTCATTCGGCGGCGGTTCATCCGGTGGTGGTGGCGCTTCAGGCGGATGGTAATTAAATAGTGGGTAAATGAACGTGAGACGATTTTTGTCTCACGTTTTTTTTGCCAGTTCTACCTCCTGCTTTAGTAAGATCAGCGGAATGATATTTGCGTTGAATACCAATACTGTTTTTTGATTTTGTTCACATTATTAAGCTGGAAGATAAAAACAAACGGGATTAAATTTTATGAATTATCCAAATTTTTTCCGCTTTATGAACGCTTCCCGACTATAATAAATGTGAGAAGCTTTATTTTTTGTCCGTTGCAACGGTCAAAAACGAGTGAAGCGTTTTCTTTCTGACAGGTTATGATAAAAACAAGAAGGGGAGGTTGATAGCCATGGGAACAAAGAAAGATCGTGAACAAAGGCTGTTACTACTTCTAACGAAACGACATGACTACATGACATCCGACGAATTGGCGGAGCACCTAGGAACTTCGCAAAAAACGATATATCGCTTAATCAAGAAGATCAATGAAACACATGGCGATGGATTGATTCAGTCAGAAAAGGGGCGAGGCTACAAATTAAATTACGAAAAATACATCAGCCAAACGAATTTTCAACCCAGTCAACGAAGTCAATATTCACCACAAGAGCGTAGAAATCGTGTGACGGAGGAACTATTGCTGTCATCACCTAACGCAAAGAATGTGTATGACTTGTTTGAAGAATACTATGTTGGCGAGTCAGTCATCTTCAGCGATGAGCAGCTCATTGCGGAGCATTTGCAGCAATACGATCTGAGACTGGAACGAAAGCAGCGGACATTAGCGGCATTAGGAAAAGAGGCCAATATTCGCCGCGCAATTGCTGATTTGATTCAGATGCATAATATTATTGAGATCGATGAGCTGAAAAATAATTCGGAATTAAATTTTAACCACTATGATGTTCTATTTATCTTAGACCAACTGAAACTAATCGAAAAACAATTGGAAATGACGATTCCTTATCCGTATAATGTCAATATTTTCTCTCATTTGTATATTTTGATCAGTCGTTTACGAAAAGTTCATCAGTTACCGAATGAAGAAATGAGTCCGCTTTCTAAGAAAGAACAAGAACGATTGCAACAGGATACAGCCCTTTACCAAGTTGCTCAAGCGGCGATTGGAAATGTCGAAAATTATCTGCACAGCAGTCTGCCGACGTCAGAAGTCTATTATCTTTATCAGTACCTAAGCTACTCACGGATGCAAGGCTCCTTGAGTAAGGTGACGAAATTTTCTTCAAAAGTGGTTGAAATCACAAATACGTATCTAAATGGCATGAGTCAACGTTTGAATATTCCAATCAAAGGAGATTCGATTTTTCTTGATTTAGCAAATCATATCAAACCGATGATCAATCGATTGGAGCATGGTATCCATATAAAAAATAGTTTATTGGATCAGATCAAAATGACGTACGAAACAATTTTTACGGATGTCACGAATGTTTCAGCTGAAGTGAGCCAGGATTTTACATTACCAACGATTAATGATGACGAAAATGGTTTTATCACCTTGTATTTCGCCCGCATCATTGAGACCAATCAATTGCCGATTCGTACCGTGATCATGTGTACGACCGGTGTCGGGACTTCGGAACTGTTACGGGTTAAGATCGAGAAAAAATTTCCTGAATTAGAGATTGTTGATGTGGTTGCTTCACGGGACGCGCAGCGTTTTACGGAAAAATATCCTGGGATTGATCTGATTTTGACGACGATCAGTGTCAGTGATACGATCCCGATTCCATCGTTGCTGGTAAGCGCGATGTTTACACGAGACGATCAGAACAGGCTGCAAAAGAGAATCGAGGCGATCTATGATGAACGCTGAGTTTTTTCAAGTCTTTTTAGACCAAACGTTAACCGATAAAGAGCAGCTTCAACGGTTTATTGCAGATTTTGCCAATAAGGCGGAATCAGACGTATTGATAGATTTATTGAAGAATCGAGAAAAGGTCGGCAATACGATGATTGCAGAACATGTGATTTTGCCTCATTTAGAAAGTTCCAAGATTGAACACAGCCAAGTCTTATTGATTCGTTTAAAAGATCCAGTAGATTTGGATGAAGAAACACCAGCTGTTCAACTGGTCATCACGATTCTATTGAAAAGCAATGAGAGCCAAGAAAAGAAGAAAAGAATCGCACAATTCACCCGGCGATTAGCCGATGACGAATTTTTAGAATTATTACTGAATATTGAAAGCGAAGAAGACTTTTATCGAATATTAGAAGAAAAAAATTAGGAGGAACCAATATGAAAATCGTTGGAGTAGCAGCGTGTACAGTAGGGATCGCCCATACATACATCGCCCAAGAAAAATTAGAAAATGCCGCAAAAAAAGCGGGTTGTGAAATGAAAGTAGAAACACAAGGAACGATCGGAATCGAAAACGAATTGACGCAAGAGGAAATTGATCAAGCAGATATCGTGATTCTTGCCGTTGATGTAAAGATTTCCGGCAGAGAACGATTTGCTGGGAAACGAATCATCCAAGTGCCGACAGAGATCGCCGTGAAGTCGCCAAATAAATTGATTGAAAAGGCTCAAGAGGTTGTTGCACAAAAAGTTTAGCTGAATCGATAAATATTATGAACAGCAGTAAGAAGCAGGAGGGGTTCAAATGGAAGTAAAGGACATCGTGGATGTAGACATTGTTAAAACCAATATGACTGCTAAGACGAAAGATGATGCGTTGAATGATTTAGCAAATCAATTATTAAATAATGGCTATATTTCTGAAGTAGAAGGATTTATCAAAGACATTTATGCTCGTGAGGCGGAAGGTCAAACGGGTATTGGAAATTATATCGCGATCCCTCATGGAAAAAGTGCCTACGTCAATAAAGTTGGTGTGGCGATCGGTATTAATCAAGAGGAAATTCCGTGGGAAAGTTTAGATGGCAAAGGTGTGAAGGGAATCATTCTCTTTGCAGTAGGAAATGACAATGACGGTGCGACGAATCATTTGAAATTGCTGTCGTTGTTTGCCAGAAAACTAGGAAACGATGAAGTAGTTGGCAATCTGTTGCAGGCGAAAAAGCCAGAAGATGTTGTTGAAGCATTCGCTTAGTTAAATGGAGGAAGAAAAATGAAAAAAATTAAAGAGTTAAATCTTAAAGGGCACTTATTGACGGCGATTTCTTATTTGATTCCGATCGTCTGCGGTGCTGGGTTCTTGATCGCCATCGGAATGGCCTTTGGCGGTTCAAGTCAGGATGCATTAGTGCAAGGGAAGTTTACGATCTGGGATGCTCTAGCAACGATGGGCGGCAAAGGTTTAGGCTTGTTACCGGTTGTTATCGCGACGGGAATCTCGTATTCAATCGGCGGCAAACCAGGGATTGCTCCAGGATTTATCGTTGGTTTGACAGCAAATGCTATCGGTGCCGGTTTTATCGGCGGAATTTTAGGCGGTTACTTAGCCGGTTATTTAGTATTAGCCATTTTAAAATATGTTAAATTACCAAATTGGGCAAAAGGTTTAATGCCAACGCTGATCATTCCATTCTTAACATCAATTATCGGCGGATTGATTATGGTATATATTATCGGTGCACCAATTGCAGCATTAACATCATTATTGACCAACTTCTTAGACGGATTAGGCAACTCTTCATTACTAGTATTTGGCGGTGTCATTGGTCTATTGAGTGGTGTTGACTACGGTGGTCCAATCAACAAAACTGTTTTTGCTTTTGTGTTAACGATGCAGGCAGAGGGCTTGAACGGTCCGATTACTGCTTTACAGCTAGTTAATACCGCAACTCCAATCGGTTTTGGTTTGGCTTTCTTCATCGCAAAATTATTCGGCAAAAATATTTACACGAAATTAGAAGTTGAAACGCTAAAATCAGCAGTACCAATGGGTGTTATCAATATCGTTGAAGGTGTCATTCCGCTAGTCATGAATGATATTGTCCGCGGTGTTGTAGCGACTGCTATCGGCGGCTTTGCTGGCGGAGCAACGACGATGATCCTAGGAGCAGATGCGACAGTGCCTTTCGGCGGTGTGTTGATGATTCCAACGATGTCCCGACCTTGGGCGGGTGTGATCGCGATTTTAGTCAATGTAGTCGTAACGGCAGTTGTATTGGCAGTTATTAAGAAAAATGTGACTGAAGAAGATGCAGCGATGCAAGTAGAAAAAGAAGAAGATGATATTAATTTAGAAGACATTCAAATTTTTTAGGAAAGTGTGACGACACATGAAAAAAGTAGAATTTTCTCCATCACTAATGACGATGGATTTAGATAAGTTTAAAGAACAAATCACCTTTTTAAATAATCAGGTGGATTCATACCATATCGATATAATGGATGGTCATTATGTGCCGAACATTACTTTATCTCCGTGGTTTATTGAAGAATTACGCAAGATTACGACGTTGCCGATGTCCGCTCATTTAATGGTAACCGACCCAAGTTTTTGGGTTCAGCAATTGATTGATTTGCAGTGTGAATGGATCTGTATGCACGCGGAAGTATTAGATGGCTTGGCTTTTCGCTTGATTGATCAAATCCATGATGCCGGGCTGAAAGCTGGGATCGTATTAAATCCAGAAACACCGATCGAAACGATTTTTCCTTATATCGAACTCGTCGATAAAATCACGATTATGACGATCGATCCAGGTTTTGCAGGACAACGTTTTATTGAGAGTACATTAGACAAAATCGTTGATCTACGAGCATTGCGAGAAGAAAAAGGTTATAAATATGTCATCGAAATGGATGGCTCATCTAACCGCAAATCATTCAAACGCATTGATGCTGCCGATCCAGATATTTATATCGTTGGACGCAGCGGGTTGTTTGGTTTAGATGAAGACATCGCGAAGGCGTGGGAAATTATGGTTACTGATTATGAAGAGATGACAGGTAAAAAACTGACCTGCGCAGAAGCAAAATAAAACATAAAAATCTTGAGGTCCGAAAAGGCTTCAAGATTTTTTCTATTAATGTGAAAAACGAGTTCACTAAACTGTTGGATTAATAGCTAGTAAAATGATGAGATAAATTTACTAAGCACTAAACAACTCTTTTGTGATATAGTAAACAATAATGTAAACGCTTTAAAAGAATGGAGGAACGGGATGGAGTATCGAGGACCTATGCTGGTAGTAAAAGATATGGAACGGTCAAAAGCGTTCTATCGAAAAATTTTAGAAGTGGATATTGTTTCTGATTTTGGTGAGAATGTGACCTTCAATGGAGGACTTTCGCTGCAGACGGAAGAGTCGTGGATTCGTTTTACTGGTTGTGATAAAGAGGTATTCAACTATCAGAACAACACGGTAGAATTCTATTTTGAGGCGAAGGATTTTGACGGATTCATCGAGCGGACTAAAGGAGAAGAGCTGGAATTTTTGCGAGACGTCGCAACGATGCCATGGGGGCAACAGGTTGCTTGCTTTTATGATCCGGATAAACATGTTATTCAAGTCGGTGAAGATTTGACAGTTATGGTGAAACGATTGGCCGCAGATGGATTAACCGTTAATGAACTAGGTGAAAAAACTTTTCTGGGTAAAGAGATAGTAGAAAATATGCTGAACAGTTAAAAAAGTTGAAGGCCTCCGCCTTCAACTTTTTTCTATTTTAAGCTTTGCTGTGTCCAATTTTCATAAAGAAAGGCAAATGAATCTGCGGGTGCTTGGAGACTAGCTTCAAGCATGTGTGCTAAGGCTTTTAATTTCAGCTGGACTTCATGATCGGTCCAAGTGAACAATCCGGGATCGAGCAGAAAAATAATCGGTGACAATAAAATTTCCGCCATCTGTTCTGGCTGATCGCAGACAAAGATTTTTTCAGCCACTCCTTGTTGCAAAATATCGGCAACAATTGGCGCCAGCTGCCGCATAATAAAAGCCATCGATTTTTGGTGGATAGCTGCATTTTGCGGTTCATGCAAGGCAACATCGATACTCTGATCTACAGCAGTGCTGCGATAAAAGTAAAGTAATAATTTTATTTTTTCAGAAGCTGCTACGTTTACCGCAGCCAACTTTATTCGGCAAGTTTCGATGACGTTGCTGTATTGGCGTTCAACTAAAGCGTCAAGAACTTCTTCTTTGCTCTTGAAATAGTAATAGAGACCGCCTTTTGCGATTCCAGCTTTACTGGCAATATCTTGAACGGAAGCGGTGCCGGCTGTTCCTTCATAAAGTAATTCCTGCAAGGCATCCAAGATCAATTCTCGTTTATTCATGGTAAACAACCTCCCAAAATAGTATATCACAAGAAGTTGACCGCCGTTCAAAAAGTTGTTATGATGAAATTGTTGAACGGTGGTCAAAAATGAAGGAGGGGTTATTATGTTGGTTCTGGGTATATTTATCTTGATTGTCTTAGTACTCTTGTTGTTCAGTTTGGTATTTTTGATTAAGTTTTTACTTTTCATGTTTAAACGTTTACGAGGAAAGGACGCAGCATTCGCTACAAAAGGAGTCAGAAAGGGTGTATTTGGGATGTTCGGCTTTTTAGTTTTGGGTATTATTTTAATCGTTATCACTCAAGTCACTGCGACAACACCAAAAATTGCTAAACAAGACAGTATCGCGGAACTGAGGGAAGTTCGCTTGAATGGTCGAAAAGAATGGATTAGTCTCCGGGGCGAATCCCGCAACAAACCGGTACTTTTATTTTTGGCAGGCGGTCCGGGAGGGTCTCAATTAGCAGCAACCCGTTATGAACTTTCAGATCTGGAGAAAAATTTTGTTGTCGTCAATTGGGAACAGCCTGGATCAGGCAAATCTTATTCGGCTGTATCAAAAAAACAATTGACGCCGGAAATTTACGTTGAGGATGGGACGGCGCTCGTCCGCTCACTCTTAAAGGAGTTTAAGCAGGAGAAAATCTATCTTATCGGTGAGTCTTGGGGAAGTGCTCTAGGTATTTTTATGGTGAAGCAGCAGCCTGAATTGTACCATGCTTTTATGGGGACCGGACAGATGGTGGCTTTTGAGGAGACAGAGCGAATCGACTATGATTTAGCGATGAAGTTGGCAAAGGAAAATGATGATCAAAAGATTATTGATAAATTGATTCAGAACGGGAAGCCGCCTTACTATGGCAACTCGGTTACAACCAAAAGTGCGACTTATCTCAATTATCTCAGCCAGGTTATGGCACGAAATCCTGAGATTCAGAACGCGGGTTTTCAAACACTGCGCGATCTTTCAGCAAAAGAATATGGTTTGCTTGATAAGGTGAATTATCTACGGGGGATTCTCCAAACCTTCAATCATGTATATCCGCAGCTTTATGAAACAGATTTACGAAAGGAGTACGGAAAGCTGGACGTTCCGATTTATTTTTTATTAGGAAGACACGATCTTAATGCACCGTTGAGCTTGGCTGAGGACTATTATAAAAAGTTGGAGGCGCCCAGTAAGGAGATCATCTGGTTTGAACATTCAGGTCACAATCCATGGATCAATGAACAAGAACGATTTGCTGAAGTTGTCCAACAGATTGCAGAAGAAAACAAATAAAAATCGCAGCTTCACGAGATTCTCGTAGAGCTGCGGTTTTTTAATTCTCAAATTGTGCTTGATGCAGTTGATAATAGCGACCTTGTTGAGCCAATAATTCTTCGTGCGTCCCTTGCTCGACGATATTACCGTCGTTGACCACTAAGATCAAGTCGGCTTCGCGAATGGTTGATAGGCGATGAGCAATAATGAAGGAGGTTTTGTTTACCATCAATTTGCTCATGGCTTCTTGAATCTGCAATTCCGTTTGCGTGTCGACGTTTGAGGTTGCTTCATCAAGAATCAGTAGTTCGGCGTTTAGCAGCATAGCTCGAGCAATCGTCAGCAATTGTTTTTGTCCTTGAGAAATGGCCAAGCCGTCTTCAGTCATCACAGTATCATAACCTTTTGGCAATTGCGTGATGAAATCATGGATATGAGCGGCCTTAGTCGCTTTGATGACGTCTTCCAAAGTGGCTTCTTCATTACCATAAGTCAGGATTTCAAAGATGCTTCCGGTAAAGAGCCAAGTATCCTGTAGGACCATCGCATATTGCTTTCTTAGACTGCTGCGTGTCGCTTCTTTGATATTTTGCCCATCCAAGTAGATTGCACCGCTGTCAGGATCGTAAAAACGCATCAATAAATTGACAATCGTAGTTTTTCCAGCTCCAGTTGGACCAACGATCGCAACGACATTACCGGCGGAAATATCAAAAGACAAATCTCTGATAACAGGCTGCTCTTTTTGATAACTGAAAGCGACATGATCGAAACGAATATCCCCACGGGCTTTTTCGAAAGTATAAGCATTTGAGACATCTTGGACTTCTGGTTCTTCATCTAATAATTTGAAGATCCGTTCAGCCGCCGCAATAGAAGATTGCAGGTCGCTGAAAATATTAGCCAATTCATTGATTGGTCCCGAAAATTTCCGTGAATAAAGGACAAATGAGGAAAGCTTTCCTAGCGTTAGGTGGCCAAAAAGAAACAAGAAAGCGCCTAGGACACTGATTAATGAAAGTGAAACATTGTTGATAAAATTGACGGATGGTCCGGTCATACTGCCGTAGTATTCCGCGTTGTAGTAGGCATCCATAGCTTCTTTGTTTTTTTGCCCAAAACGAGTGATCATCGTCTCTTCTTGATGATAAACTTTGGTCGTTTGTTCCCCCGATAAAAGTTCCTCCGTCAAGCCATTCAGTTCACCAAGCTTTGCTGAACGTTTCCGAAATAATGGTTGGAACTTAGTCGTTAAGAAGCGAGTTAGTAAAATCGATGCTGGGACCGTAACTAAAAAGATCGTCACCATCAAAGGCGAAATCACCAGCATCATTATAAAGGAACCAATTATCGTGACCAAACTGCTCAATACTTGGACTGAATCACTCGCCAGCGATGTATTGATGGTATCAATATCATAGCTCATACGGCTAACGATATCGCCCGTTTGATGTTGGTCAAAATAGCCGACTGGCAGAGAAACGATTTTATTGAAAAGATCTTTCCGCAAGCGAAAGGCGATTTTCTGACTCAAATAGATCATCAGACGGCTGATGCCGTAACTTAAAATCGCAGAGGCCAAATAGAAGCCCGCCATCAAACTACAATAGAAGAAGACTTTTTGAAAGACGACGTTGCCTTTGCCAATTTGGATCGCATCAATAGCGTAACCAGATAGCAGCGGCCCGACCAGAGCAAATAAATTACTGACAATAGTTAGAATTACAGCCAAAAATAGCAGCCATTTGAATTGATAGAGGTATCCCCATAAACGAAGCAACGTGCCTTTGCGTGAATTTTTACTGTTATTATTCTTCAATGGCTTGTTCTCCCGTCTGTCCTTGATAAATTTCTTGGTAGGTTGAGTTTGCGGCTAATAGTTCTTCATGAGTACCATAGCCGATCATCTCTCCTTTATCCAATAGCAGAATTTTATCGGCGTGTTGAATTGAACTGATCCGTTGTGCAATCAGGATTTTTGTTGTAGCTGCGAAATGTGTCCGTAAGGCTCTTCGCAAATTTGCATCGGTATGGTAATCCAACGCACTGGAAGAATCATCTAAAATCAACAGATCGGGTTGTCCGATTAATGCCCGAGCAAGAAGAACACGTTGTTTTTGTCCGCCGCTGAGGTTTTGACCTTTAGCTTCTAAACGATGTTCCAGCCCCTCCGCCAGTTTGTCGATAAATTCTCGTGCCTGCGCATCATCGATTGCCTGTTGAAGTTGTTCTTCTGAGAATGAACGGCCAAACAAGATATTCTCTCGAATCGTATCGGCAAAAAGAACATCTTTTTGCAAAACAGCTCCGATTTTCTGATGCAAGGCATCGAGTGAGTAATGTTTAATCTCTTGTCCGTCTAGTAAAATCTGACCAGAGGTTCGATCATATAGGCGTAGGATTAAACTAGCAATCGTAGTTTTTCCGCTGCCAGTCGCTCCCATAATACCTAACGTCTCTCCTGCACTTACACTAAAGCTGATATGCTCGATGGCGGGACCGCCATCAGGATAGGCGAATGTGACATCATCAAAAACCAATTTGGTCGCAGTCTCTTTTCGTTGGTTCAATGAACCTGGAACTAACGAAGGTTTCTTTCGTATTACCTCGTTGATCCGATTGGCAGAAGCCAATCCGCGTGAGTACAAGACAAAAATTCGTGTGATTGAAAGCATCGCATTCAAAATAATTGTAAAGTAAGTCAAGAAAGCCACAATCACTCCCGGTTGTGTTAAACCTGCATTAACTCGATAAGCACTGACTACGATGACGAGTGTTAATCCTAAGTTCAAGAATAAATCCAAAAGGGCTGGTGAGGCGGCCAGCGTAACATTCGCAGTTGTTTCTGCGTTTACTAAAGATTGATTGACATGTTCAAAGCGCTGACGCTCAAAAGCTTCCTTTGATAAAGCCTTGATGACTCGTGAGCCCGTCACATTTTCGCGTACAGCCAAAACTAGTTGATCGACTTGCTTTTGAAGTTTGCCGAAAAGAGGGACACCCTTTTTAGAGATGTGTGTCACCATTACAAAAATGATCGGCATTACTGCGACCAAAACTAAAGTCAAAATCGGATCTAATGTAGTAGTGATCAAAATTCCGCCAACTAAAAGAATCGGTGCGCGAATCCCCATTCGCATCATGACGCCTAGTGTTAAATGAATATTATAGGTATCAGATGTTACACGTGAAACTAATGACGAAACTCCGACTTCTTCAATCTGTGTCGTATCTAAATAGGTGATTTTATGAAAGAGATCACCGCGAATATGCTGTGTCGTGTCTTTCGCGATACGTGAGACCATCCGATTGGCGACGATATTTGCCCATAGAGCAAAGGCGGAAGCCACCAACATTACACCACCCCAAAAAAGAATCTTTTGCGGATTTTTTTGTGGAATGACTTGGTCTAGAATATAAGCCAAGTTCCACGGAAGAACTAATTCCATCATAGTTCCTAGGAATTTAATAATAACCGCTAACGTGACGCGAGAACGATAGGGTTTCAAGTAGTTAATAATTAATTTCATTTTTGCTCCTTATTTAGTCATTTTCAAGCCGTATATCATTTCTTGCTGCACATATTTGTTTCGGCTTTTTCCATAATTGTTTGTAAGCCAGACAATACAGCTTCTTGTTGCTCTTTTGGTATCTCTGCTAATAATGACTGATTCCAGTCTGCTAGGATCGAACGGATTTCTGCTTCTATGGCTAAAGATTTGGCTGTTGGAAATATTCTCAAGCGACGTGCGTCATTTTGATCGCTTTGCCGAGTGATAAACCCTTTTTGTTCCAACTGAGCTAACTGTCGTGCGACATTACTTTTGTTGATAAATATTTTACAAGCTAACTCCTCTTGGGAAATACCTGGTTCGGCACAGACACCTAGAATATAGGCATGGTGCATTTCACCCAATCCAAATCGCTTAAATTCTTTTTCGCGGTATAAAGCAGAAAGCCGTGCAATACGGTTGATCATTTTAACAAAAGAATCCACTTCCCTTTTCCTCCCTGATAATTATCAAAATCCAGATTAAACAAACATAGAATAGTATAAAAGAAAAACGTTGCGGGTGCAACGTTTTTTGGTTAGAAAGAAATTTATTGCTGGTACAGTGCCATTCAGTACTTTTCTTTAAGTGTCAATGTGCAAAAATTTACACTCTTTACATAAAAACAACAATCTTTATTTTATCTTTGCAGGAACTTGACGGTGTCTTTACACTGCATCGCTATACTTTTTATCAGAGGGTGCCAGTTGTACTTTTTACAAATAAAGCAGCAGAAGAATTATACATGAAAAAAAAGCCATTAAAGAAATGGAATAGTATGTAGTGGAAAAAGGAGAGATAAACGTGTTAAAACTCGAAAACATCACCAAAAAATTTCAAGAGACGACAGTACTGCAAAATATCAATTTGGAAATAGCATCTGGCGAAATCGTCTCTATACTTGGACAATCCGGTTCCGGCAAAACGACTCTGCTGAATTTAATTTTAGGTTTGGAAGAACCCAGCGGGGGAGAAATATTCTTTAACGGAAGCAACATTACCCATACTTTGATGGAAAAACGTCCATTCAATATTGTATTTCAGGATTATGCGCTGTTCCCTAATTTGACTGCTTATCAGAATTTAACTTATGGATTACGCAATAAAAAGGAGTGTTCAACTGAATCTGAAGTAGATGAACTAATCCAATTATTAGATTTGGAAAAACATTTAAATAAACCAATTCATCAGCTGTCTGGTGGACAAAAACAACGGGTCGCACTTGGACGGACGCTAGTGATGAAGCCCCAATTACTTTTGTTAGACGAGCCGTTGAGTGCTTTAGATGGCGTAATTAAGGAATCAATTAAGGCAAAGATCCAAGAAATCGCTCGGAAACTGCATCTGACTATTGTGATCGTTACCCATGATCCGGAAGAAGCATTGACGATGTCTGATAAAATCGTGGTTCTCGATGAAGGAAAAATTGCTCAATGCAGTTCTCCGATTGAGATTATGAGTCAGGCTTCATGTAATTTCGTTGAAGAGTTTATCGTCAATCAATTAGCGATCAAGCAACAAAATATCCAACAGATTTTTCAACAATCAATGAAAAGAGCAGCCTCATGAGCATCACTTTTTCATTAAAAAAAATAATCAGCTGGGCTGTACTGGCTTTCTTCTTTTTATTTTTGGCATATCCGATCATTCAAATTGTCATTACAGCCTTTTCTCAAACGGGTGGAGACAGTCTGCATATCTTCAATCAAAGCTGGCGCAGTTCATTTACTAATAGTTTGAACTATTCATTAGCGGCGACTAGCTGCTCAACAGTTTTAGGCTTTTTCTTGGCTTACGGAAATAACTTTACACGGATTAATCGGAGATTTTTGAAGATAAACGAGAGTATTCTGCAATTTCCGATGCTTTTGCCAACAATTACTTATGGATTTGTCCTAATTTATGCCTTTGGTAAACAAGGCTTGTGGAGCAAGATTTTTCAACAGGAACTGTTTCACATCTATGGGTCCATCGGTATTTTATTAGGTTTTATCATTTATACGCTGCCGCCGATCTACATCTTGATCAATAATTCGATGAAATATTTGGATACGCAACTATTCATTGTTTCTCGCTTGATGGGAGATAGTTGGTATCGATCGCTTTATAAAACGATCTTGAATCCATTGACACGGGTTTTGGCAGTCGCTTTTTTGCAGGGATTCTTCATGTCCTTTACCGATTTCGGGATTCCCAGTGCGGTGGGCGGACAAACACCATTTATCACAACATTATTATATGAAGGATTCATGGGGACGATCCCTAACTTCCAATTTGGCTCCTTGGTCGCTCTAACGATGTTACTGCCGTCAATCATCAGCATCTTGACTTTGAATCATTTACAAAAAAAAGTAGTGCGCTACGAGCGGCCGCGACAAGTAGTAATCAAAAAAAATACTGTCAGAGATTGGTGTTTCAAACTGCTTTTTGTCAGCTTATCTCTTTTCATTTTAGGAGTATTTGCGGTCTTGATTATTATCCCTATGGTGACTAATTGGCCATATGAATTGAGTCCAACATTAAATAATTTTGCTCGTTTCATTCAAGATGATAGCTTGGTTTCAACTTTGAAAAATTCTCTTATGATGGCGTTATTAACGGCCGGACTTGGAACAAGTATCGCTTATTCAGCAGCGATACTGACTTCCAGAGAACATAAAATTTATAAGATAAATCAAATCATCGACAGCATCGCGACGATCACAAATTCGATTCCAGGAATGGTTCTCGGTGTTGCTTACTTATTACTGTTCAGCGGTAGTCAGCTGCATAACACCCTGATGATCTTAGTCATCGTAACAATTATTCATTACTTCTCAACGCCTTATCAAATGGCGAAAGAGGCACTACAAAAAATGAACTTAAATTGGGAGAGTACCGCTAAGTTGATGGGAGATAGTTGGCTAAAAACGGTTTGGCGAATTTTGATCCCAAATTCTAAAGTGACGATCGTAGATATTTTTGCTTATTACTTTTTCAATTCGATGGTTACGATCAGCGCTGTGATTTTCTTAACCAGTGCTAACACGATGGTTATTACCGCCAAACTAAAAGAATTACAGCACTTTGGCCGGTTTAACGACATATTTATGCTTTCGTTGTTTTTACTACTCATCAATTTAATCATGCAGGGACTCACACAGCTCATTAAAAAGATGTCATTTTCGCGTTTCTCAACCAGACAGGCGAAAAAAGGATTAAATGCCAAGGTAACGACGATTCATAGGAAAAAAGCATAGAAAAATGAATATATGAATATGAAAAAGGATGCCAGTTCCTCTTTTCCAAGTTAGACAGCCAAAAAAGGTACTAAATGCCAAAGTCCCCTCTATTAGGAGAAAAAGAGTATAGAGGAATGGTATACGGCTTGAAAATCAGAGTAATTTTTCCGTGGAAAAATAAGTACATTAATATGAAAAAGGAGAATGATGAATGAACAAAAAGAAATTAATCACGGTAATTGGGGGTCTGCTGTTCCTTCTATTATTAGGTGGCTGCAGCAAGGGCAGCGCGGCGAATGAGAAGGTTACGATTTATACCAATGCTGACGAAGAACCAGTTGAAGTGATTAAAAATGTCTTGGATAAAAATGGATATAAAGGGAAATACACACTGCAATCCTTTGGAACTTCTGAGTTAGGCGGCAAACTTCTGGCAGAGGGAAAAGACATTGAAGCCGACTTAGTGACGATGAGCACCTTCTATTTAAATAGTGCTCAGAAAAAAGATAAGATGTTCAAAAAGTTGGATTTGTCTGTCGATCCATTGACGAAAATACCAGACTATGCCGCACCTTTCACGGTTCAAGAAGGGACGATTTTTTACAATACCGATGTAATGAAGGAAATGAAATTGTCGGTTCCAACGAGTTTAAAAGATTTAGCCGATCCGAAATATAAGGATGCTTTGTCGATCTCAGATATTAAACAATCTTCTACAGCGTGGCTGCTGTTCCAAGCATTAGTTGATAACTATGGGCAAGACGAAGCAAAAACGATTCTACAAGGAATTTATAAGAATGCCGGTGATCATTTGGAAAGCTCTGGCTCCGGTCCATTGAAAAAGGTTCGTTTAGGCGAAGTAGCAATTGGTTTTGGACTACGACATCAGGCAGTCAAAGATAAACAGGACGGACTGCCGATTGATTTTATTGAACCTTCAGAAGGGACTTACACATTGACAGAATCACTGGCTGTGATTGATAAGGGTGAAAAGACTAACCCAGAAGCAGAAAAAATGGTGAATCTGATCTTAGAAAAAGGACGGGAAGATCTATTAAAAATTTATCCTAGTGCATTGTATGAGGGAGAAACAGTCGATACAGAACAAGTAGCGAAGGATCAGAAAGTATTCCCGGATGAATTAACAGCAGAATTACTTGAGAAGCATCAAAAATTGGTTGATTAAGGAGTGCAGTATGGACTATAAATTATTAACACCTGGACCGTTGACAACGACCAAATCAGTTAAACAGGCGATGATGGTTGACCATTGTACATGGGATCAGGAATACAAAACCATTACCCAAGAGATTCGACAAGAATTGTTGTCTTTAGCAGGAGTATCGGATGCAGAATATACAACGATTTTGATGCAAGGCAGTGGATCATTTGGTGTTGAAGCTGTTTTGAGTTCAATGCTCGGACCGGAGGATCATATACTGATTTGTGTGAATGGAGCGTACGGCCGTCGAATAGTCAGTATGAGTGAGCGGCATAACTTAACTTACACGGTCTATGAAGTTGCTGAGGATGAGATTCCACGGGCAGCAGATGTAGCGGAAATTCTTGAGAATGATTCATCAATTACTGCTATCGCAATGGTTCACAGTGAAACGACTTCAGGTATTTTAAACGAATTAGATGAGATCGCTAAGCTGGTCAAGGATAATGAACTACTATTTATTGTTGACGCAATGTCTAGTTTTGGCGGCATTCCGATCGATGTTTCCGCGTTATCGATTGATTTTCTGATATCAAGTTCGAACAAGTGTATCCAGGGAGTTCCCGGGTTCTCCTTTACTTTGGCGAAACGGGATCAGCTGGAGAAACGTCGAGATTTTGCACGAACTGTCTCATTAGATCTTTATGATCAATATGAAACGATGGAAAAAGATGGGAAGTGGCGTTTTACCTCACCAACGCATATAGTCTTAGCTTTTCATCAAGCATTGAAGGAATTGGATAAAGAAGGTGGCATCTACCAGCGTTATGTGAGGTATTTGACCAATAATCGGCTGTTGCGGCAAAAAATGGCAGAATTAGGGTTCCAGCCATTTATCAAGCAGCATCAGGGGCCATTTATTACTTCTTTCCTTTACCCAGAGCAATTAGCATTTGATTTCGACACGTTTTATCATCATCTAAAACAAAATGGTTTTGTAATCTATCCGGGAAAAATCAGTACGGTTGATTGTTTTCGAATTGGAAATATCGGTGATATTTATCCAGCAGATATCGATCAGTTAGTCGAAGTCATTGAGAAATATACGGAGGTAGCGAATGTCAGTTAATACGATAATTTTAGATTGGGCGGGAACGACTGTCGACTTTGGTTGTATGGCTCCCGTCGCAGCGTTTAAGAAGGCTTTTGAGAATAAAAACATTGAGCTTACGTATGAGGAAATTCGAAAGCCGATGGGGATGCTTAAAATCGATCATATCAAGCAACTGCTTGCACTTGATAAAGTTAAAAGGCAATGGTTTAATCTGTATGGCCGACCTTCAGTTGAAGCGGATGTATTAGGTATCTATCAAGATTTTGAAAAATACTTGTTTGCGGATCTAGCAGAAAACAGTCACCTTAAGCCGGAAACCAAACAAGCAATGAAAAAGATCAAGCAGCTGGGCTATAATATTGGTTCAACAACTGGCTATACCAAGGATATGATGGCCGTTGTTTTTGAAACTGCCAAAGTAGAGGGCTACCATCCAGATTATGTTGTTACACCAGATGATGTAGATTCATTAGGACGGCCGTATCCCTTTATGATTTTTGATAATATGCGTTACTTTCAAAATCACTCGATGGAAGAGGTCATCAAAGTTGGAGATACCATTTCTGATATTCAAGAAGGTAAAAATGCGGGTGTTCTGAGCATCGCAGTGACAGAAGGCAGTTCAGTGATGGGGTTATCTTTGGAAGAATACAAACAGCTTTCAAAAGAAGAAATGGAGCTTCTAAACCAACAAACGGCCGAAATTTTCTACCAACAGGGCGCAGATCTGTGTATCAAGAATCTACTGGAATTAGCCGAGATTTTACAGGAACATTCCACAGTTCAGAAATTACGAACCAAAAAAGAAAATAGTATTGTTCATTGACAGAAACATCGGCCTTTATAGCCGATGTTTCCTTTTTTTTGCAGGCTCAACACTTTAAAAGTAATTATCCAAAAAGTGAATAAAAAAAACAAAAAAAGAATTTTTCTGATATTATCACTCTTAATAATTGTGGAATCAGCTAGACTTAGGCAACGGCAAATTTGGAAGCGGATACAAATAGCGTCAATGCTTATTTTTATCCAAAAATTAAATTTTATATTTTAAAAATGGCTGGGACATTCCTTATAAATGCAGGTAAAATAATATGTGTAACCAATGGTGCGCGCAATGAAGGTGTTTCTAGATTTTTCTGCGGTTGTTGTAAAGAGGTTAAGTAACGATCATTTGCAATGAGCAAAATTATCATAAACGATTCATAAAAAAACAAAAATACATAAGAAATCCGGTCATTGTAATTTTATTACTGACAACATGTAGAAGGTTGATGGGTATCAGTCATCGATCATGTTGATTAGCGTCTCTCCTTATTGTGAGAAGCCAAAAAGCCGTGAGTCAGTGAAATATTGTGACTTATCAGATGCTACTTATAAATTTTAGCAATGAGCGGCGAAGAATGATCAGCATTCATTGGATAATTTTTAAGTGATGGATGCATCATTATCGAAGAATGAATCAAGGATGCGGATTGTTGTCAGCATCCTTGATTTTTTTTCAAGTCATTGGTTGCCCCTAGTATTTTTTAATACTTTGCTTGATCCAAGATAGAAAGAAGGGGAAATATTCATGAAAAAGATTGTTATGGTAATTTGCGGGGTAGCAGTATTTTGTTGGGGAGTAGCTAGCCTGCGCAGCGGGGCATTGAAAGCAGATGAATTACTGCAAGAATCTTCTGTCGTAGAGACAACGGTACCAGAAAGTTCAGTTGCTGAGCCAACTGCTCCGGAACCTGTCACGCCCACACCAGAAACACCAATAGAACCATCAGCGGCTCCTGAAGCTCCTGTGCCAGATGCTCCATCAGCGGAACCATCCACTGCGGCAGAAACTCCGACGGTGCAACCGCCAGTGGCGAATACGCCGAAGGAATCGGTAACGGAAGTACCAGCAGGGAGCAGCACAGTTGAGCCACCGAAGAGTGAAAGTTCAACAAGCGATAGTTCAACAAAAGAATCATCAAATTCAAGCAGTGAGACTTCAACGAGTCAAACATCTAGCACTACCAAACCAAGTACTTCTACAAGTGAAACTTCTACTTCTAGCAGTACGCCGGGGAGTACTACCAGTTCAACTAGTGGAGGGGCAACGGGAACAACGAACAGTTCTTCGACGCAGCCAAGTTCTGACCAGGAGCAACCGCAACCAAGTACGCCAGCTCCGTCTACACCAGCACCAGGTTCAGGTCAAAATCCAGCACAGAGTACACCTACACCGCCGGCACCAAGTGAGCCCAAGGTTGAGGCTAGTGCGGCTATTAATCAAACAACACCAGATGCTTTTTCAGAAACGAGTACCTTGCAGCTGCCAAGTGATTTAAAAACTACTGAAGTTGCACAATCAGATCTGAAGGGTTTCGAGTTGCCGCTGCTTTCAAGCTTTGAAAATAAAGCCCATGCGGCTTTGATTTACGACGGTATCAAAAAGCTTGGAATTGAACAAGAACAAGACTTCAATGTAGAACAATTAGCGGCTAAACTTTATAGCGATCTTTTTGCGGCTGAGATCACAGGAACGCCCGAGAAACCGAAAGAAGAAATCAGTGTCGGCAGCGTACTCTATCAGAAAAAAAAGGATCAGCTTGAAATCGTCGGTGTATATGTCGGTAAAGATTACTATTTGACTGTGGATGATGTGGAAACAGATGTTTCATCAGAATCAACAGAAGCAGAAACTAAGGAAGATGATGAAGCTAAAAAGGCTGATAAGAGTTTAGATAAAGAAGAGAAAGAACTAGACAAAAAAGAAAAGCAGCGGCAAGTCGTTCTTCAGCCGATGGATATAGAGGAAGATCTATTGGTTCAAGCGTTGCCTAACGTTACCCTGACAGAGTATGGTCAAACGATTTTAGCGGAATATCCTGCCTCGATTAATTTTACTGAAAACGAAGGGTCAAAGAACTTTATTTCAAAAATTGCGGAAGACGCGCGTAAATTGGGTCAAGAATATGATGTCTTTGCTTCAGTGATGATCGCACAAGCGTTGCTGGAAAGTGGTTCGGGAAGCAGCGGTTTATCATTGCCGCCAAACTATAACCTTTTCGGGGTGAAAGGAACTTATCAAGGGCAGGCTGTTTCGATGGCGACTCAAGAAGATCGTGGAAATGGCGAGCTGTATTCCATTAACTCTTCCTTCCGCAAGTATCCAAATTATGCAGCCTCACTTGGGGATTATGTTCAATTACTGCGTGGAGGAATTTCCGGTAATGATGGCTACTATCAAAAAACATGGCGGTCCACAGCTAAAAATTATTTGCGGTCAACGCATGCATTGACTGGAACCTACGCCACAGATACTTCTTATGATAGAAAATTAAATTCGATCATTGCGGTCTATAACTTGACGCAATACGATCAAGTGAAGATTGACCAGTCTTCAGGAGTCTTTGTTAAAGGAAAAGAAGAGATTCCAGAAGAATATCGTTCCTTGATGCGTTACCCAGATTATAACGGGGTCAATTACAACACCTCTGGCTCGTATCCAGTTGGACAATGTACATGGTACGCCTTTAACCGAGTTAAACAGTTAGGAAAGAGCGTGGATGACTTTATGGGCAACGGCGGTGAATGGGGAACAAAAGGGAAAGCATTAGGCTATGAAATCAGTCGTGAGCCAAAGGCGGGCTGGTTGATATCCTTCACACCGGGTACAGCAGGATCAGATCCGCGTTATGGACATGTTGCCTTTGTTGAGGTCGTTCGACCAGAGGGAATCTTGATCTCTGAAGGCAATGTTTATGGAGGTACTGTGATTTCCTATCGGGTTATTGATGCAAACTTAGCGAAATCCGATCTAGTTACGTATATTAAAGCAAAATAAAGGGGTGCCATCACTCATGGCAAATAAGCGCTATGGTCACGCTGAGGATCCGCCGAATGATAGGAGAACATTACTCTTAACTGTCGTACTTCTAATCATTTTATCTGTAACGATGCTGCTTGTTATGAGAGGGCAATTACAAAAGCACTATAGTGTTCATACGATTTCAGGCACTTCCATGATCCCAACGTTGACCGAAGAGGATCAAGTTCTAGTAAAGAAAAAAAGTCAGGTTCAACGTTACGACATTGTTGCTTTTTCAATTGATAAGGAAGAAGGGATGTTTGTCAAACGTGTGATTGGTTTACCAGGCGACAGCATGTTTGTACGAAATGAGCGGATGGTTCTAGATATTGGAGAACAAGGTGATTTTGAAACGACAAACACGTATCAGCTATCGCCAACCGTAGCAGATGAATTTCAAACGCTAAACAAAATTCCAGAGGATGTTTACTTTGTGGTTGGGGATCATGTAGACGTTTCTAAAGACAGTCGAACGTTTGGTTTTGTACACCGAAAATCAATCGAGGGAACTGTCCAATTTCGTTTTCCAGCGATTCATCTCGCAAGATTGGGAGACTAAAAGAAAAGGGGAAAACTCGTGATAATCATTAATTGGATTTGCATAGGGCTCATTATTGTAGTGCTCTTAGTGTGGTTATATCGAATGGTTATCAACGTTCGCTTGCAATTGATCAAGCCACCAAGAGATGCATCGGCGACTTTTCAGCGGAAGTTGGATTATGTCAGGCAAATTCAACAAACGAAACATATATCAGCTTTATTATTCGTAACCTTCTGTTTAGCAGTAGGGGTACTATTGACTACTTATAGCTTGTTCCAAGTACAAGATCAGCTTTATGCAGTCAATGAACAGAACAATGCACTAAAAGATGATGTCCAAGTGATGAAAAAGGAACAAAAGAAACTCGTGAATAAGCTGCCGGTCAAAGAGTACCCCAAAGAGGGGATCGGCTTGGAGGAATATTCATGGGACGATTTGTTCTCCGATGATAGCCGGGAAAAACAATATGCAATGGAGAGTGATCTTTCCAATAAACTTAGTCCTTATTTTGGCTTGCCGACGACATTGATCGTCTTAGATATACCGACTCAAACTTTAAACATTGCTTTGGCGGGAGATTTGACCAGTGAAGACAATCGCCAACAAATCAAGAAAAACATCCAGGCGTTTGCGACTGAAGCAGAGGGGGTATCCAATCTGACTCAGATCACCTTCCAACTAAATGTAAGGGATGGGGAGAAACAGAAACAAGATTACAGTTGTACTTTCTCTCGTGAGAATGGAGAAGATAAATTTTTAATGATTCAAGAAGACTAATGGAAAGAAGGGAAAAAGATGGTAGCACAACAAAAAAAGAGCGGATGGTTTTTCAATAAGAACATTATCGATGAAATCAATTCCGTTCCAGAAGAGAAAGTTGAAACAGAAACACAGAGTCAAACGCAGGCACCGACACCGACTCAAGCAAAGCCTGCGCCTGCCTTAAAGATGGTCTCTGATAATACGGTACCAGAGTTATCAGAAAAGCAAACAGAAGAAGTAAAAGAATTGAAGCGTTTGATTTTTGAAAAAGAACAAGTTTTACAGAAGTATAAAAAAGAAATGTCGACCCAAAATCAACAGCTGACTAAAGAAAATGAGAACTATCGTCAATCTGTTTTACGAATGGGTGAGGAAAAGGCACAAAATCGTCGACAAATTCAAGATTTAGAAGCAGAAGTTCAACGAGCTCGGCAAGAGGTTCAGCGTCTAAAAGAGACCCAAGAGTTAGACAATCTGAAACAACAATTGGAGCAAACTCTAGAAGAAAACAAGAAATTGAAGGATTCCGTAACCCATTTGGCCACTGTAGAACAGGAGTTGGAAGAAATTCACGAAGAACACCAAGCGTTAGTTGCTCAGCAAAAAGATGAAGAAATCCAACGCCAAGAAAAAATCCATCAATTGGAAGGTCAGATCAATGAACTTCTCGCAGAAATTAATGAGAAGGACGAACAGTATTCTCAATTAGACAAAGTAATCGTTGAAAAAGATCAAGCGATGGACCAAATGGTGGAAGAACAAGCGGCTAAAGAGATTCAAGCAAAAGAAATGGCTGAATTGCAAGAAAGAGTTGCGGCACTCCACTCAGAAAATGAACAGTTGAAACAAGAAGCGATTTCAACGCAACAGGAGATTGGTGAGGTCTTGATTTCAGCACGGAAACAAGCCAATCGTATGGTAGAAAAGTCTAAGATGGAAGCTTATCGGATTATTGATGAAGCCAAAAAAGAATTAGCAACAATCAATGATCAGGCAAAAGAAATTTCTGAAGAAGTGAATGATTCACGTCAATCAGTTCTTTCACTTTATGAAGAGTTACAAACTCGTGTAAATATCCTTGCGCAAGGAAAAATGCAAGAAGACGTAACCCAGAAACCAGAGTAAACTGATTGCGCCTAAGGATGAATCGTTAGGCCCAATTAAAAAGTATCAGTATGAAAAAATACTGATACTTTTTTTGTTATTCTGTTAACGTCTTGCGGATAATTTTTATCCCACTGGAAATGTCTTCAAGTGACAGATGTGAGTAGCCAAGAATAATTTTATCATTTTGAGCGACGTTCCTTTGCGAATAGAAAGATCCTATTGGATAAACACGAACTCCATTAGCCTCAAGTTTTTCTAGCAGCTCTGGGGTGAAGACAGCATCAGTGAATTTCACAATTAGGTGAAGTCCAGAAGCATGACCTAAAAGTTCAAATTGATTGGGAAAATAAGTTGTCAGGGTTTGAATCATATGCTGTCGCTTTTTGGCGTAAAGTTTTTTCATTTTCCAAATATACCGCTCGAATTCACCGCTTTTTATAAAACGTGCCAAAGTATATTGGCTGAGGGTATCGGAGTGAACATCTGAATACTTTTTTAAATATTTTCCCTTATCAAGAAGGCTTTTAGGAAGAATCA
The DNA here is from genome assembly GCF_000407185.1 of Enterococcus malodoratus ATCC 43197. Classification (GTDB taxonomy): domain Bacteria; phylum Bacillota; class Bacilli; order Lactobacillales; family Enterococcaceae; genus Enterococcus_A; species Enterococcus_A malodoratus. The sequence goes on from NZ_KE136484.1 coordinate 89,326, forward strand.
TAAAGCCTAAACGGATTGACGGGGCTAATACTTTGCTAAAAGAGCCGAGATAAATGACTCGCTCAGGATTTAGCTCATACAATGTACTGATAGGCCGCCCCTCGTAACGAAACTCGCTATCATAGTCATCCTCAACAAGAAAGCAATCGTTCTGTTCAGCGTAACGTACAAGTTCCAATCTTCTCTTGATTGGCAAAATACTTCCCAATGGGTATTGGTGAGAAGGAGTAGTGTAGATGAAGGAGGACTCTTTTTCTTTTTGGATCAACTCAGTACAAATCCCTTGAATATCAACGGGGATATCAGTAATCGAACAGCCAGCAGCTAGGATCACCTCACGCAGACCACGGTGGGTCGGATTTTCCATTAAGACTTTTTTTCGGGTGTTTTTCAACAGATGAGCGGCTATAGAGAGACCTTGTGTGGCTCCGGAAGTAACGATGAGCTGATCGAGATCACAAACGACCCCTCTTGTCTGATACAAATACTGAGCGATTGCCTCACGAAGCTCGTATACTCCTGAAGTTACGGTGTAACCAAGCTCGGGGGGGAAAATGTTTTCACAGACATCACGATAATGCTTGCTCCAAATTTTTCGAGGAAAATGTTCTAAGGCCGGAACGCCTGTTTTAAAATCAATTCGTTCTTTATGTAATTTCTTTTGCTTAACCTGCTTGTTTTGAGCAGTTGCGATAAGAAGATCTTTTGCGTTCAGACCTTCAGCTACAACAGTGCCAGATCCTTTATAGGTCTTCAAGTACCCTTCGGCAATGAGCTGATTATAAGCCTCAACCACAGTATTGCGTGAGACAGATAGCTCAGCAGCCAGTTTTCGAGTAGAGGGCAGTTTGGTTGCGGCGGGCAACTGTCCTCTGAGAATTTCTTGGCGAATTTGATGGTCAATTTGCCGGGACAGCGCCAGCTTACCTTTGTTATCAAGCTTGATCCACATAGGTACAACTCCTTTAAAGTGGTACTATCAAAAAATCAATAAAGCGGTACTTTTAGGTCCGCTTTTTGGATGCTAAAATCATAGCATATCTGAAAAAGGAAAGGAATGAAAAGATGATCGATAAATCAGCAGCAGTGAGTGAGTTTTATCCTGATGCCAAGTTTGGTTACTTAGTGGTTAATGGATTACAAGAAGACAGTGATAGAGCGATAATGGATACAATCGTATCTGGAGAAATTGAGCAGTTGAGGGCGGTTTATCCCGAGTATGAACGGAAAAAAATGTTAGAAACGAAACCGTTGTGTCACTATGGCGCATATTACAAAAAATTCAAGAAAACCTATCATGTCTTGGGTCAGTTGGAATCCATCCTTTTGAAAGACAAAAGCATTCCTTCGGTGGGACCGGCGGTAGAGGCGATGTTTTTAGCGGAGGTCAAACACCTGTTATTAACCGCAGGGCATGACTTAGATACCTTTGAAGGCTCTTTAGTGATTGATGTGGCAAATGAGCCTTTCACGTACCAAGGAATATCAAAAAAGGAACAATCATTGATGCTTGAAGATATGCATCTATCGGATCAAACTGGGGTTGTTTCAAGTATTATCAAAGGCCCAGATTTTCGAACGAGAATAACGAAGAATACGCAGAATGGGTTATATTTTATTTATGGTGTGCCTGGCGTTACGGAGGAACAAATAGGTGAGGAACTTCAAACGATTGCTGCCTATTTGTCTCAAGTGATTCCAAAGGTGACTGTGCAAGATATGAAAGTGTTCTAAAATTTGTGCAAATAATTAGTGGAAAGATTTTTATCCGATTATTAATAAAAGAATATCAAACAATATCTTTACACCGGCATCGATCGCGATAGTGGTGCAAACTGAGTACCGTTTATTTTTTTGGTCAGCAGGAATCTTAGGCTCGTAGAAATAAACGATTATTTTTCGAACGATTGTCTTCAGTTATTGAAAACGCTATAATTTAGGTAAATAGGATAAAGACTATTATGAGCTAAAGTAGAGGAGCGATGAAATGAAGGTAGTAATTATTTTGGAGACAAAGGAACATGAAAAGGCGTGGAATGCCTTTCGCTTTGGTGTAGCCGCATTAAAGAAAAAGCATGAAGTAAAATTTTTCTTAATGGGGGAAGCTGTTGAAGTCGAAAGCATTGAAGATGAGCAATACGATGTGCCGGCAGAGATGAAAAAACTAAAGGAACAGGGTGGCGAGTTATTAGCTTGCGGCACTTGTCTAAAATCGCGTCAATTAGAAGACCAGACGTCTTGTCCGATTTCAACCATGTTTGATTGTGTCGAAATGGTAGAATGGGCCGATAAAACCGTAACGTTTTGATCGTAAATTAGAGCATAGAACAACCCTGACATGAGTGATCACGTCAGGGATTTTTTTTAAGGATTTAATTGATTTAAGGTTGCGGCCATTTTCTTGTTGTCGTGTTTTGAATAAAAATAGAAGGAAATAATGTGCAAAATCAACGTCAAAAGTAAAACCCCAATAAAAAATGGACGGATTAGATCAAACATCTGTGTCGAATAAAGATAAACACAAGCATAGGCACATAGCGTATTGATTCCTGTGCAGAGAATGATATTAGTGGAAGCCTTCAACGTAGAGTAGTTCCACAAATAGGGATAAATTATGCCAAAGACGAGACCGACCATTCCGCTGATCCCGATCAGATTCCACACGTAATTGAAGGGGATTTTTGAAAAGAAATCGGTTAGTGAACAAATGATGGTGATCCAGACCATTGATCCGAAAGCTGCTTGAAAGAAATTATTTTTTAATTGTTTGAACATGAGAGTTTCTCCTTAATATTTTTAGCATAGTGGCGACTGACGACATAAATTGAAGCTGTTTGCGTGTGAACTTCCAAGCGGGCATGTTCACCTAACTGAAACGATTGGATACAGTTTAGATTTAAAATTTGCGAGTTATTGATCCGATAAAAATTTTGGCTTTCTAAAGCAGTTAGTTCTTTGAGCCGCTTTTGCAGGATATATGATTTTTGATCCAGCAGCGTCACTTTTACCAGATGTCCTAGCGTTTCAAAAGATAAGATTTGATTCAAGGACAATTTGACTGAGCGATTATTCTTTGGATCGATCGCGAGTAATTCCTGCTCTTGCTGTAGTTGTTTTTCAATGTGTAATAATCGTGCTTCATTTTCAGGATTAGCGAAGATATCTATTTCGTTTATCGCTTTTTCCTTTACCCAGGTAAAGTTGATGTGCATCTGTTTTCTCCTTATATAATGAAATAGTTCGAGTAATCTGTCCCCCTCTGTCCTTTTCTGTGACTTAAGCATAGCAAGTATTGGTACCAGAAAGAATCTATTTTTCGTTTGTTGCAGGAAAAGGCAAGTTTGTTGCAGAATGTCGTTGCAATATTCAAATGACAAACACGGCTTGCGCGATAAATGAGTCAGGAAAGCGGTCCTTTCTAGTATAATTTAATTAGAGATTCTATCATTAAGTTAGGAGGGAGAGATCATTATGATTGCTGAAATTTTAAAGACTCAAAGAAAAGAACGAGGGCTTACACAGCAGGAGGCCGCGGATATTTTTCATGTGACACGTCAAACGATTTCGAATTGGGAGAATGAAAAGAATTACCCGGATATTCCGACGTTAGTTGCTATCAGTGATTATTATGAGGTATCCCTTGATTATTTGATGAAAGGAGATGCGAAGTACATGACTAAGATGAGGAAAGAGGCAAAGTTGTTGGATTCGCTTCGAATGGGGTTGTTTTCAATCATTGGCGCGGGTTCTATGTTCTTATTTTCAATGATTGGATTAGCAGCGGTGCTCAATGGCGGGGGATTAGAGAATATCATTCCTGTTCAACTTTGGATAATGATCGTTACGATCTGGCTATGTGTGATTCATTTTAAAAACTTGCAGGATGACATGACGTCGTTCGTAAAAAATAGTGTCAGTATTTTCTTGCTCATTACAATTTTTGCGAATCTCTTTTGTTTAGTGCTTTATATTCTTGCGGCCGCACAAATCGTTCATTTTTAGCAGGCATCTTTGTTGTACTGAGTAGGTGAGGGGCATATATTTAACGTGTAGTGGATGAATCCCAGATTTTGTATAGAGAAAGAATGTTTACTGATAAATAAGACAGCTAACTCAAAAGAAAGAAGGAAACTGGTCATGTTTAAGACGATTGAGAGAGAGGCGATGACCGTTCATGGTTGGATCACGACCTTGAGGGCTCCGACTTCCGCGGATGGATTGGCAGAAATGAGCAAACAGAAAATACGGGCAAAAGAAGAATACGCAGCAAAAGCTGAAGGGGAACTGCTTGCAGTAAACGCAGTAATTGATGGCGATCAATGCTATCTGATCGGGAATACAGAGACAGCAGAGCTGCGTCCTTCAACATTTGATTTGCCGGCCGGAACATATGCGTGTTTTGAACTGAGTTATACCGATCAAATCGAGTTAGATCAGCTGATTGGCCGCAGTTATGGTGAACTGACACAAAATGAAGCTTTTCAAATTGCCGGAAATTTTAATCTTGAAGACTATTCAGGTGTGGGAAAAATGCGGTTCTATGTACCTGTTCAAAAAAAGACGCATTAATAATTAGGGGATTCATTCTGAAAATGACCACTTGACGTATATCGTTGGGTGGTCTTTTTCTTAAAAAAATGAAAAAAGAACTATTTTTTGAATAGTATAGAAAACGCTATCATTAAAAGGTATACTAGTGATGGAATTCACTTAATTGGAATGAACGAGGAGGTGAGAATGTGTTTAAGCATCGTTACTGAGCGTGAGAATCGCTAATTCTTAGAGTTTCTAGGACAGCTAACAGAATAAACAGGCGTTCTCACCTCATTTTTTTCAATAATTAGTGGGTTTATTTGCGATTGAAAAATGGGGAGACATACTGAATGGTATGCCTCTTTTTGTCGTGGACAAAAAAATTGCAGGCAAGCGATACCTGTTTAATAACGTCTGTATTTAAAAAACATTCTAATCGAAGGAATCCAAGGTATCTATGAATGGAAGTTTAAGCGAATCAATAATGAAGACAAGTGGAGGAATAAAATGAGCAAGATTGATTTGGAACAAGTTGGGTTTGGAACATTGGCTATTCATGCAGGGCAAGAGCCTGATCCGGTTTATGGATCATTGGCTACACCGATTTATCAAACATCGACGTTTTGTTTTGAGACAGTCGAAAAAGGGACACAAATTTTTGACGGTGAGATTCCGGGATATGCATATTCTCGTGGAGGCAATCCAACGAATGCAACGCTAGAAAATAAACTGGCGGCATTAGAAGGCGGCGAAGCTTGTGTTGCAACGGCGTCGGGCATGGGAGCGATTGGTTCAGTTTTTATGGGCTTATTACAAGCTGGAGACCATGTGATCAGCGGGGAATGTATTTATGGCTGTTCGTCACTGGTGTTGAAAAATACATTAACAAAATTTGGTGTTACAACGACTTTCCTGAATACCAGTGATCTGGCTGCGGTGGAAGCAGCAATCCAAGAAAATACAAAAATGATTTACTTTGAGACACCGACGAATCCGACACTTGAATTAACGGATATCACGGCGATTTCAACATTAGCCCACAAGCATGGGATCAAAGTAGTGGTCGATAATACTTTTGCGCCGCCGCCAATTCAATACCCATTACGTTTAGGCGCCGATATCGTCGTGCATAGCGGTACGAAATATATTAATGGACACGGGGATGTGATTTCAGGTTTTGTGATCGGTAATGAGGCAGATGTTACGACGATTCGTAAAGATGCGGCAACGAAAATCTGCGGTTCAACGCCAAGTCCGTTCAATTCGTTTTTAGTTATTCGCGGATTGCAAACATTGGAGTTACGAATGGCACGTCATTGCGAAAACGGTTTGGCGGTCGCTGAATATCTTGAAAATATGCCTTTTGTCGAAAAGGTTTATTATCCGGGGCTAAAAAGTCATCCGCAGTATGAATTGGCTAAAGTACAAATGAGCAATCAGTTCAGCGGGATCATGGCGTTTGAGTTAAAAGAGGGAATCAACGGCATGGATAGCTTTACTGCTTGTAAAAAAGTCGTGAACCAATTGAAACTTGCCTCGATCGCGGTCAGTCTTGGGGACCCAGAAACATTAGTGCAGCATCCTGCCAGCATGACCCACGGCAATATGCCAAAAGAGGATCGAGAAGCAGCAGGAATCAAAGACAATTTAATTCGTTTGTCTTGCGGGCTGGAAAATAAGGAAGACATCCTTGCCGATTTTGAACAGGCTTTTGCCGTTCTACAATCATAGATAGCTTTGGAAAAGAATGCTTGTTGGCGATCAGCGGCAGGGCATTCGAAACGAAAATAGAGATTTCCTTCATTTTACGGGGGAGCCTTTAGCCTGGGAAAGGAGACACATGGAACAGATAAAAGTTGCCGATGTATCGTTTGCGTATAAGGAAGCACCGAATCGATTGATTTTGAAAGATGTCAATTTGGAGATTGAATCTGGAGAATTTGTTTGTTTATTAGGACAATCGGGTTGCGGCAAGAGCACCTTTTTAAGGCTGTTGGCCGGATTGGAAACGCCGACTTCGGGAGCTCTTACCATCGATTCTGTCCCAATCAAGGGAGCGAGTTTAGAGAGAGGGGTCGTTTTTCAAGACTATGGTTTATTTCCTTGGATGAGTGCGGGTGAGAATATTTTACTCGCGTTGAAACAAAAATATCCGCAAAAGGATAAAAAGGAATTGAAGACGATCATTTTAGATATGTTCGAAAAGGTTGGTCTGGATCAAACGGTCTATAAAAAATTGCCGAAAGAGCTTTCGGGCGGGATGAAACAGCGCTGTGCGATTGCACGGTCACTGAGCGTCGATTCCCCGATTCTTTTGATGGATGAACCTTTTGGAGCACTTGATGCAGTAACACGTGCCCGTCTGCAAGATCTGATTCTAGATTTATGGTCAAAAGAAGAAATGAAAAAAACAGTCCTTTTTGTGACGCATGATGTGGATGAAGCGCTCCTGTTGGCAAATCGAATCGTTGTTTTAGGCCAGTCGCCAAGCAACATTATTTACGAATGTCGGATTCCCGATGAAAAACGAGCGACAAGAGACACGCAATTTGAAAATCTAGAGGTGCTGAAATTGCGTAATACCTTGATTAAGAACATCAATCGCGATGTTGAAAAACATATTGAATAGGAAGTACATTAGGAGGAGAAGCATGAAAAAAAGAGTGATGGCTTTGTTGGCATTATCAGCGTTGGTTTTGGGGTTAAGTGCCTGCGGCGGAAATTCAGCGAAGAGTGGCACAGCGGATACCAAGAAAGATGCGAAGTCAGAAAAGAGCAATACTAAAAAAATCACGTGGGCACAGGGAAATAGCGGAAATGTTTTGGTGAGTATCGCCAAAGATCAGGGCTATTTTAAAGAGCTTGGCTTAACGATCGACGAGGTTCCTTTGGATGAAGGACAGCTGGAAGCAGTGACTACTGGGCAAGTCGACATTGCTTCTAATTCAGGAACATGGACGCCGGTCCAAATGATCGCGGCGGGAGATGATATGGCGATTATCGGCGGCTTTATGCTGACGGGTTCGATGCCGATTATTGCGGCAGATGATACGGAATGGAAGGGTCCTGAATCCTTATTAGGAAGTAAATATGGAGATACGATCTCTCGTTATGCAACATTGCATGAATTGTATGAACAGGGACATGATTTAGAAAAAGAAATCGACTTTGTTGATATCAGCGATGATGATGAAATAACTGCGATCCAAAAAGGCGAACTTGATTATGCTGTAATTGGCACGGGAAAAATGTATCAAGTCCAAAACACAAAAGGGATCAAGATCGTGGATTATTGCAGCGATATCACGCCAAACTATTCTTGCTGCCGGATGGTCGCACGGGATTCTTGGGTGAAGAAAAATCCAGAAACCGTTAAATTATTGAATGAAGCGTTGATCCGTGCGCAGGCCTATTTTGAAGCAAATCGTGAAAAATGTGTAGGGTTAATGGCAGAACAATTAGGTACAGACAAAGAGTATGTTGAAGCCTATATGCTGAATGAGCATTACCGGATTAATCCGGATACGGTTAAAAATACGGTTATGGATAACTACAAGTATATGAAAGCCGTTGGCGGGATCGATCAAGAAGATAAAGATGTGAAGCTTGAGGATCGGATCTATTCGGATCTTTATAAAGAAGCGCTAGATGAGGCTGTGGAGAAATATAGTGATGAAGATCCAGAGTTCTATAAAAATGCGGTTACGTTCTATGAAGAAAATAATTTGTAGTCGCCTAAAGGAAGATTTAGGATGAGAAAAATACAGGCATTCATCAAAAAATATTGGATCACGTTTCTGATTTGCGTCGGGTTCGTCTTTCTTTATAAATACATTTCTGACAATAAATTATTCAATGCGCTGATGTTTCCGCCAGTCGAAGATATCTGGGCAGCTTTTGTCAAGGATCGAGATTATGCGGTACTCAATCTACTTTATTCGTTGAAGCTCCTGATTCCTTCGATTGCAGTAACATTAGTGATCGCTTTAGGATTAGGAGTACTGGTTGGGATGAATACTCGCCTGCGCGAGATTTTGCATCCAATCATTTACGCCTTCAGCTGTGTACCGTCGATTTTGCTTTCGCCGTTTGTCGTTTTATTGGCACCGGACTTTTGGTGGGCATCGGTCATTTTGATTGTCTACGGGACGGTATGGGCGACACTTTTTGCGACGATTACGGGGATTCAAACGATTGATAAGCGCTATTTGGATAATGCCGCGACCTTAGAATTACATGGGGCGAAGAAATTTTTCAAAGTCATTTTACCGGCGGCTAGTCCGTCGATTTTATCGGGCTTTGTCAATTCTTTACGCAGTTCTTTCGTGATGCTGGTCTATGCGGAGATGTATGGTGCAACATATGGCCTGGGTTTCTACGTCAAACGCTATTCGAGCTTAGGTATCTACAAAAACATGTGGGGCGGCTTCATCTTTATGGTGCTAGTACTGGTATTGGTGATGCAGCTGTTTGAAAAAATTAAAAATAGGCTGCTGAAATGGACGATCGATTAACGAGTAATTTAGAAAAGAACAAAAGATTGCTGAGAGCTGTTTTGTCTCTCAGTAATCTTTTTAATATGAAAACGCGGTTTGATCGGTTATGATGAACTTAAAAATAAGATGATAATACATAAACTCCTCCTCCAAAATTCTTTTTTTTAACAAGAAAGATTGTATTCGAATTATATTAAAATTTTTGTTGAATTTAAGTAAATGAGAGCGTATACTCGTGTTTATTGGGTGTTCGAAAAAAATATTTTTTTAAATAAAAAAAGATAACGGATGTTATCTCTTTTTTATCGCACTCAAACACAACAAATGCATTGAAATCAGGAGGGAAGAGGATGCAAAGGGAAAAAAATAGATGGCTGATCGCCTTATCAGGAGTAGCGATTCATCTGTCTATCGGTTCAGCATATGCGTGGAGCGTATTTAAGGAACCGATCAAAGAGATGACAGGTTGGGACAAATCGTCGATCTCTTTTGCATTTAGTTTAGCGATTTTCTGTTTAGGAACATCAGCGGCATTCATGGGGAAATTCGTGGAGAAATTTGGTCCAAGAAAAACCGGAACGGTCGCATCGATTTTATTCGGCCTAGGAATTATCTCGACTGGTTTTGCCATCTCTAGTCATTCGCTGCCAATGCTGTATCTTACGTATGGGATTATCGGCGGGATTGGGTTGGGCGCTGGCTATGTAACACCAGTATCAACAATGATTCGGTGGTTCCCGGATAGAAAAGGACTAGCCACTGGACTGGCCATTATGGGCTTCGGTTTTGCTTCAATGATCACTGGACCGATCGCACAGCAATTGATGGTGCATGTCGGCGTTTCTAAAACCTTCTACATTTTAGGTGTTGCTTATTTCTTAGTCATGTTTACCGCTTCGCGTTATTTGGAAAAACCGCCTGTTGGGTGGACGCCGAAAGGTTTTGAGGCGCCCGATTCAAAAACCGAAGTTAAAATACAATACAGCGGTGTTCAATTAACCGCTAATCAAGCAATTAAAACCAAAACATTTTGGTTATTATGGTTCATGCTGTTTCTAAATATTACTTGTGGAATTTCGCTCGTTTCCGAAGCTTCGCCAATGGCGCAGGAAATCACTGGAATGAGCGCAGGGATGGCCGCTACGATGGTCGGAGTGATGGGAGTCTTCAACGGTTGCGGTCGTTTAGTCTGGGCTTTGGTATCCGATTTCTTAGGCCGGAAAAATGTCTTTACGATCCTTTTCGTCATTGATATCGTCGTGTTGCTGAGTTTATCAGTGGTGAACTCACCGCTGCTTTTTGCGGCATTGATCTGCTTACTGATGACCTGTTACGGCGCAGGATTTTCAATCGTTCCCGCTTATATCGGTGATGTTTTTGGTTCGAAAGAAGTCGGCGCGATCCACGGGTATATCTTGACGGCTTGGGCCGCAGCAGGAATGTTTGGTCCGATCTTCTTGAATAAGATCACTGAAATGTTCCATGCGTATACCAATGTGTTACGGATCTTCGCTGTTTTGGCATTGGTTGGTTTCGCGGCTTCAATGATCATTCGTGCATCGATCAAAGGATTAGCTAAATCAAATAAAAATGAAACACCGACAGGACCAAGCTGCGACAATACTAAACGTGCGTAAAAAATGTAAAGCGATTAAAACCAATCTGGTTTTGATCGCTTTTTTTGTATATTCAAATATAGGGTATAATCGATTTATAAAAGTGAACACTGGAGGGCTAGAGATGTTCGTTGCAGGGATCATAGAAAAAGCACAGGTAGACTCGGTACCCTTATTATTCGCAGTTTTAGGCTTAGTTGTTCTGGTGATTAGCGCACAGGAATATACTGGCGGGATCGGCTATCGAGGACTGGCGTTTATTTGTTACGGGAAACGAATTTGGCAGTTTTCAAATCGTTTGTTTGGCGGGATTTTAATGGGAACCTCTTTGCTGTTATATCTGATATTTAGGCTAAGTGAAATTTCTGCCAGTAATAAGGTGCTTATGGCAACGATCTCTTGTTTTCTCTGTGCCTTGATCTGCGACATCGTGACACTGATCTATAAAAAAGAAGAGAATAGCAAACAAGGTTGACAAAAATAGAAAATGACTTTAGAATAGTTAGCATGATAACTATTTAGGGAGAGAATAACATGAATGAGCCAGAAACCATTGGTTTTGAGGTCAGGGAGCTATCGCTGCTGATTGCTAGGTATATTGAGAAAATGAGTCAAGGCGGGCACATTCGTGGGCCACAAGGCTTTGCTTTAGGCTATTTGGTCCACAATCGCGACAAGGAAATCTATCAAAAAGATTTGGAAGAAAGGTTGTCGATTCGAAAACCCACCGCCAGCAATCTAGTTGACCGTATGATCAAAAATGGTTTTCTAACGACTGCTCCATCTCAAAAGGACAAGCGATTGAAACAACTGATCGTAACGGAGAAGGCAATTCAAACAACGATTGAGGTTGAAAAACAAATTGAAGGCATCGAGAAGGTATTGAAGCAGGGAATTTCAGAGGAAGAATTGGCTCAGTTTTTCGCAACGATGCAAAAGTTCAAACGAAATATCGAAGTATAATCTGGTTGGTAAAACAATCAGATTTCTATTTCCGCCGATAGTTAGCATGCTAATGTAATCAGAAGGAGGATATCATGATACAACTAATAAAAAGAACCAATTCTAAAGAACGATTGCTGGTACTGGTTAGTGTTCTATTCATCGTTGGACAAGTCTGGATGGATTTAAAAGTACCCGATTATATGTCGAAGATCACAACACTGCTCCAAACGCCTAACACCGCCATCGGAGAGATCTTAAAACCGGGTGGTTGGATGGTCTTGCTTTCGTTAATGAGTTTTGTCTTCTCGTCGATCGTAGGTTTATTCGCTGCCAAATTGGCCGCCAGTTTAACATGCCGTTTGCGGCAAGATATGTTTGGCCAAGTGATGGATTATTCGACACATGAGATTCAACAATTTTCGATCCCTAGTTTAACCACACGGACTACGAATGATTTAACTCAAATTCAACAAGTGGTTGCGATGGGATTGCAATTGTTGATCAAGGGACCGATCACGGCGGTTTGGGCAGTGGTGAAGATTGCTGGTAAGAACTGGCAGTGGACCACAACTACGGGTGTAGCCGTTTTGATTTTGCTGATTTTGTTATCGGTAATTTTGACCTTAGTACAACCACGTTTTGCAAAGGTTCAACAATTGACAGACAAGGTAAATAGTATCACGCGGGAAAATTTAACAGGATTACGAGTGGTACGTGCGTATAATGCGGAAAGTTATCAAGAAGAAAAATTTGAAACAGCTAATCAAGACCTGACATCGACCAACCTATTCGCGGGACGAGTGATGGCCTTGATGAGCCCAGGTATGAGTTTGATATCCGGCGGCTTGACCCTTGCTGTTTATTGGATTGGTGCCTACATGATTCAACAGGCGCAAGGCATGGTGAAATTGTCTCTCTTTAGCGATATGATCGTGTTCTCTTCTTACGCGATGCAAGTTGTTATGAGCTTTGTTTTGATGTCGATGATTTTCATGATCTTGCCGCGGGCGACCGTTTCGGCTAAACGGATCAATGAAGTCTTAGCTAAAAAATCATCAGTCGAATTTCCGACAGAGGGTGAGAAAGTTCATCCAGAGAATAAGGGAACGGTGGAATTTAATAATGTGACCTTCCGCTACCCGGATGCCTCCGAACCAGTGATCCATGATATCAATTTTAAAGCGGAACAGGGAGAGACAGTCGCTTTTATCGGTTCAACCGGCAGCGGAAAAAGTACGATTCTGAATTTGATTCCTCGCTTCTATGAGGTGAGTGAAGGGACGATCGCGATTGATGGGCAACCAATCAATACGTATAGTCATGTAAATTTGAATGATATCGTCGGCTATATTCCGCAAAAACCTGTACTGTTCAGTGGAACGATCGAGTCCAATTTAGATTTTGGAACCAGCGGCAATGATCCGTTGGATGATACAAAAATGCAGGAAGCACTGTCGATTGCGCAGGCGAGTGAATTTGTTAATGAAAAAGAAGACAAATTGAATAGCCATGTCGCTCAAAACGGGAGTAATTTTTCTGGCGGTCAGAAGCAGCGTTTAGCGATTGCTCGGGTAATCGCACGACAGCCGGAGATCTTATTATTCGATGATTCATTTTCAGCATTGGACTATAAGACAGATAAAAAATTACGTGAAGTTCTAAAAGAAAAACTTGCCGATACAACGAAATTGATCGTCGCTCAACGGATCAGCACGATCATGGATGCGGATCAAATCGTTGTTTTGGATGAAGGGCACATCGTGGGGCAGGGAACCCACGAGGAGTTGCTAGAAACAAATGCGGTCTATCAAGAGATCGCCTATTCGCAGCTTTCAAAGGAGGAATTAGCTCATGGATAATACACTGGAAAATGTTCAAACGCAGACGAAAGAGCATCCTTTAAGAGAAAATATCGTTAAAGCAGTCAATCAATATAAATGGCCTTTGATTGCAGCGATCTTATTTGCGACGATCGGAAGTGTCACGCAGATCGTCGGTCCGAATCGTTTAAGTGAGATTACGGATTTGATTACGCAAGGATTGCGAGGTTCGATCAATCTTACGAGGATCAGTCAAATTGGACTGAGCTTAGTGGTTTTGTATGGTATCGGGGCCATTCTTTCATATTTCCAAGGATTTATTGTGGCGACAGTTACTCAGCGTTTCTCTAAACAAATGCGTCGTCAAATTTCGGAAAAAATCAACGCGGTGCCGTTGAACTATTTTGATTCCCACAGTCAGGGAGACACACTGAGTCGGGTGACAAATGACTTGGATACCGTCAGTCAATCACTGAACCAGAGTTTGAGTTCACTGTTTCCATCGATTACTTTATTCATCGGCTGTCTGGTCATGATGTTCCGCACCAATTTACTATTAACACTCACATCGGTCGTTTCTGTTTTATTAGGATTCTTGTTGATGTCACTTATCATGGCGAAATCGCAGGTCCACTTTAACCAACAGCAGCAGAAATTAGCTAAGATCAATGGATTCGCTGAAGAAGCTTATTCTGGGCAGCAAGTCATTAGCGCCTACAATGCTGCGCAAGACATGAAGGTCGAGTTCGATGAAATTAATCAAGATTTTTATGGCAGCGTTTGGAAGGCACAATTCCTTTCTGGAATCATGCAGCCATTGATGGGGTTTATTGGGAACTTTGGGTATGTAGCAGTCTGTGTTGTCGGCGCCGTCTTGACATTGCGGGGTGATATTACTTTAGGCGTTGTCGTAGCATTTACAGTCTATATTCGTCTATTTTCACAACCTTTATCACAACTGGCCCAGGCCTTTTCTAATCTTCAGTCGGCTGGGGCTGCTATGAGTCGTGTGTTCGAATTTTTAGCTGAGGATGAATTGACCGATGAGTCAGATAAACCAGCAAAATTACGAAACGCAGAAGGCAATGTTCGTTTTGAAAATGTCAGCTTTGGTTACGATAAAGAGCGGACAATCATTCATCAGTTTAATGTCGAAGCAAAATCGGGACAAAAAATCGCGATTGTAGGTCCAACTGGAGCAGGGAAAACAACGATCGTCAATCTGTTGATGCGTTTTTACGAGACGAATCGAGGCAATATTATGATCGACGGTGTTTCGATTAAAGATATGACCCGAGAAGAGGTTCATGATCAATTCTGTATGGTACTGCAAGATACATGGCTGTTTGAAGGAACGATCAAAGATAATCTGATCTATAATCAGCGGCATGTCTCTGATGAAACAGTCATTAATGCCTGCAAGGCCGTTGGGATCGACCATTTTATTCGAACCTTGCCGAAGGGCTATGAAACCTATTTGGATGACAGTGTCAGTTTATCCGTTGGACAAAAGCAATTATTGACGATCGCGCGTGCGATCATCAAAGATGCGCCAATGTTGATTTTGGATGAAGCGACCAGTTCGGTCGATACTCGGACTGAAGAATTGATTCAAGCAGCGATGGACAAATTAATGAATAACCGCACATCCTTTGTGATTGCTCACCGTCTCTCCACTATTCGTAATGCGGATTTGATTCTAGTTATGAACGAAGGAAATATCATCGAGCAAGGAAATCATGAAGATTTGATGGAACAAAAAGGTTTCTATGCCGATTTATATAATAGTCAGTTTGAGAAAGAGCAGCTGGCTTAAAATGAATCAAGCGATTAAAATCAAAAGATTTTAATCGCTTTTTTTGTCGTGTAAACAATTTTTGATAGGCAAAATAGACGGTGAAATCAGTATTTTCTAAACTTATTTCACTTAGTCAAAAATGATTCTACATTCACATGAATAAAATTTCATGTTATTTTATCTTGACACTCTTTTCTGAGGATGATAAAGTGTTGCTGTTGAATCGTAATCATTACGATTTGCAAGCCGTAAATAGGAATGGATGAAATCAAGGTTTATTGATGATCCGGAGAGGCTTACGTTCATAAATAGTTCGATCGTAATAACAGGAAGATCGAACTAGGACAAATTTGATGAAGCGGGGGGCGTTTTTTTGAATAAAGAAATGAATCGGTCAGGGATCAAATAATTAAAGTAACTAAAAAAAGAAAGAGGTCTGGAATGAAGAAGAAATTTGTGATTGCCCTGATCAGTCTACTGGCACTTGTCGGGTTAGGGGCTTGCAAGAGTAATCAAGCAGCAACCAAGGGCAAAGATGAGAAATTACAAATCGTCGCTACATTTTATCCAATGTACGATTTTACTAAAAACATTGTAGGAGATGCGGGAGATGTCTCTTTGCTGATTCCTGCTGGATCAGAACCGCATGATTATGAGCCGTCTGCAAAAGATATGGCGAAAATTACCGAGGCTGATGCGTTTGTATATCATAATGAAAACATGGAGACTTGGGTGCCGCGTGCGGCCAAGTCATGGAAAAAAGGTTCACCCAACGTGATTGAAGGAACAAAGGATATGCTTTTACTGCCCGGTGGTGAGGAAGAAGAACACGATCATGACCATGGCGATGAGAAAGGTCATCATCATGAACTTGATCCCCATACATGGCTTTCGCCGCATCGTGCAATCAAGGAAGTTACTTCGATCAAAGATCAATTAGTCAAATTATACCCTAAGAAAAAGGATGTCTTTGAAGCCAATGCAAAGAAATACTTGGCTAAACTAGAAGCGTTAGATAAAAATTATTCGGATACCTTGAAAGACGCGAAGCAAAAGAATTTCGTTACTCAGCATACGGCGTTTAGGTATTTAGCCTTAGATTATGGGTTGAATCAGGTTGGGATAGCAGGAATCAACCCAGATCAAGAACCCGATCCTTCAAGAATTGCTAAGTTGAAACACTATGTGGAAGATAATGAGATCAAATATATTTATTTCGAGAACAACAATCAAGGAAAGACCGCGAAAACATTGGCGGATGAAACAAAGGTGCAGCTGGAGGTGCTCAATCCGATAGAAAGCTTAACCAATAAACAGATCGATGCCGGTGAAAGCTACCTATCCGTGATGAAAGAAAACTTGATGGCCTTAAAGAAAACCACCAGTGTTCCCGGTAAAGATGTGAAGCCTGAAGAGGATACCGCAACAGAACAAACTGTTTATAACGGGTATTTTAAAGACTCTGAGGTAAAAGCCCGTAAATTATCCGATTATGCCGGCAATTGGCAATCAGTGTATCCGTTATTGAAGAATGGAACCTTGGATCAAGTCTTCGATTACAAAGCAAAATTGAACAAGGATAAAACAGCAGAAGAGTATAAAACCTATTATGAGACTGGTTATCAGACCAAGGTGGATAAAATTAAGATTACCAATAACCAAATAGATTTTATGGTTGATGGGAAACACCACAAGTATACGTATGAATATGCCGGTTCAAAAATTTTGACTTATGAAAAAGGCAATCGCGGCGTACGTTTCACGTTTGAAACTAAAGATCCAGATGCCGGTGAGTTCAAATATGTTCAATTCAGCGATCATGGTATCGCACCAGCCAAAGCAGCTCATTTCCATATTTATACTGGCGGAGAGAGTCAAAAGGCTTTGTATGATGAGTTGAATCATTGGCCAACCTATTACCCAACTACGATGAAGAGCCATGAAATCGCGCAAGAAATGCTGGCGCATTAAACTATTAAACAAGAGGTGGAGCCATTGGAAAAAACAGATTTAGCTAGTGCTTATCGCCGTTTAAAAAGCCCCAACATCAAGACCCGTAAACGTGCGTTGAAAATCATCAAAGAAGCAAAAAGAAATCGAACTAAGAAATAGTAAAATCTATCTCCCAGCTGGGAGATAGATTTTTTAATAAAAACAACGATCTAATTAGGAATAATCAAGCCCCAATTATGCCTTTCCCAGCCATTAAAAACAATGGTGATCATCATCCATCTGCAAAAGAATGTTGAAAACGGTCAGAAAAAATGGTTAAATGAGAATGAATCTCATTATCATTTAAGATTCTTAATTGTTGGGATGTTTGTTTCAAATGAGGAAATAGGGAAGGAGTTAGTTGGATGAAGAATGAATCGGTTTTGATTCGCTACATCAAGAAGAAGAAAGGATTATTGACGGTATCGGGAATTTTGGCGACCATCTCAACAATGGTACAGTTTATTCCTTTTTATTGTATTTATAAAATTATTGAGTTGTTGATGATCGGGGATTACTCGGCAGGAGGGTTGATTCATTGGAGTCTTGTCTCGATGGGGAGTGTCCTGGCTGGAGTAGTTTTGTTATATGGTTCCTCAATGTGTTCGCACGTTGCCGCCTTCGATATTTTGTACGAAATTCGAATGGATATTCTGCAGCATCTATCGAAGGTCTCGATGGGGTATTTTACACAAAAATCGAGTGGGCAATTAATGAAAATCATTGATCAATGTGTCGAGAAAATGGAATCATTTATCGCACATCAAATTCCCGATATTGTTTCGGCTTTGATCTTTCCATTGATCTATATCGGCCTGATGCTGACGATTGATTGGCGATTGGGCTTGATGTCTCTAGTCCCGCTTTTTCTAGCCGTCGGGATTTATTCTTCGCTGATGGGGAAAACGATGAAAAACAACAAAGTGAAACAATATCATGACGCACTGGAAGCAATGAACAGTAACGGTGTTGAATATGTTCGGGCAATGCCAGCAGTCAAAGTCTTCGGGCTGTCTGTCGGAAACTTTAAACGATTTCATCAAAGTATCAAGGATTATCGGAGTCTGGTAATGGATTGGTCAAATGGGTTTCGAGCAGGATACGTTTTATTTACCACGTTAATAACATCTGTTGTTCTGTTTGTAATGCCGTTTGGCGCGTTCTTAATCAGTCAGAATCCGCAGGACAAGACATTATTATTGACGGTCATGCTGTTCATCATTTTGGCTTCAGGAACGACGGGTCCTTTCATGAAACTGATGTATGCGGCCTCGACTTTTAGTAATGTCAACGAAGGAGTCAAACGAGTAGATGAGATTTTTGCTGAGGCGACGGTAGTAGAAAAGGCGACAACAGCGGAGTTTTCAGGAAATGGAATTTCTTTTGACGAGGTGTCCTTTGCTTATACAGAAGGAAATCCTGTCTTAAAAAAAGTCAGCTTTGAGCTGCAGCCCAATACGATGAATGCCTTAGTCGGGCCGTCTGGCGGCGGGAAAAGTACCATTGCGCAGCTATTATTACGTTTTTATGATCCATCAGAAGGAGCAATCAAAATTGGCGGAACTGATATTCGCGAAGTAACAATCGATACGCTGATGCAGGATGTTTCTTTTGTTTTTCAAGACGTTACATTGTTCAACGATACGATCGCTGCCAATATCCGAATGGGCAATAAAAAGGCTAGTTCGGAAGAGGTTCGCTGGGCCGCCGATTTGGCACGCTGCGATGAGTTTATTCAAGCGTTGCCGCATGGCTATGACACGATGATCGGAGAGCACGGTGTTTTCTTATCTAAGGGGGAAGCCCAACGGATATCGATTGCGCGAGCACTTTTGAAAAATTCACCGATTTTAGTTTTAGATGAAGCGACCGCATATGCGGATGCTGAAAATGAAGTCTATATTCAACAGGCTATCAGTGAGCTGGTCAAAGGGAAAACTGTTTTGATCATTGCTCATCGTTTGTGGACGATCCAGCATGTCGATCAAATATTGGTTTGTGACAAAGGAGAAATACAAGCAACTGGAACTCATGAGGAATTACTGGTGAATAATCCGCTCTACCAGAAATTGTGGATGATCAATGAAGAAACCAAAGACTGGGAGGTGAAGTAAGATGAAAGACGCGATTTACAATATTACTTCGGGGGAACCTAGGAAATTAGTTCAATCAACTTTTTGGGCGACCTTGGAATCGGTGGCTCGTTTGCTGCCGGCAGTCATTGCCTTTTATGGAATTTTTGAATTGTTTGAATCTTACCAGCAGAATCGTCCGCTGAATACTCGTCTGTTTCTTTACTTGATTCTTGCCAGTGTTGTGTGGTTTGCGGTCCAAGTTCTAATCTCCACGCTTGCATATGAAAAGCAATATACTGCTGCCTATGATGTTTCGGAAAAAGGTCGGACGAAATTGGCGAATCATTTACGGAAATTATCACTGGGATTTTTAGATAGTCGTGATCCAGGGGATTTGACGACGATGATGCTAGGGGACTATGCCTTGTTGGAAAGTGCGATTTCACGTTTGGTCCCTCAAGCATTGGCTGCCGTGATCTTACTGGTACTGGCTTTTGTTTCTTTGTGTCTGATTGATTGGCGAATGACATTATGTCTGTATGCTATGCTGCCAATTGTTTTACTGGTAGTTAAAGGCTCGAATATTTTAATGAAAAAACTAGGCGGACGTCATATCCAAGCAAAAGTAGATAGTGCCTCTCGCTTACAGGAATATCTGCAAGGGATTAAAGAAATCAAAGCCTATTCATTGGGCGGCCAGCAGTTTGCTAGAATTCAACAGGCTTTTGATACACTGCGCAAAGAATCGATTCGGATAGAAGGCGTATTGGGACCGGTCGTAATGGTGGCCATCTCACTTTTGAGGATGGGTTTGCCGATCCTAGTTTTCATCGGTTCATATCTACTAGCTCAACGAAGTTTAGTAGAATCGGTTTTCTTAGTCTTTATTGTCGTGGCTAGCCGAATTTATGATCCCTTCACTACACTGATGATCAATTATACGGAGATGCGTTATGCGCTGATCAGTGGTGAACGAATCATGGAGATTCGGAATCAGCCAGAGGTTGCGGGAACCGAAGAACTAAACGAAGATTATACAATTCGTTTTACGGATGTTGGTTTTTCTTATAAGGAAGAACCGGTGCTGCAAAAGATTAACCTGGAGATTCAGCCTAGAACATTGACGGCCTTGGTGGGCCCATCCGGCAGCGGAAAATCTACGATTGTAAAATTATTGGCTCGATTTTATGATGTCCAAACGGGCGTGATTGAGATCGGAGGAAAGGACCTTAAGACAGTCAATCCAGAAAATTTGTACAGTCATTTATCGATGGTGTTTCAAGATGTTTATCTCTTTAAGGATACGATCCTAAATAATATTCGTGTCGGCAATCAAACAGCCAGCTTTGAAGAAGTGGTGGCCGCTGCCAAAAAGGCGCATTGCCATGAGTTTATCAGTGCCTTGCCTGACGGCTATGAAACACTGGTTGGCGAAGGCGGTTCGACCTTGTCTGGCGGAGAAAAGCAGCGAATCAGTATTGCGCGGGCTTTTATTAAGCAGTCGGAGATTATTTTACTGGATGAAGCGACCGCTGCTTTGGATTTGGAAAATGAAGCTGGTGTTCAGCAGGCAATCAAAAATCTTGTTGCCGATAAAACTGTGATTGTGATCGCCCATCGTTTAAAAACGATTATGAAGGCGGACCAAATTGTTGTATTGGACAAAGGAACGATCGCAGCTAAGGGAACGCATCAAGAGCTTTACCAAACTTGTGAGCTTTACCATAAGCTGGTCGATATGCAGAATGAAGCGACCAACTGGAAATTCAGTAAAGGCTGATCGATCTTTTTTTGACAAACAAGGATATCTATTTACGCGATCCCCATTCGTATTTTTCATACGAATCGCGAAATGATACTGGAGTGAACGAAAAAAATAATTCCCCTATAGGAACGGAGAAAAAAATGAAGAATAAAAAAACGGAGAAACTTATCTCAAAAGATTACTTGACGATTGGGTTATATAGCGTTGTTGAATTTGTTGTAATGATGGTCATGTCGATGGCGACTTTGCCGATCTTGGCGTGGTTTTATCCTTATGCGACTGCTTTTGTCTTGTTTTTTACTTGTCCGATCTACTTGTTGATGGCCTTTAAGGTTGGAAAACGTGGAACTTTGCTGCTCTTTGGCGCGATCAACGGGTTGTTTTACGCCATTATGGGATCGGTCTACATTTTACCGATAACACTATTGGGCGGCCTGATCGGTGAAGTCATTTTAGCCAAAACGAATGGCTATCGGAAATTGGGTGCTCAAACAGTAGTATTTACGATCTACAACCTTTTATATGGTTTTTCAAACTATATTATTTTAGCGATTTCTGCGGATTACTATTTTTCTGTGATGAAAAATTCTGGTTACACTGAAAATCATCTTGAATATTTGACGAATCCGTTTTGGATTATGGTTTCAACCGCGGCGTTGATTGTCTCGATTTGTTTAGGATGTTTGTTCGGCTACAAATTATTGAATAAGCACTTTGTTAAGGCCGGAGTTATCAAATCTACTTAATCTGGAGGAGACGCGTATGAAAAAAAGTATCGATCCCAGAATCCAATTTCTTTTACTGATCGCGCAAAGTATTTTAGTGTTGTGTGCTCAAATGGATCAATTGATTTTATTGAATGTCTTTGGGATATTCTATTTAATCTATGCCGGTCTCTTTCAAACGGCTTTTAAATTCGGGGCAGTTATTGCTGCAACAACCGCATTATATTTCTACATTTTGAGTTCTGATCAGCAGTGGGTGAAATATGTCGGCTTTCTAATTTTTCTTGTATTGCGTTTTGGTCCAGTTCTGATCATGGCACGGGTTTTGCAAGAGGTTCCTACCGGTCGTTTGATGGCTGCGATGCAATCCTTGAAGCTGCCGAAAAATTTTATTCTTACTTTGGCAGTGACGTTGCGTTTTTTTCCGATTATCAAATTGGAAAATGATACGATCCAAATGTCGGCTCGTTTGCGCGGTCTGTCTTATTCGCAACCCCGAAATTGGCTGCGTCCGCTGCAGGCGTTTGAATATACCTTTGTTCCGTTAATGATGCGGACAATGAAAATCACCGATGAGCTGACTGCATCAGCTATGACGAAAGGCATCGATCATCCAGGACAGCGAACCTCGATTTATCAGACGCGATTAGCTAGCAAAGATTTACTGCTCGTCGTACTTTTCATTGGATATGCAGTCAGTATTTTTACATTCAGATTTTTGGAGGTCTAGATGATAAAACAAGCGATCAAGTTGACCGATATCAGTTTCAGTTATGATGCGGGAGAACCACAGTTGAAAAATCTTTCGCTAGAGATCAAAAAAGGAGAATGTGTTCTGGTGACTGGTGCATCAGGGTGCGGGAAAACGACGTTAACACGCTTGATCAATGGATTGATTCCTCATTATTATGAAGGAGAATTGACTGGCGAACTGTATTTAAATGGAGAAAATACACAGGAAATGGAGGATTGGGAATACGGCAAACAAGTCGGAAGTGTCTTTCAAGATGCTCGTTCTCAATTTTTTACTTCGAATGTGTTAGATGAATTGGCTTTTGCTTCAGAAAATTATTGTCAGTCAGCCGAAACCATCAATCGGCGGATTGACTATGTGCTTCAACTGAATCAGATGGAACAGCTGAAGAAACGAAAATTGGCTCAGCTTTCGAGCGGTGAGAAACAAAAGGTTGCGATGGGCGCTGTCGAAGTTCACTTTCCCGAGATCTTTGTATTGGATGAACCCTCGGCAAACTTAGATAATCAGGGCAACTCACAATTATCGGCCACAATAAAACAGTTAAAGCAAGCGGGTAAGACGATTGTGGTCGCGGATCACCGAATTCACTATTTGATGGATGTCGTAGACCGAGTTGTTTATATGGCAAAAGGCGAGATCGCTGCACAATGGACGATTGATGAATTTCGTCATTTGTCAAAAGCTTCCGTTCACTCATTCGATCTTCGTGAGAAACAGGAAATTTCTATCACGGACTTATTGAGAGCAGACACAGGTAAAGAACAAAGTGACTCGTCCTTTTTATCTTTAAAGGGATTGACAATTGGCTATCATCGCTTGGCTCCCAGCTTGATCAAAAACCTTGATCTGGAGGTAGCAAAAGGCGAGATTATCCTAATCACCGGTGAAAATGGTTTAGGTAAAACAACGTTAGCTCGGACGCTTTGCGGATTGAACAAGCAGCAGGCTGGTACTATCAGCATCAACGGCCAACCTCAATCGGTCAAGAAGCGGCGGGAAAAATGCTGGTTTGTTTTGCAGGATGCCGATTATCAATTATTTTCCGATAGTGTTTGGAATGAGCTGCTTTTAGGAACGAAAAAGACGGACGCGGATGTAGTAAAGGCAGAGCGATTACTGAAAGAATTAAATCTATTGAAATTCAAAGATCAGCATCCAGCTACACTGTCTGGCGGACAGAAGCAGCGCTTAGTTTTTGCGGTAGGCTTGATGCGAGAACCTGAGCTGCTGATTTTGGATGAACCGACTTCAGGATTGGATGCTGGGAATATGCGGCGCGTGCAACGCATGATTGTTGACTATGCCAACAAGGGTATTACATTTGTAATCATCACCCATGATTTTGAATTTGCAAAAGGATTTGGTCATAGTACGATCCAGTTAGGCAACTCTAGTTCTAGCAAGACTAAACAGCCCGATTTGGCAGTGTTCGAATAAACAGGAACTACTTCAAAATGGTGAGCGAAGAAGCAGTTCGTTTACTATTTTGAAGTTTTTTTCGGATTAGGGTGAAGTTTGACTCATTTTTTAAGTATAAAGAATCGACTAAAAATTCCTAATGATTAATTATAGGCGCGCCTAACTTTATTGCTGAATGGTAGAATAAATGGCAGGCACAACTAGAGGGAGGTCTTTTATGAAAAAAAGACTAACATACATAATCGCTTTATCAGCTATTATCTTGCTGGGCTTTTTCATTCAAGCAAAGAGCAGTATTTTTTACTCAGAACCCGTGATGCGCGTAGAGAAAGTGGAAGTGAATTCCGCTGCGAATACACAAAAAATAGCAGGAAAATTGTTGAATCAAAAGGGCAACGTTACATTGGAGACTCCGTACTACAAAAATGAGAGTATCTCTCCGTTGTACCGTAAGGGGAATCAATTGATTCTGCAAAAATCCGGCAATTATTGGCGGGTACTGGAAATGAAGCGAGATGGCTATGTATTCATTTTGATTGGTCTGTTTATTTGGATCATTCTGCTTATCAGCAGAAAAAAAGGGATATTTGCCTTGATCGGGTTAGCGATAAACAGTTTGCTGCTGTTATTAGTTTT
This sequence comes from Enterococcus malodoratus ATCC 43197, assembly GCF_000407185.1. Lineage (GTDB taxonomy): Bacteria > Bacillota > Bacilli > Lactobacillales > Enterococcaceae > Enterococcus_A > Enterococcus_A malodoratus. The sequence continues at coordinate 113,903 of NZ_KE136484.1, forward strand.
ATGGCTGAATCAGCAAAATGGCGGCTGGTCGTTGATGCTTTTGATGGGAATATATACTTTCGTAGCAATCTTTGTCGCTATGGGAACTTCTTATGGGTTTAAAAATCTTGATGTAAGAAAGATCTTTGGCACATTGGTGAGTGTCTTTCTCGCATTCTTCATTTGTCTGATTGCGATGAATTTGCTGAAGGATAGCGGCTTGAGATATGAAGAGATGCAGTTTATTACGCGACCTTACCGCTCGGTCTTTTTGGCTGGTTTGCTGATTGGCGCGATTGGTGCAAGTATGGACAATGTGGTAACGATCATTTCAACGTTGGATGAGATCCGCGCACAAAACGAACAGCTCCCATTGAAAAAATTAATGCAGTCCGGACGTGAAGTTGCACAGGATACAGCTTCTTCAATGATCAATGTTCTGATGTTTGCTTATCTTAGCGGCGCAATCCCATCCTTTGTCTTTTATATGGCGAATGGCTGGAATTTCCCTGATGTGATCGGGATGCATTTATCATTAGAGATTTTACGGACATTGTGCGGCGGCTTTGCGATCGTTTTGTCAGTTCCGGCTGCTTTATTGGCATTCAGTGTCTCTGAAAAATTAGGCAGGAGGGCAAGTCAATGAGCGTATTAATCTGTCTTACCTTGCTGCTGATTGTTCTGATGGTGCTAGTTTTCAAAAAGAGTGCGATCTATATGATTACAGGGACTTTTGCTAACTTCTGTCTATTCATTTTACTATTGTATTTATTGAGCAGCGGCTCTCCGGTGTATCTTGTGACTTTTTTGATTTTCCTAGGGGTAACAGTGGTGACTTTGTTCTATATTAATGACTTCAACCAAAAAACCAAGGCGGCCTTTCTCTGTGTCTTGTTTTTCTTGATCGTATTCACGTTGGTCACGCTGCCGCTCATCCAACTTGTTAAGACGCACGGATTCGCTATGGAGGAGCTAGACGAATTGCAGATGATGGATTTCTCAGTTTCTGTTCCGTTTTCTGCACTCAATCTTTCAATCATTTTGATGAGTTTCTCCGGAGCAGTGATCGACAGCAGCATGGCGGTCAGCAGCTCCACCTATGAACTTTATCGGCGGACAAATAATCTGACATTTAGAGAACTGCTTCACTCCAGCATGACGGTGGTCCATGAATTATTGAGTTCAACCATCAATACGCTGCTATTCGCCTTCATGGGATCGAGTTTAGCGTTGATTATTTGGATCCAAGATTTGAATTACTCTTTTCTCGAGATCGTTAACTCCAAAGCTTTTGTTGGAGAGCTTCTGATCAGTCTGCTGACTGGGATGGCCGCGGTAATTATCTTACCGATTACTTCACTTGTTTCTAGTTATATCTTTTTTAATCGGTATTTTCGTTCACACCAAGAACAATAAAATTTTAAGCGATTAAAGATAAACCTCCTAAATCGATAGCCGTCTTTCGAACATATCGCTATCAATTTTAGGAGGTTTTACTATATAAAAACTATTTGGTTAACCATTTCTCATGTACTAAAAATTTCTAAATAACTGATTATTCGGCCTTTATCATAATTTGTACGCACACCTGAAGCAGGGTCGTAATATTTTCCATTGAAGTGAAGCAGCAAATGGCTGGGTTTGCTAGAGTATTTATCAGCTTTTGTATTCAATAAACACAAATTTGGCAGTTGGGAAAATCGTTCTTTTTGATAGATCATTTTATCGGCGTGAGCGAACTTAAAATAATCTAGGGTTTCAATGATTTTACTTAAGGAGGCCTGCCATTTTTTAGCGTTCATGATCGTAATTATTTTTTCTATTGAGAGTCCGCTCAACATGGCTAGACATGCTTGCCCGCATAGTCCTGCAGCAGGCTGCAAAACGAGTTCTATCGTATCAATTTTTCGAATGGGTTCAGTATAGGGACTGTCATGATTGATGCGTGATAATTGATGAATGATCTCAAAGGAACTGGTGTAACTGCTTTTAACTGGCAGTTGCTCCAGATTTTTTTTAGCTATTGGGATATAGTAGTCACCTTGTCCTTTTGGGATCAGTTTGCATTCAAAAGTAATCTGTTCAATCGTAGCTTTCACGGGAATATTTCCTTTTTGTTCACAGATATCCCAAACATTAAAAGGAATTTTTATAAAATGTCGATTGCCCTCTTTTAAGTAACTTCCTTCAAATGTATACAACATGCTAGCCCTCCATTCATTCCTTCGGTTATAAATAAATGATAGCTGAAAAAATTCGTCTTTACTAGTTGAATCAAATATACACATTTTTTTGCGCTGATTTGTTGAGTGCTGTTGACAAGAAAAAACTATATGTATATTATAGACAAATAATATCTACAATTAAAAAGGAGGATAATGATGAAATTTACTAAAGCTGCCAATATGGGTCTGCATGTTATGGTTTATTTTGCACAAAATGATCAACTTGAGAATAATCTTAGTATTCATGATTTGGCGAATAAATTTGAAGTCTCGTCTTCTTACTTATCTAAAATCTTGACGCAATTAACAAAAGCGAGTTTGATTTCATCGGTCTCGGGTGTGAAGGGCGGGTACCGTCTGAAACGACTTCCTGCTGAAATTTCATTTTTAGACGTAATCCATGCGATCGATGGTCTTCCTGATGAAGTCAGCTGTTTAGCGAATAATCAACATGGATGTCCTATCGGTCAGATCATCAACGAAGGCGAAAATAAAATGTGGGAGTATTTTTCTTCGGTGAAGCTTAATCAGTTGACTGATTTATAAAATGAAGCTGATAACTTCATTTTTAAGTTAATTAGAGATATTAGATGTCTTTAATATGAATTAGATGAAATATTTTTTGATCAATACACTAAATTGAAAAGGATGGTTTTAATGACAAAGCACGTGCATGAACACCACAACTTAGAAAATGAAGAAAATTTCAAAAGGATGGTCGCAGTTTTAGATGGTGAGGAACGGAAGCAATTATTACCAGCCGAAAAAATTATCAGCTATTTACCCGATTTGGTGGGGAAAACGATTTTTGATGGCGGCGCAGGTACCGGCTTTTTGACATTGCCCTTAGCTAAACAAGCTGAGAAAGTAATCGCCTTTGATCAGTCAGAAAAAATGTTAGACTTGATTCAAGAAAGAGCCGCTAAAGAAAAATTAGAAAATATTACGAGTATGAGCGGCGACATCAAAACGATTGATTTGCCGGATAATTCGGTGGATGCTGCGATCGTTTCTGTGATGATCCATGAGGTTCATCCGTTTCAGGATGTTTTGCAGGAGCTGGCCCGCATCATCAAGCCGAAGGGACAGTTTGTGATTGTGGAATTTGAATCAGTGACGTCTCATGAGAATGGCGGACATCGTATTCCGTCACAAGTGATGAAGAAAGGGATAGAAGAATTACATTTACCGATTATTAAACAGACCATTCCAGCTGAAGGTATGTATTTGTTCATTGTCGGAAAAAACAGTTAAAATACTTAAGTGCTCAACGGAAAATTCATCCGCTGAGCACTTTTTGTTTTTATTGACTGAGAAAGGTTGAACAAATTTTGGCTAATTCAGCGGGAGTTTCTTTTGCCCCGGTCTCGATCCAAGTGTAGAGAGTCGACCAAAAGATTCCCGTGGTAAAGGCATTCGCATACTTTGCGACAGTAGGTTCGAGTTTCTCTCGGCGGATATAGGTAGCATTCAGCTGTGGAATACGTTGCTGATAGTGTTTGAATAGATAAAACATCAAGTCATTCTTGTAAAGAACGTTCAGTTGAGTACTGTGCTGGTACCAAAAAGTAAAATGATGGTAGATCAATGTTTCGTAAGTTTCGGCTGAGTAATTTTGCTCATAAGCCGCGTATTCGGAAAAAAGCTGTTCGATGCTGCGCTCTAAAACCGCTTCTTTGTTTTTAAAATAGCGGTAGAACGTTTTTCTGCCGATCTCAGCTTCTTGAGCAATCTGTGTAACGGTAATCAACGCAAAATCATCGATCTCCATCAATGTGAATAGACCGGCGATGATTTGAGCTTCTTTTTCCATAGGGACCTCCTGACACACTTCTTAGCAATCTGTTTCATTTGATTGTAATACCAATCGTTCTTTTCTAAACTATAGCTATACGACACAGTTGTGTCAATGGAGGAATAGGTATGAAAAACTATGGGAAATGGTATGTAATCAATGGAGTCAAACAGTATGTTCATATAATCAGTGAAAACTCGGCGAATCCGTTGTTGGTCTATTTGCATGGCGGGCCGGGGGATGCGGCGTTACCTCTGATGGAGCGTTTTAATAGCGATCTGGCAAAAAAATATACATTGATTATTTGGGAACAGCGTGGTGCTGGGAAATCATATTATCCCTTCGAAGCGAATGAAGAAATTACGATCGCTACATTTATTTCTGATTTGAAAGTGTTAGTTTTGAAACTTCTTAGTGAATGGGAAAAGGAAAAGGTTTGTCTAATGGGGCATTCGTGGGGGAGTATTATTGGTATGGAATTTATCAAGCGCTATCCCAAATTGATTGAATATTATATTGGTGTAGGACAAGTGATTTGTTCTCAAGAAATGTTCACAGCTAGCCGTACGTATATATTGGAGCATTCGTCTGATCCTAAAATCAGACAAAGAATTGCTTCTATTGATACTTCCTTTCGGCAAGAGAAGTGGTACAACGATTTGATGTATTTCATGAACCAATTGATTAAAACGGAAGGCTCGCTTTATGGAAAGAAATCGTATGCCAGCTTTTATCCGTATTTTGTTCGTTCAAAAAATTACTCATTGCGTGATTGTTTGCACCGGATCAAAGGCTCGAAGCAATCGATTGAGCGTTTGTGGCAAGAGGTAGCACTGGTAGATTTTACGCAGTACACTTCGTTTGAAGTACCAATTATTTTGATTGAAGGTGAGCAGGATTATCATGTGTCAGAAAAAACTGCTTTTGCGTTTTATCAACAACTTAACTCACCCAAAAACTATATCCGTATGAAAAAGGCTGCACATTTCCCTCAATGGACGAGGGCGGCCGACTTCAATCAAATCGTGAACGAGTTAGAAATCCCTTTAACTAATGCAGGAAATTATCTAGAGGTATAGTACACGTCTGAGTAACAAACTAGTTTGCTGGAAAGAATCATCGAGCGTAATTAAGAAATTAGACGGGCAATTCCTCAATAAAAAAGTACAAGCGGACATCTATTACTCACATAGATGTCCGCTTGTTTATGTAGATAATTTTAACAATCATTTGTAAAAAGATTAACAATCTCCTCAATTTTGTAAACCTAAAAATAGTTCAAAGATGTTAAGTTATTAAAGAGTTTTAGCCATTGTTTAGTTAGGAATTTTGATAAAGGTATGTTAATTGCTATAACAATTAATAAAAATCTTTTAGTTTACAACTACTAACTTGATAGACAGTTTAATGCTCTAATCGCTTTCTTTGATAGAGCTCAAGGATAATTGGCAGTGAAGTATTTACTAAAATTTCTATTATTTCGTTTGGGCTTTCTTTAAAATTTTTACGAATCCAAGTACCAACGATTAGAGTGCTGCCTCGTGATAGATATTCTAGATACTGTGACAAGGTTTTTGGATCATAATTAACGGAAAAAATTAAAGGGACTCCTTCTTTTAAGTATTTATTGAAATCATTTCTCATATAGTTCAACAAATCAATTTCACTGTTTTGCGAGGTGAGTGTTTCAATTTTTTGTCTATTGTCCCAAAGAAATGAGACTAGCGTTTCCACTCTAAATTGAAGGATCGAGCGGACACTTTCCATAGTTAGTGTTTCCAAGCGATCAAGAAATTTTATGTTGGCCTGAAAGATCAGAGATACTTCGATTAAAAACTCTTCAACGATACTATCCAATAGATCTTCTTTATTTCTAAATTTTTTATAGAAGGTTACTCTGCTGACACCAGCATTTTTTGCAATATCATTGACCTTAATGTACTTAAATTTGGTTTCTTTTAATAGATCGAGAAAAGAAGTCTCGATCATGCTGCGTTTTTCATCAACCATGCAAACACCCCCTATTAGAATTATAATTTAAAAAATAGAAGCAAATGCGGAAATGAGGCTGCAAATCAACTTGGACAAAAACAGTGTTAAGAAAAGTATTTTCGAAGCCTTTTTGTATTTACTTTCTGTTCATAAATACGAGGATATAACAGTATACGAAATAGTTGAACATGCGTATGTCAGCAGAGTCACTTTTTATAAGTATTTTAAAAATAAAGATGCGCTTTTGGCCGAAGTAATTAATCGGCTTCAGGAGGAATTCAGGACGCTTTTAAAATGGGACACCGATTTACTGAATCAATTTAGTATGAGCAGAAAGAAGGATGTCTATATTATTTTATATCCTTATACCTATAGAATACTTGATTATTTCCGTAGTAAACAAAAGCTAATTAATCGATTATGCAAAATGAATCATCAAAATTTAGATTTTATTGAGGTCATGCATAAAACCTATCATGATTATTTTGTTCAAGTGCTGCCAGAACCTTTTTATGCGGCGTTAGACGATTCAACCATTGAATACTATTCTTTGTTCATGACAAATGGTGTGTTTTCAATCATCGAGAAATGGTTTAAAGCGAGTTTTGAAGAGTCGATTGATGATGTAATAGATAAAATTTTAGTTTTACTAATTACTAATTTGAGTGCGTTGTATTTAGAAGTAGAATCACAAGCGAAAAAAGATCCACAAGATAATTAATGACATACGACTAAGGAGAAGCCTATGAATACACCGACATCTTTTGAAACCTATTTGGATTATTGGACCAAGGAGTTGAATACACAGGAATTTATATTGACTAGACCAAAAATAAGGGCGTACACGGAAGAACTGCTAGCAGACTTGGAAAGTAAAATTATACATCTATCAACGGCCAACGCATTCGAGCAATTTTCAAGAATTTTAGGAATTGATGCAAAACTATTTCTATTGTATGAGTTTTGTTGTTTGGATAGTGAATTTTGGGAAGAAGTTTCTGAAGCAGAATGGCTAGCATTAATAGATTCGGGATATAAAACGGTTAGTAAAGAAATGTATGAGTTTGAAGACCGACAACTTCCATTTCTTATTTTTAATGTTTCATGAAGCCATTTTTGAGTACAAGATCAACGAGATAAAAAGGTTGAGACTTAAACAATAAAACATCGGCATTGCTTGATATACGCTGTTCGTGACAATTTCAGCGCAAAAATAGCTTGCGACGGTGTTTTTTTGTTTATCAGAGGCCAGCTTATCCTATGTTAATGACAGGGCTTTCTCCCTTCGATACAATGGGGAAAAGACCAAAAGGAGCGGCGGATGACAGAGATTGAACAGATACTTAGCGGAGTTGCGAATCGTTATGCCAAAGTGATGATCAAAAAGGATATGCTAGGTCGGTTGATCGATTTAGGTACCTTTGTCGATTTTTCGGCGGGGGACTTGATTGTGGCCGCAGGAGATGAGGAGAGCAAACTCTATCTGCTGGTTGAGGGACTGATTCGTAAATATTATTTGGACTATCAGGGAAATGACCTGACTCATCAATTTTTAGAAGCGGGGCAGGTTTTTAGTAGTCAGCACATCGTTTTTAGCGGACAAGTCATGTGTAATTTTGAAGCAGTGGAGCCTTGCAGAATGGTTTGTTTTGATTATGGATTGGTTCAACAGCTCATGTTGGAGGAACCTTTATTAACACATGTCTATATCGGAATATTAGAAGAAACTTTGCGGATCAAATTAGTACGAGAGACGGCTTTGCTGACTGAAAGTGCCACGGAACGCTACTTGAAATTGAAAGCCGAGATTCCAACGATCGATCAGCGGGTAAATCACACACATATTGCTTCCTATATAGGTGTCACACCGGTATCGCTGAGTCGGATTCGGCGGACATTAAGAGAAGAAAATTGATAAGGGGGAGATGGAAAGTGTTGATAGAGATAGTCGTTGGTTTCATTCTAGTTGTGATTGTTTTCGTGATCAATCGTCAAGGGGATATTGTAGTAGAAGATGTTCCTGAGTTAACGGTTACTAGCCCCGCTTTTAAAAATGGTGGGATGATCCCCGAGAAATATACTGGAAATGGGGCGGATTTCTCACCAGAGCTGAAGCTGTCTAGTTTGGCTAAAGAGGCTGTTTCTATAGCTGTGATCGTGGACGACGTTGATCATCCGCTGGTAGGAGTTTACAATCATTGGCTGATCTGGAATGTTCCAGTACAAGAAGTTATTCCAGCGAAAATTCCGCAAGGCGAACAAGTTTCTGAGTTGGCGAATGCTGTACAAGGTGTCGGTTATGGAAAACATCGGTATCGCGGACCTAAGCCGCCATTCGGCAGTCATCGCTACAAATACCATGTTTTTGTTTTGGACACGAAATTAGATTTGCCTGCTTCGACTAAGAAAAAAGCACTCTTGACGGCGATGGAAGGTCATATTTTACAGCATGGCTATCTGATTGGTGAGTATGCGGCAAAATAAATTGAAAAGGGGAATCAAATTTGCATCTGCAAAGCAGTTGAAGGTAAGATGAAAGCAGCAGCAAATAAATTGGTAGAGGAGAGGTATCGTTGATTAAAACTATTCGTTTAAAAATCCCGCAATGGCAAGGCGGCAACAATCCTACATACTCCCTAGGTTCGGATCTGCTTTCATTTTTGGTTCCTAAAAATTTAGAGCAAAAAGAAATCACAGTGCCGATTCCCGAGTATGAAGAACCATTAGTGAAAGAGAACGGTGTAACTGCGCAAAGTATTGTCGCTGAAAACGTGAGCGAGACGATGGCGATCATCCAAGAAGAAGCTCCTGACAAGATCATAACTTTAGGAGGAGACTGTTTAGTCTCGCAGGCTCCGTTTGATTATTTTCATGGAAAATACGGTGAGGAGTTGGGCATCATTTGGATCGATGCGCATCCAGATATTTCGACGCCTGATATTTTCTTCAATGAACATGCGATGGTTCTAGGCAATTTATTAAATGATGGTGATCCTGTTCTTGCCGAGAAGGTTCAGCACCCATTTGCGGCAAAAGATGTTTTATATGTTGGACTTCAAAAGCCGATCGCAGATGAAGAAGTAATTTTAGAAAGATTAGGCCTAGACTATCAAGTTCAAGATCAAGAGCGGATTACACCAGCAGAAATCAAAGAATGGTTAAAAGAGCAGCAGTTTACTAAAGTAGTTGTTCACTTTGACTTAGATGTTTTAGATCCTAAGGAGTTCCGCATGCTGTATTTCGCAGAGCCGGGTGTTACGGATTATTCGGCTGAAGCTGGCAAGATGTCCTTATTAGAAGTGAAAGAGACGATGGAAGCAATCGCGGAGCAAAGTGAGATCGTCGGTTTGACGGTTGCAGAATTATTGCCGTGGGATGTTCACAATTTAAAGAATTTGTTGAAAGATTTTGATATTTTTCGTTAACAAAAATAAGGCAAGAAGAGGGAAGCTCTTCTTGCCTTATTTATAATTCATCTGCATAGCGATCAGTGTGGTCAATGTATCGCCGTAATAATCATTGGCTGATAGGCCATCGCTGATAGCCCACGATTGTGAGTTTACTAGATTTCCATAGGCTTCTTTTTGATTGGCCGCGTATAGAATAGGGGCTGAGAAACTTTTTGAACGAGTATTTGATGATATCGGCCTTCCTGCTAGAGTATAACCTTCTGCAATCGTATTTTCTGCTAAAAAGAAGTTCATCATTTTGCTTAATACTTGATTGCTGCTCGCATCATTTGAGGCGGCTAACCGCCAAGGAATTCGACAAGCGTTTGCTCCGTAATTTCCATCGTTCGCACCAGCGACCTGATTCTTTTTCGCCGGCTCGATCGTGTCATTTTTCACCCATGCAAAATCAGGGATCAGTCCGCTTTTGTGTTGTTTGCTCAGCGTATTCAAAGCTGCTGCTGAGCTTGCTTTAAGTGAATGCCAAAAATCATCATCGCTGAATGCGGCAAACTTGTCGAAATAACTAGGGATGATATCAGAAGGTCGGATCAAATCATAAAATTTAGAATCTTTGGTTGCCCAATCGCCGACGGTTAATAAGTTGTTGGTCGAATTGTAATTTCTAGTCTTAATCGCCGTCAGCAGTTTTTGTGCATCTTTTTTATAATCGTTCTGGCTATCCGGCCATTGTTCGCTCGCCTCGATCAAGGCATAGGCAATATCTAAATCCCCATCTGTAGCATTGCTCGTTTCCATCTCAACGGCTTTGCCATCTTCCAGCTTTTGGCGCCAGCTCATTAACGGATTTTCAGCACTAAGCTGGAATTTTTTATAGTAGCGATAGAAGCCATCAAATGTTTCTTCTGAAGCCCAGCCGCGTTTGGCTGCTTGCAAAGTAATCAGCATGCCGTACCCATGACCTTCAGATAATGAGACATCGGTTTTTTCATCAGGCGTCGTTTCGACAAAGTCTCCATCGTCGCTTTCTTTTACATACGTCGACCGCCATTTTTGATACGTTTTTTTCTCTAAATTTGTTTGATTGTCTTTTATAGTGATCATTACTGTCGCGACATAGCCTAAAAAAAGCAGGGCCAGCAGCGACCACATGATTGCTGGTCGTTTGCGCATAAGTTTGCCTCCTAATCGTCGAAACGTTGTGTTTTATACCATTTACTGCTGTCGCGCCGAAATAATTTGTCTCCAATATAGGAAAAGAAGGCAACGATCGAAATTCCAATAAATAATAGAGAATACGTAAAATACGACGCGATCGCGTAAAAGAAATTGGCGGTCGTCGCTTGACCAAATTGACTGGACAAGGCTAATTGGATCTGCAGCAAGTAGATCGCAAACATCAATGCCCAATTAACTAGTAGCAAGGCGCCGATCTGACGATTGCTTCCGCCGAAAGTAAAGATCGCGTCAATCGATGGAAACCAGCCGTGCAAAATCATCGCGATCAAGTTGGCGACAAACATGATGTTCGATAAAATGATCGCGCTGGTAAACCAGAAAAAGGTATTGAAATAGTAAATACTCTGCAAACGAATTCGCCAATTTGAACTGCCAAAAATATCTTTCATATTATTGATGATCACTTCGTAATTCCCTTTGGCCCAACGTTTTCGCTGTCGATAATAAACTGATAGGGTTTCTGGCTCTTGCTGGAAGGCTTCAGCACGCGAAGCTAAAGCAATCAGCTTTCCATGCTTCATAAGTTTAAAACTTAATGCGGTATCCTCCGTCAAAGCACCATTGTCCCAGCCGCCTAATTCGCGAATCAGTGAAGTTTGGATAATAAAATTGGTGCCGGGAATCTGTCCGATTTTGAACAGCTGCCACAAGCCGGTATGAATGATCCGTTGACTGGTTACGATCTCCAAATTGATACAACGCGTCAAAAAATTTCGTTTATAGTTGCGGGTCTTGTTTCTGCCAAAAACCGCACCGTATCGTTCAGGATCTTCCAGCACCTTTTCAACTAAAAAGTACAGCGCATTTTTTTCGGGCATCGCATCGGCATCATAGACACAGAGGTAATCGCCATGAGCTATTTTCAATGAGTCGTTTAATACCCCGGCTTTTCCTCCAGTCCCTCTTCGATCAATGACTTTGGTCAAATAGTAGCCTTCATACTCTGGCTGCTGAAAAATCGAGTAGACACGTTCGTAGGTTTCATCTTCACAATTATCCGCGAATACCAGAATCTCCATTTTTTCTTTTGGATAGTTCATATTTAAGATCGCCTTGACAGTATCCTGAATAACAATCTCTTCATTGTGTGCAGGGACGACGATCGTAATCAGCGGATAAGTGCGAAGCGGGTCCAGCTTATTTTTTGGCGGCCGGATATTTTTTAGCAGGAAATAGACCGCACCAAAGAGAATTACTAGCGTGATAAGCAGGGAGAACCAAATCGAGACAATCCCAAATATTAATAAAATCGTACTCATTAGAAATCCCGCCTCCTAAAGTAACGCCAAATTCGGTCTTTAATAATCAGCAAGCAGAGGAATAAAAGCAGGGCTGCACCAAAAAAGATTCCCGTGACTATTTTGCTCGCCTCAAAGAAATAGATAAGTAGTTGATCCATCTGTTTGCCTCCCTATAAAATATATTCATCGGTAAGATCCGCTTCAGATCGGCGGTTTACGCGGCTGATTACTTGTTCTGCGGTCATCTCGGTTGAGCCTTCAATCGTGATTTCCCCAAAGCGAATAACGGTGTTTTGGGAACGCTCGAAATTTTTAAAGGGAAAGAGTGAGAACTGGGTCTTAGTGATGCCATTCAAACGTTGAACGAAGGCGAGACTATCACCCGTTTGATAAATAGGGGACATGACGACAAAGGTCCCGTTGCCTAAATAGAATTGTTCGTCTTCAGGTAAACGGATATCACACAGCAATTGAGCCAGTGCTTGCAGCAATTGGTCAGTCGCTTGGTCATTTTGATAACTGAGCTGTTCGAGATAATCAACTGTATAGAAGGAAATAACCAAGCCACGGCCGCTTTTAGTATATAAGTTCATAGTATTTTTAAAGGTATTGTAACGGGACTCAAATTCTTCCTTATTGCACAAACCAGTAGTTTCATCCAATGTAGTTAAATAGTGCCGCATCTTAGGCTGAAAGGTATTCAATCGTTGATTATATAAAACGCTGCTTTTAGTGATAAGGCCTAAAACAGCAAAGATCGGAATCACGACAATCAAGTAAATTTTTTCTAGCCTGGGCATAATGATGGGGGTGTAATAGAGCAGATATGTCCCTGTCGCCATTACCAGCATAGAAAAAACAGCGACTGTGATCGTATTTCCTAAAAAACCTACGAGCAAGCCCAAAAAAGCTAAGAGGGAAATGCTCAATACCGGGACGAAGCCCAGACGATCATCTAAGATTAAGTTTTGAACGAGGAAAATGGCGGCTAACAGGATTGTCATCCACTCAATTCGAATCCGTCGTAAATATTTCATATAGTTATTCTCCTTATTGACTAAAGTCTTTTGGGCGATTGGCTAACTGAAAATAATGTGCGATGGCTTCAGCAATCCGTTCACTGGCTTTTCCATCACCATAGGGATTGCTTGCTTTAGACATTTCTTCATAGGCGGCTGGATCATCAAATAGTTCTTTGACCGCAACGTAGACAGTCTCACGGGCTGTACCGACAAGTCGCAGAGTACCAGCTTCGACACCTTCAGGACGTTCCGTTTGATCACGCAAAACAAGGACCGGCACACCTAAAGAGGGCGCTTCTTCCTGAACACCGCCTGAGTCTGTCAAGATCAGGTAGCTTTGTTTCGCGTAATTATGAAAATCGATGACATCCAGCGGTTCGATCAATGAAACATTATCTGATGTACCCAGTGTTTCTTGGGCGACCTTCCGCACATTTGGATTTTTGTGCATCGGGAAAATAAACTGAGTATCCGGGTAGTCAGCTGCCGCTTGGCGGATTGCTTGAAAAACGTCATGCATCGGTTCACCTAAATTTTCACGGCGATGCATCGTGACTAAAACGATCCGTTTCTTGTTTTTAGACACGTCATCTGGAATTAAATAGTCATCCTTTATGGTGTTTTTCATGGCGTCAATAGCCGTATTTCCTGTGACATACAGGTGTTCCGCCGAATGATTTTCTTTTAACAAATTCGCTTTGCTTTGTTTGGTTGGCGCAAAGTAAAGATCTGCCAAATCATCGGTCAGCTGCCGATTCATTTCTTCAGGAAACGGCGAGTATTTGTCCCACGTCCGTAGACCAGCTTCAACATGTCCAATCGGAATTTGTTGATAAAAGGCACTCAAGGCAGCAGAGAAAGTTGTTGTCGTATCTCCATGGACTAATAACATATCGGGGCGATCTTCCAGCAAAACAGCCGCGAGTTTCTCCAACACACGACTCGTGATATCGCTCAAGGTCTGTCCTTGATGCATGATATTCAAGTCATAATCAGGAACGATCGAAAAGGAGTGCAGGACTTGATCGAGCATTTCTCGATGCTGGCCGGTCACAAGTACTTTGGTTTCAAAACGGTCATCCGCGGCTAACTGTTTGGCCAACGGGGCCATTTTGATCGCTTCTGGACGCGTTCCAAAAACTAAAAATATTTTTTTCTTCATCACGAATCCTCCTTGAAAATATGGAATGCTATAGATGATTTCAGCTAAACTAAAATTCAGAGCATAGTGTTTTTAGTATATCATCAGGTCCAGTTATTTAAAATTAATACACCGTACGGATCATTGCTATCTGATATCAGCTAAAAAAAGGCAAGAAGCGAGACGACTCTTCTTGTCTTTTTTGTATTTAATGAAACGCGCGTTTATCTTTGATTAGTAAGAAAACCGCGATCGATAAAAAGATCAAACTGAATAAAATCGTTCGCTGATCCAAATAGGTCACCAAAAAACCGTTCAGGAATGCTCCGACCACAAAACTGATCAAAATAGACAATGTATCGCGGAACGCTATCCGTTTTGCCGATTCATGCTTGATATAGCCTTCAAAGAAATTCGTTGAAAGGTTTCGCAAATTCCCCGTCATCATCAACGAAGTAAAAGGCTTGCCCTTCAAACGTTGAAATTCCTGCAGCTGGGTCGCCGCCGCGATAGAGAGCAAGGCATTGGCTAATAAATTTGGCAGATGAGGCGAAAAGATCCCAATAAGCAAAAGCAAAACCATTTCAAACCCTAAAAACCACAACTGCTGATTATTCATGATTTTGGTTTGCAGATAGCGTGCCAACAATGCGCCTGCCGCAAAAGCTAAAATCGGAACCAAATAATGAATCAATGCATCCAAATGTCCTTGGCCTAAATGAACCCCTAGTAAGATAAAATTCCCCGTCTGCAAGCCTGCGAAGACCTCGCCGTGAACCAAATAGGTATAAGCATCTAAGCCGCCGGCCGTTGCCGCTAGAGCCATCCCAAATTCCAGCCGTTCATGTGCTTTTTCTTCCATCATTTCCGCACCTCTTATTCTTCATCAGAAGTGTACGCTAAATACAGAAAAACGACAAAAGAAGTGTATTGCTAGTTAAAAGAAGCCGCTTCTGGAACGCCGTTTATATAGAAAAAGCAGGTGTGACAAGACTTTTGTCACACCTGCTTTGGCCTAGCTATTTAAGTCGTCTATTTTCTAAATGGAGTTGTTTGTCAGCGATTTTTAAAGTGCTGTCGCGATGAGAAACGAGAATCATCGTTTTATCCTGCAGTTTTTCTTTGAACGAGGCAAGAATCGCTTGTTCGTTTACGTAGTCGAGATTACTTGTCGGTTCATCCAGCAGGATCAGCGGTGCATCGTAGACGAGTAAGCGGGCCAAGCCGATTCGTTGGCGCTCGCCATCGGAAATGCTGCGGGAGAGTTTGCTGAGCTGTGTTTGATACCCTTCCGGCAATGAAAGAATCCAATCATGGATCGCCGCAGCTTTAGCGGCCTCTTCGATCTCAACTTGTGAGACGCCTTCACGTTTCAAGGAAATATTATTAGCGATCGTGTCCTCAAATAGAAATGTCGATTGCTCCATAACACCTTCTAAATGATGCAGCGAGTCTTCCTTGAGTGAAGACAGCGGAAGATTATTGACTGTTAATGTCCCATTGTCTGGGTCCCAATAGCGCATCAAAAGTTTAAGCAGAGTACTTTTTCCACTGCCGCTTTCGCCGCTGATGCCAATACTTTCTCCCTTTTGCAGGTTGAAAGAAATTTGCTCCAAGACCGCTTTTTCCGTTTTTGGATAATGGAAAGAAAGATTTTCCGCTTGAAGTGTTTCGATTTCAGTGATGGACGCTGTACTTTTTTCAAATTCAACAAACGGTTCTTCGTGGACTAGTTGATACAACCGCCGACCACTGGAGAAGGTCGTTAATAGCGCATTTCCTAGATTACTTAAGGCCAATACCGGTCCAAATGAGCTTAGGCTTAACACGACAGAAAGGACGATTGTTTCCATTGAAAGTCCGCGGCTGCTGCCCAGATAGAATACGCAAAGTGTCGTTCCAATAACGACGGCCTCACTCAAAAGCTGCAGCGAGTTTCCTTGGAAAATCCGGCGGCGATTTTGGTGATTCAAGACTTGGCTGTCTGTTTTTAATTTATCCAGCCGCGCCTCTTCTAAATGAAATTGTGCGATATCCTTTAAGCTGTTGGCATTTTCCATAATCGTCTGACTGACCTGCACAAAGGCACTTTTGTATTCGTCACCGATTTGAAGATTTCTGCGATAACTAATGAAAGGAATGATACCGCCAATTAAAATCTGACCAGCCATTAAAAGCAAGGCTACCCCGAGATCAAACTGGGCCAGAAAAACAAAGGTCACGAGCATCGTACCTGAAGCGATAAAGACAGGCGAGATCGTGTGGGCGAAAAAGACTTCCAAAGCTTCCACGTCTGTCGAAATCGACGTGATCAGTTCGCCGCTGTTTTTGCCAGTCAGCCGAGCGGGGCCGATGGTTCTTAAAGCTGAGAAAATTTGTTCTCGAATATGAGCCAGCAAGGAAAACGCGATGTCGTGATTTTGGTATTGTTCCAAGTAACGTGCGACACCTCGAATGATTCCACAACTGATCAGCACAGCCAAAGTTAATAGAAGATTTACCTCCTCACCAGTAATCAAACGCAAGAAGGTGAGTGTGCTGATAGTAGGAATCGCTACGACGGCGAGATTACTGAGGATTCCCAGCAAGATGGCCGCAGCCATTTTTACTTTAAAGGGCTTGGCGAAAGTGAGCAGCCAGCGAATCAAGATTCGATCATTCATGTCCAACCGCTCCCTTCATTTGCTGATTTTCTTCGGTGAAGTAGGCATTGAAGTAATCCGAAGTTTGTTCCAACTCCCGTGGTGTCCCAGACTCAACGATCGCGCCATCTTTGAAGACATAGACCTGATCGGCATTTAGAACATTATACAGACGATGAGAAACGAAAATCACGATCGTTGTTTTGGCTAATGTTTTGAGTGTGTCCAAGATGATCTCTTCACTTTCGATATCGACACCTGAAGTGATCTCGTCGAAAAGATAGAGTTCAGCTGAAGCAGCCAACGCCCGAGCTAAAATCAGCCGCTGCCGTTGTCCGCCAGATAGATTTTTACCGTTTTCTTCTAAGACGGTGTCCAGTCGTTCCGGTAATTGCTCTACGAACGCCGTTAATTTTACTCGGTCTAGCAAATGCCACAGCTCCTCATCACTCAGAGTTGGGTTCGCTAGTCGCAGATTCTCTCGAATACTTTCGCCATAAAGAAAATCTTTCGTGTTGACTAGAATCCCTTTATTAAGAATCACTGAACGGCTCAGTTCGGTTAGATCGGTTTGATTCCAGCGAATCGTTCCCTGGTAATCATCCAATTGATTCAAAAGTAATTGGGCAAAGGTGCTTTTACCTGAGCCGGATTTTCCGACAAAGGCGGTAAAGGTTCCTTTTTCCAAGTGCATCGAAACCTGTTGGATTGCGGGGGGCTGCTGGTTTTCATAGGTGAAGTCCAGCTGATCGACCGTGATCGTTTGCAGAGATTCATGCCATGAGCGGATCGTTCCGTCGCTTTTTTCGGGTAGTGCCAAATAATCAAAAATCTTCCCGCAGGAGCTGATTCCATTCATCGCTACATGGAAGAGGGAACCCAGCTGACGCATCGGCAAGAAAAATTCTGCGCTGACTAAAATGAAGATCAGCACACCATAAATAGTCAGCTGTTGATGTTGAAAAGCGATCAGCGCCAGCCCCATTCCGAGTGCTGCGCCGCTATAAGAAAAGATATCCATGATCGTAATTGAATTCAGCTGCATCGACAATAAGCTCATCGTCGCTTTGCGGAATTTTTGCGCATCGGCGGCTAATTCTTGTTGTTTCGCCTCATCCTGATCATAAGCTTTCAAGACACTTAGAGCACTCAAGCTTTCATGGAAACGAGTTCCTAGATTTGTGTATTGATCCCAATACTTACTTAAGATCCGCTTAGCGATCTTCATCACCATCATGATAGTCAGTGGAATGAACGGCACACAGATCAGCATCGCTACGGCAGGCTGCCAAGCAAGGGAGACTAAATAGCCGAATAAAAGCAACGAAGCCACTAGACAGTAAAAAAGCTGCGGCAGAAAATGCGCATAATACATTTCCAGCTGTTCGATTCCATCGCCGGAAAGCTGCGCCAAAGTCGTTGCTGGTAATTGTCGAGAAGTATTTCCCAGCCGAAAAGCTTTTTCCATCACTTTCGTTCGCAGTGCGACTCGCAGTTCCGCGGAAGCCTGATCTGTTAGATGAGCAGATAGACGAATAAGAAACAGTTTTCCTAAGAGAGCTAACAGGATCAAACTAAAAGGCAGACTAAGCTTAAGGTGGATTCCTTCAATCAGATTGCTCAATAAGAATGTCAGTATCCGCCAAATGTATAAGGACAGTCCAAGACTGATACAACGAATCACGACCTGTAAGATCAGGGTCTTCTTTTTAGCGATGGCAAAGAGCCGACGATCAATCATTCGGTTCGCCCGCCTTCACAGACGTCTTTTTCCCTCGCAGATACCAAGTCAATCCAATCACGTGGGCAATGTAGACGACCACTAAACAAATCCGCATCGGCGTATTATCCACTAAGAGCCCGGGAATCAGAAAGACAACTAAGATCATCAGAAACATCCTCACCATGCCGGCGTTGGTGATTTTCTTTTTAACGAGGGGTTCTTCCACCGCTCGCTGGTAGAAAGAAGAGTGAATAAATTTGTTGTAATATTTATCAGAACTGCGCAGCCAAAAGAAGGCTGTCAGCAAATAGAACACCGTTGTTGGTAAAAAAGGCAGAAAAATGCCGATTGTCCCCAGTGCAAATGTAATTGCACCAAGAGAAAAGAAAATGATTTTTTTCACATGTGTGACCTCCATTAATGAGATAAAAGAAAGAGCTTACCAGCTTATAGTATGATAAATGAAAATGATTATCAATCTCTTTAACGATTTCTTTTATCCAAAAAAACGAAAAAAATGACTCCTCCTTTGAGTAACAAGCAATTAGCTTAAAAAAAATCGGCGTTTCTTTCTAAAATAGTAGGAATAGCAAGTAAAGAAACGCTTTTTAATGATTCTTTTTTTTAACAAAATCAATAAAAAAAGCATTTTAAATAACTATTCCCATCTTCAACAGATTAACGTAAACTATTTTGTGTAGAAGAAAATTGAAACGATCTGAAAGCCAATTGTTTGTTGCGAAGTCTAAACGAAGAGGAGTTAGCTTGTGAAAACATTTTTTAAAATGAGCCTGATCATTCTTTTATTTCTCAGTGGGTGTGGGAGTAAAGAACCAGAAAAAAGCACGAAGGATAAAACCTCAAAGACAACTGAAGAAGCATCAAAAGCAAAAGACGATACTTTAGTGAAACTGAATTTTTCTGCGGTAGGGGATAATTTGATCCATGACTATATTTACGATCATCTTAGGCAGCCAGATGGGACGTACCGTTTTGATGAAATGTACGAACCCACAAAGTATCTGAACAAA
Organism: Enterococcus malodoratus ATCC 43197; assembly: GCF_000407185.1. GTDB lineage: Bacteria > Bacillota > Bacilli > Lactobacillales > Enterococcaceae > Enterococcus_A > Enterococcus_A malodoratus. Next base: position 133,343 of record NZ_KE136484.1, read on the forward strand.
GACCGAGATGTTTCTTATATTAATCTGGAAACGATTTGTGCCGGGGAAGAATTAGGCCTATCAGGATATCCTACCTTTAACGGACCAACTCAAGTATTGGATTCTTTGCATACGGCGGGATTCAATTGGCTGTCCGCAGCCAGTAATCATACGATGGACAAAGGGGAAGACGGCATCGTTAAGCAGCTCGAATACTTAGAGAAGTATCCCGATATCACGGTAACAGGTTCGCAAAAATCGTCCGAGGCCAAGCGGATTCATGTGAAGAAAATCAAAGGTGTAAAGGTCGGAATGATTTCCTATACCTTTGGATTGAACGGTATTCCGCTGCCTGAGGGTAAAGAGTATTTAGTCAATCTGATCGATGAGGAACAGATAAAGCAAGACATGCAGGAATTAAATAAGCAGAGCGATGTTCAAATCGTCAGTATGCATTGGGGCGAAGAATATCAATTTGTTCCAGATGAAAACCAAACCCAGTTAGCGCAGCTCTTGAGTGACGCAGGGGTGGACGTGATCGTTGGCGGGCATCCTCATGTTATTCAGCCGATGGAGTATCTGACCGGTGAGTCTGGGAATCAAACTTTGGTGATGTACTCATTAGGGAATTTCATTTCTTCCCAAGCGGAGAACGATCGGATGCTTGGCGGCATGGGACGTTGGACGATCGATTATGATAAAAAGAAGAAGGACGTCAAGTTTGAACAGGTCGAATTTTGGCCGACGATTACTTATATCGGGGATAATTATCAAACCTATAAGACATATGCGTTAAAAGATTATACCGATGATTTAGCCAATCAGCATATGATCCATGTCAATCAAGGGCAAGATTTATCACGAGAATACTTTATCCAACGAACAAAAGAGATCATGAATGACAAAGTAAAACTCGTCTATTAAAAAATCGACCAGAAGATAGCAAGTCAAATCAAGCGGCAGCCTTTCTCGCTTCCTATAATGAATGTAGGGTAGTCGAAACGGGGGAAACAGAATGTATGAGTGGCAGAAACAGATTCAACAAATCGTGGATGAGATCGATCACTGTATCGAAGGCTATAATGATGAGGCCTTGACGTTGCGGCGGCTTTCCCGAAAGATGGGGTATTCCGAATTCTATACGACGCGAAAATTCAAAGAAATTTCCGGCATGCCATTTCGCGATTATTTGCGTCAACGGAAATTAGCCTTTGCTTTAAAGGAAGTTCGCGACAACGAAAAAAGTTTCTTGGATATTGCTTTTGATTATGGCTTTTCTTCGCATGAGGCCTTTACCCGCGCATTTAAAAGAATGTACGGAGTCGCGCCTAGTGAGTATCGAAAACAGCCGCGACCAGTCGTCCTTCGTACAAAAATCAACCCTTTTGACCGCTACTTTTTAGGATTAGGAGAGATTGGTATGGTGAAATCAACCGAAGATATCAAAACGTATTTTGTTACGATTCCGGCACACAAATTTTTGCACATCAAAAACAATGAAAGCAATGGGTATTGGGATTTTTGGCAGAAGCAAAGCCAGATTCCTGGGCAAGATTGCGATACGATCAGCGGATTATTGGATAGTATCAAAGGGAAATTAGATGACAAGGGCGGCAATAAGGCCGATAGCAGCAGTGGTCAAGCAATGGCCTACATCAGTGATCCGGATGGTCGTCTTTGTGATTGGGGCTTTTTACGATCGGAATGTTATGGTGTACGTTTGCCGATGGATTATCAGGGGGAAGTACCGGAACAAATGATTATGCTAGATGTTCCAGAAGCCGAATATCTGGTTTTTGAACACGGACCTTTCGATTATGAGCAGGAGAATCGCAGTGTCGAAGAAGAGGTAGAAAAAGCGATGAAGGATTTTGATTTTTCCGCTACGGACTATCATTACGATACGACACCGGGCCGAGTTATTTATTTCTATCATGATCCAGAACGCTTTTGGAAGTATGTAAGACCAGTAGTGAAAAAATAAAAGGAACAGCGGTGTTGGTTAAAAACTGACCCGCTGTTTTTATTGTTAAAAAAATTTTGTTAGGTGTAAACTAACCTTGGATAAAATAAAGAAGCAGTAAATCTTACGCCCGATTCAGTTTGCGAGCGTCAAAGGAAGTCTAGGAGAATGAAAGCAGCAGAAACAGACCCACGAAAACAGGCACAACAGTTGATCCACGATTTATACAATCGTTTGATCAAACGGGAAAATCCTCCTGAAACGGTGACGGATATCACCGATGTCTTATTACAAGTCTATCGCAAGCTAGACAATGAAAAGAATCCAGCGGCCTTGGTCAATCGGTTGGTCAACTACATTTATCGTGTCGGATTTGATAATAAAGTTCATTTTGATAAAGCAGAAGAGCAATTGATTATCGACCTCGGAACGATCTCAAATCGTGCCGGATTTAACGGTGTTTACCGCTCTGATGCAGGAAATAAAGCACAGTTTTATAGTGTGTTTGATCGCTAATAGTAAATGAAGAAGCTAGTCTGATGTTTGTCAGACTAGCTTCTTTTGTTAAAACCGCAACCTAAGTGAGTAGGTTGCGATTAAAACTTCGAATGGCTATTTTCTGCTCAATGTGCCCTTCAAAAATTCTTCGTCGTTAGGATCACCAGAGCCGCGTTGATTTTTATCAATCGCTGCGATGAGCTTCATTTCTTCGTCGGTCAAGGTGAAGTCAAAGACATCGATATTTTGCGCGATCCGTTCTGCGTGAACAGATTTTGGAATCACGATGATGTCACGTTGCAAGTGCCAACGCAAGATGACTTGAGCGACCGATTTGTTATGTGCTTCAGCGATTTTTGCCAAAGTCGGATCTTCCAACACATTGCTCTTACCTTGGCCAAGTGGCCCCCAAGCTTCATGAGCGATATCCATACTCTTCAAATAAGCATGCAGCTCTTTTTGTTGGAAGTACGGGTGTGTTTCAAGCTGGTCGACTGCTGGTTTGATTTTTGCGGTCGTCATCAATTTTTCGAGATGAGGTTGTTCAAAATTTGAAACCCCGATCGATTTGATCAAGCCGTCATTGTACAAGGTTTCCATTGCTCGCCATTTTTCGTTATAGCCTTCGCTTGGCCAGTGGATCAAGTAAAGATCCAAGTAATCTGTCTGCAATTTCTTCAATGATTCGTGGAAAGCCGCGATCGTTTCATCATAGGTCGTGTTGCTGTTCCAAACTTTTGACGTAATAAATAGATCCTCACGTTTCACATCGCTCTCAGCAAGCGCCTCGCCAAGCCACGCCTCATTGTGATAGATCGTTGCAGTATCAAAGTGACGATACCCGCTTTTCAATGCATCAGCTACTGAACGTTTCAAATCGTCTGCGTCTTGAACTTTAAAAACGCCTAATCCCAATTGCGGGATCATTTGACCATTGTTTAATCTCAACTGTTCCATTAAGAAAAACCTCCTAATATAGTAGTTACATCTAAAAGTATAACGCTAGATGGACTATATCGTAATAATTTTGCTTTGCTAACGCAATGTTTTTTCATTAATTCAAAAAGTGAATATTTTTTTTATTTTTAGAAAAATCTGTTTTTACAAACAGGTAGAATTGAAAAATAACAAAAGTTATAATATTGGTGTTCGTATTATCAAAAAAGAATGGAGTAGTGCGATGGGAAAATTCGGAATGAATCGTTTGCGTGATAATGTAGAACAAAAATATCGAGCGAAAAGGTACAAATTATGGAAAAATGGAATTTTTAAAGGATTACTTTTGTCCATTTTACTACTGGGCTGTGCCATCCTTTTTAGTCCTGAGAACGTTCAATCCGCGGTTTGGCAGGCCAATTCTGTGGAGACGATCAAAGCAAAAATGCAAGTGGGCAAGAATTCTTATACCTTTGAAGCAGGCGATACGTTTTACAATATCGGGTTGGCAGTAAATGTGAAATGGCAGACGCTAATGGCACTGAATGGTTTTGAAGAAGGCAGTCAGTATACCGTCCCTGTTGGAACAACGATCAAATTTGATGGTTCAAAGATTACAGTAACGGACCAAAATGGAAACGCTATCAACGAGAAGGAACTTACCGAGGCAGATAAGATCGATCCCTCAAAACCTTTTGCCAATCAATCGTCGAATTCTTCTCAAAATGGCGAAAAAACTACGAGTGTGACACCAGCCGAAACACAAAAGACCCAAACGAACCGAGTGGAAAAGTCCTCAATGGTAACTGTTAAGGGTGAAGTGGAAGCTAATCAAGCAGAGACGCCAATCGATAAAGCACAGGCCGAAAAAGAAAAACAGGCGGCAGAAGCAGAACGAGAACAGGCTGAAAGCGAAAAACAAACAGCCGAAAAAGAACGGCAGGAAGCGAAACGATTAAAACAAGAGGCAGAGCAAAAACTGACAGAGGCGTTAAACAAAGAAAATACGGAATTCTATGCCGAGCTGCAAGCAAAACAAACGGCTGCGACCACCAAGGTGACAGAAGCGCAAGCCAATTATGACGGACTCACTGCACAACTAGCAGTTGTCGAGCAAAATGTCGCGGCTGCTGCAACAGCTCAACAATCCGCACAAACTGCATTAACGACAGCGCAAACAGCAATCAATTCAGCGACTGCAAATCAAACAACCGCGCAGCAGCGGGTGAATGATGTCAGCGCACAGATATCCACTTTGCAGAGCCAAGCAGGAAGTGATGCGGCCATCCAAGCACAGCTTGAACAATTGAACCAACAGCTTGCCGCAGCGCAAGGAGAGTTGAATGCGTACGGAGCACAAGTAGCCGCTGCACAGCAAAGCGTTAATACTGCACAAGCCGCTTATAGCAAGGCAGAGGCCACGTTGAATTCTGGTGTCGCTGAAAAAGCATCGATTGAGCGCGCTATTGGACAGGCGCAGCTCACTCTAACAGCAGCACAACAAGAATTAGCCAATTTGCCTCAGTCATCAACCGCAGCAACTAGTGATGAAGCGAAAAAAATTCAAGCAGAGCTGTCTCAATGCAATGATCGCCTCACTGCATTAGAGGAGCAGATCAGCAGTTTAGCAAATAAAATCCAAGCTCTCGACAATCGTATCGCTGAGTTAGATCAGCTCATTCAAGGAGTTACAAATGAGGCGAAAACTGTCGAAGCAGAAGGAAAAGAGGCAGAGAATTCCACAGCAGATACCAATCAGCATGTCGATAAAGCAAACGGTACAGCCACAGAGGTTGAAAATAAGTTGCCGCATATTCCTGCTAATGTGGATATGCATGTCACAATTCTGATGGATGACGAAGGAAATACAATAACTGATACCACTGGCTATGCGAAAGTCTCTGAATCAGCACCAGAAAAGACGGTCGAAACACTACCAAACGGCGATACAATCACGACGTATACAACAACAGTGACGTACCACAAAATAGTGAACAAAGATAAAGAAGTGATCAACAATGTCGATGAAGCTGGAAATCCTTTGACTAATTTAGAAGGCTATTTCAAAATCAACGAATCAGCACCAGAAAAGACGATTGAAACATTACCGAATGGCGACACGATCACGACGTATACGACAACAGTAACGTATCACAAAATAGTGAACAAAGATGAGAAAGTGATCAACAACATCGATGAAGCCGGCAATGTTCTGACTAATTTAGACGGCTATTTCAAGATCGCCGAATCAGTGCCAGAAAAGACGATCGAAACCTTATCGAATGGCGACACAATCACGACGTATACGACAACAATGACATACCACAAAATAGTGAACAAAGATGAAGAGGTGATCAAAAACGTTGATCAGTCAGGAAAAGAATTAACTGATCTGACAGGCTATGAAAAAGTTTCCGAATCGCAACCGGTGAAGACGGTCGAAAGATTATCGAATGGTGATACAATCACGACGTATACGACGACTGTTACCTATAAGAAAATCGTAGATCCAATCATTGAAGCAATCAAATCCGCGGATGATGCTGAACTCAAAACAATCAAGGAACAGATAGTAACCGACAATACCAGAGTGACCGTGGAACAGGCGGATAAATTGGTCAATGTTGAGTTTTCAAAAGAAGTAGCGAAGCATTTTGAGAGACTAGTTCAGGAAGAACAGACCAAATATAAAGAGAAACTAGTCAGCAATACCAAGGATGAAGCGGCTTATCGCGAAATTGCGGAACGGGCAGTCGAAGTCATGTATAAATTCTCTCATACCCGTCCAAGTAATTTGGCTAGTGATGGAACCTATGTGGTAGAGCGGGAAGTGGGTTCTCAAAAGATGGGATTCTTTAGCGAAAATAATACTTATGTATACATTGAGAAATCCGCGGTCAATGGCAACTCTGCACTCCTTGCGCAATTAATTGCTCAGCAGATGTTTAATCAATACATTGAAGGTGAACGAGAAGCTGGCCGAGCGAATGACTACACAAAAGGTGGGCACTATATGAATATCATCATGTCTGGCCATACTGATATGGCTCTTGCTGTATTTATCATGGATGATGAGGATTATCCAGATCGATACTATAAAGTAGCGAATACCGTAAGCACGGGTTATGTTTCAATTGTAAAATAAACTAAAAAAGAAGCTGATCTGATTTTTCTCAGATCAGCTTCTTTTCGTTACTGACGAAGAAGAGAGTAGATGCATTGATCAACGACGCCGCGATTATTTTTGCCTCTTTGTCTAAGCACCCCTTCAAAAACAAAACCGCATTTAGTCAAAACCGATCCAGAGTTTTTATTTTCAGCATCATGGAAAGCTTCCAGTCGATTGACCGATGTTGTCTCGAATAAAAAATCGATTATTGCTGATAATGCTTCGGAGGTGTAGCCTTGATGCCACCAATTTTGTCCAATTACATACCCGATCGCCATTGTCTGGATCTCTTTATAATCGTCCACGACAGAAATTGAACCGATCAATTGTCGCGACTCCTTAAGCTCAATTCCCCAGCAAAAAGTATCGTGAGTCTGATACTCATGTTCGATAGTTTTCAAATAAGCAGAAACGTCTTCCAGCTTTTGATACGGTTTCCAAGGCAGGTATTTTGTCGCTGCCGGATCAGACGCCCAATTGTTGAACATCTGGCGGCTGTCATCGACAGTCAACTTCCGCAAAATCAATCTGTCAGTAACGAGTTGTTCAGTCCCCATTTTTCCACGACCCTTCGATTCAAATCTGCTATTTTTTATAAATTCTATCATATTATTCGTGGGAAATAATCCGGAGCGGTCAAAAAGAAAAGCTAACCTGCGCGCAGGTTAGCTTGATTCTTCTAGTATCTATCTCCAGCCCAAATCAGGGGCGACATCTTTTACGATGCTTTCAAGTAGATGCATATTGTACTCTACACCCAAAGTATTCGGAATCGTGACTAGTACGGTATCCGCTTCTTTGATTGCTTCGTCTTCCGCTAATTCCTTGACGATCTTATCTGGTTCGCCGGCAAAGGTTTTGCCGAAGATCGTTGGGTTTTGGTGATATGCTAGGAAACCAACTTGATCGTAGTTGGCATCGTCGCCTTGATGCCCGAACAATTGACGATCCAAGTCGGAAGTGATTGGTTGGATCGAACGGGTTACCAAAGTCCGCGGTTCGAAGTCGTGACCGGCTTCCTTCCACGCTTCTTTATAGGCGCGTAATTGTTTCGCTTGTTGGACATGGAACGGTTCGTTCGTTTCGTAGTTCACCAAAGTTGATGACTGCAAGTTCATTCCATGTTGAGCCGCCCAGACCGCTGTTCGGGTTGAACCAGCTCCCCACCAGATACGTTGACGCAATCCTTCTGAATAAGGTTCCAAACGTAGTTTCCCAGGTGCTTGCGGAAACATTGGTTGCGGATTTTGTTCAGCGAAACGTCCGCCTTCGATCAGTTTCAAGAATTCCAATGTCCGTTCACGAGTGATATCTTTGATTTCATCCTCGCTGTAGTCATAGCCAAAATATTTCCAGCCATCTAGTACTTGTTCGGGTGAACCACGGCCCACGCCCAACTGCACTCTTCCTTGAGTAATAATATCTGTCAGACCAGCATTTTCCGCCATCATATAAGGATTTTCGTAACGCATATCGATCAAACCAGTCCCGATCTCGATCTTGCTGGTTTTTGCGCCGATTGCTGAAAGTAATGGGAATGGGGAACCAATTTGATCCGCAAAATGATGCACGCGGTAATAGGCGCCGTCGATCCCGATCTTTTCTGCTTCGACCGCTAACTCAATCGATTGCAAATACGAATCTTTTGCTGTTTTAACAATTGACCCTTGGTCCATCCAATGACCAAAACTCAAAAAGCCGATTTTTTTCACGATGAATGACCTCCTCAACTCTTCGTAAAACACTTACTTTTAATAAGTTAAGTTGATTCTACTACTTTCTTTTTTTAAAAGCGAATAATTGTTCTCGGAGATTTTTATATAAATAATTTAAATAAAATATATTCGAAACCTGTCAAGAGGCAGTTTCTATTGTCGCGGCGGGGTTATATTTTTTATTAATTATTATAACTAAAAGGGCATGTATACTAGCTACGAAATGAGAGGAGTGTTCCAAGATGAAAAAAATACTGACACTGTTTTTTATGGGTGGTCTATTTTTTCCAATTACAGGCTGCGCCAATACTCGGGAAACGATTTTTACCGGCTATCCCGATCGCGTGGATACGTACTACAAACCATTTATGAAGGATATAAAGCAATTCAGAAAAGATATGAACAGCATAAAAATTGGTTATGGGGATATCTGGATTAGGGATGTTGCCCCAGTGGTGACTGACCGGTTAGTGAAATTCAATTACTCGCCTGATTATTTGCCAAAGAAACAAAGCAAAAAGATCCAAGCCCGTTTTCAAGATTGGCTTAAGGAAAACGAGTTTGACTATAAACAATCTGATATCGTGTTAGATGGCGGAAACTTTATTTACAATGGGAAGAAAACGGTGATTATTACTAAGAGGATCTTGAAGGATAATCCTGAGTACAGCCAAGAGTCATTAGTCAATAAACTCAAGGAATTATTGAACGTCGACAAAGTCATTCTGATAGATGAAGAGCCTGGTGATGTATTGGGCCATGCGGATGGCCAGGTTCATTTTATTCAATCAAATGTCCTATTTATCGGTGGTTTTGAAGGCAAGGAGACGGTGAGGCAGCAAATCAAACAGGCCGCGCCTGAAATAAAAATCATTGATCTGCCATCCAATTATCAAGCAGAAGGCCAATACGATGAGACGATCCCATCAGCCAAGGGACTTTATGTCAATATGATGGAAACCGAAAACGATATTTATGTACCGAAATATGGTCTTAAATCAGATCAGAAAATCATCGATACGGTGTCAAAATATACTAAAAAGAAGATTCATTCAGTGGATGTCAGCGAACTTTCTACGTTAGGAGGATCGATCAACTGTCTGACCTGGTATTGCCCAGCAGAACTTTTACCCCAAAAGGTTGCGGGTGAATCCGAGTAGTATAAATGTCTGGCTTAAATGAAAGACAGAAATCATGCAAAAAAGAGTGCCGCAGCACTCTTTCGTTTTATTTATGAACTAACTTTTTCACTGAGTATTTTTTTATTTTCTGCGTCATTGGTCACACGAGCACCGATTTTTACTTCCCCATTGTAATTATGATCACTGTCATAGATGGTGCTAGGGGATACTTGGCAAGTCAAATCGCGATTGCAATGGTATTGAAGAGTATTTCTAGAAGACCAATAAGGAATATCTACATGGAATTCAAAAGAGCCCAATGAATTCTGTTTGTCTGTTCCTTGCGCGACTAAGCTGATCTTGAATTCAGGACCTAAGGGTTTCCCTGATGGAGTAAATATTTCGTAAACGCCTTCATTTTTTGCAGGGATGATTTCTGGAAAGGATACGATTGAATTTCCATTGTAAATGTATTTACTAGCCAATTTTAAGTCTTGATTCGTAGTATTAATAACGGTCAATCTAGCAGTCCATTTTGGCATGATATATGCTCCTTTTAGGTTTAATGGTATCAAGAACGGGCCCGAACTTTAATACATATTAAGCATAGCATGTCGATAGAAAATTAGAAAATCAAACACTAGTTATTGTTTATTATAATTAATTGAAAAGAAATATATATATTATTGGTTATAAAAAAGCTTAGTTATCATTAACAAATAGTATAAAGACGAAGAAATCAAATCGTCATGATCGAAAACTTTTTTTATAAAGATTCCACCCGATTATTCTCGCCCCAGATACACATTTGATCCAACACACCCATAAGCGATTTTCCCCGTTCTGTTAGGGAGTACTCTACTTTAGGCGGGATTTGTGGGTAGATGACTTTTTTGATTAATCCATCGGCTTGTAATTCTTTTAACTTTTGGCTCAGTGTTTTATCTGAAATAATTTTGAGATAGCGCTGAAGCTCATTGAAACGGACAACAGTATATTCCTCTAAACAATACAGGATAGTCATCTTGTATTTGCCTTCGATCAGCGACATTGTATAGCTGAAACCTGTTTCTTCGAACTTGGCATCACGAATACATTTGTTACTCATATAAACACCTTGCTTTCTTCTGGGTAAGTTACTTACAAAAATATCGGTACTTGATTATCATCTAGTTTGTTAATACCATAACAATATAGATGAACGATGTCTAGAACGATTTTATAAGGAGGAGTTTTGGTATGAAAAAAGAACTTGGCGTACACCCGTATCTGTTTCCTATGCCTGTTTTGATGATTTCCACTTATGGTGAGGACGACGTTGTAAATGTAATGAATATGGCTTGGGGTGGGATGTGCGGGGAGAACATGGTCGCGCTCAATATTACGAAAACCCATAAAACGGCAGAGAACATTCGGCAAAGAGGCGCGTTTACCCTTAGCATTGCAGATATTCCGCATCTGGAAGAAGCCGATTTTTTTGGAATGGTTTCGGGAAATAAGATCGTCGATAAATTCGAACGCAGCGGATTGCATGCTGTAAAGAGCGACAAGGTAGATGCTCCGGTGGTAGAGGAATTCCCGCTCACATTGGAGTGCAAGGTTGTAAAAATTCAAGATGACGAATTCGGATATCGGGTAATCGGTGAAGTGCTCAATGTCCTGGCTGATGAAGAAGTGCTGAACGAAAAAGGCAAGATTGATCCTACTAAATTGAATGCTTTTGCATTTGATCAATTCCAAAACGGGTATTATGCGATTGGTGAAAAAGTTGGTCAGGCATGGAGAAGCGGTGCAAAAATGGTACGAGACGCTAAATAGTTAGCAGCCAGAAAAACATATGAAATCAATTAGAAAAAGCTTTCTGACAACCTGTTTTCGGATGTCAGAAGGCTTATTTTTAATGCCTGAAATCAAATGAAACTCTCCAAAAATTCTGTCGCCACGCGGTCAAAGGATTCGTCGTAGTCGATCACTAATTGTTTTAAGGGTTCGATCTGACTGACTTTTTTCCCTTGGCTTTGAACCTCCAGCAATAATTCTTCTCCGTTTAAACGGAAGTCGACAAATACTTCATCATCGATATTCGTTTCTAAATAATCGATCATTGATTCGAAATAACCTTCGGATAGCGGGTCAGCAACTTCCATCAATACATGATCCAGCAGTTTTTCAACTTCAGGGTTTTTATATAGAAGAAAATGTTTGCTGACAAAGGCGGAGTCATAGATATTCTCAATCTTGAAATCTAAAAATTGCAGATAATCTTCGACCTCACCGATCTTTTCTAATGTATCGAATACATTGCGTAAGATCCGTAATAGTGCGGCATCAAGGATTTCATCAAGGTTTTCTTTCGGATAATAGCTCTCGATTTTTTCCTCTTCCTCAAAAAAACTCGCTTGTACTTTCTCAAAATAACCGCCGCCGGGCTGATCTTCGACGAAAAAGCTTACTTGCATTCCCATTCTGTTCACCTCATTGATTCAATAAATAGTGAGACCTCCAAAACGGGGAGGTCGGCTTTGATTATTAGTCTAGCATAAGAACGTCTGCATGACGTTTTGGCGAATTGGAATATATAGAAATTAATAGCAGAACTATTATGGCTTTTATCGCGCTCAATTTGAGATAATAAAAGAAATGATGTTTAAGCAGGAGAGGAGCTTGGCGAAATGGATAATTTTTCTACATGGGTGTCTGATCAAGATATCAGTATTCAATATTTGTATACAAAATATTTGAAGCAGAACCCTGATGTTGAACTTCAAAAGCGAATTGCTCTAGAAGGGTACGGAAAGTACTTGTTGTCTCAACAAAAATCTGATGGTCATTGGGGAAAGTATTACTATCAACCTAAATGGACTTCGACCCATTACACGTTGTTGCAATTAAAAGATTGCGGAGTTTCCCCGGATACTTCTGCTTGTAGAAATATTTTGTATAGTATGTTTGAAGAATGCCAGTTGCCAGAGGGTGGTTTGAACTTAGCGAAATCGGATATGAAGAGTGATATCTGTGTGGATGGGATGATTCTAAATTATGCTAGCTATTTTCTTCCTGAATATGAAAAACTGGAGCCGCTTGTTGCCTCGATTTTACAAAAACAAAAATCGGATGGCGGTTTTACTTGGTATGATCAAAATGAGGGCGATCCACATTCAACCATCTGTGTTCTTGAAGGCCTGCGATCATTTTTAGCGTCGACAAAAGATGAAGCTCTAAAGTCTAAAGTAAAAGCCGCTATTCAAAGAGGAATTGATTATTTCTATCAACATCAGCTTTTTTTAGAGGAGAAGAAGTATCAAAAATTAACTTATCCATTTCGCTACTTCTATAGCATTTTTCGCTTTCTATTATTTGCGGCCGATCTAGGTCTAGAAGTCAATGACTCGATTAGTGAAGGGCTAAAATTGCTTTCTAAGAAGGAAAAAAACGGTTTTTTTACATTGGAAAAATTATACAAAGGCCAAACCTTTATTGATTTCTCAAAAGTGGGAGAGATTGATCCGTTTCTCTCAATTTATGGGAACTATATTTTTGCTCAATTAAAGTAAAAAAATAGATAATACAAATACAGCAAAATAGCCGAAACCTTGAGTACTCAGGTTTCGGCTATTTTTGTAGATTATTCCCAATATTTTTTGAGCAAAGTTTCTTGCCTTAGAGTTCACTCCATGGTTTATGATGATTTATATAAACGAGGAGGCAGGATCGATGAACATTAAAAAAGCAGCAGAGATGTTTGATTTATCCGTGGATACGTTGCGTTATTACGAACGGGTCGGAGTTATACCGCCAGTCGGCAGAAATGCCAGCGGTTATCGGGAGTATACGACCAATGATTTAAATTGGATTTATTTGGCGAAGAGCTTGCGCGGTGCCGGGTTATCGGTTGAATCTCTGATTGAATTTGCGCAGCTGGCGCAATTGCGGGGAAAAGAAAGTGTTGAAGAAGCTCAAAAACAAATTTTGTCCGATCAATTGGAAGAGCTGGATCAGAAAATGGCAGAAATCCAAGATGTCAGAGAATTGCTGGCTTATAAAATCGAAACCTATGACGATCATATCGCGAAATTTAAGGCAGGCGAGATGACACCAGATAAAGTAGAAAAATTATGGGAAAGAAAAAAATAAAACTTTTTAGTTGCTATGGAGTGAACTCCAAGGTTTAGGATAGGTCATGTAATCAAGTTAGAGGAGGAAAAATAAATGCAAACAATCAAATTGAACAATGGTGTAGAAATGCCGCAGCTAGGATTCGGAGTGTATCAAATTCCATTAGCTGAAACAGCAGAAGCCGTTTATCAAGCGATTCAAGCAGGTTATCGATTGATCGATACCGCATCTGTCTATGGCAACGAGAAGGAAACCGGGGAAGGAATCAAACGAGCAATCGATGAAGGTCTCGTTACCCGTGAAGAACTTTTTGTCACGTCTAAACTGTTTATCTTACAAGCACCTGAAGCTAAGGCCGCTGAAACTATTGAACAATCATTAACTGTAATGGGCTTGGATTATTTGGATCTTTACTTGATTCACCAACCTTATGGCGATACTTATGGCGCGTGGAGAGCGATGGTTGCTGCACAAAAAGCCGGAAAATTACGAGCAATCGGCGTATCCAATTTCAAATCAGCGAAAATGATTGAGTTCGTCGGCTTGAATGAAGTAAAACCGCAAATCAACCAAATCGAAGTAAATCCTTGGAATCAACGAATCGAAGACCAAGAATGGCATGAAAAATACGGTGTGCAAATAGAAGCATGGGCACCATTTGCGGAAGGACATCATGAACTATTCACCAATCCAGTTTTAGCAGAAATCGGCGCACAATATGGCAAATCAGTTGGGCAAGTCGTTCTTCGCTGGTTGATGCAACGGGGAATCGTCGCTTTGGCGAAATCCGTTCGACCTGAACGGATGGCGGAAAATATTGATGTCTTTGATTTCGAATTAACGAAGGAAGACATTGAGAAAATCGCAAGCTTGGATATGAAGGAATCAGCTTTCTTCGATCATGATGCACCGCAACAAGTAGAGTGGTTCATGAATCGGATGCTAGATACCGAGAAATAAGTCGCAGGATTTGAAAGAAGGAAACGTAAAATGAACGTACTGATCATTGGCGCAGGCGGACAAATTCCAGAGGTGTTGATTCCGCTATTACAAGAGCAATCGGATCTGAAGCTGACACTCTTCGGTCGGAATGCCGACAGCTTACCTTATGAAAATGTAACGAAGGTGACTGGCGATGCCGGAAAGTTAGCCGATTTAGTAAAAGCAATGGCGCATCAAGACGTTGTTTACATGAATTTTGATAATAAAAAGATTACCGAAGTTGTGATAGAGGCGATGCACAAAACGGGTGTGAAGCGCATTATCCAAGCAGGTGTGTTAAGTGTCTACGGCGAAGTCGCTGAACCTTTCGCCGCTTGGAATAGTCGAATGATGGGCGGAAGCATCGCGCATAATCGCGGGATTGAAGCCCTAGAAGCAAGTGATCTGGCGTACACCTATATGCGGATGACTTGGTTATACAACGGCACCCGAAGTGATTATGTCGCAAGTCCAAAAGGTGAACCCTTTTTAGGTGCTCAGATTACGAGACGGGCGATCGCACAATTTGTCGTGGATAATATCACTGGCAAACGGAATGATATCAAAGCCAGCATTGGTTTATGGGAACCCGGATCAGAAAACAAAGCGAAACCAGATTTTTATTGATTTCTCTGATGGATGTTGGCTGATGAATGACTAGGCTGTGGCATAGCAGTTCTTTGCGCTGTGCCATGGCCTTTTTGTGAACGGAAGGGACTCTGAAAGCGGGGAAATACATACGATGAACAAGAAACGCATCTTGATATTATTAGCGTTCACGGCGGCCGTTGGCGGGATTTTTATCAGCCAATCAAGGGGAGAAAAGGAAGCGTTAGACATGAAAAAAACAAAAACATTGATCGTGTACTATTCACGAACTGGAAACACTAAAGTCGTCGCGGAATTGATCCAAGACAAAGTAGGCGGTGATTTAGCACAGATCGAAACGAAACAGGAGCGGCCTTCAAACTACCGAGAAGAAGTCTCGCAGAATGAACGAGAACAAAATGAAGCTGTACTGCCAGAGCTAAAGACAGCTATTCCTGATTTTGAAAGCTATGATCGAATCTTCATTGGCGCTCCTACGTGGAATATGGCGTTGCCGCAAGCAGTGATCACCTTCATGGATCGCCATGATTTTACTGGGAAAACAGTGATCCCGTTTAACACCAATGGCGGTTACGGCGCAGGATCAAGTTTTGAACAGATCAGGACTGGCGCTAAGGGAGCGAGAACCCTTGAAGGTTTTTCAAGTGGAAGGCGGCAGAGAAACGGATGGCGTCTTGCTGGATATTGAAGGGCAAAGAAAAACAGAAGTCTCGCGGGAAATAGCTGTATGGTTAGAAAAAATCGGACAATGAACGAAATAGAAAGAAGTTAAACAATTTGAATAAACAGAAATTTGGTATGATTTTACCGATTACATTGCTCGCGTATTTTTTGATATTAATGGATAACTCGATTATTTTTACGAGCTCTGTACAGATTGGAAAGAGTTTAGGGCTATCTGCCGCCGCGCTTTCGTGGGTATCTAGTGCCTACACGCTGACGTTTGGGGGCTTTTTACTTTTAAGCGGGCGCCTCTCAGATCTATTAGGGAGAAAACGCATCTTTTTAGTTGGACTGATTATTTTTGGGGTCAGCTCATTGATCATCGGATTATCTCAAACACCGGAGATGGTCATCGCGATGCGGGCTGTGCAAGGGATCGGCAGCTCCATTATTGCGCCAACGACCTTAGCCTTGATTATGGATGCTTATAAAAATAATATGCGGCAACGGGCCATTTCGTACTATGGCGCGACGGCTGGGATCGGTTCGAGTGTGGGCTTATTAGTAGGTGGTGGCCTGACGAGTCTCATTTCTTGGCGAGCAGGTTTTCTGATCAATGTACCTTTTACGTTGATCTTGTTCTTCCTGACTTTACGATTTGTGGAGAACTCTGAAAGGAAAAAAGAAACGATCGATTACCTCGGAAGTCTTCTATCGATTGTAGGTTTGATTGGAGTTATCTATGGTTTCACTGAAGGAAAGGGGCTATTCGTCCTTGCGGGGATCATTATTCTAGGACTGTTCATTATGCATGAACGAAGCACGTCTTTCCCGCTTTTGCCATTATCACTATTTAAGAATAGAATACGCTCCGGCGCCTATGTGGCGCGCCTTTTATTCATGATGGCGATGCTGCCGTTTTGGTTCTTTTTGCCGCAGATGATGCAGAGTCAGTACGGCTTTTCTGCCTTACAATCAGGGATGGCTTTCTTGCCGCTTACGATCGTGAACTTTATCGTAGCGATGCAGCTGCCGCAATTAACGGCTCGATTTGGCAATAATAAGATTTTATTGGTTGGGGAGATTATTTTGGCGGTCGGTTTAATCCTGTTGGCATTCTCTAATACAGCGAATGGCTATTGGGCCGCCATTCTTATTCCGATGCTGATACTTGGTTTAGGTCAGGGCTTGATTTTGGCACCAGTTACCTCAGCGGGTGTCCATGAAGCGCCGCCCGAACTGGCGGGTATCGCCAGCGGTGTGACCAATACGATGCATCAAATAGGCGGACCAATCGGTTTGTCCTTGATCGTCTCAATTACGAACAACTTTCAAACGGAGATTTGGCTGATGGCACTATTCACCGTCATCTCAGTCGTGGTAGTCGCTGTATTTGTTCGTTCGAATAATGGATAAAAGAGACACAAAAACCAGCTAGATAATTGCTCTAGCTGGTTTTTGCGTATTAATTATTATTAACGATTTTTTGGATTTCTTCTGCAAGCTGACGGATCACATTCGGCGCACTTTTACGATAGTCTTCGATGAATGACCCCGACAAGCTGCTGACGGTACCGACCTCTTTGTTCATGATGTCAAAAACAGCGAGGGTCTGATCTTCCGGCTGCCATTTTAGTTTCCAATAGGGTCCTTCTAGGTCGCCATCAAGGATTTGCTGCCCATTATCCAGCACAGCTTGGCGAATCACTTCTTCTTCGGTAATGTCTTTGCCTTCGCCTCTTAGATAGTTCAACTTTTGTTCGATTTCATACATATTTTCGGGAACTAATGAATACATTTTTTATGGTCTCCCTTTCTCACACTTTCGCGAGGGTTTATTTTCTTCAGTTATACTCAAATTCCCGCGAATCTGCAAAGAAAAACCCTTATACCAAAGTTTGGTATAAGGGTCTGAACGTTCTATTCTCTCCAATATTCCGGCTGCATAAAGGCATCGCAGCAACGCACTGTTCCAGCATACTGATCAATTGGAAAATCAGAGTCTAAAGCTTGAACCATCCACGCATCTTCTTTTCCTTTTTCAACAGGGTAGGGAGCTTGGAAGCCCATTGGCAAAGCGGGTTTGAATCCATGCTTTGGATAATAGTCGATATGTCCTAAGACAAAGACTAGCTCAACCTGTTCAGCTTTCAACAGACGCAGGCCTTCTCTGATCAGCAGACCGCCGATTCCTTGCTTCTGATAATCCGGTACAACGGCTAATGGACCAAGGATCATGACGGAAAGCTGTGCTTGATTCGCAATCACGGCCTTCGTAAAAAGGATGTGACCGACCGCTTTATCCTCATCGTAGGCCAAAAGAGACAGCAGTGGTTTTGCGCTGGAATCCGCTAATAGCTTCTCAGTCAGATCCGCCTCGTCCAATTCTCCGAAGGCACGTTTTTCGACTTGATAGATGGTTTCGTTATCTTCCGACGTTGTTTCTCGAATAGTGATGTTCATTGTTTTGCTCTCCTTATTAAATGAATTTTTTCATCTGAGTTAAGAGCAAATCACCAGTAATAAACACAAGTTAGTCAAACAAGAACCTCCTTTGCTTTGATACCTTCATTTTAGAAGAAGCAGCGAGTAAGAACAAGGGATAATCCAAACTCGAAATTTAGGTGTACGAAGCTAATCACGGGAATCTTTGAGCTTTTTGATTTCCTCAATAGGCAAGTCAGTAGCCTTGGCTATTTGTTCTATAGGAAAATTCATGTTAATTAAGTTAAGCGCTACTTCATAATGGCCTTTCTCAATTCCTTCCATCCGAGCGGTGGAGATCACGGCATCATTAATGGCTTTTGATTTATCGATTTTCATGATCATTTCTTTTTCCTCCGTTCCAAGAGTGTAATAATCGACTTTGCGTTTGGCTTCTTTAATATAGTCAGAGGCATTATCGTGAACGTTACCAGTCTTTAAGAAGTACTGCCAGTGATAGATAGCACTTTGCTTTTCTCTATTTTTATTTTTTAAGCCGAAGAAGCATAGGATCAGCAGCTCCTTTTTATTGGTTCCAAGAAATGATTGATGAGTCTGATCATTCAATAAACGAAAAATTTGTAAGGCATCTTGCTTCTGATCGAATAAATGGAAATCAACGATATTGATTCCATAGGCCGGGCGCAAGGCGGAAAAATTATTGTCTCGGATGAAGTCATTTGTTTCGAGATTGCCAAAGGGACTGCAAAAAGCTTCGGCCAAGTAAAAGAGCGAGCGTTCACAGAAATAAGCGTGCGGCTGAATCTGGCACTCGATTGTCGCGTGGCTGCCATCTTCTCCAGTGGCTAGAATATCCACTTCTGTTCTCATTAGGTCCATTTCTTCAAACGATTTTTTATAACTGTCAATATGATACGTTTCTTTTGGCGTAAGTGTCTGGAACTCGATGCCCAGCAGGTCTTTGACGAAAGCTTTTAGGATATGCGGGGAATCTTCAGAGGTCAGCATCTTCTTGAATAATAGATCATTCGTAGGTAAATATGTTTGCATTCTTTCACACCTTTCAGCTAGAAAACTTACATGCTGAATGGTTTTTCTCGCCTCAATTATAGCATGGCCTATCAGCAGTGTTCAAAGTTCTTTCACTCTAAGATACGTAAAAGAACCCACTTGAAGTGCAACAGGGTTTATAAATTTGAGCAGAGACAATCTAAGGGAGAGGAAGATTGTCGCACCGCGAATGTAGCAGGTCTCCTCAGACCCATTACCAAAAAAATCTTGACTCTTCCTTTGGGTAAGAGTTCATAATAAAAGCAGGTCATGGGAAGAGGAGATGAAGGATGAATAATTTAGTGAAGATCAGGGACGTTTCCAGTAAGTACAATATCACAGCACGGGCGTTGCGCTATTATGAGGACATGGGCTTACTGAACAGTACTCGCAGCGAGGAATCGGCGTATAGAATGTACGACGAAAGTGCGGTTAGGCGAATCGAGCAAATTCTTATTTTGCGAAAATTGAATATCAGTATCAAGGATATTCAGCGGATTTTTAAGGCATCTGGATCTGATGTTGTTTTAGAAGTATTAGGGAAAAAAGTAGAGAATATCGATGATGAGGTATCTTTACTGAATGAATTGAAAACGATTGTGCTTGATTTTATCGAGGAAATAGAACGAATGAATTTTTCTGATAATGCGGATATCAAGCAATTATATGACAAGGCAAAAGATATAGAGACACAAATCGTCAATGTAGACTATATTGGAAAGCCGGCGAACATCAATCGCTTGATCGAAATTACGGATAAGTTGGATAAAAAAGTTCCAGACGTGATGGTTATAAGAATTCCTCCGTTTAGAGCGGTAACATCGGGAAAACAAACGTTTGAAGACATCTTTAAAAAGGGCGGTTATATGTTCCAGCTATGGCAGCATTTTCCTTTATATCGTCCGGTGATCTTTGATTGTTTAGATTTTATGCTGCTAAATGAAGACAAGGCTACTATGATCTGCGCAGTCAAAGACGGGGTCAGCGAAGCAGATGTGCATCCGCTTAAACTGATTGATTTTCCTGGCGGCTTGTATGCAATGGCAGTCAGCATTGATGAGGACGACGAGAGTATCCAAAAAGTTCAGGACAAAATCTTTCAATGGGTCGAAAGTACAAACTTCGAGGTTGATACGACGCGCAGCTTTATGTTCAACATGCCTTATTTAGATGAGGAAAATGAGTATCAGCAAGATATCGAAAAGGGACTAGGCTATAGACAAATGCAACGATATGTCCCGATAAAATTGAAAGAAGAATTGTAGAAAAACTAATCATAGATAATCAACACCTGCGGGACATAAGCCGCAGGTGTTTTTATATGGTTCGAGGCAAAGTGAAAAAAGTGTCGTGAACTCCCTTGCATTGCAATGGGTTTCATAAATTAGACTAGAAGTAGCAGGAAGACAAAAGGAGGGTTTCAGATGAACTCAGTAGTAGAAATCACGGACATGTTGGGCATTGATTATTATTATGTTTCAGTAGCGATTGTGGGAAATACGCTGCTGCTGGAAAAGCCAAAGGGAATGGTTGCTAAGAACATCAAACGGCGGATCAATTTGTCCGAGATTGACGATGTTTGTATCATACAGGAAAAGGGCGTCAGCAAGTTTGCCATTTTTTATGATCGAAACTGGTATACGTTTATTGATTATGGGAACCATGTCGTGTCTTATTTAAAAGAGGCGCTGGTTTTCAGCTAGGAAAGTAGGGATAGGGAGTGAATGCTTCGACGATGAAGAAAAAAATGGTTGTTTTTGATATTGATGGTACACTGTTAGGGAGTAAGAAGAACGTCCCTTTCTCCACACTTGAAGCATTGACGCGGTTGAAGCAGCAAGGGCATACCTTGTTTGTAGCGACAGGCAGAAGTTTATTGTACGCTAAACCGATTATTCAGCTGCTGGGTTTTCAAAATTATATCGTCTGCAACGGTGCGATCGGATTCATTGAACATAAACAAACATTCGGCAGCGAACTAGCCGCCGATGATCTGTTTAGCCTATTGGACAAGTTCTCTCAGCTAGAGATAGACTCGGTCATTGTTACCTTGAATCAATTGCATCGTGTGTCTAGTTTTGATTTGGGAAAAATGCGCGAGGCTATGAGCTATGTCGGTGGATCATTGCCACCTCTGCACGACAAAAAAGAAGAACTTGTTTACCAGGTTCTGGCCTTTTACGATCACACGGTGGAGCAGAAGATCGAACCGCATTTTTCTAAGTTTGACTTTGTTCGCTGGCATGAAGCTGGGGTGGACATCATTCCGGCTGGCGTGTCAAAGGCAGCGACTATCTTGGAGTTAGCTGAACAGATGGGGTTTGTAAAAGAAGATATTGTCTCTTTTGGTGATGGCTTGAATGATCGGGAAATGCTGCAAGCTTCAGGAATCGGTGTGGCGATGGGCAATGCTTCGCTGGAGGTAAAGGGATGCGCGGATATGGTCACGGATACGAACGATGATGACGGTATTTTTAACGCGCTAAAAAGACTATCACTTATTTGATGAGGAGTTTGTTTATGGTAACGATCAATGAATTGGCCAAGCTTTCAGGATATTCGACCACGATGATTTCCCGTGTCGTCAACAATTATCCCTATGTGGATGAGGAAAAAAGACAGGAAATTTTGAAGCTGATCAAAGAGCTGAATTATCGTCCGAATTCGATCGCCAGAAATTTAAGCATCGGGAAAACCTACAATATCGGGGTGATCATTCCATCCCTCCAGCGTCCTTATTTTGAGCAGATGGTTAGTGGCATAGCCGAAGAAGCCTTTAAACACAATTATAAGGTCACGCTTTTGCCTACGAACTATGATCGGGAAACAGAACTGAGCTACTTGGAGGATTTCTCTACCAAACAATACGATGGCCTCTTTATTACTTCAAAGGTAAATAGTCTACAGAAGATACTTGAATACCAGCAATACGGACCATTGATCTTTTGTGAATCGGTCCCGGATGAAGAGGTAGCGAGTGTTTCGATTGATCGAGAGCAAGCCTTCATGGATGCGATGGCCTATTTCTTTGAACACAACATCAAAAAGATCGGTATGACCGTGGGCAGAAATGAACGCTACAGCAATAGTACGAAGCTCTTTTTACAGTTAGCGAAGGCCAATTTCGACTCCTTCGATGAATCAAGTGTTGTGCGCAACTGTCGGACCTATGAAGATGGCTATCGAGCCGGTCAATTCTTCTATGAGAACAATCAAGTAGACGGCATCCTCACAAACGGCGATGAAGTCAGCGCGGGCATCTATGATTTTTACCGCGGCAAAAAGACCCCGCTGATCATTGGGCAGGACAATCTACTAGCCAGCAAGCTTCTGAACCTTTCAACGATTGATTATCATCTGTCGAAAAGCGGTCGTGAAGCCTTTCGGCAATTTATCGAAAATAGAAAAGATAAGATCATGATCGAACCTACCTTAATAAAACGATAAGCTGAGAAATAGAAAAGAGGGCAGATGCTCTCTTTTTTGTTTCCATTCTATATGTAAGCACCTGCGGCGAAAATGGCCGCAGGTGTATTTACGTTTCAGTCGTCACGGATCATGCCCGCTCAACCAGTGGTTGACGAGGGCAATGATCAGCCCCACAAAGAGTGGCGCGAGGACATATCGCATGAGCTCACTCAAGTTTTCATCACCTCCTCTCCAATCAATCTGGAGGGTGACGACGTGAGCGGGTACCTACGCGCAGTTCGTTAGAGAAAGGCAGAATTTAGCTGTGGAAATCATGGGGAAACCACGCTTTATGAGTCAATATCCGGGTCGTCCTTATTCCTATTTTTATTTCTGCGAAACCAATTGAGCAGACTGGGTTTAGTTCTCACCGAGTCTTGGGCTTGCCGCGGTGGCGGTTGATCTGAAGGGCTTTCAGCAGAATCTTCTTCAATATTTATCGTGCGTATTTCTCCGATTTGTGTCGCATTTTTTGTTAATAAATAGGGGCTAATTCTCGGTTCTGAAGAAGGTTCTGGAGTTATACCCACCTTATCCACAGGGGTCGCTTTGTAAAAATAGATTTCCCCAGACTTTTCCACATTATCCACAGGTTCTGTGTGTGGAAAAGGCGCTATTTTTGGTATAGCTGGTTTCTTGCTGATCGGTTGCTCCGCCTCATCATCAAAAATCGTTGTTTCAATGGTCGTTACAGTCTTGGCAGTAACCACAGAATCAAATAGTTTTACGCCATCTTTTTCAAAAATATCTAAGTTCGTCAGTAGTTCGCAAGCTTCTTTGATCTCTGGTCCTGACAAAGTAGTGTCCACATCTTTGTACGTCCAGTCATGATTTTTTCCTTCCCCGTTCAGGAAGGTCACGATTAAGTTTGCCATTGCCTATTCTCCTCTCTATCTTTCTTTGCGCAGGTCATTCGTATCTATCAAGGTTCGTTTGTTTCATCAGGACGGACAGCTGAGACTAAGGAACGGGCGATGGACATAACTTTCTCACCAAAACTTCTAACAGTGAATAATCGTAAACGCAGTGAACGCCATTCCGGTGCCATGAAGTAATCTTGGAAGTAGTAAAAGAACCGCTTCATAGTCCGGGTCGCTTTGGTATTCATGAACAGGTAGCGGACAAGATCCTTCAAAATGTGAGCAAACTCTTGCGCACCGAGCTGATATCTCACGCGTAACGTCAGGATATATTGGATCGTTAAACTGCTATTTTGAGTTTGATTATAAAAATTGGTGATTCTTGTTTCTAAGGTCTTTGGTTTCAAATTAAACAATTGTCGGCACGACAAGAGCTGCTCATTCATAGATTTTCCTCCTCCTTTTAAGGAAGGAGCACGGCTGCTGCGCCGCGGCTCCTTAAATGCTGTTGATTAAAAAATAATTGTTTCCACAGTTTCGACATACTTGGCGCTGACGACTTCGTTAAAAAGCTTTTCGCCGTCCTTTTCAAATAGATGCAGCAGAGTGAATCTTTCTAAGATGCCGCGAATTTCTTCGGTTGATTTGCCTTCACCAGGATCAGCGTAGCTCCATGTTTGAGAGCGGCCGACGCTGGTTTTAAAGATCGCTACAATTTTCTTCACGTTTATTTCCTCCTCTTTTTTTCTAATTAGTTACTTGATTTCGTTACTCGCGATTGACTAGTGACGATCACGCCATCGAGCAAGGTACCGTCTTTGTCTAAATCTTTCATGATCTCACCTAATGTGATGATTTCATTTTCGTCAGGATCATCGACGATATTTTGGAAAGTCACTTTCTTTAATTTCTGTACGCCTAGTTGTGATAGGTGGACTTGTAATTTGGTGCCTAATTTTTGAATCATTCTTCAACGCCTCCATGTTTTGTATTTTTGTTCCGGCCGGTGACTAAAAGATAGCGGATTTAAAAAAATAAATCGAACCGCAATTTCGATCTCAACGGTTCAATTTCGAACGTTTAGGGCTTAGAAACGTTGAGTTTTCGTTTCGAATGTTCGAAGTTGGACAGTCAAAATCGAAATTGGTCTTTGACTTGTCTCAGCGAAAAGAAGTATAGTGAAGGTTTTGCTTCTAAAAGGGGCTGAAGGATATAAAAATAGCCGGATGAACGAGTCATCCAGCTATTTGTGTGCCTTATTGCCAATTTTCCCAATGAAGATCTTGCGGATTTTTTTCTAATTTTTCGAAATAATGAAGGAAGCGTGCGCGTTGGTAGCGGCGATGAATCTCATATTTACAGGTGACAAACTTTTTAAGTAAGGGACGTTTGACCAGACTCCGTCCAAAGGAAGTGTTGGGAATCTTCAAGTAGTCCATCGGCCGACTAGAAAGATCAGAGGTATCTTGGCGAATCGCTGCCAAGACTCCACAAGCAATCTCAGACCGTAAAAGAGCATAGTAGCGTTGAACAGGCACCATCAGTTTTATCCCGTTCAACAATTGCGCATAATGAAGACCGCCCAATTCATAGATATTTTCTATTTTGAGGGGATTGATCCAGATACTTTGTCTGACTCCTTCTAATGGACACAA
Source organism: Enterococcus malodoratus ATCC 43197 (assembly GCF_000407185.1). GTDB lineage: Bacteria > Bacillota > Bacilli > Lactobacillales > Enterococcaceae > Enterococcus_A > Enterococcus_A malodoratus. The sequence continues at coordinate 158,571 of NZ_KE136484.1, forward strand.
GGTAAAATTCGGACAAGCCCAGGGGAATTTGTATCTCCCAAAGGCACCAATATCTTTAAGAACAGAAGACAGAACAGGGTACTCGGGAAGACAGTGAGCGAAAGAGAATTGCTTTAAAGCATTTAGAGCTGTTTCATTTGTAGTATAAAAACCGCTGTCAGAAATGATCAGTACACCCGAGCGATCAGGCATGGGAACAATGCAGATAATCTCCTGAATCTCCAATGGATCATAAATATCCGTAACAGAAAGAAAAGCGTCCCACATCGGATTCCAACATCTGTAATCCAAAATATCCTCAATATTAATTTCATTCATTTTAACTCCTCCTTATAAAAGCGCTTAATTGTGGTTCTAAAACAACTATACGATAAAAAATTTTTTTGAGATGGTGTTATTTTTTATTTGAAAAAAAGAAAAACAAAAAAACGGCTTTTGCGAATTATTAAATAAAATAGAAAAATTAATCCTTATTTTTATTTATAAAAAATATGAAAACTATTTTTGACATGAAAAAAGGCATTTTCTCAACGTTTTAGAGAAAATGCCTTCATTTATTTAGGTGATATTTGATTGCTATGGATGTTATTTTCATTTAAATTATTACATAGTCTGATTAAAACTAGGAATAAAATTCTTTCTAAAAAACAATTATCTAATAAAAAAATGAATTGATTTGTTTTTATTATATGATAACGCATAAGAATAATCAATATATAGTTTTAATTTATTAAAAAAAGACATTTTTAATATTCTATTAACAGAGAATCACATTAAAAAGAAGTGGATTAGAGCTGAAATCGTTTAAAGTAACGAGATATTTACCGTCAATTAAGCCGTCAGGAGGAAGAAATTATGCGAAGAGGAGAAAATATTTACAAACGAAAGGATGGACGTTGGGAAGGCCGCTACAAAAAGGGCTATAAAACCAACGGACAGATCAAATATGGCTACATTTATGGAAAAGCTTTTCAAGAGGTACGAATCAAACTCTATTCATTGAAAGCCCACTATCATACGCAGCAAGAAATCTACGGGGATGCCTGTATTCCTCTAGAGGAATGGGGAAAACTTTGGTTACAAGAAATACAAAAAGAGGTAAAACCTTCTACGTATAGTTCGTACCAATATAAACTATTTAACTACGTTTTTCCCTTTATTGGGCATTTCTATTTAAATGAGTTAAACGAAGAAATCGGAAAAAGAGTCGTCACGGAATGGTTTAAACGAGGATTGCAGCTTTCTACGATGCAGGTAATTTTACGAGTCATGAACCAATGCTTAAGCTATGCGAAAGAAAAAAATAAGGTAAAGGAGAATCCCTTTTTATCAATTAAATTGCCAAAAGCAAGTAACAAGAAAATTCGCTCATTAACCAAAAAGGAGCAATCCAACCTTGAGAAAATGGCGTTAAAGGAGAAGAAAGATCACGGCTTACCAACTTATCTAGCATTGTATACAGGACTTAGGATCGGAGAAATCGCTGCTTTACAATGGAGCGATATTGATTTTGATCGTAACTTAATCCATGTGAATCGTACTTATCAGCGAATCGCATTAAGCCTGAAAGATCAAAAAACACAATTAGTCATTGGTTCTACCAAGACCGATTCCGGTACACGTTCAATTCCAATGAGTAAATCATTAAGACGAGAACTATTAAAACACCAACGACGAGCCAAAGGGAGATTTGTATTCTCCACAAACAATCATCCAATGGAACCACGGTTGTTAACCTATCATTTCCATCAATTACGAAAGAAATGCGGATTAGAGGAGATTCATTTCCATCAACTACGCCATACCTTTGCGACACGTTGTTTAGAAGTACAAAGCGATATCCTATCTGTTAGCGCAATGCTGGGACACGCTTCGACAAAGCTAACCCTAGATACCTATGCAGACTCAATGATGGAGCAGCGGATAGAGGATATTTACCGAATGGAGATCGCTAATAGACAACATAAATAAATAGCGAACGTTTTTTTAAAAGAATTTCCCTTTATTGGCGTACTCCTTTTTGCTCTCCGAAAGTAAGCGCTTACTAAAGATTATTAAGTAATAATTTATTTTTTTTTCGAAAAATTATAAAAAAGAATTCGGTAAAATTCACAAACAAAGCCAAAAGCCGTCAGTTACCGTCAATCACTATAGATAAACGTTGTTATATCAACGTTTATAGGCCGATTCCTAGTTTTAATCAAAACTGGAAAAGAAATCTTGAATCAGCTTAGAATTTTACCTATTGTTCTTATTTTAGTATCAAATGTATCGTATGTACATTTTTGATATACAAAATTAAATTATTTTAAGGAGAGAAAGAGATGAATAAGAAGAAATTAGTAACGGGTTTATTGAGCACAGCACTTTTGGGCAGCATCTTGGTTACTACTGCATCACCGGCAGAAGCAACAGATTATAAGGGACAGTCGAATGGGTCAATAAAGTTTAAGTCAGGAGGATTAGTTACTCCTCCGATTGATCCACCAATTGTTCCACCGGTTACTCCGCCAACTGGTGATTTTGGTTTGTTATATGTACCGAAAGAATTTAACTTCGCGGAAACAGCAGTACCAACAAGTGTTGTTACGACAGATACAATCATTCCGATTGATACGAACTGGGAAGGCACTCCGGCCAGCAACACAGGCGGGACGGGCGGCACCAATACTGCAACGAAACATTTTGCGGTTGGAGATGTTCGTGGGACACGTGCTTCTGGTTGGAGATTGGAAGCGAAATTAACGGGCGATTTAGCGGTTAGCGCGAGTAAAAAATTAGATGGGGCAACAATTACAATGACTCAAGGGATCAATAAGTTGACACCCGCAACACCGCCAACGAATCCATGGACATCAACACCAACATCTCTTAGTTTTGATGCGCACACACCAGATAGTATGACTACATCAGTAGAATTGAAAAAAGCAAGTACGTTAATTATGAGCGCCTCTGGAGAAACGAATCCTGGCGATGCGGATGGTCGTGGGGAGGGCTATTGGCAAGGAGAATTTACCACTATCAACTTAAAGATTCCAGCAATACCAATGAACAAAGTAGCTGCAGGTGAACAGTATACGGGTACAATTGACTGGACATTAACCGATTCGATTTAAAATAGATTAGACAGAAAAAATAGGTTGAAGATGAGCCAATTATTTTCAACCTATTTCTATTAAGAGGAGTCCGGATGAAACAGACGAAAGTTATCATATGTCTCTTGCTAGGTGCATTGACCTTTTTCGGTGGAACCGCTTATGCCGAGAAGACGAGTGAAACGCAAGGAATGACTGAAAATGAGAAACGAGCAGGCTTTACCGTTCAGGGTGTTCTACCTGAAAACCAGATCAATGATCGAATCAGTTTCTATCATTTGTTGGTTCAACCGGGAGCAGCACAAACGGTTGAAGTCAAGATTTTCAATAGTTCTGCGGAGAAACAAACCTATAAAGTAGAGGTCATTCGAGCAGCGACCAACAAAAATGGGTTGATCACCTACGATGAACGAGACAAGCCAGCCGATAAAAGTATGAAGCTGCCGATTACAGAGATTACTAAACCTAAAAATAAGGAAGTCAGTGTGGAGGCCTATTCGGAAGGCAAAGCCGAGATTGACATAAATGTTCCTGCTGAACCGTTTTCCGGCATCACTTTGGGAGGTATCCGCATTTCATTGAAAGATGAAAAAGAAGACGAAGCGGATCAAGGTATGTCAGTGAAAAACACCTATGGGTACGCGATCGGGATGATTTTGACAGAGGATGCGAATACGCCGATTTATGGAGAAACGGAGTTGAAATTGTCTTCATTAAAACCGGAAGTTGATTATGGCAGTAAGGTTCTTGAAGCATTGATCCAAAATCCTCATCCTGAAGCAATGGAGAATTTAGAAGCGGAAGGGAAAATCACCAAAAAGGGCAGCGATAAAGTAATTGCGAAGCATGCCGTCAAACCGGTCAAAATAGCGCCGAACTCGATCTTTCCTTTTCAAATTGATTGGGGAATGCAAGAGGTCGCAGCAGGTGATTATACCTTCACTGGGAAAATCAAAGGGGAAACAAAAAGCTGGGATTTCAAAGAGGATTTCACCATCACCAGAGAAATGGCGAAGAAGATGAATAAACAAACAGCCTTTCGCGTGTTTATCCCTGAATGGTGGACGAAGACATTCTATGGCGTGCTGGTAGTGACTGTGATTCTGGTGCTGTTCTTAATGTTACGTCTCATCAAGCGAAAGAAAGCGAAGGAGGGAGACGAGTGAAGAAAAAAATCGGGTTTTATGTAGCCGCCGTACTATTTTGCCTAAGTGTCAGCTGTGCGTCGGTATTAGCAGCAAGTCATGAAGGACAATCACCAGTTGGTGTCGGATTTTATGATCCCACTAGTACAAGCAGTTCGACCGAACCAACAACTAGCACGACAACTTCAACTACTAGTTCAAGTAGCACCAGTCCTACAACAGATTCAAGCTCCACTGTCGAATCTAGTAGGAAAGGGCAAGTCTTACCGGTAACAAATACTAGAGCTGGAAGCAGTGGCGGAGGCTATTGGGATTATATTACCGATACTGCCAGAAAAGTCTTACCGCAAACAGGAGAATTTATCAGTAAGAATATTGCTCTGCTAGGTATGGGAATGGTTATCCTTGTTTTCTTCTATTTGAGAAAGAATAGGAGGAAGAAGGTATGAAGATGTTAAAAGAATGGGGTTTGAAGATTGGTTTTTTAATTTTGATTTCAAGTATTATAGGAATTGCGCAAGAAGTACAGGCAGCTCCGCGCATCCCCTTCAACGAGCATGTTGGTATTGAATTTGATATTAAAAAATATGACGGGACACCATATAAAGATGCACAAGTACTAGTAGATCTTAAGGAGGAGTCTAGTAAGCCAACCGTGGTAAATAATTTTTTGGAGATAGGTGGGGTATCTACAAAAGATGTTTTGATAACTTCAACAAATGGCCACTATGTTCATAATTATGGGTTATTTGACATGGGATCCGTATTTTATTATCCTCCCGTTTGGACTGATCATAGTTTCCACTATGCTTATTATACAAACCTTCGTTTATTACCAGGAAGGCATATTAAGAAACTCGAAGTAGGCGATTATTATTATCTGATAAAGACTTGGTATTATGATAAATCATATAACTATACTAAATTTGTCGATAATGATAGAGTTTTGAACTCCCCTTCACAAAAAATTGTTTCTCTAGCTAATGGGGCATTCCTTTATAAAGATGAGAATCTTTTGACAGGGTACCATGATCGTCCGCAAGTTGAATTCGGGGGTATTTCGATGAGTACTTGGCGAGATGAATCTAATACTTATCAAAATACATCAACAGATACCTTTGGTCGAAATATCTCCTTTATCGTAACTCCCTGTCAAGGGCCATAATAAAATGTTGGTTTTGGGCCATTGAAATTGTAGGTAGTTTTCTCTTTATCGTTTCGTTTCTTTTCCTTTCGTTTCACTATAACTTTTCATTCGATAGGAAGGTCCTGTAATTTGAATAATTTTAGAATGATGGACCAATCGGTCCAATAAAGCATTAGTCAATTTCTTATTACCAAAAATTTCGGACCATTGAGACAGAGGAATATTCGTTGTAATAATCGTTGATTTTCTTTCGTATCGCATATTAATTAGTTGAAACAGTAAGTTAGATCCTTCTTTTGAGAAGGGGAGATACCCGACTTCATCAATAATTAATACAGAATAGCTCGCATATTTTTTGAGCATGGTATCACTTGTCCCACGTTTATGTGCCCGGATAAGTCGATTAACCAGTTCTGTACTAGTGATAAATAAACAGCTCTGCCCTCTATCAATACACTCTAAACCAATTGAAACGGCTAAATGAGTTTTTCCAACACCGCTATTTCCAATGAATAAAAGGTTGTCATACGTGTCTAAAAAGCGTAATGTCACTAAATCTTGAATTTCACTTTTTTTGATTTTGGGTTGAAAATCAAAGTTAAAATCATGAAGGCGTTTATGATAGGGAAACATTGCCCGTTTTAAAATTTTTCTTTGGGTCTCCTTTCTACGATAGCTAATTTCTTGATGTGTTAATTCAAATAAAGAATCAACTAGAGATTGTTCATTTTTAGCTACTTCATCTAAATGGGCAGGTAAAATTTCTTTGATACAGGTAAGATTTAAATCTGATAATTGATTTAATAACTGATGGTAATTTGACATATGAGCCTCCTTATAATTCATCGTAAGCATCTAAATTTTCTTCTACAAAGCGCTCCAACTCTTCGTCTTCTAAGTATTTGAAGACATCAGATCGAAGAATCTCAAGAGAGTCATCACGTTGATAATTTAAGGTTTTTTTGCTTAATGGGTGCGAGCGAATACATTGATGGCCATACCAAATGAATAGACTGTCCTTACGGACATCTAAAGTTACCTCTTTACCAATATATTTCACGGGAACAGAATACTTTGAGTTTTGATATTGGACCATGGATTCAATGGAAACTTTTCTAATTACGTGTTGGGTTCTAGAAACATATCTGACTAATTCTAAACGATTGAAAGGACGCAACACCGATTGTTCATCTATAAGAAGCTTAGAGGGATGATTATTCACTGCTTGAGAACGTTCATTATTTAAGTCATTCATAAACTCATAGACGATTCGTTTTAGCTCCTGCTCATTTTCAAACTCGTAGTTAAAGACCATTAAGCGGTTAACAGTACGAGCTAAAGCTTCAACTTTGCCTTTGGTTTGTGGACGAAAAGGGCGACAAGCAATCGGATTGAATCCAGCATCTTTAGCAAATTGACGAAATTTTTCGTTAAAAACGGTTTGACCAAATTGGCTTTTACTTCTATCAACAACTGTTTTCATATTGTCAAACCAAATTTCTTGAGGAACACCATTCCCGCAGTACTCAAACGCATTGACCAAACAATTGAAGACATTCGCTTGGGTTCGATCAAAGGTTACCTCTAAGTATTTCATGCGAGAATAGCCTAGAATATATAGAAAAAGATTGAAGTAAAAGACTTCACCATGTTTACTCACCATCTTAATATTTTCTTTCCAATCGACTTGAGCAGAAAGACCTGGCGTCGTTTCAATTCGAATGGTTGCCTTTTTTACACGCTTTTCTCGATAGTTCCGACAATATCGTTTGACGGTGGTATAGCCACCTTGATATCCTTTTTTCTTAATAAAATAATAAATTGAAGAAGCGGAACAGCTTAACTCCATTTTATCTTTAATAATTTCTTCAAAACCGCTTAATAAAAGAGGAGCAGAAGATTGTCTCTTTTTGATCTGTTCTACTTCCCCTTTAGTTCCAGCTTCATAGTAACGCTTGACTGTTCGGTAATCACAATTATATTGCTTGGCCATGGCTGCATAGTTAGGTTGAATATCGTTCATAATGTGTCGTAAGACTCCTTCTAAGACATCTTTTCGCATGAGTCACTCTCCTTGAATGGTTTCATGAAAAAGAATATCAGATTTTAAATCTAACCTACATTTTCGATGGCCCTTTTCCTACATTTTATCGTGGCCCTTTACAGCATTGGATTTAAGCTCCGATCGAATTTGAATGATTCCGGTCTTTTCAATTAGGATAAACTTCTCAATATTTTGATATTCAACAAAATGCTGATTAATCGTTGAAATCGTCTCTTTTACAGCTCTTTTAGAAATAGATAGATTTTGTGAAATCTCATCAGTAGAGGTTTCACTTTTGTTTATTACATAAAATAACACCATTAATTCTCTTTTTAAATAATTTGATAACAACCAACCCTCTCCCTTCATCAAATACAATTATTGTATATCGTTGTACAAAAACTCTAGATAGCTAGTACTCCTTATCCCATGGTAACATACAGTTATTGATGTGAGTATGTAAAATAAACATTTGATTTTTTTACAGATGAATATTGCCTTTCCTTTACTAGTTTAATCACATTGAGCTAGTTTTTTTTAATAATAAAGAAAACAAATGTTTATTTTACTTAATGCCGCATCAAGGAATACTAAAGGTGAAAAATGAAAAATTGAGTATTCCTAAAATTGATTTTGATGATAAAAGCACATGAACGATTATCCAAAGGAGGAGAAGAAAGTTAATGGAAAACGGATCTATTAGAGAGCAGAAGAGTAGAAAAAAAATCATACTATTTCTCATTCTGATTTTGCTCGTAGTAGTAGGATTCCTTCTATATAAAAACATGTATAGAAGTCCGAGTGCGATGGTATCTACAGATGTACCAAGTGGAGAATTTGCAAAAAAACTATCAAGCAGTGAATTAGAAAAGTATCTTCAAGACAAGGCTGACAAGAACTATATGCGAATTCAAATGAATCCTACGATGATTTTGGATACTAAAGGTGACTTGTCTTTAAAGATTGTAAACTCGCCTAAAAATATGTATTCAGTGAGAGTCATTACTTCTATTGAAGGTGTCGACGGTAAGATATATGATTCAGGAATTATTCAACCTGGAGAATATGTAGAACAAGGAAGATTAAGTAAAAAAGTTGATAAAGGAATTAATAAAACTATAAGTAAGGTTATGTATTACAACGACAAACAAGCCTTAATTGGTCAAAGTAATGTAAAGGGACAACTATCCGTTTCTTAATAAGTGATAGTGCCGATAGATATTCATTTAAAAATTGGAGGAAGAAAAATGAAAATTACGAAAATTTCTGGATTTGTAGCATATGCTGCGTTAGGTTTATCACTGGTGTCATTAAGTGGAATAGATGCCTATGCTTGGACTGGCGGGGCAGAAGACCCCAATACTGTGTACGATCAGGTGACTGAAACTGAAGAAGCGACTGTTTCGGCAAATGGTGAATTTAAACAATTTGATCCTACAGATCCGGAAGGTCCAGATCCAGAAGAGCCAACGGATTGGATTGATGTTATGGTTCCAACGTCAACCGATTTTGCTCAGACAGATGCTACTCCTAATGGTATTGTTGCGCCACTTTATAAAGTTACGAATAATTCCGCAAAAGGAGTAAAAATTTCGGTAAAAGATTTTCAAGATACTAACACAGCAGAGTCTGCTAAAGTCCCAGAATTAGGATTAAAAATTGAGAATAAAGCGGCAGGTATTTCAATTCCAGTTGTTGAGCAAGGAAAACCGATAGCTGCTGTGACTGAATTGGCAACAATAACTAAAAAAGGTGATGCAATGACCTTTACTTATTCTGGAAATGTGGGAGCTGGGTTTCAGTTTTCAGATGTAGCCGTAAAACCTATTTACAGCTTAGTTTTGCAATTAGAAACAATCAACTAGAGTGATTTGTATGAAAAAATATGGGCTTTTACTTCTGCTTCTTCTATTAGCAGGTGGTCCTTTATCACCTGTAATCGGCTTTGCCGAAATGGAAGAAGCAGTTATACCAACTGAAGGTCATTTTGTTAAAGAATTAGAAGAAAAGGAGATAAATGATTCTGCTATATCGGCTCATAAAGCGGTAGATAAGGAAAAGACGGACAGGATCAAATTACCTAAATTAAACGATAAAAACTATCTTGAAATATCTTTCTTAGGATTGCTCTCTTTATTGTTTTTTTGTCTGCTTGTTATGGGGAAAGGCCATGTTTCATCGAAGAAAACTGAAAGTCGAAAGTTAGAGAGGTGTAAGAAGTGAAAAATAGTTTTCGAATTTTTCTGATTTTTGCACTAATAGTTCAATCAATGAATTTTTCTCCGATTATTTTTGCTGAAAGTACTATGGATTCCGTACAAGGTGATGTAGAAATGGCTAGTACAGAATCTAGTGTGGCAAACTCAATAGTGGAATCTGAACCAGAGGAAGAAAAATTATTGGATGCGGTCCCTGAAGAAGAGCCGGAAACAGAAATTATCGAGAGACAGGATACTCTTGATAGAGCGGAAGAGTATGCCTTACCACTACTAGTCGCTCCAAAAGAAGCTTCTTTTTTATTGGGTACAAACATAGATGAAATTAATCTAAAAGATTTTATTAAAGCGGTTCGATACGATGATCAAGTATTAACTGAAGATAAATATGAAGTAGAGCTGTTAAACTCTATTCAGACATCAAGTGTAGTTACCCATACTGCCAAACTTCGTGTCTATTTAATAGCAGACCCAACAATTGATGCGATTACTTATGCAAATGTAAAAATAAAATGGGGCGATACAATAGCAATGGGCGGAGTGGAGACTTATGTTAATCGAACTACAGCGGCCTTTTCGGTACATCCGGGGATTTCAAAGTTTATCACTGCTGCAAGAGGAAATAGGTATGAACAAAATCAAATTAATAAGAAATTTGCAGGAGAAAAATATTATAGTTTTGATTGGTTTGACCTTAGCTCAACAAACGCCCTTCATTTAAAATCTTCTCTAAATGGTGACCAGCACATGGAAGCAAATGGAGATGAAATTGATGATGAGGCTCTGAAGAAGTGGACGACGCAGCCTGTAAATAATGGGGACATTGTTCGTGCGTGGATAGCGGAAAAGAAACTATATTTACTCGGAAATGGTCAGGAGCAGTTAACGAAAGACGACACAGCTGACAATTATTATGAAATCACGGATCAAGGATTTAAACAATTGAATATTAATCAACTGATACCTGTTAAACAACGCATTGATTACGGACTCAGTACAGCCGAGTTAGATAAAAATGTGTCTAAGTATTTAGATACAAGTGAGTATGGAAATATGGAGGTTAAGCGATTTATCAACTATCCAAATACTCATGTATCAGGTGATACCAGCGGGATTATCCAAGTTGAAGAAACTACAGAAAATGGAAAGAAAATAACTTATGATTATACCATTCCCTTTACGGTGATGGAGCCCTCTATCATTGCAAAGGGAAAAAATGGTACCACTCTTTTAGGGAGCATGATCGATCAACTAAATTGGACTGATTTTGTTCAAGACGTCCAATTAGGTGATGAAGCACTTACTCCAGATAAGTACACCGTTACTTCACAAAATCAAGTAAGTTTGGATACAGTTGGTAAAAAAACGGCAAATCTTCGTGTAGCATTAAAAAGCAATCCATCGAATTTTATTGATGTTGAATCTATTATCGAAGTAAAATGGGGAAGCACAATAGCAATGGGGGGAGTTGAGTTTTTCCCTGACCGCACAACAGCCGCTTTTACCTTACACCCAGGTTCATCCAAAGTAATAACAGCCTCGGGTGGAAATACTGATGAAAACAAGGTTATCCATAATCATTTTGGAAATGAAAAATATTATAGTTTTGACTGGTTCAATATGAAACGACTGGGCGAGATACACTTGAAGCCCACCAAAAATGGCGATCAGCATATTGAAGCAACTGGGGACGAGCTCATGCAAGACGCATTGAAAAGATGGACGACACAGCCTGTAAATAATGGGGACATTGTTCGTGCGTGGATAGCAGAAAGGAAACTATACTTTATAGGAAATGACCAGCAACAGTTAACGAAAGAAGACACTGCTGACAACTACTATGAAGTTACAGACCTAGGGTTTAAACAATTGAAAATCAATCGACTGATACCTGATAAACAAACCATTGTTTACGGACTCAGCCCAAGTGAGTTAGATAAAAATGTGTCTAAGTATTTAGATACAAGCGAGTATGAAAATCTAAAAGTTAAGAAATTTGTCAGACATCCAAATACCTCTGTAATCGGTGATACCAGTGGTGTCATTCAAGTCGAAGAAACAACTGAAAATGGAAAAAAATTGACTTATGATTATACAATTCCTTTTACAGTGGAGCATCCTATCATTGCAAAAGAAAAAAATGGTACAACTCTTTTAGGGAGCACAGTGGATCAACTAAATTTAACTGATTTTGTTCAAGACGTCCAATTAGGTGGTGGAGCACTTACTCCAGATAAATACATCGTTACTCTACAAAAACCAGTAGACTTAGATACAGTTGGTAAAAAAACGGCAAACCTTCGTGTAGCATTAAAAAGCAATCCATCGAATTATATCGATATTGAATCTATTATCGAAGTAAAATGGGGCAGCACAATAGCAATGGGAGGAATCGATTTTTTTTCTAACCGCACAACAGCCGCTTTTACCTTACACCCAGGTTCATCCAAAGTAATAACAGCCTCGGGTGGAAATACTGATGAAAACAAGGTTATCCATAATCATTTTGAAAATGAAAAATATTATAGTTTTGATTGGTTCGATATGAAGCGCACGAGCGAGTTACATTTGGAGCTAAATAAAAATGGGAACCAGCATATTGAAGCCACTGGAGATGAGTTCATGCAGGAAGCTTTAAAAAGGTGGACTAGACAGCCTGTAAATAATGGAGATATCGTTCATGCATGGACAGCAGAAAAAAAACAATACTATACTGAAAATGAGTCTCTAAAAAAAGTAGAAGCTGACAACTACTATGAAATTACCGATCAAGGATTCAAACTATTGAATTTTAATAAAATAGCTCTCAAGAAACACACGATTGATTATAAGACTAGCCTAAGTGAATTAGATAAAAATATCAGGAAGTACTTGGATACGGAGCAGTATGATAGTCTAGAGGTAAAAAAATTCATTGAATATCCCGATACGAGTAAACAAGGGGATGCGAAAGGGATCATTCAGGTAGAAGAGACGACTGACCACGGGAAAAAACTAACATATGATTATACAGTACATTTTCTGGTAGATTCACCGAAAGCTGCGACTGCTGATGCGGTGACACAGATTATTGATATGAATGGTTCTTTACCTGATGCGATGAAAGTATTGACGAATATTCAGTATGACGGAGATAAAAGTGAGCTAACAGCAAAATATAGTAAAAATCCAGATACCTCAGTAATGGGCCCCGCAACAGCTGTGGCAGAGTTAAGCACGCCAGAGGGCAAGAAAACAAGCATTACGATACCTGTGTTTATTAAGGATGAAAATACAGTGGTAAAAGATGATTACGCGATTCAAGCAGCCGGATTTACGATGTTTGTCGGTGAGATCAAAAAGGCGGAGTCATCTAGCACTCTAAATGAGATCATTATGGATAAAAGCCTTGCTAAAGCATGGAATATTCATACTGGCTCAGTGGAGACGAAAAATCTAAAAATATCGAAAAATGATATCCTAGCTAATCCTGGTACGTATAAAGTTGCATTCACAATTGGGAAGACGGTAAAGGAAATCGAGGTAAATGTTTTATTAGATAGTGAGCTAGTTGATATAACAGTTCCTACGCAGACAGAATTTATCGGACTTGATGTAGATAAAGGAAAGGTAAAATCGCCCAAGTATAAGATTACCAATAATTCTTCTGTTGAACTTGGAGTTGCGATAAAAGAAATTAAGGTGCGCTCGAATTCCTCACAAATGAAGTTGTTGAAGGAACCTGATCCTGATCCAATAGAGAAGGAGAATTCCGCGAAGCTGGCATTAAGTCATTCAAAAGAATCTAAAGACATAACGTTGGATATGATAGACTCAGCGCCCAATAAAACTGTTTTTTCGCTACCTCCTTCAGAGCAGGGAACATTTGATATAGCTGGAAAATATTTTGGAGATTTTTCTACTTCGAAACAATTGAAATTTGATTTTGTTTATTCTTTCGATATATTGTTTTAACGATAAAGAGTGTTCATTTATGGAAAAAGTTTTGAAAGATATTTAGTCGAGTATGTGGTGTGAATTTTGCATCGCATGCTTTTTTTGGTTCAGCAGATCTCAAATAATAAAATTGTAAGGCAGGAGTTTCTATGTTCAAATATCTTTTTCTTAATATGTTGTATTCGGTCAGAAAAGTAAAAGAACTCTTTTTTAGATGTAGCTACTTTTTTTTTTCATCAGTATCGTAGGAACAAGAATAGAAGACGACCTTCTTTCTTGCGAGAAATAGGGCTGCTTCACTTTTTTGATTGAGACGATATCTAGTGAAAGATAAGCAGAGAATTTTACTTACAAATAGTAAGATGATATGGTGAGATTAATTAATCGAGATCATTCAGGAGGTTTTACCATGACAGTTATTATTCCCGCATTTCAATTAAATGCCGCCGCTCACATTGGACAGGTAGCTTTGAAAGTAGCGAATTTAGAAAAGATGACCAATTTTTATCAAGAAGTGATTGGTTTACAAGTTTTAGAGCAAGATGCAACCCAAAGTATTCTAGGAGTTGGGGATACGGTATTATTGGAATTGAATAAAGTGCAGAATCCTTTACCTATAACACCAAAAACAGGGTTGTTTCATGTGGCTTTTCTGTTGCCTAGTCGGAAAGATTTAGGGAATGCGTTGCTTCATTATTTACAGGTTGAAGCTCCCTTGATCGGTGCCAGTGATCACGGTTATAGCGAGGCGCTGTATTTAAATGATCCAGAAGGCAATGGCATCGAAGTGTACTATGATAAACCGCAAAGTGAGTGGGACATCCGTGCAGATGGTGAGATCGTTGGCGTGACCCTTGAGATGGACGCTGAAGCTGTGATTGCTGCTGGTGATGGCGTGTGGACTGGATTTCCGACGGGAACAACTGTCGGTCACGTCCACTTAAAAGTAGCCGATCTGATGCAAACAGAGAAATTTTTTACAGAAGTTTTAGGCCTGTCTTTGAAAAATAATTTTGGCGATCAAGCCAAATTTTTTGCCACTGGCGATTACCATCACCATATCGGGTCCAATGTCTGGTTAGGAAAAAATATTCCTGCGATGACAGAAAATGATTTGGGATTGGATTATTTCAGCTTCTCCGTGCCAAACCAAGCAGAGTTGGATCGTCTAGAAAAACATTGGGAAACACAGATAGATTACACCAAGGCCGAAGATGGCAGCTTGATAGTCGTTGATCCGAATGGGATTATGATGAAGTTTTTTAACTAATAACGAACCCCGCTAAGAATTTTCTTAGCGGGGTTTTTGATGAAAGAACCTTTCAGTTTATTGGAATATAAATATCGGTGAGGCTTTTGTCTTTGAAATTTTTCGGCGGCTCAGTAACAAATAATTCAAAAGGCACGGCATCGCGCGCTTTCTGCTCATCCTTAAAGAGCCATTCTTGATACATATACTGCCAAGCATCCCCGTACTCTTTCGCGGATAGTTCAAAGTGACCAACGCCAAATTTTCCTGAAATACTAGATAGGCAGATGTTGCCAGTTTCTTGTACAGGACAATCATTAGGAATCGTCATTGCGACACTGGTTCGCAAATTTTTATCATCCGTAATAAATGGATTGTCATCGTAAATGGTTAACACTTTGGTTTCATTTTCGACGATGAGATCATTCTTCGTCGCAAATTCAAACAGTTCGTTGAACAGCTTTCGACTCTGTTTCCTAAATGCTGCATAGCTTCCTCTAAAACGAATATAGATGATTCTCAAGTCTTCCAAATTTTCTGTTGTAATACTCTTAGGCTCAATCATTGTTACGTCCTCCGTCTTCTTTAAGAATGACTCTATTATTCCATGTCCCTGTTAAAGTTTCTTGTCATTTCTTGCTGTTTCCGATACTTTGAAGGACTAAGACCAAAGTGCTTTCTAAACGCGCGACTAAAAGAACTCGCATCAGTATAGCCATAATTTAAAGCAATCTCGGTTAACGAAAGGGAAGACGTGACACATAAAAAGATGGCTGCACGTTCCAACTTAAATCTTGTCACAAATTCCTTCAACGTTTCTGAGGAATATGTTTTAAAGATCCGGTGAAAATGAAACTCTGAAAAGTGAGCATTTTTAGCTAAGTCACTTAACGATATCGGCTCAGAAAGATGCTGCTCGATGTAGTCCTCGGTTTTGTTGATTAAACGCTGATAGCTTTGTTTAGATGACTCTTTTGCGGTACCCAAAAAAGCACACCTCCTGTAGATTTCTCTTGGTTCTATCATAGAGCGCGGAAAGTTGTCTATAATCATATTTTCGTATTCTAGCCAATTATTCAAGTCTAAAGTCTAAATTTTTAAGAATAATATCTTGTTGAAGGGGAGGTGAAAACTACAAAAAAAGAGCAGAACCGCTTTTATTTCAAAGTGTTCTGCTTTCTTTAGATTCTGCTTGTTTAAAAAGATTGAATAGTAATTAGTGACAAAAAATTTGTGCATCTTGTTTTAATTATTCATCACGGTAACTTCTGAGGTATCCATGAATTTGGAAGAAACCACTTTGTACGTAGCCGGGTAACCATTAGAAAGATCTTGTTCCTCCAGTTGTCCAGAACTATTTATGCGAAACATATCAATAGTGTCCACTTGTTGAGTGCTGTGGTTCACTCGAACGTAAGCATATCCGTCTTTATTTTCTATGGATAACTTGTAAGGAAATGATGATCTCCCCATACTGAATTGCTTGTCTAAAACGGCCCCAACCCATTCTTTTAATTGCTGTGAAGTGAGATTCTTAGTATCAACATTTGTATCAGAATTGTTTTCAGATGAACTATTTCCATATAGGTCTTTTTCAGGACCGAAAGACCAAGTAATGCTATGTCCATTAGAATCTGTGGTCCAAGAATCGAATGAAATAATTCCATTATTTATGGAATAGGGGATATTTCGATGTTCAATAATTAACATATTATTGGTTAGAGTGTACGGCGCATCATAGTCCGGCCTATAAGTGCCAGCTAGTTCAACACGTACAGTAGAATCGTTGGTAAAGTTAAATCCAGCCATACCATCATGCATTAAATTTTGTGGTGCTTTGCTTTCTTCCATTGCTTGGTTAGCATCTATACCATCATATAAAGAGGGTACCATGGTAAATCTGTTTCCTACTAGCTGTTTTCGTGCCGTACTTATAGTATTTGATTCATCGCCAGACACATCATTTTTCTGCTTTTTACTAATTGTACTGTCGTCTGTGGAACTATTAACAGTACTAGATGTACTACTGGATTTCTTTTCAATACTAATAGTCTGTTTTGTAGATTTTACTGTTGTATCGGTATCTGATTTTTGACAAGCACCTAGCAAAAGAATACTTGCAACTAGGCTTCCAACAAAAAGTCCCTTTTTCATTTTATCTCCTTATTATTAACACAATAAAAAACGTTGTTTATTTAATATCTTGATTATATACCACCATTGTTTGATTGTGAAACGGGTAGTTATGTGTATGAGGTAAGAAGTTTAGTGTGAAGATCGAGTTTAGATAACTAAAAAATCTGCCAAGAGTTTTCCTGGCAGATTCTTCAGTCGAATTGGAATATATTATCCATTATATTGTTGCTAGACTCTAAAAATTATGCACCTTTTCAGCTATCTGTTTGCCAACTAGGTCGAAGAAGGCATCTTTGCTCATTTTTTGGATTTGTTGTGAACCGCGTTTTCTAACAGAGAACTCGTTTCCATCCATCTCATGGTCACCTATGACTAAGATATATGGAGCTTTTCTTAGTTCGGCTTCACGGATTTTTTTGCCTAATTTTTCATTACGGACATCCTTTGATACTCGAATTCCTTTTTCTTGAAATTCATGATAAAGCGAATCGACATAATCTCCGTGCTTCTCTGCGACGGATAATAATTCTACTTGTTTTGGTGCTAACCAAACAGGAAACGCTCCGGCATAATGTTCAATTAAGATACCAAAGAAACGATCTAAAGAACCGAATACCGCACGGTGAATCATAACTGGACGTTGTTTTTCATTGTTTTGATCAATAAAACTTAGGTCGAATTTTTCTGGCATTTGGAAATCCAATTGAACAGTTGCGCATTGATGGCTGCGATTTAACGCGTCCTTGATATGGATATCGATTTTAGGACCATAGAAAGCACCGTCGCCTTCATTAATCGCGTATTTATAGCCCAAGCTGTCTAAGACTTCTTTCAATGAATCTTCCGCTTTATCCCACATTGCGATCTCTCCCATGAAATCATCGGGACGAGTAGACAATTCAACCGAATATTCAAATCCAAAGACCTTATAAACTTCATCGATTATTTTTAATGCCAATGAAATTTCGGATTTAATTTGATCGGGACTAACGAAGATATGCGCATCATCTTGGCAGAATGTACGAACTCGAAGCAAACCATTTAACGCACCGCTGAATTCATGGCGATGAACTTGACCAAATTCTGCCATTCGAATCGGTAAATCACGATATGAACGCACCGCATCTTTATAAATCATGCAGTGACCAGGGCAGTTCATTGGCTTCAACGCGTAATCTTGATCATCCACTTTCGTAAAGTACATATTGTCCTTATAATGATCCCAATGTCCGGAACGTCTCCATAAGCGTTCATTCATTATTAAAGGAGTTTTCACTTCGTCATAATCATATCTAGTTTGTAATTCACGCAAGAATTTTTCTAATTCGTTGCGAACAGTTTGTCCATTCGATAAATAGAAGGGCATCCCGGGAGCCTCTTCGGAAAACATGAACAGCTTCAATTCTTTTCCCAATTTTTGATGACTGCGTTTTTCGGATTCATCTAAGAAATGCAGATATTCAGCTAAATCTTCCTTAGAAGAAAATACTGCACCATTCACTCGCTGCAACATCTCGTTGTCTGAATTTCCTTGCCAATAAGCGCCGGAAACTTTTAACAGTTTGAAGTCCTTTATGTGATGTACATCTAGTGCAAATGGTTCTTTTGAAAAAGTGAACACGTCTCCCAGTTGGTAAATAGATACTTGATCGTCTGCTGGTAGAGCATTCAAGAGTTCTACTTGTAAGTCGTTGTCTGCAAAAATCTCCTTAGCTTCACGAACAATCACTTCCTGTTTTTTGATCAGTCCGCTGTTTTTTTGAATTTTCTTCATGCCTTGCTCGATCTCTTTAAATTCTAAAATACTCAGTGATTGATCTAGACGCATATCGACAAAAAAGCCATTTTCATCGAGCTGTATTTCAGAAATGGACACTTTTTTATAACGTTCTTTGATCGCCTGACTGAAAACCAAACCGATACTCCTGCGTATTGCTGCTAGACCTTCTTGGCTATCTTTTCCATAGAACGCAACGTGACTGGGTTTATCAATTTGAGAAAGCAAGTCTGACAAAGTACCGTCAATACTTCCAATGACTGCATCAGCATCTATTTCTTTTGCTACTTCATACAATGTAGTTCCTGCCACCACCATTTTTTTGCTTCCATTTGGAAATACGATTTCAACTTCATTGTTTGACATACTTGTTCAACTCCATTCTCTTTTTTAGTTAAAAAAATATATAAAAAAACACGCCCCCTAAAAAGGGACGTGTTTAGTTAACGTGTTACCACCCATGTTCCCAAGAAACACATCTAGCTTACGTATTTTCTTGGCTCATTGCGATATTATAACGTATATCGTGCGATCAGTTTTTTGCTGATTTCTCAAAGGTAGTAATTCCAAAAAATCTCACTAGAAGCTCGCAGCCAAGGCTTCACTCTCTGAAAGTTGATACTAATGGAATCATGTCCTTATCTTTGCTTTTTGTTGTTCGATTGATTGTTGCTAGATTACTCCCCTAAAAATGAAAAGTCAAGCAAATACTAAATTATTATTTCAGAAAAATTTCACAGAAACCTTACAAGCTTTTTAAAAAATGTGAAATACAGTATATCACGTTGCGTTAAAAGAAAATTGACTTGTAGCAGTCTGAGAGTTAATTCTGTTTCCAATTAAGAAGGGGCTATCATAAATTTTTAGCTTTTCCGAATAGAAAAAACACCACTAAAATAAACAAATGAACCCCACAAAAAAAATCTTGGTGGGGTTCATTGCATTTAAGTGTTTATCGCAACAAAATATGTCTACACTCAATTTGATTTTTTAATCTATTCCCACTCAACGGTTGCTGGTGGCTTAGACGTAATATCGTACACGATCCGGTTAACATGAGCGACTTCATTTACGATACGGACTGAGATTTTTTGCAAGACATCCCAAGGGATACGAGCAAAGTCTGCGGTCATACCATCGATTGAAGTGACTGCGCGGATACCGACTGTGTAGTCGTAAGTACGGCCATCTCCCATAACACCGACTGAACGGATGCCTGGTAAGACAGTGAAGTATTGCCAGATATCGCGGTCAAGACCGGCGTTGGCGATTTCTTCACGTAAGATCGCATCTGATTCGCGAACGATCTCAAGTTTTTCTTCAGTGATTTCACCAAGGACGCGGATACCTAAACCTGGTCCTGGGAATGGTTGGCGCCAAACGATTGAGTCAGGCATGCCAAGCTGAGTTCCTAATTCGCGGACTTCATCTTTGAATAGAGTATTTAACGGTTCGATCAATTCGAACTGCATATCTTCTGGTAATCCACCAACATTATGGTGTGATTTGATTGTTTGAGCTGTTTCAGTTCCAGATTCGATCACATCAGTATAAAGCGTTCCTTGAGCTAAGAAAGAAATACCTTCTTTACCAGCAAGTTTAGTTGCTTCGTCGTCGAATAGGTAAACGAATTCGTTTCCGATGATTTTACGTTTTTGTTCTGGATCAGAAACGCCGGCTAATTTATCTAAGAAACGGTCTTTAGCATCGACTCTGATAATGTTCAAGCCGAATTTTCCGCCTAGAGCGTCCATCACTTGTTCGCCTTCGTTTTTACGTAAAAGACCGTGGTCTACGAAGATCGAAGTTAATTGATCGCCGATCGCTTTTTGTAAAAGTACGCCAACAACACTTGAGTCCACGCCGCCTGATAGGCCTAGTAAAACTTTTTTGTCGCCGACTTGTTCACGGATTTTTGCGACTTGCATATCGATAAAGTTATCCATGCTCCAGTCGCCTTTGCATTGACATACATCTAGGGCAAAGTGACGTAATAGTTCATTGCCGTATTCTGAGTTGCGCACTTCTGCGTGGAATTGGATTCCGTAGAAGTTGCGGTTAGTGTCTTGGATCGCTGCGATCGGGCAGTCTTTGCTGGTGCCGACTCTTTCGAAGCCGTCAGGAACTTGTGTGACCAAGTCGCCGTGACTCATCCAAACCGTTTGTTCTTTTGGCGTACCTGCGAATAGAACAGCATCGTCAGAAAGAACTTCTAAGGTTGCTTGACCGTATTCACGGTTTGTCGCTGGTTCAACTTTTCCGCCTAAGTTATATGTGATCAGCTGCATGCCGTAACAGATACCTAAGACTGGAATACCTAATTCAAAGATTTTAGGATCGATGGAGAAGGCTCCTTCGTCATAAACACTGTTTGGGCCACCTGATAGGATGATCCCTTTTGGATTCATGGCTTTGACTTCTTCAGCAGTGATGCGGTGGCTCATAAGTTCTGAGAAAACACCGAATTCACGGATACGACGAGTGATTAATTGGTTATACTGACTACCATAATCAAGTACAATGATTTTTTCTACGTTGGTCATTTCGGTAGAAACGTTTGTCACAATTATTACCCCTTTTCAAGTTTTATTATAAAAGAAAGCAAGCTTTCTTTATAAGCTAGTATTTACGCAAATAGATTTCATCAATGATATGATGTTTTGCCTTGTGCAAGATAATATCAGCTCGGCCTCTCGTTGGCAAGATATACTCTTCCAAATTCTTCAAGTTGACATTTTTCCAGACATCTTCTGCCATAGACAGCGCCTTTGTGCGGTCGCCGACAGCATAGTCATAATAGTAGTTATCCGGATCTTTAAAGGCAGTATCCAATAGGGATTCAAACCGTTCCAAATACCATCTTTCGACGAGCTTTGGATCAGCGTCCACAAAAATCGACAGGTCAAAGAAGTCGCTGACGTAGATTTGCTGATTGGCTGGCAGCTGCAACGTATTGATTCCTTCCACGATCAAGATATCCGGAGAATCGATCAGTTCGTATTCGCCATCCACGATATCATAGACATCATGCGAATATTTTGGAATCGGAATATTTTCTTTGCCGGATTTCACTTCATTCAAGACATCGATCAAGTGCTCCATGTCATAGCTTTCAGGAAATCCTTTGCGGTCCATGATTCCGCGTTCTTCTAAAACAGCATTTGGATACAAGAAACCATCAGTAGTGATCAATTGGACAGTTTGGTGTTTAAATAAGCGGTCCAATAAGGTTTGCAATAAACGAGCGGTGGTACTTTTTCCGACAGCCACACTTCCGGCGATCCCGATAATAAACGGCGGCATCTTTACATAGCGATGCAGAAACAACCCTTTGCTCAAAGTTAGCGATTCAAAATCCTTCATATAAAGATGGATCAGGTGACATAAAGGTACATAAACATCGGCCACATCTTTCATCGAGATTTGGTCATTCAAACTTTTGATATTATCAAGCTCTGCTTGCGTCAACGGTGTGTTTCCCGGTGTGTAGAAATCTTGCCACTGGTCACGGGCAATCCGAAAATAGTTCCCTCTTTCGTTCATGATAACCTCCTTATTCAACTTAAGTAGTCATTTTTCATGCCATATGGTCTTCCTCTAGGCTTAAAATAATCTGCGCAAAGAAGAGCGGACAGCCTTTGATAACTGCGCTTATTCTACCATAAAAAACAGACTAGAAAGTGCTTCCTTCCCAAGAAATCCGAATAATTTCCTGACAAAAAACGTTATCTATCATTTTAGCCGAAAAAAACCTAAAAAAGCTATCGTAATGGTAGGAGTTTCATTGTTTTTTTAGTTGCGGACAAGAAAACTAGCGAGAAGTTAAGAAAACGCGAGAAGACTGACGAAAAAGTGTATGATAAAAGAAAGTTTATTGATGAAAGCAGGTGCTAAAATGAAAAAACTAAAAGAGATGAGTTTGGAAGAGTTATGGCAGTTATTTCCAATCATTTTGAAGGAGCACAGCCCCGTTTATGTTGAATGGTATGAAGAGGAAAAACATAATTTAGAAGAGCTGTTTTCTGAGTTTGAGATTTTAGTTATCAGCCATATCGGCAGCACGTCGGTAGAAGGACTGATTGCTAAACCAATCGTGGACATCTTGCTGGAATTTCCTGCTGGTTATGAACATGATCGGGTTTCGGTAATGCTGCAGCAAGCGGGCTGGACTTTAATGATCAAGGATGATGTAAAACAAACGATGGATTTGAATAAGGGCTATTTGCCTACTGGATTTGCTAAAAAAGTGTATCATCTGCACGTAAGGCCGTTGGGGGACTGGGATGAACTCTACTTTAGAGACTATTTGCGAAAATATCCAGAAGTCGCGCGGGAATACGAGACTCTGAAACTGTCTCTAAAAGAAAAATATGAACACGACCGAGATGCCTATACAAATGCAAAAACAGAATTTGTTCAGAGGTACAGTCAAAAAGCCCGAGCCGAATTTGGCACACGCTATTTGACTGAATAAATCGGACATTTCGTGCTATGATAGAGGGGAACTTTGCATGAGGAGGCAGCGATAACTATGAAAAAAATCGTTTTGTTTGGCGACAGCTTGCTGGCTGGTGTCATGAATGGTGAGACTAGTGATATTTTAGATAAACATATCATCAATGAATTGACCGGAATGGATTTTCCCGGTTATGGACTAGTGAAGTTAGGAAAACGCGGCGAATCTTCTTCCGAGGGATTGGCTCGAATCGATGATGCAGTGGAAGCAGAAGGCGATTTTGTGGTAATTTCTTTTGGAACCAATGATTCATTGAAACAGAAAAATACGCTTGAAGATTTTGGCGAGAATATCAGAGAAATCATCGAGTCCTTTGACGCGTCAAAAGTGATCCTGCTGACGACAGGCTATATCAATACAGAAATTATACCGAGCGGCGACAACGAGCGGCAACAGCTTTATGCTGAAAAAGCGAAACAGATCGCGGACGAAGTTGGGGTCAATGTGATCGATCTTTACCATCACATGACGGTCTATCCAAAACCAAATGAGTTCGTGCAAAAGGCCGATGGCATCCATCCTTCAGAGGAGGGGTACCATTTCTTAGGGGCTTTGATCGCACGGGACATCAAAGAAAAATTATTAGCAGAAGGGTAAGTTTATGGCAAATCATTATTATTCGGAAAATCCTGAGACGGCTCACGATCTTCATCAGTGGTCGTTTGAATTGGCAGGGAAAAATTTTCAATTCGTAACAGATAGCGGAGTCTTTTCTCGCGGCACAGTCGATTACGGCTCGCGTGTATTGATCGAGCATTTTGAAGCAGAAGACTTACCAGACGGAACCTTGTTAGATGTCGGTTGTGGCTATGGTCCGATTGGCTTGGCTTTGGCCCATCAAACGCAGCGTTCAGTAGAAATGATCGATGTGAATAATCGTGCGGTAGAATTGGCGCAGGAAAATGCCAAACGCAACGGCATCGAAGCGGATATCCATCAATCGAATATTTACGAAACTTTGCATCAAGAGACATATGCGGCGATCATCAGTAATCCGCCGATTCGTGCGGGGAAAAAAGTCGTGCATCAAATCTTGATCGAGGCGGAACCTCTATTGAAAGTCGGCGGTTCTTTGACTATCGTGATCCAAAAGAAACAAGGCGCTCCCAGCGCGAAAAGCCGGATGGAAGAAGTCTTCGGCAACGCTGAGATCGTGGCGAAGGACAAAGGCTACTACATTATCCGCAGTATTAAAGAATAAGAGATTTATCCCAAGAGTATCCTGTTGGAACTTTTGGGATTTTTTTATAAGCGAAAAGGCTTGCAAGCGGAGTCAAAGAAACGCTATAATCACATTGACTCACAATTTTCACAAATGTGATATAGCTATGTTGAACGCGACGAACATCCGACTTATTTTTTCTCGTGGAAAAGATAAGCACATCAGCAGAAATAAGGGGACAAACCTATGCAAAAAGAAGAAGATAAATTATTGGTTCGAATTGCCGAGATGTATTATCAAGAAGATAAAAATCAAAGTCAGATCTCAAAAGAATTAAATATCCATCGCAGCACGATCAGCCGGCTCTTGAAGCGTTCGCGGAACGAAGGAATCGTCAATATTTCGATCAATTATGATAAGGCGGGAACCTACAGCATTGAAAAAGAGCTGCAGGAGAAATTTGATTTAGAAAAAGCGATCATTGTTCAAGCCGGAACGGATTTGAGCCGTACACAAAAGGATAAATTATTGGCTCAAGGAGTCGGTGAATACCTTACGGAAATCATCAAGGATGACATGATTTTTGGTTTCTCATGGGGGGAAACGATGTCCGCGATTCCAGAAGGTCTGGCCCAGTATGACGTGGACAATATTTTATGCGTACCGATGATCGGCGGGCCTTCTGGTCGGTTGATCAGTGATTATCATGTAAACACGATTACCTATGAAGCATCGAAGAAATTGAATGGCCGAGCGTTGCTGATTGATTCGCCTGCCTTTCCTGAAACAGTGGCGTTGAAGAAAGCCCTGATGGAAAATGAGTTCAATCAAGAATTGATCGATTATTGGCGTAAAATCGATATCGCTGTCTTAGGGATCGGCTCTCCCAATTTGAAGGCAAGCGAGAGCTGGAAACAGTTCTATGGCGAAGATGTTTTGGCTTATTTAGAAGGGAAAAAAGTAGTGGGGGACGTGGTGTCGCGCTTTTACAATATTGCTGGCGAACACATCGACAATACCCTGGATGATCGTTTGATCGGGATCGATATCGCTGATTTGAAACGGACACCTTACCGAATCGGTGTAGCGGAAGCCGTCGATAAAGCGGACGCGATCGCTAGTGCGTTGAAAGGCCGTTACATCAATGTGCTGGTCACAACAGAAGAAACTGCTCAAGAAGTGTTGAAAAGATAGGCTCGTCCTATCTTTTTTTATCCGTTCATTGTAGAAGGAGGAGCTATGCAAGTTATTCGTTTGCTTCAAACGATTTTGATTCTATTAAGCCGCAAGCAAGTGACCGCTAAAGAATTGGCTGAACGGTTTCACGTTTCTGTTCGCACAATCTATCGAGATGTGGATGTATTGAGTTTGGCGGGGATTCCTGTTTACGCGAATAAGGGGCGAAACGGCGGAATCTTTTTGGATGAAACCTATCACGTTAGTAATGCCTTGATTGAAAAAGAGGAGCAGGATGATCTATTTTTAGCGCTGCATTTATTGCAGTCCGTCGGCTTGGCCGACACAGAGGACTTATTGAAAAAGATGGGGACGGTTTATGATTGGAGCGAATGGTTAGAGGTCGATCTAAGTCAAACGGAGATTGCCAGCCAGACCTTCGATCAGATCAAAGACGCGTTATTCAATCATCGTGAGATTACATGCGTTTACCATACGGAATATGGTCAGACACGCCTTTTGTCATTGGCCCCCAAACGCATATTGTACAAGTATCAGACCTGGTATTTATTAGCTTGGGAACCGACAAAAGAGTCGTGGTCGCTGCTTCCAATCAAACAAATCAGAGATGTTCTTTTAAAGAAATCAATCGACTACCCATTACCGGAAGAAGTGTTAACGTTCCCTCAACTAACCGTCCAATTACGTTTCAGCAAAAGAATCGCCTATAAAAAATATGCGGAGTTTGCGGATTTCGATTGGAAAGACAATGCGGATAATAGTTTTGATGCGTCATTAACCTTCGCGGAATTTGATGATTTGTATCGCTTTTTATTGCCTTTGGGAAAAAATGTTGAAATCTTAGGGCCTAGCTGGATTCGGGAAAAAGTATTGAATTATGTGTCAGCTTTTTACGAAAATCATTTTTAATATGACATGTTCTGGCACCTTGATTCGTTAGAATAAAGAAAAGAGGAGGAGATACGCATGCAATTTGAACAAATCGTGAAACCTGATCAATGGATTCTTTCCCAAAGTTTTACTGTCAAAGTAGAGGAGATCCCACAAGTGATTGGACCAACCTTTATGAAACTAGGAGGATTTATTTAGGCACAAAATATCAATATTTTAAGTACCCCATTTGTATCCTTTAAAAACATGGATGAAAATGGCGGACTCGATGAACAAGCGATTCAAATGGAGGTTGGCTTCCCAGTCGCGGAAGAAGTGAAGAATGCTGCGGAAGTAGATAGCGACTGCTATTTTCTACCTTCTTACAGAGCATTATCTAACCTGTATGTCGGCAAGTACGATGATATGACGGAGCCGTATTTTGCGATGATGGAAGAGATCAGAAAAATCGGTGGGAAGTTCAGCGGAATCTCTTATGAGTATTATTTGAGCGATGAAGAAATTCCAGAAGAACAGCAAGAAACAATTATGGAGTTAGTCTACGAATAAACTGAAATAGCGTGAGCAGGACAAGTTGAAAAGCTTGTCCTTTTTTGCGTGTCGACAAAATTAAAGGGAATGAAATCTAATTGGATCGGCCTGCAAGCTGATCTTAATTAGGAGCCAGCTCATTATTTACTTGAGTAATTCTTGTAACAAAAACGGGGGCATTCAATTTTGTTGCGTCCGTCAATTTTATGCACTTTTGTGATTTTGTTTTAAAAAAGTTGAAAAAAATTATTGACAACGTTTTCTTGCGCAGTTAATATAAAGGTGCAACAAATGTTAAGAGGAAATCACAAATGTTAAAAGGAGCGTTTGCAATGGATTGGTTAGATGTAGAAGGGAAAACGGTCATTGTTACAGGAGGCTCATCAGGAATTGGAGCAGCTATTGTCAAAGAATTATGCGATTTGGGAATCAATGTTGTGAATGCAGATTTGAGAGCCGGATCATTTACTCACGAAAATTTGTTCTTCAGTCAAACAGATGTTACTTCTCCCGAATCAGTTGAACAAACGGTAGAAACAGCCGTTACGAAATTTCAAACGATTGATGCCGTGGTCAATAACGCGGGGATCAATATACCAGCTTTACTCGTTGATGAAGAAATGACAGAAGAAGGCAAGTTCCAAATCAACGAACACATTTTTAATAAAATGATCGCGATCAATCAAAAAGGTGTCTATCTGATGGGACAAGCGGTCGGTCGTGTGATGGTCAAACAGGGATACGGCGTCATCATCAATATGTCATCGGAATGCGGTTTGGAAGGTTCTGAAGGTCAGAGTGTTTATGCGGCAACCAAAGCCGCGGTCAATAGTTTTACCCGTTCGTGGGCCAAAGAATTAGGGAAAAAAGGGGTTCGCGTAGTAGGAATCGCGCCCGGCATCATGGAAGAAACGGGTTTACGCACGATCGAATATGAAACAGCACTCGCTTATACACGGGGGATCTCTGTTGAACAATTACGTGCTGGCTACAGCAATACGAAAACTATTCCTTTAGGACGTGACGGTAAATTAAGGGAAGTCGCTGATCTTGTTGCTTATTTTGTTTCTGGCCGTTCGAGTTATGTGGATGGCGTCACCGTCAATGTGGCAGGTGGTAAAACCCGAGGGTAGGATATCCGTTTATTAATAAGAACTAGGAGGTTTTTATGAACAAAGTAATTTTAGTGGCTCATGGCAAGTTGGCCCATGAGATGAAGAATTCAGCTGAGATGATTTTTGGCGCGCTGCCAGATTTTGAATCCGTCGAATTTTTGAAGGAGGAAGGCTTGGACACGATCCAAGAAAAAATCACGGCGGCAATGGATGACGATACGACATCCTATCTTGTATTGACCGATTTGTTTTGCGGCACCCCATACAATGCTAGTTGTGCGGTCGCTATGAAAAATCCCGAACGCGAGATCGAGGTCGTGTCGGGAATGTCGCTGCCGATCGTCTTAGAGGTAGCGAGTATGTTAGGAAGTGGTCTGCAAGATATTGTGAATCATGCAACAAGTATTCCATGCGATACAGTGAAAGCGTTTAAACAGCAAGTGATTGAAGAAGAGGAGGATTTTTAAGATGCAAATCAAATTAGCACGAGTGGATGATCGATTGATTCACGGACAAGTAGCGACGGTTTGGGCGAAGGAAGCTGGCGCGAAACGAATCATTGTCGTCAGCAAAGAAGTCGCGAATGATGACATTCGAAAAACATTAGTAAAACAAGCTGCACCTCCAGGAATCAAAGTGAATATCGTCGACCCAGAAAAAGCGGTGAAGGTCTATAACAATCCGAAATATGCGGACGAAACGGTCTTCTACCTATTCACCAACCCAATGGAAGTTTTGGAATTAGTACAATTAAACGTACCGATCAAATCCATCAATATTGGTGGGATGCAATTCAAAACTGGACGAACACAAATTACGAAAGCCGTCTCAGTCGATCAAACAGAAGCCGAAGCTTTTCGCAACTTAGAATCTGCAGGAGTGGAATTGGACTTGCGAGTCGTTGCAACCGATCCGAAAGGCAACTTTGAAGAAAAACTAAAAGAAGCAGGGTTTTAAATATTGGATGGCAGTTCCACTTTTTACAGTTGGATTATGTGAAAAAACACTACGACAAGATAAGTCATTAGAAAGTGTTAAAGAACATAGTGGAATGGTATACGGTTTGAAGATCGAACTCATTTAAAAAAAAATGATTACCTTAATATAAAATAGGAGGACACAAAAATGGAATTATCAGTTTTACAGATTGTACTTATTTTTCTTTTTTCATGTGTGTGCGGGATGGGCAGTGTGTTGGATGAATTTCAAACGCATCGACCGTTGATTGCGTGTACGATGGTCGGCTTGATTTTAGGAGACGTGCAGACGGGAATTATTTTAGGTGGAACTTTGGAGCTGATCGCATTGGGCTGGATGAATATCGGCGCGGCACAGTCGCCGGATTCGGCTTTGGCAAGTGTGATCTCAACGATTTTAGTGGTGGTTGGTCAACAGGATATTCAATCAGGTATCGCAATTGCTTTGCCCGTTGCAGCAGCTGGGCAAGTATTGACGGTTATTGCTCGAACGATCACGGTCGCGTTCCAACATGCGGCGGATCGTGAAGCGGAGAAAGCGAATTTCAATAAAATTATCCTCCTGCATTTTAGTGCTTTGTTTATTCAAGCATTACGTGTTGCGATTCCAGCAACAATCGTGGCCGCTTTCGTCAGTGCGGAGATGGTGACGAACATGTTGAACATGATCCCAGATGTGATTACTGGTGGTCTGGCGGTAGCTGGCGGATTCATCGTTGTGGTCGGATATGCGATGGTTTTGAATATGATGAGTGTTGCGTACTTGATGCCGTTCTTCTATCTGGGCTTCGTCATGGGCGGTTACTTAGATTTCAGTTTATTAGCTTTCGGGATCGTTGGTTTGATTACAGCATTGTTATACGTGCAGCTGAATCCGAATTTCAAGAAGAATGAAATCCAAAGCAATCATGTGGCGGCAGTTGTTGCCGGCGAATTAGCCGATGACGAATTAGAAGATTAGGAGGATAGCGTAAATGGAAAATACTTCAATAGTAGAAACTAAAAAAGATATCTATGCGCAATCGCAATTAACTAAAAAAGATTTGATGACGACATTTGTCTTTTCGAATTTTCAGCAGGCATCTTTCAACTTTGAACGAATTCATGCTTTGGCGTTTTGTGTGGATATGATCCCAACGATTCGCCGTGTTTATAAAACAAAAGAAGAGCAATCTGAAGCGTTGAAGCGTCACTTGACCTTTTTCAATACGACACCGGCAGTTTGTGGTCCGGTGATCGGTGTAACGATGGCGATGGAAGAAGCGCGGGCAAGCGGCGCGGATATCGATGATGGAACAATCAATAGTTTGAAGGTTGGATTGATGGGACCGTTGGCAGGTGTTGGGGATCCGTTAGTTTGGGGAACTTTACGACCGATCACTGCGGCCTTAGGAGCATCGTTGGCTTTATCTGGCAATGTGATGGGACCGATTTTGTTTTTCGTGGCCTTCAATGCGATTCGATTATCGATGAAATGGTTTGGTTTAACGTATGGGTTCAGCAAAGGGATGGATATCGTCAAAGATCTATCCGGCAATTTGTTGCAAAAATTGACCGAGGGCGCAACGATTTTAGGCTTGTTCATCATGGGTGTCTTAGTTACCAAATGGACGACTATCAACATTCCGCTGATTGTGTCAAAAACACCCGGCACAGACGGCAAAGATGTGATCACAACAGTCCAAAATGTTTTGGATGATTTAGTCCCAGGATTGCCAGCGTTAGGCTTGACCTTGTTGATGATGTATTTGTTGAAGAAAAAAGTCAGCCCAATCGTGTTGATCTTCGTATTGTTCGCAGTAGGGATCATCGGTTATTGGTTAGGAATTTTGGCTTAATAATAGAGTCATATTTTAGGAGGAGTAGTAGTGAAGACGAAAGCAGTGCGTTTATATGGTAAGAAAGATTTGCGCTTGGAGGAATTTGAATTACCTGAGATCAAAGAAAATGAAATTTTAGCATCCGTGATTACCGACAGTATTTGTATGTCGACTTGGAAACTAGCCAATCAAGGAGCGGACCACAAAAAAGCGCCAAACGATCTTGCGGAAAATCCCATCATCATCGGTCATGAGTTTTGTGGCGAGCTGTTAGAAGTGGGCGGAAAATGGGCGCACAAATATAAAAAGGGCGAGCGTTATGTCCTGCAGGCAAATCTGCAATTGCCGGATCGTCCGGATTGTCCAGGCTATTCCTATCCTTATACAGGCGGCGATGCGACTTACATCGTGATCTCGGAAGATGTCATGAATCAGGACTGTTTGATTCCTTATAAAGGCGAAACTTATTTTGAAGGTTCATTGATCGAACCATTGTCTTGTGTGATTGGTGCCTTTGAAGCAAATTATCATCTGAAAGATGGATCTTATGAACATAAAATGGGAATCAAAGCAGATGGAAATCTGTTAATTATGGGCGGTACTGGTCCGATGGGATTATTGGCGATCGATTATGCTTTGCACGGTCCGATCAAACCGAAGAAATTAGTAGTAACAGATCGTGATGCAGAAAAATTGGCTCGCGCAGAAAAACTGTATCCAAGCCAAAACGGGATCGAAGTTTCTTATGTAAATGTTGCGGATGTGAAAGATCAAGTTCGTTTGTTAAAAGAAACAGTCGACGGCGGGTTCGATGATATCTTCGTCATGATTCCTGTTGGTTCAGTGGTAAGTGATGCGGCAGCAATGTTGAATCCGGACGGGTGTCTGAATTTCTTCGCAGGTCCGCAAGACAAAGAGTTTTCGGCTAACGTAAACTTTTATGATGTCCATTACTCATTTACTCATTTTGTCGGAACATCCGGTGGGAATACTGAAGACATGCGAAAAGCAGTCAAACTAATCGAAGACAAACAAGTAAAAGTAGCGAATGTTGTTACTCACATACTAGGTTTAGATGCGGTAGGTGAAACAACGCTAAATCAACCAGCGATTGGCGGAGGGAAAAAATTAGTCTATACCCACAAGCAATCAGAATTGAAAAAATTATCGGAAATGGATGCACAATCTGAACTAGGGAAAATCTTAGCGGAAACGGATGGTATTTGGAGTCAAAAAGCTGAAAACTATGTCTTAAAATATTACCCAAATATTTAATATTATATTAAGTAAATGAAATTTCTGCTTTTCCGTCTTTTTTCAAATTTTTAATGTTCGTGTTTTAGCGTGGAAATGACCAGATTATTAAAAAGGATCACCGCAGAAAAGTATTCACTTTCTGCGGTGATCTTTTATAGATTATCCTTCAAAAATTGAACGGTTGCTTGATAAGCAATATCCGAATAGCCTTCTCCATGAACAGTACCAGTGATCAATTTGGTTTCACTAGGTACGCCTTTTTCGGCTAGAGCGGATTGTAATTTATAAACACCTGATAAAGGGACCAATTCATTTAGCGAGTTGGCGATGAAAAGCGGCCCGCTGTTATTTGAGACACGGGATAAAGGATCTGCCTGTTTCAAAAGTTCTGTGTCTTGATTTACATAGTTCAGGATAAACCATTTATAAAAGGCATCGTTACTGCCGTCCTGATCGATTTTCCCACTAGCTTGCTTATCAAAATCAGGTTTTTGGTTCATAGCAGGAACGACTTCTGGATGCTTCTGCACCCAATCGTAAAGATCGATGATACCCGACCAAGAAGCTGCTGGAATACCTTTTTGCAGAGCCAGTTCAATCGATAAATTTCCGCCGGCAGAAGAACCAAGAGCGGTGATCTTTCCGTTTACTGGATAGTCGCTTGCTGTCAGCCAATCATAAACCTTCAGTAAATCATCCATTGCAGCTGGAAAAATATGATCTGGAGCTAAGCGATAGTTAGGGACGACAACGAGAAAGCCATCCGCTGATAAACGTTCTGCTAAAGCTGTTTCTTTATTTTTATCGCCGCGGAACCAGCCGCCGCCATGGATCAGGATGATGGCCGCCTCGATTTTTTCTGGTTCATAAAGGTCTAATGCTAATTGATTCTTTTCATCATACACATAATCTTTGATCATGCTTTTTCGCTCCTCTTTCGAAAATCCTTTAAATCAATTCATTTTCTTTGGTAGATTTGGGCTGTTGCTTCATCAGCTCGTCTAAAACAGTTAATAGTGTCTGATGAGCTTCGTCGTAGCTGTCTAGTTGATCTCCGAATTGTTGATTGAATTCCTCTAATCCACCTTTTACGAAGGCGTATTCATATTGATAAACTGCATCATAAGCTTTCGTAAAACGTTGAAGCAGCTCCGTTTGAGAATCCAATTGCAAAGCCATTTGAATCACGCGGAAATCAGTGTAGGCTAATTCGAATTGAATCGCCCAGATACGTATAAATTCGTGTTGATTTTTGATATGCAAAAAGTGATGTTCGGTCGTCCATGTTAGATTTTTGATCGCTCCTAAAACGTCAAGCATTTTTCTCACCTGCCTTGTGGTTCGTATACTCATAATCTACGCTCTTTTTTATACAGAGCAAGCAAGAAGTCTTGCCTTTTGATGAAAAAGGCTTTCTTTCTAATTTTTCCTTTGCTACACTTAAAAAAAATGCAGAGAGAGGGTCCATGATGAAGATCACCATCAAAGAAATCGCTGAAATGGCAGGTGTTTCAGTAACGACTGTATCGCAGATTTTAAACAATAAGGGCAGTCGCTTCAGCGAACAGACACGTAAAAAGGTCTTAGCGATCGTTGAAGAATATCAGTATAAACCGGATTTTTTCGCGGCAAATTTGATCAATCGGCATTCGAAAACGATCGGGATGATCGTGCCGGATGTGACAGACTTTTTCTTCTCAAAAGTAATTGAAGGGGTAGAGAGTTATTTAAACCCATTGGGCTATATGATTATTTTGTGCAACTCACGTCATGATATCGAGCAAGAAAAACGTTATTTAAATGAATTGTCACACCGTTCAGTTGACGGAATCCTGTTAGCGACGCCGAACCATTTAGATGAAGAACACAAGCTGGGCAGCGAGTTCTACCGAAAACACCCGATCGTGTTGATTGACCGCGGCTTGAATGATCGTGACTGGGGACAACTGCTGGTTGAAGAATATGCAGGGGCACAAGAAGTTCTGCGGATGCTGGTAGATAAGGGGCATCGGCATATCGGCATGTTGAAAGAGAGTCAAGGCTATTACCAATTAACGGAACGGGTTAAAGCCTATCGGCAAGTCATTTTTGAATATCAATTGCCCTTTGAAGAAAGTTATATTTGTTCCGGTGACCTAACGATTGCCGGCGGCTACCACGCCGCGAAGGAAGTATTAAAGAATGAAAAAATTACCGCGATTTTCTGCGGGAACGATGAGATGGCCATTGGCTGCTATCAAGCAATCTATGAAGCCGGTTTAAAAATTCCTGAGGATATTTCGGTCGTCGGATTTGATGGGTTAGAGGTCAGTAAATACATGGTTCCGCCGTTGACGACAGTCTTTCAGCCAAGTACTGAAATTGGTTTTTCTGCTGCAAAATTCTTAGTGGATGCGATCAATTTCCCTTCTCAGCGAATTCCGAATAAAATCTTCCAAACTAAATTAATTATTCGTGAGAGTGTGAAAAAAACAGGTCAGGGTTGACAACGGGATAGCTTCCCGTTATAGTAACAATGGCAGCGCTAACAGAAAGCGCTTCTCCGATTAGTAAACTGTTTTACTAAAGTGGTTTACCTTTCGCATTTTTATTGTATAATATCTTTTGAAGCTTGGAGGAAAACCTATGAGAATGGTAGATTTGATAGAGAAAAAAAGAGATGGAAAAACCCTATCAAAAGAAGAAATTGATTTTATTATTGAAGGCTACACAGCCAACAGTATTCCGGATTATCAAATGAGTGCATTGTTGATGGCAATTTTTTATCAGGACATGACAGATGAAGAGATTTCTCACTTAACTTTGGCAATGGCAAATTCAGGAGACATCATTGATTTATCTTCCATTGATGGAATCAAGGTGGACAAACATTCAACTGGTGGTGTCGGCGATACGACGACTTTGGTTTTAGCGCCCCTTGTTGCGAGTGTGGGTGTACCTGTAGCAAAAATGTCTGGACGTGGACTTGGATTTACTGGCGGTACCTTAGATAAATTTGAATCGATCCCCGGCTTTAAAATTGAATTATCTGATCAAGAATTCATTGATATCGTGAACAAGAGCAAAGTCGCTGTGATTGGACAATCAGGAAATCTGGCTCCAGCAGATAAGAAGCTTTACGCGTTACGAGATGTGACAGCGACGGTGGATTCGATTCCATTGATTGCTAGTTCAATCATGAGTAAAAAAATTGCGGCTGGTGCAGATGCGATCGTACTTGATGTTACAACTGGCGATGGTGCCTTTATGAAGGACATTGAGGACGCAAAACGTTTAGCCAAAACAATGGTACGCATCGGAAAACTTGCAGGCCGTCAAACGATGGCCGTCATTTCGGATATGTCTGAGCCGTTAGGCGAAGCGATCGGGAACAGCTTAGAAATCGTTGAAGCGATTGATACGTTAAAAGGCAATGGGCCAGCGGATCTAACTGAAATGTGCTATGTGCTGGGTAGTCAAATGGTGGTATTGGCTGGAAAAGCTGACGCATTAGACGATGCTAGAGCAATGCTGGAAGAAGCACTGCATTCAGGAAAAGCATTAGAAAAATTCCGTGAGATGGTCAAAGACCAAGGCGGCGATCCTGCTGTGATCGATCAAACGGATAAAATCTTGACTGCTAAATATGAAATCGAGCTACCAGCGAAAGCCTCTGGGCATGTAACAAAACTAGTTGCTAATGAAATCGGCATTGCGGCAATGCTGCTGGGCGCGGGTCGTAAAACGAAGGATGATGATATCGATCATGCGGTCGGCATCAAGCTCCACAAGAAAATCGGGGATGAAGTAACGGAAGGCGAGTCATTACTAACGATTTATGCGAATTCTAACGAAATTGATGAGGTAAAGGACTTACTTTATCAAAATATTTCGATTGGTGACAGACCAGAAGAGCCTATTTTGATCCACGATGTTATTACAGAATAAGTAATTAAAACTTTTTTATAACAAGAAAGAATATATTATAATAGAAGAAATGGGGAATAAAGAATGGAAATCAATCGAATGATTGACCACACAATTTTAAAAGCAGATGCGAAATTAGCAGACGTGATGAAAATTATTGAGGAAGCGAAAAAATATCGTTTCTACTCGGTTTGCCTAAACCCTACTTGGGTGGCGTTGGCAGCAAAAGAATTACAAGGCGAGCCTGTGGCAGTGTGTACCGTTATCGGTTTCCCGCTTGGGGCAAATACAACTGAAACGAAAGCTTTTGAAGCAGCGAACGCGATTCAAAATGGTGCGGATGAAGTCGATATGGTCATCAATATCGGTGAACTAAAAGATGGCAATAACGAAAAAGTTCAAAAAGATATCGAAGCAGTTGTAGCAGCTGCGAAAGACAAAGCGTTAGTTAAAGTTATCATCGAAACATCGCTATTAACAAATGAAGAAAAAATCAAAGCCTGTGAACTTGCGAAAGCAGCCGGTGCAGATTTTGTTAAAACTTCAACTGGTTTTTCAACTGGCGGAGCTACTGTTGATGACGTACGCTTGATGCGTCAAACAGTCGGACCTGAAATGGGCGTTAAAGCTTCCGGCGGTATTCACAACGCGAAAGAAGCTGAAGCAATGATCGAAGCAGGAGCCACTCGTTTAGGTGCCAGCTCAGGTGTTGCTATTATGAACGGACTTTCCGGAACAGGCTATTAAACTGATCTGTCAAAAAAATGACAAGTTAGCATGAAGCAGGAGGCGCTTTAATTGAATAAACAAGAATGGATCGATATCGCAGTCGAAGCGCTCGACAAAGCGTATGTCCCATATTCAAACTTTCCCGTAGGCGCGTGTCTCGTGACAAAAGAAGGAAAAACTTATCAAGGCATCAATATTGAAAATGCTTCTTACGGCTTGACGAATTGTGCGGAACGCACAGCCTTTTTCAAAGCTGTTTCAGAAGGCGAAAGAGACTTTAAACATTTAGTAATCGCCGGTCATACACCCGAACCAATTTCTCCATGCGGCGCCTGCCGCCAAGTCATGGCAGAATTTTGCGACCCAGCGATGCCAGTAACCTTAGTCGGTGACAACGGTGTAGTCAAAGAGATGACCGTTGAAGGATTACTGCCATATACATTCACTGATAAAGATTTATAAACCATGTTCATTCAGTCGCAGGACTGTTGAAAAAAACATATTTAGGGGGCTTTACAGAAATGAAAAAAGCAAAATTATTTGGCCTAGGTACCGTGGCAATGGCAGCATTGCTAGCATTAGGAGCTTGCGGCGGAGGCGGCGGTTCAACTGATTCTTCAGGTGGCGCGGCTAAAGAAGATTCAAAACACAGCGTTGCAATCGTAACAGACATTGGTGGCGTGGATGACCGTTCATTTAACCAATCAGCTTGGGAAGGTCTTCAAGCTTGGGGTAAAAAACACGACATCAAAAAAGGCAATGGCGGATACAACTATATCCAATCAAACGATGCTTCTGAATATGAACAAAATATCTCACAAGCTGTTACTAACGGATTTAAGACAGTCTTCGGGATTGGTTACTTATTAGCTGACCCAATCTCAGCAGCAGCTGATCAAAATGCAGACACAAACTTCGTAATCATCGATTCAGTTATTGACGGTAAAAAGAATGTCGCTTCAGCAACATTTAAAGACCAAGAAGCAGCTTACCTAGCAGGTGTAGCAGCAGCTGAAACAACTAAATCTAACAAATTAGGTTTCGTTGGTGGTGAAGAAGGTGCCGTAATCGACCGTTTCCAAGCTGGTTTTGAAAAAGGCGTAGCAGATACTGCTAAAAAATTAGACAAAGACATTTCTGTAGATGTACAATATGCGGCTTCATTTGGTGATCCAGCCAAAGGTAAAGCGCTAGCTGCCAACATGTACAATGGTGGAATCGACATTATCTATCATGCTTCAGGCGGTACTGGTCAAGGGGTCTTCTCAGAAGCTAAAGCTCGTAACGAAAAAGCGGATGAAGCAGACAAAGTTTGGGTTATCGGTGTAGATAGCGACCAACAAAAAGAAGGTAAATACAAATCTAAAGACGGTAAAGACAGCAACTTCTGTTTAACTTCAACACTTAAAGGTGTAGGCGCAGCGGTTCAAGATATCTCTACTCGTGCATTAGAAGATAAATTCCCTGGTGGCGAACACTTATCTTACGGTTTGAAAGACGGCGGTGTTTCTCTAACTGACGGATTCCTTTCTGACGATGCAAAAGCAGCTGTTAAAGAAGCGAAAACACAAGTTTCTGACGGAGACATCAAAGTTCCAGAAACTCCTGAGAAAAAATAATTCAGGTGACCATAGCCTCTAAGGTGAGAGGCTATGGTCCTCTTTTAAAAAAAGGAGCTTTCTTTTTTTAGACAAGTCGCAGCCAGTGCTCGATTTGCCTAAGGGAAGAACGCCCTTAGCGTTGCAGTGTTTTGTCAGGTTTATAAAGCGATAGGATGTGAAAAGAAAGTGGCAGAAGAACAAAATGTCATTGAGATGCGCAATATCACCAAGCAATTTGGTACGTTTAAAGCGAATGACAACATCAATTTACAAGTTCGAAAAGGTGAGATTCATGCCCTTTTGGGAGAAAATGGTGCCGGTAAATCGACACTGATGAATGTTTTGTCAGGTTTATTGCAGCCAACGTCTGGTGAGATTTTGATGGACGGTCAAAAGGTTGATATCTCAAGTCCAACTAGAGCCAATCAATTAGGAATCGGAATGGTCCATCAGCATTTCATGTTAGTTGATGCCTTTACCGTTACAGAAAACATTATTTTAGGTAGTGAACCAAAGAAAAGCGGCATGCTGGATCAAAAGAAAGCGAAAGCCGAAATCGAGCGTTTATCACAAGAGTACGGACTAAAAGTTGATCCGGATGCCTATATTCGGGATATCTCAGTAGGAATGCAGCAACGGGTAGAAATTCTAAAAACGTTGTACCGTGGTGCGAATGTACTGATTTTTGATGAACCGACTGCCGTATTAACCCCGCAGGAAATCGACGAATTGATCATGATCATGGAAGGGTTGATCAACGAGGGTAAATCAATTATCCTGATCACTCATAAATTAGACGAGATCAAAAAAGTTGCGGATCGTTGTTCCGTTATTCGACGCGGACAATATATTGGGACAGTTGATGTGAAAGATGTCAGCTCTCAACAATTAGCCGATATGATGGTTGGACGTTCTGTTTCATTTAAAACAGATAAAATACCAGCAACGCCAGGTGAAGTCGTTCTATCAATCAAAGATCTAGTTGTAAAAGAAAGCCGCGGCTTAGAAGCTGTTAAGAGTTTAACACTGGATGTTCATCGTGGTGAAGTAGTCGGAATTGCCGGCATTGACGGAAACGGTCAGTCGGAATTGATCCAAGCCTTGACGGGATTACGCAAGGTCGAAAGCGGAACAGTAACGATTAACGGCAAGGATGTGACGGGCCATGCGCCGCGTCAAATCACAGAATCCGGTGTCGGACATGTACCGGAGGATCGCCATAAATATGGATTGATTCTACCATTGCCTTTATCAGAAAATATTGCTTTACAGTCTTATTATCATGCGCCGTTTAGCAAGAACGGAATCTTGAATTATGGTGAGATTGATCGCTATGCGAAACGTTTGATCGAAGAATACGATGTGCGGACGACTAGTGAAAAAGCGCCGGCCGCTTCACTTTCAGGTGGTAACCAGCAAAAAGCGATTATCGCACGAGAAGTTGATCGTGATCCAGATCTATTAATTGTTTCACAACCGACACGCGGACTCGATGTAGGAGCGATTGAATACATTCATAAGCGTTTAGTCGAACAGCGTGACAAACAAAAAGGTGTGCTGCTAGTAAGTTTTGAGTTAGATGAAATTTTGAATGTCTCTGATCGTATCGCGGTTATTCACGCGGGCGAGATCGTTGGGATCGTGGATCCGAAAGAAACTTCTGAAAATGAGCTTGGGCTATTGATGGCCGGCTATAGTTTAGAAGAGGCACGGGCAGAATTAGCGAAGGCTGGTGAGACAAATGAATGATCGCTCAGAGAAAATTAGAAATATTTTAGTACCGGTTATTTCGGTTATTTTAGGATTTATTCTTGGTGCCGTTTTGATGCTCGTGTTTGGTTTTAATCCGATCGAAGGATATAACGCGATGTTCAGCTCGGCTTTCCAAAGCAAAATGTCTATCGGAGAAATTTTGGTTGGTGCAGGGCCATTGATCTTCACCGCACTAGGGTTCTCTGTTGCCAACTCGGCGGGCTTCTTTAACGTCGGGCTTTCGGGACAAGCACTCTGTGGTTGGGTAGCAAGTATCTGGGTTGCCTTAAGCATGCCGGATTCACCAAAATTCGTTGTTTTACCATTAGCAATTATTGCCGGAGCTTTGGCTGGAGCAGCAGCAGCTGCAATTCCAGGTTTATTGCGGGCCTTCTTTGGAACAAGTGAAGTTATCGTAACGATCATGATGAACTACGTGATCTTGTATGTAGCCAATCATATCGTGAACCATGTAATGTCGCCGGACATCATCTCAAACAAAGGGGTGACAAAAGGTGTCGGCTTGAATGCTTCCTTGAGAGAACCTTGGCTGACCAATTTATTCGGTGGTTCACGGGTCAATATGGGGATTATTTTAGCGATTGTGTTCTTAGTGATTGTTTGGTTCTTGATGAAACGGACAACTCTCGGATTTGAAATCCGTTCCGTTGGTTTGAATCCTTTTGCATCAGAATATGCAGGGATGAGCAGTAAGCGTACGATCGTCATCTCAATGATCATTTCAGGTACGTTGGCTGGACTTGGCGGTGTGGTTTACGGACTTGGAACATTTATGAACTACTTCGTTCAAGGTTCCTCAGTCAGCATCGGGTTTGACGGGATGGCGGTTTCGCTGCTAGGAAACGGCAGCTCGGTCGGAATCTTATTGTCAGCACTGTTGTTCAGTATTTTAAAACTTGGCGGACAAGGAATGCAGTTCTCAGGAATTCCTAGTGAGTTAGCCAATAGTGTTATTCCACTGATTATCTTCTTCGTAGCGATCAACTATATCGTACGGGTCGGACTTGCGAAAGTTATGGGCGGCAAAAAAGAGATCGCGAAGGTTCAAGAAGTGGAAAGTGCTCCGAACGATGAATCTGAAAAAGGGGGCAAAGTCTAATGAATATGGATTTATTAGCTTCAATTATTGCTCAGACACTCGTGTATTCAGCACCATTGATATTAACCGCTCTTGGCGGGGTCTTTTCTGAACGCAGCGGGATTGTTAACGTTGGTTTAGAAGGAATCATGGTCGCCGGTGCCTTCAGTTCGGTTGTTTTCAATTTGGCTTTTGCTCATCAGTTTGGAGCAATGACTCCATGGCTGGGTGTTTTAGTCGGCGGTTTAGCAGGGATGGCTTTTTCACTATTGCATGCAGTAGCGACGGTCAATTTCCGTGCAGACCATATTATTAGTGGTACTGTAATGAACTTGTTGGCTCCTCCGTTGGCGATTTTTTTGATCAAAGTTATTTACGGAAAAGGTCAAACAGATACGATCCAACAACAATTTGGGTATTTTGATTTTCCAGGACTTAGCAAGATTCCAGTATTAGGCGAGCTGTTCTTCAAAAACACTAGTTTACCAGCGTACTTCGCGATTTTAGTCGCTGTGATTTCTTGGTTTGTTCTTTTCAAAACACGTTTTGGTTTACGTTTGCGTTCTGTGGGTGAAAATCCACAAGCGGCAGATACGTTAGGGATCAATGTTTACGCGTTGCGTTACTCAGGTGTTTTACTTTCCGGCTTCTTAGGCGGAATGGGTGGTGCGGTATTCGCGCAATCAATCGCTGGACGTTTTGCAGCAACAACCATTGCTGGACAAGGATTTATCTCATTAGCGGCCATGATCTTCGGTAAATGGAATCCGCTAGGTGCGATGGGAGCCGCGATCTTCTTCGGCTTCGCTCAAAACTTGAGTATCGCAGGTTCAAATCTGCCGATCATCTCACAAATTCCAGATGTGTATCTACAATCAGCACCATACGTATTGACTATCGTCGTACTGGTTCTCTTCTTAGGAAAATCAGCAGCGCCAAAAGCCGATGGTGTCAACTACATCAAATCAAAATAATTCTTTTGTTTTTAAAGGGTGGGGCTATGGGACAATGTTCTTAGTCACGCTCTTTTTTGCCAGTTTTTCTTTATGCTTTAGCATAATTAGAAAAATGGTATGCGTACGAAGATAAAGCTTTTTTCGGTCTTTGAAAAAAGCTCCTAATATATTGAGTTAGCTGCCAGTCCAACTTTTCGCAATGCTCAAAGTCAGACTGGCAAAAAATAAAATCTTTAAACCTTATAGAAATACGCGAGGTTTAGTTGGATGGTATGCGTAATGAGGATTAGACTAACTTTTTTGCTTTTGAAAAAGTTAATTCATTAATACGAATTAGCTGCGAATCGATTGTTCAAACTCATTATGGTAGCGTAATCGTATGCATACAAAAGATGATTTTGATTAAACGGGGTTAGCATTGAGCTCCCCCAATAAGTTAATTTTGGCATAATGGCTTTCAGTTTACGGAACACTAAGAACCCAATATACTGGAGCTGAGTTGATGATTTTTGCAAGACAGTCAGTTTGTTAAATATGTAAGTGGGATTCGTCTTACTTATTTTGATATAAATAAATAGAAAGAGGGAATAGAAATGTTTAAGCGCATTCACTTAGTCGTAATGGATTCAGTTGGTATCGGAGAAGCACCAGATGCTGATAAATTTGGAGATGTTGGTTCAGATACGTTAGGACACATTGCTGAAAAAGCTGGATTGAATATTCCGCATTTGGAACAGCTTGGTCTTGGATCAATTCGTCCGTTAAAAGGTGTTAAGGACGTAGCGGATCATGATGGCTATGCCACAAAATTAGAAGAAGTTTCTGTTGGTAAGGATACAATGACTGGTCATTGGGAAATTGCTGGATTGAATATCCAAACACCTTTCCGTGTTTTCCCAGAAGGATTTCCGCAAGATTTGCTAGACCAAATCTCAGAATTTTCTGGCCGCGGTATTATCATGGGTGCTAATAAACCATATAGTGGGACGGAAGTCATCAAAGATTTCGGCGAAGAACAAATGAAAACCGGCGATTTGATCATCTACACTTCTGCTGACCCTGTATTGCAGATCGCAGCACATGAAGAGATCATTCCGTTAGAAGAACTTTATAAGATTTGTCAGTATGTTCGTGATATTACCAAAGATGATCCTTACATGATCGGCCGAATCATTGCTCGTCCTTATCTTGGGGAACCAGGCAACTTTACTCGTACAAGTAATCGCCACGACTATGCCCTTGATCCATTTGGCAAAACAGTCTTGGATTCATTGAAAGACAATGGGAAAGATGTAATTGCAGTTGGCAAGATCAACGACATTTTCAACGGACAAGGAATTACAGATGCTGTTCGCACGAAGAGCAACATGGATGGCGTTGATAAATTATTAGATGTGATGAAGAATGATTTCACTGGTTTGAGCTTCACGAACTTAGTTGATTTTGATGCATTGTTTGGACATCGTCGTGATGTTGTCGGCTATGCGCATGCGATCGAAGAGTTTGATTTACGAATTCCTGAGATTTTGGCTGCGATGCAAGACGATGATCTATTGATGATCACTGCCGATCATGGAAACGATCCAACCTTTACCGGAACAGATCATACTCGTGAGTATGTACCATTCTTGGTTTACAGCAAAAAAATGACTGAACAAGGTAAATTACCGCAGGGCTACTATTCAGATATTTCTGCAACGATTGCGGAAAACTTTGATGTACCAGCAACGGAAAATGGCGAAAGTTTCTTAAAGCTTTTGAAGTAAGAAAAAAGT
Organism: Enterococcus malodoratus ATCC 43197; assembly: GCF_000407185.1. Lineage (GTDB taxonomy): Bacteria > Bacillota > Bacilli > Lactobacillales > Enterococcaceae > Enterococcus_A > Enterococcus_A malodoratus. The sequence continues at coordinate 202,600 of NZ_KE136484.1, forward strand.
AAATACTCAAAAATACAAAATAGGAGGATTTTATGACAGACTTACAAGACAAAATTCAGCAAACAGCTAGTTACATCCAAGACAAAGGGGTGGCGGATGTCGCTTTTGGATTGATTTTAGGATCAGGCCTAGGCGAACTAGCTGAAGAAATCGAAAACCCTGTAGTGATCCCGTACAATGAGATTCCTCATTTCCCCGTATCAACAGTGGTTGGGCATGCTGGACAATTAGTTTATGGAAGCCTAGCTGGAAAAAAAGTATTAGCGATGCAAGGACGCTTCCATTATTATGAAGGGAATACAATGGAAACTGTAACCTATCCTGTTCGTGTAATGGCTGCCTTGGGTATTCATTCAGTTGTTGTAACGAATGCGGCTGGCGGCGTAAACGAAGGCTTCCAACCAGGAAACTTGATGTTGATCACGGACCATATCAATTTCATGGGAACCAATCCATTGATTGGACCAAATGATGAAAATATGGGTCCGCGCTTCCCAGATATGAGTGCGGCTTATACGAAAGAATATCAAGAGAAAGCACGAGAAGTTGCGAATAAATTAGCGATTGGCTTACAAGAAGGCGTGTATCTTGGCATGACTGGTCCGACTTATGAAACACCTGCGGAAATTCGGATGGCACGGACGATCGGTGCGGATGCTGTTGGTATGTCGACAGTACCGGAAGTTATCGTGGCGGAGCACAGTGGGCTAAAAGTTTTAGGGATATCTTGTATTACCAACTTAGCGGCTGGGATGCAAGCCAACTTGAATCACGCTGAAGTGGTGGAAACGACTGAACGTGTCAAAGAAGACTTCAAGAAACTGATCAAGGAAACATTAGCGGTGTTATAATCATCTAGTAAGTATTTTAATAGGAATAAGGAGGAATACAATGAGCGTTCATATTGAAGCGAAACAAGGGGAGATCGCAGATAAGATTTTGTTACCGGGAGATCCATTACGGGCAAAATTTATCGCGGAGAACTTTTTAGAAGATGCGAAATGCTACAACAATGTCCGAGGAATGTTGGGATACACCGGAACTTATAAAGGTGAGCGTGTTTCAGTACAGGGAACAGGGATGGGGATGCCATCTGCTGGGATCTATGCCCAAGAATTGATCCAATCCTACGGCGTGAAAAAATTGGTTCGTGTGGGAACGTGCGGAGCGTTGTCGAAGGATGTCCATGTACGTGACCTGATCATCGCTCAAGGTGCAGTGACTAGCTCATCGATGGTGAAAAAACATTTCCCTGATTTCCATTTTGCACCGATCGCTGATTTTGATTTGATGATGAAAGCTTATGCAGTTGCGAAAGAAAAAGGCTTTACGACTCATGTTGGAAATGTGCTGTCAGAAGATACTTTCTATAAAGATGATCTAGCACCAACCTTCAAATTAGCTGAATATGGTGTGATGGGCGTTGAGATGGAAGCGGCGATTTTGTATTATTTAGGCGCAAAATTCAATGTTCAAACATTAGGCATTATGACGGTCAGCGACCACATGATCACTGGAGAAGAAACGACTTCAGAAGAACGTCAAAACACATTCAAAGACATGATGTATGTCGGCTTAGAAACAATTATTGCAAAATAGATCTTTTTGGAAACCGTCCTTCAATTATGAGGGGCGGTTTTTTGCGAGGAATTTAAAGTAAAAAATGCGTCAGTAAGGTGCGAGTCAGATGTATTCAGGGATTGTTCGGTATAATAGGGACAAATAGTTAACTACGGGAGGTCAAAAATGAAAGTTGTTGTACGCAAGCGCACGGTGGGCAATATTCCTTTGTTGGAAGTTGTTGCAGAGGATAAAGTGTATGAGCCGCTGCCGTTGATCATTTATTATCATGGCTGGCAAACAGCCAAGGAATTAGTGTTGACGCAAGGACGAAAGCTGGCGGCGAAAAATTTCCGAGTGTTGCTGCCGGATGCGGCCAATCATGGTGAACGTAAGACGAAAACGTCAGAGATTCCATCGCTGACTTTTTGGGATAGTATCCAAACGAATTTATACGAGTTTGGCTATCTAGTCGACTATTTCGAGAATCTTGGCTTGGTGATGGGAAAAGTCGGTGTCGGAGGTATCTCAATGGGTGGGATCACGACCTGTATGCTATTGACGCAGCACCCTGAAATCAATGTGGCAGCTTGCGTGATGGGATCGCCTGCACCGATCAAATATCGTGAACGGATCAGTCTGCATGCTGGTGAATTAGGTTTTTATTTGCCAAAGGATTATCGACAGCTAACTTCTTGGTTAGAAGCGTATGATTTATCATTGGCACCGGAAAAAATAGCGGGCCGTCCATTATTCTTTTGGCATGGAACGGAGGATGAAAAAGTCCCTTATCAGCATACGGCTGAGTTTATTGAGGCGAATCCGCAAAACAATATCACTTTTGTGAGTGCGGCTGAACGGCACTTTGTTCAAATTGCTACGATGGATCAAATTACAGACTTCTTTGCGGATAACTTAGGCGGCTAATTCATTTTCTAGTCTATTAAAATAGAGAGGAAAACGGATGTTTTGAGGAAAGTTAGTTTCATTCTGGAAGGCTTTGGCTTAGAATAAATGGATACAGGCAAACAGGGAGGAAATAATTGATGGAAAATTTTGATTTTCACGTAACAACGGATATTCGTTTTGGTAAAGATCGTTTAGCCGAATTGCCAGAGGTGTTGAACCAATTTGGCAAAAAGGTATTGATCGTTTACGGCGGCGGAAGTATCAAGAAAATCGGTTTATACGATAAAGTGATGGAACAGCTGAAAGCAAATGGCAACGACGTTTTTGAGTTGGCCGGCGTAGAACCAAATCCGCGGATTGAAACGGTTCGTCGCGGTGCGGAAATTTGCCGCAAAGAAAATATCGATGTGATTCTAGCTGTCGGTGGCGGTTCAACGATTGACTGTGCGAAGGTCGTAGCAGCTGCGACGAAATTTGATGGCGATGCTTGGGATCTAGTTTTACAACGTCGGAAATATCAAGGCGGCGCGTTACCACTAGTGACGATCTTGACCTTGGCAGCAACCGGCAGTGAAATGAACAGCGGGGCCGTGATCTCTAATCTTTCTACGCACCAAAAATTGGGAACCGGCAGCAAAGTGATGTTACCGAAAGTTTCTTTCTTAGATCCGCAAAATACGTTTAGTGTGAACAAATATCAAACAGCGGCAGGTTCTGCGGACATCATGAGTCATTTGATTGAAAATTACTTCAAACGGACAGAAGGAACGGACGTACAAGATTCTGTTTCGGAAGGCTTGATGCGTTCAGTCATCAAAAATTGTCCGATCGCGTTGAAATACCCAGATGATTACGATGCTCGTGCCAACTTGATGTGGGCAAGTACTTTAGCGTTAAACGGATTGACTGGTAACGGCAAACCGGGCGCATGGTCTTGTCATCCGATGGAACATGAGTTAAGTGCCTTTTATGATATTACGCATGGTGTTGGTTTAGCGATTTTAACACCGCGTTGGATGGAATATTCCTTGAACGATGACACCGTTGATAAGTTTGCTAGCTTCGCTTGGAATGTTTGGAACGTAGAGGAAAAAGTTCCGATGCTGGCAGCGCGGATCGGAATTCAAAAATTGTATGACTACTTCAAGACCTGCGGAATTCCAATGACCTTGCCAGAAGTTGGTATCAATGAAGAAAAATTTGAAGAAATGGCGAAACAAGCCGTGGATCACAGCACGATAAAAACGGATGCGTTTGTTCCGTTGGATGAAGCGGCTGTTAAAGAAATTTATACAGCTTGTTTGACAGAAAGCAGTTTTGAATAAAAGAAAACGGCGGCTCACGAGGAGTCGCCGTTTTTATTTGGCATAATAAAATGCAGTATGCGCGCAATCGTCTTTTGCAGCGTCGTCGTCACTTTTGGTCGAGACAATAAATACAGGATCAATAATGTTCCGGCTACTAATAAAATTAAATGGAGCAGCGGATCTTTTACATATTGAGTAAACTCCACCAAGGGCGAGACCAAGTAGACATGCAGTAGGTAGATCGCCAACGTTTTTTGTCCCCATGATGTAAAGAAATGCGGCTTTGGTGCTGCTAAGCTCAAAAAGACGAAAACAAAGGCAAATCCTACTAGATACAGAAGGACGTTGTTTAAGACATTTTGGTAAAGCGGTAATTTGAATAGCAGGAACGAGCGATCACGCCATAGAATTTCGGGCGGAAGAGCAGTTTGTACCCAAAAATAGGCGACTCCTAATCCAGCTAAAATAATTCCGAAGCTGATGAATTTGCGCCAGCGCAAACGATGGATTTTTTCTAACATGGAACGATCCATGAAATAGCCTGCTAGGAAATAGGGCAGAAAGCCTAAGGTCCTTGCCATTGCCATGTAGGTACCAAATTCGGTTAGAAAACCGGAGAAAATACCAACAATAAAACTTAAAATTAAGATTCGCCGAACTTTTACGAGGTCTGGTAGCAATAAGCGCCAGATGAACATACAATATAAATACCATAGAGTCCAGCCTGGACTTAAGATCATGAATTCATTGATTTTACCGATCGCCAACATGATCAGCGATAAAATCATATTTAATAGCAGATAGGGCACAAGGAAAGTTTCCACAGCTGTGGATCGGCCTTTTGCTAAATTTTTCGAGAAATAACCAGAGATAAAAATAAAGACTGGCATATGGAATAGGTAGATGAAGACATATAAAAATTCACCGACCTTATTATCTAAACGAAAATATTCTAATGCGTGTCCCAAGACCACGAGTAAAATCAAGATGCCGCGAATGTTATCGTAAAGGTATTCGCGATTTGGTTTTGTGATTGTGGACACCTCCTTCAGATTCCGTTATGCTTAAGAAGCAGACGGCAATAGTTTACCTTGTCTATTGTAGCACGAAAAGACGAGTTCTACGCGATTTTATGGGAATTCTTTGACGGGGTTCCGATCTGCTTTCCGCTATCTTAAGCGGTCAAAACTTGTAATGAAAAGAAGGATAGATTTCCTTCCAGAGCTGCTTAGCAGGATGACACACGGCATGAGAATCGAACTCATTTTTAGTGAATATAAATAGTAAGAATAAGGAGACCGCGATGCGCTATTCAGCAAAATTTGTAAAAAATGTTTTTAAAGTGATCAATATGAAAAAACTTGTAGGGGCGACGATGGTCGATCCGCCGAAGCGTCGTCGGTTGATCAGCCGACAGCTTTCGCAAACGGATATTCCGCAACGGATCTCAGAGGTTGATGGTCATCAATTGATCACTTTATTTCCGGGGCATCCAACGAGACGCCATGTGTTTTATTTACATGGAGGCGGCTATGCTTTAGAAGCGTCGCCGTTTCATAAGGAGATTCAAGAGCGTTTTGTTAAGCGATATAACTTAAAAGTGAGTTATTTTGATTATCCTTTAGCGCCCGAAAATACGGCGGAAAAAACCGTTCCGCTGACAGAAAAGGCGTTTCGACAATTGACACATTTGTATCCGGATGACTGCTTTTTCTTATTTGGTGATTCAGCCGGCGGAGGATTGGCGATGAGCTTGGCTCAACATTTGCGCAATATCGATTTGCCGAAGCGGCCTAAAAAGATTGCTTTGGCGTCGCCTTGGTTAGATGCTTCTTTGAGCGATCCGCGTTCACAAGAATTGCAGGAAAAAGATGTATTATTAGAAAAAGACCTATTGGCGGAAGCTGGGGAGAATTATGCGGGCGAATTGCCTCTGACTGATCCAATGGTCTCGCCGATCTACGGCAATTTTGATCAACTAGGCGAATTATTTGTAGTGGCGGGTACGGATGAAATCTTATATCCGGATGTATTGCGGCTGCGAGATCGAATCACACGCAGTCAAGGGACTACGATGCAATTAGAAGTAGTGGATGGCATGATGCATGATTTTGTGGTTTATCCATTGAAAGAATCCCTGCCATATGTCGATCAAATCGGAGAGTTTTACCAATAGTCAGCTTTGCACTAAAGTAAGCGATGAAATAACTGCCGGAATTGTTTTTCGGCAGTTATTCGCCTCAATCCGTTATAATAGTAAAATAGCATCCACTTGATAGGAGGGGAAGGATGGAACCAAAAACGAATCACCGCGCGACATGGCAGCAAAAAGTCATTCAAGTTTTACCTGTCGTTGGTTTAGCCGCGTTTATTCTTATATTAATCTATATTCGGCGATCGGGGATGTTCAGTTCAGTCGCTGATTTGCAGCATTTTATCAAGAACTTTGGTAATTTTGCTATTGCAGCATTCATCGTTGTGCAAGCGATCCAGCCAATCATTCCTTTCTTGCCGGGTGGTTTTGCGACGATTGTCGGGATGCTGATGTTTGGTAACATTCCGGGCATTTTATATAGTTACATCGGATTGGTGATTGGGGAAGCGGGATTATTCTTATTAGTGCGACGCTTTGGTCCTAAGTTTGCCCGACTAGTCCTATCCGAGAAAAATTTTCAAAAATTTGAAACGGCCTTGCAAGATCATACGCAGGACATCAAAAAATTATTGATTGTTTGTTTCATTTTTCCATTCTTGCCAGATGATTTAACTTGTCTGGTTGCGGGGATGACGGATCTTTCTTTTCGTGAATATATGAAAATCATTTTGATTTTTAAAATTTGGTCTGTGGGATCATACGGCTACTTCTGTTTGTTCGTTTTGAACAAAACATTTGCGGGGCTCTAAGACTCTGATTCATTTCCGCTTTAGGAAATACATAGGAATAAAAAAAGGGGAGCTGCTTTTTCTGAAAAGGCAGTTCCTTACTACGAAAAGGAGAGAAAGTATGATTCGTTATGGTGTGTTAAGTACAGCGCAAGTAGTTCCGCGGTTTGTTGCGGGAGTGAAAGAAAGTCAGGATGGGATCGTTACGGCGATTGCTTCACGGGGAATTGAAAAGGCGCGAAAAATGGCGCAAGAATTAGCTATCCCAACGGCCTTTGGAAGCTATGAAGAATTGTGTCAGAGCGAAGAGGTCGATATTGTTTATGTAGCAGTCTATAACAAAGGACATTATGATGCCGCAAAATTGGCGTTGCTGAATAATAAACATGTCTTACTGGAGAAGCCATTCACCATGACTCTTAAACAGGCGGAAGAACTATTTGCGATAGCCAAAGAGCGCCAGCTGTTTTTGATGGAAGCACAAAAGGCACTTTTTCTACCCATCACCAATCAAATCCAAAAAGTTATTCAAGAGGGGAAAATCGGGGCTGTTCGTTGGTTAGACTCTGTGACGGCCTACCCAAACATTGATCATATTTCTTGGTTCCGTGATTTGAGTGCGGGCGGCGGTGTTTTTCGCGGTGCGGGAACGTATCCTTTAGAATACATGCAGCATTTATTGAACGCTTCACCTGGCGAGGCGAAAGGAACGCTGACTTTCCCTGAAGGTCAATCAGACGCGCAGGCGCAGATTACTTTGAATTTTCCAAACGGTGTGATCGGCACAATTTTCTTGACCGTTGATTTGGATTTGACGAAACGAATGATCATTTACGGTGACAAAGGAAAAATTATCGTTCCAGATTTTTGGAAGACGGACACGGCCGAGATTCAGTATAAAGATGGTCAAACGGAAACGTTGCGTGCGGTTCAAAATAGTGAATTTGTTTTTGAAGTAGACCACGTGAATGACTGCTTGAAGCAAAAACGTACAGAAAGTCCGATCGTAACGAAAGAGCTGACTTTAAAAACAGTCGCAATTACGGAATCAATCTATAAGAACTATCAAAAATGATTGTCAAAGGCTAAGCGGATGTGCTATAGTTTGTCTCATGCGACGAGTCGAGCGGATCTGAAACATTGATCCTTCGATACCAGAGGCACAACGACGCAAGTCACCTGTCGGATTTCAGGGTGTCGGAAAGAAGCTTAGTGGACGAAGAATCTTTCTATCAATTTTTTGGTACTGGGAAAACCCCTCTTAGAATTTATTCTAAGAGGGGTTTTTGCGTATCTGAGGGAACTGAAAAGAACCGTTGCTGTCCGTTTTACTTGGTTGTTCAAGCGAGTATTCCTGCTAGACTTATTGCTAAGGAGGTAGGAATAATATGAAAAAGCCGAAGGAACTGATGATTAGTGAAAATTTATCTTTTTTACGGAAACAGTATCACTATACCTTAGAAGAAGTGGCTGATAAATTGAGTGTTACCCGTCAAACGGCAGCGCAATGGGAGACGGGAGAAGCCCTTCCAGATGTAGTCACGATTGTATCATTAGCTGATTTTTACGATGTAACCGTTAATGACCTCATTCGTTTCGACGAGAAAAAGGCCGGCTCGAAGATTCCGCCAAAGGGGAAGCACATGTTTGGGATCGTAAAAATACAGGAACGGGGACAAGTCGTGATCCCAAAAGACGCGCGTACTATTTTCAAAATCAATAAAGGAGATAGTTTTGTATTGTTAGGGGATGAATCACCTGAATCATTTGGTCTGGCTTTGATTCCGGTCGAACTATTTTTAGGTTTTTCAGATGAATTATTGAAAAAATTGAGAAACGGAATGGGTGAAAAGGAGCAAAGCTGATCATTTATCAGGAAATAGGGGTAGTTTGAAGAGTAGTATTAGATTTTTCTCGAAAAAAATAAACTTGAATTTTAGTTCCTCTTAGAAAAATTTCTAGGAGGATTTTTTTGTTTCGCATACGACTCTGCTAATCTTGCTGAAGCAAGAAGCAGAGTCAACTTCATGCAATGGAAAAATTTGAAACAAATTTTTTAATTGTCGTTGACATACTATTCTGCTAAACAGCACGAGTCATATATTTTTATACCCGATAAATGAAGTTCAAACATTTAATCCTGCGAAAAGCAGAACTGGCAGCTAGTTCATATATATATGTATTCATTTTTCTAGAAACCAGAAAAATGAGTTAGATTTTCATTACGCATACCATTCTACTAATCTTGCTAAAGCAAGAAGTATAACTGGCAACTGACAGCTAACAGCTAATTCGTATATATGTATTCATTTTTCTAAAAACCAGAAAAATGAGTTAGATTTTCATTACGCATACCATTCTACTAATCTTGCTGAAGCAAGAAGCAGAACTCGCAAAAAAAGACGATCGAATATGTCGGTCGATCGTCTTTGGCAGTTAGTTTGATTTTGGAAAGAGAAACTAACCGAAGTTAGTATAGCATATTTATTTATTTTTGCTTTGTGTCAACTTGTTGGCTGTCTTTTTTTTCGCGAAATTTTTTCTCAAAATGGGTGAAAAGTCAGCTTTATGTTAAAAAAGTCAGCGCAACTTTAGTTCATTTGTGAAGCATTCTTTTTGTTTTTCATGATTTTACGAACCATCGTTTGGACATTTTTCAGGTCTTCATACTTGTCCTTGCATTCTAAAAAGAGGATCGGTATGTTTTGACTATTTTCGATCGGGAAGAACTTATTCGTACTGATGATCAAGTCCACTGAGCCATCGGCTAACAAAAAGCGATGAGGATCAACAAAGTTCAATTTAACTAAACCGCCGGTACTTCTAGTGAAGAATTTTTTGAGCCAGATAGAATTGAACTCACCCGTGGAGTCGTCGATAAAGACGGATAATTCATACTCTGTCATAAATTCATTGGCGATACTTAACGCAGCGTAAAGGAAGATCGTATAGTCCAGCTGCGAATAGATCAAACTGTTTCTAGGACTGATGTGTTCAAAGCTTTCCCGGAGATTTTCCTGAACGATCGCCATGTCTTCAGGGTAGAGATTGTAATGCTCACCGATTGGAACATAGTTATAGAAGCTTTTGAACAACAGTCGGGTGTGAATGACATAGAGTTCTTTTTCCAATTCAACGGAATCAAGCAAAAAGTGATTAAAGAGCCGTCCGATGTTTTGGAAAAAGAATTGATTGGCTTGGTAAATATTTGAATCAATCTCTTTATGGTATTTTTTCAGCTCCTGAAAGAAGCTGTTATTACGATAGAAGACCATTTTTGATTGCAGGAAAAGCAGCATAAAGAACAGTTCATCTTTGAAATTTGTATACGCTGAAACATTTTCTTCAGAAATAAAATGAAAATGCTGGACGAATTTATTTCCAATAAGGATCGACTCGACAGGCAGCTCATTGTTCTTGATCTTATGATCCGCCAAGTAACGAATCAAGGTGATATCAACTAAGTAATCATATTGCATCTTTGTGATGGGATCGATTTGATCCGAAAGTAAAAAGCTGAGCTTCTCAAAAATGAAATTTTTCTCTGTCGAATTTTCGATATTGAAAGGATGTCCATAACCACCGTAAAGCTGCCAAAAGAAGCTTAAAAAGAACATTCGAATCGTTGGTTCTAGTCCGGATAGGACAAGTTCGCCATTTTTTAGATGAAGATCAATGTTGGCTTCTTTGAGATAATCCCGGACTTCGTAAACATCTTTCTTTAACGTGGAATAGCTCAAGCTGTACTTATCCATCAATGAGTCCATTGTATTTTCTTTATTAAGCAATAACCCTTCAAGCAAGTCGATCTTGATCGAAATGTGATAGATGACTAGAGATAGCTCTTTATTTTCTGAGTAATTCGTTTGAAGAATTTGGTATTTTCGGTCTGATGTGTTGAGAGGTGAAGTTCCGATTTTTCCCTTAACTTCATCAGCTAGCGCGGCTAGGCGATCCAAGTATTTTAGTGTGGTTCGTTTTTCAAAGCCGATTTGTTCTGATATTTCATTGATATCGTGAAAACCAGGATTTTCTTTTAAATAAGTATAAATAGCAAAAAGTGCCTGACTTTCAAAATCTAGTAGTAGATCGATGTTCATAACTTAACACTCCCTCAAGTTCAACAGTATAGCCCGTAATTATTAAAGAAGGACTCAACACTATGTGAAAGTTGATTTAAAGATGTCTGCGAGAATTCTCTTTTGTTAGCACCTTTTTGTGAAGCACTATCATTTGAAGCAAAATTTAAGGCAAATATTCCAAAATTTTGCGAGCTTTTTTCACACAATTTAGACTTGCGCCCATTTTTCTTAAAAAAGCGTTTTTATCTTTTGACGAAAATAAAGAGCAAGTGGTGATTATTAAAGGGTTTCTTCCATAATGATGGCAGAAATCCGTTTAACAAACTTTCTAATAGAAGGTCAAAATAAGGCTCAACCACCGTTTGACTTTGTTTTTTTTAGGTCTAATATGATGGCTGTAGTTCGGAAGTGCGCACTTCGATTGCAAAGAAATTAAAGGATGTGTCACAAATGAATAAAGAAGAGAATAATGCTTCTTTGGACGAACGTAACCAGCTTACTGGTGTTCAACTATTCTCAATGACCACTTCAATGGTTATGACTGTATACGGATTTGCAGCCTTCGCTAAACAAGGTCCAACAGCTTTGTTCTTCCTATTTTTAGCAGGTATCTTATGGTTCATTCCGGTAACACGTTCCGCTGGTGAAATGGCTTCAGTCGATGGTTGGAGCAAAGGCGGTATCTTTACTTGGGGTCGCCATATGTTAGGCGAACGTCTTGGTTGGTCCGCTCTATTTTATCAATGGATCCATATCACAGTTGGTATGTGTACCATGATGTATTTCATCATCGGTTGTTTATCGATTACGTTTAATGTTCCTGTTATCAATACGAACCCATTGTTCAAATTCATCATTATGATGGTTATCTTGTGGGGCTTGATTTTCGCACAACAACGCGGAACAAAAATCACAGGTAAAATCGCTCAATGGAGTTTCACGATCGGTGTTATTATTCCAGTTTTTCTACTATTGTTCTTAACAGTTGTCTACTTGGTTAAAGGCAATCCAATGTTGATTCACATCACCCCACATACGATTTTACCAAAAAATTGGAGTGGTAGTGTATTAGTAGGATTCGTACCATTTATCTTAGCCTTTGCGGGTGCTGAAGGATCAGCTACTCACGTAAAAGACTTAAAGAAACCATCTGTTTATCCTAAAGTTATGTTAGCTTTAGCAATTTGTGCGATTGCTTCTGATATTATCGGAACAATTTCAATCGGCGCAACAATTCCAAATGCAAAAATTCAATTGAGTACTGGTATTGTTTATGCTTATGGCGCTTTAGTTCAACAATTCCCATGGATCAACGTTGTCTTTATTGAACGTTTGATTGGTTTGTTACTTGCTATCGGTATTATTGGTGAAATCAGCAGCTGGGTCGTTGGACCAAATGCTGGGATGTATGAAGCAGCTAAAGAAGGCTACTTACCAGAACGTTTTGCCAAAACAAATGCTTATGGTGTTGAAACAAACGTCATGGTTTTACAAGGTGTGATTGTTTCAATCATGGCTGCACTATTAACTTTCGGTGCTGGCGGAGATAAATCAAACCTTTCATTCCAAACAGCAATGAGCTTGACCGTTGCATTATATACCTTAATGTATATGCTGATGTTCGTTACTTATTTAGTTTTAGTTTTCAAACGCGACGATTTGAACCGTACGTTCCGTGCAGCAAAATCTAAAGTAATGCGCGTCATCATGGGTGTTCTAGGTTTAGTATTATCAGCTTTCGGGTTTATCGTAACATTCTTCCCACCAGCTGCTTACGATATGCATCAAAAACACACATATATGACATTGTTATTGACCGCGTTTATTATCGTCTTCTTCATTCCATTGATCATGTATCAGTTCCATAAAAGATGGACTGTTCATCCTCATGATGAATCAGGCAGCGATTTGCATCATCCAGTTCACTAGAATTGACAGAACGAGAACCACAATCGTTTTTCAATGAAAAATGATTTTTATATAATATAAATGAGGAGATTTTTATAATGAGTACAGATTATTTAGAAAGTTCATTTTTAGGAAGTAAAGAAGCTGCTCGCAGCATGCCTAAACAAGTATTACCTGAACAAGGTATGAACCCAGACACCGCCGAGACGCTCGTCAATCATATTCGCTTGAATGAAGCTAAGGCAGATCAAAACTTAGCAACATTCTGTACCACTCAAATGGAACCACAAGCAGACCGCTTGATGATGGGATCACTTGAAACGAATGCGATTGACAAATCAGAATATCCAAAAACCGCAGCAATGGAAAACTATTCAATTAGTATGATTGCACATATGTGGAATATTGGTGAAGGCAAAGAATTATATAAAGACTTCATCGGAACTTCAACAGTTGGTTCTTCAGAAGGTTGTATGCTAGGCGGATTGGCTTTATTACACAGCTGGAAACATCGTGCTAAAAAAGCTGGATTTGATATCGACAACTTGCATGAACATAAACCTAACTTAGTTATCATGTCAGCATTCCAAGTTGTATGGGAAAAATTCTGTACGTACTGGAATGTCGAGATGCGGGAAATTCCAATGGATGAAAACCATATGTCATTAAACACTGACATAGTTATGGACTACGTGGATGAAAATACAATTGGGGTTGTGGGTATCCAAGGGATTACTTACACTGGCCAAGTAGATGATATTCAAAAATTAGACGAATTAGTTTCTGAATACAACAAAACAGCTAAATTACCAATTAAAATCCATGTTGACGCAGCCTTTGGCGGTTTCTTTGCACCATTCGTTGACGGTTTCAAACCATGGGATTTCCGTTTGAAAAATGTAGCATCAATCAATGTATCAGGACATAAATACGGGATGGTTTATCCTGGGATTGGCTGGATTGTTTGGCGCGAAAATACGGAAGATTATTTACCAGCAGAAATGCGTTTCTCAGTTCCTTACCTTGGCAGCAGCGTAGATTCTATCGCTATTAACTTCTCACATAGTGGTGCACATATTGTTGCTCAATATTACAACTTGATTCGTTTTGGCCGTGAAGGATTCACAGCTATCATGAACAATGTAAGAGAAGTTTCAACACGCATCAATACTGAAATTAAAGCGCTAGGTATTTTTGATATCTTAAATGATGGTTCAAAATTGCCAATCAACTGTTGGAAAATTGCGGATAACGTTGAATTGACTTGGAATCTTTATGATTTAGAAGACAAGTTGAAAGAATACGGCTGGCAAGTGCCTGCTTATCCACTTCCTAAAGATCTTGACGATGTAATTATCAGTCGGATCGTTGTTCGTCCAGCTATGACTATGGCTATCTGTGATGACTTTATTGATGATTTACATCGTGCAATTGACGATTTAAATCGTAATCATTTGATTCATCACGCATCTTAATTTATAATAGCATCTGTTATTAAAGCCCTGATAAAGTAATTTATTTATTAGGGCTTTTAAACTGGAGGGAATCAAATTGAAAAAAGATAAAGTAGAAGTTACCGGCGACGTACGAGTTCGATACGCCCCAAGTCCAACAGGTTTTTTACATTTAGGGAATGCGCAATCTGCGTTATTCAACTATTTGTTTGCCAAACACTATAACGGCACTTGGGTCTTGCGAATTGAAGACACTGACTTGAAGCGAAATGTTCCACATGGCGAAGAAAGTCAGATGGAGAATCTTCATTGGTTAGGTATCGACTGGGATGAAGGTCCGGATAAACCGAAAGTTGAATTTGCCCCTTACCACCAGAAGGATCGTGTGAATCTATATCACAAATATGTACAACAATTGTTAGACGACGGCTTTGCTTATTTAGATTATGCAACCGAAGAAGAATTAAAAGAATTACATGACCAACAAATCGAAGCCAAAATAGCGCCTCATTATGATGGACGCTGGTATGGTGCAACCGAAGAACAAATTAAACAAGCCGAAGCTGAAGGACGCAAACCGACTGTTCGTCTTCATTTACCAGAAGATCACATTTATGGTTGGGATGATATGATCAAAGGCCGTGTTGAATTCAATTCAGACAATATCGGCGGAGACTTCATTATTGAAAAAAGCAATGGGATGGCAACTTATAACTTTGCGGTAGTTATCGATGACTATTTAATGAAGATGACACACGTTTTACGCGGGGATGATCATATTGCGAATACACCTAAACAAATCGCCGTATACGAAGCACTAGGTATCCCACAACCGCTATTTGGACATATCACGCTGATTTACAGCTTGGATACCCACAAAAAGTTGAGTAAACGGGACAAAAATACGTTGCAATTCATCAGCCAATACCGTAAATATGGATATTTGAATGAAGCATTGATGAACTTTATCGCCTTCTTAGGCTGGTCACCAGTTGGAGAAAAAGAATTGTTCACTCGTGAAGAATTGATTGAAGCGTATGATATCAATCGGATGTCAGCTTCACCAGCTTATTTTGATCAAAAGAAACTAGACTGGACCAACGCTGAATATATCAAAAAGACTTCAGTGGATGAATTAACAAAACGGATCATGTTGTTAGTTGACGCTGCAGAAACCGATGTTGCAGAACAACTAAAAGCAATCGGTATCGAAAATGAATTGGACTTCATCAAAAAAGTAGTTACTATCTACCATACTGAAGCTAAAACATTGATGACATTTATGGAAAAAGTTTTGTTTATAAAAAATGCGAATCAAGTAGCATTCACTTATGCAGACTTGGCAGAATTCGACAGCGCGGACATCAAACAAATTTTGACTGCAATGTCGGCTGAATTGAAAGACGCGGCAGAACCAGTGGATTACCCAGCGATTTTATCAGCCGTTCAAAAAGAAACAGGACAAAAAGGACGCAAGCTGTATATGCCATTGAACGTCGTCTTCACAGACAGCAAATCAGCACCGCAAATCACTGATATCCTATCAGTAATGCCAAAAGCAACGGTGCAACATTTGATCGACAATGCCTTGGAACACCTAAATAAATAAAAGAAATTGACACTGCAGCCTTCATTCAAGGCTGCAGTTTTTTTGTTAGTTCTGCTTTTCGCAGTTCGCTTTGTTTGAGATAGACAAAATGTTTTAGAGGTATTTATTTTTCAGGCTGTTTAGCAGAATGATATGTCGATGAAGATAAGTATAAATTTTTGAAAAAATTTATTTCCTTTTTACTTTGAATCGACTGCGAGTTCCACTCCGCGCTTTAGCGCGATTAGTGGAATCGTATACGTAGTGAAAATCAAACTCATTTTTCTGGTTTTTAGAAAAATGAATACATAAATAGGAACTAGTTGTCAGTTTTTCTTCCTGCTTTTCGCAGTTCGCTTTGTTTGAGATAGATAAAATTTTTTAGGGAAATTCATTGTGCAGACTGTTTAGCAGATCCTCCCCAACACACCAAAATAATTCTCCCGTACCAAGAATATCCCTCTTATTCTTCATTTTTATTTCTTAACTAACTCTTAAGTGGATACTAAATAGTGCTTAACTTTGGTGAAAACGTTTTATATAAAAAAGACTACCCAGTTCTCCTTTAGGCATTTTTTTCTTTTTTTTTGATTAAAAGGCTGATTATTTTATTTTCTTAAGTAAAACGAGGGTTGCTAATTGGCGTTTTTGCTTTCTAATAAATGAAAGATTTAAGAATTTGAAGGGCAAGCAAACGGATTGCTTATGAAAAGTAAAAGTCGTATCTTTTAGCCAGCAAAGGGAAGTAAGAAAAAGGAGCGAATCGTTATGAAGAATACAAAGATGAAGCGTATTTTAGTTGCGGGTATTTTGTCTATCGATAAAAGTCCACCTATCCGAATGTGTCGCTGTCAGTAAAAATTCGGTTGGATAAAAAAGTCTATTAAAATGGAGTGATCAGCATGAGTAAAAAGAAACAACAAGCAATCAAAAATTATAAGAAACAAAAGAGAAAGGTCTCTGCGCCGATAGTAGCATTAGGAGTAAGCAGTCTGTTCGCTTTAGGTGCGCAAGCAGTTAATGTCAGTGCTCAAACTCCAACAACAAATGCTGCGGCAGTTACAAGCACGATGAATCAACAACCAGCAGCTGCGAATGCTAATGCAGCTACTCCAGTTAGTGCACAACAAAATTTGACCAGCAATATCAAAGATACAATCACAGTTCCGCAAAGCTACTTGGACAACGCTAAATCACCTGGTCCATTTACCGCAGGTGTGAACCAAGTCATTCCGTTTGAAGCGTTTGGCGGCGACGGCATGTTGACACGTTTACTATTGAATTCTTCGGATGGCGCTCCTTGGTCAGATAATGGCGCCAACAAGAATGCTGCCTTGTTGCCTGTAGATGGCTTGCAAAATGGTCAATATTTCTATGAAGTTGATCTTAGCGGAGCCGCAGCAGGAAAACAAGATGCGGCCTTATTGAGCGACTTGCAAAGCGGACAAGCAACATCATACACCGCGACAGTCAAAGTCTATGCCGCTAAAGATGGCAAAGCCGATACATCACAAGCAGTTGCACAAAAGAATGTGACGATCAACTTTGCTTCTGATATTCAAAAAGCTGTTTCAGCCAATATCAAAGACAGCATTACAGTACCCGCAAATTACTTGAAAAATGCAGTATCACCTGGCCCATTCACAGCCGGTGTGAACCAAGTCATTCCGTTTGAAGCTTTCGGTGGCGACGGCATGTTGACACGTTTGCTGTTGAATTCTTCTGATGGTGCACCATGGTCAGATAACGGCAGCAAGAAGAACGCGGCATTATTACCAGTTGAAGGCTTAAAAAATGGTCAATATTTCTATGAAGTAGACCTAAGCGGAACCGCAGCAGGGAAACAAGATGCCGCATTATTGAGTGATCTGCAAAGCGGAAAAGCAGCAGATTACACTGCGACAGTTAAAGTTTATGCCGCTAAGGATGGCAAAGCCGATACTTCTAAAACAGTTGCTGAAAAGAACGTTAAAATCAACTTAGCATCTAATGTTCAAAAGAATGTGACGGATAATATCAAAGACAGCATCACCGTTCCGCAAAACTATTTGATCAACGCAGTTTCACCTGGCCCATTCACAGCCGGTGTGAACCAAGTAATTCCGTTTGAAGCCTTTGGCGGTGACGGCATGTTGACTCGTTTACTATTGAAATCATCTGATGGTGCGCCATGGTCAGATAACGGCAGCAAGAAGAACGCTGCGCTATTACCAGTTGAAGGGTTGCAAAATGGTCAATACTTCTATGAAGTGGATCTTGACGGCAACGCAGCAGGGAAACAAGATGCCGCATTATTAGATGGTTTGAAAGCTTCTACAGCAACGAAGTACAATGCGACAGTCAAAGTCTATGCTGCTAAAGATGGTCAAGCAGATAAATCACAAGTTGTTGGACAAAAAGCCGTTTCAATCAATTTGGCTTCAACCGTTCAAAAAAATGTAACGGATAATATCAAAGACAGTATTACTGTTCCAGCTAGTTACTTGAAAAACGCCGTATCACCTGGCCCATTCACAGCAGGTGTAAACCAAAAGATTCCGTTTGAAGCCTTTGGTGGCGACGGTATGTTAACTCGTTTACTATTGAAATCATCTGATGGTGCACCATGGTCAGACAATGGCAGCAAGAAAAATGCCGCTTTATTACCAATTGAAGGCTTACAAACAGGTCAATACTTCTATGAAGTGGATCTAGCTGGAAGTGCCTCAGGTAAAAGTGATGCTGCTCTATTGAAGGAATTACAAGAAGGCAAAGCAGATTCATACAAAGCTACAGTGAAAGTCTACGTGGCAAAAGATGGTCAAGCTGACGCTGCACAAGTTGTGGGACAAAAGAACGTCACGATCAACTTGAAACATGAAGCTGCAAAACCTGTTGCGGATAAAGGCGTCGTTTTATACCGTGCTTACAATCCAAACTCAGGTGAACATTTGTATACCGCAAGTAAAATAGAATTTGCTAAAGCGGTGAAAGCCGGTTGGCATGATGAAGGACAAGCATGGAAAGCTGCAACTTCTGGAACACCTGTTTATCGTTTGTATAATCCAAACTCAGGTGAACATTTCTACACAATGGATACAAAGGAATACAATAAAGTAGCAGCCGCTGGTTGGCATAAAGAAGGGTTCGCCTTCTATTCAAATGCTGATAAAGGCACACCAATCTATCGGGCATTCAATCCAAATGCCAAAGGTGCTGGTTCTCACTTCTTTACACCAACAGCCTCTGAATGGAACCACCTTGGTAAAGTCGGTTGGCACAAAGAAGGCATTGCCTTCTACGGTGTGAAGTAATCACGCTTTGTTGCTAAATCATTCTAAATAGAAAATGCCGCAGATTTTTCTGCGGCATTTTTTTATTTAGAAGAGGAGCTTCATCTGTTTTTGCTTGAAGATATTTCCGATTAGGACAGTCCGTTCTTTTTGATCGATGCGATAAAAGATCGCAAAGCTTTTTCCAATCAGGATACGATAAGTGGGCGTATCAAAACCATATACACGAGCAACATCTTCGTACATTTCAGGAAATTGTTTTAACTGATTCAATGAAGCATAGATAGCATGGACGAATTGATGAATTTTTTTATCGGAAAGAAATAGCTCGTTTTTCCATTCTGAAATATTTTCTTGAAGACTATTTTTAAAAGACTCGGAGTAAATGAGGGCATATTTTTCCATCTACTTTTTCCAACCGTATTTGCCAAAAAGCTCTTCCATTTCTGTTTCCGAGACGGTTCTTTTCGTTTCAAAATCAGCGAAGCTTTCTTCGATCAGCTGACGATCCTGCTCTTTTGCAGAATCTTGCGCGTCCAAAATAAAAAGATTTCCTTCTCGCCGCACGTTCAATACGTCGCCTTCGTGCAAGCCCCATTCTTTGGGGAAGATCCCTCCGATTGAATTTCCAATTTTTCGAACTTTGATGTGTTTCATGTTCAGTACCTCCTATATAAAAGCTGTTTATTTATATCGACTGGTTCATTAATAAAGTACGAGATCGCTAAAAATTGAGTTCAAATAAATGTATGAAACTTTAAAAAAAGTATAACATGTTATAACCATTGGTATCCATCTAATGATAAAAAAGATAGACAAATGAAAATTAAGCTTGCTATGATGAAGCTAATAAATTAGACAGAAGAGCGAACTGTCAGAAGAGGTGAGGCGATGATTCAGCAGCAGGCTCTTGCTTTTTATCAAAACCGGGAGCGAGCTATTTATCAAGATGAGGCCTGTTTATATGCTAAACCGCATCCAGCACTGCGGCCGTATATTTCGAACTACACGTTGACATTTCCTACGAGAGAAATGATCTCTGAGGCGTATACGGTAATTCCTCATGGGTGCGCGACGTTGGTTTTTGGATTTAAGGATCAAACACTTACTAGTCAATTGATGGGGCCGGCCACAAAAGCGGCGAGGGTTGGTGATCAGGCCGGAAGTTTTGATCAAATAGTTATTGTGGAGTTTCAGCCCGCCGGTTTGTATGCTTTTTTGGGCTTTAGTCAAAATGAATTGACGGATCAGCATTTCTCATTTGATTTGCTGCACGCTAAGCTGAATCAAGGGATGCTTGATTTATTGGAGACAGTGGGGAGTGTTCAAGCGTTAATTTCGGGGATTGATCAACTCTTTCTGCAAGCAAAGTCAAACTCATACCCATCAGAACTAGCTATCGTCACCAAATCAATCGTTGATCAGGCGGGGAATCGCTCGTTGAAGCAGCTATCGCAGGATGTCTTTTATAGTGAGCGGCACTTGACTCGTTTGTTTAACAGCTATCTGGGAATGAGCCCCAAAACTTTTTCCCGTTTGGTGCGGGTCAATCAAACGATCCGTTTGTTGAATGCTCCTAATAGTGAAATTACGAAAGCCTATGAGGCAACCGGGTATTATGATTTTTCCCATTTTAATCGTGATTTCAAACAAATTACCGGAAATACGCCTCAAGAATATCGCCGAAAGATGTCCGATTTTTACAGTGAAATCGCCAAATTCTAAAGGTATAGTTGGAAAAAGAGAAAGGCGAGTCACGGAAGGGCTCTGATAGGTGATGGCGATGAATTTTGGCGGAGTATTAATCGCAGTAAAGGATATGACCAAAGCGAGACAGTTCTATGAAGAGGTAATGGAGCAAAAGGTGATGATGGATTTAGACAATATCCACGTGGCTTTTGAAAGCGGCTTTTCGCTGCAGGCGGATTATGTAGGATTGTTGGATGTTCCTTTGGAGATCAAGCAGCAATCAAATAATTTTCAACTTTATTTTGAGGTCGAGGATTTAGACAAGTGGGAAGAGAAGCTTTCGAACGTAGAAGGAATTGAATTTCTGCACCACAGCAAAGAGTATCCATGGGGACAGCGGGTCATGCGTTTTTATGATCGGGACAAATGTATCGTGGAGGTCTCGGAAAGCATGGACAGCGTCGCTAAACGTTACTTGAAACAAGGCTTCTCAGTCGAGGAAACTGCGGAAAAGACGATGTTTCCAGTAGCGTTTGTACAGCAATTGGTGGAATAGACAAGAAAAAAACTGTCGCATAAGCTGCGGCAGTTTTTTTGTTTAGATGAATAAGGCTTTATATAAAGCGATCGCAACGATTGAAGCTAAGATGGGAGCAAGTACTGGAACCCAAGAGTAACTCCATTGTGAATCGCCTTTATTTTTCAATGGCAACAAGGCATGCATGATACGAGGACCTAAATCACGAGCAGGGTTTAAACCTGGTCCAGTTGGTCCGCCAAACGAAGCAACCAATGTCCAGACTAAGAAACCTAATGCTAAATGAGCAGTTCCTAAATTGTCTTGGAAGAAAGGTGCTTTGGTGATCCCCAGTGCTCCAAAGAATAAAATGAATGAACCAAAGAATTCATTCACGAATCCGTTGAACTTAGAACCAACACTATTGATCGTTGAAAATGTTCCTAAGACATGCAATTTGTCTTCTGTTTGGTCGTAATAAGGTTTGTAGCTGGCTACAACGACTAATTGGCCGACCATCGCGCCCAGAAATTGAACAACGATGTAAGGAAGAACTTCTGCCCAAGGGAACATGCCGCTAACTGCTAAACCGATTGTGAACGCCGGGTTGATGTGATTACCGCTGATACCGCCGAAAATCATTGCAGGAATCATAACCCCGCAGCCGTAACCCACTGCAATCAACATCCAGTCACTTCCGTAACCTTTTGTACCTCTTAAATCAACATTGGCAACTGCACCGTTTCCTAACATTACTAACAAAGCAGTCCCCAAGAACTCAGCCGCTAACCGAGTAGTCAGTGAATAATCCATAAAAACCTCCTATAAAATAATTGAAATGAAAATGTAAATGAAAATTTCATTTTATATATTAATAGCATTCTTTGTAATTAGCAAATGTTAACCTCAGAAAAACGGTAAATTTCTATGAGAAATGACAACATTGGTTATTGAATTGGAAGAAACAAGGATTTTCAGCTAAAAATCAGCTTTCAATAAAAAAAATCTCGTCCATTTGAACGAGATTTTGTCAGTTTATTAGAACTAGGTGCCGGAAGTTCGGATTGTTTTCAATCAACTTATGGGCGCCATAAAAATTTTTGTCAGAGAAACCATTAAGCTGGGCGGTCAAAATCGATTTTAATTGATTTTTTTCCCACAAATAGACTAAAAGCTCCATGACTCTTCGTGAATAATTGATGCCTTCTTCTGTTGCGAAGGATTCTTCTAAAAACTCTTCACAATAAAAATGCAGATAGTCGGGATCAAAATTTTTGCTTTTCTTTTTGATAAAATGCAATAGTAGAACCTTGGCAGTATCTTTGAATTCTGCCAAATGGTCAAAGCTTTTTTCTTTTTCGGTATCCAAGTTGATCACATAATCAACCGGTGTCATTTCCGCATTCGTTAATTCTCGCGAGAGATGGTTGGATTGTGAAAATACGACGTCAGCGCCCATATTTTTGATCCAGATCTCTGAATTGTTCTTATTGATCGTCGCTGCGACCTTTAATCCGGCCCATTTAGCTAGTTGGATAATGGTGGCTCCCAGTCCGTCAGAAGTATTCAGGATCAATAAATTCCCTTGATTCTTCTTCGGTTGCGGAATCAATTGCAGCTGCTTGAACAGTACTTCAAAGGCCAAGAAAAAGCTGTAGGAAAAAGCGGCGGCTTCATCGGTAGGAAAAGCATCAGGTAATTTTACGACGGAGCGGACATCGGCGATTTGAAAATTGCTGTAGCTGCCGTATTTTCCGACTTTATTCACATAGAGTACGCGATCACCGACATTCAGCCGTGAATTGCTGCTCCCTAAACGAGTGATGATTCCCACGCCGCCAAAGCCTAAAATGTAAGGTTTTTTAGCACCTTTGATCGTTTGGCGAATCTGTGTGTCTAAGGTACTGATTGAGATCGCAGAAATTTTTATCATGACATCATTTTCCCGTAATTTTGGGAGCATGATTTTGTATTGTTCAAATTTTTTGTCTTCTTTTAAACGGAATTTTTTCTCGAACCCAATCGCGTCTGAAATCATTCGTCTTACCTCCTCAGAAATAAATTTCTGAATCTACAATATAAAATGGCTACTTATAATATACTTGATTTAACAAAGAGAGGGAAATAATTTCTTCAAAATACCTAAAGAACGAGTCATTTTTATGAAATTTGCGGATAGTTGTTTGTCAAAACGCTAATCTATGCACGAAAAATCTATGGTATAGCGGAAAATTTGAATGAAGCTTGTGAGCTGGCGGTAAGATGGGTAAAATTACTTTATCGAGGAAAAGGCATTCGCTAACAGTAACCAGTGTAAAAAGGGTACTATTTTTGGGCAAAAAAGCATAAATCAATAGATAGGCATTAGGAGGAATACTATGTTCACTGAAAAGAGTTTTGAGGTTTTTGAAGTTGCTGGATTGGATGAACGAATGGCGGTAATCCGCCAAGAGATCCAGCCAACTTTTCAACAGTTAGATGAAGTTTTTCAACAAGTGCTGGAACCGTTGTTGGACGAGGAATTATTTATCCACATCGCACAACATCGTCGCCGCACCACGTATCCGCCAGAAAATACTTGGTCCGCGTTAAGTCGGCAAAAGCGCGGATATAAAATGGAGCCGCATTTTCAGCTGGGAATTTGGCGGGAGTACGTCTTTATGTGGTTATCCTGCATCGATCAGCCAAAAAATGAGCAGGCGATCGCGCAAATACTATTGGATAACCCAAAAGCGTTTGAAACATTATCCCCAGATTTTGTCTTGTCCGGTGATCACACCAAACCAAAGGTTGAAGAGTTATCACCAGAAAACACAGAAAGACTGTTGAAAAGGTTCCGCGATGTGAAAAAGGGTGAGTTCCAAATTGGGCGAATCATTAAAAAAGAGGACCCATTGTGGAAAACACCGGAGGCAGCACAAGCATTTATGGTAGAAACGTATCAAAAATTGGTACCAATCTATCAATTGGCGAACGAAGCAAGTTTTGCACAGGTGGAAAACTAAAAATAGAGGTTTCAGCTTCTCGTATCAGTAAAATCAGTCATCTTTTTAGGAAGAATACGAATTGGTTTTTGAGTTAGCAAGTTGATCAGGCATGTTGGACAGCGATTTTTTCGCTGTTTTTTTTATCCATTGATGCAGAATTGAAATAGTTGAGGGAATTGGTCAGTCTGAAGCATTTTTTTAGACGATTAATAATTTTGAGAAACTTTGAAAGGGGGTTATTTTGAATGGTAGTTTAAAACAGTTATTGAAAGCGTTTTATATAAATGTCCATTTCAATGGACACAAGAAAAAATGTACGTCGATCAAAAAAGGCTATATTAGGGACAAGGAGGTTGACAAAATGCAGCTAAGCAAACGTGAAACACATTTGATCGAATTGTTTATCAAACATGGGATGACACTTACCGCTCAAGAGTTAGCTGAATTTGCCAATGTTTCCACGAAAACAATTTACCGAACGATCAAAAAAATCAATGAGGCTTCGGATGTCGGAGAATTGATTTCTGCGGAGGTCGGGAAAGGTTTTCGTTTAGATTATGACAACTATTTAAAAGAAAGTGTGCGCAAACGAGGAGGAGATACGGTTCAAGGTCCGTTAGAAAGAAGAAATACGATCCTGTTGACGTTGTTATTCAAATCACCGAAAAAGGTACTGGTTCAAGAATTATTCGCTGACTATTTTGTCAGCAGTACAGTGATCAATAATGATTTGGTACGGATGACGGAATTTTTACTGGATTACCAACTGGCCTTGATTCGCAAGGGACATAGAATCTCGATTGAAGGCACGGAAAAGCATATTCGAAAAGCGGTCAATCATTTGATCAGTGCGAACCGGGTCTGGGAAGAGGACTTTTCCACACAACAAGAAAAAATCAGTTCCTATGATATTAATTTTATCACGTCGTTATTGGAGTATATCGAAAGAAAGCTGCAAAACGGGATCGCATATCCCTATAACAGCAATATCTTTTCCCATATTTACATCTTGATCAAGCGGGTGCGGGAAGGGGAAATCCACGCGGATACTTGTGCGGAGCTGCTAGACCCCGATGAAGAGGAATTGATCAGGCAGTATGATCAGCTCTATCAGCTTTCACGAATGGTGATCATCAAGCTGGATCACTATCTGAATATTGCCTTACCTGAAAGTGAGACTTTCTACTTATTTCAGTATTTGATTTCTTCTCGAATGGAAAAGGAGCCGATCAAACTGAATCGCAAGTCGCAGGAAGCGTTGGATATTACCGACTTTTTTGCGGCAGAAATGAGCCGCTTAATGGGGATGAAGGTTGATCATCAGCCCAATCGCCAAGATTTATACGAACATATCGATCCTTTATTGTATCGTTTGAAAAATGAGATTATCGTCAAAAATGATTTGCTGGGGGATATTAAGCTGGAATATCCGGAAATTTTTCAGCAGGTCCAACAGGTCAGTCAGATGGCCGAAAAACAATACCAGTTAAACGAAATAACAGAAGATGAAATTGGGTTTTTAACACTGTATTTTGTGAAATACAAGGAAATGATCCACTCGAAAAAGCGTGTGTTGATCATGTGCAGCAGCGGGGTAGGAACATCCGAGCTGTTGAAAGTAAAGGTCCGCAAAGCTTTTCCGGAATTGGAGATCGTGGATGTTCTATCGGCACGAAAATTTTCGAAGGCACCGGAGAAATATCAAAACATTGATCTGATTTTGACTACCGTCAATTTGACGATTGAAATGATGATCCCGACGATTTTAGTCAATTCCGTATTTACCAAACAAGACGAAAAAAGAGTGAAAGAGATGTTAGGAGAGATGTGAGATGACAGCAGAGCAAATGATGGATGATTTCAGTATCGCGGATGTGATTACGGAAGAATTGATCCAGTTAGAAATGAAAGCGGGCACAAAGGAAGAAGCGATCTATGAATTGACGCGCTTGCTGATGGCCAATGGCGATATCGAAGATGAAGATGTTTTCGCGGCGGATGTTTTCGAACGAGAGGCAGAAGGGATGACCGGTATCGGCAATGGGATCGCGATCCCCCATGGCAAATCTGACAGCGTAATCAAAACCTCGCTAGTTGTTGGAAAAGTCACTACGCCGATCGAATGGGAATCGTTAGACGAAGAGCCGGTAAAAGTGATTATCTTATTCGCAGTAAAAAATACCGACGCCAATACGATGCATATCAAACTATTACAGAAGGTTGCGATGCTTTTGGCGGACGAAGATTTTATTGAGAATATGGTCAATGCGCAAACCAAAGCGGAAATGATGGAATTGTTATCAAGAGATCCAATGGAAGAAGACTAAAAAGAAAATGGAGGAATAGAAGATGAAAATTGTTGGAATCGCGGCATGTACATCAGGGATCGCCCACACGTATATCGCCAAACAGAAGCTAGAAAAGGCCGCCAAAGCATTAGGCCACACGGCTCGAATCGAAACACAAGGCACGATCGGAACGGAAGATGAATTAACACCGGAAGAAATCAAAGCAGCAGATGTCGTGATCATTGCGGCAGATATCAAGATCAGCGGCAAAGATCGTTTTGACGGGAAAAAAGTAGTAGAAATCCCAACCAGTATGGTAATCAAAGCACCAAAAGGCCTGATCAATAAGATCGAAGAAGAAATTGTGAAGGCGTAAATAAAATTACTAATATAAGGAGATGAATGAAATGTTTAAGCAGCTTCAATTGAAAAAACATGCCCTGACGGCAATCTCGTACATGTTACCGGTTGTGGTTACGGCAGGGTTGTTGATCGCGATCGGGAATCTGACTGGTGGCGGGGTCATTGAGAATTATAAGGCCGCGTATTCAGTGCCAGACGCGTTGGTCTCATTGGGTGTCTTGGGAATGGGCTTGTTGGCACCGGTTATAGCCGGTGCGATCGCTTACTCAATCGCAGACCGTCCCGGTATTGGACCTGGTTTGTTTATGGGTCTGATCGCGAATGCTATCGGCGCCGGGTTCTTAGGCGGGATGTTAGGCGGTTATTTGGTTGGTTTCTTCGTATTGTTCTTAGTGAAAAACTTAAAGGTTCCAAAATGGGCTCAAGGGTTGATGCCAATGATGATCGTACCGCTCTTATCTACTCTGATCATTGGATTATTGATGTTCTTTGTCATTGGTTTACCAATCGTTTGGGCAACAGAAGCGTTGACGGAATTCTTAGAAGGCCTGCAAGGTTCTGGGAACTTCTTGTTCGGCTCGATCGTCGGCGGGATGGCTGCCTTCGACTTTGGCGGTCCGGTCAATAAAGTCGCGTCGCTCTTTGCGGATGGCTTATTGCTGGAAGGCGTGCAGGGACCAGAAGCAGTGAAAGTATTGGCTTCGATGGTACCGCCATTTGGTGTAACGATTTCTTGGGTATTATCAAAAATTTTCCGCAAACCAAAATATTCAAAAGAGGAACAAGACAATATCAAGCTCGCTTTTCCAATGGGACTTTGTATGATCACAGAAGGTGTTATTCCGATTGCGGCAGTTGATCCATTACGCGTAATCCTTTCTTGTACAGTAGGCGCGGCAATCGGCGGCGGGTTGAGTATGTCATGGGGCGTTGGTTCGCCTGTTCCATTTGGCGGCGTGTTCATCATTCCGGCAATGACAGATCCATTGAAGTTCACGTTAGCCTTGCTGATTGGTTCTGCGATTACCGGGATTCTATTGTTCGCCTTGAAGAAGGCACCGGTTGAAAATGAGATCAAAGATGATGAAGAAGAGGAAGAAGTTGATTTTTCTTCTATCAAGATTTCTTAAAAAAGGAGACTTATTGAATGTATGTTTCGATGAAAGAAATGCTGCAAAAAGCCAATCGTGAGAACTATGCTGTGATGGCAATCAATTGTTTCAATTTGGAAACGGCCAAGGCAGTCATTGAAGCCGCGGAAGAAATGCGATCGCCGATCATTGTTGATTTGCTGCAGGATCATTTGAAGGAGCACTTGGATATTCGCTATTTGACCCAGCCAATTATTCGAATGGCGAACAATGCCAAAGTCGAGGTGGCGATCAACTTGGATCATGGACAAGACGCCGCGTTTGTTAAGCAGTGTCTGCATGAAGGGTTTTCCAGTGTCATGATGGATGCTTCGATGTACCCGCTGGAGGAAAATATCCGCATCACCAAAGCGATGGTGGAGCTGGCGCAAATTTATAATGCCAGTGTGGAGGCCGAGGTTGGCGACATGGGTGCTGTGGCAGGCGATCATTTTACGAATGATGAGATGTACACGGACCCAGATGACGCGATTCGATTTATCCAAGAAACTGGCGTGGACTGTTTGGCATTGTCTTATGGCTCCAGCCATGGGGATTATCCAGAGGGGTATGTGCCGGATTTCCGTTTCGATATCGTGGAGAAAATTAAAGCCGCGACGAATTTGCCATTAGTGCTACACGGTGGATCAGGGGCAGGGGAGAAAAATATTTTCCGCTCGATCGAATTAGGAATCAACAAAATCAATGTCGGTTCAGATTTTATGAAGGCGCAAAAGACCGAAATTGAAAAGCAATTAAGCGAAAATCCAGAAGTGGATTATCCGACGCTGATCCATCAAACGATGGCGGCGGGAAAAGAAGTAGTCAAACGGTACATCGAACTTTCGGGTTCTAAAAATAAATCATAATGATGAGAATGGAGACAAAGTCAAATGTTAATTAATATGAAGCAAATGTTGGAAATCGCCAAGGAAAACAAATTCGCCGTAGGAGCGTTCAATGTCGCAGACAGTAATTTCTTACGAGTAGTGATAGAAGCAGCTGAAGAAAATGATGCGCCGGCAATCATTGCGGTTCATCCAACCGAGTTAGACTTTACAAAAGATGAATTTTTCCAATATGCAGTCTCTCGCGCAAAAAATAGTTCTGTACCATTTGTTATTCACATGGACCATGGGGATAGCTTGGCAAGTATCATGCGCGCTGTCCACTGCGGCTTCAGCTCGGTCATGATCGATGGTTCGCTCCTTCCGTTTGAAGAAAATATCGCGATTACGAAAGAAGTCGTGGATGTTTGTCATAAAATCGGCGTTTCAGTCGAGGGTGAGTTAGGAACGATCGGTAATACGGGAACGTCTGTTGAAGGCGGTGTGTCAGAGGTTATCTACACGAGACCAGAGGATGCGGACGAATTCATTGAAAAAACTGGGATCGATACTTTAGCAGTAGCAATCGGTACGGCCCACGGAATTTATCCAAAAGATGTGAAGCCAGAATTGAAGATGGATGTACTGGAAGAAATTAAGAGCAAGGTCGAGATTCCGTTGGTATTACACGGCGGATCAGCCAATCCAGATGAAGAAATCGCGAAGGCCGTTCAAATCGGGATTCAAAAGGTCAATATTTCTTCTGATTACAAATATGCCTTCTATAAAAAATGCCGTGAAATTCTTGCGACAACGGAATTGTGGGACCCAAATGCGATCTATCCAGAATGTATCGATGCAGCGAAAGCTGTCGTAAAACAAAAAATGGAACTGTTCAACTCGATCGGTCAAGCAGCCGTTTATCGTAAAGAAAACGTCCAACCTTGGAGACAAGAACAAAATTAATCGGAGCAGCCAAGGGAGATTCCCTTGGCTGTTTTTAGGAGGAAATCATGCTATATGGCGGGATTGAAGCTGGCGGAACAAAATTTGTTTGTGCCGTAGCCGACGAAAAGTTACAAATAAAAGAAAAAATCAGTATCGCGACAACCGATCCGCAAACGACCTTCAAGCAGGTCTTTGCTTTCTTTGATCGATACCCAATCGAGGCGCTGGGGATCGGGTCTTTTGGACCAATCGGGATTCAACCAGATCAAGAAAATTACGGACATATTTTAGCGACTCCTAAAGAAGGCTGGGCAGGTGTGGATTTCTTAGGACAAATGAAACAACGATATAAGGTTCCAACAGCTTGGACAACGGATGTAAATGCGGCGGCGTTTGGCGAGATCAAACGTGGAGCGGCGAAAGGAAGACATAGTTGTATCTATCTGACGATTGGTACGGGGATCGGCGGCGGTGTCGTGATCAACGATGAGGTTTTTGAAGGAATCAGTCATCCTGAGATAGGGCATCTATATATCAAACGGGCAGCGGAAGATACCTACCAAGGAACCTGTCCTTACCATAAAGATTGTTTGGAAGGATTAGCCGCGGGGCCTTCACTAGAAGCACGAACGGGGATCAAGGGTGAGGAGCTGCCGTTAGATCATCCAATCTGGGACTTGCAGGCGAATTATCTGGCGCAGGCTCTAATGTCTTATACCTTGATTTTGGCACCAGAAATAATCATTTTAGGTGGTGGTGTAATGAATCAAGATCACCTGCTTAAAAAGATTCAGCAGCAATTCAGCGAATTGATGGCCGGTTATATGGAAACACCGAAAGCCGAGGACTATATTGTTCGCTGGGGGTTGCCGAATGAGAGTGGCTTGATCGGTGCACTGCTGTTAGCACAAAGAGAACGAGAATATTAAAGCAACCGCAGTCTTTCTTAATGAAGGACTGCGGTTGCTTTTTTTGTACTGTGACAAAGGCTATTTGCGGCTGTGACAAAATTAGGTTTGAAAACCAAACCAGCTCGTTTATGATTCTCGTTATAATGAACATGTCAGGAGGGAAAGAAAATGAATGAACGGATCCGAAATATTCTGACCATATTAACAAAAAGGCCTGAAATAAAAATGGCCGAACTGACAGCAGAGCTTGGGTTAACTAGAAGGCAAATTAATTACGCCATCAACCAATTTAATTCTGAATTGATCACTCAGAAAATCCCAAGTATCGAACGTAACCATGCCGGCGATTTTAATGTCCCTTTAGAAGTATTACAAATGCTGGCAACACAACAAAAGCAAACGATGATCCCTTCAGATGATGAAAGAGCGGCGCTGCTCTCAATGTTTCTAATTACGAATATTGAGTACGTCAGTGTCGATCATCTTAGCGAGTTTCTCGGAGTGGGGAAGACCACGGTAGCTGAGGACTTAAAAAGAGCCGACCAGCTGATTCTTAAGTACTATTTATCGCTGAAATATGATCGAGTAAAAGGCTACCAAATCGAAGGATCAGAACACAAGGTTTTACAGCTTCTAGCAGATTTGGTAAAGCGTTACCCAGTCTTTAAGCGGGAGGAAATGCTTGGACAGCTAAGTATTCAGGTATCAAAAGAAGAAGTTATTCATCTGATTCACAACATGGAGCAAATGCTGCACCTGAGCTATTCAGATGAATCCCTGGAGTACTTAAAAACTACGTTGCCGCTACTTTTAGCTCGAGGTATTGCCGAAAGTAAGCTAGGAGCAGCCGATTTTTTTGAGGGTGAGGTAAGAGACACGCCGGAATACCGGTTTTTGAATGTTTTAATCAAAGAGACTGAGTGGCAGCTCTCCAGCAGCTATCTTGAATGGATGACGTTGCTTTTCTTGATATCTAATATTTTTGAAAAGAAAACGACTCAAGAATTTGATTCGGATCGCCGCTTGAAAGAATTGATCCATGAGATGGTGACCAACTTTGAACAGCAGACATTCATAACGATCGAAGATAGAGAAAACTTTGAACGTCGAATTTTAAATCATCTGCGCCCCGCTTGTTTCCGGATCAAGTATAACTTGAGTTTAGGGGTTTATTCTTTAGACAGCTTGATCCAAGACAGCAATCACGCGATCTTGAGCGATTTAATGAAGGAGCTCATTGTTCCAACAGAAAATTGGTTGAGAAGAGCTTTTCCTAATGATGAGTTAGATCTTCTTTCTTACTACTTTGGTTTTCAGTTGAGTAATCAGCATCTTATCAAAAAACAAAAGCCAAGGGCAGTTGTTGTTTGTACAAACGGCGTGATGGTTTCAAAAGTGATTCGGGAAAGTTTAGAAAAACTTTTTACCGAGCTGCAATTTCTGTCATCGTTCTCTGTCCGTGATTTTTATCAATTTGAAGTGGATTACGATCTGGTTTTTACGACTATTCCATTGGAAACGGATTTGCCCCAATTTATTATTGATCCAATCATGACCTATAAGGAGCAAATCAGTTTACGCTATCGGGTTTTGAATGAACTTGGAATCAATGAAGTCGATCAATCCGTTGATCGATTGCTTGGGATCATTCAGAAATATTCTGATGTCTCCAGCTCTAAAGAATTAAAAGAGGAACTGCAATACTTTTTACTGCAAGAAAAACAAGATTCTCCCTTAGAAAATACCAAGGTCTTGCCTGCGTTGACCTATTACTTGAAACCAAATTACATCACGGTGATTGAGGAAGAGATCCTTTGGGAAGATGCGGTGGCCTTAGCGTGTAAGCCGCTGATGGATAATCAAATTATCACGGAAGATTTTTTATCCGATTGCCTTCAGCAAATAAGGCAGCCCAACTATGCCGGCTATTTTGGTGAGAAGACATGCATCCCTCACACAACTGTTGAACATGGGATTCAAAGAGAAGGGATCAGTTTATTAATCAGTAAAAAGCCGATAGCGTTTCCTAATCGAAAAGGGATTCAGATTATTTTTCCCTTATCGTTTCTTGATTTAACGAAACATTTGAAAGCGATTAACCAAATCGCGGATATTAGTACCAATCAGGAATTTTTAAAAGAATTATTTTCTAAAAATGAAACAAAATCAATTTATCAATTCATTCGACATTTTACATGAGAAGAGAGGTTTGACATGAAACTAAAAGATTATCCGCGTTTCACGATTATCATGCGAGGGTACACTTTTCAACAAGCTGATGCAATTTTAAAAGCGATGAAAAGTTTAGAAAATGATTTTGCCGTGGAGATGACATTGAATACACCTGATGTCTTGAGTCAAATCAAACAGTTAACCGAAAAATATGGAAAGACCATTCATATTGGAGCTGGAACTGTTCGGACAATGAAGGATGTTAAAGAAGCCGTTCAAGCAGGGGCTGAATTTTTACTAGGTCCGCATATTTTTACTAAGGAAATGCTGAATTATGCTAAACAGCATGGGGTGCTTGCAGTACCAGCGGCAATGACGCCTTCGGAAATCAATGAAATGTTTGATCTAGGTGCGGACATTGTTAAAATTTTCCCAGCTTCAGTGGTGTCGCCGCGCTTCTTCAAGGACGTACAGGCGCCGTTAGGAAAATTACCCTTGATGGGTGTGGGAGGGATTTCGGTAGAGAACGCACAAGCTTTTTTTGAAAATGGTGCGAGCTATTTAGGGCTTGGATCAGGCATGTTTAACAAAAGCGATTTAGAAAGTTTAGATAGTGATAAGTTAGCGGAATCTATGCAGAAATTACTTTCCAAGGTGGAAGGAGTAGGTGTTTGATGGAACTATTTTTGCATGAAGAATTAGTATTTAGAGACGTTTTTGCGAAAACAAAAGAGGATGTTTTGGCTTTCTTGGCGGAGAAGCTATTTGAGAAAGGCTATGTAAAGCACGAGTACATTCAAGCGATACAAGACAGGGAAGAAGAGTATCCTACTGGCTTGCCGTCTTCAGAGCCCGGCATTGCGATTCCGCATGCGAATTTTGAAATGGTCAACAAAACGACGTTGGCGATCGCCACGCTGAAACAGCCTGTTGAGTTTCATAATATGGAAAAGAAACAGGCCGAGCTGCCGATTCAAATTGTGATCATGATGGCGATTGGCGAGCCCCACGGTCAGGTGGAAATGCTGCAAAAGATTGTTTCGATCATTCAAGATGAGCCTTTGAGAAAAGCTATGATCAAAACAAAATCGAATAAAGAATTACTGAAACTTTTAGAACAAGCAGTAGCTTAAAATTAGGAGGAATATACAATGAAAAGAATTTTGATTGCATGTGGAAATGGGATCGCGACTTCAACGGTCGTTGCAACAAAGGTAAAAGAATACTTAACCAGTCAAGGCGTTCAAGTTGATACAACTCAAACAAAATTGATGGAAGTCCCAAGCAAAGTGCAAGACTATGATTTACTAATCACCACAGGTGAGTTTGAAGGGCAGACGGGGGACGTTCCAGTAGTTAAAGGCATGCCGATTCTAATTGGTATGGGCGCGGAACAAACGATGGAAGAAATTTTGAACTATGTTAAATAATCTACCTATTGAGGAGGGACAAAAATGAAAGTAATTATGAGTGTCTTTAACTTTCTGATGGCTGCTGGACCGACGGTTATGCTGCCGGTAATTATTACAGTTATCGGTTTGATCTTTGGATTGAAAATCACCAGAGCGTTTAAATCCGGTTTGACGCTGGGGATTGGTTTTGCTGGGATCAAGCTGATACTTGATTTCATGACGACCAATGTTGGACCGGCCGCAAAAGCCATGGTTGAACGGACGGGCGTTCAATTGGACGCATTAGATGTTGGTTGGGGATCGATTGCCGCCGTTACGTGGGCTTCGCCAATCATTGCTTTATTAGTCTTTGCTATTTTAATTGTCAATATTATCTTACTAATTCTTAAACGGACTAATACGCTGGATGTGGATATTTGGAATTATCATCACATGGCGATCGTGGGCGTAATGGTTTATTTCGTAACTAAGAGCGTTTTGCTGGGTGTCGGCGCTTCCGTTGTTATGGCGATTATTACCTTCAAGATTTCCGATTGGTCACAACCGATGGTAGAGGGCTTCTTCGGAATTCCAGGTGTTTCTTTGCCAACTGTTTCGGCCTTATCCTCGTTGGTTATTGCTTGGCCGCTAAACTGGCTATTGGATCGTATTCCATTATTTCGTAAATCAACCTTTACAATTAAAGATGCGCAAAAATATTTGGGCTTCTTTGGAGATTCGATGATCATGGGTCTGGTTATTGGGTTGGTAATCGGTGTGTTAGCGGGCTTTGATGTGACACAAATATTCCAATTAGGAGTAAGCATGTCTGCTGTCCTTGTTTTGATTCCTAAAATGACCTCTTTGTTCATGGAGGGGTTGATGCCGATATCTGACGCGGCTCAAAAATGGTCGCAAGCCAAATTCAAGGGGCGTCGTCTATTCATCGGTTTAGATGCAGCAGTCGTTGTAGGAAATCCCGATGTTATTACTACTGCGTTGATCATTATTCCGTTAACGATCGCTATGGCATTAGTATTGCCAGGAAACCGTGTACTGCCATTCGCCGATTTAGCCGTTGTGCCTTTCCGGGTCGCGATGGTGGTTGCGTTAACTAGAGGGAATTTACTTAAAAATATCGTGATCGGATTAGTTGTGACAGCGTCACTATTATGGTGTGGGACTGCTACAGCCCCAGTTCTGACAGCAATCGCTAAATCAGTTGGAATCAAATTAGGTGCCAACTCGCTGTTGATCTCGTCATTCGCGGCAACCGCAATGATCCAAAGTTATTTGGTTTTCTTAGCATTTACATTTAAACCAATCATTGGTATTCCAATCTTACTGCTCGTTTTCGCCGGTGCTTGGTATTACTTTGAAGGCATTAAAAAAATCAATGTAGAAAATATGAAAGAAGCTCAAACAAACTAAAATGGGTGTCAAGCTAAACCCAAAAATGAAAAAAGGAGTACGATCGTGAAAATATCAAAGATAACAGTTTATAAAGTGAAGCCGCGTTGGATATTCATTAAAGTCAGCACGGATGATGGAATCGACGGCTGGGGCGAAATGATCTCTGGAACAAAAACGGAAACGGTGGTTGCCGGGGCTTATGAAATCGGCAATCGTTTGATTGGAAGAAACCCTTTTGAAATTGAGCGTCTCTTTCAAGAAATGCATCGCTCCTTTTTCCGAGGCGGTCCCATCAATGGAACGATCGTTTCTGGTATCGAGATGGCTTTATGGGATATCAAAGGAAAAGCCTTTGGTGTTCCGGTCTATGAACTACTAGGCGGTGCAGCTCGGGATAAGATTAAAGTTTATTCTTGGATTGGCGGTGATCGTCCCAATGAAGTACTGGAGCAGGCGCAGGATCGTTTCGATCGCGGATTTACGGCTATCAAGATGAATGCGACATCGGAACTTCACTATATCGATTCTTATGAAAAAGTCGAGGAAGTAGTCGAACGTGTAGCATCCATCCATAATCATTTCGGCAGCAAAATGTCGATTGGGGTCGATTTCCATGGACGGGTACACAAACCGATGGCCAAAGTTTTAGCTAAAGCGCTTGAACCGTATCATCCGATGTTCTTAGAAGAAGTGGTCCTGCCTGAAAACGAAGAGCATTTCAAAGAAGTTGCTAACGCAGTCGCAGTTCCTCTGGCCACTGGTGAACGTTTGTATACACGCTGGCAATTCAAAAATATCTTCAATCAAGGGGCAATCGATGTGATTCAACCGGATGTTGCCTTGTGCGGAGGTATTCTGGAAACGAAGAAAATTGCCGCGATGGCAGAAGCTTATGATGTAGCGGTCGCTCCTCATGCGCCTTATGGGCCAATCGCGCTAGCCGCAACGCTGCAAGTTGATTCATGTACACCAAATGTGTTTATTCAAGAACAGAGCTTGGGGATTCATTATAATAAAGGCTTTGATTTATTGGATTTTGTGAAAAATAAAGAAGTCTTCCAATATAAAGACGGCTATGTCGACTTGCCTGATAAACCGGGCTTAGGACTTGAAATGGATGAAGCGAAGATTGAAGAAATCGCACAAGAGGGTCTGGTTTGGACAAATCCTCAATGGAAGAATTATGACGGCACTATAGCTGAATGGTAAAGGGGAGATGAGGGTGATGGCAGAGGCAGTAATAATAACGATTTTCTTATTGCTATTGATCGTTTTACAAGTTAGAGAGCAAAAAAAGATAAAATTAGCCGCTAAAAGCAGCTGGGTCAAAAAGATTCTATCGGTGGCTTTATCCATTACTTTGATCACTATTTTTTGGTCAGACAATCTAGCGGATCAAATCAAATTGATTGCCTTTGCCGTTCTGATCTTTATGTTTGGCTTCATGAAGGAAGGCTTCAGTGAGGATCATTTGATCAAGCTAGGTGTTTTAGCCGGTGATTTTCATGAGTTTAAAAAGATCCAGATCGAGGCACTCTCGAATCAGGTGCAGTTTGTTTCCTTCTATAAAAGTAAAAATAGCCGCCTGTCATTGACCTTTGATACCTCAAAGGAAGAATTGATTGCCTATTTTGAAGAGATGAATCTGCAGGATCGTTTAGTTATCGGGGAAGAAATAGATGAAGGAAGGTAAGATATGATTTACCTGGCGCGTCACGGTCAAACACAGTGGAATGTTGAAAAAAGAATTTGCGGCCGTGCGGATATTCCATTAACAGAAGAAGGCTATAAACAAGCAGAATTGTTAGCTGAACAAGCCAAAACGCTAACCGATCCGATTACTCAAATAATTTGTTCACCTTTAATCAGAGCGAAAGAAACGGCTCAAGTTGTCGCAATTCAGCTTGGCTTGCCAATTATAGTAGATGAACGATTGATCGAAATGGACTTTGGACTATACGATGGTCTGCCTATTCAAACAGAGGAATTTCAAAACCGGAGAAATGAGTTTTCATTGCCTTTTGAGCAAGGTGAATCTATTTTAGACGTGGCAGGCAGAATCTACCCATTGCTGGCAGAACTGACTGGCCAGGAAAAAGAGCTACCTTTATTAGTCTGCCACAATGCTGTGAGTCGGGTAGTCGATAACTATTTTAATGGAAAGACTATGTCA
Organism: Enterococcus malodoratus ATCC 43197; assembly: GCF_000407185.1. Lineage (GTDB taxonomy): Bacteria > Bacillota > Bacilli > Lactobacillales > Enterococcaceae > Enterococcus_A > Enterococcus_A malodoratus. The sequence continues at coordinate 240,372 of NZ_KE136484.1, forward strand.
GAGTTTTTGGGCTTCAATATTGAGAATACAGAACTGGTAAGGTATATACAAAGAACACCTATTTCCCACGAGAAATAGGTGCTTTTTTTAGATATAAGCTTCAATTGCATCGACCGCTTTTTTATAGCCGCCAGCGTCAAGAAATGATTGTTTGATCTGTTTTAAGTTGTTTAAATAGTCAGGCTCAACTTGAACTTTTTCCACCGCGGCTTTCAATTCATCGCTATCGACTTGTTGGTAGTCTAGACGAATACCTGCGTTTAATTCGACTAAGCGCTCCGCAAGCGCGGGCTGATCAGATCCCATCGGTAATGAGACAAAGGGCACTTCATTCAAAATCAAATCATTCATGCTGTTCAATCCATTGTGGGTGATCGCCACATCAGCATATTTCAATACTTCATTTTGCGGAATGTATTCTTGAACGATAAAATTATCAGGAACCGTCAACTCTTCCAAACCGACATGATGAGCCGCCATGACAACTAGATACTCAGAATCACCGAAGGCATCAAAGACTTTTTGATAGATATCTTTGGCGAAGCCGCCAAAAATCGTGCCGAAGGAGATGTACAAAACCTCTTTCGCTTCCTTCAGGCGTTCAATCGGAAAGTTCGCTGTATCTTCCAGTCGCTGATAAATATCCGCACCGACTAATACATATTTTTCATCAAAGAAGGCTCGGTCGTTTTCCGGCATGAAATAGTCTGAGGTAAAGACGATGTTCAATGGTTCGACATTAAAAATTAAATCGAAAAAGCGGGTAGGCATGTGAACAGTAAGTGCTTGCTCGATTTTTTTGGCTTCTAACAGATACGCGTCATTCAACGCTTTGAATTTCCCTGCCAGCTGTGTTTTGTCAGGCTTCATAAAGTCCTGCATTCCCATAAAGACGGCCAACATGGAAACGGCTGGAATCATCAAATATTCCGCCAGTTGTTTACTGAAGGGCATCGCGATCGAGTGGATGACCGCATCAAAGGAGTCGTCTTCGATTTGCGTCAGGATATCTTGCATAATATCTAATCCATGATCCAGCAACACATCAAACCCATTTTTAAAAATATTTAAATCATAGTGATACGGCCGATATACTGCGCCGGCCGCTTCAATCTTTTCGCGGAATTCTTCACTTGAAAAATAAACAACTTCAACCCCGCGATTCGTTAGTTCGTTAACTAAACCTAGGGAAGGATTGACATGTCCGTGGGTGGTCACATTTAAAAATAAAACTTTCGTCATTATTGTTCGCTTCTTTCATAACTTTTATTAAGGGTACCTTACGAGTTGTAATGATATGGTACCCTGATTAAAAAGTCAAGAAAAAAAGTTTCCAAATTTGGAAACTTAACGGTACACGTAATTTGTAAAGGATAATCTCTTGCCCAGCAGGACACCGAGATAACCGGCGGCGAGTGCTTTGATCACACCAGGCAGAATAAACGGAATCATACCGGCAGAGAAAGCGGCGTCCCATGGCAAGCTTCCGCCAAATTTTAACCAAAGAGAACCGAAGAATAAAGTGATAAAGGCACCGATGATATTCGCGAAGATCGACCAGAAATAGTTGAAGCTGGTTTTTTCAATAATCAATCCGGTGAAGTAGGCTTGGAAAATAAATCCTACCAAGAAGCCGCCTGTTGGACCAAAGTAGTTCGCGATCCCGGCAGAACCGCCAGCTAATACGGGCAATCCGATCATGCCCATTAATAGGTAGATCGCGACGGCCATTGTTCCGGTCTTTTTCCCTAAGATGGTTACGACGAAGCCGACAGCAAAGGTCTGCAAGGTTAGGGGGATCGGTCCAAAGGGAATAGTGAACTGAGACAAAATACTAATAACTGCCGCAAATAATCCGGCTAAAACAATTTCTCGACTGCTTAATTTCAATAGACTCACTCTTTCGTTAACGTATTATTTTATTTTGGTTAACGAAAGTATAATGGATGGTTAACGAGATGTAAAGAAAAAAATTCGATTTTTTCGGTACTTAGTAGAACAAAGTAGTTTACAAAATCACTACTTAGTTTTACATTGTAGATGTACTTAATATCACAGAGTACTCGAAACGTAAAAAAATGTCTGTCTGATTATTCGCCATTTGAAGGATAAACGCATAAATAATAAGGAGTGAGCAGGATGCAAAACGCAATCGAAGTTGTTGAATTGGAAAAAGCTTTTTCGGATCATAAAGTGTTAGACGGTATCAGTTTTCAAGTGTCCACCGGCAGTATTTTTGCTTTATTGGGAACCAATGGTTCGGGAAAAACAACCACGGTCAAGATGATGACCACGTTACTGAAACCGGATAAGGGCTGCGTTAAAATAGCCGGATTAAATGTTTTGGAACAATCCGTTGAAGTTCAAAAAGAGTTTAGCTTAACGGGTCAATTCGCTGCTGTCGATGAAGTTTTGACTGGTCGCGAGAACTTAGTATTGATCGCTAAACTTCGTCATTTGAAAAACTACTCGCAAAAGGTCGATGAGCTGCTGACGGAATTTGATTTGCAGGAAGCGGCCGATCGACCGACGCAAACGTATTCTGGCGGGATGCGGCGCAAATTAGATTTGGCCATGAGCTTGATTGATCCGCCGAAAATTCTTTTCTTAGACGAACCGACGACGGGATTAGATCCGCAGGCGCGAGCTGCGCTGTGGCAAATGATTCGAACGTTGAAAAAAGCAGGGGTCACGATTTTTCTGACAACGCAATATTTAGAAGAGGCGGAACAGCTCGCTGATAATGTAGCGATTCTGAACCATGGAAAAATTGCTTTGCAGGGAAGTGTGGCCGAGGTTAAACGGCACTTGCCGAAGGAAACGCTGGAATTGACGTTCGCTGATGAGGAAACCTTGAGGGCAGCCGAGCAACTGGTCGGTGGAAAGATCGATCAGGAATTGCTGACGCTGAATGTGATCACTAATAATGAGGTACAGAAAATCACTTGGATCTTAAATCAGTTGCAGGCTGCTCAGATCGAGATATTGACCTTCACGCAAAAACAGGCGTCACTGGATGATGTTTTCTTCATGATCGTAGAGAATCGAACGGAGGAAGTAAAATGACTGTATTTACAGATACGCTGACATTGACGGGACGAATGATGAAGCACATGACCCGCAGTGTCGATACCATTATGACGGTAGTACTGATGCCGATCATGTTAATGCTGGCCTTTATTTATATTTTTGGCGGGGCAATGACGATTCCCCCAGAGACATACAAGGGCTTTATCGTTCCGGCGATCTTATTGTTTACGGTTGCTAGCGGAGTTGGCTATACGGCTTTTCGATTGAATACCGATGTTCAAAACGGAATTTTTGAGCGGTTCCATTCGATGCCGATTGCCAAATCGGCCATTTTGAACAGCCATGTAATGACCAGTGTTACGTTCAATTTTATTTCGGCGATGATTGTTTTGTTCAGCAGTATTTTGATCGGATTTCGACCAAAAGCGGATGGCTTAGAATGGCTTATGGCGATCATCCTGCTGTTGGTAGCGACATATGCTCTTTCCTGGATCGCCGTTCTATTCGGATTAATCGCTAAGAATAATGAAACGGCGATTGCCTTTTCTTATCTGCTTATCGGGCTGTTGTTCATCAGTTCTGGCTTTGTCCCTACGGAAACATTGCCAAAGGTTTTAAGAGGCTTTGCGGATCATCAGCCAATGACGCCGATCATCAATAGTTTGCGTTCGCTCTTGACAGAAGGGCAGATGCCGTCAGAAATTTGGGTCGCACTTGCCTGGAGTATTGGCACAATCGTGATTTTCCAAGTATTATCTATATATGTCTATCGGAAAAAATTACGGTAACGTAATGTGTGGGAAGGATGATAACGGTGAATGGGATTACTGAGATGCTGAAGGGCGTGCTTGAAGGGATGATTCTTGAGATCATCAATCAGCATGAAACCTATGGGTACGAGATTACCAATAATTTACAAAAATATGGATTTGAGGATATTGTCGAGGGCACCGTTTATACCGTGTTGTTGCGATTGGAAAAGAAAAATTTAGTGGTCGTGACGAAGAAAAAATCTTCGGTGGGACCAATGCGCAAGTTCTATTCATTGAATGAGGCTGGAAAACAAGAGCTGGAGTTATTTTGGCAGCGCTGGGCCTTTATTTCCGGTCAAATCGACAAGCTGAAGGAGAGTAAAAACGATGAAAGATAAAAATGTCTTTAATTATTTTAAGCAGATGTACGCGGACAAGGCCGAATACAAAGAACAAATGGCCGAGCTGAAAAAATTGCCCCATGACTATCAAGTAGTCTATAAAGAAATCCAAAATTTTTTGTGGGAGTTTACAGCAGGTTCAGGAATGGATATGCTGGAGCCCATGTACGAATTACTGGCGTTCTTTCAAGAGGGTGCAAATAATCAGGTGCCGATATTAGACTTAGTTGGTGAAGATGTCGGTGAATTCGCGGAAAACATGCTCCATGAGATCCAAGCTAAAACACGGATCAATGAATTGAAACGCAAAATGAATGAACGCGTCGCAAAGGAAATCAATAAAGAAAAATAAACGAAAGCATTGTCGGGAGAATTTCTGATGATGCTTTCGTTTTTTTGCAGGTAAATAACAGTGCATCCATTAAAATGACAAATGTTCTTCGGTCTAAAGTCTTATCTAGACTTTGTACTTTCGTTGGAAGAAGAGACCGCGGCTTTCCTCTAAAATTTAAGGAGTAGAAGCGATGAATACAATTTTGTAACGGAAGGAATGGAGTCAAAAATGAAAAAGATTATCATTGGTATCGGAGTGTTAGTGGTTGCGGGGGCAGGCTTTTTTCTCTATCAGAACACCCAAGCAAATGCAAAAGATGATACCTCGGTGGAAATGTACCAAGTCAGCAAACAAACACCGCTGCATTTAAAGGGGCAAGTGCAGTCAACCAGAAAACAAACGGTTTTAGTCGATCCGGAAAAAGGAACGGTTCAGACGATTCATGTAAATGAAGGAGATCATGTTACCAAGGATACGATTTTAGTGACCTATCGCTGGGGAGAAGTCATCCGGGCGGCGAATGATTCCGTCGTAACGGCTTTGAATGAAGATGCGAAAAATGATCCGCAACAGGCGTTGATGGTCTTGAAGAGTGAAGAATCATCCATCAAGGGAACGGTGACAGAATATGATCGCTCGAAGGTTGCTTTGAATGAACCAATCGAGATCAAATACGCGAATAACGAGAAAACAGTCAACGGCAAGATCACTTCGTTGGCAGAAATGAACAATGATCCGGCAAAAGAAGAAAAAACCAGTTTAGTGACTTATAACTTTACCGCGGTTCCTGATGAAGCGATCCCTGTAGGCTATTCTGTAGAATTACTGATTCCGCGTAATGAGATTCATCTGCCATTGAAGAGTGTTGTAGAAAAAGATGGGGAACACGTTGCCTATACAGTCTCTAAAGGCAAGGCTGAAAAACGTTCAGTGACAGTTGAAAAAGGCAATGGCTATTATGTGTTGCGGGAAGGTCTGAACGAAAACGATAAAATCATCAAAGATGCCAAATCGGTGAAGGATGGGATGGATGTGACGGTTGAATGATTGTGATGGAAAATATCAACAAATTTTACACCGCCGATCAGGAGCGCATCCACGTTTTAAAGGATATCAGTCTAACGATCGATGAGCATGAATTTGTGGCGGTGATGGGGCCTTCTGGTTCAGGAAAGTCGACCTTGATTAATACGATCAGCTTCTTGGATGGTGATTTTGAAGGAACGTACCGTTTTGAGGGACAAGATGCGTATCGCTTCAATGACGAGAAGCTATCGGCGCTGCGGAATAAATCGGTCGGCTTTGTTTTCCAAGCCTTCCAGTTAATTGATAACAATACGGTGTTGGAAAATGTAGCGATGCCGCTGCTGTATAGCGGGATGAAGCAAAAACAAACCAAGCCGTTAGTCATGGAGGCTTTGCGAAAAGTCGGGATCGCCGATAAATACAACAAGCTGCCGAAGCAACTTTCCGGCGGGCAGCAGCAACGGGTGGCAATTGCCCGGGCGATTGTCGGAAATCCGAAATTTATTGTGGCGGATGAACCGACGGGGGCGTTGGACAGCCACACCTCGGAAGAGATCATGCAATTATTTAAACGATTAAACGAAGAAGAAAAGGTCACGATTTTAATGGTGACCCACGATCCTGATGCCGCGGCTTATTGTCGGCGGGTCATCACGGTAAAAGACGGCGAGATATTGGAAGAAGGTGTTGCACATGCGGTTTAGTGAAGTATGGAAAACCTCTTTCAAGGCGATCGGCAAAAACAAACGCCGCAGTTTCTTGACCATGATCGGTTTGATCATCGGGGTCTCGGCAGTAATCACAGTTTTCTCAATTGGGCGTGCCTTTGAGGATTATGCGTCAGAATTTATTGGACTGGATCAGTTTGACGGCAGTGTCGGTTATACCTTTTCAGCTAAAGACGATGCCTTCAGTGAGAACGGTCTGAATGGTTTTACGGAAGAAGATATCAATACGATCGAGAGCATTCCCGGAGTTCAAAAGGTAAGCTATTATGATAATTCCCGGAATGGGATCAAATACGCGGATCAAACCTTTGATGAGATCGGAAATGATGGCCGCTGGAATTGCTTTAAATTGTTGAAGGATGGCGGCAGTACAGTCGTTCACGGACGGTCTATTCAACCGAGTGATTACTACAATGAAAATCCTGTTGTAGTGATTGATCAAACCGCTGCCAAGGCGATTAAAAAAGAAGAGCCGGCATCGTTGATCGGCCAAAGTATCAAAATTGGCGGTCATTTGTTTGAAGTAGTCGGAATCATGAAGGATCGCAGCGGAGGAACAATTGTTTCAACGCAGGAGGATTATGTCGTTGCGGAATTACCGGAGAATGTTTTCGAAAGCTACTTTAATTCGGAAGACCGCAACATGATCCAAGTCAAAATGAACCAAACAGCGAACGTAAAAAGTGTCTCGAAGGAAGCTGAAAACACGCTGAAAAAATACGGGACTTGGAGAGAGCTGGGCAGTTATAAGACCGAAGATTTAGCGGGTCAAGTGGATCAGCTGCGGATGTTGTTGACGAGTATCACATTGCTGATCTCAGTGATCGGCGGGATCTCGCTGTTCATCTCAGGAATCGGGGTCATGAACATGATCTACATCTCTGTCTCTGAACGGACGAAGGAAATCGGTGTTCGCCGAGCAATGGGCGGAACAAAAGGCAATATCATGATGCAATTCTTATTAGAAGGAATTTCGTTGACCTTAGTCGGCGGGACGATCGGGTATCTGATCGCGATGCTGCTGGGCTTTGCTATCAGTATGTTCACGCCGTTGTCGGTACGGCCAGATCTGTTCACGGTGACGCTAGCCTTTGGCTTATCCGTCGTGATCGGGATCGTCTTCAGTTGGCTGCCGGCCAAAAGTGCAGCGAAAAAAGACATAGTTACCTTGTTGCGTTAGTTTAAATAGAAAAGCCGGTGGCAGCGTGAATGATACGCTGCCATCGGCTTATTATTTTGTCTACAAATACATATGCATCGGGTAAGTCATGTAATTCAAACCGTCGACTTTTTCCGCCGTAACAAAACCAGCAGGGGCTTTGATAACTGATGGAATGCGGTTAACGAGCGTCGCACAAGTATGGGCGACGGTATCTGGTTTATCTAGCGAGAAGACCATATTCGGTTCGCCGGTGATCTCCCAATCACACATATCGCCATCCGTTTCGCGATAGACTTTACCGATACATTCGACTTCCAGCTCGATTCCTTGGTGAGTCTTGATCGTGGTGACGGCGGACATACCAATGGCATCGCCAGCCTTGATCGTTGCACCTAAGGTTTCTGAATAAACATCTTCATCAAGAGTAAACGGCACGCTCTTTTGGGAAATACTTTGGATCGTCCAATTCATTTTTGAACAGATCGCTTCGCCGGCATTCCACATATAAGACGGCAGACTTTCCGCTTGAGCGATCTCTTTATCAAAACGGGCCAGGTCATAGCCTGCGCCATGGGCTTCAGCTAATGCCAAACCATAATCTTCGACGTTGTAGCTAACAGCACCTTTGACTTTTTTGATGTCATTCATGCCCGCCATCATCAGACTAGGCATATTGATCCAATAAATATCCTGCATTCCGGCACCCATGATCGTTACATCGTTGTCTTTCGCTAGTTTATCTAATTTATTAGTCTCTGCCGGAGAAGTATTCCAAGGATAGATCGCTTCTTCACAAGTAGTGATCACATTGACTTGATTTTTCAGACACAATTCATAGAATTCATACATTTCAGGCATATAACTAAAGATCGTTACTAAGGCTACATCCGCATCGCAATTGTCAAAAACCGCTTGTGCATCATCCGAAATCTTAACACCTGTCGCATACCCCAACTCCGCAAACTCACCAATATCTTTTCCTACTACATCGGGATTTGTATCGATCGCGCCAACGATCTCAGCCCCATGCTTATACAGATAATTGATGATAACCTTGGCCATCTTGCCGCACCCGTACTGAACAACTTTGATCTTTTGTAAACCCATTGAAATGCCTCCCTTTTTTTAATTGTGTTGTATTTCACAATAATAGTATAATGTCTATAGTAACTATAGAGTCAAGGGAGAGTTTGAAAATGTTTTCCAAAATGAAAATTGGTCACTTTGCGAAATACAACAACATTTCTGTCCAAACGCTACGTTACTATGAGCAGATTGATTTGCTGCATCCTGTATCTATTCATGTAGGCAGCAATTACCGCTATTATCATATCAATCAATCGGCGGCAGTCGATAATATCCAATTCTTGAAGCAGTTCAATTTTTCGCTGGAAGAGATCAAGCACATTATGAATGATACGGAAGGCTTGGCGGAGTTGAGCCAGACGGTCGAGAAAAAGAAAGCAGAATTATTGGAACAGCGAAAATTACTGGATCAGCAATTGGAGGACATTGATTCCTTTCAAGCTGGGGCACTGATTTTCCAAGAAAAGCAAAGCCAGACGACAATCGAAGTGGCACATTTTCCGACACGGCCGATTCTGACCTATTCGATCGATAAGAATATTTATGAGATGACGAATGAAGAGTATGAATTTTATCTGCGGGCGTTTAAAAGTCATGTCAGTCAGCAGAAGATTCCGATTGGACGCTTTAATCGAGTAGGAACGATCATGTCGAAGCGGCAATTTTTGACGGAGGAGTTTGTCTCGCAGGAGCTGTTCATTTTTACGCCGAAGCAGTTTAAACATACAAAAAGTTTAAGGAGCGGTTTGTATGCGACATTTTATTGTCATTCCTTTAAGGAGGAGCTGCCGGCCTTGAGTCAGTTCAAAGCGGCGCTTCAGCAGAAGGACTATCAAATCGTTGGCGATTATGTTTGCGAAGTTGTCTATGAGAAGAACAAGACGGACGCGATGAATCGAACGATGTTTATTCGGATGCAGATTCCGGTCAAGAAACGCGGAGAGAACATGTGGCAGTAGAATATAAAGTCAGCCGTCAGATAAAGGGCTATCTGGCGGCTGTTTTGTTAACGATTCAGTTTTATGACTCGTGTGTACTGCCGATTTCAAGCAGATTTCCCTCGGGATCGGCTACATAAAAGTTGCGGATGCCAAAGGAGAAGGTGGTAGGTTCTCCGGTTGGAAAGCGCAGGTCCAGCTTGGATAATCGCTCGTATTCGGCGTCGACATCTGCAAAGGTGGGCAGCCAAAGCGCGATCTCAAAGGTTTGATTGATTCCCTTTGGCGGAATGTAGCCCTCATTAATCGCCTGCACGAAGGTTTCTCTGCTGTACATAAATAGAGACAGCTCGCCGCTCGCCGTTTCGAATTCCGCAAAATCACCGCCGTTCCATGGAGTATCAAAACCTAAAGTATCTCTATAAAAATGAACCATCTTGTCAATGTCGCCAACCAACAGGCAGGTGCCGATTCTTACCTCTTGTCCTTTCACTGTCATCCTCTCCCTCAATTTTTAGATATGTTGATTATATCAGATAAAACGGGGCTAAAGCCGCACCACGTAAGGAAAAAACCTCTTCGAATTCCCCATATTTCAACGTGAAATATTCATTTTTTTACAAAAAAGCAACGTAAAAAGAGTCAGAAACCTTCAAAATCTGTATAGTCTTTTTATCAATTAAGAGTTATTTTTAATTTATAAGGATTTAATACCTCGTGAATGAAAGCGCATTAAAAATCAAACGATAAACAAGGGAGTGGAGAGACTATGCAAACGCAACGATTAGGTCAAAGACAGCTGTTCAACATGCTGAGGGGGAATCTCGAAAAAAGGATCATCAAACTGTACAGTGAGACGCGGGATGTTTCGGCTGTTATCGAGTATGCGGTTGCGATTCTTGTGAGACACAGCTTGACCGTCACTGATTTTTCTTTTATCTGCCAGGAGTTAATCCGAGAATTATTTCTCACTGCGGAACCGAGTGCTGTGTTGCGTCGCTTCAGCGTGTTTTTCGAAGATTATTTTGCCGTCGATGAATGGAAAAGCGTTGTTGCTCGTTTGTATAAACATAAAAAAGATTATCTTGCTGCTACCGAGGAAGCTCGTTCATATAAAGTGTATTTACAAGAAAAAGATCCGACTAGAATCGATGGATTGGCGGATCATCAATTCGATCTTAAATCGATTTTCAAAGGGGCGAATGGCCGGAAACATACATGGACATTGAGAAAGGCTCATCCGACCAAGAATCAAGAAGAAATCATCGGGGCACTAAAAATCCTGACGATGCTGACTATTTTTGAAACGAATGGGGTTCGGAAATTTACTGAATTTGTTGCGTTTTCTCGTACTGCAACTACGGAGGATCCGTATTACGCGGTGGAACCGGAAGAACAAATAGAATCCGTCGAGGAGCCTGTCGAAAAAAATACCAGGAAGACAGCACGTAAAAGAACCGCTTCTTCGCCGCAAGAAATTCAGCCGAAGCCTGCCCAAAAAGCATCACGCAAAGAAGAGGTAAAACAAAAAAACACCGCGAAAATTCCAGACTATGAAGCGAACAAAGACCGACCAGTTAGAGAGTTGATTAACGAGCGGTTAGTAGAAGAGGGGCTTTTACCTGACCCTGATCCGAAAACGGAGGATACGTTTAACGATTCTGACTCGTCGCAAAAAAGCCAGCAGGTCAGCAGCCAAAAGCCGAAGCAATCAACGGTTGGAAGCGGAAAGAGTACTAAAAACGAGTTTGGAAAAAGTGAAGAACAAATAGAGTCGGAGCGCAACGATAGGCGGTTTAGACGGCGATTAGCCAAGATAATGGGAAAGAGGAATAAAAAATGACGATGAGTTTAGTAGCAACCTTTAAGAATGGCGAGAATAAAACCCACAGCTGGTCCTTCAGCGAGGTGGAGCAAAAGCAATCAGCCAAGGAAATCTGCAGAACGTTGGAGCGTTTGACGACGGCCAATCTTTTTGATGCGGACGGGATCGAGATCTTTAAAACGGTTATTGACGGGAAGTTTGTCCAAACCGTCGAGACGGTGATTTTTGGAATGGAAAGCGAAACGGACAAGGCAGAAGAAGAGGAGGATTTTGATGAGTCGATCCAAGCGATCGAACGGCTCTTACTGCCGGCAGATGCAGAGACGCGGACTTTAACAGAAAAGGTCGATCGGCTTTTTGCACAACATTCGGCTGGAACACGATTAAAAAATTTTCGTTTTACAGCGTCGGAGGATTTGGATGAAGACAATTTGGAGGCACAGCCGCAAGTTGTTTTGCGTGAGATTGATGAATGCCGTGTTGTAAAAAGATAAAGCGTTTTATATACTTTAACTAAGGGGCAAGATCGAGAACGAGGGGAGGGAGCATTTTGAATTTCCAACAATGATTAAGAGTCATACTCTGCCTTAGAGTCTCTAAGAATGTGAAATTAAAATTCTCCTCTCCAACGATCCTTCTTTTACCTAAGAAGTCGTTTGAGAACATACGGGGGTATGTTTCTTTTTTGTGCGCTCAGTGAGACCAGCTGCGTAAAAAAGATGGAGATTCCTGGATTTTGTTAGAACACGGGAGTCAAAAAACGAATGGAGAAGAAGATGAAAAAAACAATTATTGGACTGTTGGCGTTGGTTACGTTAGGGTTAGTGGGTTGCGGTGGCGGCGGTGATAAAACCGATTCGGCCGATTCAGCAAAAACAGCCAAAAAAGAAACGACAGCTTTTACAGGCGAGTACATCGTGAACGCGGACTACGTGAAGAAAAACTTGGATGAGATTATTTTGGTAGATGCGCGAGGCGAAGAAGAAGCGAATAAAGGAACCGTCAAAGGTGCGACAGCAATCGGTTGGCAAAATTTAGCGGCGGTTGAAGAAGGAGCCTCAGGTGATGAAAAATGGGGCTTGGTTCTGGAACCAGTCGAATTAGCGAAGCGTTTAGGTGAAAAAGGTATCGCAAAGGATAAAGTAGTGGTGCTGTTCGCTGGGGCGCAAAAGGGCTGGGGCGATGATGGACGGATCGCTTGGGAACTATTAGCTACCGGCTACAAAGATGTCAAAATGGTGGATGGCGGTTTTGCGGCGTTGAAGAAGGCTGGACTTAAAACTGAGGTAGAAAGTACCAAGTTAGAGCCAGTCACTGTCAAAATCGACTCGATTGATCAGAAGCATATTATTCGTACCGATGAATTGAAAAAGGAGTATGACGACTATAAAATCGTCGATGTTCGAGATGACAAAGAATATAAAGGCGAGGTCCTATACGGGGAAGCCAAAGGCGGTCATTTGCCAGAGGCGATCCAGGTTCGCTTTACCGATTTGTTCAACAGCAAAGGGATGTTGAAGAGCAAAGCTGAGTTAACGAAGCTTTTTGAAGATGCGGGCTTGGCCAAGAATGACAAGATCGTTACTTATTGTACGGCAGGGATTCGTTCGGCCTACATGGAGTTAGTAATGGAGATGTGCGGCTTTAAGCAAGTAAAAAATTATGATGGCTCATACTATCGTTGGGCAAAAGTCGAGGATGTAGAAAAATAATGTCGAAAAAAAATAAACACAAATTCGCTCGAATCCTGCTGGTTCTGGTCATATTGCTGGCAGTCGTTGGTTTTTACTTCGTTCCGGGGATTCGTTCGAAGATCACACAGGTGCTGGTGCTGTTCCGTTCCATGAGTGTAGAAAGTATTGTTGGCTATTTACGCTCCTTCGGGGTCTGGGCAGTCGTCATTTCCTTCCTGTTGATGATGTTTCAATCGATCATCGCGCCATTGCCGGCCTTCTTGATTACCTTCGCGAATGCGGCGGTTTTCGGCTGGTGGCAAGGAGCCTTGCTTTCGTGGACGAGTGCGATGGCCGGAGCGTTGGTCTGTTTCTACATTGCACGGATCGCGGGACGCGATATCGTGGAAAGAATGAACAAGAATTTTTCATTAGAAACGTTGGATGAGTACTTTGACCGCTATGGGAAACATACGATTTTGATTTGTCGCCTGCTGCCGTTTATCTCTTTTGATTTCATCAGCTATGCGGCGGGATTAACAGCGATCAAACCGATTCCGTTTCTGATTGCGACGGGGATCGGGCAGTTACCAGCGACGATCGTGTATTCTTATGTCGGCAGTAATCTGACCGGGAATACAAAAACGATCGTGTTTGGTTTGATGAGTATGTTTGCGCTCTTTATCGCGGTCTATGTTTTCAAACAAATTTATCAAGGCAGACAAACAAAGACGAATAAATAAAAAAGGCGCCAGCTAAAATTTTTTTAGCTGACGCTTTTCTTTATGCTTCGATGGGGCTGTTTTCTTCAACGTAATGCTCATACAGCATATCTAAAAATTTGATCTCGGTCACATTTTGATAAGGCATGATATAGAAATTTGTCAGTTGGAAGACCGCAAGCAAATTCCAGAAGAAGAAAGAATATCGTAAAATCAAGAATTCTAGTTTGTAGCCGTCCATCATTTGACGGCTCAACAAGATCGCGTCAGAAGCGCTCAAGCTGTCGTCTTTTTCCAATAAATAGTTGGTCATCGCATAGGAAGCACTTTTTATAATTCCCGGAATGACGAACAGCAGCGACCAAAAGAAGGTATAGATCGCGATCAAGACATTGGCTTTTAATACGCGATTTTTTTGTGCTTTGATGAAATAAGCAAAAATCTGTAATCCGTCTGCGCGGTTGCCTCTTAGAGTGTGGATCGCACACCATTGCAGCACAGCAGTAGTCAAAGCAGCGATCAAAAAAATCAAGACAAGGGCAGCCATCATCACCAAGAACCACATAAACATCGAAATACCGGAAAACGGCCGATTGTAGCCATACCCATAGTCATAAGTGTAATAGCCATAAGGATTAAATAAATTCAAGAAACTGTTGGTAAAGAAGCGGACATACGCGAATTGAAAAATAAAGCTCGCGACGATATTCGCACCGATCAATAGAATGATCGTCTTGCACCATTCACCATATCTGCCAGATAATTTTTCTTGCGCCAGCTTTTTGATTTCCGCCCGCGTCACATTCAGCCCCTCGGCTTTTTCTAATTCCAATTCAAAGTGATCATTGGTATTTACTTGAACGAAGGGTTCGGTGCCATGTTGCTCACCATACTCTTCTTCGGATAGTGTTCCTTGTTCTAAGTCATAGCCGCATGACGGACAAAACTTCGCCTCCGGCCGTAATTCCGCGCCGCAATTGGGACAATAATTCATTTTTCCACCCTTTTCCTTTTTCATTCAATTTCATCTAATAATTATCATTGATAAGCTAACGTTCGTCAACAATCGATCGATAAAAGATTCTGTCTAGCGGCCGGTCAGACGAATATCACTTTACTAGCCGTGGTCAATAGCTTATCATTTAGTAAAGATATCTTTACTAGGAGCGAAAAAAGTGAGTGTTGTAAATCATATTCGAAAAATAAGAGAAGAAAAAAAGATCCCGCAAAAAGAAATGGCGCAGGCGCTAGATGTCTCACGCCAAACGATGACCGCGATCGAAAAGGGAAAGTACAATCCTAGTTTAGAGCTGTCATTGAAAATAGCGGCCTACTTCGATCAGCCGTTTGATGAAATATTCTATTTGGATGAAGGGAAGGATTAGTAAATGAGTTTTTTCCGTATCACGGGAGTGAATAGTTACGTATTTGCTGCTTTAATGCTTTTCGCATTTCTATCTATGTACGCCTTGTGTTCCTCACTATACTTTTTAATTAGAGAAATTTTTAAAAAGAACGATGAACTGGTAAGAAGGATCGTTTTTGATTCAATGGCTATGAGTTTTGGCTTGATCCTGATTTTGCATTTTGCTCAAATGATTATTCGTGCCGTTTATTTTGAAAAAACCGGACAAGACATTAATTTAGTAGTAACTCCAGGTTTAGCGATTGGTCAGTTAGGGGAAAATATCCTGCATCTCGAATCCTTTGGTGTGGATTTAGGGATCTTTGCATTGTGCCTATTTGCGAATCGATTGCGTTATCGGGGAATAGGATTCCTGAATTGGAAGTAAAAAAGCGGCGGGGATTGCTAAAATTACAGAAAAGATGTCTGCACTACTAGAAATCCGTATTAGTAACTTTAGGATTAACTGGAATCAATGACTTACAACAATAGGAGAAAATAAATATGACAATTTTTTTGGATAGGTATCTCAGCATCATCCTCTTTTTAGCCAGCCTTCTAATTCTGACATTCAGAAAAAAACTTCTCAATGGTGAAAGTAAAATCATCACAGTTTATTTAGTTCTCATCACAATTTATTTTGTCTTAAGAATGGCAGGGATACTCTAGGAATAAAAACAGTGAAATATAAACTATTTCATAGGCAGAGGATGTCTTGGCTAGATTGAATCATAGTTTATCTGACATCGGTGGAAGACTTTTATGGGGTGGAGAAATCCACTCCTTTTTTTCTATTTTGCTTTTTAATTATATTGCTGATTTTCTTCATTAAGTTGTTCTTGATGTAAGCTGGCCAATAGAGTTAAGCATTTTTGCAAAAGAGTGTAATAAGGGATTTGAAGGAAGATAAGAGTTTCTATAAGTACATTTCATTCAACAAAAAAACACCCAAATCCCTGCTGCCAAGGACTTGAGTGTCTGTAAGAAGTCTTACATTAATTTGTTGTAGAATTCAACGACTAGTGATTCGTCGATTTCTGGGTTGATTTCATCACGTTCTGGTAAACGAGATAATGAACCTTCTAATTTTTCAGCGTCGAAGCTTACGAAAGCAGGACGGCCTACAGCTGATTCAACTGCTTCTTTAACAGTAACCATGTTTTTAGATTTTTCGCGGATACCAATTACTTGGCCAACTTCTACTTCGTAAGAAGCGATATCAACACGTTTGCCATCGACAGTTACGTGACCATGGTTTACTAATTGACGAGCTTGACGACGAGTTGAAGCTAAACCTAGACGGTAAACTACGTTATCTAAACGACGTTCTAGTAAGATCATGAAGTTAACACCGTGTTTACCTTCTTTGATTTTGCTAGCGCGTACGAACATGTTACGGAATTGACGTTCGTTTAATCCGTAGATGAAACGTAATTTTTGTTTTTCTGACATTTGCAAGCCATATTCAGATTTCTTTCCACGGCTGTTTGGTCCATGTTGACCTGGAGCGTATGGACGGCGTGCTAATTCTTTACCTGTTCCTGATAATGAGATACCAAGACGACGAGATTGTTTCCATGATGGTCCTGTATAACGAGACATTTAAAAATTCCTCCAATAAATTATATTTGGAGTAAAATAATCCGTTGAAAAATTCATATCCGTGTAGTTCGTTCTTCAATCTTCACCTTCGCAGCCGCGGTTACACAATTGAACCAATATAGGCAACGAACTGGGGACGGGCTATTATTCTTCTGCTGCATTATTTTACACAAATGTCAGTATAACTGAAAAGCGCAAGCCGAGTCAAGTTCAGGTGTTGCATTTTTGAAAAAAATGTGTTAATTGTTGGGTGCTGACAAAAAACGATTACTTTTTTTCAAAGACAGCGAAAATATTGAATGGGAATTACGTAAGAACTTTTTGCAAATTCTCTGAAACTTCTCTACAATAATAAGTGTAAAAGGGGTGAATCGGTGAAATCTTTGATTTTTCCGTACCAAACGGAGCTTGCAGAACCAATGGCTCACTACATGAAAGACCATTTTCCCTTTTGCGGAGTCAAAAAGCCTCAACGTGCTCTGTTGGAGCGGCCTTTTTTAAAGGAAAGTCTGAATTTGCCAATGCCGGCGTTATTGCAGGAGATTTTTCGCAACTACAATAAAGCGGAGCGGGAATACCAGTATTATGCGATCGATTTGGCGCAAAGGAACATTCAGCGTTTTTCGTTGGAGGATCTAGCCGCGTTATTGCCCTTGTTGGCGGAAAAAAGCTGGTGGGACAGTATCGATGCATGGCGCAAAGTTTTTTCTACGTGGGTCTTGGCGCACCCGGTGGAGATCAAACAGGTCTACCATTTTTTCTATCAGCACGAGAACTTTTGGTATCGGCGTGTCGCGATCAACTTGCAGTTGATGTTTAAGGAACAAACTGATCCAGAATTATTAGCGCAAGCGATCTTGGCGGATTTGACGACGGATGAATTTTTTATCCAGAAGGCGATCGGCTGGGCATTGCGAGATTATAGCAAGGTGAATCCTGAGTGGGTAAAGGAATTTATGCAGCAGCATTCATTAAGTAAGTTAGCCCTACGTGAGGGCAGCAAATACATATAAATGGAGAGATAAATTTTGGAAAGAAAATTAATCGCACTAGACATTGACGGTACCTTGTTGAGCAGTCAAAGAGAACCTTTGGACAGTACTGTTAAGGCATTGAAGGCTTTACGTGAAGTCGGGCATTTAGTGACTATTGCGACGGGACGCTCCCGCCTTTTGGCCGGCGATGTGATTCACCAACTAGGTTGTACGAATTACATCATTTGTAATGGATCAGCAGGATTTTTAGATCATGAGCAAGTTTACAAGCATACGCTTGATCGTGAAGCGTTGAGTCGAATGATCGACTTTGCCAGTGAACGGAACATCGATATCATGCTTTTCGGTTTAGATTCCATTGCCTGTGTAACCGACTTTGACTCGCCAAAAGTAAATGACGCAATGACTTCTTTCGGTCAAAAAGCGCCTGAGTATGAAGCGGATTATTTCTCTCAACACGAAGTTTACCAAGGCTGTGCTTTTTATGATCAGTCGATGGATGAAGAATTTCAAGCAGCCTTTCCAGAATTTCGTTTAGTTCGTTGGCATGAAAACAGTGTCGATATTATTCCTAATCCTGGGTCAAAAGCGCAAACGATTTTGGCGTTGGCGAAAAAGGTTGGGATCAAGCCAGAAAATATTGTTACTTTCGGTGACGGCAATAACGACATAGAAATGCTCAACTTAGCCGGAACAGGTGTTGCGATGGGGAATGCGGCTTCGCATGTTAAAGAAGCGGCCAATCTCGTGACTGATACAAATGATCGCGACGGCATCTACAAAGCATTACGAAAATTAGAATTGGTTTATTAATAAAGCTGTTCGGAAGAATCGGGAAGTATTCCCGGTTCTTTTTTTTTGTCTTCGGCCGGATATTTCAGCGAAATTAAATTCATTTTCCACAAGGAAAAAATGAATTTTGAAGAAAGGTCGAGAGAACCTCCATCGATAGGAGAACAATTAAGCAAAAGCAGATGATCCGCTTATTTATTTACCGGATATGGATGGAGAAAGTGACAAAGGGAGCGTCAATAATTTTGTGTAAATGGTTCTTCCCTACTGTAGATTGTTTCTAATTCTCCATCGGTTGACTCAGCATTTGTTCGAGCTCGCCTTCGGCCTGTTGGAAACCTTTATGACTGCGACCTAGGAATTTTTGGTTGTGAGTATCAAAAGACGAGACTAAGAAACGTTCCATCGACTCTTCATTTTGGAACTGTTCCTTGCGGTGGCTGTATTTCTTGATTTGCTTATTAAAGGATTCAATCAAGTTCGTAGAGTAAATAGTCTTGCGTATGGCTAATGGGAAATCATAGAAAGTGAGCAGGTAATCGTTCGAAAGGATCGATTCCACCATTTTTGGATAGCTGGTTTTCCATTTTTCCGCAAAAGCACCACGTGCTTCCAATGCCGCCTTTTTAGATGACGCTTGATACACCATTTTAAAATCATCACAGACTTCCTTACGATCATCGACACGCACTTTGTGACTGATATTACGGGAAACGTGCACACAGCAATGTTGAAAACGGGCTTTGGGGTAGAACCGCTGCACGGCCCCTGCCATCCCCTTTAAGCCATCCGTGATGAAAAGGAGGACGTTTTTCACGCCACGTTCCTGGAGGTCTATTAAAATCTCTTCCCAAATCGTGATAGATTCAGTTGGTGCAATCGCATAGCTCAACACTTCCTTTGAACCGTCCGGGCGAATGCCAACTGCGATATGAATGGCTTCCTTGGCGACGGTTTTCCGCTTTAAAGGGATATAGGTTGCGTCCATATAAATAGCGGCATAACGGTCATGAAGCTCACGTTCCTTAAATGAAGTGACTTCTTCCGTAAATGATTTAGTCATATTGGACATGGTTTGGGGCGTGTAGTGATGCCCATACATTTTCTCAATCAAGTCTGCGATTTCCGACATGGTAATACCTTTTCGGAAGAGGTGAATGACGGTCTCCTCTAAGGTATCATTCGTCCGTCTATAAGCAGGAACAGTCTGTTGCTTGAACTCGCCGTTGCGGTCGCGCGGAATCTGGAGATGAAGTTCCCCGTACTCGGTCTTGACCGTACGGTCATAGGAGCCGTTACGAGAATTACCCGTGTTAAAACCAATGCGATCGTACTTTTCGTAATCGAGGAAAGCCGTTAACTCCGTTTTGAGAAGCGTATTGACAGCTTTTTCCAAATGGACACGGAATAATTCATTCAAATCGCCTTTGTTCGCTAGAGTCTTTAGAATTTCTGTAGTAAAATCGTTCATATGGAAGCCCTCTTTTCTGTGAATGTGTTGTGGTAACTCTATTCTACAGAAGGGACTTCCTTTTTTCTATTTACACAAAATATTTTACACTCTCGTGACAAATTAAATAGATATAAATATTATAAAATCTTTTTTTAACATTTTCATTTATTAATTATATTTGTTTTTTTAAATACCGCCATTTTGATGTTAATTTCTGTCACCGTGTTGACGAAGAGATTCTTTTGCGTATATCATGTAGGTAATAAGTGTTTTTTTATTAATAGAAAAATAGGATATAGAGGAGGAAAAACCATGAATAAGTTTAGGGTGCTTAGTGGGTTGGTTTTACTGAGTAGTTTGTTATTCACAGTGACTGGATGTTCAGGCGGAAATGAGACGAAAAAGGCAGAAAAAAAAGAAAATACGGCACAAACATCCAAGGTTGATTTGAGTGTTGAAGGAGGCAGCTTCATCATTCCTGATGGGGGAAAGGTGGATGACGAGACAGGCTTCTTGGCGTTAGAGATCAAAGTCAAAAATAAATCAAAGGACAAATTGGATGTCTCTTCAAATGATTTTGCCTTGTACGATGAAGATGGAAAAAAGGTTTCTTCCGAGCATGTGTATGATTCCAATGATAATTTTAAAGTAATGAGCAGTGAAAGTTTATCCGAAGATAAGAGTTTTACGGAGCCTTTAGTTTTTGAGGTTAAGAAGGATGCCGAATATGAGCTGCATTACAAGCCGACGTACTATTCAGATGATGAGAAGGACGAAGGTGTTGAGTTAAAACTGAACACGAAGAAATACACTGATGAAACGAAGGCAGTCCAAGCCTTGATGAGTCAATATGTGACGAAGGTTTTTTATGGCTCTGACGAAGTGAAGGATGAGGATAAGAAAGCCGCAGGCAAGCTGGAATTGGCTAATGACGTTGATCAGGAAAGCAAGACCTTCAAGGAAGAGGCCATCAATGCGTTAAAGGATTCCTTCTCAAATTACGAACCGTCAACAGCGGAGCTAGAAAAGGTCATTACCCAGATTCAAAATACGAATGCTGAAAAAGGCAAAGTCACCTATACCTTCAAGGAGTTCTTCCCGGAATCAGCGGTGATTTATGTTCGTCCAGAGATGGTGCTGCTGGATGATGTGGATACAAAGGCCATCACGGAAAAATTTGTTGAAGAAAACAAAGGGAAGTATACGGATTATACGAGCGTCCGCCGCGATGCGGAAAAATACTTGCTGCAAGAACTGCCGGCGAAAATCAATGAGACGCCCGTCAACACAGATGAGAATATGAATGGCGAAGGCTACCAAGTGAAGCTGGAGAAAAAGGACGGCAAATGGGAAATCAATTCGGCGAATGAAAGCCGCAACTACTATTTCAAATCGATGAAAGAGACCTTTAGAGGCGGGCTTAATGACTAAAAAGACTGGAATGCTGGCAACCGTAGTGTTGTTAGCAGCGGTTGTTTTTGGCTTCATCAGTTATTCCAGTTATAAAAATAGCGAGGAAGCAACGGTGGAACGTCTCGCCACGGCTTTGCTGGAAGGCGATCAGGCGGCGGTCAAGCGCTATATGCCGAGCTATTCGAACAAGAAAAAGATTTCGAATTCCGCCAGAAAAACCTTTCAGAAACAAATGAAGCGGCTGAAAAAGGATCAAGTAGTCAAGCTGCTGCAAACAGAAGACAATTTTTCGCTGGAAAAGGGCTCGTCCTTTTTTAAGCCGGCTCAAATCTATCCTAGCGCGCGCTACCTAGTGATTGAATTGCCCAAGGGGACAGAGCTTCAGGCAACGATTGAAGCCCAAAATCTGTCTGGTCAATATGTAGAAGAATGGAATAAATATACCTTTGGACCGTTCCTGCCGTACGAATATCAGGTGGCTTATGAAACGGCGCATCCTAAGTTTGGTTCAAAGAATGTCAAGGAAAAGGTTGATCTCAACGCAACCGACCAACGATTGACAGTGAAGGAAAGCAGTTTGTACGAAGGCAATCTGAAATTTCAAAAACACCTGCTGGCCTCTGCGGTCAATTACTTTGATTCAATGAATGAAGGGATTCGCGACGGGTTAAATGTTTCACGTTTAGTATCCTCAAAGGAATACAAGACGACTCTGCAAGCCAGTTTTGACAAACTGAAGCCTTACATGGAAAGCTTTGATCAGGAATTCCAACGAATCACAATCAATTGTGATTCGATTTCGGTAAATAATGGACAGACCAAAGTCCAATTAGATTTATATGTTGATCTCAAGCGTTCAATCAAACTAGTGGAAGAAGCGGGGATCGATGAAGCACTGACTTCTGATAAACAAAATGCCATCGCCTCTTTTCTTTATGATGAGGAGCAGAAAAAATGGCTCGTCGATGAGCTTGATTTCAGCACTTATCAGCAAGACCCGGAAAAATGGGAACACGTTCAAAGCTATCGCGGCGAAAGTGTCAAAAAGGCATATTGGGATAAAAACGGCGCCGAAGATGTCGTCTAAAATAAAGAAACTGCGGGTGCATTGCTGCCGGCAGTTTTTTTATTCTTAAATTGCGGTCAGTAAGCTTAATGGAATCTTTTATTTTCAAGCAAAAACAACTATAATAAGGCAAGATGCTTAATTAGAGAAGGGGAAAAAAAGTGCGCTTACTATTCATTGGGGATGTTGTGGGTTCGTTAGGTCGGCAAATGTTGAGTGATTATTTACCGCGGCTAAAGAAGAAATACCATCCACAGTTGACGATCGTCAACGGGGAAAACGCGGCAGCAGGTCGTGGAATTACGGAAAAAATCTATAAGAAATTTTTACAAGATGGTGTTGATGTTGTTACCATGGGGAATCATACGTGGGACAACAAAGCGATTTTTGAGTTTATTCCTGAGGCCAAGAAAATGATTCGACCAGCGAATTTTCCAGAGGGTGCTCCCGGCAGAGGGCATTTGTATGTGAAAGTGAATGACTTGGAACTGGCGATCATTAATCTGCAAGGACGGTCATTTATGGCAGACTTAGACGATCCTTTCCGAATTGGTGATCAACTGATCGCGGAAGCACAGAAACGCACACCGTATATTTTTGTCGATTTTCATGGCGAAACCACCAGCGAAAAACAAGCGATGGGCTGGTTTGCGGATGGTCGTGTCTCAGCAGTTGTCGGGACGCATACCCATGTTCAAACCAATGACGCACGCATTTTGCCAAAAGGAACTGCTTATCTGACAGATGTTGGAATGACGGGACCTTATGACGGTATTTTAGGAATGAAGAAAGAACCGATCATTGAGAAATTTATGACGGCCTTGCCGCATCGCTTTGAAGTGATCGAAGAAGGGCGCATGATGTTATCGGCTTGTGTGATAGACATCGATAAAAATGGTCACGGACAAAAAATCGAAACGATTATGATTAATGATGATCGTCCATTTAGAGAATAGAAGCAGAGGTATAAAATGAATCTGGAAAAAGAAGCCGCCGTTGACGCGGCTTTATCTCATTTAACAGCATTATTAGGTGAAAATGAAGTGATCACGCGTTATCAAAAGCTGCAAAAACGCGTGGCGGAAAATGACACACTGCAGCAACTAGAAGAAGGGATCAAGGCTGCCCAAAAGGATGCAGTTCAGTTTGCCCACTACGGCAAACCTGAAGCGGAGCGCGCGGCGCTAAAAGAAGCCGATCGTTTAACCAAGGAATTCAATCAGCACCCGTTAGTGATCGACTACCGCGAACAGCTCTATGAAGCCAATGATCTGCTGCAGCATTTGACGGCTATGATTCAAAAAGAGGTCAATACCGCTTTAGAATATGATGATTTAACGAAAGAGGAGGAGCCGCAGTAATGCCTCAAAAAACGAAAAATACGCCAATGATGGAACAATACTTGGCGATCAAAGAACAATATAAAGATGCCTTTCTATTTTATCGTTTGGGAGACTTTTATGAACTCTTCAACGAAGATGCGATCAAGGTATCACAGCTATTAGAACTGACATTGACGAGCCGCAACCGCAATGCCGATGACCCAATCCCGATGTGCGGTGTGCCGCATCATTCAGCGCAAGGCTATATCGATACCTTAGTTGAGCAAGGCTATAAAGTCGCGATCTGCGAACAAATGGAAGATCCGAAACAAGCCAAAGGAATGGTCAAGCGTGAAGTCGTTCAATTGATCACCCCAGGAACGGTGATGGAAGGCAAAGGGATCGAAGCCAAAGCCAATAACTTTTTGACCGCAGTCACTCAAGTGAAGGATCAATTCGGCTTTGCCTATGTCGATCTTTCGACAGGTGAGTTGAAAACGGCTCTGCTGCACGATGAAGAAGCTGTCATGAATGAAGCTACGGCCCTGCAAACAAAAGAAATCGTCTTAGGCAGTGAAATTCCAGCTGGTTTGCAGAAAAACCTGGCGGAACGTCTTGGATTGGTCTTTTCTCAACAAGAAACAATCGAAGACAATGCGGAGTTCAGCTTTTTAACGGCGGATATCACGGATGAGCTGGAAAAAGAAGCGACCGGCAAGCTATTGACGTACCTATCCGTTACGCAAAAGCGCAGCTTAGGCCATATTCAAAAAGCGGAAGAGTATCAGCCGGAGCATTTCTTGAAATTAGATTATTTCTCTAAAACCAACTTGGAATTGACTCGTTCGATCCGGACTGGGAAAAAACAAGGAACACTTTTATGGCTTTTAGACGAAACAAAAACAGCAATGGGCGGACGTCTATTAAAACAATGGATCGATCGTCCGCTGATCCAAAAACGTCAGATCAGTGCCCGCCAAGCGATGGTATCTTCATTGTTGAACGCTTATTTTGAGCGGATGGATTTGAACGAAACCTTGACTAAGGTCTATGACTTGGAACGCTTGGCGGGACGAGTCGCTTTCGGCAATGTCAATGGCCGGGATCTGATCCAATTGAAAACTTCTTTGATGCAAGTACCGCAAATTCGGCAATTATTGACCGGCATCAATCAAGGTGAATGGAACGATCTTTTGGTGGATATGGAACCAATGGATGATTTAGTCACTTTGATCGAAAAAGCGATCAATGATGAAGCGCCGCTGCAAATCACCGAAGGAAATGTCATCAAAGACGGCTACAATGAGCAATTAGATCAATATCGAGAAGCAATGAGAAACGGCAAGACCTGGCTGGCGGAATTGGAAGCACGAGAACGGGAAGCCACCGGGATCAGAACCTTAAAAGTGGGCTACAATCGCGTATTCGGCTACTATATCGAGATTACGAAGTCCAACTTGGCTAATTTGGAAGAAGGCAAATATGAACGCAAGCAAACCCTAGCCAACGCAGAACGCTTCATTACGCCAGAACTGAAAAAGTTGGAAACATTGATTTTAGAGGCCGAGGAAAAATCAGTCGCGTTAGAATACACGCTTTTCTTAGAAGTCCGAAATGAAGTCAAAAAGGCGATTACCCGCCTGCAAAAACTAGCGAAAAGTTTGAGTGCCACAGATGTGCTGCAAAGCTTCGCGACAGTCAGCGAACGCTATCAATATGTGCAGCCATCGATGGAAGTCGGTACCCACAATTTGCAGATTACTGAAGGACGTCACCCGGTGGTAGAAAAAGTTCTTGGTCATCAAGAATATATTCCCAACAGTGTGCATATGAGTCCTGATGAAATGCTGCTGCTGATCACAGGACCGAATATGTCCGGTAAAAGTACGTATATGCGTCAGCTTGCTTTGACGGTGATCATGGCGCAAATGGGCTGTTTTGTCCCTGCAGAAAGTGCGGAGCTGCCGATTTTCGATCAAATCTTTACCCGAATCGGTGCCAGCGACGACTTGATTGCTGGTCAATCCACATTCATGGTGGAAATGATGGAAGCCAATCAAGCGCTGCGTCACGCGACACCTAACAGCTTGATTCTATTTGACGAGCTGGGCCGCGGAACGGCCACTTATGATGGGATGGCGTTAGCGCAAGCGATCATTGAATATATCCATAAAAATGTTAAAGCTAAAACACTGTTCTCGACGCACTACCATGAGTTGACGGTATTAGAAGAAAGTCTGCCGCAATTAAAAAATGTTCACGTTGGTGCAGTGGAACAAAACGGCGAAGTCGTCTTCCTGCACAAATTGATGGATGGTCCCGCCGATAAAAGCTACGGAATCCACGTAGCCAAAATCGCAGGGATGCCAACCGATCTATTATCACGGGCGGCAACTATTTTATCTGCTTTAGAAGCGGATACGCCTGCTCAAAAAAATGTTGAGGTTGTTGAAGAAAATGAGCAGCTTTCTTTATTCAGTGAAGTTTCAACGGCCGAACTCGGTGTCGTGGACAGCATCAAGAAAGCTGATTTACTTGAAATGAATCCTATGGAAGCATTAAACTTCCTATACGAATTACAAAAACGGATTTAACTTTAAGAAAGGACGGATACGATGGGGAAAATCCAAGAATTATCCGAACGCTTAGCCAATCAGATCGCGGCCGGCGAAGTTGTTGAGCGCCCAGCATCGGTAGTCAAAGAATTAGTCGAGAATGCGATCGATGCAAAAGCTACTCAAATCGATATTTTAATTGAAGAGGCCGGATTGAAAAAAATTCAGATCGTAGATAATGGCGAGGGGATCGGTCAAGACGACGTGGAAAACGCGTTTAAACGTCATGCGACTAGTAAGATCCATAACCGAGATGACTTGTTCCGAATTCGGACGCTAGGTTTCCGCGGCGAAGCATTGCCGTCGATCGCCTCTGTTTCTGAAATGACTTTGGAAACGGCCACCGCTGATGAGTCGCAAGGATCTTACCTCTTTTTAAAAGGCGGCAAGATCGAAGAACAGCGTCCTACTTCTTTGCGGACAGGGACGAAAATCACGGTGGAGAACTTGTTCTTCAATACGCCTGCCCGTCTGAAATACGTCAAAACACTTCAAACCGAATTGTCGAATATCGGGGATATCGTGAACCGAATGGCCTTGAGTCATCCGCAGATCGCCTTTCGTCTCGTTCATGACGGACATAAGATGCTGAGCACCAGCGGCAGCGGTGATATGAAACAAACGCTTGCCGGCATCTATGGAGTCGCGACAGCGAAAAAAATGCTGAAGGTCGAAGCCAAAGATTTGGACTTTACGCTAAATGGCTATGTCTCGCTGCCAGAGGTAACGCGGGCGAGTCGTAATTATGTGTCCGTGATCATCAACGGCCGCTATATTAAAAATTACGCCTTAAACAAGGCAATCGTTCAGGGCTACCAATCAAAACTAATGGTTGGCCGCTATCCGATCGCGGTGCTTGAAATCACGATGGACCCCTTATTGGTGGATGTGAACGTGCATCCAACCAAGCAGGAAGTTCGTTTATCAAAAGAAAAAGAATTGATGGATCTGATCAGTCGAGGAATCGCGGAAAGCCTGCGTCAAATCAACTTGATTCCGGATGTGGGTGAAAATCCAAGCTTTAAACGAAAAGTCGAAAAAATTCAAACCGAGCAATTGGATTTGCCGCTAGAAGAACAGCCAAAGAAAAAAAGCGATTTAAATTATGATCCGAAGACCGGCATTTTTTACGTTGAGCCGAAAGAATCAGAGGTCATCGAAACGCAGGTACCTTTGAAGGAAGAAACCGTCAAAACGATGTCTGTCCCGCTGGAAACCGAGCAGGAGCAGGTTTCGGTCGTAGAAGAAACACCCGAACCGCTGCCAGAAGAACCTCCCGCAGTTGAAACGGTTGAAGACGAGGTCTTTGAAGAACCTGCTAGTTCCGATCATCCTGAGTTTGATCTAAGTACGGCATCCGGTGAAAAGGTGATCGAGAAAGCTATCACGAAACTGGAGCAGGAGCAGCCGAAAGAACGGTTTCCAATGTTGGAGTATTTTGGTCAAATGCATGGGACATATCTGTTTGCTCAAAGTAAAGACGGGTTATACATCGTCGACCAGCACGCGGCGCAAGAACGGATCAAGTATGAATACTTCCGGGAAAAAATCGGGGACGTTTCTGACGATTTGCAAGAATTATTGGTGCCTTTCGTGTTGGACTACCCCAGCAACGATGCCATCAAGTTGAAAGAACAGATGGAATTATTGCATGAAGTTGGGATCTATTTAGAAGAATTCGGACCGAATAGTTTCATTGTGCGGGCACACCCAACGTGGTATCCGGCTGGACAGGAGGAAAGTATCATTCGGGAGATGATCGATATGCTGCTGATCACCGGTTCTGTCAGTGTCAAAAAGTTCCGTGAAGCGACGGCGATCATGATGAGCTGCAAACGGTCGATCAAAGCCAATCATCATTTGAATGAAGCGCAGGCAAGGGTCTTATTAGCGGATCTCGCCAAGTGCGAAAATCCATTTAATTGTCCCCACGGCCGACCTGTGCTGATTCATTTCAGCAACAGCGACATGGAGCACATGTTCAAACGAATCCAAGATCCACATTAGTGAGATAGGAGCAGAGTTATGACAGTTATTTTAGCTTCACAATCCCCTCGACGCCAAGAATTACTGCGCTGGCTGATTACTGATTTTGTTGTTCAGCCCGCTGACATTGACGAAGAAGTCAAAGATCAATACATGCCGACAGATTATGTGATGGAGATGGCGCGGCAAAAAGCGGCCGCCATTGCAGATGAATATCCTGAAGACTTGGTGATCGCTAGCGACACCGTAGTGGTGCTAGAAGAACAAATCCTAGGCAAACCCAAAAGCCGCGAAGAAGCATTCGGCATGCTGAAGAGCATGAGCGGCGGCAGTCATTTGGTTTATACGTCTGTTGTGATCTGCCAAGAAGAGCAGGTTGCTGAGAAGTTAACCTCTGCCAAAGTCACGTTTTATCCGCTGACCGATGCCGAAATTAATCGCTACCTCGACAGCGATGATTACAAAGATAAAGCCGGGGCTTACGGTATTCAAAACGGTGCAGGTGTCTTCGTTGAAAAAATCGAAGGCGACTACTACAGCATCGTCGGATTTCCGGTAGGTGCAGTGAATCAGATGCTGAAAGATTTTGACTATTAAATGTCGAACATTAGCTAGTTATTTCATAGTCATAAAAAGAGTCTACATTTCAAGTGATCAAAAGTTGGAAATCCATCTTTTGATCACTTTTCTTTTATTCTATTGTAAAGTTTAGAACCTTATAGCGTTGAAATGATGTTAATGTTCCTGTTCCGATTATTATTCAAGCGGAAACGAGTATGAAAATGTCAAATTGTATTATGCGAAATCTCAAAGTATAATATAGAAATTATCATAATCATGGTGAACCAAAGGAACTAAATCGATACGAATAAACGACAGGAGAGGGACTATTGATTAGAATTGCCATATGCGATGACGATTTAAGCTTCTTAGACAGTTTTGAACGTCTGCTAACTAGATCATTTGCGAACGTGGGACAGCAGCCGATGATTTCAAAATTCACTGAGGGAAAAAGCCTAATTAAAAAAGTGGAAAAGGAAAATCAAATCTTCGATATCATATTTTTAGATGTTGAAATGCCGGGAGTGCACGGTTTTATAGTCGCTCAAAGACTGCGTGAAGTGAGCCCACCATTTATCTTAGTATTCACGACATATATTGAGAATCAATCGCGGGAGGGCTATCTTTATGGGGCATTTCGTTATGTTTTTAAGAATAATCTTGAGGCTGAAATCAGCGAGGCGGTAGCAAGTATCATAAGTAAATTAGATAATTGGACTGATAATCAAGAAGAGATCACCTTAAAATGCAGAACTTCAGGCGTTCTTGAAAATGTGACAATGAAGAAAACAGATATTGTTTTCCTCCAGACAGAAAAAACGAGACGGGTCACCTTGAAAACGACATATTCGGAATACGAATTGTTAGTCAAGCCTTTATCAGAATATGCCGAACTACTTGATCCATCAGTGTTCGTTCCCATTATGCGTAGCTATCTTTTGAATTTTAACCACGTAGAGGCCATTGAAGCCGGTTCATTCATACTTACCGGAGGTTTGACGGTTCCCTTGGGTATCAAGCGCGAGGCGAGAAATGCGTCAATGGAAAAGTATTTAAAGTTTCTAGAGGAGCGTATTTGATCTATGAATATATTATTTAGTGGAGCTATCGAATTTCTATTTTTATTCCTGACCACTTGTTTGCAAACGTTTTTTTACTCTAGAGTACTCGGATTAAGTCAGAATTGGAGAGGAGTGCGGCTAGCTCTTGCTGTTTTATTCATTGCCATTTTCGAGACTGCATTGCAGTTGGCGGCAATGAATATCGCGCTTTGGCTAAGTCTTTTGTTTTTAGGTGTAGTCATTTTGTACCCTGTATTTTTTATGAGTGGTAACTTTAGGGAACGTCTCTTCTTTGGAATTGTAAATTTAGTAATAATTATGATTTCAATACTGTTAACTAATAATATATTATTTCCAGAAGGATTGGTGCAGAGTGCATCGGAAATATCATGGAGAACGCTATTGCCTTGTGCGTTGCTGTTTATTATATACGGCGTGTTGGCATTAGCTATTGCTCACTTGAAAACAGAAGGTAGACGCTACATATCTCGTCAACATTGGACAGGCTTGATTGTCGGTTTTTCTGGCATTTTTTTGGGATTATCAGTCATTCAATATTTCAATAGAATGGAGAATTCCAGAATGATTCGTGTTTATCTAACGATATTCTCGATCGGACTTTTAGTTATTTGGCTGCTGTCCTACTTTATTTTCTATTTTATTTGTCGATATTACTCTAAGATTATCGAGACAAACACATTGCTTATTCAAAACGAGATGATTGAACGGTATATGTTGAGAAAACAAGCAGCGGATGAACGGATTAAAGTATTAAGTCATGACTTAAAGCATAGTCTTATCCAGTGGCGCTTACTTGCCGAAGAGAAAGGAAAAGGAGACGCACTTCAGGATATTTCGGAATATGAGGAACAGTTGTCTTCTTCTCTGCTGATCAATGTCGAAAATGAAAACGCAAATGCTATTATTAATCAGAAAAAATGGGAGGCTAACCAAACGAAGGTGACTTTTCAAACTGACGGAGTGTTTCATGATGATCTGCTTATAAGCAAACTGGATTTATGTTCATTGTTGGGAAACTTGTTGGATAACGCTCTTGAAGCTGCCATGCAAGCAGAAACGGCGACTTTGCGACAAGTTAAACTGGTTATAAGACGTAAAGGGAATCTTTTGATATTAGTAATAGAAAATGGCTATGCGATAGCTCCCATTTTAGAAAAGGGTTACTTTGTAACACACAAGAAGGATAAAAATAGTCATTCTATCGGTATGCGCAGCATTGCAAACGTTGTTGAAAAGTATGATGGTGTTCTCAAATATTCGTATGGAGATCACTGGTTCAAGTCAACAATCATGTTACGCGGGTATAAAACCGTACTTTCAAACGAAAATTGAACTTTCGCGCAAGAACGCGCACAGGGGGAGCGCAGTCGTTTACTATTTAATAGTTAGCACTGTAGTTTGTGCTATTTCGATTTCTAAAGCGGGAGGATTTAAAATGAAATTTATTATCGTCGGGTTACTCATCATACTTGTAATTGCAATTATAGTGTTGGCAATCACTTTTACTCGAGAAGGGGCAGTAATTAAAAGTGGTGCAATTTCGAATGGAATGTCCTATGTGAAGAATGATATGTGGTCAACACACGCGAGTAAAATCAATGGATACTGTAGAGTTGATAAGAAATTTACTTCAACTGATCTTGCTAATTTTCGTGTAAACAGTTCCAACATCGGAGGAGAGATTTTTCTGATACTAATACAAGGTGATATAGAAAAAAAGATTGAAATTTCAAAGGAATTTAACAATAAAATAGATATGAACGCATTTGAGGCAGGGCGCATAAGATTGCGCTTAGAGTTTGAACAAGCCAAAGACTTAAAGGTTTTCATCACTTGGGCATAACAGGTCATCCAATATCAGAATTAACGAAATTTTTGAGTACGTACAATCCCATATTTGAGTGCAAGCCGTGAAAAAGAGCTAAGCATCCTGTGAGCAAAATCTTCGTTTCTTTTCCCCATCGGGCGTATGCTTAAGCTGTTCAAAGAAATCTTGAAAGTGGGGAAAAATGATGGATCAAGAAGAATTGAAACAGAAACTTTCATCAATGGAATACGCGGTGACTCAAGAAAATGCGACCGAGCGTCCGTTTTCTGGCAAATATGATGATTTTTATCAAAAAGGCATCTATGTGGATGTAGTCAGTGGCGAACCGTTATTTTCTTCTAGCGCTAAATATGATGCTGGCTGCGGCTGGCCTGCTTTTAGTCGTCCGATTGAAAAACGCGGGGTCGCTGAAAAAGCTGATTTCTCTCACGGGATGCACCGAGTAGAAGTTCGGAGTAAAGAAGCCGATTCCCATCTCGGACACGTATTTAACGACGGCCCGCAAGATCAAGGCGGCTTACGCTATTGCATCAACTCCGCAGCATTACGCTTTGTTCCATACGAAGAAATGGAAGAAGCCGGTTACGGCGAATATAAAGAGCTCGTAAAGTAAGATGTGCCGCTTCGCCGGCGCATCTTTTTTGCGAGTTCTGCTTTTCGCAGTATATCTAGCTTGGGCGCAAATTATAGTCCTTATCCATATAAAAACCAAGCAGTTTAGCAGAATCGTATGCGTGATGAGAATAAAAAACTTTTTCGTCCTTTGAAAAAGTTCCTCCCTCAAACCGAATTAGCTGCGAGTTTTGTTATTTGCAGTTTATCTAGCTTGAGCGCAAATTATAGTTCTTATCCATAGAACAACCAAGCAGTTTAGCAGAATCGTATGCGTGATGAGAAAAAAAAACTTTTTCGTTCTTTGAAAAAGTTCCTCCCCTAAACCGAATTAGCTGCAGATTAGTTTTCCGCGATTTATCGAGTTCGAACATGCCCCATAGTTTTTTATCTCCATTAACAATCAGGTTGTTCAATAGAATCACATACACAATCCCCCTCACACGAAACGGCTCTATCTTTACTCTCTGCATTTCATTAAAATAAGTCAGCTTTCAGAAAATGTATGAAATTCTGACAAAACTTGGAGCGAGACGGTTCTTTTTTTCGCTATACTAGAAACATCCTATTTTTAGAAAAGGCGATATCTATGAAAATGTTTAAAGAATTAAGTTTGTTATTACTATATTCCATCATTGGGGAAGGGTTGCGGATGTTTTTCCATTTGCCGGTTCCGGGAAGTATTATCGGTATTTTGCTCTTATTTATTTCTTTCCAAACCAAAATTTTAAAACCGTCGGCGATCGAAGACACAGCAAACTTTTTATTGAATCATTTGACGATTTTATTTGTACCGGCTGGTGTCGGTTTGATGCAATACTATGGCGCCATTAAATATACTTGGCCAATTTTATTGGGCACTGTTGTTGTGTGTTCTCTAGTTTCACTTGTTGCTGTCGGAAAAACAGCGGAGTTAGTTGAAAAAATCGGCATGAAGAGTCGCGAAGAAAAAGCACGTTTAGTTGAAAAAGTTGAGAAGATACGAGGTGACGCGGATGATATCAGCGCTGGCGAATAACCCGCTTTTTGGATTAGCACTTACATTGCTGATCTATATCCTAATGGAAAAACTTTTGAGTAAGGTCAATATTCCTTTTATCAATCCATTGATCGCAAGTGTGGTCATTATCATCGTCTTGTTAAAATTCAGCGGAATCAGCTATAAGGATTACAATATCGGCGGTAATCTATTTACGATGATGATCACGCCTGCAACGGTGGCGCTGGCTTTGCCGCTGTATCAAAATTTTGATAAGCTCAAAAAATATTTTTTGCCTGTAGTTTTAGGAACATTGGTCGGAGTGGTGCTCAATTGTTTATTGAGCGTTGGGATCGGCCGGCTGTTTTCATTGAACCGCGGAATCGTAGTTTCTCTTTTGCCAAAATCTGTGACGACTGCGATTTCTGTTGATCTGTCTAGTCAGATGGGCGGGATTTCACCCGTGACATTGGCAATCGTGGTTTCTACTGGGATTTTCGGTGCTTTGGTAGGAACGAAGGTCTTCCAAATTTTTAACATTAAGAGTCCCGTTGCGAAGGGTATCGCTTTAGGCAGTACTTCTCATGCGATCGGTACTGGCCGCGCGATTGAACTTGGTGAGCTGGAAGGAATTTTGGCGGGCTTGTGTATTTGTATCAACGGGATAGCAACCGTGGCCTTGTTGCCGATTTTGTTTCGTTTGTTCGAAGGTCTTTAGTAACTACTCCTTGCGCTCTTTTGCTAAAATAAAGCGTGAAGGGGTTTTTTTATGTATATCAAAGCGGTGGAATTGCAAAATTACGAAAAAGATATTTATTTTGGTGTGCGTTTACTGGAACTGATGGACGATGGACAGGCGCACAAAAAAGGCGATCTAGCTGAAGCAGTGGCGTTAGATACGCGCAGTGTTCAGCGCTTGCTGGAGGAATTGAGTAAGAATTATCGTCGCTTTACTGAAGCGGATTTGCCATTATTTGAAAAAACAGGCAATAGCTACCGCTTGCTGATCGCTAACCAAACAATGGAACAGAATCAGTTTTTGGTTGATTTGATTCGCCATTCCTTGGCCTATCGGTTACTAAGTCTATTGATTGCCGGCAAAGCACGGACGATTAAGGAATTGAGCGATTTGTTGTTTCGCAGCGAGTCCACGATCCGCCGAAAATTGAAGGAACTGCATAAAGAATTGCGGCCGCTGCAGCTAACGATTGAACGCGGGGAGGTCCTTTTTCAAGCCCCCGAGCCTGTCGTACGAATGTATTTGTCCGTCTATTATTGGCGGTTATTCCGAGGAAAGGACTGGCCGTTTGCTCCATTGCAACACGAGCTAGTCGGCACGATCAGTCGAATCATTCAGCGCTTCTTTCAAGTGGATTTAAATCCGATCAAAGAGCAGCGCTTAGAATATCTGGTGGCGGCTCATTTATTACGTGAGGTCCAACACTATTCTTTAGATGAAGAATTAGAAAGTCAGAAAATGCTGGCTAACGATCCGCTCTTTAATGATTTCTATCGCCAATTGAAACCAGCCATGCCAGCTTATTTTCATAAACGCGTCTCTTTAGGAAATCTATTTTTGAATTTATTAACGCGGGAAGAATACTATCACGTTCCCGCTATTACAGAGAAAATCCATTGTTTATTAGCGAAGGAACCGCTCTCGGTGATGGCTGAAGTTGAGGCGATGAATCAGCTTTTAGAAAAGAAAATCAATAATCGTGCAACTTGGAAAAAATTTCAAGCCCTGCAGGCTGAAAATTATTTGATCAGCGGGCATCTGTATCATCGTTTATTTCCAATGATCCGCTTTAACATCAACGGCAAAGCTTTTTGGACGACGATTACACAGCAGCAGCCCAAACTCGTTGCTTTTGTTACTGAGATCTTAGCAGATCAGGGAGGAAGCGAATCAATTTTATTTGGCCGCTACCTGTCTGTACTGCGCCGCTTGCCGGAACTGACGGTGCAGCCTGTGCTGCGAATTTTTTTACAAACGGATCTGCCGGAGTTTGAAGAAACGATTTTAAAAGAAGACTTGCGGCAATTTTTAGCAAATGATTTTCAAGTTGTCTTTACAGAAATTTTAGAAAATAGCGATCTCTGTCTGACGACTAGTCTGCTTGATGATGATGAAGATGTGCCAACGCTAGCGATCACGCAGGAGTTGCAGATGTCCGATTATTTTGCCTTATTACAGTTATTGCAAGGATTCGGCGGTAAGAGTTTTTAACCGCCGCTTTTTGTGCTAGAATAATGAGAACATATGTGCAGTTTGCCAGCACGGCTTTTCGCGTTTTTTATTGTGCCGTTGCTTGGAAAGCAAACTAAAAATGCGGACATATTACATATCAAGAAAGGATCAATCATGTACGAATATATTACAGGTCGTTTGACCTTTATCAGCCCTAGCTATGTGGTGCTGGATGTGAATGGTATCGGCTATCAAATCGCGTTAGGGAATCCCTATCGTTACAGCAGCAAAATGGAGCAGTCCGTGACGATCTATGTACAGCAGATCATTCGCGAAGATGCTCATTTATTATACGGTTTTGAGACTCTGGCGGAAAAAGAACTATTTTTACGTCTGCTTTCTGTTTCTGGAATTGGACCAAAAAGCGGATTGGCAATTATGGCAAATGAGGACCATCAAGGCTTGATCCAAGCGATCGAAGCCGGCGATGTAACTTATTTGACGAAATTCCCGGGCGTCGGTAAAAAAACCGCGCAGCAAATGGTCTTAGACCTAAAAGGCAAGCTGACCGAATTAGTGGAAGATCCAATGTCCTTGTTCTATGAAGGCAATGATGATACAGCTCTGGCCGAAGCGATGGAAGCCTTGCAGGCATTGGGCTACAGTCCGAAAGAAATCAAAAAAGTCGAAAAAGTGCTGGAGAAAGAAACTCTGCAAAATACTGACGATTACTTACGTGCTGCCTTGAAACTAATGATGAAGAAGTAGGAGGACGGATTAAATGGATGAAGAACGTTTACTTTCACCCGATGTAGATGAGAGTGATAAAAGTTTAGAAAAAACATTACGTCCTCGTTATCTTGCACAATATATCGGACAAGACAAAGTCAAACAGGAATTGACGATCTATATCGAAGCAGCGAAAAATCGGCAGGAAGCTTTGGACCATGTCCTGCTTTATGGACCGCCCGGTTTAGGGAAAACAACGATGGCGATGGTGATCGCGAATGAAATGGATGTTCAAATTCGTTCTACCAGCGGACCGGCCATCGAACGTCCTGGCGATCTAGTCGCGATTTTGAATGAGTTAGAGCCAGGCGATGTTCTATTTATTGATGAGATTCATCGTTTGCCGCGCGTGGCGGAAGAGACCCTGTATTCAGCGATGGAAGATTATTACGTGGATATCATGGTGGGGCAAGGACCGACGGCACATCCGGTTCATTTTCCGCTGCCGCCGTTCACGTTGATTGGAGCCACGACGCGAGCTGGGATGTTGTCGGCACCATTACGGGATCGCTTCGGGATTATTTCGCATATGGAATATTATGAAGAGACGGATTTACGAGAGATCGTCTTACGCTCAGCAGATATTTTCCAAACGGAGATCGTGGAGGAGGGGGCTGTCGAGATCGCACGCCGCTCACGAGGCACACCGCGGATCGCCAATCGCTTGTTGAAACGAATTCGTGATTTCGCTCAAGTTCAGTCAGATGGCGTGATTGATCGGAAAGTCGCAGATCAGGCTTTAGGACTGCTGCAAGTAGACGCAGCCGGATTGGATTATATTGACCAAAAATTATTGAAGACGATGATCGAACTGTATCACGGCGGACCGATCGGCTTAAGTACATTAGCAGTCAACATCGGTGAGGAACGTGAAACCGTAGAAGATATGTACGAACCCTACTTGATCCAAAAAGGTTTTATTAAACGGACACCACGGGGGCGCATGGCGACACCGTTGGCTTATGAACACTTCAACTACCCTTATCAAGCATAGAAGGTGAAAAAATGGCGGAAGGAAAAGCGACCAAAGAAACAATTGTCAAAGCGTTAGTCGCGTTGTGCCAAGAAAAAAATTATGACAAAATCACTGTTCAAGATATCAGTCAAAAGGCCTGCTTGAACCGCCAGACATTTTATTATCACTTTAAGGACAAAAATGATCTGCTCCACTACGCCTATTATCGCCGGGGCCTGCAATATTTGGTTTCAGACGAGCTGGCGTTGACGAATTGGGAAGAATCTGTTCTGAAGATGTTAAAGGAAATGCAGATCTGTCATCAATTCTATTTGAATACGGTGACGGCGATCCCCAAAGTATTAACGAAAGAGTTTAATGAACTGGCGAAACGCCTATTTGTACGCCTATTTGATGAGGTTGATCAAGAAGGTGAGCTCTCGCAAACTGACAAGGAATTTTATGCCCGTTTCTTGGCCCATGGCTGCGGCGGAATTTTGATCGACTGGTTACTAGCCGGAGCGGATCAACCGCCAATTACAATTGCGGCACAATTATTTCGTTTTGCTAAGGACATCGAGTTTTTTGCTTATCGCTTATATGAAAAAGACTGGAACGAGCGTTAAGCTCAGTCCAGTCCATTTACGATATATTTGATTGGTTGTTGATTGATTAAGGCAATCGCATTTTTCACAACGATTGCGGCCATTTGGTCGCGTGCTTCTACACTGGCATTACCGATATGCGGAGTCAAGATGACGTTCGGCAGCTCTTTCAACCCTTCAGTAACCTTGGGTTCGAACTCATAGACGTCCAAAGCGGCACCGGCAAGCTGCTGGTCTTTTAAGGCTTGAAGCAGATCACTCTCATTGATTAGAGGTCCGCGTGCGGCGTTGATTAAAAGGGCGCTGTTTTTCATTTGTTTAAACGCATCGCTGGTCAATAAATGATGGGTGTCCTCGGTTAACGGTGCGTGCAACGTTAAGATATCCGCTTGTTGGATCACTTCAGCCTGTGAATAATAGGTTGCCTGTAATTTTTCTTCTAGTTCAGAAGTTAATGGGTGACGCTGGTTGTAAATGATCTTCATGCCAAAGGCGTTCATCATTTGCGCCAAGGCTTGACCGATCTTTCCCATGCCGATAATTCCCAAAGTTTTATCTTTCAGTTCATGACCTAAGAAAAATAATGGAGCCCAGCCGTCAAAGCCTTTGCCGTGCATCAAATGATCCCCTTCAACGATGCGGCGAGATAAGGCGATGATCAAACCAGCGGTCAATTCCGCTGTCGCATTGGTAGAGACTATTGGTGTATTCGTTACATAGATTTTCCGATCTTTTGCATAAGCGCTATCGATATTGTTGAAGCCCGCTCCGAAGTTCGCGATCAGTTTCAATTTTGGTGCGGCATCGATGACATCACGATCGACTTGGGTTGAAAGCGGACAAATTAAAACTTCACAATCAGCGACGTTTTCGATCAATTCTTCTTTCGAAATCAACCCGTCGCCTTCATAGACCTTATATTCAAGCGCTGCTTCTTTTAATAATTTTGTGCCAAGCTCAGGCAGTTTGGCGGAAAGATAAATTCTACTCATTTACGATCCCTCGTTTCATTTCGATAAATTGACTATAGCACAGGAGGAATGACATGAAAAAGATTCTATTTGTTTGTATGGGAAATATTTGCCGTTCACCGATGGCCGAAGCGGTTTTTCGGGATGCTTTCCAAAAGCGGCAGGAGGATAATTTTCAAGTTGATTCAGCGGCCACGAGTCGTTGGGAGGTTGGAAATCCACCCCATCGCGGAACACAGAAACTGCTATCGCAGCATCACATTTCGACCAAAGGAATGCGTGCCCGGCAAGTGACCACCGAAGATTTTTATAATGCCGATTTTATCATCGGGATGGATCAAGAAAATGTCAGCGATCTTCAAGCGATAGCCCCAGATGGCACTGAGAACAAAATCTATTTGTACTTAGACCTTGTTCCCGGTCATACGGGAGAAAGTATCCCTGATCCATGGTATACCGGTAATTTTGAAGAAACCTACGATTTAATTCAAAAAGGTTTAAACGAATGGTTAACTTTTCTGGAAAAGGACTAGATTCCTTGTTTTTTCCCAGAAATTTAAGTAAAATCAAACTACGCAACCATGCTCTTGATAGGAGGAAGCTGAATGACTAAAAACGAGAAGCCTAAAAAGAATTTAATTAAGCTGTTTTCGAATTCATCGTATCGTTTCATCTCGGATTTTTTGAATGATTCTGCTGAAAAACGTGCCCAAGAGCAAGCTAACGAGAACATTTTTCTCAAACTGAAGATGGCGGCTCTGCAAAATAGTTTAGTAGTCATTCAAGTGCAAGACGAAAAAGATGAAGAAAAATTTCAAACGATCTCAGGGTGGCTGCCTAAAGTAGTGACCAATGATTCTATCGTTATTCGGACCCAAGAAAATCAACTGGTCATGTTGACAATTGATCGGATCAAAAAGGTGACGACCTTATCGCCAAGCGGTGATCAGGAAAGTATCTCACGATAAAAGTACTTTATACATTTACGAGTGATCAGACATCTGGTATACTCTGAATGTACTAAAAATAGAATAATACTTTCGCAAAGGGGAGCCCTCGGGCTGAGATTGAGATTACTCTAAACCCTAGTACCTGTTTCGGTTATTCGAGCGTAGGAATTGTGATGAAGTAATGATAGTTACTTCTCCTTTGTGGACTGTATGTTCAAAAGGAGGAGTTTTTTTATGAGTAAAACCAACAAAACAAGAATCATGATCGAAGGGACAATCGTGGCGGCATTGGCTTTCATGCTTTCATTGATCCCAACAACGATCGGCAGCAGCTTTACGGTATCATTAGGGATGATCCCGATGGTCCTATTCGCATTGCGGCGTGGAGTAAAGCCAGCGTTGCTATCGGCTTTTATCTGGGGAATCTTGCATTTTCCAGCGGGGGATGTTTATTTTTTGAGTGTCATTCAAGTATTGATTGAATACCCGATCGCATTTACCTTTGCTGGATTTGCCGGAGTATATGCCAAAAAAGTTCAGCAAGCAATACTTGCCGACGACATGCAGGCCGCACGAAAAAATATCGTCTATGGGACCTTTGTTGGAACGGGCGCCAAATTCTTTTGGCATTTTATCGCCGGGGTCGTTTTTTGGGGCAGTTATGCATTGTGGGGCATGAATCCTTGGATCTTTTCATTTGTGATGAACGGTGCCAGCGGTTTGGCAACAGCAATTGTGACAGCGATTGTCGCCGTATTGGTTGCTGAAAAGGTACCACAATTGTATTTGCCGAAGGACGGCAATCTAATTCAAAAACGAAGTCACCAATAAAGAAAAAGCATTTGTCCCAAACGGGACAAATGCTTTTTTTTAACGGAATGAGAAGACAGGGTCATCATTCTCCACATCCAAAGACCAAAGCTGTTTGGATGTGTCGTAAGTGATCTCTGCGATCTGTTGTTCCTTCTTATAGTTTTTCGGACTGCGCCGCCATCCCTTTTCATCCGATAAAAAGATGGGGATGTGGTAGATTTTATTTTTTAGTTCAGACTGGTCGAGGCAAAAGATTGCACCCTCTTGCAAGATCGGATATAATTCCTTCAACAGTTCGCCGTCAAGCGGTGCAACGGAAGAACCTTTACGGAAAAACGAGCGGCGATCATTGACTTTTTCCAGAACGATGCGAGTCAACTTGCTGGCAAGGATGCGGTAAAATTCATCCAAGTAGCGATAATAAACACGCATAGTTTCATTGCCTAAATTGAAATAGACAAAGTTGTTTTGTAATTTATAGAAAAAGGGAGAATGCAGATGCGTCCGCATATGCCCAAAATAAAGCAATTCTGATATTTCTAATGGTGTTAACTCTTTCAACATCGCGAGATCATTAAAGTCGATCCACTTTGTTCCTTTTGACTGAGTGAAGACTTTGTTGTTAAAAAATTGTTGGACTTGTTCAGGACTATTTACGACCTTTAAGCCGGTATGCGGTTCATATTCTCCAGCTTCTGCGACAGGGTCTAGCAATAACAAATGTTTAGGGTGATGGACAATTCCGTCAACAAAATCGTTGGGTGAAAAACCTTTTGAGAGTACCGCATTACTTGTGGAATCGATATATGCAAATAACGTATCTGGCACAAATTTTCACCCTTTCTAATAGTCGTCACAATCATTTTAACTCAATAATAAAAAAAAAGCTCGTATCTTTTATTTTAAAATTAGATTACAAATGCCTTAAAAACTGCAACATTGAAGGCCCTTTTTAACATTTAAAATCATTTTAATAAATAACGACTTCTTAATGCATTTATTTCTTTTTTTAATTTTTTTCTATTAAGTGAATGTAGTGTCACTTAATAGAAAAGAGTATGATATGATTGATGCGAGAGCGCAGGAGGTTTAGGATGAAGAAAAAAAGAAATTGGCTGATAAATATTTTTCTTTTCTTATTACTATTAGTAGGGTTAGCTTTGATTTTTAACAATCAAATCAAATATTTTTTGATGCAGTATAATGGTGATCGTTACGCCGTAGCGAAAATGGATCGCACGGAGATCGATAAAAATCTGCAAAAAGACGCATCTTTTGATTTTGATGCGGTGCAGCCGGCTAGTACGGAAGCAGTTTTACAAGCACAGTTAGACAATAAACGCTTACCTGTAATTGGCGGGATCGCGATTCCGTCTG
Source organism: Enterococcus malodoratus ATCC 43197 (assembly GCF_000407185.1). Lineage (GTDB taxonomy): Bacteria > Bacillota > Bacilli > Lactobacillales > Enterococcaceae > Enterococcus_A > Enterococcus_A malodoratus. The sequence goes on from NZ_KE136484.1 coordinate 282,411, forward strand.
TAGAAGTAAATTTACCGATTTTTAAAGGGCTATCTAATGAGGTTCTTCTATATGGTGCGGGCACTTTGGCGCCAGACCAAAAAATGGGTGAAGGCAATTATGCTCTGGCAAGTCACCGTGCCGATCGTCCAGGACTTTTATTTACTCCGCTTGAAGGGGTAAAAGAAGGCGATTTGATCTATCTGACCGATCTGCATAATATCTATACGTACAAAACAACGCTAAAGGTTCGGGTTCAACCGACAGAAGTGAAGTATTTAGATGTCCATCCGGACAAACAGCAAGTCACTCTGATAACTTGCGGCGAGATCGAAGGTGTGACGCGGATTATCGTGCAAGGGGATTTAGTTGCTATGACCTCTGTCAACAACGCGACAGACACTATGCGCAAGGCTTTTGAAATGGAACAGCGAACATATTAATTTTAGCGGTGACAGAGGCGAGTCATTTCTGCCCTGCTTTTACTCAAAAAACTTCAAGGCCTGCCTTGGAGTTTTTTGTTGCGGGAAAATTTCTGCTATACTGGAACAAACATGCTGAATTTATTTGATAGAGGACAAATCAAGGGAGGAAGCGATGGAGTTAAAAAGAATTTTTGTCTCGGATTTGCTGGCGTCTTGGAAAAAATTTCAACAGACACAGTTGCTGTTTCCTTTCTATCCATCTCATGGACAGGCTCGCTCAGAGTTTTTAGCGGCGGTTAAGCGTGGAGAAGGATTTTGGCTGCAACGTAAATCCCAATGGCTGTTAGTAGATAAAATAGATAAGGATAATACATGGCAAATTAATAATTTGCTGATCTCACTGAATCTTGGCTGGCAGACAGCCTTTTTATTGTTAGAAAATGCTGCTCGTCAAAAATTCAAACGAGCATTATATTTGAAAATTGAGGCTAATTTGATTCTGCAGCAATGGTTAATTGACCAAGGCTATCAACTCTTAGATGGACTTTGGCAAAAAGAATTGGTTTACCACACAGGTTTGGTCTTAGGCGGCGGCGGTGCTCGAGGTGCTTATCAAATTGGTGTTTGGAAGGCTTTGCTGGAGAAAAACATTCAATTCGAGGTAATCACAGGAACCTCAGTTGGCGGGTTAAATGGCGCGTTGATCGCACAAGGTGATTACAATCAAGCCTGGGCATTGTGGGAAGAAATCGAGACCGATAAAGTCTTGGATATCACCTTCAAAGAAGTGGAAGAGCTGGATTTTTCAGCTCAAGTGGATCAACTGCGTACGTTTATTAAAGTCTCTTTGCAGCAACGGGGTGTTTCTTCAGAGCCGCTTAGAGGGTTATTGGAAGAACGATTAGATGAACCAAAAATTCAAACGGGCTGTCCTTTTTACGTTGTCACGACGAAAGTACCGGCTTTCCAAGAAGTGATTGTCTCACTCAATGAATGTCCGGCGGAAGAAATTATCGATTGGCTGTTAGCCTCTGCTGCTTTTTTCCCAATGATGGCGATGGCAAAAATTAAGGATGAATATTATGTAGATGGCGGCTACCGCAACAATTTGCCGGTCGATATCGCCTTGCAAAAACCGATCACCGAACTGATCGTGGTAGATGTTCATGGTCCTGGTTTGGATAAAAAATATCGCTTACCAGATAATGTTGCTGAATTAGCGTTGGCGAGTCCTTGGGGATTGGGTGATTTGCTGCTGTTTCAAAGTGCTCGCTCGTCAGAAAATATCGATCTAGGCTACTTAGAGACAAAACGGGCATTTGATGAACTTCAAGGCTATCGCTACTTTTTCAGTTGCCACTCTAATTTTGAAATGATCACAAAAGATTTCTTACGCTATGCAAAAACAGAGATCACTCTCAAAAAAGAAGCGTTGTATCCCGAACTGCAAAAGTTTTTTGGAGCACACGTACCGACAGAAATGCTCAGCCTAGCCTTTTTGGAATTTTTTGCCTACTGGGTAAATGTCTCACCAGTACAAGTGTATACACCGCAGGAATTTATTGAAACGATTTTGCGGCAGTTTGAAATGCCGATCAAATTAAGCGCAACATTTTCGGTGCAAGAGCAAATTGGCGATTTTATTGAAAGCCATAATGTTTTTTCTGATTATTATCAGGTCTTGCAAATTTATCAGCAGGAAGGGTCTCTAGAAACCTTTTATCGACGTTGGCCGATTCCAACGCTGCTGGCACTCTTTTTTAAATACATTCGAAATATCAATCTTACTATTGGAAGTTAACCAAAAGTAAGAGCAACTAGGAGGAAGTATCGTGGCAGAATTTAATTATGAAATCGTAGAAGAAATCGCTGTTTTATCGGAAAATCCGAAAGGCTGGCGGAAAGAATTGAACTTAGTAAGCTGGAATGAGCGACCACCAAAATTTGATTTGCGGGACTGGGCGCCAGAACATGAGAAGATGGGTAAAGGCGTTACGTTGAGTAATGAAGAATTTGCTGCTTTAAAAGAGGCTTTAAGCAATATGTAGTCCACGATTTAATAAAAGAAGGGAACAAATCAAATGAAAAGTATGACCGGTTATGGCCAAGCGGCGCAAACCAATGAAGCTTACGAGTTGAACATTGAATTAAAAAGCGTCAACAATCGTTTCTTAGACTTGCAGATTCGCATGCCTAAAGAATTGAATCCTTTTGAAGCTCTGATCCGTAAGATTGCGAAAGAAAAAATTCAACGAGGACGAGTGGATGTCTTTATTAATCTAACACCGTTAAAAAGCGGCAATAAAAAAGTTTCCGTTGATTGGGAGCTGCTGCAGCAACTAGTTTCTGAACTGCAAAATGGCGGAAAGGAACATTTCGGTATTGTGGATTTTCCAGCAGAACAAGTGCTGGTCAAAGCAATGGAGCAATCTGATTTTGTAACGCTGGTTGATCAGCCCTCCGATGAAGACACCTTGGAGGAGTTAGTTCAAGTGGTTGCGGATGCGGCCTTTACACAGTTAGCAGCCAGTCGTGAACATGAGGGAATAGGTATTCAAAAAGTGATGCTTGAATACAGTGAAAAAGTCCAAGACCTAGTAAATGAGTTGCAGGGATTTGTGACTGAATATGAGGCTGATTTCCAACAACGGTATCAAGCAAAGCTGGAAGAGTATCTAGGAAATACTGTTGACCAAGATCGCTTACTGACTGAATTGGCGATTCTATTGGAGCGCGGTGATATCCATGAGGAGCTTGACCGTTTGAGTATCCATTTAGAAAAATTAGGAAAACTTTTGCAAACGACGGAACCTGTTGGCCGCGAGTTGGATTTTTTACTGCAGGAAATGAATCGTGAAGTCAATACGATTGGATCAAAATCAAGTCCAATTCAGATCAAAGACATCGTTGTCCAACTAAAAACAATTTTAGAAAAAATTCGTGAACAGATCCAAAATGTTGAATAGTTAGGTGAATTTCCATAATAAATAGCAGATAGCTTACGGATGCCTCTTGAAATATTCACAAAAAAAGTGCACAATAGGCGTTAGCTAAAAAGAGCATGAAAGGGCGTTAGTATGTCTGAACGAGGACTGTTGATTGTATTGTCGGGACCTTCCGGAGTTGGAAAAGGAACGGTCAGAAAAGCCATTTTTGAAAGAGACGATAATGAGTTCCAATACTCTGTCTCAATGACCACTCGTCCGATGCGAGAAGGTGAAGTTGACGGCGTCGATTATTATTTCCGTACGAAAGAAGAGTTCGAAGCAATGATCGAAGCAGGCGATATGTTGGAATATGCCGAGTATGTTGGAAACTATTATGGAACACCGCTAACTTATGTAAACAAAACGTTAGACGAGGGGAAAGATGTCTTTTTAGAGATCGAAGTCCAAGGTGCGCAACAAGTGAAAGAAAAAGTGCCAGATGGTGTGTTTATTTTTCTTACACCGCCAGATCTTGCGGAATTAAAAGCGCGGATCGTTGGACGGGGGACCGATAGCCTTGAAGTGATCGAAAAACGCATGCTCGTTGCACGCCAAGAGATCGAAATGATGGCGCTCTATGATTACGCTGTCGTCAATGATCAAGTACCTAAAGCTGTTGATCGTATAAAAGATATTATCGTCAGTGAACACTACCGAGTTGACCGAGTAATTGGTAAATATATAAAAATGTTAAAGGAGATATAAGCTTATGATGTTAAAACCTTCAATTGATACGTTGTTAGACCATGTGAATTCAAAATATTCTTTAGTAATCTTAGCCAGTAAACGTGCCCACGAATTAGATGCAGGTGCACAACCAACGCTGGATTCATTTGATTCTGTAAAAAGTGTTGGCCAAGCGTTAGAAGAAATCGACGCAGGTGCTGTGATTAATGATCCACATCCAGAAATCAAACGTGAACGTTTGAAAATGGAAGAAGAAGAACGTCACTTACAACGTGAACGTGATCAACGTGATTTAGAAGCACGCATTCGCAACGAACAAAACTAAGCACAGGAATTTTTTTGCTGATGTAAAATGGGATTGTACCAATACTTTTGGCGCAGTCCCTTCTTTTTGTGGTCTAAGAGACTCGCATTTTTAACATAAATAATTATGCCTAGGCGTAATTTTACGAAGCTTTTCTTACATAGTATCTTTAATTTAAGCGATCTCAGATAAAATCGAGTACAATAATTAGGAATGGAGGCGGAAAAATGAAATTAGCACAGGTGATTGTAGATGTGCCGGCGATGCAGACGGATCAGCCATTTAGTTACTTAATCCCGCCTCAATTAGCGGTAGAAGTCGGGATGCGTGTGGAGGTTGGTTTTGGTCCGCGACATGTCCAAGGATTTGTGGTTGGTTTTGAAACAGCTCCAGAACCTTTGCCGGATAATTTGAAACCGATTATTCGTGTGTTGGATTTAGCTCCTGTCTTAAATCAAGAGTTATTAGCTTTAGCGGACTATATGAAAGAGACGACGTTTGCCTTTAAAGTCACTTGTCTGCAAACGATGCTGCCAAGTGTTATGAAGGCTGATTATCAAAAACGATTGTATCTCGTTGCCGAGGATCCGGCGGTTCAAGCTAAATATTTCAAAGATTCAGAGTCGATTACTTGGGAAGAAGCAGAAGCACAAGGCTGGTTGAAAGAATTGGCTGTGCTTCGCGACAAGAACATCGTTGAATTACGCTATGAAGTCCATACCAAAAATAAAATAAAAACAGAACGCTACATCAAACGAATGTTTTCTCCTGAAAAGGCAAGTGAGTTAAAAGCTGGTTTACGAAAAAATTCGTATAAACAAGAACAGCTATTGGATTATTTAGCCGCACTTTCTGACGAAGAACTGATCGCCGTCAAAGAAATGAAGGCGGAAGATTTTTCTCTAGCCAACTTGAATCAAGCAGAGAAAAAGGGCTGGTTAGCGTTTGTAGCGATTGAAAAATATCGTGATCCTTATGCTGAAAGAGAAATCAAACAAACTTCCGCACTAGATCTAAATCCTGAACAAAAATTGGCCTATGAAGCTATCAGCAAGAAGAGTGCCGCTCATGAACACCAAGTCTTCTTATTAGAGGGCGTGACAGGAAGCGGGAAGACAGAAGTTTATCTTCAAGTTATCCAGGATGTGCTGGCGAATGGTCAAACTGCCATGATGCTGGTACCTGAGATTTCTTTAACGCCGCAAATGGCAACACGCTTCAAAGAGCGCTTTGGCAGTGAAGTGGCCGTCTTGCATAGTGGTCTGTCACAAGGCGAAAAATACGATGAATGGCGCAAGTTAGAACGTGGAGAAGCACATGTGGTTGTGGGAGCTCGATCAGCAATTTTTGCTCCGTTAGAAAATTTGGGCGTGATCATCATCGATGAAGAACACGAGACTAGCTACAAACAAGAGGAGTCACCACGTTATCATGCTAGAGATTTAGCGATTTGGCGTGGGAACTACCATCATTGCCCGGTTGTTTTGGGCAGTGCAACACCTTCTTTAGAATCACGTGCACGTGGACAAAAAGGTGTGTATCATTTGTTGAATCTAACTGAACGTGCCAGCGCACAGGCTAAATTGCCAACAGTTGAGATTGTTGATATGCGGGAGGAAATGCAGCGCCGTCTAAATTCTTCATTTTCCGAGATATTGGAAGAGAAATTGCGAGACCGCTTGGCGAAAGGCGAACAAAGTGTGTTATTGCTAAACCGTCGAGGGTACTCTTCTTTCGTAATGTGTCGTGATTGCGGGTTTGTTTTGCCTTGCCCGAATTGCGATATTTCTTTAACTTTACATATGGATACAAAAACGATGCGTTGTCATTATTGTGGACATGAAGAAGGAATCCCTCACCGTTGTCCGAATTGCGGCAAAGATAAGATTCGTTACTTTGGAACGGGAACGGAAAAGGTTCAGGAAGAGCTGGAGCAATTGATTCCAGAGGCAAGAGTTCTGCGGATGGATGTCGATACAACTCGCCGCAAAGGTGCGCACGAAAAAATTCTAACAGCATTTGGCGATCGTGAAGCAGATATTTTATTAGGGACGCAGATGATCGCAAAGGGTTTAGACTTTCCAAACGTAACCTTGGTGGGTGTTTTAAACGCGGATACTGCTTTGAATCTGCCGGATTTCCGCTCCAGTGAGCGAACCTTCCAATTGTTGACGCAGGTAAGCGGTCGTGCCGGTCGTGGTGATAAAGCTGGTGAAGTGATCATTCAAACATTTAATCCTGAACACTATACTATTCAGTTGGCACAGCATCATGACTATGAGAGTTTCTTCCAGCAAGAGATGCGAATCCGCCATCAAACGGATTATCCGCCTTACTACTATACGGTTAAGGTAACGGTCTCTCATCAAGAAGAGATGCGAGCAGCGCAAAAAGCGTTTCAATTAGCCGAACAATTGCGGAAACAGCTAAGTCCGCAAAGTATTCTGTTAGGACCGACACCCGGTGCAATCTTGCGCATCAAAAACCGTTATTACTATCAATTGATTATCAAATATAAAAATGAACCAAAACTACAAGCGACTTTAGAAGATATATTGCAAGTGAGTCAAAAGGACCAGCGACAAGGCTTATTGATCGCCATAGACAACGAACCAATGTATTTTATTTAAAGGACAATACAAAAAATTAATCGTTCTCCCGCTTATAGAAGAATACAGAAGATAAAAATCCTAGAAAATATGAAAGAAGGGACTCTATGCGTTATCCCATTATTATTCACCCGGATGAGCGTTTGCTAAAAAAGGCAGAGCCAATCGAATATATTACCGATGAGATCGTTGAATTGTTAGATAATATGTATGAAACGATGGTGGCACATGATGGCATTGGCCTAGCTGCACCTCAAATTGGAAAAAACCTGCGTATCGCAGTGGTTGAAGTTGAAGAAGGCGACCGTTTTGATTTTATCAATCCGGAAATCATCGATCGAAAAGGAACAACGATTGATGTCGAAGGGTGTCTTTCAATTCCTGAAACATATGGAACAGTCGAGCGTGCTGATGAAGTGACTGTGCGCTATTATGATCGAGAAGGATCTGAAATGGAAGTCACAGCGTATGGCTATTTAGCTCGTGCTTTTCAACACGAAATTGATCATTTAAATGGCAAATTGTTTATCGATCAAGTAATCGAAATAATCAAACCAGAAGATTTAGAACGTTATATGGAGGAACATGCCGATGACTAAAATTATATTTATGGGAACCCCAGCTTTTTCAGTGCCGATTTTGGAGAGTTTGATTGAAGCAGGTTATGATGTCGCTGCGGTAGTGACTCAACCAGATCGCCCAGTTGGACGAAAAAAAATCATTACGCCAACACCTGTCAAAGAAGCTGCGTTGAAACATGACTTATTAGTCTTGCAACCAGAAAAAATCAGCGGCTCACCTGAGATGGAAAAAATCAAAGAACTAGCGCCGGATCTATTAGTTACCGCAGCCTTCGGTCAATTCTTACCAGAAAAATTATTGCAGGTCCCTAAATTGGGTGCGATTAATGTTCATGCTTCGCTGCTGCCCAAATATCGAGGCGGTGCCCCCGTTCATTATGCAATCATGGAAGGTGAAACGGAAACCGGCGTGACTATCATGGAAATGATCAAAAAAATGGATGCTGGCGGTATCTTCAGCCAGCAAAAGGCGGCTATCACTAAACAAGATGATGTAGGGACGATGTTTGAAAAATTAAGCCAAGTGGGTAAAGAATTATTGCTAGCAACATTGCCCAAAATTATTTCTGGCGAATTAAAACCAACGCCGCAAAATGAAGCAGAAGCGACTTTTTCGCCTAATATCAGTCGTGAACAAGAAGCGATCGACTGGCAGAAAACGGCCGAAGAAGTTGATAATCAGGTTCGAGGAATGCATCCATGGCCGGTGGCCTTCACTACTTATGAAGGTGCGCGTTGGAAAATTTTTCGCACAACACCGTTAGAAGAAACAACAACAGCAGCGCCTGGAACGATCGTTTCGCGTTCGAAAAAAGCCTTGCATATCGCCTGCGGAAACGGCACGGTCTTAGCAGTAGATGAACTGCAACCCGCTGGTAAAGCAAAACAAGCGATCCAAGCCTTTCTAAATGGCAGCGGCCAAACCGTTGCTGAAGGGCAGCAGGTGGGGTAGATGGCAAAAATACCAAAAAAATTATTACGTTCTGTACGTTTTACCGCATTAGAAGCGATTGAGCGAATCAATCGTGGAGGGGCTTATTCAAATTTATTGTTAAATGAATTGATTCAAAAAAATCAAGTTGATGGCAAGGATACGGCTTTATTAACTGAACTTGTTTATGGAACGATCAGTCGTCAACTTTCACTAGCATATGACATCGAACCGTTTATTAAAAAGGCTAAAAAAGTCGATCCATGGGTCAAAAGTCTTTTGCAATTATCTGTTTATCAAATGCTTTATCTAGATCGTGTACCAGATCATGCGATCATTAATGAGGCCGTTGAAATTGCTAAAGCCAAAGGAAATCCGGGAACTGGTAAGTTCGTCAATGGTGTCTTGCGTTCAATTCAACGTGAGGGTGTACCGTCATTAGAGTTGATTAATGATCCGATTGAACGTTTAGCAATAGAGATCAGTTTACCAAAATTTATGACAGAGAAATTTGTAGCTGAACTCGGTCAAGAAGAAACGCGTAGGCTTGGTTTGTCTTTATTAGAGCCTAGTCGTGTAAGTGCGCGAATTGATTTACGCTTTTTAACAAGGGCGGAAGCGATTGAAGCTTTGGCAGAGGACGGGATAGAGGCACGTCCCAGTGAGCTTACGCCTTATGGGATTGTGGCAGATAGAGGATTTCTGGCTGGCAGCGAACTGTTTCAAAATGGTTGGCTGACAATTCAAGATGAAAGTTCAATGTTGGTTGCTCAAGCTATGGAAATCGAACCAGGGCAAAAAGTCTTGGATGCTTGTGCTGCTCCGGGAGGAAAAACAACCCATATTGCGGCACTGCTTCAGGATGAAGGATCAGTAACGGCGTTAGATATTCATGAACATAAGTTAAAACTGGTTCAAGAAAATGCGGAACGTTTACGTGTTGCGGACACAGTGGTAACAAAGAAAATGGATGCTCGAGAAGCATCGAAAGAATTTGCACCAGAAAGTTTTGACCGTATCCTGGTAGACGCGCCATGTTCAGGTTTAGGATTGATGCGTCGAAAACCAGACATCAAATATCAGAAAAAAGCACAGGATTTTGTTCAATTACCCAAAATTCAGCTGGAAATTTTAAAGAATTGCGCACCCACATTGAAATCAGGTGGGATTATGGTATACAGTACTTGTACGATTACTTCAGAGGAAAATCAACAGGTGGCCGCTGAATTTTTAGCCGCTCATCCTGATTTTGAAAAAATCGACTTGGATTTAGAAGAAAAATTACAACCGGCGATTCATGAGCAGATGCTGGTTTTATATCCAGAAATGTTTATGACAGACGGTTTCTTTATTTGTGCAATGCGAAAAAAATAGATAAATGAGGTGGACAAAAGGATGGAGATCCAATTTCAATCAGACATCGGTAAGCGGCGCAACATGAATCAAGACTATGCAAATGTTTTTACTAATCAAGCAGGTATGTATTTAGCAATATTGGCCGATGGCATGGGCGGTCATTTGGCTGGGGATGTTGCTAGTAAAATGGCTGTTGACGGTTTAGGCGCTGCTTGGTCGACCTCGACTATTGCGCAGCCAGATGAAGCAGCTCAGTGGTTTTTAGCAGAAATTCAAAAAGTCAATGAAGCAATTTATCAAGAAGGTATTGCTCATCCAGAAATGCAAGGGATGGGGACAACAATTGTGAGTACCGCTTTATTGGATGAAAAATTTGTCTTGGCTCACGTAGGTGACAGTAGAGCGTATTTAATCCAAAATAATCAACTAAAACAATTGACGGATGACCATTCATTGGTCAATGAGCTGCTGAAATCTGGAGAAATCACAGAAGAAATGGCAGCAATTCATCCCCAAAAAAATGTGTTGACGCGTTCGGTTGGAATTGCCGGTGTGATTAAGACAGATGTCTCAGAACATCAGTGTCTTCAAAACGATTATCTGTTGTTGTGTTCAGATGGATTGACCAATATGGTCAGTGAAGAAAATATTCTGGCAATCGTAGAAAGTGACAAAACACTGGAAGCCAAAACTAAACAATTGATCAATGCTGCTAATGACGCTGGTGGTGCGGATAATATTACTGTCTTGCTGATTCATTTTGAAGGGGAGGCTCGTCCATGATTGAAATAGGCAAATTGGTCAATGGACGTTATAAAGTCATCGCTAGTATCGGCAGCGGTGGTATGGCGAACGTCTTTTTGGCCCACGATTTGATTTTAGATCGTGATGTTGCCATCAAAATATTACGCTTCGACTTTCAAAATGATCAAACTGCAATTCGACGCTTTCAGCGAGAGGCCTTAGCGGCAACCGAAATGGTTCATCCGAATATCGTTGGTGTTTATGACGTGGATGAAGAAAGCGGTATGCAGTATTTGGTTATGGAATATGTAAAAGGAATGGACTTGAAGCGATATATTCAAACGCGTTCACCTATTCCTTACGGCAAGATTGTAGATATTATGGAACAAATTCTATCTGCAGTAAGTTTGGCTCATGCTCATGGAATCATTCATCGAGACTTGAAGCCGCAGAATATTTTGATGGATCAGGCAGGCGTGGTTAAAATCGCTGATTTCGGGATTGCGATCGCCTTATCTGAAACCTCTCTGACCCAAACAAATTCCATGCTGGGATCTGTACATTATCTATCACCCGAACAGGCCCGCGGCAGCATGGCAACAAAACAATCAGATATTTATGCGTTAGGAATCATTTTGTATGAAATGATTACTGGCAATGTCCCTTTTGACGGAGAGTCAGCAGTTACGATTGCACTAAAACATTTTCAAGATGAAATGCCTTCAGTAAAAGGTTTTGATCCTGAAGTACCGCAGGCGTTGGAAAATATTGTGATGCATGCGACTGCAAAAGAGCCAGCTGATCGTTATAAAACAGCAGAAGAGATGGCAGCAGACCTTTCAACAGCATTGAACCCTGCGCGAGCAAACGAGTTGCCGTGGCAGCCAACGGCGATGCTAGATGAAACTAAAGTACTGACTCCGATTCAACCAGAAGATATTCAGACTGAAAAGCCTAAAGAGGAGCCCGCGGTTCCTGAAGAAAAGCCGAAAAAGAAAAAAGGCAAAAAATGGTTTATTATCATTTTTCTATTGTTGATGTTAGCAGTTGGCGGAGGAGTAGGATATCTTATGAGCAGTTCCGCGGAGATATCAGTTCCTCAAGTCAAGGACATGACTGAAGCGGAAGCACGTACGGCATTAAAGGCGGCAAAACTAACGGTCGATAATAAAGCGGATGAAGTCCCAAGCGACACGGTCAAAAAAGGACGTGTAGTAAAAACAAACCCTGAATCTGGCACTATGATAAAAAAGAATCGTTCTGTACGATTATATATAAGTTCAGGGACTAAGAAAGTCACTTTGAAGAGCTATAAAGGCGATGCAATTGACGACGCAAGGGACGATTTGGAGAGAATCGGATTTTTAGAAAAAAATATTCGTATAAAAAAAGTGAATGATGAGTCTGTTCCTGTGGATCAAGTGTTGAGCCAAACGCCAAAAGAAGGCACGAAGGTCGATCCGAAAACAGACGAAATTACACTCAGTATTTCAAATGGACCTAAAACGATAAAAATTGGTGATTACTCCCAGATGACTTATGCAGAAGCCGAAGCAAGCTTACTTCAGCTGGGCATTTCAAGCAATCAGATCAAGCGGGTGAACGAATCGAGTGAAACTATTTCAGCGGAGGAAGTCATCAGTCAAGACCCAGTTAGCGGCACAGCATTAACTTCAAAAGATACCATTACTTTGAAAGTCAGTTCAGGTTCAAGTTATGTGACGTTGAATGATCTCACTGGACAGGACAAGGCAACAGCAGAGGCGACAATCACTAATTTAGGGTTGAAATATTCTGAGCAGCAAGAATTTTCAGATGACGTGGAACAAGGGAAGGTCATTCGAACAGACCCAGGTGCGGGTTCCTCTTCATTGAAAGCCGGTGACACCGTAACCGTATATATATCTAAAGGTTCTGAAAATAAAGAAACTACCTTTGATGTGACGATCTCGGCTAAGTTTACTGGCTCAAATGATCAGCAGGACAAGATCACTGTCTTGTTGAAAGATGCTAAAAAATCAAGTTTGACAGAGGTTCTGAGTTTTCCGTTAGATAAGAACACCTCTTCCACATCCCAGTCAGTATCTGTAACCACTACAGAAGGCGGATCTGCCACCATTGAAGTCCGACGTAATGGAACGGCAGTAGTGACAAAAGATGTACAAAAAGAAGAGACAATTACAGTACCGTAGAAAAAACCTTTCCTATATTTTTTAGGAAAGGTTTTTAGGTTATTTGTACTGAAATAGCATTTGAAGTATGCTACAATAAAAATGAATTTAAGACGTGTCAGTTTAGCAGGATGTTATAGACATGCTAAACTAAAAGTTATTGTATAGTGAATACAATGATAATCGAAGTTGATTTTAGAAAAATGATTTTTATTTAAGAGTTAGCCTAGTTGCAAGGGGTTAATGAACAGCAGTATGGTCTGAAAGTTGGATTAGTTTTGTATAAAAAAGGAGATGAGACGAATCGAAGGACAGATTCGTAAAGCCTTAAGTGGTTTTTATTACGTTGCTAGTGAGGGAAAGATTCATCAGACACGTGCACGAGGTAATTTCCGCAAGAGGAAATTAACTCCTTTAGTCGGTGATGAAGTAGTATTTAGCAGTGAAGAAAATAGCGAGGGGTACATTCTTGAAATGCTGCCTCGGAAAAATGAGTTAGTTCGCCCGCCAGTTGCCAATGTGGATCAGGGGGTAATCGTAACTAGTTTGGTTGAACCAAATTTTTCATATAATCTGCTGGATCGTTTTTTAGTAACCTTGGAAAATAATTATATCCATCCGATTATCTACTTATCAAAAACTGACCTGGTCTCCGACCAAACATTGGTGGAGCAAATTCGTTCTGTTTATGAACCATTGGGTTACCCAGTAATTGATGGTGAACAAGATAAACAAAAATTAACAGATTTATTTGTGGGTAAACTAACCGTCTTTATGGGACAATCAGGTGCAGGGAAGTCAACATTATTAAATGATGTCTCACCAGAGTTGAATTTGGAAACAGGCGAGATTTCAGATGCGTTGGGTCGAGGACGGCATACCACGCGCCATGTGGAATTGCTGGATTTATTTGGTGGCTTAGTAGCTGATACGCCTGGATTCAGTTCAATTGATTTTTTGGAGATTACTGTTGAAGAGTTGCCAAAAGAATTCCCTGAATTTCGTGCCGCTGCGCCGGAATGTCGGTTCCGTGAATGCCGACATGTGAAAGAACCAGGCTGTGAAGTAAAACGTCGACTAGAAGAAGGCATGATCGCACAAACACGTTACGATAATTATTTACAATTTTTACAAGAGATCGAAAAACGTCGTCCTATTTATAAAAAAAATAAGTGATTAGATTTGAAAACCAAAATTATTTTCCAGAAAATGGAAAAGGATGTCAGTCCAACTTTTCGCATTTTTTTGAGAGTGAAGAAAAACTCAAGAGAAGTTAATTTAAGATACAGAGATTTAGTTGGATGGTATCCGGCTTGAAAAACAGAATTATTTTTCCTGTAAAGGAAAATAAATACATTAAAATGAAAAAGGAGTAAATACTATGAAAATTGCCCCATCGATTTTAAGTGCCGATTTTGCACGTCTAGGTGAAGAAGTGAAAATGGTGGAGGATGCAGGTGTTGACTATATCCACATCGATGTGATGGACGGAAACTTCGTGCCGAATATTTCTTTCGGTCAGGTAGTTGTGAGTGCCTTACGTCCTGTCACCAAATTACCGCTAGATGTCCATTTGATGATTGCCAACCCAGAAAATTACATCAATGATTTTGCCAAAGCGGGCGCAGATATCATCATGGCTCATGTTGAAGCAACTCCACATATTCATCGAGTGGTTCAAATGATCAAAGCTGCAGGTGTGAAACCAGGTGTTGTACTAAATCCTGGAACACCGGTTGAATCAATCAAATACGTCTTAGCGGATGTAGATCAGATTTTGGTGATGACAGTAAATCCAGGTTTTGGTGGTCAGTCATTCATCGAAGGTACAGTGGAAAAAATCGCCGAATTAGATCGCTTACGTAAAGAACATGGTTATCATTATGAAATTGAAGTTGATGGTGGTATTCAACCAGAATCAGCAAAAAAATGTGCTGCGGCTGGTGCTGATGTCTTTGTTGCAGGCTCGTATATTTATGACGCAGAAAACCCACAAGAAAAAATTAACGCATTGCGAGCAGCAATCGACTAATGAAGATCTTACTCGTTGCAGGCGGTGATCCCAATCACTGGCCTGCTTTTTCAACTGAATTTGAAAAAATTATCGGAATCGATCGCGGCAATTTATTTCTTTTGCGTCAAGGAATTGTGCCTGACTTAGCAATTGGAGATTTCGATTCGTTGAATGAAGATGAAAAAAAAGAGGTGTTCGATGCAGTTGATGAAGTGTTGACCTCGCCTGCGGAAAAGGACGACACGGATACTCAACTCGCATTAGTTAAAGCTTTCGAGCGATTTCCTTATGCAGAAGTTACTTTGATAGGTGCGACGGGAGGACGTTTAGATCATTTGCTAGCGAATCTGTGGTTAGGTGTGGAACCGCGGTTCTTTCCGTTTCTATCGCAAATCAAAATAGCGGATCAAGGTAATGTGGTAAGTTATCTATCTCCTGGGAAATATCAGATTAAAAAGAATGATCGTATGAAGTATGTAGCCTTTTGTTGTCTGACACCTGTAACAAAGCTGTCGTTGAAGAATCTGAAATATGAATTGGCCGAGGTCGATTTTTCGCAGCCTACTAGCCTAGCTAGTAATGAATTTTTGGAAGGGAAAGCTGAGGTTAGTTTTTCATCAGGAATGATTGCAGTGATTCAGAGTCGAGATGTTTAAAAAGAGTGGGGAAGAGTCGTTTTTGAAACGATTCATCCCCACTCCTTTTTTTATTTTATGAGAGATACTAAAATTCTTTAAAATCAACAGTCGTTGCTTTTTAATCCCTTCATTTAGTGGTAAAATTTATTCTATATTATAGCGTTCAGAGGTGCCTAAGTGAGAAAGTTCAATCCAAATAAGAATATCATTATTATATTAGTTGTTGTTATTATTGTAGTGGCAACTGTCTCGATTACCGCAGCAAACAGAGCAAAGGATAGCGAGACAAATATTGTTCAATCAGCCATCAATGACACTGTCAGTGTTGTTGATAAAACAATTACTGCACCGGGACGTTGGCTTAGCAGCGGTGTTAAATCTGTTTCAAATCTGATTAACACCTATGAGGAAAATCAAAAATTAAAAGGTGAAGTTGATCAATACGACGAAGTAAAACAAAAAACGAAGAATCAAGCTCAAGAGATCGAACGTTTGAAAGAAGAGCTTGAATTGAATCAAACATTGACTAGTTATGAAAAGGTTACAGCTAATGTTATCACTCGTTCACCTGATACGTGGCAGGATATGCTGATTGTGGACAAGGGAAGTAAAGATGGTGTTGAAGGAAATATGGCTGTTATGTCTCAAAAGGGATTAATTGGACGTGTGATGGAAGTGAATGCCCACTCATCTAAGATTCAATTATTAACTTCAGATAATAAAAGTAGTAATCATTTTCCGGTAAAAATAAGTTCAAATAAAGAAAATTCTTTTGGTGTGCTGAATAAATACGATGTTAAATCCCAGCAGCTGATTGCGTCAGAAATTACTGGTGACCAAGACATTAAAGAAGGCGATGTCGTTCAAACTTCCGGTTTAGGGGGGAACTCACCAGCTGATCTTGCTATCGGAACTGTCGTTAAGGTCAAGCCGGATAGTTATGGATTAAATCGCGAGGTTTACATTAAACCATACGCGCAAATGTATGATATTTCAGTTGTAACGATCATCCAAAGAATGGCGGGAGCGACCGAATGATTAGACGAACAACCTTGAAATATATCACGCCATTCTTGTTACTTTTCTTATTTTTACTAGATGCTCATGTGACTCGTATCATTGCATCATTGACTGACAATGTTTATGTTGCGAATGCACATCTGGCACTGCTAGTTTTATTGATTGTCTCGCGAGTTGTTGATGAACGGTTTTTATTGGGAACTTCGTTGGTTTTAGGAGTTCTGTATGACTTGTATTACATAGGTGTCATCGGTATCTATGCGGTAATTTTTCCGTTACTAGTTATGCTGTTTTACCTTTTTAAGAAGACTATTCAACAAAACATCTTAACGCTCTTTTTTACTGTTGTCATTAGTGTAACGCTCTTTGAACTGATCAGTTTATTGTTGCAAACTATTTTTGGCTTGACAGGGGTCAGCAGCGACTTTTTTGTGCCTCGATATTTAGGGCCAACACTGCTTTTTAATATTCTAACCTTTGTCATTTTAATCTTTCCATTAGAAAAATTATTGATTGGACCGCCAGAGGAAGAGCTTGGTATATAAGGGAAAATCCTCATTTTAAATAAATACAAAAAAACAGAAGAGAAAATCTTCTGTTTTTTTGTTGCAGCGATTTGTAACTCAAAAATAGTAAAATGAAATGTTTTTGTAACAAAGCTATTATACGGATGACATACAGCTGTGGTAAACTCATGAATGTGTTAGAAAAAAGTCTAATTAAATTCAAAAATAAAAACTAAGTAGTCGGAGGACATTAGAGTGAAAAAAAGTTTGTTATCAGCATTAATGGTATGTTCAGTGACATTAAGCGCATTAGCAGCTCCAGCCGCAGCTTCTGCCGATGAATTCGATAGTAAGATTGCAGATCAAGATGCAAAAATTTCAAGTTTAGAAAACCAACAAACTGATGCGCAATCACAAATTAACGCATTAGAAGGTGAAGTTGCTTCAATTAACGATAAAGCCCAAGGGTTATTAAACGAACAAGCATCATTAAGAGAAAAATCACAAGAGTTGCAGAAACAAATCGAAACGTTGGATAAACGTATCGAAAAACGTTCTGAAACAATTAAGGAACAAGCACGTGATACACAAGTTAAGCAATCTTCAGGTTCTAACGTTATTGACGTAGTATTGAATGCTGAGTCATTTACTGATGCGGTTAGTCGTGTTCAAGCAATGACAACAATCGTTAAAGCAAATAACGATTTAGTTGAACAACAAAAGGCTGATAAAGCAGAAGTTGAACAAAAACAAGCTGAAAACCAAAAACAACAAGAACAAATCACTGCTAACCAAGCAACTTTGGAAAGCCAAAAAGGTGATTTAATCACAAAACAAGCAGACCTAAATGTCCAAACAACGACTTTAGCAACTCAACAAGCAACTGCTGAAAGTGAAAAAGCAAGCTTGAAAGAAAAACAAGATGCTGCTGTTAAAGAACAACAACGTGTACAAGAAGAAGCTCGTAAAGCAGCAGAAGCTCAAGAGGCTGCTCAAAAAGCGGAAGCAGATCGCAAAGCGAAAGCTGATTCAGATGCTAAAGCAGAAGCAGATCGCAAGGCTCAAGAAGAAGCTGCTACAAGCACTACAACAACTGAAAGCTCAACAGCTGAGTCTGCAGCTACAGTAGAATCTTCATCAACTGAGCAACAAACACAATCGAGTGCGACTGAATCATCTTCAACAGCATCGACTAGTGAAGATAATTTCCAAGGCGGCGGAGCTACACCAACAACGCCTTCTGATACAGGAAATTCAAGTTCGAGTGATCAAGGTTCGACTTCTTCATCAACAAATAACCAAACGCCGTCTACACCGGCACCAACGCCTACACCAACTCCAGCTCCAGCACCATCAGGAAATACTGGTGGAGTTGTTGCTGAAGCAATGAAATATATCGGTACACCATATGTATGGGGTGGAAAAACACCAGGAGGATTTGACTGCTCTGGTTTTACTTCATATGTTTACCGTCAAGCTACTGGTCGTGAAATCGGCGGATGGACAGTTCCTCAGGAATCTGCTGGAACACGTATTTCTGTAGATCAAGCACAAGCTGGCGACTTATACTTCTGGGGTAGCCCTGGTGGTTCATACCACGTAGCGATTGCAATGGGTGGAGGACAATACATCCACGCACCGCAACCAGGCGAAACAGTTACTGTAAGTTCTGTAAGCTATTATGCTCCAAGCTTTGCAGTTCGTATGTAATCAAATTTAATTAATCGTGACCGGTACGAATTTCGTACCGGTTTTTTTAATGGAGGAAAAGCAATGCAGAAACAATTGAAAAATGGCAATTTTTATTTAGGAGTCGCTGTTATAGTAATGGTGATTCTATTTATCAGTTCTTCAATGACCTATCAACAGCAAAGTCAAGTTTCCCTGATCCAAAAATATTTAGCAAATGAACCTTTTAAAGAATCCCTCAGTCGTATTTCCTTCAACTATGCTGGCAGCGAAGTCAGTGTTTCTGCAAAGGGATATGTTAAGTTTGTTGAATTTTTTATTCGCAAGGCGGCACATTTTCTGACTTATTTTATTTTAGGCGGTAGTCTATACTTAGGATTATCACCGAAATTGAAGCAAAAGTCATCGGTCTTAGGTCTGTTATTCGCTTGGCTGGCTGCAACTGGCTATGCGGCTACGGATGAATTTCATCAAATGCTGACGGGTGGACGTACACCATTATTTCAAGATGTCATGCTAGATTCTTTTGGAGCATTGACGGCTTGTTTAATAATTATGTTGTTTCACCAGTTCAAGAAGCACCGATAGGCTTTGTCTTGACGAAACTTGTATTCAGACGGACAATGATAGAGATAAAATAATTGGAGGTATGTACCATGTCAGGACATAGTAAATGGAACAATATTCAAGGACGAAAAAATGCTCAAGATGCGAAAAGAGGAAAAATCTTTCAAAAGATGTCACGAGAAATTTACATGGCGGCCAAGGCCGGGGGTCCTGACCCTAGTACGAATCCTGCACTGCGACTAATGATCGATAAGGCTAAATCAGCTAACATGCCGAATGACAATGTGGATCGAGCAATCAAAAAGGCGACCTCGGCGGGTGAAAGTGAACACTATGATGAAATTACTTATGAAGGTTATGGGCCTGGCGGTGTGGCCATCTTAGTTCATACGCTAACTGATAATCGTAATCGAACAGCGACAAATGTTCGGGTGGCTTTTTCGCGTAATGGTGGAAATCTTGGAGAGACAGGATCAGTCAATTACATGTTTGACCGTAAAGGCTATATCGCGATCGAACGAGAAGGATTATCTGTAGATGAGGATACGATGTTTGAGAAGGTGCTAGAAGCTGGTGCGGAGGATATGGAAATTCTACCAGAGGTTTTTGAGATTTATACCGCTGCAGACGACTTTGTCAGTGTGAGAGATCAGTTGGAAGCAGATGGATTTAAATTAGCACAAGCGGAGTTAACGATGATACCTCAAACGACTGTTAGTCTCGATAAAGATCAGCAAGAGAAACTTGATCATTTGGTTGATAAATTAGAGGATGACGATGACGTCTCAGAAGTATTTACTTCAGCAGAATAAATAAAAAAACCAGCGAAAATTTCGCTGGTTTTTAATTTGTTAAAAAACTAATACTGGTGTACCGACTTCAACCATTTCAAAGAGTCTTGACATGACGTCTGGAGGTGTATTCACACATCCGTGAGAACCACGAGTCTTCCAAAGTTCGCCGCCATAAGCAGGCTGCCAATCAGAATCGTGAAGTCCAACGCCAGTCCAATCAATCGGCATCCAGTATTTAACTGGGCTCGCATAGTCACTGCCGTCATCATTTTTTCCTTTTAAGGTTTTGTTGGTTTCTTTAGACCAAACATAATCAACACCGGCTGGAGTTGGTGAACTTGGTTTTCCGCTGACGATGTCTGTTTCTAAAGCAACTTTACCATCTTTGTAATACCACATATGTTGGTTTTGTAAATCCACTTCAATATAAGTTTTATCAATTAAAGGTTTGTCAGCAGTTGTCGCACCAGTAACAATTGGTGAACGAGTGAAGTCTTTGCCTTCCAAAATTTGTTTGGTTAGTGCTTCGACCTCTGCTGATGTGTTGATCGTCCAACTATAAGTACCGGCTGGAACAGAAACTTTTCCGCGGCGAGTACTGTTAAAATCAGTAGGTTTTGAGCTGGTATTGTATTTCTCGCCCAGACCAGAAACATAAGCACTTACTTTTTCCTGATCAAGAGACATCGTACCATTGTCATCGACTAACCAATCATTGATGTCAGATGAAGGGATCTGAAAGTTTTCTCCATCAATACTGTAATTCGCTTTGATTTTTACTACAGCATTCATCTTTTCCATCGTCTTTTTCAAATCAGCATCATTTTTGGTGATAGTTGGTTTAGCAAGATAATTATCAAAGTTAATTGACTGTTTGCCTGTTTTTGCAGCTTCTTGAAAAGCCTTCACAGCAGCATCAACATCGATCGTGTTCCCCTGTTTTTCAGGAGTGATCTCAAAACCATCATTTGTACGAGAAACTTTAGCGTTTTCTGTAGCTGTTCTAGTTGTGTTTGCTTGAGTAATCTCTGCTCGTACTGCTTCGCCAACGGCATTTAGTTTGCTTTCATCCAAGGTGTTTCCATCAACGTCTTTTGTGTCCGCTGCAGAAACCAATTGCATGCCCCAGCTAAATGGGTTCTGTTTTTTCTGCATTGCTTTTAAACCAGCTTGATAATCATTTTGCCAGCCTAAATCTTTGCGATTGATCTCTTTCCAATTTTTATCATCGATCTTAATTAGGAAAGGTGAATCTGTCAGTTCACGGGTAATTTTTCGATTTGCTTCGCTCACTGTCAAATTATCGATCTTCACGCCATTAACCACCGTGTTTGGTAGGAACCTTTGAGCGTAATATGTACTGCGGAAGGCGTATCCGCCAATTAAAACTACCAATAAACCTAAGACAACGATCACACCGATTCGCGTTCGGCCACGAGAATTTCTTCTTTCATTTCTTGTCATCGAAATAACTCCTCATTGCTTTTCTGTATTTGGTTTCATTAATTATCGAAGTGTATCTATTAAAAAGTAGTCGATTATTCAAAATGATATACCGAATATAAATATACCATAGAATGGCTGAAATACGAGTGATATGTTTTGAAATGTTAGTAAATATTAAAAAAACCGCAAAGAATAAAAATATTCTTTGCGGTTAAGAAAAAGTCTATTTTCCTTCAGCTTCAAGATCAGCAAAAGCTTTATCCATAACTTCTTTAAGTTCTTTAGCGGAAGCATCCATACGATCTTTTTCAGCATCGCTCAATGGAATTTCGATAATATTTTGAATTCCTTTTGCATTGATGACAGCTGGTGCACCGATATAAATATCGCTTTGTCCATATTGTCCTTCTAAATAAACAGACAATGGGAATACAGCACTTTCGTCATTAAGGATTGCGCGTGTGATACGAGCTAAGGCAACAGCGATACCGTAGAATGTCGCACCTTTTTTCTCGATAATCTCGTATGCAGCATCACGTACACCGAAGAATAAGTTAACTAGAGCTTCTTCATCAACTTCTGGGTTATCTTTTACCCATTCATAAATTTGTAAGCCGGCAACGTTAGCGTGTGACCAAACTGGGAATTCTGAGTCACCATGTTCGCCTAAGATATAAGCATGGACGTTACGAGCGTCAACGTCTACTAATTCAGCGATTGCTTGACGGAAACGAGCTGTATCCAATGAAGTACCAGAACCGATTACACGTTCTTTAGGGAATCCAGAGAATTTCCAAGTAGAGTAAGTCAAGATATCTACAGGGTTAGCGGCTACTAAAAAGATTCCGTCAAAACCAGAAGCTACTACTTGTTCTACAATACTCTTGTTGATGCGTAAGTTTTTACCAACAAGGTCTAAACGAGTCTCACCTGGTTTTTGTGGAGCGCCGGCTGTGATGACAACAAGGTCAGCATCATGACAATCTTCATAAGAGGCAGAATAGATTTTCTTAGGTGATGTAAAAGCTAATGCGTGTGATAAGTCGATTGCATCTCCTTGTGTACGGTTGGTATCGATATCGATAATACCGATTTCTTGAGCGATATTTTGATTGACTAGAGCGAAGGCATAACTTGAACCTACTGCGCCGTCTCCGATTAACATTACTTTTTGATGGGTTTTACTAGCTGCTTTTGCAGTCATGTGTACCAATCCCTTCTTCTATTTGTTTTTCCAGTGGAATGATACCATTAATTAATGAAACTTGTCACGTAGTTTACTCATTAATAATACAGTTATTTTTGCTGTTTCAGAAGAAAACGCTTCATGTGTGAACAGCTCAAGAGGCTGGTACTATAAACTTTTTTCAAAAATAACAGAAACTTAAGAGAGACTTAAAGCACTGAAAACGGTCACTACAGGTTAGTTTGTGTTATACTGTATAAAGAAAATTTTGGACTGGGTAGTCATTTGACTATCCAGCATTTTGTCATGCAGATGAACGTGGAATAAACTTCAATACAAGAATAACTTTTATATAGAAAAACGAGGCGGTAATACAATGAAAATGATCGTAGGTCTTGGGAATCCAGGAAAAAAATATGAAAACACAAAGCACAATGCGGGTTTTATGGTTGTGGATCTTTTAGCGAAGGAACATGGAGCGATTTTTAAGAAAAATACTTTTGAAGCAGAAGTAGCGGATTATTTTGTCAAAGGTGAGAAAATACTATTAGTGAAGCCGATGACTTTTATGAATGAATCAGGGCGAGCTGTAGGTCCGTTGATGACGTACTTTGGTATTGATTTGGAAGAATTAGTCATAGTCGCTGATGACCTGGATATGGAGCTGGGAAAACTGCGTCTAAGACAAAAAGGCAGTGCCGGTGGTCATAATGGATTAAAAAGTATTATCTCTCATATTGGAACGCAGGAATTTGATCGGATAAAAATCGGCATCGGACGACCAAATGGAAAAACGGTCGTAAACCATGTTTTGAGTACCTTTGGTAAAGATGAAGCCGCGACTATTGCAAACAGTGTTGCGCGGGCTGCGGATGCAGTGGACGATTTTATTGAAGGAAATGATTTTTTGCAAACAATGAATCGATTTAACTAAAGTGCCGAATGACTTTTTTTTAAAATTTGTTCTACAATGAACGGAAAATGTAACGAACATCTTAGAACAAACCAGTTTTGTGAGTATGGATTAAGGAGTAAAAAGATGAATTTGATTGAATTTGTAAATCAATTGCCGCTAGTAAAGGAGTGGCAGGCTAAATTAGATGAAAAAGCGAAACGTCAATTGTTGATCGGACTTTCTGGTTCAGCAAAAGCATTAGTGATGGCGGCGACGCATCAGGCAAGTCAAAAACAGACCGTAATCGTCGTACCTAATCTTTATTACAGCAACCAGTTAGCCGATGAACTGCGACAGATCGTAGAAGATGTCCATTTGTTTCCAGTGGATGAAGTACTTTCAGCAGAAATGGCATTTGCTTCACCAGAAGCGCGGGCAGAGCGCGTATCAACGCTGCAAGCATTGTCTCAAGGAAGATCTGGAATTTACGTTGTGCCGACTGCAGCGTTACGAAAATACTTGCCGACGACGGAGACTTGGACAGCCAATCAATTACATTGGGAAATCGGCAGTGAAGTTGATTTAGAGAACTTAGCGCAACGTTTAGTTTTGATGGGGTATGAACGACAAACGATGGTTGGCAAACCGGGTGAATTCAGTATGAGAGGAAGCATTGTCGATATTTACCCGTTGACGACAGAATACCCGGTCCGGGTTGAACTTTTTGATGTGGAAGTAGATTCACTACGTTATTTCGAACCGGAAACGCAACGCTCGGTAGAAAATCTGAATGACGTTTGGATTACACCAACCACAGATTTAGTTTTTTCTGAAGAGGATTTGAAACAAGGGGCAATAAAAGTAAATCAGCTTTTACAAAATCGTTTGGCGGTCACAAAAGAGAAAGAGGACTATAATTTCTTAAATGACTATTTTGGCCAATTAATTGCTTCTTGGGAAGATGGAATTCCAACAGAGCAAGCAAAATATTATACTGACTTATTATATGAAAAAAAAGTTTCATTATTGGACTACTTTACTAATGATAGCCTGTTGTTTGTCGATGATTATCCGCGCATGATGGAGACACATCGTGAGATGGAGCGGGAAGAAGCAGAATGGCATACACAAAAAATTGAAGAAATGCGTGTCTTTTCTGAACAGACTTTTGGTATGAATGCTCAAGACCTAATTAAAAAGTCCAAACTAGCTACCAGCTTTTTTTCGTTATTCCAAAAAGGGATGGGAAATCTGCGCTTCGAGGCGATTCATAATTTTCAATACCGTTCGATGCAGCAGTTTTTCGGACAAATGCCTTTGCTTAAAACGGAAGTTGATCGTTGGCAAAAACAAGAACAAACTGTTTTATTCCTTGTATCCGATCAGGAAAGACAAGAAAAACTGACACAGGAATTTCAGGATGCTGAGATTGCAGCAGTTCAAACAACACCGGATGATTTATTAGTTGGGCAGACACAGATTGTTTTGGGGAATTTGACGAATGGTTTTGAGCTGCCTCAAGATAAATTGGTCATAGTAACCGAACGAGAGATTTTCCAAAAGGTTACAAAAAAGCGTGCTCGACGTCAAACCATCTCTAATGCGGAACGCTTAAAGAGCTATAATGAGTTAAAAACAGGCGATTATGTTGTTCACGCGAATCACGGGATCGGGAAATATATTGGCATGGAGACGATTGAGATTGATGGTGTCCATCAAGATTATATGTCCATCTTGTATCAAAAAGACGATAAATTATTCATTCCAGTAACACAGTTAAATTTGATCCAAAAATATGTTTCTTCCGAAGCCAAACCACCGAAAATCAATAAACTTGGCGGAAGCGAATGGACCAAAACCAAGAGCAAAGTTTCAAAAAGAATTGAAGACATTGCCGACGATTTAATCGAGCTGTATGCCAAGCGTGAAGCTGAACGCGGGTATGCTTTTGGTCCCGACGACGAATATCAAAAAGAATTTGAAGATGCTTTTCCATATACCGAAACGGATGATCAGCTGCGGAGTACGGCTGAGATCAAGCATGATATGGAAAAGACTCGCCCGATGGACCGCTTGTTGGTAGGAGATGTCGGTTTCGGTAAAACCGAAGTAGCTTTACGGGCAGCATTCAAAGCAATCAAAGAAAATAAACAAGTTGCTTTTCTTGTGCCAACGACGATTTTGGCTCAACAGCATTTTGATACGATGACGGAACGTTTTGAAAACTTTCCGGTCAATGTCGCGATGTTGAGCCGTTTCCGTACGAAGAAACAGCAGAACGAAACGATTGAAAAAATTCGTACTGGACAGGTCGATATTGTAGTTGGAACTCATCGACTCTTGTCGCAAGATTTGCAGTTTGCTGATTTAGGCTTATTAGTTATTGATGAAGAACAACGATTTGGTGTAAAACACAAAGAGCGCTTGAAGCAATTACGCTCGCAAGTAGATGTATTGACCTTAACAGCAACACCGATTCCTCGGACGCTGCATATGTCAATGTTGGGTGTGCGTGATTTATCTGTGATCGAAACTCCGCCGGAAAATCGTTATCCGATTCAAACCTATGTGATGGAGACGAATCCAGGCGCAATCCGGGAAGCTATCGAACGAGAAATGGCACGTGGCGGTCAAGCCTTCTATCTTTATAATCGAGTAGAGACGATTGAACGAAAAGTTGAAGAATTGCAGATGCTAGTACCTGATGCCAAAATTGGATTTGCTCATGGCCAAATGACAGAAGTTCAGTTAGAAAATACCTTAATGGATTTTATTGATGGTCAATACGATATTTTAGTTACTACTACAATTATTGAAACGGGAGTGGATATTCCTAATGTCAATACATTGTTTGTTGAAAATGCGGACTATATGGGATTATCGACGTTATACCAATTGCGTGGACGTGTAGGTCGAAGCAATCGAATCGCCTATGCTTACTTCATGTACGAGCCGCAAAAAATTCTAAATGAGGTCAGTGAAAAACGACTACAAGCTATTAAGGACTTCACAGAATTAGGATCTGGTTTCAAGATCGCGATGCGAGATTTGTCAATCCGCGGTGCGGGAAATCTTTTAGGTGCCCAACAGCATGGATTTATTGATGCGGTCGGATTTGATATGTATTCTCAAATGCTATCTGAAGCAGTTGACCGTAAGCAAGGAAAAAATACGCAAGTCGAGCGAACTTCAGTAGAGATCAATTTAGGAATTGACGCGTATATTCCGGGAACCTACATTGAGGACGAACGACAAAAAATTGAAATCTATAAGCGGATTCGTGAGTTAGAAAGTACGGAGATGCTGGATGAAGTAGAGGCCGATTTAGTCGATCGTTTTGGAGACTATCCTGACGAAGTGGCCAACTTGCTGAATGTCGGACAAATCAAAATGGATGGCGATCGTGCCTTAGTTGAAAGTATCGTGAAACGTCAGCAGCAAATTGTGTTGACGTTAAGTAAGGTCGGTACTAAAGCCTATAAAGTTGAACAGCTTTTTGAAGCCTTGAGTGCAACGAAGATGAAAGCAACCTTAGGTGTCGAAAAGGATAAAATGGTCATCAAACTAACTATTGGGAAAACAATGGACGAGGCAGTCTGGTTACGAGAAATTAGCTTGTTTGTACGTGCATTGCGAAAACAAAAATACAAAGAATAGGTGGTGGAGGCGCTGGCGAATAAAGAAATGCGAGTCATGATGCAAGGTGCCTTCGTCTTGACTGCGGCATCATTTGTCGCAAAATTATTGAGCGCGGTTTATCGTGTCCCTTATCAAAATTTTGCCGGTGATGAAGGCTTCTATGTGTATCAACAAGTTTATCCGATTTACGGTATCGCTATGACGTTGGCTTTGTCAGGCCTACCCCAATTTATTTCAAAATATGTAGCAGAGCAGCAAGAACCTCGTGATCAACGCCAGGCACTGGATGAATTATTTCCACTGATCAGTGGTTTTGGACTGATTTTATGGGCATTGTGTTTCTTCTCTGCACAACCGATGGCAAACTGGATGGGTGACGGCAACCTCGCTCCCTTAATTCGGATTGTTTCGTTTACGTTTGTAATAATGCCGTTTCTATCAATTACACGAGGGGAGTTTCAAGGAAAGCTGTTGATGGTTCCAACTGCTGTATCGCAAGTTGTTGAGCAAATAATTCGCGTCGGAGTGATTGTTATTGCCGCCTGGTCATTCAGACAATTTGGCTGGGATGTTTATCACACAGGGACAGTAGCGATGTCAGGTGCCTTGGTTGGCGGAATTGCGGCAGTCCTTGTCTTGTGGTACTATCGCCGAAAAGTTTTAGGAACTAGCCTTACATTAAAAGTGCCCACACTCGGAGAAAATCCGCTAGCTTTGGGAAAACGTTTGGCGCTTGAAGGCGGATTGATGACGATTTATAGCGGATTGTTGATTTTATTTCAATTGATTGATTCTTTTACCGTTAAAAAAGCGTTAGTTGATTTTGGCTTGAATGAACATGGAGCAAAGTTGGCTAAGGGAATTTATGATCGGGGACAGCCGCTGGTTCAGTTGGGCCTAGTAGTGGCATTGGCATTGAGTTCTAGTTTTTTACCGGTATTGACACGCCATTTAATCAATCGTGATCGTGGGATGTTTGTTAAAACAAGTCAAATATTTTTACGATTAACTTGTGGAATCGCTGCGGTAGCTTCGCTTGGCTTGGCTCTGTTACTGCCTTATGTAAATTATGCGTTGTTCAAGGATTATAAAGGAAGCGGGACACTTGTCTTGTTCGTTTTTGCGATTTTTTTGATGGCGATGGTGCAGGCGTATCAAAGTATTGCCCAAAGTCAAAATAAATATCGCAGTTCCTTGCAAGCTGCTGGTGTCGGTTTATTTTTAAAAGTAGTGATTACTGGCGGAATGACAAAACAATTTGGAACAATTGGTGCTAGTCTCTCAACACTGTTAGGATTAGCGGCGGCTTTATTTATCTTGCATTTCGCCTGTGATCAAGAAACGCGAAGTTATGGCAGTCAACGTAATTTTATGGGAAAACTTTTTATTTGCTTAATTGGTATGGTAGTAGCCCTCTTATGTTATTATGGCGGTATCAGTATTATTTTTGGAATGGTTCAAAAAAGAAGTATTGCATTGCTAGCAGCCATTTTTGGTGTGTTGATTGGTGGAAGTGTTTTTATAATCTTAGCCATTCAATTACGGTTATTAACAATTCGCGAATGGCTGATGTTGCCATTTGGTAGTAAATTATTGAGAGTAAATTGGAAAAGGAGATAATTCATGCGATTAGATAAATTTTTAAAAATTTCACGGATCATAAAACGTCGGCCGGTAGCAAAAGAAGTTGCGGATAAAGGTCGGATTCAAGTCAATGGAAAATTAGCAAAATCTTCATCTGATGTAAAAGTCGGAGATGAGTTGAGAATCCAATTTGGAAACAAAGTCCTAGAGGTCGCGGTGGAGGAGCTGCATGAGTCGACTAAAAAAGATGACGCAGCGAAAATGTATCGGATTATTAGTGAGACTCGAGTGGAAAATAACGGGAATTAAAGATAATTCAAATAGACAATTATATCCTGAATTGATATAATAGTAAAGAATTTCATGGTAAGGAGCGAGCTGGAATGAATGAGAACGAGACGCAAAAAGTTGCTTCATTAGATACACCATATGCCAAAGAGCAATATCGTAAATTTCAAAAGCAACATCGACAATTAATCTTTAAACGTCGTCGTTTAGCAGCGCTTCTTGCAATCGCAGCATTTGCTGCTATTGTCATGGGAGTTCAAATCTTCAATGAACAACGTCATTTAAGTGAATTAAAAGAAATCAAAGTCAAAACGGTTGCTGAGTCTGCGAAAGTAGATGATCAGGTGGATGGCTTGAGGCAAGACGTGAAATTGTTGAAAGATGATAATTATGTGGCGAAGTTGGCCCGTAGTCGTTTCTATTATTCAAAAGATGGAGAATTGGTTTTTGTTTTACCAGATTCAGCAAATACGCCTAGCAAAGACAAACAGTCTGCTGACGAAGTTGTAAAGTCCGAAACTGCCAAATAGTTTAAACGCAGTTTTAAAATAAATTGGAAAAAAAATAGGAGGAACATTTTTTTTATGTCAATCGAAGTAGGAGCTAAGCTGCAAGGAAAAGTATCAGGGATCACCAATTTTGGTGCTTTCATCGACTTGGGAGAAGGTAAAACAGGCTTAGTCCATATCAGTGAAATATCTAATGGTTTTGTCAAAGACATTCATGATGTATTGACTGTCGGCGATGAAGTAACGGTGAAAGTGACTTCTGTTGGAGACGACGGTAAAGTTGGCCTTTCGATCCGTAAGGCACAAGATCAACCACAACCAGAAAAGAAACCTTTCAAACGTGAGTTCCGTGACAATAATCGTCCGAAACCAACTGGTAAAGGCAAGCCCCAAAGTGGCGGCAAAGAAGACTTCGATTCATTGATGAGTTCCTTTTTAAAGGATAGTGATGATCGCTTGTCATCGATCAAACGCAATACCGAAGGAAAACGCGGAGGCCGTGGCGGTCGCCGTAGTTAAAATAGAGAGGCTGAAATTCTTTTAGGATTTCAGCTTTTTTTATAGGTGAAGGAGAGTAACATGGAACAGGCTTTTTTTCGTGAAAACCCTGAATTAGTGACGAGCAAGAAAATATTATTGGCAGTTTCGACTGGAGTCGACTCGATGGTTCTTTTACATTTGTTAGAGCAATTGGGAGCGACTATCGGTGTAGCTCATGTGAACCATCAGTTACGTGCGGAGTCAAAAGCTGAAGCGGCTTTTTTACGAGACTATTGTGAAGAACGTAAATTGCCTTTTTATCTGAAGGTATGGGAACAACCCGTGAAAAAAAATATTGAAGCGGAAGCTAGAAAAGTTCGTTACAATTTTTTTGATACGATCATGTCAGAAGAAAAGTACGATTTACTGTTGACGGCCCATCATGGCGATGATCAATTAGAGACGCTCTTGATGCGTCTGACTCGTGGTGGTTCTTTTGCGGGGCATAGCGGAATTGCCCGTCTGCAAAAATTTAGTACAGGGATTCTATTACGCCCATTGCTTCCTTTTTCGAAAGAAAAAATTTATAGCTATGCAGAAAAGAAGCGCTTGACCTATTTCGAAGATGCTACGAATAGTTCGCAGGAGTATTTTCGCAATCGCATTCGGCAAAATGTCGTTCCGGAGCTAAAAAAAGAGAATTCACAGGTTTTGGAGCATGCCCAACAATTTCATCAACAATTGATTTGGGCGAATCAATTGATAGATCAGTCACTAAAAGAAAATTTAAGAAATATCGAATTTGACGGTCGACGCTGGTCTTTTTCTCATGAAATTTTACCTGCAGAAACTGGTGCTCGTTATTATTTTCTTTCTGCGTTCTTTCAACAAACAGCGGAGCAGACAACGTTTATAATCTCTCAGCGGCAACTTTTTGCACTACTAGACCAAATTCAACATTCTGGTAGTCAATGGATTATGGATCTCGGAGATAACTGGCAATTTGCACGACGTTACCAACAATTTGTTTTAGAGAAGAAGGCAAAAGTCGATAAAGGTGTCTTTCGTTTGTCGGAAAATGAGCGATGTTCATTATCTGATGGTACGACGATTGCTTTGAAAAAAAGCGATCTAACTTTGGAAAATGAGGTGTACCAAGTTCCGTTGCCCTTAGAGGTAAAGTTGCCTTTAACGATTCGACGTCGGCAGTCAGGCGATCGGATACGTTTGACTGAGACGTTAACTAAACGGGTTAGCCGTTATTTTATTGACAAAAAAGTTTCTGCTGAGAAACGTGAGCAAGCGTGGATTGTAGAAGATTCCACAGGAGAAATCTTAGCGCTCTTACCTTTTGTTAATTCCTATTTGAGTATTACAACTGAAACTGATAGAATACACTACATACTTGACTACAGGCTTCAAGTATCGAAATGAAAGGAGTTTCTACATGCTAGCAAAAGATATTGAAAAAGTATTGATTACTAGAGAAGATATTCAAAAACGTTGCGTCGAATTAGGTGCACAATTAACTGCAGATTATACGGATAAAAATCCTTTAGTAGTTGGTATTTTAAAAGGGGCCGTACCATTTATGGCTGATATTGTTCGTGAGATCGATACACATTTGGAATTAGATTTTATGGATGTTTCAAGTTACGGAAATCAAACTGTTTCTTCTGGTGAGGTAAAAATTATCAAGGACTTGGACACGAATGTTGAAGGGCGAGATCTATTGATTGTAGAAGATATCATTGATAGTGGTCGGACTCTGGGCTATTTAGTTGATTTATTTAAATACCGTAAAGCCAAATCAGTGAAAATCGTCACATTGTTGGACAAACCTGAAGGCCGTGTGGTAGATATTCATGCGGATTATGTCGGCTTTGACGTACCTAATGAGTTCGTGGTCGGTTATGGACTTGACTATGCAGAAGCGTATCGAAACCTGCCATATGTAGGTGTATTGAAGCCAAAAATTTATCAATCAAATTAGTGACTGAAAAAATCACAGTGTGATATACTTAAAAGGTCAAAATTGATAAAACTTTTTTAACAAGCTAATAAGCTAACAAGTGCGAGGAGGACGCAGATGAACAAAAACAATAAGGGAGTAAAAAATGCTCTCTATTATATTCTCGTCATCTTGGCTATGGTTATGGTTGTTTATTTCCTTTTTGGGGATAACAAATCAGCTTCGCCAGATATCGAGTATTCGACCTTTACTGAACAGATGCAAGAAGGCAAAATTAAGAACCTCAAGATCCAACCTGCCGGTGGTGTTTACAAAATTACTGGTGAGTATAAGGAGAAACAAGAGGTTGCTAATTCTGGCGGCTTGAGTATCATCGGTTCAACAGATTCAAAAACAACTCATTTTTCAACAATTGTTTTGCCAAATGATTCAACGTTAAGTCAAGTAAATGACTTAGCTAAAGAAAACAAAATCAAGACAGAAATTGAAGAAGAATCCAGCAGCGGCATGTGGGTGACATTACTAGTCAGCTTCCTGCCAATCTTGATTATGATTTTCTTCTTCTACATGATGATCGGCCAACAAGGCGGCGGTGGCGGTGGTAATGGCCGTGTCATGAACTTTGGGAAATCTAAAGCCAAAGAAGCCGATAAAAAGGCTAATCGTGTACGTTTCTCTGATGTAGCTGGGGCAGAAGAAGAGAAACAAGAATTGGTTGAAGTTGTGGAATTCCTAAAAGATCCGCGTCGTTTCGTGGAATTAGGCGCCCGTATTCCAGCAGGTGTTCTATTAGAGGGACCTCCCGGAACTGGTAAAACTTTACTAGCTAAAGCGGTGGCCGGCGAAGCCGGTGTACCATTCTACTCAATTTCAGGTTCAGATTTCGTGGAAATGTTCGTTGGGGTCGGAGCATCTCGTGTCCGTGACTTATTCGAAACAGCCAAGAAAAATGCACCAGCGATTATCTTCATCGATGAAATCGATGCAGTTGGTCGTCAACGTGGCGCTGGTATGGGCGGAGGTCACGATGAACGTGAACAAACCTTGAACCAATTGCTTGTTGAAATGGATGGGTTTGATGGCAACGAAGGCGTAATCGTCATTGCTGCAACAAACCGTTCTGATGTGTTAGATCCAGCGTTATTGCGTCCAGGTCGTTTTGACCGTCAAATTTTGGTTGGTCGTCCAGACGTTAAAGGTCGTGAAGCGATCTTACGTGTACATTCTAGAAATAAACCGTTGGCAGACGATGTTGATTTGAAAGTCGTTGCTCAACAAACACCAGGCTTTGCTGGTGCTGATTTAGAAAATGTCTTGAATGAAGCAGCTCTAGTAGCAGCTCGTCGTAACAAGAAAAAAATCGATGCCTCTGATGTGGACGAAGCAGAAGACCGTGTTATTGCGGGACCTGCTAAGAAAGACCGCGTCATCAGCAAACGCGAACGTGAAATGGTGGCGTATCACGAAGCCGGTCATACTATCATTGGGATGGTCTTGAATCGTGCGCGTGTCGTTCACAAAGTAACAATTATTCCTCGCGGACGTGCTGGCGGGTACATGATCGCATTGCCAAAAGAGGATCAAATGTTGATGTCCAAGGATGATATGTTTGAACAAATCGTAGGGCTTCTAGGTGGTCGTACCGCTGAAGAAATCGTCTTTAATGCACAAACAACTGGTGCATCAAACGACTTTGAGCAAGCAACATCATTGGCGCGCAGCATGGTGACTGAATATGGAATGAGTGATAAATTAGGTCCAGTTCAATACGAAGGAAACCATCAAGTTTTTGTTGGTCGTGATTACGGTCAGACTAAAGCATATTCAGAACAAGTTGCGTTTGAAATTGATGAAGAAGTTCGCAGTATCTTGATGCAAGCACACGAAAAAGCGCGTGAAATCATTGAGACTCACCGAGCTCAGCACAAATTGATTGCTGAAAAATTATTGGAATTCGAAACATTGGATGCTAAAGCAATCAAGTCATTGTTTGAAACTGGTGAAATGCCTGAAGGTAAGGGTAGTCTTTATCCAAGTGAAAAAACTCAAGCACAAACATTTGAAGAAGCGAAACGAGCTTTGGAAGAAAAAGATGCTGAGAAACAAGCGGAAGATAAAACACCTGAACATAAAGAATCAGACGATAAGATTGAACCAGATGACACAAACGATAATCAAGAATAAAAATGAACGGCATGTCTTCGGGCATGTCGTTTATTTTTATTAGCACAATTCATAGTGATATAAAAGGCATATATTTTAGGAAGCTATAAGGAGAATTGAAAATGAAAGGGAAAATTATTGTCTGTACTTTTGAAGATTTATCAGAACTGAAAAGAATTAGTATCGAAACTTTTTCTGATACCTTTGCAAGTGAGAATGAACCGGCCGATTTGCAACAGTATCTATCAGAAGCGTATAGCTATGACAAATTGAAGAAGGAGATGGCAACTTCTGATACGCGTTTTTACTTTATTTATTTAGCTGACGAAGTGGCAGGTTACTTGAAACTGAATACAGGAGATGCGCAAACGGAGATGTTGGATAAAGATGGACTGGAAGTCGAGCGGATTTATATTCGTGATGAGTTCAAACGACAAGGCTTAGGAAAGCAGCTGTTGAATTATGCCCTTGACCTGGCTTACAAAGAAAAGCGTACGAGTATTTGGCTAGGTGTCTGGGAAGAAAACAAAAATGCGTTACATTTCTATCAAGAATTTGGATTTAAGAAGGTTGGTACACACGATTTTGTTTTAGGAGCCGATAGACAAACCGACCTAATTATGATGAAGGAGCTCCTTTGAGTTGGCAAAATAATTAAGCAAGGGTAGACTGACAGCAAAGAGGTGGGCATTATGAAGCGGAGTGAAAAAGCCGAACAAATGATGGATCAAATTAGTCGGGCATATGGAAATGAAGAAGTAAAAACACGCCCTGAGGTCCAACAGTTTTTGTTGGAAAATGCAAAGTTATTAGAAAAAACAGAAGAGTACGGACTAGTTGCAACTAAAATTTGTAAGGCCATCGCACTATATGCTTTGTCGCATCAGCATGATTTCCCTAGTGCATTGGGGGAATTACACAATCAACTCAAGGCTGAAGCAACAAAATATGATGCTACGGCAATGGCCGCACTTTTATTACCACTATGGTTTTAATGAGCAGATGAATGATTATCTGCTCTTTTTTTCGCTCTGCATGAAAAGGATTATTAAACTTTTTTATCAAGCACATACAGAGAAGTTGAAAAATGTTGGAACACCTAGTATGATGCAATCACGAGTAAAATAGGAATAAGGAGCAGATAGATGAGTGATTATTTAGTAAAAGCATTAGCTTATGAAGGATTTGTTCGAGCATATGCAGTCAATGCGACAGAAACGGTCGCAGAGGCGCAACGACGTCATGATACATGGAATACATCTTCCGCGGCTTTAGGTCGGACGATGATCGGTGCCTTGATGTTAGGCGCAACTTTAAAAGGTGAAGATAAAATGACTGTGAAGATAGAAGGAAATGGACCTGCTGGAGCTATCGTAGTCGATAGCAACGGAAAGGGCGAGGTAAAAGGATATATCAAAAATCCGCATATTAGTCTGCCGTTAAATGAGATTGGGAAAATTGATGTGCGAGGCGCAGTTGGAACGGAAGGAATGTTCACTGTTATTAAGGACCTAGGTCTAAAAGAACCATTCTCGGGGCAAACACCAATTGTTTCTGGCGAAATAGGTGAGGACTTTACCTATTACTTAGCTGTTTCGGAACAGATTCCATCAGCAGTTGGAGTGTCCGTGCTAGTTGATACAGATGATTCAATTAAAACTGCTGGCGGTTTTATGATCCAAATTATGCCGGGAGCAAGTGACGAAATCATTGATCAGATCGAAGCACGCTTGAAGGAAACAGCCCGTATTTCGACTTTATTAGATGAAGGGCAAACACCAGAAGAAATCCTTCAAAATCTACTAGCGACGGATGATGTTGTATTTTTAGAAAAAATGCCTGTTCAATTTAAATGCGATTGTTCTAAAGAAAAATTTGCTTCAGCAATCATTACACTGGGGGTAGAACAAATTCAAGAATTGATTGATCAAGATCACGGCGCGGAAGCAGTTTGTGCGTTTTGCAATAATAAATATGAATACAGTGAAGCAGATCTGAATGAATTGAAGCAAGAAATTTTGGGGGAATAATCGTGAAACCACTAAATGGCGCATGGAAAATTGGAAATGTAGAAGTGCCGAATCGGATCGTAGTGGCACCGATGGCGGGTATCACGAACGCCGCTTTTCGTGTAACGGTAAAAGAGTTCGGGGCTGGATTAGTTGTATGTGAAATGATCAGTGATCAAGGAATTCATTTTAGAAATAAAAAAACTTTAGAAATGCTGTATATCGATGAACGCGAACATCCTTTAAGTGTCCAGATCTTTGGCGGAAACAAAGACTCATTAGTCGAAGCCGCACAATTTGTTCAAGAAAACACGGAAGCAGATATTATTGACATTAATATGGGCTGTCCAGTAAATAAAGTTATCAAAGCTGAGGCTGGGGCAAAATGGCTGTTAGATCCTAACAAGGTCTACGAAATGGTAGAGGCTGTTTCGTCCGCTGTAGATATTCCCGTGACAGTTAAAATGAGGATCGGTTGGGATGAGCAACATATTTTTGCGGTAGAAAATGCTCTGGCTGCCCAAAGTGCAGGAGCCTCAGCAATCGCGATGCATGGTCGAACAAGGGTGCAAATGTATGAAGGACAAGCAAATTGGGACGTTTTAAAACAAGTTGCGGATCAATTGACGATTCCTTTTATGGGAAATGGCGATGTCCGCACGCCGCAAGATGCAAAACGGATGATTGAAGAAGTTGGTGTGGATGCAGCAATGATAGGACGTGCTGCTTTAGGCAATCCTTGGATGATTCATCAAACTCAGCATTATTTAGAGACGGGTGAATTAATCACTGAACCAAGCGCTAGAGAAAAAATCGAAACAGCAAAACTTCATTTAGAGCGGCTGATCAATCTAAAGGGAGAAAAAATTGCTTGTCGCGAATTCCGTCAGCATGCGAGTTATTACTTGAAGGGAATTCCTCGCTCGGCGAAGGTTAAGCTTGCTATTAACCAGACTGAAGAAAAACAAGTGATCCTAGATTTATTGGACGGACTTGTAGAAAAGACCGAAGCAAGAGAAAAAATTAGCTGATCTTCAAGCCGAATGAGGAATTCGGCTTGATTTTTTGCTTATTCATTGGCATTATAAGTAAGAGTAATTACATACTGAGGAGGAACATTCGTGACTGAGGAACAAACAAATTTGACAGAAATGAACGACCAAATGCGTGTCCGCCGCGAAAAAATGGAAGACCTTCGTGAAGAAGGCATTGATCCATTCGGTGCACGGTTTGAACGTACAGCAAATTCAAAAGAATTACACGAAACATATGACGCAAATACTAAAGAAGAACTACACGAGAAACAATTGACTGCGAGTGTAGCTGGCCGAATGATGACTAAACGCGGAAAAGGTAAAGTTGGTTTCGCTCATTTACAAGATCGTGAAGGACAGATTCAAATCTACGTTCGTAAAGATGAAGTTGGCGAAGAGCCCTATGCTATTTTCAAAAAAGGTGATTTAGGAGATTTCTTTGGTGTAACGGGAGAAATCATGAAGACAGATACTGGCGAGGTGTCGATCAAAGCGAAAGAAATCACTTTGCTATCTAAGGCGTTACGTCCACTACCTGAAAAATATCATGGGTTGACGAATGTTGAGCAACGCTACCGTCAACGTTACTTGGATTTGATTAGTAACCGTGAAAGCTTTGACCGTTTTACTAAACGCAGCCAAATTATCAGCCAAATCCGTCGCTACTTGGATGGACTAGGCTATATTGAAGTAGAGACACCTGTGTTGCATAATGAAGCTGGTGGAGCAACTGCACGCCCGTTTATCACGCATCACAATGCGTTAGATATAGACTTGTATTTACGTATCGCATTAGAATTGCACTTAAAACGTTTAATTGTCGGTGGCATGGAAAAGGTCTATGAAATCGGTCGTGTATTCCGTAATGAAGGAATTGATACAACTCACAATCCTGAGTTTACGATGATGGAAGTTTATACAGCCTATCAAGATTTTCTAGATGTAATGAATTTGACAGAAGGAATCATTCGCGATGCTGCACAAAATGTACTTGGGGAAACCACCCTATCTTATGAGGGACAAACCATTGATTTAGGTTCTGAATTCAAACGGATCCATATGGTAGATGCAATCAAAGAACAAACAGGTGTAGATTTCTGGCCTAAGATGACGATCGAAGAAGCTCGTTCGTTAGCAAAAGAGCACAACGTAGAAATAAAAGATACTATGGAAATCGGACATATTATCAATGAATTCTTTGAAACGTTCGTTGAGGAAACTCTTGAACAACCAACGTTTGTCTATGGTCACCCTGTGGAGGTATCTCCGCTTGCGAAGAAAAATGCTGAAGATGGCCGTTTCACTGATCGATTTGAATTGTTTATAGTAGGACGTGAATTTGCGAATGCCTTTACCGAGTTAAATGATCCTATTGATCAAAGAGAACGTTTTGAAGCACAAGAAAAAGAGCGTGAACAAGGAAACGATGAAGCACATGGTGTGGATGAAGATTTCTTAGAAGCGCTAGAATATGGGATGCCACCAACCGGCGGATTAGGAATCGGAATTGATCGTCTAGTTATGTTGTTAACAGATGTTCAGTCAATTCGAGACGTCCTATTATTCCCAACGATGCGTTAAAGTAGATTTTTTTCAAGACGTTCAGTCGTACTGGACGTCTTTTTTTATTGCAGTCAAATGAATTATTAGAAAATGGTGTTAGCCGTCAAATCAAAAAAACGATTGAAATTATTGTGAAAAGGTAATTTTCAATCAGCTTTCATGTTATTTGCGAACATTTGCACGACCATTAAAGAACATTGGTCAGTTATGAAAAAAAACTAAAAAAACTCGCGATTTTTGATTGACCAAGCAAGATTATGTTGGTATATTATGTAATGTTCCAAAGCGAGTGAATGTCGCTTAAAAAAACTTCAAAATTGTTATTGACAGATGGCTGACTTTCAGTTATTCTATCAAAGTCGCATAAAGCGATGACGACAACTTCTTCGAAAAAAAACTTCAAAAAAGTTGTTGACATTAAAACGGCAAACTGTTATGATTTAAAAGTTGCTGAAACAAAGCGACAAACAATGTAGACCTTTGAAAACTGAACGAATAAAACAAACCAAATGTGTAGGGCGTTTCTATTATACAGAAACAAACAACATAGCAAGCAATATGCTAGCAAGTCAATTTTTAAAATTGAGCTTAACAATCGCAAGATTGTTTCAAACACTTTTTATGAGAGTTTGATCCTGGCTCAGGACGAACGCTGGCGGCGTGCCTAATACATGCAAGTCGAACGCTTTTTCTTTCACCGGAGCTTGCTCCACCGAAAGAAAAGGAGTGGCGAACGGGTGAGTAACACGTGGGTAACCTGCCCATCAGAAGGGGATAACACTTGGAAACAGGTGCTAATACCGTATAACAGTAGAAACCGCATGGTTTCTATTTGAAAGGCGCTTTTGCGTCACTGATGGATGGACCCGCGGTGCATTAGCTAGTTGGTGAGGTAACGGCTCACCAAGGCAACGATGCATAGCCGACCTGAGAGGGTGATCGGCCACATTGGGACTGAGACACGGCCCAAACTCCTACGGGAGGCAGCAGTAGGGAATCTTCGGCAATGGACGAAAGTCTGACCGAGCAACGCCGCGTGAGTGAAGAAGGTTTTCGGATCGTAAAACTCTGTTGTTAGAGAAGAACAAGGATGAGAGTAAAACGTTCATCCCTTGACGGTATCTAACCAGAAAGCCACGGCTAACTACGTGCCAGCAGCCGCGGTAATACGTAGGTGGCAAGCGTTGTCCGGATTTATTGGGCGTAAAGCGAGCGCAGGCGGTTTCTTAAGTCTGATGTGAAAGCCCCCGGCTCAACCGGGGAGGGTCATTGGAAACTGGGAAACTTGAGTGCAGAAGAGGAGAGTGGAATTCCATGTGT
>NZ_KE136485.1 GCF_000407185.1 Enterococcus malodoratus ATCC 43197
ATATTTTGGAGAGATTTGCAACAATACTATTAGGCTGAAGCAATTGAATACAACGATGACAAGCAGCAACCATCTTTTGGTATGATGCTTTTAATAAAGTGTATTACAATCTACTTCAATCTACTTCAATACAACCATCTACGTAGCTCTGTGTTTATCATTGCATAGCGAATGCCTAATAAGGTGTATTACAATCCACCTAAAAGTAGCCATATATTTGAGCAAAGCCATAATACTCAGTAAGAACAATTGAAAACTAAACTAGATTAAAAAATATTTTTGATTAGCATCAAGTCACGAATTGTCCTTTGGGATATGAGGTGTATTACAATCTACTTTAATAGCGATTTATCATGTTAGTATAACTAGTGTACTAAGAACAGTGCTTTTTGGAGATTTAATATATAGGTGTATTGCAATACACCTAAAAAGATAAGTTATTTCGCTACACCGCATTTACTTATGTAATCGAATGCGGTATAGTGTAATCATATTAATGATTAAGTAGGAGGGAAATACATGGCTGCAACAATATATGTGACTGGAAATTTTAAAGGTGGAGTTGGTAAGAGTACAACCGCTCAAATGCTATCTTATGAAAGTGCTCTGAAGAAAGAAAGAAAGACTCTTTTAATTGATATGGATCCACAAGGGAACGCTTCAGAAGTAATGGAACTTACATCTGAAAACATTACTGGAAAAGAAGTTTCGTTTAAAAATGGAGAGACAATCTGGGAAGGTATAACAACATACAAAGACTTAACGAAGGTAATTTATCCAGTTGCTGAAAATTTGGATATTATTCCTGCAAATATCAAGTTTTCTGCATACCCACAGTACATTATAGGCAAGCTGAAGAATACTACTGAACAGCTTAAATATTTTGCTGAATTCATTGTACCTTTAAGAGAAATGTATGATGTGATTTATATTGATGTGCCACCAACAATTAGTGTATACTCTGACGCTGCAATGTATGTTGCCGATTGGGTAATACTTATTCTCCAAACCCAAGTTAAGTCTTTACGAGGTGGACAAGACTACATTGACTATATGAAATTTTTTAAGAAAAAACATAGTGCAAAATTAGATGTTTTGGGAATTGTTCCATTTATGGTTCAAAAAAGAGATTCAGTTGATATTGAAGTTTATGATATGGCAAAAGAGTTGTATCCGGAACACCTGATCTCAACGGTAGTTCTCAACAATGGCAGGTTGAAGAGATACGATGGTGATGGAATCACTGAAACACTTACCAAAAAAGGACACATCAATAAGAAAGATGCTCATACACATAGAATTTTCTTAGATATTCTTGATGAACTTGATGAAAATGAAGAAGCTTTGGGGGATTTATAATAAATGAAAAAGAAAATGAGGTCACTTTTAAAAGATCCAGAAGAATTGCAATCACATAACATGCCAGATATTGACCAAATATTGAATGAAGAAGCTGAAGATGAAAATTACGAAAGCTTTGTAGGAAATCTAAGACCATCTGAAGAAGAGAAAACAATTACTGAAGAAACTAAGAAAAGGCCAGGAAGAAAGATCAAGTATGAAGATAGGCGCTTCAAGTCAACTGAATCGCTAAAGATCTCTCCTAGTGTCAAATTGAAGATGGAAATACTGAAGTCAATTAACTTTGATGGAAAACCATTTGCCGAGGTAATAAATACTCTATGTGATCAGTATGTTGATCGAGATTTGCGAGCTGAAGAGAGAGAATACTTTAAAGAGAAATATGTTAAGGATATGAAAGACTTAGCTGGGAAAATGAAAATCCCACCTTCTAAGCAAGGAAAAATCAATAAAGGAAATTAATTGAAGTGTATTGCGCTACACCGCAAAAAGAAAAATTTAATAAAAATTCTCTACTTTAAATATAATTGAACTACACCTAAATTGCTATTAAGCTACACTTTAAACAGTATTGCACTACACTTCAATTGTGATAGAGGTATTACTTTGTTCATATTGCGGTGTATTGTAATTATCTCGAAATGAGTGCTTTCAAATTCTCTGATATTAGATTAATTTATATGAAAACGTGATAATATCAACATTAGTAACTTAGATGGGTATTCCACGCTAGTTAATGATGCTTAACTATACGGTGCTAATTGAGATACACCGCAATTCTAAAATTACTATATATTTTGATTGTTTACACTACACCTCAATGTGTATTGCGTTACACCTTAATAAACATTGAGCTATACCGCAATTAATAATGCGCTACACCTTAAATAATAATTGAGGTGTAGCGCATTATAATTTATCTCCAAAAACTGTTTCTTATTTTTTTTTTTGCGTTAAACTTCAAAAGTAGACATCTAAAGTTTTGTGTATTCAAACTTAAATTAAGTTGCCTATTTAAATCTAATTAGATATTATTCAATTTGAAAATAAAAAAAGAGACGAAATAAAATTTTGAATTGGCGTTCAAAATAATGATAATCGTCTACGTGTGTTCTTCACTCTTTTTCGAAGAAAGTAAAGTGATTGGTAGATCACTTTTTGCTATAAATCTAACAATGAAATTATAGCTTCTTTTTAGAAAAAAATCAATAGTAGAAGGCTTATTTAAGTGTGCTCTATTGCGCTTTATTGCCTTTTTTATTTAACTTCGGAGAACACTATTATTTAGTGTTCTCTATTTTTTATGTCTGGAGGTGTGTCAAATGGATTTAACAAGTGTCTATGCAGCGATTTTGAAAAACGGATTGCGCAAATACAAGTATAAAAA
The DNA here is from genome assembly GCF_000407185.1 of Enterococcus malodoratus ATCC 43197. GTDB lineage: Bacteria > Bacillota > Bacilli > Lactobacillales > Enterococcaceae > Enterococcus_A > Enterococcus_A malodoratus. The sequence continues at coordinate 2,750 of NZ_KE136485.1, forward strand.
CAGCAAGATTAAACCAATTGATAGCAATGAAGGTAATAAAGGGGCTATCTTTGGTTACCGGACAAAAGATCACATGAAACAAGGCCGGGGAATTGTGATTACTTCAGAAGAAGGTCTATCTGAAAACATGGATCAGTTGACCCACTGGACACCAAATGTGTTTTGTTTTGGAACTTATTCGGATAGTGGCCGCCAGTTTCCAATTGGCCATGAAGAAGAGAATCTAAGACAGATCAACACATTTTTTGTAGATATTGATCTACCTGAAAACAGTACAAAGTTTAATCACGGTGAAATCGTGCTTGCTGCATACGATCGTTTAGGATTCATGCCGACTATGATCTTGGATACACCAAAAGGCTATCAAGCTTTCTTTGTTCTTAAATCTCCTGCTTATGTAACTAAAAAGACAAACTATAAAGTGATCGATCGGGTAGCAAAGAAGATCTCAAAAAATATCCGTAAAGAACTAGCAAAAGATTTACCTGGTATCGATGTGAACTGTAACCACTTTGGAATCACCAGAATTCCTCGTGCTGACAACATTCTGTTTCATGAGGAATCATATACGTACACATTCCAGGAGTGGATGAACTGGTCAATGACAATCTCTGAAGATAAAAAGGCTGAAGTGATTCAATTTCCGCATCAAAAGAACGAGATCCGTCAACTAGATGAAAAATGGGTAGATCTATTGATTAACTCTGAAAAGTTAATCGGTTCAAAAGGAGTATTAGGACGAAACAACGCCATTTTTACGCTATCTTTGGCCTATTATTCTTCAAAATCAAGTATTGAAACATGCGAATATAATATGATCATGCTGAATGATCGTTTAAAAAATCCGCTCAAAGAGTCAGAAATTAAGCGGATTATTAAGAGTGCTTACTCTTCAAAATACGAAGCAGCTTCGAAAGATTACATTCGTGAGATCTGTCATACCTGGATTGATCCTAATTTGAGTGACGATCAGCTGTTTTCACAACCAAAGTGCTGGTATAAATTCCAAAAGGCTCGTAATGAACGAGTTAGATCTCACTCAGTAGAATGGCAGCAAGACATCCTTGCTTATTTGGCGAACCAAAGTTACACGTATAAACCGTTCGTTTACTCTACGAAAAAGGAGATCCGTGAAGAAATTGGTGTACCGGAGAGATCTTTCGATGCTGCACTTAAAAAGCTGAAAGAAACGAACCAGGTATTTTATCGAGTTACGGCCGGACGTGGTGGCGGAATTATGATCGCTTCAGTTAAAGCCCTTATGCGGTCAATCATTCTAACGAAAAAAGAAGTGCGTGAAGCTTATTTTGACGCGGTTAGAGAGGCTTTCCTTGTGCCAGGTACATTAATTCAAAAGGTATTTTATCAGTTGCTACCGGCTAAGAAAGACTATGAAGCAATAGAATTAATCAGTTCGGGTGTCGGCTGAAATTAAAACCCGCAAACTGCCTATACATTATATCTATGATACGTCTCCTTCTTCCGCTGAGCAGAACTGGTGCCTTAGCGCTTCTTGCTTTAGCAAGCTTTGGGCTGGTGAATCTTGTTTTTTATGCTGCTTAACCCTTGGGCCTTAGCCCCAGAGAATTTTGTTTTCTAGGTCTTGGGTTACACGGATAATCCCTGTAACCTTTACTGTTCATGATTGACAGGGTAGGGGGTATAGGGAACAGTGATACAGAAAATAGCGGTAAGAATACAAACTATTTCAACGTAGTTAAGTAAATTGTTCGATTATAGAACCTTAAACAGGGAAACTTATGCAACGTTATAGTTAAGTCTTTTCACAAAGAATTTGATTGCTAAAACGTTGATAAATCAAGAAAGCTGAACTAGACCTCTTGAAATTCACAAAGTGTTCAGCTGAAACGCTTGGGAGAGTAAATGCTTAATCTAAGGGCAGTTATGTTAACTAGGCGATTTCTTCAGATAATTTAAGTTCTTTCAAACAAGTGATCGTTCGTCTTTTTTCCGCTACCGCTAATTTCTGTACGAATGTTCCAGATACTTTCTCAAGTTAAAAACTTAAAAAAAATCAGAAACGTTGATTTAACAGCATTCTTGATTTTTTTAAACAACCACTACCGCTATTTTCTGTATGGATGTTCCAGTGACCCCATTTAAACCTAGTTAAATCAAAAGAAAAAGCTCCATGATCTGGAGCTTTTACATAGAAAAAGACCAGTCAGCCTAGTCTTTTTTGGAACTATTAAAGCGTTTCAGCATAATCAGATACTTTGTTTAGGAAAAAATTTCTTTCGTTTTCGTCAGTATTGCGAAGGAAGGGTAGCGTAATCGACCTAGTTGTCTTAATGCCACACATTTTAAGTACTTGTTTTTTTAAAACTTTTCCGTAGTCTTGTTGAAATATTCTGGCGTAGATGTTTGGTGTGTCATGAGTTGTAATCACAGTTGCAGTTTTATTTGGCAATAACCCTACAGGTACAACTCCTTTATATTCATACGCAAAGCCTTTTACAAAAACTCTATCAACGTAACCTTTCAGTATAGCGGGCATACTGCTCCACCAAATAGGGTATATAAAGACTAAATGGTCGGACCACGTCAAATCGTCTCGATATTTTTGAGTTGAAGGAGAATCTTTTAGATCTCGGCGTTTGTTGTCCTTGTCAAAATGAAGTACAGGATCAAAATTATCTTTATAGAGATCAAGAATTTTAACTTGGTGATGGGCAGAAATTTTCTGTTTGAATGAGTCTAAAATTGCATTATTAAAGCTATCCTCATTGGGATGAGCATAAACAACTAAAATATTCATATTTTGGGTTCTCTCCTCGTGTTTTTATTAAGTATACATTAGTGTGCTTAATAATTTTATTAGACTTTAGACCGAGAAGTTCTGCTAACGGAGGAAACAACATAGATTCTAAGACAGCAATAGCATAACCTTTTGAAGGGAGGAAAGAAAATGATTGATGGAAGAGAATGTTATGATCCGAACATGGTACCAATTAATGAATTTAGTAAATCATTGTCTTGGCCACCAACATATATTCAATGTGATTGCGACAAAATAATTGGAAGATCTCAGTACGGGAATGGATCTTACTATTGGAAATGCGAAGAATGTGGGAAAGTATTTTCTATGAGAATAGGTAGCATTGTAGAGAATTAAATTTGCCTTTTTGAGAGGTCGAAGACCAAATACGAAAACACACAGTAGAAAACAGCAGCGTACAATTAAATGTATGCTGCTGCTTTTATTTGGATCTATGAGACTAGTTCACTTTTAAGAGCTGGCATTTCAGCTTTGATATGTTCTCTAGCGAAATCTATGTCAGCAATCCAGCTGTTGATATCCTTCTTTTCGATGATCAACGGCATACGATCGTGGATTTTTGAAACTGATTGATTAGGCTCTGTTGTCATTATGATTGATTCCGTTTCGATCCCTTCAGCCGAATGGTGGATACGATAGAATCCGGCCACGTACATTACCTTATCTTTGGTAAACAAGAATTTCTTTTTGTCCTGGTCCCATTCATAGAATCCGGATTATCAATACCAAATTTGAAATAATACTGTCAAATGAATAGTTTTATATAATGGACATGTCTAAATTATTGATGAAAATTTAGAAGAAGAGTCTGACTAAACAACTTACTTATGCATACAAAATAGAAAAAAGAGACTATTGACAATACATAGATATTCATCTATATTCAATGTATAGACGGATATCTATGTAAGGAGGCATATACATTATGAACCATGTTGAGTTGTCCGTAATGTTAAAGGCACTCGCTGATCCTAATCGTTTGAAAATCGTTGATCTTTTGTCAAATGGTAGTTTATGTGCATGTGATATCTTAGAGCATTTTGATTTTACTCAGCCAACTCTTTCACATCATATGAAAGTATTAGAAAAGGCAGGAATTATTTTTGTGACAAAGAACAAAAGTTGGCATCATTATTCGTTAGAATATGAATTTATGAAGCAAGTAATGGGTGTGCTTGAAGAAATTCTCTCTATTTCGACAAGCGCAGAATAATCTTTAAGTAAGGTTGGGAGGAGTATTGGATGTGGGAATGGGTTAGTGACCAAGTTTTCAAAATGGTCTGGCTAAATGATTTAGCTGGTAGGTTGTTGGAATTTTTTGGGATATCGTTAGACAGTAAACTTGGAAGTAGTCTGCAATTTTTTATATTTGATACTATTAAGATTTTTATTCTTTTATCAGTTTTGATTTTTACAATGGGAATTATACAATCGTTCTTTCCCCCTGAAAAAACGAAAGTTATCCTTGGCGGTATAAAAGGATGGAAAGGCAATATTTTAGGAGCTTTACTGGGGACTGTGACCCCTTTTTGTAGCTGTTCTAGTATTCCGATCTTCATCGGCTTTACCACTGCGGGGCTTCCATTAGGTGTAACATTTTCATTTTTGATTTCGTCCCCTATGGTTGATATTGCTTCAATAATATTACTGATGTCTTTCTTTGGTGTTAAAATCGCTATATTATATGTAATTGTAGGATTATTTTTTGCAGTAATTGGAGGTACTATTATCGATAAATTAGGGATGGAAAACGAAATACAGGATTATATAAGGAAAATGGAAGACGCTGCAACATTTGTCGAAGAATTAACTTGGAAGGATCGGTTTCGCTTTGGAATTGAACAAGTTAAAGAAGTAGCTGGTAAAGTTTGGCCGTATGTGCTTATCGGAGTGGGTATTGGAGCAGTTATCCATAATTGGATACCAGAGAGCTTTATTCAAACTGTATTAGGAAAAGACAATCCTTTTGCAGTCGTTCTGGCAACTGTAATCGGTGCGCCCATTTATGCGGATATCTTTGGTGTTTTGCCGATTGCAGAAGCTCTCTTTAGTAAAGGGGTTCCAATTGGGACATTGGTATCATTTATGATGTCAGTCACAACATTATCGTTACCATCATTGATTATGTTGAGTAAGGTTGTAAAACCGAAACTATTAGCACTATTCATAGGTATATGTATGGTTGGCATTTTACTTATTGGATTTGCTTTTAATTTATTACCAATTTAGATAGCGAAAGGATGAAGAAAATGATTATCAAAGTTTTAGGACCAGGCTGTAAAAATTGTCAAAATCTAGAAAAAAACGTAAAAGAAGCACTTGATTCATCGAATACTCAAGCGGAAATCGTGAAAGTTACTGACATGATTGAGATTCATAAGTATGGTGTGATGAGAACTCCTGGATTAGTTATTGATGACAAAGTAGTTGTGTCGGGGCGAGTGCCTAAAGCTAAAGAAATTAAAGAACTACTCCCTTAAATGATCTTCTAAAAGTTTTATTACAACCAAACTTAAAGATGTGCTCGTCAAGTAGGAATATCCATTAATCTTGATGAGCATTTTTACTGGATTAGGACGCACTCTTTATCATTAGTTAATTATATGTAAGTACACATATTAAAAGATTGATTATTGAAAAGAAAATCTCTTGACAAAACATAGATATTTATCTATATTTTAAACATAGATAAATATCTATGTAAGGAGGAACAGGAATGAATTATGATGAAATGTCAAAAACATTAAAGGCACTTGCTGATCCCAAACGTCTGAAGATCATCGATCTTTTGTCATGCGGCAGTCTGTGTGCTTGTGACATCTTAGATCATTTTGATTTTACCCAACCAACACTTTCTCATCATATGAAAGTATTGGAGAAAGCTGGAGTTGTCCTTGTAACTAAGGAAGGTACTTGGCATCACTATCAACTAACAGATGCTTTTATCGATCAATTTATGGGTTCAATGATGCAATTATTTTCTGTTAAAGATGATTGTATTTGTAAAAAAATAAACTGTGATTGTAAAGGAGAAAAGAACGATGAAAAAATTGGAACTATTTGAACCAGCAATGTGCTGTTCAACAGGAGTCTGCGGCCCATCAGTAGATGAAGAATTATTAATGGTGACCTCGGTTTTTGAAACTTTCGAAGGGCTAGATTCAGTTGATGCTTCTCGTCATAATCTAACAAGCGATCCTGATGCTTTTGTGAATCAACCAACGATTTTAAAATTACTCCAAGAAAAGGGAAATGATATTCTGCCAGTGACATTGCTAGACGGCGAAATCGTAAAAGAAGGGTCGTATCCTACGCTTGAAGAGTTTGGAAAATATGGTGATGTTCATTTTGTCACTCAATCAGCAAGTAACTCTGGTGGTTGCTGCGGCGGAAACAGTGGAAACGAAGGCTGTTGCTAACAGCCTCTTTCCAAAAAATAAGGAGGAGATAGAATGCTTCAATATATTCCCCAAAAGATGGGATTAACCAAGTATCTGTTTTTTACAGGTAAAGGTGGCGTTGGTAAAACAACGACTGCTTGCGCAACGGCAACTTCTTTGGCGCAAGAGGGTAATAAAGTCATGTTGGTTAGTACTGATCCAGCTTCAAACCTGCAAGATATTTTTCAAACGACTTTAACCAACAAACCAACTTCGATTGATGGAATCAAAAATTTAAAAGTAGCAAACTTCGATCCAGTTACGGCTGCTGAAGAGTATAAGGAAAGTATCGTTGGTCCGTATCGTGGTATTCTTCCTGATAGTGCACTGTTCAATATGGAGGAACAATTATCGGGATCTTGTACAGTGGAAATCGCAGCATTTAACGAGTTTGCTAATTTTTTAACTGATAAAGATGTTGCAGAACAATATGACTATGTCATCTTCGATACAGCCCCAACTGGTCATACATTAAGAATGCTACAATTGCCTTCTGCATGGAATAATTACCTAGATGAAAACACCACAGGAGTTTCTTGTTTGGGCCAATTATCCGGTTTAGGCGATAAAAAAGATATATATGAAAAAGCAGTGGAGACACTGACTAACGCAACGCAAACGTCTTTAATTTTAGTTACTCGACCGCAAAAAGCACCTTTAATTGAAGCTGAACGTGCTTCTGAGGAGTTACTAAAATTAGGGATTAAGAATCAGAAATTAGTGGTTAATGGTCTATTGAATAACCCTGATGATGCGATTTCTCAAGTGATCTATTCTGAGCAACAAAATGATCTAAAAGAAATGCCGGAATCATTGACTAGTTTTGAAACATACTATATTCCACTTCGCCCATATAATGTTACAGGTATAGACAAACTTCAAATCTTGTTAAGCGATCAACAACCGATTGTATTTGAACAAGAACAGGAATTGATTGAATTTCCTAACTTAGATTCTATTGTAAGTGAGTTTATTCGCACAAATAAAAAGATTATCTTTACAATGGGTAAAGGTGGTGTTGGTAAGACGACAGTTGCAATCCAAATTGCTGAAAAGCTAGCACAATCAGGTAAAAAGGTTCATTTAGCAACAACTGACCCTGCTGATCATCTAAACTTGTTTCTTTCAAATGAGCTGCCAATTTCAATTAGCCACATTGATGAAGAAAAGGAACTAGAGGCATACAAAGAAGAAGTTCTTTCGAAAGCTCGTGAGACGATGGACGCTGATGATGTTGCTTATGTTGAAGAGGATCTTCGTTCACCTTGTACACAAGAAATCGCGGTATTTAGAGCTTTTGCGGAAATCGTAGATAAATCAGAAAATGAGATTGTGGTTATTGACACAGCACCTACGGGACATACGTTACTTCTTTTAGACTCTACTCAAAGTTATGCAAGAGAGGTTGAGAGAAGTTCTGGTGAAGTACCAATGTCGATTCAAAAACTATTACCAAGATTACAGAACGGGAATGAAACGGAAGTATTAATGGTCACACTTCCTGAAACAACACCGGTCTATGAGTCAATGCGCTTGGATGAAGATTTGGATCGTGCAAAAATTGCGCATACGTGGTGGTTAGTCAATCAAAGCATGTACGCTACTGATACGTCTAACGAGGTTTTAAAAGCACGTGCAATGAATGAAATTGAATGGATTAATAAGGTAAAAGATCTCTCAGACGGGCATTTTGCTGTTGCTGAATGGGTTCCGAATTTTGACGCAGAATTAGTTCATTAATTTTTTTGAATTTAATATAGATGAACCTCTATATATAGATTCATCTATTAATTTGCGCAAAAAATAAAATAAAGATGAAAAAGTTACTGAGTCACCTTTGAATGTTGTTCGAATAGCTATTACAGCATTATTTTATTTAAAAAATAGTACAAGTAATCAATCGCAATATCATTATCATTCACTTCCGAGAGCCAAGTTTAAATTGCTTTAGTGAATGGTGCATTTAAATTTTAAAAAATATTTTTCAAAAGAAGGCGCAAGCCATTAGGAGGAAATAGATGAGTTCTGAAAATAATAAACAGGGTTTAGGTATTTTTGAAAAATATCTGACACTATGGGTAATTTTGTGTATGGCTGTTGGAGTATTAATTGGAAAATTCTTACCGAGTGTTCCAGATACATTAAGCAAGTTTGAGTATTATCAAGTATCAATTCCCACGGCAATTTTAATATGGTTAATGATTTATCCAATGATGCTAAAGATTGATTTCACCAGTATTGTAAGTGCTGCTAAAAAGCCCAAAGGCTTAGTTGTTACCTGTGTAACGAACTGGTTGATCAAACCATTTACAATGTATGCTATATCAGCATTTTTCTTCTATGTAGTTTTTAAAAATCTTATTCCTGTAGAGTTAGCTAAAGAGTATGTTGCCGGCGCGGTTATCTTGGGGGCTGCACCTTGTACGGCAATGGTTTTTGTATGGAGTTACTTAACAAAAGGCGACGCAGCATATACTTTGGTACAAGTAGCGATCAATGATCTAATTATTTTAATATTGTTTGCACCTATAGTGGCTTTTTTACTTGGTGTGGATAATGTTGTTGTTCCAATGGGAACGCTACTTTTATCAACAGTCCTCTTCGTTGTAGTGCCATTACTTCTAGGCTTTTCTACTAGAGTATTGATAATCAAAAATAAAGGAAAAGACTATTTCGAAAATGTTTTTCTAAAGAAATTTGATTCTGTTACAATCGTTGGTTTATTGCTAACCTTGATTATTATTTTTTCTTTTCAAGGAGAAAAAATACTGGCAAATCCAACCCATATTTTATTAATTGCAATTCCATTAACTATTCAAACGTTATTAATTTTTACCATTGCCTATGGATGGGCAAGATTTTGGAAGTTACCACATGAAATTGCCTCACCAGCAGGAATGATTGGAGCAAGCAACTTCTTTGAACTGGCAGTAGCGGTTGCTATCTCTCTTTTCGGACTACAGTCAGGTGCGACTTTAGCGACAGTAGTAGGAGTGCTAGTTGAAGTACCTGTCATGTTGTTGTTAGTAAAAATTTCCAATAATACAAAGTCATGGTTTGTGGAACCAGATGATATTTCCAAAATCCATAATCAATATAACTGATTGAGATAGAAAGTGATTAAATAGTAAGCTGCTGAGGTAATTTGAATCATGTCTGAAGAAAAGAGAACAGTCGCTAGATTATCAGGAATGTCAATGGCTTTTATTCTAGCTAAATTATTGAATTATCCAATTAGTATCGGTATATTTATCAACTTTATTACGCTAATTTTAGTCCTCTATTTATTAGCAAAAAGGAAAGAAAGTAAAAGTAAGAAAAAATAGAGTCATGTGGTCAATTGACCACATGATTTTTTAAAGGAAAAGTATTTGAAATATTTTTGTTAATTAAGATGACTATTATGAAAGGAAATAATCAATGGCAAACGCACTTGAAATAGAAAATCTGGAAAAAGTATATGGAACAGGTATTAAGGCATTACGAGGAATTGATCTAAAGGTTGAAAATGGCGATTTTTATGCTCTTTTAGGCCCAAATGGTGCTGGAAAATCAACTACGATCGGGATTATTACTTCTCTTGTTAACAAAACATCTGGAAAGGTAAAAGTTTTTGACTACGATCTTGATACCGATTTAGAAAAAGCAAAGCAACAGATTGGCCTTGTCCCACAAGAATTCAACTTCAATCCTTTTGAAACTGTTCAACAAATAGTAGTAAATCAAGCAGGATACTATGGAGTTCCTAGAAAAGAAGCATTGAAACGTAGTGAGAAGTATTTGAAGCAATCAAATTTATGGGAAAAACGTAATGAACGTGCTCGAATGCTTTCTGGTGGGATGAAGAGACGACTTATGATTGCTCGAGCACTGATGCATGAACCACGACTGCTAATTTTAGATGAACCGACTGCCGGAGTAGATATTGAATTGAGACGTGAAATGTGGACGTTCTTAAGGGAGTTAAATGAAAATGGAACTACCATTATTTTGACCACCCATTATTTGGAAGAAGCCGAAATGCTTTGTAGACATATAGGGATTATTCAATCTGGCGAATTGATCGAAAATACTAGTATGAAAAATCTTCTTTCAAAATTACAGTTTGAAACATTCATTTTAGACTTGTCACCTCATGATTTAACACCTAAAATAAACGGATATAAATATTTTTTGGAAGATGATCTGACTTTATCGGTGGAAGTAGAGCGAAATCAAGGAGTAAATGATATTTTCAATCAGCTCAGCGATCAAGGTATGAAAGTTTTATCAATGCGTAATAAGTCTAATCGTTTAGAAGAGCTATTTTTGAAAATAACTGAGGAAAATAGTCTATCGGAGGAGACCAATGCTTAATCTATATTTTACCGCTTTAAAAAGTCTGGCCGTAAAAGAAACCACCCGTTATCTACGAATTTGGGTGCAAACGTTGGTACCGCCTGTTATCACAACGTCATTGTATTTCATAATTTTCGGGAAAATGATCGGTGGTCGAATTGGTGATATGGGCGGGTTTTCCTATATGGAATTTATCGTTCCAGGCTTAATTATGATGTCAGCAATCACTAGTTCTTATGCAAATGTTTCTTCTTCATTTTTCTCTCAGAAGTTGCAAAAAAATATTGAAGAACTATTGGTTGCACCAGTACCAACTCACATTATTATCTGGGGATTTGTCATCGGAGGACTAGGAAGAAGTCTTCTAGTAGGAACACTTGTAACGATTGTCTCTTTATTTTTTGTGCCACTTAATGTACATTCTTGGATAATCGTTATTCTCACATGGTTAATGACAGCAACCTTATTTTCATTAGCAGGCTTAATAAACGGCGTTTTTGCTCAATCTTACGACGATGTCTCAATCGTTCCTACTTTCATTTTACAACCACTTACTTATCTCGGTGGCGTATTTTATGCGATATCAATGTTGGCTCCATTTTGGCAAAATGTTTCAAAAATCAACCCGATCGTTTATATGATATCAGCGTTTAGATATGGATTTTTAGGAACGACCGATGTACCAATAACCGTTTCAATCACAATACTTGTTCTGTTCATTTTAGTTCTTTATACTGTTTGTTACTATATAGTTAATACTGGTAGAGGATTGAGAAGCTAATTCATAATAATCGTGTCTGTTGAGTGCTTCTTTAGTTTCTCATTATCGATTGGAGGAAAATATTAGTGAAAAAAATTTATTTTTTATGTACAGGCAATTCATGCCGTAGTCAAATGGCTGAGGGCTATGGACACAAAGTGTTATCTGATTCAGAGTTTGAGGTTAGAAGTGCTGGTATTGAATCACATGGTTTGAATCCTAGAGCTGTGAAAGTCATGGCAGAAGATGGCATAGATATCTCAAAACAAACATCTGATTTGATTGATTTGGATTTTTTTAATCAAGCTGATTTAATTATTACTCTCTGTGGTGACGCAAAGGACAAATGCCCAAGGGTTCCAAAAGACGTTGAACATATTCATTGGGATTTAAAAGATCCTGCTCAAGCAACTGGAACGGAAGAAGAAATACTGTCAGAGTTTAGAAAGACAAGAGATATTATAAAGCAGAACATTATGAATTTAAGATAGGGGTATTTCAAAGTATAATCACGCTGTATAATACCAGCGACAAGATTAGTTTAATAGCAGAAATAACAGAAGGTAAGGGTTTTATATTTAAGAGAAAAATCCCCAGATTAAAATCATTGGATGGTCTTAATCTGGGGATTTTTAGTTTCTTTGATAAATCTGCCCATAAGCTACTTTTAAGTCATTCCTTAGTCGGCCATTTTCTATCTCTAGCTTTTTATTCTTTCTTTTTAAAGACTCGATTAGTGCATCTTTGCTATTCGAAGAATTATCTAAGGATTTTCCACTAAACCTTTTTTGATTATCTGAAGTAATTCTGAGAGTTTCTATTCTGCTACGATACGCATTGTTGCTGTACAAAGTAGCTTTTGCCACGCCTGCTTCTTTTGCAACACTATTAAAATTTATTTTTTTCTGTTGAGCTATCAGTGCATTTATTGCATGGTCAACTTTTTTCGCGGTGGCAGCTTTTCTATCTTCATGTACACGTTTCAAGTGTTCTATTTGATTGTAATTATCCATTAATTTTCTCCTGGTTTAATCTGTTTTTTCTTCCGAAGATAAAGTTTCCTTCATAGAGAGTAGATAGGATATTTTGATACCTCTCCAGATTTTTCTTGTTCGCTGATATGAGTTCGGGTCTTTCGACTTTTGTTGCTAATTCGATTGCCCTTGTAACTGTTTTTACATGAAGTTCGTATTTTGAAATATCCAAATCAGAGAAACCTATAGCCAAATCTTTACATGGTGTTTGGTTGGTACCGCAACTTAGACAAGGTGGAGAATCCATATATGGACAATTACCCTTTAGACGAGCATGACAGGTCCCGAAAGGGTTATCAATCGCATGTAGCTTATAATCTTGCCAGAGTAGCTTGAGACTCGTTGAGGATACTTCAGATTGTAAAGCGACTTCATTGACCTGACCCACTGAATCGAAACTGAAAATACCTTGTTTTACAACAGATTCAAATGCTTTACGCTTTGTATCATCAAGAATTTTTGCATATTGAACAGTCATTTCAGGCGAAGCGTGTGCTAATAATTGTTGAACAGTTAATATGTCGGCTCCTCCATTCAGCATTTTTACCGCATATGTGTGCCTGAACTGGTGCGTTTTAAAATGAAAAATATTACCGGACTCGTCAGTGATACCCTTTTTCTGAGCAAAGTTGTTCAGATGAAATGCAACCGACTTTTGAGGCAAAGGATTCCCTTTCCTGTTCCCATGATAACAAACGAAAATATAATTTAAGAGATTGTTCTCTTGATTGCTCAGCTTACCAGATTTATCAATTAAAGAGGCGATAATCAAGGCTAATTCATTATCTATTGGAATTCGATGGTCTTTGACAAAAGTTTTTTCAATATCGGTTTGTACCCAATACTTATTATTAATTTTTTTTAAGCAGTCTTTTCTAAGTCCTAGAACATCTGAGATTCGTAATCCTGTCTTTAGAGCTATCCATACAATTGGAACTATTTCGGGGGAGAGATCGTTAATATTTTCAAAAAGCTGATTCAGAACAAAATCCGGAATGTAATCAATTTGATCAATTGACTTCTTCTTTCTTTTGGGTTTATCCTCAGGAAACATTAAATGATTTATATTTATTTTGGGAGCAACGTCATAGTTAAATATTTGGATGTCCTCTAAAAACTTTTGAGGATAGTGTAATGATCTATTGATATATCCTTCGGGGTTAGAAATAGAATCTCTCGAATCTGCTGTGTATTTGTTAAGATATTCAATGTACTGTTCAATGTGGCTCCGGTTTAAATCCTTAAGATCATTCCAGTGCGGTTCAATCATGAAGATGAAATTAATGAATTTCTTTAAATACAAAATTGTCATCTGAGCTGTTCCAACAGTGAAGTTTCTTTTTCCTAGTAAACGATGCTTAAAATATTTTCTGAGAGGATCAATCATTTTCTCGTTTACTTTTGTAAAATCGATATAATAATTACTTGTGCTTCTGTTATATTCAAGACCGTAATTCCTGTGAAGATTTTTGATGTTCCATTTATCTTTTTCCCATTCTTCACGGAAATCAGTGTATTCAAATAGGAAGTCGTGTAGTCTTCTTAAAAATGCAGCTGACGGTCGTATGGTTTTATATTCACGATTTTCGCTATTCTTCTTTTGATAGTGAGAAGAGATTCCCTTAGCATTAAGCCAAAAAAAATACCTTTTCTCAGCAGCATCAATATCCAAATCTAATAAAGAATTTAAATTCGGATATTTTTCGTTCAAAAATACGGTTACTGAATAAAGAGGTCCGCTATACGTATGGAAGGCACCGTAAATCGTCCAAAGGTCATCAAAAAGTCTGCGATAAAATACATATTTCAGTTCTGAATTAATATTTGAATTTACACTTTTAAATTTCAGCTTATTCCTACCAGCTTCACTGGATATCCTATGCTTTTCTACAGAAGCTACAAATTGATTGATATCTTGGAACATGTCAATTGTCCAAATGTCATTCTCTAAGAAAACATCTGTATAAATTTGATTTGTGGTAACAGACTTATTTGAGTGAATTGTTTTCTCTAAGAAGTGAGATAAATCATTGTTTATTCGTTCATAAACTGATATTGGGTGATTTTGATTATTTTGGGTCATTACAGTCCTCCTGAAGAATAGTATTGTCAAAATTGAATTCGGGTTGTGCAGTTAACCAGGATGCTCTAATCTCTTCATCCGTAGGATGGAGATAGGAATCCATAGTTGTTTGAATCTGAGCATGACCGAGTCTGTCTTGTAATTGTTTTATATCCTTGGTTTTTTGGTAAAACAAAGTTGCATGGGTATGGCGGAGTAGGTGAGGATATAGATGTAAATTTGTTTTTTCTTTTAACCGTTTAAATACTGAACTTACATTCCAATATTCCATAGGGTCTCCTTTATTTTGTCCTGCAAGCTTTATAAAAAGGTGATTAGATTTTGATCCAATTTCATCAATCACATCATAAAGATAGTCATCATAAAGCTCCATTAATTCCTGAGAAATGAGGATTTTCCGCTCACCACTCTTTAAACGCGCACCGTTTTCTAATTGTCCACGATAAACAATATTGATGTAGTGAGAAAGCTGGTGGTCGAAAATAAAATCTTCTATATGCAGGGATAGTACCTCACCAATTCTCATGCCAGTTTCGAACAATATTTGAATAAGCAGCTTATCGCGAATATTGGTTGCCGCATTCAAAATTATATTTACTTCATTTTTGTTCAATGCTCGGATTTTTATCTTAGGCTCTTTTACTTTTAGAACGTTTCTATTTACTTCATTTCTTTTCGATACATGATGTAGGAGGCCTTTATATGACCTTGAGTTATTCCCCATAGTTTTTTTGAATAAATTTTCTACCTGAGTATTGGATAAATTTTCATTTCTATATTGATAATCATAGAAACTACTTATAACTGATAAAGTTAGATTGATTGTTTTTTCTTTTCGTGGCGGTGAGTAAGCTTGCAATGGGATAATTTTGGTGCTGTTATAGGGGGTTCTTAGCCAAGACATAAAATCGACTAAATCTTCTAATTTAACTTTCTTGTAATCTAAATCATTTTCGCTTAGAAAAGTGAAGAAATGCTTTAAGGCATAGCAATATGTTTTTAGTGTATTCGGACTCTTTTGAGTTGAATCTAAATATTTTAAATATTTTTGAACGGGTGTAACTGATATTCCTTGCTGATCTATTAATAGATAGCGTTTTTTATTAGTGTCTAAAATTACTTCCTGAACTCTAATAGGATCACCTCTTCTTTGCTATGATAGGAAAACATATATTAAACAAATTGGTCAAAATAAAATCAGTAAAGATAAAGATTCTAAAATAAAGAAATAGAGGAGAATATGCTCGCATAATGAACATATCAGCCTCTATTTATCTTACTCTATATAAACCAGTCATTGGAAATACACACCGGTTATCTTGAAATGGCTTTGCAAAGGTCTTTTTCTGCTCGACGCTTTCAGATCTAGCATTGATCATTAGCTGGCCTTTTTTAAAGCCGGTAAAGCCCCATTTTGTTACACCTGCCACTGGTTTGTTGTCCTTATTTCCACCAATCGTAATGACATGATTCGTTGGATAAATTTCACCTGTAGCAATTTTTTCAGCTAGCCTTTCTTCTTGCCTAGCTTGCTCCTGGATCTTCTTATATAGAGCGCTTAGTTCTTCTGAATCAAGGTCAAAAAAGTATCTACCGCACATTTTCTGATCACCTCTCATTATTTGGTGTTTCATAAAGCGATTTTAAGGTCATTTTAACTCGTTGCGTAGGGAATTACACGTAACAAGCTTCTAGGAGCGGAGTATAAGTGTTAACTTGGATACTGATTGATAAAATAGTCAAACTTCTTGACGCTATCGTCATTTTCGCTGTTAGCAACTAGTCTAAGATAGTAGGTGAGTCTATCCCTGCCTTCTTCATATTCAGTTTGTTCGCCGCACCCTGTCACTAAATCAAAAAATGATTCCTGATTGATGTATCTTTGTTCATAAAGTCGAATTACATTGAGTTCACGCAGCACGAAAATACTGACTTCATTCAGATTCATGGTTCTCACCTTCTTCATAAAATGGCTGATAGAATTCATTATCTTTCTCTAGTTGAAGCTCTGGATCAAATTTAGCTTCAGTATTTAGACTATCTTTTTTTGGTGATTTAAACATATCAACTTTGTACCATTTAGAATTATCAACTATAGATACATTGCGGACATCTTGCCAATCAATTTTTTGATCTTCAAAGACAAAATAATCCTGATAGGCTTCTCCTGAAAAATATCCGGATATTTCGTCTACTAAACGACCAAACTCGTCAACAATATTTAGCTGTAGAGTTACCTCCTTGCGTTTTAAAAATGATTCAGAAAGAACTATATCAATTTCTTCACGACTCAATAGAGGTTTAGCAGCATTGTTTTTTAAGGCGTATTCTTCATTTGCGATAACGCCTTTCATTAAGTCGTCCATTGCATAGGCGGTGCCCCACTTCAAACCGAAAGGCCGATCGTGAAAATCATTATAGTCGTGAAATTCTTTCTTAGTTCGCTTTACCATGCGGTTCACTCTCGATTCCGCCCTGCCCTCCTGCATGGCCGCCGATTAAACTGCTCCTCGAAATAGCGCGCGATCCGGGCATTAGGCTAGTTCCGTGAACAATTGCTTTGAACCCATATTTTTTTCGAATGGTATCAACAACGTAATCAACTTTATGATCATTAATTTGTTCTTCGGGTTCTGCAAACAAGTTAAGCTGCAATGAATTCGTAAAAGTAAGTCTTGAACAATTGACACCAATGTTTCTTATATCCTGTCGCCGGTAATTCTTATCAAAGATAATCAGCAGCGTTTCAGCGATTTCTTTACTTGAATTTGTCAGCGGTATTCTCATTTGCTGATGAAAACCGTGCTTATCGGGGTTTTTGTAATCTATGTATCCCATTGAATAGCCAACAAACAAGCTTACACATTCAGTTTTTGCGCCGCTTCGCCGGAGACGTGTACCTACTTGATCAGCCATTTCCTTGATGACTGTTTCTACCTCGTCACGTCTGGTGTAATCCTTGTTTAGCACTTGGGAGTTACCGATCGACTTTGATTTTGAGGTGTATTTTTGACCTAAAAAGCTACGATCGATCCCCCATGCTTTTGCGTAAAGTTCAGTACCAACAACGCCAAGTTGGGTTTTTAAACGCCAATAATCAGCGTGAGCGAGATCGTAACCGGTCTTGATTCCCATTCGGACCAGCCGTTTATTTGTTCGTTTTGCGATTCCGCAAAATTCAGTAAGATCCTGCACATTCCACAGTTTTGCTGGAACGTCCTCGTAACGGATTTCAGCACGCATATTTCTATTGTGCTTGGAGTATAGGTCTAATGCGGCCTTCGCCAACCAAGGATTATCACCGATTCCAACTGTTGTATATATGCCTGTTTGCTGAAATACGTCAATTTGAATCAAGCGGGCCAATTGATCAGCTGTTTCACAGCCATACAATTTAAGCGAGTCTGTAACGTCTAAAAAGCTTTCATCTACACTAAATACTGCATGATTCTTTTCGTCAGCGTACTTTCTATATATGTTGTTAATTTCCATGTTTTTCTGCATGTATACTCGCATTAGTGGCGGTGCAATAACGAGATCATCAGGATACGGAAACGGCAAATCTCTGGCACGAGACACGTTTGAAATGCCATAGGCTCTTTTTGCGGCTGGGGAAGACGCTAGAATCAGTCCGCTTCCCCTTTCAGATGGATCGTCTGAAGGATAGCTCATAACCACTAACTTGGTGGTCAACGGATTTAGCCCACGTTCGACACACTCTACGGAACTGTAGAAACGTTTGCAATCGATACAAAGTATGTCTCGACTTGGTTCACGCTCGTAAATGAATTTTGGATTATCGTCCCAATTCATAACCATAATAGGCACTTCCTACCTAACCATTATACCGAACGTATGTTCGATATAATGGTATGAAAATTACTAATATTTGTCAACGAAAGCTTTTCATTAATTAAAATTAGAGCGATATTCGTACCTTTTATTTAATGTGATCAAAAATAAAGAGAAAGTAAAAGATCCGCAAACGAAGGTTTGCTCTCGCTGTCTATGTAAAGCGCCACAAAAAAATGGCCTTTACAGTACACATTGAAATGCCGAAGGGCTTCCTTCTTTTCGGCTTTTCAGTCTGCACAGAAATAAAGATATTACTAGGAATTCCTGCATAATCTATAGTCAGAAATGTAGTAGTATTATTGGTTTTGAAAACTTTGCAACAGAACCGCTGGGGTGATCTTAAAGTTGACACCTTGAATAAAACGAGTAGGAGCAGGGCTGCCATCGGCGTATTTTGCCCGAACCAAGGCAGGATCTTGATCCGTGCCGTTTTCAATAATATCCATGACGATATCGCGGTAAATTTTGTCGAAGCCAGTATATTCAGTCACAAGAATTCTCCTCTTTTTTTTCTTTTGTCTGAGTTTAACATATTTGCGGGATTTCGTGGATTAAAAATTCTTTAGATAACGAAGGTTTTTCCGACTGTAACTTCCATTTCCTTGAAATTAATTTCAATTTTTGAAATAAAGTAAAGAACTGTTGACTTTTTATTGAAAGGGCTTTATGCTCTAATCAAGAAATAAATTTCTTTGATAGAAATAAATTTCCAAGGAAGGAGAGTAAGATGAATATTCTATTTACAGCGGAATATGATGATACCCTAATCGAGGAAGTTCAGAAATTAGGTAACGTGGATATTCAGGGCTGGGCTAAGGGGATTGGCAAATTATCTGAAGAAGAATTACTTTCTTTAGTGACAGATGTCGAGGTGATCGTGACCAGCTATGATGACATCACCGAAGCAGTGATTGACGCGGCACCAAGTCTGAGGTTAATTTTCTGTACGCGTGCAACACCAGTGAATGTGGATGTGGACTATGCTCGAGAGAAGGGGATCAAGGTACTATTCACACCTGGTAGGAATTCTGACTCGACGGCGGAGTTGACGATCGGCTTGATGCTGTCAATTGCACGAAATATTCCTTTTGCCTATGAAGAATTGAAAAAGGGTAACTACACTGGCAGTAAAGATACCGACAATCAAGTGAAGGCAGGCTTGAAGCGGGATGTGGTCTGGGGTGTGGGTCCGCAAAGTCCTTATGTTGTCTTCAAAGGTGTGGAGTTGAAAGGACGAACTCTGGGAATTATCGGCTATGGCAGTATTGGGCGTAGAGTTGCCGCAATCGCAAGAGGCTTCGGGATGCGGATTTTAGTTTTTGATCCTTATGTATCAAACATTGATGTCGATACCTTAACGACAGAGAAGGTGGGGATTGATCGTTTACTGACGGAATCGGATTTCATTTCGGTTCACTTAAAGGTGTCGAAGGAAACGGAGAATTTCTTTGATAAGAGAGCTTTTGAGAAGATGAAGAAATCGGCTTACTTTATTAATTGTTCACGAGCAGCGGTAGTGAATGAAGATGATCTGATCGAAGCGCTGCGAACGAAACAAATCGCTGGTGCAGGTTTGGATGTCTTTTCGACTGAACCGATCCCAGAAGATCATCCGTTTATCACAGAACTGGAGAATGTTGTCATCACCCCTCATATCGCGGGAGCGACAACGGATGTTCTGACCAATCACACGAAAATGATTATCCAAGAGTTAGATCGGTATATGAAGCAGGAACCATTGCTTTATGAATATAAATAGTAGGAGGGCGAAATGAGGAATTTCCAGTATTACAGTCCAACGAAAGTAATTTTTGGCAGAGGGCAGTTTGCTTGTTTAGGAAAAAATGCCCGCAATTTTGGAAAACGAGCGTTATTGATCGAAATCGAAGGCCCCTTGAAGGAGTTGGGTGTCTTTCAACAGGCAATTGATTCAATGGAAGCAGAGGGAATGACAGTCTTTGAACTTGGTGGTGTAACAGCAAACCCGCATTTGACAGTGGTGGATGAAGGAATCAAGTTGGCAAAGGAAAAAAACGTTGATGTTATTGTAGCTGTCGGCGGCGGTAGCTCGATCGACACAGCGAAAGCTATTAGTCTGGGCGCGGTATCTGATGTAGACATTTGGGACTATTTCAATGGCAGCCAGCAAGCAACAGAAAAGAAACCGATCGTAGCTGTTTCCACGATTTCAGCTTCGGGATCGGAAATGAGCTGTCATTGTATCTTGACCAATGATCGTAGTGCTGACAAGTCGGAATGGAAAAAATGGGCGCTGCACGATGAGCTGTTATTTCCGGAGATTGCAATTGTTGACGCTGAGTTAGTCAAGACGGTACCGAAACGATTAACAGCAGCTGGCATGGCGGATATCAATTCACATGTGCTGGAAGGCTATTTCGATGACCAGGTTACAAATAATGACCTCGGTGATTATTTGGCTGAAAGTGTTGTGAAGACAATCTTGGAAAATGATCGTGTGTTAGATCAGCTAGACGATATCGAGGCACGAGAAAATATCAGCTGGGCAGCAACTTTAGCGATGAACGGTTTGGCAGATTGCGGACGAGACATGAAGGGGTTTCCTTGTCATTGGATTCAACATGCGATTGGTGCGATGACGAATTCTTCTCATGGGGAAGGGCTTGCGGTGATTGAACCTGCCTGGCTGAATAATGAGCTGAAGAAAGACTCGAAGAAGTTTATTCGTTTCAACCAAAATGTGTTGGAGTTAGAGCGAGAAGATGGGTTGAGCGATGAGGAATATGCCGAGGCAGGTATTGATCATTTGCGAAAAACCTATGATGCTTGGGGATTGCCTTCTACCTTAAGAGAGCTGGGAGTAACGAAGGAAATGATTCCTAAAATTATCGAAGAGATCATGAACAACAATGAAGCATATGAATTTGATCCGACAGACATTCAAGTAACCTTAGAGAGTTGCTACTAAAAAAGGAGAGCTGAAAACAAATGATGGAAAAAGAGAAGGAACAGATTGTTGAGTATGGGAAGAAATTGATCACCAGTGGATTGACGGCCGGAACAGGGGGAAACATCAGTATCTATAACCCAGTGGAGAAGTTGATGGCGATTAGTCCCAGTGGAATCGACTATTTCGAGACAAAAGTTGAGGATGTTGTAATCATGGACTTAGATGGGAACATTGTTGAAGGAGACCGCAAACCATCCAGCGAATGGTCAATGCATATGATCTATTATCAAAAACGCGGCGAAGAAATTCGTGCGGTGGTTCATTCGCATTCAACGTACAGTACAGTATTAGCGATTTGCGGAATGGATTTGCCTGCGACGGATTATCAAGTGGCAATCGCTGGCGGCAATAATGTTCGCTGTGCGAAATACGCAACTTTTGGAACGAAGGAGCTGGCGGAGGTTTCCTTTGAGGCGATGAAGGATCGGTATGCGTGTTTCTTAGCCAATCACGGTCTATTAGCCTGCGGACCTTCCATCGAACAAACCTTTGCGATTGCAGAAGAGGTGGAACGCTTGGCTGGTTTGCATTACATGGCTTGTACATTAGGCAAACCGATGGTATTGGATGATCAAGAGATGGAATTAATGATTGAGAAATTCAAAACCTATGGACAGGTGCAGCCAGTAAGCTAAAAAGACATTTGTAAAACCTCCATGTAAAGGGTAGAATGAAGTGAAATTAATTTCATGAGAGGAAATAAAAGATGGAACAAGATCAATTGGAACTAATGCAGGTTGTAACCGAAAAATACTACTATCAGGACATTAATCAAGCACAAATTGCGACGGAGCTGAATTTATCAAAGCCGACTGTTTCACGTCTTTTGAAGCGGGCGAAAAAGGATGGCTACATCAAGGTTGAGCTGAATTTTCCTACGACGTATCAAAAGAGCTTAGGCGATCAGTTGGCGACGGCATTCGGTATTCGTAAAGCCTTTGTTTATGATACGCAATTAACAAATAAGCAGCTGATCATTGAAGAGATGTCAGAACAAATTTCCCTCTTTCTTGATGATTTGATTCAGGATGGTCAAACAATCGGGCTGGCTTGGGGAAGAACGTTGTATCAACTTTCGGAGCATCTTAAGGGCAGGCAAAAAAAGGATACAAAGGTCATCCAAATCACTGGTGGTGCTGCCCGCAACAGTATGGTGACCAACAGTGAGGCGATCGTGCTCAATTTTTCAATAAGTTACGGCTCTGAATGGTTCCAATTGCCGGTTCCAGCCTTTGTAGATTCAGAAGAAATCGCGTTAGCCCTGAAGAAGGATCGACAGATTAAGCATGTTCTAGATTCTTTTGATAAGCTTGACATTGCTTTGTTCAGTGTCGGTGAAATCCATAAAAATGCTATCGTTGTTGAAGCAGGCTATTTTGGTGAAGAGGATTTTCTTGATTTGCTGGAAAAAGGTGTAGTTGGTGATATTGTCGGAACCTTCTTGGACAAGGAAGGCCAGGTTCTTGATTTAGGTTTATCAAAGCGCCACATCGGTATCAGCGCACAACAGCTTCAGAAGGTCGAAAATAAGGTCTGTGTTGCCATCGGAGAAGAAAAGCGCGATGTTTTAAAGGCAACTTTGCTAGGTGGCTACGTGGATTACCTCTTTACAGATACCGTCACAGCGAAGGAAATGTTGATGCAATAAAGCATCGCATTTTAGCGGAAATGAAAACGGATACATTTTTTTCTGATTTAATTTTTCCGAAGCAGTATCACGCAAGGGAAGAGGCACGAGGTATCAAACATTTTAGCTAATAGAATATAAGGGAATCAAATAGGAGGTTGAGTATGACCGCAGAAGCAGAAAAGTTTGCTTCAGAGCTCTTTGTTTCATTGGATGTCACGAAAGAAAATCTACAAGAGCTTTATCAGGATATCGGGAACGAATTGGTAGGAAAGGGCATGGTAGTGTCTGATTACGGTGAGAAGCTACAGCAACGAGAAGCAAATTTTCCAACGGGATTAGTCACTAATTTTGGGAATGTTGCGATACCTCATACGGATGCAAAATATGTGAAGAAACCTTTTGTTTATGCGATTCGTTTAACAGATGAGGTGATTACTAAACGAATGGATCAGCCAGAGATCGAGATCCCGGTGAAATTGCTTTTTGTACTTGGTTTTACTAAAAGTGAGTATCAATTGGTGTTATTGACAAAGATGATGCAGGCATTGAATAATGAAAGTATCTCTAATCAATTCCAGCAAGTGGATTCTCCTGAACGCTTCAAAGAAGTCTTGAAAGAACAACTATAAGGGAGGTCGAAAAGAATGAAAACGCTAAAAATTTTATCTGTATGCGGCTCCGGAACGGTCACTAGTTCAATGGTGGCGAACAAAGTGAAAGACATGCTAAAGGAGCGAGGGTACTCATCAACGACAGTGGAATCAAATCCTAACGGTGTCGAAACCAATTTAGACGCAGGTGGTTTTGACTTGATCGTGTTTACAAGTCCCTTAAAGAAAAAGGATTATGGGATTCCGGTCATTAATGCGATTGCTTTGATCACGGGGATGGGCGAAGAAGAGTTTGAAGAAGAGCTGGATGCATTTGTAGAAAACCTTTAAAAGGAGGACACCACTTTGGATAATGTGTTAGGGATATTAACAAAAATTATGGAAGCGTTCGGTCCGTCAGTTGTTGTTCCTTTTGTTCTATTCTTTATTGCCTTGGCTTTGAAGGTACCAGTAAAGAAGGCTTTTAACTCAGCTTTGAGTGCGGGGATTGGGTTAGCCGGCTTTAATATGATCATTACGGCATTCACGCCGATTGTTACACCTGTGGTTACGCGCATGGTAGAGGATACCGGGATCAACCTGCGTATTTTGGATGTTGGTTGGCAGGCGGCTAGTGTGGTGGCTTATTCGACAGAAGTGGGGATGCTGTTTCTGATTATTGGTTTGGCGATCCAGACTGTTCTTTTTTTAACGAAGTTTACTAATATTTTCATGCCGTCTGATCTTTGGAATAATTGGCAGTTCATGCTGTGGGGTTCGATGGTCTATTTGACTACCGGCAATCTATGGCTGGCGATGGGATTGATGATTTTACAGAATTTATATGTATTGGTTTTTTGCGAATCAATCGCGAAGCGTTGGTCGAAGTTCTATGGCTATCCGCGAACGGTGATTGTGGCACCATTGATGTCCTGCACAGTCCCATATGCGATCGTGATGGATAAGGTGTTAAATTTATTTAAGCTGGACAAGGTAAAATTGAACCCCGAGTATCTTGAAAGCAAGCTGGGCTTCTTAGGTGAACCTGCTTCATTAGGCTTTATCTTAGGCGTGATTCTAGGATTCTTCGGTAACCTGACTCGTTTAGGTGAGTTGAACGCATGGGGCGAAATGCTGATATTAGGAATTTCTATGGCTGCGGTGATGTCAATCTTTCCAAAAATTGCTGGGATTTTCGCGGGAGCTTTCTCAGCGATCACTGACGCTTCACGAAAGGCGACTAAGTCTGGCAACAAGGAACGTGTTTGGTATCTTGGGGTAAATGATGCGGTCGGCTACGGGGAACCTTCAACTTTACTTACAGGAATGCTATTGATTCCGATTATGCTGGTAATCGCAATTTTCTTACCGGGAAATCAGGTCTTGCCAATGGTGGATTTAATCGCGATTCCATACGTGATTCAGATGATTATGTCCGTTTCAAAAGGGAATATCGCAAAAGGACTGATTTCAGGAGCGATTTACTTTTCAATCGGGTTATTGACGATCACAGCGGTGGCACCGATCTTTACAGAAGTGGCTGTGGAAACTGGGGTCTCTATTCCGGCGGGCGCTATGTTGATCTGCTCATTTGCTAATATGAGCAATCCAATTTTTGCTTTACTGTTCTTTGCCTTCAACTCGCAAAGCCCGTTATTAATCGGAATTTCAGTGGCTGTCTATCTTGGCCTGCTGTTCATTACGAAAACAAAAAAGAATCAATTGGAAGATTATTTAGAACAAGCCAATGTGGAGGCTGAGGCGGATACGGCGGTGTAATTAAGAGAGCAAGAATAAGATATTATTGGGACAACCTGGCAAATGCTGGGTTGCTTTTTTTCTTATCTGACAATTTTGTACGACAAGGAAACATTGTGATTGTTTCACAATCACAAAGCTCATTTTCCAAGATTTCGACATTTTTGTACGGTAGCAAATCCATCCGTCATAATTTTGTACCATTTCCTTTCCCAGAAACCTTCGTTTATGGTACTTTTATATTTCCTGCTTTTTCTAAATATTTTTTAAGCAAATCAAGTTCCAAAATCCGTTCCTTTTTCATAGTTCCTATATGGTTGTATTTAATGAGTTATGGTACATTTGAATTACAAAAATTAGGGAGGCTATTTTTATGAATTTTGGCTATGCTCGAGTGAGTACAGACGATCAAAATCTTAGTTTACAAATTGATGCGCTTACTCATTATGGAATTGATAAACTATTCCAAGAAAAAGTAACTGGTGCGAAAAAAGACCGAACACAATTAGAAGAAATGATCAACCTACTACGTGAAGGAGATTCTGTTGTCATTTACAAGTTAGATCGAATTTCACGATCAACTAAACATTTGATTGAACTTTCTGAATTATTTGAAGAACTTGGCGTCAATTTTATATCTATTCAAGATAATGTAGATACTTCCACGTCTATGGGAAGATTCTTTTTCCGAGTTATGGCTAGTTTAGCAGAACTGGAACGGGACATTATTATTGAACGAACTAACTCCGGTCTTAAGGCAGCCAGAGTCCGAGGAAAAAAAGGTGGCCGTCCAAGTAAAGGTCAGGTATCAATTGATTTAGCTTTAAAAATGTATGACAGCAAAGAATATTCTATTCGTCAAATTCTTGATGCCTCTAAATTAAGCAAAACAACCTTTTACCGTTACCTCAACAGAAGGAACGCTTAACATATGGCTTTGAAAAGAATTTTAACTACTTCACAACGTGAGCGACTTCTTTCTGTAGATCACTTATCAGAAGAAGATTTTCAAGCATACTTTAGTTTTTCTGATTATGATCTAGAGATTATTAATCAACACCGTGGAAATATCAATAAATTAGGATTTGCCATACAACTTTGCTTGGCCCGGTATCCTGGGTGTTCTTTAAGCAATTGGCCGATTAAATCAACCAGACTAACCTCTTATGTGAGTCGCCAACTCCAGATGTCAATCCCGATTTTCAAATGTAATTTTTTGCCGGTGGAAATATGCTAGTTTTTACCGATTTTCTTGCTTTTCTCATCTGTAGGAGCCTGAAGGACATCCTTATCAAGCAAATAGTCTTTCATGCGATAAGACCTCCCGGTAATCTTGATTAGTTGGGAGTGGTGGACCAATCGGTCCAATATGGCATTTGCTAATGTTGGGTCTGAGAATACTGCTCCCCATTTTGATAATGGGATATTGGTTGTAATAATCGTCGATTTCGTTTCATATCTCCTTGTGATTAACTGAAAAAAGAGATTTGCGCCAACCTCTGAAATCGGTAAATAACCAATTTCGTCGATAATGAGCAGTTTATATCGGCAGTAATTTTTTATTAATGCTTCGTGCCGGTTTTCTTGATAGGCTTTGGTCAATCGCTGAATCAGTTCATTACACGTAATAAAATAGGTGCTGATTCGTTGACGACAAGCTTCCATACCGATTGCCGTTGCTAAATGTGTTTTTCCAACACCGCTGCTACCGATAAATAAAATGTTCTCTTGTCGTTCCATAAAATGCAGACTGGATAAGTCCAACAGTTGCCGTTTGTTCACACTTGGCTGATAATCAAAGTCAAAATCGGACATTCGTTTTTCATAGGGAAAGTGGGACGTTTTGATATTCATTTTTTCTGCCCGTTGTTTTCTAAACGCTAATTCCCGTTCCGTTAATGAATAAAGAATATCGATTGTGGATAGTTCTTTTGTTTTTTCAGATTCTAAAAAACGAGGGAGATATTCTTTGATTTGATCTAGCTTTAACGTTGTTAGATTCTCTAGTAACTCTTGGTATTGTGACATGGTGCCTCCTAATAGAACTCGTCGTAGAGTTTCAAATTTTCTTGAACATATTGTGCAATTTCTTCATCCGATTTTGTTCGATAAACATCGGATTTTAAAATCTCCTGCATATCATCTGAATCATAATTAAATTTTTTCTGACTTAAAAGATGTCTTTGAATGCATTCGCCGTTATAATGAATAGTAAGTTCGTCGGCAACAGCTTGGAGAGAAACTGTCTTGCCGATATAGCGAACGGGTACAGAGTACTTATTCTTTTGATAAATCACGAGCGATTCTTTAGATACCTTACGAGAGAGGACATCTTGTGTGTAGGTCGTTAGTAATTTTGAATCAAAGAGCAATAAGTGCTCTTTTTCGTGTGCAGTAAATTTCAGTATTGGTGGGCCATCAATTGCTTGAGAGGTTTCTTTGTTCAGCTCTTCATTGAATTCAAAAACAAGATCGATTAAATCATCCAATGTATCAAATTCACCGTTGTATACTTTTAGCTGCTCGACCGTTCGGGCTAAGGCTTCTACTTTTCCTTTTGTTTGCGGTCGATATGGTCGACAAGCAATTGGTTTAAATCCTGCGTCTTTACTGTATTCATAGAACCTTTGGTTCCAAGTTATCTTTCTAAACTGCGTTCTACTTTGATCAACGACAGTACGCATATTATCAAACCAGATTTCATGCGGGATTCCTTCAGAAGAGAGAAAGGCATTGTTCAAACAACGAAGTAGTGTATCTTGTTTTCTGTCTAGCGTTAACTCGATATACTTCCAACGTGAAAAGCCTAGAACATATAAAAATAAATTGATTTGGAACCGTTGACCCGAACGATTGTAAAGGACCAGATCTTCTTTCCAGTCAACTTGTGCAGACAAACCCGGCTGTGTTTCAATTCGGATTGTCGCTTTCTGAATATGTGTTTTTCGCAATTGACTGCAGTAATCTCTTAGAATAGAATCTTTCCCTTCATAACCTTTCTTCTTAATAAAGCGATAAATCTGTTTGTGGCAGAATTTAACTACACACTAATGCAGCCGAAAGTACACAACTATACAGCAGTTTGACTGCGAACTAGTTTCCTTCCATCATAAGTTTTAATGACTTAGTGATGGAGGTACAGAAAGGTTGTTAACTTTGGATGATATTAAAACGATAAAACATTTGAGAAATAATCGTGATCAGTCAATTGATCAGATAAGAAAAGCAATGAATATCAATTGGCGAACAGCGAAAAAATACGCCGACAGTGATCAGCTATTCATTACGGATCCTATTCGAAAAAATAAATCCATGATGGATGATGGCTGGGGAGAAATTATCGGTAGTTGGCTAGAAGAAGACCTACGTTTACGTAGAAAACTCCGTAGAACTGCCAAAGCTATCTATGAACAATTGAAACCTTTGGGTTTCCCTGGCTCCTATCGAACAGTTTGCGTCTATATTTCTCAATGGAAAAAACAGCGTTACGACGAAACAAATTACAAAGCTGTCGATCGCCTTGATCATCCGATCGGAGAAGCACAGATCGATTTTGGAACAATGGAAGTAATGCACGAAGATCACATGAAAGACATACAACTTCTTATCATGTCATTTCCCTATAGTAATGCGACGTTCGCAAGTGCCATGCCAGCTCAAAACCAAGAGTGTTTCCTGGAAGCATTAAAACAACTATTTAATCAATGCGGCGGCGTTCCAAAAACGATCAGAATAGATAACTTAACTCCAGCGGTGAAAAAAACAAAATCAAAATTTGAAGACGCACAACTAACCGATGAATTCTTACGTTTCACCATTCATTATGGTTGTGATGTTCAAGTCTGTAACCCACGTAGTGGGCATGAAAAAGGACATGTCGAAAATAAAGTGGGCTATGTCCGATACAATTTTTTCTCGACTTCGCCAATCATGGACTCTTTTGAGTCCCTAAATAAGCAGCTTGAAGAACAATTGAAAACAGATCGAAAAAGGACGCATTATTCAAAACATCAATTAATCGAAGACTTGTGGAAGAAAGAAAGTAAGGCGTTACATTCTCTCCCACAAGAGGATTACCCAATTTTTAAAGAAGTAGAAGCTAAACTAAATCGTTATCACGAAATGAAATTGGATCAAACTGTTATTCAAATTCCTAAAGCATATGGCTATTCTCAATTGACCGTTGTTTTGACTTGGAATGCATTCAAAGTCCTTACGCCTCATGGAGAACTCTTAATGAACGAATATCGCCCCTATATGAACAAAAAACGATTGATCCCATGGCGTGATATCTTGAAACAATGGAGTAATAAATTGAATGTCGTTAGTTATTCAAGGTATTGGAAGTACTTGCCTGCACGCCTTCAAAATTATCTAGCAATTGATAATAATCACCTTAAATACAGACGTATAAAACAATTACTAAGTTTATTAGCGACCTATGATATCCAACAAATTAATGAACAATTTTACGAATTAGTTGTTCAAGAAGATGCCCCCTCTGACTTTGATGTGAATTGGTCAAACTATGATGCATTAACAAAATCAGGAGGAGCGCAAAAATGACTGGACAGACTCTAGAAGATTATTGTAAAAAGCTTCGATTAAGCCATATCATCACTAACTTACCAAGAGCTTCTTTCGAAGCTCCAGAACAATTTATTACCGATTTATTCCGTTTAGAGCTTGAGACCAGACAGCAGATCAAATTAGAACGGATGGAAAAATTAGCCAAATTTCCTGTACCAAAATCGCTAAAGAACTATGAATGGCACGAAGATATTTTTCTACCAGCCCATCTAGATAAGGAGACCCTTGTCTCTCTTGATTTTCTAAAAAGGCAAGAAAACATTGTTTGTGTTGGTTCTCCTGGTACAGGGAAAACACATCTAGCGATCGCATTAGGGAGAAAAGCCTGTAGTGAAGGTATTTCAACCAAATTCTTCCGAGTAAACAATCTCGTTGAACAATTAGAAAGTGCCTTAAAAAAACAACAGCTAGCCAGTTTCAAGAAGCGATTCGAAACAACAGAATTAATTATTCTTGATGAAATGGGGTACTTACCATTGACGAAAGAAGGAGCTGAACTGCTCTTCCAACTGATTTCAGATTGGTATGAGCAAAAGAGCATTATTATTACCTCTAATTTAGAGTTCAGTCAATGGAATCGAGTGTTTATGGATTCTCGTTTAACAGCCGCTCTCGTTGATCGGCTAATCCATCATGCTCATATTATCGGCTTTAAAGGCGAAAGTTTCAGGTTGAAAAACTCATTATCTAAATCATATTGAAGGAAAAAACTAGTTGCAGCAAAACTCTGCACTTTCGGCTGCATTTTTTTGTAAAAAGCTATTGCACAACACAGATAAATCGCTGACGCAGAACAGCCTAGTTCTACTTTCTCTTGAATAATTGATCGAAAAGGATCTAATTTGCTCGGGCGTTTTTTAGGTACGGCTTTCTTTTTAGATAGATCGTTTTCGTAGTAACGTTTGACAGTACGCGGATCACATTCGAACTGTCGGGCTAAGTGGGTAAAATTAGGTTTAATATCACTCATAATATAAATTTGAACTCCTTCACGTACATCTGATCGCATAAAATCCTCCGGATTGTTTTTAAATCAGTGTACTAAAAAATGTAAGAAAAACACCATTTTTCTCGTCGGCATTTTCTTACATTTTACTGTCGGGATTCACAGCAAGTTAATACGTTTATATTTCAGATCACGAAGTAGTGCTTATTGAAAATCTCAGTTGGATGATCGACATTATATTTTATAGTCATTTTATCACCTACTTCAAACCTCATTGGAACCGTTATGCTGTTTTCTGAAACATAGTATTTACCATCAATCTCATAACTAAACGTGGCAGACTTAGTATTCCGGATTTCTATGGGATCAGGTAGAAGTTGAAAAACTTCAACGATTGTACCAACGACCTCATTCTTTTTGGTTTTACTCATATCTACGACACCATCCGTTCCTATTTTACTCATAGTATACCATTACTAATAGAAATAAGGAGTGGATCAGAGTCAATTGATGGGACGCTTTTTGCGAGAGAGTTTTAAATTAAGCTGTATTTTTAAGGAATCGAATTTTTTCGATTCCTTTTTTCGTGTCAGAAACTTAACAGTTTTGGCATGCTGACTAAAACGCTTAACAGTGAGATTTCTCAAATGTCATATACTTGTGTCAAATTATTTCCTAAAATTTATACGTGAATAGAACTGCTCCCACAAAAACACACTAGAGTACAACTTCCCCTGCTTTTATACTTGATAAAGTAGAGGAAAATAAAACTGCAAAATAGAGTTGCTCAAAATACTTCTGTTCTTGCCTATGTAGATAAAACATAATAGAAATGATAAAATGAATAGTCGCCTATCCGACAGTTTTGCGACTGGGAGGAGGTGTACATGTTGTTCTATTCATTTATCTGCCCCCTTCTTGTTGGGCTTATCGTAGCCCTCTTCGAGTATTGGCTAAATACGAAAAGCAAGAAGTAAAACAATTATGGCGACATTGGCCAAAAAAGAACCCCTAGAGAATCCGACCTCTCTAGGGGTTTAGTGTACACATTGTTCTTATCTGCAAGACAATAATAACATAAATTTGAACAAGACTCAATCTAATGGGTATATAGGGAGAATGGATTAATTTATGTGTGTTTTTTTCTAAAGATTGTTTTTGTAAACTGAATTACGGAGAGAGAAAATCTTAGATCAATCAATGTAACACAAACGGATTGTGTTACATTCGCTAAAAACCCTCTATCCCTTGCGGCTCTAAGGAAAACGCGTTTTTCCTCCGGTTGTCACTTTGGAATTTAAATGGCATATTACTTCTTTAGTAAATGGCGATTTGATTTAGCTTCGAACATCCTATTGTTTTTATTAACGTCATTTTTAAAATATTTATTGTATAACCTAAAAATAACTTATATCATATAAGTGTAAGGTTACAATGGCAAGTGTTTGTTTGGCATGTTTTTAGCTGAAGGGAGCGAAAAATATGAAAAGAAGCTTCAGATTAAGTTGTATTCTATTGTTTGCTGGGTTATTAGTCATTATGTTCTTAAGTTCAAATGCAGAAGCCGCGACAAATGATATGTATCGTCTCTACAATCCAAATAGTGGGGAGCACTTTTACACGGCAAATACAAATGAACGGGATTTGTTAAAACGGGTGGGCTGGAATGATGAAGGAATCGGGTGGTATGCGCCAACCAGTGGTGATCCAGTATATCGGATGTATAATCCAAATGCAGGCGATCATCACTACACACCGCATGGTTTTGAACGCGATCATTTGGTAAAAGTAGGCTGGAGATACGAAGGAATCGGGTGGTATTCTGATAAAAATAAAAAGATTCCACTGTATCGCGCTTATAATCCAAATGCTAAAGCTGGAAGTCATAACTATACGGTTAGCAAAGCCGAACAGAATCATTTAATAAAAGTCGGTTGGAGAAATGAAAATATTGCTTGGTATGGCGCGAAAAGAGAAACAGCACCTACAGTCAATAAAGCCGAATTACAAGCGCTTTATAATAAAGTTAAGGGGACGAATAAAGGAACGTATACCGAGGCGTCATGGAAAACATTCCAGAATACTTTAGATAATGCCAAAAATGTACTAGCCAATGAAAAAGCCACGCAAGCACAAGTAACGAACGCCAAGGAGACACTTCAAAAGGCATTTGATGGATTAGAGAAAAAAATTGAGAGCAAAAAGTATACGATAAAAGTAGCTTATCTGAATCCTGCACAGGAGGATATCCAACAAGCGACTAGTATCCAAGTAGAACAGGGGAGTAGTTATACTGCTACGGCACCAACTATCGTTGGGTATGCAATGTGGGGGGAGACTACACAAACAGTCGATAATGTGCAAGCAGATACGACAATAAGTTTCCAGTATGTTCCTGATGCCGAAGATATTTTTTCAACGACAATTAAAAATAAAGAATCGACTATTACTGGGTTTAAGAGCGGGCAAGAAAGCACAGCTCCAGTTATTCCAGAGTATGTTGTTCGTGAAGGAATCGCGTATCCAGTGACCTCAGTTGGATCATGGGCACTTGGGAATAAGAATTTAACGAGTGTGACTATCCCGGATACAGTCAAAGAGATTAAGAGTTATGCATTTGCCAATAATAAATTGAAAGAAATTATTGTTCCAAATAGCCTCGTTTCGATCGAAAGTGGTGTGTTTACAGGAAATCAATTAGAAAATGTAGCACTGCCTGAGGGTATTCAAACGATTAAAAATGATGCGTTTTCATATAATAATCTAGTGACTATATCTATCCCATCAAGCGTGACAGCTATTGGAGATCGGGCATTTACCGAAAATAAACTAAAAAGTGTGGCGATTCCCGATGGGATTGAATCTATCGCCTATGCATCGTTTGCACATAACCAACTGGAGAGCATTGATCTTCCTATCGGATTGGTAACCATTGGAAATTCCGCATTTTATAACAATAAGCTAACGACAGTAAGCATTCCAGATCAAGTCACAATGATCGGAGAAGACGCCTTTGCAAGTAATCAATTAAACAGTATCGCCATCCCGTCAAGTCTTCAAGCTATTGAAAAGGGAACATTTACAGATAATAAGCTTACGAATGTAACAATTCCTCAAAACATTACATCAATCGGAAGTTGGGCTTTTGGGAATAATTTGTTGACGGATGTATCTATTCCGTCCAGCGTTAAGTCAATTGATTATAATGCTTTCTGGAATAATCAATTGACTAGTGTGACAATTGCTATAGATTGTCAATTAGGATCAAATGTGTTCGATAACGGCGTAATTGTCAATAGAGAGTAACTTTGAAGTCCTATTCAATGATGAAAGAAATTGAAAGAAGTTTAACATATTTTTGTTTCCTCTAGAACTTTCTAAACTCCTCATGAACATATAAATGAGAGCTTCAGTGTACAGAAAATGACCCTTTTCTGTACACTTTCTTTTTTCACTCTTTTTTTATTAGAATGAATCCTTTTCGTGTTCATTAACCCGTTTCAAAATCTATGTTCAATTAATCTATATAGATAAAGTTATGGTACAATAATTAACGAAAAGGAGCGATTTTTTTGAAAATAGGATACGCCCGGGTTTCCACCGGATTGCAAAATTTAGATTTACAAGAAGATAGTTTAAATAAATTTGGTTGCGAGAAAATTTTCACTGATCATATGAGTGGCGCAAAAAGTAATAGACCTGGATTAGAAACAGCAATCGATTTTGTCCGCTCAGGTGATACTTTAGTTGTTTGGCGGTTGGATCGACTAGGAAGAAATATGGAGGATCTTATTTCGATCGTCAATCAATTGAACGAACGTGGAGTCAGTTTTCATAGTCTACAAGAAAATATTACGATGGATAAATCTAGCTCTACTGGTCAATTGATGTTTCATCTATTTGCGGCATTTGCAGAATTTGAGCGAAATTTGATTTTAGAACGTTCCGCAGCTGGTCGTGCAGCAGCAAGAGCAAGAGGTCGCTTTGGAGGTCGGCCAGAAAAATTAACATCTAGTGATTTGGATTTGCTGAAAACATTGATTGATAACGGAACGCCAATTAAAACGATTGCGGAAAAATGGAACGTCTCTCGGACAACAATTTATCGGTATCTCAATAAAATGGAGGCCAAAGATAATGAACAACAGAAAGGATCAGTTAGCTAATTATTCCGACGAACAAAGACACGCTGCAATGGCCAAATACAAAATGATCAAATCCAATTTAGATTATCAGAAATCTTTAGCTGAAGTTTCTGAAGATGAAGGAATCCCACTCCGGACATTACAACGCTGGAAGAAGCACTATCTAGAAGAAGGATTGATAGGTCTAGTTCACAAAAAGAGATCTGATAGTGGGAAAATTCGCTTAGAACCAGAAGTTGTCAGTGAAATTGAAAGGCTGTTCTTTAGTTATAGAAAAATGAGTATTGCAACCATTCAAAGAAAGCTAGGTGACTTTTGTTCCGAAAACAGGTTAGTTCCCCCTAGCTATAGTCAGGTCTATAAAACGATTCAATCTCTCCCCTCTTCTGTTGGTGTACTGGCTCATGAGGGTGAGAAGGTTTATTCAGAAATGTTTGACCTTATTAAAATTCGAGAGCCTAAAAGACCAAATGAAGTGTGGCAAGCGGACCATACTTTATTAGATATTGAGATTATTGATACTAAAGGAGTTCTGAAACGTCCATGGTTAACGATTATCATGGATGACTACAGTCGTGCAATTGCCGGCTATTCTGTATCCTTTGACGCCCCTTCTGCTATTCATACCGCATTAACATTGCACCAGGCTATTTGGACCAAACAAGATTCCAAATGGCCTATTTGTGGTATACCAGAACACTTTTATACAGACCATGGGAGTGACTTCACTTCAGATCACTTGGAACAAGTCGCGATTGATCTCAGAATTAATTTACTATTTTCTAAAGTAGGTGTACCACGTGGTCGAGGGAAAATCGAACGGTTCTTTCTCACAGTTAATCAACTCTTCTTAGAGTCTTTACCAGGATATATTGGAAACTCTGATAAGGAAGAACGACTTAATTTTCAAGAATTTCGGAATAAACTTCATCATTTTTTGATCTATGACTATAACCTTAAAGAACATTCTTCAATCAAGATGTGTCCAACCGATAAATGGAATTCAAAATCATTTTTACCGAACCTTCCAGAAAACCTTGAAAAATTAGACTTATTGTTGCTGGAAATTTCTAAGTCGAGAAAAGTGCATTCAGATGGTATTCATTTTCAAGGGCTAAGATATACCAACCCCAACCTCTCTGCTTTTGTAGGAGAGTCGGTCCTAATTCGATACAATCCTTCGGACATAGCAGAAATCCGAGTGTTTTATCGCAATCAATTTTTATGTAATGCAATATCTCCTGAGATATCAAATTATTCGATTGATATGGATGATTTGATTGCAGCAAGGAATAAACGTAAAAAGATACTGAAGGAAAAAGTTCATTCTCCAAGTTCAATCGATCTCTTGATTACAGAACAAGAGGAAAAAAATTCCAATTCTAATAGAAAGAAAAAATCAATTCTAAAGAGGTATCTCAATGAATAAGACGAAAAAATTTATAGAGACAAAGGAATACAAACGATTTGCGGAGTTTTGTGACGCATGCATAAAGTATAAGTATATTGGTGTTTGTTATGGAATGCCTGGAGTTGGAAAGACTGTTTCAGCACGTCATTATGCTAACTGGGATAATATTTTTAAACAAATAGATTTCAAAGTCAATAAAGAAATCGGGATAGATGCTACAAAAGAAATTCTTTACGCCAATACGATATTTTGCACAGCACCAGCAGAAAAACAAACTAGGATTAGCAGTGATATTCATACTTATGGAATTCGGATTGGGCTGACTCGTAGTGTTTATCTTACCGAAAAAGAAGGAAAAGAAGACGGAGGTTTATCAACTGACGCGTATAAGGGAATTGATTTAATTATCGTTGATGAAATTGACCGTTTAAAACTTCAACATTTCGAGCAATTAAGAGATATTTATGATCAAAATGATATTGCTATGGTCCTGATCGGTATGCCTGGTATAGAAAAACGATTAAGTAGATACCCTCAACTCTATTCAAGAATCGGATTTGCACATGAGTTTGATAACCTTAGTAAAGATGAAACTCATCATATCATTGAATATAAGTGGTCTGATCTTGGATTGGATCTTAAACTTGAAGATTTTTCAGACTACGAAGCTATAACTAGTATCATAAAAATCACGAAGGGTAACTTTGGTTCTGTTGCAAAGTTTTAAATAAAGAATAAAATCCCTTACGGTATCTATGATTTAAGCTGGGATTCCCAATAATACCTTGATTTCAGTACAGACCGAAAACCCGAAGAGAGTGCCTTCTTTTCGGGTTTTCTTATATAATCCTCGAATGGCTTCCATGCCTTTAATCGTGGTAGAGGCAGTGCGTAAACTTCGATAGAATTTATTGCGTCTCTTTACTGGACGATGGTCTTGTTCAATCAAATTATTCAGGTATTTAATGGTACGATGTTCTGTCCATTGATAAAAGCCGTATTCTTTTAGTTTCTTAAAGGCACTTGTAATAGAGGGGGCTTTATCTGTGACTACAACCTTCGGTTCATCAAACTGCTTCACTAACCGCTTAAGAAAAGCATAGGCTGCTTGTGTGTCCCGTTTTTTACGTAACCAAATATCCAAGGTTAAACCATCTGCATCGATGGCTCGATACAAATAATGCCATTTTCCTTTAATTTTGATGTACGTTTCATCCATTTTCCATGAATAAAAGGATTTTTTATTTTTCTTTTTCCAAATTTGATAGAGTAGTTTGCCATATTCTTGCACCCAACGATAAATCGTCGTATGAGAAACGTTAATGTCACGATCATATAAGATTTCTTGAACTTCACGATAGCTAAGGTTATAACGAAGATAGTAGCCCACGGCTACAATAATCACATCCTGCTGAAATTGCTTTCCTTTAAAATGATTCATCGTCATTCCTCCTGCTATCTTTTTCTATTATTCTACCTTATTTGATAGTAGATTTAAAACTTTGCAACAGAACCGATTTCTTCTATCAAGAGGATAAATATAGAAAAATGCCAGCACCTGGTTTTCACTAGGAGCTGGCATTTTTCTGATGTACTTCAGTACGAAGTATAGCAAGAGTATAAA